>NZ_AP023361.1:462500-3114641 GCF_014191545.1 Terrihabitans soli | reverse complement strand
TTCTGTCTCCTGGGAAAAAGTGCTGGAGGTCTCTTGGGATTCGTCGATCCGCGTTCGCGCGGTTCGATCGAGGTACTGGTCATCGTCCGTCATTGTTTTTTGCCGCCTCAGCTCTGAACCCAAGGGAGATCACTGGCTTTCCAGCCCGCGACGAAGCCCCGGTGGCGGGCCTGATCGGGCGGGCCTTCAAAGCCGCCTGCAATATTGAAACTGCGCTCGAACCCGATGGTCACAGCGCAGGCTGCCGCGGCGGCGCTGCGCACCCCCGACCGGCATAGGAAATAAAGCGGGACAGCCGGGCCGACGCCGCGCTCTTTGAGCGACGCCTTCAGCTTGTCGAGGAAGTCGGCCGTGACCTGCATCTGAGGCCAGCTCTGCCATTCGATCAGGAGCGGTTCCTTGCCGAGGGCGCTAAGATCGGGAATTCCGACAAAGCTCCACTCCGCCCTGGTCCGCACGTCGATCAGCTGGGCAGTCGCATCATTGGCAAGCTCTTGGTAGGCCGTAGACGCATCGACGTCGCCGGCATAACCAACTGCAGATTGCAGAGCCATAACTTCTCCATCATGCGCTCCGTAGTAAAACGAAGCACATCCCCGCCGTTTCTTTGTATTCTTGTACGCCACATCAGGGTGCGGAGATCGCAGACCAACTCGGTTGCTTTCCCCGGCTCTGAAGTCTTGGACGCCCCAGCCCATCAGACTTCAGGCAATACGCTCCCCAACCCGCTTTTGGGGCGGGCTTTACTCTGCAACATTTTTTGGGGTCTTCGGGCGCCGCCCTCCGACGGACCCAAATTAGCCATGCCCTAATTGGTCACGCAACCCGAAAACGGGATCGAAAGTGAGCCGGGCTCACCTGTGTCTTTACGGTTTGGGCTGACACATTGTGGCAAAGCCCTGATCTTCTTGAGATTCGGGACTGGTATATGAGCGTGATATTTTAGTCGCCGGACCGTCAAAAAAGTTTCGCCCCCGGGAGTATCTTCTCACCCTGGGGTGCCTCCGGGGGACGTATATCCCTTATCGTTATGAATTTATTAACTAATTTTTGATCGGTCGGACCCCTAAAACCGCACCTGCTGAGGATTCAGGGGATTCCTGAGTCAAGGGGCTCAAAACCGCAATTGAGCAAAACGTGACACTTTAACAACGGTGGCGTGACGCGAATGCCACGGGCCCAGGAACGCCTTCCAAGGCGATTATGGCCAGAAAAAGCCACAAAAAAGCCCGGCTTGCGGCCGGGCTTAATGTTGGAATTCGGACACTTAAGAGGGTGTCAGGCCTTGAGCGCCTTTACACGCGCCGCGAGCCGCGAAACCTTGCGGGAGGCCGTGTTCTTATGAAGGATCCCCTTCTGCGCGGCGCTCATCAGCTCCGGCTGGGCGGCCTTCAGGGCCTCGGAGGCCGCCTTGGCATCGCCCGAGGCGAGGGCCTCTTCGACCTTACGAACCGAAGAGCGCATACGCGTCTTGCGGCTTTTGTTGATCTCGGTACGGCGCGCGATCTTACGCGCAGCCTTCTTGGCCGAGGTAGTATTGGCCATTGTATGATCCTTGGGTCTGGCGGCCTAAAAGGCAGCTCAAAATAATCGCGCGGCGGAGAAGCCCCGCCGCATTGGCCGTTTTCATAGTCGCAACGCCTCTGAAGGTCAACGGAAAGACCCGCCCGGAAGGCCGATTTTTGGCCCCCTCTGCCTAGCCCCATACCTGACCCTATTTCTGGCAGGCCGGGCAGTAAAAGGTCGATCTTCCGCTCTGGACGATCCGCCGGACCGTCCCTTTGCAGCCCTCCCTCGGGCAGGGCTCTCCGGCACGGTCATAGACGGCGAACCGGTGCTGGAAATAGCCGAGTTCCCCATTGGTCTGGGCGTGATCGCGCAGGGACGAGCCGCCGGCCTCCACCGCTTCCTGCAGCACCGCCCTTATCGCCTCCGCCAGGCGCTCCGCGGCCGCCAGTCTGAGGGTCCGCGCCGTCCGTTTGGGCGACAGGCCGGCGCGGAACAGGGCTTCGCAGACATAAATATTGCCGAGCCCGGCAATGGTCTTCTGGTCGAGGAGGGCGGCCTTCAGCGGCGCCGAGCGCTTTGTAAATACCGAAAGAAGGTATTCGCCCGACAGCTCATTGCCGAGCGGCTCGATGCCGAGGTCTTTGATCAGGGGGTGGCTGTCGAGTTCCGACCGCGGCACCAGGAGCATGAAGCCGAACCGGCGCGGATCGTTATAGGTGACGGTGACGTTCCTATCGGTCGTCAGCACCACGTGGTCATGCGCGGCAAGCCGCGAGCGTTCGCGATGAAAGGCGCCGGGCACCTCGTCCTCGACCCGGAAAGAGCCCGACATGCCGAGATGGGCGATCAGGACCTGGCCGTCGTCGAGATCGGCCAAGAGATATTTTGCGCGGCGGGTCAGCGCCGTGATCGTGCGGCCGGTGAGCTTTTCGGCAAAGGCCGGCGGGAAGGGAAAGCGCAAATCCTTGCGGCGCGCCTCCGCCTTCACCAGCTTTGCGCCGAGAAGGGCGGGCTCGAGGCCGCGGCGGACGGTTTCGACTTCAGGGAGCTCGGGCATGGTTAAGGCTAGTGGGACCCGAACCTAGCGTCCTGCCCCCTCCTAATATAGGGTCCGCGCGCCAGATGAAGAAGATCATGTCCGACCGCGCGACCGGGTCAGAAACCACCCATTTCGGATTTGAAGACATTGCCTTGCGCGACAAGCAGGGGCGGGTGAACCGCGTCTTCGAAGAGGTCGCGTCGAACTATGATCTGATGAACGATCTGATGTCGGCCGGGCTGCACCGCGCCTGGAAGTCCTCGCTCATCACCGAACTCTCTCTGCCGCGCGGCGCGCGGCGCTTCCGCCTCCTCGATGTGGCGGGCGGCACCGGAGACATTGCTCTGCGCGCGCTGAAGCGCGGCGGCCCGGGCGTTCACGTCACTTTGTTCGACATCAATCCGGCAATGCTCGATGTCGGACGGGCGCGGACGAAAGAGGCCGGGTTCGAAAAGCGCGTCGAGATCGTCGAAGGCACGGCCGAGGAGCTGCCTTTTCCCGAACACAGCTTCGATGCGGTGACGATTTCCTTCGGCCTGCGCAATGTGCCGCAGATGGACAAAGCGCTCGCTGAAGCTCGGCGTGTGCTGGCGCCCGGCGGCCGTTTCTTTTGTCTGGAATTTTCGACGGTCGATGTCGCGGTCTTCGACAAGATCTACGACACCTATTCCTTCAAAGTGATCCCGCAGATCGGCAAGCATGTCGCCGGCGATGAGGATGCCTATCGCTATCTCGTCGAAAGCATCCGCAAATTCCCGCCGCCCGACGATCTCGCCCACATGATGCGGACAGCGGGTTTCGAGCGCGTCAGCTACACGCCCTATACCGGCGGTGTCGCCGCGCTTCACTCCGGCTGGCGGCTCTGACGTGCTGAGCGAATTCGCCCAGTTCGGACGTATCGCGCGCACGGGGTATGTGTTCGCGCGTGAAGGCGTCTTCCGCGAGCTCGATCTTCACGAGGTGCGCGGGCCGCTCAAACTCGGCATCCGTCTTTTAAGACTCGTCGAACGCCGTGGCCCCGCCGCCACCAAAGGCGCGCCTTTGGCCGCAGCGCTTGAGCGCCTCGGCCCCTCTTATGTGAAGCTCGGCCAGTTCCTCGCAACGCGCCCCGATGTCGTCGGCGCCGTCATCGCGCGCGATCTCGAAACGCTGCAGGACCGGATGGCGCCGTTCCCGCAGAAGATTGCCGAAGAGATTGTCGCGCGTTCGCTGGAGCGGCCGCTCGCGCAGCTTTATTCCGAATTCGGCCCGCCGGTCGCCGCCGCGTCCATCGCCCAGGTGCACAAAGCCGAGGTCGATGATTTCGGCCAGAAGCTGCCCGTCGCGGTGAAAGTTCTGCGTCCCGATGTGGCGCGGCGCTTTGCGCGCGATCTAAAAGCCTTCTACGCCATTGCGCGCCAGGTCGAGCGCTTCAATCCGCCGGTGCGGCGCCTCAGACCCGTCGCCGTGGTCGATACGCTGGCCCGATCCGTCGCGTTTGAAATGGATTTGCGACTGGAAGCCGCCGCCCTCTCCGAAATGGGTGAGAACACGAAAAACGATCCGGGCTTCCGCGTGCCCGGCATCGATTGGGCGCGCACGGCGAAAGATGTTCTGACGCTTGAATGGATCGACGGCGTTCCGCTGAACGATCATGAGGGCCTGCGCGCCGCCGGACACGATCTGCCGGCGCTCGGCCGTCTTCTCATCCAGAGTTTCCTGCGCCATGCGATGCGCGACGGCTTCTTCCATGCCGACATGCATCCGGGAAATCTCTTCGTCGATGCGGCGGGCAATATCGTTGCCGTCGATCTCGGCATCACCGGACGGCTCGGGCCGAAGGAAAAGCGCTTCCTGGCCGAGATGCTCTACGGCTTCATCGAACGCGATTATCGCAGAGTCGCCGAAGTGCATTTCCGCGCCGGCTATGTGCCCGCCGATCAATCCGTTGAAGAGTTTGCCCGCGCGCTGCGCTCGGTCGGCGAGCCGACGCATGGCCGCACCGCGCAGGAAGTCTCGATGGCGCGTCTTCTGACGCAGCTCTTTGAGATCACCGAAATCTTTCACATGCAGACGCGCCCCGAGCTGATCATGCTGCAAAAGACCATGGTCGTGGTCGAGGGCGTGGCGCGTTCGCTCGATCCCAAGCTCGATATGTGGAGTGCGGCAGAGCCCGTGGTCCGCGACTGGATCACCCGTTATCTCGGCCCGATCGGCAAGATCGAGGACGCGGCGGAAGGGGCGGTGGAGCTCGGTCTCGCGCTCACCGAAGTCCCCGAACTCATCCAGAGAACCCAGCGCCTGGCCGCCAATCTTGAGGACATGACCGTCCGCGGCTTCCCCCTCGATGCCCAAACCGTGCGCAATATTGGGGAGGCTGAAGCCAAAAGGTCGCGTTTTGGCCATCTGGCGTTGTGGGCGATTGTAGGACTTCTCGCTTTATTTATTGTTCTGCGCTAGACAAAGCGCCGCAAAAGCGCGACCCGGCCATGACTGATAAATCTTTGCAAGATCAGCGCATTCTCCTGATCATAGGCGGCGGCATCGCAGCCTATAAGAGCCTTGACCTTATCCGGAGGCTCAAGGATCAGGGCGCGGTCGTGCGCGCGGTCCTGACCGAAGCGGGTGCACAGTTCATCACGCCGCTGGCGGTGGGCGCCATCACCGGCGAGCGCGTCTTCACCAGTCTCTTCGATCTCGCGGACGAGCAGGATGTCGGCCATATCCGCCTGGCGCGCGATACGGATCTGATCATCGTTGCGCCCGCGACCGCCGATCTTCTGGCGAAGATGGCGAACGGTCTTGCCAATGATCTTGCCTCGACCGTGCTCGTTGCGACCGACCGGCCGGTGCTCGTTGCGCCGGCGATGAACCCGCGCATGTGGGCACATGCTGCCACAACGCGCAATGTCGGGCAGCTGAAGTCCGACGGTATTCAGTTTGTCGGCCCGAACGAGGGCGCGATGGCCGAGCGCGGCGAAAGCGGTCTTGGCCGCATGGCCGAGCCGCTCGAAATTCTCGCTGCGGCCGAAGCCGTCCTTACAAGCGGAAAAGCGCTTGCCGGCAGGCATGTTCTCGTCACTTCCGGCCCGACGCATGAGCCGATCGACCCGGTGCGGATGATCGCCAATCGCTCCTCGGGGCGGCAGGGTCATGCACTTGCCGCCGCTGCGGCACGCGCCGGTGCGAAAGTCACTTTGATCTCCGGCCCTGTGTCCATACAGGACCCGGCGGGTGTTCAGATCGTGCGCGTTGAGACCGCGCGCGAAATGCTGGACGCGGTCGAAAAACATCTTCCCGCCGATATTGCGATCTTCGCCGCCGCCGTCGCCGACTGGCGCGTGGCCGACGCGAAGGACGCAAAGATCAAAAAGGGACAGAAGGGTCCGCCCGAACTGTCGCTGGTTGAAAACCCGGATATCCTTGCGACGATTGCGGGACGCAAAAAAGAACGTCCGAAACTTGTTGTAGGTTTTGCCGCCGAGACGCAGGATGTCGTCGAAAATGCCCGCGCGAAACTTCAGCGCAAAGGCTGCGACCTTATCGTCGCCAATGACGTATCCCCCGCTACCGGGATTATGGGTGGCGGCTGCAACAGCGTTCACATCGTCTCGAAACAGGGCGTCGAAAGCTGGCCGTCCCTGGCGAAAGAGGATGTGGCCGCCCGGCTCGTTACTCTTTTTGCGGGCATGATGTGATGGCGGCACTCAAGGTTGCGGTAAAGCGCCTTCCGCATGCGGAAGGCCTGCCTCTTCCGGCGCGGGAAACCGATGGCGCAGCGGGTATGGATCTCCTTGCGGCAGTTGAAGAAGCTTCCCCTTTAGGGTTAAGTCCCGGCGAGCGGCGTCTTGTACCCACGGGGCTGATTCTTGAGCTTCCGCCGGGATATGAGGGCCAGGTCAGACCACGTTCGGGGCTCGCGCTCCGGCATGGAATTACAGTTCTCAATGCACCGGGCACGGTGGATGCCGATTACCGGGGTGAAGTTCAGGTTTTGCTCATCAATCTCGGGCGCGAAAATTTCACCATCACAAGAGGTATGAGGATCGCACAGCTCGTCGTCTCAAGGGTGGAGCTGGCCGCGCTGTACGAGACAGATGTAATTAGCTCAACAATACGGGGCGCCGGCGGCTTTGGGTCGACCGGCACAGGATGAGGAAGGGCCTAAGAGAATGAATCTTCTTCCGCGACGCAGCCTTCTGGCGATCGCTGCTGTGGTTGATATTGCCTATCATGCCCGCCCCGCGCCGATAGCCGCAAAGGCTCTCTCGGCGCGCCACAGCCTGCCGCCTCGACATCTCGAAACCCTGCTTCAGGTTCTCGTCCGTTCGGGGATTCTGAAAGGCGTGCGCGGTCCGCGCGGCGGCTATGAGCTGGCCCGCGAACGGCGCCGCATCACCGTGGCCGATATCGTCCGCGCCGCGTCTTCGTCGCCGGCCGGCGGCCATGAAGATGGCGATGAGGGGGGCGAACCGTCGGCGCTGGTGCGCGATGTCGTTGTCCCGGCCATCGACCGGGCGTCCGAGATTTTCCTGGAAAAGCTCCAGGAAATCACGGTCGACGATCTCTGCCGCGCCGCCCAGAATGGGCGGGTGTTCGGGGAAGCTGCGCCGACCCTCGACTTCAATATCTGAGGTTCTCGCGCAGATTTGCTGCGTGGCGGGCTTGAAAGCTTTCCCCATTCGGCATTTGTGTAGTCCCACGATCTACAAAGTGTCTCGGGAGGAGGATCTCCATGCCGCAGTTCGCCGCCAGGACGCCTAAAACGAGCCAGTTCGCTGGCCGCGGCGTCATCTACGATTCCATCACCGATACGATCGGCAATACGCCGCTCGTGCGGCTGAACCGCATCGCGGCGGAGCGCGGGGTGAAGGCCAATCTTCTGGCCAAGCTCGAATTCTTCAATCCGATCTCCAGCGTCAAAGACCGTATTGGCGTCGCTATGATCGATGCGCTGGAAGAAGCCGGCGCGCTGAAAGAGGGCGGCACCATTGTCGAGCCGACTTCCGGCAATACGGGCATCGCGCTCGCTTTCGTCGCCGCGGCGCGCGGCTATCGCCTGATCCTCGTTATGCCCGAAACCATGTCGATCGAGCGCCGCAAGATGCTCGCTTTGCTCGGCGCCGAGCTCGTCTTGACGGAGGGCCCGAAAGGCATGCGCGGCGCGGTCGCCAAGGCCGAAGAGCTCCTGAAGGAGATCCCCGGTTCGGTGATGCCGCAGCAGTTCAAGCATCCGGCAAATCCGGCAATCCACCGCGTCACCACCGCCGAAGAAATCTGGAACGATACGCAGGGCAAGATCGACGCGGTCATTTCGGGCGTCGGCACCGGCGGCACGATCACCGGCGTCGGCACGGTTCTGAAAAAGAAAAACCCCGCCATCCGCATGATCGCGGTGGAGCCGGAAGATTCTCCGGTTCTGTCGGGGGGCGCGCCCGGCCCGCACAAAATCCAGGGCATCGGCGCAGGCTTTGTGCCGGACGTTCTCGACCGCAGCGTCATCGACGAAGTCGTGACCGTCGGCAATCAGACGGCGTTCGACACCGCGCGCCGCGTTGCAAAGCTCGAAGGCATTCCCGTCGGCATCTCCTCGGGTGCGGCTGTCGCCGCCGCGCTCGAAGTCGGTTCGCGCCCGGAAATGGCGGGCAAAAACATCGCCATCATCATTCCGAGCTTCGCCGAGCGCTATCTGTCGACGGCCCTGTTCGAGGGGCTCTGACGCCTCCAAGGCCGGCGCCGCATGTTTAAAGGCTCCGGCCGCTCATCCGCGGTCCGGAGCTTTTTCATGCGCGCATTCCTTGCCGGCGTTCTCCTTCTCCTGTCGGTCGAGGCGCAGGCGGCGTGTGCCGGGCGCGACCTCGTCGCCGAGCTGAAGACGTCCGATCCTGCGGCTTATGCGTCGATCGAAGAAAAGCTGAAAGCCACGCCGAACGGCGAGGGCCTGCTCTGGAAGATCGAAGGCGCGAAAAAGCCGTCTTATCTGTTCGGCACGATCCATCTGTCCGATCCGCGCGTCACGACATTGGCGCCGGAGGTGAAAAAGGCTTTCGGTGAGAGCAGCCGCATCGCCGTCGAGATCGCCGATCTGACGCCCGAACAGGTCGGGGCGACGATCGTCCAGCATGCGATGGTGAAGGGCGGCGGCACGCTCGATAATCTGCCGGACGATGTCGAGCCGCAGGTGAAGAATGCTCTCACCGCGCGTGGGATTCCCGGCGAGATCGCCGGCAATTTCGAACAATGGTTTCTGGTTCTCGCGCTGGCGATGCCGCCCTGCACATACAAGGAGATGGCGACGCGCAAACCCGATGAAGTGCTCGACGCCAGCCTGATCAAATCGGCAAAAACCGCAAGAAAGAAGGTAATCGGCCTCGAGACCACCGAAGAGCAGATCATGCTTTTCAAATCGCTCGACAAGGACCTCATCCGTCGCGGCCTCATCCTCGCGCCGCGCACCGAGCCCATCGCCGAAGATGTTATGGAGACGATGACGCAGGCTTATCTCACGCGCCGCGTCGCGCTGATCGAACACGCGCTGCCGACGATCGCACAGCTGACCGCCGAAGAGACGGCCGACGCCAACTATTTCCAGCGCGCGCTGCTCGATCAGCGCAACGTCAATATGGTGGAGCGCTCAAAGTCCGAGCTGAAGAAAGGCGGTCTCTTCATCGCCGTCGGCGCGGGTCATCTGGCGGGCGAGAAAGGTCTCGTCGCCCTCATCCGCAATGAGGGATTTAAGGTGACGCGGCTGTGGTGAAAAAATTAGGGCCGGGCAGCCGTTGAGGGGATACGGCGCCCGGCCCTGATGTCGCGCCGGGGAGGGGACAGCGGCGCATACCGAGTAGTCGCGCCGCCTCTCGATCCGGTTCAAAGAAAAATTCAGACCGCTTCCTTCAGCTTTTCCG
Source organism: Terrihabitans soli (assembly GCF_014191545.1). Lineage (GTDB taxonomy): Bacteria > Pseudomonadota > Alphaproteobacteria > Rhizobiales > Methylopilaceae > Flaviflagellibacter > Flaviflagellibacter soli. Next base: position 3,105,209 of record NZ_AP023361.1, on the reverse strand, counting down.
AGCGCTTGCGGTCGTTCGGGTCGAGATGGACCTTGCGCAGGCGGATCGATTTCGGCGTCACCTCGACGCGCTCATCGTCCTGAATATAGGTCAGCGCCCGCTCAAGCGTCATTTTGATCGGCGGCGTCAGGCGCACGGCCTCGTCCTTCGACGTCGTGCGGATATTGGTCAGCTGCTTGCCCTTGAGAACGTTCACTTCGAGATCGTTGTCGCGGGTGTGCTCGCCGATGATCATGCCCTGATAGACCTTCCAGCCCGGCTCGATCATCATCGGGCCGCGGTCCTCGAGATTCCACAGCGCATAGGCGACAGCTTCGCCCGGCGCGTTCGCAATGAGCACGCCGTTGCGGCGGCCGGCGATCTCGCCTTTGTAGGGCTCGTACGCATGGAACAGCCGGTTCATGATGGCCGTGCCGCGCGTATCGGTCATGAGTTCGGCCTGATAGCCGATCAGGCCGCGCGTCGGTGCGTGGAACACAAGACGCACGCGATTGCCGCCGGAGGGCTTCATTTCCAGCATTTCGGCGCGGCGCTCGCCCATTTTTTTGACGACGACGCCCGAATGCTCCTCGTCGACGTCGACGACGACTTCCTCGACCGGCTCGAGCGTCTGGCCGCTGTCGTCCTGCTGCAGAACAACGCGCGGACGCGACACGGCGAGTTCGAAGCCTTCGCGGCGCATGGTTTCGATGAGAACCGACAGCTGAAGTTCGCCGCGTCCGGATACGAAGAAGCTGTCCTTGTCGGCGGCTTCTTCGATCTTCAGCGCAACATTGCCTTCGGCTTCCTTCATCAGGCGGTCGCGGATGACGCGGCTCGTGACTTTGTCGCCTTCGGTGCCGGACAGCGGGCTGTCATTGACGATAAAGGACATGGTCACGGTCGGCGGATCGATCGGCTGCGCTTTCAGAGCTTCCGTCACCGACAGATCGCAGAACGTATCGGCGACGGTGCCTTTCGACAGACCGGCGATGGCGATGATGTCGCCGGCAACGCCTTCTTCGATCGGCGTGCGCTCGATGCCGCGGAAGGCGAGAATTTTCGAGATGCGGCCCTGCTCGACGACCGTGCCGTCCTGCGCCAGCACCTTGATCGACTGGTTCGGCTTGATCGTGCCGGAGGTGATGCGGCCAGTGATCATGCGGCCGAGGAAGGGGTTGGATTCGAGCAGCGTGCCGATCATGCGGAACTGCGAATCCTCGTGGATCTTCGGCTCGGGCACGTGCTTCAGCACGAGATCGAGAAGCGGCGCCATGCCCTGATCCTGCGGGCCTTCCGGCTTCTCGGCCATCCAGCCGGAACGGCCGGAGCCGTAAAGGATCGGGAAGTCGAGCTGCTCGTCGGTCGCGTCGAGCGCGGCGAAGAGGTCGAACACTTCGTTGATAACTTCGGTCGGGCGCGCGTCCGAGCGGTCGACCTTGTTGATGACGACGATCGGACGAAGACCGACTTTCAGCGCCTTGCCGACGACGAATTTCGTCTGCGGCATCGGGCCCTCAGCCGCGTCGACGAGAACGATGGCGCTGTCGACCATGTTGAGAATGCGCTCCACCTCACCGCCGAAATCGGCGTGACCGGGCGTATCGACGATGTTGATGCGCGTATCTTTCCAGACGATCGAGGTCGCCTTGGCGAGAATGGTGATGCCGCGCTCTTTTTCGAGCTCATTGGAATCCATGACGCGTTCGGCGACGCGCTGGTTCTCGCGGTAGGAGCCGGACTGTTTCAGCAGCTCGTCGACGAGGGTGGTTTTGCCATGGTCGACGTGGGCGATGATCGCCACATTGCGCAGTTTCATCAGAGGAATCCGTAAAGGGCCGCCCGCCGCTCGGACGCGGACTTAAGACACGGGACCGGCCATGTGTGATTTGGCGCGCACCATATTGATGGAGCTTGAAAAAGCAATGACATCCCGCGCCGCACCTGGCATGCGCGGCGGCGTGGGCGCTCTTCGATGAACGTTTATATCATTGATTTAACTAGGGAAAACTCAAACGCAAACGAGGCCCGCGCATAGCGGGCCCCAGCTTTTTGCGTCCGGTAAGAGGAGGCGGCGCGGCCCTTCGGGGCCGCGCCGGGTTTGAGTGTCACAGGCTTTCGCAGAGAGTCACGACGCTCTTGGCGTATTTTTCGGGGCTCTGGGCGACGGCCGCGCAACGCTTTTCGAGCTTTGCCAGCTCATCCGAGCTGAGCCCGGCGACCGTCGCCGGCGTGCCGGGCGTACCCGGAATGCCGGTGCCGGGTGCGGCGGGGGTGCCGTCTTCAGCGCCGAGACCAAGGCCGATATCGACGCTCGCCACGGCTTCTGCCGCGGGGGCAGAGGGAGCCGCCGCCGGGGTATTCACACCGACATCAAGCGCAGCAGTCGCGGCGGGAGTCGTTTCAGTTCCTGCCGCGGCGCTGAGACTGGCCGTACCCTCGTCCGGCGCGGCATTGAGGCCGGCGCTGACATCTGCGTCACCCGTGGCGGGGGCGCCGACACTCAGATTGGCGCTCGTCGCAAGGTTCGGCGCAATGCGCGAGGACCGGCTGACGACGACATTCGCGCTGGCATCGACGGGCGCATCGGTGGCGTTGAGCCCGATATCGGCGCTTACGCCGTCGGTCGTCGAACCGTCCGGTTCGACCGCTGCGCTGCGGCCGACCGAGATATCCGCCGTTGCCGCATCGGTAAGCCCCGCATCGAGCTGTGCGACCGAACCTTCATCAGGCGCGGCGCCGGGGTTGCCGATCGACAACCGCGACATCGCCATGGGGGTGGCAGTGCCGAGGCTCACATCGGCGACGTTGCCACGGTCGGCCTCATTGTCGCCGACAGAGACGGCAGCGTTCGCCGCATCGCCCGCATTGGCATCCACCTGTGCGATGGAGCCGACGCCCGGTGCGGCATTTTCATTGCCGACAGAGGCCCGGGCATTGGCCGTGTCTCCAGCGCCGAGCGTCACGTCCGCGATATTGCCGCGATCGAGATTGTTCTCGCCGACCGACGCGGCGGCGTTCGCCGCATCGAGCGCATTGGCATCAAGCTGCGCAATGGAGCCCACTCCCGGCGCCGCGCTGCGGTTGCCGAGTGACAGACGCGCCCGCGCCACTGGTGCGGTCGTGGCCGGAGCAGCGTTGACGCTGACATCGGCAATATTGCCCCGGTCGGCATTGTTCTCGCCAACCGATGCCGTAGCGTTCGCCGTGTCGTTCACCGCCGTTGCGTCGACCTGGGCAATGCTGCCCACGCCAGGCGCGGCATTCTCATTGCCGATGGAGGCGCGGGCATTGGCCGTGTCTCCAGCGCCGAGCGTCACATCCGCAACATTGCCGCGGTCTGCCGCGCGGTCACCGACGGAAACGCCGGCTTTGGCCGTCCCGTCGAGGGCATCGGCATCGGCTTGAGCAACCGAGCCCACACCCGGCGCGGCGTTACGGTTGCCGATCGAGGCCCGCGTATTGACCGCATTGCCCGATTTCAGTTTGACGTCGGCTATGCGGCCGCGTGTCGCGGTGCGGTTGTCGAGCGTTGCAGTCGCCGTGGTTGCGCCGGCATTGATGTCGACCCGCGCCAGCGAATTGCGGCCGGGATTCATCGAAATGCCGTTGGCGGCGAGAACGCGCTGCGCCTCGCGGCGCTGCACCATATCGGGCGAGCGTGCCTGACGGATCAGCCTGCGAACCTGAGCCGCCGAAAGCTTGCCGTTACCGAGATTGCCGTTTTCATCGGCGCCGGAGCTCCCGAAACCGCTCGACGACGTGCTTACGCCGTCCTCGCCGATCGAAGCGCCGATGCTGCGCGACCCGGCAGAAATGCCGGCATCGATGCCGCTGCGCCCGGCCTCTGCGCCGACGCCGAGACCGCCGACTTTGGCGCCGGCCTTGACTCCGCCGCGGCCGACCGAAGCTCCGACGCCGATGGCTCCGCGGGCTGTGCCGCGCGCATTTGCGCCGGCATTGCCGTGACTACCAGCGCCGCTGCCGCCGCCACCCCCGCCGCCGAGGCCGCCTAGTCCACCGAGCCCGAGCGCTTCGGCTGTCGCGCCGAGCGCAAGCACGATCGCGAATGTGCTCGCCGCCGTCGTCAGAAATCTCTTGTTCATGACTCTCTCTCCCAAAACGCTTCCCCAGCTTCTGAGAGACAAACCCTAGGCTGTGACAACTCGTTGCGCAGTCTACCCTTTGGGTGACGGATTAGCATTGCCGCACAGCTTCCAGAACCTTTCAACTTGTCCGGAATTCTGGAATGCTTACCGCGCGTGGGAGAATTCGAATGCCGATCCTGATTTTCATTCTGCTTGTGATTGCCATCGCTCATGTCGGTTTCTGGGACACGCTGCAGGCGGTCTTCGGCGCGATCGGCGTGATTATCGTCTTCTTCCTGATCATGGCGGGACTGGTCGCCTCGGTGATCGCCTATCTTTACGCGCGGGTGCGGCGGAAATTCTGAGGCGCGTTTAGCTGAAACGGGGGCCGCGTTTGGCCTCAGCAAGCGCATGGCCGAAATCCTGCGCGAACTCCGCCCGTTCGACCGGCGCAAGAAAGCCGCCGACATCGACGAGTTTTTGCCGTTCGGCGATGGCAAGACGCAGAAGGCCGAATTCTTCATCCTCTTCGCGATGAAGGCGCACCCAGGCCGGATTGAAGCTGTGCTCGGAGGCCTGACCCCAATGCGAGATTTTCCGCACGGTCAGCTCGAGCGGTGTGACCTTCACCTCCTCACGGGCGCGGGCGGTGCGATAGCTCCACTGGAAGGCCCAATAGAGGAGCAGCACGTCGAGGCCGAAAAAGCCGACGACCGGCCAGGCGCCGACGATGAAGAAGGGCAGGCTGGCAACGAGCGAGATTGTGCTCACGCAGATCATCAGGATGCGAAAGCCGCGCGGCCCGAGCGAACGGTGGGGCCGTAAAACGGCGCTGTAGAGCAGGGCGCTGGCGGGGTGCGTATCGGCCATGGCTCGGGCATATTAGCCGCCCATGCCAGCAAGCACGAATCGAAACCCCGCCAAAGCCGCGGCTTCCCGCCGCAAGAAATTGACGCCGGACGAGATCGAAGAGGTCTTCCGCCGCTTCCACGCGGCCAATCCGGAGCCCAAGGGCGAGCTTGAATATGTGAACGTGTTCACGCTCCTCGTTGCGGTCGTTCTGTCGGCGCAGGCGACGGATACGGGCGTCAACAAAGCGACGCGGGCTCTGTTCAAGGTCGCGGACACGCCGCAGAAAATGCTGAAACTCGGCGTCGAGGGTGTGTCGCAGTACATCAAGACCATCGGTCTCTACAACGCCAAGGCCCGGAACGTCATCGCGTTGTCCGAACTTCTGATCAAGAACCACAACGGTGAAGTGCCATCGACGCGCGAGGAATTGCAGGCGCTGCCCGGCGTCGGGCGAAAGACGGCGAATGTCGTCCTCAATATCTTCTTCGGCCAGCCGACGATTGCGGTCGACACCCATCTCTTCCGCGTCGGTAACCGCACCGGTCTTGCGCCGGGAAAAGACGTTCTCACCGTCGAGCTTGCGCTGGAAAAAGCGGTGCCGGAATGGGCACTGCTGCACGCCCATCACTGGCTGATCCTGCACGGCCGTTATGTGTGCAAGGCGCGCACGCCAGAGTGCTGGCGCTGCCTGATTGAGGATATCTGCCTGTTCAAGCCGAAAACGCCGCCGCCGGCGCAAAAAGGCGGAGGATTGGCCCCGCCTCGCTAACTTTCCTTCTGCCAGTGCGCCTCGACCAGCCCGCGCACGGAATTGCCGAGAAATATCTTGCCTGCAGTGTCGAGATCGCCAGCCGTCAATACCGCCTCCTTCGTTTTGCCGTTCGCGATCAGTTGGGCGCGCAAGGTGCCCGGGAGAAGGCCGCAGGACAGCGCCGGCGTCAGCAGCGCGCCGCCCTTCTCGACAAAGAGATTGGTGAACGAGCCTTCGGTGAGTTCGCCCCGCTCATTCAAAAAGACGACTTCGTCGACGCCGAAATCGCGTATGGCCTGTTCGCGCGGCTCGTCATAGATCGCGCGCTCAGTTGTCTTGTGCGCGAGGAGAGGATTCGATGAATCCATCCGCCGGTCGGCAATGACGAAACGCAGCATATGCATCGCGGCGAGTGTGGCGCTCTTGGCCGACAGGGCCCCGCTGTCGTCCAGCACAAGACGGACGCGCTGCGCCTCTTTCTCGACGGCCCGGCTCACGGCCTCCTCGAGCACAGCGCGGGCTTTTGCGGCGCTAAAGGGAATCTCGAAAAATGCGGCGGAGGTTTCCAGCCGTTCGAGATGGCGCTCAAGAAGATAAAATCCGTGTTCGTCGAAGCGGAGCGTTTCGATCAAGCCAAGCGGCATATGCGGCTCCTTGAAGAATTTCAGCTTGAGCAGCGCCTCGTCATACTCGGCGGCAAGGCGTGAATCCGCGACGATGCCGCCGCCGATGCCGATCTCCCCATGGCCGTCGGCGATATGGGCGGTACGGATGGCGACGTTGAACGAGAAATCCCCGTCCGGCGCGGCATATCCGATGCTGCCGCAATAGACGCCGCGCGGACCCGATTCCACTTCGTTGATGATCTGCATGGCGCGGATTTTCGGAGCGCCGGTGACCGAGCCGCAGGGAAACAGCGCCTGCAAAATGCTCCCGAGCTTGGCATCGTCCCGGAGGTTCGCCGAAATGGTCGAGGTCATCTGGTGCAGGCTTTTATAGGTTTCGATCTCGAACAGGCGCTCGACCTCGACCGAGCCCATGTCAGCGACGCGGCCGAGATCGTTGCGCAGAAGATCGACGATCATCAGATTTTCGGCGCGGGATTTCTCGTCGGCCAGAAGCTGCGCTTTCAGCGCCTCGTCTTCTGCGGCATCCGTGCCGCGGCGGATCGTGCCTTTCATCGGCCGCGTGACGATACGTTCACCGCGCCGCTCGATGAAAAGCTCCGGTGAGAGCGACAGGATGAGATCCTTGCCGGTATTGATCAGCGCGCCGTGCGCGACCGGCTGCTTCTTGCAGAGTTCGCGGTAGAGCGCGACGGGATCGCCGTCGAGACGGAAGCGCGCCAGAAATGTCAGATTGATCTGATAGGCATCGCCCGCCCGTATGTACTCCATCACTTTCTCGAACGCTTCGGCGTAGTCGGCGCGCGACATCGAAAGCTCAACATCGGTGACGCGCGCGGGCTCCGCCTCTGCGTGTCCCGCAAGCCAGGCATCGATCTCCTCGCGCTTGAGTTCGCGTGGCGGGCCGTAAATGCCGAGCCAGAGCAGAGGGCGCTGCGAGAGGCCGGGCAGAAGCGGGGAAAGCCTGTCCTCAAACGCATGGCCAAGTTCGTAGGAAAGATAGCCCGCGACATGCCAGCCATCGGCGATCGCGGTTTCAGCTTCCGCGATGAGGTCTTTGGCGAAAGACGCATCGCGCGTCGTCAGCATGCGTTCGGGATGTTCGAACAGCAGGCTGCGCCCGGCCTTGGGCGAGTTATCGTGCAGCAATACGGTGCCGGCGGGGATCATGGCCGATTATAGCCGGTTTTTCAGGCGGCGCGGGGTCCGGCGAGGATCAGCGCCGCGCCGATAAGGCACACCGCAGCGCCGATCACATCCCAGCGGTCGGGGCGGACGCCTTCAATGGCCCACAACCAGACAAGGGAGGCGGCGATATAGACCCCGCCATAGGCGGCGAAGGCGCGCCCGGCCGCAGCTGATGGCACAAGGGTGAGGAGGAAGGCGAAGACAGCGAGCGAGACAAGGCCGGGCAGCAGCCAGAGCGGGCTTTTGTCGAGCTTCCACCAGACCCAGAAGGCGAAGCAGCCGCCGATCTCGGCGAAGGCCGCGAGGATATAGATGATCGAGGTCTTCATGCCGGGCGCCTTATGCCCTTGAAGACATGGATCATGAAGGCGGAGGCGACGAGCGGCGTTGCCAGATTGAGGATGGGCACCGCCATGAAAGCCGCAACCATGAGCCCCGCTGTAAAGACACGGCCGCGATGGGCGCGGCGCAGATTGCGTGCCTCCTCCTCCGGCAGAAAGCGCATCGCGGCGAATTCGAAATATTCGCGGCCGAGCAGATAGCCGTTCGCCAGCCACCAGACGATGATGTTGACGCCCGGCACGAGCAGAAGAAACAGCGCGACGATGTTGACGCCGAGGACGAGTACGGCAAAGCGTAGCGCCAGAAAGATCGAGCGCAGCGCCGGCAATTCCTTGCCCGGCACATCGTTCGGATAATGCTGCGTTTCAACAAGATCGGCGATTTGATCCTGGAAGAAACCCGCGACAAGCGAGACAACCGGCGGGATGAGAAAGATCAGCGCGATGAAGATGCCAAAGCCAGACAGGATCGCGGCGGCGTAATCATAGGTCGAGTTCGAGAGGTCGACCCATTTCTCGGCAACCGTCTGCAAGAGAACGCCGAGCAGAATGAGAAAGACCACGGCAAGGCCGACCGTCTTGAACAGCGCCGCCCGGAAGGGCGGCGAGAAGGCTTGGCGCAAAGCGAGAAGGGCGGCTGCAATCACGTCACGATCTCTCCCGGCGACCGCCGCCATTTCAGGGCTTTGTAGTCAAAGCCCGCGGTGATCGTCGGTTTGATAATGGCGAAATAAGGCGACAGATCGAAATCGCGAGGCGTGAACAGCGAGTAATGACGGATATGCAAAATCTCGCTGCGCTGACGGCGCTTGCGTCCTGTCGTGGCCGCGGCGCGGGTGATGCGCGGCAGCACCGGATAGGCAACGCGCTCGAAGGCCTGGGCGAGAAGCGACGAGCAGATGGCGCGCGTCGAATCGCCCGAGCCGAGCGCCAGAAGCCTGCGCCGGAAACGCACCGGCACGGGAGGTTTGGGAAGAAGATAGCGCGCGAGATCGATGATGTTCTTGGTGTCGTAAGCAAGGCCGAGCTTGGAGATCATGAAATTCACGACCTCCTTGCGGCCTGCTTCGTCGAGGCCGATCGGGCGGCAGATGCGCGTCTGTGCGTGTTCGTATTTCGACAAGGGCACGGCAACGCAGCCGAGATCGACCTCGACCTCGATCAGCATATGAGGCTCGCCGAGCGCATTGCCGATATAGAGCGCCGAATGGCTCCAGGTGGAGGTCGTGAGGTATTTGATGACGGCGGCGATGCGGCTCGAACCTTCGACGAGGAGAACATCGCCGGGCTTCAGCGCGGCGCGCAGCTTTTCGGGATCGCTGGTCGAGGCCGGTTCAAAGCCCTTCTGAGGCCTTGTCAGATAGTGGATCAGGACGCGGCTGATGGCCCTGCGGGCCGGGTCGAATATCCCCATAACCCAATCAGACAGCCGAAATAGCGGTTCGGATCAAGAGCGGCTTACCGCTCTCCCAACGTTAGCCGCGAAGCGTGGCCCCGGTGGCCTTGGCGGCGGCGGCAACGATCTTCTCGGCCACGGCGTCGATCTCCTGATCGGTCAGGGTTTTATCCTGCGGCTGCAGGGTGACGGCGATGCCGACCGATTTCTTGCCCTCGGCAATGCCCTTGCTCTCATAGACGTCGAAGACATCGGCGCCCGAGATGAGCTTTTTCTCGGCGCCGAGCACCGCTTTCAGGATGTCGGCGGCCTTCACCGCCCGATCGACGAGGAAGGCAAAGTCGCGGCTGACCGGCTGCAGGCCGGAAATTTCGAGCGCCGGCTTGGACTTGGTAGCTTTGGCCTTGGGTTCGGGCAGATTGTCGAGCACGATCTCCATGGCCGCGAGCGGGCCTTCTGCGCCGAGCGCGGCCAGCGCACGCGGGTGCAGTTCGCCGAACCAGCCAAACACATTCTGCGGGCCGAGCTGGATCGTGCCGGAACGTCCGGGGTGGAACCAGGACGGCGCGCCGGGAACGATCTGGGCGCGCGAGGCGTCGATGCCGAGCGCCGAGAGAAGGCTCAGCGCATCGGCTTTCGCGTCATAGGCGTCGGCGGCTTTGGACGAGGACCAATGGCGTGCGGTGCCGCGGCGCACGGCTGCGGCCGCCATGCGCTGATCGGCGGGTTTGTCGCCGAGGAAAATCTGGCCGATCTCGAACAGGGCTGTCTGCGGGAAGCCGCGATCGGCATTGCGCTGCGCGGCTGAGACGAGGCCCGGAAGAAGACTCGGCCGCATATCGGAAAGATCGGACGCAATCGGATTTGCCAGCGCAAGCTCGGCCTTGCCGCCGCCAAAAATTTCGGCCTGCGGCTTTGAGATAAACGACCAGGTGATGGCTTCGGACAGGCCGCGCGCGGCCAGCGCCCGGCGGCCGATCTTGGTACGCTTCTGCAGAACCGTCTGTACGGGACGCGAAATGCCGGTCGATTTCGGCAGCGGCGTCGATTTCACTTTGTCGAGGCCGACAATGCGCATGACTTCTTCGACAAGGTCTGGCTTGCCGTGAATGTCCGGGCGCCAGCTCGGCGCCGCGATTTTCAGCACCTCGCCCGAACCCGATACGGCAAAGCCGAGCTTCTGCAACACGATCTTGATTTCAGCCGGGTGCAGTTCGAGGCCCGTCAGGCGTTTGACTTCGGCGATCGGGAAATCGATGGCGCGCCGCTCGTCCGGGATTTCACCTGCGAGGAAGATTTCGGAGGCTTCGCCGCCGCAGAGATCGAGGATGAGCTGCGTTGCGAGTTCGAGGCCCGGCACCGTGAAATCCGGATCGACGCCACGTTCGAAACGGTGGCGCGCGTCGGAATGAATGCCGAGCGCGCGGCCGGTGCGCGCCACATTGAGCGGATCCCACAGCGCGCTTTCGATCAGAACATCGGTCGTCTGATCAGTGCAGCCGGTTTCCTCGCCGCCCATAATGCCGCCGATCGATTCGACGCCCTTGGCGTCGGCGATGACGACCGTGTTCTCGTCGAAATTATAAGTCTTGCCGTCGAGCGCGAGGAGGTTCTCGCCCTTCCTGGCGCGGCGAACCGTGAGATCGCCCTGAACTTTCTTCGCGTCGAAGACATGCAGCGGACGCGCGCGGTCGATGGTCAGAAGGTTGGTCACATCGACCAGCGCATTGATCGGGCGAAGGCCGACGGCGCGGAGCTTCTTTTGAAGCCATTCAGGCGAGGGGCCGTTTTTGACGCCGCGCACAAGACGCAACGCAAAAGCGGGGCTGAGCTTCGGATCGTCGAGATCGAGTTTGACCTTCACCGGGCAGGGGAATGCGCCCTTCACGGATTTAGGCTGCTTTGTAATGACATCGCCGATTTCGGTGGCGGCGAGATCGCGCGCAATGCCGGCAACCCCGAGACAATCGGGGCGGTTCGGTGTGACGGCAATCTCAATGACCGGATCGTCGAGGCCGAGCAGCGGCGCAAAGGGTTTACCGATCGGCGTGTCGGAGGGCATTTCGATAATGCCCTCGCTCTCGGCGGAAAGACCCATCTCCTTTTCGGAGACCATCATGCCGAACGATTTTTGGCCGCGGACGTCGCCGACTTTCAGCGCAATGCCCGTTCCGGGCGGCACGGTGCCTTCTTTGGCGAAAACGCCGATCATGCCGGCGCGCGCGTTCGAGGCGCCGCAGACGACCTGAAGCGGCTCGCCGTCGCCGCGGTCGACTTTCAGAACCTGCAGCCGGTCGGCATTGGGATGACGCGCGGCTTCCAGCACTTTTGCGGTGATGAAGGGCGCAAGTTCCTTCGCGCGGTCCTCGACATTCTCGACTTCGAGGCCGATGCGCGTCAGCGATTTGCCGATCTCATCGAGACCGGCATCGGTCTTCAGATGCTCTTTCAGCCAGGCGAGCGTGAACTTCACGAGCTCAAGCCTCCGAGCAGTGTCGGCAGATCGAGCGGGCGAAAGCCGTAATGTTCGAGCCAGCGTTTGTCGGCTTCGAAAAAGGCGCGCAGATCCGGCATGCCGTATTTCAGCATGGCCAGACGGTCGATCCCCATGCCCCAGGCAAAGCCCTGCCAGACATCCGGATCGAGGCCGCAATTTCTGAGAACGTTCGGATGCACCATTCCGCAGCCCAGAACTTCCATCCAGTCATTGCCCTGGCCGAATTTGATATCGGCGCCCGAACGGTCGCAGCGGATATCAACTTCGATCGACGGCTCGGTGAACGGGAAGAAGCTCGGCCGCATGCGCAGTTCCACATCCGGCACTTCGAAAAAGGCTTTGGCGAATTCCTCGATGATCCATTTGAGCTGGCCGATATGGGCGCTCTTGTCGATGACGAGGCCTTCGACCTGATGGAACATCGGCGTGTGCGTCTGGTCCGAATCGTTGCGGTAGGTACGGCCCGGAATGATGACACGGATCGGCGGCTCTTTCGCGCGCATGGTGCGGATCTGCACCGGCGAGGTGTGCGTCCGCAGAACCTTGCGCTCGCCGCTCGCATCGGGGGCGAAGAAGAAAGTGTCGTGCATTTCGCGGGCGGGATGGCCGACCGGGAAATTCAGCGCCGTGAAATTGTGTTCGTCGTCTTCGATGTCCGGACCTTCGGCCACGGCAAAGCCGAGATCGGCGAAGATTGCGGCGATCTCTTCGGTCACCTGCGTGATCGGATGAATGCGCCCGGCTTCGATCCCGGAAGGCGCAACCGGCAGCGTGACGTCGATGGCTTCGGCCGCAAGGCGCTGGTCGAGCGCGGCGGAGCCGAGCGTTTCCTTCTTCGCGGCGAGTTCGGCGGTGATCTTGTCGCGCACGGCATTGACCGCCGCGCCGAAACTTTTGCGTTCGTCGGGCGACAGCGAGCCGAGCTTGGCGAGTTCGGCCGAAACCGAGCCCTTTTTGCCGAGCGCTGCAACGCGCACGGCCTCAAGCGCCGCTTCGTCGGAAGCCGCGGCGATGTCCTTGAGGATCGCGCTTTCGAGCTGGTTGAGGTCGCTCATGAGCGTTCCGGGAGGAACTGGCCGGGCAGGATGCCCGGCCTTTGTTCGGGTTTAGCCGAGAGCCGTCTTCGCCTGGGCGACGAGCGCCTGGAAAGCCGCCGGCTCACGCACTGCGAGGTCCGAAAGAACCTTGCGGTCGACCTGCACACCGGCCTTGCTGAGACCCGCGATGAAACGCGAATAGGTCAGCCCGCCCTCACGGACGGCGGCGTTGATGCGCTGGATCCAGAGAGCGCGGAAATTGCGCTTCTTCACCTTGCGGTCGCGGTAGGCGTACTGCATCGACTTGTCGACGGCAGCCTTGGCGGTGCGGATCGTATTCTTGCGGCGGCCGTAGAAGCCTTTGGCTGCCTTGAGTGTTTTCTTGTGCTTGGCGTGCGAAGTGACGCCACGTTTGACGCGAGCCATGATCTTTCTCCTGGTCGGTTACGGGGCGCCGCTTAGCGGCTGCCGTAGGGGAGGAATTGACGGACGATTCCGGCATCCGATTCACACAGAACCGTGGTGCCGCGCAGATCGGAGATCTGCTTCTTCGTACGCTTGATCATGCCGTGGCGCTTGCCGGCCTGGCCGGACTTCACCTTGCCGGTGCCGGTGAGGCGAAAACGCTTTTTCGCTCCCGACTTGGTCTTCATCTTGGGCATTTTGGCTCTCCTGAATGAGGAAGGCCGGCGCTTGCGCCGGCCGAGCGGTGCCCCCGCCAGCGGCAGCCCTTTTTCAGCCGGGCGAGGGAAGAGCCGGGTTCATAACGGGCGAGGCTCGCTAACGCAAGCCGTCAGAGCGCGGGCAAGAGACCGTTCACTCTGCGGCCGGAAACACAATTTTACTTTGTCTTTTCACCCAGCCCTTTGCGTTTTTATACCGTAGCTCAATTAAAAGATGAGAATGTCTGCAATCTAAAGATGAGTGGCACGAGGAAAAAGAGAGCAAAATCAATGAGAAGGCCAATCGGGACCTTCTTGCGGGACGAAAGCGGCGCCATCGCCACCCTGACCGTCCTGCTCCTGCCCGCGCTTATCGGCCTGTCGGTGCTCGGGACGGAATATGGCGCAAGCCTTTCCCGAAAGGCGGAAGAGCAGCGCAATGCCGACCTCGCGGCCTATGCCGCGGCCCTCTCTTATAATGTCACCCAATCGCAGACGAGCCTCAAGCCCGCCGCCGAACGCATAGCGCTCCTCAATGGCCGCAAAGCCTCGGAGGTGAATGCCAATCTCATCACTTCGCCCAGGGGCAACGGCAATAACGCCGTCTCGGCGGTGATGGACGTGGCACAGAAGCTCTATCTCGCGCCGATGCTCGGTATCGATCACTCGATCCCGATCCGCGCCGCCGCCATCGCAGAAGTCGGCGGCAAGGCCGAAGCCTGCATCCAGGCGCTGAGCGGCAGCGGCAGCCAATCGGGCGTGACGCTGAGCGGCGGCGCGAAGATCAATGCGCCCAAATGCGGTGTCGCCTCCAATGCCTCGGTGAGCGTGCCCTGCGGCACCTCGCTGACCGCGGTGACGGTTACCTACAATACGAGCGCCCCTTCGCAGCCTTGTTCGGGCATCAGCTCGCCGACCGGCGCGGCGAAGATCAGCAAGACGCAGACTACCGATCTTCTGAAAAGTCAGACCGGCGTTACGACGGCAACGGCGCGCATTTCGACTCTCAAATCGCTGGCATCGCCGTCCGCGCCGCCGCCGGTCGCCAATCGCGATATCGAATTTCCGTACTGGGCCGATCCTTCGTTCACCAGCAAGCTGACGGCGATGGGCTGCACCGGCACGATGTCCGGTGCGACCTGGACCGTCGGCTGTACGGGCAGCAATTTCTCGTTCGGCAAGATCAAGGTGGGCGGCAGCCTCGTTGTAAAACTCATCGAGGACAGTCCCGCATCCTCGGTCTGGAAAATTGCCAGCATTGAAAATTCCGGCACGCTCAGTTTCGGCAAGGGCGCCTTCCAGTTCGGCAAGGTCAATTGCTATTTCGGCACGTTCAGTATCTGCAACACGAGCGGCACGCTGAGTTTTGCCGGCCCGAGCAGTTTTCAGCTGTCCGGCGGCTTTTACGGCAATGGCGGCTCGACCGCGATTTTCGGCACGGGCGCGGGCAACAGCTTCAATTTCGGCACGTCGAGCAACGGCTACGCGATCTACATGGAAGGCGGCGCGAACATCAAATTCGCCGAAGCCGGATCAAACGCATTTTCGATGGTGGGAAATGTCGTGACAGCGGCCGGCGGCTGTGCCGATCTCGGCGTTGCCGCGCAGCATGACATTTCGGGCTATCTGAACGCAGCGGGCGGCGTCACGCTTGGCGCGGGCGTCTATACAATCGACGGCTATGCCGCATTCGGCGCATCCTATGGCGGCAACGTCACCTGCGACGGCGCGTCGGTCGGGATCAAGGGATCGGGCGTCACGCTCGTGCTGTCGGGCAAGACCACAGCGCCCGGCAATTGCAGCGGCACGGCGTTCTGCATCGCCGCGGGTTATTCATCGGTCGTGCTGACCGCGCCGTCTGCCGGCACGACGGCCAAGCTTGCGATCATCGGGCCGACCTCCAGCAGCGTCAGCGGAGGCGCATCGCTCGATCAGGGCGCGTCGGGCGCCAGCGTGTCGGGCGCGCTCTATTTCCCGAACGGCGCGTTCACGATGAGCGGCGGCGCATCGATCGGCAGCGGCAGCGGCCAATGCCTGCAGATCGTGGCTTCGCGCGTCACGCTCGGCGGCGGCACGGCGGCCGCATCAACCTGTGTCGGCGGCACGGGTGGCAGCGGCGGTACGACGGTGGTGCTTGTGCAATGAGACGGAAACCCGCTCAAATGATCGCATCGTTCGCGCGCTTGGGCGAAGCTTCCGTGATGACCGAATTTGCGATCGTCATTCCGGTTCTTCTGCTCATCATCGCCGGCACGGTGGATTTTGGCCGCGCCATCTATTCGAAATTCAGGCTTGAAAGCGCCGTATCGGCGAGCGCCAACTACGCCATGGTCAATTCGGCGCAGGTGGCCGCCGGGACTGGTCCCGCGCTCGCCGGAAATCTCGCGACGATACTTCTCAGCAACACCTCGACCGCTGTGACCGGCAAAGTCACCGTCAATAACGGGCCGGTCTCGCAACTGTCCGGCGGCACCGTCAGCAATTCGGGAACGGCGTCGCGGGCGGACAGCTGCTATTGCCCGACGGCGTCGAGCGGCGCGATCAATTGGGGTTCGGCGGTGACGTGCGGCGCGGCGTGCCCCGCCGGCGGGCTTGCCGGAAAATTCGTCGAGATCACGGCGGAATATCCGCATAAACCGATGTTCCTTGCGCGCGATCCAAGGCTCACGGCGCGCGCGGTGGTGCAGACGCAATGAACACGCTCCGCCTCATAAAAAGGTTTGCGCGCGATCGGCGCGGCGCTTCGGCGGTGGAGTTCGCGCTTGTCCTCCTGCCCTTTCTCGTATTCGTGTTCGGCGTCATGGAGTTCGGCCGCGCAATGTGGACGCGCGAGGCGCTGGAATCGGTCGCCTCGGCCGGCGCGCGCTGCATGGGCGTTCTGCACGACAGCTGCGCGCTCTCGGGCGCCTACAACAAGGACAGGACAGTCAGCTATGTGCAGCGCCGGGCGCGCGAGCTTCAGGTCGAGATTCCGGTGGGCGGCATTCTGCTGTCGAACAACACCACCTGCTCCAACGTCACCGGATTCTCGCGCGTGGCGCTCACCTATAATTTCAAAACCTTCGTGCCGCTGATCCTGCCGCGCTTCAAGAACGGCATTCCTCTGAATGTTGCGTCCTGTTTTCCGAACCAGCCGGTGAGTTCCTGAAAAACAAAAAGCCCGCCTTTGAGGCGGGCTTTTTTTTAAAACCGTTCGGGCGTTCAGCGCGGCGACAGAATCATCACCATCTGGCGGCCTTCGAGCGAGGGCTCGCTCTCGACCTTGGCGACATTCGCAACTTCGTCGCGGACGCGCCAAAGGAGCTTCAGGCCGAGATCCTGATGGGCCATTTCGCGGCCGCGGAAGCGAAGGGTGAGCTTCACCTTGTCGCCTTCTTCGAAGAAGCGGCGCACGGCCTTCATCTTCGTCTCGTAGTCGTGGTCGTCGATGTTCGGGCGCATCTTGATTTCTTTGACCTCGACGGTCTTCTGGTTCTTGCGCGCCTCGGCCGCCTTTTTCTGGGCGGCGAACTTATATTTCCCGTAGTCGAGGATCTTGCAGACGGGCGGTTCGGAATTCGGGGAGATTTCGACGAGGTCGAGCCCGGCCTCATCAGCCAGGGTCAGCGCCTGATCAATCGGCGTGACACCCAGATTTTCGCCTTCGGCGCCAATCAACTGCACTGCGGGAACCCGGATTTCCCGGTTGATGCGCGGGCCCTCTTTTGCGGCGGGGGCCATAGATCTCATCGGACGGCGAATGGTGTCATCTCCATAGTAATTGACGGGTGTGCGAGGCCGGATGCCGGATCGGGAACCGCGCGGGCGGAGGATGGGTGATTTTCGCCCGAAGTCAACACGAACCGGCCGGGTTTACATCTAAGACGCCTTGAGGCATTCCGCCAGCGGAGGCGTCCCCTTTTGGAACAACTCGAACATCTGACCGCAAACGGCCGAAAGCTGGCGCTGCGCATCACACCAGGGGCCGGCCCGGCGACCATCTGGCTCGGCGGCTTCAAATCCGACATGCAGTCGACCAAAGCCCAAATCATTGCCGATTGGGCGGCGGCGAACGGACGGGCCAACCTCAGATTCGACTATTCGGGCCATGGCGAGTCGGACGGCCGGTTCGAAGACGGCACCATCTCCGCCTGGCTTGAAGATGCTCTGGCCGTCATCCGGGCAAAGGGCGGCGAGGCCCCGATTCTGGTCGGCTCGAGCATGGGCGGATGGCTGTCTTTGCTGGCCGCTCGGGCGCTTCGCGAGGAGCAAAAACCCCTCTCCGGCCTGGTTCTGATCGCGCCGGCGGCCGATTTCACCGAAGATCTCATGTGGAATAGGTTTCCGCCCGAAATCCGGGCCGCGATCGACCGCGACGGAGTGTATCATCACCCTTCGGAGTACTCCGAAATACCAACCCCGATCACCCGGGCCCTGATTGAGGACGGTCGGCGCCATCAATTGCTCGGTTCGCCGCTCAAAATCGGTGCCCCGATCCGAATTCTTCAAGGAATGCAAGACCCTGACGTGCCGTGGCAGCATGTCATGAGGCTGGTCGAGCACCTCGCCGAGGATGACGTTACGGTTACAATGATCCGTGATGGCGACCACAGGTTGTCGCGCCCCGAGGACCTTGAGAGGCTAGTTGCCGCAGTTGCGGCCATGGCTCGCGGATCTGTTAGCCCTGCTCATTAGGGCAATGCAAAATTCGCTCGAAATGGGCCGAATTTCCGGTATCCTCTTCCTGTGTTGCGCAGACTATTTTCCCATCCGGCCCAGGACCCGTCGAGCTTCGACGTTATGGTTCGTGGACGCCCCGTCGAGGTCGCTGTACGCCGCAATGCGGCGGCGCGCCGGATCACTTTGCGCGTCAAAAACGCGACCGGACAGGTCGTGCTGACACTGCCGAAGCGCGCTTCGCTTGTTCACGGTCAGGATTTCGCATCGCGTCAGGTCGACTGGATCGCCGATCGCCTTGCAAGCTTCCCGGAACCGGTTCCGTTCGCGCGCGGCAAGACGATTCCGCTGCGCGGCGTCCCGCATCGCCTCGTTTGGCGCGGCGTGCGCGGCATCACCAAGGTCGAACCGCACGTTCCCGGACAGGTGCGCACCATCGGTGTCTACGGTCCCGAAGAGCATTTCGAGCGCCGGGTTTCGGACTTTCTTAAGCGTGAAGCCAAGAAGGATATCGAGCCCGTCGTGCAGCGGCACGCCAAGCGCATTCGCGTCGATGTGCGCCGCATCAGCATCAAGGACACGATCAGCCGCTGGGGTTCGTGCTCGGCGAAGGGCGATCTCGCCTTTTCGTGGCGCCTGATCCTCGCTCCGCCCTTCGTGCTCGATTATCTGTGCGCCCATGAAGTGGCGCATCGCCGCGAGATGAATCACGGCGACCGCTTCTGGAAGCTCACCTACCGGCTTTTCCCGGAAACGGACGAAGCGGAAGCCTGGCTGAAATCGCAGGGCTCGGACCTGCACCGCTACGGCATGAACCCGGTCAAGCGGACGCGCCGCCGTCCGCCGGCCGGAACCATGTTCCGCTAACCGCCGAACAATCTCTTCAGGAAATCGATGGGTGCGCGCAGCGGCGTCGGCATGTCGTGCGGCTGCGCGCCCGCCCACATCTCGTTGCGGGCCGGCGCATCCTGCGGGCCGAACAGGCCCGGAAGTCCGGCGACCGGAATGCCGCGATGCGCCGCCGTCATGTAGCGGCTCCAGATATCGACCGGCAGTCCCGAACCGGACGCCTTCTTCGTCGGCGAATTATTGTCATTGCCGAGCCAGACGGCGGTGACGAGCTGTGCCGTGTAGCCGATGAACCATGCATCGCGGTAATCCTGGCTGGTGCCGGTCTTGCCGGCGGCGGGCCAGCCGGGAAGTTCCGCCTTGCGCGCCGTGCCGATGCGCAGCGTCTCCGACATCATCTGATTCATCATGGCGAGGTTTCGCGGATTGGCGACCTGGCCCAATCCCGATCCGCGCCGCTCGTAGAGAACCTTGCCGCCTTCGGCGGTGCGCACGCGGCGCACGACATAGGGAATGACGCCCTGGCCGCCATTGGCGAACGGTGCGTAAGCCGCGGCAAGTTCGAGCGGCGTGACTTCGGACGTTCCGAGTGCGATCGAGGCATTGGCCTGCAGCGGCGAGGTGATGCCCATGCGCTGCGCCGTCTTCACGACATTGGCCGCGCCGACATCGAGCGTCAGACGCACCGCGACCGAGTTGAGCGAAGTCGCAAGCGCTTCCGTCAGCGTGACGGTGCCGCGGTAGCGCTTGTCGAAATTCTCCGGCTGCCAGTTCTTCACTCGGACCGGCGCATCCTGCACCAGTGTTTCGGGCGTCAGCCCCGCCTCGACGGCGGTGAGATAGACGAAGGGTTTGAAGCTCGATCCGGGCTGGCGGCGCGCCAGCACCGCGCGGTTATACTGACTTTGAGCATAGCTCTTGCCGCCGACCAGCGCGCGTACCGCGCCGCCGGGATCGAGCGAGACAAGAGCGGCCTGCGATACGCCCAGCTTTGCGCCGCTTTCATTGAGGCCGGAGACGATGGCCTGCTCGGCCTCGGCCTGCAGGATCGGATCGATCGTCGTGTCGACGATGACATCCTTGTCGATCTTGCCGATGAGCTCGGCGAGCTGATCGACCACCCAATCCGCAACATAGCCGGCGGCGCCGTCCATACGGGGCGCGGCGATGGCGGCCGGCACCATCATGGCGCGCGTCGCGTCCTTCTCCGAAATGAACTTCTGATCGGCCATGGCGGCAAGGACGACCTGGCCGCGGGCTTCGGCCGCCTCCGAATCGCGCGTCGGCGCAAGGCGCGACGGCGCTTTGACGAGACCGGCGAGAATGGCGGCTTCGTTCAGCGTCACATAGCTGGCAGGCTTGCCGAAATAGCGCTGCGCGGCAGCCTGCACGCCATAGGCGCCGGAGCCGAAATAGACGCGGTTCAGATAGAGTTCGAGGATCTCGTCCTTGGAGAATTTCGCTTCGAGCCACAGCGCGAGGATGGCTTCCTGGACCTTGCGTTCGAGCGAGCGTTCGGGCGTCAGAAACAGATTTTTCGCCAGCTGCTGAGTGATGGTCGAGCCGCCTTCGACGACGGTGCCGGCCACCGTGTTCTTATAGGCGGCGCGCGCAAGGCCGATCGGATCGATGCCGAAATGCGAGCGGAAACGCTGGTCTTCGATGGCGATGAAAGCCTGCGGCAGATAAGCGGGCACATGCTTTAGATCAATTTTGGAGGCGCTGCCGTCGCCGCGGGTTGCGAGCACGGTGCCGTCCATGCCGACAAGCGTGACGCTCGGCGGCCGTGGCGCAATCTCGAGCGCGCTCATCGGCGGAAGCTTCGTCCACTCATAGGCAATGAAAGCTGAGAGCGCGATGATCGCCCAGACGCCGGCGATGACGCCGAAGCGGATCATGCGGCCGAGCGCAAAAAAGCCGACCGGGTCCCAGCGGCGGCTGGATTTGCGGCGAGCCTTCTTCTTTTTCTGAGCGCGGCGCGAGGAGCCAGAGCGCGAGGCGCGTTTGCGGCGCGGCGGCGGAGCTTCTTCCTCCTCCTCGTCCTCCATTTCCTCTTCTTCCTCTTCCTCGACCTCTTCTTCCTCTTCCTCTTCGGGCTCAGGCGCGGCCTTGCGGCCGCGGCGCTTTTTCACCGGCGGTTCGTCGTCCTCGTCTTCGTCCTCGTCATAGGTCGGCTCAGTGCGCGCATAGGCATGCGTGCGATCCTTCGGCCCGAGCCGCAGGTCGAGAAGTTCTTCCGGATGGCTGTCGAATTTGGGTTCGCGCCGTTTCTTGCGCTTCTTCCCACCGAGGCCGAGCATTGTCCGTCCGTTCCACCCGCACAGCGGCGCCCTCGGCGCTCAGCAACCGGCAGGTGGTTTCGGCAGTTTGCGGCTTCCGGGTTTAAGGATTGTTTACCAGCCAGAACCGCCAAAGGTGGGCAATGGGGGACGGTCAATGGTCATAAAGATCAAAGCCGAGCGAGAGGGGCCGCCCAAGGATAGGCAATGGCGCCGATTGAACGATGGCATGTCTGTCGAGGTAGCGGGGCTCAGGTTTAGGCGACACAACGTTGTCGAGTTCATCCGCGGAGCTGACAAGGCTGGCGACGGACGGTTTGGAATAGCCGCGCGCAGGGAGCCAGAAAACCCGCATAGCCCCCATCGTACGGCGACGGCAGTTGACGGTTGGTGGGTGCGACGCACGCTTTTGGGCGGAGATGCTCGAGAGGAAAGGCATCTCGGGTATCTTCCCGAATGGGCGTCGCAAGAGTGCTTGCTCGGGAAAAGCCCGGAGCCGCAAATCTTCGTGGAGGTGTACAGCGCCTACCTCGGCCAAGATGAATTTGTAGACGTTGACATCATCATTTCTGTCGAGCGTACCGCGGAAGAGCTCGAAGAGCTTGAGGCGGAAAGGCGATCGAAGCAGGTCGTCAAGGAGGCTCGGAAGCAATGTATGCCGGGCCTGAAGATACTCGCGCGACTCGCGGCAACCGACGGAGATTGCGAAGAGAGTAGCGAAGTCGCAGTGATGAGAGACTACGTGCAAACGCGCTGCAGGCGACTGGGCTTTCAGCTCAACACAGGCACGTTTGAGCAGTTCGTTGAAGCCGCGAAGGGACTCATGCCTTCGGATCAAACTGTGCTGGCTGCGGCCCGGTCGTTCGCCGAAGATGACGAGAGCCTCGATGAAATCTTCA
The DNA here is from genome assembly GCF_014191545.1 of Terrihabitans soli. Classification (GTDB taxonomy): domain Bacteria; phylum Pseudomonadota; class Alphaproteobacteria; order Rhizobiales; family Methylopilaceae; genus Flaviflagellibacter; species Flaviflagellibacter soli. The sequence continues at coordinate 3,083,109 of NZ_AP023361.1, read as the reverse complement.
AGGCGGCGTTGACGTTGGCCCGTGCTGACGGCGACGAGAGCGATGGCGAGATCGCTCTTCTTCGCAAAGTCCTGTCAACGGTTCGCCGTAAACGGGAGCGCTAAAGCCCGGTCTTCTTCTTGCGCGCGGCGAGCGTGCGCAGACGAAGGGCGTTGAGCTTGATGAAGCCCTCCGCATCGCGGTGGTCATAGGCGACCGCGCCTTCTTCGAAGGTGACGAGTTCCTTGTCGTAGAGCGAATAGGGTGAGGTGCGCCCCGTCACTTCGACATTGCCCTTATAGAGCTTCACGCGGACCTGGCCGGTGACGAGTTCCTGGCTTTTATCGATCAGCGCCTGCAGCATTTCGCGCTCCGGCGCGAACCAGAAGCCGTAATAAACGAGCTCGGCATATTTCGGCATCAGGCTCTCTTTGAGATGCAGAGCCTCGCGGTCGAGCGTGATGCTCTCAATGCCGCGATGCGCCTTGTGCAGAATCGTGCCGCCGGGCGTCTCATAGATGCCGCGCGATTTCATGCCGACGAAGCGGTTCTCGACGAGATCGAGACGGCCGATGCCGTTCGCCTTGCCGAGTTCGTTCAGCTTGGCGAGGAGCGTTGCGGGCGACAGCCTCGCGCCGTCGATGGCGACGGGATCGCCCTTTTCGAAATCGATGGTGATTTCGGTCGCTTTGTCGGGCGCGTCTTCCGGCGCGATCGTCCGCTGATAGACGAGCTCGGGCGCCGCATCGTTCGGATCTTCCAGCACTTTTCCTTCCGAGGAAGAGTGCAGGAGATTGGCATCGACCGAGAACGGCGCTTCGCCGCGCTTGTCCTTGGCAATCGGGATCTGATGCGCCTCGGCGAATTCGAGCAGCTTGGTGCGCGAGGTCAGATCCCATTCGCGCCAGGGCGCGATGATCGTGATGTCGGGCTCCATCGCGTAATAAGCGAGTTCGAAGCGGACCTGGTCATTGCCCTTGCCGGTCGCGCCATGGGCGACGGCGTCGGCGCCGGTCTTTCTTGCGATGTCGATCTGCTTTTTGGAGATCAGCGGACGGGCGATCGAGGTGCCGAGAAGGTACTGGCCCTCATAAAGTGCGTTGGCCCGGAACATCGGGAACACGAAATCGCGGACGAATTCCTCGCGCAGATCCTCGATGAAGATGTTTTCCGGCTTGATGCCAAGGAGTTCGGCTTTCTTCCGCGCCGGCTCCAGTTCCTCGCCCTGGCCGAGATCGGCGGTGAAGGTCACGACCTCGCAGCCATAGGTCGTCTGCAGCCATTTCAGGATGACAGAGGTGTCGAGGCCGCCGGAATAGGCGAGCACTACCTTTTTGGGCGACTTCTTGGTCATCTCGGAATCCGTGCGACGGGCAGGGGGAATGGGATATATCCCACGGCTCGGGCGTTTAGGCCAAAATCCGGCCGGGCGCCAGTCAGGGACAAGGACCGCAATGCCGCGCCTCGACTTCTGGTACGATTTCGGCTCGACCTACTCCTATCCCGCCGTCATGCGGATCGAGGAGGAGGCGGCCAAAAGGGGCGTCTCGGTTACCTGGCGGCCTCTGCTGCTCGGCCCGATCTTCCAGAAGTTCGGCCTCGATACCTCGCCCTTCCGGGCCAATCCGGTAAAAGGCGCCTATATGTGGCGCGACCTCGAACGGCTCTGCCTCAAGCACGGCCTGCCCTTCCGTCAGCCGCCGGAATTCCCCCAGAACGGTCTTCTGGCCGCCCGGATCGCCCTGATCCTGTCCGATGCCGAGCGCCCGGCCTTCACAAGGGCGGTCTTTCTCTACGAGTTCGGTGAGGGCGGTGTCATTTCCGAGGACGATGCGATCAAAGCCGTCATGGAGAAGCTCGGCTATCCGGTCGAGGAGACCGTGGCCCGGGCACAGATGCCCGAGAACAAGCTGAAGCTCCGCCAGGCGACCGAGCATGCCGCCGCCCTGCATATTTTCGGCGCCCCGACCTTCTTTACTGAGGACGGCGAAATGTTCTGGGGCCATGACCGGATGGAAGACGCCCTCGACTGGGCGGTTCGCCTTTAAAAGCGGGCCGTTAAGCCTGATCGGGGCTGGGTTGGCATTACGCCAGTAAAATCCGATATGAGAGCCAGCCGATCAGATCGGCGCCTGGGAGCCCAAATCCTTGCTGTCGTCCGAAGAACTTGAACGCTACGCCCGCCATATCGTCCTGCGCGAGATCGGCGGACCGGGTCAGCAGAAGCTGAAAGCGGCGCGCGTTCTCGTGATCGGCGCGGGCGGGCTCGGCAGTCCGGCCCTGCTATATCTCGCCGCGGCCGGTGTCGGTACGCTTGGCATCATCGATGACGACAAAGTCTCGCTCTCCAATCTGCAGCGCCAGGTTCTGCACGGCACGGCCGATATCGGCCGCGCCAAGACGCAAAGCGCCGAAGACGCAATCGCGCGCGTCAATCCGCATGTCGCCGTCGAACGGCACAGCGAACGCATCACGGCGGAAAATGCGGAACAGCTGATCGCGAAGTATGACGTTGTTCTCGACGGCTCCGACAATTTCGCAACGCGCTATCTCGTTTCCGACGCGGCATTCCGCGCCAAACGCCCGCTGGTCATGGGCTGGCTCGGCACGATGGACGGCGCGCTGACGACCTTGCGTCCCTACGAAACGAATTCAGACGGCGAGCGGAATCCGACCTATCGCTGCCTTTTCCCCGAACCGCCGCCGGACGGCACCGTGCCCGCCTGCGAAGAGGCAGGCGTTCTCGGTGCGCTGGCCGGTGTTGTCGGTTCGCTGATGGCGCTGGAAGCGGTGCGCGAGATCGCGCCGTTCGGCGAAGGGCTGGTCGGGCGTCTTCTGATGATCGACGCCCGCTCCATGCGCTTCGAGACGATCGCTTACGCCTGGGACCGCGGCAATCCGCTGAGCGGATGGGGCGGCGGCCCATGATGTCCCGGACAAACTGCGCGCAGCGCAGTGCAGATCCGGGACCCAGGATTAAAGAGCGGCTTCGCCGCGCATAAATCTGGACCCCGGATCACGTGATGCGGCTTCGCCGCCCACGGTCCGGGGCGCATCTATTTTTCCCAGATGAAGGGCTGACCCGAGCGCTTCATCGCGGCGAACCGTCCGTCATCGCGTTTGACGACGACATAGCAGCTCTCACGTTTGGCGCTTCCGGCCTGCATGCAGAAGCCGTCATCCGACAGCCGCCATTTGCCTTCCGATTCCTTGCCGCTCGAACTGGTGCGGGTCAGCGTGCCGCCCGGCGTGAAAACGATCTTCGAGACGCGGCCTTTGGCGTCCGTCGTCGTGATGGGCTTGGCGTCAAAGAAATTTGCGCCGAGCAGCGAAGGAGGGACGAGTTCGGCGGCAAGCGCCGCGCCGGCGAGCGAGGGCACGAGGGCGGCTGCGAAAAGCATACGGTGAAACATCGGAATCTCCCCTGTCTCTGTGAGTCCTGGGAGGATGATTCCAGAAAAAGAACAAAAAGGGAACAAAAATTTAAGGGGCCGCGTAAAATTTACAGCATGCTCGGCAGAACGCGGTCCGGTGGCCGGTGATTGTCAAGAAAGGTCCGTATGTTGACGATGACCTTCTCGCCCATGTCGACGCGGCTTTCGATGGTCGCCGAGCCCATATGCGGCATCAAAAGGACTTTGCCCTGCTTGGCGAGCTTGACCCAGCGGGGGTCGATCCTCGGTTCGCCTTCGAAGACGTCGAGCGCCGCACCCGCCAGTTCATTGTTCTCGAGTCGGGCGATCAGCGCGTCCTCGTCGATGATCTCGCCGCGCGCCGTATTGACGAGATAGGCGTCGGGCTTGAGCAGTTTGAGGCGCCGCGCCGACAGCAAGTGATAGGTCGCGGGTGTGTGCGGCGTGTGCAGTGTCACCACATCGACGCGCGCCAGCATCTGGTCGAGACTCTCCCAATAGGTCGCGCCGATCGCCTGTTCGATGCGCTTCGCGACGGGCTTGCGGTTGTGATAGTGCACGGCGAGCCCGAACGCGCGGGCGCGCCGCGCCACCGCCTGGCCGATGCGGCCCATGCCGACAATGCCGAGCTGCTTTCCTGACAAGCGCCGTCCGAGCATCCAGGTCGGCGACCAGCCGGGCCAGTCATGCGCATCGGGAATGATCCGCACGCCTTCCGCCAGCCGCCGCGGCATCGCAAGGATCATTGCGAGCGTCATATCGGCGATGTCTTCCGTCAGAACGCCCGGCGTGTTGGTGACCGTGATGCCTTTGGCGACGGCGGCGGCCACATCGATATGATCGACGCCATTGCCGAAATTGGCGATGAGCTTCAGCCGGTCGCCCGCTTCCTCGATCAGTTCTCTGTCGATCTTGTCGGTGACGGTCGGCACGAGGACATCCGCCGTCTTCATCGCCACTGCCAGCTCGGTGCGGGTCATCGGCGTGTCGGTCGCGTTCAGGCGCGTGTCGAACAGCTCGCGCATCCTCGCCTCGACGCTGTCGGGGAGTCTGCGCGTGACATGAATGGCGGCGGCATCGCTCATGCAAACATGACAGGTGTCGCGGGCGCTCGCCCGGGTTAGGATTTCATCAAGCCAAGAGCTGGTATTTTAAAGAGGTGGCTTCGGGGTTCTGCGCTGTTCGTCGCGGAAGTGTCCAACAACGGGTTCCCAAAGACAATTGGGAAGGGTGGACATAAAACTCGGCCGGAAGACAGGGTTGCGTAACCAGATGGATAGTACAGCGTATTTCGGGCGCACCGCGCTGCGGGCTGCCGCCTTCTCGGCGTTGATCGCCGGTCTCGCTTATGCCGTTTTCTTTGTCGTGCAGCCGGGCAATCCGGTCGCAACGCTTGCGCCGGCCGAGGCGCAGGCCGCGAAATCGACAACGGGCGCCATGGCGGTCGGCGCCGTCACCGGCCTGCCGCTGCCGCGTTTCGTCAGCCTGAAATCCGATCTTGTGAATGTGCGCCGCGGCGCCGGCACCGAACACGATGTCGTCTGGGCCTATCACCGCACGGGCCTTCCGGTTGAGATCATCGCCGAATGGGATAATTGGCGGCGCATCCGCGATGCCGACGGCGCCGACGGCTGGGTGTTCCATCGCCTCCTGGGCGGCAAGCGCACAGCGCTCGTTGCACCCTGGTCGACGGAAGCGGTTCTGCCTTTGCGTCAGGACGATGCGGCGGACGCGGCGGTCGCCGCGCAGCTGCAGCCGAAAGTTCTCGCTAATGTCTCGGCCTGCACCGGCGAATGGTGTCGCATTTACGGCACGGGCTTTGACGGCTGGATCCAGCAGGATCTTTTGTTCGGCGTCTATCCGGGCGAACAGTTCGACTGAGCTTCAAAGCACCGCCGAAAAACAAAAGGCCCCGAAGCGGGGCCCCGAGCGCTTCGCGCTCAACAAACAAAAAGGGCCCCCTATGGGGCCCTTGTTCGTTTTTGCATTTTGCAAAAGATCAGGAGTTCTTGCCCTTGCGGCGGAGGCGCACGACGACGTCGATGCGCGCGATCTCCATGCCTTCCGGCGCTTCCGGCAGGCCCGACACCAGCATGTGGTCGCCATGGATATCCATGAGCTGATTTTCGCCCTCGACCAGGAAGTGGTGATGGTCGGAGACATTGGTGTCGAAATAGGTCTTGGCGCCATCGACCGCGACTTCGCGCAGGAGGCCGGCCTGGGTGAACTGGTGCAGCGTGTTGTAGACGGTCGCGAGCGAGACCGGCACGCGGGCGCGCATCGCCTCTTCGTGCAGGATTTCCGCCGTCACATGGCGGTCGCCTTTGGCGTAGAGCAGGCGGCCGAGCGCAATGCGCTGGCGGGTCGGGCGGAGGGCAACGCCGCGGAGCATGCCGCCGACATCGCGCGCAACGCAGGCGGAGGGGCGAAGCCCGCAATCGAGTGTCTTGTTCGCCTCTTCAGCCATCGTCCCTTGTCCGTCCGGTTCCATAATCATAGGAAGGCCCGCCGCGAGGCGGGCCAATTGCTTGAACTATACCAAAGCGCTGTATACCACCGCAAGCTTTAAGCAATCTGTTAGAATTGCTCTAAGTTAGGGCTCCCGGTGGCTGACGACACGCGAATCCGGGCCGAGCGTGTAGATCATCGGCACACCGGTTTCGACCTCGCGGGCGATGATGCTGTCCTGGGTATGTCCTTCCAGCACCATGATAAGCGCCCGAAGCGAATTGCCGTGCGCGGTCACGATCACTCTTTTGCCGGACATGACCTCGGGCAGGATCTCCCGGACATAATAGGGCAGGGTCCGCGCCAGCGTGTCGCGCAGGCTTTCGCCCCCGGGAGGGGCGATGTCGTAGGAGCGGCGCCAGATATGCACCTGCTCCTCGCCCCATTTCACCCGCGCCTCGTCCTTGTTGAGGCCCGACAGGTCGCCGTAATCGCGCTCGTTCAGCGCCTCGTCGCGCACGACCTTGAGATCGGTCTGACCGAGTTCGCCGAGAATGATGTCGAGAGTCTTCTGGGCGCGCGAGAGGTTGGAGGTGAAGGCGCGGTCGAAGGTGATGCCTTCGGCTTTCAGCTTCCGGCCGGCCTCATGCGCTTCCTTGACGCCCACATCTGTCAGGCCGGGGTCTTTCCAGCCGGTGAACAGATTTTTGAGGTTCCATTCGCTCTGCCCGTGACGGACGAGGACAAGCGTACGTTCCATTAAATTACCACCTTAGAGATCGGCGATGCCCAGGACATCGGCCATGGAATAATGACCGGGCGACCGGCCTTTTCCCCAAAGCGCTGCACGAATGGCGCCGGCGGCAAATATGCCCCGGTCTTCTGCCTTATGTGAAAGTTCCAGCCTCTCGCCGGGCCCGGCGAGGATGACCGAATGCTCGCCGACGACGGAGCCGCCGCGCAGCGTCGCAAAGCCGATCGTTCCCGGCTTGCGGGCGCCGGTATGGCCCTCGCGCGATTTTACGGCTGCATCATTGAGCGAGACCTCGCGGCCTGAGGCCGCCGCATCGCCGAGAAGGAGCGCGGTGCCGGACGGCGCATCGACTTTGTCGCGATGATGCATTTCGAGAACTTCGATGTCGAAATCCGGCAAAGCCGCCGCCGCCTTGCGGACGAGCGCGGCCAGAAGATTGACGCCGAGCGACATATTGCCGGAGCGGATCAGCACGGCATGACGCGCGGCAGCGTCGAGCTTTTTGAGATCGTCATCGACAAACCCCGTCGTGCCGATGACATGCACAATCCGCGCCTGCGCAGCCAAAGCCGCGAACTCCACGGTTGCCGAAGGCGAGGTGAAGTCGAGCACGCCTTCCGCCTGGGAGAAGGCGGTGAGCGCATCGGAGGTGACGCGGATGCCGGTTTCCGGCAGGCCGACCAGCGCCCCGGCGTCCGAGCCCAGCGCCGGAGAGCCTTCGCGTTCGATGGCGGCCGCAAGCGTCGCGCCCGGTGTCAGAAGGAGCGCGCGGATCAGCGCGCATCCCATACGTCCAGCGGCACCGACGACAACGAGGCGCATCTTTTTCTACTCCAGCCCTTCGACGGCGACCCATTCGGCTTCGCAATTGCCGTCGCGGAACTTCTTGGCCGCCTGATATTCCGGCGAGTTCCAGCAATCCACCGCAGCCTGATAACTCGGGAATTCGACAATCACATTGCGCGAACGCGCGGTGCCCTGCAGCGCTTCATGCTTGCCGCCGCGCGCCAGATATCTGCCGCCGAACTTTGCGACCGCAGGCGCCGCCGCCTGCGCATAGGGCGCATAGCCGTCCGGGTTCGTCACATCCACGCGCACAATCCAATAGCCCTTGGGCATGTTTCTCACATCTCCAACCGAACGGGGGTTCTACAGCGCCGTTTCGATCTCCGCCACGATGCTGTCTGCGGCGGCTTTCGGATCCTTGGCGGCCATAATCGGCCGCCCCACAACAAGATAGTCGACCCCGGCGGAAATCGCCTCGGCCGGGGTCAGGGTACGTTTCTGGTCTCCGGCAGCGCTCCCGGCCGGGCGGATGCCGGGGGTGACGATGGCGAGGGACGGTCCGGCGGCATCGCGCACAAGCGAGGTTTCGGCCGCCGAGCAGACAATGCCGTCGAGGCCGATGGTGCGCGCCTGTTCGGCCCGTAGGCGCACAAGATCGCGGATCGCCAGGCCATAGCCCGCTTCGGCCGCGTCCGCATCGTCATAGGAAGTGAGCGCGGTGACGGCGAGCAGCTTCACATCGGCATCGCCGCGCCCTTCGACGGCAGCGCGCATGGTCTGCGGATAGGCGTGCACGGTGAGGAAGGTCGCGCCGATTCTGGCGAGGCTCGCAACGCCGCGCGCGACCGTATTGCCGATATCGTGCAGTTTGAAATCGAGAAAGATCTGCTTGCCTTCACCGGCAAGTTTTTCGGCGAGGGTCAGGCCGCCGACAAAGCCGAGCTCATAACCGATCTTGTAGAAGGCCACGCTGTCCCCGAGCGTCCTTACCGCGCGCTCGGCGGCGGTGACATCGGCAAGGTCGAGCGCGACGATCAGCCGGTCGCGGGCAGGGATCTTCGTCACGATACGTACCGCTTTGCGTTGGCGATCAGAGCGTCAAGGCAGCGATCGGCCGATTTCAGCGCAGCGTCAACAAGATCGCCGTTGGCGTCATAGGCTTTCGAGGCCTGCGGCACGGAGATCATTTCGGGCTGAACGAAAGCGTTGCAGCCGAGCTCGAGAACCTGCCGCGTCGCCATGAGGCTGCGATAGGCGCCGAGCCGTCCGTCCGAGGCGCCGCCAAGCGCAAAGGCGCGGCTGCGGAAGACGGCGCCTTTTTCGACGCGGCTGATCCAGTCGATCGTGTTCTTCGTCAGCGGGGTGATGCCGGCATTGTATTCGGGCCCGGCGATGAAAATGCCCTGATGCTCGTAGAACAGCGCGCAGAGCTTCTTCGCGTTCTCAGGCGGGCCGTCCGCTTTCTCGCGGTCGCCGTTGTAGAGCGGCATGTCGTAATCGGTAAGGCTGATATGGCTGACATGCGCGGCGCGCGCGGTCAGGCGGCGCACGACAAAGCTGGCAAGGGTTTCATTGAGCGAACCCGTGCGGACCGATCCGGCAAATACGAGAAGTTTCGGTTCGCTCATTCCCGGTCGGTGGCCGCGGGAAGGCGGTAGGTCCATACGCGCGCCGGCGGCACATTGCGCCAGATCAGCGGGCTGCCGGAAGCTTCCGCATCGCCGATCGCAAACAGCGGGATCGGCGGGGCGACCATGTAAGTGAACTGGCAGAAGGGCGCGCCGGGAGCGGCGAGCGCGAAACAGTCATTGAGGAACTTGGCGCGGCGCGGCACCGGCTTGGTCAAGAGCGGCAGGCTCGACACGATGCCGGCGACAGGACCGGTGAGGACGTTCTGCGTCAGGCCGATCACGTCATAGGCGTCGCCCTGCACGATCGTCGCGCGCGGAAAACGCTGGCGCAGAAGATCGACAAAGCCCGGATTGAATTCGAGGAGAACGAGCCGGCTCTCATCGACGCCGCGGCGGATGAGGGCTTCGGTAACGGGGCCTGTGCCCGGACCGATTTCGAGAACCTGGCCCTCGACCTCCGGATCGATGGGCGCCGCCATCATATCGGCCAGCGCCTTGCCCGAGGGCGAGACCGCGCCGGTGATGAGAGGCTTGTCGATCCAGGATTTAATGAACCGCGCTTCGTCCCGAAGATTGGGCCGCTTCTTGAGACGTTCGGCAAAAGGCGCGGGCTGGGTCATCGGGAAGGAACTCGCGAGGCAGGAGGCCGAACGGCCGCCTGTATATGACTTACTCAGACGTCGCGGGTTCCGAACAGATCCTTGACGCGGGCGAAGAAGCCGGTGGCTTCCGGATGGTTGTCCTCGTTAGAGGCCTGCCGGAATTCCTCCAGGAGCTCACGCTGCCGCTTCGAGAGGTTCTTCGGAATCTCCACTTCGACCTGGATATAAAGATCGCCAATTTCACGCGAACGCAAGACCGGCATGCCCCGGCCTTTGATCCGGAACTGCTTTCCGGACTGGGTGCCGTCGGAAATCTTCACTTTTTCCCGGTCCCCGGAAATCGTCGGCACCTCGATCTGGCCGCCAAGGGCCGCTTCCGTCATGGCGATCGGCACGCGGCAGTAGAGATCGGCGCCGTCACGCTGGAAAAACGCGTGGGGGGCAAGCGACAGGAAAATATAAAGATCGCCCGAGGGGCCGCCGCGCAGTCCGGCCTCGCCCTCGCCGGCGAGACGGATACGGGTGCCTTCTTCGACGCCCGGCGGGATGTTGACCTGCAGGGTCCGTTCGCGTGTGACGCGGCCCTGGCCCGAGCACGAGGTGCAGGGGTCGTCGCACACCTCGCCGCGCCCCTGACAGGCGTGGCAGGTACGCTCCATCAGGAAAAAGCCCTGACTCGAACGGATCTTGCCGGAGCCGCCGCAGGTCGAGCACTGGTGCGGTTTACAGCCGGCTTTGGCGCCGGAGCCGCCGCAGCTTTCGCAGGTGACGGGGGTCGGCATGCGCACTTGGGCGGTCTTGCCGGTGAACGCGTCCTCGAGCGTGATCTCCATGTTGTAGCGGAGATCGGAGCCGCGGGTGGCGGAGGAGCCGCCGCGGCCGCGCCGGCCCATGATGTCGCCGAACATGCTCTCGAAAATATCCGCCATGCCGGCGCCGAACTCGGCGCCGCCGAAACCGCCCATGCCGCCGCCGTTCTCGAAGGCCGCGTGGCCGAACCGGTCATAGGCCGCGCGCTTCTGCGGGTCCTTCAGCGTCTCATAGGCGACGTTGATTTCCTTGAAGCGCTCCTCGGCGGTGTGATCGCCGGGATTGCGGTCGGGATGGCATTCCATCGCCTTTTTGCGGAAGGCCGATTTGAGATCGGGTTCTTTCGCGGCCCGGTCGACGCCGAGCGTTTCATAAAAACAGCGTTTCGCCATCGCTCAGCCCAAAAAACAAAACCTCGTCCCGGCGTCCAAAGCCATCACGGGACGAGGTTTGATCATGTGTTGCAGTCCCCGGCGCAGAATTACGCCGACTTCTTGTCGTCGTCGACTTCCTCGAAATCGGCGTCGACCACATCTTCCTTGCCGGCCGAACCGGCATCGCCGCCGCCTTCGCCGCCTGACTGCTGCTGGGCGTAGAGGGCCTCGCCGATCTTCATCGCGGCTTCCGCCAGCGACTGGGTCTTGGCCTGGATGTTCTCCACGTCCTCGCCTTCGAGCGCGGTGCGCAGTTCGCCGATCGCAGCTTCCGTCGCGGACTTGTCCGCGGCCGGCGCCTTGTCGCCGAGTTCCTTGATCGACTTCTCGGTCGAATGGATCAGGCTCTCGCCCTGATTCTTGGCTTCCACCAGCGCGCGCCGCTTCTTGTCGGCCTCGGCATTGGCTTCGGCGTCCTTGACCATCTTTTCGATGTCGGCGTCGGAAAGGCCGCCAGATGCCTGAATACGGATCTGCTGTTCCTTGTTCGTCGCCTTGTCCTTGGCCGTCACGTTGACGATGCCGTTGGCGTCGATGTCGAAGGTCACTTCGATCTGCGGCGTGCCGCGCGGCGCCGGCGGAATGCCCATGAGATCGAACTGGCCGAGCAGTTTGTTGTCGGCCGCCATCTCACGCTCGCCCTGGAAGACGCGGATCGTCACGGCGCTCTGATTGTCGTCGGCCGTCGAGAAGGTCTGCGACTTCTTGGTCGGGATCGTCGTGTTGCGGTCGATCAGGCGCGTAAAGACACCGCCGAGCGTCTCGATGCCGAGCGAGAGCGGCGTGACGTCGAGCAGAAGGACGTCCTTGACGTCGCCCTGCAGAACGCCGGCCTGGACGGCGGCGCCGATGGCGACGACTTCGTCCGGATTGACGCCCTTATGCGGCTCCTTGCCGAAGAAGGCTTTGACGACTTCCTGAACCTTCGGCATGCGGGTCTGGCCGCCGACGAGAACGACTTCGTCGATGTCGGAGGCTTTGAGGCCGGCATCCTGAAGCGCCTTGCGGCACGGATCGACGGTGCGCTGCACGAGATCGTCGACCAGCTGCTCGAACTTGGCGCGCGTCAGCTTCAGCGTCAGATGCTTCGGACCCGAAGCGTCGGCCGTGATGAAGGGCAGGTTGATTTCCGTCTGCTGCGCGGAAGACAGTTCGATCTTCGCCTTTTCGGCAGCTTCCTTCAGGCGCTGCAGAGCAAGCTTGTCGTTACGAAGGTCGATGCCCTGTTCTTTCTTGAACTCATCGGCCAGGAAACCGACAAGGCGCATGTCGAAGTCTTCACCGCCGAGGAAGGTATCACCGTTCGTCGACTTCACTTCGAACACGCCGTCGCCGATCTCAAGAATCGAAACGTCGAACGTGCCGCCGCCGAGGTCGTAGACCGCGATCGTGCCGGTGGACTTCTTGTCGAGGCCGTAAGCGAGCGCGGCCGCCGTCGGCTCGTTGATGATGCGGAGCACTTCAAGGCCGGCGATCTTGCCGGCGTCTTTCGTCGCCTGGCGCTGCGCGTCGTTGAAGTAAGCGGGAACGGTAATGACGGCCTGAGTGACCGTCTGGCCGAGATTGGCTTCGGCCGTTTCTTTCATCTTCTGCAGGATGAAGGCCGAGATCTGCGCCGGCGAATATTTCTTGCCGTCGACTTCGACCCAGGCATCGCCATTATCGCCCTTGACGATGGGGAAGGGCGAGAGCTTGCGGGCCTTGACGACCTCGGGGTCGTCGAAGCGGCGGCCGATCAGGCGCTTGACCGCGAAAATGGTGCGCTCCGGATTGGTGACCGCCTGGCGCTTGGCCGGCTGGCCGACCAGACGCTCGCCCTCGTCGGTAAAGGCGACGATGGACGGGGTGGTGCGGGCACCTTCAGCGTTTTCAATGACTTTGGGCGTCGAGCCGTCCATGACGGCGACGCAGGAATTGGTTGTACCGAGGTCTATACCGATGACCTTCGCCATGACTTTTCATCCCCTTAACGTTCAGCGAGACCAGTTGGGGCCCCAAAAGGCACCCCGGTTCAAGGCCGTCCTGCCACTGGCAGGCAGCGGTCTCCCAAAGAAAAAATACACACCGGAAAAACGGCGTTGGCCGCTATATAAGAAGGGGGTTTTTGAGCCGCAAGACAGGTCGCTAACGCCGCCGTGATGAATTTCATCAAAGGCTTTTGTGAGACCCCGTCGCCTTCCCCCACCCCTCTGCTAGACTGACGCCCAAAGGAACCTCCGCTCAAAGCCCCGGGGCGGACGTCACATAGCCAAAAGCGGGGCTTTTTGGGAGGGGCTTATGTCGCCCGCAATCATCAACCTTATCGTCCAGCTCATTTCTGGCGCGGTCGGCGGCAATGCCGCAGGCAAGGTCAGCCCGAGCTTTGATCTCGGCACGCTGGTGAATTCAATTGTCGGCGCGATCGGCGGCGTCGGTGGCGGCTATCTGCTGTCGATGCTTGTCCCCGCGCTTGCCGCGGCGGAAGGCGCCGGAATTGACGTTGCAGCCATCGCCAGCCAGGCGGTCGGCGGCGGCGTTGCCGGCCTCGTACTGACGGCGATCATTGGCGCCATCAAGAACAAGGCCGCAGCCTAAGGGCTAAAAAAGCCGCCGGCCAACGGACGCGGGTCAGCTCGGGTTCGGCAAATCTCAACTCGCCTATAGCCGAGTTGAGCGGCCGGCGGCGTCATGTATGTGCACTCGCCGTTATGATGCGAGAAGCGCCATGGGATCGTCGTCGATCAGGACGACGTAATTTCCCTTGTCGAGCACGCACACCTGCGTTCCCAATCGCTCGGCCAGAGCGCCGGCGACATGCAGCGCCGTCGACAAACGAAGATCGTGAATGGTGACGTCGCTCTGGGAGCTCAGGGGTGGCAGGACGCGTGCGGTCGAACCGTCATCGCCGATATCGACGGAGACTTCTTCGGGCTTGGCCCGGCTGCCTGTGCGAAACATAGGCATGTCGCTCACCCAACTCTTTCTCAAAGGAAAGAATTCGGTTTCGCTAAAATTGATCCGCGGTTGCAGAGGCGGATCAACGCGCATGGTTTGCGGAAGGTTAATTTAAGCCTTGCGGTCGAGGCCGGCTTCGGGCTTCGGGCCGCCTTTGGACACGCCCACCATGGCCGGGCGCAACAGGCGTCCCGAAATGGTGAAGCCCGGCTGCACGACCTGAACCACCGAGCCATTGGGCTGGCTCGGATCGGGCACTTCGAACATCGCCTGATGCAGGTTCGGATCGAAACGCTCGCCCGGCTGCGGATCGACCTTGGCGACGCCGTGCTTGGCGAGAACGGATTCGAGTTCGCGATGGGTGAGGCCGACGCCCTCCGTCAGCGCTTTCAGCGCCGCATTGTCTTCGCCTTCGGGCACCGAGCCGAGCGCGCGCGAAAGATTGTCGGCGACCGTCAGAAGATCGCGCGCAAAGGATGTCACCGCATAGGCGCGCGAATCCGCGACCTCCTTTTCGGTGCGCTTCCGCAGATTTTCCATTTCGGCGAGGGTGCGCAGGGCGCGGTCCTTGAGCTCGGCGTTTTCGGCGGCAAGCTTGAGGATCGCGTCAGCCGCGGCCTCGATGTCGGGCCCGGCCTCGGGAGCCGGCTGTTCGTTGATGTCGCTGTCGGTCATGTGCCCCGCATATCAGGAAGAAGACGCAGAAAATCAAGCGCTGGCTTATATTCGGGGTCCGATGGCGTCCCGAAAGGGTGACCCGCATGGCGGATATGTATGTGAGTTCGGCGCTGCCCAGCGGTGCCGGAGCGGTCTTCGAGTATGACGGCGAAACCGGGTATTTTTATCTTTTCGATATGCATCAGCCGGACGGGTCGCAAATCGTCGCCCATATTCACATCGTCAGCGCGGAACCCGGTTTCGGCCAGGACGACCTCGAGATCGTCTGGAGCGCCGAAGACCGCTATGTCGGTCTCACCATAAAAGGGGCTCTCTACGCCGCTTTCGACACCACGACACAAGAGAGATTCGGCGGAACCGAAGCCGGGTTTGAAATCCCCGATCCCGTACGCCAGGCGTTCTGATTACTCGGTATTGGACGCCAGAAGCGAGCCGGCCGTCCGCGCTCCGTCGAGGAGACGCAGGAACACCAGAACGGCAATTCCGAAATATATGGCGTTGAGGCAGAGCGCCCAGAGCATCAGATCGCTGCGGAAAACCCCCTCGACCAGCAGCGCCCGCATGCCCTCGAAGACATAGCTCGGCGGCAGGGCCCAGGCGACATATTGCGCCGCGGGCGGCAGCACCGCCACCGGATAGAAGACGGCCGAGAGCGGCATCATGATGAAGATGGCCGTCCAGGCGAGACTCTCGGCGCCGAGGCCGTGGCGCAGGATGAGGCCGGCCACGACCAGCGACACCGCCCAGGCGGTGAAGATGAGATTGATGAAGAAGAGGATCAGCGGAAAGCCGAGCCCCCAGAGATTGAAGCCGAACAGAACGAGGGCGATCAGCGAGACCGGCACAAGGCCGATCAGAAGGCGCACAATGCTCATCACGCCGAGCGAGCAGACGAATTCGAGCGGCGTCAGCGGGCTCATCATCAGATTGCCGATGTTCTTGGCGTACATCTCCTCAAGGAAGGTGATGGAAAAGCCGAGCCCCCCACGCACCAGAATGTCCCAGAGCAGGATCGAGCCGAGCAAAGTTCCGGCGGCGGCCGCAGCGCTCCCCGATTGCTGGCCGACCCAGGTCTGCAGGAAGCCCCAGGTCAGCATGGACATGGCCGGCCAGTAGACGATTTCGAGCAGGCGCGGCCAGGACGACCGCAGCACATAGATCTGGCGCATCACCATCGCGCCGATGCGCGCCGGCGAAAATGCGCGATAGGCGATATCCCTCACAGCGCGCCCTCCAGCGCCGCCATGGCCGCTTCCCCGCGCGCGACATCGATGAAGACATCCTCCATCGTCTCGCGCCCGTATTTTTCGAGAAGTTCCGTGGGCGTCGCGTCCGCAACGATCTTGCCGCGCCGCATGAAGACGACGCGGTCGCACAGGCGCTCCACCTCGCGCATATTGTGCGAGGCCAGAAGGATGGTCGCGCCCTTCTTCGTCCGGTGATCTGAAATCCGGTCGCGGATCCAGCCGGCGGTGTCGGGATCGAGCGAGGCGGTCGGTTCGTCGAGCAGCAGCACTTCCGGATCGTTGACGAGCGCTTTGGCCAGCGCCACGCGCGTCTTCTGTCCGGCCGAGAGCTGGCCGGTCTTGCGGTCGAAGAAGGGAAAAAGTTCAAGCTCTTCGGCCAGTTGCTGTGCCCGCGCCTTGGGATTTGGGTGTCCGTACAGGCGCGCAAAGGTCAGAAGGTTCTGGCGGACGGTCAGGCGGCCCGGCAGATCGACATAGGGACTCTGGAAGTTCATGCGGTGCAGGACGCTGTGCCGCTCGCGCATCATGTCGGCGCCGAGAACGCGTGTTCTGCCCGAGGTCGGGCGCAGAAGCCCCATGATCGAGGTGATCGTCGTCGTCTTGCCGGCGCCGTTGCCGCCGAGAAGTCCGACGATTGCGCCTTTGGGGATCGTCAGGCTGACCCCGTCGACGGCGGTCACGTCATCGTAAATCTTGACGAGGTTCTCGACCTCGATGGCGGGGATATCGGACATCGGAGGGCTATCTAGCCCCTCGAAGCGGATTTATCGAGGGGCTAACCATCTCAGCGCGCGGCCGATTTCGCAGGCCGCCCGGCTTGCGCTAAAGAAGAGCCATGCCCGACACCTTCTCGCAAATGTCCGGTTTCTCCCCGGCCTATCTGCTCCGGCTCGATACGCTTATCCGGCTGCGCTGGCTGGCCATTGCCGGGCAGACGGCCGCGGTGGTCGGGGTGTTTTTCGGGCTCGGCGTCGAGCTGCCTCTGGCGATGTGCTTCGTCGCCATTCTGGCCTCGGCGGTGCTGAACATTTTTCTGCGCCTCGTCTATCCGGTGACCGAACGCCTCGATACGCGCCGCGCCGCGATGCTGCTCGGGTTCGACATCGTTCAGCTCGCCATTCTTCTGGCTCTCACCGGCGGTCTCGAAAATCCGTTCGCCATGCTCTTTCTCGCGCCGGTTCTGATTTCGGCGACAAGCCTTCCGCCGCTGCCGACGACTCTGCTCGGCATTCTGGCTTTCGTCTGCGTCAGCGTGCTGGCCGTCTTCCATATGCCGCTGCCCTGGCCGGGCGGCGTCTTCCAGGTGCCGGGTCTTTATGTGGCGGGTGTCTGGACCGCGATCTGCCTCGCGCTCGGCTTTATCGGCATTTACGCTTGGCGCGTTGCCGATGAAGGCCGCCAGCTCTCCGATGCGCTGTCGGCGACCGAACTCGTTCTGGCGCGCGAGCAGCATATGTCGGCGCTCGATGGGCTCGCGGCCGCTGCGGCCCATGAACTCGGAACGCCGCTCGCCACCATCCGCCTTGTGGCGCGCGAACTCGAGAAGACGGTGCCGGAAGGCCCGGTGCGCGACGACGTCCATCTGCTGCGCGAGCAGGTCGACCGCTGCCGCGAGATTCTGCAGAAGCTGACCTCGCTGCATGAGGAAGATGCGCCGCACACCGAAATGACGATCCGGCATCTGATCGAGGATGTCGTGGCGCCGCATCGCGAATTCGGCGTCGCCATCGAAATCGACGCGCCGGAAAAGGACAGGAACGAGCCGGTCGCCCGCCGCAATCCGGGCGTCCTCTACGGTCTCGGCAATCTCGTTGAAAACGCCGTCGATTTCGCCAGCCAGAAGGTGCAGATCACGGCCCGCTGGGACGAGAGCGAGATCGGCGTGACCATAAAGGACGACGGCCCGGGCTTCCCGCCGGAGGTCCTTGCCCGCCTCGGCGACCCCTATCTCACCACCCGAGGGGCGGGCCGGGCGCCCCCGGAAACCGACCGGCCGGGGCTCGGCCTCGGTGTCTTCATCGCCAAAACCTTACTCGAGAGGTCAGGGGCCAAAGTCGGCTTCGAAAACGGCGAAACCGGCGCTGTGGTCACGGTTTTATGGCCCCGATCGGCCTTTGAGTTAGCCAAGGTCTAAGCTTTTCGGTCCGGTTTGGCCCTAAAGGCTTGTGTCTTGGTGGTGTTGCACAATAGATGTGCGGCAAAAGGAGCCGCCGGAGAGCGGCCCGGGAACCAGCGATTATGGCCGATACCGCCGCCCCCCAGGGCGATCTTTCTTTGCTCATTGTCGACGATGACAAGGCGTTCGTGCAGCGCCTTGCCCGCGCCATGGAAACGCGCGGCTATATCGTCCACGCCGCCGAAAGTGTCCGCGAGGGCCTGGCTCTCGTCGACAGCGCGCAGCCCGCCTTTGCCGTGGTCGATATGCGGCTCGGCGACGGCAACGGGCTCGATGTCATTTCGGCGCTGAAACAGCGCCGCCCCGATGCCAAGGGCATCGTTCTGACCGGTTACGGCAACATCGCCACCGCCGTTACCGCGGTGAAACTCGGTGCCGTGGACTATCTGGCCAAGCCCGCCGACGCGGACGAAATCCATGCCGCTTTGATGGCGCTTCCGGATTCGAAGCCGCGTCCGCCGGAAAATCCGATGTCGGCCGATCGCGTGCGCTGGGAGCATATCCAGCGCGTGTATGAACTGTGCGGACGCAATGTCTCGGAGACGGCGCGCCGTCTCAACATGCACCGCCGCACGCTGCAGCGCATTCTGGCCAAGCGCGCCCCGCGTTAGTGTCCCGGAAGAGCTGCGCGTAGCGCAGTGAATATCCGGGACCCAGGATTAACGCGCGGCTTTGCCGCTCTCTATATCTGGACCCCGGATCACGCGACGCGACTTCGTCGCGCGCTGTCCGGGGAACTCACATCAATTCCGCCGCCATTTCCGGATCGCACAGAGTGTGCAGCCGGTGCGCGGTCGTGTGTGCAAGATGCAGCGCCATCATGCGCCGCGTCGCGCCCGCGAGCGGGTGTTCGTCCGGCTCGCGCAGGACCTGCGCGCCGTAACGGTCGGCTAAGATGAGGCCCGCCTCATCGGGAATGATGTCTTTGGGAAAATCCGGATCGACCGCGAAATAAAGCCGGTCGCAATGGGCGCGGTAATCCTCCCATTTATTGTCCGCCTGAAAATCGGCGAGGCAGGATTTGATCTCGATGATGAAGATGCGGCCCTTCGGGCAGAAGGCGACAAGATCGGCGCGCCGGCCCGAAGCGAGCGGCAGTTCCGGCACGCAGGACAGTCCAAGCGAGCGCATCAGACGCATCGTGCCGCGGGCGATATCGGAAGCGCGCGGCGATTGACGGCCGTCGGGCCGCAGACGTTCGGCGGGTGAGAGGCCGATCAGAATCTCGTTTTGTTCCATCCGATAACCATGCGCGTTGAGACGCGCGTTGCAAGTCTGTTCTCATCCCGAAAAGAAGAAGCCCGCTACAGCTTCTGTAGCGGGCTTCGTATTTTCAGTGGTGCTTGTGCTCTTCGGCGGGGGGCGCGGTGCCGGGCTTGGCGTTCGGGCCTCCATAGCCCATGCCTTCGACGGCAAATTCGACATCGATCTTGCCGGCTTTCTCAAAGGTCAGCGTGGCGGGAATGCGCATGCCTTCGGCGAGCGGCTCCTTCAGATCGATCAGCATGAGATGATAGCCGCCGGATTTCAGCTCGAGCGATCCGCCGGCGGGAATGTCGATGCCGGTGACGGGCCGCATTTTGGCGACGCCGTTCTCATTGATCGATTGATGGATTTCGACTTTTGCGGCGCCCGAGGTTTCGACAGCGATGAGCGTGTCGGCCTCGGTTCCGGTGTTCTTCACCGTGAGATAGCCGGCGCCCGTCTGCGCTGAGGGCGGCGTTTCGCGCGCCCAAGGGTGGCCGATCGCAAGCGATCCGATTTTGTAGCCGTGAGCGGATACGGGGCCGGTGAGAAGAAGCGCGGCAAGCATGAAAGCGCCGAAATGGCGCGTGAAAGTGAACATCGAACTCTCCAAAAGACAGGGAGCGGAGCATCAGCCCGCAGGTCAAGTTTTCGTTGGGAGAGTTCAGAGAGGCGGGGCGCGGGCCGATTGCGGGCCGAGTCCGGCGGTCGCGACAAAAACGCTGTCGCTAAGCTGCGCGAGCGTTTCAAAAAAGATCGAAGGTTCAGAGACTTCGAGTGCCGCTTCCGGCGGCGGAGCCGGAACTGGTACGGCGCTGAGGCAGCATTCGGAGGAGTGGTCCGTGCCCGAAGGGATGCCCTGATCGGACGCCTTCCGATCGAGACCTGCGCTGCGGCACAGCTCCATCGAAAGCGGCGCCTGCCCCGCCATGGAGGCGGCCGCATGCGCGGCCACCATCGGCTGGAAGGCAAGCAGCCAGGCGATGAGGATCCGCAGAGCGGTTCTTCCGAGCTTATGAATGGGGAGACCCATTCAGCGTTTCTGGCGTCCCTTGGGCTTGCGGGCAAACGCCGCGATGTCGCGGGCGCCGCCGCGGCCGAGACTGACCAGGCGCGGCAGGATGTAGGAGCCGAAATTCTCGGTCGTCCAGCGGACCACGACATAGAAGACCGGGGTCAGGAACAGGCCGAGCACGGTGACGCCGATCATGCCGAACACGACCGCCGTGCCGATGGCCTGGCGCAGTTCCGCGCCGGCGCCCGAGGCGATAGCGAGCGGCACCGTGCCGAGGGTGAAGGCGAGCGAGGTCATGAGGATCGGGCGCAGACGCTGGCGGCAGGCCTCGATGACGGCCTCAACCGTCGTCTTGCCTTCCTCTTCATTCTGGCGCGCGAACTCGACGATCAGAATGGCGTTCTTGGCGGCAAGGCCGACCAGCACGACGAAGCCGATCTGCGTCAGGATATTGTTGTCCTGCCCGCGCAGCATCACGCCGAACAAAGCAGCGAGAATGGACAGCGGCACGATCAGGATGATCGAGAAGGGCAGCGACCAGCTTTCATATTGCGCGGCGAGCACGAGGAAGACGAACAGAACGCCAAGCATGAAAATGTAGATCGGATTGCCGGCATTGCGTTCCTGATAGGCAAGCTCCGTCCATTCATAGCCGACGCCCGGCGGCAGAACGCGCGCGGCGATCTCTTCCATCTTGGCAAGCGCGGTCGATGATGAGACACCCGGCACGCCCTGACCCTGCACCGACACCGCGGTGTAGAGATTGTGGCGGTTGACTGTGTAGGGACCGGTCGCGTCCGAGATCTTCACAAGTGTTCCAAGCGGCACCAGCGCGCCGGCAGACGAGCGTACTTTGATGCGCGTCAGATCGGCGGATTCGATGCGGTAGGGTGCATCGGCCTGGGCGTTGACCTGGAAGGAGCGTCCATACGCCGTGAAGTCGTTGACATAGGCCGAGCCGATGAAGACCTGCAGCGCCTGGAAGATATTGCCGACGGGCACGCCGAGGAGCTGGGCCTTTTCGCGGTCGATATCGACATAGATCTGCGGCGAACGGGTGTTGAAGGTCGTGAACACGCCCATCAAAGTCGGCTCGGTCGCGGCCGCCGTCGTCACTTCGGTGACGGCCTGTTCCAGCGCACGGATGCCGACGCCGCCGCGGTCCTGGATCTGCATGTTGAAACCGCCGCCGGTGCCGAGGCCCTGAACGGAAGGCGGCGCGATGACGATGACGAACGCATCTTCAATGCCGGATACGCCGGCCTGAAGATCGGCGATGATCGAGGTCGCATCGCGATGTTTGGGCACGCGCGTCTGGAACGGCTCGAAGGGCGTGAAGATCGCTGCGGCGTTGGAGGCTGCGGTGAAGGTCGCGCCGGAGAAGCCGGCGATGCCGATGGCGTTGGCAACGCCGTCGGTCTTGCGCGAGATCTCGATGATCTTGCGGACGACGGCATCGGTGCGCTGCAATGATGCGCCTTCCGGCAGCTGCACGGCGACGATGGCGTAGCTCTGGTCGCTCTGCGGGATGAAGCCCTGCGGCACGCGGCCGAAGACGAAGATCGTCAGCGCGACAAGCGCGCCGTAAATGCCGAGCGCGATGATCTTGTGGCCGACGACACGTTCGACGCCGTGCGAATATTTCAGCGACAGCCAGTCGAAGCGCTTGTTGAACCCGTCCGCCGCGCGGCGGATCAGGCTGCGCTTGCTGCCATGCGCGTGCGGACGCAGCAGCATGGCGGCGAGCGCCGGAGAGAGAGTCAGCGAATTGAAGGCCGAGATGATGGTCGCGGCGGCAATCGTCAGCGCGAACTGTTTGTAGAACTGGCCGGAAATGCCGGGAATGAAAGCGGTCGGCACGAACACCGCGGACAGAACGAGGGCGATGGCGATGACGGCGACGCCCACTTCGTCCATGGTGATATGCGCGGCTTCGCGCGGCGTCTTGCCTTCGGCGATATTGCGCTCGACGTTTTCGACGACAACGATGGCATCGTCGACCACAATGCCGATGGCCAGGATCAGGCCGAACAGAGTCAGCATGTTGATCGAGTAGCCGAAGCCCGCCATGACGGCGAACGTGCCGATCAGCGAGACGGGAATGGCGATGATCGGAATGATCGCGGCGCGCCAGCTCTGCAGGAAGATGAGCACGACGAGCACGACGAGCGCGATCGCTTCCCAGATCGTCTCGGTGACGGCCTCGATCGAGTCGGCGACGAATTCGGTCGGGTTATAGACGACGGCGTAATCGAGGCCCTTCGGGAAATCCTTCTTCAGGAGTTCCATTTCGTTGAGCACGACTTCGGCGGCGGCGAGCGCGTTCGAGCCCGGGCGCTGATTGATGCCGACGCCGACCGCATACTGCCCGTTGAGATAGGAGTTCGTTGTATAGGTCTGGGCGCCGAACTCGACGCGCGCGACATCCTTCAGACGCAGGAGGCGGCCTTCGGCGCTCTTGATGATGACGTCCTTGAACTGCTCGGGCGTGCGGAAGCGCCCTTGCGTCGTCACCATGACCTGGAAATCGGTATCGGCCGGCGCGGGCGGCTGGCCGAGCGCACCGCCCGAAACCTGGACGTTCTGTTCCTGCAGCGCGCCGACGACCTCGGCCGGCGTCAGCGAATAGGAGGCAAGCTTCAGCGGATCGAGCCACACACGCAGCGACAGTTCGCGCGCACCGAAGACGAACATGTCGCCGACGCCTTCGAGGCGGGCGAGACGGTCGCGGATGTTCAGATAGACGTAAGTCGAGATGTAAAGTTCATCGAGCGTCTGGTCGGGCGAATAGAGGTTCACGACCATGAGGAAGTCGTTCGACGACTTGTTCACGCGGACGCCTAAGCGGCGTACCTCTTCCGGCAGGCGCGGTTCGGCCTGGTTCACGCGGTTCTGCACCTGAACCTGCGCGATATCGAGATCGGTGCCGATTTCGAATGTCACCGTCGTTTGCAGAACGCCGTCGGACGTTGCCTGCGAGGTCATGTAGATCATGCCCTCGACGCCGTTGATCTGCTGTTCGATCGGCGCGGCGACGGTTTCGGCGATGGTTTCGGCGTTGGCGCCCGGATAGGTCGCCTGAATGACGACGGTCGGCGGGGCAATGCTTGGATATTGCGCGATCGGAAGATTGACGAGCGCGACGAAGCCGATCACCACCGTGATGATGGACACCACGGCTGCGAAGATCGGGCGGTCGATGAAGAAGTGGCCGAAGCGCATCGATCCGGCCTCAGTTCTCTATCTTGTCGGGACGCGTCAGATCGTCCGGCACTTTGATCTCAACCGGCGTCGGCACGACCTTTCCGCCCGGACGCGCGCGCATCAGGCCGTTGACGATCAGCGTGTCGTTCTCGGTGATCCCTGAGGTCACGACGCGGAATTTCCCGATGCGCGGGCCGGTCTGAATTTCTTTCGGCTCGACGACGCCGTCCTTGTTCACCGTCATGACGATACGGCGCGTCTGGTCGAGTGTGATCGCGTCGTCGGGAATAACCAGCGCTTCATAGGGCGGGCGCGTCTGCAGTTTGACGCGGCCGAAGAGGCCGGGCGTTACGAACTGATCGGCATTGGGCATCACCGCGCGCACGCGGATCGTGCCGGTCGCGGGATCGACCTGATTGGCGATGAAGTCGAGCTTGGCCTGATGCGTGAAGGTCGTTTCGTCCGACAGCGCAATGAAGACCTGCTGATAATGCTGCGACAGCGCCTCGCCGGTGCGCGAGCGCTGATAGGTCAGGAAGCTCTGCTCGTCGACGTCGAAATAGAAATAGACCGGATCGAACTGGACGATCGTCGTCAGCAGCGTGCCGGCCGAGCCGTCGGAGACGAGATTGCCTTCGGTAACGAGCTTGCGGCCGACTTTGCCGGAGATGGGCGCGGTGATGTCGGTATAGCCAAGGCTGATGCGGGCGCGCTCGAACTCGGCCTTCGACTGGTCGAGATTGGCCTGCGCCTCGAGGAAGGCCTGATTGCGCTGCTGGAACACCGACTCGGGGATGTTGCCGGTGCCGCGCAGCTCCTGGCCGCGCTTCTGTTCCTGGGCGGCGAGATCGAGCCGCGTCTGATTGGTGCGGATGGCCGCTTCCGCCGCTTCCGCGGCCGCCTTGAACTGGGACGAGTCGATGCGGAACAGAAGATCGCCCGGTTTGACGATCTGGCCGTCTTCGAAGTGGACGCTCTCGAGCTCACCGGCGACTTGCGCGCGGACCTCGACATAATTTGCAGCTTCAAACCGCCCGGGCATTTCCGCCCAATCGACGACCTGTCGTTTGACGGCCTTTGCGACCGAGACCGGCAGCGCCGGCATTTCCTGCGCCGTGGCCGGAAGTGCGAATGAAAACAGCAGGATAGCCGCAGTCGAGAGGCGGAGAGAGGAGAGCATGGAAAGTCCGTTGTCGGAGCGCTAGCCCGCAAGATCATGTCGCAGGTGGTACCCTGCAATCCCCGGGCATTTCCTTAAAGCAGCAATGTGGCTTAAGGGCCACGGGCGACTTTGGTCTAAGCTTACGCGGCCCGGCCGGGAACAAGGCGTTCGGACGCGAGCGCGGCGCGCTCGCCGGACGTGCCGGATTCCGAATATTCGGCGTCTTCGTTGACACCCCAGACATCGTAGACGCGCTTGCCGGCGAGGATGTTTTTGACCGTCAGCATCGCGGTCATCATCGCGTGGTCCTGATTATTGTATTTGTGCATGCCGTTACGGCCGACGAGGTGCAGCGTCGGGAACGAGCCTTCCATGTCGAGGCGGATCGCCATGACGTGGTCGCGATACTCTTCGTCATACACCGGATAGGCCTTGGGCTGGCGCACGACGCAGGCATCGACGATGAGGTCCGGGTCGCAAAGACCGATCTGGCCGATTTCCTTTTTCGCCAGCGCGACGAGATCCTGATCGTCCGCCGACCAGAGGCCGTCGCCCTCGAAGCAGAAATATTCGAGGCCGAGACAGGCATAGCCCGGTGCCGGCACCATGTCGGGCGACCAGGACAGGAAGTTCTGCACGCGGCCGACCTTTACCGACGGATCGTGGATGTAGATCCAGTTGTCCGGGAAGAGATCGGTCTCCGAGCGGATGATCAAGGCGACGGTGAGGAAGTCGCGGTATTTCAGCTCGCGCGCATGGAAGAGGCTCAAGGGCCGCGGCGACATCGCCGTCGAAAGCTCGCGGATCGGTGCCGAGGAAATGACGTTGCGCGCGGTGAAGGTTTCGATTTCGCCTGAGGCGAGGGAAACGCTCACCGTCCAGATGCCCTGTTCCGAGTTCCAGCTCATGCCCGACAAAGTGCGACCCATGAGAATTGTGCCGCCCTTCGCGCGAATCTTGTCTGCGGCGGTCTCCCACATCATGCCGGGGCCGCGGCGCGGATAATCGAAGCTCTGAATCAGCGTCTTGATCTGGCCTTTGCCGCCGCCGCCAAAGCCGAGCGCGTTCTTGATGGCCGAGAAAAGATCGAGGCCCTTGATGCGCTGCGCTGCCCAATCGGCCGAGATGTCGTCGCAGGACATGCCCCAGACCTTTTCCGTGTAGGTGCGGAAGAAGATCGAGAACAGGCGCTCGCCGAACTGATTGCGGACCCATTGGTGGAAGGTCTTCGGATCTTTCACCGGGCGGACGCGCGCCCAGGCATAGGACAGGACGCAGGCGACGCTGTTCATGATGCCGAGATTGAACAGAGCCTCACGCGCTTTCAGCGGGTAGGAGTAGAATTTGCCGCCATAGAAGATGCGCGACAGGCGCGGCCGCTGGATAAAATCGTCCGGCAGAATTTCGCGCCACAGATCGACGACTTCCTTCGACTTCGAGAAGAAGCGGTGGCCGCCGACATCGAACAGGAAGCCCTTGTAATCGACGGTGCGGGAAATGCCGCCGACATATGTCTCGTCGCGCTCGATGATGAGAACGTCGCGGCCTTCCTTTGTCAGAAGATAGCCGGCCGTCAGACCGGCAGGTCCCGCGCCGATGATCAGCGTTTCGATATCGGCGTTCATGCGCGCACGCGTCCTCTGAATGTCAGGAAGCGCTGGCCCGAATAGGAGAAGGCCGTAGCAGTGATCGCGCCGATCAGGAGCGCTCCGAGGGCCGGAAGATCCGGTGTGATGCCGCGCAGCGTCAGGAAGATCAGATAGGACAGGCCCTGGGCACCCAGCGCCACCGCGACATACCAGCTGCCTTCGAAGGGCTGGAGCCTGTGGCTGTCCCCGAATGTGAAACGGCGGTTCAGCCGCCAGGTCAAAAATGTTGCGGCGCCGAGCGAGGCGGCGCGGGCGAGCGGCTCGGGAACGCCTTCATAAGCCAGGAGCGAAAACAGGCCGGCATCGAGGATGAGGCCGGCGCCGCCGACCATGAGGAAGCGCGTCAGATTGAACGAAAAAACCAGCTGCAGCAAAGCGATAGCGGAAGACGGCCGCGCGGGAGCAGGCTTGGTGAGGGCGGCTGGCGGCACGGAATTGAACTCGGGTTACGGCTGGCGGGAGATTGGCCCGAAAAGCCTAAAGGATGCGTAACTCCACGCAGGCGCGGGACCTTTACCCGGCATGAACCCGGGCCGGGCATGTTGGCGGCGGGGAGTTTCAGATGAACTGGTCGCCGGTTCCGGACCTTATATCGCCCGGGCGTCCGGCGCGCGTGGCGCTCGCCGCCACGCTGCTCGTCGCCACGATCCAGGCGATGCGCGGCTGGAGCCGCCTGCCCGACTCGCTCGGCGACACCGACGACGCGCTGCGCCTGTCGATGGTTCGCGATCTTTTGTCCGGCCGTGCCTGGTTCGACACGCATATCGACCGCCTTCAGCCGCCCGAAGGTCTCGATATGCACTGGTCGCGCCTGCTCGATGGAGCGATGGCTCTTCTCGATGGGATACTCGGTCTCTTCTTGTCGCCCGAGACCGCCGAACTCGTCTTCCGCTTCGTTTGGCCGCTGCTTTGGGTGTTTCCGCTTGTGCTCGGTGCGGCGCTGGTTGCGCGCCGTCTCGGCGGTTCGGCCGCGGTGCTGGCCGCCGCGATCTTCATCGCGTCCGTTCCGGTGCAGATGCAGTTCGGCCCGGGAAGGATCGATCATCACAATGCGCAGATCGCGCTGTCCATGCTGGTGCTGGCCGGGGCGGTCAATCTCGAAACGCGCTGGGGGCCTTGGCTCGCCGGCATCGCGACGGGGCTTCTTCTCGCCATCGGACTTGAGGCGATCATCTTCGCCGCGCTCTGCGGCGTGAAAATCGCCCTGCGCTTTGCCGACGGCGCACACTACGCAAAGGCCGCGCGCCGCTATGCGCTGGCTCTGGGTGCGACGGCTTTGATCGCTTTCGCTGCGCAGACGCCGCCGCGGCTCTGGACGGCAACGGCCTGTGACATGCTTTCGGTCAATCTTCTGGCCGGTCTTGCGGCCGCATCGCTCGGCCTTCTGCTCGCAAGTTTTGTCAAAGGCGGACGCTTGCTGCGCCTCTTCGCGGTGCTTGCTGCGGGCGGCGTCTCGCTCGCCTTTTATCTCGGCCTCGATCCCGCTTGCGCGTCCGGCCCCTTCGCGCATATGGCGCCGCGCCTCAAAACCGACTGGTTCGACCATGTCGTCGAAGTCATGAGCTGGCCGGACTTCTACAAAATCCGGCCGCCGTTGGCCGCGACGCTGATGGCACCGCCGGTGCTGGCCCTGATCGCTTTTGCAATTGCGGTGGTGCGTGAGCGCAAGCTCCTTCGCGATCCCGCCTTCATTCTCGTCGTCGCCGTTTTCATCGCGGCCCTGCTGTCGGGCTTCTTTGTCGTGCGCTCGCTGTCCTATGCCGGCGCGTTTGCGGCAGTGCTTCTCGCCGGAGTGTTCCCGCTTCTTTTGCCGAAGCGGATCGGCGGAAACTTCGTGGCGACAGGGATCGCCGCGCTTCTCATTTCGCCGACACCGATCGCTTTTGCGGCCGCCGCTATCGCCGGATCGCAGCGGGCCGAGACCTCCGCAGACCGCAAGCTGTGCACGGCCAGCGCAAGCTTTGCGGAATTTGCCGCGGTCACTCCGGGCCTTGTTCTCGCCGATATCGACACCGGGCCGCATCTCCTGGCGCATACGCCGCACAGCGCGCTGGCGGCTCCCTATCACCGGATGGGCGAGGGCATTTCCACGGCGCACGATCTGTGGGCTGCACCTGCCGGGTTCGCGGTATCGCTGCTGAAAACGCGCGGCGTTGTTTATGTGATGCTGTGCCCGGCCCGCGGCACCTCTCCCGTCGCTTTCCCCAAAGACAGCCTGCGAACGGCGCTGGAAAAAGGCGATGTGCCTTCGGGGCTCGATCCCGTGCCGGCCGGCGATGTGTTCAAGGTGTGGCGGGTGAAGTGAGGCACGCCAGCAGATCGTCCATTCGACCGAACGGATGATCGGGACCGTTGATTTGTTAAGAAGCGGCGCTGGCGTCCGGCTTCTCGCGCTTGGCTGCTTCGAAGCGTTTCGTAAGTGCCGCACGCGCCGGTTCCTCCACAGCAAGAAAAACAAGTGCGGAAGCTGCGAGAAGAACGGCGAGCGCTAGCGCGAAGAACGGCGCGGAGTGCTCCATGAGTAGAGCGAGGTCCGGCGTCGCTTTATGATCGCGGATTACAAAGATAAGTGGCGTCTGCAGGAGGTAAGCGGCGAAGCTTATCTTGCCAAGAAATACAGCCGAGTTGCTCTCGAGAGCTCGAATCCGACAGTCGGGTATAGTCGCGAGCAAGATCAAAATACTGGGAAGCGCGATCACGTTCAGATCGACATAAATCTCCGATTTTACCCAACAAAGTATACATACAAAAATTGTGAACGCGGCAATAGCCCATCGGCCTGGATTCTCAAATCGCATTCCACGCGCGTATAAAACGCCGGCGCATGCCCCGCTGATAAACTCCGGAAAGCGCCAGATGGGCACGGAATAGACTGATCGGCCAGCATGAAAAACGTGCCAAGCGACCGCGGGGACAAGTGATGCGGCAATGCCAATAGCCAGGATGGCCCAAACGACCGAATTGCTCCGCTTGCGCAGCATCCAAAGCAGAGCAGGGAAGCAGAGGTAAAAGAACGCCTCTGCGGAAAGCGACCAGCTCGCGGAGAAATTCCAGACCGGAAATAGCGCGCGGTCCCATGCCTGCACCATGAATAGGTGCGCAAGGACGACGACCGTCGCCTCTGTGAGTGTGTCTGTCTTGGGACCCCAGAACCAGGGCAATGTCAGAAGCGCCGCAAGAGTATACACCGGCACGATGCGAGCTACCCGGCGAACCGCGAACTTTCTGACGTTGAGGTCCGTACCGTAGGTAACCGCAAGGATAAAGCCGGAAAGGACGAAAAAGATCGTCATTCCGACCGCACCATTGTTGACGAAACGCGCGAGGGTACCCCGGAAGCCCAGATCAAAATGCACATGCATATGAAAAAGGAACACATAAAATGCCGCGACGAAGCGGATCGTCGTCAAGGCCCTGATCTGTTCCATGCCGCCCCCGAAGCCTTCAACGTACCCATCCGAGTCGTTGGCGTGCGTCAAGCGTCTGAAAGCGTTCGTGGCAAAGGCCGAGGGAGTGAACCCTGAGCCGCTAGCGTCACGCTCGATACGCCTCGTCCAGACGTGTGAGTTGCGACAGGTCGGGGATCGGCAGGCGTCTCCCAGAATGAAAGATGCCTGCCGATCGCTTTGTGATAGACAACCGAAATTGCCGCGTCATAAAAAGACGAACGGCGCCCGTCCCAGGGATCCCGGAGGCGTTCGGGTCCTGACAATTGACACTTCGGAGATTTCCTTTGGGTGCCACTCTTATTGACTTGCCGGTGATA
Organism: Terrihabitans soli; assembly: GCF_014191545.1. Classification (GTDB taxonomy): domain Bacteria; phylum Pseudomonadota; class Alphaproteobacteria; order Rhizobiales; family Methylopilaceae; genus Flaviflagellibacter; species Flaviflagellibacter soli. The sequence continues at coordinate 3,053,176 of NZ_AP023361.1, read as the reverse complement.
TCGGACCCCCGGGGTGATCTGACCTTCATGGAAGGGATGCGTCACGTCCCGTTTTCGATCAAAAGAGTGTATTTCCTGTACAATGTGCCCGTGGACGCCGAACGCGGCGGGCACGCGCACAAGCAATTGGAGCAGGTCGTTTTTGCCTTATCGGGAAGTTTTCGCGTCAAAACTGATGATGGCCGGACCCAGGGAGAATATTGGCTACGAAACCCGCGACGTGGACTGCATATCAGCCGGTTGGTGTGGCGCGAAATAGATAGCTTCAGTCAAGGGGCGGTCTGCATGGTGCTCGCATCCGAGTATTATGACGAAGCCGACTACTATCGGAGTTACAGCGAGTTTTTGAAGGCAGCCGAGCGCGCGCAGTGAAGATTCCGTTTCTCGATCTCAAGCTGACCAGCGAGCCGCTTCGTGACGAAATCACAGAGGCGATCGCTCGCGTTATGGATAGCGGTATTTACATTCTCGGCGAAGAGGTGGAACTGTTTGAGCGCGAGTGGGCGGATTACTGCGGCGCGAAAGCCGCGGTGGGCTTGGCGAACGGATTGGATGCTTTGACGCTAGCCTTACGCGCCCTGGACGTCGGCTCAGGTGACGAGGTTTTGGTGCCGTCCAATACCTATATCGCAACATGGCTGGCGGTGTCGGCCGTTGGAGCCCGCCCTGTGGCTGTTGAGCCTGACTGTCGAACATACAACATGGACCCCGGACGGATCGGCGAGAAGATTACGTCTCGTACCAAGGCCATCCTTCCGGTCCATTTGTACGGGCAGCCGGCGGACCTTGACCCTATCCTCTCCTTGGCAAGCGAGAAGTGCCTGAAGGTCATTGAAGATGCCGCACAGGCGCACGGCGCAAATTATAAGGGACGTCGCATCGGCGCTCAGGGCGATGTCGTTTGTTGGAGTTTCTATCCGGGAAAGAATTTGGGTGCAGTCGGGGATGCGGGCGCGATCACGACGAACAATGATGCGGTGGCGGAACGAATTAAAACGCTGCGCAACTATGGCAGCCGGGTGAAGTACGTTCATGAAGTAAAGGGCGCCAACTCCCGCCTTGATCCATTGCAAGCTGCAGTGTTACGGGTCAAACTTAGGCACCTTGATCGTTGGACCGAACATCGTCGCGGTATCGCGCGGCGATACGATGCGGGTCTTGCCAGCACAGATTTGCAGCTGCCGCTGACCCCCGGTTGGGTTGAGTCCGCATGGCATCTGTATGTCGTGCGTAGCGACAAGCGGGACCTTCTTCAGCATCGTCTGGCGGAACTGGGAGTCGGTACGCTGATCCATTACCCGATCCCGCCGCATATGCAGATAGCATACGCCGAATATGGAAGTGTGCCCGAGGAGCTTCCGATCGCCCGGCAAATGGCAGCAGAGGTTTTGAGTCTTCCTATGGGGCCGTTTCTCGACAGAGAAATGCAGCAGGCAGTTATAGATGCGGTGAATACCGTTGACCGCGAATTCAGGCAGTCGTCTCTTTAGCCGAGCCCAAATTTATGGATAGCCCGGGTCGTGAATGCGCAAAGCCTCCTTCATCCTGCTTTCTTATAATCAGCAAGATTGCGTGCAGAGCGCCGTTCAAGCTGTATTGAATCAGGCAGGCGATCCGCTCGAGATTTTCATTTCCGACGATTGCTCGGACGATCAAACGTTCAGCCGCATACAAGAGGCCGTGGTCGGATATCGGGGCCCGCACCTCGTGACGGTCCAGCAGACGGAACGCAATCTTGGGATATGCGCGCATCTCAATCGGTGCATTCAGCTGTCGAGCGGTGACCCTATAATCGCAGCGGCCGCCGACGACATCTCGCGCCCTGACAGGGCGGATAAAGTTCTTCAAGCCTTCCGCCGTGACGACGTAGTTCTCGTGCACTCAAGTGTAGAGCCCGTAGGCGATGAAGACGCCCGAGTTGATTTTTTAGAACGCGCCGCTCCAGCGATTCTCTTTCTGCGCGATTGGCATCTGCGGGAGTGCGCTACCTCGATGAGTCTGTACGTCGGCGCAACAGGCGCATGGCGACGCTCGCTGTTTGATAAGTTCGGTCCCTTGCCGGAAGATGGCCCATACGAAGACCTCATCCTTGGCTTCCGGGCGGCACTTACAGGCAAAATTGCATATATAGATTTGCCGCTGGTGTCCTATACGGTCGGGTCCGGCGCAAGTTTTTATCACCGGCAACCTTCCAGCTTCGCGGAGTACCGCAAACTGCGACGCTCCGCGGTGGCAAGGGAAATCTCCACTCTTCATCAGAGACGTGCCGACGCGCTGCGTGTAGGACTCGGCGATCGAGACGCCGTGACCGCCGCCATCACCAGGCGGCTAAAGAAGCTTGAAGTTATTCTTGACGGCTTCGATTACGGCTTCGCTGAGTTGATGATAAAGCGCAGGAGAAACCCGTTGCGGGCCTGGCAGCTTCAGGCCCGCATGAACAGAGACATGCGGCGCGAATTTGCGCGACTGACCGAAGAAAAACGGCGAACGACCGAAGGGCAGGCGTGAGGTTCATTGGAGCTAAACGCCCGGCCGTTCTCGCATCTCTTGCGGCGCGCCGATAGCCGGCGTCCAGGCCTAGGAGCTACGACACCGGGGCGCGTTACCCGATCGCCAGATCCAGCAGGCTGATATCGACGGAGTAGTCGTTGTGCACGGCAGGCATGAATCTCCCGGCGACCTCTGACCCGACAACGTAGGTGAGATCTATACTAAACGCGTGGGCGATCTGGTTCAAAAAATACAAATTCGTATTTGCGTTATCACCGACGAGGACCGTCGCCTGGCACCCTTGAGGTGCAAACAGCATATTGGCGAACCCCGCCCCTGTGGGGCCGACGATGTGGGAAGCGTTGGAAAATATATCGATCTGTTCGTCCAAGGTCATTTCTTCCGGTGAAACGATCGAGAATCCCCGGCGCTTTACGTGGCGGATGATCTCTTGCTCATTGAGCAGCTTTCGATAACGCCCGTTTGCACGAGAGACATAGATTTTCGTGCGTGGCTCTGCTCGCCTTTTCCCCAGGAGCTTTTCACGGGTAAAAAGAAGAGATTCAGGACGGAGGACAATGTCTCGCTCCAAGTCGACCGTTCCTTCATAACGATCGTGAAGCACAGACAGTTCTGAAGGGAAGGCCAGCTCGCCAACTTCTATGCATGCCTTATGAGGAACGTTGATAATTTCTCGCGATGTGACTCTTCGCAGCGCATCCATGCATTGAGGGGGGACGTCACTATCGACGAGCAGAGGCCACCCCCGAAGATCGGGTTCGTGTTCTGTCAGCATCAAACGCGGCAGGCAGTCCGTCAGCCAATGGAAATAATTTGAGTGCCCTTCCTTGCAGAAGTGAACAGCCCTATCAACGCGCCCCACTGAGCACGGAAAACAACTCAAGGCAGGGCGAATTTCAAGAGCGGGCGTCCTGCTGCCGTAGGGGAATCCGGACGAGAGGGCGATCTCATCGTAAAGAATCACGCCCGGCTCTGGCGAAATTATCGTCGTGCCGCCAATGATCGTGACGTCCCTAAGTCGCGCCAAGTAGACTTCCGGAAGCTCTGCGTGTCCGCCGCGCGGTTCGTAGGGCGGGGTGCCGATGACCTTTGGCCTGTCTACGGGCGTCTTTTTCGCAGGCGCAATTACGGTATAGGAAAGGTCGTGTTCAAAGCACCAGGAGCGGACCGACCTTACTTTTACAAAACCGGTCCGAGATGCTGGATCGGAATATCCGTTCCAAAATAACGTTGGATCGACGCTTCGACTAATCCTCTCGAGAAAGCTTGCCGAATTCCTGAAGATTCGTGCGAACTCGCGCCGAACTTTTCGCATTCCGAAAAACCTGTAAGGTAAACATCGCTCCGCCGAATACTTTATCGACCCAGCATCTTCGCACAGATAGAGCCTGAGCTACTGATGCTCGTCAAGGTAGCCGGGCTGCCCTTGCCTAGCATCATAAGGCAGGGCGGGCTGACGGTTTGACATGTTGTAGCTGGCCTTTAAAGCGGAAGGCCGCGATATCGTAGCCGAGCCGAGTGATGATGTGCGTTCAAAACCGGAACTTTGCCCTACGACCAAATCACCAATCTGACGAAATGTGGTATGATCCGGCATGCTTGATCTTCAAATCCTTATACCAGTTTACAACAAGGGTAAGTACATTGAAGATGCCTTGACGTCGGTCCTTGGCCAAGAAACAACGTATACGTACGAAATCATAATCTGCGACGATGCGTCGACTGACGACAGCCAGACCATCATCGATCAGTTTTGTCAACGCTACCCGCAAAAAATTCGAAGCTATCCAAACGCAAGCAATGCAGGCTGCCTCGGAAACTCGATTCGATGCTATGAGAAGGCAGGCGCGCGGTATGTGACCGTCCTTGATCCGGACGACTATTGGACGGACCCGCATCATATCCAGGCGGCGCTCGACTTCCTTGACGGTCACGCAGACTATACCGTGTTCATGAGCAACACGCTTCTGGAAGAGAATGGAAAACAGCGTCCATACCATTCGGGTATGAGTCGGACGTTTGGCTTTGACCACCTGAGTGGCGCTGTTGCTGGGCATACATCAGCGACATTCTATCGAAATTGCGGGGCTTTTGCCGAGAATATCGATGTGTTGCGCTCCAAAGTCGGAACGCCCCAGGAAAAGATTTACGAGGGAGAATCCTTCCGTTCACTACTCCATCTCGCGCGCGGCAAGGGGTACTTTGATCCAACGATCCGCAGCGTTTATCGCGTCTTGGACACTGGAATATGGATGAGTCTTTCAGTCTCCGAACAGCATTATCTGAACAGCGAGTTCTACGCGGAGATGTTGCAGTTTTTTGACGGCCGGGGCGCCACCTACTTTCTCGAAATGGCGGAAAAATCCTCTGGAGCAGCGGCTCCGTTTGTCGAAGATCTGCCGCCCGCTGCGCAAGTCAAATTTTGGGAAACTTATCTCTCGGTTGTCGCCGCCAGAAACAAAACTACGGGAGCAGAAAGCCCCACTTTTGCATTCCTTTTGCCGAGCCGGACAGTCGGGGGCTATGAGTTTCTGTTCACACGTCTTGCGCGCGCGTTGGCTGACGACTTGCATTTCCAGGTATTCTTTATCGACTATAAGGATGGCGTTTGCAGGCGGATGCTTTCCGGTAGCGGCGTGAAAATGATCGAACAGGGGTCGGAGTTGAAGCTTCTGCAAGGTGGTTTGCTGGTGTTTCCCGCGACCCTAGGCTTTGAACTTCCCGTAATTACGGGTCGTAACGTCAGGCTTCTTTCCTGGTTCGCTCATCCAAAGAGTTTTGAATGGCTATGCTATCGCACCTCTAAGACGGGGGAGGCCGCGAAGCAGCACATCGAGTGGCTGCACGCCTTTCGTTCTTTGATCTTCATGGATTGGTCGTGCTGGAAGGCCGCGGAGAGGGTGTTGAATGCGACCTTCACTCGAAACTTTGTCCCAGTATACGCCACCCAAAAAGCCATCTCTCGAACAGGAGGCTTCCACGAGCCGGGGTATGTCAATATTGCCTGGCTCGGTCGTCTCGACGATGACAAGTTCGGCGCCATCAATCCATTGATCGAAAACCTTGCAAATCTTCGGGACAGCGTGCGCGTGCGGCTGCACGTCATCGGCGATGGTAATATGAGGTCACGTCTTGAGGACGCTTGTGCCCGGCTGTCCGTCGAAGCCATTTTTTATGGCACGATCATAGGCGAGGAACTTGACCGATATTTGGTCAGCAATGCCGATATTGTGTTCGCAATGGGCATCTCCTCGCTAGAGGTGGCAAACCTGAAAATACCTACAGTTCTCACCTTCCTGAGTGAGGGGGCGGCGAATTTCGATTCTTATCTTTGGCTTTTCGATTCCCCCCAGTTCTCTCTTGGAATGTATCTTGATGAGTTGGCAGCCGCCGACAATTTGCCGGTGCATCAACTGTCAGAAATCATTTCTCAGCTCAAGGTACCGAACGCGATTTCTAATCTCGGGCAGAAGTGCTTTGAGCATGCCGCGTCAAAGCATTCGGAGGCGTCAGTTCTTGGCCGGTTGATTAATGCGGGTTCGTCGGCTGGCGCCTTGCACGGCGCTTCTCCGCCTTCTTTATTCAAGCGGTCAATGCGCAGGGCTCTTCGAGCGCTTCGTTTGGCTAAGGGCTGAGCGGAGGCGAGCGGGAAGAAGGCCTCCTCACCGCTAGAATCTGCTTTCGGCGGAGCTCCGAGAAGGCTTCGGGCGCGAAATAGGCGCGCCGCTTTCGTTTGGGGCGAGGGGATTTACGCAGGCAGAAATTTCGCATATTTCGGCCTGATCTTCTCGTACGCTTCCTTGCTGAATTCAAAGAAGCAGTCGAGGTCATTGGACGCGACTTGTACAGCCCCAAGACGCTCATGGAATGCAATTACCCGCGTATTGCCTTGCCGTACGTCGAAATGGCTCGCTGTAAATCCGAGCGTGTAAAAGGCGAACTCATATACGAGCAGTGCGGACTCGATGCCTGTCGATGCGGGCGCATCGGGAGAGATGAGCCACGAGCCCCAACAGAACGACGGACCCTGGAAGTCATAAACCCGAACAGCCCCGTATGGCGTGCCGCCGAGGCTCTCGATGATAAAATAAAATTCTTCTTTGTCTCTCTCCCGCTCCTTGTACGAGCGAAGCCAGGAGAGTTGTTTCTCAATGTCGGGCGACACGGGAGAAACAAACGTTGATAAGGCGGGATTTACACGCAGCGAGAGGATGAATTCTGCGTCGGCAAGCTCGGCGAGCCGGAGGCGGATGGTGCGGCCGTCGATGTTCATCTCAGAGCTCGGTCAATAAGGTTGAGCGATGCAACGGCAAATGCGGTCCGGTTGATCCGGCGAAATCTCCGCCATGCTCCTTCGTGCGCGCAAACGATCAGCCAATGGCGCACCCGACAGGATTCGAACCTGTGACCTTTGCCTTCGGAGGGCAACGCTCTATCCAGCTGAGCTACGGGTGCTTGGCGCGCCGGGACACTAACCGAAGGGTTTTCACGCGGCAATGAAAGCACGCCGCCGTCCCGCGCTTCTGACGCGACAGCCCCGATTCACCTCTGTTAGTTTATCACAACCATAAGTATAATACACAATGGAAACCCAACCCAGTGACGCGGCAGGGTCAGACATTGAGTCGGTAGAAGTGCGGATGACCAAGGTCAACGCTTCGGCCGCGGCGGCGACAGGCCAGGGATCAGAGATTGCACGAGGGACCGGACAGGAAGTCGCAAGCCTCGCTCGCTCTCGCGGAGAGCGATGCGCCGGAAGCCGGGTTCAGCAAGGGCCAGGTTCTGTTCGCCCAGGGCCAGCCCGCTGACGCGCTGTTCTTTATCCGTCGCGGCAAGATCAAGATGAATGTCCTGTCCGAGCACGGGAAAGAGGGCGTGATCGCCATTCTCGAAGCCGGCGATTTCTGTGGCGAAAACTGCCTTGCCGGCCAGTCGCTCCGCACCGCCTCCGCCAAGGCGATGACGGACGGGGCGGTGCTGCGCATCGAGCGGGCGACCGCCTTGCGTCTGCTCAAGGACAATCCGGAGTTTGGCGCCCGTTTCCTTTCTTATGTCCTGGCCCGCAATCTGCGCATTGAAGCCGATCTGATCGATCAACTGTTCAATTCGAGCGAAAAGCGCCTGGCGCGCCTTCTCCTGATCCTTGGCGCCGGCAAGAACGGAAGCGCCGGCGCGATCGATCCGCCGATCAGCCAGGAGATGCTTGCCGAGATGATCGGAACGACGCGCTCGCGCGTCAGTCATTTCATGAACAGGTTCCGGCAGCTGGGCTACATCTCCTACAACGGGCACAGCGGTCAGCTTGAGGTGCACAAATCCCTGAACAGTGTTGTCCTCGAAGAGGAGTGAGCGGAAAGCTTTAAACTCTTATCGAAAGGTAAATATCGCAAGGGTCTTATCTGAAGAACTGCGTACTATCTTCGTATGTACGTGTAGAGCTATACTTCCGCTATTCTGTAGCGCTAGGGCCACGGGAGAGACAAGCATGCCGCGCGTCCTTGTGATCGATGACGATGAATCCGTCCGCGGCGCCATAGAGGCGCTGCTGCGGCCCGAGAACTGCGATGTGGTTCTCGCCGAAAATGCCCGCCGGGGCGCCGAGCTGTTCGGAACAAGCCCGTTCGATGTTGTGATGGTCGACATATTCATGCCCGGCATGAATGGCCTGGAAACGATCAAGGACTTTCGCCGCGCTGATCCTGAAATGCCAATCATCGCGATGTCCGGATTCCGCTTCCGCAGCGCGGGAATGCCGATGCCGGACTTTCTCAAGATAGCATCCGAGCTTGGCGCCACATACTGTCTCAGCAAGCCTTTCCGCCCGCAGCAGCTTTTCGAGGCCATCGATGTTTGCGTGCGGCTGCCCGCTCAACGCCGGAGAGCCGTATCTGTACGTACGTAATTTACACTGATCCGTTTTAACGCCGATGCAACCTGACGGCCCGACATTCGGTCGCATGGGCCTGCGGGTTCGAGGCGTATCATGTCGGAAGCCGAGTTTCAGAAGCGGATCGCGATAATCAAAGACAGGTTTGGCCTGAAGCTCGCATTCTACCTTCGGGATACCACCGAGCATCTTCCCAAACTTGTCGGAAACTCCCCGGCTGCCGTGGAGGCGACGACGACCGCCTATAGACGATTTCACGACATTTGCGGCATTGGGCCGACGGTCGGTTTTGAAGAGACCGGGCGTGCAGCGCGGCCGATAGATGCCATGCTCGCGGGGGCCTGCCGCACCGACCGCGGCCTGACCGAAGACGAAATGATCTTCCTTGAAGAAGGTTTGAAGAATGTCCGCGCCGCGGTCCTCGCCGACGGCGGCAGCATGCCGGAGCTGGAGGCGGAGCCCGGATAAAGATGGGGGAGAGAATGCGCATCCTCGTGGTCGACGATTCTGAGGACGGCCGGGACGTCGCCGATGCGATACTCTCGGTCGGCGGCTACATGACCGTGGGCGCAGGATCTGCGCGCGAGGCCTGCGGGTATCTTCAGGTCGGCGTAAAAACCGAAGAGCCCCCCCGGGTCGATGCAATTCTTCTCGATGTGGTCATGCCGGGGGTCGACGGCATCGAAACCTGTGCACGTATCCGCGGCGATGAGCGCTACCGCGATGTGCCGATCATCATGACCACCGCACTGGACGAGATGGGAAGTCTTGCGAGTGCGTTCATCGCGGGCGCGAACGATTATGTCACGAAGCCGCTGAACCGGACCGAAATCCTGGCGCGGGTGCGTTCCGCATTGAGGCTGAAGGCGGAACTCGATCATCGCCGCATGCGCGAGCGCGAGTTTTTGACGTTCATGTCGGTCTGGGTCGAAAGACGCGCCGGGCAATGGGTCGACGGCGCCACAGGTCTTGTGATGGCGGAAATTGCCGAGGCCTATCTCATTGCAACGGGTGAGTTCGCCCCGGGGCGGGACATATCGATCATCGCCCTGTCGCTCGACCAGTTCGAACTTTATGGTGCACAAGGCGAGAGGTATCTCGCCCAAGCCATGCGGCAGTTTGCGGATGCGGTCCGGGAAACGGCCGCCAATGTGGGGGTGATGGCGGCGTCCTACGGGAACGGGACCATCGTTCTGATTGTCCCCGATGCCTCGTCGAAAAAAGCAACGAAGCTTGCCGAGAATTTGCAGGCATCCATCGTCGCGAGCAACGTATCAAGCTCGAATGGGTTCGATCATATTTCGGCCAGCGCATCGGTTGTCACCGGCCGTCCGAACGATTGGAGCGATCGTGTGCATCTTCTGACACGCGCCGTTTCGACGATTCCCAATCCGTCCGGCTATGGCTCCACGACGCTATCGGTCCAGATGTGACCGGGTTCGTGTCGGCGCGGCTTCAATGCGGCCGCGCCTGTGTCCCATAGCCTGAAAGATTTTGTGCCTCGATGCAGCCGAGAAGCCGGCCGATGGCGCCAATCACGTCATCCGCCGAACCCAATCCTTCCAGCGCCGAATAGCTCTCCTCCTCGAGTCGTGCTGCGGCGTCGCTGATCTTCTGGAAGCCGTAAATACCCGCCGCGCCGGCCAGGCTGTGTGCGAGATCCCGGACATCGCCGAGCATGTCCGACGCCGCAGACTCCCTCAGGGCCGAGCGGCACATCGCCAAAGCATCGGCGTTGTCGCTGACGCGCCGCGCGAATGTTTCGCGCAAAGCCGCGAGCCGGGCGTCAGGCTCGAGGAGGCTGCGCACGGAGCCGGCAAGGCTCATCGGGTCGAAGGGCTTGGGGATGACGCCGAGCGCGCCGAGCGATCGAAAATATTCGAGCTCGCCGGCACGGGCTCGCGCCGTCATGAACACGACCGGGATCATGGCGGTCTGCGCATCTTCTCGCAGCCGCGAGAGCGTCGTCGGGCCGTCCATATGCGGCATCATCACATCGAGCAGGATGAGATCCGGCGTCCATTCGTGCGCGGCCGACAAGGCTTCCTTTCCCGAAGAGCAGCCGCGCGTTTCAAAGGCAGGATCCAGGCTGAGCGAGAGTTCGACGACCTCCCTGATATCGGGCTCGTCATCGACGTGTAGGACACGAAGCGGGCTCATGCGACCTCCTTTATGTAACGCGTGGTCGGTGGCAGAAGACGGTCACGTACGGCATCGACCAGATCGTCGAGAGAGGTGCGCCCTTTGGGCAGGCTTCCCCCGATCTGACCGTCGCAATTGAGATCGTCCACCTGGCTGAACACGATGACGGGAATGATGTTCCCCGTTGCATCGCGAAGCTGGGGCATGAGGTCTAATCCGGATGCGTTGCCGACGGCGATATCGAGCACCGCGAGATCGACCTGGTTGGTCTGCAAAGCGATGCGCGCCATTTCGAGAGAGTCGACGGAAATAACATCGGCGTCGTCGCTCAACGCCACCCGAACAAGCGCCAGAACGTTCTGATCGTCATCGAGATGCAGGATGCGCGGCCGGTGACCTTCATGATCGGGAAGTTCGACGAAGAAAATCGTACCCCCGTCCAGCGCATCGCTGAAGCCGACTTTCCCGCCGAAGAGGTCCACCAGCTGTTTGACAATGCTGAGGCCAAGCCCCGTGCCGCCCTTTTGCCGCGCATTGGTCGCGTCGGCCTGCGCGAACTTCTCGAAAACATGCGGTTTGAAGTCGTCCGGAATCCCGGGCCCCCAATCGCGAACGGAGAGGCGCAGGCCGCCCGCCCGGCGCTTGAGGGTCACAACAACCTCCGCGTCCGGCGGCGAGAACTTGATCGCGTTCGACAGCAGGTTTGTAACAATCTGCGCGAGGCGGTCGGCGTCCGTCGTGATTTCGATATGATCGGAATCGGATTCGATCCGGACATGGACGTTGTAGCTCGTCGCATAGGTGCGGTTGCACTCTATGACCTGCTCGATAAGTTCGACGGCATCGATCCGCTTGAACGCGAAAGCGACGGAGCCCGATTCCGCTTTTTCGATATCGAGGATGTCGTTGATAAGGCGCACCAGCCTCTGCGCGTTGCTTTGCGCAATGACGAGAAGCCGGGCGGCCGGGGCCGGCATCTTGTCCGACCACTGACCGACCAGCAGGCCGAGCGAGCCTGCGAGCGAGGTCATCGGTGTGCGCAGTTCGTGGCTGACCGTTGCAACGAACTCATCCTTGAGCCGTTCGGCTCGCTTGCGCTCGGAGATGTCGACGACGGCTCCGACGATAAGCAGACGCTCCGCAAACTGAATCGGATTGAGGGCGACCTCGACGGGAAATTCGGAGCCGTCCTTGCGGCGGCCGAACAGCTCCATGCCGGTGCCCATTTTTCGCGCCTTGGCGGTGCGGGTAAAGGTCTCCCTATGATGGGAGTGCCGGGCGCGAAAACGTTCCGGAATAAGGACTTCGACTGTCTCGCCCAGCAACTCATCACGGTCATAGCCGAACTGGCGTTCCAGTTCGGCATTGACCATGAGGATGTTGCCGGACTCGTCGGCCATGACCATGCCGTTCGGAAAAGCTTCCACTGCGAGGCGGAAGATTTCGTGAGGCAAAACGCGGGTCTGGGGCTGCCCGGGCAGAGGCGCGCGCGACGGCGCGGACTCCAGACCCAAGCTCACCGTTCCTCGCTCAGCGCGATGCGAACAAGGTCGGCGGCATTGCGGGCGCCGAGCTTGGCCATGATGTGCGCGCGATGAACCTCAAAGGTCCGCATGCTGATGCCGAGCCGGTATCCGCCTTCCTTGTTCGAAGCGCCTGCCGTGATGAGGGTCAGCACTTCGCGTTCGCGGCGGGTCAGGCTTTTGAGGCCCTGAACCTGCGCGGAGAGAGGTGGAGCGGTGGGAACGGCGGGTTTGGGCTGGCTGCTGCTGCGCGTTACCCAGTCGATTGCTTCGCGGCCGCGGGCAAGCGCGAGATCGGTGTTGTCCGCTTGCGGCTTGTCGATGCTGCGGCCGATCTGTTCCATGATTTCGCAGACGCGTTCGGTTTCCGACAGCGCCTTCTCGATCATGTCGCCGGCGCCGTTGAGACCTTCGTCCTCGCCGACGCCGCGCCGCTTGAGCTCATGCAGATAAAGCAGAAGTGCTGTGAGCGGCTCGTAGAGCTGGTGCGCCATTACGGCGCCCACTTCATCCACCGCCCAAAGGCGTGCGGTGGAAACAAGGTCAGCTTGAATTTCGTTGAGTTTGCGCGAGGCGGAATGCCCCGACGATGAAGCCCCGTAATCATTGATCGACATGTGCAGCCCTCTCCCGTTTATGGTCGAGATGCCGTACCCGAGCTTCATTCCCCTGCCGCGATCCGTCCCTGACGGAATCCCCACCATGTGCCTCGGAGGCAACGGCATTCAACCTAAGTCTAAGCTATCACCTGAGGTTGAACCGCGCCTGTTCAATACTGCACAATTTACACGCTTTCGTGTACGTACATTCAATACGAACTGATACTTATAGGAAGAAAACACTGTTTCTTAACTCGCAGCTTCCCGCGCGCGGAAAGCTTTGACGCTTCCTGTGGATTACCGCGAGAGGAAGTGCACGCTGAACAGTTTTTCTCGATCGACATAAACCTCCCTAATCTTCCATCCCGTCTTCTTCACGAGTCTGTGAAAGCTCTCGATCGTGTACTTGTAGGAATTCTCCGTGTGGATGGTCTCCCCTTCCCGAAAAGCGAAGACGTCGCCAGCGATATGGACAATTTGCGGCTTCAAGCTTTCGAGATACATCTCGATCCGGCCGAAAGCCGCGTTATAGACGGCGCGATGACGGAATGCGGAAAGATCGAAGTCGCCGCGCAGCTCGCGATTGATTCGGGTGAGCAGATTGAGATTGAAGGCAGCTGTCACGCCGGCGTGATCGTTGTAGGCGGCATGCAGCACTGCGCCGTGTTTCTTCAGGTCGACGCCGACAAGCATGTCCGCGCCCGCGCCTAAAGTTTTAGCCGCTTTGGACAGAAAGGCCTCGGCCTCTGGCGGCGTGAAATTGCCGATCGTCGAGCCCGGGAAAAAGCCCAGTCGCTTCTTGCCACGTATGGAATCCGGCAGCTGGACTTCCTGCGTGAAGTCCGCGTGGATGGCGGTTACGGCAAGCTGTGGATAGTCGCGGCGAAGTGCTGCCGCGGCGTCTTCGAGATGCGGCCCGCAAATGTCGATCGGCACATAGGCGGCCGGCAGCCTGAGCGCGTCGAGCAGAATGCGCACTTTCGTCGAGGAGCCTGATCCAAACTCTATGAGCGCGACATCCCAACCGGCGCGCGCCGCGATATCCTGAGCGCTCTCGCGCAGGATCTTTGTTTCGGTACGCGTCGGGTAATATTCAGGCAGATCGCAGATGCGGTCGAACAGGCGCGAGCCCGCGGCGTCGTAGAAATATTTCGGCGGGATGGTCTTCTGTCGCTGCGAAAGCCCGTTGAGAACGTCTCGCAGAAACTCATCCCGGATAAGCGGATTTAAATCGTCGTCGAGGTGGAGCGCGGCAGCGAGAGCGGGTGTCATGCATCCTCCGCGAGGCGAAGTCCCGCAAACGGCCAGCGCTGATGCGGGTAGAAGAAATTGCGATAGGTTGCCCGGACATGGCGATCGGGCGTCGCGCAGCATCCGCCGCGAAGCACCATCTGGTTCGACATGAACTTGCCATTGTATTCGCCGAGCGCGCCCGGCTCCGGGCGATAGCCGGGATAGGCCGTGTACGGACTCTGCGTCCATTCCCAGACATCGCCGAACATCTGGACGGGCATGCCCGTCGCGTCGGGGGCCGCGAGCGGCCTCAGATAGGAGCTGTCGGCAAAGTTGCCGGTGATGGGCAGGGCGCCTGCCGCGACTTCCCATTCGGCTTCCGTCGGCAGGCGTTTGCCGGCCCAACGGGCATAGGCGTCAGCTTCATAATAAGAGACATGGACGACCGGCGCTTCGGCGTCGATCTTGTGCTGTCCGGACAGGATCATGGCTTCCCAGCCGGAGGAGGTCTTTTCCCAGTAGAGCGGCGCCGCGAACTCGCCGGTGCGGACGCGCGCCCAGCCGTCGGCGAGCCAAAGGTCCGGACGCCGATAGCCGCCGTCCTCGATGAAGGACAGCCATTCGCCGTTCGTCACCGCGCGGGAAGCGAGGCGGAAAGGCCGCAATAGAACCTCGTGCCGCGGGCTTTCATTGTCATAGGCGAAGCCTTCGCCGTGATGTCCGATTTCGAACACGCCGCCCGGATAGTCGACAAATGACAGTCGACCGCTTGTACGTGCTTCGTGCGCTCTCCACGGCCGATAGGCGGGGCGCAGCGGATTGGCGGCGAACAGGTTGAGAATGTCCATCAGGATCAGTTCCTGATGCTGCTGTTCGTGGTGATTGCCGATCTCGACGACCGGCTCGATCTGTTCCCAGAGAGTCTCATCGGCGCTGTCGATAAGATCGTTCATCGCCTGGGTGACGTGCGTACGATAGGCGGCGACTTCGGAGACCGTCGGCCGCGTGATCAGGCCGCGCTCGAAACGGTTATGCCGGGGGCCGGCGGCTTCGTAATAGGAGTTGAAGAGGAAGCCGAATTGCGGATGGGCGGTCTCGTAGCCCTTCAGATGGGGCGAGAGCAGGAAGGTCTCGAAGAACCAAGAGACATGGGCGAGATGCCATTTGGTCGGGCTGCAATCCGGCATGGACTGCACCGTCTGGTCCTCGGGCTCGAGACCGCGCGCCAGCTCTTCGCTCTGAGCGCGAATTTCACTGAAGCGGGCCTGAAGTTCGCCTTTGCGGCCCGGGCCCTGGTGGGGGCGGGTCTGGATGCTCATGAGAAACCTTCCCTCCAGCCGATACGCTGGGATCAACCCGCTGGATGCAGGAAGGTTTCCGGGGACGTTCAATCAAGAGGGGCAAACAAAAAGCCCGCCGGGGAGGCGGGCTTTTATCACGTTCGGAATTTTCCAGTCCGGGCAGGGGCCCGGATTACTTGCCCGGCTGCGGGGTGACGCGCAGATAAGGGCGCAGAGCCTTCCAGCCCTGCGGGAACTTCTCTTTCGCCGCTTCGTCGGTGACGGAGGGGACGATGATGACGTCTTCGCCCTGCTGCCAATCGGCCGGAGTTGCGACCGAGTGCTTGTCGGTCAGCTGCAGCGAGTCGATCGTGCGCAGGATCTCATCGAAATTGCGGCCGGTGGCGGCCGGATAGGTGAGCGTCAGGCGCACCTTCTTGTTCGGGTCGATGATGAAGACCGAACGGACGGTCATCGTGTCCGAGGCGTTCGGATGGATCATCCCGTACTTGTCGGACACCGATTTGTCGGCGTCGGCGATCAGCGGGAAGTTCAGGCGCGCGCCCTGGGTCTGCTCGATATCGTCAGCCCATTTGTCGTGGTTCGTCAGCTGGTCGACCGACAGGCCGAGCGCCTTGACGCCGCGCTTGTCGAATTCGGCCTTCAGCTTGGAGACCGCGCCGAGCTCGGTCGTGCAGACCGGGGTGAAGTTCTTGGGGTGCGAGAAGAGGACGACCCATTTGCCGCCCGCCCAATCGTGAAAACGGATTTTGCCTTCGGTCGAGTCCTGCTCGAAATCCGGGGCGATATCGCCAATACGGACGCTCATCGCGACCTCCCTGTCTTATGCCGCCCGATATAGGCGGAAAATTCTGACAGGGATATGGAGCCTCTGCCTAAAACACGCAAGAAAAAAGTTTGCTCTATAAAATAACATAATATAAATGCGTAATAGATCGGCGAAGGGCGGGGGTAACCATAGGTCCGTTGATTCAAAACTTATGAAAACTGATCCTGTATTGTCCCGCCCATGGCCACTTCCTCTTCTTCCGGCGATCCGCGCATTCCGTGGGTCGATTATGCCAAGGGCATCTGCATCATCCTCGTCGTGATGATGCATTCGACGCTCGGCGTCGGCGAAGCCATGGGCGGTACCGGCTTCATGCATCACGTGGTGGAATTCGCCCGCCCGTTCCGCATGCCGGACTTCTTCCTGATCTCGGGCCTCTTCCTGTCACTGGTCATCGACCGGCCGTGGCGGCTCTATCTCGACCGCAAGGTCGTGCACTTCGCCTATTTCTATGTGCTCTGGTTCCTGATCGCCGTCGCCTTCAAATGGCCGGGACTGATCGCCGAAGAGGGCATCAAGGCGGGCGTGGAGCAGTTCCTGCTCGCTTTCATCGAGCCGTTCGGCACGCTCTGGTTCATCTACCTGCTGCCGATCTTCTTCGTGACAGCCAAACTCGTGAAGCGCGTTCATCCGCTGATCGTGCTTGCCGTTGCGGCAATCTTTGAAACGCTGCGGGTGCACACCGGCTCGACCGTCATCGACGAGTTCGCGGCCCGCTTCCTCTATTTCTGCGTCGGCTGGTATGCGGCGCCCTACATCTTCGCCTTCGCCAAAATGGTCGGCGATCGCGCCGCGGCGGGTCTTGTGCTCGTTGCCCTGTGGGCCCTCGCCAACGCGACGCTGGTCTGGTTCGACCTTGCGGTGCTGCCCGGCGTGTCGATCGTGCTCGGCCTTGCCGGCTGTCTCGGTGTCATCGCGACGGCATCCTTGCTCGCCCGCTTCAACCTCGCGCGCTTCATCCGCTATGCCGGCGAGCACTCGATCGTCATCTATCTCGCCTTCTTCATCCCGATGGCGGCAACGCGCGTCATCCTGATCAAGACCGGCATCGTCACCGATATCGGCTGGGTGGCGCTGATCGTGACATGCGTGGGCGTGATCTCGCCGCTGATCCTGTTCGCGATCACCGAAGCGACCGGCTGGGGCCGCTTCCTCTTTGCGCGGCCGGCCGCCTTCTATCTTGCGGGTACCGGCAAGACGCGCCCGGAACTTCAGCCGGCCGAATAAAAAGCGGCGGGTTTTCGCCCGCCGCTTCTCGTTCTCAATCTTCGTTCCGTTACTCGGCGGGCTGCAGCCCAGCGGCGGCCACTCCGTCCGCCTTGGCGTCGCGCATGGTCTTCGCACGCATCGGCTTCAAGATCAGCAATGCTGCGATCGCCGCGATCGCGTTCACCGCAGCGGCGATATAGAAGACCGATTCCCACGAACCGCTGCTGTCGTGCAGGACGTTTGCGAGAGGAACGAGAATGCTCGCCGTTCCCTTGGCGGTGTAGAGCAGGCCGGAATTCGTTGCGGCGAATTTTGAGCCGAACGTATCCGCGCAGGTCGACGGGAAGAGGCTGTAAATCTCGCCCCAGGCGAAGAACACGATGCCGGTCAGCAAGACGAACGCCACCGGATCGGCGCTGAAATGCCAGAGCGCGACGATGCCGACGGCTTCAAGCGCGAATGCGATGAACATCGTGTTTTCGCGGCCGATATGATCGGACACCCAACCGAAGAACGGACGCGTGACGCCGTTCATGATGCGGTCGATGGCGAGCGCAAAAGGCAGCGCCGCCATGGTGAGGCCGAACAGCGAGACCGGCACGCCGGCGACTTTGATGTCCTTGGCGATCGGACCGATCTGCGCGGTGACGACAAGGCCGCCCGCCGCGACGAGAACGAACATCGCATACATCACCCAGAACACCGGGCTCTTCAGCATTTCCCAGGGTGAGTATTCGCGGCGGGTCTGCGTGATCTTGGCCTTCGCCGCAAAGAGACGCGCGTCCGGCTTGGCGAGGAACAGGCCGAGCAGCAAAGTGACGCCGCCCTGGATCAGGCCGAAGGTGAAGAAGGTGTGCTCATAACCGGACGAGGCGATCATATTGGCGATCGGTATGATGGTCAGGGCCGAACCCGCGCCGAAACCTGCGGCAGTGATGCCGGCCGCAAGACCGCGGCGATCCGGAAACCATTTCAGCGCATTGGCGACGCAGGTGCCGTAAACGGCGCCCGCGCCGATGCCGCCCAAAGCCGCGCCGAGATAAAGCAGCGCCAGCGAATCGGCGACGGAGTTCAGCAGCCAGGCAAGACCGCAGAGCAGGCCGCCGACAACGACCACGATACGCGGGCCAAATTTGTCGACGAACCAGCCTTCGATCGGGACGAGCCACGTCTCGGTGAGGACAAAGATGGAGAAAGCCACCTGGATCGCACCGAGCGTCCAGCCATGCTTTTCCTGAATCGGGTCGACGAAGAGCGTCCACCCGTATTGAAGATTGGCCACCATGGCCATGCAGACCACGCCGATAGCGAGCTGCATCCAGCGTCCGCCGAAAGGCGGCTGAATCGTTTGTTCAGAAGACATTTGCGTCTCCTCCTTCAAAACCGTTGCGTTGTTGTTTGCCCGAGGGCCGTTGCGGCTCACGGGTCCGGGCGACACGTCGTTCAGGCGTGAGGTCCTGAAGTCGGTCCGGCGTCGAAGTTCGGCTTGAAGGTCGGCGGAGGGCGCGGCTCTGATCTGCCAATAACGCTCAACTCGCGTAAAAGTACCTTATCCTTTGGAATCGCGCCAAAAGTCGCTCCCTGCCGCGGTAAAGTTGGTTCGGGTCGGGCGTCGTGGCATGACAGATGAAATTCCGATCTCCATATTGGCGCCCATGACCGAACAGCCCATCAAGCCCGGCGACCACGTCTTTCTGGTCGACGGCTCTTCCTTTGTTTTCCGCGCCTACTTCCAGTCCATGAATCAGGACGCGAAGTACAATTACCGCTCCGACGGATTGCCGACGGGGGCGGTGCGGCTGTTCTGCACCAAGCTCTATCAATTCGTGCGCGAGGGCGCGGTCGGCATCCGGCCGAGCCATCTCGCCATCGTCTTCGACAAAAGCGAAGACACGTTCCGCAAGGAAATTTATCCGGACTACAAGGCCAACCGGAAAGATCCGCCGGACGATCTCATTCCGCAATTCCCGCTGATGCGCGAAGCGGTCAAAGCGTTCGGGCTCGAGCCGATCGAGAAAGCAGGCTTTGAAGCCGACGACATCATCGCGACCTTTGCCGGCCAGGCCGGCAAAGCCGGCGCCGAAGTTCTGATCATCTCGTCCGACAAGGATCTGATGCAGATCGTGACGCCGAACGTGAACTTCTACGATTTCGAATCCGGTCGCAAAGGCAGCCCCGGTTACAGGCCAGAGCGCAAGATCGATATCCAGGGCGTTATCGATTATTTCGGCGTGCCGCCGGAAGGCGTGACGGATGTGCAGGCTTTGGTCGGCGACACATCCGACAATGTGCCGGGCGTTCCCGGCATCGGCATCAAGACGGCCTCGCAGCTGATGGCGGAGTTCGGCACGCTCGAGAATCTTCTGGCGCGCACGAGTGAGATCAAACAGCCCAAACGCCGCGAGAGTCTCGAGACCTACGCCGATCAGGCGCGGCTGTCGAAAAAGCTCGTGACGCTCGACTGCAATGTCGAAACCGAGTTCCAGCTGCCGCAATTGCAGGTGCCGGACTTCGATCCGAAAAAACTCATCGCGTTTTTGAAGGCGATGGAATTCACGACCATCACCAAACGCGTTGCCGACGCGTTCGACATCGACGCGAACGAGATCGAAGCCGATAGCCGCCTGAAGCCGGGATCAGGCCGCTATACGGAAAATGCAGAAACTCCTTCTCCCCGCGAGCGGGGAGAGGGTCGGGGTGAGGGGCAAGAAACTCCCTCTCACCCGGCGACCGCTTCGCCGTCTGCCGACCTCTCCCCGCAAGCGGGGCGAGGCTCGACCTCAGCCGGAGATTTCACGCCTGCGGCGCTCGCGGAAAAGCTGATAGCAGAAGCGCGCTCGGCTCCCTGCGCGAAGGATCATTACGACACGATCCGCACCGAAGAGCGTCTTGATCAATGGATCACGGCGATCCGGGACAAAGGCCGTTTTGCCTTCGACACCGAGACGACCAGCCTCGACGCCATGCAGGCGGAACTCGTTGGCATCTCGCTTGCCGTCGATCCGGGGCTCGCAGCTTACATTCCGATCGGCCATGTCAGCGGCAAGGCCGATATGTTCGGCGGCGGGCTCGCGCCCGATCAGCTGAAGCTCGATCTCGTGCTGAAAAAGCTGAAGCCGCTTCTGGAAGATCCGGGCGTGCTGAAGATCGCGCAGAACGGCAAATATGATGCGCTCGTCCTGTCGCGGCTCGGCGTGGATGTGAAGCCGATCGACGATACGATGCTGCTGTCTTACGCGCTCGATTCAGGCCGCGGCGGGCACGGCATGGACGAGTTGGCGCAGAAATGGCTAAGCCATACCTGCATCGCCTACAACGACGTCACCGGCACCGGCAAGGGCCGCATCAGTTTCGCCGAAGTCGAGATCGACAAAGCTTCGGACTATTCGGCGGAAGATGCCGATATCACCTTCCGGCTCTGGCGCGTCTTCAAGGCGCGCATCGTCGCGGAAGGCATGATCGGCGTTTACGAGACGCTGGAGCGTCCTTTGCTGCCCGTGCTGATGCGCATGGAAGAGCGCGGCATTTCCATCGACCGGAATATGCTGTCGCGCCTCTCCGGCGATTTCGCGCAGAGCATGGGCGCGCTCGAAGAAGAAATCTTCACGCTCGCCGGCGAGCGCTTCAATCTCGGCTCGCCCAAACAGCTCGGCGATATCCTGTTCGGCAAGCTCGGTTTCGAGGGCGCGTCGAAAACCAAGACGGGCGCCTGGGCGACGGGCGCGAGCGTGCTCGAAGATCTTGCGCTTGAGGGACATGAACTACCGCGCAAGATTTTGGATTGGCGTCAGCTGTCCAAGCTCAAATCGACCTATAGCGATGCGCTGCCGGGCTATGTGAACCCGGAGACGAAACGCGTCCATACGAGTTTCTCGTTGGCTTCGACCTCGACGGGACGACTGTCCTCGTCCGAGCCGAACATTCAGAACATTCCGATCCGCACCGAAGAAGGCCGCAAGATCCGCAAGGCCTTTATCGCGCCGCCGGGGCGGAAACTCATTTCGGCCGACTATTCCCAGATCGAACTGCGTGTGCTGGCCCATATGGCCGATATCCCGCAGCTCAAGAAAGCCTTTGCCGACGGTCTCGATATTCATGCCATGACGGCGTCGGAGATGTTCGGCGTTCCGGTCGAAGGCATGCCGGCCGATGTGCGTCGCCGCGCCAAGGCCATCAATTTCGGCATCATCTACGGCATCTCGGCCTTCGGCCTCGCCAATCAGCTGTCGATCCCGCGCGATGAGGCGGGCGCCTATATCAAGAAATATTTCGAGCGCTTCCCCGGCATCCGCGATTACATGGACCGTATGCGCGAGCAGGCGAAAAGCGTCGGCTATGTCACGACGCTTTTCGGGCGCAAATGTCATTACCCGCTGAACGAAGCGCGTTCGCCGGCCGAACGAGGCTTCCTCGAGCGCGCGGCGATCAATGCGCCGATCCAGGGCACGGCGGCCGATATCATCCGCCGCGCTATGATCCGCATGGAAGATGCGCTTTTATCCGAAAAGCTATCGGCGCAGATGCTGCTGCAGGTGCATGACGAACTTGTCTTTGAAGTGCCCGATGAGGAAGTCGACAAGACTATCCCGCTCATCTGCCGCGTGATGGAAAAGGCGGCGGAACCGGCGGTGCATCTCGACGTGCCGCTGAAGGTCGATGCCCGCGCCGCGCAGAACTGGGACGAGGCGCATTAGCGCGACCGAACTCGGGTGTTCCCGAGTTCGGCTATTTGACTGTCCCTGAAAGTTTACGCCGCTTTCTTCGCAGCCGATCCGGAAACCTGGCCGACCCAGGCAACAACACTGTCGACCTTCCTCTTCAGAAGCTCGCGCTGCTGCTCGCTCGGGATCGAGCCGTCTTCCGCCACGAGTTCATCGGTCCAGTGGACATAGGCTTCCGGCTGGATCGTCAGGTGGACGCCGACAACGCCGAGAATATCGCGCAGATGCGCCTGCGCCGCCGCGGTGCGGATGATGCCGCCCGATGTGCCGGCGATCGCGCCCGGCTTTCCGGCAAACGAGCTCTGCGCATAGGGGCGCGAGCCCCAGGAGATCGCGTTCAGGAGGAGCGGGGTCGTCGAGCGGTTATATTCGGGCGTGATGAACAGCAGGCCATCCGAGGCGCGGATCTCCTTGCGGAAGCGCTCGACCGGAGCCGGCACCGGCTCTTCAAGGTCTTGATTGAACAGAGGAAGATCCTCGATCTTCAACTGCTTGAAGTCGACCTCGGGGCCGCCGAGTTTCATCAGCGCCTCGGCCAGTTTCTGATTGATCGAGCCTTTGCGGGCCGAGCCGACGATCACGCCGATGGACAGTCTTGCCATAACAGGTCTCCAGTCACTATTTGTGCCTAGCGCAATTTATGATACTGACCAGACCACGCAAGAAGGCACACAGATGAAACCGCGTCAGCCTCACCTTTCAGAGAACTGCCGAGCCGTCAGTGAGGTTCTCGGAAGGGTCGGAGATAAATGGAGCGTGCTCATCATCACCATGCTCGGGGATGGGCCGCGCCGCTTTAACGAGCTGAAGCGGATGGTGAACGGGGTTTCCCAGCGCATGCTCACTCTCTCTTTGAGAGGGCTCGAGCGCGACGGGCTGATCACGAGGACGGTCACCCCCTCGACCCCGCCGCGGGTGGACTACGAGCTGACCGAGCTCGGGCGCTCTCTGCTCGGCACGGTGTCGGCGCTCAGCGCCTGGGCGCTCGAAAACCAGGGCGAAATCCAGAAGGCGCGGACCGCCTTCGACGCCTCGGTCCAATAAGAGGGAAGTGGTGGTGAAGTCCCCGCAAACCCTGTATTGAGCGGGCCGAACATCTCTTCCGGGACGGGACCATGCCGAAAGCCAAACTGACGAATGTCACCGCGACCAAGCTTCGGGCGCAGGACAAGTCCTTCTCCATTTTCGGCAAGGATTCGGCCGGCCGCGAAGTCGAGGTCGAACTGCCGCTCTCGGCCATCACCCGCATCGCGGCTGAGACGCGCCGCGCCGCGATGTCGACGCCGCGTCCGTCGTCGATCCCTGCCAATGCGCCCGGCGAATGGGGTGAGGTCGTTCCGCTCGATGTTCGCACGGCCGTCGTCGGCACACTGCAGCCGCCGGCGGGCCCGGCCGTTGCCATCGTCTTCGATCAGGGCCGTGACACGGAACTCGCCTTCCGCCTTCCGCCGGCAAGCGCTCTCGAACTCGGCAAACTGCTGCAGGCCGAAGGCGAAAAGCTGAAGGACGCGCCGACACCGCAGAACCTCAAGCCGGCCGGACCGCCGCCTGTGGCCAAGCCCGCGCCGAAGAAGACCAAGAAATAGGCGCAACCTTCCCGCGGCCCCGAGCGTTTGTCCGGGGAATCATCTCGGGAGACGCGTCATGGCTTTGTGGGGTTCACGCCCGTCCGATCTGCAAGCGCGGATCGACGATATTCAGACCGGGCTTGCAGCCCTCGCCGGCCTTCTGGGCGACGGCGCAACGGCCGCCGGCAAGGGTGCGGCGCGCGGTGCTCATACGGCGCAGGAAGCCGTGAGCGAAAAGGCCGCCGATATGTCGGCGGCTCTCGGCCCGGCGCTCGCCGATCTCACCAGCCAGCTCGACAGCATTCTGTCCTCGGCATCCTCGATCACCGGACGTGCGGCTAGCGTCGCCAAGACCGAGGGCGGCAAGGCCTACAAGGCCGTCGAAGACAAGGTCGAGAACAATGCGATGATGGCCGTGGTCGCCGCCGCCGGTGTCGGCTTCCTCATCGGCACGATGATTTTCGGCTCGGGCGCCGCCAAGCGCGCGGTTTCGGGCATCCTGCCCGACGAGCAGCCGAAGCGTAGAGCACCGGTCCGCAGCGCTCAGCGCGGCAGAGGCCGCTCGCGAAAAGCCGCCTGAACTGGGCCGCATAATATAAAAAAAGCCCCGCGCAGTGCGGGGCTTTTTGTTTTTCGGGTTTTGCCCGTTCAGACCGTCTCGCGCAGCTTCTTGGCGGCTTCCACCATATTGACGAGGGCGGGTTTCACCTCCGCCCAGCCGCGCGTTTTCAATCCGCAATCCGGATTGACCCAGAGCTGATCGGGCGCAAGACGCGTGCTCGCAAGATTGAGCAGCGCCGACATTTCCTCGGTCGCCGGCACGCGCGGCGAATGAATGTCGTAGACGCCGGGGCCGATCTCGTTCGGATATTTGTAGCTCTTGAACGCGTCGAGTAATTCCATCTGCGAGCGCGAGGTCTCGATGGAAATGACATCCGCGTCCATGGCGCCGATCGCGGCGATGATGTCGTTGAATTCCGAATAGCACATATGGGTGTGGATCTGCGTCGTCGGCTTCACGCCGGACGAGGTCAGGCGGAAGCATTCGACCGCCCAGTCGAGATAATCCTTCCAGCCGGATTTTTTCAGCGGCAGGCCTTCGCGGAACGCCGCTTCGTCGATCTGGATCATCGTAATGCCGGCGGCTTCGAGATCGTTCACCTCGTCGCGGATCGCCAGCGCGATCTGACGGCAGGTTTCCGAACGCGGAATGTCGTCGCGCACAAACGACCAGAACAGCATAGTCACCGGGCCGGTGAGCATGCCCTTCATCGGCCTCGATGTCAGCGATTGCGCATAGGACGACCAAGAGACCGTCATGGGTTTCGGACGCGAGACATCGCCGAAAATGATCGGCGGGCGCACATAGCGCGAGCCGAAGCTCTGCACCCAGCCGTGCTGGGTGAAGGCGTAGCCCGAGAGCTGCTCGCCGAAATACTGCACCATGTCGTTGCGCTCGAACTCGCCATGCACAAGCACATCGAGGCCGATCTCTTCCTGCCAGCGGATCGCGTCTTTCGTCGCCGATTTCAGGAACTCGTCATATTGTGCTGCGGTGATCTCGCCTTTGGCATTGGCCGAGCGCGCTTTGCGCACGTCGGAGGTTTGCGGGAAGGAGCCGATCGTCGTTGTCGGGAAGGCCGGCAGATGGAAGGCCTGACGCTGCGCTTCGCGGCGGAGCGAGAAGGGCGCACGCTTGGTCATGGCCGGCGTCAGCGAAGACAGGCGCGCTTGCACTTTCGGATCGTGAATGAGCGGCGAGGTGCGCC
Organism: Terrihabitans soli; assembly: GCF_014191545.1. Taxonomy (GTDB): domain Bacteria; phylum Pseudomonadota; class Alphaproteobacteria; order Rhizobiales; family Methylopilaceae; genus Flaviflagellibacter; species Flaviflagellibacter soli. Next base: position 3,027,884 of record NZ_AP023361.1, on the reverse strand, counting down.
GCGTGGCAGCGGCGCGCGAAGACGCTTCCAGCGCCGAGGCAACATCCTTCTTGCCGTGCGATAGGGCGCGGGACAGGACGTTCAGCTCCTCGATCTTCTGGACGGCGAAAGCGAGCCACGACTTCACATCGAAATCGAGGCGCGTTTCCTGTTCGAGGTCGATAGGCGTGTGGAGAAGCGAGCACGAGGTCGAGATGATCACTCTGTCTTCACCGCGCGCTTTGACAACCGGCTCGATCCTGTCGAGGACGGCGTCGAGATGGGCGCGCCACACATTGCGGCCGTCGATGACGCCGAGCGAGAGTACAAGCTCTTTTGGAGCCTTCTTCAGCACGGCATCGATCTGGCTCGATCCGCGCTTGAGATCGATATGAAGGCCCGCAACAGGCAGCGCGACGGCAGTGTCGAGATTATCGTCGAGCGCGCCGAAATAGGTCGCGACGAGAATCTTTAAGGCAGGCGCGGCTTTCACCAGCTCCGCATAGGCGGCTTTCAGAGCTGCGCGTTCGGTGTCGGACAGATCGAGCACCATGACCGGCTCATCGATCTGCACCCAGTCCGCGCCCGCTTCATGAAGCTTTTGCAGAATTTCCGCATAGACCGGCAGAAGGCGCGTCAGCAGCGACAGCGTATCGAAATCGCCCGTTTTGGCCTTGCCGAGCTTCAGGAAGGTGACGGGGCCGACAAGAACCGGGCGCGTATGCACGCCGAGCGCCTTCGCCTCGAGAAACTCATCGACCGGCTTCGACGAGGACAGGCTGAAGCGCTGGTCCGCGGTGAACTCCGGAACGATGTAGTGATAATTGGTGTCGAACCACTTCGTCATCTCCATCGCCGGGACGCCGCCCACGGTATGAGAATCCGCGTGGACGTGGCCGTGCTCGCAGACGGTTGAGATGCCTTCGGCGCCGCGCGCCATGGCGAAATAGACATCGAGCGGAACATCGCCGCCCTTCCAGCCATAGATTGCCGGCACCGCCCCGGTCATGACGGATGTGTCGAGTACCTGGTCGTAGAGCGAGAAATCGTTCGACGCGATGATCGATAGCCCGAGCTTTTTCTGACGCAGCCAGTTTGCGGCACGGATGTCTTTTGCGGCAGCGAGCAGCGCTGCGCTGTCCGTCTTGCCGGACCATGTGGATTCGAGAGCGGATTTCAGCTCACGGCGCGGACCGATGCGCGGAAATCCGAGGGCTGAGGTGGCGATGGACATTTTAATGCTCCGGTGGACCGGGCCGGAACATGCCTGCAAGTATCTTATGAGTCAATCAGCATATGCAGATATCTTTATATGATAACTAAGAATGTCGGTTTTCTGTAGTAATATCAATATAGTGAGGCTTCGAATCAGGCGCTGATCTGTACCGGTTCCTGCGCCGGGAGGCGGGCCAGAGCGCGCTTCAGGGCCTCGAAACAGGCGCCGTCTATCGCGGTTCCGATATCGGCTTCCATGATCGACAGCGCTTTCGAGATCGGCAGTGCCGCGCGATAGGGGCGCTCGGCGGTCAGCGCATCGAAGATGTCTGCCGTCGTGATGATGCGGGTCTCAAGACAGATAGCATCGCCCGACAGTCCGCGCGGATAGCCCCGGCCGTCGAGCCGCTCATGATGGGCGCCGGCGATGCGGGCAAGATCTGCGAAGGCGGCGATACGGGCGAGAATGACTTCGGACAAAGCGGCGTGATTTTTCATCTCGCGCCATTCGCTCTCATCGAGCTTGCCGGCTTTGTCGAGGACGGCGCTGGAGACGCCGAGCTTGCCGATATCGTGCAGCAGCGCGGTGCGCTTAAGCCAGCGCCGCCGCGCTTCTTCGATCTGCATTTCTTCGGCGATGAGATCGGTGAACAGCGCGACGCGTTCGCTGTGCCCGCCGGTGTAGGGACTTTTGGAGTCGATCACCTGGGCGAAGGCTGCCGCGATGTCGTCGAGATAGTCGTCGTCGAGCGCTTCGGTCTGATTGGCGGGCTCAAGGCGCAAAATTTCCGCGTCGAGATTGTCGGCTTCGAGAATTTCCCAGAATTCCGGCCTTTGCGCGACCTGCTCGAACTCCGCCGCGATATCGGGATCGAACCAGGAGCCGGCGCGTTCCTTTATTTCCGCGCGCGCCGCATCGCGGCCGGAGGAGGAGTGAACGATGTCGGCAACCTGCGACAGAAGGGCGATGCGCGCATAAAGCGGAATCGCCCGGCCGCTCAGGCCTTCGGCATGTCCGCCGCCATCCCAATGCTCATCGAGCGATTGGATGCCTTGCGCGACGGCTTCGGAAAAACGCATGCGGCGTGCGATGTCGGCGCCGCGCTGGCAGCGCGTCTCGATCAGCTCGCGCGCATATGTACCGCCATTCTGCAGAATGTTGATGACGCCGCGCAGCCGCTCCAGCGGTCCGGCTTTGGAGCCTGTATGTGCGAGGACGAAGCGCAGAACCTGCGGCAGGCTGCTGTCGATTTCCTTGAAGCCGCGTTTGAAGCTGCGGTCGTCGGTCAGATAGAGCTGGCAGATGCGTGCTGCATTGCTCGAACAGCCGAGATCTTTCAGCAGCAATACATAATAGAGCTCGCCGAGCTGACGCTCGGAGAGACCAAGCTCGCGGCCGATATTGGTGCCGATCCAGCAGCAGCGGACGCAATGGCCCTCCGGCTGTCCCTCGGTGAGGTCGAGCGCGTGGCTGAGCGCCCCCAAAAGCTCTCCGAGACGAAGATTCGAAGGCGTTGAGCCCGGCCGGTCCATGGATTGTGTCTCCCGGGCCATATGATCCGGGGCGAGTTAAAAATCCCTCCCGGGAGGGGGGGGGAAAAAGGGGCGGAAAAGCCCCCTCCGTCCCCGCTATGCCCACAGTTCACAGGGCCGGGAGAACACCCATCCGTGCTTAGATGCACCCCTCGATTCACGCCTCGTTAAATACTATATGTTGTAGTAATCAGCGTGTTTCCCCCGACTGGTATGGTTTTCCGGGCGAATGTGGGGAAAACAAAAATTTGCGGTTCTGAGGCCGTTTCCAGGTCGGGCGACTCAGATACCGTGCTCAGCTCCCTGGGTGGGGACGGGAACGGGACGCGAGGCACGCCATTGCTCTTGAGGAGCGGGTCGGGCAGCGTTCTTCGACGCCGCCACCCGCAACATTGAATGGGTTTGGCCGATGTCACTTGCTGCAGTCGAGACGGAGCGTTCAGGCGTTGTACCGGCGGGGTCCCCCGCTCCGGAGGAACGGCAGAGTGCCGAGCCGGGCTATCAGGTCATCCGTCGCAACGGCACGGTGTCGCCGTTCGATCTCAGCAAGATTCAGGTCGCCGTCACCAAGGCGTTCCTTGCAGTCGAGGGCAATACGGCCGCAGCCTCCCGGCGCGTCCATGAAATGGTCGAGGAGGTCTCCGGCCAGGCCTTCCAGGCGCTGACCCGCCGCGGCGACCGCACCTTCCATATCGAAGACATTCAGGACCAGGTCGAACTGGCGCTGATGCGCAGCGAGCACCACAAGGTTGCCCGCGCCTACGTTCTCTATCGTGAAGAGCGCGCCCGCGCCCGCCGCGAGGACGCCGCCAAGCGCGCCGAGGAAGAATCGCGTCCGAAGCTGAAAGTGCGCGGCACGGACGGCACACCGAAGCCGCTCGACGAAAAGCGTCTCGCGACACTGATCGACGAAGCCGTCGCCGGTCTCGACGGCGCCTCGGCCGAGCCGGTTCTCACCGAGACGATGCGCAATCTTTATGACGGCATCACGCAGGACGAACTTTCGCAGGCGCCGATCATGGCGGCCCGCACGCTCGTCGAGCAGGAGCCGAACTATGCGTTCGTCTCCGCCCGCCTTCTTCTCGATCTTCTGCGCCGCGAAGCACTGACCTTCATCGCCGGCAAGGAAACGCAGGCGACCCAGGCCGAGATCACCACGGGTTACGCTCCTTATTTCGAAGCCTATGTCCGCCGTGGCGTGCAACTCGACCTGCTCGACGGCGAACTTCTGAAATTCGATCTGCCGAAGCTTGCCCGCGCGCTGAAGCCGGAACGCGATCTGCTGTTCCAGTTCCTCGGCCTGCAGACTCTGTATGACCGCTACTTCCTGCACTCGAACAATGTGCGCTTCGAGCTGCCGCAGGCGTTCTTCATGCGTGTCGCAATGGGCCTTGCCCTGCGTGAGACCGACCGCGAAGGCAAGGCGATCGAGTTCTACAATCTCATCTCCTCCTTCGACTTCATGTGCTCGACGCCGACGCTGTTCAATGCCGGCACGCCGCGCTCGCAGCTCTCGTCCTGCTTCCTGACCACGGTTCCGGACGATCTCGACGGCATCTTCAAGTCGATCAAGGACAATGCGCTGCTCGCCAAATATTCCGGCGGCCTCGGCAATGACTGGACGCGCGTGCGCGGCCTCGGCGCTCACATCAAGGGCACCAACGGCGAATCGCAGGGCGTCGTGCCGTTCCTCAAAGTCGCCAACGACACGGCGATCGCGGTGAACCAGGGCGGCAAGCGCAAGGGCGCGGTCTGCGCCTATCTCGAAACCTGGCACATCGACATCGAAGAGTTCTTCGATCTCCGCAAGAACACCGGCGATGACCGCCGCCGCACGCACGATATGAACACGGCCAATTGGGTGCCGGATCTGTTCATGCAGCGCGTCGAGGAAGACGGCCAGTGGACCCTGTTCTCGCCGGACGAGACGCCGGATCTGCACGATCTGATGGGCAAGGCTTTCGCCGAGCGCTACGCCTTCTATGAAGAGAAGGCCAAGAAGGGCGAGATGCACGTGTTCAAGCAGGTGCGCGCGACCGATCTGTGGCGCCGCATGCTGACCATGCTGTTCGAAACCGGCCATCCGTGGATCACGTTCAAGGATCCGTGCAATCTGCGCTCGCCGCAGCAGCATATCGGCGTCGTGCACTCCTCGAACCTGTGCACCGAGATCACGCTCAACACCTCCGATAAGGAAGTCGCGGTCTGCAATCTCGGCTCGGTCAATCTTGCCAACCACATCCGCGGCGGCAAGCTCGACCACGCGCAGATCGAGCGCACGGTGAAGACCGCCATGCGCATGCTGGACAACGTGATCGACGTGAACTTCTACACGATCCCGGAAGCCAAGAATTCCAACATGAAGCACCGTCCGGTCGGTCTCGGCCTGATGGGCTTCCAGGATGCGCTGAACATCATGCGCCTTCCCTATGCGTCCGATGCGGCGGTGGACTTCGCCGATGAGAGCATGGAAGCGATTTCCTACCATGCGATCGCGGCCTCGGCCGATCTCGCCGAAGAGCGCGGCCGTTATCCGAGCTTCGAAGGCTCGCTCTGGTCGAAGGGCATTCTGCCGATCGACTCGATCAAGATCGTCGATGCCGCGCGCGGCCATAAAGTCGAGATGGACCGTTCGACGCGTCTGGATTGGGACAAGCTCCGTGCCCGCGTGAAGAGCGCCGGCATGCGCAACTCCAACACGATGGCGATCGCGCCGACGGCGACGATCTCCAATATCTGCGGCGTCGCGCAGTCGATCGAGCCCGCCTACCAGAACCTGTTCGTCAAATCGAACATGTCCGGCGACTTCACCGTCGTGAACGAGCATCTCGTTCGCGATCTGAAGGCCCGCGGCCTGTGGGACGAAGTGATGGTGTCGGATCTCAAATATTTCGACGGCTCGGTCGGCTCGATCGACCGCGTGCCGGACGATCTGAAAAAGATCTATGCGACGGCCTTCGAAATCGACTCGACCTGGCTGATCAAGGCGGCGTCCCGCCGCCAGAAATGGATCGATCAGTCGCAGTCGCTGAACATCTACATCGCCAACCCGAACGGCAAAAAGCTCGACAGCCTGTATCGTCTTGCGTGGAAGCTCGGTCTCAAAACGACCTATTATCTGCGCTCGCGCTCGGCAACGCATGTCGAGAAGTCGACGCTGAAGGGCACCGACGGCAAGCTCAACGCCGTTTCCGCAAGCGCGGTCACGGCGGCTCCGGCGGCCGAGTTCATCGAAGTCGGCAAGGCCTGCTCGATCGACAACCCCGAATGCGAAGCCTGCCAGTAAGTCTCGGCGCGGAAAAGTTTTGAGGAGAGATTTGTATGCTTGATTGGTCCGAAACCACGCCGAAGAAAGACGACCCGGCGAAGACGCTGCATCCGGCTTTCGGTGCGAAGAATGAGCCGGCCGGAGACGCGACCGGTCTCGGCGAGATCGATCGCGGCGGCGGACGCGTGTCCGTCGACGACAAGGCGATGATCAATTGCCGTGCCGACGTGAACCAGCTTTTGCCGCTCAAATATAAATGGGCGTGGGAGAAATATCTCTCGGGCTGCAACAATCACTGGATGCCGACCGAAGTGTCGATGCAGGCCGATATCGCGCTGTGGAAGTCGCGCGACGGTCTCACCGAAGACGAGCGTCTGGCGATCAAGCGCAATCTCGGTTTCTTCGCGGCCTCCGAATCTCTGGTCGCGAACAACATCGTGCTGGCGATCTACCGCCATCTGACGAACCCGGAATGCCGCCAGTATCTCTTGCGTCAGGCGTTCGAGGAGGCGGTGCATACGCACACCTTCCAGTACATCGTCGAATCGCTCGGCCTCGATGAGGGCGAGCTCTTCAACATGTACCGCGAAGTGCCCTCGATCACCGACAAGGCGGCCTGGGCGCTGAAGCACACGCAGGCTCTCGACAATCCGGAGTTCAAGACCGGCACCACCGAGAACGATCAGCAGTTCCTGCGCGATCTCGTGGCGTTCTATGTCGTGTTCGAAGGCATGTGGTTCTACACGGGCTTTGCGCAGATCCTGTCGCTCGGCCGCCGCAACAAGATGGTCGGCATCGCCGAGCAGTATCAGTACATCCTGCGCGACGAGAGCATCCATCTGAACTTCGGCATCGACGTGATCAACCAGATCAAGATCGAAAACCCGCATCTGTGGACGAAGGCGTTCCAGGAAGAAGTGCGCGACATGATCCGCACGGCGGCGGAACTCGAAGCCGCCTACGGTCGCGATACGATGCCGCGCGGGTTCCTGGGCCTCAACGCCCAGCTCTGCGAGCAGTATATGCACTTCATCGCCAATCGGCGCTGCGCGCAGATCGGCCTTGCGCCGGTCTTCCCGGAAACGGAAAACCCGTTCCCGTGGATGAGCGAAGTCATGGACCTCAAGAAGGAAAAGAACTTCTTCGAGACGCGCGTGATCGAATATCAGAACGGCGGCGCGCTGAGCTGGGAGTGATCCCGCGCAGAAGTGTCTTGAATTTAGAAGGGCCCGGTCAAAAGCCGGGCCCTTTGCGTTCCAGCCCGCCGCCCAGAATCCGGTCGATGGCCACGGCCACTCCATCCTCATCGTTCGACGCCGTGACGGCATCGGCGGCGGCCTTCACCGCGTCCGGCGCCTGTCCCATGGCGATCGACACCCCGGCTTTGGCGAACATCGGCAGATCGTTCGCCTGATCGCCGATGACCGCGACCTCATCGAGCGGCACGCCACAGACGCGGGCGAGGGCGGTGACGCCGTCGCCTTTGTTCGCCTTCACCGCGGTGACATCGAGAAAGTAAGCCTGCGAGCGGGCGATGGTGGCGCGGCCGCCGGCCGCGGCTTTGGCGTCCGCTTCGACCTCAATGAGAAGTGCCGCGTCATCGCTGACGCCGACGATCTTGTCGACCGCGCGCACCGGCATCTCCGCGATGGGGCGGAGCGTCGGCTTCACGCCGGCGGAGAGGATTTCGCGGGGAGTGTGCGGATTATCATCCGTGCGCGCATACCAGAGACCGCCCGAGAACAGCCAGATATCGATACCGGGCCGGGTCATGACCGCCAGCAGTTTCGCCACCAGATCCGGATCGAGCCGTTCAACATCCGACACAGTGCCGTCGCGCCGTACCAGCGTGCCGCCGTTGAACGCGCCGAGTGGGCCGTCGATGGCCAGCGCCTCGGCAAGATGCAGGATTCCGCTTGGCGGCCGGGCGCTGATCAGGGTGGATTTTATCCCCGCCGCCCGCAGGCGTCCGAAGGCGGCCACGGTCGCATCCGTGAGGCTTTTGTCATGGCGGACCAATGTGCCGTCGACGTCGGAAATGAAAAGCCGGATGAGCGGCACGCGGTTAGCTCCCTCGAGCAAATTCATATCCTGTCGCCGTCCGGTCCGCGAGACGGGCCTTTTTAACGTTTTGGCCCTGTCATCGCCTTGATTGGCTGGCACAAAATTCCCATCCGACTTCTCTCGTTCTGAGGCTGGCTCCGCATCCGGGGCCAGGTCCGCGTTTTATGCTCTCTGTCCCGGTTTCCCGTCTTTCCGCGCTTCTGTTTGCGGCCGTCCTTCTTGGCGGCTGCCAGGGCACGGGTGGAGCCTCCTCGGCGGCGAAGACGTATCCGTCCGACATTGCCGAAACCGGCGAGCTTACCGCCGTCACGACGCGGAAATCCGCGGGCGCGAAAACGCCCTGGTTCGGCGCCGAGCGCGCCGATGCCAGCATGGTCCGGGTCAGGCTCGCCTCGCCCTACAATGCCGGGCGTTTTTCGCTCGCCTCCAGCTCGGGCAGCTGGACGATTACGCAGGTCGAGCCGATCTCGGCCTCGGACCTTGCCGACAATGCCGGCGGCACGCGCGATGTGCTGCTTTATGTTCACGGCTTCAACGCGAATTTCGAACGCGCGGCGCTCGATGCGGCGCGCCTCTCCGATGCGCTGAAATTCCGCGGTGACACCGTGTTGTTCAGCTGGCCGTCGCGCGACAGCGTCTTCGATTATGTTGCCGATCGCGAAAGCGCCCTATGGTCGCGCGACGCGCTGGAAGACATGCTCGACGCACTTCTGTCCGATCCGACGGTCGGGCGCGTGCATATCGTTGCGCACAGCATGGGCGCCATGCTGACGGTCGAATCGCTGCGTCAGCTGCAGAGCAGCAAGAAGGGCAATATGAGCCGCTTCGGCGCCATCGTCTTCGCTGCGCCGGATATCGATGTCGACAGCTTCTCGGCCTCCGTCCGCCGCCTCGGCGGTATGCACCGCAATATGACGGTGATCAGCGCCAAGGACGACCGCGCTCTCGCCGTGTCCGCAGGTCTCACCGGCGCAAAGCGCGTCGGCCGCACCGAGACGGCAGTTCTCGAAAAGCTGGGTCTTCGCGTCGTCGATGCGTCGGGCATGGGCGGGTTTTTGCGCCACGACACCTTCCTCGCCGACAAGGGTGTGCAGGAGATCGTCACACAGGCGATTGCCGATGCGCATGGCGGTGCTACTGCCGGTCCCTCGCCCGTCCCTGTATTTCAGCCTGATTTGCCGGTGACGCAGCAGCCGCTGGCGCCGCCGACGACAGCTTCTCCTTCGGCCGTTGCAGCTCCCGCACCGGTCGCCGCTCCGGCCCCGGCTGCAGTTCCGGCACAGCCGCCGGCGGTTGCGACGACACCCGCGCCCGGTCAGGCTCCCGCCTCTCTCTACTAATCTCTCTCTACTAGTCGCCGCCTTTCGCTCCATGGCATAAGCCCTCAAGCGAGGTGCTGCTTTGAGCCTGTTTCACGGCCTGTCCGCTTTTCCCCTGACGCCCGCAGATGATGACGGGCGCGTCGATACCGATGCGCTGTGCGCACTGCTCGAACGCATTGTCGCGAGCGGTGCGGACTCCATCGGCCTTCTCGGCTCGACCGGTGCGTACGCGTTCCTGTCGCGCGAGGAGAGAAAGCGCGCCGTTGTTGCGGCGGTAAAATGCGTCGGCGGGCGCATGCCGATCATTGTCGGTGCCGGCGTTCTGCGCACCGATCAGGCGCAGCATCTGGCGCGGGATGCGGCGGAGGCCGGCGCGGACGGGCTACTTCTGGCGCCCGTATCCTATACGCCGCTGATGGAGGAAGAAGTCTTTCAGCACTTTTCCTCGGTCGCCTCCGCGGCCTCGCTGCCGCTCTGTATTTACAACAATCCCGGCACGACGAAATTCGTCTTCAGCGAAGATCTGATCGCGCGGCTGTCAGGGGTGCCGAACATCGCGGCGATCAAAATGCCGCTGCCCGCGGACGGCGATTTTACCGGCGAGATCGCGCGCCTCCGCGCGAAGACGCCGAAGGATTTCGCCATCGGCTATAGCGGCGATTGGGGCTCGCCCGAGGCGCTGCTTCAGGGGGCGGACTGCTGGTACAGCGTGGTTGCGGGGCTCCTTCCCGTACCGGCCTTGAGACTGGCGCGTGCGGCGCAGGCCAAAGACGCCGCCGGGACGAAGCGGCTGAACGATCAATTCCAGCCGCTTTGGGCCCTGTTCGGGGAGTTCGGCAGCTTCCGGGTCATGTATGCGATCGCCGATATTCTGGGCCTCGCCAAAACCCGGCCGCCGCTGCCCATTCTGCCCCCGCCGGCCTCGGCGAGGCCCCGTATCGAGGCGGCTTTGAAGGACCTGATCTGAGGGTCGAACGGGCAGTCTGATCGAATCAGAAGGCCGGATCGGTGTCCTTCTGATGACGGAAAATGCCCCGAGCTATGTTTGAATTGATTAACGGATTTTAACCTATGGCATAGCTCGCTGCATCAGTCATGCAGTAGATGCATGTCCGGTGGTATACCAGGCCCCTACCTCAAGCTGCAAGGAATCGGCATATTCCGTTTCAACAGAAAAGGGGTACACACCATGATCGCTTTCATCCTCCACTTCTTCCAGTATGCCGGTGCTGCTTCGCGCGCTGGTGAAGCCGCCCGCAATCATCGGGTTCCTTCCTCGGAAGACCTCAAGATTCTCGGCATTCCGGCCTCGGCGTTCGCTCGCTAATCCGGACGAGAGTTCAAGTTAAGTAAGGTAGCCCGGAGCGGTCCGTAAGGACCGCTCTTGTGCGTTTAAAGCACCTTTAAGTTGTGCCGCCCGTTTTGGCGCTGCTCCGGCGAGTCCGTGAGCGGTCGCTGGGCGGGGAGCCGGGCCGGGCCGAGGCCTGGCGCTTTAGATAGGTCTCGAGGGCTTTCCTGTCCCGGCTGGTGACATGAAGGCCAAGGCGCGAGCGGCGCCACAGGATGTCCTCGCTCGAGACGGCAAATTCCTGCTCGGTCAGATACCGCACCTCGGCGGCCGTCAGCTCGGCCCCGAAACTCTCCCCCAAATGACGCATGCTCCGGGCGTGGCCGAGAATCATCGGCGCGCGGGTGCCGTAGCTGTTCACCAGCCTGTGGGCGAGCGAGGGCGTCAGGAACGGAAATCTCATTCTCAGGTCACGCGCCATGAGTGGGGCGCGGCCGGGCGCGAAATTGCCGCCGGGCAGCGGCGTCCGTGAGGTCCAGGTGCGCGTGCGTCCAAGATGCGGTTCGAGCTTTTCGATCGCCTCCTCGGCAAGCCGGCGATAGGTCGTGATCTTGCCGCCGAAAATATTGAGCAGCGGCGCTTCGCCCTTTTGGCCTTCGAGCTTCAGCACATAATCGCGCGTCGCGTTCTGCGCCTTGTTCGAGCCGTCGTCGTAAAGCGGGCGCACGCCCGAATAGCTCCACACCACGTCCTTGCGTTTGACCGGCTGGCCGAAATAGGCGCTCGCCGAGCGGCAGAGATAGTCGACCTCGGCTTTTGAAGCCGCCGCATCCGCCGGGTCGCCGCGGAAATCCTGATCCGTCGTGCCGATCAGCGTGAACTGCTTTTCAAAGGGAATGGCGAATTCGACGCGCCCGTCGGCATTCTGAAAAATATAGGCGCGGTCGTGGCCGAAGAGTTTCGGCACGACGATATGGCTGCCTTTGACGAGCCGCACAGGGGCGGCCGCTTTCGCCTTGATCTGTTTGTGCAGCACGGCGCCAATCCATGGGCCCGCGGCATTAACCAGCGTGCGCGCATGGATCGTCTGGCGCTTTCCGTCCGGCCCGACAACGACGACGCGCCACAAATCCTTGTCGCGCTTGGCGGAGACGCATTTGGTGCGCGGATTGATGCTGGCGCCGTTTGCTTTCGCGTCGACCGCGTTCAGAACGACAAGCCGCGCATCCTCGACCCAGCAATCGGAATATTCGAAGCCGGATGAAAAGACGTCCTTCAGCGGCCGTCCTGCAACCGACCGCGTGAGATCGATCGCGCGCGAAGGCGGCAGGCGCTTTCGCCCGCCGAGGGCGTCGTAGAGAAAAAGCCCGAGCCGCAGGAGCCAGCGCGGCCGAAGCCCTTCATGATGCGGAAGGATGAAGCGCAAAGGCCGGACGATATGCGGCGCGATGTTGAGGAGAACCTCGCGCTCGTGCAGCGCCTCGCGCACCAGGCGGAACTCGTATTGTTCGAGATAGCGCAGGCCGCCATGCACCAGTTTGGTCGAGGCCGAGGAGGTGCCGGAGGCCAGATCGTTCTGTTCGCAGAGATAAACGGCAAAGCCGCGGCCGGCGGCATCGCGGGCAATGCCGCAGCCGTTCACCCCGCCGCCGATAATGGCGATATCGAAAATACGCTTAGCCATGCCCCGCATGCCGCCCGCATGCCCCTAAAGCAGCATGACCGAAAGGCCACGGCACGCAAGGCGCGAACGTTGAGTGCGGCAATTGGGCTACCTACATGCGGTGGATGATCCCGTTCTCCGTTCTCGATCTCGCCCCCGTCACCCAGGGCTCCGGCCCGTCTGACGCTCTCAGAAACAGCCGCGACCTTGCCCGCCATACCGAGCGGCTCGGCTATAAGCGCTTCTGGCTGGCCGAACATCACGGCATGCCGGGCATCGCTTCGGCGGCGACAGCCGTTGCCATCGGTTATGTGGCCGAGGGCACATCGACAATCCGGGTCGGCGCCGGCGGCATCATGCTGCCGAACCATGCGCCCATGGTGATCGCCGAACAGTTCGGAACGCTCGATGCGCTCTATCCCGGCCGCATCGATCTCGGGCTCGGCCGCGCACCGGGGTCCGATCCTCTCACGGCGCGGGCGCTGCGCCGCGATCTGAAATCTGATCCCAATGCCTTCCCGCAGGATGTCATCGAGCTGATGGCGTATTTCCGCCATGCCGAACCCGTGCGCGCGGTGCCGGGCTATGGTGCGCGCGTGCCGATATATATTCTCGGTTCAAGCCTGTTCGGTGCGCAGGTCGCAGCGGCGCTCGGGCTGCCTTACGCCTTCGCCTCGCATTTCGCGCCGGCGGAAATGATGGAGGCGATCGCGCTCTACCGCGAAAGCTTCCAGCCCTCGGCTGAACTTGAAAAGCCCTATGTCATGCTCGGCTTCAACATGTTCGCCGCCGAAAGCGATGAGGAAGCGCATCTTCTGATGTCGAGCCGCGATCAGGCTTTCGTCGCTTTGCGCACCGGAAATCCCGGCCTTTTGATGCCGCCGGTCGAAAACTATCGCGAAAATCTCGATCCCCGGGCGAAGGCGATGCTGCAGACCGTTCTGTCGGCAACGGCGGTCGGTAATTACGAGACCGTCAAGCGGCAGACGGAAGAGTTCATCGCGAAGACCCGGGCCGATGAGTTGATCCTCACGGCCCAGATCTTCGATCATGACAAGCGCAAGCGAAGCTATGAGATCGCTGCGCGCTTGATGGATTTGAAAAGCGCCGCGTGACTTTTGGGGTCCGCTTGCGGCCCGGCGCCTACGGCTTCTCGCCGCGATAGGTTTCGTGGCAGGAGCCGCATTGCGGGCCGATGGTCGCAAACGCGGCCTTGAATTCGGCTTCGCCCTTTGCGGCTTCGGTCGCGGCGGCAGCTGAACTCGATGCGAGTTTTTCGACGCGCGCGTCAAAATCCGCCTTCTTCTCCCAGATCGACGGCAGCGAGCGTCCGGCGGCTTTGCCGTCGGCGGGGAACAGCGTCGCGAAATGCTTGGCGCTCGTCGAGATCGTAGTGAACGCCTCGGCGGCGGCAGCGCCGTCATAGGGCGACTGGCCGCGGTTCATCTTGTTCACGGCTCCGAAGGCGCCGCCGACCTTTTTCATCGTGGCTTCGCGATCGGCAGCAAGATCCTGCGCGAGGACGGCCGTGGCGCCGGCGGCGATCAGGCCGGTCGCGATCAACAATTTGAAAACTCGCATGAATTCGTCTCCGGAGCGGAGGGGTGGGACGCAGTTTATAATCACTCCAGAGTGGTGGTTTTGTGTCAACCAACGAAAGGGTGATGAGTTTTCAGCCGAGCAGAGCTTCGAGATGTTCGATCCGGTCGGCCTCGCGGGGCGGCTTGTCCCAGCGGATGCGCGAAATGCGCGGGAAACGCATGGCGACGCCGGATTTGTGGCGCGTCGAACGCGAGAGCCCTTCGAACGCAACTTCCAGCACAAGACCTTCATCGGGGTCGTGCGTGACCTCGCGTACCGGGCCGAAGCGGTTGATCGTGTTCTTCCTGACAAATTTATCGAGTTCGAGCAGCTCCTCATCGGTGAAACCGAAATAGGCTTTGCCGACCGGCACCAGCTCCTCGCCGTCCTCGCCCGGCGCCCAGACGCCGAACGTATAGTCCGAATAAAAGGATGAGCGCTTGCCCGAGCCGCGCTGTGCATACATCAAGACGGCGTCGACATTGAACGGATCGCGTTTCCACTTGAACCATTCGCCCTTCGGGCGGCCGGGGACATAGACCGAACTCTTCTTCTTCACCATCACGCCTTCGACGGCGTCCGCATCCACATCGGCGCCATGCTGCGCGGGTTCGGCGCGCGCTTCGGTCAGATCGTCCCAGCTTGAAAACGCGATCTGCGGCGACAACGTGAACTTCTCTGAGTTCAGCCGCGCAATGAATGCTTCGAGCCGCGCGCGGCGCTCATCGAAGGTGAGGGGGCGAAGATCTTCGCCCTTCTCGACGAGAAGATCGTAGGCGCGAATCTGCGCCGGATATTCATTTACGAGCTTCGGCGTGATGGTTTTGCGGTTGAGGCGCTGTTGCAAAACGTTGAAGCTCTGCACGGCACCGCCCTTCACGATCAGAAGCTCGCCGTCGAGCGCGCCGTCGAATGAAATGGCGTTGATGATGTCGGGAAAGGCGGAGGATATTTCCTCGCCGGTGCGCGAATAGAGCCGTGCGACATGCTTGCCGTCGGCATCGGTTCCGCCGACGGCCTGGACGCGAATGCCGTCCCATTTCCATTCGGCGGTGAAGTCATCGGGGTTCAGGGTCTCTCGCCAATTGGCCGTGTCTTCGATCGCCGTCGAGAGCATTGGCGGGCGGAAGGGCGCCGAATCCATATTCTCCGGCTTCGGCCCGCGGCCTTCGACCCAGGCGAACAATTCTTCATAAGGCGGCTTCAGGCCGGGCCAGACGAGTTCGACGTGGTTCGGCTCGATACCTTCGCCGAGGCTTGCGACGGCGGTTTTCGCCAGCCGCGCCGAAGCGCCGATGCGCAGCGAGCCGGTAATGAGTTTCAGCAGCGCCCAGCGCCCGGTTTCGTCCAGCGCGTCGAGCCAATGCGCGAGACGGTTGGGAAGATCGTGCTTTGTCGCTTCGTGCAGACTCTCGACGATCTCCGTCAGCGTCGGCACATAATTGACGCCCTCGCGGCCCGGCCACATCAAAGCGACCGTTTCGGCCATATCGCCCACATAATCGCGCGACAGCTGGAAGAGATAGGGATCGGTCTTGTCGCCGATCAGCGTGCGCACGATGTTCGGTTTGGCGTGCTGGAAGCTCAGTTTCCCGGTCAGAGCCGCCAGCGCCATGCCGCGCTCCGGGTCGGGCGTATCGCGGAAATAATCCGCCATCAGGCGGATCTTGGCGTTGCGCCGCGGCTCATAGGCGAGGCGGTCGAGAAGGGCGGCGAAGCGGTTCATGCGCCGTCCACCGGGGCTGCAATCTCCTCCGCCTCTTCATCGCCATAGCCGACAAGATGCAGCGGTTTCGCCTTCAGACCCTGCTGTTCGCACCAGTAGACAAGCGCTTCTTCGGCGCCGTGCGTCACCCAGATATCAGATGCGCCGGTTTCCTTGATCGTTCTTCCGAGATCGTCCCAATCGGCATGATCGGAAATCACCAGCGGCAGTTCCGCGCCCTGCTGCCGCGCGCGGGCGCGCACACGCATCCAGCCGGAAGCGACCGCGTTCACCGGGTCCGGAAACTTGCGCGACCAGATGTCCTGCAGCGCCGAGGGCGGACAGATGATGATGTCGCCGCCGCGGTTCCTGCGCTCGTCGGATGCGACGTGAACGACCTCGCCGAGCGGCACGCCCTCCTCCTTGTAGAACTCGGTGATCTTCTGCAGCGCGCCGTGAATATAGATCGGCTTCTCCCAACCCGCTTCGCGGAGCAGCGCCATGACGCGCTGCGCCTTGCCGAGCGAATAGGCGCCGACGAGATGAGCGCGTTCCGGGAAAAGTTCAGCCGAGGAGACAAGCTTTGCGATCTCGTCCGAAGCTTTCGGATGGCGGAAGACGGGAAGCCCGAAAGTCGCCTCGGTGACGAAGAGATCGCAGGGCACCGGCGTAAACGCCGCGCAGGTCGGATCGCGCTCGCGCTTGTAATCGCCCGAGACGACGGCGCGAAAGCCTTTCCATTCGAACAGGATCTGCGCCGAGCCGAGCACATGCCCGGCGGGATGAAACGAGACCTGCACCCCGCCTTTCAGCGTGACGACCTCGCCATATTCGACGGCCTGCACCGATCCGGCGAAATCCTCGCCATAGCGCAGGGCCATGATGCGAAGCGTCTCGGGTGTCGCCATCACATGGCCGTGTCCGGCGCGCGCATGGTCGGAATGGCCATGGGTGATCAGCGCCCGTTCGACCGGGCGCGTCGGATCCACATGCACGCCTGCGGGGCGGCAGCACAAACCTTGCGGTGTGGGGCAAAGGAGGTCTTCGGGGCGCATTCGGTTTAAAGATAGAAGCTCGGACCTCAAGGAGAAGGGCCGAAGGAGGCATCATGGTCTTTGTCGTGACCAATTGGCGGCAGATGTATCCCGCGGATATTCCAAGAATTCTTGAGATCCAGGAGGAGGCCTATCCCTGGCATCAGGAGGACAAGGCCGTTTTCGAGGACAGGCTTTCGCTCTATCCGCAGGGCTGCCTTGCGCTCGACTGCGAGGGCGAGCTTGTCGGCTATATCCTCAGCCATCCTTGGAATGCGGACGATCCGCCGCCGCTCGATTCCACGCTCGGCGCGCTTCCCGAGCGGCCCGGGACTTACTATCTGCACGATCTGGCACTGTTGAAATCGGCTTACGGCAAGGGCCATGGAGCCCGTGTTGTCCGCCATCTCGCGGAGACGGCGGGGGCCATGGACTATCCGTCCATGTCGCTGATCGCGGTCAATAAATCCGCGCCCTTCTGGCAGAAGCACGGCTTTGTGCCGCGGCCGCTGGCGAGTCTCGCGGTGAAAATGAAATCATATGGCGAAGGCGCGGTGTTCATGACACGGCCTCTCGAGACCTGAGGACCCGATTGGCGCTGGCGCAGAAAAAACCCGAGGGCTCGCATCTGCCCGAGCCCTTTGCGCGCTGGTTCGCGGGGCGCTGCTGGAGCGTGCGTCCGCACCAGACGGCGCTTCTCGAGCAGGCCGAGCGCGGGCGCTCGACGCTGCTGATTGCGCCGACCGGCGCCGGCAAGACGCTCGCCGGTTTCCTGCCGAGCCTTGTCGAGCTTTACGAGACGCCGCCAAAAAAATTCCGCCGCAACGTGCACACACTCTACATCTCGCCCCTGAAAGCTCTGGCCGTCGACGTCGCGCGCAATGTCGAGACGCCGATTGCCGAGATGAAGCTGCCGGTCCGCATTGAGAGCCGCACGGGCGATACGCCGCAATCCAAACGCCAGCGCCAGAAAACCGATCCGCCCGATCTGTTGCTGACAACGCCCGAACAGGTCTCGCTCCTGCTGGCGAGCCGCGAAGCGAAAAACCTCTTCTCCGGCCTGCGCCGCATCATCGTCGACGAAGCCCATGCTCTGGCGCCGACCAAGCGCGGCGATCTTCTGTCGCTGGCGCTCGCGCGTCTCAGATCGCTCGCGCCGGACGCGACGGTGACGGGGCTTTCCGCGACGGTCTCCAATCCCGCCGATCTGGCGCGCTGGCTGACGGGCGAGGAGGCCGCCGATCTTGTGACCGTCGAAGGCGGCGCTCAGCCCGACATCAATATTCACGATACGGAAGAACGCCTTCCCTGGTCGGGCCATGCGGCCAAGCATGCGTTGCCGGCCGTCTATGACGAGATCAAGCGCCACAAGATGACGCTGATCTTCGTCAATACCCGCTTCATCGCCGAATTCGCTTTTCAAGAGCTGTGGCGTCTGAACACCGAAGACCTGCCGATCGCACTGCATCACGGCTCGCTCGATGTCGGCCAGAGACGGCGGGTGGAGGCGGCCATGGCCGCCGGCAAGCTGCGTGCGGTGGTCGCGACATCGACGCTCGATCTCGGCATCGACTGGGGCGATATCGATCTCGTCGTCCATCTCGGTTCGCCGAAAGGCTCATCGCGTCTCCTTCAAAGAATTGGCCGCGCCAATCACCGGATGGACGAACCGTCGAAAGCCATCATCGTGCCGGGCTCGCGCTTCGAGCGCGTCGAATGCGAGGCGACGCGGGCGGCGGCGCTCGCGGGCGAGCAGGATGCCGACATGCTCCGCACCGGCGCGCTCGATGTCCTCGCCCAGCATATTCTCGGCATGGCCTGCGCCGAGCCGTTCGATGCAGACGCGCTCTATACGGAAGTCTTGTCCGCCTCGCCCTATGCCGCGCTGTCGCGTATGGATTTCGACGCGGCGCTGAACTTTGTTGCGACGGGCGGTTACGCGCTCCGCACCTATGAGCGCTTTGCAAAAATACGTAAGACGAAGGAGGGACACTGGCGCGTCTCCAATCCGAAGATTGCCCAGCAATACCGGATGAATGTCGGCACGATCACCGAAGCCGACATGATAAAAATCAGGCTCATGCGCGGCGGCGGCGCGGGCCATACCGGGCCGATCGGCCGGGGCGGGCGGGTGCTCGGCGAACTCGAAGAGGGGTTCGTGTCGATGCTGACGGCCGGCGACACCTTCGTCTTCGGCGGCGAAATCCTCGAATTTCACGCCGTTGTCGAAGACTACGCCTATTGCACGAGAACGAATGCGAAAGATCCGAAAGTGCCGAGCTATGCCGGCGCGCGCATGCCCTTCTCGACCGGCGTTGCGGCGCGCGTGCGCCAGATGATCGCCGATCCGCGCGAATGGAAGGCCTTTCCGCCGCAGGTGCAGGAATGGCTCGACATCCAGCGCACGAATTCGGTTCTGCCGGGACCGGACGAGCTTCTGGTCGAGACCTTTCCGCGCGGCGACCGCTTCTTCCTCACCTGCTATCCGTTCGAAGGCCGCAACGCGCATCAGACTCTCGGAATGCTGCTGACGCGGCGCATGGAGCGCGCAAAGCTCAGGCCCATGGGTTTCGTTGCAACCGATTACGCGGTGACAGTGTGGGGGCTCGGCGATGTGTCCGCACGTGTCAAAACAGGCACAGTGTCGATCCCATCTTTGTTCGACGAGGATATGCTCGGGGACGATCTTGAGGAGTGGCTTGCCGAATCGAGCCTGATGAAGCGGAACTTCAGGGACTGCGCTCTTATCGCCGGATTGATTGAGCGGAACTTTCCGGGCCAGAGAAAGAGCGGTCGACAGGTGATGATGTCCTCCGATCTTATTTACGATGTGCTGCGCCGGCATGAGCCGGATCATATCCTTTTGCGGGCGGCGCGTGCGGACGCGGCTCGCGGCCTTCTCGACATCTCGCGCCTGTCCTCCATGCTGGCGCGCGTGAAGGGCCGCATCGTCCATAAAGCGCTTGATCGCGTTTCGCCGCTGGCCGTACCGGGCATCCTGGAAATCGGCCGCGAACAGGTCGCGGGCGATGCCTATGAATCGCTCCTGGCCGAAACCGAAGCCGAGCTTGAGGCTGAAGCCATGAGGACGGCATGAGCCTTCACGCTGTCGTCAGCCCGCAGGCGCGCATCAGCGATGTGATGCTGATCCGCGGCGTGCCGTTCATGGTGCTGCCCGAAGGCGCGCTCTGGCAGGACGATGAGCGCATGCTGATCGTCGCCGATCTGCATTTGGAGAAAGGCTCGGCCTTCGCCGCGCGCGGGCGCGGGCTGATGCCGCCTTACGATACGGCGGCAACGCTCGCTTTGCTCGGCCGCCTGATCTCGCGTTTCGATCCGCTGACGGTCGTGGCCCTCGGCGACAGCTTCCATGACAGCCGCGCCGGCGAGCGTATTGACGGGCGGGATGTCGAGACCTTGTGCGCGCTGCAGAAATCGCGCGACTGGCTGTGGATCGCCGGCAATCACGATCCCGAACCGCCGAGCTGCGTCGAGGGCGAGTGGCAGGCCGAGATGAGTTTCCGCGATATCGTCTTGCGGCACGAGCCGGTTATGGGCTCCGCGCCCGGCGAGATCGCCGGACATCTTCATCCCGTCGCCAAAATCTATGCGCGCGGTGCAGGCGTCCGCCGCCGCTGCGTTGCGACCGATGGCATGCGCGCCGTTCTGCCGGCCTTCGGCGTCTATGCCGGCGGGCTCAATGTCTGCGACCGCGCCTTCGGCAAGCTCTTCCGCCCGGGTACGCTCTGGGCCTGGATGCTCGGCACAAATGGCGTCTATCGCATGCCGGAAAGCCGCCTCGCTCCCGACGGGCACTGAAAAGCCTGAAATTTCAGCGCGGCTTGACCCTTTGGCCCGAACATTGCAAATAAAACCATGCCGCTAGGGTTCCGGTCGCGCTGACGCGCGGCGCTGGTCCGAGAGCAGCAAGCCGCGCCAGACAGCGCGGCCACACGGCGGGACAAAAGCCCGGGAGATCGACCAGCGGAAGCGCCGCTCGGATTGGTTTCCCCGCGCGCGCTTCCTCGAAACACGAGGAAGACTCTCTTGACCGGTTCCGTTCTCTATTCGACCGACATTGCCGGCGGCAAACACTGGTCCTTCACCATGAAGGCCAACACCGCTTTGCGTCTCACCGATATTTCCGGCGGCGCCTCGGTCGGCATGCTGTTCTACAATCCCGCCAATCTGCTCGAGCGCTACAATGCGCCCGATACTCTGAAATGTCAGCACACCTTCAAGCTGACGCGCGGCAATTGCCTCTATTCGGATATGGGCCGCATCTTCTGCTCGGTGACCGAGGACAGCGTCGGTTGGCATGACAGCGTGTCCGGCACCTCGACCAAATCCATCGTCGAGAGGAAATGGGGCGCGCGCGATTATCAGAGCGACCGGAATGATTGGAAACAGAACGGCCGCGACGCCTTTCTGGTCGAGCTTGCCAAATACGGTCTCGGCAAGCGCGATCTCGCGGCCAATGTGAACTGGTTCACCAAGATCGCCGTCGGCGATGACGGCGCGCTCGAATACATAACCGGCAACTCAAAGCCCGAGGATTATGTCGAGATCCGCTTCGAAATGGAGACGCTCGTCATCCTTCATACCTGTCCGCACCCGCTCGATCCGGCGAAAGACTATCCGTGGAAGGGCGTGCGCGCCGATCTGAAGGAGGTGCCGCCCGCAACAGACACCGACGAATGCCGATTGTCGCGGCCCGAAAACGGGCGCGGCTTTATCAATAACCGGCTCTATCATCTCGGCTGCGGGTGCTGACATGAAAACTAAAGCCAGCGCTCTGTCGCCCGATAAAGCGAGCACTCGCAAAACCGTCCTTGCCGGCGATTACTGGATCGATGTCGTGAAGAAGGGCCAGACCTTCCGCATCCTCGATCTCGAAGGCAATCAGGCGGCCGACACTTTGTTCTTCTCCGCAATGGATCCGGCCGAGCGCTATTCGGCGACGGATACGATCCGCGAACAGGGCAATGTCTTTCTCGGCCTTGGCACAAAGCTGATGTCGAGCGAAGGCAATGTCATGCTCGAAATCACGGCGGACACGGTGGGCCGCCACGACACGCTCGGCGGCGCCTGCGCGAGCGAGTCGAATACCGTGCGCTACGATCTCGAAAAGCGGACCATGCATGCCTGCCGCGACAGCTGGATGCTGGCGGTGGCGGAGCGTCCGGAATTCGGGCTGACCAAACGTGACATCACGCACAACATCAATTTCTTCATGAACGTGCCGGTGACGGCCGATGGTGGATTGAGTTTTGCCGACGGCCTCAGCGCGCCGGGGAAATATGTCGAAATGCGCGCCGAGATGGATGTCATCGTCCTCATCTCCAATTGCCCGCAGCTCAACAATCCCTGCAATGCGTATAATCCGACGCCCGTCGAAATTCTCATCTGGGATCGGTGAGGGGCGCGATGTTCCGCAAGGTTCTCATCGCCAATCGCGGCGCCATTGCCTGCCGCGTCATCCGCACGCTGGACCGGATGGGCATCGCATCCGTCGCGGTCTATTCGGAAGCCGACCGCCATTCGCTGCATGTCGCCCGCGCGGGTGAAGCCGTTCTCGTCGGCCCGCCGCCCGCCGCGCAATCCTATCTCGATGCGGCGCGCATTCTGGACGCCGCGAAACGGACCGGCGCCGAAGCCATCCATCCCGGCTACGGGTTTCTCTCCGAAAATCCGGATTTCGCCGAAGCCTGCGCGAGAGAGGGCATCGTCTTTATCGGCCCTGGCCCTGAACATATGCGGGCTTTCGGCCTGAAGCACAAAGCGCGTGAAATCGCCGAAAAGGCCGGCGTTCCGCTGGCGCCCGGCGGCGGGCTTGTTGCCGATCTTGCAGCCGCCGAGCTCGAAGCCAAGCGCATCGGTTTTCCGGTGATGATCAAGAGCACGGCGGGCGGCGGCGGCATCGGGCTTCAGCTCTGCCGCAGCGCGGACGAGTTCACGCCGATGTTCGAGCGCGTGCAGCGTCTCGCCGCGAACAATTTCAAGGACGCCGGCATCTTTCTCGAAAAGTTCATCGCCCGCGGCCGCCATATCGAAGTGCAGATTTTCGGCGACGGCAAGGGGAAAGTCCTTGCGCTCGGCGAACGCGATTGTTCGGCGCAGCGGCGCAATCAGAAAGTCATCGAGGAAACCCCGGCGCCGAACATTTCCGATGAGGTTCGCGCCCGGCTGCTTGCGACGGCGGAGCGGCTCGGCGAAGCGGTGAACTACGCAAACGCCGGCACCGTCGAATTCCTTTACGATGTCGATGGCGGCGAGTTCTATTTCCTTGAGGTCAATACGCGGCTTCAGGTCGAGCATGGTGTGACGGAAGAAGTCACGGGCGTCGATCTCGTCGAATGGATGCTGCGCCAGGCGGCGGGGGAAACGATCGATCTTGTCCGCCCCGCATCGAAGGGCCATTCGATCCAGGTGCGCCTCTACGCGGAGGATCCGGGCCGCAATTTCCGCCCGAGCGCGGGCAGGCTGACGGAAGTCTCGTTCCCGAAGGATGCGCGCATCGAGACCTGGGTCGAAGCGGGCGCGGAAGTGCCGCCCTTCTACGATCCGATGATCGCGAAACTGATCGTCACCGCGGAAAATCGCCCGGCCGCGCTGAAAAAACTGTCCTCGGCGCTTGAGGCGACGAAGCTCGGCGGCATCGAGACCAATCGCGATTATCTGAAGTTTCTCGCTGTGCGGCCCGAGCTTGCAGCGGGCGAAGTCACGACGCGGCTTCTGGAGACGCTCGATTACCGCCCGGCGACGGTCGAGGTCGTCGCACCCGGAACGCAGACGACCGTTCAGGATTTCCCGGGCCGTCTCGGTTTCTGGGATGTCGGCGTGCCGCCGTCCGGTCCGATGGATCATCTGTCCTTCCGGCTCGCCAATCGCGCGCTCGGAAACGATCCGAACGCTGCAGCGCTGGAAATCACGCTCTCAGGCCCCACGCTGAAATTCGACAGCCCGGCTGTTGCCTGCCTCACCGGCGCCGCGATGTCGGCAACGCTCGATGGCGAACCCGTGCCGTTCTGGATACCGTTCGAGATCAAAGCCGGGCAGATTCTGAAAACAGGTTCGGTGACGGGCGCAGGCACGCGCGCCTATCTTGCCGTCGCCGGCGGCTTTCAGGTGCCGGATTATCTCGGCTCGAAAGCGACATTCACGCTCGGCGGTTTCGGCGGTCATGGCGGCCGCGCGCTGCTCGCCGGCGATGTGCTGCACCTCGATCCCGGTGCGAAAGCCGAACCGCGCGCTGTTCCGGATGAACTGCGCCCTGCATTCACCAGGACATGGCGCATCGGCGTTCTTTACGGGCCGCATGGCGCGCCGGACTTTTTCACCGAAGAGGATATCGCCGCCTTCTTCGCGGCCGATTGGGAAGTTCACTACAATTCGAGCCGCACCGGCGTTCGCCTCATCGGGCCGAAACCCAAATGGGCGCGCAGCGATGGCGGCGAGGCGGGCCTGCATCCCTCGAACATTCACGACAATGCTTATGCGATAGGCGCCGTCGATTTCACCGGCGATATGCCGGTAATTCTTGGGCCTGACGGCCCAAGTCTGGGCGGCTTTGTTTGCCCCGTGACGATTGCGCAGGCCGAACTCTGGAAGATGGGCCAGCTTCGCCCCGGCGACCGCATCAGTTTCAAGCGCCTGTCGCCGACCATCGCCGATCAGGCCGAGGCCGATCAGAGCGCCAGCATCGCGAAGCTCGAAAAGACCGAAGCGCTTCCCGTCGCCGATGCCGGACAGGACGATGCGATCCTCGGGGAGACGGGCGCCGATCGCGGCCATCCGCGCGTCGTCTACCGCCGCCAGGGCGACCGCTACATTCTCGTCGAATACGGACCGCTCGTTCTCGATCTCGAATTGCGCTTCCGCGTGCACGCGCTGATGCAGGCCGTTCAGCGCTGCGGACTGAAAGGCATTGTCGATCTCACGCCCGGCATCCGCTCGCTGCAGATCCATTACGATCCGGAATTTCTGCCGCTCGGCGAACTGCTGAATGTGTTGAAAAATATCGAAGCGGTTCTGCCGGGCGTCGACGAGATGGAAGTGCCCACACGCATCGTCCATCTGCCGCTGTCCTGGGACGATGAGGATACGCAGCTTGCGATCCGTAAATACATGCAGTCGGTGCGTCCGGATGCGCCCTGGTGTCCGTCCAATATCGAGTTCATCCGCCGCATCAACGGGCTCGGCAGTATCGACGAGGTCAAGCGCATTGTCTTTGAGGCGAGCTATCTCGTCCTCGGCCTTGGCGATGTCTATCTCGGCGCGCCGGTCGCAACGCCGCTCGATCCGCGCCATCGTCTGGTGACGACGAAATATAATCCCGCCCGCACCTGGACACCGGAGAACGCTGTCGGCATTGGCGGCGCCTATATGTGCGTCTACGGCATGGAAGGCCCGGGCGGTTATCAGTTCGTCGGCCGCACCTGCCAGGTCTGGAACACGTTCCGCACGACGCACGTGTTCGAAGCCGGAAAACCCTGGCTGCTGCGTTTTTTTGATCAGATCCGCTTCTATGAGGTTTCGCATGATGACCTCATGCGCTTCCGCGAGGATTTCCCCCATGGGAAGGCCGAGGTGAAGATCGAGCATGGCGTGCTGAAGCTCGCCGATTACCGTAGATTCATGAGCGAGAACGCCAAGGAGATCTCGGCGTTCACCGCACAGAGGCAGGCGGCCTTCATGGAAGAGCGCGCCCGCTGGGAAGCCTCGGGCCAGATCGGTTATGGTGCCGATATCCCGGAGGCCATGGAGGAGAGCGAGGATGCTTTGCCGGAGGGCGGGGTTGCGGTGACGAGCCCTATTCCCGGCAGCGTCTGGAAAGTTAATGTGGCGCCGGGCACGCGGGTGAAAGCCGGCGAGGCGCTGATCGTGGTGGAGTCGATGAAAACGGAGTTCGAAGTGGCAGCGCCTGCGGACGGGACTGTTTCGGAACTGCGCTGCGCGGAAGGCCGCGCGGTGGGCATGGGTCAGATCCTGGCCGTGATCGTCGAGGACCGGGCCTGATGCGCGCGCTGGATATTGCTTCGCTGACGAAAGCCTATGCGGACGGGCTGACGCCCGAACAGCTGATCCGCGAAATCTATGCCGAGATCAGAAAGAAGGGCGATCACCCGGTCTGGATCTCGCTCGTGCCGGAAGACATCGCGGCGGCGCGCGCCATTGCGCTGCAATCCCGCGCCACTGAGAACCTTCCGCTTTACGGCGTGCCCTTTGCGGTCAAGGACAATATCGATGTGCTCGGCGTCACGACGACGGCGGCGTGCCCGGATTTCGCCTATCTGCCGCAGCGCTCGGCGCGCGTGATCGAGCTTCTCGAAGAGGCGGGCGCCATCGTCATCGGCAAGACCAATCTCGATCAGTTCGCGACCGGGCTCAACGGCACACGCACGCCCTATGGTTATCCGAGCTCCGTCTTCGATTCCGATTATGTGTCGGGCGGATCGAGCTCAGGCTCCGCGGTTTCCGTGGCGTCGGGCCTTGTTGCTTTCTCGCTCGGCACCGATACCGCAGGTTCGGGTCGCGTGCCGGCCGCGTTCAACAATATTGTCGGCCTGAAACCGACGCGCGGCCTGTTCTCAACGCGCGGCGTCGTTCCGGCCTGCCGCTCGCTCGATGTCGTGTCGGTCTTTGCCGGAACCGTCGGCGATGCGCTGAAGGTCGCGGAAGTGGCTGCCGCGTTCGACGCGGAAGATCCCTATTCGCGCGCGGCGCCGAAACACGCGCTCTTGCCGCAGGATTGGAGCAAGGGCTTCCGCTTCGGCGTGCCGGACGTGGTGGAGTTTTTCGGCGATACGGAATCGGAGGCTCTGTTCTATGAGGCCGTTGCGCGGCTTGAGCGTCTCGGCGGCGAACGGATCGATTTCGATCCCGCGCCCTTCCGCGAATGCGCCTCGCTTCTTTATGCAGGCCCATGGGTCGCCGAACGCACGGCGGCGGTCGGCGATTTCGCGCGCCGCCATCCCGATGCCGTGCACCCCGTGGTGCGCGATATCGTGCTTGGCGGCGAGAAATATTCCGCGGTCGATGCGTTTGAGGGCCAATACAAACTTCAGGCTCTGCTGAAGAAGACCGCACCGCTCTGGCAGAAGATCGATGTCATGCTCGTGCCGTCGGCGCCGACGATCTACAAGATCGAGGAGATGCTCGCCGATCCGGTGCGGCTGAATTCCAATCTCGGCACCTATACGAATTTCGTCAA
The DNA here is from genome assembly GCF_014191545.1 of Terrihabitans soli. Taxonomy (GTDB): domain Bacteria; phylum Pseudomonadota; class Alphaproteobacteria; order Rhizobiales; family Methylopilaceae; genus Flaviflagellibacter; species Flaviflagellibacter soli. The sequence continues at coordinate 3,001,019 of NZ_AP023361.1, read as the reverse complement.
TCTGATGGATCTTTCGGCGCTCGCGGTGCCCGCCGGTTTTCGTCCGGACGGATTGCCGTTCGGTGTCACGCTTGTCGGACGCGCCTTTGAGGACGGTGCGCTCGCAGGTCTCGGCGATCTTCTGCATCGGGCGCTGGGCACGGCGACGGTCGGCGGCACGGCGCGCGCTCTGCCGGGCCCCGCGCTTGCGGGTAAGAATGTCGGCTATGTCGAGGTCGCTGTCGTCGGCGCGCATCTCAAAGGCCTGCCGCTGCATCATCAGCTGGTCGAGCGCCGCGCAAAATTCGTACGCACCGCGAAGACCGCCAAGGGCTACACCTTCTATGCGCTGCCCGGCACGGTGCCGCCCAAGCCCGGCCTGGTTTATGACGGCATGGGGATTGGCGGGATCGAGGTTGAAATCTGGGCCGTGCCGGAAAGCGAGTTCGGCTCTTTCGTTGCGCTCATTCCGGCGCCGCTCGGCATCGGCACGCTGTCGCTCGACGACGGCTCTTTCGTAAAGGGCTTTGTCTGCGAAGCCTATGCCGTGCAGGGCGCGGAAAACATCACCGGCTTCGGCGGCTGGAAGGCCTATCTCGCGAGCCGCTGAGGCTCAGAGGTCGAGATGCAAAAACTGATTGTGCGGGCTCGGCGTGTAATCGCCGAAAATACCGCCATTCGTGAAGCCGCGCTTTTTATAGAGCGCTGTCGCCGGATCGTAATCGGCGCTCGTTCCGGTCTCGAGGCTGAGGCGCGTATAGCCGCGTGATTTGGCCGTTGCGATGATGTGGTCGAGCAGTGCGGCCGCAACGCCCTTGCGCAGATGCGCCGTCGCCGTGCGCATGGATTTGACCTCGCCCCAGCCGGGTTCGATTTCCTTCAGCGCGCCGCAGCCGGCAAGATCATCGCCGTCCCAGACGCTCCACACCGTGATCTCCGGCACCTGCAATTCCGACAGATCGAGCGCATAACAGGTTCCGGGCGGGGACTGCTCCAGCATGCCCGAGACATGGAAAGCCAGAAGAGCGCGAATCTGATCACCCGAAAGATCGTCGGTTTTGATACTGAGGCCGGCCATGTCCGTGTTCCCGTGCGGCTCTTCTAATGCACGAGGCCGGCCTGGCGCTCAAGTATCGCGCGGCGCCAGCGTTCGACGATGGGCTTGCGATAGGCTTTCTCGTCGAGCGGCAGATCGTACACGACGGTCGCGCCATAGGCGTTCGGCGCCTGCGGATCGCGGCGCACTTTGTCGAAGGACAGAACGCGCGTCGCAAGTTCGAATCCTTCCGACAGATCGTGCGTGATCATGAAGACGGTCATGCCCTCTTCCTGCCAGAGCTTCAGCAGAAGATCGTGCATCTGGGCTTTGGTGCCGGGGTCGAGCGCGCCGAACGGCTCGTCGAGCAGAAGAACTTTTGGTTTGCGTGCGAGCGTTTGCGCAATAGCGAGCCTCTGCTGCATGCCGCCGGAGAGTTCCGCCGGATATTTATCGAACGCATGTTCGAGGCCGACAGAAGCGATGCAGGCGCGTGCCTCGCCGATGGCTCTGCGGCGCTCCGCACCGAAGAAGCGCCCGAGAAATGGCGAGCGTTCGAATTCGAGGCCGAGAAGAACGTTTTCCAGGACGGTGAGATGCGGGAAGACGGAATAGCGCTGGAAGACAATGCCGCGATCGGGTCCCGGCTCGTCCGGCAGCGGCTTGCCGTCGAGAAGGATCTTTCCGCGCGTCGGCTGTTCCATCGCCAGCAGCATGCGCAGAAATGTCGTTTTGCCGCAGCCGGACGGGCCGACCACGGCGCAGAACTCGCCGGTCGGCACTTCAAAATTCAGGCGCTCCAGAACGACCTGATCGCCATATTCCTTCCAGACATTCTCGACGACAAGGCTCATCCGGCCCTCCGGTACATCCAGGGGAAAGCCTTGCTGTTTAGCTTGCGAAGGCCCCAGTCCATCAGGAAAGCGAGCAATGTAATCCACGCCACGTAAGGCAGGATGACATCCATTGCGAGATAGCGGCGGACGAGGAAGATGCGATAGCCGAGGCCCTCCGTCGATGCGATGGCTTCCGCGGCGATGAGGAACAGCCAAGCCGGGCCAAGCTGAAGACGGACGGAATCGATCAGGCGGGGAAGTATTTGCGGTACCGTTACGCGCGTAACGATCTGCCATGTCGATGCGCCGAGCGTCTGTGCCTTGATCAGAAGCTCGTTGGGCATTTCCTCGACGCGCGCGGCGATATCGCGGATCAGAAAGGGCGCGACCCCGATGACGATGAGGACGATCTTCGAAACTTCATCGAGGCCGAACATGATGAACAAAATGGGCAGCACCGCCATCGGCGGCACCATCGAGAAGACAGCGACAAGAGCGCCGATACCGGCGCGCAGATAAGGCAGAAGGCCGATGCCGACGCCGACGACAAGCCCGAGAAGGGTCGAAATGCCGAGCGCGATGCCAAGGCGGCGAAGGCTCGCAAATGTGTCGGTCCAGAGCAGATAATCGCCGCTGCGCGTGTCGGGTTGAAATCCCAGCCGTACGATCGCCGAGCCGAAATCGACGAAAGCGGGGAGGATCTTGTCGTCCGGATTATCGGCAAGCCGTTCTGCCGAAGCGACGAGATAGATCAGAATGAGCAGCGCGAACGGCAAAAGAGCAAGAAGGGTTGCTGTCCCCCGTTCCGGCTTCAGGTTGATCGCGCGGCGCATCGCTCAGAAGAACCTCAGATAGCGGCTCGTCTCCCAATCGGAGACATGCGCCATATAGGACAGCCATTCTTCGCGCTTATAGTCGAGCCAGGCTTTGGCCATGCTCTCGCCGAAAACCGCTTTGGTCAGCGGGTCGGCTTCAAACGCGTCGAGCGCTTCGCCCAAAGTGCGCGGCAGCATCTGTATCTTGCGGGCTTCAAGCTCCGCAGGATCGACGAGATACATATTCTCGCGGTTCGGCTCGCCCGGATCGAGATTTTCGCGGATGCCCTCAAGGCCGGCGGCGAGAACGAGAGCGGCCCCGAGATAGGGATTGCAGGCGCTGTCGGCGGCGCGCAGTTCGATGCGGCCGCCGCCCATCGGAATACGCACCGCATTGGTGCGGTTATTGTTGCCGTAGCAGGCGAAAATCGGCGCCCAGGTGAAGCCCGACATCGAGCCCTGTTTCACGAGGCGCTTATATGAGTTCACCGTCGGCGCGACGACGGCGCAGATCGCCGGCAGGTGACGAACGACGCCGGCCGTGAACTTGTAGCCGAGTTCCGAAAGCCCGCACTGGCGCGGATCGTTCTTGTCCTTGAACAGATTTGAGCCCGTCGCAAGGTCGCCGAGCGACATGTTGAAATGCGCACCGCTGCCGGTGCGGTCCTGATAGGGCTTGGGCATGAAGCTCGCGAAGCATCCGTGCTGCTGCGCGATCTTGTTGGCGGCGAGCCGCAGAAAAACATAGCGGTCGGCCATGGACAGCACGTCGGCATACATGAAATCGATTTCGAACTGGCCGAGCCCGTCTTCCTGATCGAAGGAATACACATCCCAGCCTTCGCCGTTCATGAAGTCGACGAGTTCGGTCAGCCATGCCTTGTTGTCGAGCACCATGGAGACGTCGTAGCAGGGCTTGTTGAGCCGCCGTTCGGTGATCGGCATGACGCCTTCGGGCGTGTCGCGCAGGACGTAGAATTCGGCTTCGATGCCGAGATTCATCATATAGCCGAGGTCCGACGCCGCTTTCGTCTGGCGCTTCAAAATGGTGCGGCTGCAGGCTTCGAACGGCTTGCCGCCATAGATCAGATCGCTTGCGAACCAGGCCGTATCGCGCTGCCAGGGCAGGACGGTGCAGCTCGCCGCATCCGGCAAAGCCGCGACCTCGTCGTCGTGCACGCTCTGCGGAACGCCGTCGAGCGCCGCGCCCGTGAACATTTCCGAGCCGCCCATCATCTGATCGAGATGATCGATCGGCACGACCTTGGCTTTCGAGGCGCCGTGCATGTCGGCATAGGAGGCAAGAAGGAATTTGATTCCCTTGCCGCGGAGCTCCTGTTTCAGCGCGGCGTATTCGGAGGCGGGATTGTCGAGCATGATACTTCCTAAACGGGGCGTTCGAACACGGCAGCCTGCGGCGTCCAGTCTTCGAGAGGGGTTCGTTCGGTGAGAGCCGCGCGCAGCTGTGCAGACAGTGCGTTGACCGCCGTGCTGAGAACGCGCTTGCCGAAATCGGCGTCGCCGCGCGCGGCCAGGCCGGTCACGCCGGTCTCCGATTCCTTGTCGACGGTGTAGGAGAAGAAGCAGCAGGTGGAGCGGTCGGGCTCGTCGACGGCCTTTTTCATGTCGACCAGCTCGGGACGCAAATGCAGCATCAGCGATGTTTCGGCGTCGTTGGCGTGCCAGTTGGTTCCGCCGTCATAGGAGTACAGCGCGTCCACATCGCCGGATATTTGCCAGATATTGCGCAGTGCGATCCGCATATCCGGCAGATCTGCGCGAATGGTTTCGAGCGCGCAGCGCAGCGGCGCCCAGTTCGTCACATGGCCATTGAGAATGAGCAGCCGCGAAAAGCCCGAGGCGAGAACCCAGTCGGCGATCTCGGCGACGGCGAGGCTGAGCGTTGCCGGCCGCAGCGACAGCGTGCCCGGCCATTTCCGCGAATGACCCAGCGAACAGCCATAGGGAAGGGTGGGCAACACGGGCACGCCGATCTCGGCGGAAACGCCTTCGGCAACAGCTGTCGCCGAAAGACTGTCGACGCCGGTCGGCAGATGATGTCCGTGCTGTTCCGTGGCCCCGACGGGAAGGATCGCGAGATCCATCCCGTCGGCGCGAAGGGCGGCTAGATCGCTCCAGGACAGCTCGTCCCAGCGCACCGGCCTTTTTGACATCGTCAGAGCTTTCCGGCTGCGGCGAGCGCCATATAGGTGTCGTCGAAGCGGAGCTTCAGATTGTCCTTGTTGCCGAGCGTTTTGCCGCCCGGAAACGCCATGCCGACCTGGTCGGGGCTTTTTGCGCCCTCGCCGAGAAGACCGTGCTCGAAGGAGAACTTAGCAACGAGTTCCATCGCCTCGATCAGTTTGGGATCTTTGGCGAAGGCAACGCCGTCGGCCGCCGTCCAGTACATTTTCGTCGTCGACAGCTGATCGTCAAAGCTCTCAGGTGTCGAGCCGGACAGTTTGGCCATCTCGGCGCGAGCGGCTTTGCCTTCCGCGCTGTCGGCCTTCATCAGAGCCATGGTTTCATACCAGGCGCCGACGAGAGCCTTTCCGAGCGCCGGATTGTCGGCGAGCGTCTTGGTGTTGACGAGCGTGATGTCGGTGATCTCCATCGGGATCTTCGACGAATCGAACACTTTCGACATGCCGGGCATCGTCGCGATTTCGGCAACCAGCGGGTTCCAGGTTACGACGGCCGTGACGTCGGGCGTGCTGGCGGCGGCGATCATGTCGGCGTCCGATGTATTGACGACCGTGATGTCCTTCTCGGACAGGCCGACCGATTCAAGGCCGCGCGCGAGCAGGTAGTGAGACACCGAAAGCTCGACGAGGTTGACCTTCTGGCCCTTGATGTCCGCCAGCGCCTTCTTGTCTTTCAGAATGACCGCGTCATTGCCGTTCGAATAATCGCCGAGAATGAGCGCGGTGGAATCGACGCCGCCTGCGGCGGGAATGGCGAGCGCATCGCCATTGGTCAGCGTCACGCCGTCGAACTGGCCGGCGGTGAACTGGTTGATGGATTCCACATAGTCGTTGATCTGAACGACATCGATCGTGATGCCGTATTTGTCGGCCCACTTTTTCACGATGCCGCTGTCTTCGGCGTATTGCCACGGCACCCAGCCGACATAGATCGACCAGGCAATTTTGAAATCTTTCTTGGCTTGGGCGTGCGCGGGCGAAAGCACCAGCGCGGTCAGGGCAAAGACGGTTACGGCAAATCCGCACCAGGTCTTGATCGCAGTTCGCATCTCGAACTCCTCTCCAGTCATCGGGTGCCGCGGGAGTTCAGGGATTAGCCGGGGGATCAGGACGCAAGACTTCCTCGGTCGAGACCCGCCCGTGAGACCCCAGTCTCTCGCGGCTTCGGATCTCCCGGGCTTTTGTCCCGCCGTGGCTCCGCCAGATGAGGGCGGGAGTGCGATCTCTCGGACCAGCGCCCGCCAGATGAGGCAGGCCGGAACCCTAGACGCATTATGCCGGTGCAAATGCAGAGTCCGTGCCAGCCCTGCCGAGGAATTGGCCAGCAGGATTCCTCCTCCGGGACGGGATTTGCGTCAGAAGCGCCTAAAAAAGCGGCAGTCAGAGCGTGGCGAGGCTGCGGGCCAGCTGATCGGCGAATTTGGCGGAGGCGATGGGCAGGGTCCGGCCGCGCAGCTGGCCGAGTACGATGCGGATGGGCTGAATGTCCTTGGCATCGATCGGGCGCACACAGAGCTCCGGAAGAAGCGGCACGCCGACAGAGACCTGAAAGGAGATGATGTCCTCGCGCAGGGTGTAATTCCGCATCAGCTCCAGCGAGTTCGACTCCACAGCAATAACCGGCGTGGCGCGGGCCCGCGTCAGCGCAACGTCGAGCGGCGCGCGAATGGCGAGCGAGCGGTCGGGCAGGCCGATCGGATGGCGCAGGCAATCGCGCAGCCGCACCGGGCCCTCGCCCGCCAGCGGATGATCGCTCCGCATCAGCGCGCAGAGCGGCACATGACCGGCATAGAGAATGTCCATGTCCGGGGCCGGCGGCGGCTCGATCAGGAGCGCAAGATCGGCCTCATAACTTGCCAGCGCTTCAACGCCGGGAAGGTGATCGCGCACCTGGACGTAAAAGGAGACGAGCGGAAACAGCGCCCGATAGGCTTCGACTTCGCGCGGCAGAATGTGATCGGCAAAGCCCTGGCTGCAGGCGATCGGCACATGGCCGCGCCGCACGCCGGAAAGATCGGCGATCTGCGAGCGCAGGCGTTCGAAATCCGAAACCTGATTCTGGATATGCCGCAGCACGAGTTCGCCGGCCGCATTGAGACGCATGCCCTGCGGCAGACGCTCGAAAATCGGATGTCCGAGCTCCTGTTCGAAGTCCTGGATTTTCCGCGTGAGGGCCGACGGGGTGATATTCAGAGCTTCCGCAGCCTTGCGGATCGAGCCGGTGCGGCCGACGCCTGCGATAAACTCGAGCGTTTTCAGGTGCTTCATAAGCCCGTCCCTCGTGTTGCGACTTTAGCAACAGGGCAATCGAAAACAAGCACTGGATTGCATCACCCCGCCCGGTAGCTTTCTCGGCAGCCAATTTGCAAGAGCACATTCAGGGGGTGGTCTATGCGTGATCCAATCTCTTCGCTGTCGCGTCGCCGCGTGCTTCAGGGTCTTGCTGCAGGAACGGCGCTCGCCGGAACCGGGCTCGGCCTGTCCCGCCCGGCTCTCGCCAAGGAGCTTGTCGTCGGCTTCATCTATGTCGGGCCGAAAGACGACTACGGTTACAATCAGGCCCATGCCGAAGGCGCTGCCGCGCTGAAGGATCTTCCGGGCGTGAAAGTGCTCGAGGAAGAAAAAGTCCCCGAGACGCTCGACGTTCAGAAGACCATGGAGTCGATGATCGAGCTCGACGGCGCGACGCTCATCTTCCCGACGAGCTTCGGCTATTTCGATCCGCACATGCTGAAAGTCGCGGAGAAGTACAAGGACATCCAGTTCCGCCATTGCGGCGGCATGTGGCAGGAAGCCAAGCATCCGAAAAATACCGGCTCCTATTTCGGTTATATCGGCATGGGCCAGTATCTGAACGGCATCATCGCCGGTCATACGTCGAAGACGAAAAAGCTCGGCTTCATTGCGGCCAAGCCCATTCCGCAGGTTCTGCTCAACATCAACTCGTTTACGCTCGGCGCGCGCTCGGTCGATCCGACGATCACCGTGCAGGCGATCTTCACCGGTGACTGGTCGCTTCCCGTCAAGGAAGCGGAAGCCGCCAACAGCCTCGCCGATCAGGGCGTCGATGTCGTTACATGCCATGTCGACGGACCGAAGGTCATTGTCGAGACGGCCGAAAAGCGCGGCATCTTCTCCTGCGGCTATCATGCCGATCAGTCGAAGCTCGCTCCGAAAGGCTATCTCACCGGCGCCGAATGGAACTGGGCGAATGTCTATAAGGGCTTCGTGGATGCCGCGCAGAAGGGCGAGCCTTTGTCGAACTTCGTCCGCGGCGGCTTGGCCGAGGGCTTCATCAAGATGTCGCCCTATGGGCCGGCGGTCTCCGACGCGGCGCGCAAGCAGGCTGATGCCGTGAAGGCCGAAATGATGAAAGGCGGCTTTGCCGTCGTGAAGGGTCCGCTCAAGGACAATGCGGGCAAGGAAGTCGTCGCCGCCGGAAAAGCCTATCCGGAAACGGCGCCCGAGCTTGAAAGCATGAACTATCTCGTCGAAGGCGTCATCGGCGCGATCGGATAAATCCATGACCATCACGCTTCCGGCAGAAACGGTGGTAGCTGCGCCGAAAGCGCCGGAAGCTCCGGTCGATTGGAGCTATCCGCTCCGCCGCCTGCTGGAAACGCTGCTCGTGCCCTTCTGCGCGCTTTTGCTCGCAGCCGGCGCGTTCGCGATCTTTCTGCTGGCGCTCGGATCCTCGCCCATTGAGTTCGCCTCGCTGATCTGGCGCGGCGCATTCGGATCTTGGTTTTCGTTTCAGAACACGCTGCAGCGCGCAGCGCCGCTCATGCTGACGGCGCTCTGCGTTGCACTGCCGGCGCAGCTCGGCCTTGTCGTCATCGGCGGCGAGGGCGCAGTCGTGCTCGGCGGTTTGGCGGCGGCGGTTGTGGGCGCTTCCCTGTCGAGCCTGTATCCGCCGCTCGTCATCCTCGGCATGGCCATTGCCGGTGCCGGATTCGGCGCGCTGTGGATCGGCCTCACCGGCTGGCTGCGCGCCTATCGCGGCATCAACGAAACCATCGCCTCGCTTCTGCTCGCTTATGTCGCCATTGCCGTCTTCAACCATCTCGTCGAAGGCCCGCTGCGCGATCCGGCGAGCCTCAACAAGCCCTCGACGCTTCCCATCGGCGAAGCAAACATGCTGGGCTCGATCCCCGGTACCGACATTCATCCGGGCCTGATCTTCGGCATCATCATCTGTCTCGGCTTCTGGATCATGATCCAGCGCACGAGTTTCGGTTTTGCCTGGCGCGTCACCGGCGGAAATCTTCGCGCCGCTCTGCTGCAAGGGCTTCCGGCAAACCGGCTGATCGTTATCGCCTGCGCCCTCGGGGGAGCCTGCGCAGGCCTTGCCGGCATGATCGAGGTTGCGGCGGTGCACGGCTCGGCGAATGCCTCGCTCGCCGCGGGTTATGGTTATGCCGGCATTCTCATCGCCTTCCTCGCGCGCCAGTCGCCGCTCGGCATCATTCCGATGGCGATCCTCCTCGGCGGCATCTCCGCTGCGGGCGGCCTCATCCAGCGCCGCCTCGGTCTGCCCGATGCGACCGTGCTTGTGCTGCAGGGCTTCATCTTCGTGTCGATCCTTGCGAGCGAGACGATCTACGGCCGCTTCCGCTGGTTCCAGCCGCGCGGGGTGGCGTGATGGAAAACCTGTCTATGGTGTTCGTTGCGCTGATCGCCGGCGCTTTGCGCGTGTCGACGCCGTTTCTGTTCGTCAGCCTCGGCGAATGCCTGACCGAGAAAAGCGGACGCATCAATCTTGGCAATGAAGGCGCGCTCGTTCTGGGCGCGATGACCGCCTACGCCTTCTCCTATGAAACCGGCAGCCCCTGGCTCGGCGTCCTCGCCGCGATGTGCGCCGGCGGCGCGCTCGGTCTTCTCCACGGTCTTGTCTGCTCGCTGGCGCGCGTCAACGACATCGCCATGGGCATCGCGGTGATGCTCGCCGGCATCGGCATCGCCTTCTTCTTCGGCAAACCCTACATCCAGCCCTCGGCGCCGCAGCTTCCGGTTCTGCCGCTCGGCTTCTGGTCGGACACGCCGCAGATCCGAAGTGCGCTCGATGTCTCGCCGCTCTTTTTCCTCGGGCTCCTCATCGCCGTGTTCATGGCGTGGGCGTTCAAGAACACACGAACAGGCCTCGTGGTGCGTATCGTTGGCGACAGCGCCGATGCGGCGCGTGCCATGGGCCTGCCCATTGACCGGATCCGCATCCTCTCGACCGTCGCGGGTTCCGCGCTCGCAGGTGTCGGCGGTTCCTTCCTGTCGCTGTCCTATCCGGGCAGCTGGAATGAGGGCCTGTCCTCCGGCCAGGGGCTGGTCGCGGTGGCGCTCGTCGTCTTCGCGCGCTGGAACCCGATCGCCTGTGTCGGCGCAGCGCTTCTGTTCGGCGCGGCCGGCGCGCTCGGCCCGAGCCTTCAGACCATCGGCGTGACGCAAGGCTATTACCTCTTCTATGCCGCGCCATACGTATTGACGCTCGTCATCATGGTTCTCACCGTTGCGCCGGGCCGCGTTCTGCGCGGCATGCCCGGCGAACTCTCGCTTACCCGCTGAGGCAGAACATGTCCGATACGCTTGATGAACGCGTCAATGCCGCCCTCGTGCCGGGCGGCAAGACGATTGCCTCCGATCCGTACCCCTGGCCGTTCGACGGCGATCTCCGCCCCGACAACACGGCGCTGATCGTCATCGATATGCAGGTCGATTTCTGCGCCCCCGGCGGCTATGTCGACGTCATGGGCTACGACATCTCTTTGACGCGTGCGCCCATCAAACCGATCCAGAATGTCCTCGCAGCCATGCGCCGCGGCGGCTATCACATCATTCACACGCGCGAGGGCCACAGGCCCGATCTTGCCGATCTTCCGGCCAATAAACGCTGGCGTTCGCAGCGCATCGGCGCCGGCATCGGCGATCAGGGCCCGTGCGGGCGCATTCTCGTGCGCGGTGAGCCGGGCTGGGAGATCATCCCGGAGCTTCAGCCCGAGAAAGACGAGATTGTCATCGACAAGCCGGGCAAAGGCTCCTTCGTTGCGACCGATCTCGAACTCGTTCTGAAAACGCGCCGCATCCGCAACATCGTTCTCACCGGCGTCACGACCGATGTCTGCGTGCACACCACCATGCGCGATGCGAACGATATGGGCTATGAGTGCCTGCTTCTTTCGGACTGCACCGCGGCGACCAAGGTCGAAAACCATCTCGCTGCCATCGACATGATCAAGATGCAGGGCGGCGTGTTCGGCGCGGTCGCGACCTCGGATGTTCTCATCGAGGCGATCTCGTAATGGCCAAAGACACCCGCCACGCGCTCGAAGTCGAGGCCATCGCCGTCACCAAGCGTTTCGGCTCCTTCGTTGCGCTCGACAATGTCTCGCTCAAACTGCGGCGCGGCACGGTGCACGCGCTGCTCGGCGAAAACGGCGCCGGCAAATCGACCTTCGTCAAATGCCTGCTCGGCTATCACAAGGCCGATGAGGGCGATTTTCTGGTCGAAGGCCGCGAAGCCGTCATCGCGCGCCCCGCCGATGCGGACGCGCTCGGCATGGGCATGGTCTATCAGCATTTCACGCTCGTGCCGTCGATGACGGCGGCGGAAAATCTCGTGATGTCGCGCTCGAATGTCCCGGGCGTCATCGATTGGAAAGCCGAGAAAAAGAGCCTCGCCAATTTCCTGAAGGACATGCCGTTCAAGATTCCGATGGATGTTCCGGTCGGATCGCTCGCCGCGGGCGAGCGCCAGAAGACCGAGATCATGAAGCAGCTTTATCTGAACCGGCGTCTCATCGTGCTCGATGAGCCGACCTCGACTTTGACGCCTCAAGAGGCAACCGAAGTTCTCGGCCTTGTGCGCAAGCTTGTCGATGAAGGGCAGATCACCGTCGTCATCATCACCCACAAGCTGAAAGAGGTCGCGGCCTATGCCGACGACGTCACGGTGTTCCGCAAGGGCAAATTCGTCGGCTCGGGCCGCGCCAAAGATCTTTCCGCCGCCGATCTCACAGCGATGATGATCGGTGAGGCGCATGCGCCCAAACCCGTCATCCGCGAAGGCGGGCCGGATGCGGAAGAGCGGCTTGCCGTCGTCAATCTCAAAACACTTGGCGATCTCGGCCGTCCGGGCCTGTCCATCGAAAAGCTTCTGGTTCGCCCGCGCGAGATCGTCGGTGTCGCCGGCGTCTCCGGCAATGGGCAGAAGGATCTGGTCGAAGTCCTCGGCGGCCAGCGTCCGGCGAGCAGCGGCGATATTCTGGTCAAGGGGCAGACCTATGACGGCGGCCGCACGATTTCGCGCAGTCTCGGCGTCCGCGTTCTGCCGGAAGAGCCGCTGCGCAATGCCAGCGTTCCGAAAATGAGCGTCGTCGAAAACATGAATTTGCGCAGCTTCGATGTCGACGATAACGGCCCGCGCAAATGGCTCGATCTGAAGGCGATGGCAAACCGCGCGCTCGGCATGATCCGCGCTTATGCGGTCAGGACCCCTTCTCCAGAGGCTCCGATTGCGGCGCTGTCGGGCGGCAATGTGCAGCGCGCGGTTCTGGCGCGCGAGCTTGACGGCAAGGTCGAGCTGCTCGTCATCTCCAATCCCTGTTTCGGTCTCGATGTGAAGGCCGTTGCTGAAGTCCGCGCGCGCATCGTCGCGGCGCGCAATGGCGGTGCTGCGGTGCTGCTGCTGTCGGAAGATCTCGACGAAGTCCTCGAACTGTCGGATCGCATCCTTGTCATGCATCACGGCGAGATCGTGCACGAGACGCCGGGCAAAGGCGCGGATGCGCTCGATATCGGCCGGCATATGGTGGGCCATGGCTGAGATATCGAAAGCGCAGCCCTTTCCGTTCGAATTTCCGCCGGACAAGACCGCCGTCATCATGATCGACATGCAGCGCGATTTCATGGAGCCGGGCGGCTTCGGCGAAACGCTCGGCAATGATGTCGATCTTCTGCGCGCGATCATTCCCGGCGCAAGGCTGCTGCTCGACACCGCGCGTGCCAAAGGCATTCCGGTCATCCACACGCGCGAATGCCACAAAGCCGATCTGTCGGATTGTCCGCCGGCAAAGCGCGAACGCGGCGAGCCGACGCTCCGCATCGGAGACGATGGGCCGATGGGCCGCGTTCTCATCCAGGGCGAGCCGGGCGTCGAGATCATTGACGAGTTGAAAGCCTTGCCGGGCGAAACCGTGATCGACAAGCCGGGCAAAGGCGCGTTCTACGCAACGCCGCTGGGCTCGGTGCTGCAAAAGCTCGGCACGACGCATCTTCTGTTCGGCGGTGTCACCACCGAAGTCTGCGTGCAGACGACCATGCGCGAAGCCAATGACCGCGGCTTTACATGTCTTCTCGTCGAAGACGCAACGGAAAGCTATTTCCCGGAGTTCAAGGCCGTGACGCTCGATATGGTGCGCGCGCAAGGCGCGATCGTCGGCTGGACCGCGACGGCGAAGGATGTGGCCGATGCACTCGGTTCTTGAAACGCCGCTCATCCGGGAGCTTGCGACCGGCGGCTGGAAATGCCTCGATTTCGGCCCGTTCCGCGAAGGCGTCACCATGCATCGGCTTTATGGCGGCGATGATGGGCCGTCCGCGGCGGTGCTGAAATACGAGCCCGGCGCGCGCGTGCCGCTGCACGAGCATACGGGTTTTGAGCATGTTCTCGTACTCGATGGGTCGCAGAGCGACGATGCCGGCCATTACAGTGTCGGAACGTTCACCGTGAACCCGCCGGGCACGACCCATCGCGTGTGGAGCGATGAAGGCTGTGTCGTTCTTCTGATCTGGGAACGCCCTGTGCGGATTCTCGAAGACGCGTGACACGCTAAAAGCTTTTTTACCGGCCCCGACAGTGATTTGAAATCGCCGGGCAGATCCCGCCTTCCAGCCGGTATTTCATCCGAGCGCGGCTATCGCGCTCTGCGATGCGATTGCATTCCTAGCAAAATCGCAACCAAAACGGGCCGGGAAAGGTCGGATTTTTCAACGTTCCATAAGTTGGCAGCCATTAATTGATCCGCCGCGCTATGCTATTCACGTTTTAATGCGGCTGGACGTGCGGGCGCGCGTCCTGTCGATCTAAGGCGGATCGGCATAAGGGGAAACGCGTGCAAGGCACGGGTGCTGGAAGGGCCACCAAGGGAATCATCCTCGCAGGCGGCGCGGGTTCGCGCCTGCATCCCCTGACGCTCGCGATTTCCAAGCAGATACTGCCCGTCTACGACAAGCCGATGATCTATTATCCGCTGAGCGTTCTGATGCTCGCGGGCATCCGCGAAATTCTCCTCATTTCGACGCCGCGCGATCTGCCGATGTTCCGGGAACTGCTGGGTGACGGCAGCGCTTTCGGGATCGCAATTTCCTATGCCGTGCAGCCTGAGCCCAAAGGGCTGGCGCAGGCTTTCATCATCGGCCGCGAATTCATCGGGCGCGATCCCTCCGCCATGATCCTCGGCGACAACATTTTCTTCGGCGACAGGCTGTCGGATATCTGCCGCCAGGCCGCTGGCCGCGAGCGCGGCGCTTCGGTTTTCGCCTATCAGGTCCAAGATCCGGCACGCTATGGCGTTGTCAGCTTCGATCCGGCGAGCGGCATGGCGCAGACGATCGAAGAAAAACCCGCCGAGCCCAAGTCCAACTGGGCCGTGACGGGTCTTTATTTCTACGACAATCAGGTTCCGGATATCGCGGCCTCGATCAAGCCCTCGGCGCGCGGCGAGCTTGAGATCACCGAGGTCAACAATGCCTATCTTGAGCAGGGCACGCTGCACGTTCAGCGGCTCGGCCGCGGCTATGCTTGGCTCGATACGGGAACGCATGAGAGCCTGCACGATGCGGGCGCATTCGTGCGTACGATCGAGCATCGGCAGGGGATCAAGATCGCCTGTCCGGAGGAAGTCGGGCTCGAAATGGGCTGGCTCACCACAGATCAGGTGATGGCGCGTGTAAGAACGCTCGGGAAGAACGAATATGCCGCCTATCTCACGCGGCGCGTTTCGGAGTTCTCGGCATGACGCTCGAGGTTCGCCCGCTCGGCCTCGATGGCGTGTTTGAGATCGTTCCGGCGAAGTTTGGCGATGCACGCGGGTTTTTTTCGGAAACGCATAACAGCGAAAGCTTTCGCGCGGCGGGAATCGATGTCCAGTTCGTGCAGGACAATCACTCCTATTCGGCGGCAAAAGGCGTGCTGCGCGGGCTGCACTATCAGCTTCCGCCGGCGGCCCAGGCCAAGCTGGTCCGCGTTGTTCGCGGCGCGGTTTTCGACGTAGCCGTCGATATTCGCAAAAGCTCGAAGACGTTCGGAAAATGGGTCGGGATCGAAATCTCGGCGGGCGCCTGGAACCAGGTTTTTGTGCCGCGCGGCTTTGCCCATGGCTTCGTCACCCTCGAGCCCGACACCGAGGTCATCTACAAGGTCTCGGACCCATACAGGCCGCAGCTCGACCGCGCGATCCGCTACAACGATCCCGATATCGCCATAGCCTGGCCGATCCCCGTCGATGACGCGCAGATGTCGGGTAAGGATCGCGCCGCGCCATTTTTTGCCCAAGCCGAACTCTTCGATTAGGTGGGGCATGCGGCCATGAACATTCTCGTCACAGGCGGCGCCGGGTTCATCGGATCGGCGGTCTGCCGCCTCCTCGTCGGGCAAAGCCAGCATCGCATCGTCAACCTCGACAAGCTGACTTACGCGGGCAATCTCGCCTCGCTGTCGTCGATCGGCAATGCGCCCAATTATCGGTTTGTCGAAGGCGATATCGGCGATCAGGCGAAAGTTCTCGATCTTCTGAAAGCCGAGAAGATCGATATCGTCATGAATCTCGCGGCCGAGAGCCATGTGGATCGTTCCATCGACGGGCCCGCCGCCTTTATCGAAACAAATGTAAGCGGGACATTCCGGCTGCTTGCTGCCGCGCTCGACTATTGGCGCGGCCTTCCGGCTGCAGCAAAGGACAGGTTCCGTTTTCATCACGTCTCAACCGACGAGGTGTTCGGCGATCTTCCGTTCGATGAGGGCGTATTTACAGAGGAAACGCCCTATGCGCCCTCATCGCCCTATTCGGCGTCGAAGGCGGCTTCCGATCATCTTGTCCGCGCCTGGCATCACACGTATGGGCTTCCGGCAGTCCTCTCGAACTGCTCGAACAATTACGGGCCTTTTCACTTCCCGGAGAAGCTGATCCCGCTCGCCATTCTGAATGCGTTGCACGGCCGCAAAATTCCGGTCTACGGCCGGGGACGGAATGTGCGCGACTGGCTTTATGTTGACGATCATGCGCGCGCGCTTGAAGCGGTCGCGCTGAAGGGCGTGCCCGGCGAGAGTTACAATATCGGCGCACGCAGCGAGCGCACCAACCTCCAGGTCGTCGAGCGCATCTGCGATCTTCTGGACGTAAAGCGCCCGCGCGCGAGCGGTTCTCATCGCGATCTCCTCGAATTCGTCACCGACCGGCCGGGGCATGATCGCCGCTATGCCATCGATCCGGCGAAAGCCGAGCGCGAGCTGGGCTGGACGGCGCAGGAGGATTTCGAAAGCGGCCTCGGCAAGACGATCGATTGGTATCTCGCCAATGAATGGTGGTGGCGCCCGATCCTCGATCGCCGCTATGCCGGCGAACGGCTCGGTTTGATGGGTGCGGGGACGAAATGAAAATCCTCGTCACAGGGCGCGAGGGACAGATTGCGCGCAGTCTTGTGGAACAGGCGCGAGGGCGCCCTAACATCGTTATGGAGACCGTCGGTCGGCCCGAACTCGATCTCGTAAAGCCGGAATCGGTGATGGCGGCGATTCGTGAGCGCAAACCGGATCTTGTTGTGTCTGCTGCAGCGTATACCGCTGTCGACCAAGCGGAGGACGATGTCGACATGGCGCTGACTGTCAATGCAGGCGGCGCCAGAGCCGCGGCCAAAGCCGCGGCCGAACTCGGCGTTCCTGTAGTTCATCTTTCCACGGATTACGTATTTTCAGGTGACAAGGCGGGAGCCTATCTGGAGGATGATCCGGTCGGTCCGCAATCTGCCTATGGAAGAACCAAGCTTGCCGGAGAAGTTGCGGTCGCGGACGCGAACCCCAAGCATGTCATTTTACGAACTGCTTGGGCTTACAGCCCTTTCGGCAGAAACTTCGTGAAGACCATGCTCGCGCAGGCCCAGACCCGCTCCAGCATCGGTGTTGTTTGCGATCAATTTGGAAATCCGACTTCGGCGCTCGATATCGCCGACGGCATTCTGCACATTGCTCGCGCGCTGGCTGCCATGCCCTCGGCTGACAAGTTCGGAATATTCCATCTCGCTGGAACCGGATCGACGAGCTGGGCCGGTTTTGCCGAAAACATCTTTGTCGAAAGCCGCTCGGCGGGCGGCCCCTTTGCGGCTGTGCAACGCATTTCAACCGCGGAATATCCGTCCAAGGCGAAGCGTCCGGCCAATTCCAGGCTGTCGACGGACAAGCTCGCGCGCGTCTACGGCTGGCGCGCGCCCGATTGGCGTTTGTCCTGCGCCGATATCGTGCGCCGCCTGGTGCAGGAGGCCGCACCGACATGACCGCGAACGTGTCCGTTGTCGGCATCAGCTATAACAGCGCATCGACGCTGCGCGGATTTCTGGAGAGCATACCCGAGGGCGTAACACGGATCGTCGTCGACAATGCCAGCTCCGACGGATCGGCCGAGATCGCCGAACGGGCTGGAGCCTCCGTCGTCAGATTGCCCAAAAATCTCGGCTATGGCGCGGCCTGCAATACCGGCGGCGAAGCCGCCGAAACGCGCTTTCTGATTTTTGCCAATCCTGACATTCGCTTCCGTCCCGGCGCGCTTGAGGCGCTGGTCGCCGCCGCGGAGCGAAACCCGAACGCCGCCTTCAATCCCCGTATGTATTCGCGCGGCAAACAGCTGTTCCGCCGGAGATCGCGTCTTCTGCCGCAGTTCGGGCGTTTCGGTGGGGCGCTGCCGGATGGGGACTGCAGTATCCCGGTGCTGTCCGGCGCCTGTATTCTTGTCCGCCGCGAGCACTGGCAGAAGATCGGCGGTTTCGATCCCGCAATATTCCTCTTCCACGAGGACGACGATTTCAGCCTGCGTCTGCAGCAGATCGGCGTCGAATTGCGTCTTGCCGCCGCCGCCGTGATCGAGCACGCACAAGGCACTTCGACCGAACGTTCGGCGCGGATCGGCCGCCTCAAGGGCGAAGCGATGGGGCGCTCTCTGGTCTATGTGATGCGCAAGCATGGTGTGCCGCTCGATGTCGAAAAGGAGCGGATGCGCGCCCGCGCCAAGCTTCTCCTTCCGCATGTCCTGTTCAACGCCGCGCGGCGCGAAAAACATCTCGGATTTCTGCGAGGGCTCGACGAGGCGACCTCGTGACGAAAGGCGCCGGTTCGGCGCTGCGCCGGTTTCTGAACCGGCTGCGGCGTCTTCCGCAGGCGCTGAAAGCCCCGGTGCGTGCCGATGCGCTTTACCGCACCTATGCGCGCAATGCACTCGCGGATTTTCCCGCGGAAGATTTCACCCCGATCACCACCTCTCCCTTACCGCCTGGCGATGTAAGGCTGATCGCCTATTATCTTCCTCAGTTTCATCCGATCCCGGAAAACGATGAGTGGTGGGGCCGCGGCTTCACGGAATGGCGCAATGTCACGCGCGCTTTTCCTGTCTTCGATGGTCACTACCAGCCGCGTGCGCCCGGCGAACTCGGCTACTACGATCTGCGCGTTCCCGATGTGATGCGGCGTCAGGTCGAACTCGCCAAGCTCTACGGCATCGGAGCGTTCTGCTTCCATCACTACTGGTTTCAGGGAAAGCGCCTGCTCGAACGTCCCGTCGAAAACTATCTCGCAAACACCGGTCTCGGTCTGCCCTTCTGCCTGTGCTGGGCCAATGAAAGTTGGTCGCGGCGTTGGAGCGGCAGTGAAAAAGACGTGTTGATGCAGCAGCGCTATTCGCCGGACGACGATATCGCTTTCATCCGCCATGCCGACCGCTATTTCCGCGATGCGCGATATCTGAAGATCGGCGGCAGGCCTGTGCTGACGATCTACCGCGCCGATCAGTTTCCCGACATCAAGGCGACGGTGATGCGCTGGCGCAGCGAGATGGAAAAGCTCGGTTATCCGGGCATCTATCTCATCGCAACGAACGCTTTCGATTTCGTGGGCTATGAGAGCGCGGGGTTCGATGCGCTGTCGGAATTCCCGCCGCACGGGATCGACGCGCCG
The DNA here is from genome assembly GCF_014191545.1 of Terrihabitans soli. Lineage (GTDB taxonomy): Bacteria > Pseudomonadota > Alphaproteobacteria > Rhizobiales > Methylopilaceae > Flaviflagellibacter > Flaviflagellibacter soli. The sequence continues at coordinate 2,981,943 of NZ_AP023361.1, read as the reverse complement.
AACATCGAATCCTCACTGAAGGTCTCAAAGCTCCGCGACGGTGGACGCGTGCGCGATTATGCCGATGTCGTGCGCCGCGAACTGCAGAAGGAATGGCCTGCGGGAATGGTGCATCCGGGCGTCATGCCGGGCTGGGACAACAGCGCAAGGCGGCCGACGTCCGGCGTCATCCATCACGGCGCGCGCCCCGACTTATTCCAGTCCTGGCTGAAGCACGCTGTCGTCCGGGCGCGTGCGCATCCGGCGGACGAGCGGCTTGTTTTCATCAATGCCTGGAACGAATGGGCGGAAGCCGCCTATCTCGAGCCCGATCTCCGTTATGGCTACGGCTATCTCGCGGCCTGTTCCGCGGCTCAGCAGACTTAAATATTCTGCGTTTCGAGCCAGTGCGCGAAGCTCTCCGACATGCTGCGGAAGAACGCGATTTCAAACGCATCCGGCGCGATCTGCCAGACAATGACGCCGATATGAGCGATCAGGCTGACGGCCGTGCCGTTTCCGCCAAAGACGCTCGTATCGAGATCGATCGGCAGTCCGGCCTGCAGCAGCGCGCGGGCGCGCGGGCCTGATAGTCTGAGCACCGTATAGCCCGAACTCTGATCGGAGACGGAGGCTGTTCCCTCGAACGCTTTGGCGAGATCCGGGGCGAGGGCGCCGGGATTTTTTTCGCGCACGGCGAGCCAGTTGCCGGGCCCGATGCCGATAAAGCTCAACCCGCCGCTTTCCGTGCGCTGCGGACCTTGCGGCGGGGATAGTCCGAACGCCGCCTGTGCGCGTTCCGCAAAGGCGGAGTAGGGCGCATTGCCGATCTGCACCGTCGCAAGGCCGGGCATGCGCTCTTCGATCGCAATACCCTCGCGCGAGGCGATTGGTGCGGCGAAGGCCGAATCCAATGTCAGAAGATCAGGCATGGAGTTTTGCTCCTTCCGGATCGACAAAGCAGGGCGCGCAGATCTCAACTTCGACATCGCCGCCGCGCACCGGGTCGTAGGCGCGCACGCGCTCGCCGTAACGTTCCGGTCCACGCGTAATGACACCGAGACCGATCCAGTGTCCTGTGGTTGGCGAATAGGCGACGGAGGTCATATAGCCTTCGTCGTTTGCGGCGGTCGCGGCTTTGCCGGCACCGATGAAATGCGCCCCGGCGCGCAAACGCTCGCCCGCTTTCAACGGCTTGAACCCGGCAAGCGCCGGACGCTCGGGATCGGCAAGGCCGGGGCGCGCCGCCAGCACGCGGCCGAGAAAATCCTTCTTCTTCGACATCATGCGGCCCATGCCGAGATCGGCCGCCGTTGTCTGGCCGTTGATTTCATTGCCGGCGACATGGCCTTTCTCAATGCGCATGACCGACAGTGCTTCCGTGCCATAGGGCGTGACGCCGAAAGCTTTGCCCGCTTCGATCAGCCGTTCGAGCAAAGCTGCGCCATAGCGGGCGGGTACGGCGATTTCATAGGCGCGTTCGCCGGAGAAGGAGAGGCGGAAGAGGCGCACCGGCACGCCGGAAAGATCGAACTCGCCGACCGCCATATAGGGGAAGGCTTCATCGGACAGATCGGCTTTGCCGCCAAAAAAGGCTTCGAGCAGCGCGCGCGATTTCGGACCGGCCACGGCATATTGCGCCCAATGCTCGGTGATCGAGACGGTCTGCACATCGAGTTCAGGCCACAGAACCTGGCGGCAGAATTCCAGATGCTGCATCACACGCCCGGCATTGGCGGTCGTCGTGGACATTACATAGCGCGTGTCAGAAAAACGCGCGGTCGTGCCGTCATCGAGCACCATGCCGTCTTCGCGCAGCATCATGCCGTAGCGGGCTTTACCGACGGCGAGCGTCGAGAACATGTTGATATAGACGCGGTCGAGTAATGCCCCCGCATCCTTGCCCTGAATATCGATCTTGCCGAGCGTCGAGACATCGCAAATGCCGACGCCGTTGCGAACGGTGTTGACCTCGCGCACGACGCTTTCGAGCCAGTCCTTTTCACCCGCCTGCGCGAACCATTGCGGGCGCAGCCATTGCCCGGCTTCGACGAAAACCGCGCCGTTCCTCTCCGCCCAGCGATGGCCGGAGGTCAGGCGGAACGGCTTGAACGCGCGTCCGGTGTGAATGCCTGCGAGAGCGCCGATGGCGACCGGCACATGCGGCGGACGCGTCACGGTCGTGCCCGTTTCGGGAATCTCGCGTCCGGTCAGTGTGGCAAGGATCGCCAGCCCGTTGACGTTCGAGCTCTTGCCCTGATCCGTCGCCATGCCGAGCGTCGTATAGCGTTTCAGATGCTCGACCGAACGGAAGCCTTCGCGCGCCGAGAGGGCGATGTCGTCCACCGTCACATCGTTCTGGAAATCGACGAAGGCCTTCTTCTTCGATCCGCCGATATGCCAGAGCGGCGTGACCGAGACAAAATCCTCGCTGGTCTGCGGAATTTCGACGGGCTTCGTTTCAAATCCAAGTTTCTCGACGGCATGGGCACCGTGATGCATGGCGTCCGACAGAGGAAACCGGCCGGCGGCCGCGCCCGCAACGCACATTCCGTTCGGCAGAGCGCCGGGCACGAAGGCCGCGAGCGACGTATCCCAGACGGGACGTCCGCCGAGATGCGTCGTCAGGCCGATCTGCGGATTCCAGCCATTCGACACCGCCAGCGCATCGGCCTCGATGAGATGCTTCTGTCCGCCTTCGTCGCGAATTATGATGGACTTCAGGCCTTTTTTGCCTTGAGTTTCCTGAATCACCGAGCCGAGGAACTGCAGGCTGGCGCGGCCGAGTGCGCGGACGCTGCCGGAAACGTCCGGGCGGGAATCGACAATCGCCGAAATCTCAACGCCTGCAGAGAGAAGATCGCTCGCGGTGCGCCAGCCATCATCGGACGAGGTGAAGATCGCCGTCTTCCAGCCGGGCGTTGCGGCAAAACGGTTCACAAAAGTTCGGATCGCCGAACCGAGCATGACGCCCGGCACATCATTGCCGCCGAAGGCAATGGGCCGTTCAGTGGCTCCGGCCGCAAGGATCGCGCGTTTGGCGACGATCTTCCAAGTGCGCTGGCGCACCTCACCGGCGCGTGGCGCGGGTTTGTGATCGGCGACTTTTTCGATCGCGCCATAAGTGCCGCCGTCATAGACGCCGAAGACCGTGGTGCGTTTCAGAATGCGCACATTCGAAAGCGTTGCGAGTTCGGCTGCTGCATGCCGCGCCCAGCTCGAGCCGGATGCGCCGCCGATCTCGTAGGTTTCCGACAGCAGCCGTCCGCCGAGCGCAAAGTCCTCATCGCACAGAATGACGCGAATCCCGGCGCGGCCTGCGGCGAGCGCGGCGGTGAGGCCCGCTGGCCCCGCGCCGATGATCAGAAGATCGCAGAAGGCGTGGGATTTCTCGTAAATATCCGGATCGTCCTCTCCCGACAGCGCGCCGAGACCTGCGGCTCTACGGATCGCGGGCTCGTAAAGCTTTTCCCAGAAGGCCGAAGGCCACATAAAGGTCTTGTAGTAGAAGCCCGCGGGAATGAACGGCGCGACAAGGTTTGCCGCGGCGCGCAGATCGAAAGCGAGCGAGGGCCAGCGGTTCTGGCTCGCCGCAACAAGGCCTTCATAAAGCTCAACGCCCGTCGCTTTGGTATTGGGCTCGCGCCGCGCTCCGTCGCGCAATTCGACGAGCGCGTTCGGTTCCTGCGATCCGTCGGAGAAAATGCCGCGCGGCCGGTGATATTTGAACGAGCGGCCGACGAGCCTGACGCCATTGGCGATCAGCGCCGAGGCCAGCGTGTCGCCCGGATAGCCGTCAAATGCGTGGCCGTCGAAGCTGAAGGAGAACGTATTCGTGCGATCGATCAATCCGGCTTTGCGGGTGCGGTGGCTCTGGCTCATGCCTTTGCTCCGCTGGACAGAACGGCGCTCAGAATTTCATGCGTGCGCGTATCGCGCTCGACGGTGAGCCAGGAGCGGCACCCCTGCGCGTGATACCAGAATTCCTTATGCGGCCCGGCGGGATTGTCGCGCAGATAGGCGTAATCGAAAAATTCTGCCGCGGCATTCTCGCCGTCTGGATTTGGGCGTTTGAGTTTCGCGTCGCCGAGATAGGTGAACTCGGAGAGATCGCGCGAACCGCAATAGGGACAAGGAAGACGCATGGTTTAGTGCAAATTCGGCTGCGCCCCCTGGCCCTTCTCATCGATGAGATTGCCAGTGGCAAAACGGTCGAGACGGAAAGCTGTGGCGACAGGATGCGGTTCGCCCGTCGCAACAAGATGCGCAAAGCAAAGGCCGGAGGCCGGCGTTGCTTTGAAGCCGCCATAGTTCCAGCCGCAATTGAGGAAGATGCCGCCCACCGGCGTCTTGTCGATGATCGGTGAACCGTCCATCGACATGTCGAGCAGGCCGCCCCAATGGCGTAGAACACGCGCGCGGCCGATGGAGGGCATCAGCGCCATGCCGCCTTCGCAGACATCTTCGATCACCGGAAGATTGCCGCGCTGGGCGTAGGAGTTATAGCCGTCGAGATCGCCGCCGAAGACAAGCCCGCCTTTGTCGGACTGGCTGATATAGAAATGCCCCGCGCCGAATGTAATGACGCCGGGAATGATGGGCTTCAAACCCTCCGTCACCATGGCCTGGATGACATGCGCTTCGATCGGCAGGCGCAAGCCTGCCATTCCCATCACGCGCGAGGAATTGCCGGCGACCGAGACGGCGACCTTCTTGGCACCGATAAAGCCTTTATTGGTTTCGACGCCGACGGCCTGTCCGTTCTCGATGCGAAAGCCCGTGACCTCGCAGTTCTGGCAGATATCGACGCCACGGTCGGACGCCGCGCGTGCATAGCCCCAGGCGACCGCATCATGGCGCACCGTGCCGCCGCGCGGCTGCAGGAGACCGCCCTGAATGGGAAAGCGCGCATTGTCGAAATTGAGGAAGGGATAGAGCTTCTTCACGCCCTCGCGGTCGAGGAGTTCGGCATCGACGCCGTGCAGGCGCATGGCATTGCCGCGGCGGGCATAGGCGTCGCGCTGAGCGTCGGAATGAAAAACATTCAGCACGCCGCGCTGGCTGACCATGACATTGTAGTTGAGATCCTGCTCCAACCCCTCCCAGAGCTTCATCGAGAGTTCGTAGAAGGGGATATTGCCGGGCAGAAGGTAATTGGAGCGGACAATCGTCGTGTTACGGCCGATATTGCCGGAGCCGATATAGCCCTTCTCGAGAACGGCGATATTGGAGAGGCCGTATTTTTCGGCGAGGTAATAGGCGGTCGCGAGACCGTGCCCGCCGCCGATCACGACGATATCGTAGCTCGCCTTAGGCTCGGCATCGCGCCAGGCCGGCTGCCAGTCCCGGTGTCCGGTGAGTGCATTCCGGGCAAGGCTGAAGAGGGAATAGCGCATCCGGGCCGGCGCGAAATCGCGCTTGATTGGAAAACTAGTTTCCTAGTAGGAAACTTTCTTGACCAGTGCAAGCGCTTCGAAAGAAGGAGAGGCTGTGTCCCAGACCGATGATGCGGACCTTGCCACCGGCTCCAGTGCGCCGGCCGAGCAGAACCGCACGCTTGAGAAGACGCTTGGCGGTCAGGTGCGCAGCCTGAGGCGGCAGCTCGACCTGTCGGTGGCGGATCTTGCCGCTGCGGCCGGTATCTCCGCCGGCATGCTGTCGAAGATCGAGAACGGCCAGATCTCGGCCTCGCTGAACACGCTTCAGGCCATAGCGGCTGCCCTTTCGGCCCCGATGAGCTCCCTGTTCGCCCCGTTCGACGAGAAGCGGGATTGCTCTTTTGTCAAATCAGGACAAGGAGTTGCTATCGAGCGGCGGGGCTCGAAAGTCGGCCATGTCTACCAGCTTCTCGGTGCGGTTCTCGGCGGCGATGTCGTGGTCGAGCCCTATCTGATCACCCTCCGGGAAGACGCCGTCCCCTATGCCGGCTTCCGCCATGCCGGGACCGAGTTCATCTATATGATCTCGGGCGAGGTGGTTTACCGGCACGGCGATCAGACCTACCGGCTGACCCCGGGGGATTCGATCCTGTTCGATTCGGCGGCCCTTCATGGCCCGGAAGAGCTGGTCAAAGCCCCGATGACCTATCTTTCGATCATCGTCTATCCGCGCCCCTGAGGCGTTTCCTCACAGGAAATAATTGTTCCTGAAGCTTGACTCCCGCGGCGGCCCGGTTTTACCAAAGGGTCATGTGCGGGATCGTCGGACTGTTTCTGAAAGACAAATCGCTGGAGCCGAAGCTCGGCGAAATGCTGTCGGGCATGCTCACCGTGATGTGCGATCGCGGGCCGGATTCGGCGGGCTTTGCCGTCTACGGCGCGGGCCAGGGCACGGAGGTGAAGTTGACGCTTCGCTCCTCGGACGGCCAATCCATCGACGGCCTCAAAGCCGATCTCGAAAAGGCGCTCGGCCTCAAACTCAACGCCACGCAGCGCGACACCCATCTCGTCGTGGCTATTCCTTCTGACAAAGAAGAAGCGACGCGCGTATTTCTTTCCAAAGCCCGGCCGGATGTGAAAGTCGTCGGCGCCGGCCAACGCATGGAGCTGTTCAAAGAGGTCGGCCTGCCGTCCGACGTCGCCGACCGCTTCGGCCTTTCGGCGATGAGCGGCACGCACGGCATCGGCCATACGCGTATGGCGACGGAAAGCGCGGTGACGACGAACGGCGCGCATCCGTTCTCGACCGGCGCCGATCAATGCCTCGTCCATAACGGCTCGCTGTCGAACCACAACGCCGTGCGCCGCACTCTGGTGCGCGAAGGCGTATCCATCGAAACCGAAAACGATTCGGAAGTCGCCGCCGGATACCTCACCTGGAAAATGCGCGACGGCGCCAGCCTGAAACAGGCGCTTGAATCCAGCCTCGACGATCTCGACGGTTTCTATACGTTCGTTGTCGGTACGGAGACGGGTTTTGCCGTGCTGCGCGATCCCATCGCTTGCAAGCCCGCGGTGATGGCCGAGACGGATGGCTATGTCGCGTTCGGTTCGGAATATCGCGCGCTTGCCGGTCTTCCCGGTATCGAGACGGCGCGCGTCTGGGAGCCGGAACCCGCGACCGTCTACGCCTGGGAGCGTCAGTGATGCCAGTCGTCGATCTCTCTGAGATGCCGCTGCGCGAGCTGAACAGTCAGTTGCATGCGCTGCCGCAGGATACGAACGAAACGCACTGGCAGGTGAAAAATCCCGAAGGCCGTCATGCGGTCGCGGTCGGCCTCGATGCGCCCGTCACAGTCGAGATCGACGGCCATGTCGGCTATTATTGCGCGGGCATGAATAAGACCGCGACCGTTATCGTTGCTGGCAATGCCGGGGTCGGCGTTGCCGAAAACATGATGTCCGGCACCGTGCACATCAAAGGCGATGCCAGCCAGTCGGCGGGTGCGACGGGGCAGGGCGGACTGCTCGTCATCGACGGAAATGCCTCGGCGCGTTGCGGCATTTCGATGAAGGGAATCGACATTGTCGTTAAAGGCTCGATCGGCCCGATGAGCGCGTTCATGGCGCAGGCCGGCAATCTTGTCGTGCTCGGCGATGCGGGCGAAGCGCTCGGCGATTCCATTTATGAAGCGAGGCTCTTCGTGCGCGGTTCGGTCAAAAGCCTCGGCGCCGATTGCGAAGAAAAGCCGGTGACGGACGAAGATCGCAATGTCCTTCGCGATCTTCTGAAGCGCGCCTCGGCCGATGTTTCAGCCGAGGACTTCAAGCTCTATGGCTCGGCGCGCCGCCTCTATCATTTCCATGTCGACAATGCGGGCGCGTACTGAGATGGACGCGCCGGTCAAACCGCCCCACACCACGCCGCGCTCAAGTGCGACGTTCGACAGCTACGCGATCTCGGAAATCCAGCGCGCCGCGGCGACCGGCATTTACGACATTCGCGGTGGCGGCGCGAAACGCAAGCTCCCCCATTTCGACGATCTTCTCTTCGTCGGCGCGTCGATCTCGCGCTATCCGCTCGAAGGCTATCGCGAGAAATGCGGCACCGATGTCGTGCTCGGAACGCGGTTCGCCAAAAAGCCGATCCATCTGAAAATTCCGGTAACGATTGCCGGCATGAGCTTCGGCGCGCTGTCGGGCCCGGCGAAGGAAGCGCTCGGCCGCGGCGCCTCGACGGTCGGAACCTCGACCACCACGGGCGATGGCGGCATGACGCCGGAAGAGCGCGGGCATTCCTCCGCACTCGTCTATCAGCTGTTGCCGTCGCGCTACGGCATGAACCCGGACGATCTCCGCAAAGCCGATGCCATCGAGATCGTCATCGGTCAGGGCGCCAAGCCCGGCGGCGGCGGCATGCTGCTCGGCCAGAAGATTTCGCCGCGCGTGGCTAAGATGCGCACGCTGCCCGAAGGCATCGATCAGCGCTCGGCCTGCCGCCATCCCGATTGGACGGGCCCGGACGATCTTGAAATCAAGATCGAGGAATTGCGTGAGATCACCGATTGGGAAAAGCCGATTTATGTGAAAGTCGGCGCCTCGCGTCCTTATTACGATACGGCGCTTGCGGTGAAGGCCGGCGCCGATGTCGTCGTGCTCGACGGCATGCAGGGCGGCACGGCGGCCACCCAGGAAGTTTTCATCGAGAATGTCGGCCTGCCGATCCTCGCTGCGATCCGTCCCGCGGTGCAGGCGCTGCAGGAACTCGGCATGCACCGCAAGGTTCAGCTCATCGTCTCGGGCGGCATCCGCAACGGTGCTGATGTGGCGAAGGCGCTTGCTCTTGGAGCGGATGCGGTCGCCATCGGCACGGCGGCGCTGATTGCGCTCGGCGACAACGATCCGCGTTTCGAGGATGAATACCGCAAGCTCGGCACCACGGCCGGTGCTTACGATGACTGGCATGAAGGTCGCGACCCGGCGGGCATCACGACGCAGGATCCCGATCTTGCGGCGCGTTTCGACCCCGTTGCAGGCGGGCGGCGCCTCGCCAATTATCTTTCCGTATTGACGCTGGAGGCGCAGACCATCGCGCGCGCCTGCGGCAAGAGCCATGTCCACAATCTCGAACCGGAGGACCTTGTGGCCCTGACGGTCGAGGCGGCAGCCATGGCGCGCGTGCCTTTGGCCGGCACGAATTGGATACCGGGCCAAGGGTTTTAAAGCGGCGGGGGCCGCAGGGGGCGAGAATGGCAGTCGATCTGGGCAAGACCGCAAAAGAGCGGAAGATCAAATACTTCCTTATCTCCTATACCGATCTCTTTGGCACGCAGCGCGCAAAGCTCGTTCCTGCCGCCGCCATCAATGAGATGGCCAAAGCCGGAGCCGGCTTTGCCGGCTTCGCCACCTGGCTCGATATGACGCCCGCGGACTCGGATATGTTCGCGGTTCCCGATCCCGACACGCTGATCCAGCTGCCGTGGAAGCCGGAAGTCGGCTGGATGGCCGCCGATCTTTTCATGGACGGCAAAATCGTCGAACAGGCGCCGCGCACGGTGCTGAAGCGGCAGACCGAGAAAGCCAAGAAGCTTGGCTACGAATTGAAGACCGGCGTCGAGTGCGAATTCTTCCTCACCGCCGCCGACGGCACGACGATTTCCGACGGAGCCGATAAACAGGAAAAGCCCTGCTACGACCAGTCGGCGCTGATGCGCCGCTATGATGTGATTTCGGAAATTTGCGACGCCATGCTGGCGCTGGGCTGGAAGCCCTATCAGAACGACCACGAGGACGCGAACGGCCAGTTCGAAATGAACTGGAATTACGATCACGCGCTCATCACCGCCGACCGCCACGCCTTCTTCAAATTCCTGGTCAAATCGGTCGCCGAGAAACACGGCCTGCGCGCGACCTTTATGCCGAAGCCTTTTTCGAATCTCACAGGCAATGGCTGCCACGCCCATGTCTCGCTGTGGAGGGGCAAGACGAACCTCTTCGAGGATGCCAAGGGCGATCTCGGCGTCTCCAAGCTCGGCTATAATTTCATCGGCGGTCTCATCCACAATGCCGAGGCGCTCTGTGCGCTGACCAATCCGACCGTCAACTCCTACAAGCGCATCAACGCGCCGCGCACGACCTCGGGCGCGACCTGGTCGCCGAATACGATCACCTATGCCGGCAATAACCGCACGCATATGATCCGTATTCCCGAAGGCGGGCGTTTTGAATTCCGCCTCGCCGACGGCGCCGCCAATCCCTATCTGCTGCAGGCCGGGCTTCTCGCGGCGGGCCTCGACGGCATCACCAACAAGCGCGATCCCGGCAAGCGGCTCGATATCAACATGTACACCGAGGGTCATACGGTGAAGGGCGCGAAGAAGCTGCCGCTGAACCTGCTCGATGCGCTGCGCGCGCTCGAAAGCTCGAAAGTGCTCGGCGCGGCGCTCGGCGATTTCGTGCCGTCTTATCTCAAGCTGAAATCCGACGAGTGGAACGCCTATGCGCGCCATCTGACGGAATGGGAACGCGAGACGACACTCGACTGCTGAGCAAGCTCGCGTTGTTTTCTTGTATATTACAATCATAGATGGAATATTCGGCCGCAGACCTTTCAGGGGGCGGTCATGGGGGATTTCCAGAATCGCGAAGAAAAGCAGGGCTTTGCCTGCAAGCTGTGGCGTGGAGAGCGGATGACGCTTCTCGGCTTCGATGTCGACGACCCGGAAGACGACTTCGTGGGTTTTTCCATCGAATGCAAAAGCCCGGGAAGTTCTGATTTCGTCCCTCTCTTCAATCGCATCGCATTTGAGTACGACCGGCCCGCCGTCGAAGCCGTCGACGGCTCCCGCAATTTCGATTCCCGCGAAGCGCCGTTCCAGAAATTCCGCTGGCTTCATTTTCCCTGGCAGCCGCAGGACGGAAAATACGACTACCGAGTCACGAAAATGCATATGCCGCGCGACGGCGAATTGAAGCGCGGCACGCAGATCGAGCTCGATATTCCGCTCAATCAGGTCACCTATGAAGGGCTCGTGGATATCGGCTTCACGAGGAACTTCGCGTCCTCACAGGCCTATGCCGAACAGTTCGGCAATAACCCCGATATCATCCCGGAAGATTCCGAAGGCGGCCTGAAATTCAAAAAGCTGAATCTGCAGAATCAAAGCGGAGTCAGTGTTTATGAATGGCTTGGATTCGAGGCCTACGACCACATTTTCGGGTTTCTTGAAGAGGCGCTGAAGGACCCGGGCGTCACGCTCGATGCGATGGCTTACGATCTGAACGAGCCGGACATCGTCTCTTATCTCGAAAAGTTCGGTGAGCGCCTGCGCGTGATCATCGACGACTCTCCGAACCCGTCGAAAGGGCATGGCGCAAAGGGAAGTCCGGAATCGATTTCGGCGAGGCGCTTGCGGAAATCGGCGGGCAAAGCCGCGGTCAAGCGGACGCATTTCAAGGGTCTTCAGCACCACAAGATTTTCATTACGAGGCGCGATGGCAAGGCCGAAAAGGTTCTTTGCGGCTCGACGAATTTCACCTTCCGTGGGCTTTATATTCAGGCGAACAACGTTCTTGTCTTTCATGCCAAGGAAGTCGCGAAATTGTTCGGCACGATGTTCGACATCGCGTTCGATGAAGATCCTGAGGAGTTCAGGTCTCATCCGTTTTCCAAGACATGGCACGCGGCCCATTTTCCCGACCATCCGAGCGTGCATGTCTGCTTCTCGCCGCACGCCTCGACCGATCTTTCGCTGAACCCGATCCGCGCTGCGGTCGATCAAGCGACATCGTCGGTCTTTTATTCGGTGGCGTTTCTCGGGCAGATGACGCAAGGGCCGACCGTTGAAGCGTTCGCGCGCCTCATGGAGCGGCCGGTTTTCAGCTATGGCACGGTCGATGCGCGCCGCTCGATGGAGCTGAGGAAGCCGGACGGCAGTATCGGGCTTGTCGATTTCGCCTATCTCGCGCGCAAGGCACCCGAACCTTTCAGATCGGAATGGGCGGGCGGACATGGGCGGAACATCCACCACAAATTCGTCGTCACGGATTTCAGCCTTCCCAGCGCAAAGGTTTTCACCGGCTCGTGTAATTTTTCGCCGTCAGGTGAAGCGAAAAACGGCGATCATCTGATCATGATCGAGGATTGCAAGGTCGCTACTGCCTATGCCATCGAGGCCGTTCGCGTGTTCGATCATCTGCAGTTCCGCAATCGCATGCGCGATACATTCGGAAAGAAGGACAATAAAAATACGAAAAACAAAGCTCCGAAGGCTCTGACGCTTGCCAAGCCGGAAGCGATCTCAGGGCGGCCGGCCTGGTTTGAGCGCTTTTATGAAGAGGATACGCAGCGGCAGCGAGACCGGTTGCTGTTTTCGAAATGAGCACGGCTAGTGGAAATCCCGCGATTTCGGGATGATCCTCTCATTGCGCGGATGGTTCGACGTTCGTGGATGCTGCGGGTGAAGAATTTCATCGGCCCGCGTCAGTTGGAAATGCGGCTGGTTGACCTCCGATAACAGGCGAAGATCGGATGTGCGATCGATCAGTCTTTGCGCCATGAGATGGACGACGCCTTCCTCGCTGCGCTGCACGCGTCCGCGCACTTCGATGAGACGCGATCCCATCACCTCGCGGCGGAACTGCTGGAAGAGGCTCGACCAGACGACGACATTGGTGATGCCCGTCTCGTCTTCGATGGTCATGAACACGACATTGCCTTCGCCCGGCCGCTGGCGGACGAGCACGACACCGGCATTGCGGCAAAACGTGCCGTCCTTCAGCGCCACCGTCTCGGCGCAGCTTTTCAGTCCTTCTTTCCGGTAAAGCCCGCGCAGGAAGTGCAGCGGATGCGCCTTCAGCGACAGGCGCATGGTCTGATAATCCGTGATCACATGCTCGGAGGCCGGCATCAGCGGAAGATGCGCCTCGGGTTCGCTGGCAAGTTCCGCCGCATCGGCATGAGCAAAGAGCGGCAGCGTCTCGCCGCCCGGCAAGCGGCGCACCGCCCATAAGGCTTCTCTGCGGTCCATGCCGATGGAGCGGCAGGCGTCCGCATCGGCGAGAAGCTCGAGAGCCCTGCGAGGAAGACTTGTGCGGCGGGCGAGCGTTTCGATGTCGGAAAAGCCCGTGCCGCGGAGCTTTGCGAGTTTCAATGACCATTCCTCGCGGAAGCCGTCGATCTGCCGGAGCCCGATGCGGAGGGCATGAATATGATTGGGTTCATCGCTGACCGCTTCGAGCGTGTTGTCCCAGAAGCTGTGATTGATGTCGGCGGTGCGCACTTCGACGCCGTGTTCGCGCGCATCGCGGACGATCTGCGCCGGGGCGTAAAAGCCCATGGGCTGCGAGTTCAAAAGCGCCGCTGCGAACACATCCGGATGATGGCATTTGATCCAGGACGAGATGTAGACCAGATGAGCGAAGGCGGCGGCATGGCTTTCCGGGAAACCATATGAGCCGAAGCCTTCGATCTGTTTGAAGCAGCGCTCGGCGAAATCGCGCTCATAGCCGCGCCGCACCATGCCTTCGATCATTTTGTGTTCGAAAGAGTGGATGGTGCCGACATGGCGGAAGGTCGCCATGGCGCGGCGCAATCCGTTGGCCTCTTCCGGCGTGAAGTCCGCGGCGACGATAGCAAGCCGCATCGCCTGTTCCTGAAAGAGCGGCACACCGAGCGTCTTGCCTAAAACATCTCTGAGTTCGTTCTGATTGTAGCCGGGCCCGGGAGACGGATACTCGACGGTTTCTTTCTCTGCGCGGCGCCTCAAATACGGGTGCACCATATCGCCCTGGATCGGGCCGGGGCGGACGATGGCAACCTGAATGACGAGATCGTAGAACTTCTTCGGCTTCAGACGCGGCAGCATGTTGATCTGCGCTCGGCTCTCGACCTGAAACACGCCGATGGAATCGCCTTTCTGCAACATCGCATAGACGGCTTCATCTCCGCCCTCGATCGAGGAGAGGCTGTGCTCCATGCCTTTATGCGCAAGCAGCATGTCGAGCGATTTCTTCAGGCAGGTCAGCATGCCGAGCGCGAGCACATCGACCTTCATCAGGCCGAGCACGGCGATGTCGTCGCGGTCCCATTCGATAAAGGTGCGGTCGTCCATCGCCGCATTGCCGATGGGCACGGTTTCATCGAGCCGCCCGCGCGTCAGCACGAAACCGCCGACATGCTGCGACAGATGCCGCGGAAAGCCTATGAGCCGATTAGCGAAATCGACGGCGCGGGCGATTTCGGGATTTGACGGCGCAAGCCCCGCCTGCCGCACATGGCCTTCCGGCAAATCCTCGCCCCAGCTTCCCCACACCGTCGAGGCCAAAGCAGACGTCACATCTTCGGTCAGGCCGAGCACCTTGCCGGTTTCGCGAATGGCGCTGCGGGGACGATAGGTGATGACGGTCGCGGCGATGCCGGCGCGGTGGCGGCCATAGCGCTCATAGACATACTGGATCACCTCTTCGCGTCGCTCATGTTCGAAATCGACGTCGATATCCGGCGGCTCCTCGCGTTCCTTGGAGAGAAAGCGCGCAAAGAGAACATCGATCTCTTCCGGGTCGACATTGGTGATGCCGAGAATGAAGCAGACGACGGAATTGGCCGCCGAGCCGCGGCCCTGGCAGAGAATGCCCTTGTCGTCGGCAAAACGGACGATGTCGTGGATCGTCAGAAAATAGCGCGCATAATCGGAGGCCGCGATGAAGCCGAGCTCCTGTTGCAGAAGGTCTTCCACCTTTTTCGGAATGCCGGCGGGATAGCGGATGGCGGCTCTGCGCCAGCAGAGATCTTCCAGATGGGTCTGCGCCGTCTTGCCGGGCGGTACCGGCTCGTCGGGATAATCCGGTTTTAATTCTCCAAGTGAGAAATTGCAGCGGCCGAACAGATGCTGAGTTTCCTCGATCGCCTCCGGTGCATCGCGGAACAGGCGCGCCATCTCGCGCGGGTCTTTCAGATGCCTCTCTGCATTGGCTTCGAGAATGCGCCCGGCGCTTTCGATCTTCAGCCCTTCGCGAATGCAGGTGATGACATCCTGCAAAGGCCGTTGCTCCGGCGCATCGTACAGCGCATCATTGGTCGCGATTAGCGGCACGCGATGTTTGCGCGCCATATCCTTGAGAAGGAACAGCCGCCGCCGGTCGGTTCCCTGGCGATGCATGGTGGCGCCGAGCCAGAGCGAGCCGCGTGCGGCGTCCGCAAGCTGCGCCAGAACGGGGTCCGTCTCTTCCAGCCTCTTCGGTGGCATCAGGACCAGAAGAAGTTTTCGCGTGTCGCCGATGAGGTCTTCGAAACGCAATCGGCATTGGCTCTTCTCGGCGCGGAGATTTCCTTGCGTCAGCAGACGGCAGAGGCGTGCCCAGCCGTCGCGGTTCTCGGGATAGGCGACGATATCGGGCGTGCCGTCCGCGAAAACGAGCCGCGCCCCGATCATTAAAGTGAAGGGAAGGGCCGCGCCGTTATTCTGCTGTGCATATTCGTCCTGCGCGTCCTTGATCGGCACATAGGCGCGGACGGCGCCGGCCACCGTGTTGCGGTCGGCAATGCCGATACCGTTAAGTCCGAGTTCGGCGGCGCGCTTGACCATATCGGCGGGGTGAGAGGCGCCGCGCAAAAACGAGAAATTCGAGGCGGCGACGGCTTCGGCATAGATCATGCGAACAGCCCGTGCATGAACCAGCGCGGCGCGTCCTGCCCATACATGCCTTCACGGTAGAGCCAGTAGCGATGGCCCTCGCGGTCTTCAACGCGGAAATAATCCCGTGTCAGGCTTTTATCGTCGCGCTTCCACCATTCGGGCGCGATGCGCTCGGGGCCTTCGGCGCGCGCAACTTCGCGCACAACGCGCCGCCAGCGGAAGCGAATCGGCGGACCGTCCGGAACTTCCGACAAGGTTTCATCGACGGCTTCGGGCGGATCGAAGAGACGCAAAGGCCGCATCGGCGGCGATCCTTCCTCGCGCTGCGCCCATGCGCCGGAACCGGCTTTGTCCGAGATGGCCGCAACGCTCAGCGCAGCGCGTTCGGGGATATGGCTGTCCTGCGGCACGAAGCGGCGGATGCTCGCCGCGCCAAACCGGGCCCCGAGACGGTCGATCAGCTCGGCGATCTCTTCGGTTTCATTTTCCTTGCCGTCGAGCCCGGTCTGCACATGGTGTGCGGCTTCGCTGGCGAGGGCATCGAGCCTGATCATGTCGAAGCCGAAGCCGGGATCGACGGGGTCTGCGAGGGCGTCTAGCTTTTCGTCGAAGAGTTTCGCCAGCGTTTTCGCATCGCGCAGCGGCTTTCCGGCAAGAACTGCTATGCGCCGCACCGCGCCGTCGGTACGAAAGAAACTCGCCTCGAAACGCCGCCCGCCATGGCCGCGCGCTTCGAGACATTCGGCAAGATTTTGCGCGAGTTCACCGAGTGCGGCGATCATGTCTTCGGCGCGGCCGATGGGTTCGGCGAAGCGCCGTTCGGCGGCAAGCTCGGGCAAAGGCCGGCGCGGCGACAGCGGATGGTCGATTTCGCCGAGTGTACGCGAAAGACGATCCAGCAGGTCCTGGCCGAAGCGCGCGGCGAGCGGCGCTCGGGGGCGGTTCGCGAGATCTTTGATGCGGCGCAGTCCGGCGCGCGCCAAAGCGGTGACCGTGTCTCCGGAAACGCCGAGCGCTGCGACCGGCAGAGGCGCAACGCGCGCAGCTTCGCACCCCGCCGCTACAACGCCGCCTTCCCCATAGCGTGCGACGGCGCGCGCGCAGTCTGGCGTTCCGGCAATCGCGCTGCGCACGGAAAACCCCATGCGCATGAGGCGCGTCACAAGATCGGCGTTGAGCGCCGCCTCGCCGCCGAACAAATGCGTGCAGCCGGTAATATCCAGCATGATGCCGTCATCGCCATCCATGCCGACCAGCGGTGTGTAACGGTCGCACCAGTCGGCGATATGGTCGAGCAGCGCAGCATCGGCGGCTGCATCCTCATCCGCGAGGTCGAGATCGGGCACGCGCGCCCGCGCATCGGCCAGAGTAAGGCCCGGAGAAAGACCGAGCGCGTGCGCTTTCCTGTCGGCATGGGCGATGCGCAGCGCGCTTTTCACCCGCGCCAGAACGATCAGAGGTTTTTCAGCCGGCTCTCCGGAGCGGCGTTTGATCCGGTGCAGCCGATCGGTCGGGAGCCATGGCAGCCATAGAGCGAGATAGCGCCGGTGCCTGGAAAGCTGTCCGGAAAGAAGATCGGTCATGGTCCCACTCCATACAAAAACTCATGGGCGGAAACCCGGCCCGGTGGCGCAGTAAATCGACGTCGAAACGGCTGATGCCCGGCGCGTCGGCAGTCAGGGCTGCGGATGAAGATGTGCGCACGCTCCAGCGGCTCAGCGCCGCGCTCGGCATGGGCTCGGCGGCAAGACGGATCAGGAGCGCCATCGTTCCTGTTTTCTCGACGGCTCTTACCAGCCGTCGCGTGGCGGTCAGATCGACGGCTTTGGCCGGGCCCCAGAGCTCGATGGCGACCGCGCCGAGCGCCGGACAGCGCAGCGCTTCATTGCCGGCGCGCAATGCTGCCATGGCATCCTTCACCTGTACGGACACAATGGAACGCGGATCGGCGCCGAATTCGGCAAGGCCGGGCGGGTAGAGTTCGCCGAGCTCGCGCGCCGCCATATCCTGACGGACCCAGACGATGTTTTTCTGCGGCGCGGCCCGCAGCATTAAAGCGAGTGCAAAGGCCGAAGCCGCGGG
Organism: Terrihabitans soli; assembly: GCF_014191545.1. GTDB lineage: Bacteria > Pseudomonadota > Alphaproteobacteria > Rhizobiales > Methylopilaceae > Flaviflagellibacter > Flaviflagellibacter soli. The sequence continues at coordinate 2,964,368 of NZ_AP023361.1, read as the reverse complement.
CCCGTCGCCCTCTTTCGCCGCATAGACCTCATGAAGGGCCGCGACCGGCAATCCGCCATCGAGTGCGGCGTCGAGTTCCTTCGCGCCGAAGGTCAGTCGTGAGCCTGCCGCCGCAAAAGTCTGATCCTGCGCGCCGAGGGCGGCGAGGGCCTGCCGCAGATCGGCAATGGTTCGGACATTCGGCGGCGGCATTTCATGTGTTCCTGTTTTGTTCTTATAACACTCGCGAGGCGTTAAAGAGTCAAGAACTGGGGAAAAGGCTAAACGGCCGCCTGGCCGAGGCGGTGCATGGTGTCGAGCCATTTGCCGCGCGCCGGCACGGTCAGGGATTCGGTCCGGCCAATAACGGTCGAGCGGACCGGCCTTATGCCGACGAAACGCAGAATGTTGCGTTCTAGCGCCTTAAGGCTGTGCGCCCGGAAATACCACCTATAGACGAAAGCGGGCATGCCCATGGTGACAACGACCCGGGCGCTGCGTCCGCCGAGCAGCGGGCTGTAGGCCTGACCGTTTCCGCCATCCAGCGCAAAGCCCGGCCGCATCACCTGCTCGAAAAATCCCTTCAGCATGGCGGGCATACCGCCGAGCCAGAGCGGGTAGGTAATAAAAATGTGTTCGGCCCAGCGCAGATGTTCCTGCGCGCTTTCGATATCAATATTGCCTGAATTTTCGAACCAGTCCTTCTGCGATCGGAGAAGCGGAAAATTCAAACGGCTCAGATCGATGCGCCGAATCTGATGGCCGCGTTCCTCGGCGCCGGCGATGTAGGCGTCGGCGAGCGCATTGCACAGATGCGGAGTTCTGGTGTCGGGGTGACCCAGTAGAACAAGAATCCGGGCCATATTACACTCAACCCCTGCGAGAGAGAGGGCGCCAATCCTGGACCGCGAAAGAAAACAAACGCGCACACACTGGACAGCATCCGCTTAAGGGGAATTATGTCTAGTTTAGAGTACGTTAGGGTTGGGAGGCCGGAAATCAGGGTAATTACCTATTGGGCGAGGCCTGAAGCAGTGCCGGGGGCCGCTTCATGGCGATGACGTCGGGCCCTTCGCGTGCGTCTATCGGCGATGCCTGGTGGTTCGGCTATGCCGTCGCCGTTGTTGCCTGCGCCATCGGCTATCTCGTCCGCGAAAGTTTCTCTCCGGTGGCCGGCACGATCGCCGGTTATCAGTTCTTCCTGCCCGCGGTGATCATCGGCGCCTTCTTCGGCGCGGGGCCGGCTTTGCTTGCAACAGTACTCGGCGCCTCGCTCGGCTTCATCGCGGCCCAGTACGACGGTGTGAAAAGCACCGACTTTCTGTTCAACGCGCTTTTTGTCATCAACGGCGTTGCCATCGGCATCATTGGTGGGCGCGTGCGCCGCGAAGTGATCTCATCGGCTGTGATCACCAACACGCTGCGCAATCGCGAAGCGCATCTCAAATCCATTCTCGATACTGTCCCGGATGCGATGGTCGTTATCAACGAACGCGGCATCATCCAGTCGTTCTCAAGCGCCGCAGAACGTCTGTTTCAGCACTATGCCGACGAAGTGATCGGGCAGAATGTCAGCATGCTTATGCCGGGCCCGTACCGGGAGAATCACGATAACTACGTGAACCGCTATCTCGCCACCGGCGACGCGAGAATCATCGGTAAGGGACGGATCGTTACCGGTCTGCGCAAGGACGGAACGACATTTCCGATGGAGCTCTCGGTCGGCGAGATGCGGTCGCAGGATCAGCGATTCTTCACCGGATTTGTGCGCGATCTCACCGAACGCCGTCAGACCGAAACGCGTCTGCAGGAGCTGCAGAGCGAGATCATTCATATCTCGCGCCTCAGCGCCATGGGCGAAATGGCATCGACTTTGGCGCACGAACTGAACCAGCCTCTTTCGGCGATCGCCAATTATCAGACCGGGGCGCTGTTCTTTCTCGATCAGTGCAGCGACGAAACGGCGGGCGTTCTGCGCGAGCCGCTGCAAAGCGCGGCGGATCAGGCGGTGCGCGCCGGCGAAATCATTCGCCGCATGCGCAATTTTGTGGCCCGCGGCGAGACGGATCGCGAAGCCACGCATCTTGGCCGCCTTGTCGAAGAAGCAAGCGCGCTCGCGCTTGTCGGCGCAAAGGCCATGGATCTTCGCGTCAAACTCAACCTCGATGCAGCGATCGGCCCTGTTCTCGTCGACAAAGTCCAGATTCAGCAGGTCATCCTCAATCTGACCCGCAACGCCATCGAATCCATGATCGATGCGCCGCGCCGAGAACTCGTTCTGTCAACGGAACTAAAAGACAAGAAGACGGCAACGGTCGCTGTGGCCGATACCGGCACGGGACTTTCAGCGGATGTGAAGGCGCAACTGTTCCAGCCTTTCGTAACGACGAAAGAGGACGGCCTCGGGGTAGGCCTCTCCGTGTCGCGCACGATCATCGAGGCGCATAGCGGTCAGATCTGGGCTGAGGACAATCCTGGCGGCGGAACGGTTTTCCGGTTCACGCTGCCGATCGCAGAGGAGAATAGCGATGGATAAGGGGCTGGTGTGCATCGTCGACGACGATCTTGCTGCGCGCAAATCGCTCGGCTTCATGCTCGATATGGCGGGTTTCAAAACCATGCTGTTCGAGTCCGGACCGAAATTCCTTGAATCGATCGACCTGAACATCTGCAAATGCCTCATCGCCGATGTGCGCATGCCGCAAATGTCGGGGCTTGAGCTTCTGGAACGCGCCAAGGAGAAGCGGCCGGATCTTGCGGTGATCGTGATCACCGGGCACGGCGATATACCTCTTGCGGTCGATGCCATGCGGCGCGGTGCAGCGGATTTTATTGAAAAGCCGTTCGACAATGAGCGGCTGATGACGGCTATCAATTTTGCGCTGCGGGGCCCGGCGCCGCGCGGCGTTGACGGCGAACAGAGGGCAGATGTTCTGCGGCGCCTTGAGGCGCTGTCCCCCCGCGAGCATGAGGTGATGCTGAGCCTCGTGCGCGGCAATCCCAACAAGATTGTGGCGCATGAGCTTGGAATCAGCGTCCGGACCGTCGAAATCCACCGCGCTAATGTGATGTCGAAAACCGGCTCCCGCAGCCTTGCGGAGCTCGTGCGCCTGGCGCTCGTCGCCGGGTTTCTGACGGCGTAGAAGCGAGCTTTCCGCCCGTAAGGGCTTTTCCCTAGAGCTTAAATGTATTGCCGCTCACGGGCCGTGAGCGCGAATAAGGGCCTGTGCCAAAACGTCCGGTCGCTCTTCCACTTGATCGAGATCAAGGCAAATCCGGGCGCTGACAGCGATATCTGGAAGCGTTCGAAAGACGCCGGAACAGCCGGCGGTCACGTCAGCAAGGCCCCTGATGACCAGCGCCACTCTGCCGGAAAAGCAAATGACGACGCCTGAGTTCCTGCTCGCGGCGTTCTTCGCACTTTTTGCCCTGTTCACCTTTATCGTCGGCGGCCTGGCATGGTCTTCGGCCTATGCATTTCACGCCTATCTGTTTTCGGCGGCATCGCTGGCGGCCAGCCTTCATATCGTCAACCGCTATCAGGCGCGCCCGGCTGCGCCGCCGCCACAGGAAATCGGCGGCAAGCCCAATTACAATATGGCGCCGGTAAAGTTTGCGACGATCGCCGCCGTCTTCTGGGGCATTGCCGGTTTCGCCGTCGGCGTCATCATCGCCTTTCAGCTCGCCTTTCCCGTGCTCAATCTCGGCCTTGCGGAAACCGCGTTCGGGCGCTTGCGGCCGCTGCACACATCGGCCGTGATTTTCGCCTTCGGCGGCAATGTCCTTCTGGCGACGAGCTTCTATGTCGTGCAGCGCACATGCCGCGCGCGCCTTGCCGGCGATATCGCGCCGTGGTTCGTCGTGCTCGGCTATCAGCTCTTCATCGTCATTGCAGCGACGGGCTACCTCCTCGGCATTACGCAGGGGAAGGAATATGCCGAGCCGGAATGGTATGCCGATCTGTTTCTGACGGCCGTCTGGGTCACCTATTTCGGCGTCTTCGTCGCGACGCTCGCCAAGCGCAAAGAGCCGCACATCTATGTGGCGAATTGGTTCTATCTCGGCTTCATCGTCACGATTGCGGTTCTGCATCTCGTGAACAATGCAGCGATTCCGGTCTCCGTGCTGTCGCCGAAATCCTACATCGTCTGGTCGGGCGTGCAGGATGCCATGGTGCAGTGGTGGTACGGGCACAACGCGGTCGGCTTCTTCCTGACTGCCGGCTTCCTTGCGCTGATGTACTACTTCATCCCCAAGCGCGCCGACCGTCCGGTCTATTCCTATCGCCTGTCGATCATCCATTTCTGGGCGCTGATCTTCCTCTATATCTGGGCGGGTCCGCATCATCTGCACTACACGGCGCTGCCGGACTGGGCGCAGACGCTCGGCGCGACCTTCTCGATCATGCTGTGGATGCCGTCCTGGGGCGGCATGATCAACGGACTGATGACGCTGTCCGGCGCCTGGGACAAGCTGCGCACCGACCCCGTTCTGCGCATGATGGTCGTCGCTGTCGCCTTCTACGGCATGTCGACGTTTGAAGGCCCGTTAATGTCGCTGAAGGCGGTCAATTCGCTCAGCCATTACACGGACTGGACGATCGGCCATGTGCATTCCGGCGCGCTCGGCTGGGTCGCCTATATTTCCTTCGGCGCGATCTATTGCCTTGTCCCATGGCTGTGGAACCGGCGTGAAGTCTATTCGCTGAAGCTCGTCAATTGGCACTTCTGGATTTCGACGCTCGGCATTGTTCTCTACATCACCTCGATGTGGGTCGCCGGCATCCTTCAGGGCCTGATGTGGCGTGCCTACACCTCGCTCGGCTTCCTCGAATACTCGTTCGTCGAGTCGGTCGAGGCGATGCACATCTTCTACGTCATCCGCGCGCTCGGCGGTGTCCTGTTCCTCGCAGGCGCTGCGATCATGGCCTTCAACATCTGGATGACGGTGAAGGGCGCCGAGCCGGAACAGGTCTCGGACATGCGCGCTCTCGCGCCTGCGGAATAGTGGACACACGATGTCGATCTGGAACAGACACAAAATCTTCGAGACGAATTCGGCGATCCTCCTGATCGGCGTCCTGATCGTGATCTCGATCGGCGGCCTCGTGGAGATTGCGCCTCTCTTTTATCTGAAGAGCACCATCGAGACAGTAGACGGCATGCGGCCCTATTCGCCGCTCGAACTTGCCGGACGCAACATCTATGTCCGCGAGGGCTGCTACAATTGCCATTCGCAGCAAATCCGTCCGCTGCGCGATGAAGTCGAACGCTACGGCCATTATTCGCTCGCGGCCGAGAGCATGTACGACCGGCCCTTTCAATGGGGCTCGAAACGCACAGGGCCCGACCTTGCGCGCCTCGGCGGCAGATATTCCGACGCCTGGCACAAAGAGCATCTCGACGATCCGCGCCGCGCGGTGCCCGAAAGCATCATGCCGTCCTATCCGCAGCTCGGGAAAAGTCCTCTGGAAGCTCAAGAAATTGCGCAGGACATGCGTGTGCAGGCCGCGCTCGGCGTGCCCTATACGCCGGAGATGATCGAGAAGGCGATCGCCGATCTGCGTACCCAGGCAACGACCGACGGCGACGATCAGGATGCGCTTCTTGCGCGCTATCCGAAGGCGCAGGCGCGTGATTTCGACGGCGACCCGTCACGCCTCACCGAAGCCGATGCGCTTATCGCCTATTTGCAGATGCTCGGCACGCTGGTCGATTTCAAACTCTACGACAACAAGGCGAACATCAGATGAGCGACATCTACACCTCGCTTGCCGAGTTTGCGCAGACTTGGGGTCTCGTGCTGTTCGTCGTCGGCTTTCTCGGCGTCGTCATGTATGCGCTCGCGCCGCGCAACAAGAAGAAGTTCGATCGCGCGGCGCGCATGCCGCTGGATGAGGACGAGTGACCATGGCTCACGATGACAAGCCCGGCGTCGATCAGGTCACCGGCCGTGAAACGACTGGCCATGAATGGGACGGCATCCGCGAACTGAACACGCCGCTGCCGCGCTGGTGGCTGTGGACGCTTTACGCAACGATCGTCTGGGCGGTCGGCTACTGGATTTTTTATCCGGCCTGGCCGCTCGTGACGAGCTATACCACCGGTGTTTCCGGCTGGATGACGCGCACGGCCGTCGAAGACAGCATTGCCGAACTCCATGCGATCCGCGGGGAGACCGGAAAGAAAATCATCAGCGCCGGCCTGTCCGAGATCGAAAATACGCCCGATCTCCTGTCCTATGCGCGTGCGCAGGGAAAGGCGGCCTTCGCGACGAACTGCGCGACCTGTCACGGTTCGGGCGCCTCCGGTGCGGTCGGCTATCCCAATCTCAACGACGACGACTGGCTGTGGGGCGGGACACTCGATCAGATCGCAACGACGATCCGCCATGGCGTGCGCTCCGCCGATCAGAAAGCCCATTCCGGCGTGATGCTGCCTTTTGGCCGGACCGGCATGCTGCAGCGGCCGCAGGTCGATCTTGTGGTCGATTATGTGCGCTCGCTCTCGGGTCTCGAGGTTCGGGCAGGGAGCGACCTTCCCGCGGGTGCGGCGATCTTCAAGCAGAATTGCGCCTCGTGTCATGGCGACGACGGAAAAGGCAAGCGTGACACGGGCGCGCCGAACCTCACCGATGTCATCTGGCTCTACGGATCGAGCCGCGAAGATGTGTTTCAGAGCGTCTGGAACGGCCGCGGCGGCGTGATGCCGAACTGGCAGGGACGCCTCGACGAGGCGACCATCAAGTCGCTTGCGGTCTACGTGCATACTTTGGGCGGAGGCGAATAGAACCGCCGGGGGAAGGGCGGTTTCTCGGAGTTATGCGGTGTCGGAATGATCAGCCTTGTCATCAATCACGCGAAGGATCGTCCGGCGTCGCACGACAATGACGAGGGGCCGCTTTATGCCGGCCGCCAGAAGATTTTCCCGAATGCGGTGCATGGCAAGTTCCGGCGCATCAAGACCGCCCTTCTGATCGTAACGCTCGGCATCTATTATTTCCTGCCCTTCGTGCGCTGGGATCGCGGCCCGGACGCGCCGGGCCAGGCGGTGCTTGTCGATTTCGCGCATCAGCGCTTCTACTTCTTCTTCATCGAGATCTGGCCGCAGGAAGTCTATTACATCACCGGCCTTCTCATTCTGGCGGCGCTCGCACTGTTTCTGATGAACGCGGTCGGCGGCCGCGTCTGGTGCGGCTATCTCTGCCCGCAGACTGTTTGGACCGATCTGTTTCTCGCCGTCGAGCGCTTTGTCGAAGGCGATCGTCGTTCGCGCATCCGGCTCGAGAACGCGCCGTGGAGCGTTGCGAAGCTCATCCGCCGCAGCGTCAAGCATACGATCTGGCTGGCGATTGCCTGGTGGACCGGCGGCGCCTGGGTTCTCTATTTCGCCGATGCGCCGACTTTGGTGCACCAGCTTGCGACTTTGACCGCGCCGCCGATGGCGTGGATCTGGATCGGCATCCTGACGGCGACGACCTATACGCTTGCCGGGCATATGCGTGAGCAGGTCTGCACCTATATGTGCCCATGGCCGCGCATCCAGGCGGCGCTGACGGACGAGGACGCGCTCACCGTCACCTATCGCTATGACCGCGGCGAGCCGCGCGGCCACTACAAGAAGAACGAAGCGCTGCGTCTTGCCGGACTTCCGGCGGGCGATTGCGTCGACTGCTTCCAGTGCCTGCACGCCTGTCCGACAGGCGTCGATATCCGCGACGGCAATCAGCTCGCCTGCGTCAATTGCGGCCTGTGCGTCGATGCCTGCGATTCCGTTATGACGAAGCTCAACCGTCCGACAGGCCTCATCGCTTATGACAACGACGCCAATATCCGCCGCCGCCTTGCGGGCGAGAAGGAAGTGCGCCGTATCGTGCGGCCGCGCACGATCCTTTATGCCGGGCTCATTCTGTTTGTTGCGGGGATCATGGCGTTTGCGCTCGGCACGCGCGAAGTCTCAGGCATCAGCGTGCTGCACGACCGAAACCCCGTCTATATCCGCCTGTCCGACGGCACGATCCGCAACGGCTATACGCTGCGTCTCCTCAACAAGCTCGGCACGGAAGCGCGTTTTGCGCTTTCGGTGACCGGTCTCAACGGCGCCGAAATCGAAGCCGTCGGTATCGCCGAAACGGAAAGCGGCCGGCCGGTTGTGATGGTGCGGCCCGATCAGACGCAGGAAGTGCGGCTGCTCGTGACCTATCGCGACGAACTTCCGCCGCAGGCCAGTATCCGCATCGGCATCGTCGCAACGCCCGTTTCGGGCGGTGAGGCGGCCATCGCCTATGACTATTTCAAGGGGCCCTGACATGCCGACCCTGCTTCAGCCGCACAATGACAACCGCTCGAAAGAATACGAGATCACCGGCCGCTTCGTGCTGTTCGCGCTGCTCGGATTCTTCGGCGTTGTCATTGCCGTCAACTTCACCATGGCGCGGCTTGCCGTCTCGACCTTTGGCGGGGTCGAGGTCGCCAGCGCCTATAAAGCCGGCCTCGCTTTCGGCGCCGATACGCGCGCCGCTCATGCCCAGGACGCTCTCGGCTGGAAAGTCGAGGGAGCGGTCGATCGCGCGGCAAACGGCGCGGTGAATATCAGCGTCGCCGTCCGCGATGCAGCAGGGCATGAAATCAACGGTCTCGACGTTGCGGTCGAACTGCATCATCCGGCAGATGCACGGCGCGACATCGCGCTTGCGGCAAGGCCAGGCGGTAACGGAATCTATATCGCGGCATCCGATGTGCCCGCCGGACAGTGGACGCTCGAAGTCGATATTCTGAAAGATGACGCGCATGCCTTCCGTTCGTCATCGCGTGTGGTGATCCCATGACTGCCGCTTCCCTCGATCTTTCCAATCTCGTCGTCACAGGCGAGGACGGCTCAAGGCGGGCTGAATTCGCCGTCGAGGGCGTAACCTGCGCGCCCTGCATCGGCGATATCGAAAGCTCCGTTGCGGATATGCGCGGCCTCACGCGCGCCCGCCTCAATTATTCGAACCACCGTCTCGCCGTCGAATGGAACGGCGATCAGTTCAACCCGGGCGAGGTGATCGAACGCCTCGCTGCCCGCGGCTATCGTGCGCATCCCTTTGCGCCGCGCCTTGCCGAGGCGCTGGAAGATCAGCAGTCGAAATGGTTGCTGCGCTGCCTTGCCGTTGCGGGCTTTGCGGCGATGAATGTCATGCTGCTGGCCGTTTCCGTCTGGTCGGGCAATGTCACCGACATCACGCCGGAAACGCGCGATTTCTTCCATTGGCTCTCGGGGCTTATCGCGCTTCCGGCGGCGGCCTATGCCGGACAGCCCTTCTTCCGCAGCGCCATTGCGGCGATCCGCGGCGGGCGCCTGAACATGGATGTGCCGATCTCGATCGGCGTATGCCTCGCGCTCGGGATGTCGGTCGTCGAGACCCTGAACCATGCCGAGCTTGTCTATTTCGACTCGGCGGTCATGCTGCTCTTCTTCCTGCTCTGCGGCCGCTATCTCGATCATGCCATGCGGCGCAAGACGCGCGCCGTGGCCTCGAACCTTGCGGCGCTCAAGGCCGAAACCGCCAATCGGCTGACGCCGGAAGGCGAGCAGGTTCTTGTGCCGGTCTCGGCGCTTGCGGGCGGAGATATCGTCGTCGTTCTGCCGGGCGAACGCGTGCCCGCCGATGGCGAGGTTCTCGTCGGACAGACCGAGATCGACGAAAGCCTGATCACCGGCGAAACGGCGCTGCGCGTCATCGGCCCGGGCGAGAGGATCTACTCCGGTACGATCAACCGCACCTCGGTGCTGCGCGTTCTTGTGAAAGCGGCGAACGGCAAGACGCTGCTCGACGAGATCGAGCGGCTTCTGGAAACCGCCTCAACCGCGCGCTCGAACTATGTGAAGCTCGCCGACCGCGCCGCGAGCCTTTATGCGCCGGTGGTTCACACCGCCGCCGCACTGACGCTTGTCTTTTGGCTTCTGACCGGCGCGAGTTTCCACGACGCGGCGATTACCGCGATTGCGGTTCTCATCATCACCTGCCCGTGCGCGCTTGCACTCGCAATTCCGACCGTGCAGGTCGTGTCCTCCGGCGCTCTGTTCAAACAGGGTGTGTTCCTCAACACGAGCGATGCGCTCGAACGTCTTGCCGAAATCGACACCGTCGTCTTCGACAAGACAGGCACGCTGACTTTGCCGGACGCGCGCGTGATCAACGCCGCGTCCGTCGATCAAGAGCTTCTTGAGATCGCCGCGCGCCTTGCGCTGTCCAGCCGCCATCCTATGGCCTCGGCAGTTGCGGCTGAAGCGCGTGCGCGCATTCCCTATGATCATGTATCCGAACAGTCCGGGCTCGGCGTCAGCGCCATTGTCGACGGCGTAGAAGCAAAGCTCGGCAGCCCGGCTTTCTGCGGTGTCGAGCCGCCGTCCTCGTCCCGTTCCATCACCGCTTTCCGCTACGGCGCGAAGACCGCGATTTTTGAGATCGCCCAAGTCCTCAGGCCCGATGCGATAGCCGTTGTCGGCGAACTGAAACGGCTCGGCCTTGGCGTTCATATTCTCTCCGGCGATCGGCCGGAGGCTGTTGCTCCGGTCGCGGTGGCGCTCGGCGTTGAAAGCTGGGCGGCCTCCACACATCCGGCGCAGAAGATCGCGCGGCTGGAAGAGCTGAAAGCCGCGGGCCGCCGTGTGCTGATGGTGGGCGATGGGATCAACGACGCGCCGGCGCTTGCCGCAGCTTATGTATCGCTGTCGCCGATCAGCGCCGCCGATCTTGCGCAGGCGCATGCGGATGCGGTGTTCCTCGGTGTAAAGCTTGCCCCGGTCGCAGGATCGGTGCGCACGGCACGCAAAGCGCGAGCGCTGATGAAGGGCAATCTCTGGCTTGCCGTCGTCTACAATGTGTTCGCCGTGCCGCTGGCTTTTGCGGGTTATGTAACCCCGCTTGTCGCCGCCGCAGCGATGTCCGGCTCCTCGATCCTCGTAACGCTGAATGCGCTGCGCGCCCGCGCGCCGGCTGCGGCGGAAACCGAACCTGCGCACGATCTTTCTTCTCTCGTGCCACGGAGCGCGGAGGCCCCATGAACATTCTCGTCTTCCTCATCCCCATCGCGCTGGCGCTCGGCCTTGCCGGGCTTTGTGCGTTTCTCTGGTCGCTGCGCACCGGCCAGTATGAAGATCTCGACGGCGCAGCCGTGCGCGTGCTGCAGGACGACGATCTCGCATCATGAGCAGCGCGCGCGCCGGATATCTCTCGTGTCTCTGCATCGGTTTTCCGGATGCCGATGTCGTTGCGGGTGTGCGTCCGTCTCTGGTGCAGCTTGCGTCCGGTTTTGCTCTGTCCGCCCTGGCCCAGTCGCTGACGGCATCCATCCTGCCGGTGGCGGCTTGGCAGCTTGCGCCGGGTAAGATTTTCGCTGCGGTGCCGCTGGCGCTGATGTTTGTCGGCGCGATCCTCGCGACCTTTCCGGCTTCGCTCCTGCTCGACCGGTTCGGACGGCGCGCGGCGTTTGCGCTCGGTGCAAGCCTTGGCATCGGCGGCGGGCTTCTCGTTGCCTTCGCGCTCGTCACGCGTCAGTTTCCCATTCTGTGTCTTGGCGCGCTCTGGCTCGGCAGCGCCCAGGGCTTTGGTTTGTTCTATCGCCATGCGGCGGTGATCGGCGGTCAACCTTCCTCGTCTGCTTTTGTGCTCGGCGCCGGCGCAGCGGCAGGGCTCATCGCGCCGTGGCTCAGCCGTGTCGCCGAAAATCTCGCAGAACCTTATTTTATCGTCGGCACCGCGCTTGCCGCCGCATGCGTGCAGGTGCTTGCGCTCGCGCTCGCGATCGTCCTGCGCGAGCCGCCGGTGCAGATCGCGCGCGAGACGGTCAAGACGCGGTCTTCTTTTCTTCTTCCGGTTCTGATCGGCGGCGCGGTCTGGTTCATGATGGCCGCGGCGATGCAGAAGGGCCCGCTCAGCTTTCTCGCTTGCACGGGAAGCCTTGGCGGCGCCACCGGCCTCGTCGCCTGGCATGTTCTCGCCATGTACGCGTCGGCGATAGTCGTGCCGCCGCTTGTTGCGCGCACCGGCTGGCAGTGGGCGGCCGTTCCGGCGCTCGCTTTCGCCGCCTCAGGTGCTGCACTGACCGGCATGTCCGGCTCACCCTTGGCAATTTCCATCGGAATGCTGTCGATCGGCGCCGGATGGGGCATCGGATTCGGCGCCGCGACGATCGGTCTCCATGAGGGGCGTCCCTCCGCTGGGCGGCTGGCCCTTTTCGACGGCCTGATGCTGGGGGCTGCGCTCGCGGGGGTGCTTGGCGCGGCGGCGATATAAGGCTAAGGCCTCGCGCCGCGGGTAAGCTTAACGAAAACAACCATGGCTTTTGGCCCGCGAATTGCTGTTGGACGGGCACAGCAAGGGGCGTCAGGTGCTGCGGGTATTAGTTGTCGACCAAGATCGGAAACGGGCCGAAATCGTCGAGAAGGCGCTGCGTGAGGATCCGAATCTCGACGTCCAGGTCGCGACGGCTCCCGGCCATCTTCTTGATCTTTTGAGGCAAACCGAACCGGATGTTCTGATCGTCGATCTCGATCTGCCCGATCGCGATACGATCGAGCAGCTGCGCGTCGCAAGCCGCGAACGTCCGCGCCCCATTGTGATGTTCGTCGATCAAAGCGACAGCGACGCCATGAAGGCGGCGGTCAGCGCCGGCGTCAGCGCTTATGTCGTCGATGGGCTGACGGCAAACCGCGTCAAGCCGATCCTCGATGTCGCCGTGGCGCGCTTCCAAGAATTCGACAATCTGCGCCGCGAACTCGACATCGCCAAGGCCTCGCTCGCCGAACGCAAAATCATCGACCGCGCCAAAGGCATTCTGATGCGGGCGCGCGGCCTCAGCGAAGAGGACGCCTATAACCTTCTGCGCTCGAAGGCGATGAACGAGCAGAAGAAGGTTGCCGAGATCGCGCAATCCGTCATTACAGCCTCCGAGCTTTTGAAATGAGGGTGCGCGCCGGTTTCATTCCGCTTGTCGATGCCGCGGTTCTGGTCGCAACGGCCGATCGCGGTTTTGCCGCGGGCGAGGGCATCGATCTCGAACTCGTGCGCGAAGTATCGTGGTCGAATATTCGCGACAAGCTCAATCTCGGACATTTCGAAGCCGCGCATCTTCTCGCGCCGCTCGCCATCGCCGAAAGCCTCGGGCTTGATTACGCGAAAGTGCCGCTGCTGGCGCCCGTCGTTCTCAGTCAGAACGGCAATTCAATTCTCCTTGGCAATGACACCTATTTTGCGCTGAGCGCGCTGGCGGAAGGCGATCTCGACGATCCCGCAGTCACGGGCGCCGCGCTGAAGAAGCTGATCGCCGCGCGAACGGCCAAGGGCGAAGACAAGCTGTCTTTCGGCATGACCTTTCCCTTCTCCTCGCACAATTACCTTCTGCGCTTCTGGATGGCGGCGTCCGGCATCGATCCGGATGAGGATGTGCGGCTTGTCGTTCTGCCGCCGCCTTACATGGTCGACAGCCTCACCAGCGGTCATGTGCATGGCTTCTGCGTCGGTGCGCCCTGGGGCAGCGTCGCCGTCGAAGCCGGCATCGGGCGTATCGCCCATCTCGGTACCGACATTCTCGCGACCTGCCCGGAAAAGGTGCTCGGCGTCCGGGCGGCGTGGGCTGAGGAGAATGCCGCGGCGCTGAACGCGCTGACGCGCGCCGTCATTCGCGCGACGGCCTGGTGCGCCAATCCCGAAAACCGCGGCGAGCTTGCGCATATGCTCGCTGCGCCTGGCCGGCTGAATGTCACGCCGGATCTGATCGTCCGTGCGCTGCAAGGGCGCCTGAAGATCGACCCGCCGGGGCGCGTGCGCGAAAACGCCCGCTACCTCGTGATCGATTCCACGCTGGCGCGGCCCGAAGCGCGGCAGGCGCTCTGGCTCTACGCCCAGATGGTGCGCTGGGGGCAGGCTCCTTTCGAAACAGCCCAGGTCGAGGCGGTGAATGCCTGCTTCTCACCCGCGACCTATGACGCCGCGCTGGCGTCCATGACCCAGCGCCCGGTGCTGGACGACGGGATCGGCGCCTATGCCGGCCCCCCTTCGATCCCTCTGATATCGCTGCTTATCTGGCGGCGGTAAAATGACCGCACATTTTGCAGGCATGCCCATGAATTGGGCAATCAACCGGGTCTGAGCCTCGGTCCGGTCCGGTCCCCAGGCCGTGGGAATCCCTCGAAACTGAGGGCCTTCCGCAACTTCCACGGCAGTTGGCACGAAGCTTGAAGGCATTCCAATGCGCGCCGCCTGTGCGGGAGGCGAGCAAATAGCGCCCAACGACGGGTGCCCCCAATAAGCGAAGCCGCTGATTTTGCCTGGCGAAGAGCCGGGCAGACGGCGGCTTTTTGTTTTTCGGCACCTCGAAAGGAATGACGGGAATGAGCAAGAAGATTGGATCCCAGGGCGGATCGAAGGGCGTCTCGCGCCGCGGCTTCCTCGGCGCAGCTTCCACCACGGCGGTTCTGGCCGCCGCCAAGACGGCATTCCCCTTCGGCGCGCATATCGCACAGGCCGCGGGTCCTGAAACCACCAAAGCAACGCTCGGCTTCATCGCGCTGACCGATGCGTCGGCTCTCGTCATCGCCAAGGAAAAGGGACTCTTCGCCAAGCACGGCATGCCCGATGTCGAAGTCGTCAAACAGGCGAGCTGGGGCACGACGCGCGACAATCTCGTTCTCGGCTCGGCCGGCGCCGGCATTGACGGCGCTCACATCCTGACGCCGATGCCGTACCTCATCTCCGCCGGCAAGGTGACGCAGAACAATCAGCCTTTGCCGATGTACATATTGGCGCGCCTCAATCTTGATGCGCAGGCGATCTCGATTTCGAAGGAATATGCCGATCTGAAGGTCGGCGTTGATGCCGGCGCCCTCAAGGAAGCCTTTGCCAAGAAGAAGGCGGCCGGGCAGATGGCCAAGGTCGCGATGACCTTCCCGGGCGGCACGCACGATCTGTGGATCCGCTACTGGCTCGCCGCCGGCGGCATCGATCCCGACAAGGATGTCGAAACCATCGTCGTTCCGCCGCCGCAAATGGTCGCGAACATGAAGGTCGGCACGATGGATGCGTTCTGCGTCGGCGAACCCTGGAACGAGCAGCTCATTCATCAGGGCATCGGCTATACCGCCGTCAATACGGCCGAGATCTGGAACAAGCATCCGGAAAAGAGTTTTGCGATGCGCGCCGATTGGGTCGACGCCAATCCGAATTCCGCGAAGGCCATCACCATGGCCATTCAGGAAGCGCAGATGTGGTGCGACGAGATGGCGAACAAGGACGAGATGGCCGAAATCGTCGGCAAGCGCGCCTGGTTCAACGTTCCGACAAAGGACATCATCGAGCGCATCAAGGGCAATTACGATTACGGCAATGGCCGTATCGAACCGAACTCGCCGCACTTCATGAAGTTCTGGCGCGATCACGCCTCCTATCCGTTCCAGAGTCACGATGCGTGGTTCCTCACCGAGGACGTCCGCTGGGGCAAGTTTGCGCCCGACACCGACATCAAGGCGATGGTCAAGAAGGTGAACCGCGAGGACATCTGGAAATCGGCGGCGGTCGAACTCGGCGTCAAGGATATCCCGACATCGACCTCGCGCGGTCCCGAGACCTTCTTCGACGGAAAAGTCTTCGATCCCGAAAAGCCGGCGGATTATCTCGCCAGCCTCACCATCAAGCGCGCCGCCGTCTGAGCGGACACAAGGAGAGGCTTATGAGCCTGCCAGCACTCGATACCGAAAAAGTCCACCCGCTGCCGAAAGCGAAAGTTCTCGCTTTGCCGGAGAAGGTGTCACCCACCACGGGCTTCATCCAGCGCGCTCTGCCGGTCGCAAATTCGATTGCGGCGCGGGTTTTGCCGCCGATGATCACGCTCCTGCTTCTGCTTGGCTTGTGGGAGGTTCTCGCCAGCGGCGCGACATCGAGCCTGCCGCCGCCCTCGCGCGTCGTCACCGATACGTGGGAGCTGATCACCGATCCGTTCTACGATCGCGGCGGTCTCGACAAGGGCCTGTTCTGGCATCTCTTCGCCAGCCTGCAGCGCGTCATGGTGGGCTATGCGCTCGCCGCCGGCATCGGCATTGCGGTTGGCACGCTGATCGGCCAGTCGGACTGGGCGATGCGCGGTCTCGATCCGCTTTTCCAGGTGCTGCGTACCGTGCCGCCGCTCGCCTGGCTGCCGCTGGCGCTTGCTGCGTTCCAGAACGGTGAGCCTTCGGCGATTTTCGTCATTTTCGTCACCGCCGTCTGGCCGATCGTCATCAATACTGCTGTCGGCATCCGCAACATCCCGAAAGACTATGTGAACGTCGCGCGCGTGCTGCGGCTCAATCCGCTCGAATACGCCTTCAAGATCATGATACCCGCAGCGGCGCCGTACATATTCACGGGTCTGAAGATCGGCATCGGCCTTAGCTGGCTCGCCATCGTCGCGGCTGAAATGCTGATCGGCGGCGTCGGCATCGGCTTCTTCATCTGGGATGCGTGGAACTCCTCGCTCATCAGCGACATCATCGTGGCGCTCGTCTATGTCGGCATTGTCGGCTTCCTTTTGGACCGCTGTGTCGCGCTGATCGCCTCCATCGTCACCCGCGGCACTGCGACCTCTTAAGGAGAACCGGCATGGGCAATTCCTATCTCTCCGTCGAAAAGGTCGGCAAAACCTTCAAGCGCGGCGCGGCGACGACCGAAGTGCTGAAGGATATCGATCTGAAGGTCGAGCGCGGCCAGTACGTCTCGATCATCGGTCATTCCGGCTGCGGCAAATCCACTTTGCTGAACATAATCGCCGGTCTCACCGATGCGACCTCGGGCGTCGTCCTTCTCGACAATAAGGAGGTCAACGATCCGGGTCCGGACCGCGCGGTGGTCTTCCAGAACCATTCGCTGCTGCCCTGGCTCACCGTTTACGAGAATGTGTCGCTGGCGGTCGATAAAGTGTTCCGCCGGACGAAATCGAAAGACGAGCGCCACGCCTGGGTGATGCACAATCTCGATCTCGTTCAGATGGCGCATGCCAAGGACAAGCGCCCATCTGAAATCTCAGGCGGCATGAAGCAGCGCGTCGGCATTGCCCGTGCTTTGGCTATGGAGCCGAAAGTCCTGCTGCTCGATGAGCCCTTCGGTGCACTCGATGCTCTGACGCGCGCCCATCTGCAGGACTCCGTCATGCAGATCCACACGACGCTCGGCAATACGGTGATGATGATCACCCACGATGTCGACGAGGCGGTTCTGTTGTCCGACAAGATTGTGATGATGACGAACGGTCCGTCGGCCAAGATCGGCGAGATTCTCGACGTGCCGCTGGCGCGGCCGAGAAAGCGCCTCGAACTCGTAACCGATCCGACCTATCTGCGCTGCCGCTCGGCGGTGCTGAAATTCCTCTACGAGCGTCACCGCTTCGTCGAGGCCGCGTGATGGACGACAGCACCGTCGCGCTCGTTCAGACCAGCTTTGCGAAAGTGAAGCCGATCGCGCCGGTCGCGGCCGACCTGTTTTATGCGCGCCTGTTCGAAACGGCGCCGGAACTGCGTCCGCTGTTCCCCGAAGATCTCGCGGAACAGAAGAGGAAACTGATGGCGATGCTGGCGGCGGCCGTCTCGGGTCTGTCGAACATTGGTGAGATCGCGCCGGCGGTCTCGGCGCTCGCGGTACGTCACGCCGGCTATGGCGTCGAGCCCGAGCATTATGTGCCCGTCGGCGCATCGCTCTTGTGGACGCTGGAGCAGGGGCTCGGCGAAGACTTCACCCCCGAAGTCCGCGAAGCCTGGACCGAAACATACACATTTCTCGCAAGCTTTATGATCCGGGCTGCGGAAGACGCTGCGCCGGCCGGAAAGGCGCGGGCATGAAACGCGAGCGGCTTCTTGTCGTCGGAAACGGAATGGCCGGCATCCGCGCCGTCGAGGAAATTCTCGCACGCGCAAAGGATCGCTACGACATCACCGTGTTCGGGGCAGAGCCGCGCCCGTCCTATAGCCGTCTGATGCTCTCGCCGGTTCTGGCGGGCGAGAAGAGTTTCGAAGACATCGTTACGCATGACCGTGCCTGGTATGCGGAAAACGGCGTCGAGCTCTATAGCGGCACGGCTGTCTCCGGTATTCACGCGGATGCGCGCATTCTCGTGACGGATGACGGCCGCAGTTTCGCCTATGACAAACTCGTTCTCGCGACGGGCTCCAATCCTGTCATGCTCCCGGTAGCGGGGACCGATCTTGCTGGCGTCGCGACGTTCCGCGATGCGGGCGATGTCGAGAAAATGCTGAAAGCCGCAAAGAACGGAAAGCGCGCTGTCGTCATCGGCGGCGGGCTGCTCGGGCTTGAGGCGGCTTGCGGGCTGAAGCAGCGCGGCATGCAGGTGAGCGTCGTCCATCTGATGGCCGATCTGATGGAGCGCCAGCTCGACCGCGAAGCCTCGCGGCTGTTGCGCCGCGAAATCGAAAGCCGCCACATCGATGTGCTGTGCGGCGCGGAGACCGAGGCTCTTCTTGGCGAACGCCGCGTGCACGCCGTGAAGCTCAAGGATGGACGCGAGCTTGCCGCCGATCTTGTGGTGATGGCGGTCGGCATCCGGCCGAACGCGGATCTTGCCAAAAGCGCCGGTCTTGCCGTCAATCGCGGCGTCATCGTCGACGACCAGATGAAGACGAGCGATCCGAACATTTTCGCGGTCGGCGAATGCGTCGAGCACAATGGCATGTGCCATGGGCTTGTTGCCCCGCTTTACGACATGGCGGCGGTGCTCGGTCAGGTTCTGGCCGGCGACAAGAGCGCGTATCGCGCTGTTGCGACGGCGACCCGCCTGAAAGTGTCCGGCATCGATCTCTTCTCGGCGGGCAATTTTTCGGGCGGCGCTGATTGCGAGGACATCGTGCTGCGCGATCCCGGCCGCTCGACCTATCGCCGCTTGATCCTGCGCGATGACAGGCTCGCCGGCGCGGTGCTTTACGGCGATGCGTCGGATGGCGGCTTCTTCTTCGATCTCATCCAGAGCGGTGCGGACATCTCCGCGCTGCGCGACATTCTGATCTTCGGTCGAGCTTTGTGCGAGGCGGCATGACGGGCGATTTCTCCCCCGAACAGAAGCGCTATCTCGAAGGCTTCGTCTCCGGCCTTGGCGCGGTGCGCGCCTCGCGCGGCCTGCCGGGTTTCGGCGGCGGTGCGGCGGCTTCGGTTGTCGCAGAGCCCACAGGGCCCGATGCGGCGAGCCTCAAGGCCATGGCGCGGACGGAAGCCGCGGGCAAAAAGCTTGAAGCCGCGGAGATCGCCAAGCGGGAGGAGCTCGGCCTCGATTCCTATGCGCGGATGAAACAGGCGGCGAAGGACGGCGTCTATCCGAAAGGACCGGACGTCCTGCGCTGGCGCTATCACGGCCTCTTCTTCGTCGGTCCGACGCAGGACAGCTATATGGTGCGCCTGCGCATTCCGAACGGCGTCATGACGCATTGGCAGTTCGCAGGCGTTGCCGATATCGCCGAGGCGCATGGCGGTCCTTATGCGCATGTGACGACGCGCGCCAATCTGCAGATTCGCGAAGTTCCGGCGACGGACGGGATAAAGGTTCTCGAAAAGCTGGTCGCGCTCGGCCTCACCTGCAAAGGCTCCGGCGCCGACAATATCCGCAATGTCACCGGCACGCCGACGGCCGGCATCGATCCGCAGGAACTGATCGATACGCGTGTCTATGCCAGCGAATGGCACAATCACATCCTCAACACGCGTGAAATGTACGGCCTGCCGCGCAAGTTCAACGTCGCCTATGACGGCGCGGGCCTGATCGCGGCGCTGGAAGATACGAACGATATCGGCTTTCAGGCGGTCGAGGTGAAGGACGGGTTCGGCGCGGAGCCGGGCGTCTGGTTCCGCCTCGCGCTCGGCGGCATCACCGGCCACAAAGATCTGGCGCGCGATACCGGTGTTGTCGTCAAGCCGGAAGACGCAACGCGTGTGTCGGATGCCATCGTCCGCGTCTTCATCGATCACGGCGACCGTACCGACCGCAAGAAAGCACGGCTGAAATATGTGCTCGATGCTTTCGGCTTCGAGAAATTCCTCGCCGAAGTCGAGATCAAGCTCGGCGAGAAGCTGACGCGCGTGCCCACGGAGGCCGTCGCGGTGCGTCCGGTGTCGGACCGGCAGGCGCATATCGGCGTCCACAAGCAGAAGCAGGACGGCCTCAACTGGATCGGCGTCGTTCTGCCGGTCGGCAAGATGACGGTCGAGCAGATGCGCGGCATCGCGAAAATTTCCCGCGATCTCGGCGATGGCGATATCCGTCTGACCGTCTGGCAGAATTTTCTGATCTCCGGCGTCAAGGATGAGAATGTCGAGCTGGTGAAGCTCGCGCTGGAAGCGCTGGGCCTCGGCATTTCGGCGACGGCTGTGCGCGCGGGCCTTGTCGCCTGCACGGGAAGCGAAGGCTGCAAATTCGCGGCGTCTCCGACCAAGAGAAACGCCGAGGAGATCGCGGCCCATTGCGACGGGCGTATCGCCGTCGATCAGCCGGTCAATATCCATCTGACCGGATGCCACCATAGCTGCGCCCAGCATTATATCGGCGATATCGGTCTCATCGGTCAGCGTGTCCCCGTCTCCGACGAGGGCGATACGGTCGACGGCTACAATGTCTGCGTCGGTGGCGGCTTCGGCGCGGACGGCGCCATCGGCCGCGAGATCTTCCAGAACATAAAGGCCGAAGATGCGCCGTTTCTTGTCGAGCGCATGCTGAAGGGATGGATGGATAACCGTTCAGCGCCCGATGAGAGCTTTGCCGCCTTCACGCGCCGTTTCGAAACTCCCCAGCTTGTTTCGCTCTTTTCCGCCGAGGCCGCCGAATGAGCATTCAGCCCGCATCTTTCGTCACGCCGCTGCTTCCTGAAAACGCGCCGTTTTCTCCCGAGCAGCGCGCCTGGCTCAACGGCTTCTTCGCCGCGCTTTTATCGCCGGAGGGCGCACCGGTCTCATTGTCCAGCGAGCAGTCGGCGGCTTTCATGCCTGCGGGCGATGGCGATGACGGCGCCTCGCCCTGGCACGATCCGACGATCCCGCTCACCGAGCGCATGGATATGGCGGCGGGACGACCGCTGCGCCGCCGCATGATGGCGGCGATGGCGCAGCAGGATTGCGGCCAGTGCGGCTATAATTGCGAAGACTATTCGGCGGCGATTTTTGCGAAGAAGGAAGAGCGCCTCAATCTCTGCCAGCCGGGCGGCAAGGATACGCTGCGCATGCTGAAAAAGCTCGCGGCGGAGATGGACGGCGAGGCTGCGGCTCCCGTCGCAGCCGCCGCTCCTGCAGCCTCGGCCCCTGGCCGCTCGCGCGAGCATCCGGTCGATGCGGTGTTCCTGTCGCGCCGTCGCCTCAACAAGGGCGCCTCCGCCAAAGAGACCTGGCATGTCGAGTTCCAGCTTCCCGAGGGTCTCGACTATGCCGCCGGCGACAGTTTCGGTCTCATGCCGATCAATCACGGCGCGCTCGTCGATGCGGTGATGGCGCGCCTCGGCCTTGCCGCCGATGCGATGGCGGACGGAAAATCCGTTCGCGAAACGCTGCTGAAGGAGAAGGCGCTCGGCGCGGCGCCCGATGCCCTGTTCGCGCTGATCGGCGAAATGGCCAGCGATCCCGATGAGAAGGTGAAGTTCGCGCGCCTTGCGGAAGGTGAAGATCCGGACGGCGATCTTGACGTCACGGATGTTCTCGCCGCGCTCGACAAATCCCCCGGCACCATGCTCGAAGCCGGCGCGTTTCTCTCGGCGCTCGATCCGCTGCAGCCGCGCCTTTACTCGATCTCCTCGAGCCCCAAAGCACAGGCCGGCCGCCTGACACTCACCGTCGATGCGGTGCGCTACGATATCGGCAGCCGCCAGCGTTATGGCGTTGCTTCGACCTTTCTCGCCGAGCGTATCGGCGAGAGCGCGACACTTCCGGTCTATGTGCAGAAGGCGCACGGCTTTGCGCTTCCGGCCTCGGGCGATGTGCCGATCATCATGGTCGGTCCCGGAACGGGCATTGCGCCGTTCCGCGCCTTTCTGCAGGAGCGCCTTGCGACCGAAGCCAAAGGGGGAGGTTGGCTCTTCTTCGGCCATCAGAAGAAGGACAACGACTTCTTCTACGAAGACGAACTCGCCGCCATGCAGAGCGCCGGTGCGCTCAGCCGCCTTTCGCTGGCCTGGTCGCGTGATGGCGACAAGAAGGTCTATGTGCAGGACAGGATGCGCGAAGAGGGCGCCGAGCTTTATCAATGGCTCGAGCGCGGCGCTCATTTCTACATTTGCGGCGACGCAAAGCGCATGGCGGCCGATGTCGACAAAGCGCTGCACGCGATTGTCGAGCAACATCGCGGCTGCGATGCGCCCGCTGCCAAAGCCTATATCGCCGCACTGAAGGCCGCCAGCCGCTATCAGGCCGACGTTTATTGATGTCATGACAGCGCTGCCCGCCACAGAGCCGGTCCGCACCACCTGTCCCTATTGCGGCACCGGCTGCGGCGTGCTCGGCGGGCCGTCGCCCGCGACGAAGGGCGATAGCGCGCACCCGACGAATTTCGGCCGCGTCTGCGCCAAGGGATCGGCGCTCGGCGAAACGCTCGGGCTCGAAAACCGGCTGCTGCATCCCATCGTCAATGGCGAGCGCGCGTCCATGTCCGATGCGCTCGATCTCGTGGCGCGGCGGTTCTACGAGACCATCGAGACGCACGGGCCCGACTCGGTCGCCTTCTACGTCTCCGGCCAATTGCTGACCGAGGATTATTACGTCGCCAACAAGCTGATGAAGGGTTTTATCGGCTCGGGGAATATCGACACCAATTCGCGCCTCTGTATGGCCTCCTCCGTCGCCGGGCATAAACGCGCCTTCGGCGAGGATGTCGTGCCGTGCTGTTATGAGGATCTCGACGAGGCAGATCTTGTCGTTCTCACAGGCTCGAACGCGGCCTGGTGTCACCCGATCCTCTTTCGCCGCATCACCGATGCGCGGCAGAGCCGCGGCACGAAAATCGTCACAATAGATCCGCGCCGCACGGCGACCGCCGCCGACGCCGATCTCTTTCTGCCGGTAAATCCCGGCACGGATGTGCTGCTGTTCAACGGCCTTTTCTCGTATCTCGCCCGCACCGGTGCGGTCGATCTCGACTATATCGGCCGCTCCACATCGGGCTTTGCTCAGGCGCTGGAGCGCGCCGGTCTCGATGCGCCGGATATCGACGCGGTCGCCGAAATCTGCGGCGTGCCGCGCGATGATATCGAGGCGTTCTACACGCTCTTTGCGAAGACCCAGCGCGTCGTCACCGTCTATTCGCAGGGCGTCAATCAATCCTCGCGCGGCACCGACAAGGTCAACGCCATTATCAATTGCCATCTTGCGACCGGCCGCATCGGCCGTCCCGGCATGGGCCCGTTCTCCTTTACCGGCCAGCCCAATGCTATGGGCGGGCGCGAAGTCGGCGGTCTCGCCAATCAGCTCGCCGCGCATATGAATTTTGAAGAGGCGGATCTCGATCGTGTCCGCCGCTTCTGGAACGCGCCGCGGCTTGCAGCGAAAGCGGGCCTTAAAGCCGTCGATATGTTCGACGCGCTGCTCGAAGGCCGCATCAAGGCCATGTGGGTGATGGGCACAAACCCCGCCGCCAGCCTGCCGGACGGCAATCGCGTCCGCGAGGCCTTGAAAAAATGCGAATTCCTTGTCGTCTCCGATTGCGTTGCCGATACCGACACGGCGAAGCATGCCGATGTTCTTCTCCCCGCAGCCGGTTGGGGCGAGAAGGACGGGACGGTGACGAATTCCGAACGCCGCATTTCGCGGCAGCGGGCCTTCATGCCCTTGCCCGGCGAAACCCTGCCCGATTGGAAATTCGTGGCGGAAATCGCCCAGCGCATGGGATTTGCGGATGCTTTCGACTATCGGCGTCCGGCCGATATCTTCCGCGAGCATGCGGCGCTGTCGGGATTTGAAAACCGCGGGGCGCGCGTCTTCGACATAAGCGGCCTTGCGGAAATTTCCGACGCGGAGTTCGAGAGCCTGCACCCCGTGCAATGGCCGGTGACCGGCGAACGCCGCCATGGAAAGCAGCGCCTCTTCGGCGACGGAAAATATCCGGCGCCGGACGGCCGCGCGTGTTTCATCGCCGTCGCGCATCACGGCCCAGTGAATGCGGCAGACCCCGATTTCCCGCTGGTGCTGAACACCGGCCGCCTGCGCGATCAGTGGCACACGATGACGCGCACCGGCGAAGTCGCAAAATTGATGATGCAGGCGCCGGAGCCGGTGCTGGAAATTTCGGCTGCAGATGCCGCGGCATTTGCGATTGCCGATGCGGGGCTCGCGGAAGTGACGAGCAGCTGGGGCCGGGCGATTGCGCGCGTGCGTATCTCTTCGGCCCAGCGTCCCGGCCAGATCTTCCTGCCGATGCATTGGACGGATGCGATGTCGGCGTTCGGCTCGCCGGGCCGCGCCGTCAATCCGGCCTGCGATGCTGTCTCCGGTCAGCCGGAGCTGAAGCATACGCCGGCGCGCGTCAGGCCCTTCGCCGTGCGCTGGGAAGGATTGCTGCTGTCGCAGCATCGCTTCCGCCCGCAGGGCTTCTTGCACTGGACGCGCAGCAAAGTCGAAGGCGGCTATCTCTACCGTATCGCCGGCGATGAGCCTCTGGGCGAAGGCAATTTGCTCGGCCTGTCTTTGCTGAGGGAGCGGGAACGACCGCTCGATTATCACGACAAAAAGCGCGGTCTTTTCCGCGCTGCCGAACTCGACGCCAAGGGCGCGATGGCCGAGTGCCTTCTTGTCGGCGCCCCGGGCTCGCTGCCCGATCCGGCCTGGCTGCTCGATCTCTTCGCGCGCGGCGAACCGGTTTCGGAGAACGATCGCCGCATTCTTCTCGGCGCCCGCGCTGCCGAACCGAAAGCCGATGAAGGCCGCGTCGTCTGCTCCTGCTTTGCTGTCGGCGAAACGCGCATCCGCACGGCGATCGCAGATGGCGCGCGCGATACGGCGGCGCTCGGCCGCGCGCTCAAATGCGGCACCAATTGCGGCTCGTGCCTTCCGGAACTGCGCGACCTTATCTCTTCGGCCGCGTCCATCGTGCCCGCCGAGCCCGATCTCACAGGAGCCTAAGACATGGAACTTACTTTGCTGGCTGTGATGCTTGCTGTTTCAACAGCGCTGGGCTTTCGCATTTTTCGCGCTCTGGCGGCCGGTGAGGCGGGCATTGCCAGCCGGCCGGTGATGGCGACGCTCGGCACGACGGCGCTGTTTGCGCCGGCCGTCGCCTTTCTGATGCACAGCGCGCTTTTTGCGCTGGCCATAATCGCGCTCGCCGCGCTGATTTACTTTGCGGGATATTTTCTGCGCATCGGCGCGGATGCCGCGGCTTAAGCCGTCTGCAGCGCGTCGGACGGATCGTAATTGAGATTGGGCGAAAGCCAGCGTTCGGCCTCGCTGAGGCTCATGCCCTTGCGCTTGGCATAATCTTCGACCTGGTCGCGCTCGATGCGGCCAACGCCGAAATAGGCCGCGTCCGGATGGCTGAAATAAAAGCCTGAGACCGCCGCTCCCGGATACATCGCCATGCTCTCGGTCAGTTCGAGCCCGGCATTCTTCGTGGCATCGAGCAGCTTGAACAAAGTCGTCTTCTCGGTGTGGTCGGGGCAGGCGGGATAGCCGGGCGCCGGACGGATGCCGCGATACTTCTCCTCGATCAGATCTTCGTTCGAGAGAGCTTCATCTGCCGCGTAACCCCAGAACTCCTTGCGCACGCGCTCATGCAGGCGTTCGGCAAAAGCCTCCGCAAAGCGGTCGGCGAGCGCGGAGACCAGAATGGCGTTGTAGTCGTCGCGGTCGGCCTTGAACTTCGCCACGACATCGTCGAGGCCTTCGCCGGCATTCACGGCAAAGCCGCCGATATAATCGGGAACGGCGGATTTCTTCGGCGCGATAAAATCGGCAAGCGCGAAATTGGGGCGATCGTTGTCGCGCAGCATCTGCTGGCGCAGCGAATGATTGACGGCGATGACCTTCGAGCGGCTGTCGTCGGCATAAATCTCGATGTCGTCGTCATTGATGCTGTTGGCCGGCCAGAAGCCGATGACGCCGCGCGCCGTGATCAGCTTGCCGTCGATCAGCTTTTTCAGCATGGCCTGGGCATCGGCATAGAGCGGCTTTGCCGCTTCTCCGACGATCTTGTCGTCGAGAATGGCCGGGAATTTCCCGGCAAGCTCCCAAGTCTGGAAGAAAGGCGTCCAGTCGATGCGCTTGGCAAGTTCCGCAAGATCGTAATTGTCGAACGCGCGGACGCCGAGGAAGGAAGGCTTGGGCGGCGTATACTGCGCCCAATTGAACTTTGCTCTGTTGGCGCGGGCGCCGGCCAGCGTCTGGCGCGGGCCGGTGCGTTTCGAGCGGCCATGCTTTTCACGCATGGTTTTGTATTCGGATTTTACCTCGGTGATATAGGGCTCGCGCGAGGTCTCGCCGAGCAGGGCGCCGACAACGCCCACCGCGCGGCTCGCATCGGGCACGTAGACAACCGAGCCGTCATAGGCGGGATCGATCTTGACGGCGGTATGGACGCGGCTTGTCGTAGCACCGCCGATGAGAAGCGGCTGCTTCATGCCGAGCCGCTTCATCTCGGATGCGACATAGACCATTTCATCGAGGCTCGGGGTGATCAGGCCGGAAAGCCCGATGATGTCGCATTTCTCGGCCTTGGCGGTTTCCAGGATCTTTGCTGCCGGCACCATGACGCCGAGATCGACGACATCGTAATTGTTGCATTGCAGCACGACGCCGACGATGTTCTTGCCGATATCGTGGACATCGCCCTTCACGGTCGCCATCAGGATCTTGCCCTTGGCCTCCGCGGCGGTTCCGGATGCAAGCTTTTCCGCTTCGATGAAAGGCAGGAGATAGCCGACGGCCTTTTTCATGACGCGTGCCGATTTGACGACCTGCGGCAGAAACATCTTTCCCGCGCCGAAAAGATCGCCCACGACATTCATGCCGGCCATCAGCGGGCCCTCGATGACATCGAGCGGGCGTGTCGATTTCTGCCGCGCTTCTTCGGTGTCGCCGTCGATGAAGTCGGTGATGCCGTTGACGAGCGCGTGGCTGAGCCGCTCTTCGACCGGCTTTTCGCGCCAGGACATATCTGCCGCTTCTTTGGCAGCGCCTGCCTTGAAGCGGTCGGCGGCCTCGAGCAGACGGTCCGTTGAATCAGGACGGCGATTCAGCAGTACGTCTTCGACGAGTTCACGCAGATCCGGCGGAATGTCTTCGTAAGGCGTCAGCGCACCGGCATTGACGATGCCCATATCCATGCCGGCGCGGATCGCATGATAGAGGAAACAGGAATGGATCGCGGCGCGAAGCGGTTCGTTGCCGCGGAACGAGAACGACACGTTCGAAACGCCGCCCGACACATGCGCATGCGGCAGCATCTGGCGGATGCGCTTCGTCGCTTCGATAAAATCGACGGCGTAATTGTTGTGCTCTTCGATGCCGGTCGCAACCGCGAAAATGTTCGGGTCGAAGATAATGTCTTCCGGCGGGAAGCCGATCTTCTCGGTCAGAAGCTTGTAGGAGCGCTCGCAGATCTCGACCTTGCGGTTGGCGGTGTCGGCCTGTCCCTTTTCGTCGAAGGCCATGACGACGACGGCTGCGCCATAGCGCAGGACCTTGCGCGCATGTTCGAGGAAGGGCTCTTCGCCCTCCTTCAGGCTGATCGAATTGACGATCGATTTGCCCTGCACGCATTTCAGACCGGCTTCGATGACCGACCATTTGGATGAGTCGATCATCAGCGGCACGCGGCTGATATCGGGCTCGGCGGCGAGGAGATTGAGGAAGCGCACCATGGCCGCTTCCGAGTCGAGCATGGCCTCGTCCATATTGATGTCGAGGACCTGCGCGCCGCCTTCGACCTGCTGGCGCGCAACGGCAAGCGCCGCATCGAAATCGCCGTTTAGGATCAGCTTTTTGAATTTCGCCGAACCGGTGACGTTGGTGCGTTCGCCGATATTGATGAAACTGGCTGTGCTCTCGCTCACGCGTTAGCCTCGAACGGTTCGAGGCCCGAGAGGCGCAGTTTCTTCTCGCGCACGGGAATTTTTCGCGGCGTCTGGCCTTTGACGCCCTCGGCAATGCAGCGGATATGGCCGGGCGTCGTGCCGCAGCAGCCGCCGACAATATTCACCAGTCCGTCTTTGCCCCAATTGTGCAGATGCGTGCCGGTCTGTTCCGGCTCCTCGTCATACTGGCCGAATTCGTTGGGCAGGCCGGCATTCGGATAGGCGGAGACGAGCGTGTCGGCGACGCGCGAGAGTTCCGCCACATAAGGGCGCATCTGTTCGGCGCCGAAAGCGCAGTTGAGGCCGATGGAGAACGGCTTCACATGCTTCACCGAATTCCAGAAAGCTTCGGTCGTCTGGCCCGACAGGGTGCGGCCGGACAGATCGGTGATTGTGCCCGAGATCATGATCGGCAAAGTCTCGCCGATTTCGTCGAACAATTCCTCAATGCCGAACAGGCCCGCTTTGGCGTTCAGCGTATCGAAGATCGTCTCGACGATGAGAAGGTCCGAACCGCCGTCGACAAGGCCGCGGGCGGCTTCCTTATAGGCTTCGCGCAATTCGTCGAAGGTGACATTGCGGAAGCCGGGATTGTTGACGTCCGGCGACAGGGACGCCGTGCGGCTGGTCGGCCCGATGGCGCCGGCGACAAAACGCGGCTCACCCGTCTCCTGGGCGACTTCATCGGCGGCTTCGCGCGCCAGCTTCGCGCCTTCGAAATTCAGCTCATAGGCGAGATGTTCGAGCTTGTACTCGGCCTGCGAGATCGTCGTCGAATTGAACGTGTTCGTTTCGATGATGTCGGCGCCGGCTTCGAGATATTCGCGATGGATCGCCTTGATGACGTCCGGCCGGGTGATCGTCAGAAGGTCGTTATTGCCCTGAAGATCGATCGGATGATCCTTGAACCGTTCGGCGCGGAAATCCTTTTCCTCGAGTTTGCGGCGCTGGATCATCGTGCCCATCGCCCCGTCGAGAATGATGACGCGGCGGGCGGCGAGGGCCTCGAGCTGTTTGCGGCGATCGGTGCGGAGAGACATAAGGCTTTCTTTATATTCCGGGGGCGTGTTAAGCAAATCCCCGACGGTTCCCCTTGGGGATCAAAAGGGAACGCGGTGAAGGCTTTATATAGGAGCCCCATGCCGCGGCTGCCCCCGCAACTGTAAGCGGCGTGTCCTGCGCCATATGCCACTGGCCGAAAAGGCCGGGAAGGCGGAGCAGGACGTTAAGCCGCGAGCCAGGAGACCTGCCGTCAAGCGTAGTCATGCGCGAGAAGCGCCGGACGGGGTGTGCCGGGGTAGTTTCCGAGGCTTTGCGGTTTTCCGCAAAGAGCGGGGCTGGGGCTCGCGGGTGATGCATGTGTTGGCGTCCCGCCCGAGGTTCCCATGTTGCGTTGCGTTCTGCTCGCATCCGCTGCCGTCTTTTCTCTGCCGGCCTTTGCTCAATCCCAACTTCCGCCCGTCGAACTCGACGAAATTTCCGTTTCAGCCAATCTGACGCCGACGCCGACCAAAGAAGTCGCCAGTGCGGTGACGATCATCACCGGCGATGAGCTTCAGCAGCGCCAGATTCGTCTTGTGTCCGACGCTCTCCGCAGCGTGCCGGGTGTTGCGGTCAACCGCACCGGCGGTCCCGGTGGCCTCACCCAGGTTCGTCTGC
Source organism: Terrihabitans soli (assembly GCF_014191545.1). Lineage (GTDB taxonomy): Bacteria > Pseudomonadota > Alphaproteobacteria > Rhizobiales > Methylopilaceae > Flaviflagellibacter > Flaviflagellibacter soli. The sequence goes on along the minus strand of NZ_AP023361.1, from coordinate 2,934,678 downwards.
GCGGCTCGGAAGGCAATCACACGCTGGTGACGATCGACGGCATCGAGGTCAACGATCCGGGCGGCGGCAGCGAATTCAACTTCGCCCATCTTCTCGTACAGGATATCGACCGCATTGAAGTTCTGCGCGGGCCGCAGAGCTCGCTCTACGGTTCGGATGCGATCGGCGGTGTCGTCAACATCGTCAGCAAAAGGGGCGAAGGCCCGGCGCGCCTTGCCGGCTATATCGAAGGCGGCAACCGTGGAACGGCTGCCGGCGGGGTAACGCTGTCCGGCTCGACCGATCGCGTCGACTATCTTTTCAGCGGTGCCGGGCTTCGTACGGACGGATTCTCCTCCGCTGCCGAAGCGCGCGGCTGGGACGAGAAGGATGGATACGAGAACGCATCCGGCTTTGCCAAAGTGGGCTTCCAGGCCACCGACTATCTGCGCTTTGATTTTGTCGGCCGCGGCACATCCTATTTTGCGGAGGGCGATGACGAGCCGCCGGGCGGTGCGGTTGATTTCGTCAGCGATCTCGATGGCGAAACGTTTTTCGGCCGTGCACAAGCCAAGCTCGATCTCTTCGACGGTGCCTGGCAGCAGATTTTTGGCGCGAGCACGCTCAGCCATAACCGGGAGTTCTATTACGACACCTTCCCGCCTTCGACGATCGATGGCGAGAAGACGAAGTTCGATTACCGCTCGAATTTCTTCCACACCTCCGGCGAATTCGACCATACGGTTTCTTTCCTCGCCGAGCGCGAGGATGAGCATGTCGAACAGTTCGGCACATTCGATGAGGAAGTCGGACAAACGGGTATCGCCGGCGAATACAAGCTCGGCGTCTGGGACAGCCTGTTCTTCACCGGCAGTGCGCGGCACGATTTCAACGAGGGCTTTGCAGACGCGACGACCTATAAGCTCTCAGCGGCCTATTTCTTCGAGCAAACCGGAACGAAAATCCGGACCTCCTATGGCACGGGTGTGAAGAACCCGACGCTCATCGAACTCTTCGGCACATTTCCGGGCTTTGTCCCCAATCCAAACCTTGAGCCGGAGAGCGCCGAGGGGTGGGATGTCGGCCTCGATCAGACGCTGTTCGACGGACGCATGAGCTTCGATCTCACTTATTTCGATCAGACGATTTCCGATCTCATCCAGAGCCAGGGCAATACGGTGGTGAATCTGCCGGGCGAGTCCGAAATTCACGGCGTGGAACTCGGCGTCAGCGTCCGCCCGGTCGACGATCTTACCATGCGCGCCTCCTTCACCTGGCAGGATGCGCAAGGGCCCGAGGGTGAGGAGCTGATCCGCCGTCCGGAGTTTCTCGGCAGTTTCGATCTCGATTACGTCTTCTACGATGGCCGGGCCAATGCCGGTTTCAGCGTGATCTACAACGGCGCTCAGTACGATCTGCCCTATTGGAATCCGTTGGTGGAACTTGAGGATTTCGTGCTGGTGAATATTCGCGCCGGCTACAAGATCACCGAGAATGCCGAACTCTACGGCCGGGTCGAGAACCTGCTCGATGAGGAATATGAAGAGATCTACACCTATGGCGGAGCAGGCCGTCTCGCGATTGTCGGTATGAGGGCCAGTTTCTGAAACCGGTTCTTTTGTCTCTTGCTCTGGCGCTTGCCGCCGCCCCTGCCGGGGCGGCGCCTCCCTTTTCTAAGGAGGGGCCGCAGCGCATCGTCTCGCTCAATCTCTGTGCCGATCAGGTTCTGCTGCGTCTCGTGCCAAAAACCCGCATCGCTTCGGTGACCTGGCTCGCCGCCGAGCCGCACTCATCGAGCGTGCCCGATCTCGCGCAAGGCATCGCGACCAATCAGGGACTGGCGGAAGAGGTGATCGGGCTCGATCCCGATCTCATTCTCGCCGGTAAATACACGGCGCGCGGTGCCGTCGGCTTTCTGAACCGCCATGGGCGCAAAGTCGTCGATCTCGACGTGCCGGAAAGTCTTGCCGCGACGAAGATACAGATCATGCAGATCGCCGACGCGGCAGGGGTCGCCGAGCGCGGCGCAGATCTCATTTTCGAGATGGAAAGGAAGATGGCGCGTCTGGCGCCGGGCGCCTCGCCGCGTCCGCGCGCGCTGATGCTCGGTCCGAACGGATTTGCCACAAGCTATGGTCCGCTGGTCGACGAGATGATGGAGCGGGCGGGCCTCATCAATATCGCCGCCGAACTCGGCGCGGCGGGGCGCGCCAATATCCCGCTGGAAGCGGCGGTTCTCGCAAAGCCCGATATTCTGATCGTCGATACGGGCGAGCGCACGGGACCGGCTCTGGCGCAGGAAATCCTGGAGCATCCGGCCATCCGCGCGCTGAAGCGCGATATTAAGGTCGTCGCGCTGCCGTCCAATCTCTGGACCTGCGCCGGGCCGCAGCTTGCCGATGCGGTCTCCGTTCTGGCCGAGGCGCGCGCGAACTGGGAGCGCGCAAAGCCATGACGCGCTCCGACACTTTTCTGACTTTGGCGCTTGCTCTTGCGGCGCTGGCGCTCGCTGCGGTGTCGACGGCGATCGGCTATGCGCCGCTCGATCTCGGCAAAGCAATATCCGATGCGCTGTCGGGCACAGATTCGCTTGAGCGCATCGTCTTTGTCGAACTGCGCGTGCCGCGCGCCATTCTCGGCGCGGCCGTCGGCTTCAGCCTTGGCCTCACGGGCGCCGCCATGCAGGGCCTCTTGCGCAATCCGCTCGCCGATCCCGGCGTTGTCGGCGTCTCATCGGGGGCGGCGCTTGGCGCCGTCATCGCTTTCTATTCCGGCCTCTCGCAGGGTTTTGCGCTCGCTTTGCCGCTCGGCGGCATTCTCGGCGCGGCAATCACCGCCGGCGCGGTGTTCTGGATGGGCGGCCGCGGCACCTCGACCGCGGCGCTCATCCTCGCAGGCATCGCGTTGTCGAGCCTTGCCGGTGCGCTGACGGCACTGGCGCTCAATCTCTCGCCCAATCCCTATGCCGTGCTCGAAATCATCTTCTGGCTGATGGGCTCGCTCAACGACCGCAGCCTCAATCATGTCGCTCTCGCTCTGCCGCTGATGGCTTTAGGCTGGGGTCTGATGCTGAGCTCGGCGCATGCGCTCGATGCGCTGTCGCTCGGCGAGGATACGGCGAGGAGCCTCGGTTTCGATCTCAAACGCGTGCGGCTGAAGCTGATTGCCGGCGCCGCGCTCAGCGTCGGCAGTGCGGTTGCGGTTACCGGCGCCATCGGTTTTGTCGGCCTGATCGTGCCGCATCTTTTGCGGCCGCTGATCGGCCACAGTCCGGGGCGTCTTCTTCTCGTCTCGGGCTTTGGCGGCGCGGTGCTGACGCTTGCCGCCGATATCGCGGTGCGCATGCTACCCATCGAGCCGGAACTCAAGCTCGGTGTCGTCACGGCGCTTGTCGGCGCGCCGTTCCTGTTCTCGCTGCTCTGGCGCGCGAGGAGGGAGGCGTGATGGAAATCGCAGCAACATCCATTTCCCTTTCGCTGAATGAGACGCGCGTGCTCGAAGGTGTCGATATCTCCGTGCGCACGGGTGAGTTTGTCGGGCTGGTCGGCCCGAACGGCGCCGGCAAGACCTCGCTTCTGCGGGTGCTGGCCGGGCTCCTTCCAGCGAAAGCGGGCAGCGTGTCCTACGACGGAAAAGACATAGCGGCTTTGAAGCCGCGCGTGCGGGCGCAGATGGTCGCCTATCTGGCGCAGAACGATGGTGCGCATTGGCCCATTCGTGTGGAGGCTCTTGCCGGGCTCGGGCGGCTGCCGCATCGCGGCCGCACATCGGACGAGGCGGATCGCGCAGTTGTGAAACGCGCGCTCGATCTGGTCGGCATGGCGGATTTTGCGGCGCGCGGCTTCGACACGCTTTCGGGCGGCGAACAGGCGCGGGTGCTTTTGGCCCGGGCGCTCGCGGTCGAGGCGCCTCTTCTTTTGGCGGACGAGCCGATATCGGCGCTCGACCCCTATCATCAACTGGCGATTATGGAATTGCTGCGAGAGCAAACCCGGGCTGGCAACGGCGTCGTTGCCGTGCTGCACGATATCGGTCTCGCCTATAGGTATTGTGACCGGGTTGTACTTCTCGCAAAGGGGAAGAAACTCGCCGAGGGCCGGCCCGAAGAGGTGCTGAGCGATGAAAACATCGCCACGGCCTACGGTATCGCCGTCAAACGCGGCGAGGGCTATATTTTACCCTGGCAGAGGGAGACTGCTCGGTGAAGCTCTACACCAAGAAGGGTGACCGGGGAGAAACCGCATTATTCTCCGGACGGCGCACTCGAAAATCCGATCCGCATATCAATGTCGTCGGAGATCTCGATGAATTGTCGGCGGCGCTCGGGCTTGCCGCCATCGCCTTTCCCGCGGGCGCGCAAGACATCCGCACCATCCAGCATGATCTTTATGCCATCAGCGCGCTGATCAGCGCCGAAGGCAAACGGCCGGAGCTCGTCTTCTCGGATGCGGAAGCGCGGCGGCTGGAAGTGATCATCGACGACGTGTCGAACACGCTCCCGGAACTGCGGGATTTCATCTATCCGGGCGAGTCCGAAGCGAGCGCGCGGCTGCATATGGCACGGGTCGTGGCGCGCAGAGCCGAGCGTGGCATGGCGGCGCTCAATCCGCAGGTTCCGCCGGCCGTAAGCGCCTATATCAATCGTTTGAGCGATCTTCTTTTCGTCTGGGCGCGCCGCGTTGATTTCGATGCGGGTCACGCATCCGTGCCGCTCGCCGGGCCGCGCGGCAAAGCTTAAGGGCCGCGCGCCAACGTGTGCGGGCCGATTTCGTCCACGTTCCGCGTGCCGGTCAGCGCCATCGAGATATCGAGTTCCTTGGCGATAATCTCGAGCGCCCGGGAAACGCCTGCTTCGCCGCCCGCCGCAAGCGAATAAAGGAAAGCGCGGCCGATCAGGCAGCCCTGCGCGCCAAGCGCACGGGCTTTCAGAATATCCTGTCCCGAGCGCACGCCGCCGTCGAACAGGACCTCGATCTTCCCGTCTACGGCCTCAACGACCTCCGGCAGAACGGAAATCGTCGATCGCGCGCCGTCGAGCTGGCGGCCGCCATGGTTCGAGACGATGATCGCATCGGCACCTGAGGAGGCCGCGATCTTCGCATCTTCCGCATCGAGCACGCCTTTCAGGATCAGCTTCCCGGGCCAGAGCGAGCGTATCCACGCGACATCCTTCCAGGACAGCGAAGCATCGAGCTGGCTTGCGATCCATTGCGCCAGCACGGTCACGCCGCTATCGGGGATATAGCCCTGAAGATTGCCGAAATTCTTGCGCTTGCCCTTCAGCATCGGCAGCGCCCAGCCGGGCTTGGTCAGCATGTTCAGGGCGTTGGCGAAGGTCAGCCGCGGCGGAACCGTCAGCCCGTTCTTGATGTCGCGGTGGCGCTGGCCCTGGATCTGTTGATCGAGCGTCAATACGAGCGCCGAACATTCGGCGGCTTTCGCCCGTTCGATCAGCGAGGTCGCAAAGCCGCGATCCTTCATGACGTAAAGCTGGAACCAGAACGGCTTTTGCGTGCTCGCCCGCACATCCTCGATGGAGCAGATCGAGACGGTGGAGAGACAGAACGGGATGCCGAACTTCTCGGCGGCCCGCGCGCCGCAGATTTCGCCGTCGACATGAAAGAGACCGGCAAGGCCCGTCGGTCCGATGGCGAGCGGCATCGCCGCGGGCTGGCCGACAAAGCTTGAAGCCAGGCTGCGTTCCGCGACATCGATCAGAACGCGCTGGCGAAGTTTGATCGCCAGAAGGTCGGCGCGGTTGGCCCTGAGTGTCGTTTCCATATAGGCGCCGCCATCGGCATAGTCGAAGATCGCGCGCGGGATTTTCCTCTTCGCGATCTCGCGCAGATCGTCGATCGTCGTGATGACGGTCATCAATCCGCTCCGGGATCGCTGACAAGCCCGGCTTTGGCGATCCCGGCCATGGCCGCCGCCTCGTCGTTTTCCGAGGTGCAGCCGGAAATGCCGACGGCGCCGAGAATGGCGCCCGCGCCGTCGCGGATCAGAACGCCGCCCGGCACCGGCACGAGGCTGCCGCCGATGGCCGACGTCGCCGCCGCGATGAAGAAGGCCTGTTCCTTGGCGCGCTTGAACAAAGCGCGCGAGCCCATGCCGAGTGCGACCGAGCCATGCGCCTTGCCCGTCGCAATGTCGGAGCGGCGAAGGCTTGTGCCGTCCTGCGCTGCCGCCGCTTTCAGAACGCCGCGCGCATCGAGCACGATGATCGACACCGGCTTCATCTTGTTCTTGTCGGCAAATTCGAGCGCGCCGGACACAATGGTCTGCGCCTGATGGAGAGATAGGGTCACGGCGTTCTCCTCATATCGGTTCGGTTCAAAGCCTCAGGCTTTGCGCCGCCATACGCCCAGTCGAGAAGTTCGACAAGATGCACGACCGGCGTTGCGGTGCCGGAGCGAAGCTGCGTCATGCAGCCGATATTGCCCGTCGCGATGACCGATGCATGCGTCGTCGCGATATTCTTGAGTTTCCGGTCGCGCAAAGATCCGGCGATGTCGGGGTGAAGAATATTATAGGTTCCCGCCGAGCCGCAGCAGATATGACCTTCCGGAATCTCGCGCAAGGTAAAGCCCGCGCGTTCCAGCAAAGCGCGCGGTTCGAGCGTCACCTTCTGTCCGTGCTGCAGCGAGCAGGCGGCGTGATAGGCAACATCTATCCCGGCTTTGCTGGCTGCCGGCAGATCGAGCTTGGCCAGATACTCCGAGACATCGAGCGTGCGGCTGCCGACGAGCGCGGCCTTTGCGGCGTATTCGGCGTCGTCCGCGAGCAGATGGCCGTAATCCTTGATGAGCGTGCCGCAGCCCGAAGTCGTGATCAGGATAGCGTCGAGCCCGGTGTCGATCTCGCGCGTCCAGGCATCGATATTCTTGCGCGCAAAGCCGCGCGCCTCGTCTTCACGGCCCATATGATGGACGAGTGAGCCGCAGCAGCCTTCTCCTTCAGGCTTTATCACGTCAATTCCGAAACGTGCGAGGAGGCTCTCGGCCGCCTGGTTGATGCCGGGATCGAGCACCGATTGCGCACAGCCTTTCAGCAGCGCCACGCGGCCGCGCCGCGGCACGGCAATGTCCGGCGATGAGGGCGTTGCACCGCGCTGCTGCGGTGACGCCAGCTTCAGCATCGCGGCGAGTTTGCGGAACGGGCCGCCGAAACTGTCGAGCAGCGGCGCAAGAGGCCGGACGAGGCGCGCCGCAAAAAGCGCCGCGCGGAAACGGGCCGGATAAGGCAGGACCGCGGCGAGAAGCGCGCGGATCGCGCGGTCGCCGAAGGGGCGCCGATAGGTGTTCTCGACATGCACGCGCGCGCGGTCGATCAGGTGCATGTAATCGACGCCCGAAGGGCAGGTCGTGGCGCAGGACAGGCAGGACAGGCAACGATCGATATGCAGCGCGGTTTCGGCGCCTGCCGGCCGTCCGCTTTCAAGCATGTCCTTGATGAGGTAGATGCGGCCGCGCGGGCTGTCGAGTTCACTGCCGAGTTCGAGATAGGTCGGGCAGGTGGCGAGACAGAATCCGCAATGCACGCATTTGCGGATAATGCGCTCGGACTCGGCGATTTCGGGAACCGCGAGCTGCTCTGCGGAAAAATGCGTCTGCATCAGCCCATGCGCCCCGGATTGAGAATGCCGAGCGGATCGAAGCTCTGTTTCAGACGCGACGACAGAGCGGCAAGCGCATCGCTCTGCGGATGAAAATGCGCGATCTCGGGCGCGGGCTCCGGCGCGCGGATGAGTGTCGCGTGGCCGCCGCCATTTTCGCGGATGGCCTTGCGGATTTTCGAAGCGCCGCAATCTTGCGGCGTCTCGCCGAGCTCCAGCCAGACAAGTCCGCCGGACCAATCGTAATAGTGGCGGAAGCGCAAAGTGGACGACAGTGCACGGACGATGTCCGGTGCGCGCGAGGGCGCGCAGCTGATGCGCCAGAGCGGGTCTTCGCGATCGGCAAAAGGTTCTACATCGCGGATGGCGCGCCAGAGGTCGGCCGAATCCGTATCGTCGATGCGGATACTTTCGCGGCCTTTGCCGACAAGCTCCGCGAGGCGCTGGGCGCGATAAAGAACGGACGGACGAAATCCTTCGAGCCGCAGCAGCGTGCAGGCAAAGCCATAGGATGAGAGTTGCGTAAAACTTGGCGCGAGCCTCGCCGGAAGATGCACGGCGCCCGAAACCTCGGCCGAGGAGCCCATGGCCCGGCACAGAACGTCGATCGCCGCGCGGTCGTCGAGACCGAAGATCGCGAAGGTGGACGATGTTTCGGCGCGCGGCAGGACTTTGAATGTCACATCGGTCAGCACCGCAAGCGTGCCCCAGGAGCCCGCCATGCCTTTGGAGAGATCGTAGCCGGTGACGTTCTTCACGACACGGCCGCCGGATTTGAATGCCTCGCCGCGCCCCGAGACGGCGTTGACGCCGAGTACATGATCGCGCGCCGCGCCGGATTTAATGCGCCGCGGCCCGGCGATATTTGCGGCAAGTGCGCCGCCGATCGTGCCGCCGTCGCGCGGTGCGCCGAACAGAGGGCCGTAATCCATGGGCTCGAAGGCAAGCTCCTGGTTCTTCGCGCCCAGCAGCGCGTCGATCTCGGCGAGCGGCGTTCCCGCATGAACCGAGAGGACGATCTCTTCCGGGTCGTAGAAGATGACGCCGGCCAATTTGGACAGATCGAGCATCTGGCGCGCCGCGACCGCGCGGCCGACGCGGCGTTTGGTGCCGTGACCGAAAACCTCGAGCGGCCGTCTGGTGTCGACGGCATCCCGCACGGCGGAAAGAACGTCTTTGGCATCGCGCGGGGTGAGGGGGTTTGCGAAGCCGAGCATCAGAAGCGCGGGAGTTCGGGGTGCGGCAGGCGCCCCTTGTGGACATGCAAACGCCCGAGTTCGGCGCACCGGTGCAGCACCGGAAAGACTTTGCCGGGATTGAGAAGATGCTTCGCATCGAAGGCGCATTTCACGCGTTGCTGATGATTGAGATCGTCTTCGTTGAACATCTCGCCCATCAGGTCGCGCTTTTCGATGCCGACGCCGTGTTCGCCGGTCAGAACTCCGCCAACCTGGACGCAGAGCTTCAGAATATCGGCGCCGAAGCTTTCGGCGCGTTCAAATTCGCCCGGTACATTGCCGTCGTAAAGGATCAGAGGATGGAGATTGCCGTCGCCGGCATGGAAGACATTGGCGACCTCGAGCCCGTAAAAGGCCGACATCTCCTTCATGCGCGACAGAACGAAGGGCAGCTGCTTGCGCGGGATGGTTCCGTCCATACACAGATAATCCGGCGCGAGACGGCCGACGGCGGGAAAAGCCGCCTTACGGCCGAGCCAGAAAAGCTGGCGTTCGGCCTCGTTCTGCGAGATGCGGATATAAACGGCGCCGCAATGTTTGGCGATGGCTTCGACCTCGGCGATCAAATAATCGACTTCGCCCTGCGGGCCGTCGAGCTCGACGATCAGCAGCGCCTCGACATCGAGCGGATAGCCGGCATTGCAGAAAGCTTCCGTTGCATGGATCGCCGGCCGGTCCATCATTTCCATGCCGCCGGGAATGATGCCGGCGGCGATGATCGCAGCGACGCAGGCGCCGCCCGCTTCCGAAGTTTCGAAGCCGAAGAGGACGGCGCGCGCCGTCTCCGGCGATTGCAGAATACGCACAGTGACTTCGGTGACGACGGCGAGAAGGCCTTCCGAACCTGTGAGGAGGCCGAGAAGATCGTAACCCTCCGAGTCGAGATGCTTGCCGCCGAGGCGGATGATCTCGCCCGTCATCAGCACCATTTCGACGCCGAGAAGATTGTTCGCCGTCAGCCCGTATTTCAGGCAATGCACGCCGCCGGAATTTTCCGCGACATTGCCGCCGATCGAGCAGGCGATCTGGGAAGACGGATCGGGCGCGTAATAGAAGCCTTTGTCTGAAACGGCTTTGGTGATGGCGAGATTGGTGACGCCCGGCTGAACGGTTGCGGTGCGGTTCGGAAAATCGATGTCGAGAACGCGGTTGAACTTCGTCATCGACAGAAGAACGCCGTCTTCGAGCGGGATGGCGCCGCCGGACAAAGATGTGCCCGAGCCGCGCGGCACAACGGGGATGTCGTTGTTCTGGCAATATTTCAGAATGGCGGAAACCTGCTCGGCGGTCTCCGGCAGAACCACGACGAGCGGCACCTGGCGGTAGGCAGTCAGCCCGTCGGTCTCGAAAGCGCGCTTGGCGTCCGGATCTGTAACGACGCCTTCGCCGGGCACAATGCGCCTCAGCTCGCGCGCGATGTCCGCGGCACGGCTCAGGATGGCACTGTTCGGCGCAGGCATTTTCATGGGTTTATTCTGCGTTCCCGCCTATGCGGGCATAACACAATTGGCGCGGCGATAAAGCTCGCCCGCACTTCAGACCGTCCGGGCTGGCCCGGGCCGCCTTGCCGGCAAGAAAGCCGCATGGATCAGCCGAACGGCGCTTGAAGCTCTGGTAGCCATGCTTTTGGAGTGCCCACAGATTCAGCATGACTAATTCTAACGTTGCACTAGTTTAAAGTGCAGCGATGGATTCATAATTCATCGTCAGGCCGCACAAAGCGGTCGGAAATAAAAAGCGCCAACGGCGCCACGGGAATGGAAACGACCCAGCAGGATGCGGGAATACCGCGTTGTCTGCCAACGAGAGGCATTGTCATGAGTGACAAGATCGCTAAGGCCGGAGACCCGTCCGATACCAAGGTCAAACGGCGTGACTTTCTGACAGGTGCGGCGGGCATTGCGGTAGGCGGAGCGGTCCTTGCGGCGCCCAATGTGGCGCGCGCTCAGGCGGCGATTACGCTGAAGTTCCAGTCGACCTGGCCGAACAAGGACATCTTCCACGAATACGCGACCGATTTCGTCAATCGCGTCAATGCGATCGGCGAAGGCAAGGTCAAGATCGAGCTGCTGCAGGCAGGCGCCGTCGTGCCGGCTTTCGGTGTGCTCGATGCGGTGAATACGGGCGTGCTCGATGGCGGCCACGGCGTGTCCGCGTATTGGTACGGCAAGAACAAGGCCTTCTCGCTGTTCGGCACCGCGCCGCCTTTCGGCTGGCGCGCCAATCAATATCTCGGCTGGCTCCATTATGGCGGCGGCAACGCACTCTACAACGAGCTCCTTCAGGACATCATGAAGGTCAATGTCGTCGGCTTCCAATCGGGACCGATGCCGACCCAGCCGCTCGGCTGGTTCAAGAACGAGATCAAGACGCCCGACGATCTCAAGGGCATCAAATACCGCACGGTGGGTCTTGCGGCCGACCTCTACAAGGAACTCGGCACGGCGGTCACGATCCTGCCCGGCGGCGAAATCGTCCCGGCGCTCGATCGCGGCCTGATCGACGGTGCGGAATTCAACAATCCCTCGTCCGACCGCGTGCTCGGCTTTGCGGACGTCTCGAAGACCTACATGGTCCAGTCCTATCATCAGGCGCTGGAAGCCTTCGAAATCCTGTTCAACAAGACGAAATATGACGGCCTGCCGAAGGAAGTGCAGGCCATGATCAAGACATCTGCGGAAGCCGCTTCCGCCGACATGTCGTGGAAGCAGCAGGAGCGCTATTCGAAGGATCTTCAGGCGCTCAAGGATGCAGGCGTGAAGGTGATCCAGACGCCCAAGCCCGTGCTCGAAGCGCAGCTTGCCGCATGGGACAAGGTCATCGCCAATGCCTCTGCCGATCCCTTCTTCAAGAAGGTGATCGACAGCCAGAAAGCCTGGGCGAAGCGCGTTGTCGGTCTGCAGTTCGAGATCGAGGTCGATCAGCAGATGGCCTACGACCACTTCTTCAAGGCCTAAAACAAAGCCGCGCCGGCCGCTGTTCAAAGCGGCCGGCGCCTTTTCCCGTCCGTCGCAGAGTTCTCTATGCTTTCGTTTTCGCTGCTGATTGATCGCGTCAATACGGTGATCGGTCAGATTTTCGCCTGGTGCATTGTCGGCCTTACCGGCGTTGTCACCTATGAAGTCATCCAGCGCTATGTGATGAACGCGCCATCCCGCTGGGGGTTCGACGCGTCCTACATGCTCTATGGCACGCTGTTCATGCTGGCAGGCGCTTACGCTCTGTCGCGCGGTAGCCATGTCCGCGGCGATTTCCTCTACCGCTATTGGCCCGACACCAAGCAAGCGAAATTCGATCTCGTTCTCTACATCCTGTTTTTCTTCCCCGGCATTCTCGCGCTTGTCTGGGCCGGCTGGGACTTTGCGAAACTCTCCTGGATGCTGAACGAAACCTCGTCGTTCTCGCCGGACGGCCTTTATGTATGGCCCTTTAAATTCCTGATCCCCATCACCGGCGTCATGATGTTCTTCCAGGGGATTTCGGAAGTGATCCGCTGCATGATCTGCCTGCAAACCGGACGCTGGCCTGCCCGCATACAGGACGTGCGTGAACTCGAGGACGAGATTCTCGCCGAGGTCCAGGAGAAGGGCATCGACGAAACGCTTAAAGACCTCGAAAAGAAGGGTATCGCGTAATGTTGTTCGGTCTGGAGGGCGCCGAACTCGGCATCTTGATGCTGGTCGCGTTCATTTTCTGCATCATGCTGGGCTTCCCCATCGCGTTCACCCTGATGGCGCTCGGCGTCGGTGCGGGCTATCTCGCAATGGGCGATCACATTCTGCCGCTGGCGGTGCAGCGCACCTACTCCGTCATGACGAATGACGTTCTTCTGTCGGTGCCGCTGTTCACTTTCATGGGCTATGTCATCGACCGGGCCAATATTCTCGATCGAATGTTCAAAGCGCTTCAGCTTGCCGTTGGCGGCGTGCCGGCTTCGCTCGCTGTCGTCTCGATGCTGGTCTGCTGCCTCTGGGGCATCGCGTCCGGCATTGTCGGCGCGGTCGTGACCTTGATGGGCCTTCTCGCGCTGCCGGCGATGCTGCGCGCCAAATACGATGTGAAGCTTGCGACCGGCACGATCTGCGCCGGCGGCACGCTCGGCATTCTTATTCCGCCGAGCGTCATGCTCATTCTCTATGCCGCGACGGCTGGCGTCTCGCCGGTCAAGCTTTACGCCGCGGCCTTCATTCCGGGCTTCGGCCTGACGGCGGCCTACATCGTCTACATCGTTGCGGTCGGCATCATCTGGCCGGAAAAAGCGCCGCGCCTGCCGAAGGAAGAACGCGATGTGCCGATGAGCACCATCGCCTGGGAGCTTCTCGTCTCCTTCCTGCCGCTGACGGTGCTCACCGTTCTTGTTCTCTGGGTGATTTTTGCGGGCGTTGCGACCGCAACGGAATCCGCCGCCATCGGCGCGGTCGGCGCGCTCGTTCTTGCATTGATGTATCGCGCGCTGACCTTCGAGAAACTGAAAGAGGCCGTGTATCTGACGGCGCGCACCACGGCCATGGTGTGCTGGCTGTTCGTCGGCTCCGCCATTTTCTCCGCCGTTTTCGCCTATCTCGGCGGCCAGGCCTATGTCGAGCAGTTCGTCGTCGGTCTCGATCTGCCGCCCTGGGGCTTCCTCATCATGGCGCAGGTGATCATCTTCCTGCTCGGCTGGCCGCTGGAATGGACGGAGATCATCATCATCTTCCTGCCGATCTTCCTGCCGCTGCTCGACCATTTCGGCATCGATCCGCTGTTCTTCGGCGTGCTTGTCGCCCTGAACCTGCAGACCTCGTTCTTGTCGCCGCCGGTCGCCATGGCACCCTTCTATCTGAAGGGCGTGGCGCCGCCGGAAGTGAACATCAACGACATCTTCAAAGGTGTTTATCCCTTCATCGCCATCGTGATCATGTTCATGGTCGCGCTGTATATCTGGCCGGAAATGGCGCTGTGGCTGCCGAAATACTGGTACGGCTAGCGGGTGCTTCTATCGCGGAGAGGGCGTTTCCGGCACGGGCGTCAGCGGCGGCTTGCCGGCAAGCCAGGCGAGAAGATTGTCGACGGCAAGCTGCGCCATCTCATCGCGCGTATATACAGATGCCGAGGCGACATGCGGCAGCAGCACGGTGTTCGGCAGCGCGATAAGCTCGGCCGGAACATTCGGCTCGTTCTCGAACACGTCGAGACCCGCGGCAAGAATCTTTCCGGATTTCAGCGCCGCAATCAGCGCCGTCTCATCGACGACCGAGCCGCGCGCGACATTGATGAATATGCCGTTCGGTCCGAGCGCTTCGAATTCGGCAGCACCGATCAGATGTTTCGTATCCGCGCCGCCGGGCATGATGGCGATCAGGACGTCGACGGCTTTTGCAAGTTCCGCCACGGAGGGAAAATAAGGATAGGCGACATCCGCCTGCTTGCGCCGCCCGTGATAGGAAATCTGCGTGCCGAAGCCTTCGAGCCGCTCGGCGATGGCCTTGCCGATGCGGCCGAGGCCGATGATGCCGGCTTTGCGTCCGCGCAAAGTAGCGGTGAGATGATAAGGTCCTTTCGGCCATTGTCCGTCGCGCAGATATTTCTCGGCGCGCGGAATTTCGCGCACCGTCGCCAGAAGAAGACCCAAAGTAAGGTCGGCGACTTCGTCGGTCAGGACGTCGGGCGTGTTCGTCACGACGATCCCGCGTTCGGCGGCAGCTTTAACATCGATGCCGTCATAGCCGACAGCCGAAGTCGCGATGATCTCAAGCTTCGGCAGTTTCTCGATCAGACTGCGCGGACAGGATGCAACAAAGGAAACGATACCCGTAATGCGTGGGCCGACATCGCTCAGCAGCTTTTCTTTGTCCGGTGCATCCCAGAATCGGTGCAAAGTGACGTGCTGCGCGAGGGTCTTTTCGACCAGCGGCCGCATCGGAGTAAGCATCAGGATATCGGGCTTTGCCATTTTTGAGTTTCCTTCCCTCAGCCGATCCTACCGGGCGATCGCGCCTCTTTGCACTAGCCATCCGTCGGGGCCGCGCGTGACATCATGATCGATCAGCTGCGCGGTCTTCTGCTCCTCACGCTCCTCTATCTCGCCGGCGCCACTCTCGCGGAACGGTTTGAGATCGGCATTCCCGGCGCTGTGATGGGGCTCGTGATCTGTCTTCTCGCCATGATCGTGGTGCCGCGCCTGCAGGAGCTGATCCGGCCGGGTGCGATGGTCATGCTGACGCTGGTGCCGCTCTTTCTCGTGCCGCTTCTGGTGCGCATGGTGCTGACGCTCGATTTCACGACGGCCGAGACCTGGATCATCATTCTGGCAGTCGCCGTCTCGACCGTGATCGGCATTCTCGCGGCCGGGCTTGCCGCAAAATTTGCGCTCGGCGGAGACGATCAATGAGTTTAATGCTGGCGGCATTGGCGCTCAGCGTCACAGCCTATCTCCTCGGCGTCTTCGTCAACCGCGCGGCGCATGAATCGCCGCTGCTGCATCCCGTCGTCGTCGCGACCTTCGCGGCGGTTGCGATGCTGCTGGCCCTCAATCTTTTCGGCCATCCTTTTGCCGGGACCTATCTTGAGGAGAACGCCATCCTCATCGAAGGCCTGATGCTCGGCATCACGGCCTTTGCGTTGCCGCTTATCGACAATGCGCGGCGTCTCATCCGTGATCTTCTCGGCATCTTCGCAGTGACCGCGCTTGCGGGCATCGCCATCGGCGGGACGAGCCTTTTGATCGCTTACGCGTTTGGGCTGCCCGCGGAGGCGATCGCGGCGATCGGCATCCGCAGCGTCACCAATCCGATGGCCGCAGTCATCGCCGCCGCCAATGGTATCTCGGTGGAGATCGCCATGCTGAGCGTCTTCGTCACCGGCATGATCGGCATTGTCATCAGTGAAAAATTGCTGTCGTGGATCGGCGTCACCGACGAACGCCGCGTCGGCCTGATGCTCGGCATCACCTGCCATACTTTCGGTGTCGTGCGGGCTCTGGAAATCAGTCCGCTGTCCGCCGCCTATGCCACGGTCGGCATGATCGTGACGGGTCTGCTTTATGCCTTCTCGGTGCCGTGGATTTTGGCGCTTCTCACCTAAGGCTAACGTTTAAGCCTCTGTAAACCCTACATAAATCAATCGCCTCCCGCCTGTATTCGGGTTGCATTTTTTGCCCCGTATGCGGAACCCGGTCCCAAGTCTTGCGTTTAGCAGAGTTGGCATGACGTCCGGGGGCGCGTCCTGAAGCAGGACTCCGCACAGAAGTTTTTTCACGCATCCGGCCTCCGGCCGGAGGCTTCCGCATGCCACGACCTGTCTCTCGCGCTTTTCCGCGCTCCGCTTTCACGTTGAGCGCATAAGGACCGTGCCATGCCTGCAACAGTCGCAGCCAAAGCCTCCAAGGACACATCTCGCCAGCTTCTGGCCGCGCTACGCGCCTTTCGAAAGGGCGATTTCTCGGTCCGCCTTCCCGACGATCTGACGGGCATCGACGGCGAGATTGCCGAAGCCTTCAACGAGGTGGTCGATCTCAACGAGCGCACGACGAAGGAGCTTGAGCGGCTCGGCGATATGGTCGGCAAAGAAGGCAAGATCGGTCATCGCGCGCGCCTGCCGGATGCGCTGGGCTCCTGGGCCTCCAATATCGATACCGTCAATACGCTGATCGGCGATGCGCTGCAGCCGACCGCCGAAGTCGCGCGCGTCATCGGCGCGGTGGCCCGCGGCGACCTCTCGCAGACCATGCATCTCGAAATCGACGGACGCGAACTGCGCGGCGAATTCCTGCGCATCGGCAAAGTCGTGAACACCATGGTGGGCCAGCTCGGCTCGTTCGCCTCGGAAGTGACGCGCGTTGCGCGCGAAGTCGGCACGGAAGGCAAGCTCGGCGGTCAGGCGAAAGTGAAGGGCGTCGCCGGCACCTGGAAGGACTTGACCGACAACGTCAACGCCATGGCCGCGAACTTGACCGGCCAGGTGCGTAACATCGCCGAAGTGACGACCGCCGTCGCCAACGGCGACTTGTCGAAAAAGATCACCGTCGACGTGCGCGGCGAAATTCTCGAACTCAAATCCACAATCAACACCATGGTGGACCAGCTCAACGGCTTCGCCTCGGAAGTGTCGCGCGTCGCGCGCGAAGTCGGCACCGAGGGCAAGCTCGGCGGCCAGGCGCAGGTGAAGGGTGTTGCCGGCACCTGGAAGGACCTCACCGACAACGTCAACGGCATGGCCGCCAACCTGACCGGCCAGGTGCGTAACATCGCCGACGTCACGACGGCCGTTGCGAACGGCGACCTTTCCAAGAAAATCACCGTCGACGTGAAGGGTGAAATCCTCGAGCTGAAAAATACCATCAACACCATGGTGGACCAGCTCAACTCTTTCGCCTCGGAAGTCTCGCGCGTTGCGCGCGAAGTCGGTACCGAAGGCAAGCTCGGCGGTCAGGCCAAGGTCGAAGGCGTTGCCGGCACATGGAAGGACTTGACCGACAACGTCAACGGCATGGCCGCGAACTTGACCGGCCAGGTGCGTAACATCGCCGAAGTGACGACCGCGGTCGCCACGGGCGATCTGTCAAAAAAGATCACCGTCGACGTGAAGGGCGAAATTCTCGAACTCAAATCCACCATCAACACCATGGTGGACCAGCTCAACGGCTTTGCTTCGGAAGTGACGCGCGTCGCGCGCGAAGTCGGCACTGAAGGCAAGCTCGGCGGCCAGGCCAAGGTCGAAGGCGTCGCCGGAACCTGGAAAGACTTGACCGACAACGTCAACGGCATGGCCGCGAACTTGACGGGTCAGGTGCGTAACATCGCCGATGTGACCACCGCCGTGGCGAATGGCGACTTGTCGAAAAAGATCACCGTCGACGTGAAAGGCGAAATTCTCGAGCTGAAAAACACCGTCAACACCATGGTGGACCAGCTCAACGCCTTCGCCTCGGAAGTGACGCGCGTCGCGCGTGAAGTCGGTACCGAAGGCAAGCTCGGCGGCCAAGCCAATGTGCGCGGTGTCGCCGGCACCTGGAAGGACTTGACCGACAACGTCAACGGCATGGCCGCGAACTTGACCGGTCAGGTGCGTAACATCGCCGAAGTCACGACCGCGGTCGCCACGGGCGATCTGTCGAAAAAGATCACCGTCGACGTGAAGGGTGAAATTCTCGAGCTGAAAAACACCATCAACACCATGGTGGACCAGCTCAACTCCTTCGCCTCGGAAGTCTCGCGCGTTGCCCGCGAAGTCGGCACCGAAGGCAAGCTCGGCGGCCAGGCGCAGGTGAAAGGCGTCGGCGGCACGTGGAAAGATCTCACCGACAACGTCAACTTCATGGCCGCCAACCTGACCGGCCAGGTGCGTAACATCGCCGAAGTCACGACCGCCGTCGCCACGGGCGACCTCTCGAAGAAAATCACCGTCGACGTGCGCGGCGAAATTCTCGAGCTGAAAAACACCGTCAACACCATGGTGGACCAGCTCAACGCGTTCGCGTCTGAAGTGACGCGCGTCGCGCGCGAAGTCGGTACCGAAGGCAAGCTCGGCGGTCAGGCCAATGTGCGCGGCGTCGCCGGCACGTGGAAGGACTTGACCGACAACGTCAACGGCATGGCCGCCAACCTGACCGGTCAGGTGCGTAACATCGCCGACGTGACCACCGCCGTCGCCAAAGGCGACCTTTCCAAGAAGATCACCGTCGACGTGAAGGGCGAAATTCTCGAGCTGAAAAACACCGTCAACACCATGGTGGACCAGCTCAACGCGTTTGCGTCGGAAGTGACACGCGTCGCGCGCGAAGTCGGCACCGAAGGTAAGCTCGGCGGTCAGGCCGGCGTGCCCGGCGTCGCCGGCACCTGGAAGGATCTGACCGACAACGTCAACATGATGGCCGCCAATCTGACCGGTCAGGTGCGTGGTATCGCGGACGTCGTGACCGCGGTGGCGCAGGGCAATCTGAACCGCAAACTCGCCGTCGACGCCAAGGGCGAAATCGCTTCGCTCGCCGATACGATCAACGGCATGATCCAGACGCTCGCGACCTTCGCCGATCAGGTGACGAACGTCGCGCGCGAAGTCGGTATCGAAGGCAAGCTCGGCGGTCAGGCACGCGTGCCCGGCGCCGCGGGCCTCTGGCGCGATTTGACCGACAACGTCAACCAGCTCGCCGCAAACCTCACCACCCAGGTCCGCGCCATCGCCGAAGTGTCGACCGCCGTGACCAAGGGCGACCTGACGCGCTCCATCACCGTCGAAGCCTCGGGCGAAGTCGCGGCGCTGAAAGACAACATCAACGAGATGATCCGCAATCTGAAGGATCAGACGCTGAAGAACACCGAACAGGACTGGCTGAAGACCAATCTCGCGCGCTTCTCGCGCATGCTGCAGGGCGAGCGCGATCTCGCGACGGTCTCCAACATGGTGCTGTCGGAGCTCGCGCCGCTCGTCAACGCGCAGCACGGCGTCTTTTATGTCAACGAAACCGATGATAACGGCAGCACGCTGAAACTTGCCGCAAGCTATGCGTCGAGCCAGACCACCCCGCCGCCCGGCTATTTCAAGATCGGCGAAGGCCTGATCGGCCAGTGCGCCGCCGAGAAGGAAAAGATCTTCCTGCGCGAAGTGCCGCCGGATTATGTGAAGATCTCATCGGGCCTCGGCGAAGCGGCACCTCTCAACGTGATCGCGCTCCCCGCTTTGTTCGAAGGCGAGGTCAACGCCGTCATCGAGCTTGCATCCTTCAGCGAGTTCTCGGAAGCGCATCGCAGCTTCCTCGATCAGCTGATGGAATCGATCGGCATCGTGCTCAACACGATCGCCGCCAATATGCGCACCGAAGGTCTCCTCGAACAGTCGCAGCTTCTGACCGCCGAGCTGCAGTCGCAGCAGGGCGAGCTGACTAAGACGAACGATCGTCTCGAACAGCAGGCGACAACGCTCCGCCGTTCCGAAGAGCTTCTGCGTTCGCAGCAGGACGAGCTTCAGAACACCAATGCCGAGCTCGAAGAAAAAGCCCAGCTTCTGTCCCTGCAAAACAAGGCGGTCGAAGCCAAGAACCGCGAAGTCGAACAGGCGAAGATGGAGCTGGAAGAGAAGGCCGAGCAGCTTGCTCTGACCTCGAAGTACAAATCCGAATTCCTCGCCAATATGAGCCACGAGCTGCGCACGCCGCTGAACTCGCTGCTCATTCTCTCGAAGCTTCTGGCCGATAACGGCCAGGGCAATCTGTCGGACAAGCAGGTCGAGTTTGCGCGCACGATCAATCATGCGGGCACCGATCTCCTCGGCCTCATCAACGACATTCTCGATCTGTCTAAGATCGAGTCGGGCACGGTCACGCTCGATGTCGGCGAAACGACGTTCGGCTCGCTGCGCGAGGATATGGACCGCACCTTTGCGCAGATCGCGCAGAACAAGAAACTCGATTTCTCGATCGAGGTCGATGCGGGCCTGCCGCGTTCGATCTATACGGACGACAAAAGGCTGCAGCAGATCATCAAGAACCTGTTGTCGAACGCCTTCAAATTCACCGAACAGGGTCATGTCCGCCTGAAGATCCAGAAGGCGATCTCGGGCTGGACGGCCGGGCATTTCAGCTCGGCCATGGAGGTCGTCTCCTTCACTGTCGAGGATACCGGCATCGGCATCGCGCGCGAAAAGCAGCGCCTGATCTTCGAGGCCTTCCAGCAGGCCGACGGCACGACGAGCCGCAAATATGGCGGCACGGGTCTTGGTCTTTCGATCAGCCGTGAAATCACCCGCCTTCTCGGTGGCGAGCTGACGGTTATGTCGAACCCCGGTCACGGCTCGACCTTCACGCTCTATCTGCCGCTGAACTTTGCGCCGCCCGTACAGGCAAAAACCGTCGCTCTGCGCGGCACCACCGGCGGCATTCAGCTGCCCGATACGTCGAGCGAACGCATTCCGGACGACCGCGATCAGATCAATCGCGGCGACCCCGTCGTTCTGATCGTTGAGGATGATCCGCGTTTTGCCGCGATCCTTCTCAACATGGCGCGCGAGGCCGGCTTCAAGGGTCTTGTGACCGCCGAGGGTGCGTCCGTCGTGCCGCTGGCGCGCCGCTACCGGCCCGATGCGATCACGCTCGATATCGGCCTTCCGGATATGGACGGCTTCGCATTGCTCGATCTTCTGAAGCGCAATCCCGATACGCGTCATATCCCGATCCATGTGATCTCGGGCATCGACGACACGGCCCTCAGCCTCAATATCGGCGCCTATGGCGTTTCCGGAAAGCCCGTCGAACGCGAGACGATCCTTGCGACGCTCGACCGCGTAAAGGAGTTCAGCAAGCGTCCGAAACGCCTTCTGGCCATCGAACCGGCGGACCGCAAAGGCGGGCTCGCCGCCATTCTCGGCGATGGCGATGTCGAAACGGTCAGCGTGTCGAAACCGAAGGACATCACCCGCGCCCTGTCGCGCGGTGAGTTCGATTGCATCATCCTCGATCTGGCGGATGCGGAAGATGCGCCCAAGCCCGACATTGTCGAAGCTCTGCGTGCATCCGAAACACCGGTCATCGGCTATGTGAAGGACGCCAAAACCTCCATTCTGCAGGGGCTCGGCCGGCTCGACCGCTTACGCGTGGTGCAGACGGAGGCGCAGCTTCAGGACGATGCCGCCCTCTTCCTGCACCGGACCCTTGAGAGCATGACCGATGAAGGCCGTGCGGCGGTGCAGCAGCTGAGGCGGTCCGATCCGCAGCTGATGGGCCGCAAGGTCGTCGTTATCGACGACGACATCCGCAACATCTTCTCACTGACGAGTGCGCTCGAAGAACACGGCATGGAGCTGCACTATGCCGAAAGCGGCCGTTCCGGCATCGAGCTTCTGCAGCGTATTCCGGATGCGGATGTGGCGCTGGTCGACATCATGATGCCCGGCATGGACGGCTATGAGACGATCCGTGAAATCCGCGCAATGCCGAACTTCGTCTCGATGCCGATCGTCGCCGTCACGGCAAAAGCCATGAAGGGCGACCGGCAGAAATGTATCGAAGCCGGCGCGTCAGATTATGTCGCAAAGCCCGTCGATATGGAGCAGTTGGTCTCGGTCTTGCGCGTCTGGCTGCAGCGTGCCGATCAGATCGGGGCGCCGAAATCGGACGGTAAAATACTGGCGTTCCCGAATCTCGCGAGCTGATTTTTATGCTGTTGGATGCGCAGCCCATGTCGCCGGATTCCTCGAACAAGGTGTTCCTGGATACGCCGAAGGCGAAAATCCTGATCGTCGATGATGACGAGCGCAACGCGCTCGCCGTCACCACGGTGCTTGAGGAACTGGATCAGATTCTCATCGTCGCGCGCTCGGGCGAAGAGGCGCTGCGTTTTCTTCTGAACGATGATTTCGCCGTCATTCTGCTCGATCTGCACATGCCCGGTATGGACGGGTTCGAGACGGCGGCGCTGATCCGCGCGAGACGCCGCACCCAGCATATTCCGATCGTGTTCCTCACCGCCGTCTTCCGCGATGAATCGCATCTGATGCAGGCCTATTCGGCCGGCGCGGTCGACATGGTGTTCAAACCGGTCGATCCGTTTGTGCTGAAAACCAAGGTCTCGGTCTTCGTCCAGCTCTATCTGAAGCAGGTCGAAGCGCAGCGCGAGGCAGAACTGCGCCACCGGCTGCAGGAAGAGAATTTCCGTGTCCGCACCGAAAAGCTTCTCGCGGAACAGGAACTGCGCCGGGCGCAGGCCCGCCAGGAAGCGATCCTGAAATCCCTGCCGGTGTGCTTCCATTCGCGGGGGCTGATGCCGCCGTTTCAGCCGTCTTTCGTGTCCGATGCAGTCGAGAAGCTGACGGGATTCAAACCCTCGGCGCTCACCGACGATCCCGAATTCGGCCTCTCGCGCGTCCATCCGGAAGATGTTGCCCGCGTCACCGAAGCGCTGAAGGCCGCGGTCGATACCGGCTCATATTCGTGCGAATACCGCTGGCGCTGTTCGGATGAGAAATATCGCGTCTTTCTCGATCAGGGTGTCGTTGCGCCGATTGCTGACGGAACGGACAGCGAGATCGTCGGAACGCTGCTCGACGTCACCGAGATGCGCCTTCTCGAACAGCAGCTGGTCCAGGCGCAGAAAATGGAAACCGTCGGCCAGCTGACGGGTGGCATCGCCCACGATTTCAACAATCTTCTGACCGTCATCCTCGGCAATCTCGATCTTATCGGCCGCCATATCTCGGGTGAGCGCCTGCAGCGGCAGATCGGCGCCATGCGCCACGCAGCCGAGCGCGGCCAGAGTCTCACGGGCCATCTCCTCGCCTTTTCGCGGCGCCAGCATCTCAGCCCCGAAACGCTCGACATCAACCGTCTCGTCGCGCGCTTCGAGCCGCTCATCCGTCACGCCATCGGCGAAAGCGTCCTGTTCGCAACGGAGCTCTCCGCCGAACCCGTCGTCTGCGAGGTCGATCCGGCGCAGCTCGAAACCGCGCTGCTTAATCTTGCGGTCAATGCGCGTGATGCGATGCCGAGCGGCGGCCATCTCGGTCTTGCCGTCCGCCTTCTGCCCGAAGGAGATGAGATTCTCTCCGAGCGTCCCGCGGACATCAGCGGCCCCTGGGTTGCGCTCACCGTCAGCGATACGGGTACAGGCATGGCGCCGGATGTGATCGCGCGCGCTTTCGAGCCGTTTTTCACCACGAAGGAAATCGGCAAGGGCTCGGGCCTCGGCCTCAGCCAGGTTTATGGTTTCGTGCGTCAGTCGGGTGGGTTCGTGACCATCCGCAGCCGTCTCAGCCGCGGCACGCAGCTTTCGATCTGCCTGCCGGTCAGCTCCAAACTTCCGCAGCGTGCATTTGTCGACGAGGACATTCCGATAATCGCGCCGGCGCGGGCTGAACGCGTGCTGCTCGTTGAAGACGATGCGGCGGTGTTGGCGCTCGGCATCGAGATGCTGACCGATCTCGGCTATCAGGTGATGACGGCGTCCGACGCCAACAGCGCGCTTGAAATCCTGCGCCGCGGCGATGGCGTCGATGTGATCTTTTCGGATGTCGTCATGCCTGGCGGCAAGACCGGCGTTCAGCTTGCCTCTGAAGCACGCAAGCTCCGTCCCGATATCAAAGTGCTTCTCACATCGGGCTATACGGGTGAGGCGCTGTCGCGCCACACCCATGATGACGAAGTCTTTCCACTGGTCGCCAAGCCGTTCCGGCAACAGGAGCTTGCGGTGCGCCTGCGCGATGTCATCGAAGGCCGGAACTGATCCGTAAGCACATAAAACAAAGGCCCCTTTCGGGGCCTTCGCTGAAGTCTCTTAGACCGAGTCTTTGGCGGCCTTGACCGGCCGGGCCCGGACGATCTTGCGGGCCGGCTTGGCCTTGAAGGTCGTGGGTTCGCCCGTGAACGGGTTGATGCCCTTGCGGGCCTTCGTGGCCGGCTTCTTGACGACGACGAACTTCGCAAAGCCCGGGACCGTGAACACACCCGACTTCTTCAGTTCCTTGTAGCCAACGGTTGCCAGCGACTCGAGAACGCCCTTCACATCCCGTTTCGAGAGTTCGGTTGCGTCAGCGATCTTTTCGATCAGCTGCGATTTCGTGATCTGCGTAGCCAAATGCACCTCCACTGATTCGTGCCGAGGCACATTACGAGCATTGATGGCCGGGAAAGAACGGAAATTTGCGCCGATACCCGGAAAAACAGGCCAAATTCACCGATTCCTGCGGTTTTCAGAGGCTTTTTTCCTAAACTTATCGCCCGGCCGGGCTTTTGGCGGCCTGGCGGAGCCGGAAAAGGGCGGGTCGGGCGCCGTTTCCCGAGGAAAAGCGGTGTTTTTACCCCGGTTCTTCCCCGGTGCCGGGAGAAAGCGGCCGATTCAGCGATTTACAGGGGCTTTTGGTCGCCGCGGCGCGACAAATTTAATAAGTACGTACAAAATCCGTCAAGCTTTTTCGATGATGAAGCTCAGCTGCGGTCCGGCGCCGTCCTGGCCGATGAGAATGTCACCGGTCTCGCGCAGGAGATTGGGGATGTCGATGGCCGAGAGCGGGTCCGTCGTGATCACCGTTAGTCGGTCGCCGACGGAGAGCCCGCTCAGCGCCTTGCGGGTCTTGAGCGCAGGGAGGGGGCATTTCAGCCCAGCAAGATCGAGAACAGTGTCGGTCATGGCGCCGGGAGTGCCATCCGGGCTTGCGCCGTGCAAGGCGCTCTGGGGTCGCACATTTCGGGCATCGCCCGGCGGCAGCCGGCGAGCGGGACGCAATTGCCTAAATCTTGACGGGCACGGTGCGCAATCATCACCTCGATGATGTACTTACGTAGTACTGTGTATAGCAAGGTTTTTAAGAACTAAGCCATACAAGTCAAAGGTGATTCAGAGCGGGAGTGACCGGCGGAGCGCCGGCGGACGCGCTCCCGGGCCGGTTCCACGGCGGCGGTAGCAATGACAGTCGACACGATCGCAACACGCCGGTTTGAGCGAGCATGGCCTTCAGCGGCGGCGGCCGACGCCCGAAATCCCGATGATCCCTGGTTAGTCTACCGCGCTGGCGGCCAGCTTCATGCGCTTCCCATCTCCTGCATCGTTGAAATCATGCGCCCTCAGCCGATCGTGCCGGTGGAGGGGGCGCCTGACTATATTCTCGGCCTTTCCATCATTCGCGGCCAGCCGGTACCGATCGTCGATGTCGGCCGCCTCATCGGCGGCAAGGCCTCTATGTGCTCGCGTATCGTGACTGTGCGGCTGGGCGCCCGGACCGTCGGGCTCTGCGCTGATGCCGTACTTGGCAAACAGCAGATAGGCCGGGCGACGCTGGCGCGCCTGCCGCCGCTGCTCAGCCGTGTCGCGACAACGGCGATCGATGAAGTCGGTACGCTCGATCGCGAATTTCTGTTTGTACTGCAGGGCGGGTGCTTAATTCCGGAGGATATCCTCGATTGCCTCGAAGCCGCCGGGACAGCGCGGTGAGCGCCGACATCAGCCGGGCCGATCTCGAGCGCTTTCGCGCGGCGATCGCCCGGCGCACGGGGCTGTTTCACGATGACGCCAAGTTCGGATTCCTCGCGGATCTGCTGCAAAGGCGGGTTCACAAGCGCGGCGCGTCGCGCCAGGACTATCTCTCCAATCTCGAAACCGCACCGGCCGATCAGGAAATTGCGGAACTCGCTCGCGAACTGACCGTCGGCGAAACATACTTTTTCCGCAATAAAGAGCAGCTCGGCGCGCTGGCCGATGCTCTCATCGTGCCGCGTCTGAGCGATGGCGGCCCGAAGACCCTTCGTCTCCTCTCGGCAGGATGCGCGTCGGGCGAAGAAGCATACTCGCTGGCAATTCTTGCGCGCGAGACGATCCGTGAACCGGGTTGGAATATCCGCATCGACGCGGTTGACATCAATCCCGCTGCGCTGGCGCGGGCAAAGCGCGCTTCGTATTCGCGCTGGGCGCTGCGCGATACGCCGGAGGATATCCGTGCCAGATGGTTTCGCGCCAACGGCAACGAAATGGCTCTCGACCGGTCGATCCGTGACGGTGTGCACTTCTTCGCAGGAAATCTCGCCAGCGAAGAAATGGAGCTGTGGGGCCCAAACCGCTATGACGCGATCTTCTGCAGGAATGTCCTGATGTATTTCGAGCCGGCGCAAATGCGCGGCGTTGTTGTTCGCATGGCGCAGGCGCTTGTGCCACGTGGTCTTCTCTTTCTCGGGCACGCCGAAACGCTGCGGGGTGTGTCGGATGACTTCCACCTTCTGCACACGCACGGGGCCTTCTACTACAGGCGCAAGTCTGCGAACGAAATGTCTTCCGTAACGACGCGCGACGGCGGAAGTGAACAGGCGCTTTCTGACGACTGGGCGGACATTATCGGGAAAGCGACGGATCGCGTCACGGCGCTGCTCATCGAAAAGAGCAAAGCGCCGGAGGACTCGATCCCGATCTTGTGGGACAAGGCGCCTGCTTTGGACCTTATGGGTCGCGAACGTTTCGGCGAGGCTCTTGACTATGTGCAGGCATCGCCGCCGCCAATAGAGCGGGACGCCGATATGCTGCTGCTGGAAGCGACATTGCTCGTCCACAGCGGCAGGGTAAAGGAAGCCGAAGAGCTTTGCCGGAAACTTCTTCTGCTCGATGAGTTCAACGCCGGCGCTCATTATCTTCTGGCTCTCTGCTGCGAACAGGACGGAAAGCGCGAATCTGCCCGCGATCACGATCGTGTCGCGGCCTATCTTGATGCATCTTTCGCGATGCCGCGGCTGCATCTCGGACTTCTGGCGGTAAAGTCGGGAGACCGCGACGGCGCTCGCCGCGAACTCGCTTGTGCGATGATGCTGCTCGAGCACGAGGAGGCATCGCGCATTCTGATGTTCGGCGGCGGCTTTAATCGCCGTGCCCTGATGGATCTGTGCCGCAACGCTATGCTCGGCAGCGGGGCCAATGCATGACCGCCGCAGCATCGCAACGCGCCGCTGAGATGCGCGCGGAGTTCGATCGCATCTTTGCCGACGAGTCTCGCGTCGAGACGGCGCTCTATTGCGATGTCGTGATTGTCGAGGCCGGGGCGCAGCTGTGTGCAATCCGGCTGTCGGAGCTTTCCGGAATTGTTGCTGGCAAGACGATTGTTCCGGTTCCCGGGGCGAGCGTCGCCCTGAGGGGTGTCGCCGGTATCCGCGGCGCGATCCTTCCTGTCTACGACCTTGCCGTACTCATCGGCCGGCCTCCGGCGGCGTCGCCGCGCTGGCTTGCGGTCGCGGCCTCGGCGTCTCTTGCGCTGTCGTTCGACAGGTTCGAACGGCAATTGCGTATCGAAGAAAGCTGCTTCCTCGCGTCTGCACCGCAATCGGCGCATCGCGGCGGTGTCGTCCGCTCGGATGCGTATTCCGGCCCGGTACTCGATCTTGGGGCCATTCTGAAAGACATCGACCAGCCTTCGCAGGAGCGCCCGTTCTCATGATCTCGTTCGGCCAATGGACTGTCGCAAAGCGTCTCATCTTCGGTTTCGGCCTCTCCGCGCTGACGCTTCTAACCGTCGCCTATGCGTCATACTTCAATGCCAGCCGCACAATAGAAAACGGAAGATGGCTCAAGCATTCCTATGAGGTGCGCGACAAACTGCAGGACCTTCTGGTTCATCTGATCGACAGTGAAACCGGTGTGCGCGGGTTCGTCATTACGGGAGACGAGACGTTTCTCAATCCGTATACGGCTGCCAGCGAGCCGTTGCCGGCGGCCATGGAAGAGCTTCGGCGATTGATCTCCGACAATCCCGAGCAGGTACGCCGCATGGCGGTGTTGGAACCTCTGGTCGAACGAAAAATCGCGCAGTTCCGTAATCAGATTGAGGTTCGCCGCAGCCAGGGTCTCGACGCCGCCGTCAAGATTACCGAGAGCGGCATCGGTGCCAATACCATGTCCGACATCCGGGCCACGATAAAGGAAGCCAATCGTGAGGAGGACC
Source organism: Terrihabitans soli (assembly GCF_014191545.1). GTDB lineage: Bacteria > Pseudomonadota > Alphaproteobacteria > Rhizobiales > Methylopilaceae > Flaviflagellibacter > Flaviflagellibacter soli. Next base: position 2,906,469 of record NZ_AP023361.1, on the reverse strand, counting down.
GGCTTCTGGAATTGCGTGCGCTGGCGACCGCCGACGCAAACGATCTCACGCGCGCAATCATTCTTGCCGGCGGCGCCATCGGAATCCTCGCTGTCGCAGGCATAGGCTGGTTCATATCGCGCTCGCTGGCCGATCAGATCGGCACGGCCGTGGGGCAGGTCCGGAACTCATCGGCCGAGCTGCAGGCCGTCGCCAATCAGCAGGCAAGCGGGGCCAAGGAACAGGCGACGGCGATGACCGAAATCTCGACGACGATGAGCGAGCTGCTGATGACGTCGCGGCAGATTGCAGCAAGCGCCCAGCGCGTCGCGCAGACATCCGAGCAGACGGCGAATGCGGCGCTGCTCGGCGCCGGCACGGTCGGCGCGGCGCATGAGTCGATCGCCAGCATCCGCCGGCAGGTCGATCAGATCGTCTCCCATATGCTCGAACTCGGGCGAAAATCGCAGGAAGTCGGTGCCGTGCTCGATATTGTGTCCGAGCTTGCGGAACAGACGAATATCCTCGCAATCAACGCGACGATCGAGGCCGCCGGCGCCGGTGAAACAGGAAAGCGCTTTGCCGTCGTCGCGGACGAGATCCGCAAACTCGCCGATCGTGTCACGGGGTCAACGAAAGAGGTTCGCGGCCTGATCGACGATGTGCGCAGTGCCGTGAACACGACGGTGATGGCGACCGAGACGGGATCGAAGGTGGTCGATGCCGGATCGCGGCAGTTCGGAGATGTCGCATCCGGTTTCAAGCAGATCGCCGACCTTGTGACGACAACGACCGACGCGGCACGGGAAATCGAACTCTCGACCAAGCAGCAGGCGAGCGCCGTCGAACAGGTGAATGTTGCAATTGCCCATGTGGCTCAGGCGTCGATGGAGACGGAGACGAGTGCCGGCCAGACGCTGCAGACCGTTTCTCAGATGACCAATCTGTCGACGGATCTTCTGCGCATCATCCGACCGCAGACACGCGCGGCATGAGGATCGGGAGGCGATGGCAAAAGATCCCTTCAAATATTTCCGGCCCGAGGCGCAGGAAATCGTCGATCAGTTCGGCAAATGTCTGCTGGACATCGAGAAGGGTGCCGAGCAGGCGGCGGCAGTGCAGAAGCTGTTGCGTCTGGCTCACACGCTGAAAGGCGCCGCGCGCGTCGTCAAGCAGAGCGAGATCGCCCACCTTGCCCACAAGATCGAGGACAGCCTCTCGCCGTATCGCAGCTCCGCGCAGGCTCTGTCTCGCGAGGACGTGGATGCGCTGCTCGAGCGGATCGATGCCATTACGGGGCTCGTTCCCGCGCTTACCGAACCGCCGCCCGAGGAACAGGAGGCGGGTTCGCCGCGTCCTGCGGGCGAGGAGCGCATCCAGACGGTACGCGCGGATATCGGCGAGACGCAGGTTCTGCTCGATGCGGTGTCCGAAACGCACGCTCTCTTGAACGGCCTGCGCGGCGTTGTGCACGAGCTCGACAATAGCCGCGATCTTGCCGATCTCCTTGCCGTCCAGCTCTCGTCTCCCGCATCGGCTGAACGCAGCCGGGTCCCGACGGTGGCTTTTGTGCAGCGTTCCGCGACGATCGAGGATCTGCGCCGAAGGCTCCGCACGGCCGAGCGCATGCTGGGAACGACGCTGGAACGGATGGATCGCGAGTTTCGCAGCCTGCGCGATACGGCGCACCGGCTTCGCCTCGTTCCGGTTTCAAGTCTGTTTACCGTGCTTGAGCGCACGGCGCGCGATGCCGCGCGCGCCTTGTCCAAGGATGTCCGGTTCGAAGGCAGAAGCGGCGATATCCGTATCGACGCGCATATGATCGAGACGATCCAGAATGCGCTGATCCAGCTCGTCCGCAATGCTGTTGCCCACGGCATCGAGATGCCGCGCGAACGTCTTGCCGCAGGCAAGACCGGTGCGGGGCAGATCTGTGTCACCGTATCGCGGAGCGGACGAAAGATCGTCTTCGCCTGCAGCGATGACGGCCGCGGCATCGATTTTCGGGCAGTTCGCAAAATTGCCATGGAACGCGGTCTGGCCGGAGCGGAAGCGGACGACGGGCAGCTGATCGGTATTCTTCTGGCCGGCGGGATAAGCACATCCCAGACCGTGACGGGAATTTCTGGGAGGGGCATCGGCCTCGACATCGTCCGGGAATGTGTCGAAAAGCTTGGCGGGGAGATCAGGCTTTCCGGAACACCGGGATCGGGTACGGCTTTCGAGCTTGTTATGCCGTCCTCGCTGGCGTCGGTCGAAGCTCTCGTCGTCGAGCCCTCGGCGCGCGCCGCTCCGATCGCAATCCCGCTCGAAGCCGTTCTGCGCACACGAAGGCTCGCCGCTTCCGAAATATCCTGGACCGCGCAGGGCATGTCGATTGCGCATGGCGACGAGGAGATTCCGTTCGTGCCGCTTCAGGCGGCCCTGCAAACGGATACAGGCGAACCCCGTCTCGGCGGCACGGCCATTATCGTCGCCGGTGCGCTGGGCCGCGCCGCGATCGGAGTCGAAAGGCTTATCGGCACGGGCGACATCGTCGTGAGGCCATTGCCCGGAAATATCGCTGCAAGTCCGATCATTGCCGGCGCAAGCCTCGATGCGGCGGGAAATCCGCAGCTGGTTCTCGATCCCGACATATTGGTTGCCGCGGCGAGGAACGCCGGATTCCATCCGGTCGCATCGCTGAAGGAGAAGACGCGCGTTCTTGTCGTCGACGATTCGCTGACAACACGCATGCTCGAGCAAAGCATTCTCGAATCCGCCGGATATGATGTCGATGTCGCCATGTCGGGCGAAGAGGGTCTCGAGCGGATGCGGGCGCGCCGCTACGCGCTCGTTCTCGTCGATGTCGAAATGCCGGGCATGGACGGCTTTTCTTTTGTTGAGCATCTGCGTGCCGATCCGGCCTTGCACGACATCCCGGCACTCCTCGTCACCTCGCTTTCAGGCCCCGAACATATCCAGCGCGGCCGCGAGGCTGGCGCCCAGGGTCATATTGCAAAGAGCGAGTTCGACCAGGCGACTTTGTTGTCGATGATCGCGCCATTGGCGGTGGGGCATGAATAGGATCCGCGTGCTCGTCGTCGAAGATTCGAAGACGGTGAGGGCGCGTCTTGTCGAGGTGATTTCGTCCGATCCCGGGCTTGAGGTGATCGGAGAGGCGGACAACGGCAAAACGGCGATCGAGATGTGCGATGAGGCGCGGCCGGACGTCGTTACCATGGACATGATGATGCCGGTCATGAGCGGTCTTGCCGCGACCGAATACATCATGTCGCATTGTCCGACGCCGATCCTTGTCGTTTCCGCATCGGTCAATCGCGGCGAGCTGTTCAAGATTTACGAGGCACTGGCCGCCGGTGCCGTGGACGTTCTCGACAAGCCGGCCGGGCCTGAGGCCGGAGAACTCTGGGAGCGCCGTCTGATCGCGCTCATCAAGCTTGTGGCGCGCATTCGCGTTATCCGCCATCCGCGCGTGCGCATAATGCCGGCGCAAACGCCGCCCCCGGCCCCGGGTTCTGTGCCGATGAGCCTCGTTGCGATCGGCGCCTCGACCGGAGGACCGGGCGCCGTGGTCAGGATTCTGCGCGATCTTCCGGTCCAGTTTCAGCTGCCGGTCCTTCTCGTGCAGCACATCAACGAGCCCTTCGGTTCGGCGTTCACCGAATGGCTGGACGGGCAGACCGAACGCCGCGTCAGCGAGGCAAAAGACGGCGTCGATATCATGTCTCTCAGGGGCCGCGTCGTGGTGGCGCCCGGCGATCGCCATCTCGTCGTCCGTCGCGGCCATATCCATCTGACCGATGACCCGGCGCGCCATTCCTGCCGCCCCTCCGTCGATATTCTGTTCGAGTCTGTTGCGCATGAATACGGGCCTTCCGGCATCGCCTGTCTTCTGACCGGCATGGGCAAGGACGGCGCGTCGGGGCTTTTGAAAGTCCGCGAGGCCGGCGGCATGACGATCGCGCAGGACGAGGCGTCCTCGGTCGTTTACGGGATGCCGCGCGAGGCGGCGATGATCGGCGCAGCTCGCCAGATCCTCGCTTTGGACGAGATAGGTCGGCGTCTCGTCGCCCTGCAGAGCGTCGGCCAGGGAGTGCGCATATGAGCGGGCGCATTCTCGTCGTCGACGACAGCCTGACGGTTCGTATGGATCTGCTCGATACGCTCGAGGAAGCCGGCTTTTCGGTGACGGCGGCGGCGACGATCGCCGAGGCGCGGACGGCGCTTGCCGCCGGGCACTTCCCGCTCGTTGTTCTCGATGTGCTCCTGCCGGACGGAGACGGTGTCGATCTGCTCGCGGACATTCGTGCGAGCGCCGATGCGCCGGAGACCGCCGTCATCATGCTCTCGACGGAATCCGAGATAAGCGATCGCATCCGCGGTCTGACGACGGGAGCCGACGATTACGTCGCAAAGCCGTATGATCCGGTCTATCTCATCGCCCGCGCGCGCGAACTCCTGCGCCAGAGCGGCGAGGAGACGCCGTCCCGGCGCGAAACCATTCTCGTCATCGACGACAGCGACACATTCCGCGAAGAGCTGCGGGCGGCGCTGGAAGCTGCCGCCTACACTGTCCTTCTTGCCGCGAGCGGCGAGGAAGGATTGCGGATCGCCGCCGATCACCGGCCGACCGCGGTCATCGTCGACGGCATCATGCCGGGGATCGACGGCGCGACCGTTATCCGCCGCATCCGTCTCGATGCGGCGCTGCGCGGACTTCCCTGCCTTCTGCTGACGGGCGCCGACGATCGGGGCGCGGAGCTGCGGGCGCTCGATGCCGGCGCCGATGCCTTTGTGCGCAAAGGAGAAGATATCGGCATTGTGCTGGCGCGGCTGAATGCGGTTGTCCGCAGCGCCGGCGGTCCTGTTGCCGAACAGGCAACGCCCAGCCTCATGGGGCCGAAGAAAATTCTCGTCGTCGATGACAGCGAAAGTTTCCTTCAGGAAATATCGGAATCGCTTCGCACGGAAGGTTATGAGGTCGTGCTGGCGAGGTCCGGCGAGGAAGCGCTCGACCTCTTGTCGGTCCATCCCGTCGATTGCGTTCTTCTTGATCTCATCATGCCGGGGATCGGCGGCGCCGAGACCTGCCGCCGGGTCAAAGGCGTGCCCGTGATGCGCGATATCCCCATCGTGATCCTGACGGCCGTCGACGACCGCAGATTGATGATCGAAGGCCTCGCTGCGGGCGCCGACGACTACATCGCCAAATCGAACGATTTCGATCTGTTGCGGGCGCGCGTTCTTGCGCAAATGCGGCGCAAGCAGTTCGAAGACGAAAACCGCAATATCCGCGAACAGCTTTTGCGTGCCGAAATGGAAGCGATCGAAGCACGCGTTGCGCGCGAGAACGCCGAGGCGCGCGCCGCCTTGCTCGAACAATTGCGCTCGACCGAAGAAGAGCTGTCCGAGAAAAAGCGGCAGCAGCAGTTAAAGGACGAGTTCATCGCGACCGTCAGCCACGAACTGAGAACGCCGCTGACGGCGATCATGGCGCCGATCGGCATTTTGGCGGGTGGGGCGGGCGGCAACCTCCCGGAGTCGGTTCGGCGCATGCTCACGATCGCGCACGGCAATTGCAGGCGCCTCGTGCGGATCGTCAACGAGATCCTCGATATGGAAAAGATCGAGGCCGGCAAAATGGAGTTCGATCTGAAGCCGGTCGATGTGCTCGATCTCGTGCGCCAGGCCATCGAGGCCAATCAGGGTTTTGCCGACGAGTTCGATGTCCGGCTCTGCCTGGATCCCTCGGCGACGGAAGGCATGACCGTCTCCGACCCCGAGCGCCTTACCCAGGTGATTTCAAATCTTCTGTCCAATGCGGCGAAGTTCTCTCCGCCCGGCAGCGAAGTCCTCGTAACCGTTCGCACCAACGGGCATAGCATAAGAATTTCGGTCCGCGATCGCGGTCCTGGAATACCGAGTACGTACAAAGAACGGATCTTCGAGAAATTCGTGCAGGTCAACGCCACCGACCGGCGCGAGAAAGGCGGAACGGGACTTGGCCTCAGCATCGCCAAGCAGATCGTCACGCAGCTCGGCGGCGATATCGGATTCGAACCGGCGCCGGGCGGCGGCACGATTTTCAGCATCAGGCTTCCGATGCATTCGGTGCAGCAGCGTCTCGCCGGATAGGAAAAGCCCCCTCAGCTGTTGAGACATTTGTCCTGCGCACGGCTGGGGACAATTCATGACTTTCCCGTGACAGTAACGCTGAGCCTCTCTCACACTTCATGCGGCCGCCGAAGAGCGGCAAGTGGATTCGCTGGGGAGATTGTGATGCTGCGTGTCGCCTCCGTTCTTGTGCTGCTTGCCATGCCGTTCCCTGCTTTTGCCGACCGCGCCGATGCCGATCAGTGCGCGCAGAAACTTTCGGGTCTTGCGCTGCAGACCTATCAGGCCTCGATCGTGCGCGCGCAGGCCGGACAGACTTTGCGTCAGGCGATCAGTGCGCATCTGAAGCCGCTCGTGGAGGCGAGCAAGATTTCCGAAGACGAGGCGCATAAGAGCGGCTTTTCGGCTGCCATGTGCGTGCGGCTCGTGCACCGGAAATAGCGGCGCCTTTTATCTTCGCACCGGGCGCACACCGGGCGTTTTCCACGCCTCGCGATCATATGCTCGGCGGGTTTGTATTTCTGCATTCTAGATGCAACACTCGCTTGCATGTCGGCCGTGTCTCAGCCCATGTTCCGGTCCACCGCTCCGGGCGGCGACCGCCGGCTCGGCGGTGTCGCAGCGCCGCTGATCGACCGGCTAAGTGCCCATATCGGTTACATGTTCTCGGACGAGCCGCTGGAGCAGCGCTTCCGCTCGGCGGCCGAAATGGGCTTCGGTTTTGTCGAGCATCCCAACCCCTATGAAATCCCCGCATCGAAGCTGAGGGCTTTGCTCCAGCAGACGGGCGTACGCATGGCGCAGATCGCGCTGCCGCCCGGCGGACGGGGCGAGAACGGGCTTGCCTGTCTTCCCGGCCGCGATGCGGATTTCCGCGACGCGCTGGAGCGCGGCACGGATTATGCGGCAGAGATCGGCTGCAGCCTCGTTGCGATCATGGCGGGCGTCGTGCCGCGCGGTGCGGAAAGGCGCGATCTGTGGCCGCTCTATATAGAGCGGCTCAGCCTTGCGGCAGAGGCGGCTGCGCGTCACGGCCAGACCATTCTGGTGGAAGCCGTCGGTCCGGCGACGCGCAATAATTATTTCATCGACGATCCTTATGCGGCGCTGCGCGCCGTCGACAGCGTCGATGGGCGCAATGTGCGCTTGCTGTTCGACGCCTTCCATGCCGCCAATGCCGGCATCGATGCCGTGCGCTTTGCCTGGCGGCATCTGGCGGATATCGCCCATATGCACATCGCCGATTATCCGGGCCGCCACGAGCCCGGCACCGGCGCCTTCCAGTTCGGCAAATTGTTCGGCACGCTCGACGGCGCCGGCTATGAGGGGCTGATCGGCCTTCAATACATTCCGCGCGGCGACACCCGCACCGGCCTCTCCTGGCTGGACTATTACGACTGCTGACAGCGCGTCCGTGGCTTTCCAACGCTATTGGTCAGAGTCTGTGGCAAGATTGTCGCAGTTGGGCCTCGTTCCAGGGCAAATTTCCCTTATCTATCAGTGAGGCCTCTTAGACCTTTGCATTATGCATTCATTTTCGACTTGCTTTTTAAATCCAAAAAGTCCAATTTGAACACGGCCTTCTTCGAGGGCCCCTTCAAAACGCTGAAACTTCGCCACCCAGGCTTTCCTGGGTGGCAACTTTCGGTGAGTACCGAGGCATATCGCTCATGCTTCGCGAAACTTCTCCCTGTGATACTGAGCCGCGCGCGAGCGCGGCTCCTTTCGTTGGGGCAGGCGACACACTAAAATCGATGCTGTTTCTTCTCTTGCGCGTGTGGGGGTGAGCCCGCCGGGGATCAGCGAATGGCCGTGAGCTCTCTTTCCGAACGCATTGCCCACGAGATTACCAAGCGTATTCACGGTGGCGAGCTGCCGCCGGATGCACACCTGTCTACCCAGAAGCTTGCCGATAATTTCCGCGTTTCACGCTCGCCGGTGCGCGAGGCGCTTCAGCTTCTTGCCGAGAAGGGCGTCCTCGAGCAGCGCGCCAATCGCGGTTTCTTCGTCAAGCGGGGCATCAAGGTGCCGAAATCGGCGCATGATCGTGCCGACCATTCCGACGCGCCGGAAAAATATTACCGCTTCGCCGAAGACTGGCTTCAAAACCAAATCCCGCAGGAAATCACCGAGCAGTTTCTGCGCGACCGCTACGAGCTCACCAAAGCGCAGGCGATCGAGCATCTCAGCCGCGCGGCCAATGAAGGCTGGATCGAGCGCAAGGATGGGTATGGCTGGCGGCTGATCGCCGTGGCCAAGACGCCCGAAGCCCTGTCGCAGATCTATCGCTTCCGCGCGATCATCGAGCCGGCCAATATTCTGGAGCCGGGCTTCAAGCTCGACCGCACGGTGGCCGCCGCGCAGCGCCGCATCATGGACGATCTTCTGGCCGGCGGCGTTGAGCGCTGGCCGGCGGCCCGCCTTCTGGCCTCCGGCATTACCTTCCATGAAGAGATTGCGCGGATGTCCGGCAATCCGTTCTTCCTCCAATCGCTCATCCGCGTAAACCGTCTGCGGCGCCTGATGGACTACCGCACGCTGATCGATCGCGAGCGTTTTTATATTCAGGCACGCGATCATCTGAAAATGCTTGATCTGCTTGAGCGCGGCGAGCATCTGGAATGCTCTTACCTTATGAAGCAGCATCTCAGCGACGCGATGGTCCGCAAATTCCAAATCCACGAGGAGATCGCGAAGAAACGGCGCTGAGTGCGCGAGGGCGGTAAAAATCTATGCAGATCATTTTCGCGACCCTGCAGACCCTGGCGATAGGTGCCGCGGGCGGCGCATTGTTCACCATCCTCGGCATTCCGATGGCCTGGATGCTCGGTGCGCTCGCGGCCTGCATGACCGCCGCGCAGTTTGTTCCGAATATCCGTATCCCGCGCATCTTCCGCGCCGTGCTTCAGCCGATCCTCGGCGTCATGCTCGGCAGCTTCTTTACGCCGGGTCTGCTCGACGATCTGTCGCGCTGGCCGGGGGTCCTTGCTTTTCTTGCGCTCTATGTCCTCGTCTCGCTGATCTTCGGGCTGCTCTATTTCCGCCGAATCGCCCGCTACGACATCACGACAAGCTTCTTTGCCGCGGTTCCCGGCGGCCTTGCCGATCTGACGCTGATCGGTGCGTCGATGGGCGCCAATATCGTTCTTCTCGGCCTCATCCACTCGATCCGCGTCCTGATGACGGTCGTGCTGATGCCGTTCATCCTGTCCTTTTTTGCGGCGTCCATCGGCGTAGTCAGTGCGCGCGTGCCGGCGCCGATCGGGCCTGCCGATGTCGGCATCCTCGTTCTGTGCGGCGTTGTTGGGTATGGGCTTGCGCGCCTGTTGCGGATTCCGGCCGGTGCAACGCTCGGCCCTCTGATCGTCAGCGCCGCCGTTCACATGCTCGGCTTTACGCAGAGCTCGCCGCCGACGGAGATGGTGAACGCGGTGCAGGTCGTTCTCGGTGCCTTTATCGGCGCGCGTTTTGTCGATCTCGACTGGCGGCATTTCCGCAGTGCGCTCGGCCACGGAATTGTCTGGGCGACCGGCCTCATTATTATCTCGGTGATCATCGCCTTCGCCTGCCATCACGCCACGGGCTTTGGCCTGCCGCAGCTGATGCTGGCTTTTGCGCCCGGCGGCATGGCCGAAATGGGTCTTCTCACTTTGGCGCTCGGCATCGATGTCGCGCTCGTCACGACCTGCCATGTCGCACGCCTCGTCCTTGTCTACATGGTCGTGCCTTTTGCGGCGCGGCGCGTGTCTGAAAACGAGGAAGAGAAGGTGCGGGCGGCCGATACGGGCCTGAACGACGACTGACGTTTCAGGCCGGATGTTTGGCGTGCCAGTGCCGCGCGATATCGGCGCGGCGCGCAAACCAGACTTTGTCGTGCTGTGCCGCGTAATCGAGAAAACGGGCGAGGGGGCCCGCGCGTCCCGGCCGGCCGGCGAGCCGGCAATGCAGGCCGACCGACATCATCTTTGGCGCGCTTTCGCCCTCGGCGTACAGCGTGTCGAACGTGTCCTTGAGGTACTGGAAAAAATCTTCGCCTTGCGAAAAGCCCTGCGCATTGGTGAAGCGCATATCGTTGACGTCGAGCGTATAGGGGATGATGAGATGCGGCCCCTTGGCGCCTGATACCCAATAGGGCAGGTCATCGGCATAGGAATCGGACGAATAGAGGACCGCCGTCTCTTCCGTTACGAGACGGAGCGAATTGACCGAAGTGCGCCCCGTATACCAGCCATCCGGCGGCGCGCCCGTTATCTCCTGGTGGAGACGCAGCGCCTCGCGAATCTGCCGCCGCTCTTGCTCTTCCGGCATGTCCTTGTGCTCGATCCACTTATATCCGTGGCTCGCGATCTCCCATTGGCTCTCTTTCATCGCGGCCACATGTTCGGGGCTGCGCATCAGAGCCGTCGCGACGCCGAATACCGTGACGGGGATTTTTCGCGCTTCGAACATGTCGCGCAGCCGCCAGAAGCCGGCGCGCGAGCCATATTCGAACATGCTCTCGATATTCATGTGGCGCATGCCGGGCCAGGGCTGTGCGCCGAGCACATCGGAGAGAAAAGCCTCCGATGCGGCGTCGCCATGCAGGATCGAATTTTCTCCGCCTTCCTCATAATTGACGACGAACTGCACGGCGATACGCGCGCCGCCGGGCCAGTCCGCATGAGGCGGCTTTCCGCCATAGCCGAGAAGATCGCGCGGATAGCTCATGCGCGGCCTGCCAGAGCAAGCGCGCTGTGGAGGAGTACGTTTGCGCCGGCGGCGCAATCCTCAGGCGTCGCGCTTTCCGCCTCATTGTGGCTGATGCCGTCTTTGCACGGCACGAAGATCATCGCCGTCGGCACTTTGAGCGCGACGGCGCAGGCATCGTGTCCGGCGCCGGATACCATCAGGCGGTTCGACAGGCCAAGCGCGATCGCACTTTCGCGGATGACGTCCGCAACCTGCGGCGAGAACTGAACGGGATCCTTCGCCCAGATCGGCTCAAGCAGAACATCGCAGCCGCGCGTGCGCGAAATCAGGGCCGCCGCATCGAGCGCGCGGACGCGCATCGCTTCGAGCCGTTTCTTGTCCGGATGGCGGAACTCAAGGCTGAACCGCACCGAGCCCGGAACCGTGTTGCGTGAACCGGGGCCGATGACCGCGACGCCGATTGTGCCGACGCCCGCCGGCGCCTCGGCATTGGCGATACGCTCGATGGCAAGTGCAAATTCTGCGAAGGCCGAAAGCGCGTCTTTTCTCAGCGGCATTGGCGTTGTGCCGGCATGGCTTTCGCGCCCGCCGATAACACCGTTGAACCAGATCTGGCCCTTGGCGGCGGTGACAACGCCGATCGCGACCTTTTCCTGTTCGAGCACCGGACCTTGTTCGATATGAAGCTCGAGCATTGCCGAAAAGCGCCGCTCGCCGCAGCGCTCTTTGCCGCGATAGCCGATGGCCTCGAGAGCATCGGCGACGCTGATGCCATCCGCGTCCATGCGCGACAGGGCAAAGCTGCGCTCGACTTCACCGGCATAGACTTCCGAGCCGAGTTCGCCGGGCGCAAAGCGCGCGCCTTCCTCATTCGTCCAGTCGATCAGGCAGAGCGGCGCTTTGGTTTGGATTCCCGCATCGTCGAGCGTACGCAGAACTTCGAGCCCCGCGAGAACGCCGAGAATGCCGTCGAATTTTCCACCGGTCGGCTGCGTGTCGAGATGCGAGCCGATGGCGACCGGCAGGCGCCCCGGCTCCGTGCCCTTGCGCTCGATATAGATATTGCCGAGATCGTCTATGCCGGTCGCATAGCCGGATGAATTTGCGGCAGCGACCAGCCAGTCGCGGGCCTGTTTGTCTTCTTCCGAGAGTGTCAGCCTTTTGACGCCGCCTTTCAGCGTGCCGCCGAACTGCGCCGTCTCCATAATGCTCGCCCACAGCCGCTCGCTGTTGACGATAAGTTTTTCGGTGCGGGCGGCAGGATCGGCAAGCATTCCGGTCACAGATCGAGAAGGTCCGACAAAGCGCGCGGCGCTGAGGGCCCGCGCGTCAGGTCGAGATCGTGGTCGATGTGATGCAAATGTTCGACCATCAGCAGCGCGGCGCGCTTGCCGTCTTTTTTGGCGAGGGCCGCGATGATGTCCTTGTGATCGTTGAGGCCGCAGGCGGAAATACCGGTCTTGCCGTAAAGCGCGATGATCAGGGATGAGCGCGCCACCAGCTCGCCGAGGAAACGCGCGAGGATCTCATTGCCCGCAAGTGCGGCAATCTCCAGATGAAGCCCGCCGGACAGACGAATGGCCGTGCGCCGGTCGCCGGCCTTGATGGCGGCGGCCTCTTGCGCCGTGTGTTCGCGCAATCTCTTCGCGTCTTTCGCGGTGAATCGTTCGGCGGCGGCGCGCGCAAGATCGGGCTCGATCAGCCGCCGCGCATTGAACACCTGGCGCGCCTCATCGGCGCTCGGCTGGGCGACGAAGGCGCCGCGATTGCGCTCAAGTGAAACCAGTCCGTGATGCGACAGGGACTGCAGCGCGGCGCGCACCACCGTACGGCTGACGCCGAAAGCCTCGCCCACCTCTTCCTCAGACAGTTTGGTGCCCGGCGCGAGGCGGTGATCGACGATGGCGTTCTGAATATGCTCGCGTACGCGGCGGCCGGGATCGATATCGGCAGCGCCGCGTGTGGCGCCGAAAGGCGCAACGGTTCCGATCAGCGACTCGGAGCTCATGCGCCAGTTATTCCACCATTTCCGCAAAAGGTCATGTCTGGATTGTATACAAATTGATGCCCGATCGTATGCAAATGCACAAAGACTGAGCGGCGCTTTTGTGTGCCTCAAACCTGCGCAACTGCTCGAAACCTCAAGAGAATGAAGGCTTTCGTACGCATTGAGCTGTTTGGCACGGCGATTGCGAAACCCTTTGCCGAACGGCGGAAGGGGTTTGCGACATGGAACCTGCCCAGATCGAGATCGTCGGTGTCACCAAACGCTATCCCGGCGGCACGACCGCGGTCGATGATGTCAGCCTGAAAGTGCCGGCCGGCACCTATTGTTGTCTGCTCGGCCCCTCGGGCTGCGGAAAGTCGACGACATTGCGCATGGTCGCGGGCCATGAGTCGATCAGCGAAGGTCATATCCGTCTCGGCAATACGGTGGTGACGGATCTTCCGCCGGCGAAGCGCGGCACGGCGATGATGTTCCAGAGCTACGCGCTCTTTCCGCATCTCGATACGACCGACAATGTCGCCTTCAGCCTGAAGATGAAAGGCGTCGACAAAGCCGTGCGCCGCGCAAAGGCGCTCGACATGCTCAAGCTTGTGCAGATGGAGCATCTCGCCGAGCGGCGTCCGGCACAGCTGTCCGGCGGCCAGCAGCAGCGCGTGGCGCTCGCCCGCGCGCTGATCACCGATCCCCAGGCGCTCCTGCTCGATGAGCCGCTTTCGGCGCTCGATCCTTTCCTCAAGATCAAAGTGCGGCAGGAACTCAAAAAGCTGCAGAGCCAGCTCGGGATCTCTTTCATCCATGTCACGCACAGCCAGGAAGAGGCGATGGCGCTCGCCGATCTTGTTGTCGTGATGAACAAGGGCCGGATCGAGCAGGCGGCCGAGCCGCGCGAAGTCTTCAACCGCCCGGCAACGGCCTTCGTCGCCCGCTTCATGGGCGATCACAATGTCATTGCCGGCCGCGTCTCGAAGATCACGCCGTCGGGAATTGAGTTCGACGTGCCGGGCGGTGCGACCTTCAACGCGCCGACCGAAAGCTTCGATGTCGGCGAGCCGATCGAGATTGCCGTGCGCAATGATCGCGTGAAGTTCGTAACGCCGCCGAAAAAGGGCTGCGGCATGACGGGCCTCGTTCAGAACATCGAGTATCACGGCCAGAAAGTTCAGATCTCGCTGTCGGCGCCGGGCATTGATGCGTTCGATGCGCAAATTCCCGAATCCGAATTTTTTGCAAAGCCGCTCTCCGTCGGAGATGCGGTTCCGCTGACCTGGGCGCCGGAAGACGTCCACATTCTGAAATCTTCCCCGGCCGCGTGAGGGCGACCGATATCAGGCAGGAGAGAGCGATATGACGAAGAAAATTGAAACGAAGAGCGGCGTCTCGCGGCGCTCGCTTCTGAAGGGTGCCGCCGCGGTCGGCGGTCTTGCTGCAGGTTCCGGCGCGATCACCGGTTTCCCGACCGTCTGGTCGAAAACCGATATCGTGCTGCGTCAGGTCGGCACCGGCGTGTCGAACATCAACGCCATCGCCGAAAAGTGCAAAGCCGATCTCGGCATCACGCTGCAGATGACGGCGCTCGATTCCGACGCCGCCGCGCAGCGCACCGTGACGCAGCCCGACAGCTATGACATCGCCGATGTCGAATACTGGATCTGCAAAAAAGTGTTCCCCGCCGGCACGCTGCAGCCGATGGACGTGTCGAAGCTCAAATATTTCGACAAGATCGTGCCGCTGTTCATCAACGGCAAGCTGACGCCGGAATCCACCATTGCCCAGGGCACGGCGCCGCACACGGTCGGCTTTGTCGAGGGTAAGGATTCGACCAAGTTCGCCAAAGAGCCGACCAACTGGATGACGATGGTTCCGACCATCTACAATGCCGACACGCTCGGCATTCGCCCCGATCTCGTCGGCCGCGAGATCACCACATGGGCCGACATCATGGACCCGAAATTCAAGGGCAAGACGTCGATCCTGAACATCCCCTCCATCGGCATCATGGATGCCGCCATGATCATGGAGGCGATGGGCAATGTGAAGTATGGCGACAAGGGCAATATGACGAAGGCGGAGCTCGACAAGACGATCGCCTTCCTGATCGATGCCAAGAAGGCCGGCCAGTTCCGCGCCTTCTGGAAGAGCTTCGACGAAAGCGTCAACCTCATGGCGTCCGGCGAAGTCGTCATCCAGTCCATGTGGTCGCCGGCGGTCGCCGCCGTCCGCTCGAAGGGCATTGCCTGTAAATACCAGCCGCTGAAGGAAGGCTATCGCGCCTGGGGCGGCGGCCTCGGCCTCGCCAAGCATCTCGAAGGCGCGCAGCTCGATGCGGCCTACGAATATATCAACTGGTACATGTCCGGCTGGGTCGGCGGCTATCTCAACCGCCAGGGCTATTACTCGGCCTGTCTCGAGACGGCGAAGGGCTTCATGTCGGAAGACGAATGGGGCTTCTGGATGGAAGGCAAGCCGGCCAAGAGCGACATCATCTCGCCGGAAGGCAAAGTGATGGAAAAGGCCGGCGCCACCCGCGACGGCGGCTCCTATCTGCAGCGCCTCGGCGGCATCGCCTGCTGGAACTCCGTCATGGACGAAGACCGCTACATGGTCCGCAAATGGAACGAGTTCATCGCCGCCTGAGGCGATGACGCGAACGCCGCGGGCGGATGCGCCCGCGGCCTTTCAGCCTGAACTGTGCGGAGGCGAGATTGGCCGAGATCACGGCGGACAATGCGATTGCCGAACCGGTGCCCGTAGCAAAGCGGCGTATCCGTTTCGATTCCGCCGCGTCCTATCTTCAGGCGCTGCCGCTCGCAATCATTCTCGGCGTCTTCCTCGTTCTGCCCATTGCCACCATCGTGATGGTCAGTTTCTGGGATTACGATTCGATCCGCATCATCCCGGATTTCATCACGCTGAACTATGAGGAGACCCTGTTCTCCTGGATCACTTGGAAAACTTATCTCAATACGCTGAAATACACGGTCATCGTCTGGACGCTGACCATGGCGATCGGCTTCTGGGTCGCCTACTTCCTCGCCTTTCACATCCGCACGACGACCATGCAGATGGTCCTGTTTCTCATCTGCACCGTGCCGTTTTTGACCTCAAACATTATCCGCATGATTTCGTGGATCCCGTTTCTTGGGCGAAACGGCCTCATCAATTCGACACTGATACAAGTTGGCGTCATCGATGCGCCGCTTGAATTCCTGCTGTTTTCGGATTTTGCCGTCGTCCTTGCCATGGTGCATCTCTACACGCTGTTCATGGTCGTGCCGGTGTTCAACACGATGATGCGTATCGATCGCTCGTTGATCGAGGCGGCGCGCGATGCCGGCGCCAACGCGTTTCAGATCCTGACAAACGTCATCATCCCGCTGTCAAAGCCCGGCCTTGCCATCGGCACCATCTTCGTCGTCACGCTGACCATGGGCGATTTCATCACTGTGCGCTTCATGTCGGGCGGCCAGTCCGCCTCGGTCGGTCTGATGATCGCAAACCAGATTTCGCTGCTGCAATATCCGGCCGCGGCCGCCAACGCCGTCGTGCTGCTTGTCGTCGTCCTTCTGATGGTCGCCGGCATTTTGCGCGTCGTGAATATCCGCAAGGAGCTCTGATATGGACGGCGAACGGCGCGGCCCCGGCTTCTGGATCCTTGCGGTCTTCTTCACGATTTTCGTGCTGTTTCTCTACGGCCCTCTCTCGACGATCTTCATCCTGTCCTTTCAGGGGCCGGAAGGCGGTCTTACCTTCCCGATGAACGGCGTGTCCTTCCGCTGGTTCGTCAATCTGTTCGAGACGCAGGCCGTCGGCGATTTCGGCGGCGCCTTTTCGCGCTCGCTCGTTCTCGGCCTGATGGTGATGGGCGCGACGGTCGTCGTCTCGCTGCTCGCGGGCCTTGCCTTCCGGCGTCCCTTCTTCGGCTCGACGCCGCTTTTCTATACGGCGATCGCCAGCCTGATCGTTCCCTCGATCCTCGTCAGCCTCGGCATCGGGCTGCTGTTCCAGGTCATTGGCATCCGCTCGGCCTGGTATTCGTCGGGTTTCGGCGCGCATCTGACCTGGGCGCTACCCTTCGGCCTTCTGATCATGTTCGCGGTCTTCAACCGCTTCAATCCGAGCTATGAGGAAGCGGCGCGCGATCTTGGCGCAACGCCGTGGCAGACC
Organism: Terrihabitans soli; assembly: GCF_014191545.1. Taxonomy (GTDB): domain Bacteria; phylum Pseudomonadota; class Alphaproteobacteria; order Rhizobiales; family Methylopilaceae; genus Flaviflagellibacter; species Flaviflagellibacter soli. The sequence goes on along the minus strand of NZ_AP023361.1, from coordinate 2,889,512 downwards.
TTCAGCCATGTTGTCCTGCCGCTGATCCTGCCGAGTCTGATCGGCGTCGGCCTGTTCGGCTTCACGCTCTCTTATGATGAGTTCGCGCGCACGCTGATGACGTCGGGCTCGTTCAATACCTTGCCGCTCGAAATCTACGGCATGACGACCAATGTCACGACGCCCGTGCTTTATGCGCTCGGTACGGTGACCACCGGCTTTTCGCTGCTCATCATTGTGCTGGCGCTCGGCGGCATCTATCTGTCGCAGCGTTCGCGCCGCCGCGCGGGCTGATCGAACAAAGAGACAGATAGATGCGCGTTCTCGTCGTCAATCCGAACACGACGGCTGGCATGACCGCAAAGATCGGTGCGGCAGCCAAAGCCGCGTCATCGCCGGGAACGGAGATCATCGCCGTCAATCCCGCGATGGGGCCCGCCAGTATCGAAGGCTATTACGACGAGGCTTTTGCGCTGCCGGGCCTGCTTCAGGAAATTGCCAAAGGCGAGAAGGCGGGCACGGACGGCGCGGTGATCGCCTGTTTCGACGATACCGGGCTCGATGCGGCGCGGGCTCTGGCGACAATGCCGGTCGTCGGCATCTGCGAATCCGCCCTCGCCGCCGCCGGCATGATCGCCACAAAAATTTCCGTGGTGACGACTTTGTCGCGCTCGATCGTGCCGATCGAGCATCTCGTCCGGAAATACGGCTTTGCCGAGCGGGCGAGCGTCCATGCATCGGAGATTCCGGTGCTTGCGCTCGAAGATCCGAAATCCGAAGCATCATCGGTTCTGCGCGCCGCCATCGCGGCGGCGCTGAAATCCGACGGGAGCGATGCGGTCGTTCTCGGCTGCGCCGGCATGGCCGATCTTGCGAAAGCGCTTTCGTCCGAATTCGGCGTGCCGGTCATCGATGGCGTGTCGGCGGGCGTGCGGATGATTGAGGCGCTGGTCGGCCTTGGCCTCAAGACCTCAAAGACCGGCGCATATTCGGCTCCGCTCCATAAAACTTATGCCGGACTTCTTTCGCCCTTCGCCCCGGGTAAGATCGGCGCATGAACGCCCTTGTCATCCGCCCGATGCTGCCGGCGGATCTTGATCTTGCGGTGGAGTGGGCAGCGCGCGAGGGCTGGAATCCCGGCCTTGCCGATGCGCCGGCCTTTCGCGCCGCAGATCCCGAAGGTTTTCTGATGGGCTTTGTCGACAACAAGCCCGTCACCGCGATCTCCGCCGTGCGCTATGGCAAGACATTCGGCTTTATCGGCTTCTACATCGCAGCACCTTATGCGCGCGGCAGAGGAAATGGCTGGGCCACCTGGCAGGCGGCGATGGCGCAGCTTGAGGGCCGCGTGATCGGCCTCGACGGCGTTCTTGCGCAGCAGGCAAATTACAGGAAATCTGGATTTGCTCTGGCGCATCGCAATGTGCGCTATGGGGGTACGCCGGGAGTGTCGGTGATCGAGGACAGCGCGCTGGCTCCGATAAGTTCGGAAAAGTTCGCTTCCGTCCTCGAATATGACCGGGCCTTCTTTCCCGCGCCGCGCGAAAGTTTTCTGCGTTCCTGGCTGCTCGATGGCGGGCGCTCTTCGATTTGCTTTGTCGAAGACGGCGCGATCAAAGGCTATGGCACGATCCGCGCGTGCCGCGAAGGCCACAAGATCGGACCGCTCTTTGCCGACCGGCCCGACATCGCCGATGCGCTGTTCCGCGCGCTCGCAGCGCAAGCGCCCGGCGAAGTTTTTCTCGATCTGCCGGAGCCGAATGCTTCGGCGGGCGCGATGGCGGAGCGTTATGGCTTGAAACCCGTCTTCGAGACGGCGCGCATGTATCGCGGGCCCGCCCCCGATCTGCCTTTGATGCGTATTTACGGAATTACGAGTTTCGAACTCGGCTGATCATTTCGTGCCGAACAGCCGGTCACCGGCATCGCCGAGACCGGGGCGGATATAGCCGTGATCATCGAGCCCGCGGTCGATGGCGGCGGTGAATATCTCGACATCGGGATGTGCTCTTTGCATCACCTCGATCCCTTCCGGCACCGAAAGCAGGCAAACGAATTTGATGGCTTTGGCACCGGCTTCCTTCAGGCGGGTCACGGCCGCTGCTGCCGAATTGCCGGTCGCCAGCATCGGATCGACAACGACAGTCAGCCTCTCCGAAAGATCGTCCGGCACTTTCAGATAATATTCGACCGGCTTCAGCGTTTTCGGATCGCGATAGAGTCCGATATGGCCGACACGCGCCGAAGGCACGAGATCGAGCATGCCGTCGAGAATGCCGCTGCCGGCGCGCAGGATCGAGACGAAGCAGAGCTTCTTTCCGGCCAGCACCGGCGCATCCATGACCTCGAGCGGCGTTTCGATCCGCCGCGTCTCCAGCGGCAGATCGCGCGTTACTTCATAAGCCAGAAGCAGCGCAACTTCCGAAACGAGACGGCGGAAATCCGTCGTCGGCGCATCCTTGTCCCGCATCAAGGTGAGTTTGTGCTGCACCAGCGGATGATCGACAACGATGACGCCCTTCATCATCAGATCTTCTCGAACAGGATGTCCTGCGCCCCATCCCACAGCGTCTTCTTGCCGAGTGCGACGAGGTTCTCGCGGCCCTTTGTGATGGTCATGAAATGATTGCCGGCGAGCTGTCCCATTTTGCTGGCAAAGCGCACGCCGCCATAAGCGAGGAGGATTTCCGTTTCGCTGAAGCCACCGGGATAGAGAATGAAATCGCCGGGGGCCGGGAAGCTCGTGGCGTTTTCGAAGGGCAGGCCGAAATCGGTCTCGCCGAGCGGGATCCAGCAGCCTTCGCCCGACCAGCGCACATGAATGATGCGCTCTTTATAGGGAAGGAGGGCGAGAAAGCGGGCGCAGGTCTTGGGCGCGGCGTCCGGCAGAAGCACAGCCTCGAACGAATAGGGGCCGGCCGTGATGCGAATGGTCATGAAAATCTCCCGGCCCGAACATCCACATTTCATGCCATGCCGCCAGAGGGCGTTTGCCACAATGCGATGAAAATGACCGGGAAATTTGCGCCCATTCGCCGTTTGGGCCAAAACAACGCCACGTTCCGAGCGCCTGCCTGACCCATGAACCTGATCCGCCAGTTTGCCGCCTATTACGCCCCCTATAAGGGCTTGTTTTTCCTCGATTTCGGCTGCGCTGTCCTGGCCGGCATGCTCGAGCTTGCCTTCCCGGTGGCGGTCAAGCTGTTCGTCGACGATCTGCTGCCCCAGCAGAACTGGACCTGGATATTTATCGCCGCCGCCGGCCTTCTGACGATCTATGTCGTGACCGCGGGCCTCGTCGCGGTCGTCACCTATTGGGGCCATATGCTCGGCATCAATATCGAAACCGAGATGCGGCGCCGCAGCTTTGATCATCTGCAGAAGCTGTCCTTCTCCTTCTTCGACAATCAGAAGACCGGCCACCTCGTCGGCAAGATCACCAAGGACCTCGAAGAGGTCGGCGAAGTCGCCCATCACGGCCCGGAAGATGTCTTCATCGCCGTCATGACATTTCTCGGCGCGTTCGTACTGATGCTGTGGGTGAATGTCGAGCTGGCGCTGATCACCGGCGCCATCGTGCCGGTCGCGGCTTTTCTGACGACACGCTACGGCAATCGCATGACGCAGAATTTTCGCACGCTTTTCCGCAGCGTCGGCGCGTTTAACGCCCGCATCGAAGAGAATGTCGGCGGCATCCGGGTCGTACAGGCTTTCGCCAATGAGGATCACGAGAAGGCGCTGTTTGCGGTTGACAATGCGCGCTATCGCGCGACCAAGCTCGACGCCTATCGCCTGATGGCCGCCTCGACCTCGCTCTCCTATATGGGCATGCGTTTCGTGCAGGTGATCGTGATGATCGCCGGCACCTGGTATGTGATTGCGGGCGAACTCACGGCGGGCGGCTTTGTCAGCTTCCTCATTCTTCTGACGGTGTTCTTCCGGCCGATCGAGAAGATCAATTCGGTTCTCGAAATCTATCCGAAGGGCGTTGCGGGCTTCCGCTCCTATCTCGAATTGCTCGCGACCGAACCGGACATCCGTGACCGTCCCGGCGCGCGTGATGTCGGCGCGCTGAAGGGTGATATTGCGTTCAGCAAGGTCAGCTTCGCCTACAGCAACGGATTGCCGGTGCTGCGCGACGTCGATCTTGCGGTTCGCGCCGGCGAAACAATTGCCTTTGTCGGCCCGTCGGGCGCCGGCAAAACCACGATCTGCTCGCTGCTGCCGCGCTTCTACGAGCCGACCGGCGGTTCGATTTCGATCGACGGCATCGACATCCGCGACATGACGCTGGCATCGCTGCGCAGCCAGATCGGCATCGTGCAGCAAGATGTGTTTCTCTTCGCTGGCACCATGCGCGAGAACATCGCGTATGGCCGTCTCGATGCGTCGGAAGAGGACATTGTTGATGCGGCGCGGCGCGCCCAGCTCGATACGCTGATTTCGACGCTTCCGGACGGGCTCGATACGATTATCGGCGAGCGCGGTGTGAAGCTTTCGGGCGGCCAGAAACAGCGTCTCGCCATTGCGCGCATGTTCCTGAAAAATCCGCCGATCCTTATCCTTGATGAAGCAACCTCGGCGCTCGACACCGAGACCGAACAGGCCATTCAAAAGGCGCTGGCGGAGCTTTCCAAAGGCCGCACCACGCTCGTCATCGCCCATCGCCTCGCGACCATTCGCGATGCCGACCGTATCGTCGTCGTCAACCAGTCCGGCATTGCCGAGCAGGGCAGCCATCGCGATCTCGTCTCGCGTGACGGTACCTATCGCCGGCTGCACGAGGCGCAGAACTCCATCAACCAAGGCTGAAGCGCCCGTCTTGCGCCCGGGCTCGCGCCGCGCAAGATAGCGCCATGGAACAGCTGAATGCCCGGCAGCAGGCGATTCTCGGCCACGCACGCACCCACGGGCGCGTCATGGTCGACGATCTGGCTTTACGTTTCGACGTCACGCCGCAGACCATCCGCAAGGATCTGAATGAGCTGTGCGACCTGCATCTGCTCTCGCGTGTGCATGGCGGCGCGATGGTCTCGTCGGGTGTCGAAAATCTCGGCTACGGAGCGCGCCGGCAGATCGCGGCGTCTGAAAAGCGCGCCATCGGCGAGGCGGCGGCCAAGCTCATTCCGAACAATTCCTCGCTCTTCCTCAATATCGGTACGACGACCGAGGAAGTGGCGCGGGCGCTCGGCGATCACGAGGGCCTTCTCGTCATCACCAATAATCTCAACATTGCGACGCTGCTCTACTCGAATCCCAAGATCGAAGTAATCGTCGCCGGCGGGCCGGTGCGGCGGACGGATGGCGGCGTCATCGGCGGCGCGGCGGTCGATTTCATCCGCCAGTTCAAGGTGGACTTCGCCGTCGTCGGAACCTCGGCCATCGATACGGAGGGCGCGCTGCTCGACTACGATTTTCGCGAAGTGAAAGTCAGCCAGGCGATCATCGGCAATTCGCGGCAGATCATTCTCGTCGCGGACCGCTCGAAATTCGAGCGCACGGCACCCATCCGCGTCGCTCATATGTCCCAGATCAACACCTTCGTGACCGACTGGCTAAGCTCCGATCCCATCGCGGAAATTTGTCGGACTCATGGGGTCCAGGTGATCGAGGCGACGGGCGAACCGGATGACCCGGACTAGGTAGTCGCACCTAAATTTTCGTTTTTTCTTTCGTTTCGACCAATTGCACGCGCTTTAAGTTTCGTTTAGCCTTTTGTGAAAGGCGGCCGGAAGAGCTGCCTCGCGATGGGTGAGGAACGACATTGGCTCCGACGGCCTATGACATCGCCATTATCGGCGGCGGCATTAACGGCTGCGGCATTGCCCGCGACGCGGCGGGCCGTGGCCTGTCGGTTTATCTCTGCGAACAGAACGATTTTGCGTCCTCGACCTCGTCAGCGTCGACCAAGCTCATCCATGGCGGCCTGCGCTATCTCGAATTCTACGAGTTTCGGCTTGTCCGCGAGGCGCTGATCGAGCGCGAGCGGCTGCTGAAAATCGCGCCGCATGTCATCTGGCCGCTGCGTTTCATCCTGCCCCATCATGCGGGTCTTCGTCCGCGCTGGCTCTTGCGGCTCGGCCTCTTCCTCTACGACCGGCTCGGCAGCCGCAAAATTCTCCCCGGGTCGCGCGGGTTGACGCTGAAGGGAAGCCCCTATGGCGAGCCGCTGAAAGACATCTATCGCGCAGGTTTCGAATACTCCGATTGCTGGGTCGACGATGCGCGCCTTGTCGTTTTGAACGCGATGGATGCCGCGGCGCGCGGTGCCGAGCTCAGCCCGCGGACAAAATGCGTGTCCGCCCGCCGCGATGGCGGCCTATGGCGCGTTGCGGTGGAAGGGCCGGGCGGCCATGCGGAGACGATCATCGCGCGCTGCCTCGTCAATGCCGCGGGCCCCTGGGTCGGCCATGTTCTGCACGAACAGATGAAGCTCAACACACCGGCGCCGATCCGCCTCGTCAAAGGCAGCCACATCGTCGTGCCGAAAATCTTCGCGCATGACCGCGCCTATATTTTCCAGAACGCCGATAACCGCATCATTTTCGCCATTCCCTACGAGCGCGATTTTACCCTGATCGGCACGACCGATCTCGATTTCCGTGAAGACCCTGCAAAGGTCGCAGCGACATCGCAGGAGATCGAATATCTCTGCGCGTCTGCCTCGGAATATTTCAAAAGGCCCGTCACACCGGGCGATGTCGTATGGACCTATTCGGGCGTGCGCCCGCTTTACGATGACGGCGAAGCCAATGCGCAGGAGACGACGCGCGATTATGTGCTCGATCTCGATGCGCCCGAACAGCAGGCGCCGCTGCTGACGATTTTCGGCGGCAAGATCACAACTTATCGCCGCCTGGCAGAAGAGGTTTTGCAGAGGCTTTCAAGACATCTCCCTGTGAGAAAGCCCTGGACCTCTTTAGCGGCTCTGCCGGGCGGCGATTTTCCTGTCACGGCGGTCGAACTCGAAATCGAGCGCCTGCGTTCGGCCTATCCGTTTCTGAAGCCCGATCATGCGCGCCGCCTGGTGCGCGCTTACGGGACGCGCGCCGATCTCATCCTTGGCGGCGCCGGACGCATGGAGGATCTCGGCCGTGTGTTCGGCCCCGATCTCACGGAAGCGGAGGTCTCCTATCTGATGCAGAACGAATGGGCGCAGACGGCGGAGGATGTCTTGTGGCGCAGATCGAAGATCGGCCTGCGCATCAGCGCCGAAGATAAGCTTGCGCTCGATAACCTGATGCGGAGCGGCCGTGTCTCCGCTCCCTCGGCGGCATGAGGCTCTGATGTCGCTCGCTCTCCAGAACGTCACGAAAAAAGTCGGTCCGAGCACTCATATCTCGGACGTGTCGCTTGAGCTGACCTCCGGCTCGCTCAACGTCCTCCTTGGCCCGACTTTGTCGGGCAAGACCACTTTAATGCGGCTGATGGCCGGACTCGAAGCGCCGACCTCCGGCCGTGTCTTCGCCGACGGCAAGGATGTTACCGGCCTCAGCGTCCAGAAGCGCAATGTCGCGATGGTCTATCAGCAGTTCATCAATTATCCGTCGCTGACGGTCTATGAAAACATCGCCTCGCCTTTGCGCGTCGCGGGTCTTTCGAAAGCCGAGATTGATGCGCGGGTGAAGGAAGCGGCGGCGCTGCTGCGCCTCGAACCGTTACTGTCTCGCCAGCCGCTCGCTCTGTCCGGCGGCCAGCAGCAAAGAACGGCTTTGGCGCGGGCGCTGGTCAAGCGCGCGCCGCTCGTTCTGCTCGATGAGCCGCTGGCAAATCTCGATTACAAACTGCGTGAAGAACTGCGCGAAGAGCTGCCGAAGATTTTTGCCGCGTCGGGCGCGGTCCTTGTCTATGCGACGACTGAGCCGTCGGAGGCTTTGCAGCTCGGCGGATCCACGGCAACGCTCGACCGCGGGCGCGTCACGCAATTCGGCCCGACGGTCGAGGTCTATCGCCGCCCGGTGGATCGCACCACAGCGGAAGTTTTCTCCGATCCGCCGATGAATTTCGTCACGGCCGACATATCGAAGGGCATAGCCTCGCTTCCGGGCAATGTGACTCTGCCATGCCTTGGGCCGCTGTCTGGCCTGCCGGATGGACAGGTGACGCTCGGCTTCCGTCCCAATCATCTACACCTCAAGCGTCTCGCCGGCGATGCGGTCGTCGTGCACGCGACGGTCAGCGTGGTGGAGATCACCGGTTCGGAAAGCTTCATTCATGTGCGCCATGCCGATCAGGAATGGATCGCGCTGACGCATGGCGTGCACGAGCTGAAGCCCGGCGCGCCGGTCGAAATCTATCTCGATCCCGAAAAAATGTTCGTCTTCGGTGCGGATGGCCGCCTTGTCGCGGCGCCCGAACCGAGCGCGGCGGCAGCATAGGAGGCGGCGATGGCGGCAATTACGCTCGAAAAACTCGCCCATTCCTACTCCGCCAATCCGCGCGGACCGTCGGACTATGCGCTGAAACCCATCGACATCACCTGGCGCGACGGCGGCGCTTATGCGCTGCTCGGCCCGTCCGGCTGCGGAAAGACGACGCTGCTCAACATTATTTCCGGGCTCGTCACGCCGAGCGAAGGGCGCGTTCTTTTCGATGGCAAGGATGTGACGAACGTATCGACCGAGCGCCGCAACATCGCGCAGGTGTTCCAGTTCCCGGTTGTCTACGACACGATGAATGTCTACGACAATCTGGCGTTCCCGCTGAAAAATCGCGGTCTGTCGGCATCCGCTGTTGATGCACGCGTGCGCGAAATCGCCGACATGCTCGATCTCACGAAAGATCTCGATCGCCGCGCGGCCCGTCTGACCGCCGATGCCAAGCAGAAGATCTCGCTCGGCCGCGGTCTCGTACGTTCCGACACCGCGGCGATCCTGTTCGACGAGCCGCTGACCGTCATCGACCCGCAGCTGAAATGGGAACTGCGCGCGCAGCTCAAACAGCTGCATCAGAAGGTCGGCCGCACGATGATCTATGTGACGCACGATCAGACGGAAGCCATGACCTTCGCCGACACCGTTGTCGTCATGTATGACGGCGGCGTTGTGCAGGTCGGCCCGCCGGTCGAACTCTTCCGCCGTCCGGCGCACACCTTCGTCGGCTATTTCATCGGCTCGCCCGGCATGAATGTTCTGCCGGCGCGCATTGACGGTAAAACTGCCTATATCGGTGCCGACAAGATCGAACTCCGCCGCGCCTATCCGAACCTGCCGGCGGCCAAGAAGATCGAAATCGGCGTTCGCCCGGAGGACCTCACAGTATCGCCCGGCACAGACGGGCTGCCGATCCGCATCGACCGCGTCGACGATGTCGGGCGTATGAGGATCGTCCGCGCGCGGCATGAAGCGGTCGAACTCAATATCGTCGTTCCCGAAGAAACACCGATCCCCGTCGGCCGCGTTACCGCCGTTCCCGTGCCGGAGCGCGTCCATGTCTATGCCGACGGCCATATCGTCGAAGGGGCGGTCTGATGGAAAAGCCGTTCAACAACCGCGCCTGGTTCCTCGTCCTGCCGGTCTTCGTGCTGGTCGCCTTCTCGGCCATCCTGCCGCTGATGACGGTCGTGAACTATTCGGTTCAGGACACGTTCGGCAACAATCAGTTCTTCTGGGCTGGCACCGATTGGTATGTGCAGCTCCTCGCATCGGAACGTTTCCACCAAGCGCTCGGCCGCCAGCTGATGTTCTCGGCCATCGTGCTTCTCATTCAGATTCCGCTCGGCGTCCTGATCGCGCTCTGCATGCCGCGGCAAGGTTGGGCCGTGTCGCTGTCACTGGTTCTGATGGCGCTGCCGCTGCTCATTCCGTGGAATGTCGTCGGCACGATCTGGCAGGTGTTCGGCCGCGGCGATATCGGCCTGCTCGGCTATACGCTGAACGCGCTCGGCTTCAATTATAACTACGTCAACAATGTCGGCGATGCCTGGATGACGATCATCGTCATGGATGTCTGGCACTGGACATCGCTTGTCGCGCTGCTTGCCTATGCCGGGCTGCGCTCCATTCCCGAGGCGTATTATCAGGCGGCGCGCATTGACGGCGCCTCGCGCTGGTCGGTCTTCCGGCTGATCCAGCTGCCGAAGATGAAGCATGTGCTCATCATCGCGGTGCTGCTGCGCTTCATGGACAGTTTCATGATCTACACCGAGCCCTTCGTGCTGACGGGCGGCGGTCCCGGCAATTCGACGACCTTCCTGTCGATCGATCTCGTCAAGCTGGCGCTCGGCCAGTTCGATCTCGGTCCGGCGGCCGCCATGTCGATCGTCTACTTCCTCGTGATCCTTCTGCTGTCCTGGGTGTTCTACACGGTGATGACGCAGGACGAGATGGGCAAGAAAGAGGGCACGGCATGAAGCGGCTCATTCTCTCGCTCTACATCGCCTTCCTGCTGGTGCCGATCTATTGGCTCGTCAACATGTCGTTGAAGACCAATACCGAGATCGTCACGACGATGAACATCATCCCGGCCGATCCGACGATTGCAAATTACATGGTGATCTTCACCGATCCGGCCTGGTATTCCGGCTATATCAACTCGATCACTTATGTCGCGCTGAACACGGTCATCTCGATCTCCGTTGCGCTGCCCGCCGCCTATGCGTTTTCGCGATATCGTTTCCTCGGCGACAAGCACATGTTCTTCTGGCTGCTGACAAACCGCATGGCGCCACCGGCGGTGTTTGCGCTGCCTTTCTTCAATCTCTATTCGGCCATCGGCCTGTTCGATACGCCACTGGCCGTGGCTTTGGCGCACTGCCTGTTCAACGTGCCGCTGGCCGTGTGGATTCTCGAAGGCTTCATGTCGGGCGTGCCGCGTGAGATCGATGAGACGGCGTATATCGACGGCTATTCCTTCCCGAAATTCTTCGTGAAGATCTTCATGCCGCTGATCGCATCCGGCATCGGCGTCGCCGCCTTCTTCTGCTTCATGTTCTCCTGGGTCGAGCTATTGCTCGCGCGCACGCTGACATCGGTTGCCGCAAAGCCCATCGCGGCGACGATGACACGAACGGTTTCGGCGTCCGGTATCGACTGGGGCGTGCTTGCAGCTGCGGGTGTGCTCACCATCGTTCCCGGCGCCGTCGTCATCTATTTCGTCCGCAATTACATCGCCAAGGGCTTTGCCCTGGGGAGGGTGTGATGGAAGCTTTCGCCTGGATGGCGTGGACCTGGCAGACCGCGCTCTTCTTCACCTTCATTGTCGCGTTGCTGATCGCAATGACCGTATGGGAGCGCGCATCGCCCTCGGGTGAGCGTCTCGGCGCGCTGCGCATTTCCACGACGCGCGGCGACCGCCTCTTCATCTCGCTGCTCGGTTCGGCGTTCATTCATCTCGCCTGGCTCGGCCTGATCGGGCCGGATGTGCCGCTCTATTGGGCGAGTCTGATTTCCCTCGTCTATGCGTTCGGCGTGTTTCGCTGGGTGTAGGTCGAGAAACAAGAATTCTGCGTGGCTATGCGTCCGGCGCGCGGTGAACAGAAATGGGCGCAGGAGGAAATAAAATGCGCGGACACCTGACAGCCACGGCAACCGCCGTGGCGCTGGTGCTCGGGGTCGTTCCGGCTTTCGCGGATATGGATGCCGCAAAGCGTTGGGTCGACAGCGAGTTCCAGCCCTCGACGCTCTCGAAAGGAGAGCAGATGAAGGAAATGGAATGGTTCGTCAAAGCCGCCGAACCGTTCAAGGGTATGGAGATCAATGTCGTCTCCGAAACCATCACGACGCATGAATATGAATCGAAGACGCTGGCCAAAGCTTTCTCCGAAATCACCGGCATCAAGCTGACGCACGACCTCATCCAGGAAGGCGACGTCGTCGAGAAAATCCAGACGCAGATGCAGTCGGGAAAGAACATCTACGATGCCTGGGTCAATGACTCGGATTTGATCGGTACGCATTTCCGCTACAAGCAGGCGATCGACCTGACAGACTGGATGGCGAAAGATGGTAAGGACGTCACCTTGCCGACGCTCGACATCGACGATTTCATCGGAAAATCGTTCACGACAGCGCCGGACGGCCATCTTTACCAGCTGCCGGACCAGCAATTCGCGAACCTCTATTGGTTCCGCTACGACTGGTTCACCGATCCAAAAAACAAGGAAGCCTTCAAGGCGAAGTACGGCTACGATCTCGGCGTGCCGGTCAACTGGTCTGCCTATGAAGACATCGCCGAGTTCTTCACCAATGATGTGAAGGAAGTGAACGGCCAGAAAATCTTCGGCCATATGGACTATGGCAAGAAAGATCCCTCGCTCGGCTGGCGCTTCACCGATGCCTGGCTGTCCATGGCCGGCAATGGCGACAAGGGCCTTCCGAACGGCAAGCCCGTCGACGAATGGGGCATTCGCATGGAAGGCTGCAACCCTGTCGGCTCGTCCGTCACACGCGGCGGCGACACCAACGGCGCAGCGTCCGTCTATTCGATCGTCAAATATATCGACTGGATGAAAAAATATGCGCCGCCCCAGGCCAACGGCATGACCTTCTCGGAATCGGGTCCGGTTCCGGCGCAAGGTCAGATCGCCCAGCAGATCTTCTGGTACACCGCCTTCACCGCCGACATGGTGAAAGCCGGTCTGCCGGTGGTGAATGCGGACGGCACGCCGAAATGGCGCATGGCGCCGTCGCCGCATGGCTCGTACTGGAAAGACGGCATGAAGCTCGGCTATCAGGACGCCGGTTCCTGGACCTTGCTGAAATCGACGCCGGTCGACCGTCGCAAGGCGGCCTGGCTGTATGCACAGTTCGTGACGTCGAAATCGGTCTCGCTGAAGAAGAGCCATGTCGGTCTCACCTTCATCCGCGAGAGCGATATCTGGGACAAGAGCTTCACTGACCGGGCGTCCAAGCTCGGCGGTCTTGTCGAGTTCTACCGCTCGCCGGCGCGCGTGCAGTGGACCCCGACGGGCATCAACATCCCGGACTATCCGAAGCTCGCTCAGCTGTGGTGGCAGAACATCGGCGATGCGTCGTCGGGTGCGAAGACGCCGCAGGAGGCCATGGATGCGCTCGCAGCGGCCCAGGACCAGGTTCTGGGGCGTCTTGAGCGTGCCGGTGTCCAGGGCGAATGCGGTCCGAAACTGAACAAGGAAGAGACTGCTCAGTACTGGATCGACAAGGCGAAGGCGGACGGCAATATCGCGCCGCAGGCCAAGCTTGCGGACGAAAAGCCGAAGGGCGAAACGGTGGACTACGACACGCTCATCAAGTCGTGGCCCGCAACGCCGCCCAATGCGCGCGCCAGCACGCCGGCCGTTGCCAAGTAGCCGGTCTTTATAAGAGCATGAGGGAGGCCGGGATTCGTCCCGGCCTCTCGCGTGAGAGCCGCATAAAGCGGCCGGGAGAAAAGGGCCAGGAGACCGCGGATGTCCAAAGGCTATATACTGGCGATCGACCAGGGCACGACATCGAGCCGCGCCATCCTGTTCAGCGAGACGCTTGTTCCTCTCGCAATCGCGCAGAAAGAATTCAAACAGCACTTTCCCCAGCCCGGCTGGGTCGAGCACGATCCTGAAGATCTGTGGGCAACCGTCGTTTCGACGGTCAACGAAGTTCTCGCCCGCGCCGGAACGCGCGCCGCGGAAGTCGCGGCGCTCGGCATCACCAATCAGCGCGAAACGACGGTCGTCTGGGACAGGAAGACCGGCAAGGCAATTCACAACGCCATTGTCTGGCAGGACCGGCGCACCGCCGATATCTGCGCGGCGCTGAAAAGGAAGGGCGTCGAGAAGCTTGTCAGTGAACGCACGGGGCTGATCGTCGATCCCTATTTTTCCGGCACAAAGATCGCGTGGATACTGGACAAGGTGGACGGCGCGCGAACCGCTGCCGAGCGCGGGGATCTCGCCTTCGGCACGGTCGATAGTTTTCTTCTGTGGCGCATGACCGGCGGGAAAGTTCACGCCACCGACGCGACCAATGCTTCGCGCTCGATGATCTACGATATCGAAAAGGGCGCATTCGATGCGGAACTGATGGAGATCGTCGGCGTGCCGCGTGCCGTTCTGCCCGAAGTCCGCGACAGCGCGGGCCTCTTTGGAGCCACGGAAGCGCATCTCTTCGGCGCCGAGATAAAAGTGTGCGGCATTGCCGGCGACCAGCAGGCGGCCGTTGTCGGTCAGGCCTGTTTCAAGCCGGGCATGATGAAAGTGACCTACGGCACAGGTGCCTTCGCGCTTTTGAACGTCGGCGACAAACCGGTGCAATCGAACAACCGGCTTCTGACAACCGTCGCCTATCAGCTCGGCGGCAAGCGCACCTATGCGTTTGAGGGCGCGATCTTCGTTGCGGGCGCGGCGGTGCAATGGCTGCGTGACGGGCTCGGCATCATCAAGCATGCATCCGAAACGCAAGGCCTCGCAGAGCAGGCCGATCCGAACCAGAACGTTTATCTCGTGCCGGCCTTCACCGGTCTCGGCGCGCCCTATTGGGAGCCGGATGCGCGCGGTGTCATGACAGGACTGTCGCGCGGCGCAGGCCGCGCCGAATTTGCGCGCGCCGCGCTCGAGAGCGTCGGCTATCAGACCTACGATCTCTATCAGGCCATGCGCGCCGATTGGCCCGGAACGGGCGATACGACATTGCGCGTCGATGGCGGCATGGCGGCATCCGACTGGACGATGCAGTTCCTGGCCGATGTGTTGGACGCGAAGGTCGACCGGCCGGAAATCTCCGAGACGACGGCGCTCGGCGCGGCCTATCTCGCGGGTTATGCGGCCGGGATCTGCCCGGCGCCGGAAGAGTTCGGCCGCAGCTGGCGTCTGCAGAAGCAGTTCACGCCGGGCATGGAAGAAGACCAGCGCCGGAAGAAGCTAGCCGGCTGGGAAGATGCGATCCGCCGCACGCGCAGCCAGTAGCACGAAGAACCCCGGGACGCGGCAATCACGCCACACTTCGCTTTTCCAAAAATAATATTTCAAAATCAGCCACTTAAACGCAAAGCGACGGAGCGGGTCCGGTTTGGCGGAAGCTTCGGCACATACGCTGCGCATTAGACCTTCGCTTGAGCCTGTGCTTATCTCCCGGTGCTCGGGGGAGCGGAAAGCGCAGTGCTGGGATTAGGTTACGCGCCTGCGGGTGCTAGGGCCGCGGCTGTTTTCGCAGCCGTATTGTTCCCCAGTCTGGTGCTTGAATGAGTGCGCTTCCGTCTTCTGCTTCCTGGTCTTCGGCTCCGCGGCACGTCACGCAGAACTCCGTTGTCGATTATGCGCGCTATGTCGTCGACCAGGCGATTGCCGCGCGCGATGCCTTCTCTCACGAACTGCACGTAGATCTTCCCGGCGTCCGAGTGACGATGAGAGGGATCGGCGGGCCGCTTGAAGCCGCCGCGACACGCAATTTTCTGCCTGCCGGAAAATCCGAGCCACTGCCGCCGGACGACAGCGTGGAATTTTTCATCGCTCATGCCGGCATCGAGGGCATTTCGCCGCCGGCCGTCTGGGGCGATGAAATCTACGCATCGCACCAGATCGCCGAGACGCTTGCCGAAGCCGGTCTCTTCGCCTCGCTCTATCACGAGCTGACGCATTGGCACGTTCTCGATATCGGCCGGCGCGTCGGCGTCGAGTTGATGACGGGGCCGACCGCATTTCCACCCTGGGAAACCGGCGCGCCGCTGCGGCCTTTCCTCCATTGGTATTATGCGGATCGCGGCATGCGGCTTTCGCATGCGGGCACGCTCGGCGTTGACGGCACCGGCGTTCTTCTCGCGGGGGCGGGCGGCAGTGGAAAATCCGGCACGGTGATCGGCGGCCTGCTGCACGGGCTGCAGAGCGTCGGTGACGATTATGTTCTGCTCGATCTGAAGGAGGATGTGCGGGCATATCCTGTCTACGCGACGCTGAAGCAGGATGCCGAAGGCTTTGCCCGGCTCGGCCTTGCGGAACATACCGATGCAGGTGCGCTGAACTGGCAGGGCAAGCACGAATTCAGGCTGAACGAGATCAGCCGGGTTCCGGTGCCGGACGAACTTCGTATAAGGGCGATGCTTGTGCCGCGCGTCGCGCGCACGGCGGAAACGAAAATCAGTCCGATTTCGCGCAGCCAGGCCATGATGGCGCTGGCCGTCTCCTCGATTTATCAGATGCCGGGCGAGCGCGAGAGCGGCTTCCGCTTCTTCAGCGAAGCGACGCGGCGGCTTCCCTGTTTCCGCCTCGATCTCGGCCGCGATCCGGAAGAAGTCTCCGCAGCGATCACCCGCTTTATCGGGGATGTGGCGCAATGAAGATCAGCATCATCATTCCCGCCTTCAACCGCGAGCCTTATATCGGCCCCGCTTTGCGTTCGCTGCTGCGGCAGACCGATGCCGCCGATCTCGACATCATCGTCGTCGATGACGGTTCGACGGACCGGACCGTCGATGTCGTCGAAGAGTATGCGGGCAAAAACTCCAGCATCCGGCTTGTCCGTCAGGATCATGTCGGTGTCGCCCGCGCCCGCAATACCGGCCTCGACAATATCGCGCCGGATGCAGATCTTGTGACCTTTCTCGACTCCGACGACATTTCGGCGCCGGGACGCTTTGCGACGGAAATTCCCTATTTCCTCGCAGATCCCAAACTCGACATGACCTATTCGCTGATGACTTTGGCGCACGAGATCGACAATGACGATCTCGCCCCGCCGGAAAACGTGCTCCAGTGCACGATGCGCGGCATCAGCCTGACGACGGCGCTGTTCCGTAAATCCGCCATCCAGGCGCTGGGTCGTTTCGACGAAAACCTCAAACAGGCCGAGGATTGGGAGTTCCTGCTGCGCTTCTTCACACGTCCGCAGAAGCATCTGATGCTCGATCATGTGTCGATCTTCTACCGCCGGCATCCAGGCAATACGACCCGCAATGCCGAAGAGTCGCGCCGTTATTTCCTGAAAGTCATCCTCGATCACGCCCAGAAGCGAATGCGCGATCCGAGCCTCGGCGATATCCCGCGCTTCTTCGACTATATGGCGCTGGCTGACGACCGCTATGCGTCGTTGAGGTGAGACAAGTGCCATGATCATCGCCTGTGCCACCGACGAAAACTACGCCGAAATGGCCGGAGTCTTTCTGCGCTCGCTCGCCGTGAACGGCGATATTGCCGATGCGGATCTCGTTGTCGTCGGCGATCAACTCAACCCCGAGACGGTCGAGGCGCTGCGGCTCTGTGCGGCGCCCATCGCCATCCGCTATATCGATCTCGGCGTAGCGCGGCGGCAGATCGCCGATCTGAATTTCAGCTTTTACAGCACCGCGACTTACATAAGGCTGATGCTGCCCGATCTCCTGACGGACAGCGGCCGCGTGCTTTATCTCGACAGCGACATCCTCATAAACCGCTCTCTGCGGCCCCTGTTCGATACGGATCTCGGCTCGAACCTTGCGGCCGCAGTCGAAGATGCGGCGCCGGCAACCGTCCAGAAGCTTGCCAATACACGCCTTGGCCGACCGGAAGACGGCATCTATTTCAATGCCGGCGTTCTGCTGTTCGATCTCGATACTTGGCGGGATCTCGATATCGGCAATCGCTGCATAAAATTTGCCGAAGGCCGCGACGATTACTGGCCGGATCAGGATGCGATCAATTTCATTCTGGACGGGCGGATCAAAAAGCTCGACCGGACCTGGAATTTCTTTTCGCACGAGCCTTTGCCACGCGGGGCGTTCGACGCCGCCCATGTCATCCATTTCATTCCCGAAAAGCCGCTTTCGACGAGCTGTAAGCATCCTCTGTTTGAGGACTATCTGGCTCTGAGGGCCCAAACGCCATGGCATAGCAAGCCGCTGAACCTTGCCGCCAATAAACGCCGCATCGCGCTCATGCATCAGATGGTCGCCAAGCGCGCCAAGCGGCACAAGCAGCAGAACAGTTGAGACGGCGGACTTGATCTATGTGGCCTGATTATTCAGTCATTATTCCGGTCTTCAACGGCGCTTCGACGATTGCCGAAACGATCCAGTCCGTTGTTGCGCAGACGGTGCCTCCAAAAGAGATCATTGTCGTGGACGATGGATCGAGCGACGGCACGGGCGAGATTGCGTCCGCCGCGAGCCCGCTTGTGCGTGTTGTCCGGCAGGAGAATGCGGGCTGCGGCGCCGCCACCAATCGCGGCATGGATGAAGTGTCCTGCGCAGTTCTGGCCATGGTCGATGCCGACGATCTCTTCACGCCGGAAAAAATGGAAACCCAGCTTCGTCATCTCGCAGCGAATCCGGACTGTCATGGCGTCTTCTGCCACATGCGGACATTCCGCACGGACGGCGTCGAAGCCGGAAGCAACAAACTGACACCCGGCTGGTCGCGCAGCACGATCGTCATTCACAGCGCTGCGGCCCGCAAAGTCGGTCCGGTCATCGATCCGCCGGGC
Organism: Terrihabitans soli; assembly: GCF_014191545.1. GTDB lineage: Bacteria > Pseudomonadota > Alphaproteobacteria > Rhizobiales > Methylopilaceae > Flaviflagellibacter > Flaviflagellibacter soli. Next base: position 2,871,189 of record NZ_AP023361.1, on the reverse strand, counting down.
TCGCGCGGCGATATGATCGACTGGATCGGACGCGCCAAGGAAATCGGGTTACGCTTCGATATGCTCGACGAGGTGATGCTGCTCCGGCGCGTCCATCCGGGCAGCATGTCGTATGGGCGGGACGACAATAAGGATCGCGGTTATCTGCATGTTGCCTGGTTGGCCATGCAGCGCCGCAAGGCGCAGGGCCAATGAGCACTTCCGTCACGCGCCGTTTTCCGGACTATGGCTGGGCCTGGCCCTCGGGCGGGCTCGACCTGCTGCTCAAGGCTGTTCTCTCGCCCGATGATGAGGTGGCTTCGCGCGCCGGCGTGTCATGGCTTGCGACGCATGACATCGATGCCATGGGATTTCGCGAACATCGCCTGCTCGCTGCGCTGTCCGAACGCTTTGGCAAAAGACTGTCCGCCAGCCCGGCGCTGCCGCGCCTGATCGGCCTCCAAAGAATGCTATGGACCAAATCGCAGATCGCGATGCGCGATTCCACCGAGGCGCTGGCGGCGCTGGCCGATGCGAAAGTTCCGTTCATGCTGCTCAAGGGCGCGAGCCATATCGCGGCGGACCGGGCGCTGCGGCGCAGCCGCATGTCGCACGACATCGATATTCTGGTGCAGCGCAAGCATATGTCCGAGGCGTTCGGTGTGCTGCTCGACGCCGGATGGAGCGCGGCGACGGGCGCGGGGTCGTTGAGATTGCGGGCACGCGCCACGGCGCTTCGCGCCATGAATTTCTTCAAGGGCCAGTTCGGTGATATCGATATTCACCAGGTCGCCTTTAATCGGGTGCAGGCGGGCGGTGAGGACAGTGAGGAGGGCCTCTGGGCGCGCGCGCTTACCGCCGAGTTTGAAGGCATCCCGGTCTTTATTCCCTCCGCGGCGGACCGGATCGCTCTTGCCATCGGTCACGGCTCTCTCGATGCCCATACGCATAGCGATTGGCTTGTCGATATTGCGCGCACGCTCGCACGGCCTGATCTCGATTGGGACGCACTCATCGAGGCGCTCGACCGGCGGGGGCTGCTTGTTCCTGCGGCCTCGACGTTCAGCTATCTCGTGCAGGAAATCGGCTATGCCGTGCCGGCGGAGAGGCTTGAAGACATTCTCAAGCGGGCGGGCGGCAGGCCGTTCTCTGAGCGTCTTCTGCTGCTCGAGTGCAAGCCGAAAAGCGATCTGGGGCTTATCGGATTTCTCGCGCGCGGCGCGGCCAAACAGGTCCGCATCCGCAGGTCGAAAAGAAAGCGCTTCGGATCGCGCGAGATCGTGTGGCCGGCGCGCGTCGGCAAACGGGTCGGGGCGGCTGAGGCGACGCTGAGCGATATCTCGACGATCGAGGTCGCCGCGAAGGGTCCGTCAGTTGCCGAATTCGTTCTGCAGATTCATCTGCCGCCGGCGCGCCGCCGGGTCGATATCGAGCTGTCGACGGATACGCGGCATCTGGCGGTGCTGCGCTACAAGAAGCGCAACAAGACCGGCGGTCTGCGCGAGATCAGTTTCACCGGCCCTGTCGATCTCGCCGAGGGAGAAACGCGTCTTGTTCTTGAGGCGCGGCCGTCGCGTTTTGCCCATGAGTGGAAGGACGCGAAAGATGCAAACCGCTATCGGTCACTCGCCTTTGCGGTGTGCAAGGCGACCGTCAGCCCGCGGCGCGAGCCCAGCTAAGTCGCACGGATTATTGCCTTCTCGCCTTGAGTGCCCTTTTTGACACTCTTGTGAAATGCGTTCATCCCAACAGATGACGCGAATTTGAATGCGCTCCGGCTTGGGCTAGTAAAAGCCCGCAATGGAGTGACTTGGAATGCGGTATCAGCGGGCAAGCCGGGACATTATCGCCGAGGCTTTTGACGGCGAGTCGATCGTCCTGGATCTCAGCTGCGGCAAATATTTCAGCTTTTCGGATTCGGGAAATTCCCTCTGGGAAGCTCTGTCGCAGGGCGCCGACACGGATTCGATTTCGGCGGCGTGCGCAAAAGCGCCGTGGGGTTCTGCGCTTGGCGGTTTTGTCGAGGATCTCGTCGCCAACAAGCTTCTGATGCAGGCGGAAGGTCCGGGGATCGAACTCTCCCCCGAGCTCGCCGCGCGGCTGATGGCGGCGGTAGAGGCTCCCGCCGTGTCGGTGTTCGACGACATGGCCGATCTCTTCCTTGCCGATCCGATCCACGATGTCGAAGAAGAAGCCGGCTGGCCGGTGAAGAAGGCCGAGGCCTGAAAAGAAAAGAGCCGCCCGAAAGGGCGGCTCCGAAGAAGAGCTTTGCGGGTCTTAAGACCGCTTTATTGGCCCTTGGTCTTCAGCGCTTCGAATTTTGCGAGCTGCTCGGGCTTGAGGTTCCGCTCTTTGTCACGGCCGACAAAGATCTTGAACATCGCATCGCCGTCCTTGTTGAAGAACTGAACCGAGCAGGAGCGGCGCCCGCCGGGCGGCGCGCGATCGAGCACGATAATCTCGGCGCAGTTCTCGGCCTTGATGTGACCGCCGATCGGGCTGTCGCCATGGATGTTGAAATAGCCATGGCCATGCGTGCCCGCCGGCAGGCTGCCGGTGATTTCGGCGACGACGTCCTTGGTGTGGACGAGAAACAGCACATCACCCCAGGTCGAAAGCTCGCCCCAGATCTCGTCGAAACGATCGCCCGAAAAAGCGCTGGCTTCTCCGGCGGGCAGTTCGGCCAGAACCGCGCGCAGCGGCACGTTCTGTTCGCGCGCGATAAATTCGAGAATGCCGTTCGGCTTCTCAGCCAGCGCGGCGCGGATTTTTGCGGTGTCGACAGCGATGTTCATCACCTTACTCCGCGGCAATCGGCTGGGTGTTCGCGATGTGCTGGAACACCTCGAAACCCTCGAACTGCGGATGGCCGAGATAGGTCGGCTTGCGCTCGCTCGTATTGGCGCGCGCATGCGAGGCGCGGAACTGATCGGACTTGGTCCAGGCTTCGAAATCGGCTTTCGAGCGCCACACGGTGTGTGAGGCGTAGAGAACATGATCCTCATGTTCCGGGCCGCGCAGCATATGAAACTCGATGAAACCATCGAGCTCGTGGAGATTGCTCTCGCGGTTAAGCCAGATCTGTTCGAAATCGTAGGTCGACTGCTTGGCGACCTTGAAACGGTTCATAGCGATAAACATTGCGCATCCTTCTTGACTGGCTGGGTGCGGCCGGATGTCTCCGGCCGCTCCTTGCTGGTTGATTATCAGAATTTGTAGGTCGCACTCACGCGGTAATTGCGGCCCGGCTGAGTGAAGTAGTCTTTCCTCGTCGTCGTCGCGAGATCGAGCGCGTCTTCGAAATAGGTTTCATCCGTGAGGTTGAATGCGCCCGCGCGGACCGTCAGGCCCTCGAGCTGAGCGGGCGACCACCACACGGTGAAATCGATGAGCTGGTAGCTGTTGGTCTCAGATGCCAGGGTCTCAAGATCGGAGCCGGCTTTCGGGATCGTTCCGCCCGGCACAGTCGGTGTGAAGCCGCGGGACATGGCTACGGTGAGAATGAGCTCCGCGCCCCAGGTTTCCTGCTCATAGCCGGCGCCCAGAATGGCCTTCGCCGCCGGGATGGAGTTCAGGCCGATATCCGTATCGATATCGGTTCCGACATAGGCGCCGAGCTGGCCGCGAGCGAACAAACCGTTCTCCCATTTGCGGTGTGCTTCGAATTCCGCGCCGTAAATCTCGACATTGGCGCGGTTGAAGTACTCGGTGACGCCGAGCGGAAAGTCCGAAGGATTGTACCCGAGCGAGTTGAGGTAAGCGGTTTCCGCAGGCGTGTATGTGACGGTGCCCCCGGGGCCAGGCGTGCCATAAGCCCGGTCGTCGATGAAGTTCTTGTAGCGATTGTAGAAGACCTTGGCCGAACCGCCTTCGATGTCGTCGCCGACGAGCATGCCGACATCGAACCCATGGCTGGTCTCGGTCTCGAGTTCGTCATTACCGATGCGCAGATAGGTGTTCTCGCCGCCATAGGTGAGATAGAGCTCGTTCACCGTCGGCGCGCGGAAACCTCTTGCGTATTGTGCGAATAACGTCACGTCCTGAAACGCATCGGCTTCGACGCGGAGTTTCGGAGAGAGGCCGACATCGCTTGAATCGTCCGGCAGTCCGTTCGCCGAGAACGCCGGCGATTCCGCATACGCGTCGGTGAGTTCCGGCTCGTAGCTGTAGTAATTGAAGCTGACGCCGGGCGTCACGCGCACCGTATCGTTCATGAACGCCATCTGGTCCTGAACGAAAGCCGTGGCGATCAGGCCATCGGTATCGGGCATGTCCGACTGGTTGGAATGCAGGAAGTTGCAGTTGTGGAACGGCGTCGGCGGAACTGCCGGGCAGCTGTCTTCGCCATACGAGTACTGGTGCGATTTGCTGCCGTAGATCTGAGCGCCGAAGCTCACGCTGTGCAGCGCGAAGTCGGTGTCGATGTTCTTCAGCGCAGCGCCGTTGAAGCCGAAGATTTCGGTTTCGCGCGTGTTGTCACGGCGATACGGGCCGGCCGGCGTCGTGCGGCGCACGGCGGTGAAGTTGTCGCCGAGATCCTGCTTCTGCCAGAACAATTTCGCTTCCGCCTGATCGAGCCAGCCGCCGCCATCATAGCCGTAGTCGAGCGAGACGCGCTCGCGCGTGTTGCTTTCCACAGTGTTGAGCGTATTGGAATCGTAGCTCGATATGCTCTGCGTCAGCGGTGTGATGTTCTCTTCGCGGTCGAAGCGCTCGCCGGTGATCCCGATCATGTGGCCGGTGCCGGTATAGTGGCGCAACTTCACGAGCAGGTTTTCCTGATCGTACTCGGATGGGTTCTTCTTGGTCCGGCTGGTGCCGCCGTTCGGGCCGACATAGCCGCTTGTGGCACCGCCAAGGAAATTACCCTGGTTCTCGGTCTCTTCGCCATCGCGATAGCCGCCCTGGACCAGCACGAAGGTGTTGCCGACGCGGCCCGCCAACGCCTGCTCGCCGCGAATGCTCTCGTCGCGGCTGTCGAAGGCGAATTTGGTGATGCCGCCGAAATTCTTGCCGTCTTCGAGAATGTCTTCGGGTTCGAGCGTGCGGAAACGAACGCCGCCGCCCAGCATGCCGCCGCCGAAGACGCTGGAATCGGAACCCTTGACGACATCGACCGCCGAAAGCGTGTCGAAATCGACGCTTGAAGCGCCGCCGATGGCGCCCGGCGAGCCGTCGCCGCGCGCGCCGTCGTCCATATAGGGAAGCGGAATGCCGTCGATCGTCGTCGAAACCCGCATGCGGTCGAGACCTCGAACGTTGAAGCTGCGCGTCGTCTCGCTATAGGAAACGCCGGGCGTCAGCCGGTTGATGTCCGTCGGGCCGTTGACATTCCTGCTGTCGAGCTTGGCCCGGTCGGAGCGATCCGTCAGTACGGTTTCGGCCTGTGTCGCGACCGTCGGCTGTGCATCGCCTTGCCTTGCGCCCTTCGCCTTCGCATTGCCTTCGACATTGATCGTGTCGAGTTCGACGTTCTGGCCCTGAGTGCTCTGCTGTTGTGCGGACGCCGGTGCGGCGTGCAACGCGATCAGCGCCGCCAGAGCGACGCCTGAAGTAAGACTAAACCTGTACATACCCGATCCCCCAATTCCTGATCCCCAAGGAAACAGGCTGTGCTGGCTGGGTCGGGTCTCGATCCGGTACCTGGCTTGCTGACGCCTACTCAGAAGAGCGCATACGCATTCGCGCGGTCTTCAGTTGACGCTCGTACAGAAAAATGACAATGCACGTCAAATGAAATTGCGAGTGTCTCGCAGTTTAATAAGTGTTCTAATTCTAATGAAGAAGAATAGTACAGTAGAAGAATTCAAAGATGAGCGTAGTGGCTCGTCCGAAGGTTCAACTCAACTTGTTTCTGGTGCGCCGATGCGCGTCGTAAGCAGCGAAGAGCTGCTGCAGTCCGAAACAGAGATTGGAATTGTTCATCAGGGGGCGATGTATCGTCTTCGCGTTACGCGCGGCGGAAAGCTCATTTTGAACAAGTAATTTCCGAACCCGATAGGAGAGTTTCGCCCGTGTCCCGCTTTTCTTGCCTACTCATACTTTCAGCGCTTGCGTTCGCAGGTTCGAGCGCCGCGCTCGCGGAGCCGCAGCGCATCGTTTCGATCGGCGGGTCGGTGACGGAAGTGCTGTATGCCGTCGGCCTAAAGGACAAGATCGTCGGTATCGACACGACAAGCCTTTATCCTCCGGAAGCGATCAAGACGAAGCCGAATGTCGGTTATCTGCGCGCGCTGTCGCCGGAAGGCGTGCTCGGCCTGTCGCCCGATCTGATCATCATGGAGAGGGATGCGGGTCCGCGTGAGGCGGTGGCGCTGCTCGATGAGGCGGGCGTTCCGGTCGTGCATGTTCCGGCGGGTTTTGAACTGTCCGAGCTTCCGGAAAAAATCCGTGCCATCACCAATGCCGTCGGTAAAAACGCAGAGGGCGACAAGATCGCCTCCACCGTTGCCGAAGATCTTGCCGCGTTGAAGAACGATCTCGCAAAGGTCACGGCCAAAAAGCGCGTGCTGTTTATCCTGTCGCTGACCGACGGCCGCCCGATGGCGGCCGGAACCAATACGGCGGCCGATGCCATCATCCGGCTCGCGGGCGCCGAAAACGTCTTCGGCGACGTCAAAGGCTACAAGACGATCTCGCCGGAAGCAGCGGCCGCGCTGCAGCCGGACGCGATCCTTATGATCACGCGTTCCGGGGCGCCGCAGGAGGGCACGGACATTCTGAAACAACCGGCCTTTGTGGAAACACCGGCCGCCAAGACCGGCACCTTCATCAAGATGGACGGTCTTTTCCTGCTCGGCTTCGGACCGCGCACGCCTGCCGCGGCGCGCGATCTTGCGGCAAAGCTTTATCCGGATCTCAAGCTCGCTAACGCCCAGTGACCTCGTTGAGCTCCGCCATGGCACCGGCTGCGGTTGAAGGCGACCGCTCGAAGACGGCCGTTTTCGCGATCGTTCTTCTTGCGATCGCGCTCGTTCTTGTCGGTCTCATCTCCTTGAGCGTCGGCGCCGCGGGCTTGCCTTTGCGCAATGTCGTTGCCGCGCTCTGGGCGGGACCTCAGGGCCAGGGCGTTCCGGCCGGAGAGGCGCTCATCATCTGGCAGATCCGTCTGCCGCGTATCCTGCTCGGAATGCTGATCGGCGCATCGCTTGCCGTCGCCGGGGCGGTGCTGCAGGGCCTGTTCCGCAATCCTCTCGCCGATCCCGGCCTTGTCGGCGTCTCGTCGGGAGCGGCGCTCGGCGCTGTGTCGGTGATCGTGTTCGGTCCCGGCATTCTCGCCCCGGTTCTCGTGGCGACCGGAATTTTCGCGCTGCCGCTGGCAGCGTTTCTCGGCGGCCTCATCTCCACCATCCTTCTCTACTCGATCGCGACGCGGCGCGGGCGCACCTCCGTTGCGACCATGCTGCTGGCCGGCATCGCGCTCGCCGCATTCGCCGCGGCGGGCACCGGGCTCCTCGTCTATGTCGCCAGCGAGCAGCAATTGCGCGAGATCACCTTCTGGTCGCTCGGCGCGCTCTCCGGCGCGTCCTGGTCCAAGCTCGCCGCGAGCGGGCCGATCATGGCGCTGGTGCTGATCGCAGCGCCCGTGCTGGGGCGCGGTCTGAACGCGATCGTGCTCGGTGAAGCCGAAGCCTATCATCTTGGCGTCAACGCTCAGCTTCTGAAAAAGCTTGCCATCTTCCTGGTCGCGGCGGCCACGGGCGCGGCCGTTGCGGTCTCGGGCGTCATCGGCTTTGTCGGCATCGTTGTGCCGCATCTCCTGCGGCTCGCCATCGGTCCCGATCATCGCGCCCTTCTGCCGGCTTGCGCGCTGCTCGGCGCGATCCTTCTTCTGGTCGCCGATATGATCGCGCGGATCATCGTCGCACCGGCGGAACTGCCGATCGGGATCGTGACGGCGTTTCTCGGTGCGCCGTTCTTTCTGTGGCTGCTTTTGCGCAATCGCGGAATTGTGGATCTCTGATCATGTTTGAGATCGACAACATATCGGTGCGCTTCGGCTCCCGCGAGATTCTGAAATCGGTCTCCGCGCGCGTTGCGCCCGGCCGCCTGACGGTGATCGCGGGCCCGAACGGCGCCGGCAAATCCACAGTTCTAAAGGTCATGACCGGCGAGCTGAAGCCGAACAGCGGTCATGTCCGCTTTGAGGATCGTGCACTGTCGTCGCTGTCGGCGCGTATCATCGCCGAGCGCCGCGCGGTGCTGCCGCAATCCTCCGCGCTGGCGTTTCCGTTCACGGTGTTTGAAGTCGTGCGGCTCGGCCTGCAAAATCGCGGCGGGCTCAAGCCGCATGAGCGGCGCACCATCCCTCTTGCGGCGCTCGAACAGGTCGATCTCCGAGGTTTCGGCGCCCGCCACTATCAGGAGCTTTCCGGCGGCGAACAGCAGCGTGTCCATCTTGCGCGGGTGATGTGCCAGATCGGTGCCCCGGTGATCGGCGGACGCCCGCAATATCTCTTCCTCGATGAGCCGACATCGAGCCTCGATATCCGCCATCAGATCGAAACGCTCAACATCGCGCGCCAATTTGCCCGCGACGGCGGCGGTGTTCTCGCTATTCTTCACGATCTCAATCTCGCGGCGTCCTATGCCGACCATCTGATTGTAATGCATCGTGGCGCGGTCGCCGCGGAAGGCGCCCCTGCCGAGACGATCACCGACGCTCTGCTCGAAGAAGTGTTCGGACTGCCGCTGCGTGTCGGCCGGGCGCCTGCGGCCGGAACGCCCTTCGTCCTGCCGCAGAGCCTTCTTAGCTGATCTCAATCGGCGCGGGTCGACGAAGGCCGGACAAATCGTCTCCCGTGGTACTCGAAATTGTCAGCACCTACAGCGATCCTGTTGTCGCTTTAGCAGAGCTTCCGAATCTGTGCGCGGAGCAGGTTTTTTATCACAGCTTCCTCATCACTTAGTTGGATGAGCCGTTCCCATCTCTTCACATTGTATTTAATCCAGAAATACAAAAGCTCGCCGGCTCGTTCGCGGCGGTTGGCTCGAGGCGATATTCGGGGATGGAGCGGGCGTCCCAGGTTGGATTGAGCGCGGAAGAGTTCGCTCTCGTCGAACAGCAATGCGGCTTCGGTACGTGGTCATACGATCTCGTAACGTGTGAAACCTATTGCTCCGAAGGCCTGTCGAGCTTGCTCGGCCTCGATCCGGACGAACGCGCCGACGCATCGCGTGTGCTCAGCATATTGCATCCGGAAGACCGTCCTCGGGTCGAGCAGCAATGGGCCCATCTCGAAGACCAGGATGCCTGTGCGCTTGAAATGCGCATCATCACGCCGGGCGGCACCATTCGCCGGCTGCGCAGCCATATACATATAATTTTTGAGAATTGGGTGCCTACAAAGGTTGTAGGTGCAGTTTTCGATATATCGGAGTTGCATCACGAGCGTTCGGCGGCCGTTCAATCACAAAAGCAGCTTGTTGATTTATCACGCTCGATATCGCCCATCACCTGGACGGTTGAGCCCGACGGCGCCGTGTCGCTTTGCACCAGCTGGTGTTCGATCACCGGGATGAAGCCTCAGCAGGCCAGCCAATGGGGATGGCTCGAACGTGTCCATGAACGGCATCAGTCTGCGCTGCGCGCCGCTTGGGTCGGTGCGGTGCGGACCGGGAAAAGCTTTGCCCAGACGATTCTGATCCGCGACAGAGGCGATCAGTGGGTTTTGTACGCGTTTCGCGCGGCGCCGATTGTTTTCCGGCATCCCGATACGACGCTTGAGGTGTCGCTTGTCTGCGTCGATATCCAGCGCTGCGATTTTACGTTTTTCCCGGATCAAACGCGGTTTGTGCCGAACGGCGCTATCGACGGTCCGGAATCTGTCCCCGTCTTGAGCGGCGCGCTGATGCGCGCGGCGCGCGGCCTGCTCGATTGGCCGGCCAAAGCGCTCGCTCACAAAGCAGGTGTATCCCTGTCGACAATAAGACGGATGGAAATGGAAGGCGATCGCACGCATCGCGATCTCACGGCCAGTCTGGTGCAGAAGGCGCTGGAGAAGGCGGGCGTCGAATTTCTCCCTCTTCCCGACGGATCGACCGCGATCAAGCTCGCTGATTCGAAATCTGCCCATACAGATAAAAAGAGCGACGCAAATTAGTGTCATTTGGCGCGCCGCCGAATGAGTGCTTTTGATCCTTTGACGATGTGCAGCGCGAACCGTTTGGTTCGAATGGATGCACGTTCGAGTTCCGGTTTCACCGCCACCAGCGAAAAACATTCACGCGGCCGCGCGGCAAGAACCCGTTAACCACGAGATCTCCAGCCTTCGCGTGCGAGGCGAGAAGCGAGAGCTGTCGGGCGACGCGAAATTGCGTTCCGGCCGCCGCTTTACTCGGCCGCCGATAGGGCCGTCGGACGGGCCATGGAGGTTGGGGCTATGGAACTGCTGGGAAGAATAAAGATCATCTACAAGATACTCGCCGTCATCGCGCTGATGGCATCGATGTCGGCGCTGCTGTCTTACCTTGGAACGACGTCGCTCTCCTCGTTGAACCATGCAACGGGAGAGATGGAACGTATCGCGGGCAACGCGCTCCTCTCGCAGCAGCTCTCGGTCAACGCGATGGCGCTCGGCCGCGCGGAGTTCCGCATCGCGGGCGACCCGCGCCCCGAAAATCTTGCCGAGGTCATGCCGGCAATTGCCGAAGAAAAAAAGCTTTTCCGCGAGCGGCTCGACCGGCTGCGCTCGAAGGTCATCTCGGATCAGCGCAAGGCCCAGGTCGCGAATGTCGACAAGCTCATGGGTGAGTATGAGAGCTACCTTGAGCGTACCGTCAAACTGGCCTCGGGCACCAAAGTCGAGATGACGGAAGAAATGGAGCGCCTGCGCGATGGCGCGATGCAGAGCCGCGAAAAGGCGGATGAATTGCGTGCTGCGCTGCGCACCATGAGCAGCGAGATGGACAAGGACGTAGACAAGCAGTCCGAGGACGCGACGAACGAGTATCACGCAACCTCGACGCTCATGCTGACCGTTACGGTCGTCGGCATCGCGCTCAGCGTGATCGTCGGCTTCCTCCTCGGTCACTTCGGCATTTCGAAGCCGATCAGAGTAATGGTCGAGGTTCTGCAGCGCCTGGCATCGGGCAATTTCGGCTTTGAAGTTGCGGGCACGAACCGCAAGGATGAGGTCGGCGATGTGGCGCGGGCCGCCGTCATCTTCAAACAGAATGGCCTCGAGAAGGAGCGGCTCGAACGCGACGCCGAAGAGCAGAAGCGGAAGAGTGAGGAAGATGCCCGTGCAGCCATGAACCAGCTGGCGAATAACTTCGAGTCCGAAGTCATGGGTGTGGTGCGTGCCGTCTCCTCGGCCGCGGAACAGCTGCAGCAAAATGCGTCGCAGATGAGCGCCGCCGCCGATGAAACCAGCCGACAGTCAACAATTGTTGCCGCCGCGTCCGAACAGGCGACCGCCAATGTGCAGACGGTTGCTGGATCTGCCGAAGAGCTTTCGGCGTCGATCCGCGAAATCGGTGAGCAGGTGACGACGGCGGCGCAGGTTGCGGCCGGTGCCAGCGGCCAGGCCGCAAGCGTCGCAAACCTTGTGCAGACTCTGGCCGCAAATGCGCAGCGTATCAGCGAGGTCGTCAACCTTATCTCCGATATCGCAGCTCAGACGAACCTGCTTGCGCTCAACGCCACGATCGAGGCGGCGCGCGCCGGCGAAGCGGGTAGGGGATTTGCGGTTGTCGCGGTCGAGGTTAAGGAGCTGGCATCGCAGACATCCAAAGCGACGGAAGAAATCTCCTCGCAGGTTCATGCGGTCCAGTCGGCGACAAACGAAGTCGTGACGGCCATCGGTTCGATCACGGCGACGATCGATCAGATCAACTCGATCTCGGCGGCAATTGCCGCTGCGGTCGATGAACAGGGCGCTGCGACGGCGGAAATCTCCCGCAATGTCACGCAGGCGGCTCAGGGCACGCAGGAAGTGACGTCCAATATCGCGGGTGTCAACCAGGCGGCTGCGCAGACCGAGCAGGTCTCCGGCCAGATCGTGACGGCTGCCGGCGACCTCTCGGTCCAGGCCACATCGCTTCGCGATCAGGTCGATGCGTTCATCTCGCGCGTGAGGGTCGCGTGATGGGAGAGCCGCTCGCAGCCGCCCGCCATCTCCGGCTCGTTCCGGAGGGCGATGGCTTCACCGGGCTCGGTCATTCCGACCGCGCCGCGTTGATGATCACGCAGCTTCTGAATGTTTGGAAGGAAAGCCTGACGGGCGGTCTTTCAAGCGAGCAGGCGTCGCGGATCAGCTTCGATCTGGTGTCTGATCATCTGAGGGCCGTCGAGCGGGAGCGCTAAGCGGGATCACGGTCTTCGTTCAAGGATCACCGGGTAATATCCTCCCCAGCTCCCCCAAGTTGCTCGGTGATACGGGCCCGCGCAGAAACGCGGGCCCGTACCATGTTTCGCACCGGTCGCGCGGATAAGGCCGGTCAGTTAAACGTAATCAGCCGCTCTTCGGTCATTTCCTCGACCGCATATTTGGGGCCTTCGCGGCCGAAGCCCGAATCCTTCACGCCACCGAACGGCATGCCGTCGGCCCGCGCGCTCGAGGCTTCGTTGATGTGCACGGCGCCAAAGCGCATGTTGCGTGCCGCATTGACCGCCGCTTTGACATCGCTCGTAAAGATGCCGGCGGAAAGGCCGAACGGCGTGTTGTTGGAATGCTTGACGGCGGCGTCGAGTTCGTCGAACGGCAGGATCACGACGCAGGGCGCAAAGATTTCTTCGTCGACGACGCGCATGCCGTCCGCAACATGGGTGAGGATGGTGGGCGAGAGCACAGGCCCGGTCCGTGTGCCGCCGAGAACGACTCGCGCCTGATTTTTCTTGGCTTCCGCAATCCAGCTTTCAGCGCGCTCGGCTTCTGCCTGCGAAATCATCGGCCCGACGCGCGTTTCCGGGCGGCGCGGATCGCCTGCGGGCATGGCACTCGCAGCGTCCGTCAGACGCTTGAGCGCCTCATCGAATATTCCCCGCTGCAGATAGAGGCGCTGCGTCGATGTGCAGACCTGGCCGGCCTTGCGGAACGAGGCATTGGCGATCTTCGGGATGGCAAGCTCGAGATCCGCGTCGTCGCAGACGATCGTCGAGGCGATCGAACCGAGTTCCATCTGCGTGCGGCGCAGGCCCGCGCCCTGCTGGATAATGCGCCCCACCGTGGTGCTGCCGGTGAAGGTGTAGAAGGCAATGCGCTGATCCTGGACGAGATAGTTCCCGATCTTCGAGCCCGAGCCGTTGACGAGATTAAGGTATCCGGCCGGCAGGCCCGCCTTGACGAAAAGATCGCACAAGGCCGCAGCGCTCAGCGGTGTCAGGTTCGACGGCTTCAGCACGACGGAGTTCCCGGCGGCGAGCGCCGGGCCGATCTTGTGCGCGACCGTATTGAGCGGCGAGTTGAACGGCGTGATCGCGCAGACGACACCGAGCGGGCTGCGCACGGTGAAGCCCAGCCGATTGTGCTGGCCGGCTGTCGCGCCGAAGGGGACGGTGTGACCGGTGATGCGCGTCGCTTCCTCGGCGCAGATATCCAGCGTGACGATCGTGCGGCTGATATCGCCGTCGGAATCGGTGAGGGTAAAACCGGTTTCGGCGACCATGATGTCGCGCAGGCGCGCGCGGTTCTTTTCAATCTCGGCAGCTACCGCCCGCAGGATACGTGCCCGCTCGATAGGCGGGATGACGCCCGCATCGAACGCCGCCTGCGCCCGCGTCACCGCCTCTTTGACATCGGCTTCGCTCGCTTGCGCGATCTCGGCGATGACGGCGCCGGTGAACTTGTCGTGGACGGGAATGAGGCTTCCACCATCGGTCCAGCGTCCGCCGATCAGATTGGTGAGCGGGGGGAGGACAGCGGCAAGTTTGTCGGTCATAGCGTTTCCGGATTTCGGCGGTTCGTACGTACGTCCTCAGCGAGACGGCAAGGAGGATACGTCCTGCGGGCGCCGAATATACCGGCCGCCAGCGATCATCGCCTTAAGGGATGCAGGGCGCAGCCCCTTACTGGCACTGTCTGATATCATCGACAGGATTGTCAACCGTAATGTTTTCATTCATAAATGAGCCTATCCGCCCGCTTCGGCGCGGCGCCCATTCGCATTCAGCGAGGACTTGAGTGGACGCGCGCACAGAAAGCTCATCGGCTCCCTCCGGCTTACGAAAAGCCAAGCTTTACGAGCATCTTGCGGAAGCCTTTCGCGCCGAAGGCGTCACCCGCCTTTTTACGCTTCTCGGCGACGCCAATATGCACTGGGCGATCACGCTCGGTGAGTTGGGCGTCAAGCTCTATCACGTGCGGCACGAGCACTGCGCCTGCGCGATGGCGACAAGTTATGCCAGCGCGACCGGCGATGTCGGCGTTGCGTCGGTGACCTGCGGACCCGGGCTCACTCAGCTGATGACCGCGCTGCCCGCCGCCGTTCGCGCCAGCATTCCCCTTGTTGTATTTGCCGGCGAAAGCCCGATCGGCGCGGCCTGGTACAATCAGTATATCGATCATGCGCCGTTCGTTCGCGCGACGGGCGCGACCTATATCGCCGCGCACGATCCCTCGCAGATGTTCAATCTTGTGCGGCGCGCATTCCTGCTCGCACGCCAGACACGGCAGCCCGTCGTCATCGGCGTGCCCTTCGATCTTCAGCAGCGCGAGATCGAACTGCCGGCCTATACGAATTCGCTTTCCGTGATGCCGCAGGGCGGCGCGGCGCAGCCGGATCCGGACGCGATCGCGCGTGCCGTTGCGCTCATTCAATCCAGCCAGAAGATCGTTGTGCTCGGCGGACGCGGCGCAAAGCTCAGCGGCGCCCGCGCCGAGTGCGAAGCTCTCGCGGATGCGTGCGGTGCGTATCTGGCTGCGACCCTGCCGGTGCGCGGCATGTTCAACGGATCGCCATACGAGATCGGGATTGCCGGCGGTTTTTCCGCTGACGCGACGCGCAAGGCTTTCAGCGAAGCCGATCTCGTCATCGCGGTCGGTGCACGGCTGACCTATCACACGGCGGAGAACGGCAAGCTCTTTCCGCAGGCGCGCGTTCTTCAGATCGATATCAATCCTCTGGGAGAACAGCACGGCCGCACGCCGGCCGATCTTTACATCTCGGCCGATGCGGGCGCCGGGGCCCGCGCGCTGGCACACGCGGTGCGCTCTGCCGGCTATAAGCCGTCCGGCTGGCGCACGCCGGAACTGCACAAGGAACTCATCAGTTCACCGCCGAACCGCAACCAGTTTCCGCCCGACGGCAATGCCGCCGATCCGCGCGATGTTATCGCCAAGCTCGATGCGGTCCTGCCGAAGACTTGGCACATCGTCAATTCGTCCGGGCACTGCTCATATTTTTCGGCGCATATGCATGGCCGCGATATGAGCCGCTTCCACACGATCCGCGAATTCGGCGCCATCGGTAACGGCATCTCGTATGCGATGGGCGTTGCTGCCGCCTATCCGGATGAGCCCATTGTGATGATCGACGGCGATGGCGGCACGCTGATGCATATTCAGGAATTGGAAACGGTAAAGCGCCACGGCATGCGCATCCTGTTCATCGTTCTGAACGATGGCGCCTACGGTTCGGAAATCCACAAATTGCGCAGTGAGGGCGTTGACGACGGTCCGGCGATTTTCGGTCGCGGCGATATCGGACGCATTGCGCGCGGCTTTGATCTCATCGGCCACAAGGTCGACGATATCCGCCAGCTGCCCGATTTGTTTGCCGAGTTCCAGCGCGAAAAAACTGCGGCGCTGTGGGACATCACGATTTCGGCGAATGTCGTATCGCCGGCGCTGCCGAAGCATCACAAGGGACTGCGCTGATCCTGCGGGATCGCGGCGATTAAAAGCCGCTTTTCAGGAAGACGCGCAGATTGTCCCGGACCGCCCGCAAATGGACGGACATGGCGGCATAGGCCTTCTCCGGATCCTTGGCGGCGATCGCCGCAACGATATCGGTATGCTCCTTAAGGGCGCGCTCGGCACGGCCGGGCATCAGCACGGTGCGGTATTGCACGCGCACAAGCTGATGATTGAGGTTTGCGAGCATACGGCTCAGCGTCTTGTTGTTGGCAATGTCGGTAATGAGGCCGTGAAGCTGGGCGTTCAGTTCCGACATGCCGAGGAAATCGCCCGCGGCGAAACACGTCCTCATGCCCGCAAGAATGCCTTCAAGTTTTTCGACATCCTGCGGGGTCGCGTTTTCCGCCGCCACTTGCGCGCTCAAAGTCTCAAGCGCGACGCGAACCTGCACGATTTCGAGAGCCTCATCGGCGGAGACCCGGCGCACACGGGCGCCACGGTTCGGCTCGCGTGTGACGAGGCCCTCGCCTTCCAGCACAACGAAGGCCGTGCGGATATTCGCCCGGTTGGTGTTGAGGTTGCGAGCGAGATCGGCCTCGACCAGATGCTCGTTCGGCAGGAGCTTGCCGGTGACGATGTAGCGGCGCAGCGCTTCGACGACCGACTGCGGAATATCGCCTTTGCGCGACTCCGCCTCGCCCGCCTGTCCGCCTGCATCATCGAAATCGAGAGATTGGCTCACGGCCGCCTGCAACTCCTTGAATAGCCGGACTATCAACAAACAACCCGATTATCCATATGCCGGGCAATTCTTTTGTTAACAGCATGGCCGCAATGCTGAAAACGCCCGTCCGACGCGGCGTGGATCACGCCTCGGGCACGGATTTCTGGCGCCGGGCAAGCCAGGCCCCGGTCTGGGCTCCGGCCACGATCACCAGAATGACCCGGCACACGTGGCAGGTGACGACAAAGGCGACGTCGATGCCGATGGCGTAGGCGATGATGGTCATCTCGGGCAACCCGCCAGGGGCAGCGGCCAGCAAGAGGGCGGAGAAGGTTCGGTCGAAGAACATCGATCCGATAACGGCCATCAGCGCCGCGACACCGATCATCGCAACCGCCCACACCACGGCATGGACCAAAGTGCGCCGCACCTCCGCCCAGCCGATGCCGGCAAAGCGTGCACCGGCCGACGCTCCGATGACGATCTGCACGGCGCCGACCATCCATTGCGGCGGCACGGCCTGCGTGACGCCCGTCGCATGCAAGGCCGCGCTCAAAGCCAGGGGCACGAAAATAGCGCCGCCGCTCAGGTTTCTGAACTTGATGCTGGTGATGAAGCCGGCCGCGCAGCAGGCGCCGATGATAAGCCAATCGATCAGGTCCATGCCGACATGCGCATGGGCGGCCATGACGGGCCGAGAAAGATCGATGTCGGTGAAAAACTGCATAATCGCCGGCACGATGAAAACGACGGCGGAAATGCGGATGGTGTGAACGAACACCATGGTCCTGATATTCCCGCCGAGTTGCGAGCCGATCATGATGAGCTCGCCGAGCCCGCCGGGCGTCGAGCAGAAGAACGATGTCATGACATCGTATCGGCATATCTTCTTGAAAAAGAAGAAGCCGAGAATCGTGATGATGACGGAATAGGAGGCCGCGTAGAGGATGACGTCCCAGCTTTCCGCGAGCGCAATGACAACGACCGGGGTAAATGCGCTGCCCGCGAGAACGCCGATCACCGGGCGCGCCGCATTGCGGAACAGCGGCGGCATCAGCCAGTCGCGTCCCAAGAGGACCGCAAGGGCGGTCGCGAACAGCGAGCCCAGCATCCAGGGCAGGGGGATGTGCAGCGCGTAGAAGAACGAACCGCCGGCGAGCCCCACCAGCATGGCGAGAGCGGTTCTTGAAAGCCTGTCCAACATAACCTCGTCAGCTTCTGGTTTTTTCGATCGTCGTCTTCAGCGCAAGTTGGACGCCTTCGAGATGCGCGCGCATGATCTGTTCGGCTTTCTCGCCGTCGCCGGAACAGATGACTTCGACGATTTCCTTATGTTCCTGCAGCGCCTTTGCGGCGCGGCCGGTCATAAGAACAGTGCGGTACTGAAAACGGATGATCTGCGAATCGAGATTTTCAAGCAGCCGCGTCGCGGTGGTGTGTCCCGAAAGGCGCTGGATCTCGGCGTGGAGGCGGCTGGCACCGGCCGAATAGCCGAGAACATCGCCGCCGTCGAGCAGCGCTTCCATTTCGCCGATGATGTTACGAAGGCTGCTTCGCCCGTCGTCATTGATGTTCTCGGCGGCCTGGCGGGCGACGAGGCCTTCCAGCACGCCTCGTGCCTGAGTGATTTCCAGCGCTTCGACATCCGACACCAGCCGCACCCGCGCGCCGCGGTTCGGCTCGATGACGACGAGGCCTTCCTGTTCGAGCCGCGCCAGCGTCGTGCGGACTTTCGTCCGGTTCGTCGCGAGAAAATCGACGAGCTGATGTTCGATCAGCCGCTCGTTCGGCGTGAAAACCCCGGACGTAATGGCCTCGCGGAGTTTCTGTACGGGGTCCATCCTCGTGGTCTCGGCTTCGGCGGGCGAAAGCCTCAATGGAGAACCCCCGGAAGCTCGACGAACTTCTGCAGTAGCCCCGGCGGATAGAGCAGCGACAGCGTGTCTCCAAGCGCCCACAGCGTCGCAGCGGTCGCCGCAGCACCCACAGCCGAGAACAGATAGCTCGCCTTGGCGAACTGGCGCAGGAACACGAAGACATACAGAGTTGCGCCGAGGAAGAACCCGACAAAGAAACTGATCAGGATCGGTCCCGCCATCCAGGCGAGATAATAGGCGTTCGGCGTCCAGATTTCGCCGCGGGCCACCATTTCTGCTTCAGCGTCCTGCAAGAACGTGCCGGTGCGCTTCGAGACAAGAAGGCCGAGCGCGATCAGCGTGAAGAAGCCGCCGATCAGCGCAAGCGTGATCGGATAGACCTTCGACAAATAGCGCAGGTCGTGGGTGTCCCAGATCGCGAACGCGATGAACGAGAACAGCAGGAGCGCAAACGCGATCTGCGGCCGGCGGTCCTTGGCCGAAGCTTCCGTCGACGCATCGTCTTCGTGCACCGAGGCCTTGCCGCGCCAGATGAAGAAGGCGGAGATCATAATGGTGATGACGATGCCGATCGTCACCGGACGCAGGAACAGTTCCGGCCCATAGATCTGAACGGTGCGGTAATAGGCGGCCTCGAGCGGGTTCGACAGCACAAAGCCGATCAGCATGGCCGGCCGCGACCAGCCGAAGCGCTTCATATAGAGGCCGAGCACACCGAGCGCGAACATCACGATCAG
This sequence comes from Terrihabitans soli, assembly GCF_014191545.1. Classification (GTDB taxonomy): domain Bacteria; phylum Pseudomonadota; class Alphaproteobacteria; order Rhizobiales; family Methylopilaceae; genus Flaviflagellibacter; species Flaviflagellibacter soli. The sequence continues at coordinate 2,852,075 of NZ_AP023361.1, read as the reverse complement.
ATCGCCCCATGAACTCGACGACTGGAACGCCGCGAAGAACAAGAGAACGATCATGAACGGCGCAACGTAGAAGAACGGCACCGTGGTGATCTTGGCGATGGGCTTTGCCATGATCAGGCAGATGCCGGCGCCGACAATATTGGCGACGGCCAGCGACCACACGATCAGGTAGGTCATGTCGATATGCTTGGTCACCATATCGCGGCCGGGCGTGATGCCGATGACGATCAGGCCGCCGAGCAAAAGCGCCGTCGATGCCGAATGCGGAATGCCGAGGAGCAGCGTCGGAATGAGCGAGCCGCCTTCTTTGGCGTTGTTGGCCGATTCCGGCGCGATGACGCCGCGGATATCGCCTTTGCCGAACATGCTCTTGTCGCGGCTCGATTGCACGACATGACCGTAGGCGATCCAGTCGATGACGGCGCCGGAGATGCCGGGCATCGCGCCTAAAAGCGCCCCAAGGCCCGAGCAGCGCAGCACAAGCCAGCGGTTATGGATAACGTCCATGAAACCCTGTTTCCAGCCTGAGCCGAGCGAACTCTCGGTCGAGATCGTGTAGTGACGGCGCAGCACGTCGATGATTTCGGGAACCGCAAAAATGCCGAGCGCGATCAGGACGAGCGGCAGGCCGTCGCTGAGATAGATCGTGCCGAACGTCATGCGGTATTCGGCCGTGGCCGTCGCCGCACCGACCGTGCCGAGCAGAAGGCCGATCGCGGCGGAGGCGAGACCTTTGACCATGCTGCGGCCGGTCAGCATGCCGAGCAACGACAGCGCAAGAATGATGAGCATCAGCTGTTCGGGAAAGCCGATCGCCATCAGAAGCGGGCGGGCGAAGACAAAAGCGATGGTCAGGCAGAAGGCGCCGAAAATGCCGCCGAACAGTGAGGCCGTGAAAGATGCGGCGAGCGCGCGCGCACCTTCGCCACGCTTTGCCAGCGGGAATCCGTCGAGTGTTGTTGCGGTGCCGCCGGCGCTTCCCGGAATGCCGATCAGAATGGCGGTGAAGGTGTCGCCCGTCGGTGTCACGGCCACAAGGCCGATCATCATCGCGAGAGCGGAGCCGGGATCGAGTTCGAAGATGAACGGAAGAATGAGAGCAAGGCCGGAAATACCGCCGAGCCCGGGCAGGAAGCCGACGATCAGCCCGATGATCACGCCGATCATCAGATACATCAGATGTGGCCCCGCGACGAGGAGCTCCAACGCGCTCAGCGCGGCGCTGAAAAAATCAACTTGCATGACCGGCTCCCACTTCGCGGCTCTGCACTGCATGTCGCAGGCGGTCGAATTCTTATTTCAAGAAGAGAGGAAACCGGCGGCCAAAGCCGCCGGTTTCTTTCGTCACCCTGGCAGGGGGAACGACGGCGCGTTTACTTGACGCCGTATTTTTCGCTGAGCCAGCTCTTCAGCCATTTGCGCTCGTCGTCGGTCATGACGGAGGCGCCCTTGAGCACGGCGGCGGCGGCATCACCGGTCGACTGCGGATAGTCGCCGAGAACGCCCTTGGCTTCCGGCGTCTGCAGTTCCGGCGCCTTCATCACGCGCGCCGTCGCATCGGCAAAGGCCTTGACGATCTCGGGCGAGGTTCCCGCCGGCAGAACCAGCATTTTCGAACCCATGACGCGGATGTTGAACAGCGTCTTCCAGATATCGTATTCGAGGCCTTCAAGCTTCTTGCCCTTCACCTTCTCATAAACTTCGAGGAAGGTCGGAACTTCCGGCGCGAGCGGATCGCGCACGATCTTGCCCGACGCATCCTGGAAACCGAGCGTGAAGAGCGGGACCACCGTGCCTTCCTTGATCATCGGCACAATGGCGTTGCTCCAGGACGCCATATTGTCGAACTTGATGTTGAATTCGCCGCGCTCGAACGCGCCGCGCGATTCCGAATTGCCCATGCCGAAGATCGTCTTCATCTTCACGCCCAGAAGATCGAGCGAGAGCAGGATCGGAAGGTCGGACGCCGTCGGGCCGTCGCCGCCATAGATCGGCGTCATGGTGGTCAGGTGCTTCACGTCGGCCGCGGCATCGCCCGTGAGGCCGATGTCCTTACGGCCGTAAACGACCGCGCCGAAAGGCGATGTCAGGAAGGCCTGGAATTTCGGCAGGTCGTAGGCGACCGCCGGATCCTGCAGAATATAATTCAGGAACGTGCCGACGCCGATCTGGCCGACCATCTGGCCGTCGGGCTTGGCGTCCTGCTGGAACTGGTTGATGCCCTTCACCGAACCGCCGCCCGGAATGTGGCGGATGATGATCGGCGGGTTGCCGGGGAGCTCCTTCTGCAGAAGCGGAGCAAGAAGCCGGATGTAGAAGGTCGAGCCGCCGCCTTCGGTGTACGGAATAATGACGTCGACGTGCTTTCCGCTGAAGTCGACGGCACCTGCTTGGCCGCCGCCGGCGGCCAGGAGCATCGCGGCAAGCGACAGCCCCTTCATCATCGTCCTGATCATATTCGTCCTCCCACTATCGTTGTTCTGATCGGCCGGTCTTTCGCCGGGCGATGGGCGGTCAGTTCGCTTCTGCGTCTCGGTGGGAGCCACAGACAGTTCGACCGTCCCCTATCCAAACGAGTGGGCAACAGTCTTGTCAACAATATTACCGACGATATGATGGACTTCTCGAAAGAAAGAAGTAGCAGAGGGGAGCACGCAGTGACCGCGCACGGGACAGTAGACAACGTTCATACGAGACGGATTGCGAATTATGTGTCGGGAATCACTTATGAATCTGTGCCCGAGGAGGTCCGTGAGCGCATCAAGCTGCTGATCCTGGACTCGCTGGGCTGCGGCCTTTACGGCGCGCAGCTGCCCTGGTCGAAAATCCTCCAGGACACGCTCGGCAAGACCGATACCGGCGGAAACACCTATGTCTGGGGCACCCGCCAGCGTATCTCCAGCCCGCATGCCGTCCTCATCAATGGCAGCCAGGTGCAGTCGTTCGAACTCGACGACGTGCATCGCGTCGGCATCATGCATGTGGGTGCGGTGACGCTCCCCGGTCTCATCGCCGTCGCGGAATCGCATCGCGATATGTCGGGCAAGGATTTCCTCGCCTCGGCGGTTGCCGGTTACGAGATCGGCCCGCGCGTCGGCGTCTGCATGACCCAGCAGCATATGGGACAAGGCTGGCACACCGGCGCGACGCTCGGCGTGTTCTCCAGCGCCGCGGCCTCAGCCCGGGCCCTCAAACTGACAAGTGATCAAACCGTACATGCTCTGGGCATTGCCGGTACGCAGTCCGCCGGCCTTCTCGCCGCGCAGCACGGCGCCATGGTCAAGCGCATGCATGCCGGCCGCTCGGCGCAGAGCGGCTTCTACGGAGCGATCCTCGCCGAATCCGGCTTCACCGGCATTCTCGACGTCTTCGAGTCGCCCTTCGGCGGCTTCTGCTCGACCTTCTCGGGCGGTGCGCACGAATACGACATGAATGCGCTGAGCGGCGGTCTCGGCGAGCAGTTCGAGACGATGCGCATCGCGCTGAAATTCTATTCCTGCGTCGGCTCAAATCACACGACGCTCGACGCCATTCGCGATATCCAGAAGGCGCATCCCTTCACGGTCGATGATCTCGACAAGGTCGTCGTTCACTGCTCGCGCATCACGCTCGATCATGTCGGCTGGCCCTACAAGCCGGAAGGCCTTGTGTCGGCGCAACTCAATCTGCCCTTCTGCGTCGCGACGCTTCTTCTGGAAGGCGATGTCTTCGTCGAACAGTTCACGCCGGACGTGGTCACGAACAAGGCTCGCATCGCTTTGTCGGAGCGCGTGAAAGTGGTCGAGGATCCCGAGATCAGCGCTCTGGGCTCCAAGCACCGTCACAAGATTCGCGTCGATGTGCATCTGCGCGACGGCTCGGTGTTCACCGAGACGCGCGAGTCGCCGAAGGGCAGCGAGTTCTCGTTCGCACCGGCGGAAGATATCGTCGCCAAGTTCAAGAAACTTACCAACCATCTCCTGCCGCCGGCGCAGCAGTCGGAGCTCATCGACATCATGCTGAATGTCGAAAAAGCGCCGAGCGCACGCCGCATCGCAGAGCTTCTGCGCGCACCGGAAAATGCAAAATGACTTCGGCTCCCTCGTCCAAATCGCGCGAAGCCGTTCGCGATTTCGTTCCGAAGCTGATCGAGCTCAGCGAGACTGTTCTCTACGGAGATGTCTGGCAGCGGCCGGGTCTCGCCAAGCGCGACCGCAGCCTCGTGACCATCGCGGCGCTTCTCGCGCTTGGACGGGTGGATCAGTTGAAGGTCCATGTCGGACGGGCCATCGATAATGGCGTGACTGAGGACGAGATTTCGGAACTGATCACCCATCTGGCATTCTATGCCGGATGGCCCGCCGCCATGAGCGCCGCATCTGCCGCGAAAGCGGCGCTCGACGCGGACAAAACGTAAAACAAAACTGCGGAAGCGGGAGATCCTATGACCGTCGAATGGCTCAACGGAAAGAACGAGAAAGATGTGAGCCGCGCCGGACGCCTGCGGCGGCTGATGCACAGCGGCCGGGCGGTGGCGGCCGCCGGCGCCTATGACGGCATGTCGGCGGTGCTGGCGACAAATGCGGGGTTCGAGGCGCTTTATCTGTCGGGCGCGGCGCTCTCCGCCTCAATGGGTCTTCCCGATCTTGGGCTGATCACGCTCGACGATGTGTGGCGGCGTGCACGCGAGATCAGCCGCGTCTCGAATGTGCCCTTGATCGTCGATTGCGATACGGGCTTCGGCGAGGCGCTCAATATCATGCGGGCGGTGCGCGAGCTTGAGGAGATCGGGGTTGCCTGCATCCATCTCGAGGATCAGCAATTCCCGAAGAAATGCGGTCACCTCAACGACAAGAAGCTCGTCTCGACCGAAGACATGTGCCGCAAGATCGCCGCGGCGCGCGCCGCGGCGAACGATATGGTGATCTGCGCGCGCACGGATGCCGGCGCGACCTCCTTTGACGATGCCCTCGACCGGGCGAAACGGTATGGAGAGGCTGGTGCCGAACTGATCTTCGTCGAAGCGCTGACGACACAGGACAATATTCGCCGCGCACGGGCCGAGATCGAAAAGCCGCTGCTCGCCAATATGACGGAGTTCGGCCGCACGCCGCAGATCAGCCTCTCGGAATGGGATGCCGCCGGCTACAACATCGTCATCTATCCGGTGTCGGCTTTCCGGGTGGCGTCGAAGGCCGTGCAGCGCTTTTACGCCTCGCTCCGCGCCAACGGCCATGTCGGCGAGTTCCTGCCCGAGATGATGCCGCGGACCGAGCTCTACGAGACCATCCAGTATTATGACTATGAGGCGCTGGACGGTCAGATCGTCAAAACGGTTCTGGAGCCGTAGCTCCCGGAAACGGGCGCATTCCGGAGGCCGGGCCGGCGGGCGGATTCGGTATTCTTCTGTAAACCTTACCGGTCCGGGCAGGGTTGAAAACGCGCCAGAATGCACGCGTTCAGCCGTGCGGCGACGATCATTGAAAATCTTTTGATATCAGATGGTTGGGCTGGCGGAGGGAGCGGGATTCGAACCCGCGATACGGTTTCCCGTATACACACTTTCCAGGCGTGCGCCTTCAACCACTCGGCCACCCCTCCTTAACCGCGTTCTCACGCGGAGCCGCCGTATAGCCCCCAAAGGGGGTAGAGGCAACGTGACCTTTACGCCGGGCTGTGAACCTCCGCCCCCTTTGGCGAGTTAAACCCCGCGTATCGAGTGGGATTTAAGGTAATGGAAACCGCGTTTCTGAAGCCCGAGGACGATACCTGCCCAGCGCATGATCCCATGCTCTCGGCGGAGAACGCCGGGCTGCGCTACGTAACCGACGATGAGCCCGGCATTACACGCCAGCGGGCCGGGTCGGGCTTTGCCTATTACTCCGCCGCCGGAAACCTGATCCGCGACGAGAAAATCCTCTCCCGCATTCGTTCGCTCGCGGTGCCGCCGGCCTATACGGATGTGTGGATCTGCCCCAAGGCCAATGGCCATATCCAGGCGACCGGCCGCGACGCCAAAGGCCGCAAGCAATATCGCTATCATCCGAAATGGACCGAGATCCGCGACGAGACGAAATATGACCGTCTCATCGAATTCGCCGAGACGCTGCCGAAAATCCGCGCGCGCATCGAAAAGGATCTCTCCTCGCGCGGCCTGACGCGCCAAAAGGTTCTCGCCACCGTCGTCTATCTTCTCGACACGACGCTCATCCGTGTCGGCAATGAAAAATATACGCGCGACAATAAAAGCTTCGGCCTCACGACGCTGCGCAACAAGCATGTCGAAGCGGGCTCCGAGCGGCTTCGCTTTCAGTTCAAGGGCAAGAGCGGCAAGAGTTGGAAGCTCACCGTCTATGACCGCCGCATCGCGCGCATCATCCGCCAGTGCCAGGACATTCCGGGCCAGAACCTGTTCCAGTACTGGAATGGCGACGGCAATCCGCATCCGATCACCAGCCAGGATGTGAACGATTATATCCGCGATATCGGCGGCAACAGCTTTTCGGCCAAGCATTTCCGCACCTGGGCCGGCACGGTGACGGCGGCGCATGCGCTGAACGAGGCCGGAGCCTTCACCTCGAAGACGGATTCGGTGCGCAAATTGAATGCGGCGGTCGATCGCGTCGCCGAGCGTCTCGTCAATACGCGCGCCATTTCGCGCCGCTGCTATATCCATCCCGCCGTGGTCGAGACCTTCCTTGACGGTTCACTGCCTGCGAGTTTCGAGCGAGCGGAAGAGGCCGGTGCACGCAAGCGCGGCCTGAAAGCGGAAGAGCGTCCGGTTCTGGCGTTTCTGAAGCTCGAAAGCGCCGGCCGCGGCAAAAGGCAGGCCGCTTAAGCCGCGTTGCTGGTGGCTCGCGGATTGACCTTCGTCTTCGCAATCTCCGTCAGATCGCTGTCGAACTTTTTCTCTTCGCTCAGAGACGCGCGAAGCGCTTTCGCCGCTTTGCTGTGGCCGAGGCTTTCGGCAAAGCCGCAAAGGCTGCTGTAAGACGCGATCTCATAATGCGCGATCTTGTGCGCCGAGGCGATGAGCGCAGCATCAAGCACTTCCGGCGGCATGCCTTCGGCTGCGAGCTTCTGGCTGGCGTTCAAAAGGCCCTCCATCGGCAGCGAGACCTTGCCTTCGGGCGCTTCGCCCAGCTCTTCGAAAATCGCCGCGAGCCGTCCGACCTGTGATTTCGTTGCGGCGATATCGTCCTTGAAAAGCTTTGCAAGCGTTGAGGATTTTGCCGCTTTGGCCATTTCCGGCAGGGCGGTCAGAAGCTGCTGCTCGGCCGAATAGGCATCGCGCAGACCGTCGATGAGAAGCTCGCTTAAGTTTCTGGGCATCGTCATCCTCCGATCATAAATCGGCAGGAGTGCTCCGAGGTTCCCTCAACCGTCAATGAGTCTCGATGATGCGCACGCCATTGCTGCGGTTGACGACGGTGATCGCCGCATCGTTTCCGTGCCGCGTCAGAAGAAGATCGGCACTGGCTTCGCCGAGCTGCAAATTCTTGATGTAGAGCCGGTCGACGAATTCCGGAAGCATCGGAAGATTGAAGCGGATTTCCCGCTCGTCGTGATCGAGCGTGAGACCGAGGCTGGCCTGAATGAGCGCAAGCGGCGTTGCCGCCGCCCAGGCCTGCGGCGAACAGGCGACCGGATAGCCGATCGGACCTTCGCGCTGCTTGCGGCCGAAACCGCAGAAGAGCTCGGGCAGGCGGCGCAGCTCGATATGGCCCGCGGCTTCGACAAGGCCACGGAACACCTTCAGCACCTGTTCCTTCATGCCGTAGCGCGCAAGCCCGAGTGCGATGAGGCCGTTGTCATGCGGCCAGATCGAGCCGTTGTGATAGGACATCGGATTATAGCGCGGCGCCGATGTACCGACGGTGCGGATACCCCAGCCGGAAAACATATCGGGTTCGAGAAGCTGTCGGGCGACGCGGGCCGCCCGTTCTGAATCGGCGATGCCGGTGAAGAGCGCATGACCGGGGTTGGAGGTCGGCACGGCGCATTTCTCTTTCTTGCCGTCGAGTGCCAGCGCATAGGTGCCGAGCTCTTCGCACCAGAAGCTTTGCTCGAAACGCGCGCGGATGTCTTCGGCGCGCAGATCGTATTTGCCCCATTCGCTGCGAAGGCCGAGGCGGTGCGCCATATAGGCGGCTTCCTTCCACGCGCCGTAGACATAGGCCTGCACTTCGCAGAGCGCGATCGGGCCTTCGGCAAGATCGCCATTGGCGTGGAAGACGGAATCGATCGAGTCCTTCCAGCCTTGGTTGACGAGGCCGGTGTCGCGCTGGCGGTGATATTCGACAAAGCCGTCGCCATCGACATCGCCGAAATGTTCGATCCAGTCGAGCGCGGCCTTGATGTTCGACCAGAGGCCGCGGATCGTATCGAGATCGCCGGTGCGGCGCAGATACTCGCCCGCCAGCAGAACAAAGAGCGGCGTCGAGTCGACGCTGCCATAGTAAAGGCCGAACGGCACTTCGCGCAGCGCCGCCATTTCGCCGAAGCGCATTTCGTGGAGAATCTTTCCGGGCTCGCTGTCGCGGAACGGATCGCTGTCCTTGGCTTGCGTTGCGGCGAGAAGCTTCAGCGCGCCTTTGGCGACCGACGGATCGATCCACAGCATCATCAGTGCGGTGATGATGCCGTCGCGTCCGAACGGCGTCGAAAACCAGGGAATGCCCGCATAGGGATAGGATCCGTGCTCGGTCTCGGTGACGAGCATGGACAGATCGGCGATCGAGCGGTTGACGGTGTCTTCGAGAAGTACGCTCGATGACTGCAGGCGCGCGGGGCGGTCCTGGAGCTTGCGCAGCGCGCGGCGCGCATCGGCAAAGGCGCGGAAGAAATCGCGGCTCTGCCATCCGTCGCCGATCTCGGGTCCGCAGCCGACACGGATAAAGAAGACGCGCTTCTCTTGCGGTTTGATCCGCATGTCGTAATAGGCAAAGCTCGTTTCGATGCCGTCGGGCTGCGGCGTGAACTGCAGGCGCGTGCGGCGCTCTTCGCCGTCTAGCCCCGTATAGACAAAATCGACATCGCCGCGGTTTGTCACCTGCACATGGCGGACACCACGCGAGGCGCGTCTTTGTCCACGCGCCTCGAAAAGATCGGCAAAATCGCAGTCGAAGGTCGCGCTGATGCGGATGCGGCGTTCTTCCTCGTCATAGTTGAAGACGGCGATGCGTTCATACATCGCGCCCTGCCAGACGAATTTCAGCCGCTGCAGATGGATCGTGTCCTTCGGCAGAGCAAGTCGGTCGCCTTCGAAGAAATCGGGATTGGTGAGATCGGCGGTCAGCGCCGCATTGTCGCTCGCGATATTTGCGGACAGACGTAAAGGCCGCGCGCCGTTGAGGCGTATCTCGAAATGCGAAAGATGGCGCGTATCGCGATGATAGAGGCCGTCGGGGTTTCCCTCGAAAGCCATGAGATCGCCCTGCGTGTCGAGCACGGCGAAAGTATCGCCATGCTTCAGCCGCGAGGGTCTCCCGCCGTCGAGCGTTGCCCGCGCGGGTATGTAGAACTGCGAAGCCAGAGCCTCGTTCATGTGCCCCTGCTTGCCTTACGCTTCAGACCGCTGCCGCAGCGCGTGCCGCTGCGGCAAGATCGAGCGCAGGATATAGCTCACCTGCACCTTTGACGAAGGGTTTTGCCAAAGGCGCGGCCGTATGCGTCAGATTTTCGTAGAGTTGAAGATAGTCGCGGGCCATGCGCTCGGCGGTGAACCGCCGGTCGAACTCGGCGCGCACGCGTTTGCGGTCCAGCGCCAGAACTTCGGGAAGCGCCGCGTGCGCCGCGTCCATGGAGTCAACGACGACGCCGGTGACGCCGTTTTCCAGAACTTCGGTGACGGAGCCGCAATTGAAGGCGAGCACGGGTGTGCCGCAGGCCATGGCTTCGATCATCACAAGGCCGAACGGTTCGGGCCAGTCGATGGGGAAGAGCAAAGCGCTGGCGCGGCCAAGGAAGTCGCGCTTCTGAACCTCGTTGATCTCACCGATGAATTCGACGCCGTCGCACAGCATCGGCTCGATGACGTCGTGATAATATTTGGTATCGGCCTTATCGATCTTGGCGGCGACTTTCAGCGGAATGCCTGCTGCGCAGGCGATTTCGATGGCGCGGTCGAGCCGCTTTTCCGGACTGACGCGGCCGATAAAGGCCAGATAGCCGCCATCGCCTTTGCCATAGGGCAAAAGATCTTTCGGCAGGCCGTGATGGATCGTCTTGATCCAGTGGGCGCGCGGCAGCGGTTTGCGCTGATCGTTGGAAATCGAAACGAGCGGCGTGTCGCAGAATTCGCGATAGACGGCGGGAAGATCGGGGAGATCCTGACGGCCGTGCAGTGTGGTGACGATGGGATGAGGGCCGGAGGCGAAGGCGGGGTAGTGAAGATAATCGGTGTGGAAATGCAGGATATCGAACTCTTCGGCCTGCTGGAGGACGCGGCCCATCATGATCATGTGATAGGCGAGCGGGTCGGTTACACTTGCGTCGAGCCTCAGAGCGCGTTTGCAGCCGGGGACTAGTCTCGCTTTGGTCTGGCTGTCGCCCGAGGCGAACAGTGTCACATCATGTCCCAATCGCACCAATTCTTCAGTTAAATAGGAGACGACTCGCTCTGTTCCGCCGTAAAGCTGCGGCGGGCAGCTTTCATACAGCGGCGCGATCTGGGCAATGCGCATCTGGTACCCTCACTCGGGAGATCAGCCCCTTGCAGACAATTCGGATCGGCGATCAGGGGTTCCAGTCAAAGCCGCATGGGCAGTCATGCGTGTTGCGCATGATCTTATTGATTTGTCTTTGTTTTTCCGTTCCGGCCTCGGCCGAGGTGCCGCTGCCCGCACCAAAGCCCAACGATCTTGCGAAGCCTCCGCCGCTCAAGCTCGACAAGGCGCCGGCCAAACAGCTGTTCGGTGCCGAAAAACTGCCGAACAAACTGAAATCCCGCTCCATCGGCTTTTACGCCAAAGGCTGTCTTGCCGGCGCAAAGCCGCTCGCGATCGACGGGCCGGCCTGGCAGGTGATGCGGCTGTCGCGCAACCGCAATTGGGGTCATCCGGTGCTGATCTCGACGCTGGAGAAACTTGCGGCGAAGGTGAAGGCCGAGACGAAATGGCCGGGCCTTCTCGTCGGCGATATTTCGCAGCCGCGCGGCGGGCCGATGCTGACCGGCCATGCCTCGCATCAGGTCGGCCTCGATGCGGATGTGTGGCTCAATCCGATGCCCAAGCGCACCTTCACGGCGCGCGAGCGCGAAGACACCTCGGCCGTCAGCATGGCCAATGCGAAATTCTCCGGCGTCAATCCGAAAGTATGGACGCCGGAACATCTGAAAGTGATCCGCCTTGCGGCGACCATGCCGGGCGTCGAGCGCGTGCTCGTCAATCCGGTCATCAAGAAGCAGCTCTGCACGGACGCTGTCGGCGACCGGTCATGGCTTGCGAAAGTGCGTCCCTATTGGGGGCACGATTATCACATGCACATCCGCATCGGCTGTCCTTCGGGCAGCGACAGCTGCAAAGCGCAGGCGGCGATCCCCGGTGATGAGGAATGCGGCGCGCCGCTCGATGCCTGGCTGAAGAAGGTCAGAAAGCCCGACGTGCCGCCTCCGCCGCCGAAGGACAAGCCGAAACCGACGCCGCCGCCAAAGCCCATCATGCTGTCGGATCTGCCGGGCGAATGCCGGACCGTGCTCGAAGCGCCGGATGCGGACTTCGCCCCGACGGTGGCCGCGCCCGGCGTAAAGCCGGCCGCGGACCCGGATGATCAGGCAGCAACGCCCGATCCGACGGGGCAGGACACGCCGGTGCCGCCCACGCCGCAATAACCGCCGGGATTCTTGGCGAGATACTGCTGGTGATAGTCCTCGGCGAAATAGAACTCGCCGGCCGGGCCGATCTCCGTCGTGATCTCACCATAGCCTTCGGCATTCAGCGCCGACTGGTATTCGCTGCGCGACCGCGCGGCGGATCCCGCCTGGGACGGGCGGGTGGTGTAGATCGCCGAGCGGTACTGCGTGCCGGTATCGTTGCCCTGGCGATTGCCCTGCGTCGGATCGTGCGCTTCCCAGAATGCCTTCAGCAGCGCGTCATAGGTGACGACCGCAGGATCGAAGACGACGAGCACGGCTTCGGTGTGTCCGGTATGGCCCGAGCACACTTCTTCATAGGTCGGGTTCGGCGTGTAGCCGCCGGCATAGCCGACCGCGGTGACGATGACGCCCGGAATATTCCAGAACTTGCGTTCGACGCCCCAGAAGCAGCCGGCGCCGAAAATGGCGATCTCGGCGGTGTCGGGATAGGGGCCCTTCAGCGGCTGCTTGTTGACGTAATGCGTCGTCGCCGTGCGGACCGCCTCCTTGCGGCCGGGCAGCGCCGTCGCGGGCGTCGGCATCGGAATTTCGGGTCTGAACAGCGAGAAGATCATGTGAAAATCCTTTCTCAATAGCGTTTCGGCAGCGGCCGAACGTATTGGGGCGGGGCACGTCCGAGCAGCATCAGGCCAAGACCGAGAAGTCCGAGAACGACGAAGGCCGCCCGGTCGAACAGCCAGGCCCCGATCGGGTCCCAGGCGCCGCCGAACAGGCTTCGTATCGTATCGACGCCGCCGGGCCAGAGAAGGTCGATCCCCTCCGCCAGTGACGACAGATAAAGCGCGTTGCCCGCAATCGACCGCGTTCCGTCAATGACAAGAATGACGAAAGCGGCCGCAAAGAGCACGACGCCGACGAGCCTGATGATGAATCGCATATGTGCCTCGCCCCGACCTGAAATGGTGTCCGCTCTCGCGAATACCACATCACCGGATTCGGGGCTGCACTGAGCTATACGCAGCGAAATCGGGTTCGGATGCGCCCGGAAGTAATCAAACAGTAACCATCTGATATCCTTGCGTATAGTTCGTGCACTTGCATAGTTTTTGCGCGAACTTCCCGCATCGGGTGTAGTCCGGTCGGTGCTTTTCCAGTTCTACGCGTTGATTTCCCTGCAAAAACCCTTGTTTGCATAGAAATAGTGCAGCGGGAACCGAGTTGTGCGGACGCTCGAAAAGACGCTGCGAGATCGATTAAAGTCGCCGTTAATCTCACAGGTTCATAGGCTTACACCCGAAAGACCGAACCGGTCCCCGGGGGATTTTGTGACCAAAGCTGTTCGCCGTAAGACTGCGCCTGCCGTAACCAATGCCGCGCTGACTGAAGCGCGCCTCGAAGTCGAGGCCGCGATCCAGCAGGCGCGCCAGGCTGAGGAGCGCCTCAAGGCCGCCATCGACATTCTGCCCCAGGGCGTCGTGTTCCTCGACGGCGAGGGCCGTTACATCATGTGGAACAAGCAATATGCCGAGATGTATGTCGGCTCTGCGGATCTGTTCCATGTCGGCGCCAAGCTGGAAGATACGCTGCGCGAGGGCGTCTATCGCGGCCAGTATCCGGAAGCGGTGGGCCGCGAAGAAGAATGGCTGAACGCGCGCCTTGAGCGTCTCTATGAGCCCAAGGGCCGCCACGAGCAGCAGACGGCCGATGGCCGCTGGATCATGATCGACGAGCGCCGCACGTCGGATGGCGGCCTGATCGGTCTTCGCGTCGATATCACGGAAATGAAGAAGCGCGAGGAAAGCTTCCGCCTTCTGTTCGATAACAATCCCGTCCCGATGTATGTGCACGCACGCGATGACGGCCGCATCCTTGCGGTCAACGATGCCGCGACCGCTCATTACGGCTATAAGCGCAGCGAGTTCCTGCGCATGAAGCTGCGCGATCTCTCGGCGCCGGAAATCGGTGCAAGCACCCAGCCCGCGGGTCCCGTCGACGGCGATGACGGCGTCACCTGGAAGCACCAGAAGTCGAACGGCGAGCCGATCGAGGTCGCGGTCTATTCGAGCTATCTGACTTATGAAGGTGTCTCGGCCGTGCTGATCGGCGCGGTCGACATCACCGAGCGAAAGCGCGCCGAAGCGCGCATCGCCTATATGGCGCATCACGATGCGCTGACCGGATTGCCGAACCGCGTTCTCTTCCGCGAGCGCATGGACGACATGCTGCCGCGCATGCTCCGCAACGAGACGGCGGCGGTGCTGTGCCTCGATCTCGACGACTTCAAGACCGTCAACGATACGCTCGGCCATCCGATCGGCGACCGGCTGCTGCAGCTCGTCGGCGAGCGTCTGACCAATGAATTGCGCGAGGGCGATACGGTTGCGCGTCTCGGCGGCGATGAATTCGCCGTTCTGCAGTGCGGCATCGACCATCCGGAAGATGCGGGCTCCTTGGCGGGCCGTCTCATCGAGATCGTCTCGGCGCCTTATGAGATCGACGGCCATCTCGTCACTATCGGCGTCTCGATCGGCATTTCGGTCGGCCCGGGCGATGGCGAGGATTGCGACCGGCTCCTGAAAAGCGCCGATATGGCGCTCTACCGCGCAAAGGCCGAAGGCCGCGGCGCCTACTGTTTCTTCGAATCCGAAATGGACGCCCGCCTTCAGGCGCGCCGCCGTCTCGAACTCGATCTCAGAGCCGCGCTCGCCGCGGAAGCGCTCGAAGTTCATTACCAGCCGCTGGTCGATATCGCCGGCGGTGAGATTGTCGGTTTCGAGGCGCTTGTGCGCTGGAACCATGCGGAGCGCGGCTCCGTCTCGCCGGCCGAGTTTATCCCGATCGCCGAGGAAACAGGTCTCGTCAATCCGCTCGGCGCGTTCGTTCTGAAGCGCGCTTGTCTCGACGCCGCGTCCTGGCCCGCCGACACAAAGGTCGCGGTCAATCTGTCGACGCTGCAGTTCCGTTCGGGGACGTTGTTTGCGCAGGTCAAGCAGGCGCTCGACGATGCGGGTCTCGCGCCGCAAAGGCTCGAGCTCGAGATCACGGAATCGCTTCTGCTTGAAAAGTCAGATCAGGTTCTGGCGACATTGCATGCGCTGCGCGCGCTCGGCGTCCGCATCTCGATGGACGATTTCGGCACCGGCTATTCGTCGCTGTCCTATCTGCGCTCGTTCCCCTTCGACAAGATCAAGATCGACCGCAGCTTCGTGCACAATCTCGGCGACAACACCGACAGCCAGGCCATTGTCCGCGCCATCGTCTCGCTCGGAAAAAGCCTCGGCATCACGATCACCGCCGAAGGCGTCGAGACCGAGAAGGATCTCGAATGCCTGAGGGCCGAAGGCTGCCATCAGGGCCAGGGCTATCTGTTCGCCAAAGCCGTGCCGCCGAAAGAGGCCGCGCGTCTCATCGGCACGGGGAACGACATCCGCGCCGTCGCCTGATCGGTTATCCGCTCAGCGCTGGGGCAGTTTTGCGGTGAGTTCCGTAAAGCCTTTGCCGATCGAGGTCGCGGCGCTGGCCATCGCATCGCCGAACTGATCGAGCGGGCTGGAATTGTGCAGCACGACGACGCGCGTGCCGACCGGCACGCGGTCATGCAGATCGATCACATCCTGATTGAACATGCGGATGCAGCCCGAGGACACGGCCTTGCCGATGGTCTGCGGCTCGGTCGTGCCGTGGATGCGGAACATCGTGTCGCGGCCGTTGTCGTAGAGGTAGAGCGCGCGCGGTCCGAGCGGATTGCCGAGCCCGCCCGGCATGCCATTGGCCCATTTGGCGTTGCGTTCGGGTTCGCGCTCGATCATGTCGGAGGTCGGCGTCCAGCTCGGCCAGACGGCCTTGCGGCCGACGGTGGCCGTGCCGCCCCAGGCAAGGCCGGCTTTGCCGACGCCGATGCCGTAGCGCAGCGCCTGGCCATTGCCCTGGACGAGGTAGAGGAAGCGGTTATTGGTATCGACGACGATCGTGCCGGCGGCTTCCGGGCCGCGGTAGTTCACGACCTTGCGGAAATATTTGGGATTCACGCCGGAGACGTTGGTCGCCGGCATCGGGTGGGCTTCCTGCGGGCGCGGCCCGTAGATGCTGTGCTGGGGCGAGGCGCCTACCGAGCCGGTCACAATGCTGTCGGTGCCGGAGGCGACACAGCCGCCAAGCACGGCAGAGCCGAGGAAAATCAAGCCAAAGCAAAGAGATGCGCGTAAAGACATGCGTGCCACCCAGCCACCATGTTTCTCTAGCAGCGATTCCTTAACGCTAAATTTGTCCGCGTCGTGACCGGAACGTGGCGGCGTCCGAAACGATCTTCGGATCGGGTTCACCCACAAGTTTCTGGTCCTTGCCTGCATAGTCGATGCCGGCCAGCACGGCGCGGATGGCCTCAAGACGCGCCCGCTTCTGATCGTTCGAGCGCAAAATCGTCCAGGGCGCCGATTTGGTGTGCGTTGCCTTGAGCATACGCTCGGCCGCCGCCGTGTACTCGTCCCAGAGCGGCAGGCCCTTATAGTCGATGGCCGAAAGCTTCCAGCGCTTCAGCGGGTCGTGCCTGCGGTCGAACAGGCGCTTGATCTGCATTTCGCGGCCGATGGTCAGCCAGAATTTGACGAGATGGATGCCGTTATCGGCGAGCATCTTTTCGAACACCGGCACGTCTTTGAGAAACTGCTCGGTCTGTTCGGGTTTGCAGAAGCCCATCACCGGCTCGACGACGGCACGATTGTACCAGGAGCGGTCGAAGAAGACGATTTCGCCCGCCGTCGGCAGATGGGCGATATAGCGCTGGAAATAGAACTGGCCGCGTTCGGCCTCGGTCGGCTTTGCCAGCGCAACCACATGCGCGGAACGCGGGTTGAGATGCTGCGTGAAGCGCGCAATCGTGCCGCCTTTGCCGGCCGAGTCCCGGCCTTCGAACAGGATGACGACTTTCATGCCGGTCGCATTCACGCAGGCCTGCAGTTTCAGAAGCTCGATCTGCAGCTTCTCCAGCTCCTTGTCGTAATCCTTGCCGTTCAGCTTCTTGTCGTAAGGGTAGCCGCCGCTGGACAGCGTCTTGTCCTTGATCGCGTCCGGAAGCTCCTCGCCGTCGAGATCGACATGCACGCCGTCGACCACGACATCGATGCCGGGAAATTCGTCCTCGGCGGGCGGCAGCACAGGTTTCGATTTGGGCGCGGATTTCTTCTTCTTGTCGGACACGAGGCACTCTCCAGGGGATTTTCGAGTTTCCGATGCTTTCCGGCGGCAATGCAAGCCGGGCCATCTGGTTCTTGGCCGCCGCAGCCCCAGATCGTGGTGAGGAGGATCGCATCATGCGAGAACTCAATCTGGGCACGCTGAAACGTGCAATCGAAGGCAACGACGCCGCGACTTTATCGGGCCTGTTTGCCGAGAATGCGATGCTGCGCATCGTCGACAGCATCCATCCGCCGAGCCACCCGCTCGATCTCAAGGGACGCAAGAAAATCGCTGAGTTCTACGCCGATGTCTGCGGACGCGGCGTCACTCATCATGTCGCCGACATGGTGTCGGGCGATGGCCATCTGGCGTTCACCGAAGAGTGCGAATATCCCGGCGGGGCAAAGGTGTTCTGCAGCGCCATGCTCGACGTCGATAAAGACGGCCGCATCACCCGCGAGGTGATGGTGCAGGCTTGGGACGACGACGAACGCTGAGAGCGTGGGCTGAAGATACGGACATAACGCCGTTCGCAAAGTTCTGCGCGGCGCGTAAGACGCGTGTGCTCTAATCTTCCATCTTCAGCGCGGCGATGAAAGCTTCCTGCGGAATCTCCACCTTGCCGAACTGGCGCATGCGCTTTTTGCCCTCTTTCTGCTTGTCGAGGAGCTTGCGCTTGCGCGAGACGTCGCCGCCATAGCATTTCGCCGTCACGTCCTTGCGCAGTGCCGAGATCGTTTCGCGTGCAATGACCTTACCGCCGATCGCCGCCTGGATCGGGATCTTGAACAGATGGTTTGGGATCAGCTCTTTCAGCTTCTCGCACATGGCGCGGCCGCGGCTTTCGGCGCGTCCGCGATGCACCAGCATCGACAGCGCATCGACCGGCTCTTCGTTGACGAGGATCTGCATCTTCACAAGATCGCCGGCCCGCATGTCGGTGATGGCGTAGTCGAAGCTGGCATAACCCTTCGAGATCGATTTCAGCCGGTCGTAGAAATCGAAGACGACTTCGTTCAGCGGCAGGTCGTAGACGACCATGGCGCGCTTGCCGACGTAATTGAGGTCGATCTGCGTGCCGCGGCGGTCCTGGCAGAGCTTCAGAATGCCGCCGAGATATTCATCGGGTGTCAGGATTGTCGCGCGAATCCACGGTTCGTGGATTTCCTCGATCTGCATCACATCGGGAAGATCGGCCGGATTGTGCAGCGACACCTCGCTGCCGTCGCGCATCTTGATTGTATAGACGACGGACGGCGCGGTCGCGATCAGATCGAGATCGAACTCGCGCGACAGCCTCTCCTGAATGATCTCAAGATGCAAAAGGCCGAGGAACCCGCAGCGGAAGCCGAAGCCGAGCGCGGCTGAGCTTTCCATTTCATAAGAGAAGCTCGCATCGTTGAGGCGGAGCTTGCCCATGGCGTTTCTAAGATCGTCGAACTGCGCCGCATCGACCGGGAAGAGGCCGCAGAACACGACAGGCTGCGCCGGCTTGAAACCGGGCAGGGGATCGGTCGTGCCGCGCCGCTCATCGGTGATCGTGTCGCCGACGCGCGTATCCGCAACTTCCTTGATGCTCGCGGTGAGGAAGCCGACTTCGCCCGGGCCCAGAACATCCGCCGAAACCATTTTCGGTGTGAACGTTCCGATGCGGTCGACCTGGTAGACGGCGTCGGTGCCGACCATGCGCACGCGCTGGTCCTTCTTCAGCGTGCCGTCGAAAATACGTACAAGCACGACGACGCCGAGATAGGCATCGTACCAGCTGTCGACGAGCAGAGCTTTCAGCGGCGCGTTGATGTCGCCCTTCGGCGGCGGCAGGCGCGTGACGATGGCTTCCAGCACATCGGGAATGCCGATGCCGGTCTTGGCCGAGATCATCACGGCGTTCGACGCATCGAGGCCGATCACCTCTTCGATCTGTTCCTTGACGCGGTCGGGCTCGGCGGCCGGCAGGTCGATCTTGTTGAGGACCGGCACGATCTCATGGTTGGCATCAAGCGCGTGATAGACGTTCGCGAGCGTTTGGGCCTCGACGCCCTGGCTCGCGTCGACGACGAGCAGCGAGCCTTCGCACGCGGCCAGCGAGCGTGAGACTTCATAGGCGAAGTCCACATGGCCGGGCGTGTCCATCAGATTGAGGATATAGGTCTTGCCGTCCTTGGCCGGGTAGGTGAGGCGCACGGTCTGCGCCTTGATGGTGATGCCGCGCTCTTTCTCGATATCCATCGAGTCGAGCACCTGCTCCGTCATCTCGCGTTCGGACAGGCCGCCGGTCGACTGGATCAGCCGGTCCGCCAGGGTGGATTTTCCGTGGTCGATATGGGCGACGATGGAAAAATTGCGAATATTCGGAATAGGGTCCGCACTCATGGGCGCGGGATAGCATCCACCCCCGGGACCGGCAAGGCGCGCCGGTGTCACTGACGAGGGCTCAGCGGATAAGGGCGAGAACTTCTTTGCCCTGGCCGTCCCGGAGGATCATTTCATTGCCGGTCCGTTCATGGCTGCGGACCAGCTTCAGGGCGGCGAGGACGGCCCCTTCCAGCGAGGCCAGATCCGGCGGGCAGGCCATGCGGGTCTGGGCCGGGGCGTCGAACAGGGCCGTTCCGTCCTGATTGAGCCCTTTGGCCGAGATATCGTTGCAGCCGACATTAAGGCTCAGCCGGCCCGGCGGCACTATGGCGGCCATGGTTTTGGCCTCGGCTTCAGGGGGAAGGTCGAGGCTTTTGGAGGCCGAAGGGCTCCAGACGCGGGCGATCCGCCACTCGTCTCCCGCCGGTGCGGGGGACGCCGGAACGAAGGCGGCCAGAACGAGGGCGGCAAGGAGCGGCCGCATGCTTTCCTCCATGGAGGATATTTTTGCCACTCCGGTCATGAACCGAGTTTGAACGCCGCATCCAAACGGCGTTCCGGCTCGTATGGGGCTTGAGCCCTCGCTATATTCCGGCCCCTATATGTCCGTGTCCGAAATCACCGCCGAACAGCTATCTGTCCGCCTCCAGGCCGTCGGCCGGGGGGACCGGGTCGCTCTTTCCGAAGTTTATGAAGCGACGTCCGCGAAACTCATGGGCGTCTGCCTCCGTATACTAGGGGAGAGGAGCGAGGCCGAGGACGTGTTGCAGGAAACTTATATAGCCGTCTGGCGGCGGGCCGGGACTTACGACCCCGCCCGGGCCGGTGCCATTTCCTGGCTTGTGGCGGTTGCCCGCAACAAGGCGCTGGACCGCATAAGGTCGGGCAAAATCCGTAGGGCCTCCGCGCCGCTCGACGATGCCGCCGAGATCGCCGATCCGGCGCGTTCGGCTCTGGCCGAAGTCGAAAGCGCCGACGATAAAAAGGCGCTGATGAATTGCCTTGAGGAACTCGACGGCGATCAGCAGGCCTCGATCCGCGCCGCCTTCCTCGACGGCCTTACCTATGAGGAACTGGCGATGCGCCGCAATGTGCCGCTCGGCACGATGAAGAGCTGGATCAGGCGTGGCCTGATTAAACTGAGAGGATGTCTCGAGCGATGAGCCCGCGCGACGACGATAAGCCCGCAACTGAGGACGAAGCGCCGCTTGCGGCGGAGTTCGTGCTCGGCCTCGTGCA
The DNA here is from genome assembly GCF_014191545.1 of Terrihabitans soli. GTDB lineage: Bacteria > Pseudomonadota > Alphaproteobacteria > Rhizobiales > Methylopilaceae > Flaviflagellibacter > Flaviflagellibacter soli. Next base: position 2,831,512 of record NZ_AP023361.1, on the reverse strand, counting down.
GGGCGATCAGCGCGACGCGCTCGAGAAGCGCCGGCGCGACGATTATGTTTTCGCGCGCGAGGTCGAATTCTGGGAAGCGCGGCTCGGTCCGATCTCATCCGACATTGCGCCCGAGCCCGTCTCGCCCGAGGTCTGGGACAAGATCGCCCAGGCCGTCGGTGCCAAGCCCGTGCCGCTCTCGGCGTCGAAGGCCGTCAAGAAAGACACTCTCTGGAGCTCGCTGCCCTTCTGGCGCAGCATGAGTGTCGGTACGTCCGCGCTCGCCGCCGCCTGCCTCGTATTCCTCATCTCGGGTCCGGCTTCGCCGCCGCCCTCGCTCGTTGCGACGCTGACGCTGACGGACGGCAAATCCGCCTTCATGGCCTCCGTCGATCGCATGACCGGAAAAGTCATGCTGATGCCGGCCGCCGATATGCCGGCGCCTGCCGATCATACGCATGAATTGTGGATCGTTCCCGTCGGCGGCACGCCGCGTTCGCTCGGCACGTTCTCTGCGAACGCACCGATCATGATCGAAATGCCGCGCGATGTGATGCCGGGCGCAGATCCCGAAGCCATGCTCGCGGTGTCCGTCGAGCCCATGGGCGGTTCGAAAACCGGCGCGCCGACCGGCCCCGTCGTCGCCTCCGGGAAAATGCACGAAATCTGAAAATGTCTGCATCCGTGCAGGGAGTGTCTCCGTAACTCCTAATGCCCGTTAAGAGGGTTGAATACGGAGAGTCAAACATGAAACGCATTCTACTTGCGGCGTCCGTCCTTACGCTCGCTGCCATGCCGGTCTTTGCGCAGGGCATGATGAAAAACGACTCGATGTCGAAGGATTCGATGTCCAAAGACGCCATGGCCGCGCCGGTCACCGTCGGCGGTGCGCCGATGTACCCGACCAAGAACATCATCGAAAACGCAGTGAATTCGAAGGACCACACGACGCTCGTCGCTGCGGTGAAGGCCGCCGGCCTCGTCGAGACGCTGCAGGGCGCCGGTCCGTTCACGGTGTTTGCGCCGACCAATGCGGCGTTTGAAAAGCTTCCGGCGGGCACTGTCGAAACGCTCGTCAAGCCCGAGAACAAGAAGACGCTCACCGGCATCCTGACCTATCACGTCGTCCCCGGCCGCAATTCGGCTGCCGACATCAAGGCGGCGATCGAAAAGGGCAATGGCAAGGCCGAGTGGAAGACGGTCAACGGCGAAAAGCTGACCGGCACGCTGGACGGTTCCTCGCTCATCCTCGTCGACGAGAAGGGCGGCAAAGCCAAAGTGACGATCGGCGACGTGAACCAGTCGAACGGCGTCATCCACGTCATCGATACCGTGCTTCTGCCGGGCTAATCCCCACCGCAGGTCCGCAAGGCACGAGGAGGGCCGCGCCCCACACGCGGCCCTCTATCCGTTTGTGAACTTACGCGTCGGTGGGTGCTTCTTCGATCGTAAATACGGCGAGGAGATCGCGGCGGATCGCTTCCTGCCGTGTCGGCGAGGTGATCTTGTAGCCGGTAAGATCGGTCACGTAGAAAACGTCGACCGCGCGCTCGCCGAAGGTCGCGATATGCGCCGAGGCAATATTGAGATTGAGCTGCGACACCGTTGAGGTCAGGTCGTAGAGAAGGCCGGGCCGGTCGAGGCCCGAGACCTCGATCACCGTGTAACGGTCCGACCAGTCATTCGTGATGATGACGCGCGGCTTCACCGCAAACGCTTTTGTCTGGCGGCGGCGCTGTTCGGTGCGCTTTTGCATCGCGTCCGTCAGCCAGAGCTCGCCCTTCAGCGCCCGCTCGACATTGGAAGCAATGCGCGCGGCGATGCGCCGCTCGTCTTCGTCATTGGGGTGCGTGCGCGTGACGAAGATCGTATCCAGCGCCATGCCGTCGGTCGTCGTGTTGATATAGGCGTCGGTGATGTTTGCGCCCGTGGCCGCGCAGGCGCCGGCGATGACGGCGAGAAGACGCGGATGGTCCTGCGCCAGAACGGTGATCTCGGTAACGCCGTGGAATGCGTGCGTCGTGAACGAGGTCGCGACGCGTTTGCCGGCCTTCTCCGCTTCGCGCATCAGATTGGCGTGGGCGAGGCGCCGCGGCGGCTCCACCTTCAGCCAATAGGGCGGATAGTGCCGCGCGATATAGGCGTCGAGCTCGTCCGGGCTCCAGCCGGTGAGCGCGGCGCGCGTCTGTTCCTTCGCCGCTTTGACGCGCTCGCTGCGATTGGCGGCGGAATGGCCGCCGGCGAGAATGATCTCGGTTTCCCAATAGAGCGTGCGCAGCAGCTGGCCTTTCCAGCCGTTCCACACGCCGGGGCCGACGGCCTTGATATCGGCGACGGTGAGGACGAGCAGCATTTTCAGCCGCTCGAGGCTCTGTACCTTGTCGGCAAAATCCTGGATCGTACGCGGATCGGAAATGTCGCGGCGCTGCGCGATGTCCGACATCAAAAGGTGCTGCTCGATCAGCCAGGCTGCGGTCTCGGTGTCGTCATCGGACAGGCCAAGACGCGGACCGAGCTTCATCATCACTTTGGCGCCGGCAATCGAGTGATCTTCCGGCCGGCCCTTTGCAACATCGTGCAGCAGCACCGCAACGTACAGCGCGGTGCGGTTGGTGATCGTCGGCAGGATTTCATTGCAGAGCGGATGCTCTTCCTTGAGCGTCCCCGCATCCATTTCCGACAGAATGCCGATGGCGCGGATGAGATGCTCGTCCACCGTATAGTGGTGGTACATATTGAACTGCATCATCGCGACGATCTTGCCGAAATCCGGAATGAACCGGGCAAGGACACCCGCTTCGTTCATGCGGCGCAAAATCGTTTCGGGTGCGTTGTGCGAGGTCAGCGTGTCGAGAAAGAGCCGGTTGGCGTCCGGATTTTCGCGGAGATCTGCGTCGATCAGTTTCAGCGAGCGGCGGATGAGATGCATCGCATCCGGATGCATCGCGACATCTTCGCGATCGGCGATCTGGAAAAAGCGGATGAGGTTCACCGGATCGCGCTGGAACACGTCCGGTCCCGTCACCGTCAGACGCTCATTCTCAATCGTAAAGTCCGTGCCCGGCAGAACATGCGAACGCACGCGGCGCCAGCGGCCGAAGAGACGGTTCAGTTTCGGCGGACGCTTGGCGTGGCGGTCTTCCAGCGCGGCGCAGACAATGGCGGTGAGATCGCCGACATCTTTCGCGACGAGGAAATAGTGCTTCATGAAGCGCTCGACCGCCGGCTGGTGGCGCTGCTGATAGCCGAGGCGCTGGGCGATGTCGGGCTGATATTCGAAGGTCAGGCGGTCTTCGGGGCGGCCGGTGAGAAAGTGCAGATGGCAGCGCACGGCCCAGAGAAAATCCTCGGCCTTGCGGAACAGCGCGAACTCCTGCTCGGTGAAAAGTCCGGCGGCGACAAGCTGTTCCACCGTGCGCACGCGATAGACATATTTGGCGATCCAGAACAGCGTGTTCAGATCGCGCAAACCGCCTTTGCCTTCCTTCAGATTGGGCTCGACGACATAGCGCGAGCTTTCGGTCTGCTTGTAGCGCTCGTCGCGCTCGGCAAGTTTTGCGGTGACGAATTCAAGCGCGGTGCCGGGCACGATCTCGCGCTGGAAACGCGTGCTCAATTGTTCGGCCAGAAGAAGATCGCCGCAGATCGTCCGCGCTTCCAGAATGGAGGTGCGGATCGTCATATCGGAGCGCGCGAGCTTGATGCACTCGTCGAGGCCGCGCACGGCATGGCCGACCTTCAGGCCGAGATCCCACAGCACATACAGCATGGCTTCGACGACGGCCGTGCCCCAGCCGGTCTGCGCTTTCGGGAAGAGGAACAGAAGATCGATGTCCGAGCCCGGTGCCAGCGTGCCGCGGCCGTAGCCGCCGACGGCGATCACCGCGAGGCGCTCGGTCGCCGCCGGAGCCGGTCCGCCGGGATGGACATGCAGGGTCACATGGCGGTGCAGCGACGTAATGATCTCGTCCATCAGGAAGGAGATCTTTTCGGCGCAAGCGGTGCCGAGCCCGTCTTCCTTCAGCCAGCGCAGCGCATGTTCGCGGCCTTTCGCCAGCCGGGTTTTGAGCAGCGTTTTGACGGCGGCTTCGCGCGCCTTGGGGTCGCCCTTGTTCTCTTCGGCAAAGCGGTCGAGCGCCGCGTCGAGCTTCGTCCGGTCGATAATGGGCGGGCGGGAGGAGGAGGGTTTACGCAGGGCGACGGTCATGCCGCCCATCTATGGCGCGGGGCCGGTTAAAACATCAAGCCCGTCAGGACTTCCTGAGCGCCTTGAGGCGATAGAGGGCCTCCTGGGCGGCCCGGGGCGTCAGCTCGTCGGGGTCTATGGCATCGAGGGCAAGAAGCGCCGGGTCCGGCGGGGCGGCCACCGGGGCGGGCCTTGGCGCGATGGAGAACAGCGGCAGATCGTCAGCGATGGCCTGTTTCGGGCGGGCGCGGTCGCGGCTTTCGAGCTCGGCAAGGATCGCCCCGGCGCGATCGACCACGGCGGGCGGCAGGCCGGCGAGCTTTGCCACCTGAATGCCGTAGGAGCGGTCGGCGGTGCCGGGCACGACCTCGTGCAGGAAGACGACATCGCCTTTGTGCTCGGCGACTTTCAGCGTCGCATTGTGGAGGCGGCCGAGCCGCTTCGACAGCTGGGTCAGTTCGTGGAAATGCGTCGCAAAGAGCGAGCGGCAGGAATTTTTCTCGTGCAGATGCTCGATCGCCGCCCAGGCGATCGACAGGCCGTCGAAGGTCGAGGTGCCGCGGCCGATCTCGTCGAGGATGACGAGCGAGCGGCGGCTCGCCTGATTGAGGATCGCCGCCGTCTCGACCATCTCGACCATAAAAGTGGATCGGCCGCGGGCCAGATCGTCGGCGGCGCCGACGCGGCTGAACAGGCGGTCGACGACGCCGAGCCTGGCCGATGCCGCCGGCACGAAACTTCCCGCCTGCGCCAGAATGGCGATCAGCGCGTTCTGGCGCAGAAAGGTCGATTTACCGCCCATATTCGGGCCGGTGATGAGGTAGATGCGCCCGGCTTCTGGTTCGCTCGCCGGCGACAGATCGCAATGATTGGCGATGAAAGGTTCGGAGACGAGCGCCTGTTCGACGACCGGGTGGCGTCCGCCTTTGATGTCGAAGGCGAGCGACAGGTCGACCTCGGGGCGCATATAAGTCTGTTCGGCGGCAAGCTGCGCAAAGGCGCTCGCGACATCGAGCACGGCCAGCGCTTGCGCGACCGATTGCAGGACAGCGCCCGCAGACGCGACAAGATCGGAGAGGCGCGTAAAGACGGCCATTTCAAGCGCCAGCGCCCGGTCGGCGGCTGCCGCGATGCGGCTTTCAAGATCGCCGAGTTCGACGGTCGAGAAGCGCATCGCGCCCTGCAGCGTCTGGCGGTGCACGAAGGTCGCGTTCCACGGTGCAACGCGCAGCTCTTCGCCGGCCGCGGCCGGAACCTCGACAAAAAAGCCGAGAAAGTTCGTGTGCTTGATTCGCAGCGTCTTGTGGCCGGTTTCCTCCGCATAGCGCTGCTGCAATTGCGCGATAACGCGGCGGCTCTCATCGCGCAGCTGGCGCTGCTCATCGAGCGCGGCATCGAAGCCCGGACGCACAAAGCCGCCGTCCGAGGCGCGCACCGGCAGTTCTTCGGCAAGCGCCTCGCTGAACTGCGCCGCAAGCGCGGGGTCGGGCGCGGCAAGCGCTGTGCTCGCAGACGCAATCTCCGCGCCGCGTTCGCTCTGGCCGAGGCGTTCGGCAATGGCGCGCGCCGCGATCAGGGCATCGCGCACGCCGGCAAGATCGCGCGGTCCGCCGCGGTTGAAGGCAAGGCGCTGCACGGCGCGCGCAAGATCGGGCGCACGGCGGAGGGCCATGCAGATATCGCGCCGCAGCGCGGCATCCGCCGTGAATGTCTCGACGCTGTCGAGACGGCGGTTGATGGCGTCGGGATCGGTCAGCGGGCTTGCGAGCCGTTCGCTGAGAAGCCGCCCGCCCGCAGCGGTGACGGTTCGGTCGATGGCATCGAGCAGCGACCCCACGCGCTCGCCGGACATGGTCCGCGTCAGTTCGAGATTGGCGCGCGTTGCGGCATCGATATCAAGGAAATCGCTCTGCCCGGCCCGCTGCGGGGCGGCGAGCGGCGGATGGGCGCCGCGCTGCGTGCGTACAATATAGGAGACGCCCGTCGCCCCCGCGCAGACTTCCGCGCGGCTGAGCGCACCGAAGCCGGCAATGGTCGATACGCCGAAGGCTTCGGACAGACGCCGCTCGGCGCTCGCCGCATCGGAAATATCGCGGCCGACGGGGGCCAGCGGTCGTCCCGTCTCTTTCAAGAGCGCCGCAAGGTCGGGCTCGGACAGCAAAGCTTCCGGCACAACGATCTCCGCCGGGTCGAGCCGTGCGATCGCCGCCGCCAGGCCTGCGCGCGTCGTCTCGGAGACGGTGAACGTGCCGGTCGAGATGTCGAGGGCTGCAAGGCCGAACACGATAGTGTCTTCGCCGGCCATCACGCGCGCGAGCGCGATGAGACGGTTGGCGCGCCTGGGATCGAGCAGCGCGTCTTCGGTCAGCGTGCCGGGCGTCACAAGCCGCACAACGTCCCGCTTCACAACGGATTTGCCGCCGCGCTTTTTCGCTTCCGCCGGATCTTCGATCTGTTCGCAGACGGCGACGCGGAAACCCTTCGAGATCAGACGCTGCAGATAATCGTCGGCGCGCTCGACCGGCACGCCGCACATCGGGATGTCCTGGCCCTGATGCTTGCCGCGCTTGGTCAGCATGATGCCGAGCGCGCGGCTCGCCTGTTCGGCGTCCTCAAAAAACAGCTCGTAGAAATCGCCCATCCGGTAAAAGAGGAGGCAATCCGGATTGGCCGTTTTGATCTCGAGGTATTGCTCCATCATCGGCGTGACGCGGCTGTCGCCGCTGCCGGTCTCAATGGATGGAATCTCTTCCCGCGCGTTCATCCCACCAGTGCTAGCGGCTCAATGCGGGCGGCGAAAGGCGCGGCAATCAAGCCTGTGGATGAAGGGGAAATCTCAGGCCGCGTGGCGGGTTGCCTCGGCGCCGTAATACTGGATGTAGCGCGGGTTGATGAAGGCGCGCGGCAGAACGATCAGGATATCGGTCGTGCCGAACTGGCGGTCGGTCACCGCCCCGTCGCCGATCATAGCCCCAAGGCGCAGATAGCCTTTGATGAGGGGCGGCAGAGCGCGCAGCGCCCGTTTGGGGTCGATCTGATCCTTGTCGAGCAAAGCGATATCGGCGCGCCGCTCGGGCAGGGCCTCGGCCCGCCAGGCTTCGGGCGCGCGGTGGAAGTGGTGCAGATAGCTCAAGGCCAGCTGATGCTCGGCCGGGTCGGAGCCCTCAAGGCTGGCGCAGCCCAGCATCACATCGGCCTTATGGGCCAGCACATAGGCCCAGATGCCGTGCCAGAGCAGTTCGACGGTGCGCCGGTCGCGCCAGGGCGCGAGCACGCAGGAGCGGCCGAGTTCGAGGAAATTCAGATGCGCATGCCGCGCGATCAGCGGCTGGATGTCGAATTCGCCCTGCGTGTAGAAGCCGAAATTCCGCTCCGCCACATCCTGCCGCAGCAGGCGATAGGTGCCGACGGTGCGCTTTTTCAGAAAACCCGGACGGGGCGTCGCATCGCGGACGAGAAGATGGTCGCAGACCTGATCGAAAATATCGACGTCGCGGCGGGCAAGGCGCGCCATGACGTTCGGCTGCGCCGACATTTCCTCGAAGAACACTTTGTAGCGCAGCTTCTGCGCCTTCTTCACATCCTTGGGCTTCTTGGCGAGTCGCAGTTCCAGATCGCCGATCCGGCCGAGCGGGTCGGGCAGATCGACCTCGGGAAAGTCTGGGGCCGGAAGGCCGGAACCTGAAAGACCTGAAAGGGGCCGGAGGGCGGAGGGAAGGAGAATCGAAGGAGAAGCGCTCATACGGCGCTTGCATCATTTTCGTCCGACAGTCGTGTGACGGTTCGGTCTCAGATTTGTGACCCGGCGAAGTCCCGAAAGCTTTCGCGCCGGATAAAAGGATCATGCCGCCGCCGTTACCGCCCGATCCACCAGCGTCCGGTACGACAGCGCCTCGGCCAGATGTATCCGCCCGGTTTTTTCCTCGCCGTCGAGATCGGCAATCGTCCGCGCAACTTTCAGCACACGATGATAGCCGCGTGCCGAAAGCCGCATCGTGTCGGCGGCGTCATGCAGAAGGCGCGTTCCGGCCGGATCGAGCGCGGCAAGCGTTTCTATCGCAGAGGATGACAGCTCGGCATTGGTCCGGGCGCTGATCCTGTGTTCGCTCGCGCGGGCGGAAGCGCGCTGGCGCGCGGCAGCGACGCGCAGCGCGACGTCTTTGCTGCTCTCGCTCGGCGCCGGCAGAAGAAGATCGGATGCCGAGACCGACGGCACGTCGAGGTGGATGTCGATGCGGTCGAGAAGCGGCCCCGACAGCCGCGCCTGATAGTCCTCGGCGCAGCGTGCGCCACGCCGACACACATGGCCGGGCTCGCCGGCTTTGCCGCATTTGCACGGGTTCATCGCGGCGATCAGCTGAAAGCGGGCGGGATAGGCGATGCGATGATTGGCGCGCGCGACGACGACTTGCCCCGTCTCCATGGGCTGGCGCAGCGAATCCAGCACGTTCGGCTGGAATTCCGGCAACTCGTCGAGAAACAGCACGCCATTATGGGCGAGCGCGATTTCGCCCGGCCGCGGTTTGATCCCGCCGCCGACCAGCGCTGCCATCGAGGCCGAATGATGCGGGGCGCGGAACGGACGCCGGTCCGTCAATACGCCGCCGGCCAGATCTCCGGCGACGGAGCGGATCATCGCGAGCTCAAGCAGTTCGGGCGCGGTGAGCTTCGGCAGAATGGAGGGAAGGCGGGCGGCGAGCATGCTTTTGCCGGCGCCGGGCGGTCCGATCATCAGGATATTATGCCCAGTTAAATTGATTGCTCGCTGGCGCGACTCGCGGAATCCTTTGTGATGGGTTCAACCATCGGCCAACTAATCGACAGCCAGACGGACCTGAGCGCTTATTGCTATGCGATGGGCTGCCATCACGGTCGCGAACTAGATCTCACCGCCCTTGCTGAAAGGCTCGGTCGGCAGCACGGCTCTATGCACGATGACCTCACGCCCAAGCTAGTCTGCTCAAAATGCGGTTCTAAGAGTGTTGGCCTCAGGCTCGGCTATTCGAAGCTTCATCGGGGCATCCACCAGACCCCTTAGATTGATCAATTGAGCATAAGATTTTATTCTTATGATCATTTGATCCCAATCCGTCTCGACTCACACGGACAAATCAGCGCCGGTAAAGCGCATGAAAAAGCTCCGTATGAAAGTTGCCGTGACAATCGATACGTCCGAAATTCTGCGCGCCATTCTGACGTTCATACTCTTTCTCATCGGATGTTAATTGGACATGACATTGAGAGATTATGACCACCAGCCTGAACCTGTCGAATGTCGTTAGCGCTCTGATCTTAGTCACTGGCGTTTCGGCCAGCCCTGCGGCCTCGCAATTCAAGCTAACGCCCGAACAAGCGAGACTGGAAGGCGAGAAGGTCGCGTATCAAGAAGCCGAAAAGACCCCTCAGGGGTTTCTGAGTCACGCTTTCTCGGACTACGTGACGATCAACGAGTGCTACCGAGCGAGACAGGATTATCAACTCGTCTACATCACTGAGACCGACCTTGAGGACGCGCGTCGGATGGTCAAAGCCATCGAGCAAGGGGTCACTTCAAAGCACGAGCCCGTCAATACAGAACAGGCTTGGAAGGATGCGGTTACGGATCGGCCGAGGGGCATTTCAAATCCAGCGTGGCCAGGACTCGTATTCTCAGTCGAAGGCTCCGAGCCCGGCGCGCAACGCTGGTGCCGGTCGATCTTGGAAAGTCTCGCAAAGCGCCTCGATAAGCTGTCGCTAAGTGCGACCCCGTCTCTGACGAAAGACTTCTAGGTGCACCACGTGGGACTAATCGAGACGTGGTTCGTCCGTCCGCGCCAAAATGTCTTTGCCAAAATTCGGCACGTGAATCTGATGAATAGGATTCATAGGATCTTTGGCGTCGACATATATTGTGCGCATGCCTCCGTTCTTGAACGTCACGGAGAAGTACCTGCGCCAGTCAGGGTGATCGACTGACTTCAATGTTATTGGGGCGCGGTTGTGCGTGCGCGCGGCTCTGTCCGTCTTCAGCGCTCCAGGGGAGTCCGCGCCGTCTGGCGCAAGGGTGAGGTTTTGCACCAACGCCTTAAGTCTCGAAGCGATCTGTGCGCGCACGCTGTAGACTTGACGGCTATCACGATCCTTCAGACTCGTCACGAGCGCTTTGATCTCTTCTTTTCCTTCGTAGAACTGCGAGACCTCAAATTGAAGCGCGCTTCTCTCAGCTAATTTGAGGCGGAGATTTTCGTCAATTTCGATGAGGCGACGTTCGACGTCCTGAAGTTTCTTCGCGATGAACTCTGTCTTTAACCCGCCGGCGAGAAGGTCAAAAATCTTTTCTCGCAATTTCTCTTCTTCTGCTCGGCGACCCTCAAGGCTGCTGATCTGCTGATCGAGGTTTGCACGGCTTGAGATTTCGCTCTCGTCTCTGGCCAGTGGGCCGAGGTCCAGCTCCTCGACGAATGCGAGGAACGAGGCTTCAAAGTCATCGTATCGCCATGCCGCAGGGCGACAGCCCAACCGTCGACGCGCATTGTCACATATGAGATACGTGCCGCCTTTCGGGCCAGCTCCCTTGTTCAAAAAGTGCATACGACCACCGCAGTAGTCGCAACTAGCAATCCCAGAAAAAAGATTGCTTATGTAAGGGCCGCGTCGACCGCCGCCTCCGGCTCTGCGTTGGTTTCTTGCGCCTTGGGCCGTGAAGAAAAGCTCTTCATCGACGACGGGCGGAAAATAATTCTCAACCGGTTCGCCGTCCGGAACTCTTGCGCCGTCGACGAAGTGATGAGGCTGAAACTCGCCGAGAACGGCTCGGTTGTTCAAAATCTTCGCGATATAAGAGGTCTGCCAGCCTTTCGAACGGCCGAATGGAGCGATCTTCTCCTCGTTTAGACGCCGCGCTATCGAGTAATTGCCGATGCCGGACTGACTCTCTCGGAATATTCGTCTCACGACGTCGGCACGGTCTGCCAACACACGAAAGCTGGCTCGATCCTCGTTCATCTCAAGCCACGCAGGGCATTGGGCCGTGAGCTTTCGGTTCGCGGCGTTTGCGCGCTTATTGTTCCATGCTGCAGATATGCGAGAACTCTTCATTCGCGATTCGTCGTGCGCACGGCCCATGACGACAATCGAATAAATGAGCTGAGGCGTATCGGTTTCGCCAGCGGGGTAGACGTGATTGTCGGCGAGAGTGACGATCGATACGCCGTTGCGAACGATTTCTGTAAACGTCGCCAGTGCAAGCATTGGCTTCTCGCGGCTAATGCGATCCAGCGACTCTACAAGAAGATAGGATCCCCAAGGGATTCGTTTATCTTTGACCGCTTGAAGGAATTTCCCCAGCGCGCCGCCAGAGACATTCGCGCCTTTGAAAGCGGAGATGCCAATGTCGTTATAGGTATCTTCGACAAGCTGGAGATCGTGCTGTGCCGCATAACGTCGGGACAGCTCCATCTGTCGGCGCAAGCTGTCGCCCTTGAGCTGGATGTCCGTCGACATGCGGATATACGAATAGGCGAGCGGCCGATCTGAAGATTGCATTCGGGAATTATAACCTAGACCCCGACCGCTGTAAATCAATTAGACACAACTTCTCCATTTGGTAGCCACCCATCATCATAATCCAGGAAAGATGCAATGGAAACAGGTTCTTGCTCAGGTTGAACGACAATATGCGATGTAAGCGAGATCGTGGACGAGGAATCTCATCCTAGGGCGGCCGCGGCGCCGTTTTCTTTTGGCCGTTGAAGGTTTGTAGGTACAAATCCGGCGAGCCTTTTTATAATCGCGACACCGAACTCTGTTGCAACGGGTCAGAGAACGCTATGGCAAGAGGGCAAGGCCAAACAGGCCGTGCGCCGATTCTCACGCTGCTGCAGTACGAGCAGGTCGAGAACTCGATTCAGCCCCGACCATTTCGAGAGCGAGACAGATCCATTCTCGCAGTGAGCTTCTATCTCGGCTTGCGGGCTAAGGAAATTGCATCTCTCAAGATCGAAGATGTGTACGCCGCGGATGGCAGCGCGCGCTCTGTGGTTCACATAAAGCGGTCGTACACGAAGAAAAACCGCATGCGAGATGTATACGTATCTGCGCCGAACTTGCGAACGGCACTAGAACGCTACTGGGTCAATGTGCGATCTTCCAGACCCGATAGTCCGCTTTTTCCTACTCGATCCGGTCGTCATTTTACGCCAAACGGCATGGTTCATCTCTTTCGAGACGTTTACATGCAAGCTGGGATTAAGGCTTCGTCTCACTCCGGTCGAAGGACGCTGATTACTCGTCTAGCAGAGCAGGGCGTCGATCTTAAGGCTATTGCGACACTTGCCGGGCATTCAAGCATCTCGACGACGTGTATCTACATCGAGAACAACCCCGAACGCCTATCGAAAATAATGAGCCAAGTGGCTATCGTCTGACCCAAAGTACGAGGCTAGCGATCAGCGCGCCTTTTCCGAGAACTCTCGCCGCTCCGGATTCGGAGGGCTTCGCCGGTCTGCCGCTCACGTTCTTCCTTTTTTAGTTTCCGACCGGCCTTAACGAACTCGCGAACGCAGTCGTCTCGCAGATCCGACAGTAGTTTCATGGCTACGACTTCGTCGAACTCTGGCCTGTAGGCAAGCAGCAGGACAGTGATCTGGCAAAAAGTGATGGCTGTATTTTGACCGGGCTCATCTAGACCAGCATTGCTTGAGCCCGCAACAAATCTGTCCGGCGCCAAGGAGCTCAACCGATGGGTCAAGCCCTTAATTCCTGCATGTACGTTGTGACTCGCCATCTTGTAGTGCGAGCGCATCTTTGACCGACCGGCGGCGGTCTGAAGGTCGCTAAACTGAGGATCCTTATGCCGGAGATGATGCGCTGCCCATCCGTAGCTCTTCCCAAAAGAGGTTCCGTATTTCGCGATGGCCTTGTCCGCCATCGCATTAATCTCTGATATCTCCTCAGCTGGTATAGGTTTGTATCCCAGTTCCTCATAGTTCTGTGAGTAAAGCTTCGCGCCATTTCTGGCTTCAATAACCTCATGCGCCATGTAGCGTTCCGCGAGATCATCGTCATGTGAAGCGACCAGAGTTGCTATGATTCCAATTTCGTACAGCGTGCGCCAGCGAGCCATTGCGCCATCGGAGTACCCGGTTTCGAGTAGAGCCAGTATTTCCGCTGTGACCTGACATGCCCGCACGTGGAGCCGGACCAGAAGTTCGCGCTTACTTTTGTCGCGCTTCCATCGCGATTTTCGATTCCGGTCAAAAAAGCTCTGTCCCAGCTCAAGGGATAGAGAGACTTGCATACGCAAAAGCGATAGCGCCTTGCCCCATCGAGCCTCTAAGCGTTTCTCGAACCCTTTTCGGTGTTCTGCTTCGAACTCAAATTGATCCGGCCAACCGGCTTTGAGCTTCTTTAAAAGCTCGCGTGACGTCGCGGCGGAGGCCTTATCAATGATCGTGGGAAGGTCGGATATTACCGCCTCAACGGCGATCTCCAACTCGGCGATGTCATCGTTCGTGATTTCGATCTCAATGTCAGGGCCGTCGAAATCGGCGTCGCTCCCGGAGAAAGCGTGATCGACCAGTTTGCTGATGAGATCATCATTGAACGGTATATTCTTGGCCGTGAGCTTGCGCTTGAAAAGATCGGCGACTGCGTCGGTTCTGAACCGATCGAGCGTCTCATCGAGAGCCGATTGTAGTCGAGGCGTTTTTGCGGCGCCGCGCTTCCGTTTCACCATTTCTGCGGCCTGATAGGTAAGCGGATCGCTCTCAAGTGCCAAATCTGCCGCTCAATGAAAGCATCCATTTGTCAAAAGATGCATCAAGTAAGGACGGTAAAGTTCGTCGCGTTCTCCAGTCGCCAAGGTCGCCCTTGTTCCAGCTCGCCCGTGATCGAGACAAGGCGGCCAGCAGTGTGAGCTTGCACCGCCTGGAGGTATTCTTCCGGACCTAGCGACACCCGAATATTCCGTTTTCCGAACTCGTCACTATCCCATTCCACGATCACATCCTGAAGCCCGGAAATACTGAAGAGATCCGATGGGGTTTCCATTGAGTGAAGAGTTCGAACTTTTCCGACGATGGTTCGCTGCTTCTCGTAATTCACAATTCGCAGGGCTTTCGCGGCACGCCGGATAACGTCGGCGCCACGAGACTGAGAAATTTGCACCATCGGGTTCGGGCCAAGATCCGGCGGAGCTCCCCACTCCGGAGAAAACAGTATTTCAAAAGCCACTTCAGTTAAGTGCGGCATTTCTAAAAATGCGGCCAGCTCGTCACACGCATTAGCGTTGAAACCAGACGAGTAGCTCCCCACGATTATCTCTGGCGCCTCTTCGCGAACCGCGGCTTCTACCGACCTGAGACCTCTTGCGAGCCGTGCGATGGCGCGGCGCTCTAAGGGCAATGCGGATTGCTCATCCTCGGCAGGTGTTATGGTGTTTGGACCGACAGGAGACTCAATCGTGAAGCCGAAACTTCCTCGAAAAGTATGACCAAAGCGGCACTCATCGGCGTAGTGCTGAGCCTTGTTGTCGATTCTCAGGAAGTATGGATTTGGATGCAGTTCTGCGTGAGCGGAGGCTGCGAGAATCCTCGGCATTCTTCTGATAAATTCCTCGGCAGTTGCCAGCCTTATCGTATCATGGCGAATGGCTGATTCAGGCAGGCGAGAGCGAAGAAGGTCAAAGCCAATTGATCGTATGGATGCGATGACTTCGTCCGGCGTGCGCCTTTCCAATCCAGAGAGCGTATTCACCGCCGCGCGTATTCGCGCAGGTACATCTCGAGCGTCAGAACTCTTTGGAAGTATCACCTCGATTTCGGCGCCTTCGGCGTAGAAAATTTCCAGACCGCTCTTTAATAGGGTTCGCTTCCAGCCTTTGCTAGTCAGGTATCGTTTCAACGACCCCAACGATATAACCTCGAGGGTCGGCATCATGTCGCCAATCCCTCTTGTCGCGCAACGGCCATTATCGACTTCAAGGAATCCGGCGTAAGCACTTGAGACCGAGGGATTCGAATTCGGATGGACGACACGTTGGTCGTAGGTGGGCCATCCGGACGGAACCAGTAACAACAATTCTTGAGAAGAAGATAATCTTCACAACCCTCCAGCCAATTTCCGGCATCGAGCGGAAGACAAAGTAGGATCAGAATAGCAAGGGCCTGCCCCGGCTCTCGATCAGTTAACAGGCGGTGGGCTCGCGCATCCAAGTCATATACAACAAAGGTTCCCTCGTGCTTCCAAACAGTGGTCGCCTTCATCTGAAACTCTACAGGGAACCCCGTTTGAATGCGCTCTCCGTCTACAATCTTGATTGGATGAAAGATTCCATCTACGCCGTAGTCAAAAACTGTACGCGCAGCGAGGTTGAGCCCCGCCGAACCGGCAAGCGCATGGACGTATGCGTTCGATAGCGCTTCTTGTGTATGCTCTTTAGTTATCACTGGGTTCCCGGCGCCCGCAGTTGCCAGCAGAGTGTATGCAATCAAAGGTTCGGAAAATATTAGCGTCCATCGACGGTCTTCCTGCCAGCCGTAATGTGCTCTTCCTGTGAAAAAGCGCTGCTCAGCGCCCAGCGCGCTGTGCCGCTATCTCTATCCAGCCGCCGATGTTGTTGTAGCCGTCATCTCGCACCCAGTCATAGGTACGGTAGAAGTTTGTAAGCGGCGTAAATCCGTCCCGGACGTAGGCAAGAGGATTCGGCCCTGGCGCGTCGGCGCCGAGCAGTGGATCGCGAACATTGTGTATGTCGATTGCGATTATGCCCATTCGGCGCTCGTGACTTTTCTTGAGTTCGTATTGAACCCACTCTCGAGAGTACGTCTCGGCGCCAAAGAGAACCGCTGTGACCGAGCAGCCGTTCAACTGATCATCGATCCAATTCTTGATGCCGCCGTGTCGCTTCTTTGCTTCTTCGAACTCGGCTTTGTCAAAGAATGGCGGCGCCGCGCCACGTTCTCGGATAACCCAAGAGTTTCGCACTTGCTGGATGCGGCGTATGTCGCGGTCATAGTGGAAGCTAAAAAACACCTTACGAGCCATTCTGGTTTCCCCCTTGGAGTTCGCCGACGAGTTTAACGATGGGCTCAATCAGTTCATCCAAATCATCAGGATTCTTTTCAAGAACTTTGAGGGCTTCCACGGCGCTGTCATTAAGTCCCGGAAATTTCTTGGGGTCGCTAAGCACTCTCGAGGCGAGATTGGCAGCGACCGATCCAGTGCCTCCGATCGGTAGGACAACAGCGCCCTGCGAAACAGAGATCTCGAACTCTTCGAGCATTCCGGAAGCATCGACGATTTCTGAGCCCTCCATCTTGTTCCCGAAGAGGAACAGAGAGATTCCTGCGTGAGAAATCAGTTCTTTTCGATAGTCCGTCCAGACACCTTTCTCCTTTTCCGCGGACTGAGGAAAAGGTCTGAGGATCAAGCCGTCTTCGATCTTCATCTTAGACCGCATTATCTCGCGAAGAGCCCCGGTAAAAATGGCATCTCCAACTCCCAGTCCTAGCCCAGTGGCGACTCTGCTGCCGTTTGCAATGAGCGAGCGGCCAAGCTCCTGAGCAAACCTTTGTAGACCCGCATATGTCCATGGCGTCGGATCCACTACGCTTGCCGAGATGAATACGGTCCGACGTTGAAAGCGATTGACCAGCTCGGTAAGAAATTCCGTAATCTCGGAAAACTCGTCGATGAGGAGCACGCGCACGTTAAACCGTCGCAAGTCTTCGATCACCAGCTCCTGCCGCCGCCTGAAGTGATCGAAGTCCCGTTGTGATTCGCCGGGCAGCTGAGCACGGGTCTTGAAAACGGCGTAGTGACGACGCTGGTTCGTCGTGAAGGTGAGACGAACTCGCGTAAGAACTTGATCGAGGTTGGGGTCGGTAAAACTGAAACCGAGAAACAGGAAAGTCTTGGAGACCAAATCACCGGCAAGCGCAGTTATGAATGCGCCGCGTTCGCTTGTGTACTTCTCGAAATCATCGCGCGTCGCCACGGCTTGATCGGGCCGATCCACGTCTCCGTGCATTTTGAATATCGTGGCATCACGCCTCGGACGAGTTGTAGCGAGTTGCGGCAGCGCGCTTTTAACGTCAACTATTTTTCCAGCGTCTCGCAGGGCATTCTCAAGCAACTTGTCGTAATTGGTCGTCCACCACGTAGAGATCGGGAGCCTTGCGAGGAGCCGATGGTTCTCTGTAGGCAAGGCGTCGCTTGAGAGCGCCTCGATAACTGCCTTGTGCAGCTGAGATCGGTTCGCGCCGTTTGAGTTAACATGGAACTGAGCGACAGCGACTAGGTCACTCTCAAGATCGATATTTAAACCGACTTCTTTTGCTAGAGGTCTGATCAGCTCGCGCCAGTCTACGAAGCCCGCTGGCACTGAAAGTCCTGCACCGGCGAAGATCGCTGCGCTTCCTTCCAGAAGCTCGCCTAGGAAGTCTTCAATGAAATCGGAAACGGCCGGTTTCATTTCTTGTCGCCCGTGTCGGCGGCCGCAAAGAATTCGCGAGCCTGAGGATGAGAACTGAGGTTCGGCGGCCGGTAGTCCGCAACGGCATCCATCTGAGGGACGGGTCCGGCACGAAGACGGTTCGGAACGCTCTCGTGAAGCGTCATGTAGTCCTCGATTTTTCTTAGCTCCTTACGCCAAGTAAGGCGACTGCGAGTCAACCAACGAAGCCATCTCGGCTGTAGGTCCAGAAGGTACTGGCGCTCGTCGTGCTGGAGCGCGCGATGATCTGGGAACACAGCTAGCAGCTCGTCCCGAATCCTCACTGACGGGATCGCCTTGCGGATCTCATCAACCATCCACGCGAGAGCGATATCCGATAGCCGGGATTCCTCTTCGAGGTAACTTCCTCCAATGTCGGAATGGTTGCCCGCAAACCATACCTGCTTCAGCCAACCGGTATGACCACGCTCGTTATTCCATTCGACGTCGACACGTCTTCCCCAAGGAACACGAGGAAACTTTGACCGAGACTCGTCAATCGCTAGAGCATGCCTGAGGAACGGAACTTCTCTGTCGACATAGCGGTCGTAATGCTTGCCTGACCACCACGCGAGATGCGTGTGGCGAGCGATGACGAAAACGCGTCGGGGATCCCACCAGCGATACTGTAGATACTCGTCGGGAACGAAGAATTTAATCTGACCAGCGAGCGACTGAATCACCCAGTATGCGACGGCGACTGGAACGGCCCAGAACACGAGGGATAGCCACCAGTACGCGAATGTTGTTACCCACCAAGCCAGAGCTGTAACTGCTGCGAACCCAATGAGGGCCAAAAGCGATGCCGACCGCGAGCCGAGAGCAGCGACCGTGTCGAAAACGCCAATGAACGTGGGTTGGACGTTTCCCTGAGCTTCACCATCGGCGCCGGCACCTGCAGACCCATACTTTGTCCTGAACCGAGCAGCCTTCTTTTCGCGTTCTTCCTCGTATTGGTCTCGACGTGAACCGGCACCGTGATTGTAGACATAGCGGACCGCGTCGTTGGCGATCTTGCGAAGCGCCGGTCCGTATCTGGGGACCGGCCCTCCTGCTCCATTTGTTGTCGGTACGCCGCAAAGATTCATCACGTTCGCCAAAGAACGCACGGTGTATGCGCCTCGGCTGAACCCGATGAGAGCTATCGCGTCCTCCGGCTGATAGTTCGAAATGATCGCTGCGTAGCAATCAACAACGTTCTGGTCGATGCCGGTTCCGACGGCTGACGACAAGGTGTTTCGTATTCGACGAAACGTCAGGCCGTTGACTTCTCCAGCTCCAAGGCCGGCGTCATAAAACGCGACCTGCTCACTGGGCTGGATAGGCGAATCTGGGCCCGGTCGGGTCGCTCTATAGAGTTTATAAACATTAGACAGCCGCTGGTCTGGTCGCAGACCACCAATCTGGCCCGTGCCGTCGGCATAAATCAGAATCAGCTTGCCCATCGCTCCCCCCGAAGCCGCGCCACTTTAAGGCGAGGTTCCCCGAGATGGCAATCAGATGCAGCTGAGGCTGGCTTCGCTGAAAAATAGATAGTTCGCCTCAGATAGCAGCTTCATTTTTTTCAGGCCCGGCGAACTAGGAGTTCCGAAACGCTCGAAGGAAGCTGAAAAAGGCCGAGATTTCGAAAAAAATCGATTCTCAGTCGGGTGGCTAGTTTTATCCTCTAACGACTGAACTGAAGCGATTTCTTCGATGTCAAAATTCTCAGACCATATTTCTTTATACGCCGATTGGTTACGTCAGGAGGTCGAGCGGCATCCTGATGGCAAGGCCTACTTCATCTCCGTCACCTTCGACCGTTATCTCGACCGTTACTCCGCCGACAGGCGGCGGCCCTCGGGCCGCTCAGGGCCCTCTAGAACGGACGTGGCGGCCGGGCTCACGGCTAAAATGTCGGCTTCGGACGCAGCGCACGAGCAGATCAAAGCCGTGCATCGTTGGTACCAACGAGTTCTCAGCGAACTTCTCGGAGGAAGCTATCACCGGCACAGAGCGCTTCAGCCCCGCGGCCTCGGGTTTCTCGACCAGCCGGTCATGAAAAAGGCCGTAGAAGTTAGCTCTGGAACGCTCCCTGGCGATGTCTTTCCCAATGCGCACTTCGTGCTAGTTCTGGGACGAGAGCCATGCCCTACTAAGCCCACTAACCTACGAGATGAGTTCGAACGTCACTGGCAAAGCGGCAGATGGAACAGCGACTGGAAGCGTCTTCAGCCGGAAGGCGATCTCCACATACGCTTTGTCGACGACGAGTTCGCCGCAATTGACTATGCGGCCAAATCGGCGAAACGAACCGATCTATTTCGCGAGCATCAGATTCTCTTCCCGTTCTGATTAATTGATCACGGTACTAGAAGGTTATGGCCGCCGGCCGCGGCGATTTCCAAAGCACGCTTGGCCGTCTCCTGGCCTTTGACATCGGCAAGATCGGGCAGGCCCGTCTCGTCCTTGCGCAGGCCGGGCTCAGGGCGGCGCAAAGTCTGCGTGCCCTTCAGATGATTGACGAGCTGGATGAGCGATGAGGGCGCGACGATGTCGAGGTCTTCGCTGGCCCAGGCGGCTTCCGGTCCGTCGGCGGCCGGGCAGATGAGGCCGTGGCCCATGGCGCTTGCGGCAATCGCCGCCGGAAGAACGCCTGCGACTTTGGTGATCGAGCCGTCGAGCGACAGTTCGCCGAGCACCGTTTGCCCCGCCAGCGCATCGTGCGGCACGGCGCCGATGGCCGACATCAGAGCGAGCGCAATCGGAAGATCGTAATGCGAGCCCTCTTTCGGCAGATCGGCCGGGGCGAGATTGACGATGATGCGTTTGGGCGGAAGCGCGAGGCCGGAGGCGACAAGGGCGGCGCGCACCCGCTCTTTGGCTTCGTTGACTGCCTTGTCCGGCAGGCCGACGACGATGAAAGCGGCAAGCCCCGGGGTGAGCTGGACCTGCACATCGACGGGCTTTGCCTCGATGCCCTCGAACGCGACGGTCGATACGAAGGCCACCATTCCCCAGCCCCGGTCAAAATCCCCCAAAACCGCGAGAAGCTTATCCGGCGCCCCGTCAATTTCAAGAACATTTCAAGAACATTTTACATAAGAGATTCTACGTCCGGTTTAATAAAATGCTAGTCCGCACCCTCTAATGGAGCGATCGGGGGGAACGGAAGACAAGGCCGTGCCCGATTTGCGTTTTCATAGTTCGATTGCGGAGAGGGTTCAGCCCGCGCAGGGGGCTCTTGCGGCCGCCATTCTCGGCGTCGCTCTGTCCGTGATCGCGTTCTTCGCCGTCTCGAGCTGGGAAGACCGCGCCGCCGAACGCAGCTTTCAGACCCTCGCGCAGGATCATATCCGCACCCTGCAGCACGGCATCGACGATTACGTCGCCCGGCTGGCAGGGCTGCGCGCTTTCTTCAACGCCACCGAAGAGCAGGGCGTCACGCGCGAGGAATTCGAAACCTATGCCCGCGAACTGATGAGAGATCTTCCCGGGCTGTACAGCATGTCCTGGACGCCGCGCGTGACGGATGCCGAGCGCGAGGCGTTTGAGCGCGCCGCACGCGATGACGGCATCGAAAGCTTCCGCATTTCAGTGATCGACCAGAAGGGCGATAAGGCCGGCGCGTCACCCATTCGCGCCGATTACTACCCTGTCTACTATTCGACGCAGCCGCATAACGCGGCGTCCTATGGGATCGATCTTCAGGACGGCGGTCTGCGCCAGCGCCCGCTCGATGCGGCGCGCGACAATGACCGGCTGGCCGCGACGGGCAATTTCCGCCTGCAGACAGGCGATGGAAACCAGTACGGCTTTTATGTCGTTCTGCCGGTCTACAAGCGCGGCCTGCCGCATGAAACGCTCGAGCAGCGCCGCCAGAACATCGTCGGCTTTGTGCGCGCGACGTTTCAGTTTCACCTTATCGCCGATGCCGTGCTGAGCGGTGTGAAGGCGCCCGTGAATTTCTTTCTGTTCGAAATGGATGCCCAGGCGACACATCTGCCCGCCTATGTGCGGACGAACGGCAAGGCCTCCGATCATCGCGTCCCGCGCGCCTATGTTATGACCGAGAAGCCGAAATGGGTCGGCGATCTTCAGGTCGCCGACCGCCATTGGGAAGCGGTCGCGGTGCCGAACGGCACATCCAGTCTTGCCCGTCACAACCGCGCCTGGATCGTTCTCGCCTCCGGTCTCGTCATTACATCCATCGTCGCCCTCCTGGTTTGGTCGTCGACGCGCTATATGCGGATGCTGGAGGCCGCGAACGCCGCCATCTCCGAACAGGCGCTGACCGATCCTTTGACCGGGCTCGCCAACCGCCGCCACTTCGTCGAACGCCTGACTGAAGCCTTTGCGACGGCCGACCGCACCGGCCATGGCTTTGCGCTGCACTTCATGGATCTCGACGGCTTCAAGACCGTCAACGACACGCACGGCCATCCGATGGGCGATGCGCTGTTGAAGGAAGTTGCCGATCGCTTGCGCGCGCGCGTCCGCGAGATCGATTTCGTGGCGCGTTTCGGCGGCGATGAGTTTGCGATCTTGCAGACTCTTGTAAAGTCGCCGATCGCTGCAAGCAACGTTGCGGAAAAACTCGTTCAGGCCGTCGCCGCGCCCTACCGCATCGGCGGCGTCGATCTCGACATCACGGCAAGCTTCGGCATTGCGCTCTATACGGCGCAGGTCGAAGGGCCGACGAGCCTGATGATGCAGGCCGATCTTGCCCTCTACAGTGCCAAGGCCGCGGGCCGCAACGCCGTGCGCATCTATGGCGGCGATGCTCAGACCGGCGCGCCGCTGCACGAGGCTCATCATTCCTCCGCGGCGTGAGTGTTGTGGACAGAAACCGGGCCGCCTGTAGGATGCCGCCGCCATGACAGCCCGGTCTCTTTTTGCTTTCGCGCTTACAGCCTTCTGCGCATCCGCCGCTGCGGCGCAGGAGCTTGCGATCCCGCCGGCGAACATTCCGCAGCTTGCGGATTTCGCGCTCGATTCCGATGTCTTCGCGCCCAAAGGCTGGACGATGGAATCCCAAACGGTGGGCGATCTCGACAAGGACGGCGATGAGGATGTCGTTTTCGTTCTGCACGAAAAAAATCCGGCCAATGTGCTGAAAAATGAAGGCCTCGGCGCACCCGAGCTCGACACCAATCCGCGCATTCTCGGCGTCGGTTTCCGTGAAGGCACCGGCTATCGCCTCGTGCTGCAGAATTCGGTTTTGATCCCGCGCCATATCGATCCCGTGCTCGACGATGCGTTTGCGGCGGATGGCGGAATTGAAGTCGCGCGCGGCGCGTTCTCGGTGGTTCTGAATAGTTTTTCGAGCGCCGGCAGCTGGGAGGCGGGCAATGCCAGGCTCACCTTCCGCTGGCAGAACGGACGTTTCGAATTGATCGGCTGGGAACGCAACACCGTCCAGCGGAATAGCGGCGCGACGGTCGACACCAGCGCCAATTTTTCGACCGGTGTGCTCGAAATCAAGAAAGGCTCGATCGAGAACGACCGCAGCAAAACAGCGAAGAAGAAGATCGCGCTGAAACCGATGCCGATCGATCAGGTCGGCGATGGGCTCGACTTCGGCTCGGGCGCCGACGGCAGCCCGCTGATCGAGTAATCAGCCCAGGCTTACCGGCACTCCGTGCGGACGCCGTTCATGTAACCGCGCGAGTCGCAGGTGATGGTCTGCGGAGGCTGATACGGCTTCCAGGTCGAGGTATTCGCGTTCTGGAGTAACTGCTGCTGTTCCTGACGCCGGCGTGCACTCTCGGCCGCCTGGGCCTGCGATGCGGCCGTCCAGGCCGCCTGCCGTGCCGCATAGTCGTTTGACGCGACGGCCGCGGAGGTCTGGTAGAGCTGCATCCGGCACTGGGCGTAGCCGTCAGTGCCCGGCGCGTAGCCGAAGCTCTGACATTGCGCGTCGTGAGCGGCGCCGGCCTGCATGGCGACCTGCTCAGAGGTCTTGCATCCGGAAAGGGTCAAAAGGGCGAGGACCGGGAGTAGAAGGCGCGTCATGCAACCTCCATAGCAGGTGGCCCGGTTGTAGGAAAAGAGGGAAAAGCGGCGCTATTTGCGCTTTTTTTCGATCGCGTCCCAGATTTTGGCCGCAACATCCGGCCCGCCGGTCTTGGCGATGGCGCGGATGCCGGTCGGGGATGTGACGTTGATTTCGGTCAGATAGCCGCCGATCACATCGATTCCGACGAAGAGAAGGCCGAGCTCGCGCAGTTTGGGGCCGATAGTCTCGATGATCTCGGCTTCGCGGGCGGTGAGGTCGGTTTTCTCGGCCTGTCCGCCGCGCACCATATTGGAGCGGAGATCGTCCGCCGCCGGCACGCGGTTCACAGCCCCGGCAAATTCGCCGTCGACGAGGATAATGCGCTTATCGCCCTTGGCGACCTCGGGAAGGAATTTCTGGATCACCCAGGGCTCGCGCCAGGTGTTCGAGAAAATATCGATCAGCGAGCCGTAATTCTGATCCTCCGGCCGGACGCGGAAGACGGCCGCGCCGCCATGCCCATACAACGGCTTCATCACGATATCGCCATGCTCCTTGCGGAAGAGAGCGATCTCCACCGGATCGCGGGTGATGAGCGTCGCCGGCATCAATTCTGGAAATTCGGTGACGAGAATCTTTTCCGGCGCGTTGCGCACGGACGCCGGATTGTTGACGACGAAGGTCTTCGGGTGGACGCGCTCCAGCATATGCGTCGTCGTGATGTAAGCGAGATCGAAAGGCGGGTCCTGGCGCAGCAGGATGACGTCGAAATCCGAGAGCGCCGAGCGCTTGGCCTCGCCGAGCGTGAAATGATCGCCTTTGACGTCCTGAACTTTAAGGCTCTGCGTGCTCGCAAAGGGCAATGCGCCGACAAGCGCCAGTTTGTCCGGTGTGTAATAGAAAAGCTTGTGCCCGCGCTTTTGCGCTTCGAGGAGGAGGGCGAAGGTCGAGTCGCCGGCAATATTGATCCGGTCGATCGGGTCCATCTGTACGGCAATATTCAGCGGCATTGTTTGTCCTAAAGTCAGCGGCCGGCGTCGAAGGCCGCTATCAGATGGCGTGGCAGGCGGCCGGGCGCAATGAGCACGGCGTCGAAACGCAGATCGTGGTTTACATATTTCGGGTGGCGCGAGAGATACGCCTCGGCGCCGCGGACAATGCGGGCGCGCTGGTTCGGACGGATGCTCTCATGGGCGATGTCCATGTCGGGCCGCGCCTTCACCTCGACAAAGACGAGCGCCTTGCCCTTTCTCGCGACTATGTCGATTTCACCGACCGGGCTTGCATAACGCCGCGCGAGAATCCGGTAGCCTTTGAGTCGCAGGATCAATGCAGCCCATGTCTCGGCGCGCAGGCCAAGCCGGTATCCGGCGCGGCGCGACAGAGCGGTCATTGGTTTTTGCTCAGCGCCAGCGCGCGCTGATAGACATCGCGTTTCGGCGCACCCGAAAGCTTCGTCACTTCCGCGACCGCATCTTTGAGCGAGGATGTCTTCAGCGCGGTTTTCAGTGCGGTGTCGATGTCCTCTTCGGACGCGCCTTCGCTCTCATCGGGCGGCGCGACGAGAAGAACGATCTCGCCTTTCGGCGCGCGTTCGGCGTCGGCGTAAAACTCCGCAAGCTCATTGAGCGAGCCGCGGCGCACTTCCTCGAAATGCTTTGTCAGTTCGCGGGCAACGGCGGCATCGCGCGGGCCGAGTACGGCGGCAAGATCGGCAAGGCTCGCGGCAAGGCGCGGTCCCGTCTCAAAAAAGACGAGCGTGCCGGGAACCGCGCGCAGCTCTTCGCCGCGTGTTCGCCGCGCGGCGGATTTCGGCGGCAGGAAGCCTTCGAAAAAGAATCGGTCGGTCGGCAGGCCCGCGAGCACGAGGCCGGTCAAAAGCGAGGACGGGCCGGGCAGCGCGGTCACCGGCAGATCTTCATCCACAAGCGCGCGCACCAGCTTGAAACCGGGATCGGAGATCAAGGGCGTTCCGGCATCGGAGACCAGCGCCAGGGCTTCGCCCGCTTTGAGGCGGGCGATGATCTTGGGGCGCATCTCGGCGGCGTTGTGTTCGTGATAGGGCAGGATTTGTTTCGAAATGCCGTAATGTGACAGCAGTTTGCGCGTCACACGGCTGTCTTCGGCAAGGATTGCGTCGACCCCCGCCAGAACCTCCAGCGCACGCACCGTGATATCCCCGAGATTGCCGATCGGAGTCGCGACGACATGCATCCCGCGCGCGGCGCGCGGCGTATCAAGCTTGTGGCCGTGAACAAGGAAGTGTCGCGTGGAAGACGCGGCCTCTTCTCGTCCGGCGGGAGGGCGCCGCTCAAGGCTTGGCATCGGAGAATCCGTGGTTTACCAAGGGTCAGGACGTTACGCCGGGGTGGCGGTATTCGGCAATGCGCCACGGCCCCGACAAAGCCGCTTTGTATGCGTCCAAGGTAGCGGCTCATTCTCACGCTTGAAGGTTCTGGCCGGCATGTCCGTTGCCCTTTCCCTGAAGAGGCTTTCGCCCATAGCGGCGATCCTCGCGACGGCTTTTGCCCTGTCGGCCTGTATCGGTGGCGGCGGTGGCAGCGGGCGGCCTGAAACGCTCTCGGCCCCGTCCGGCAGCGTCACCTCCGAGCCTCTCGGCCAGCTGGCCCCCGGCGCCGCCAAGGCCGCCCTCATCCTTCCCCTCACGGGCAATGCCGCGACGGCCGGCCTGTCGATGAAGAATGCCGGCGAGATGGCGCTCGCCGAGTTCAACAATCCGCAGCTCCAGCTCATCGTGAAGGACGATGGCGGCACGCCGCAGGGCGCCGCCGCCGCAACCCAGCAGGCGATTGCCGAAGGCGCCGAGATCATTCTCGGACCGCTCTTTGCGCAAGGCGCGGCTTCGGCCGGCCAGGTGGCGCGTCAGGCCAATATCCCGATGCTGTCCTTCTCGACCGATGCCAGCGTCGCAAAGCCCGGCGTCTATCTTCTGAGCTTCCTGCCGTCGACCGATGTCGACCGCATTATCTCGCACTCGGTGAAGAACGGCCGCCGCTCTTTCGCAGCGATCCTTCCGGAAGACGCTTACGGCAGTGTCGTCGAAGGTGCGTTCCAGGAAGCGGTATCGAAGAACAATGGCCGCGTCGTTGCGCTCGAGCGCTATGCGCCGGGCGATCAGGCGCAGATGCAGGCCTCCGTGCAGCGTGTCGCGCAGGCGGCGCGCGGCGCCGACGCGATCTTCGTGCCCGATGATGCGCCGGTCATCGCGCAGGCTTTGTCGGCGGCCGGTGTCGATCTGCGCCGCGCCATCCTCATCGGCACCGGCGTCTGGGACGATCCGCAGGTTCTGAACGCGCCGACAGTTGCCGGCGGTCTTTATGCGGGGCCGGATTCGGCCGGCTGGATGGCGTTCGCCCAGCGCTACCGCCAGCGCTACGGCTCCGACCCGGTACGTACCGCAACGCTCGCTTATGACGCGGTGCTGCTGGCTGCGGCGCTGACGCAGACGCAAGGCACCTCGCGCTTCCAGTCCGGTACGCTGACAAGCCCTGCGGGCTTTCAGGGGATCGACGGCATTTTCCGCCTGAAGAGCAACGGCCTCAACGAACGCGGGCTTGCGGTGCTGAAGGTTCAGCCCGGCGGTTCGCAGATCGTGGCGCCCGCGCCGAAAAGCTTCGCCGCCGCCGGTCTTTGATGCGCCGCAAGATCGTGATTCATTCGGTTCGCGGCGATCTTTCGCAGCTCGACGATATGGTGAAGGGCTGGATCGCGGAGAATGTCGAGGTGATTGGCATCGTCGGTCTGAACTGCGACGAGATCCATTTTCACATCGATCTCATACTTTCCGATCACGAGCTGTCGACGCGTGGCGCCGATCACATCATGACCAATTCGCACGATGACGAGACCTTGGAAGAGGTCATGGAATTCATGCGGCTGAATTTTAATGAGAGCGAGCCGGTTCTCGTCGAGATTTAAAGCTCGCATCCCGGACAAGCTGCACGCAGTGCAGCGCAGAGCCGGGATCCAGGATTAAAGTGCGGCGAAGCCGCTCTCATATCTGGGCCCCGGATCACGCGATGCGCTTCGCGCACGCGGTCCGGTGAACGTTAAGCCGCCAAGTCAGCCACGACCGCGTCGAGCACCGGAAAGCCTTCGACGGTCACGGTGATGCGGCCGGGCGAGGGGCGCGTGACCAGCCCATGCTTTTCGAGATCGGCAATGCGCTCGGGATCGAGTCTGTAGCCGGCGAGCCGCTCAAACCGTTCCACATCGATGCCTTCCGAAAGACGCAGCCCCATCAGAAGATATTCATCGGCGACTTCGACCGTATCCAGCAGCTCGTCGACGATGACGCCATGGCCGGTCTGTTCGACGCGCGCCGCCCACATTTCCGGATTGCGTTCGGTCGAGAAGGCGTGGCGTCCATCGTTCATGCCGATGCGCGAATGCGCGCCCGGGCCGATGCCGGCCCATTCGCCGGAGCGCCAGTAGACGAGGTTATGACGCGATTCCGCGCCGGGCCGCGCATGGTTTGAGATCTCGTAAGCCGGAAGCCCGGCCGCCGTCGTGACCTCTTGCGTCACATCCCAGAGCGCGCGCGCCGTTGCCTCATCGGGCAGAACGAGTTTTCCCGCCGCATGCAGCGCGTGATAGGGCGTGCCTTCTTCGATGGTCAGCTGATAGAGCGATAAATGCTCGCCCGCACGCTTCAGCGCCTCAGAAAGCTCGCCGCGCCACATCTCCGGTGTCTGGTTCGGCCGCGCATAGATCAGATCGAAGCTTGAGCGCTCGAAGGTCGATTGCGCGATGCCGATGGCTTTGATCGCTTCTTCGGCATTGTGCAGACGGCCGAGGCGTTTCAGCTCCTCGTCGTCAAAGCTTTGCACGCCCAGAGACACACGATTGATGCCGGCGGCGCGATAGCCGGCAAAGCGTCCCGCTTCGACGCTCGAGGGGTTGGCCTCCAGCGTGATCTCGGCTTTCGCATCGAGGCCCCAGGCCTTCGCAATCGCGTCGAGGATCGTTGCGACCGTCGAGGGTTTCATCAGGCTCGGCGTGCCGCCGCCGAAAAAGACCGAGCCCACCGGGCGGCGCGGCGACAAAGCGTGGAAGTAGGAAATCTCGCGCGCGAACGCCGCGGCGAAGCGCTCCTCATTTACCGGCTCATGGCGTACATGCGAATTGAAATCGCAATAGGGGCATTTGGCGGCGCAGAACGGCCAATGCACATAGACGCCGAAGCCGGGATCGAGGGTCATAGGCGCGGCTCCGCGAAACAGCGTCCGGCCAGCGCGATGAAGGCGCGGGCGCGGTGCGACAGACCGTGGCCCTCTTTCCAGTCGACGCCGTGTTTCTCGTCGGCGCTCATTTCGCCGAAGGTGCGGTCGTGTCCTTCCGGCAGGAAGACCGGATCGTAGCCGAAACCTTCCGTGCCGCGCGGCGGCCAGACGAGCGTGCCGAGCACGAAACCTTCGACTTCATCGCACTCATCGCCGGGCCGTGCGAGGCAGAGCGCGGCGATGAAGGCGGCGCGTCTTTGCGGCGGTTCGACGGCGCCGCGCGCGTGAAGCTCGTCTTCGATGCGCTGCATGGCGCCCGAAAAGTCCTTCTTCGGCCCGGCCCAGCGCGCCGAGAAAATGCCGGGCGCGCCCCAGAGCGCCAGCACGGCAAGACCGCTATCGTCGGCGAGCGCCGGAAGTCCCGAGGCGTTTGCTGCGGCTTCCGCCTTGATGCGGGCATTTTCGGCGAAAGTCGTGCCGGTCTCGTCGGGCTCCGGCAGGCCGAGCTCGCCGGCGGAGGTGAGGTCGAGCCCGAACGGCTTCAGGAGTTCGCGGAATTCCCGGAGCTTGCCGTCATTGTGCGTTGCGACGACAAGGCGCGAGCCGGGAAGCAGCAGGCTTGTCACGCCACCGCCAGCTTTTGCAGATCGACGAGTTTGGCAACGCCCTGTTTGGCAAGGCCCATCAGCGAAAGAAGCTCCTCTTCCGAGAACGGCGCGCCTTCGGCGGTGCCCTGCACTTCGACAATGCCGCCGGACCCCGTCATGACAAAGTTCGCATCGGTCTCCGCGACGCTGTCTTCGGCGTAATCGAGATCGAGCACCGGCACGCCGTGCGAGATGCCGCAGGAAATCGCCGCGACATGATCCTTCAAGGGATTTGCCGGGATCATCTGGCGCGCGATCATCCACTGGAAGCAGTCGTGCAGCGCAACCCAGGCGCCGGTGATCGAGGCGGTGCGGGTGCCGCCATCGGCCTGGATGACGTCGCAGTCCACGGTGATCTGGCGTTCGTTGAGCGCGGTAAGATCGACGACGCTGCGGAGCGAACGGCCGATCAGGCGCTGGATTTCCTGCGTGCGGCCCGAAGGCTTCCCGGCCGTGCTTTCGCGGCGGGTGCGCTCATGCGTTGCGCGCGGCAGCATCGAATATTCCGCCGTCACCCAGCCTTTGCCGGAGCCGCGCAGCCAGGCCGGCGCGCGCTCTTCGACGGAGGCCGTGACGATGACATGCGTCTCGCCGAATTTGACGAGGCACGAGCCTTCGGCATAGCGCGCGACGCTGCGCTCGAGGGAGACGCGGCGCATTTCGTCGGGCGCACGATTGGACGGGCGGGCCATTGGGTTCTGCCTTTATCTATGAGGGCTCTGTTTGCCCCAGCGGGCTGCGCCGGGCAAGGGCAGGCTTCTGGGGGCCTTAATGCCCCCCGGGCCGCATGCGTTTCTTCACTTCGGCCCGGCCCTCGTCATAGCGCTCGACCCAGGCGCGGGCGAGAATGGTCACAACCGCAAGACTTGCGAGCACGGTTGCGGCGGCAAAGGCGCCGACGGCGTTATAGTCGTGGTAAAGCAATTCGATATGCAGCGGCAGCGTATTGGTGACGTTGCGAATATTGCCCGAGACGACCGACACGGCGCCAAATTCCCCCATCACGCGCGCATTGCAGAGAATGGCGCCGTAGAGCAGCGCCCATTTCACGTTGGGCAGCGTGATGAACAGGAACATCCGCCAGCCCGGCGCGCCGAGGCTGAGCGCCGCTTCCTCATCGTCCGAGCCCTGCACCTGCATCAAGGGAATGAGTTCGCGCGCCACGAAAGGCGCGGTGACGAACATCGAGGCAAGGAAAATCGCCGGCACAGCAAACATGATCTTGATGCCGAGTTCTTCCAGAGTGGGACCGAACAGGCCTTGAGCGCCATAGACGAAGAGATAGGCGACGCCGGCAATGATCGGCGACACCGAGAACGGAATCTCGATCAGGGTGATCAGAAGGTTCTTGCCGAAGAACTCGAAGCGCGTCACCGCCCAGGCTGCGGCAATGCCGAAACCGATATTGATCGGCACGACGACGATCGCCGTCAGAACCGTCAGCCAGATGGCGTGAAGCGTCGCAGGGTCTTTCAGGTTCTGTGCATACACGGCAGCGCCCGCCGAGAACGCCTGAATGAAGATAATGGCGAGCGGCGCGACCAGAATGAACAGAGTGCCGATGACAACGCCGCCGATGATCAGCCCCTTGGTCAGCGGCTTGTCGCCGACGCGGTTCTGCGCATGCGTGCGGTGGGGCGGGATGCGTTTGAATTCCATCAGTCGCCCCGCCCGACATAGCGCAGGTGCCAGGACTGCAGCATGTTAGTGACGGTCAGCAGCAGCAGCGCCGAAAGCAGCAGCGCGGTCGCGATTACCGCCGCCGCCGGATAATCGTATTCCTCAAGCCGGATAAAGGTCAGGAGCGCGGCGATCTCCGAATAGTTCGGCTGATTGCCGGCGATGAAGATGATGGCGCCGAATTCGCCGATGGCGCGCGAGAACGCGAGCGAACAGCCGGCGAGAAAAGCCGGAAAGATCGCCGGGAAAATCACCGCGCGGAAAATCCGGAAATCGCTCGCGCCGAGCGAGAAGGCGGCTTCCTCGACCTCGGGTCCTATATCTTCGAGCACCGGCTGCACCTGGCGCACGACGAAAGGAAGGCTGGTGAACGCCATGGCGGCCGC
This sequence comes from Terrihabitans soli, assembly GCF_014191545.1. Taxonomy (GTDB): domain Bacteria; phylum Pseudomonadota; class Alphaproteobacteria; order Rhizobiales; family Methylopilaceae; genus Flaviflagellibacter; species Flaviflagellibacter soli. The sequence continues at coordinate 2,799,940 of NZ_AP023361.1, read as the reverse complement.
GATGCCGAGGGGCGTGAAGATCACTGTGATGCCGAGATGATCGAGCGGTGCGCCGAACCAGCCGTTTTTGGCAAAGAGCGCGGCGAGGGCGAGGCCGGCGACTGCGGTGGGCAGCGCAAACGGCACATCGACCAGCGCATCGAGCACGCGCTTTCCCGGAAATTCGTAGCGCGCCAGAACCCAGGCGAGAGCAAGGCCGTAAATGGCGTTGAAGCAGGTCGCCGCCAGCGCGCAGAGAAACGTCACGCGGAAAGCCGAAAGCGTGCGCGGGCTTGTGAGGATCGCGAGGAACTGATCCCAGCCGATATCGAGCGCTTTCAGCACCAGCGCCGTCAGCGGCAGAAGGACGATGATCCCGAGATAGACAAGCGTCACCCCGAGCGCGAGCGGAAAGCCCGGCAGGATGCGGCGTTTGCGGAAGGGAAGGGAGAACCCGGCCATTGCGGCGGTGCTTAACCGCCTCGGACGGAATAAGCCAGTTAGACCTCTCTCCCGCACCGCTGAGGCGCGGGAGAGAGAAAAATACTCGTTACTTCGCGACGAAGACCTGATCGAGCTTGGCGCCGGAGGCAAAGTGCTCCGCCTGCGCCTTGTCCCAGCCGCCGAACACGTTTTCGACCGTCAGGAGGCGCACGGCCGGGAACTCGGCCTTGTGCTTCTCGGCGACGGCTTCGTCGCGGACGCGGTTGTTGAAGCCGGCAATGATCTCCTGGCCTTCCGGCGAATAGAGATAATCGAGATAGGCCTTCGCCAATTCCTTGGTGCCGTGCTTGTCGGCGAACTTGTCGACGACGGCGACCGGGAATTCAGCGACAAGGCTGACCGGCGGCACGACGACAGTGAATTTGTCGGCGCCGTACTGCTTGATGACGGCGGCGGTTTCCGCCTCGAAGGTGATCAGGACATCGCCTGTTTCACGCTCGACAAAGGTCGTCGTCGAAGCGCGGCCGCCGGTGTCGAACACCGGCACGTTCGACAGCACCTTCTTGATGAAGGCGTCGGCCTTGGCGGTGTCGCCTTTGTATTCTTCGAGCGCCCAGGCATAGGCGGCGAGATAGGTGTAGCGCGCATTGCCCGAGGTCTTCGGGTTCGGGAAAACGGGCTTCACGTCGTCACGGGCGAGATCGCCCCAGTTCTTGATGTTCTTCGGATTGCCGGCGCGCACGACGAAAGCCGGCAGCGAGTAGAACGGCGAGGCATTGTGCGGGAAGGCCTTCTGCCAGTCCTTCGACACCGCGCCGCCTTTGGCGAGGAGGTCGATATCGGTCGACTGGTTGAAGGTCACGACATCGGCTTCGAGACCTTCCAGGATCGCGCGGGCCTGTTTGGAAGTGCCGGCATGCGACTGGTTGATCGTGACGTCCTTGCCGGTCTTGGCCTTCCAGGCCTTGGCGAATTCGACATTCACGGCGGCGAAGAGCTCGCGGCCGACGTCATAGGACGCGTTGAGAAGGGTATTGGCATCCTGCGCCCGGGCGGGGGCTGCGAGGGTGAGCGCGACAAGGGCCGCGGCGGCAAACAATTTCATCGGATCCTCCAAGATCAAGGACCGATATAGGCCTTCGGCCGGCCAATTACCAGAATTAATTTGCTGTCTAAATTAATTCACAAATCAAGAATGCAAAATCTTGGACAGGAAGAGCTGGGCCCGCTCGCTGCGCGGCTTTCCGAAGAAATCGTCCTTCTTGGCGTCCTCGGCGATCTTGCCCTGATCCATGAAGATCACCCGGTTCGCGACCTTTTTGGCAAAGCCCATTTCATGGGTCACGACCATCATGGTCATGTTCTCCTTGGCGAGCTGCACCATGATGTCGAGCACTTCGGTGATCATTTCCGGATCGAGCGCCGAGGTCGGCTCGTCGAACAGCATGGCGATCGGGTCCATCGCGAGGGCGCGGGCGATCGCCACGCGCTGCTGCTGACCGCCGGACAATTGGCCGGGAAATTTCTCCGCATGCGCTTTCAGCCCGACGCGGTCGAGCAGGGCCAATCCCTTGGCGCGCGCCTCTTCATGGCTGCGGCCCAGAACCTTCGTCTGCGCGAGGATGAGATTTTCCGTCACGCTGAGATGCGGGAAGAGTTCGAAGTTCTGGAACACCATGCCGATGCGCGAGCGCAGCTTCGACAGATTGGTTTTGCGGTCGTTGACCTTGATGCCGTCGACGTGGATCTCGCCGCTATTGATCGTCTCAAGCCCGTTGACGGTTTTAATCAGCGTGGATTTACCGGAGCCCGACGGTCCGCACACGACGACGACTTCGCCTTTCGACACGGAGGTCGTGCAGTCGTCGAGCACTTTGAACGTGCCGTAGAACTTATCGACATGCGAAATTTCGATCATGGGGCGATCCTCAGCGCGGCACCGAAATGCGGGCGTGCAGGTTTTTGACGAGCAAAGACAGGCTGAACGAAATCAGGAAGTAGACGATCGCGGCGAAAATATACATTTCGACGAGACGCCCATCGCGCTGCGCGACTTTCGAAGCGGCGCCGAGAAAATCCGTCAGCGACAGCACATAAACGAGCGATGTGTCCTGGAAGAGGACGATGGTCTGCGTCAGCAGCGCCGGCAGCATGTTGCGGAAAGCCTGCGGCAGAACAACGTTCCACATCACCTGGCCATACGTCATGCCCATCGCATAACCGGCCGCGACCTGTCCCTTCGGTATGGACTGAATGCCGGCGCGCATGATCTCCGAGAAGAAGGCGCCTTCGAACAGGATGAAGGTGATGAGCGTCGAATAGAAGGCGCCGACCTTCAGCGGCGCGGACGCGCCGGTGATCCATTGGCCGATATAGGGGACGAGAAAGTAGAACCAGAAAATGACGAGCAGGAAGGGCAGCGACCGCATCAGGTTCACATAACCTGTCACCGGCAGCGCGAAGGCCTTCGGCGCCGAGATGCGGATCATGGCGAGGATCGTTCCGAAGATCAGCGCGCCGGTCGCCGCGAGAACCGTCAGCGTCAGCGTGAACTTCATGCCGACGAAGAAAAGATAAGGGAGCGACCGTTCGATAACGCCGAAGTCGAAATTGTCGAACATGGCTCAGCGCTCCGCGATCATGCCGGGAATGGCGGCGCGCCGCTCGATCCAGCGCATGCCGGTGACGACGAAGAAGTTGATGAAGAGATAGAGCAAGGTCGCCGCGGTGAAGGCCTCGAACACCTGGAAGGAATATTCCTGCATCGAGCGGGCGCGGGCGGTCAGTTCGAGAAGGCCGATGGTCAGCGCCACCGAGGAATTCTTGATGAGGTTCAGGAATTCGGAGGTCAGCGGCGGCAGCACGACGCGGATGGCGCGCGGCAAAATTACATAACGGTAGGACTGCAACAGGCCGAGGCCGAGCGCCCGCGCCGCCATCAGCTGGCCGCGCGGCAAAGACGCGATGCCCGACCATGTCTGCACGGCAACGCGCGCCGAGGTGAAAAGTCCGAGGCCGACAATCGCGGTATAGACCGGCGCGTTCGGCAATTGCTTCAGCCAGTTCCCCCACGCGGTGGGCAGAAGTTCCGGCAGGACGAAGTACCAGAGGAAAAGCTGAACGATGATCGGGATGTTGCGGAAGAGTTCGATGTAGGCGGAGGCGAAGCCTTGCGCCCATTTCGACGGCAGCGTGCGCAGAACGCCGATCGTCCAGCCGAACGCGAGCGCGACAATCCACGCCAGCAGCGACACGATGATCGTGAATTTAAGGCCCGACAGAAGAAGATCGAAATAGGTGCCGCCGCCTTCCGGCGAGAGCTCCCAGAAAATCGACCAGTTCCAGTTATAGTTCATGAGATAGAGCCGGATATGCCGGGCGCTGTGGCGCCCGGCATTTTCTCATGCGCGGAAAAGATCGCGCGTGTTTTCGGCATCAGGACTTGTAGTCGTCCGGATTGCCCGAGTCGGTCGGCTTGTCGATCACCTTCTGGAAGATCGGACCCAGCGGCACGTTCAGGATGATGCCTTTCGGCGGGATCGCCTTGGTGAACCACTTGTCGTAAATACCCTTGATCTCACCCGAAGTGTAGATCTTGGTCATCGCATCGTCGACGACTTTCTTGAAGGCGGTGTCGCCAAGCGGCAGCATGATGCCGTAAGGCTCGACCGACAGCGGATCACCCGTAATGACATAGGCGGCCGGGTCCTTCGAGTTCGCCGCAAGGGAAGCGAGCAGGATGTCGTCCATCACGAACGCGGCCGCGCGGCCGGTTTCGAGCATCAGAAACGCTTCCGCGTGGTCCTTTGCCGGCAGGATCGTCAGGCCGAGATTTTCAGCCGTGTTTTTCTCGTTGAGAAGCTTCAGGCTCGTCGTGCCCGAGGTCGAGACGACCTGCTTGCCCTTCAGGTCGGCGAGCGAAGTGATGCCGTCCGCCTTCTTCGACAGGATGCGGCTTGCCGTCACGAAATGCGTGATGGTGAAACCGACCTGTTTCTGGCGTTCGAGATTGTTCGTCGTCGAACCGCATTCGAGATCGATCGTGCCATTGGCGATCAGCGGAATGCGCGTGGCCGATGTCACCGGATTGAGCGCGACCTTGAGATCGGGCGCTTTCAGTTCGGTCTTCACCGCATCGACGATCTCCAGGCACAGATCCATGGCGTAGCCCACGACCTGCTGCTTGTCGTCGTAATAGGAGAACGGCACGGACGACTCGCGATGGCCGATGGTGATCGTTCCGCTGTCCTTGATCTTCTTCAGCGTATCCGTCTGGGCCAGAGCCGGCCCGGACAACAGCGCAAAGGCTGCCGCCAGAAGAGGAAGGTGTTTAACGCGCATAATTTCCTCCATGTGCGCCGGCGTTTTTGTTTTGCCGGCGCTCGGGTCACCCCCCGGCTTCCCACAGGGATCGTGCCTGTGTTGGCCGATCCTTGTCCATAGATAGAAAGCTAGGGCGCTCTCACGCCTGCGTCATTGGGAGGTCTGCGCTTTTTCCGGGATCAATCCCGCCTCGCGGTAGTAGCGTTCGGCTCCCGGATGCAGCGGAATGCCGAGGCCTTTGGCCGCATTCTGGCGAAGGATGCGTTTGCCCTTGGCGTGGCCGTTGTCGAGCAGTTTGCGGGTGTTGTCGTTCCACAAAGCGCGCGTCAGGCCGTAAATCAGTTCTTCATCCTGTTTGGCGGTGGTGACGAGAATGGCGCTGACGCTCATCGTCGAGATTTCGCCGACGCCTTTATACGTGTTCGCGGGAATCTGGTCCCACGAGAAGAAGGAATAGCGCGTCAGCGCCTTCTCGGCTTGTGCGCCGGTGATCGGCACAAGGTCGATGGCGGTCAGATTGGCGAGTTCGGCAATGGCCGCAACGGGCGCGCCGCCGATGAAGAAAAAGGCGTCGATCTCGCCCGCCGCGAGTTTTTTGCCCGACAGGTCCGGCTTCAGATATTCCGGCACAATATCGCGTTCCGACAGGCCGAACGCGGCAAGGATCAGCCGCGCATCGGGAAGCGTGCCGGAGCCCTGCTCGTCCATCGAGACGCGCTTGCCCTTCAGATCGGCCACCGAGGCGATGCCCGATCCCTTGCGGACGACGAGATGGACGCTTTCCGGATAGAGATTGGCGATGCCGCGCAGATCGGGCGCCTTGTCCCGGCCCTCGAACACGCCGCCGCCGGTATAGCCCGAATAGGCGACGTCCGATTGCGTAAAGCCCGCTTCGAGCCGGCCGGCCTGGATGTCGTTCACATTGGCGATGGCGCCGTTCGAGGCGATGGCGATAGCGACAAGGCCGGGCACGCCGCAGGCGCCGCCGGCTTCGCAAGCCCGGCTGCCGGGCGGGGCGGACACGGCATTGGCGATCAGCCCGCCGATCGGAAAATAGGTGCCGGCCGTTCCCCCGGTGCCGATCCGGAAGAATTTCATCTCCTGTGCCGCGGGCACAGAGAGCATGCCAATAGCGAGCAGCCCCGCGAGCGCGAGCCGCAGGGCACCTTTGCGATAAGTCACGGGTTTTAACCCCCCACGGGTCTCAAACGCCGGCCCCCCGGCCGACATAGGTAAATGTTCGCATGCCGGGCCTCCCCGCACAACTGGCCGTACAGGACAGGGTTTCCCAAGGCTTGATCGGAAACCCCAAGCGCATGACATTCGGATCGTGACCCCACGCGTACCCCCACTGGATACCGGCTTCGGCCTGCCCCAGCTCAATGAACGGTCGCGGGAAATATTCCGCCAGATCGTCGACAGTTACCTCGCGACCGGCGAGCCTGTCGGCTCGCGCAATATTTCGCGGTTCCTCACCGCGCCGCTGTCGCCGGCCTCGGTCCGCAATGTCATGGCCGATCTCGAAGGGCTCGGGCTGATCCAGGCGCCGCACACCTCCGCCGGCCGCCTGCCGACCGAACTCGGTCTGCGGTTCTTCGTCGATGCGATGCTTGAGATCGGCGAAGTGTCGGAAGCCGAGCGCCGCACCATCGAAGCCAAAGTCGCGGGCGCCGGCATCGGCCGTTCGATGGACGATGTTTTGGGCCAGGCCTCGCAGCTTCTCTCCGGTCTGTCGCGCGGCGCGGGCGTCGTGCTCGCCTCCAAGCAGGACGCACGGCTCAAACATATCGAATTCGTGCAGCTTGAGCCGCGGCGCGCGCTTGTCGTCCTCGTCGGCGAGGATGGCTCGGTCGAAAACCGCATCGTGCCGCTGCCGGTCGGATTGCCGGCCTCGGCGCTGACGGAAGCCACGAATTTTCTCAACGCACGTATTCGCGGCCGAACGCTGCTCGAAGTGCGCGCCGATATCGAGCATGCGCGTGAAACGGCGCGCGGCGAACTCGATTCCATTACCGCGTCGCTTGTCGACGCAGGGCTTGCGAGCTGGGGTGCGGGCGAGGGCGCGGATCGAAGATTGATCGTGCGCGGTCAGGCAAATCTTCTCGAGGATCTGAAAGCGATCGAGGATCTCGAGCGCGTGCGTCTTTTGCTCGACGATCTTGAGGGTAAAAAGGAAGTGATCGAATTGCTCGGCCGCGCCGAGACGGCGGACGGCGTTCGCATTTTCATCGGCTCGGAGAACAAATTGTTCTCGCTGTCCGGCTCGTCGATGATTGCGGCGCCCTTCCGCGACGGGCGTCAGAACATTGTCGGCGTTGTCGGCGTCATCGGTCCGACGCGTCTCAATTATGCGCGCGTGGTGCCCATGGTGGATTACACGGCCAAAGTCGTCGGCCGGCTTCTCGGCGAGGGCTGAGGCCCTCGCCGTGTATATACATCAGTGCAGGCTCACCGTTTCGAGCTCGTTCTCCCAGGCATTGGCAATCGCCGCCTCTTTGGAGTCGGTCAGGAGAATGGGCGTGCCGTCCGCGCCGAGCAGCGCGAAAAGTTCGACACCGGGCGCAAGGTCAGGCGCCTCAGGAAACAGGCGGTTGATCTCGTCCGACTGCATGGTCTTGACGTAAGCGATCTTGCCGCCGCCCAGACCCGCGAGCTGTTCCGCCGTGATGAAGCGCTCGGCGGCAGCGTTTTCGACCTTGTGGATCATCTCAACTCAACCTCTCTGGCCCGCTTACGGGCGGGCCGCAATGTCGATTCTGCGGACTACAGGCACAGCCTGGGGCCGGACAAGATCGACGGTCAACAGGCCATTGGACAGATCGGCGGCAAGCACCTCCATGCCCTCGGCCAGAACAAAGACGCGCTGGAACTGGCGCGCCGCAATTCCGCGATGCAGGAAGATACGCTCGGTCTCTTCCGTTTGACGCCCGCGGATCACGAGTTTTCCCTCTTCAAGAGTCACGCCAAGTTGCTCGGCGGTAAACCCGGCTACGGCTAAAGTTATACGCAGCCTTTCGGGTTCGTCCCCGGACGCAGCAAACCGTTCCACATTATACGGAGGGTAGCCGTCACCGCCCTTGGCCAAACGATCGAGCATGCGCTCGATGTTCTCGAAACCCAGAAGAAGGGGGCTCGAAAGCGCCGGACGTGACATTCGCTAAAGCCCTCCTCGGAAGCGGCTTTTTTGACGCGGACCCGGAAAGAGGCGTCTCGCTTGAGGCATAGATGGGGGGTGGGGCGGGCTATCGCAAGCGTCCCCCCGGGGAGGCGTCCTCGCCCGTCTGCAACCCTGGATCTTCGGCGGATTTCGCTGTTTTTTGGCCCCAGGAGCGGCCGGTTTCAGGCCGATGGGCCAAAAAGTTGCGTATGTACGCCGGGCGCCCTAAGCCGCGCCGCGCGTCATCGCGGTGCTGACTTCGCCATAGAGCGAAATCCAGGCGGCGCGGACATCGGGTGTAAAGCGCGCTGCGAGTTCGGTTTCGAGCGCCTCGATCAAAGCTTCGCCCACCGGCCCATAGTGATCAGAGATAACGCCGTAATTTGCATGCCGCGAGCCGAGATGGCGCGGCACCCCGGCGAAGACGTCCGGCCGGTCGAGCGAGCCGACCAAGGTTGCGATCATGTTCATGAACTTCATTTTCTGCTCCTGCATATCGCTGCGGAACAGGGCGCGCGTTTCGGGCGCGCGGGCAAACAGCCGGTCGTAAAAGAAATCGGCAAAGCCGGAGCTGCCGAGAATGACGTCCGAGGTCTGTCGGACGAGTCTGATTTCATCTGGTGTCATGCACACCAAGCTTACACGGCGGGGGATGGTTCGCGCTACAGGCAGCGGCAGGCGGGCGTCAGGCCGAACCGTCGAATTTGGCGCGGCACTGCTCGACGTTTTCGGCCGGCACCTTCATCGCATCCGGGGCCTCGAACGGGCGATTTTGCTGCGGGAAGGGCATGTAAGTGTCTTTGGACGTATCGAGCGCGTCGTGCCACGCGCTCCAGTGCTGGCGGTATTTCAGCCGTACCGGTGACAGGGCGCCATTGATGAAGCCGGACCGCGGATTGTTCGTCAGGCTCGTCGGGTTGTCGAAATAGATGAGCGTCGGCTTGGCGAACTCGGCGAAGCGCTCCCCGAAAGCGATCTTGCTTCGGCTCAGAAGCTCGCTGTCGGCGGCGAATCGGACGGTGTCCCAGGAACCGAGTCTTTTATCGAAATCTTCTTTGAGGAACATCGCCGAGACGTGGCTCGTCTTCAGCACGCCGTCATGGGATTCCGGAGTGCCGTCGTTTCCGAGTTGCGAAAACTCGCCCTTCTTCGTCATGCGTATGGCGCGCATCACGACGCCTGCCAGCTGATGGTCGCGGATCGCCGAAACCTGCATCTCGATGCGCTGGGGATGGGCCCAGTCGTCGGCATCGTGGGTGGTGATGAACATCCCGTGGCTTTGAGTCACCGCAAGGTTTCGGGATCCGTACGGGCCGATATTTGCGGGATTGCGGAACACGCGAATGCGTCCGTCTTGCTTCGCCAGAGTCTTGACGATCTGGTTCGTCCTGTCGGAGCTTTTGTCATCTATGACGATGATTTCGATGTTTCGCCACGATTGCGCGAGCAGCGAGCGAAGCGCGGTTTCGACGGTTTCCTCGGCATTGAATGCCGGCATGATGATGCTGACGAGCGGCCCGTCCTCGACATAGTTGGGCGGCGTCGAATGAAGCCGGAAAAATCTATCCCGCTTCGGCCCTTTCAATTCGATCGGCGATATTCCGTAAGGATGCAGATAGAGATTGAGATGATGCAGCCATCTCTCCTCACTCTGCAGAAAATGATTGGCCAGGAGAATATTGCCGGCGGCCTGCGCCGGAGGGCCGCCGAACTGCGCCAGAAAATTAAGTGCGGATTGAATGTCCCGCCGGCCGACTTCGGCGGCCTTTGTGAGGACATCGCGCGATGGCGCGGATGAAGAGCCGGAGGCGCTCCGAGGCGGGATGGCCGTCATGCGTGTCGGATCGGACAAGATTATATGTGTGCCGAGTTGCGCTGGGCGCCGACGTTAATCCGGCGCAAGCCCAGCGTCGAGGCTGTACGTTCTGCGCCTTCAACGCCGCCGCGGCGGACGATCTCGTCCTGAAGATTTTGGAGAAATGGTGGAGCCAGGCGGAATCGAACCGCCGACCTCTTGAATGCCATTCAAGCGCTCTCCCAACTGAGCTATGACCCCATTCCATTGCTGCCGGCAATTGGGATTGCCGGCAGGGCGCCCCGGGCCGAAGCGGCCCGAAGCGGACGCGTCTAAGACCACAAAAGAGCGGTTACCTCAAGCTTCTTCCTCACCGGGCAGTTCGCCGTCGATGAGTTCTGCGGCGTCGACCTCGTCATCCTCGTCTTCTTCGAGGAAGGTGTCGTCGTCGTCGTCGGCATCCGGAATTTCTTCATCGACGACATCGATATCGTCGGCGGCTTCCTTCTTGCCGGTCGTCGTTTCTTCCTCGTCGGCCTCATCGAGGCTGATGACCTCGACTTCCTCCTCGGCCACGACCTCTTCGGCCGGGACGGGAACTGCCGCCTTGGGTTCGGCGCGGGAGGCGCGGCTTGCGACCACCGGCGCGACCGGGACCACCATGCCCGTATAGGGCGAGATGATCGGGTCTTTGTTCAAATCGTAGAATTTGCGCCCCGTCGTCGGACAGACGCGCTTGGTTCCGAGTTCTGCTTTGGCCACGGAAAGTCCACCGCTGATTGATGATTGGCGCGCTTCCTGACGCGCCCGCCTGGGACTGTCAAGTAGAGGGGTGAAGGCATGGCGGCAAGGCCCATGCTGTGCTAGAGGCGGGCCGCTTTCAGAAATCATTAAAGACCCGGCCGAACCTTGTCGCACAGCCACAATCCCGCGCCCCTTATCGGGCACCGTGCCGCCGGCCTGAAAGGCCGCGTCCGGGTGCCGGGGGATAAGTCGATCTCCCACCGGGCGCTGATATTCGGCCTTCTGACCCGCGGCACGACCGAGATCGAGGGGCTTCTCGAGGGCGAGGACGTTCTGGCCACCGGCCGCGCCTGCACCCTGCTCGGGGCCAAAGTGGAGCGGGTCGGCACGGGCGCCTGGCGGGTCGCGGGCACCGGCATCGGCTCTCTCCTGCCGCCCAAGGGCGTGCTCGATTTCGGCAATGCCGGGACCGGCTCGCGCCTGATGATGGGGGTTGTTGCCGGCCACGGCATCACCGCGACCTTTGACGGCGATGCCTCGCTGAGGAAGCGTCCGATGCGCCGGGTGCTCGATCCCCTGGTGAAAATGGGCGCCGAAGTCGTCGAGCAGGCCGAAGGCGGCCGCCTGCCGCTGAAGCTTGCCGGCGCCTCGGATCCGATCCCGGTTTCATATGAAACACCCGTCGCCTCGGCGCAGGTGAAATCGGCCGTCCTGTTCGCCGCGCTGAATTCGCCCGGCACGACCACGGTGATCGAAAAGGAAGCAACGCGCGATCACACCGAAAAAATGCTCGCCCATTTCGGCGCCGACATCAAAGTCGAGCCGCATGGCCAGCACGGGCGCAAGATCACGCTCAAGGGCCGCCCGGAACTTCATCCCAATAAAGTGATCGTTCCGGCCGATCCGTCCTCGGCGGCGTTTCCTTTGGTCGCCGCGCTGATCGTGCCCGGCTCCGACATCGTCATCGAAGGCGTGATGGACAATCCGCTGCGCACCGGGCTCGTGACGACGCTGCTCGAAATGGGCGCCAATATCGAATTCACCAATCGCCGCACCGAAGGCGGCGAAAGCGTCACCGATCTGCGCGTCACCGCCTCCGATCTGCGCGGCGTCGATGTGCCGGCCGACCGCGCCCCGTCGATGATCGACGAATTCCCGGTGCTCGCCGTCGCCGCCTCCTTTGCCAAGGGCACGACGCGCATGCGCGGCCTCTCCGAACTGCGCGTCAAGGAAAGCGACCGCCTCGCCGCCGTTCATGCCGGGCTGATCGCCAATGGCGTGGATGCGCAGATCGAGGGCGATGATCTCATCGTCCATGGCGGCGCGGTCCGCGGCGGAGGTGAGGTTGCGACCCATCTCGACCATCGCATCGCCATGAGCTTCCTTGTGATGGGCCTGGCCTCGCAAAGCCCCGTCGGCGTCGATGACGGCACGATGATCGCGACCAGCTTCCCGACCTTCGTGCCGCTGATGGCGGCGCTCGGCGCCGAGATCCTGCCGTCATGATCGTTGCGATCGACGGGCCGGCGGCCTCCGGCAAGGGCACGCTCGGCAAGCGCATCGCCAGGCATTATGGCCTCGCCCATCTCGATACCGGGCTGCTCTACCGCGCCGTCGCCTATCAGCTCATTCAGGCCGGCAAGCCGCTGACCGACGAGGCGGAGGCGGCCATCGCCGCCCGCAAGCTCGATGTCGAGACGCTGGACGACGAGACCCTCCGGGGCGCCGAAATGGGGGCTGCGGCCTCCAAAGTTGCGGCCTTTCCGGGGGTCCGGGCCGCCCTTGTCCAGCTGCAGCGGGCCTTTGCCGCCCGGCCCGAGGGGGCCGTGCTCGACGGGCGCGATATCGGCACGGTTATCTGCCCGGATGCCGATGCCAAGCTGTTTGTCACCGCCTCGGCCGAAGAGCGGGCCAACCGCCGGTTCAAGGAACTGGCCTCGAGGGGCGATCCCATCACTTTTGACGAGGTTCTGGCCGATATCCGGGCCCGGGACGAGCGGGACACCAATAGGGCGGTTTCCCCTCTGAGGCAGGCTGAGGACGCAGCCTTGCTCGATACCACTAAAATGGATATAGACGCGGCGTTCCGGGCGGCTGTTGCCATTGTCGACGCCGCGACAAGCTGACGGGCTCCATTAAGCCCCAAGACTTCTAAGTCTCTAAGACTTCGGAACATTCACGCGTCCCGATCCGCCTTCCGAGCGCCGGCCCGGGTCCTGTTATCAGGACCAAGGTCATGTTTTTCGGCAGATCATGGATGCAACGCAACACGAACCGCCGGCTGCTGAGGAATACGACACCACATGAACGCGACTGCTACCGCCACCAAGTCCAAAAAGGACTCCGCCCCGTCCCGCGAAGATTTCGCGGCCCTCCTCGAACAGAGCTTCGCCGAACAGGATCTGGCTGAAGGCTCCGTCATCAAGGGCACCGTCACCGCCATCGAAAAGGATGTCGCGGTCATCGATGTGGGGCTCAAGACCGAAGGGCGCGTTGCGCTCCGCGAATTTGGCGGCCACGGCCGCGAGCACGGCCTGAAGGTCGGCGACGAAGTTGAGGTCTATCTCGAGCGCATCGAAAACGCGCTCGGCGAAGCCGTCATCTCCCGCGACAAGGCCCGCCGTGAAGAGAGCTGGGTCAAGCTCGAAGAAGCTTTCAACAAGAATGAGAAGGTCGAAGGCGTCATCTTCAACCAGGTCAAGGGCGGCTACACGGTCGATCTCGACGGTGCCGTGGCCTTCCTGCCGCGCAGCCAGGTCGATATCCGCCCGGTGCGCGATGTCGGTCCGCTGATGAACATGCCGCAGCCCTTCCAGATCCTGAAAATGGATCGCCGCCGCGGCAACATCGTCGTCTCGCGCCGCACGGTGCTCGAAGAGACGCGTGCCGAACAGCGTCAGGAACTTGTGCAGAACCTCGAAGAGGGTCAGGTCATCGATGGCGTCGTCAAGAACATCACCGATTACGGTGCGTTCGTTGACCTCGGCGGCATCGACGGCCTGCTGCACGTCACCGACATTGCATGGCGCCGCGTCAACCATCCGACCGAAGTTCTGAACATCGGCCAGACGGTGAAGGTGAAGATCATCAAGATCAATCACGAGACGCACCGCATCTCGCTCGGCATGAAGCAGCTGCTCGCCGATCCGTGGGAAGGCATCGAAGCGAAATACCCTGTCGGTACGCGCTTCTCGGGCCGCGTCACCAACATCACCGACTACGGCGCGTTCGTCGAACTGGAGCCGGGCATCGAAGGCCTGATCCACGTTTCCGAAATGTCGTGGACCAAAAAGAACGTGCACCCCGGCAAGATCGTCTCCTCCTCGCAGGAAGTCGAAGTGCAGGTGCTCGAAGTCGACAGCTCCAAGCGCCGCATTTCGCTCGGTCTCAAGCAGACCCTGCAGAATCCGTGGGAAGCTTTCGCCGAGAAGTACAAGCAGGGCACCGAGGTCGAAGGCGAGGTCAAGAACAAGACCGAATTCGGCCTGTTCCTCGGTCTCGACGGCGATGTCGACGGCATGGTCCATCTCTCCGACCTCGACTGGAACCGTCCGGGCGAAGTCGCGATCGAGGACTATAAGAAGGGCGATATGGTCAAAGCGGTCGTTCTCGACGTCGACGTCGAGAAGGAGCGCATCTCGCTCGGCATCAAGCAGCTCGGCGGCAATCCGGTTTCGTCCTCGGCGGCTGCCGGCGGCGGCGAGCTGAAGAAGAACGCTGTCGTGACAGTTGAAGTCGTCGAAGTTCAGGACGGCGGCCTCGAAGTGAAGCTCGTGGATGGCGGCGCCAGCGCTTACATCCGCCGTGCCGATCTCGCCCGCGACCGCAACGATCAGCGCCCCGAGCGCTTCTCGGTCGGCCAGAAGGTCGATGCGCGCGTCACCTCCGCCGACAAGAAGACCGGCAAGATCGGTCTGTCGATCAAGGCGCAGGAAGTCGCGCAGGAGAAGGAAGCCATGGAGAAGTACGGTTCGTCCGACTCCGGCGCTTCGCTCGGCGACATTCTCGGCGCCGCGCTCAAGCAGCGTTCGGACGATAAGAGCGAAGACTAATCAAAACGTTCAGCTTTTGCTGACCAGCGGCCCGCCGGGGATTTCCCCGGCGGGCCGTTTGCTTTTAGACTGCGCTGCAACCGGAGAGCTTCATGACCCTCGATGTGAACGGTGTTGTCGAAAGACGGCGTCTGCGCCGCCGTCTCGGTTTCTGGCGCATTGCGGCGCTCGTCCTCGCGGCGCTCGTCGTCGTCGTACTCGGTTACCGTCTCTCGGGATTTGCGCCGGGGAAAAATTCGCCGCATGTCGCGCGCGTCAATCTCAACGGCGTCATCTTCGGCTCCGACGCGCGCCAGAAAATGTTCGAGGCCATCGGCAAGAGCGGCGCGAAAGCGGTGCTGCTCGAAATCGACAGCCCCGGCGGCGGTGTCACCGCGTCCGAAGAATTGTACGGCGATATCCGTAAGATTGCGGAGACGCGTCCCGTTGTTGCGGTGGTAGGCTCGGTCGCAGCATCGGGCGGTTACATTGCAGCGCTTGCAACCGATCGCATCATCGCGCGTAAAACCTCGCTGACGGGCTCGATCGGCGTGCTCGCGCAATATCCGGATTTGTCCGGACTGATGAGCAATATCGGCGTGAAGGTGGAGTCGGTAAAATCCGCGCCGCTGAAAGCTGCGCCCGATATGTTCAAGCCGACGACGCCGCAGGAACGCGCGGCGCTCGAAAGCCTCATCATGGACAGCTTCGCCTGGTTCAAGGCGCTCGTCTCCGAACGCCGTAATATTACGGGTGCAAAACTCGATCAGGTGTCCGACGGCCGCGCCTTTACCGGACGTCAGGCGCTTGATCTCGGCCTCATCGATCAGATCGGCGGCGAGGAGGAAGCGCGCGCCTGGCTTGCTGCGCAAAAGAATGTTTCCGCCGATTTGCCCATACGCGATTGGAAGGCCGAAGAGGGTTCTCTTTCGGAGCTCGGCCTTGCCCGCGGCATGGCCGCGGGGCTCGTCGAGGCGGTCGGGCTGCCGGCCTTTGCGGCGCAAATTCGTGCAGGAGGGGTATCCAACCTCGATCTACACGCGCTTGACGGGCTTCTTGCTATCTGGCACCCTTCGTTGCAACAGTAAAAAGTGCATAAGACACTTAGACTTAGGGTAGGCAACGTGATCAAATCGGAACTCGTCGGACGGGTAGCTACGGCAAACCCCCATCTGTACCAGCGTGACGTCGAGAACGTCGTCAACGCGATTTTGGACGCGATCTCCGAGGCGCTCGCGCGCGGAGACCGGGTCGAGCTTCGCGGCTTCGGTGCGTTCTCGGTCAAGAGCCGCCCGGCGCGCGAGGGTCGCAACCCTCGCACCGGCGAGCGCGTTTCGGTGGCGCAGAAGTCAGTGCCGTTCTTCAAGAGCGGCAAGGAAATGCGGGCCCGGCTCAACAAGAACGGCCAGGGCTGATCCGGAGAAGTCCGGACGCCGGAGGTTTAGTTGCGCAAACTGCTGACGGCCATCGTGGTGATCCCCGTGGCTGGAATCCTCCTCATTTTCGCGCTGGCGAACCGAACGCCGGTCACCCTTTCGCTTGATCCGTTCTCGCCCGGCGATCCAGCCTGGTCGGTCGACCTGCCGCTGTTCCTCGTCATCATCCTCGCGCTGATGGTCGGCGTCGTTGTCGGCGGCGCCGCGGACTGGATCTCGCAGCGGCGTCATCGCCGCGAAGCCCGCCATAACCGCCATGAGGTCCGCCGCCTCGAACAGGAAGCGGCCGATCTGCGCCGGGCGCAGGTCCCGTCTTCGGGCAGCCTGCCGGCTCCCTATATGGGGGAAGGCCGCTAGTTCACCTCTCCCCGCCTGAACTCGAATGTTTTCGAGTTCAGAGTTTTAGAGGCCAAGTACGGGTAGACCCGACTTGGCTCGGGGAGAGGTCGGCACGTAGTGCCGGGTGAGGGGCGTTGGAAAGCTTGGCCTTTCCCCCTCACCCCGACCCTCTCCCCGCAGGCGGGGAGAGGGAGAAACGCCGACTCGACCTCGGCCCCCGAGACCGCTACTCACTCCCCATGTCGACCGAAGTCAAAATCTGCGGGCTCTCCACCATCGAGACCCTCGACGCCGCGCTGGACGCGGGTGCCGATCATGTGGGCTTCGTCTTTTTCGACAAGAGCCCGCGCAATATCGGCCTGGAGCAGGGGGCGGCCCTTGTCCGCCATGCGAGGGGCAGCGCCACGACCGTCGCCCTCGTCGTCGATCCGTCTTCCGAGAGGCTCGACGAGATCATGAGCGTCGTGAAGCCCGACGCCATCCAGTTTCACGGCTCCGAAAGCCCGGCCGTCCTCAATTTTTTCCACGCCCGCTGGGGCGAGGCCGAAATCTGGAAGGCCATTCCGGTGTCCTCCACCGAGGATCTTGGGGCTCTGGCCGTCTATCTGTCGATCACCAACCGCATCCTGTTCGACGCCCGGCCCCCCAAGGGCGCCGAGCGGCCGGGCGGCCATGGGCAGGTCTTCGACTGGTCGATCCTGCGCGATCTTGACCCGGAACTCGGCTTCATGCTTTCCGGGGGGCTCACCCCCGATAATGTGGCGGATGCGATTAGGCTGACTCATGCGTCGGCGGTCGATGTATCGTCCGGGGTCGAAAGCGCACCGGGCATCAAGGACATCGGCAAGATCCGGGCGTTTATTCAGGCGGTGCGCACTGTGGCGCGCGAGAAGGTGAAGTTGTGAACGATCGACCCAATTCCTTCCGCTCCGGCCCGGATGACAGCGGCCATTTCGGCATTTACGGCGGACGCTTTGTCGCCGAGACGCTGATGCCGAATATTCTGGCGCTCGAAGAGGCCTATGAGGAAGCCAAGAAGGACCCGTCCTATTTCAAGGAGATGGACGGCCATCTGAAGCATTATGTCGGCCGTCCCTCGCCGCTCTATTTCGCCGAGCGTCTCACGGAGCATTTCGGCGGTGCCAAGATTTATCTGAAGCGCGAAGAGCTGAACCACACCGGCTCGCACAAAGTGAACAATGTGCTGGGCCAGATCATGCTGGCGCGCCGCATGAAGAAGCCCCGCATCATCGCCGAAACGGGAGCCGGCCAGCACGGCGTTGCGACGGCAACGCTCTGCGCGCGCTTCGGTCTCGAATGCGTCGTCTATATGGGCGCGGTCGATGTCGCCCGTCAGGCGCCGAACGTCTTCCGCATGAAAATGCTCGGCGCGACCGTCGTGCCCGTGCAGTCTGGCGCAAAAACGCTGAAAGACGCGATGAACGAGGCGTTGCGCGATTGGGTGACCAACGTTCACAACACTTTCTATTGCATCGGCACGGTCGCGGGCCCGCATCCCTATCCGGCCATGGTGCGCGACTTCCAGTCGATCATCGGCCGCGAAACGCGCGAGCAGATGCAGGAGCTTGAGGGCCGCCTGCCGGATAGCTTGATCGCCTGTGTCGGCGGCGGCTCGAACGCGATGGGTCTCTTCCATCCCTTCCTCGACGATCCGTCGGTCGAGATCTACGGCGTCGAAGCTGCGGGCCACGGGCTCGACAAGCTGCACGCCGCCTCGATCAATGGCGGACGCCCGGGTGTGCTGCACGGCAATCGTACCTACCTGTTGATGAACCAGGACGGGCAGATCGAAGAGGGCCATTCGATTTCGGCCGGTCTCGATTATCCCGGCATCGGTCCCGAACATTCCTGGCTCGCCGATACCGGCCGCGCCAAATATCTGACCTGCACCGACGAGGAAGCGCTCGAGGCGTTCGGCACGCTCTCAAAATTGGAGGGCATCATTCCGGCGCTTGAAAGCGCCCATGCGCTCGCCAAGGTGAAAGAGCTCGCGCCGAAAAAGCCGAAGGACCACCTGATGGTCGTCAATCTGTCGGGACGCGGTGACAAGGACGTGCCGCAGGTTGCCGAAATTATGGGGACCAGCCTGTGAGCACGCGCATTGAAACCCGCTTTGCCGCGGTGAAGGCGGAAGGCCGCGCCGCGCTCGTCACCTTCGTCATGGGCGGCGATCCGGGCTACGAGTCATCGCTCGAGATTTTGAAAGCGCTGCCGGAAGCCGGTGCCGATCTCATCGAACTCGGAATGCCGTTCTCCGATCCGATGGCCGATGGTCCGCCGATCCAGGCCGCGGGCCTGCGCGCGCTGAAAGCCGGACAGACGCTGAAGAAGACGCTCGGTCTCGTCGCCGAATTCCGCAAGACCGATAAGGACACGCCGCTCGTCCTCATGGGTTATTACAACCCGATCTATATTTACGGCGTCGATGCGTTCCTCAAAGACGCCAATGCCGCCGGCGTCGATGGCCTCATCGTCGTGGATCTGCCGCCGGAAGAGGATGCCGAGCTGTGCCTCCCGGCCATCAAGGCCGGTCTTAACTTTATCCGGTTGGCAACCCCCACCACCGACGACAAACGCCTGCCGGCAGTCCTCGAAAACACGTCCGGATTTGTGTATTATGTCTCGGTGACCGGCATTACCGGCGCGGCCACGCCGGATTTTAATGCGGTCTCGCAGGCAGTTGCGCGTATCAAGCGGCACACCACATTACCGGTAGCGGTCGGGTTTGGCGTCAAAACCGCCGATCATGCCCGGGCGGTGGCCGAAGGGGCGGACGGCGTGGTCGTCGGCTCCGCGCTTGTCGAAACGGTAAGGCTGAGCCTCGATAAAGAGGCCCGTGCCACGGAAAAGACGGTAAGCTCCGTCACCAAGCTGGTCCGCGAATTGGCCGCGGGCGTAAGGTCGGGAAGACCGGTCGCCGCCGAATAAAATGAAGACTGCGCCTGGGAGGCGCCGAAGGTAATGAACTGGATTACGAACGTTGTCCGTCCGGGCATCAAGGCGCTGCTCTCGCGCAAGGAAGTTCCGGAAAATCTCTGGATCAAATGCCCTGAGTCCGGACAGCTCGTTTTTCATAAAGACGTGGAAGCCAATCTCTGGGTCATTCCCGGTTCGGGCTATCACATGCGCATGGGCTCGACCCAGCGCCTGAAGCATATGTTCGACAATGGCGAATGGGATGAGATCGCGTTCCGCGACGTCGTTGCCGATCCGCTGAAATTCCGTGACGAAAAGAAATACGCCGATCGTCTGCGCGATGCGCGCACCAAGACCTCGTTCAAGGATGCCGTGCGCGTTGCGACCGGCGATCTCGACGGACTTGAAGTCGTCATCGGCGTCCAGGATTTCGATTTCATGGGCGGCTCGCTCGGCATGGCGGCGGGCGAAGCCCTGATCGCCGGCCTCGAAGAAGCCGCGCGCCGCGGCTCGCCCTTCATCCTGTTCGCGGCCTCCGGCGGTGCGCGCATGCAGGAAGGCATCCTGTCGCTGATGCAGATGCCGCGCGTCACCGTTGCGGTGCAGCAGCTCCGCGAAGCCAAGAAGCCCTATATCGTCGTACTGACGAACCCGACCACGGGCGGCGTCACGGCGTCCTATGCCATGCTCGGCGATGTCCATATCGCCGAACCCGGCGCGCTCATCGGCTTTGCCGGCCCGCGCGTCATCGAGCAGACCATTCGCGAAAAGCTCCCCGAGGGCTTCCAGCGCTCCGAATATCTGAAGGCGCATGGCATGGTCGATCTCGTCGTCCATCGCCACGAGCTGCGCCAGACGCTGTCGCGTCTCTGCCGCATCATGACGAAGGCTCCCGCTGCTGCGACGGTTCCGGTCGTGGTGCAGGGCGAGATCCTGCCGCCGGAGACGGCCGCCGCGGCGGAGTGATGAAATTCTCTGTCCTCATGGTGAGGAGCGCGGCGCAGCCGCGCGTCTCGAACCATGGGCCGCACACTCAGCGTCCGCCCGCCATCCTTCGAGACGGCGCTTCGCGCCTCCTCAGGATGAGGTCGAAGTAATGGACGATAGCGGCACCATACTCGCGCGTTTTCTGAAACTGCATCTGCGCGAGATCGATCTGTCGCTCGGCCGCATGGAGCGGCTGCTCGCAGCGCTCGGCCATCCCGAAAAATCCGTGCCGCCTGTCCTGCATGTTGCGGGCACCAACGGCAAAGGCTCGACCGTCGCTTTCCTGCGCGCCATGCTGGAAGCCGCCGGAAAAAGCGTTCACGTCTACACCTCGCCGCATCTCGTACGTTTTCATGAGCGCATCCGCCTCGCCGGAACGCTGGTCGACGAGGCGGCTTTGGTCGACGCGCTGATGGAAGCCGAGCGTGTCAATGACGGCGCGCCGATCACCCAGTTCGAAATCACGACGGCCGCGGCCTTCCTTCTGTTCGCGCGCCATCCTGCGGATGTGCTGATTTTGGAAGTCGGGCTCGGCGGGCGGCTCGATGCGACGAATGTCGTCGAGCGGCCACTCGCCTCGATCATCACGCCGGTCTCGGTCGATCACACGAAATTTCTGGGCGACACCGTTGAAGAGATCGCCATTGAGAAGGCCGGCATTCTCAAGAAGGGCGTGCCTGCCATCGTCTCGCAGCAGCTCGATTCCGTGCGCGATGTCATCGAGGCCTGCGCGGCGCGCGTGCGCGCCGGGCCGCTGCACATTTCCATGCAGGACTGGCAGGCGCGCGAGGAGCGCGGGCGTCTCGTATTCGAAGACGAAAATGGCCTTCTCGATATTCCGCCGCCGCGTCTGCCCGGCCGCCATCAGTTCGAAAATGCCGGAACGGCGATTGCGGCTCTGCGCGCGCTGCCGCAGCTCGGGATCACGCCGGCGCATATCGATGCGGGCGTGCAGAATGCCGATTGGCCGGCGCGCCTGCAGCGCATCACGCGCGGAAAACTCCTGGATATGCTGCCGCCGGAATCTGAACTCTGGCTCGATGGCGGGCACAATCCCGCCGGCGCGCGCGTCGTCGCCGAAACCATGGGCGATCTCGAAGAACGCGTCGCGCGGCCTCTGGTCCTCATCTCCGGCATTCTCAACACAAAAGATTCGGACGGCTTCTTCGAACCCTTCCGCGGCCTTGCCGCCGCCGTCCATACGGTGCCGATCGTCATGAGCGATGCAGGCCTGTCGCCGGAAGACGTCGCGGTCTCGGCGGAGAATGCCGGACTTCCCGCCCGCGCCCACAAATCGCTCGAAAGCGCCTTGCGCTCCATCGGCGTCGAGCATGGCGAACTTGCGCCGCGCGTCCTCATCGCCGGCTCGCTCTATCTTGCCGGCGAAGTCCTCGACAAGAACGGCACGCCTCCGGCGTGAGGCTAATCCTCTGCTTCGTTTTTGCGTTTAGGCGGATTCATAAGCCGGTTTACCGCATTGTTGAGCTCTTCCTCGTCCTTGAGCGCTTGGCCGAGTCGTTCGGCAAGCGCCACCAATACGATGCGGATATCCTGAGCCGCTCCAAGGCAGATCTCGTCGCTTTCGTTGTGGAGCCCTCCACTCAGGGCGCGATGCAGCAAGGTTAGCGGGTTGTGGCCGTTGATAAGCAAGCTCTCAGGAATGGCGTCCTTCACCAATTCGACGGCTTTGGCGAACTGCTTTTCTTCCTTGGCAGATTCAAGCGCGGAAATAACGCTCGACTTTGCTCCGACCAATTTCGCTACGCTGATGACCGCGTCGAGGATAGCGCCCTTCTGATTTTCGACGACACGGCGATAATAGCCAAAGGCTCCGATGCCCAACCCCGCCAATTCGCTGCGGCGGCCTTTTAAGAAAAGGTCGGCATCGGCTTTGCCGAGTAGGCGAAGAAGGCGGGATGGAGTTGGAGTGCCAAAGGCAGGACGCTCGCCGAACTTGAAACACTCGCCGGCAGCTTCTCCTACCTCATCGGCTGTCGCCCTAATCGAATAGGTCTTTATCGTGCGGCGGCAGTCAGAACACTGATATGTTAGAAACGTGGACTTCGACTTTACAAGATCAGGGACATCTCGATCGCCGAAAAAAATCCGGAACGTACGTACGCCATTGCAGTCTGCGTTTTCGCAGTGAAGGCGTAGCTGTGGTGCGCGCACTCGGTAGGCTGTTTGCGATAGCTTACCTGTGGCTTCGTGGCCGAATAGGTCTTTTACCTTCCGTGACTGGCCTGGTGGGACAGTCTCAAGGAACTCGGCGAATGAAATTTCTATCGGGGTCGGGTCGATCTCGGCGACTATCTCATCGTCATCTTCAGTCATGTCCCGAGCGTAGCCACTGGTTCATACCGCCGCCAAGTCTTTTTAAGAGGGGACTTGTAGACCAAACAAAAAGGCCCGCTTGCGCGGGCCTTTGTCATTCCGGGATGAGCGCGATCAGACGGCGCTGTCGATCCACTGCTGCAGGCGCGCCTTTGGCGCGGCGCCGACCATCTCAGATACCTGCTCGCCGTTCTTGAACAGCTTCAGCGCCGGGATCGAGCGGATGCCGAGCTTGCCGGCGACTTCCTGGTTCTCGTCGACATTGACCTTCACAATCTTGACCTTGCCGGCATATTCGCCGGACAGCTCTTCGAGCGCCGGTCCGATCATGCGGCACGGCCCGCACCATTCCGCCCAGAAATCAACGACGACGGGGATGTCGGATTTGAGGACGTCAGCTTCGAAGCTGGAATCGGTGACTTTGACGGTGGCCATTGGAACCTCTGGGTTCGGGAATCGAAAAGCGTGACCGGAAGGTAGGAAGCGGCCCCCTCAGGGTCAAGGAAGCGGAGCCATGCCAAGGACGCGTTCCAGAGCCACATCGAGCGCCTCTTGCGGGATCGGCTCCAATTTCGGCCCGGCGGTCCAGACCAGGGCGCAATCTATTGTTTTGCCAGAGAAAATCCGGCGGAGCAGCGCCCGGTAGAGCGCCAGCTGGGTGATGTAACCTTCGGGTGCTTTATTCGGCGCCGGCCGGTCGCTCTTGAAGTCGAGCACAGTCACCCGGTCCGCCGTGACGATCAGCCGGTCGACCTGGCCCGAAACGAAGAGCGGTGCGCGGCCGGGGCGGGCGATCTCGCCTGCGACGGGCACTTCGCTGCGGCCGGGCGCCGAGAGGAGGGCGGCGATGGCAGGCTCTTTCAGAACGGCGAGCGCTTCGCCCGCCAGTGCGGTGCGTTCGCTGTCCGGCAGGTCCGGAGCGATGTTGGTGAGATAGCGCGCCGCGGCGTCCGCCTCCGTCCCGGCATAGCGCGGCAAAGTCTCGATCAGCCGGTGCAGCAGCACGCCGCGTTCTTTGGCCGAAATCGCCAGCTTTAAGGTTTCGGCTTCTGCGAAGTCGTGCGCGACGGCGCGCGAGGGCGCGATCCATTCCGGTGCGGGTTTTTCCTTCGGCAGCTTCTCGAAAATCCAGGCGGGCGGGGCGGGCGGCTTTGCTGCGGCTTCCGCCGTCTTCGGCGCATGCGTGCCCGGCGTCGGGTGATAGACGAGAACGGGCTCGTCGAAACCGGCAACGGCGATTTCCTGTGCCTTGTCCGCAAGTCCTTCGCGCACCAGCGCGTACCAGGAGTCGGGAGGCGCCGTATCCTTCTTCGGATCGTTCAGATGCCCGGCGACGACGAGCCGGTCCTTGGCGCGCGTCATCGCCACATACAGCAAGCGCCTGTGTTCGCCGGCCTCGCGCGCGGCCTCGTCCTGCCGCGCGGCGGAAACGAGCGGCGGATCGGCGTCCTTTCCTGCCGACCAGACGGGAATTTCGGCATCGGCTTCTTTTGCGCCGGTTTCCTTCACGGGGAAGATCAGCGGCACTTTGCTGGCATGGCGCACAAGGCCGATATCCGCGAGGACAACGGTCTCGGCTTCAAGCCCCTTTGCGCCGTGCACCGTCATGACGCGGACATTGCCGCCGCCGGTCTCCAGATCGCGCTTGATGATGGCGGGCGCAGCGCGCATCCACGACACGAAACCCGCAAGCGTCGGCGTTTCGTTCTCGCCGTAATTCAGCGCATAGGACAGAAATTCGTCGAGCACATCATCGACCTCGAAGCCGAGGCGGCGGTGAAAATCGCGGCGTCCGCCGCCATCGCCAAGCACCAGCGCATAAAAATCGAACGGGCGCTTGTGCGCGGCAAGCCGCGCGAAGCGCTCGAGCTTGTCGTGCGCGGCGCGATGGCGCGCATCCTCGCTGATGCGCAGCGCATTGCGCAGACTGCCGCGGCGGCGCGCGGCAATCGAAATCAGATCATTGTCGTCGAGTTCGAACAGCGGGCTTTTCAGCACGCTCGCCAGCGCCAGATCGTTGTCGGCGAAGAGAAGGGCATCGGCCAGTGCCAGCATGTCGAGCACGGCGATATGCTTGCCGAGATCGAGCCGGTCGGCGCCCGCAACGGGAAGGCCCTTTTCCTTCAGCTTGCGCAGCAAAGCCTCAAACAGCGGGCCGCGCTGGCGCACGAGGATGAGAACTTCGCCGGGCGCAATGGCGTTCTGCCCTTGCGTCCAGTCCTTCACCGCCTCGGCGATCTTGTCCGACAGCACGGCGACCGGGTTCTTGGCCGAGACCTCATCGAAGGGCGCATCCCAGGGCACGCCGTCGGGACCGGCTTCCGCCTTTTCCAGCGGCCAGATCTCGACCCGTCCCGGCGCGTCGGGGCGGGCCGTCTCGTGCAGCGTCTTCTCGTCGTCAAAGGTCAGGCCGCGCCGTGCTGTATCAGTCGCGAATACGTGGTCGACTGCGTCGAGCACATCCTTTGCGGTGCGGAAGCTCTGCGTCAGCCGGACTTCGGAAAAGTTCTTCTCGGCATCGCGGTGCCTTCGCTCGAAATGCGTGCGCATTTCGCCAAATCTGTCGGGCGCCGCGCCCTGGAATCCGAAGATCGACTGCTTTTCGTCGCCGACGGCGAAGATGGTGCGGGTTTTCGCCCGCGCGCCGTGGCCGGCGGTGAATTCGGAGGTGAGGCCCTCAACGATCGCCCATTGTTCGGGCGAAGTGTCCTGCGCTTCATCGACCAGAACATGATCGATGCCCTGATCGAGTTTGAAATGCACGAAAGCGGACGAGACATTGGTGAGAAGGCGCCCCGCCGCATGGATGAGGTCGGCAAAGTCGAGCGCGCCGCGCCGCGCTTTTTCCGTGCGGTAGCGCGTGCGGATGGCATCCGCAAGCAGCAGCAGGCTTTCCGTTTTCTCGCGCGCCAGGGCGGCGCCGCGCCGCTGCCAGAGCGTCGCAAGGCGCTCGCGCTCGCCGATGAGGAGACCAAACAGATCGGGGCGCTCGTCGCGCAGCGCACGCGTGACGAAGGCTCTGTCCGAACGCGGATTGCGCTCCTTCGTCAGGAAGACATCGAGATAGGCCGCACGGCAGGTCTCGGCATCGCCGCCAGTCCCGGCGCGGGCAAGGCAGGCCGCGAGGTTCTCGTCGCTCTTGCCGCCCCAGCGCAGCCATTCGACAATATCGCTCCTCTTGGCGAGCGCGCCCGGCGCTCCGAGAATGAGTGCGTCGAGTTCGGTAAGCGTTGCGGTCTCACCGAGTGCGAGTCCGAGCCGCCGAAAAACTTCGGAAAAGTTCGCATCGCCGTCCGACCGCATCAGGCGGTCGAGTTCCTCGCCGCGCATCAGGACTTCGCGCAGAACCCGCTGCAGCGTCATATCGGCGGTCGATGTCACAAGCCGCGTCAGTGCATGGCCGAGCGCGCTCTCGGGATCTGCGGCGGCAAGGTTGAGAACATCCGCGCGCGCCTGTTCGACCAGTTCGCTTTGCACGCGCTCATCGACGACGGTGAAAGCGGCCGGCACTTCCGCCTCGAACGGAAACTGATGCAAGAGGCTTTCGCAGAAGCCGTGAATGGTCAGAACCTTCAATCCGCCTGGCGTATCGAGTGCGCGCGCAAAAAGCCGCCGCGCCCGCGCGCGGTCCTCGGATGAGGGCGATGCCTCGCCGAGTTCGATCAGCGCAGTGTCGAGTTCGGCATCGCTTGCCGATGTCCAGGCGGCGAGGCGGCGGAACACCGTGTTCGCCATATTCGCGGCGGCGGCTTTGGTGAAGGTGATGCAGAGAACGCCCGCCGGCTCATGCCCCTGCAGGAGAAGCCGCACGACGCGGTTCGACAGGACATAGGTTTTGCCCGAACCGGCATTCGCCGACACCCAGGCGGAAGCCGCCGGGTCCGATGCGCGGCGCTGGCGATCTTTGGTTTCCTCGCTCGGACGGAACGCGCTCACGAGAAATCCTCCGGCGCGTCCGGCGCGAGCAGCCATTCGGCAAAGCGCGCCAGATGATCGTAATCGCCGTTCGGACGGCGACGGAACTTCGGATGCGTGCCGGGGCGATAGGGCGTCGCTTCGTTCTCAAACCGGTCGATCATCTTCTTGAGATCGGTCAGCGCCGCCGCGGCGACTTCGGCGGGCGTCGTCTCCTTCAGCACGATCAGCTTCTCGTCGCCGCCGTCGCCGCGCCCCGTCAGCTGCACATAGAGATATTGCGAGGTCTCACCCTGCGCGCCTTCGAACTTTCCGTGCGCCAGCAGCGCCGCCTCTAAAGGCAGCTGCGGCGCCATGCCGACCTGAACTTCGGTATGGCCCGGCAGAACGCCGGTCTTGTAATCGACAACCGCAAACCTTCCATCGGGAAACTCGTCGAGCCGGTCGGCGCGTCCGGACAGAGTGAAGGTGCGGTCCTCGCGCGTCTGCCAGTCGAGCAGGCCTTTGCGCTCGGTCAAAGTCCGTTTGATCGTTTTGCGCCGTGCGCTCTCCCAGGCGATGAACCAGGAGGCGATGTTTTCGAAGCGCGGCCACCAGATGGCGCGCACATCCGGAAAGCTCCAGAACGGATCGAAGCCCTCGCGGCCGAGCGCAATCAGTTTCTCGAGCGCATCCGGCGCATCCGGATCGTGTTTTTCGACAAAGGTGGCGACGGCCTTGTGAATGATATTGCCGCGATCGGAGGCGCCGGGCTCGGCGCCGAGCGGGTCGAGCGGCTGAAGGCGCAGCGTGTGCTTCGCAAAAATCGCATAGGGATCGCGGATCAGCGTTTCGATCTCGGTGACGCTGAGACGCGAAGGACGAAGATCGCGCTCAGGTGTCGGCGCGGGGGCGCCGCGGCGTTCCACGGGGGCGTCGTCGAGGGCGCGCGCAGCGGAGAGATAGAATGCGCCGCGCTGCTGCGCCGTCTTCCAGTTATCGCCTGCGAGCGCCGCCAACCTTTGCAGCCAGCGCGCGGCCACGCTCGGCGCACCGCCGGCTTTCTGTGCGCGCGTCAGGATGACGTCGCGCGTGCCGAGCGCCTGTTCGAAATCGTGCGCCGCCTGGCCGATGCGCCATTCCGGCGGCGGCAGGCCGAGCGCGCCGCGCATCGGCCGCGACAGGAAGGCATCGTTCTTCGTCTGTGGGGGCCAGATGGTTTCGTTCAGCCCGCCGAGCACAACGCGGTCGAAACCGAGAAGGCGCGCTTCGAGCGTGCCGAGAATGCGAAGGCGCGGATGCGCCGCATGGGTGCCGCGCGCCGTCTCGCCGCGCAAAAGCGAGCGGAAGACGGAAGGATAATCCGTCAGCCTGACGCCGAGCCGCGCATGATGCGCCGCTTCCTCAAAAAAGCTGTCGAGCGTTTTCAGATCGGGATCGTCCGGCGCGTCGGCGGCGACGGCAAGAAGCGCCGCACGGTGCGCGCCGAGAAGCGCCGACAGCGGCACATCGCCCGTGCCGAGCGCGCAGAGCGGTTCAAGCGCGCGGCCGATGCGCGAGATGAGATTATTCGCCGGTGTGAACTTTTCGGCGGCGAGGCGTTTTTTGGCCGGATGCCAGAAACGCGTTTCTTCCGCATCGGGCGGCGTATGCGCGAGATTGAGCGCCGAGCGCAGCCCTTCGACGCCGGGTGGCGGGACGGGGCCGCGCAGCACGGCGATTTCCAGCGTATCGACAGCGTCCGCAAGCGTTGTCCCCTCCATGCCGAAACGTGCATCGGGATGGCGCAGCAGCGGCAGCAACGCTTCGGGTGAAAGCTGGTTTGCTGCGGCCTCAGTGATGAGACGCGCAAGAACCCCCGCTTCGCTGTCGGCGAGAGGAAGACCCGCGCTGTCTTCCGCCTCGATGTCCCAGCGCTTGAGTTCGTTTGCGACACGGCGCGCAAGATTTCGGTCGGGTGTGATCAAAGCCGCGGTGCGGTCCGGCTCGCGCAGGGTTTCCGTCAAGGCAAGCGCAATCGCCAGCGCTTCCTCGCGCTCATTGGCGGCTTCGATCAAAGTCATGCCGTCCAGCGCGCGGCCGGCATCGAGGCGCGTTGCGGACCAGCGGTCGGTGAGTTCGGACGGCAGAAGCGCGCCGGCAACGAGCGCGCGGCGCGCATCGCCGGTGCGTGTTTCGCGGCCGAGCATGCCGACTTCGTCGCGTTCGACGCCGAGCCGCTTTAACAGGCGGAAGAAGGCGTGCTGCGGATGCGTCCAGTGCTGCGGCAGGGCGGCGTCGTTGCCGCCGATCTCTTTCCAGGTTTCTTCGTCGGCTTCGACATCGAGGCCGTGCAGAACCACGGCGCCGTTCGGCAAGAGGCCCACGGCGCGCATGAGATCGGCGGTTGCCGGGTTCGAGCCCGTCGAACCCGCGATGATGACCGGTGTGTGTGGAACATCGTGCTCGAACCGCGCGGCCTTGGTGCGGAGCCTCAAATTCCGCAGGGCCGCGTCGCCTATCTTGCCGCGTTCGTCGAGAACCGCAGGCCAGGCGGTTGCCGCGACGTCGAGGAAGTCTGCCGTGATGCGCCAGACTTCGTCATGTTCGGGCGGAATGAGCGGCGCAAGTTCCGTCCATTTCGCGCCTTCGGTTTCGAAACTGTCGATCAGCTGGCCGAGTTCGATCGCAAGCGCGATGGCCTCGGACGGTGTCGTTGAAATCAGATCGGCCTCGGTGCCGCCGGTGCCGATGGCGCGCGCGACGCCCACCGCCCAGCCGCGAATAAGCTGCGCAAGAACAAGCCGTCGTTCCGTCTCGCCGATGGCTTCGGGCAATCCATATTCATCGGGATCGGTGTCGAACGCGCCTTCGTCTTCGTCGAAATCGCCGAGCGCGGAAATGTTCGGCAAGACCGCCGCGCCGCCGAGCTTTTGCGCAAAGATTGTCTGCAGCTCGCGCACCGCACGCCTGGTGGGCAGGAAAATCTGCGTATCGGCCAAAGCGAGCGCATCGCCCGGAGCCGCGCCGAGCCGCCCCTCGAGCACCGACTGCGCAAGGCATTCGAGAAAGGGCACACCGGCGGGAATGGTCAGAAGGCGCGGCCGGCGGCGCAGAGCGTCAGGCTGTGCTTCTCGCATAGGCGGTGTCAGCTTCCGTCACGGCTTCGGGAGTGCCGACATGCATCCAGAGCCCGTCGAGACGCAAGCCGTAAAGCCGCCCCGAGTCGATGGCCCGGTCGAAGAGGAGGTTCAGCGAAAACTTCCCGTCGGGGGTTTTCGCGAAGATATCGGGGCTCATCACGGCGGCGCCGGCATAGACGAAGGGGGTGATGCGGCCCTCGGTCCTGCGGGTCAGGCGGCCTTCGGAATCGGCGTCGAAATCGCCTTTGCCGTCATAGCCGAGGCTGCCCGACGTCGCGGCGATCAGAAGGAGCATGTCCATCCTCGCAGGGTCGAACGCCCACCCCAGCGCCGGAAGGTTCGGCCGGACGCTCTCGATCCAGATGGTATCGGCGTTCAGCACGAAGAACGGCTCCTTGCCGAGAAACGGCAGGGCCTTCTTCACGCCGCCGCCGGAATCGAGCAGCGCGCTGCGCTCGTCGGAAATTGTGATCTTCGGTGCCTTTCGCGCCGTCAGATGTTTTTCAAGAAGATCGGCATGGTGATGAACGTTGACGATGACGTTCTCGACGCCCGATTTTTCCAGCCGGTCGAGCACGCGGTCGATCAGCGCGCGGCCGGACACTTCGACCATGGCTTTGGGCTTTTTGTCTGTCAGCGGCCGCATACGTGTGCCGAGCCCGGCGGCCAGCACCATGGCGCGCGAAGGGACGGAAGACGGCGCGCTCATTTGCGCACCGCCTGAATATACCAGTCGCGCAGAGGCGCGAGCACGGGATGGGCGAGATCGCGGTCGAGATATGCAATGAGCCGCGGCAGATGTTTCAGATAGCCCTGTTTGCCGTCTCGGATAGCAAGGCGCACGAAGATGCCGAGAATTTTCGTCGCGCGCTGCGCGCCGAGCGTCGCATAGGCGGCGGCGAAATTCAGCGGATCGAAGCCGGGGTCTGAGGCTCTCCGCCGCGTGACATAGCGCGAGAGCAAATTCATTTCGAGATTCTCCGAAACATCGACGCGCGCATCCTGCAGCAGCGAGACGACATCATAGGCCGGATGGCCGATCACCGCATCCTGGAAATCGAGCAGGCCGATGCGGCGGACGCCGTCGCGGTCCGGCAGCCACATCAGATTGGGTGAATGATAATCGCGCAGCACCCAGGTTTGCGGGCCCTGGACGATGGGCGTCAATACGCCGTTCCAGTGTTTGAGAAACACATCGCGCTGCTCGTCGGTCGGCGCGCGGCGCAGATGCGGCAGATACCAGTCGAGCAGGAGTTCCAGCTCGATCATCAGAGCTTCGATGTCGTAATGCGGCACGATGTGCTTGTGCCGCTCCAGCGCGATCTCGCTCGGCAGAGCGCGGGTGTGCAGATCGACCAGAAGATCGACCGCCGCTTCCATGCGCTCGGGGATGTGCTTGCCGTCTTTGACGACAAATTCGCCGCCGAAATCTTCAACCAGCAGAAGTCCGCGGTCGAGATCGTGAGCAAGGATGTTCGGCGCCGAGAAATGCTGGGCGCGCAGCACGAGCGCGATCGCGGCAAAGGGCACGACATCTTCGGCGAGCTTGGCGATGCGGCTATAGGGCTTGCCGTCGCGGATCGGCGGGCCGTCTGGCTTTTTCGGCGAGTCCATCAGGATCGCGCTGCGCCCGCCATCGATCAGCCGTTCATAGCGGCGTGAGGAGGCATCGCCCTGCAGATGCACGCGCCGCGCTCCCGCCCAGCCGACGGCATCGAGGAAACCGGCGATCTGCAGCGCGCGCGAGATGCGGTCCGGCCAGGTGCCGTGCGGCATGATCGTCACATGGCGCGCGCCCGAAGGGTTCGCCGGATCGATCTCGAAACTGAGCTCCAGCCTTTGGCCGGAGAGATCCTCGCCGGCGCGTTCGGGCCATTCGACCAGAAGGATGGAATTGTCGCTCGCATCCTCCCAGCCGATCTCGCCGAGTTCGCCGCTGCCGGAAAGGCGGTAGAGATCGGCATGGATCACGCGGCCGCGCGGCGTGTCGTAGACCTGCATAATGCTGAAAGTCGGGCTCGGCACGTCGAGGCGGAAATCGCCGGAGAGCTGGCGGATGACATAGCGGGCAAAGGCGGTCTTGCCGGCGCCGAGCGCGCCCGAAAGCGTGATCAGGTCGCCGGGCGTAAACATGGGCGCGAGCGCAGCTGCAAGCCGCGCCGTCGCCGCCTCGTCGGGTAGGGCCAGACGATGCGCCCGAACCTCGCTTGTGCTCATAGGTCCTATATAGCCGCGCCGCCGCGCGGACCGCTACCACCGGTCGGGAAAATACAGGTCACGGTCGTGCCTTTGCCGGGTGTGCTGTCGATCTCGACCCAGCCGCCATGCAATTCGACGAAGCTGCGGACGATGGACAGGCCAAGGCCGACCCCGCGATGGCGCGAGCCTTCGGTGCGGCTTTCGAACCGGTCAAAGGCTTTGGCGATCTGTTCGGCGTCCATGCCCGGGCCCTGATCGGTGACGCGGAAATAGATCTTTCCGTCGGCGCGCTCGGCCGAAAGCTTTACCGGCTTGTCCTCGGGGCTGAAGCCGATGGCATTGGAGAGGAGATTGAACAGAACCTGGCGCACGCGCTTTTCGTCGGCGATGAAGCTGCCAATGCCGGGCGGGATCTGGATATCGAGCGTCATGCCCGGAGCGAGGCGCCCGCTTATGCCTTCGACCGCCGCATTGACCGCGGTCTTGATGTCGACGTTCGACAGATCGAGCTCCATCGTGCCGGCATCGATGGTCGTCAGATCGAGAATGTCGTTGATGATGGCGTAAAGGCCGGCGGAACTGTCGAGAACATGCCCGGCATATTCGCGCTGACGCTCGTTGAGCGAGCCGGTCGACGGATCGGCGAGGAGCTGCGCAAAGCCGATTACATTTGTTAAGGGCGCGCGCAATTCATACGACACGTGTTTGACGAAGTTCGATTTCAGAAGGCCCGCGGTTTCCAAGGCCTCATTGCGCTCGGTCAGCGCACGTTCCACGGAAATGGCGGCGGTGACGTCGGAGAAGGTGACGAGCGTCGCGCCGTCCGGCAGCGGCACGGTGGAGATATCGATCGTCACGCCGTCGCGGCGCTCGATGCGGCCATAGACGGGTTTGCGCGTCTCGGGGATCGCGGTGACGGCGGTGCGCAGAAGATCCCAGGGCTCGTCCGGTTCGTGCAGGCGGCTGCACATATCGAAAACACGCGTCGCATGCGGCTCGGCAGCCAGCGCTTCGTCCGACAGGCGCCACATTTTCGAGAAGTTCGGATTGTGCAGGCGCAGCCGCCCGTCGGAGCCGAACACGGCGACGGCATCGCGCAAATGATCGAGCGTTTCGCGCTGCACGCGGGTCAGCGCGTTGTAGCGGCTTTCGAGATTGATGCGTTCCGACACGTCGTCGAAGAGATAGGTGACGCCGCCTTCCGGGTTCGGTGTCTGTACGACGCGGAGCGTGCGCCCGTCGGGCAGGTGCCACCAGTGTTCGCGCGGCTCGACACTGCGATAGGCTTCGAGAAGCTGCAGCTTCCAGGCGCGGAAATCCGGCGGCTCGGGCAAAAGCTCGTCGGCGCGCAGACGGTCCAGTATCGAACTGTCGGTCGGCTCATGCGACAGGAAGGCCGGATCGAGCTTCCACAGCTGGCGGAAGGCCTGATTGTAGAATACGAGGCGCTGGTTCTGCGCGAAAATGGCAACGCCCGTCGCGAGCTCGTCGAGCGTTTTCCTGTGGCTCTCGATGCGGCGGATGAGTTCGTTGCGAAGGCTCTCCAGCTCCGTCATATCGACGGCCATGCCGGCGCTGCCGCCTTCATGCGGCGCTTCGAACACGTCGAACACGCGCCGCTCGCCATGCGTCACGACGGGCGTGCGCTCATGGAAAGCGTGGCCGCTCGATGTGGCCTGAGCAGCCTTGCGCCGCGCCGGCTCTTCCAGAATATCGGGGCCGATAGCGACGGCGCCCGACGCATCGACGGTTGCGGCATAGGCGGTGTTCGACCAGGCGATCTTGCCTTCGCCGTCGCGCAGCCAGGCGGGCTGGGGCAGGCGGTCGAGCAGAACCTGAAAGCGCTTCAGCTCGCGCTGCATTTCTTCATGGCGGGTGCGCAGTTCCGCCAGAGCCAGCTTTTCGCCGGCAAGGCTCTTGATGCGCATCACGGCGCGGCCGCCGGCGGCGCGGCCTTCGACAATCACATGCTCGCCTTTGCGGGTGACGACGAGGCTCTCAAAGCTCTCGCCGCGATCGAGCAAAGCGGCGAGACGGTCTTCGACATTGTCGGCGGCGTCCGAGCTCAGCCAGCGCTCGAAGGCCAGAACCATGCGGCCCGAAGGCAGGCTCATCCCGGCGGGCAGGGACCCGGATATTTCGGGCTCCTCGCCCGGGGCGCCGAAGGTCACGACGATCTGCGGCTCGCTCGCCGTCAGGGCCTCGGCGCGGTCCACCCGGGCTCTGAGATCGGCGATGATCTTGCGGAGGACGGATTCCGTCATATTGGCGCGGGAGCGCTGACGGGCGTAGAGGGCGGCGGTCGCGGTGGTGGCCAGAAGAAGGCCGAGCGACACGGCCACCCAGCCGATGCCATATTGCTGGGGCTGGAGGGCGAAGGACATCTGGGCCGCTGCCGTGTCGGAGGAGAGCACGGCCAAGCCGACTCCCGTCGCAACAATGCTGCGCTCCCCACCCATCGGCATGCGAACCCTCGCATCCGGGTGGCCGCTCCCCGCGCAGCGTCGCCTCCCCGAATCACTGCCAATCTATCTGCATCGCGACTCGCGCAGAAGGCACCGGACTCTCCGGAGTCAATAAATTACGCGTGGTGGATGGGTGTGTGGAAAAGCCCGGGATGGACGCTGTATGAGGCTGTGGGTGGGCCTGTGGATCAGTGTGGAGAACCCCGGCGCGGCCCCTGGAAGATCAAGCTCCGCAACAAAAAAGGCCCGCTTTCGCGGGCCTTTTTCTTGTCCGGATCTTGTCTCGACCTCATCCTGAGGAGCGATGCGCAGCATCGCGTCTCGAAGGATGGGTCACTCCCTCTGAATCTGCGGCTCATCCTTCGAGACGGCGCTACGCGCCTCCTCAGGATGAGGCAGTCATCAATACCGGTAGGTCTCCGGCTTGAACGGGCCCTGCTGCGGCACATTGATATAGGCCGACTGCTTGTCCGAGAGCTTGGTGATCTTCGCGCCGACCTTGTCGAGATGCAGTGCCGCAACCTTCTCGTCGAGATGCTTCGGCAGCACATAGACGCCGACGGCATATTTGCCCGGATTGGCGAAGATTTCGATCTGCGCCAGCGTCTGGTTGGTGAACGAGGCCGACATCACAAAGCTCGGATGGCCGGTGGCGTTGCCGAGATTCACGAGGCGCCCTTCGGACAGGATGATGACGCGCTTGCCGTCGGGCAGTTCGATCTCGTCGACCTGCGGCTTCACATTGTGCCATTTGAAATTCTTCAGGCCCTGGACCTGAATTTCAGAGTCGAAATGGCCGATATTGCAGACGATCGCGCGGTCCTTCATGGCGCGCACATGATCGACGGTGATGACATCGACATTGCCCGTCGCCGTGACGAAGATATCGGCGCGCGGCGCTGCATCTTCCATGGTCACGACTTCATAGCCTTCCATCGCCGCCTGCAGCGCGCAGATCGGATCGACTTCGGACACGAGCACGCGGCAGCCGGCATTGCGCAGCGATGCCGCCGAGCCCTTGCCGACATCGCCGAAGCCCGCAACCATCGCAACCTTGCCGGCCATCATCACGTCGGTGCCGCGGCGGATACCGTCGACGAGCGATTCCTTGCAGCCATAGAGATTGTCGAATTTCGATTTGGTGACGCTGTCGTTGACGTTGATCGCCGGCCACAGCAGCTGGCCCTTCTTGTGCATTTCGTACAGACGATGCACGCCCGTCGTCGTCTCTTCGGTCACGCCGCGGATGCTCTCCGCAACCTTCGTGTACCAGCCCTTCTTCGTCTTCAGGCGTTCCTTGATGGAGGCGAAGAGCACTTCCTCTTCCTCATTCGTCGCGCCTTCGAGGAAGGCGACATCGCCGGCTTCCGCGCGCTTGCCGAAATGGATGAGGAGGGTGGCGTCGCCGCCGTCGTCGAGGATCATGTTCGGCACGCCGCCGTCACCCCATTCGAAGATCTTGTGGGTGTATTCCCAGTAATCCTTCAGGCTCTCGCCCTTGATGGCGAAAACAGGCGTGCCGGCTTCGGCGATCGCGGCCGCCGCATGGTCCTGCGTCGAATAGATATTGCACGAGGCCCAGCGCACATCGGCGCCGAGCGCCTTCAGCGTCTCGATGAGAACGCCGGTCTGGATGGTCATGTGCAGCGAGCCGGCAATGCGCGCGCCCTTCAGCGGCTGCTTCTTGCCGTATTCGGCCCGCGTCGCCATCAGGCCGGGCATTTCCGTCTCGGCGATGGTCAGTTCCTTGCGGCCCCAGTCCGCGAGCTTGATATCGGCAACGGCATAGTCCTTGGCGACATGGGCGTTCATGTGCGGGCTCTTTCTTCAGGTTCGATAAGGGTTTAGCCCCGCCTCAAAGGGGCTGTGGGCCGAGAGAAAGAGAGCAGCTGACTCTTAATCAGCGGGTCTTCCCCGGCAATTTCGCCGGTTCTCTAACACGGGCCGGAAAGAGGGGCAAGGGAAGATATAAAGGTTTCTTTATGTGGAGAGCGAAGGTGTATTGCGAAAATTCCCGTGCTCGGAAGAAAATGGAGCGTGGGGGCAATCGAATGCTCAACCGACTTCAGGGCAAGTGGCAGACCTTTAAATACAACTATGGCTGGCCCGACTTCGTCTTCCTCTTCGACGGGTGGCTCGCTCGCGCGGCGATCGCCATTCCCTTTATCGGCTACCTGATCATCTTCAATGATTATGTAGCCGAGGGTTTGTCGCTGGACATACTCGCGAATGAATCCGCGCTTGCTTTTGGGTTAACTGCGTCGAGCCGTCTGAAATTTATCTACTTCGGGCTTCTGCTGCTCGGCGTTGCCAGTATGACGTACTTTTGGCGTAGGCCCCACGCCATAAAGCTTGGGAAGTCATTGTTCGAGTACGAAGAGAACTGCCTTCGACACTTCACCGTAAACGAGTACATACAAATACATGGGAACATACGTGGATCGGGTTATGACTCTTTCACTGTCCACGGCGACTATTACGATAGTGAGTACGACAACTTTCTAGACGTTGCACTAGGACCAAAAGAGAAGAATGGCGAGCGAGATTTCTCGCTGTCAAACTGGCAAGCGGCAAAGAATAAATATGAAGGCCTATTGAGGTCGATGCTCATCGAAAATTACCACAGAGGTAAGACGTCAAGGAGGACATCCCTGACAATCTGCATAGTGACTGCGGCACTAGGTTACGCTCTGCTGGCTGTCCCGAGCGTGGATGTCTTCATAAAGGTAGTAACAGACATCGTTCTTAATAATGGGATCGAGGCCGCGAATGAAAGACATTGAGGGAATTGAGCACGCGGTCGAAACTCTGAAGCCCCATTGGGAAGAAATCGAAGCTGAATTCGAACGGCATAACCGCCGCTTCTTGCAACTAATAAATGCGAGTCACAATGAGATTGGCCGCGTGCTCCGTACCCATCTCGTGATTGAGAATTTCATGAATACCTTCTTGGCCGCGCAGCTGTCTGTTGATGATATCGAAGACCTGCGACTTTCCTTCATACAAAAGGCAAAATTACTGCCGGCGAATGGTTCAAGCGCGGCCGTTGTACGTCCAGGAATATTGCAGTTAAACGCCGTTCGAAACAAATTTGCTCACCGGTTGCAGCATTCAGTCTCGGTCGGGGAGATTGGCGCAATTTATGAAGTACTTCGTTTCGCACGGCCAACTACCAACTTTACGGCGCCTTTGGATGCGTTGGAAGCGTTTGCGGCCGTAGCCTGCGCGTTTTTGATCGTGTCTCCTCCAAAGATTCAAAAGCACTTCGCCGAAGCGTTTAGTGAGATCCGAACCCATTCCCCAGAGAATGTGTATGGAGTTTAGCTAGTCACCCCTTCAACGACGCCATATCGATGACGAAGCGGTATTTCACATCGCTTTTGAGCATGCGGGCATAGGCCGGCTCGATATCCTGCATTTTGATCATCTCGATATCGGAGGTGATGCCCTTCTCGGCACAGAAATCGAGCATCTCCTGCGTTTCCTTGATGCCGCCGATGAGCGAGCCCGCGATCTGCTTCCGCCGGAAAATCAGCTGCGCCACGGTCGGCGAGGGATGCGGCGAGGACGGCACGCCGACCATGCACATCGTCCCGTCGCGCGTCAGCGCCGCGACGAACGGATCGAGATCGTGCGGGGCCGAGACCGTGTTGAGGATGAAGTCGAATGTATTCGCCACGGCTTTCATCTGCGCCGCATCTTTCGAGACGACGACATGCTGCGCGCCGAGCGCTTTCGCATCCGCGACTTTGCCGGGCGAGGTCGTAAAGACGGTCACTTCCGCGCCGAGCGCGACGGCAAGCTTGACGCCCATATGGCCGAGCCCGCCAAGACCGACAATGCCGACTTTCTTGCCCGGTCCCGCATTCCAGTGGCGCAGCGGCGACCAGGTGGTGATGCCGGCGCAGAGCAGCGGCGCCGTGCCCGCGAGGTCTTTTTCCGTGTGCGAAATTTTCAGGACGAAATGTTCGTCGACGGTGATGTCGGCCGAATAGCCGCCATAAGTGTTTTCCTTGCCGCCGAAGGCATTGCCGTTATAGGTGCCGGTGAAGCCGTGCTCGCAATATTGCTCGAGCCCGTCATCGCAGGAAAAGCAGGAACGGCACGAGCCGACCATGCAGCCGACGCCGACAATCTCGCCCGTTTTGAAATTTTTCACCGCGCTGCCGACAGACGTCACACGGCCGATGATCTCGTGGCCCGGAACGCACGGATAAAGAGTGCCGGCCCATTCGCTGCGCACGGTGTGCAGATCCGAATGGCAGACGCCGCAGAACAGAATGTCGATCGCGACATCGCGCTCGCCGGGCTTGCGCCGCTCGATGGTGAAGGGCGCGAGCGGCGTTGCGGGCGATTTGGCGGCATAGGCTTTGGTCGGCATGTGAATCCGGCGGCTGACAGGAATGAGGAAGGTCTCACCCTAGACCTTCATTCCCCGCCTGGCGTTCACATTCCGGCGACGGCGCGTGCGCCTAAAGGCCTATGACTGCTGCGAAGATCGCGGCGAAGACTGCGACATCTGAGGGACTGTATTCTCCGCGGCCAGAGCCCGCATCAAAACGGCAGCATCATTGCCGAATTGCTTGATGAGGCGCCGTGCCGTGGCCACGGGGATATTTGCCGCTTCGGCAAAATCGAGAACGTTGAGCCGTTCTTCGGATTGCGCGGATGTCGTGTGTGGAGATGGCGTCATCGTCCCCCCGGATTTCCGTGAACCTGGGCGAGAGTTTATGGAAAGCATGTCTTAACTGTGAACCCCCGGGAGTTCACAATATTTTGAATGCACATTACGTATGTACGAATGCGGAGGGAATATCGGCCTATTCCGCTGCGAGCGGCCCTTCGCCGATCAGCGGCGTTGCTTCCGGAACGGTTGCGGCCGCCATGCGCGGCATGCGGTTCCACGCATCGAGCGCCGCAATTTTATAAGCCTCGGCGAGCGTCGGATAATTGAACGTGTTCTCGATAAAATATTCGAGCGTGCCGTGCAGGTTCAGCACCGCCTGGCCGATATGGATGAGTTCGGTCGCGCCTTCGCCGATGATGTGAACGCCAAGCAATTTACGAGTGGGTATGTCGAACAGCATTTTCATCAGGCCGGCATTCAGGCCCATGATATGCCCGCGCGAAGTCTCGCGGAACCGCGCGATCCCGCTTTCATAGGCAAGGCCCTTTTCGCGCGCTTCCTGTTCCGAGAGGCCGATCGTCGAAATCTCCGGCACGGCGTAAATACCGTAAGGAAAATATTGCGGCGCCGGCGGCATCGGCAGGTCGAAAGCGTGGCAGGCGGCGATGCGGCCCTGTTCCATCGAGGTCGAGGCAAGGCTCGGAAAGCCGATGACATCGCCCGCCGCATAGATATGCGGCACAGAGGTCTGAAAGGTTTTCGGATCCACAGTGACGCGGCCGCGCTTGTCGGTGATGATGCCGCATTGTTCGAGGCCGAGATTTTGCGTCGCGCCCATGCGCCCTGCCGCATAGAGCAGCATTTCGGCACGCACCCGCCGCCCGTCTTCGAGAACGGCAACCACCCAATCGCTCTCATCGGTCTCGACGCTTGTGACCGCAGTGCCGAGCCTTATCGTGACGCCGCGGTCGCGGAGCTGATGGACGAATTCGTCGATGATTTCGCGGTCGATGAAATCGAGGAAGGAATTGCGCGGCTCGATGATGGTGACGGGAACATCGAGCGCCGAGAAGATTGTCGCATATTCGATGCCGATGACGCCGGCGCCGACGACGATCAGGCTGCGCGGCACGCGCGGCGCCTCAATCACGGCATCGCTATCGAGAATATTGCGGTCGTTGAAAGGCACGTTCGGCGGATGAAAGGGCGCGGTGCCGACGGCAATCAAAGTGCGCTCGGCATGGACAAGCTCTTCATGCCCGTCGGGGCAGATGATCGAGATCGTGTGCGGATCGACGAAACGGCCGGTGCCGGCAATGGTGCGCACATTGTTACGCTGGAACTGATGCTCCAGAACATCGACCTCGTGCTCCAAAGTCATCCGAAGCCGCGCGCCGAGGTCCGAGCCCTGAATGTCCTTCTTCACGCGGTAGGAGCGGCCGTAAAAGCCGCGCTCGCGGAAGCCCGACAGGTTCAGGACGGTTTCGCGCAGGGTCTTTGAAGGGATGGTGCCGGTATGGACCGAAACGCCGCCGACGCGTTTGCGGCCCTCGATGACGAGAACCGATTTGCCGAGCTTGGCCCCCTGGACGGCGGCTCTGCGACCTGCCGGTCCCGAGCCGATGACGACGAGATCATAGCGTTCCATTCAGCGCCCCCAATGCTGCTTTGCTTATGCAACACGCGGTCCAAACGCATATGACAGGCCGGCAAACTTAAGGCGTCGCGTCCATTTTCGGATCGGCGGGCCGGCCCAGAACATACTGGATCATGGCCGAGGCCGCCTCATGCTCGACATTGATAATGCGGCTGGCCCCAGCTTTCTGCAGATATTCGATCTCGGCTTCGGAATGGGCGCGGACAACGATATCGAGGCCCGGGTTTTCCTTGCGGGCATGTTCGATCAACCCGCCGGTCTCGAAGGGCGAGGGGATGGCCGAAATGAACCATTTCGCGG
Organism: Terrihabitans soli; assembly: GCF_014191545.1. Classification (GTDB taxonomy): domain Bacteria; phylum Pseudomonadota; class Alphaproteobacteria; order Rhizobiales; family Methylopilaceae; genus Flaviflagellibacter; species Flaviflagellibacter soli. The sequence goes on along the minus strand of NZ_AP023361.1, from coordinate 2,759,170 downwards.
CCTTGAGATTGGTCGCCTCCAGCATGCCACGCTCGCCGGCATTGCCGGAAAGCGCCGGGATGCCGCGCTTGCGCAGTTCCGCGACGGCTTCCTCGCGCTCATCGGTGACGACCATGGGCACGCCCGCATCGAGCAGCGCATCGACAATGACCTTGCCGACGCGGCCATAGCCGATGATGACGGCGTGGCCGGTGAGAGTGCTGTCGGCGACGTTGCTGTTGGCGACATCCGAGATCGGTGTCTTGTCGGGTTTGGGTTCGATCTTTTCGAGATAGCGGTCGAGGACGGCGAAGAAGACCGGGTTGAGCAGGATCGAGATGATCGCGCCCGCCATGATCAGGCTGCGGCCTTCTTCCGGCAGAAGCGCGAGCGACACGCCGAGGCCGGCGAGGATGAAGGAAAATTCGCCGATCTGCGCCAAGGAGGCGGAAATCGTCAACGCGGTCGCGTGCGAATGTTTGAAGGCGCGAACGATGAAATAGGCGGCGGCGGATTTGCCGAGCGTGATGATCAGCACCGTGACGATGACGGCGATGGGATGGCTGAGGACGATGTTCGGATCGAACAGCATGCCGGCCGAGACGAAGAAGAGAACGGCGAAAGCATCGCGCAGCGGCAGGGTTTCCTGCGCCGCCTGATGCGAGAGTTGGCTTTCCGCGAGGATCATGCCGGCGAAGAACGCGCCGAGCGCGAACGACACGCCGAAGAGCTGTGCCGAACCGAAAGCGATGCCGAGCGCGATGGCGAGAACAGCCAATCGGAACAGTTCGCGCGAGCCGGTATGGGCGACATAGTGCAGAAGAAACGGCACGAGCCGCCGCCCGACGACGATCATCAGCGCAACGAAAGCGATGAGCTTCAGCGCCGTCAGCGCCAGCGCATGCCAGATGGTCAGCGGGCCGAAGAGAGCGGCAAGGCCCGCGCCTCCCGACGCTTCCGCCGCATCGACTTCGCGCCCGCCGATCAGCCCGGCGATGGCGGGCAGCACGACAAGCGTCAGCACCATCACAAGGTCTTCGACGATCAGCCAGCCGACGGCGATGCGGCCGCGCTCGGTTTCGACGAGGCGGCGATCCTGCAGCGCCTTCAAGAGAACGACGGTCGAAGCGACGGAGAGCGACAGGCCGAGCACGAGGCCCGCGCCGAGCGACCAGCCGAGCGCCCAGGCAAGGCCGACGCCCATGACAGTGGCGATGGCGATCTGGCCGATGGCGCCGGGAATGGCGATGGCGCGGACGGACAGAAGATCCTTCAACGAGAAATGCAGGCCGACGCCGAACATCAGCAGGATCACGCCGATTTCGGCGAGTTCGAGCGCCAGGCCCTGATCCGCGACATAGCCGGGCGTGAACGGGCCGATGAGGACGCCGGCCAGGAGATAGCCCGCAATCGGCGGCAGTTTCAGCCGGTGGGCGATCGTGCCGAAAATGAACGCGATGCCGAGACCGGCAACGATGGTGGCGATAAGCGGGGTGTGATGCGGCATGGCGGCAGTCTAAGGGTCCGCGCCGGGAAGGGAAATTCTTCTCCTGGCTAACGGGGAAACCCGGAGTGCTGCGTTATTCGCCTTCGCCGAATTTGTCGGAGAGCAGGCCTTCGAGCGCATCGAGGCATTCGCGCGCTTCATAGCCCTTTGCGGTGACCACAATGGTGGAACCGGGTCCGGCAGCCAGCATCATCAGGCCCATGATCGAAGTGCCGCCGACGGTGTCGCCGCCCTTCGTCACCGTGACATGCGATTGATAGAGCTCGACCGTCTGGACGAATTTCGCCGACGCGCGGGCGTGCAGTCCGCGCTTATTGGTGATCATGATTTCGCGGGTGATGGTGCCGCCGGCGGCGGGCTTTCCCGGCCAGCCGAGCGGGTCGATCATTTTCCGGCCAGGACGCGACTCGCGACGGAGATGTATTTCCGTCCCGCATCCTGAGCCTGGGCAACGGCTTCGGCGAGGCCGACTTCGTGACGCACGGAGGCGAGCTTGATGAGCATCGGCAGGTTGATGCCGGCGACCACTTCGATCTTGCGGCCGTTCATGCAGGAAATCGCCAGATTGGACGGGGTGCCGCCGAACATGTCGGTGCAGACGACGACGCCTTCTCCGGCATCGACGCGCTTACACGCATCCATGATGTCCTGACGCCGATTTTCCATATCGTCTTCGGGACCAATCGTGATGGTTTCAATCTGTTGCTGCGGACCCACGACATGTTCGAGTGCCGAACGGAACTCGCATGCCAGATTACCGTGGGTCACGAGGACAATGCCGATCATCAGCTCCTCAGGACGTCCCACATATGTCGGGACGCCGGACGCGGCTTCAAGGGCGCTTAGTCTTTCCATCAAATCTTACTGACGCAAGAGCGGAATGGTCTTCCAGCGAACCATCAGTGTGGCCGCATATGGTTAATAATACGTCTAAACTGCACTCCGGGGATGCACTAAAGCATCGCGGCAAACTGACGCCCTCTAATTGGGCGTTCAGATCGGCGGGTTCCGGCAGGCGGGGAATCTCATCCTCCGGCAGCAGATCGAGGACAAGGCCGAGCCGCATTTCCTCAAGAAACGGAAGGCGTACGAGCCCAAGACCCCGGATCTCGATCAGGCCTTTAAGGGGCTCGGGCGGGCGGGCGAAGAGGGCGCCGTCCCGCAGCTCGAGGGCCACCCGGTCGTCGGCGACGAGGCGGGTCTCGACCCCATAGAGGGGGGTGCGGTTGATCAGAATATGAGCAGTCCGGGATTTGCCGGCGCCCGAGGCGCCGCGGATCAGAAGGCCGATCCCGCCGAAACTTACGCAGCTCGCGTGGATCGTCGGCATTAGCGGTTCCCTTCCTCGGCCCTCATCCTGAGGTGCGATGCGGAGCATCGCGTCTCGAAGGATGGGCGGCAGACTCCGAGCGCGTGGTTCATCCTTCGAGACGGCGCTGCGCACCTCCTCAGGATGAGGCCGAAGGGGGTCACTTGGCCGCCGGCAGGCGCACGGTGAAGCGCGCGCCGATGGGATAGCGTTTGCCGTCCGCCCCGGGCTGCGAGGAGAGGCGGTTCTCCGCCCAGATCTGCCCGCCATGCGCTTCGACGATCTGCTTGGAGATCGAAAGCCCGAGCCCCGAATTCTGGCCGAAGCCCTCGGTCGGTCGGTCGGTATAGAAGCGCTCGAAGATGCGCTCGATGGCGTCCGGCCGGATGCCGGGCCCGTCGTCTTCGACCGTGACGAGGATGTTGTCGCGGTCGCGGCGGATGGAGACGCGCACCTGGCCCTTGGGCGGCGTGAACGAGCGCGCATTGTCGATGAGGTTGGTGAAGACCTGGCCGAGGCGAAGGTCATGGCCCTTGAGGCGCAGCCGGTTCGGCGCGCGGGCGCTCTCGGCGATGTCGAGAATGATCGACGCTTCTTCCGAATGCACATCGTTCTGCGCCGAGGTGATGGTCGTCAGCATGCGGCCGATATCGACCGTGTCGAGATCCTGGCGCTGCAGTTCGGCATCGAGGCGCGAGGCATCCGAAATGTCGGAGATCAGCCGGTCGAGGCGGCGCACATCGTGCTCGATGACGGAGAGAAGGCGCTTCTTGGAATCGTCCGTCTTCGCCAGCGGCAGGGTCTCGACGGCTGAGCGCAGAGAAGTGAGCGGGTTTTTCAGCTCATGCGCGACGTCCGCGGCAAAGCGTTCGATCGCTTCCATGCGGTTATAAAGCGCGTCGGTCATTTCGCGGAACGAGGTCGACAGATGACCGATTTCGTCGTTTCGGTCCGAAAAATCAGGCAATTCCGCGCGCCGGTCGACGCGCAGCCTGACGCGGTCGGCGGCATTGGCAAGGCGGCGCACGGGACCTGCAATCGTGCCGGCAAGAAGTATGGACAGAACGACCATCACCAAAGCCGCGACAAGGAAGACGCGGACGATGGCGAGGCGCTCGGCCTGAACGATGTCGTCGATGTCGCCGCCGAGTGTTGAGAGCATGAGTGCGCCCTGCACGGTGCGGAAGCGCTGGATCGGCACGGCGACCGAAACGATCATCTCGCTCTGCTTGTTGGCGCGCACAACGGCGGTCGGCGCACCGGACAGCGCCTGTTTGACTTCCGGATACTCGCCGCCGGTCAGGTCTTCATAGGTCGGCAGATCGTTGCGGAAGAGCCAAGACTGAACCATGTCGACCATGCGGTCGAGCAGCGGCTTTGAGCGCACGGCCTGCGGCGTCGGAATGTCGAGGCGCAGAATATCGCCCGGGCCGTAAAGGCTCTGGCTGTCGAGGAGAAGCTGGCCGCCGGCATCGTAGATGCGGGCGCGCGTGCGCGTCGGCGTGATGAGGCGGCGCAGCATCGGCGCGACGCGTTCGGGATTGATCGGAAAGTCGAGGCTTTCGATCGCGCCGTCCGGATCGAGCATCTCGGACGGTGCGATGTTCATCAGCTTGTCGGGATCAACCCAGAGCGAGTCCTGTTCGGAGGTCGAGGTGGCCGAGGCCGCAATCGCCCCGGCCATGATCTCGCCCTGTATGGTCAGGCTCTGGATGCGCGCCTCGATCAGGCCGGCGCGGAACTGGTTGAGATAGAGAATGCCCGAGAGGAGGGCGACCAGGCCGGCAAGGTTCAGAACGACGATGCGGCGCGTCAGGCTGGAGAAGCCGAAAAAGCCGGACAGGCGCGAACGGCGCAGAGAAGCGGGCCGGCTTTCGGCCGCCGCTTCTGTCCGTGTTTGGCCAGACTGTTGAATATCCACGCTCATCGCGCCGGAAAATGCGCTCCGGGCCTGCCCCGCGTCAAATGAAGGGCTCAGGCTTCCTTAAAGCGATAGCCGACGCCGTACAGGGTTTCGATCATTTCGAAGCTGTCGTCGGTCGCCTTGAACTTCTTGCGCAGGCGCTTGATGTGGCTGTCGATCGTACGGTCATCGACATAGACCTGATCGTCATAGGCCGCATCCATCAGGGCGTTACGGCTCTTAACCACGCCGGGGCGGGTCGCCAGCGCCTGAAGAATGAGGAATTCGGTGACGGTGAGCGTGACCGGCTCGCCCTTCCAGGTGCAGGTATGGCGCTCTGAATCCATCAAGAGGCTGCCGCGTTCCAGCGCCTTGCCGGGAACGCCTTCGCCCGCTTTGACCGGGGCTGCGGGATCGCGCGCGGCGGCTCTGCGCAAAACCGCTTTCACGCGCTCGACCAGCAGGCGCTGCGAGAAGGGCTTCTTGATAAAGTCGTCGGCGCCCATTTTGAGGCCGAACAGCTCGTCGATTTCCTCATCCTTGGAGGTGAGGAAAATGACCGGCATTTCCGACTTCTGGCGCAGGCGGCGGAGGAGCTCCATACCGTCCATGCGGGGCATCTTGATATCGAAGATGGCAAGGTCCGGCGGGTTGGCCTTGAGGCCTTCCAGGGCGGCGGCGCCATCCGTATAGGTCGAGATCCGGTAGCCCTCGGTCTCGAGAGCAATCGAAACGGAGGTCAGGATGTTGCGGTCGTCATCGACCAGCGCGATGGTTGGCATCGGATTGGCTGCCCTCTTTTCCCGTGTCATGGCCTTGAACGCGCCACGCATGGCCGAAATATGGCCGCTCTGGCTTCAGCATATGGGGCCGGGCAGGGGTAAAACCAAGCTTTTCCCCTCAAATTCGAGTGTTTTTTCGCCCTTTAAGGGGACTAGGTAAACGGCATGAGCGAAGGCATGGAATACGGCACCGAAGCGAAGAATTTGATCCGGAGGGGCCGCAAAGCGGCTCTGGCGACCACAGACCGCGAATCAGGGGCGCCCTATGTCTCTCTGGTTGCAGTGGCAACCGGCTTCGACGGGGCTCCGCTGCTCCTCCTGTCGGAGCTGGCCAAACACACCCAAAACCTCAAATCCGACCCTAGGGCCTCCCTCCTGTTCGAGGATGTCAGCCTTCATGACCCCCTGGCCGGGGCAAGGGTCAGCGTTTCGGGCAATGTCGCGGTGACCCAGGATCCCGAGGACCGGCGGCGCTATCTCGCCCGCCACCCGACGGCCGACAGCTTTGCCGGCTTCAAGGATTTCGCCTTCTGGCGGCTTGAGCCCCAAAGCGCCCATCTCGTTGCCGGCTTCGGACGCATCCGCAGCATGCCGCGCGAGGTGATTGTGACCGAGACCGCCGATGCCGCCGAGCTTCTGGCCGCCGAGGCAGGTGCCGTCGCGCATATGAACGAAGACCATGCCGATGCACTCGGCCTTTATGCCGAAAAGCTTCTCGGCGTATCGGGCGGCAGCTGGCGCGCCGACGGGCTCGATCCGGAAGGCATGGAAATCTCGTCCGAAGGCAAGGCGCTCTATCTGCGATTCCCCGAACGGGTGCGCGGCCCGGGCCCCTTGCGTCACACGCTCGTCGCGCTCGCCGAGAAAGCTCGCGCCGTCTGATACGGCGCGAGTGAGCCCTCTCTCCATTTCCGTGCAATTGCATGCGCAGCGTTCAAGAGTTGAAACGCCAGCGTGACAGAAGAACACATCCACCAACTATTTTGGTGGCATGTGGTACACCACATAAAATGCGCCGATACGCTTATGAAACAAAACTTTCATGAAGCGGCACACAGCGCAGCGGACAGCACCGACGTAGGCGCAGAGTCGGCGCTTCACACGGTTCCGTCATCCTCTGGCGCCAGACTGCGTTTCATCAACGTTGCATCACAAAAACGTGCGCGTTTTTAACCTGTACTAAGCGCAGCAAAAAACGTCTTGCGCTGGTGTCGGAACCGCGCAATTGCCTCAGCCCCAACTTCGGTGGATGGCAATGGCGACGGCAAAAAACGTACGTATCGACGACCTCGCGAAAGTGAAGTCGAACCTTCTTGAGACCCAGCTTGTCGAGGAAGCCGTCCGACGCGGCGAAGGCGAGTTTACGGCCTACGGCGCTTTTGCCGCCGATACCGGCGTCCATACCGGCCGCAGCCCCAAGGACAAGTTCATCGTCCGCGACAAGCTGACGGAAGGCCAGGTCTGGTGGGACAACAACGCGGCGATCAGCCCTGAGAACTTCGACACCCTTCACGCCGACTTCCTTGAGCATCTGAAGGGCAAAGAGCTCTTCGCCCAGGATCTCTATGGCGGCGCCGATCCGGCGAACCGCATCAAGGTCCGCGTCTACACCGAATATGCATGGCACTCGCTGTTCATCCGCACCATGCTGATCCGCCCGCCGCAGGCCGACCTCGCGGGCTTCGTCCCCGATATGACAATCATCGATCTGCCGAGCTTCAAGGCCGATCCGAAGCGCCATGGCGCGCGCACCGAAACCATTATCGGCGTCGACCTGTCGCGCGGCCTCGTGCTCATCGGCAACTCGTCCTATGCCGGCGAAATGAAGAAGTCGGTGTTCGGCGCGCTCAACTTCTTTCTGCCCGCCAAGGGCATCCTGCCGATGCATTGCTCGGCCAATGTCGGCAAGAACGGCGGCTCGGCCCTGTTCTTCGGCCTCTCCGGCACCGGCAAGACGACGCTCTCGGCCGATCCGCAGCGCATCCTGCTCGGCGACGACGAGCATGGCTGGAGCGATAACGGCATCTTCAATTTCGAAGGCGGCTGCTACGCCAAGACGATCAACCTGTCGGCCGATGCCGAACCCGAGATTTATGCCGCGACCAAGATGTTCGGCTCGATCCTCGAAAACGTCGCCATCGATCCGGAGACGCGCATTCCCGATTACGACGATGTGTCGAAGACGGAGAACGGCCGCGTCGCCTATCCGCTGCACTACATTCCGAACGCCAGCGAGACCGGCCGCGCCGAAGCGCCGAAGAATGTCATGATGCTGACGGCGGACGCCTTCGGCGTCATGCCGCCGATCGCGCGCCTGACGCCGCAGCAGGCGATGTATCACTTCCTCTCCGGCTATACGGCCAAGGTCGCCGGCACCGAGAAGGGTGTGACCGAGCCGCAGGCGACGTTCTCGACCTGCTTCGGCGCGCCCTTCATGCCGCGTCATCCGTCGGAATATGGCGAGCTCCTGCGCCAGAAGATCGCAAAGCACGGTTCGACCTGCTGGCTGATCTCGACCGGCTGGACCGGCGGTCCGTTCGGTACCGGCAAGCGCATGCCGATCAAGGCAACGCGCGCGCTGCTCTCCGCGGCGCTCTCGGGCCAGCTCGACAATGTCGAGTTCCGCAAGGATCCGAATTTCGGCTTTGAGGTTCCGGTCGCCGTGCCGGGCGTGCCCTCGGCGCTGCTCGATCCGCGTTCGACCTGGGACGACAAGGCTGCCTACGATGTGCAGGCGCGCAAGCTCGTCGGCATGTTCCAGGAAAACTTCAAGCGCTTCGAAGAGCATGTCGCGCCGGATGTGATCGCAGCATCGCCGGGCGTGTTCGAACCGGCGGAGTAAAATTCAGCGGATAGCCGTGTGCGTTCTCGCGGCTAAAAAGGGCGGGGGCCGGTTCTAATCGCTCACTCCAGCGACGGACCCCCTCCGAGGATCGCCTCCCGCCCTTTCTTCCGTCACCTTCTGCCCCAATTGTCCCGGGAATGCGTCTGCTTCCCGCTCTCCTTCTTCCTCTTGCGGCAACGCCCGCGCTCGCAACGCCCGATCCCGTCGATCTGCGGGTGATGGTGCGGACTGAGGCCGTCCACCGCGGCCTGCCCGGCGAGATCGCCGACGCGGTGGCGACGGTCGAAAGCAATTATCGCGTTTCGGCTTTGGGCGATGTCGGTGAAATCGGCCTGATGCAGGTCCTGCCATCGACGGCGCGCATGCTCGGCTTTTCCGGAACGAACGCCGAGCTCTCAGATCCCGCGACCAATATCCGCTACGGCGTCGATTATCTTGCCGGCGCCTGGAAGCTTGCGAACGAAGACGTGTGCACCGCGGTGATGAAATACCGCGCCGGTCATGGCGAGACGCGCTTTTCGCACAAATCCGTCGCTTACTGTGTGCGCGTGCGCGAGGTGCTGGCGGCACAGGGCTATCCGCTGCGCGGCGAGGTGCCGAAAGCGACGTTCGGCGCTCCGGCAGGTGTGGTAGCGCGCGGTGGAGGCGGGAAGGCCGGAAAGAGTGGCGGCAGCCGGATGAACTGGGCGGCCTATGACCGCCGCATCAGATCCATTCAGTCGCAGATCACATCCGCGAACCTGACGATTATGCGCTGATCCGGGAGTGCGCCGAAGCGCCGCCGAGAATTTCGCTCAAGGGCGCGACCACGGCGCCGGCATCTTCCACGGCGCGGCGCACCGCCCGCCCGACCATCACCGCCGTCGGCTCATCGCCGTGAACGCACAGCGAGTCGAACTCGATCGGGATGAGCTTGCCGGAGGCGCTGGGCACCATGCCGTCCTGCATCATGCGCTTGACGCGCTCGGTGACCTCGACCGGATTGTTGATGACCGACAGAGGTTCGGGACGCGGCGTCAGCTGGCCGTCATCGGTGTAATGACGATCCGGAAAGGCTTCGGAGGCGAAGGCGAGGCCGAGCTTGTCGGCGGCTCTGCGCATCACAGGCCCGGTGAAGCCGAGATAGATGAGTTTCGGATCGGCGGCGCGGATGGCGCGGCCGATGGCCAGCGCATGCGCCTCGTCCTCGGAGGCGACATTGTAGAGCGCGCCGTGCGGCTTCACATGAGTAAGGGCAACGCCGCTTTCGGCGGCGGCTTCGGTGAGAACGCCGATCTGATAAGCGATGAGCGATTCTAGCTCGTCCATGCTCATTTTCATGACCGTGCGGCCGAAATTTCCGAGATCGTCGAAGCTGGGATGGGCGCCGACCGCGACTTTGTTCTGGGCGGCGATAAGGCTCACGGCCCGCATGGTCTGAGCGTCGCCTGCATGAAAACCGCAGGCGATATTGGCGCTGGAAACGATGGCGAGCAGAGCCTCGTCGGTGCCGTAGCCTTCACCGAGATCGGCGTTGATATCGATCCTGCGTGCCGTAGACGCCATACGCACCGTAAGCTTTCATTTATGACTATATATGCCCCGCTTCGGGCGGATAGGGGAAATGACGGGCGAATCGAAAATAAATCTGAGCGCCACAATGCTCGCGCTCGGCGACGCGGCGGTGACGCTTGAGTTCGGCCAGACCATCGGGCGCGAGACGAGCGCGCGCGTTCTGGCGGCGCGCGATGCAATCGTGGCAGCGGCCATTCCGGGCGTGCGTGAATACGTGCCGACGTTCCGCTCGCTCACCGTCCACTACGACCCGGCCGCGATCGGCTTTGCCGATCTGGCCGCCCGGATCGGCGATCTGTCGCTCGAGGGCGCAGCGTCCGCCGGGGAGGGCAGGACCTGGACTGTGCCGGTTCTCTATGACGGGCCGGATCTCGATGAGACCGCCCGCGCCGCCGGGCTCACACGGGAGGCGGCGGCCGCACTCCACGCCGGGCAGACCTATCATGTCTATATGCTCGGCTTCCTGCCGGGCTTCGCCTATCTCGGCGATCTGCCCGAGCCCTTGCGCCTGCCCCGGCTCGACGTGCCGCGGACACGCGTTCCCGCGGGCTCCGTCGCCATCGCAAGTGAGCTGACCGCAATCTATCCCGTCGAGAGCCCGGGCGGCTGGCGCCTGATCGGCCGGACGCCCCTTCGCCTGTTCGATCACAGGGCCCATCCGCCGAGCCTGTTCGCGCCCGGCGATCGCGTGCAGTTTACGCCGGTCAGCGCCGCCGAATTTGATCAGCTCGTGCGCGGAGCAAAATCGACATGAGCGCCGGTTTTCACATTGTGCAGGGCGGGCTGCAGACAACGCTGCAAGATGGCGGACGGACGGGCCTGCTGGCGCTCGGCGTGCCGCATTCCGGTGCGCTCGATCCGCTGAGCTTCAGACTCTCCAACCGCATCGTGGGCAATGATGCGAATAGTGCGGCGCTCGAATTGCGCTCGCCCGGGCCGGTTCTTCGCTTTGAGGGAAAGGCTGGGCGCATCGCGCTCGCCGGCACATCCGTGCCGCTTCTCGTCGAGCGTAAAGGCACGGTTCAGGAATGGCCCGCCTGGCGCGCCGTCGATCTGCAGGACGGCGACGTCGTCAGCGTCTCGCCCTTTGCGGATACGGCGGTTGCCTATCTCGCGGCCCTTGGCGGCTTCGATGTTCCCGAACAGCTCGGCTCGCGCTCGACCTTTCTGCGCGGCGGTTTCGGCGGCCTCGACGGCAAGCCGCTGCAGACCGGCGGCGTGCTGAAGCTTTTGCATGATGGAGCGCCGGATGCGCCGTGCCACACGCTGCTCCGGCCGCCCTCTTTCGTCGCATCGCCGGTGCTCCGCGCTCTGCCCGGGCCGCAGGCCGATTATTTTAAGGAAGAAGCGCAGAGCGCCTTTTTCGGCAGGCCTTTCACCGTGTCGCGCGATCTTGACCGCATGGGCATGCGCCTCGATGGACCGGTGCTCGCGCACTCAAAGAGCGCCGATATCGCCTCCGATGCGACCGTGCCCGGTGCGGTGCAGGTGCCGGGATCGAGCCAGCCGATCCTTCTTCTCAACGATTGTCAGACAACGGGCGGCTATCCGAAGATCGCCGTCGTCATTACGGCCGATCTCTTTCGCGCCGGCCGTCTTATGCCCGGCCATGAGATCCGTTTCCGCAAAGTGACGATGACCGAGGCGGAAGAGGCGCGCGCCGAAGCCGCGCACGCCTACAGATCGATGGCGAACACGATCGTTCCCGTCCGCGCAGGCGTCCAAATTTAGAAAAGATAAGAAGCCTTCCGGCGCGTTCAGCCGATATGGGAGAAGACGTTCTCGACTTCCGTCAGGCCGAACGGTTTGCGCAGGAAAGCGCGGGCGCCGGCTTCTTCGGCTTTCAGGAAGGTCTGGCCGTCGCGGTGGCCGGTGATGACGACGGTGCGGGCGCCGTATTTTTCCTGCGCTTCGCGGGCGACCTTCAGTCCGTCGCCGCCGCGGGCGAGATGGATGTCGGTGACGATGAGGTCGGGCTGTTCGGTGGCGACAAGATGAAGGGCCTCGGCCTCCTCGGCGACGACGCCCACGACTTCATGCCCGAGACGTTCGAGGATGCTTTCGAGATGCAGACCGACGATGAACTCGTCTTCGACGATGAGAACCCGCCATTTCGGCTTGCTGCCGTTACTGCTCATTTGCCCTAGCCCATTAACCTATGATGGCCTCTTCCTGAGGAAACCAAACAACGGGTCAAATGCAGTAAGGTTCCGGCACAATCTTTCGTAATTCGTCGGAGGCGCACATCAATCTCTGGTGTTGCCCCCGGGGCACTTAAAGGCGCGGCGAGATCTAGGTCATGGCAGACATCCCGAAGACGATCGGCGTGCTTCTCGCGGGAGGGCTCGCGCGGCGCATGGGCGGAGGCGACAAGCCCCTGCTGAAGATCGGTGGCAGCACGATCCTCGACCTCGCCATCGCCGCCCTCCGCCCGCAATGCGAGGCCCTGATCCTCAACGCCAATGGCGATCCGGCGCGCTTTGCGGCGACGGGCCTGACCGTCATTGCCGACGATGTGCCGGGTTTTGCCGGCCCGCTGGCCGGCATTCTGGCGGCGCTCGACTGGACGGCGAAGAGCAGGCCGGATGTCGGCTGGGTGGTCTCGGTCGCAGCGGATTCGCCTTTTCTGCCAAAGGATTTTGTGGCCCGTCTGCATGAGGCGCGAGAGGCGGCGGGAACGCCTTTGGCCCAGGCCCAGGCGGGCGAGCAGACCTATCCGGTCAACGGGCTCTGGAAGGTCTCGCTGCGCGGCGACCTGCGGCACGCTCTGGTCGAGGAGGACATGCGCAAGATTGACCGCTGGACCGCACGGCACGGCGTCGTCAGCGTGATCTGGCCGGATAAGCCGGTCGATCCCTTCTTTAACGCCAACACCCCGGAAGAACTCGTCGAGGCGGAAAAGCTGATCGCGTCTAGGTCCTGAAGATTTCCGCGAGGGGCCTGGCTTCCGTCAGGATCAGATCGGCCACGGCTTTGGCATCGTTGAGATCGACGGCCGGGATGGGCAGGCCGGTCAGCTTCTCGTCCGCCGCGATGGCGCGGATGGTTTGGTCCTTCGGGTGAATGAAGTCCTTGCCGTTGGCGGCCCGCCAAATCTCGATTTTTGGATGAGGGGCGGTTTTGTAGCCCTCGATAATGACGAGATCGACCGGCGACAGCTTGCCGATGAGGTCGTTCAGGGCCGGCTCAGGGGCGCCGCGCAGCTCGTGCATCAGGGCGAAACGGTTCGCGCTGGCGATCAGCACTTCCCGCGCGCCGGCTTGCCGATGGACGAAGCTGTCTTTGCCGGGCTTGTCGACGTCGAAATTGTGATGGGCATGCTTCATGGTCGAGACCGAAAGCCCCCGCCGCGTCAGTTCCGGAATGAGCTTTTCGAGCAGGGTCGTCTTGCCCGCCCCGCTCCAGCCCGCCAGTCCGATCACAAGCACATGTCTCTCCCTGCTGCCGGGCAAACTGGTCGTGCCGCCCGCACCGGTCAAGCCTCGGTCCTTCCGGGCGTTTCCTGGTTACGATCAATTAAATGCATTCTAAATTAGTAGAATACTTTCCAACACTCATGAGGTATGTGAACCATCCCATTATTAGAGATGCGGTTCATGAGTTCGACGCCGATCCCGAGCACGGCCCCCTTCAATGAAGAGGAGATCGCGCGCCTCAATCAGGTGATGTCGAATTCGACCCCGCTTCAGCGCGCCTGGCTGGCCGGATTTCTGACCGGGTACGATGTCGGCGCCGGCATCTCCCCGCAGCAGCTTCAGTATCAAACGCAAGGTTTGGCCCAGGCTCTCGGCCAGGTGCAGGCGGCTCCAGCCGCGGAATCCAAGACTTCCGAGCCCCTGACCATCGTCTTTGCGACCGAAAGCGGAAATTCCGAAAAGCTCGCGGCCGATATGGCCAAGGCGGCCCGCAAGAAGGGCTTCAAGCCGAACGTCGTCGATTTCGCCGATCTGAAGCCCGCCGATCTCACCAAGGCCAAGAAGCTCATCGTCATCGCCGCGACCTGGGGCGAGGGCGATCCGCCGGCCCGCGCCGTGCGCGCCTATGAAGAGCTGATGAGCGATGCGGCCCCGAAACTCGACGGCGTCGAATTCGGCGTGCTGGCGCTCGGCGACACCGCTTATGTCGATTTCTGCGGCGTCGGCAAAAAGATCGACGAGCGTCTCGAAGCGCTCGGCGGCAAGCGCGCGGTCAAGCGCGTCGATTGCGATCTCGATTTCCAGACGCCGGCTTCGAAATGGATCGAGTCGACGCTCGATACAATCGCGCCTGCGCCAGCAGCCGGCGCTCCGGCCAGCGGCCAACTCATCGAAGTCGATTTCGGTGCGCGCGCTCCGGTGTCCGATGCGCCGTTCCAGGGCGAGATCGTCGATCACGTCAATCTCAACTCCTCGCGCTCGGCGAAAGAGACGTACCACGTCGCCATCGGTTTCGAAGGCGATGTCGCCTATGAGCCGGGCGATGCGCTCGACATCTATCCGACGAACGATCCCGGCCTTGCTGAAGCGATCATGCGTGTCACCGGCCACGGCAAGAACATCAATCTGCGCCAGACGCTCGTCGAGGATCGCGACATCAATACGCTGTCGCTGAAATCGCTCGAGAAGTTCGCGTCCATCAGCCCCAATCAGGCGGTGCGCGATCTCGTCGCCAATCCCGAGAAGGCGCGCGAATGGATCACCGGCCGCCAGCTCATTGATCTTCTCGCCGAGTTCCCCTCGCGCCTGTCGATCTCCCAGCTTTACGATGTGACGCGTCCGCTCGCGCCGCGCGCCTATTCGATCGCCTCCGCCCAGAAGGAAGTGGGCGATGAGGTGCATCTCCTCGTTTCCGCTGTGCGCTATGAGGCGTTCGGCCGTCCGCGCCTCGGCGTTGCCTCGACCTATCTCGCCGACCGCGTGAAAAAGGGCGACAAGCTCCGCGCCAAGGTGAAGACGAACAAGCATTTCCGCCTGCCGGAAGCCGATCGCGACATCATCATGGTCGGCCCCGGCACGGGCGTTGCGCCGTTCCGCGCTTTTGTGCAGGAGCGCCGCGCCATCGAAGCCAAGGGCCGCAACTGGCTCTTCTTCGGCGACCGCCAGTACACGCACGATTTCCTCTACCAGCTCGACTGGCAGGAATATCAGGCGGACGGCTATCTGCACGCCATCGATCTCGCCTTCTCGCGCGACACGCCGCAGAAAGTCTATGTGCAGGACAAGATCTGGAGCAAGCGCAAGGCGGTCATTGACTGGCTTGAAACCGGCGCCAAATTCTATGTCTGCGGCGATGCCAAGAACATGGCCAAGGATGTGCGCAATTCTCTTGTGCGCGCCTATGCCGATGTGAAGGCGCTGTCGGACGAGAATGCCGAAGCCGCCGTCCGCGCTCTCGAAAGCGAGAAGCGTTACCTCACCGACGTGTACTGAGTGCGATGACCGACAAGCCGCTTGCCCGCAATGAAGGGCTGAAGACCAAATCCCATTATCTCCGCGGCACACTTGCCGAAGGTCTCGACCGCGAAATCACCGGCGAGATCACCGAAGACGATCAGCAGCTCGTCAAATTCCACGGCATGTATCTTCAGGACGAGCGCGATCTGCGCGCTGAACGTTCCAAGAAGAAGATGGAGAAGGCCTTCTCCTTCATGATCCGCGTGCGCATTCCGGGGGGCGTGACGACGCCCGCGCAATGGCTTGCGATGGATCAGATCGCCCGCGATTACGGCAATGGCACGATGCGTCTGACGACGCGCGAGACGTTCCAGCTGCACGGCGTCATCAAGTTCAACGCCCGCGCCTCGATCCAGAAACTCGATTCCGTTCTGCTCGACACCATCGCCGCCTGCGGCGACGTCAATAGAAACGTGATGACCGCCTCGAACCCGCATCAGTCGGGCGCACACAAGGCGGCCTATGAGCTCGGCAAGAATATTTCGGATTATCTTCTGCCGCGCACCGGTGCCTATCGCGAGATCTGGCTGAACGGCGAGAAGGTCGCGGGCGGCGAAGAGACCGCGACAGTCGTCGAGCCGATCTATGGTGAGACCTATCTGCCGCGGAAATTCAAAACGGTCGTTGCGGTGCCGCCGCAAAACGATGTCGACATTTTCGCCCACGATCTCGGCTTCATCGCCATCCTGAACGACAAGGGCGAACTCGAAGGCTGGAACGTCACGGTCGGCGGCGGCATGGGCATGACCCATGGCGATGTGAAGACCTATCCGCGCACCGCGGATGTCCTCGGCTTCGTGCGTCCCGAACATGCTCTGAAGGCCGCCGAATCCGTATTGACGGTGCAGCGCGATTGGGGCGACCGCACCAACCGTGCGCATGCGCGCGTGAAATATACGGTCGAAGACCGCGGCCTCGATGCCTGGCGCCGCGAAGTCGGGCGTCGCATCGGCGTGGCCCTCGGAGAGCCGCGGCCGTTCAAATTCACCCATACCGGCGACCGCTATGGCTGGTCGAAGAGCGAAGACGGACGCAATCATCTGACGCTGTTCATCGAGAACGGCCGCATCAAGGATTGGGACGGCGGACCGCGCATCATGACCGGTCTTCGCCGCATCGCCGAAGTGCTGGACGGCGAGTTCCGCATGACGTCGAACCAGAACGTCATCATCGCCAATATCTCGGATGAAAAGCGCCCCGAGGTCGAACGGCTCGTCGCCGAATACGGCCTGACCGACAAGGCTTCGCCGATCCGCCGCAACGCCATGGCCTGCGTCGCGCTGCCGACCTGCGGCCTCGCGCTTGCCGAAAGCGAACGCTATCTGCCGAGCCTCATCACCGCGTTCGAAGACATTGCCGAGAAGCACGGCATCGCGGACGAAGAGATCGTCGTGCGCATGACCGGCTGCCCGAATGGCTGCGCGCGTCCCTATCTCGCGGAGATCGGCTTCGTCGGCAAAGGTCCCGGCAAGTACAATCTTTATCTCGGCGCGGCCTTCAACGGCGAGCGTCTGTCCAAGCTGTACCTTGAAGACGTCGGCGAGCCGGAGATTCTCGCGGCGCTCGATCCGATCCTCGGCGATTTTGCCAAGAACCGTCAGACGGGCGAGCACTTCTCGGATTTCGTCATTCGTGCGGGCTACATTGCCCAGACCGGCAACGGCGCCGATTTTCATGTCAATACAGGCCCGCAACGCCCGGCGGCTTAACGCTCCATTTACGGATGACGGTGCGGTAACCCCTTAAACCCAAAAAGAATTCCCTGCGTCAAAACGCGCAGTCGCGGCGCAGGCAAACCGCCACCATCCTTTCGATGTCGTTCAACCATCGAAAGGAGGTGATCCAGTGTCTCATTGTCTCAATCAGCGGGTGCTGGTGACCGTGGACTGGAAACTCCTGGAGTTCCGGACCGCGTGATTTCCCGCACGGACGGCGGGGGAACGATCCTTAGCCGTTGCCGCGGATGACAATGGAAGGGCCACCCGCGAGGGTGGCCCTTCTTGCTTTGAGGAACCATGGCTGGACCGATCCTGATCTATGTCGATGCCGATGCCTGCCCTGTGAAGGAGGAGATCTATCGCGTCGCCGCGCGCTACGGGCTGAAGGTCTTCGTCGTCGCCAACGCCTTCATCAATGTCCCGAAAGACCCGATGATCGAGCGGGTCATCGTGCCCGCCGGGCCCGATGTCGCCGACAATTGGATCGCTGAGCGGGCGGCGCCGGGCGCGATCGTCATCACCCAGGATGTGCCGCTGGCCGACCGGTCGGTGAAGGCCGGGGCCGAAGTCATCGGCAATACCGGCAGGCCATTCACCGAGGCCAGCATCGGCATGGCTCTGGCCACGCGCAACCTGATGGATGAGCTCAGGAGCGCCGGGCAGACGACGCGCGGGCCCAGACCCTTTTCACCGAAGGACCGCTCGGACTTCCTGCAGGCGCTCGACAAGACGGTGAACACTCTGAAGCGGAAGGGATTCGGTCTTTGACCTGCTGAACCCCGGAAACATCCGGGTTCAGTGCCTCAGTACAGGCCGGCGGGTCCGGACTGCCAGCCGAGCATGGCGGGCGAAGGGATATTGCCGCCGGATAGCGCATAGCCCGGCTCGGGACGCGCGGCGGAGACATAGACACCAGGTGGGGCTGAGGCGGGCGGCGCGGTGACGCGCGCCGGAGCAGGCGGCGGTGCGGCACGGCGCTCTGTCCGGCGTTCGGCGCGATCAGCCATGATCCGCGGTGGCGGGGCCATAACAGCGGTGGGCCGCGGCGGCGCGTAGACCGGCTCGTCCGCGGGGGGCGGCACGGGGGCGCCTTTCGCCGCGATCATCGTCGTTTCCTGCACGGCGATCATATCGCCGATATCGCGCGGCCCCTGGCGGGCGATGCGCACGAGGCCGCCGGTGTCCTCGCCCTTCTTCACTTTCTCATAGAAGGCGTTGCCACCCTCGATCGAGACATAGCGCATATTGTTGTAGCCGGGCTCATAGCCCGCGGTGTGGAAGAACTGCGCCTTTCCGACCTTGGGGTGGCGACGGCCGCCGAGCACTTCGGTCGCCACCGCGAAGGCGCGATCCTTACTTTTGCCTTCGGTCATGTCGCGGGACAGAACTCCAGGCGCGAACTGGCGCGGCGCGCCGACGACCTCGCAGACCGATTTTCCATATTTGCCGCTTTCGTAGCGGTTCATGACCACAGTGCCGACAGCGAGCATGCCGTCGTTCGAGGAGCGGTTCGACTCGAAATACATCGCCCGGGCGAGGCATTCCTTCGACGACATGCCGAGGCCAAGGCCAAGGCCCGTAAAGCTCGCTTTGGATTTCTTGGATGCGGTGCTGCAGCCGGCGAGCCCAAGGCTCACAGCCGACAAAACGAGAAAGAGCGCGCAGGAGCGCGACAGGGCCGGATACGCAGGCATACGCACACACAAAACAGGCGCCACACAACATGCGGCTCCCCGTTCATAAAGGGTCAAGTTTTACGAAAGCTTTACGGATCGCGGCGGGAAGAAGGCGAGGTCTACTTCCCGGCCGCCTTGCGCAGTGCGTCGTTGATGCGGTCCTGCCAGCCGGCGCCGCCCTCCTGGAAGAATTCGAGCACATCCTGATCGATGCGGATCGACACCAGTTCTTTCGCGCCGGGGACGGCGGCGGTTTTCGCCGGTCCTTCGACTTTGGGCTCCGTCACCTTCTTGAACATCGCCTCGGCGGCATTGCGCGCGCTCGGCGGTCTCGGCCTGTCGATCATCTCTGTTCCTGTCTCAGCCGAATGCGCCGACTTCATGGGTAATGGCGGTGCCGATCTCGCGCACCTGTGCGAACAGGCGTCCGATCGGATCGAAAATCTGCTCGTGTTCCTTGGCGTAGGACACGGCCTGACGCGGGCCGTGGGGCTCGCCGAAATCGCGGCCTTTGGTCGGATCGGCCTCGTTCGGGAAGACCTCATCCATCAAAGCGAGCGTTGACGGCACGTCGAGCTGCAGGAAGCGCATATCGAGCGCCTGGCGCGTCACGCCGTGGCGCGGCGAGAAATCCGGAATGGCGGTCGCCATGATCCAGATGCGCTGGATCAGCGCGATGCGCATGGCATGCAGCAGCATTTCGCGCGTCTGCATTTCCGGCGCTTTCGGCCAGGCGGCGCGCAGCAGCACAAAATCGGTCTGGATGCGGTGGAACATCGACTGCACCGGGCCCCAGAGATTGAGCCGGTTCAGCGAATGCGCGACGCCGACAAGCTGGCGCGCCCGCACGGGCTCGACATGCGCGGCGCGGTCGAGCCATGAGCCGGGATCGAGAAGCGCGGTCGTTGCGCGCAGAACATCGATGTCGGAATGGGCGAGCGCATGGCTTGCAAATTCCAGTGCCCGGCGGAAGCGCGGGCTCTTGTCACGCAGTTCAAGGAAAAGTTCGGGCTGCCGCGCGGCCGCAGCGCCGATGCCCTGCAGCGTGTTCGCGCACCAGCCGAGCTGCTGCAAAATCGCGTTGTTCAGAATGGCGCGCAGTTCGCGCGGATGTTTGATGACGCTCGGTCCGCCGCCGCCGTCCTGCTGGCGGATCGCGGGGCGCGAGCCGGTCGGATCGAGCAAAGCCGGGCCGAAGGCGCCGAGCAACGAGGCATAACCCGGATCTTCGACCAGCTCATGCATGGTCGCGCCGATGGTCGCAAAAAAGTCGGCAGCGAAATCGGCTTCCTCATAGATCGGATCGCCGCTGGTCGGCAGCTCATCAAAGGCGTGTTCGGCGATGCGCGCGACGGAAGCCATCGCGATCTCCGGCGTGCCGAACAAAAGATATCCGTCGCCGCCCTGAAAGCTCGTCTCGTCGCGCTGGTTGATGCCGTTGCGCGCAAACATCGCGCGGCTGGCCGAGGGAGAGAGATATTTCAGGCGATCGGTCAGAGAGCCCGGATGGGCGCCGCGGCCGATGGATTCGCCGTGCGTGTCGAACAGGATGAGTTCGACATGATCGGCAAGGCCGTATTTCTGCATCAGTTCGGCAAGCTTCACGCGCAGCCGTTCGATGAGGAAGGTCGCGGCGAGCTGGCCGACATAGCGCCCCGAATCCGAATAGCCGAATTCGATGGCGAGCTTGCCGGTTTCCTTGAGATAGGCGCGGTAATGCGGCGAGCGCAGCGCCTCTTCGATGGCGCGCGAGCCCTGCTCAAGCGCATCCGCCGTCTCGAATAGCGGCGAGATCTCGACATGCTTTTCGACGCCGAAGAGTTTGGCGAGCCACAGTACCGACAGCAGCGTATAGCCGCTCTCGGTCTCGGCGATGAGGAAGCGCACGGGCGCATTGCCGTCGATATGTTTGGCGATCTGCGCGACCGTCATCATCAGGCGCGTGGCGGAGGCCTGTTCGGCAAGGATGCCGCCGAAATCCACCGGGATGGTCTCGACCTTGTCGAGCGCCGAATTGATGGCGCCGAGAAGGACGCGGCGGCGGAACGGATCGGCCGGCGGATCCTGAAGGCCGAGGCGCAGACGCACCGCATTGTGCACCTGCGCGGCGTTGAGGCGCACATGCGAATGCGCAAACGACATGCCGTGCGAGGCAAGCCCGGCGCGCGCCACCGCAAGCTTCAACTGATCGTCCGGAGTGGCTTTGGCGATGGCATCTGCGAACAGCTCCATCAAGGGCTCGTTGGTGACGAGCGCATCTTCGCGATGCTCGATGAGTTCAGCGGCAAATTCCGCAACCGTGTCCGGATCGCCTTTGGCCGGTACGGCGGCGATCTGCCGGTCGACGCAGCCGATGGCGCGCTCGATTCGGTCAGCGAGTTTGTCGGCGGCGTCAATATCGGCCACCTGCGCTTCGAGCCGCTCCAACTGCAGCTTCTTCATGCGCAGGCGAAGGCGCAGCGTGTCCCACCAATTGATGTCGACGCGGCCGTCGGTGTCGTAGCCGACCCAGCTTGCGAGCGCGACGGCCTGCGGCACGAGCGCCGTCCAATCCTCCGGCCAGGCGCGGCGGGCGCTTGAGAGAAGCGCGGTGTTGAAGCGGTCGATGGCATCGCGGCCGTTCTTGATGGCGGCGATGGCCTGGGTGAACTCCATCTCGAGCGTCGGCGTCGAGGGTCGGTGCGAAGCAAAGTGAGTTTTCGGGTCGCGGCCGCTCGCTGTTTCCGCCAGCGCCGCCAAAACGGGGGCGGGCGCCGAGAAGGTCGGATGCGCGGTAAAGACCGCAACGAAGCGGGTGCGTTCGAATTCCTCGCGGTTCGACTCGAAGCTCCCGGGCGCGCCTTCGCTCGCCAGTTTCTCGGCGATGCGGCTATAGCTTGCCTCGGAGGCTTCCTTCTCGGTGCCGCCGACATACAGAGCGATGCGCTGGGCGCGGTCCTGGAAGGCCTCGTCCCGAAGCTCGGCAATCACCTGATCGACATCCGCCTCGCTGATATCGCCGCGGTCGATCTGGCGCAGGATGGCGCGCGCCGTGACGAGAACTGGATTGCCGAAGGGGTCTTCCTCGGCCCGGTGGCGGTTGTCTTCCATCAGGGCAAGCAGGGCCGCGACCGTCTTGGAATGCTTGGCCGCGCGATGGGTGTCTTCCAGCATAGGTGGCTCCGCGAGACCGGCCGGGAGGAGCCGGGCAAGCTCTTTAAGGGACGCCAACCCGCATCGGCGTCTTCCCGGACATTTGAGGCACGGTAACCGTGCAAGTCAAAGCCTTGATGACCCGGCCTGTGGGCCAAATGCCGCGCGAGTTACCTGGTTTTTGCCCTTTGGTTTTTAAGAGCGAAAAATACGGTTGCGCGGCGGCGCCGGACAGGTTCCTCTCCCGGCCATGCACTCCGATCTCTCCCTGATTTGGGGGCTGCCCTTTGTCGGCATGCTCCTGTCCATCGCCCTCCTGCCGCTGCTCGCCTCGCATTTCTGGCACCACCACTACGGCAAGGTCGCCGGCTTCTGGGCACTGGCTTTCCTGATCCCCTATGCGGCGATCCACGGCTTCGGCACCGCCGGCCATGATCTCGTCCATGCGGCGCTGCTCGAATATCTGCCCTTCATCATCCTCCTGTTTGCGTTGTTCACGATTTCGGGCGGGCTTCTCGTCACCGGCAATCTGCACGGCAGCCCGGGAACGAACACGGTGCTGCTCGGCGTCGGCACGCTGCTCGCCAGCGTCATCGGCACGACGGGCGCCTCGATGGTGCTGATCCGTCCACTGATCCGCGCCAACGACAACCGGCGCTACAACGTCCATACCGTTATCTTCTTCATCTTCCTCGTGTCCAATATCGGCGGCTCCCTGACGCCGCTCGGCGATCCGCCGCTCTTCCTCGGGTTCCTGCAGGGCGTCGACTTTTTCTGGACGACTGAGCATCTCGCCGCCGAGACACTCCTTCTCGTCGCCATTCTGCTCGCGCTGTTTTTCGCGCTCGACAGCATTTTCTTTGCCAAGGAAGGCAAACCGAAAAAGAAGGATCCGACGCCCGATACGCCCCGGCTCGGCCTGATCGGCCTTGCCAATATCCCGCTCCTCATCGGCGTTATCATGGCGATCCTGATGAGCGGGCTGTGGAAGCCCGGCATCAGCTTTAATGTCTTCGGCACGCCGGTCGAACTGCAGAACCTTGTGCGCGATGCGATCATCCTTGTGCTGGCGCTCGTCTCGGTTCGGGTTACGCCGAAGGATATCCGTGCCCGCAACGGTTTCGACTGGGAGCCGATCCGCGAAGTCGCCAAACTTTTTGCCGGCATTTTCACGACCATCATCCCGGTCATTCTCATCCTGCGCGCGGGATCGGACGGCGCGGCCGCGCCGCTCGTCGCGCTGGTGACGGATGCCTCCGGCGCGCCGATCGACGAGGCGTATTTCTGGATGACGGGGATACTCTCCGGCGTGCTCGACAACGCGCCGACCTATCTTGTGTTCTTCAATCTCGCGGGCGGGGTCGCGGCCGAACTGATGAGTAACTACACATCAACGCTTGCGGCGATCTCGGGAGGCGCGGTCTTCATGGGCGCGCTGACCTATATCGGCAATGCGCCGAATTTCATGGTGCTGGCGATCGCCAAGAACCAGGGCATCAAAATGCCGAGCTTCTTCGGCTATATCCTGTGGTCCGGCGCGATCCTGATCCCGAGTTTCCTTCTGCTGACCTGGGTGTTCTTCCGCTGACATTGCCAAAGTTTAATCAACCGGCTTATGGCGTTCAGCTGGGGTTCAGCCGACATATATAAGTCTGTGGGCTGGAAGGATTTTGCGAGAGATGAACATAGCGCCGACCCGTATTTTCGAGGGCAGGACCAAGCCCCTCGGGACGCCTCCGCCGGCGCGCAACTGGCGGTTTGCGGCTATTGCCGCGGCTGTGCTCGCGGGCGGTGCTGTTCTTTACTGGCAGTTCGGTACGGCCGGCTCGTCCTCGGATCAGATTGTGACGGCCAAGGTCGTCCGCGGCGATGTGATCGATACGGTGTCCGCGCTGGGCAATCTCCAGCCGCGCGATTATGTCGATCTCGGCGCCCAGGTGTCCGGACAGCTCAAGACCATCCATGTCGAAGTCGGGCAGGCGGTGAAGAAGGGCGATCTTCTGGCCGAGATCGATCCTGTCGTTCTCAACGCCAAGGTGGAGGCGGGCCGGGCATCGCTCGCCAGCCAGCGCGCCCAGCTCGTCGATAAGGAAGCGCAGCGCGATCTCGCCAATCAGACGCTGGAGCGCCAGCGCAAGCTCGTTGCAACGAAAGCCGTCTCCGAGACGACGTTCGAATCCGCCGAGGCGACGGCGCGGTCGGCGGCCGCTCAGGTCGATGTGCTGAAGGCACAGATCCAGCAGACCGAGTCGACGCTGCGCGGCGATGAAGCGACGCTCAGCTATACGAAAATCTTTTCGCCGATGAATGGCACCGTCGTGTCGATCAGCGTCCGTCAGGGGCAGACGCTGAACACCAATCAATCGGCGCCGATCATCATGCGCGTCGCCGATCTCTCCACCATGACGGTATGGACGCAGGTTGCCGAAGCCGATGTCTCGCGGCTGAAGCTCGGCATGACGGCGGAGTTCACGACGCTCGGCTCGGGCCAGCGCCGCTGGTCGGGCAAGCTGCAGCAGATCCTGCCGACGCCCGAGATCGTCAATAATGTCGTGCTCTATACGGCGCTGTTCGATGTCGACAATCCCGAAGGCGCGCTGATGACGCAGATGAGCGCGCAGGTCTATTTCATCGTCGGCGAGGCGCGCGATGTGCTCACCGTTCCGGTGTCGGCGCTGAAGGAAAACCGCCGCACCAAGGAAACCACCGTCGAGGTGAAGACGGCGTTCGGCACCGAAACGCGCAAGGTCGAGACCGGTGTGAAGACGCGCGTTCTTGCCGAAATCAAATCCGGCCTCGAAGAAGGCGATGAAGTCGTCACCGGCCAGCGCAGCGCGGCGCAGCCCGCGTCCGGATCGGGTCAGCGGCGCGGGCCGCAGATGCGTCTGTGATGAACCGCCATGTCGCTCCT
Source organism: Terrihabitans soli (assembly GCF_014191545.1). Classification (GTDB taxonomy): domain Bacteria; phylum Pseudomonadota; class Alphaproteobacteria; order Rhizobiales; family Methylopilaceae; genus Flaviflagellibacter; species Flaviflagellibacter soli. The sequence goes on along the minus strand of NZ_AP023361.1, from coordinate 2,734,422 downwards.
CCCGAGGTGACGACCGCCGAGCCGCTGATTGCTCTCGACGGCATCCGCAAGACCTATGGCGGCGAAGTTCCGGTCGAGGTTCTGCGCGGCATTACGCTGCGGATCTATCCCGGCGAGTTCGTTGCCATTATGGGCGCCTCGGGCTCCGGCAAATCGACATTGATGAATCTTCTCGGCTGCCTCGACCGGCCGAGCTCGGGAACCTACCATTTCGCTGGAAAGGATGTCTCGCATTTCGACCGCGACGAGCTCGCACGGCTGCGGCGCGACGAATTCGGCTTCGTCTTTCAGAGCTATAATCTCATTCCGGCGGCGACCGCGGTCGAGAATGTCGAAGTGCCGGCGATCTATGCCGGCGTTGACGCGCCGGAGCGCCATCGGCGCGCCGCCGAACTTCTGACCTCGCTCGGCTTGGCTGAGCGTCTCAATCACCGTCCGAACCAGCTGTCCGGCGGCCAGCAGCAGCGGGTGTCGATTGCCCGCGCGCTGATGAATGGCGGACGCATTATTCTTGCCGACGAGCCCACCGGCGCGCTCGATTCGAAAAGTGGGGCCGAAGTCATGGCGCTGCTGAAGGATCTGGCGGCGCGCGGCCACACCATCATTCTCATCACCCATGACCGCGAAGTGGCGCGCCATGCGCGCCGCGTCATCGAAATCCGTGACGGACAAATCACCGCCGATAGCGGGCCCGATCTCGGCGCGGGCGAAGCGCCATCCCTTCCGGCTGCGGCGCATGTGCGGCCATCGCCTTTGGCCGATGCGGGCGAAGCCGTGAAAATGGCGCTGCGCGCGCTGCGGACCAATATGTTCCGCACCGTCTTAACGCTGCTCGGCATCATGATCGGCGTCGCTTCGGTCGTTGCCATGCTGGCGGTCGGTGAAGGCGCCCAGGACGAAGTGATGAAGCGCATCGGCTCGATGGGCTCCAATCTTCTCGTCGTCCGCCCCGGCGCGCCCAACGAGCGCTATTCGGCAGGTTCGGGTGTCCGGACGCTGATGCCGGAGGATGCCGATGCGCTCGCGTCTCTGCCGAATGTAACGGCGGCGATGCCCGAACGGCAGGGCAATGTCACGATCCGCATCGGTAACAGGGACTACGCCACGCAGGCGACCGCGACCTCCGTCGATCTGCCGCAAGTGCGCAGCTGGCCGGTGGAGGAGGGTGTGTTCTTCACGCCCGAGGATGTCACGAGCCATGCGACGGTCGCTGTCATCGGCAAAACCGTCGAGAAAAATCTTTTCGGCGAGGACGACGCGCTCGGCGCGCATGTTCTCGTCAACAATGTGCCGTTCCAGGTCATCGGCGTGATGTCGGGCAAGGGCGCAACCGGCTTCGGCACCGATCAGGACGATGTGATCTTCGTGCCGATCACCACCGGCGGCTCGCGGCTGTTCGGCGAAACCTTTGTGCGCTCGATCACGGTTGCGGCGAGCGATGTATCGAAGATCGGCGATACCGAGACGGAAGTTCGCCGCGAACTGACGGCGCGCCATGGCAAGGAAGATTTCCAGATCCGCAATATGGCGTCGATCGTCGAGACCATGTCGGCGACGCAGCAGACTTTGGCGATCCTTCTCGCCTCCATCGCCTCGATCTCGCTGCTCGTCGGCGGCATCGGGATCATGAACATCATGCTGATGAGCGTGACCGAGCGGACCCGCGAGATCGGCATCCGCATGGCGACGGGCGCTTCGACGCGCAATGTGCTGCAGCAGTTTCTGACGGAAGCAGTCGTCGTCGCGGCCTTCGGCGGCACGCTCGGCATGGTCCTCGGCTTTGCCGCCGGCTTCATCATTCAGTGGGCAGGCTTGCCGCTGAAATTCACCGCGTTGCCGGCGATGATGGCGTTCGGCTGCGCCGTGCTGACCGGCGTCGTGTTCGGATTTATGCCGGCGCTGAAAGCCGCAAAGCTCGATCCGGTCGCAGCGCTCGCCTCGGACTGATCAGGCGGCGGCGAAGGCGGCTTCGAGAATTGTCTGTATGTGCCGCGCCGTGTAGGGCTTGGTCAGGAAAGCGGCGGGGCGCATCTCTTCGGCCCGGCGGCGCGTTGCGAGATCGGTGTGCGCGGTGAGGAAGATCACCTTCGCCGGAGTTTTCTCGGTAATGGCGCGCGCCGTGTCGATGCCGTCAGCCTTCCCCTGAATGGAAACGTCCATCAACAGAAGATCGGGCGCCTCGCGCGACGCGATGCGACGAGCGTCCTCGCCGTTGGAGGCAGGCCCCAGCACCTTGTAACCCAGCTGCTCGATCGAGCAGGCGAGATCCAGGGCAATCAGGGCTTCATCTTCAACGACAAGGACGCTGCGCATCACTCTCTCCAAAACCCTGGCGGGCTTCTACGCCGGGTTCAGAAAGCCAACTGACCCCAATGGGATTGCGTTCCGCAAAAGGCGGATTTTCGTCGAATTCGAGTGAAGTTTGGTTTCCCCTTTACTAACAGGGGAGTGGCCTTACGCGGCGTTGGATGCCGCCGGCTGCGTCAGGAGAGCGTGCAGCGCCGCCGCATCGCGCGTGGCGCGAAGCTTGGCCGCCGTCTGCGGATCGCGCAGCACGCGGGCAACGCGCGCCAGAGCTTTCAGATGATCGGCGCCGGCCGCTTCCGGAGCGAGCAGCAGGAAAACGAGATCGACCGGCTCCGAGTCGAGCGCATCGAAATCGATCGGGCGTTCAAGGCGCGCGAACAGGCCGAACAGGCGGCCGATCTTCGGCAGCTTGCCGTGCGGAATGGCGATGCCATTGCCCACCCCGGTAGAGCCGAGGCGTTCGCGCTGCAGGAGGGTCTCGAAAATTTCGCGCTCCGGCAATCCCGCGAGCGCCGCCGCTTTTTCGGCGAGCTCCTGGATGGCCTGCTTCTTCGAGTTCACCTTGAGCGTCGGAAGGACTGCGTCGGGCGCCAGTAGATCACTCAACATGAGGACGACTCATTTGCTGTTCCGGCTAGCCGGAGCCCAAGCGAAATAGGGCAGCGGATTATAGAGGTCACGTCCTTCGGAAGCCCCCTGCGCCCGGTAGCCTGTGACCGCCAGCCGCAGCCAAAGACCTACGAGTGAGGCTGCGGGAAGTCAATGTAAACCGGACAAGGGCTGGGGAAGGCGGGCTTAGGGGCCCCGTTTCAGAGAGGGGTAACCTTTTCCCGCCGCCTCTGGACCGAGGAGGCTATCCCCATGGCCTCCCGGTATTTGGCAACCGTGCGGCGGGCGATATCGACGCCTGAATCCCTAAGAGCCTGAACGATCGCATCGTCCGACAGGACGTCGGAGGCCTGTTCCGCATCGATCATTTCCTTGATGCGGTGGCGCACGGCTTCGGCCGAATGCGCCTCGGCGCGGCCGGTAGAGGCAATTGCGGCTGTAAAGAAGTATTTCATTTCAAAAGTGCCGCGCGGCGTCGCGATATATTTGTTGGCGGTGACGCGGCTCACCGTCGATTCGTGCATCGAAATAGCATCCGCCACGGCGCGCAGATTCATCGGCCGCAGAAAATGGACGCCGTGTGTAAGAAACGCGTCCTGCTGGCGGACGATTTCCGAAGATACTTTGAGAATGGTGCGCGCGCGCTGTTCGAGGCTGCGCGTCAGCCAGTTCGCCGTTTGCAGACATTCGGCGAGGAAGGCTTTCTCGCCCTGATTCTTGGCCGTGCGAGAGACCTTGGCGTAATAACTTTGATTGACGAGGACGCGCGGCAGCGTCTCGGCGTTCAGCTCGATGAACCATGTGCCGTCCGGCGCCGCGCGCACGATGACATCGGGAATGACCGATTGTACGGGCGAGCCGCCGAAGGCAAGGCCGGGCTTGGGCGTCAGCTGACGGATCTCGGCGATCATGTCGACGAGATCCTCGCCGTCGACGCCGCACAGCTTTTTCAGCTGCTGTAGATCGCGCTTTGCCAAAAGGTCGAGGTTTTTCACCAGAGCCTGCATGGCCGGGTCGAAACGGTTGCGATCGCGCAGCTGGATCGACAGGCATTCTTCCAGCGAGCGCGCGCCGACACCCGGCGGGTCCATCGCATGGATCATTTTCAGAACGGCTTCCGCCTGCGGCAGCGGAATGGCGAGGCGCTCGGCGATTTCGCTGAGAGGCTCGGTGAGGTAGCCGGTGTCGTCGATGCAATCGATGATGCTGCGGCCGATAAAGCGCTGCGCGGTGTCGGAGGTCGCGAGCGAAAGCTGCGCTTCAAGATGGTCGTGCAGGCCGAGATCGGAACTCGCAAACGCCTCGAGCGAGCTTTCGCCTTCGCCATCGCCGCCGGAACCGACGCCCGACCAGGCCGAGGCCGTATAGGTTTCGCCGCCGCCCATCGCCATCGGCGCTTCGTCCTGGAAAACATTGCCGAGATCGGTGTCCATCCGCTCTTCGATGTCGGCACGGCTTTCGGGGAGGCGGGTTTCCATCCAATCGCCGTCGCGCGCCTCGCCCGTCTCGATGACCGGGCTATCGGGGCCGTCGGCGGTCTCGGGTTCGGCCGGGCCGGCATCGCCCTCGGCACGTTCCAGAAGCGGGTTCTGCTCGATTTCGGTCGCGATATAGGCCTGGAGATCAAGGCTCGACAGCTGCAGGAGCTTGATTGCCTGCATCAGCTGCGGGGTCATAACCAGAGACTGGCTTTGCCGCAGGAGGAGCTTTGGGGACAAGGACATGACGGGAAACTAGCACGCTTTGAAGAAACTGGGACGATTCTTGCATGATAGCCATCCCGGCGCCGATTACAGCCGGAATTCCTGACCTAGGTAAAGGCGCCGCACGTCCGGGTTTTCGACGATCTCTTCCGGCGTCCCGTGCATAAGTACCCGTCCGGAATGAATAATATAGGCCCGATCGACGAGACTTAAGGTCTCGCGGACGTTGTGGTCAGTGATCAATACACCGATATTTCGCTGCGTCAGATAGCCCACGAGTATCCGGATGTCGTTGACCGCGATCGGATCGACGCCGGCAAAGGGCTCGTCGAGGAGCATGAAATCGGGATTTGAGGCGAGCGCCCGGGCGATCTCAACACGCCGACGCTCGCCGCCCGACAGAGCGATGGCGGGAGACTTCCGGAGCCGGCGGAGGCCGAATTCCTCGATCAGCTTGTCGAGGCTTGCCGCCCGCTTCTTGCCGTCCGGCTCGACGATTTCGAGCACGGCCTTGATGTTCTCCTCGACCGTGAGGCCGCGGAAGATCGAGGCCTCCTGCGGCAGATAGCCGATGCCGAGCCGGGCACGGCGATACATCGGAAGATCGGTGACGTCCTGGCCGTTGAGCTCGATGCGGCCGCCATCGGCCGAGACGAGGCCGGTGACCATATAAAAGGTCGTCGTCTTGCCGGCGCCGTTCGGTCCGAGAATGCCGACGGACTCGCCGCGTTTGACCGCAACGCTGACGCCCTGAACGACGGTGCGGCCGCCATAGCTTTTGACGAGACCATGCGCGACAAGCCAGCCCGCGCCGGCCATTGGCGGCTTGCCCTGCGCGCCGCGGGGCAGTTTCGATTTGCGGCTCTTCCAGAACATCATGTTCATGCCGCGCCGCTCATTGCGTCGGTGCGATCCGCTGCGGCGCGGGCGCCGTTCCCGGCGCCCCCGGCTTCGGCGCGGTTTTGCCGAAAGTGCCTTGAACGCGTCCGCTCTTGCTCTCGACGCGCGATGTCTGCGTCGTCAGGTCGACATGCAGAACATCGCCTTTCAGAATATTCGGGCCCTGCGTGACGACGACATCGCCGATCAGCTGCGCGGTGTTCGACGCCATATTGAAAACGCCGCGATTGCCGGTCGCTTTCTGTTCGCCCGAGGTCACAATCACATTGCCGTCGGCTTCCAGCCGCTTGATCTGGCGACCTGTAACGACATCGCCTTGCGGCGCGGCTTTCTGCGCCTGCTCGTCGCCGCCGCCCTTCTCATAAAAAATCGTCAGCTTGTTGGCGCGGAGCTTCGAGGCGCCCTGCACGACGACGACATTGCCGGCAAACGTCGCGGTCTGTTCGAGTTCCTGCACATCGAGGCGGTCGGCTTCGATATTGACCGGCTGCTCGCCGCGGCCACTGAAGCCTTCGAACGCCGAGGTGACGCCTTCCTGCGCGAGCACGGGCGCGCTCACGAGAAGGGCTGCGAGAAGAGAAAGTAAAATGCGGTTCACGGCGTACCTGTCGGATTCGTACGAATAACAGGCTCTTTCGGATCGGGCTTCAGAACCATGCCTACACGGCCGGTGAAGATGACCTGCTCACCTTTGGCGAAGAGCTGCATATTGTTGGCGACGAGATCGGCCTGTTTGAATTTGATCGTCACCGGCTGGTTCGAGACGATTTCGCCTTTGGCGAAATCGATCGTGCCCTGCGTGAAGCGGGCGCGCTCGCCGAGATCGGTGTTGATTTCGATTTGGTTGAAGAGGTCGAGAGTCTGCGTCGTATTGTTCATATGGCCCGATTGCGCCGCAAGCCGGGCCCATCCGTCGATGCGCAGGCCCATGCGTCCTTCGAGTTCGAACAGATCGACCTCGTTGGGCTTTTCCATGTTCTGTTCGGCGCGCGCGGCGGTAATTTCATAGCCGCGGTTCTTCGCCGTGTCGGCGGTTTCCCCATAACCGGTGATGCGCGGGCGCTGCATGACGATGCGCGAGCCCGACACACCGACGCTTTCGGCATCGACCTGAACGGCAAGCTGAACGCGCGGGTCGAGCACCATGGAGGTGACGACGGCACCCACGAGAAAAAGCGCGGTTGCCGGGAAAAGCACGCGCAGCACACGCACGACCCATGTGTGGCGCACGGCTGCGCGCATCGCCGCAACACGTTGCTGCGCGGTTCGCTGGGTGAAATGTCCGTCGGCGGTGTCTGTCATCGCCACGCGAAATCAAACCTCCGTTCCGCCGGGCCGGCGGAAGTTACGAATGCGCGAAGATGTCGTCTTCGGCAAAGCCCGTCAGATCGAGCGCCGAGCGGATCGGCAGGAAGGCATAGCAAGCCTCCGCCAGCGCGCCGCGGCCTTCGCGGATAAGAAGAGCTTCGAGCTGGGTCTTCAGGGCGTGCAGATACAGCACGTCCGATGCGGCGTAAGCGAGCTGGCTGTCGGTCAGGCTGTCGGCGCCCCAATCCGAACTCTGCTGCTGTTTGGAGATTTCAACGCCGAGCAATTCGCGCACGAGATCTTTCAGGCCGTGGCGGTCGGTATAGGTGCGCACCAGCTTGGACGCGATCTTCGTGCACCAGACAGGTTCCGGCATGACGCCGAAGGTCTTGAATAGGACGGCGAGATCGAAGCGAGCGAAATGGAAGAGCTTCAGCACCGACCGGTCGCGGAACAGCGCTTCGAGATTGGGCGCGCGGGTCTGTCCCGGCAGTATCTGGACGAGATCGGCGGTGCCGTCGCCCGAGGAAATCTGTACGAGGCAGAGGCGGTCGCGGTGGGGATTGAGCCCCAGGGTTTCCGTATCGATGGCGACCGCACCCTTGAAGGTGAGGCCGTCGGGAAGATCGCCGCGATGGAGCCGAAAGGTCATGAATCTCTTGCCGGTTTCGCCAGGCAGAGTGCCCGGACGAGTGCCCAATTAGGTGGACGTCCGGGGTAACACTGGCAAGGGTGATGCGGCAAGTCAGGGGATGAAGCGGAGCTCCATCCCCTAAATCGTTAACTCAAAGGTCCGGACTTAAAGGCCGGGCCTAGTACCAGCCCCAGATCCAGATCGGGACGCGCCGGCAGATGCGACGGCCATAGCGCCAGTAACAATTGCGGCGCCAGTGACGATAACGCCGGCGCCGGCGGCGATGGTGGCCTCCGCCATGATGATGTCGCGGAAAATAGCGGCCGCTGGGCGGTGGCCTGCGGCGGTTATTGTTCCCGCTTCCGCTGGAGACGGCATATTGCTCGCCTTCCTCGACCGGGGTCTCGGCGACCTCCCATTCCGGCATGTCGTCCGGGCGCGGCGGCCGGAGATCCGCAAGCGGATCGGCGACCGCAGCGCCGGCCTGTCGGGGCAGGGCGGCGGCGAAAGCGGCAGTGCCGGCAGCGCCGATGAGGCCAGTCAGAAAAAGGCGTCTATCCATCACACATCCCATACATTTTTGGTGCGAAAGCCACAGCGTGGCGGTGTCAAATTAAGGAGACGGCACCTCGGCGCCGTCTCCCAAAATCGTCAGTTCATCACTCCGGGGTTAGTACCAGCCCCAGATAAAATACGGGGCGCGCCGGCAGATGCGGCGGCCATAACGCCACCAGCAGCGGCGGCGCCAGCGGCGATAACGGCGGCGGCGGCGTCTGCGGTGGTGGTGCGGATGGCCGTGATGCCAGGCATATTGTTCGCCTTCATCCACGGGTGCTTCCGCCACTTCCCATTCCGGCATGTCGTCGGGGCGTGGGGGCCGGAGGTCTTCGAGAGGATCGCCAGTCGCGGCGCCGGCCGGGTTGGGCAGGGCGGCCGCAAGAGCGGCTGTGCCTGCTACGCCGAGTAGTCCGGTCAGAAATAGACGTCTGTCCATTGCGGGCCTCATGCGCGTTTTTTGGGCAGAGTCCTAACCGCTTTGGGGAGGGCCCGGTTCCGCTCTATTCCGACTTTCGGATGATTAAATCTGTTTTGTGATCTGAAACGGCCCGCCTTGCCGGATCGCCGCTTCATCCATAGCTAAGCCGCTCAGCCGGGTTCCCGGCTCTCTCCCGTCAAGCGGTTCCGCCCTTGCAACCCATTCTTTCAGTTTCCGGTCTTCAGAAGACCTATGCGAGCGGCTTTCAGGCGCTGAAGGGCATCGATCTCGATATCCGCCGCGGCGAAATCTTCGCGCTGCTCGGACCGAACGGCGCCGGCAAGTCGACGCTGATCAATATCATTTGCGGCGTCGTCAATCCGTCGGCCGGCACGATCACCGCCGACGGGCACGACATCATCTCTGACTACAGAGCCGCGCGGAAAAAGATCGGCCTTGTGCCGCAGGAGCTGACGACGGATGCGTTCGAAACCGTCTGGGCGACGGTGAGTTTTTCCCGCGGTCTGTTCGGCAAGCCGCGCAACGACGCGCATATCGAAAAAATCCTGAAACAGCTGTCGCTCTGGGAAAAGAAAGATCAGAAAATCATGACGCTGTCGGGCGGCATGAAGCGGCGCGTGATGATTGCCAAGGCCTTGTCGCACGAGCCGGACATTCTCTTTCTCGACGAGCCGAGCGCCGGCGTCGATGTCGAGCTAAGGCGCGACATGTGGGAGGTCGTGCGCGCGCTGCGCGAAGGCGGCGTCACCGTGATCCTGACGACCCATTACATCCAGGAAGCCGAAGAGATGGCTGACCGGATCGGCGTCATCAATCACGGCGAGATCATTCTTGTCGAAGAAAAAGCCGCGCTGATGAAAAAGCTCGGCAAGAAGCAGCTGACGCTGCAACTGCACGATCCGATCGCCGCGGTGCCCGATCAGCTTTCCGGTTTTCCTCTTGAGCGTACGGAGGACGGCCAGACGCTCGTCTACACATTCGACAGCAGCAAGGAGCAGGCGAACATCGCCGAGCTTTTAAAGCGCGTCGATGAAGCGGGCATCACCGTTACCGATCTGCAGACCCGCCAGTCCTCGCTTGAGGAAATTTTCGTCGATCTCGTGAGGCGCAAATGAACATCTACGCCATCCGCGCGATCTATAAATTCGAGATGGCGCGCGCCTTCCGCACGCTCTGGCAGTCCATCGTCTCGCCGGTGATTTCGACCTCGCTCTATTTCGTCGTCTTCGGCGCCGCCATCGGCGCGCATATGGCGGAGATGGGCGGCGTTGCCTATGGCGCGTTCATCGTGCCCGGCCTCATCATGCTGACGCTGCTGACGACCTCAATTTCGAACGCCAGCTTCGGTATCTATTTCCCGAAATTCACCGGCACGATTTACGAAATTCTCTCGGCGCCGGTCTCGGCCTTTGAGATCGTCGCGGGCTATGTCGGCGCAGCGGCGACGAAATCGATCATCATCGGACTGATCACGCTCGCGACTGCCTGGGCGTTCGTCGATTTTTCGATCGAGCATCCGCTGGTGATGATCCTCTTCCTCGTTCTGACCTCGATCACCTTCGCGCTGTTCGGCTTCGTCATCGGCGTGTGGGCCGACGGCTTCGAGAAGCTGCAATTCATTCCGCTGCTTGTGGTAACGCCTTTGACATTCCTCGGCGGCAGTTTCTATTCGATCGACATGCTGCCCCCCTTCTGGCGGGCGGTCAGCCTGTTCAACCCCGTCGTCTATCTGATCAACGGTTTCCGCTGGAGCTTCTTCGGCACGTCCGATGTCCATGTCGGCATCAGCCTTGCGATGACGGGCGTGTTCCTCGCCATCTGCATCGGCTTCGTCACCTGGATCTTCCGCACCGGCTACCGGCTGAAGAACTAAACTTCCGCGTCCGTCAGCGCGGTGTCGAGGCCGCGCTTTTTCAAGAGAGCTTCGGGCGACGGATCGTGGCCGCGGAAAGCGCGATAGGCCTCGTGCGGATCCTGCCTGCCACCCGCGGCATAGATGAAGTCGCGCAGCTTTTTCGCGGTCTCCTTGTCGAAGATGTCGCCCTTTTCCTTGAAGGCCGCGAACGCATCCGCATCGAGCACTTCCGACCAGAGATATGAATAGTAACCGGCCGAATATCCGCCGGAGAAGATGTGCTGAAAATGCGGCGTCCTGTGCCGCATGGTGATCTCCTTCGGCATGCCGATGCGCGCGAGCACATCCTTCTCGAACCGGATCGGGTCGAGGCCCTTCGCATCCTTCAGCAGATGAAACTCAAGGTCGACCAGCGCGGAGGATGTGTATTCGACTGTCGCAAAGCCCTGTGAGAAGCGCCGTGCGGCGAGAAGCTTGTCGAGCAGGGATTCCGGAATGGGTTTGCCCGTCGCCGCATGCACCGCAAAGCGGCGCAGAACTTCCGGTTCTTCGAGCCAGTGTTCGTAAAGCTGCGATGGCAGTTCGACGAAATCGCGCGCGACGCTCGTGCCGGAAATCAGCGGATAGGTCACGTCCGAGAGGAGGCCGTGCAGGCCATGGCCGAATTCATGGAAGAGCGTGCGTGCATCGTCCATGGTCAGAAGCGCCGGCTTGCCTTCCGGCGGCTTCGAGAAGTTCATCACATTGACGATGATGGGGCGGATATCGGCGCGCAGCTTTTCCTGGCTGCGGAAGGCCGACATCCAGGCGCCGGAATGCTTGGAGGACCGTGCAAAATAATCGCCGAGGAAAATGCCGATATGTTTCCCGGATGCGTCTTTGACTTCCCAGGTGCGGACATCCGGATGATAGATCGGGATGTCCGTGCGCTCGCTGAAGGTGAGACCGAACAGGCGCGTTGCGCAATCGAACGCCGCTTCGATCATGAGGTCGAGCTGGAAATAGGGCTTCACTTCCTCATCGTCGATGGAAAAGCGCGCGGCGCGGACCTTCTCGGTATAAAAGCGCCAGTCCCAGGGTGCGATCTCGATATTGTCGCCGCGTTCGGCGGCGAGCGTCTGAAGATCGGTCAGTTCCTGATGCGCCCGCGCTTTGGCGGGTATCCAGACCTTTTCGAGCAAAGAGCGCACGGCGTCCGGCGTTTTCGCCATGACATCGTCGAGCTTGAAATGCGCGAAGGTCTCAAAGCCCAGAAGCTTTGCGCGTTCGGCGCGCAGCTCAATCATCTCGGCGACCAGCGGACGGTTATCGCTGCCGCCCGCATGTTCGCCGCGCGCGGTCCAGGCCGCAAAGGCCTTTTCGCGCAGATCGCGCCGCGTCGAATTCTGCAGGAAGGGATCAATCGAAGAGCGCGACAGCGTGATCACATGCTTGCCGGGAAGATCGCGGTCCTCCGCGGCCTTTGCCGCGGCTTCGATATCCGCCTCGGTCAGGCCCGCAAGGTCCTCGGGGGCCTCCAGCACGAGCTTCCATTCGCGTTCGTCGGCCAGAACGTTCTGGCCGAACTGGGTGGACAGCGTTGCAAGACGTTCGTTGATGTCGCCGAGGCGCGTTTTCTTCGCGTCGGGCAGGCCGCCGCCCGAGCGCACGAAGTTTGTGTAATAGCGCTCCAGCACGCGCTTTTGTTCGGGCGTCAGCTGCAGCGTCTCGCGCGCATCGTAGACGGCTTTGACACGCTGGAAGAGTTTTTCATTGAGCGAGATCGCGCTGAAATGGCGCGCGATGACCGGCGCAAGCTCGCGCTCGATCTCCTCGATGGCATCGCTCGTATGGGAGCCGGCGAGATTGTCGAACACGCCGGATACCCGTTCGAGCAGCGTGCCGCCTTTTTCCATGGCCTCGATCGTATTGGCAAAACTCGGCGCCTCGCTTGAACCTGCGATGGCATCGATCTCCTTCACATGCTCCGCGAGCGCCGCCTCATAGGCAGGGCGGTAATGCTCAGATTTGATCTGTTCAAAAGGCGGCGTCCCAAAAGGGGCAGTCCAAGCGGAAAGAAGGGGGTTGGTCTGATCTTGCATCGGAACTCCGGGGGATTTCCCCTCATATAATGCCTCGGGATAGTTTGACATGCCTCCGGGGCGGTTTAGCCTCGCCGCCAACTAAGTTTTCCGGGAGGCGGTTATGGCCAAAAGCGCAAAAGCAAAAGCGGCGAAAAAGTCGACGGGTGCATCGGTGGCGGCGCCCGCCCTTGTCGCGCTCATTGTCGGCCTCTTCTTCATGTGGGGCGGGGCCACCAGCCTCAACGACATTCTGATCCCCAAACTCAAGGCGCTGTTCTCGCTCACTTATGCGGAAGTGATGCTGACGCAGTTTGCCTTCTTCATGGCCTATCTCTTCGTCTCCATCCCCGCGGGTACACTGATCGCGCGCATCGGCTATCTGAAGGGCCTTGTCGCGGGGCTTGTTGTCATGGCAGCGGGCGCGCTGCTGTTCTGGCCGGCCGCCAATTCCGGCTTTTACTGGCCGTTGCTCGTTGCGCTCTTCGTGCTTGCCGGCGGCATCACCATTTTGCAGGTCGCGGCCAATCCGCTGATTGCGGGTCTCGGCGATCCGAACACCGCGAGCTCACGTCTCACCTTTGCGCAGGCCTTCAACTCGCTTGGCACGACGATCTGGCCGTTTATCGGCGCCCAGCTTCTGCTCGGCACCGCCGCCGCCATCGATCCCGCGACTGTTCCGGCCGATCAGCTTCCGGCGCTCCGCGCGGCGGAAGGGCAGGTCATCGGCACGATCTATGTCGCAATTGCTGCTGTGCTGCTCATCATCGCCGCGATCTTCTGGTGGCAGCGCAACGCGGTGCCGAGCGCAAAGCCGGATGAATACGGCTTCTGGGATTCGATCAATCTTCTGAAGCGTCCGCGCGTTCTCTTCGGCTGCATCGGCATTTTCACTTATGTCGGCGCGGAAGTGTCGATCGGCAGCGTCATGGTCAACTATCTCGAACAGCCGGCGGTGCTCGGCGTCTCCGCGCAGACGGCGGGCGAACTCATTGCCTTCTACTGGGGCGGCGCGATGGTCGGCCGCTTCGTCGGTTCGTATCTCCTGCGCGTTGTCGCGCCCGGCCTTCTGCTGGCGATCTTCGCCTGCGGTGCAGCCGCGCTCGTTCTGATCTCGATGGCGACGACCGGTCATATTTCCGGTTACGCGCTGATCGGTGTCGGCCTTTGCAATTCGATCATGTTCCCGACCATCTTCTCGCTCGGCCTCGACGGTCTCGGCGAAAAGACGCCGGAAGGCTCAGGCCTGCTCTGCATGGCGATTGTCGGCGGCGCCATCGTGCCGCTCATCACCGGCACCGTCGCCGATGCTTCGACAATTGCCGCGGCGCTCATCGTTCCGGTGATCTGCTACGGCGTCATCGCGGCATTCGGGCTTTACGCCAAGACGCATGCGGTGAGGTGAGGGGCGAAATCTCGGACGGCAACATTGTCCTTATCTATGGCAGGACGCGCGGAAGGACTTTGGAGACTGAGACCGACTAGGCAGGACGGTCGCGCTTCTTCTTCCACTTCTTCTTTTTGGCGTTGTCCTTCACCGCGGCGTCTTTGCGCGGCGGTCGATGATCGCCGTCGGGCCGCTGTCGCTTACCCGGTTTGCGATGCGGAGCATGAGAAGGCGCCGGGGCAGACGCGCTTTTATCTGCGAGCGGCTGGATATCTATATCGCCGTCGGACTTGCGGACGGCGTGCGCAAAGCGCGCGGCAGCGGCGGCGGATACTTCAAACTTCGTTTCGCGGTCGAAGATGCGGATGGCGCCGATGTCCTGGCGGGTGACATTGCCGCGGCGGCAGATCAATGGCAGCAGCCATTTCGGATCGGCATTGTCGCGACGTCCGATCGCCATATGAAACCAAGCGCTGCCCGCGAAGGCCTCGCGCGACGGGCGTGTGTCCTGTGCCCCGCCGCGTTCGTTCGGGCCATTTTCGTTCGGGCCGCGATCGCGCATTTCACGCTTGTTGCGCGCTTCGCCGGGATCGAAGACCTCTTCCGGAGAGGGCAGATGCGAGCGCCATACGCGCACAAGCGCTGAGGCGATTTGTTCGGGCGTGCGCGCGGCGAGAAGGGCCGCAGCCATTTCCGCGTCGTCCTCAGTGGCTTCCTCGAGCAGAAGCGGATCGCGCAACAGGCGTTCCTGATCGAGCTTGGCGATTTCTTCGATCGTGGGCGGACCGCTCCACACCGGCTGAACACGCGCCGCAGCCAGAAGACTTTCGGCCTTGCGGCGGCGCGATAGCGGCACAAGCAGGACACTGGTGCCTTTGCGTCCCGCGCGTCCCGTGCGACCGCTGCGATGCTGCAGCACTTCCGGGTCGTTCGGAAGTTCGGCGTGAATGACAAGTCCAAGACTTGGCAAATCGATGCCGCGCGCCGCGACATCGGTCGCGACGCAGACCCGGGCGCGGCCATCGCGCAACGCTTGCAGCGCGTGATTGCGCTCGTTCTGGCTCAGCTCGCCGGAGAGCGCGACGACCGAAAATCCGCGCTCGGACAAGGTCGCTTGCAGATGGCGAACGGCGTTGCGCGTGTTGCAGAAGATGAGGGTGCCGGGCGCATCGAAATAGCGCAGCAGATTGACGACGGCGTGGTCGGTCTCATTGGGAACGATGCGTACCGCGCGGTACTCGATATCGGCGTGTCCGCTATCGCTGCCGCGTACTTCGATGCGGGCGGCATCCCGCTGGTAGCGGCGCGCCATGGCGGCGATAGCGCGCGGCATGGTGGCGGAGAACAGCAGCGTGCGGCGCTCACCCGGCGTCGTGTCGAGTATGAATTCGAGATCTTCGCGAAAACCGAGGTCGAGCATTTCGTCCGCTTCGTCGAGAACGACCGCTTTTAGCCTCGAAACGTCAAGGCCGCCGCGTTCGATATGGTCGCGAAGGCGGCCCGGTGTACCGACAACAATATGAACGCCCGCCTGCAGCTTGCGGCGTTCCGATTTCGGATCCATGCCGCCGACGCAGGAAACGACGCGTGCACCCGCAGGACGATACAACCATTCGATCTCGCGCTGAACCTGAAGCGCCAATTCACGCGTCGGCGCAACGATGAGGGCGAGGGGTTCGGCGGCGGGCTCCAGCCGTTCGGCCGGGCCGAGTAACGTCTCACCCAAAGCCAGGCCGTAGGCCACCGTCTTGCCGGAACCGGTTTGGGCCGAAACCAGAAGATCGCGGCCCGCCGCGTCTTCGGTCAGCACCGCCGTCTGAACCGCAGTCGCCTCGGTGTAGCTGCGCTCTGCAAGCGCGCGGGCAAGGGATGGATGGAGGGTGGTAAACACGGTGCGCTTGTCTCGATGCGAAAGCCGGCCGAGGAAACGCGCGCGCTGCTCTGGTGCGCAGAGCCGGCGATCACCGATCAGCTTTTAGAAAAGTGGTGCCCAGGAAAGGACTCGAACCTTCACGACCGTGAAGCCGCCAGCACCTGAAGCTGGTGCGTCTACCAATTCCGCCACCTGGGCACGGGCGCCGTCATAGAGGGCCCAGCCCCTGCGGTCAACGGCGCGCTGGACGTGTTGAAAGCCTTGCCTTAGTTAGGCGCCTCCAGCCTGTTTTGAAGAGGTCGAAAATGGCTCCCGTCGGTGTCTCGGACCGGATCGTCACCGTGTTCGGAGGCTCAGGCTTTGTCGGCCGCCATGTCATCCGCGCCCTGGCAGCCCAGGGCTGGCGCGTTCGCAATGCCTGCCGCCGTCCCGATCTCGCCTTCCACCTGCAGCCGCTCGGCTCGGTCGGGCAGATTGTCTCGGTCCAGGCCAATGTGCGCAACACGCCGTCCGTCGAAGCGGCGGTCGAGGGGGCCGACGCCGTCATAAACCTTGTCGCCATCGCTTATGAGAGCGGGCGCCAGACTTTTCACGATGTGCATGTCGGCGGTGCGGCCCGCGTGGCCGAGGCCGCAAAGGCCGCCGGGGTCAAAACCCTCGTGCAGATGTCGGCGCTCGGCATCAGCGCCGAATCGAAATCGGTCTACGCCAGGACCAAGGTCGAGGGGGAGGCTGCGGTTCTGAAAGCGTTCCCGGATGCGGTCATTCTGCGCCCGTCCGTTATCTTCGGACCTGAGGACCGGTTCCTCAATCGTTTTGCGGCGCTTGCCCGCCTGTCGCCGGTTCTGCCGCTGATCGGCGGCGGTGCAACGAAATTCCAGCCGATCTTTGTCGGCGATGTCGCCGATGCGGTGGCGGCTGTTCTCGGCGGCCGGGCGAAGGCCGGCGGCACGTATGAACTCGGCGGGCCGGATGTGCAGAGTTTCCGCGAGATCATGGAGTACATACTCGAAGTGACCGGTCGCAAGCGCCTGCTCGTGCCGCTGCCGTTCCCGATTGCCGCGCTGCAGGCGCAGTTCCTGCAGCTTCTGCCGAAACCGCTTCTGACGGCCGATCAGGTCGAACTCCTGAAGGGCGACAGCGTCGTCTCGCAGACTGCGGCGAAGAACGGGTTTGTGCTGGAAAATCTCGGCGTGCGCAGCACGGCGATGGATACGGTTGTGCCTAGCTATCTCTACCGCTTCCGCAAGGCCGGCCAGTTCACGGACATGCACGCGACGTAAGTTTTTTGATTTTGGTGAACCCTCGCTACAGCGAGGTTCATCTGCTGCGTCGCCGTTAGCCCACCAGCGCAAGTCCGATCAGGCCCGCACCGCCGACCAGGATGCGCCACCAGCCGAACAGCGCAAAGCCGCGCGCCGACACATAATCGAGCACCGTGCGCACGACGATCACCGCGGTGATGAAAGCGGCGATGAAGCCGATGGCGGTGATGGCGAGATCGTCCACCGAGAGCACGTCGCGGTTTTTGTAAAGATCGAGCGCGAACGCGCCGGCCATGGTCGGCATTGCCAGGAAGAACGAAAATTCCGCCGCCGCGCGCTTGCTGGCGCCGAGGAGAAGCGCGCCCGCAATCGTCGAGCCCGAACGCGAGACGCCGGGAATGAGCGCAAGGCACTGGAAGAGGCCGATGATAAAATAGGTCGAGAGCGGAAACTTCGTCGCGTCATCAAAGCGGATGTTGATCTGCATGCGGTCGACGACGAGCAGCGCAAAGCCGCCGACGATCAGTGCGATGCACACGACCAGCGGCGTCTCGAATAGAACCGTCTTGATGAAATCATGCGCCAGCGCGCCGAGCACGGCCGCGGGCAGGAAGGCGAGGAGGACGCCGAGCACAAAGCGCCGCGCGGAAGGATCCGTCGGCAGCGCCGTCGCGATATTCCACAGCCGGCCGGCGTAGACGGTCAGGATCGCAAGGATCGCGCCGAGCTGGATCAGGACTTCGAATGTCTTGCCGGTCGATTCGAAACCGAGGAAATGACCGAGCAGAAGAATATGGCCGGTCGAAGAGACGGGGATGAATTCGGTCGCTCCCTCGACTACGCCCAGAATGAGAGCGTCGAGTATCCGCAACAGATCCATAGGTAGTCCCCCGACTGGCCCCGAATCTGTTGCCGGGGCCGGGTCGGGGTTCTATACGGGGGCGCGCCTGTGCGCCACTCATACGGCGCATCCCACCTATACCGGCGGAAGTCATCAGGCCGTCTTATGGCTATTCTGTATCATCACCCCTTCTGCCCGTTCTCGCGCTTTGTCCGTCTCGTGCTCGCCGAGATGGGGCTTGAGGCCGATCTGATCGAGGAAAAAGTGTGGGAACGCCGCGAAGGCTTCCTCACGCTCAATCCGGCCGGGACGACGCCGGTGCTCGCCGACGAACAAATTGCCGCCGTTCCGGGCTCCATCATCATTGCCGAATGGCTCGACGAGACGCGGGGCGAAAGCCTCGGTGACCGCAGACTTCTGCCCCAAAGCGCATCTAAACGGGTCGAGGTGCGGCGCCTGATGTCGTGGTTTGCGGAAAAATTCGCCGAAGAAGTTTCGGTGCCGCTGGTGCAGGAGAAAATCTACAAGCGCTTCATGCCTTCGACGTCGGGCGGCGGCGCGCCGGATCCGGCGCTGATCCGCGCCGCGAAGAACAATGTGAAATATCACCTGCAATATATCGGCTATCTCATCCGCCAGCGGAAATGGCTCGCAGGCGATGCGATGACCTATGCCGATCTCATGGCGGCGGCGCATATTTCCGTCGTCGACTATCTCGGCGATATTCCGTGGACCGAAGACGAGACGGCGCGCGAATGGTATGCGCGCGTCAAATCGCGGCCGAGTTTCCGCACGCTGATCGCCGACCGCGTCATCGGCATGCCGCCATCGGCCGCCTATGCAGACCTCGACTTCTGACACCCATCCCTTTCTGCTCGTGCTCGGCATGGGCTACAGCGCGCAGCGCTTCGTCGAACTTTACGGCGAGCGTTTTGCGCGCATAGCCGGAACCGCGCGCAGCCTCGACAAGCTTGCGGCGCGGAAGACACGCCGTGTCGAGTCGCTGCTGTTTGACGGCGCGGCCCAGCCGGAACTGCTTAAGGCGGCGCGCGAGGCGAGCCACGTCCTTGTGTCCATACCGCCGGACGAACGGGGCGATGCGGCGCTAAGCGCGCTCGGCGGCATTTTCAAGAACAGCGAGAATCTGCGCTGGATCGGCTATCTGTCGACGACGGCGGTCTATGGCGATCGCGGCGGCGCGTGGACGCATGAAGATACGCCGGTGATGCCGCAAAGCGCGCGCGCCAAACGGCGCGCCGAAGCCGAGACCGCCTGGCGCGATCTCGCGCAGCCGGGACGCGCTGTTCATGTGTTCCGCCTGTCGGGCATTTACGGGCCGGGGCGCAATGCGCTGGTCGATCTCAAAAAGGGCGAAGCGCGGCGGCTGACGAAGATCGGCCAGGTGTTCAACCGCATCCATGTCGACGATATCGCCGCCGTGCTGGCCGCGGCCATCGACCATCCGCAAGCTGGGCCGGTCTTTAACGTCGCGGACGATGAGCCGGCGCCGAGTTCGGATGTCGTCACCTTCGCCGCAGGGCTTCTCGGTGTCTTCCCGCCGCCGATGATGCGGGTCGAAGAGGCCAATCTGTCGGACATGGCGAAAAGCTTCTGGTCCGAAAACAAGCGCATCGCGCCCACCCGCATCAAGGAAGAGCTCGGGCTTCACTTCCAGTTCCCGACCTATCGGGAAGGGCTTCGCGCACTCTTCGTCTCCGGCGAGGGCCGCTGAGAACCTGAGAGCCTGTCGGGACGTTGGTTCCTCAAGGGAGGAAAACATGTCTCAAAGGGTCAAGGGTGCGGTCCAGCAGGCCCGCGGCAGTGTGAAGGCGGCGACCGGCCGCCTGACCGGCAATACACGTCTCGAACTCGAAGGCCATGCCGACCGTCTGGTCGGGGCACTGCGCCGGGCGGCAGGCAGGCTGCGTAGCCGATTGAACAAGCTGCGATAATCCGGGCGCAGGAAAACTCATCCAGCGGCCGACATTTTTTCGGACCCTGGCGGAACCTCGTTTACCGAGACGAGTTATCCCTTCAAGACCAAGGCCACGGCGACTTCTCAGCCCCCCAGCCCCCCAGCCCCTCGCCGAGGCGGGTCTTCTAAGCCGGACAGCCCTCAAAGCTGTCCGGCTTTTTTATTGCCGTTCACCGAAGAGTTTGACGGGCGGGAACCGGGAATTCCCCAGCGGTGTTGAGTCCGGACCTTGCGTCTTGGAGGAAGCCAGTATGGCGCCGCGTGCATCCTGGAAGGGCTATCTGAAACTGTCTCTCGTCTCCTGTTCGGTGGCCCTGTTCCCGGCCTCGAATGCTTCGGAGCGCATCTCCTTCAACACGCTGAACCGGGAAACTGGAAACCGGCTGAAGCAGCAGATGATCGATTCCGAGACGGAGGAAGTCGTCGAGCGCGACGACCGGGTGAAGGGCTATGAATTCGCCAAGGGCAATTATGTGATCGTCGAGAACGAAGACCTGGAGAAGGTCCAGCTTGAATCGACCCACACGATCGACATCCAGCAATTCGTGCCCGAGGACGAGATCGACCAGGTCTATCTCGACGGCTCGCATTATCTCGCGCCGGACGACAAGGTCGCTCAGGAAGCCTTTGCCGTCATCCGCGAGGCGATGAAGAGAAAGAAGGTCGTCGGCATCGCGACCCTCGTCCTCAATCGCCGCGAGCGCATCGTCGCGCTTTTCCCGCGGGGGAAGGGCATTCTCGTGACGACCGTGAACTACAAATACGAAGTGCGCGACGACGAAGCGTATTTCGAGGATATTCCGAACGTGAAAATCCCCGGCGAGATGCTGGAACTCGCCGAGCACATCATCGACAAGAAAAAGGGCAAGTTTGATCCCGGCAAATTCGAGGACCGCTACGAGAACGCCCTGATCGAACTCCTGAAGGCCAAGCAGCAGGGCCGCGAGATCAAGGTTCCGAAAGAGGCAAAGCCCTCGAACGTCATCAATCTCATGGACGCGCTGCGCCGCTCCATCGATGGCGAGCGCGGCGGCAAAGCGGCGAAATCCACAAGCGGCAAATCTTCGGGTGAAGTTCGCCGTCCCGCCGCCAAGAGCAAAACCCGCAGCACGAAAAAGACTGTTGCCAAAAAGCCAGCCAAGCGCCGCGCTGCAGGCTAGCGGCAAAAAAGGTTTAGATTTGTTAACCATTCTTGCCGCACACTTTTCGTGGCGGACGTGATTCGTGTTTCACCCGCGTCCGCAGTGGGTGGGGATGTTAGACCTCGACCGCGCATCGGTTTTTGTCCTTGGCCGCGTCCACGGTCTGACGCGGCAGCAGCTCGGTGCAGCCGTCAGCCGCGCCGGCGCCCATCTTCAAACCCGTCTTAAAAAACGCGTGACCCTCGTTGCCGTCGGCAGCGGCACGGCGCATGCGCTGCTCACCGGCTCGCGCATGATCCATGTGCTTGAGCGCATGCCCGATCACGCGGCGCTGATCAGCGAATTGTCTCTCCAGCGCAGCCTCGGCCTCGCCCCGCCGCCGGTCGAGGAAGAACGCTGGATGACGATCGAGGACGTGGCGCGTCTCTCGGGTCTCGATGAGGAATTCCTGTTCTGGCTCGCGCTGTTCGATGTGATCGAACCGGTCGAAGAATTTTACGGTTATCGAGATCTTGTATCGGCCAAGGAAGCCGCGCGGCTGATGCGCGAAGGCTGCGATTTTGCAGCACTTGTGACGGCGGCCGTCGCACTCCGACGTGAAGGCACACGGCTCAGCGAAGTACGTCTGACGGTGGGGCCCGACGGCGCGGTCGGCCGCAATATCGAGGGCGTCGTCGCCCGGCTTGATGGCCAGTTCGCTCTGCCTTTCGAGGCGCTGCCCGAACGGATCGACGATATTGTCGAATGCGCCGAAGAGGCGGAAATGCTCGGCGATCTCGAAGCCGCCGAACGTCTCTACGATCTCGCGATGAAAATGGATCGCGACGATCCGATCACGCCGTTTAATCTCGGAAATGTGCTGGATGCGCAGGGGCGGCATGCCGAAGCTCGCATCCTGTGGCGCAAGGCGATTGCCCGCGCCCCGCATTTCCCCGAAGCCTGGTTCAACCTCGCGGTGGCCGAAGAGGATGGCGGCCGCAAGGACGAAGCCATCACCTGTTACTGCAAGGCGCTGGAGATCGCCGGCAATTATGCCGACGCGGCCTATAATCTTGCTCTCTTGCTCCAGAGCCTCGACCGCTTTGCCGACGCGCTTCCGGTTTGGGAGCATTTTATCGGCCTCGAACCGGGGACGCCCGCCGCCGATACGGCCCGCAAAAGGGCGATCGAATGCCGGTTCCGCATGCGCGGCCTCAGCATAGCCGAATAGCCATACCCTTTACGGGAACGAGTTTCGCGCCGACGAATTGATCAGGCGTGCCGAAGCTCCTCGACGCCTACCGCAAGAAGCGCGATTTCTCGAAGACGCCCGAACCCGCCCCCAAAGCCGGGAAGGCGAAAGGATTCGCTTTCGTTGTCCAAAAGCACGATGCGACGCGGCTTCATTACGATTTCCGGATCGAACTCGACGGCGTGATGAAGAGCTGGGCGGTGACGCGCGGGCCGAGCCTTGTGCCGACCGACAAGCGGCTTGCCGTCCAGACCGAAGACCACCCCATCGCCTACAATTCCTTCGAGGGCATCATCCCCAAGGATCAGTATGGCGGCGGCACGGTGATGATCTGGGATCGCGGCACGTGGCAGCCGGAAGGCGATCCGCACAAAGGCCTGAAGAAGGGCCATCTGGAATTTTCGCTGCACGGCGAAAAACTATCCGGCCGCTGGCATCTTGTGCGCATGAAGAAAAAGGCGCGGGAGAAGGCCGAGCCCTGGCTTCTGATCAAATCCGACGACGAAGCGGCGCGGACGGCAAGAGACAAGGACATTCTGAAAGAGCTGGACCGCTCCGTCGTCTCCGGCCGCACTATCCCGGAAATTGCGGCGAAAAAGGAACGCGTCTGGAAATCCAAGCGCGGCGACAGCGTGAATTCGACGGAGGAGAAAAAGCCGAAAACCGCAAAATCGAAAACGGCGAAAAAATCCGAGGCCCTCATCGTCCATACCGGGAAGAAGGCAAAGCTTCCCGACTTTGTTGAGCCGCAGTTGGCAACGCTCGTCGCCAAAGCGCGCTCGGGCGAAAACTGGCTGCACGAAGTGAAGTTCGACGGCTATCGCCTGCAGGCGCGGCTGAAGAACGGCAAGGTGAAACTCCTCACGCGCAACGGGCTCGACTGGTCGCACAGATTCCCGAACATCTGTGCCGGTATCAAAACGCTTCCCGTCGGCGAAGCGCTGATCGATGGCGAAGCTGTGGTCGAAGACGAGACGGGCGCCTCAAGTTTCTCGGCCTTGCAGCAGGATCTCGGCGGACGCGGCGGCAAGCTCGTCGCCGGAAAAGCCATCTACTATGCTTTTGATCTTCTGCATCTTAACGAGCACGATCTGAGAGCACTGCCGCTGCTTGAACGCAAAACGGCTCTGCAGGCGCTCGTTGAACATGCGCCGGCGGATAAGCTCCGCTTTTCCGAACATTTCGCAACCGAAGGCGATGCGATGCTCGAGCATGCCTGCCGTCTCGGACTTGAGGGCATTATCTCCAAGCGTGCCGACGCGCCCTATAAATCAGGACGTAACGACAACTGGCTGAAGGTCAAATGCACGCAAAGCTCGGAATTTGTGATCGGCGGCTATGTGCCGTCGACCGTCTCCGCCGGCATGATCGGCTCGCTGGTGATGGGATACTATGAAAAGGGCAAACTCGTTTATGCCGGACGCGTCGGCACCGGCTATACGCAGAAGATCGCGCGCAATCTGAAAAAGGCGATGGACAAGGTGAAGGCCGATGCCTCGTCTTTCGCGGAAAAGCTGTCGGCGGACGAGCGGCGCGGCGTGATCTGGGTGAAGCCTAAGCTCGTTGCCGAAGTTGAATTTCGCGGCTGGACGCAGGATGGGTCTTTGCGCCACGCTAGTTTCAAAGGCCTGCGCGAGGATAAGGATCCGAAAAGCGCGGTGCGTGAGGTGCCGAAAGACATGCCCGAGCCGAAAGCCAAGGCAAAGATGGCGCAGATAAAGAAAGGCGTCGCGGTCGCGGGCGTCAATCTCAGTCACCCCGAGCGCGTGCTGTGGGATGATGAAGGTGTCACCAAACAAGGGCTTGCCGAATTTTACGCCGAGATCGCCGACTGGATTTTGCCGCATCTTGTCGACCGTCCGCTGTCTCTGGTGCGCTGCCCGTCGGGCGCGAGCGCGAAATGCTTTTTCCAGAAACATGCCTGGGCCGGGCTCGGACCGGGCATTCGCGAAATCGACGTGCCGGGCGATGACGAGAAAATGCTCGCGATCAAAGATATCAGCGGGCTGATCTCGCTGGTGCAGGCGGGCGTGCTCGAAATTCATCCCTGGGGCTCGAAACAGCCGAAACTGACCATGCCGGACCGGCTGATTTTCGATCTCGATCCGGGAGACGGCGTCGCATGGTCCGGCGTCGTTGCCGCCGCGCGCGACGTGCGCGAGCGCATGAACGAACTCGGTCTCGAAAGCTTTGTGAAAACGACCGGCGGCAAGGGGCTGCATGTCGTCGTGCCGCTGAAGCCGGATGTGGCATGGGACGAAGCGAAAGCGTTTACCAAAGTCTTTGCCGAGCAGATGGCCGGCGACAGCCCCGAGCTCTATGTCTCCACCATGTCAAAGAAGATCCGCAAAGGACGGGTCTTTGTCGACTATCTCAGGAACGGGCAGGGGGCGACGGCGGTTGCCGCCTATTCGACACGGGCGCGGCCGGGCGCGCCGGTCGCCACCCCCTCGACTGGGAGGAATTGGGGCCCGATATGAAGGGAGAGCATTTCAACGTGACAAATCTGGCTCGCCGCTTGCAACATCTTGGCCGCGACCCCTGGGCCGAGGTCTTCAAGACCCGGCAATCGCTGAAGCCGCTTCTCGGCAAAAGCCGCCGGAAAGTACGCTGAGATAACGTAGGTTAACGGACAACACGCTGTATGGCATCGAGCGGACCTTCGGATTGGACAAAGGCGTTGAGCAATACGGCTCGCTCCATCGCCTCGAGCCTCAGACCCCCGTCCTCCATGCATCGCCTCAGCGAAGGCGCCCCCAATCCGCTCGGCGCGGTCTGGGACGGCAAGGGCGTCAACTTCGCTTTGTTCTCGGAACACGCGACCGCCGTTGAGCTGTGCCTGTTCGATCCCGGCGCGGAGCGCGAAAGCGTGCGCATCGCGATGCCGAACCGCACCGATAATGTATGGCACATCCACGTTGAAGGGCTGACGCCGGGCCAGCTTTACGGCTATCGCGTGCATGGTCCTTACGATCCGGCGCACGGCCACAGATTCAATCCGCACAAACTGCTGGTCGATCCCTATGCGCGGCTTCTGTCAGGCAAATTGCGCTGGCACGATTCGATGTGGGGCTATCGCATCGGCTCGCAGCGGGGCGATCTGACGATGGACCGGCGCGACAGCGCGCGCTTCATGCCGAAATGTGTCGTCGAAGAGCCGGCTCATTATTGGGGCGAAGACAGAAAGCCGAACGTGCCGTGGCGCGATACGGTGATTTATGAGGCGCATGTCAAAGGCCTCACCGAACTTCAGCCGGACGTGCCGAAAAGCTGGCGCGGCACGTACACGGCGCTTGGCCATCCGAAAGTCATCGAGCATCTGAAAAAGATCGGTGTGACAACGCTCGAACTCCTGCCGATCCAGGCTTTCGTCGACGATCGCTTCCTCGTGGAGAAGAATCTCAAAAACTATTGGGGTTACTCGACTCTCGCTTATTTCGCGCCCGAGCCGCGCTATCTCGGCGATGCCGGCGTCAACGGTTTCAAGGGCGCGATCCGCGCGCTGCACGATGCGGGCATCGAAGTCGTTCTCGACGTTGTCTACAATCACACCTGTGAAGGCTCATCGCTCGGCCCGACGCTTTCCTTCCGCGGCATCGACAATGCCGTCTATTACAAGCTTTCGCCGGAAAACCCACGCCATTCCTGGGACTCGACCGGCACCGGCAATACGCTCGACGTGTCGCATCCGCGCGTGCTGCAGATGGTGATGGATTCGCTCCGCCATTGGGTCGAGAACTATCACATCGACGGCTTCCGTTTCGATCTTGCGACGACGCTTGCGCGCGATCCGTTCGAATATGACGCGCGGTCCGGATTCCTCCAGGCCGTCGCGCAGGATCCCGTTCTGTCGAAGACAAAGCTGATTGCCGAGCCCTGGGATGTCGGTTCGGGCGGCTATCGCGTCGGTAATTTCCCGCCGGGCTGGAGCGAATGGAACGATCAGTTCCGCGATACGGTGCGCGGCTATTGGCGTGGCGATGAGGATCAGTTGCCCGCGCTCGGACGCGTATTGACGGGATCGCGGGAAACCTACGAACCGAGCGGGCGCCATCCCTGGGCGTCGATCAACTTCGTCACCTCGCATGACGGCTTCACGCTGCAGGATCTCGTCTCCTACAACGAACGCCATAACGAGCCGAACGGCGAAGACAACAAAGACGGCCACAGCCACAATATCAGCTGGAACTGCGGCACCGAGGGCGCGACGGACGACCCGGAAATCACCGCGCTGCGCGCACGGCAGAAGCGAAATTTCTTCGCGACGTTGATGTTCGCGCAAGGCGTTCCGATGATGACCGCGGGCGATGAGATGTCGCGCACGCAGGACGGCAACAACAATGCCTATTGCCAGGACAATGAAATCAGCTGGCTCAAATGGCGCGACAGCGACGACCCGGATCCTTCGCTCGAGACGTTCGTGAAGAACGTGACCGAGCTGCGGGCACGCTACGATGCGTTCCGACGCAAGAGTTTCATGACCGGCGCGCTTGTCGGCGGCACCGGCTTGAAAGACATTTACTGGATCGATCCGGTCGGCCGCGAAATGACGCCGGAAGACTGGAGCGCCGGACGCCGCACGATCGGCATGCAGTTCGGCAATGATGCGCCGGACGGGCACCGCTTCCTGCTTCTGATGAATGCCTGGCACGAAGCGGTGCCGTTCAAACTGCCGGAAAAATTCCCGAGCCGCCGCTGGGCGTCGATCATCGACACAGGGCTCGCCGAGGGCCTGGTGAAAGAGTATCCCGCTATGTTCGGACCGGGCGAGATGTTCGAAATTCCGCCGCGCACGCTTGTCCTCTTCAGGCATGAAGGTTAGGGCAGGGTATGAGCGAATTCGATGATATCCGTCACCGCCTCGCCGATCTTGCCGGCGCGCATGCGGGTTTCCGCGATCAAAATGGCTCCTGGGTCGAAACCTCGCTTGAAGCGCGCCTGCGCGTGCTCGACGGTTTTGGACTGAAATCGCAGACCGAGGCAGAGGCGCGCGAAAGCCTCATTGGGCTGGAGAAGCTTCGTAACGGGCTCATCCCGGCGCTGATCGTCTCCGTGCCCGGCCAGTCGCCGCGCATTGCGATCAAGACATCTGCAGGCGAAGCCGGCTTCCGCCTGACCGATGAGAGCGGCGCGGTGCGTGACGGGCGCGTTCCCGTCTCGGACGGGCTTGTTCTCCTGCCGCCGCTGAATATGGGCTATTTTGCGCTCGAACTTTCGGCAGGCGATGACACAGGTTCGGCGACGATTATTTCGGCCCCGCCGCGCTGTTATCTGCCGGATGTGCTGTCGCGCGGCGCGCGGCTCTGGGGCACGGTCGCGCAGGTGTACGGACTGACGAGTGCGCGCAGTATGGGCATCGGCGAGTATACCGATGTCGCGGAAGCCGCGACGGGCACGGGAACGCTTGGCGGCGATTTTCTCGGTCTTAGCCCGCTGCATGCGCTGTTTGCCGCCGACCGCTCGAAATATTCACCCTATTCGCCGTCCTCGCGCCTCTTCCTTGAAACGCTGCATCTCGACATCACCGCCATTTCCGGATTTTCCGGTTCGAAAGCCGCGGAATTGATGGACAGCGCGGAGTATCGTGCAAAGCTTGCGGTGCTGCGTTCGGCGCCGCTTGTCGATCATGAGGGCGTCTGGGCGCTCAAGCGGCCGCTGCTCGATGCGCTGTTCGCGGATTTTCTGATGGACGGTACCGACGCGGACTTTGAGGCCTTCCGCAAGGAAGGCGGCGAGCCGCTCAAACTCCATGCCGCGTTCGAAGCCCTGTCTGAACATTTTCGTGGCGAGAACCGGAATTGGACGGGCGAATGGCCCGATGCGTTCCGCTCGCCGAAATCCGAGGTTGTCTCCTGGTTCTGCGACGAGAAAGCCGATCTCGTCACCTTCCATGCTTGGCTTCAATATCTCGCCGATAAGCAATTGAACGAAGCTGCGAACGCCGCGCGCGAGAGCGGCATGGCGATCGGGCTTTATCGCGATCTTGCGGTCGGTGGCGACCGCAGCGGATCGGAAGTCTGGGCCGCGCCCGAATTGTTCTCGCCGACGCTATCCGTCGGCGCGCCGCCCGATCCGCTCGGACCGCAGGGACAGAACTGGGGTCTGCCGCCGATGGACCCGTTCGCGCTCGAACGCCACGGTCTGAAAGCGTTCCGGGCACTCGTGACGGCCAACATGCGTCATGCCGGCGCCATTCGAATCGATCATGCCTTTCAGCTGCGGAGACTGTTTCTTATCCCGGAAGGCGGGCATGGACCGGACGGCGCCTATGTCGATTTCCCGTTCGAGGGATTGCTCGCGGTGCTGCGGCTCGAGAGTCATCGCTCGAAATGTATTGTCATTGCAGAAGATCTCGGCACGGCGCCGGAGGGTTTTTCGGATGCGATCATGCATGCCGGCCTTTTGTCCTACCGGGTCATGTATTTCGAGCGCGGTGAACACGGGCGCTTCAAGAAGCCGGCGGAATATCCGCGCGATGCCATGTCGGTTTTCACGACGCACGATCTGCCGACGCTCCGCGGCTGGTGGCATGGCGGCGATATCGATCTGCGCGAAAATCTTGCCGTCTTCGATCCTGAGCGGGCCGGGCATGAGCGGACCGCACGGCGTGAGGATGTCCGCAAATTCTGCCAGGCGCTGAATGAGGAGGGGCTTCTGGACACCGCCGAGCCCCCGCCGGAGCCCCCGCTCGATGCCGCCATACGGTTCATCGCCCGGGCGCCCTCGGCGCTCACGGCCATCCAGTTCGAAGATGCCGCAGGCGAGATCGACCAGGCCAATCTGCCGGGGGTCGAGACCGGCCACCCGAACTGGCGGCGCCGGATTTTCACGAATGTTCAAGAGCTTACCGGTCATTCAAGCCGTCTGGCAGGCTGGGCGAAACTGCTCTCCGGTGAGGGCCGCCGGAGGCCGGGTCCGGCATGAAATATCAATGAGTTGTCGTTATTGTCGCGCCGTGCCCCGCTTAACCTTCTTTCCGCGTTCAGTACGAGGAAGGTCCCGATGAATGCCCGCCCGACCCTGACGTCCATCGAAGAGATGCTGGAGCCCGACGGCACCGGCCGGGTCGTCATCGAAAATGTCTGGCCGGAGCTCGACGGCGGCCGCACCCCGGTCAAGCGCCTTGCCGGCGACGAGGTCGAGGTCTGGGCCGATATCTTCTCCGACGGGCACGACATTCTGCGCGCGGAAATCATTTTCCGCGCCGAGGATGAGCCGGACTGGCGCCGCGCGCCCATGACCTTCCTCGATAACGACCGCTGGAAAGGCTCGTTCAAGCTCGAGCGCAATATCCGCTATCTCTACACCGTCGAAGCCTGGCGCGATGTCTGGGGTTCCTGGGTCAACGAAGTTCAGAAAAAGAAAGCCGCCGGACAGATCGTCACCAGCGAAATCGCCGAAGGCGTCGCCCTGCTTGAAAAAGCATCGGAACGGAACGACAGCCTGGCTTCCGTGCTTGGCGAAGTGCAGGCGCAGGAAACGGGCTCCGACGAGCAGCTCGGCGCACTGATCGATCCCTTTCATGTGAAGGCCGTTCAGGATGCGGCGCAGCGCGGCAATCTCTCGCGCTATGACCGCGAGCTTGTCGTGATCGCCGATCGCACCGCGGCGCGCTTCTCAAGCTGGTACGAACTCTTTCCGCGCTCGATGTCGGACGATCCAGCCCGGCACGGCACGTTCGACGACGTCATCAAGAAACTTCCTTACGTCCAGGGCATGGGCTTTGACGTGCTCTACTTCCCGCCGATCCATCCTATCGGCATGAAGAACCGCAAAGGCCGCAACAATTCCCTGAAAGCCGAACGCGGCGATGTCGGCTCCGTCTACGCCATCGGCTCGGACGCCGGCGGACACGATGCCATTCATCCCGATCTCGGCACGATCGAGGATTTCCGCCGTCTCGTGACCGCCGCGAAACAGCACGGCCTCGAAATTGCGCTCGATTTCGCCATCCAGTGTTCGCCCGATCATCCCTGGATCAAAGAACATCCGGAATGGTTCGACTGGCGTCCGGACGGCACGCTGAAATATGCGGAGAACCCGCCGAAAAAATACGAAGACATCGTCAATGTCGATTTCTACAACAGAGGCGCGTTTCCCTCTCTGTGGTATGCGCTGCGCGATGTGGTGCTGTTCTGGGCCAATGAAGGCGTGCGCATCTTCCGCGTCGACAATCCGCACACCAAACCTTTGCCGTTCTGGAAATGGCTGATCCGCGAGGTCAATCGCACCTATCCGGATGTCATCTTCCTCGCGGAAGCGTTCACGCGCCCGAAAATGATGCGGGCTCTGGCGAAGATCGGCTTCCAGCAGAGCTATACCTATTTCACCTGGCGCAACACCAAAGCGGAGCTGACGAGTTACGTCACCGAACTTGCCGGCGATCTCGGCGAGGTCTACCGCCCGAACTTCTTCGTCAATACGCCGGACATCAACCCGATCCCGCTGCAGACGGCAGGCCGTGCCGGGTTCATTGTCCGTTCGACGCTGGCGGCAACGCTTTCGGGTGCCTGGGGCCTCTATTCGGGCTTTGAGCTCTGCGAAGCAAAGCCGCTGCCGGGCAAAGAGGAATATCTCGACTCGGAGAAATACGAGATCCGTGCCTGGGACTGGGACCGCCCAGGCAATATCCGGTCGCATATTACCGCGCTCAACAAGATGCGGCGCGACAACGCGGCTTTGCAGGATTTCCGCAATGCGCTGTTCCTCAATGCCTGGAACGACAATGTGCTGGCCTATGCCAAATTGATGCCCGAGCGCGACAATTGCGTCGTCGTCATCGTCAATCTCGATCCGCACAACAGGCAGGATACGAGCTTCGAGATTCCGCTCTGGGAGTTCGGTCTCCCCGATCATGCCACGATCGAGGCCCAGGATTTGCTTCGTCCCGGAAGCCCTTTCACTCTGCATGGCAAGGTTCAGACTGTCGCCCTTGATCCTGCAACCAACCCCGTTCTCATCTGGCGGCTGATCCCGCCTCGTCCGTAGAGCAGACCATGATCGACCGCAGCGACCCGCAATGGTATCGGGACGCGATTTTTTATCAGATTCACGTCAAGTCGTTCTTCGATTCCAACAATGACGGGATCGGTGATTTCGAGGGCGTCACGCAGAAGCTCGACTATGTGAAGGATCTCGGCGTCACCGCGCTGTGGATCATGCCCTTCTATCCGTCGCCTTTGCGCGACGACGGCTACGACATCGCCGACTACAAGGACATCAACCCGCAATATGGCACAATGCGCGATTTCCGCCGCTTCGTGCGCGAAGCGCACGCGCGCGGCCTCAGAGTCGTCACCGAACTCGTCATCAACCACACCTCGGACCAGCATCCCTGGTTCCAGCGTGCGCGCCGCGCCAAGAAGGGCTCGCCCTACAGAGATTTCTATGTGTGGTCGGATACGGCGAAGGAATATTCCGACACCCGCATCATCTTTCTCGACACCGAGAAATCCAACTGGACCTGGGACGAGGAAGCGAAAGCCTATTTCTGGCACCGCTTCTATTCGCATCAGCCGGATCTGAATTTCGATAATCCGCGCGTTCTCGCTTCGGTTCTGCAGGTGATGCGCTATTGGCTCGATATGGGCGTCGACGGCCTGCGTCTCGACGCGATCCCCTATCTCATCGAACGCGACGGCACGAATTGCGAAAACCTGCCGGAGACGCATCAGGTCATCAAGCGCGTGCGTCAGGCGCTCGACCGTTCCTATTCCGATCGCATGTTGCTGGCTGAGGCCAATCAATGGCCGGAAGACACCGCGCCCTATTTCGGCGACGGCGATGAATGCCATATGGCGTTCCATTTTCCGCTGATGCCACGCATGTATATGGGCATCGCGCAGGAAGACCGGCACCCGATCACCGACATCATGCGCCAGACGCCGGAAATTCCCGAAGGGAACCAGTGGGCGATCTTCCTTCGTAACCACGACGAGCTGACGCTCGAAATGGTGACGGAGACCGAGCGCGATTATCTCTGGACCTTCTATGCCGGCGATCGCCGTGCGCGCATCAATCTCGGCATTCGCCGCCGCCTCGCACCGCTGCTCGAAAACGACCGCCGCAAGGTCGAACTTCTAAACTCGCTTCTTTTCTCGATGCCGGGCACGCCGTTCCTTTACTACGGCGACGAGATCGGAATGGGCGACAATATCTATCTCGGCGATCGCGATGGCGTACGCACGCCCATGCAATGGTCCCCGGACAGGAATGGCGGGTTTTCGCGGTCCGATCCGGCGCGGCTCTATCTGCCGTCGATCCAGGATCCGATCTACGGCTATGAAGCCGTGAACGTCGAAGCGCAATTGCGCTCGCCGTCTAGCCAGCTCAACTGGCTGCGTCGCCTGATTGCTGTACGCCGTAATTTCCGTGCCTTCGGCCGTGGCTCGCTGCGTTTCCTCTATCCATCAAACCGCAAAGTGCTTGCATACTTGCGCGAATATGACGGCGAGACGATCTTGTGCGTCGCCAATCTGTCGCGCGCGCCGCAGGCGGTGGAACTCGATCTTGCCGATATGAACGGCCGCGTGCCGGTCGAGCTTTCGGGTGGCACAAGCTTCCCCGCCATCGGCGAACTTTCTTATCTGCTGACGCTGCCGGCTTACGGCTTCTACTGGTTCTCGCTGACCGTGCCGCCGGCCGATGCGTCGCCGCCGCCGCGCGCCGCGCCCGAACTCTTCACGCTCGTCATTCAGGGCTCGCCCGACAGCCTGTTCCGCGACCGCGAACGCATCGCGTTCGAGCGCACGGCCGCGCCGAGCTTCCTGCCGCTGCAGCGCTGGTTCGGCGGCAAGAGCCAGGCGATCAAGCGCGTCGAAGTGCTCGATCACACCGTCATGCGCGACAGGAAGGGCGCCGACACTTTCACCTGGCCGCGCGTGCGCGTTGACCTCTCAAATGGCGATAGCCAGATCTATTCGCTGCCGCTTGCTATTGAGGAGCGAGAAAACGAGAGCCTTGTGCCGTGCGCGCTGGCGCGCGTCCGCCGCGGCCCGCGCGTCGGGCTGTTGTACGATGCCGGCGCATCGCCGGAATTTGCGCTCGCCGTTCTCAGCGCCATGGAGAAGGGCGCGAATTTCTCGACCCGCGATGGCGGCCGCGTCAATTTCGAAAAGACAGCGGAGTTCGAAAAGGCGCTGAAAGATCTCGGCGATCCGACGCAAGGCGATAATGTTCCGCGCCGCTATCACGGCGAGCAGTCGAACTCGTCGATCATTTTCGGCGGCAAGATGATGCTGAAGCTCTATCGCCGCCTGCAGCCGGGCGTGCATCCGGAGCTCGAAGTCGGGCGCTTCCTCACGGAGGTTGCCGGCTACAAGAACACGCCGGCGCTGCTCGGCGGCGTCGAACATATCGCGCAGGACGGCACGCCGACGGCGCTGGCGATCCTCCAGGAATATGTCCCGCATCAGGGCGATGCCTGGACGCAGTTGATGGAGGCGCTCAAGCGCGAGCTCGAAACTTATGCGCTGGTGCCGGACGGCAATGCGCAGAGCATCCGCGAAGTCTTCGAAAATTATTTCCGCTATGCCGATCTTCTCGGCGTGCGCACCGCCGAACTGCACAAGGCGCTGGCAACGCCGACCGAGGACGAGGCGTTCAAAGCCGAGCCACTGACGCAGGACGACGTGAAGAAGGCGGCGGACGATGCGCGTCTGCAAGCCGAGCGTGCCTTTGCCGGTCTCATGCGCGTGCCGGCTTCGACGCTGACGCCCGAAATCGAAACCCTGCTCGATCGCCGCGAAGAGGCGATGAAGGCGATCGATGCTCTGGTCTTTAAGCCTGAAGACGCGATCAAGACGCGCATTCACGGCGATTTCCATCTCGGTCAGGTGCTCGTCGCCGACCGCGATCTTTACATTGTCGATTTCGAGGGCGAACCGTCCCGGCCAGCCGCCGAGCGCCGCGGCAAGTCATCGCCGCTGCGCGATGTCGCCGGCATGCTGCGCAGCTTCGCCTATGCGGCGGAGACGGCGGGGCGCGAGGTGGGCGGGCGTCTTTCGCATGTCGCACCTAGGGTCTATGCCGCGGCGGAAGAGTTCCGTAGCCTGATTACGCAAACTTTCCTCGATGGTTACGAGAGGGCCTCGCGCGGGACCCCGGTCTGGGTCGAAGACCGCAAGACGCGGCGGAACCTTCTGAAACTGCATTTGTTGGCTAAGGCGTTCTATGAGATCGCCTATGAGGCCGATAACCGGCCGGACTGGATTGGAACGCCGGTTCGCGGCGTTCTCACCGCTCTCGACGACAAGGAGGATTGATGCACGGCGCGATCCCCGATCAGGACCTCTGGCGCATCACCCATACGGGGTCGGATGCTCCCTATCGCGTGCTCGGCGCTCATGCGACCGAACGCGACGGCGTGGCGGGTTTCCTCTTCGCTCTGTGGGCGCCCAATGCGCGCCGCGTCAGCGTCGTCGGCGACTTCAATCAATGGGACGGACGCTCGAACGTGATGCAGCATCGCGGCGATAGCGGCGTGTGGGAACTCTTCATCCCCGGTCTCAAAAAGGGTGAGCATTACAAATTCGAGCTCGAAGGGCCGGACGGGAAGCTTCTGCCGCTGAAGGCCGATCCGCTGGCGTTTGCGGCGCAGATCCGGCCGGAGACGGGGTCGATCCTGCACGATGAACCGAATTTCCAATGGAACGATGCGGGCTGGATCGAAAAGCGCGGCGAGGGCGATCCGCGCAAAAAGCCGATCGCGATCTACGAAGTTCATCTCGGCTCGTGGGCGCGCGTGCCGGAAGAGAACAACCGTTCGCTGACCTATCGCGAACTGGCCGAGCGCCTCATTCCCTATGTGAAGGATCTCGGCTTCTCGCATATCGAGCTTCTTCCGGTGATGGAGCATCCGTTCGACGGCTCCTGGGGCTATCAGCCGGTATCCTTGTTTGCGCCGACCAGCCGCTTCGGCACGCCCGAAGACTTCAAACATTTCGTCGAAGTGGCGCATCAGGCCGGCATCGGCATTCTGCTCGATTGGGTGCCCGGACATTTCCCGGTCGATGGCCACGGCCTCGGCTATTTCGATGGCACCCATCTCTATGAGCATGCCGATCCGCGGCAGGGTTTCCATCAGGAATGGGGTACCTACATCTACAATTTCGGACGCGCGGAGGTTTCGGCCTTCCTCGTCGCCAATGCGCGTTTTTGGCTCGAAAAATATCATCTCGACGGCCTGCGCGTCGATGCGGTCGCGTCGATGCTGTACCTGGACTACTCACGCAAAGCCGGCGAGTGGATTCCGAACCGCTATGGCGGCAATGAAAATATCGAGGCCATTGATTTCATGCGCCGCATGAACGAGACGGCCTATGCGGCCTGTCCCGGCGTCATCACCGTCGCCGAAGAATCGACGGCCTGGCCGGGCGTTTCCCACCCGACCTATACCGGCGGTCTCGGCTTCGGCTTCAAATGGAATATGGGCTGGATGCACGACACGCTGCGCTACATGCAGCAGGATCCGATCCATCGCCGCTATCACCACAACGATCTGACCTTCGGCCTGCTCTACGCCTTCACCGAAAACTTTATCCTGCCGATCAGTCACGATGAAGTGGTGCACGGGAAGGGCTCGCTGCTCGGCCGCATGCCGGGCGATGAATGGCAGCGCTTTGCGAACTTGCGCGCCTATCTCGGCTTCATGTGGGGACATCCCGGCAAGAAGCTCGTGTTCATGGGCTGCGAGTTCGGACAGGTCGGCGAGTGGAACCACAACGGCTCGGTCGACTGGCATGTGCTGCAATATCCGGTGCATGGCGGCACCCAGGCGCTGATGCGCGATCTCAACCGCGCCTATCGCGAAATCCCCGCGCTGCATGAGCGCGATTGCGAAGCGTCGGGTTTCGAATGGATCGTCTCCGACGACAGCGACAACAGCATTATCGGCTGGGTGCGCAAGGGCGAGAAAGAGGGCGACATCGCTGTGGTCGTCTCGAACTTCACGCCGGTCCCGCGCACCGGCTACCGGCTCGGCGTGCCCCATCCGGGTTTCTACCGCGAGGCGGTCAACACGGATGCGGGGATCTATAACGGCTCGAATATGGGAAATGCCGGTGGCCTCTTTGCCGATGAGATCGGCAGCCAGTCCCGGCCTTACTCCCTCTGCCTGACTCTGCCGCCACTCTCGACCATCATTTTCGAGCGCCGTGGCGAGGGCTGAAACGTTTAAACACGTTTACAATACGTATTATCTGCGGTAATCCGTGCATTGCATGTAGAGCGGGAACGGCCTACATCCCCGGCTCGAACTTGGAACGGGTTTACCCGCGTGCACGCCCATCTCAAACGCCTCGAAGCCGAGTCCATCGCCATCATGCGCGAGGTTGCGGCTGAATTCTCCAATCCGGTCATGTTGTATTCGATCGGCAAGGATTCGAGCGTCATGATGCATCTGGCGATGAAGGCCTTTTACCCCGGCAAGCCGCCTTTTCCATTCCTGCATGTCGACACGACGTGGAAGTTCAAGGAGATGATCTCCTTCCGCGAACAGATGTCGAAGGATTACGGCTTCGATCTGCGCGTTCATATCAATCAGGACGGCGTCGCCCAGGGCATCGGCCCGATCACCCATGGATCGGCCGTCCACACCACGGTCATGAAGACCGAGGGACTGAAGCAGGCGCTCGACAAATGGCAGTTCGACGCCGCCTTCGGCGGTGCGCGCCGCGACGAAGAAAAGAGCCGCGCCAAAGAGCGCATCTTCTCCTTCCGCAACGCCAATCACGCCTGGGATCCGCGCGGCCAGCGCCCCGAACTGTGGAACCTCTTCAACACCCGCATCAAGCAGGGCGAGTCGATCCGCGTCTTCCCGATCTCGAACTGGACCGAGCTGGATATCTGGCAATACATACAGGCCGAAAACATCCCGATCGTGCCGCTTTACTTCGCGAAGGAACGTCCCGTCGTGTGGCGTTCCGGCACCTGGATCATGGTCGATGACGACCGGCTGCCGCTCGAGCCCGGTGAGAAGCCGCAGATGAAAAAGGTGCGCTTCCGCACGCTCGGCTGTTATCCTTTGACCGGCGCCATCGAAAGCGATGCCGATACGCTCGATGGCATCGTCGAAGAGATGATGCTGGCGCGTACGTCGGAGCGGCAGGGCCGCCTGATCGATACGGATGAAAGCGCCTCGATGGAGAAGAAGAAGCGCGAGGGCTATTTCTGATGGATGCCGCGCTGCTTGAACGTTCCGCGACTGCTGCGGCGCCGGAAGCCGGCGACGGCAATCTTCTGCGCTTCATCACCTGCGGCTCGGTGGATGACGGCAAGTCGACGCTGATCGGCCGCCTGCTTTATGAATCGAAGACGATCTTCGAAGACCAGCTGACGACGCTGGAAAAGGATTCGAAGAAGCACGGCACGACGGGCGAGGACATCGATTTCGCTCTTTTGGTCGACGGGCTCGAAGCCGAGCGCGAGCAGGGCATCACCATCGATGTCGCCTATCGCTTCTTTGCAACGCCGAAGCGTTCTTTCATCGTCGCCGACACGCCCGGCCATGAGCAGTATACGCGCAATATGGCGACCGGCGCTTCGACCGCCGATCTGGCGATTATCCTGATCGATGCGCGCAAGGGCGTTCTCGTTCAGACCAAGCGCCACGCCTTCATCTGCTCGCTGCTCGGCGTGAAGAAGATCGTGCTCGCGGTGAATAAGATCGACCTGATGGGTTACGATCAGAAAGTTTTCGATCAGATCGTCGCCGATTTCGCGGCTTTTTCGAAGACACTGAATTTCGTGTCCGTCCAGCCGATTCCGCTTTCCGCGCGCTTCGGCGACAATGTCACCGAGCGCTCGGCGAAAACCTCCTGGTATCGCGGTCCGAGCCTCATCGAATATCTCGAAGGCGTCGAGATCGGCTCGGACATCGTCTCCGCTTCGTTCCGTTTCCCGGTTCAGTATGTGAACCGGCCGAACCTCGATTTCCGCGGCTTTGCGGGCACGGTCGCCTCGGGCCGCGTGCGCGCCGGCGATGACATCACCGTTGCGGGCTCGGGCCGCACGACCAAGGTCACGCGCATCGTTACCGCCGATGGCGATCTCGAAGAGGCTGTCGCCGAAGATGCGGTGACGCTCGTCCTCGCCGAGGAAGTCGATGTCGCGCGCGGCGATGTCCTGTGCGATCCGAAGGACCGTCCGGAAGTCACGGACGGGTTCTCGGCGCGCGTGATCTGGATGAGCGAGACAAAGCTTCTGCCCGGCCGCTCCTACATGATGCGCGTCGGCACTCGCTGGGTTCCCGCGACCGTCAGTGCGATCAGCCACAAGATCGACGTCAACACGCTCGATGAGCAGGAGACGAGCGAGCTCACGCTCAATGAGATCGCCCTGTGCGAAATCCGCACCGCGACGGCCTTTGCGTTCGACGCCTATACTGACAATCGCGGCACCGGTGCTTTCATCCTTGTCGACCGCACGACGAACGAGACGGCCGCCGCCGGCATGATCGAGCGCTCGTTGCGCCATGCGACGAATGTTCATCGTGAGGATCTTGCGGTCGACAAAGCGGCGCGCGCCGCCAGCAAATATCAGAAGCCGGTCATACTCTGGTTCACCGGGCTCTCCGGTTCCGGCAAATCGTCCGTCGCCCGTCTTGTCGAACACAAGCTCAATGCCATCGGCCACCACACCTATATGCTGGATGGCGACAACATCAGACATGGGCTGAATTCCGATCTCGGCTTCACGCAGCAAGACCGCGACGAGAACATCCGCCGGGTCGGCGAGGTCGCGAAACTCTTCGTCGATGCCGGCCTTATCGTTATCTGCTCCTTTATCTCGCCCTATCAAAAGGAGCGCGATTTTGTCCGCTCCATCGTTGAGGAAGGCGAGTTCATCGAGGTCTTCATCGATACGCCGCTTGAGGAATGCGAACGGCGCGACACCAAGGGCCTTTATAAGCGCGCCCGTGCCGGCGAAATCGCGCACTTCACCGGCATTTCCGCGCCTTATGAAGCGCCGGCCAGTCCCGAACTTCACCTGAAGACGCTGGAAGCCGGCGCCGACAAGCTCGCCGAGCGCGTGCTTGAGCATTTGCGCGAAAAGGTAATCGCCGGCGGCGACTGGGCGAGCCCGTAGAGCCAAATCCGAGTGATGAAACCCGGAGGCTTGCTTTGGTGTTTCCTCTTAAGAGGAGACGGATATGCCCCCAGAAAAGAACCGGACTAGCCACGGACATAGCGCCGACACCAAACCGACGCCTGCGCCGTCGCACAAAAGTTATGGCGGCGATAAGCGCGATGAGGTTGCCGGCGGTCCGGCCGGACGGGGCAATGACATGACGGCGCGCACCGTGAACACCGGACGCGATTGGGGCCGCGGCGACAGCCAGGAAGGCAATGACGGAATTCCCGAGAGGGCGAAGCCTGTCGCCAATGCTCCCAAAGAAAAGAACGTGTTCTCCAGGTAAGTTGGCAGAACGATCTTTTTCGCGAGGCCGTAAACACCAACAGCCGGTTTTGCGAAGAGAGGGAACGGCGGCTTCGAGCCGCCGTTTTCATTTCTCGAGCGTGAAGCCGGCGGCGAGCTCAGTCGTTGAATCCGCGCCAATGCCGATTTTGAAATCTCCCGGCTCGACGATCAATTCTCCGCGTTCGTCGCGGAAACCCAGTTCATCGCGTGTCACCAGAAAGGTTACGGTTTCGCTCTGGCCGGGCGCGAGCGAGACGCGCCGGTATTGTTTGAGCTCACGCACAGGCCGCACACGGCTCGCCACGACATCTCGCACATAAAGCTGCACGATCTCGGTGCCCGGCCGGGAGCCGGCATTCTTGAGAGTGATGCTGGCCTGCGCGACGCTGTTCATGCTCTGCACCGGAGCAACGCGCAGATCGGAATAGGCGAATTTCGTATAGGTCAGCCCGTGGCCGAACGGGTAAAGCGGTGTCGGATTTTCGTCGATCAGGCGCAGCACATAGCGCGCGTCCGGCACGTAAGGACGACCGCTCGCGGGCGTGTCGTAGGAGAACGGCGACTGGCCGACGCTGCGCGGCCAGGAGATTGGAAGTTTTGCGGAGGGGGCCTCATCGCCGAAGAGAATATCGGCAATGCCGTTGCCGCCTTCCGTGCCGGGATACCAGGCCATCAGGATTGACGGCACGATCTCGCTGGCGCGGCGCAGATCGAGCGGCCGCCCCGCGACGATGACGAGCACGACAGGTTTTCCCGTCGCCGCCAGAGCTTCGAGCAGATCTTCCTGGCGGCCCCAAAAATCGAGAAAGGCGCGGCTTGCGCCTTCGCCGGAAAATTCGCGCTTTTCGCCGAGAACGGCAATCACAAGGTCCGATGATTTTGCGGCTTCGATCGCCTGCCGGAAACCCTTGTCCTCATAGCAGGTGACGTCGCAGCCCGGCGCATGCAGGATCTCGATGCCGTTGCCTTTTGCACGCTCGGTGATGCCTTTGAGCAACGTGACCGCATCTTCCGGGCGGCCGCGCGCTTCATGCGGCCCCAATTGTTCGAACGCGTTGTCGGCAAAGGGACCGACGACCGCGATCTTCTTGATGTCTGGCTTCAGCGGCAGAATTTGATTTTCATTCTTCAGGAGAACGGCGGATTTGCGCACCGTCTCGCGCGCAGCAGTTCGCAATTCCGGCGTCAGCGCCGCTTTCTCTGCGGCGTCGGGATCGGCGATCGGTTTGTCGAACAGGCCGAGTTCGAATTTCAGCGCCAGCACGCGCCGCACGGCGGCGTCGAGATTGGACATCGCGATGCGTCCGGCTTTCACTTCTCCGGCCAGGTGCGCTGCGTAAAAGCCGCTCGCCATATCGATATCGACGCCCGCCGCCATGGCCTGACGCACGGCGTCCTGCGCGTCTTGTGCGGTGCCCTGTTTGACGAGGCCGTCGATCGCGCCCCAATCCGACACAATCACGCCGTTGAACTTCCACTGATCGCGCAGAAGCCCGCGCAGGAGCCCGACATCGGAGGATGCGGGGATGCCGTTCGTCACGGTCAGCGCCGACATCACCGTCGTCATCGGGCCGAGCGATGCGCGGAAGGGCGGCAGATGAAGGTTCTGCAGCTCATAGTCCGAGACGGATACGGCATCGTAATCGCGTCCGCCGGCAACCGCGCCGTAACCCGCGAAATGTTTCAGCGTCGGGGCGATGCCGCCGGCGCGAAAGCCGCGGGCCCGGGCGGCGGCGAAATCCATGGCAAGGCGGACATCCTCGCCCGCGCCTTCGACGATGCGGCCCCAGCGCGGATCGCGGCCGACATCCACCATCGGGGCGAAGGTCCAGTTGAGGCCGGCGGGCACGGCCTCCCTTGCGGCGAGTTCGGCATTCCGGGCGGCAAGCGCCGGATCGAAGCTCGCGGCCTCGGCGAGCGGCACCGGAAAGAGCGTCCGGAAACCGTGCAGAAGATCGAGGCCGACCAGAAGCGGGATGCCGAGGCGGGAATTGCGGGCTTTGGCCTGGGCCTCGGCGATGGCCGCCGCATCGTTGAAACTGATGAGGGAGCCGGTTCTGCCGGTCTCGATGGCGTCCGGCCCGAGCGGCGAGTCGATTCCCGTCATCACGAGCTGGCCGATTTTCTCCTCGAGAGTCATCCGGTCGAGGAGGTCGTCGATTGGTTTGATGGCGTTTTGCGCAGAGGCAGGAACTGCCCAGGAAATAAGCAGGAGTGGCACCAAGGGTCGCAGAAAACGCATAGCTCGCAAGGAAATCCTCGACCTCAGACTGGCGCGGGAATAGGCATTAGAAATGCCGGGCGCCGGAAAAGAAAGAGGCCGTCCGCGGGAAGCGAACGGCCCAAGTCTAGGGAGGAAACGCCCAAAGAGGGCAGCAGCAACAGAAACTGTCACTACCAGGTGAGTATAGGTAAAAACGGCTGACCGATTCAACGCCGAGCTATGCAGGTGAGGCATGCGTATATGGCATACCACGGACTGAAACGCACGGCACCAATACTCGTATTGGTCGATGCAACGACCGGGCCAGAAAGGACTTTCCAGCTATGATAAAAATTGGGATTGGCGGCTGGACCTTCGAGCCCTGGCGGGGTCCTTTCTACCCGGACGGATTGCCGCAGGCCCGCGAACTCGCCTATGCCGCTGAAAAACTGACGGCAATCGAGGTCAACGGGACGTTTTACGGCTCCCAGAAGCCCTCAACCTTCCGCAAATGGGCCGACGAGACGCCCGAAAATTTCGTTTTCGCGCTGAAGGCGCCGCGCTTTGCCGTCAATCGAAGGGTGCTCGCCGAGGCCGGTCCTAGCATCGAGAAGTTTGTGGACAGCGGCATTGCCGAACTCGGCACAAAGCTCGGCCCGATCCTCTGGCAGTTCGCCGGGACCAAGAAATACGATCCCGAAGATTTTGCGGCCTTTGTGAAATTGCTCCCGGCGGAAGCCGGCGGCATAAAGCTCCGGCATGCGCTTGAAGTCCGGCACGACAGTTTCAAAGTGCCGGAAGTTGTTGAACTCGCGCGCAAGCATAACGCGGCGATCGTCTACGCCCATTCGGAGGATTATCCGGCGATTGCCGATCCGACGGCCGATTTCGTCTATGCGCGGCTGCAGCAGAGCCGCGAGGCCGAGAAAACAGGCTATTCAGCGAAAGAGATCGCCGCCTGGGCAAAGCGCGCCGAACTCTGGGAATCCGGCGGTGTGCCGGAGGATCTCGATCTTCTGACGAAAGCCCCGCCGAAGAAAAAGCGCGACGTGTTCCTGTTCTTCATCGCCGGCGCCAAGGTCCGCAATCCCGCCGCCGCCATGACGATGATCGAAAAGCTCGGTGCTTGAGAGGAAAGCTGCGGACGGGCACAACAGGCAAGATGATCCGCATCACTTCTTCCCTTTATCTTGATCCGGCCGAGATCCGGGAGAGCTTTGTGCGCGCCGCCGGTCCCGGCGGCCAGAACGTCAACAAGGTCTCGACGGCCGTACAGCTCAGGTTCGATGTCGGGCGCTCGCCGTCTTTGCCGGATGGCGTAAAGGCGCGGTTGATGCGGCTGGCCGGCAGCCGGCTCACCAAAGACGGCGAGATTGTATTGCTGGCACGTGCCCACCGGACCCAGGAGCGCAACCGTCAGGACGCTCTGGCGCGGCTGGTCGATCTCATCCGCCGCGCCGCCACACCCCCTAAACCACGGCAAAAAACCAAAATGCCGATTGGTGAAAAGCGCAAAAGGCTCGCCTCCAAAGCCCGGAGGGGGCAGGTCAAAAGCCTCCGAAACCGCCCGTCTGCCGAGGATTGAGCGATTTTTTCTCGCATTGCGCGCATTTCGTCACTCATGCGTGAAATTTGACTTTGGCCTAAGCCCACTCGGAGTTATGCTTGAAGCTTGGCAGGGCAGGTTTGGAACGTGTGAATGCTTGAAAATCAGCTGCCGCTGGGGCGCGCAAGCGCGGCAGGACTTAGTGTTGTTATGACTGCGGCGGGGCGCGCCGCCGAATGTGAAGGGGCCAGGACCCCGGTCTACGGGGGACAGGCAAATGGGTAGAGGTAAAGACTTCCGTCCGAAGGGCGGCGGCCGTCGTGGCTTTGACGACGATTTTCCGCCTCCCGGTGACTATCCTCCTCCGCGCTCGCCTTACGGCAGCGGACCCTCCGGTGGCGGCGGCTTCAGCCGCCCCATGCAGATGGAGCCTACGGGCGATCCGGTGAACGCCACCGTCAAGTGGTTCAACGGCGAGAAGGGCTATGGCTTCGCCGAGATCGCTGATGGATCCGGCGATGCCTTCCTGCACATCGCGGCCTTGCAGGCCGTCGGGCGCGAAAGCGTTCCGCCCGGTGCAACTCTGTCCGTCTATGTCGGTCAGGGTCAGAAGGGTCGTCAGATCACCAAAGTCGTTTCCGTCGATGACTCGACGGCAACTGCCGAAGCACCGCGCGGGCCTCGTCCCGGCGGCGGCGATCGCTTCGGCGGTGGCGGCGGCGGCGGTGGCGGCTTCGGTGGTGGCGGGCCGCGTCGCGGTCCTCCCGATCTCGGCCCGGCTACCGAAATGAGCGGTACGGTGAAGTGGTTCTCGGTCGACAAGGGCATGGGCTTTGTCGAGACGGGCGATGGCGGCAAGGAC
Source organism: Terrihabitans soli (assembly GCF_014191545.1). Classification (GTDB taxonomy): domain Bacteria; phylum Pseudomonadota; class Alphaproteobacteria; order Rhizobiales; family Methylopilaceae; genus Flaviflagellibacter; species Flaviflagellibacter soli. Next base: position 2,690,306 of record NZ_AP023361.1, on the reverse strand, counting down.
GTCTTCGTTCATATCTCGGCCGTCCAGCGCTCGGGCCTTCCGAACCTCTTCGAAGGTCAGCGCGTCTCCATGCAGGTTGTCGAAACGCCGAAAGGCCGTCAGGCGACTTCGCTGAAAAGCGCCGAGTGATCTCACCCATACGACATTAAAAAAGGCCGGGCATTGCCCGGCCTTTTTTGTTTTTAGTTTCGTGGTGCGTCAGGCGGCGCGCATCGTGCCGAGAAGCTTGTCGACCTGACCGCGCAGTTCCGACGACTGCGATGCAAGTTCCTGGGAGAGCTTCAGTACGTCGCCGGCCGCATCGTCGGTGATGTCGGACGCTTCCTTCACGCCGAGCACATTCTTCGAAACCTCGCCGGTGCCGGTCGCAGCTTCCGCGACATTGCGGGCGATCTCCTGCGAAACCGTGCCCTGCTCCTCGGTCGCGCCGGCGATCACCGTCGCAACTTCGTTCAGCTCGCGCACCTTGGCGCCGATATCCTGGATCGAGGAGACGGTGCGCGTCGTCGCCTGCTGGATCGATCCGATATGCACCTCGATGTCTTGCGTCGCCTTTGCGGTCTGGTTGGCCAGCGCTTTGACTTCGTTGGCGACGACGGCAAAGCCGCGGCCGGCTTCGCCTGCGCGCGCCGCCTCGATGGTGGCGTTGAGCGCCAAGAGGTTCGTCTGCTCGGCGATGTCGCGGATGATGCCGACAATGGCGTTGACGCGCTGCGCGCTCTGCGAGAGCTCCTGAACGTCATTGTCGGAACTGTCGACCTTGTCGGCGGTGGTGGAGATCAGCTTGGCGGCGTGGCCGATCTGCATGCCGATTTCGCGGAAGGAGGCCGAGAGTTCTTCGGACGCGCTCGCGACCGACTGAACGTTGACATAGGTCTGTTCGGCGGCGGAGGCGGCAGCGATCGATTTCTCGGTGGTGCCGACGGCGTTGGTCATCAGCGCCTCGGAACTTCCGACCAGCCGTTCGGACGCTTTCGACACTTTGGCGATCACCGAGCCGACAGCCGCCTCGAACTCGGCGGCAAGCGCCGTCATATGATTGCGGCGTTCTTCGTCGCCGTGGTTCTCCGCGGCGTTGCGCTCGGCTCTGAGGCGGGCGCTGTCGGCGCGCCAGTCGCGGAAGATCGCAACCGCCGTCCAGCATTTGCCGAACTCATCGTCGACGAGAGTATCGGGGAGCGGGAAGGAGAGGTCGTTCGCCGCGGTGCGGTCGAGCGCATCGGCGATGACCGCGATGGGCTGTCCGACCGTCTTGATGGCGATGAACGCGGCCCCACCGAGCGCGAGAAGGACGGCGCCGCAGGAAATGGCGAGTGTCGTCGTGCCGAGCGCCGCGAATTCCTCCGGCGCCAGCGCCTGCCCGCTTTGCAGCGTCATGACCGCATAAACCAGCGCCGCGAATGCCGTCACGCCCGGAACGCAGAGCGTCCCGATAAGCTTTGTCTTGATACCCATGGAAGCCCCGATCCCCCGACTTTGGTCGTACTCTTGGGGGAGATGGGTTAATGCCGGGTTCTTTTTCCCGGCGGCACACGGATCGTGTCGGCGTGCCGGAGCTTTTGCATTCAAAGCGGAACGGCGCGCGGTCGGCCGCGTTGGACTCTCAGTTCAGTTCAGTATTTTTGAAAGTCCGGCCATGAAGACCGACCCGCCCCAAGGGGTTTCGGGACTGGGCCCGGAAGATGCCCCGGGAGCACCGGGGCCTGTGCCCTATCCCGATCACCGGATCGACGTGCCCGCCGCGCCGGGAACGCACCCGCCTGAACCGCCGATCGTACCGTCCGAATCCGCCGTTTTTGAATTCCTCAACGGCTATGGCCCTTCCATGCTGCTGGTTGCGGCCGGGCTTCTGATCGCGGTCGTCATTCTGGTAGGCCTCGGCTCTTAAACCGCTTGCCAGGCGGCGCGCTCTGGGCTTGATCGCCCCCGTGCGTACTTTCCAGGACAGACTCCCGATTGATGAGGCCATCCCGGCGCTGATTTCCGCGCTGCAGGAGGGCGTAAGCGCCGTTCTCGTGGCGCCGCCGGGCGCCGGCAAAACCACACGCGTGCCCTTGGTTCTCCTGGACGAGGCGTGGCGAGGCGACGGTCGCATCATTCTGCTCGAGCCGCGGCGGATTGCGGCGCGCGCCGCCGCCGACCGCATGGCCTCGACGCTCGGCGAAAAGACCGGCGATACGGTCGGTCTGCGTGTGCGGCTCGGATCGAAGATTTCCGCGAAGACGCGCATTGAGGTCGTCACGGAAGGTGTGTTCGCGCGCATGATCCTCGACGATCCCGAATTGAAGGGTGTCGCCGCCGTTCTCTTCGACGAATTCCATGAACGGTCCATGGACGGCGATCTCGGCCTTGCGCTGGCGCTCGATGCGCAATCGGCGCTCCGGCCGGATCTGCGCCTTCTGGTCATGTCGGCGACGCTCGACGGCGCGCGCGTCGCCAAACTCCTCGGCGATGCACAGGTCGTCGAGAGTCTTGGCCGCAGTTTCCCAGTCGATACGCGCTATTCGGCGCGCGATCCGCGGGCCCGGCTCGAGGATGAAGCGGTGCAGGCGGTGCGCCGCGCCATGGGCGAGGAGGGCGGCAGCGCACTCGTCTTTCTGCCCGGCCAGGCCGAAATCCGCCGCACGGCGGAACGGCTGCGCGAGAAGATGAGTCCCGATATCGATATCGTCGAACTGCATGGCGGCCTTGATGCCCGCGATCAGGACCGCGCAATCCGCCCGGCGCCGCAAGGCGAACGCAAGGTCGTGCTTGCGACCTCCATCGCCGAAACATCGATTACGATTGAGGGCGTTCGCATCGTTATCGATTGCGGCCTGTCGCGCGTGCCGGCGTTCGAGCCGTCGACAGGCCTGACTCGTCTTGAAACCGTGCGCGTCTCACGCGCCCAGGCCGATCAGCGCCGTGGCCGCGCCGGCCGCACCGAACCCGGCATCTGCTACCGTCTGTGGGAGGAAGCGGCGACGGCGAGCCTTCCCGCGTTCCAGACGCCGGAAATTCTTGCAGCCGATTTATCGGGTCTCGTACTCGATCTCGCCGCCTGGGGCGTCAGCGATCCCTCCGCTCTGTCTTTCCTCGATCCGCCGCCCTCGGCCGCCTGGACAGAGGCGAAGAAGCATCTCGTCGAACTCGGCGCGCTGGAAGAAAGCGGGCGCATTACGCCGCGCGGGCAGAACATCCGCCGTTTGCCGCTGCCGCCGCGTCTCGCGGCCATGATGCTGGAAGCGGCCCGCATCGGGGTTGCGCGGCAGGCCGCCGATATCGCGGTGATCGTGGTCGAACGCGGGCTTGGCGGCGACGGTACGGACATTGTTCACCGGGTCGATATGTTCCGCCGCGACCGCTCGCGCCGCGCCGAAGATGCGCGGCGTCTGGCTGAAGGCTGGGCGCGCGAAGCGCAGGCGCTTGCCCCGAAAGAAGAGGATAGCGAAATCGGGCTCGGTGCGGTCCTCGCCCGCGCCTATCCCGACCGGGTGGCGCAGGCGCGCGGCAAGCAGGGTGAGTTCCGTCTCGCCAACGGGCGTGGTGCCAGCGTCGAGCCGCACGATGCTCTGGCGCGCGAGCCCTATCTTGCCGTAGCCGAAATTGCGGGCGCGGCAGGTTCGGCGCGCATCCGTCTTGCCGCCGCGATCTCGCGCGAAGACATCGAAAAGCTTTTTGCCGACCGCATCGAAGCGCGCGAAGACATCGTGTTCGATCCGCAGACAGCTTCGGTGCGCGGCCGCGCGGCACGAAAACTCGATGCGCTTATCCTGTCCGATGCGCCGCTGAAATCGCCGCGCGATGAATCGGCAGCCAAAATCCTTGCCGAAGGGGTAGCCGCGCTCGGTGTTTCGCGCCTGCCATGGACGAAGCCGCTTGAGCAATGGCGCGAGCGTGTCGGGTTCCTGCGCCGCGCCGAGGGCGAAACCTGGCCCGATCTGTCGGATGATGCGCTCTCAAAAAATGCCAGTGAGTGGCTTGCACCTTATCTCACTGGCAAAGCCGCGCTGTCGGAGGTTTCGGCATCCGATCTCGATCAGGCGCTGAAAGCGCTTTTGCCCTACGATCTTTCGCGACGGTTGGAGAAAGAAGCGCCGACGCATTTCACCGCGCCGACGGGGTCATCGCTGGCGGTCGATTATTCCGGAACCGAGCCGATGATTTCGGTGCGCGTGCAGGAATTGTTCGGCCTCGATGCGCATCCCTCGCTCGCCGGCGGAAAAGTGCCGCTGGTGCTCGAACTTCTGTCGCCCGCGCACCGTCCGGTTCAAGTGACGCGCGATCTGCCGGGCTTCTGGCGCGGCTCATGGGCGGGCGTACGCGCCGATATGCGCGGACGTTATCCGCGCCATCCCTGGCCGGAAGATCCGCGCATTGCGGAAGCCACGCGCCGTGCCAAGCCGCGCGGGACTTAAGGATTATAGCCCTTGACCATCAGATCGGCGGTCGCGCGGTTCAGTGCAATCGGAATGTCATACAGTGTCGCAAGGCGCGTCAGCGCTTTGACGTCGACATCGTGCGGCATCGGCGTCAGCGGATCGACGAAGAAAATGACGCCGTGAATCTTGCCCTCGGCGATCATGGCGCCGATCTGCTGATCGCCGCCGAGCGGGCCGCTTTTCACGCGTGTGACAGGGAGTTCCGGGCAGCGCTCAAGAATGCGCGTACCCGTCGTACCGGTGGCAACGATATCGAACAGAGCAACCTGTTTTTCGTGCGTTCCGACCCAATCGACGAGATCGTCTTTTTTGAGGTCGTGGGCGATGAGGGCGAGACGAGGGCGGGCCATGCCCCTCTTACTGCCAGTTATCCTGGATGCCGTCACCATAGCGGTCGCGCCAAATTTTCTCGCCCATCATGCAATTAACCGCTTTGTTCTGAACGGGTATGACACGCGCCTGCGGCTCGATCGCCGAGATCTCCAGCACGAGTTTGGTGCGAATGGCCTCGGCGAATTCGTTTTTGCCGGCAACCGGGATGACGAAGGCACCCGGACCGCCAATGACGCATTCGCGGTAATAGGCTTCGAGATTCTGGATATCGACCGAGCCGGAATTCGGCGCTTTGAGGGCGAGCGGCAGGCCGTTAATGCCGATGCCCATACTCACGACGAGATCGCGCATGAACGTGACGACATTGCCCTGATTGTTTGGACCATCGCCGGAAATGTCGATGACGCGGCGCGTACCCTCGTAAGCGTTCTTGGCAAAAAGGCGCGATGAAAAATCGAGCGCCGCGGAGATTGAGGTGCGGTAGGCGCGGTTGGTGGAACTTTCGGCGAGCTTGTCGGCAAAGGCCTGTGCGGTTCCCGGCCCGTCGATGATCTGCCAATCGATTAGAAGGTTTTGCTGTTCGGTGCCGGCCCATTCGACATAGGCGACGGCGATGCGGCCATAGACGCCCTCCTTGATGGCGTCGATGACAGGCTTTGAAGTGATGGCGGCGACATAGCCTTCGCGCTGCAGGCGAAGCTCGTCTTCATCCATGGAGTAGGAAATGTCGACGGCGAGGACGAGTTCGAGATCGACCGTGTTCGCATCGCCCGCAGCCATCTGCGCCGCCGCCGTTCCGGTCAGGCCGAACATCAATGCCACAAGCGTCAGGATCCGCATGTCACCTCGATGACTGAACCCGTGCATCCATCGTGCCACGCATAGAGCACGCTGGCAAAAACGCTTGGGGACAAGCCTTAACGGCTTCTTCGTTAGACAGGGCGATCTTGGCGGACTTCAAGGAGTGCGCATGCTTAAATGGGTTTTCGGCATTGTCGCGGCGGCGGTCGTTCTGGCGCTGGCCGCGCCCGATCTGGCGACGAGGCTTCTGGCGACTCTCAATGAGTCGCCGGCCGAAAAGACCCAGCCCGCAGGCACGGCCTCTGGTCCCGCCCGGGTCATGCTGTCGGCCGATCAGAGGGGGCATTTCGAGACCTCGGTGACCGTCAATGGACGGCCTTTAAAAGCCCTGGTCGATACCGGGGCGACCGTTGTCGCCCTGACCTATGAAGATGCCCGGTCCCTCGGCCTTGTCCGTCCCGGGGACCGGTACGAGATCAAGCTCCAGACGGCCAACGGCACGGCCGGCGCCAAAAAGGTGACCCTCAATTCCGTCCGCCTTGGCGGGATTTCGCTGTCCAATGTCGAGGCGATCGTCGCCCAGGAGGGGGCGCTTGCCGTCAACCTCCTCGGCATGAGCTTTCTGAAGAAGCTCCGTACCTTCGAAATCCAGAGCGGCCGCCTGATCCTCGAACAATAGGCTCCTGGAACAATAAGCCGCCTTAATCCTTCACTCTCCTGCGCCGTAAACGTGCTAGGTGCTGGGACACCTATCGAGGGGAGATTTCATGTTTCCGAAGCCGCAGCCGAGCCTGAAGCCGAACACCTATGCCTATGAATCGGGGCCCATGGTGAAGGCGACCGGCTTTCGCGAATACGACGCGCGCTGGCTGTTCGAAAAAGAAATCAATCTCATGGGCATTCAGGCCCTCGGCATGGGCATCGGCACGCTGATGCACCGGATGGGGGTCCGCCCGGCGATTGTGACGGGTCATGATTTCCGCGGCTATTCGGCCTCCATCAAAATGGCGCTGGTGACCGGCCTGATGGCGGCCGGCATCAAGGTCCACGATATCGGCCTTGCGATGTCGCCGATGGCCTATTTTGCCCAGTTCGAGCTCGACGTACCGGCCGTCGCCATGGTCACCGCCTCCCACAACGATAATGGCTGGACGGGCGTGAAAATGGGCGTAAACCGCCCGCTGACCTTCGGTCCGGACGAGATGACGAAACTGAAGGACGTCGTCCTCAACGCCGATTTCGAACTGCGCGAGGGCGGCGGTTATATCTTCGTCGAAAACTTCCCCGAGCGTTATATCCGCGATCTGACCAACCGGCCGAAACTGAAGCGCAAGCTCAAAGTCGTCTGCGCCTGCGGCAATGGCACGGCGGGCGCGTTCGCCCCCGGCATTCTGCGGGCGCTGGGCTGCGATGTGATCGAACTCGACACCGAGCTCGACCACACCTTCCCGAAATACAATCCGAACCCCGAAGACCTCGAAATGCTGCATGCGATGCGCGACGAGGTGCTGAAAACCGGCGCCGATGTGGCGCTCGGCTTTGACGGCGACGGCGACCGCTGCGGCGTCGTCGACAATGAGGGCGATGAGATTTTTGCCGACAAGGTCGGCGTCATGCTGGCGCGCGATCTGTCGGCCGTGCACGACAAGCCGACCTTCGTCGTCGATGTGAAGTCGACGGGCCTGTTCGTTACCGACCCGGTTCTGATCAAGAACGGTGTCAAAGCCGATTACTGGAAGACCGGCCATTCCTACATGAAGCGCCGCGTCAACGAATCAGGGGCGCTCGCCGGTTTCGAGAAGTCGGGTCATTATTTCTTCAACAAACCCATCGGCCGTGGCTATGACGATGGTCTCGTCTCGGCCATCGCCGTTCTCGACATGCTCGATCGCAGTCCCGACAAGTCCATGTCGGACCTCAAAAATGCGCTGCCGAAGACCTGGGGCTCGCCGACCATGTCGCCGCACTGTGCCGACGAGACGAAGTACGGCATCGTCGAGAAAGTCGTGAAGCACTTCGAGGACGCCCAGAAGTCCGGGGCTCAGGTCGCCGGGCAAAAAATCCGCGATCTCGTGACCGTCAACGGTGTGCGGGTAACCGTCGAGGACGGCACCTGGGGCCTCGTCCGCGCCTCCTCGAATAAACCGGAGCTTGTGGTCGTCGTCGAAAGCCCGGCCTCGGAAGCCCGTATGCGGGAAATGTTTGCGGCCGTGGACGGCGTTCTGCGCACCCATCCTGAGGTCGGTGCGTACAACCAGACCTTGTGAACAGGCTGCGTCAAAGTCTTATCGCCAATTAGCAAATTTGGCGCAAACTCGCCGAAACTGCCGCAGGTTTTAACACCTGCTTAAGGCCCCGCCTTTAATCCATGTCCTGTACCGGGTCCGACTCAGGTCCCGGTCCGGCCGGCTTCGGCCGCGTGCCCTCAAGCATCAGGACGTGGAACGCCGAATTGATGGGCTGGTTGAGGCGTCGCATCACGCAGCTTCCCCTTGGCCTCGCGGCACGGTTCACCCTGTTTGTCGCAACGCTCCTGCTCGGCCTGACTGCAGCGTTCGTCTACATCAACAACCGCGAAGCCGAGCTTGCCGCCAATAATGCGTTCGAGACGAACGCCGCGCATCTGACGGCTCTCGTTAACGGCCTTGCCACCGATCTGCCGGCCTCGCGCCGCATCGCCGATCTCCAGACCGTGCTCGACCGCGTGGCCTCGGCCAACGAAAACACCCGTTACGCCTATGCCGTCGAAACGCGGCCCGACGGGTCGCTGCGCCAGGCGGATCCGGAAAGCGTGCTCAAGGACCCGATCGCCTCGATCACCTTGATGGATGCGATGGCGAGCGGCGCGCCGGCCTTCCGCCGCGGCAGCGGCGTTCTTCATATCGCGGTGCCCGTCACCTCCGGCGGCAAGATCGTCGGCGTTGCCCGCGTCGGCCTGTCGACGCTGAATATGGAAGCTCAGATTTCCGACGCCGTCAGCCGCAATATCATTCTGGCGCTCGGCTTTGTGATGCTGGCGCTGCCGCTTGCGGCGATCGGCATCAACTATGTCACGGCGCCCGTCCGCCGCCTGACGCAGGCGACGCGCCGTCTTGCCGGCGGCGATTTTTCCGTTCCCGTTCCCGAGGAACGCAATGACGAGATCGGCGAGCTCTCGCGGTCCTTCGTTGCGATGACGCGCAGCATCCTCGAAAGCTTCGAGACGGTGCAGAAGCTCACTCTGACCGACCGGGTCTCGGGCCTTGCCAACCGCGAGAACATGCGCCGTTACACCCAGACGGCTCTGGAGCGCGGCTACAATGTCGCGCTTCTCTATCTCGATATCGACCGCCTGAAGCGCGTCAATGAAGCGCTCGGCATCGAAGTCGGCGACGATGCCATTATTGCGATCTCCGAGCGCCTGAAGGTGATTGCGCTCGATTATCGCGAACAGCTCGCCCGCGAATGCCCCGATCAGGATTCGGAACTTCTGCTCGCGCGCCTCGGCGGCGATGAGTTCGGCTTCGTCTTTTCAGGCCCTGTGTCGGAAGACCGTGTGTCGCAGTTCGCGATGCGCGTTCTGACATCGCTCGCGCGCCCGTTCGAGATTGCGGGCCATTCGGTGGCGGTCACCGGCTCGATCGGCGTTGCGCTCTCGCCCGAAGACGGCCTCGATTTCTCGGCGCTTCTGCGCAGCGCCGCCAATGGTCTCTCGGAGGCCAAATCGTCCGGCGCAAACACCTATAAATTCGCGCGCCGCGATGTGAACTCCTATGCCTATCGGCGCCTCGTCATCGAGCAGGAATTGCGGGTTGCGGTCGAGCGCAAGGAGCTGGGCGTCTATTACCAGCCGCAGGTCGCCCTGACCGATGGCGCCATTATCGGCGCGGAAGCACTGGTTCGCTGGCGTCATCCGACCCGCGGCATCATCAATCCGGGAGATTTTATCGGCATTGCCGAAGAAGTCGGGCTGCTCGACCAGATCGGCACCTTCGTTCTGGAGGAAGCCTGCCGGCAGAGTGCGGAGTGGACGGCGAAGGGCATGAATCCCAAAGTCGCGGTCAACGTGTCGGCGTCGCAGTGTCAGCGTCCGGACTTCGCCCGGGATGTTCTCACCATGATCGAGCGGCACGGTATCGAGCCGAACATGCTCGAAATCGAGATCACAGAGACGGTCGCCATGCTGGATCCGCGCACCACGGCGCGCGAGCTTGCGCCGCTCCGGGCGGCCGGCGTGCGCCTGGCCATCGACGATTTCGGCACAGGCTATTCGAACCTTGCCTCTCTTACCCGTATGCCGTTCGACGTTCTGAAGATCGACCGCAGCTTCGTGTCCGAATGCGTGCGCGACGGCTCGGCGCGCGTTGTCGTCGCGACCATCCTGACCATGACGCAAAATCTTGGCTTCGAGACCGTGGCCGAGGGCGTGGAATCGGCGGCGCAGCGCGAGTTCCTGCTCGGTCAGGGCTGCACCTTCGCCCAGGGCTATCTGTTTGGAAAGCCGATGCCGGCGGCCGAGTTCGAGGCTCTGTATCTCGCCAAACGGCGCTCCGACGCGCGCGATCTTATCGGCGAAGTGCGCCGCAAGGCGGGCGGCCGGGCCGAAGTCTGAGGCTGTTCACCAGCCCGCCGCACCGACGGCCATTCCCCAGCGCGGTGCCATTGTGATCGTCGAGTTCAGCGTGATCTCGGACAGGCCTATGTTCTTCGTCAGCATGCCGATGAACTTCATCTTGTACGTGTAGGTCACTTTCGTCCGGACCCCGGACTCACCTTCTATCAGAGTAGTTGTCTGCTTGTTGGTGGAGCTGGATGTCGGTGTAGTGCCGCTCGTATAGGCCCAATCGATCTCATACTTCAGAGGCGTCTCAGAGACCCGAACGAGATTCTCGATATTGACCGTAAGCACGTTCGTACTATCCGGATAAGGATAGAGGATGAACTTCGAAGCCGTGATGATGTTCGCAAGTTCCGTTTTGCTGACGCCATCGCTCTCTTGGGTGATGAGGTCCGTCACGGTACGCGACAGAAGCACCGACTTGTTCTTCGCATCGACCGCGCGGGTGATATCGAAACTGCCGAGCAGCATCAGGATCAGCACGGGCAGGATAAGCGCAAACTCGACGGCGGAGACGGCGCTACGGTCGGCGCAGAAGCGCTCGAGCGTTTTGAAGACGTTCGCGAGTAGCCGCATTAGAATGGCTCGTTGCGAGACGCGTTCACGGCGGTTATGCGCGTTTTGTGACTAACGTCGTCCAGATTGACCGCAAACGGCCAGTCATAGGCAACGCGAACGATCACGACCTCCTGACGCGTCCCTGGATCCCAGCAATCGGCGGCGGTTGGCTGCGGTTCGCGTTTGAAGCATTTAGGGTTCACGATCATCTGCGTGGACGCGGCGCTGAAGTCGGGAAACGATACGACCTGAATGAAGACATTATCGCAGTCGAACATGGCAGACATTCCGCTGCTGCTGCACAGCGCATTTTTGAACTCGCTGAAGCTCGCATTCTTCATCTGACCGGTCATGATCTTGCGAGCGCCGGCGGAGGTCATTGTCTGCAGCGCCTGCGAGCCAAACATCACGAGCGATGTCTGCATGATCGCGAACAGCAGAGTAAAGAAGGGCATTGCGACCAGACCGAACTCCACGGCAGTCGCGCCGGTGCGGTCCGCGCAAAAGCGCGACAGCAGCCGGATGGCTCTGGTGTGACGCAGGCGCGTCATTGGGTCCGCCTCGCAGTGAAAATACTTACGGAAGATTGGCCGAAGAAACTTGAGGAGCCGTTAGCGAACGGCGCTGTCGGCGCAAAGCCGGTTAACTTCCCGTTAACGCTGCGTCGCCATCCCGTTGCGGCTTCCGACCTGGCCGCTCGAGGCGCCGAAGTAATCGGCGGCGTCGCCGAGCGTTGCCGTCGGCTCGCAGCGCGGCGAACAGGACCATGTCTCGCGTGCCAGGCCGCGCTGAACGATGACGGTGCGCTCAGCCGGCGCCGACACATAAATCATCATCTCCTTCAGCTTCTCGCCGTTGGAATCGAGAGCCAGGAGATTGGTCGTGCCATAGCTTTTGCCGGTGACGACGGTGAAGCCGCCAGATTGCGGCTTGGTCACATCGGCGATCGCCGGATTGCCGATGGCGAGCGTATAAGTACCTTCCGGTATGCGCAGCACGGTCGCAAGGTCGAGCTGAACCTTGACGCTCTCGTTCGAGGGAAGAGCTGAGGCTTCTTCTTTCGCTTCCGCAACGGCCGGTGCCGTCTCATCCTGGGCGTAAACGGGCGCCGCAAAAACCACGGCCATCAGGGCAGCCACGCCGACAAGAGAGCTGCGAGACATCGTCATCCACCGTAACTATCTGAACTTCCGCACACTCCTACTCATGCTTGAGGAAGGTGAACGAAGCTCTAACACAGAGCTCGAGTCGAGCCGCGGCTTAACTATGTGCCGGAGGGAGTAAGTTCCGAAATAAGTGAGCTACAACAATTGTCTTCAAGCTTACCGCGGCGCTTAAGTACATGCTTTGCTTCATTTTTCCGTAAGTAGATTTGCACATCCGAATTAACGCCGTAGCAAGAGAGGCCATGTAGCTTCGCGGCAGGTTTCGAGGGGGGAAAACTCGACGCCACTTTGTCAAACTCCCCAACTGCAGTAGGAGCACTACATGACCCTCTTTACTCGCTTCCTTAAGGACGAGTCCGGCGCGACCGCGATCGAATACGGTCTGATCGCCGCCATCGTGTCCGTCGCCATCATTGCCGCGCTTCAGTTCGTCGGCGGTGAGCTCGGCAACGTGTTCAACTACATCGGCGACCAGCTCGAGAACGCTCAGAAGTAATCGCCGCACCGATCGGTAAAACGGAAGGCCGCTTCTCCCGGAGAAGCGGCTTTTCCATTTTTTAAGCACGCTGTGGTCACGTGCACCCCATGACGGGGCTCAACTACTTCCTCTTGATCGCTTTTCCGGCCCTTCTCGTGGCCGCAGCCGTTTCGGATCTCGTCACAATGACGATCCCGAACCGCATCCCTCTTCTCATCCTCGCTGTTTTCGCGCCGGCGGCCTGGGCCGCGGGCCTCGATCTCCAGCTCATCGGCTGGCATCTCGCCGTCGGTGCGATCGTGCTTGTCGTGTGCTTCGGCATGTTCGCGATGAACCTCATCGGCGGTGGCGATGCCAAATTCGCGGCGGCGATCGCGCTGTGGATCGGCCCGTTCTATGCGCTGCTCGAATGGACGCTTCTGTTCGCGCTCTACGGAGGGGCACTGACTCTGCTGCTTCTGGCGTTCCGGCGTCTGCCGCTTCCGGTGTCGCTCATGAGCCGCGACTGGATCGCGCGGCTGCATGCTCCAAAGGGCAAGGTGCCGTACGGAATTGCGCTGTCGGCAGCAGCGCTCACAGTGTATCCCGCGAGCAATATCTTCCTGCGCCTAGCGGTTTGATTGTATTAACGAAAATCTATAACTGCCCATTAACCATACATTGACCTTTGTCGCCTCAAATGCCGGTGGGATCGCGTGCAATACGCGGTCCCGGACAAAGGTATCAGCGTATGAAGTTCGCCCGCATCGCAGTCCTGGCCATCGCGCTCCTCGCAGGCGGCATCGCCATGCTGCTGGTCAGCGGCGGCGATGATGCGCCTGCGCCGGCTCCGCAGGTCGTCCAGGAAGCCGCACCGACCGCCGAAGTCCTTATCGCCGCTCAAGAGATTCCGATGGGCAGCGCCGTGACCGCCGAGAGCCTCTCCTGGCGCGAATGGCCCCTGGCCGGCGCCGAGGGCTTCATCACCAAATCCAGCCAGCCCGAAGCGATCAACGATATTGCGGGCGCCATTGCCCGCCAGCCGATCGTTCAGGGCGAACCGATCCGCATGCAGAAGATCGTCAAGGCCGACGGCTCCGGCTTCATGTCGGCGATTTTGCCCGCGGGCATGCGCGCCGTCGCCACCGAAATCTCCGCCGAAACCGGCGCCGGTGGATTCATTCTGCCGAACGATCGGGTCGATGTAATCCTGACGCGTAAAGACGATGGCGGCGCCACTGGCGAAGAAGCGTTTTCGAGCTCGACCATTCTGACGAATGTCCGCGTGCTTGCGATCGATCAGGCAACGGTCGAACAGGACGGACAGAAGGTAGTTGTCGGCCGCACGGCGACGCTTGAGCTGTTGCCGCGTCAAACGGAAATTCTCGCGCTCGCCCGCCAGCTTGGAACGATGTCGCTGGCGCTGCGCTCGCTGTCCGACTCCAACCCGGCGCTCGCCGGTCAGGCGCCGGAAGACAGATTTGGTCGTAAAGATGCCGCGGGCGCGATGACCGTCATCCGCTACGGCGTCCCGAAGCAGGAATGAGCGCCTCGGCGCTTCGGGGAGGGGATATGAAACCGGCTGGCATGCCGTCTTTAACGAGAAGCCTTGCGCTGGTTGCGCTGCTTCTCGTGCCGCAGATGATTCCCGCCACGGCGGCGGATCGCGGCGTCGCCTATTCGGGCATGAGCTCGAATACGGGCGGCCGCGTGGTGACGCTCGGTATCGGCAAATCCTATGTCGTCGATTTGCCGTCGAATGCCGCCGAAGTGCTCGTCGCCGATCCGAAGATCGCCAACGCCGTCGTGCGTTCGGCACGCAAGGCTTATCTGATCGGCATTGCGCTCGGCGAGACCGACATCATTTTCTTCGACGCGCAGGGCAATCAGATCGAAAGCCTTGCCGTCTCCGTCGCGCGCGACATGTCTCCGATCCGCAATAACCTCCTGACGTCCATACCCGAAGGAATGGTTTCGGCATCGGCGGTTGGCGATTCAGTCGTTCTGACAGGTTCGGTGAAATCACCGGCGGAAGCTGCGACCGCAAGCGCCATCGCCGCCAATCTCGTCGGTGCGCCCGAAAAAGTCGTCAACGCGCTGGCGATCGAAAACCGCGATCAGGTGATGCTGAAAGTGTCGGTCGTCGAGATGAAGCGCGACACGACCAAGCAACTCGGCATCAACTGGGAGTTCTCCGGCGTTTCCGGCGGCACCAGCGTCGGCGGTATTCTCGATCCGACCGATTTCGCCTCGGTCGCCGGTGCGTTCGGCATCCGGCATGAATGGGGCGGAAATTTCGTGGAAGCAACGCTCGAGGCTCTCGAGGAGAAGGCCCTGCTGCGGACGCTTGCCGAACCGACATTGTCGGCAATCTCAGGCGAGCGCGCCGAGTTTCTCGCCGGCGGCGAATTCCCGGTGCCCGTTGGCCGCGACGACAACCAAATCTCCATCGAGTTCAAGAAATTCGGTGTTGGTTTGACCTTCACGCCTGTTGTTCTGTCGTCGGGCCGCATCAGCCTGCAGATCGGCACGGAAGTGTCCGAGCTCAGCAGCGAAGGCGCGATCGAGGTCAACAATCTGAGTATTCCAGCGCTTTCGGTGCGTCGCGCCAATACGACGGTCGAACTTCCGTCCGGCGGCTCCTATGCGATTGCCGGTCTTCTGCAGGACAAATCGCGGCAGGCCATTCGCGGTACGCCCGGCCTCATCAATCTTCCGGTTCTCGGCTCCTTGTTCCGCAGCCGTGACTATCAGCGGGGTCAGACGGAGCTCGTCGTTATCGTGACGCCCTACATTGCCAAGCCCAACGGCCGCGACAAGCTCGCTCTGCCCGATGACGGCTTCAGCAATCCGAGCGACACAGACACCTTCTTCCTCGGTCAGTTGAACAACATTTACGCCCCCGGACTGATGCGGAAGGGCGGATATCAGGGGCCGATCGGCTACACGGTGGAATGATTATGCGCGCCCCAATTCTTTCCCTTTCTCTTCTCGCAGCGCTGACGCTCGGCGTCGCGGGCTGCGCGTCCCAGCGCAACGGCGACTACACCAGCGCGATTCCGGACGATCATCGCATCCGTCATCCGATCAATGTGACGCGTGGACTGTCGACGATGGACCTTCTGCCGGGTGGCGGGCCGAGCGGTCTGACCGATCGGCAGGTTGCGGATATTCAGGCCTTCGCCGCCGATTGGCAGAAGCGCGGTCGCGGAAAGCTGACAATCCAGGTGCCAAGGGGCGCCGATCGGCTCACGGACAAGCAATCGGCGAATGCTGCGCGGGAGATTCGCCGGATCTTCGGCATCAATGGCATTCCCGCTTCCGCGGTCAGCACGGTTATCTATCAGGCCGACGGTCCCGGACATCTGGCGCCCGTGCGTCTCGAATTCCCCGTTCTCGAAGCAAAGGTGCCGCATCCGTGCGGGCAATGGCCGGGCGATATCGGCTATCGCGACCCCACGGAATCGAACCGCAATCGCTCGGACTGGAATCTCGGTTGCGCGGTTCAGCAAAATCTCGCGGCGCAGGTCGAGGACCCGGAGGATTTCATCCGTCCGCGCGCCGAGAGCTCGGCCTCGGCGACGCGCCGCTCGACCGTCATAGGCAAGTACGGCAAGGGTGAACCGACGGTGACCACCTATCCTAAGGAAACCGTGGATACAAAAAGTGACTGACGTTAAGGCAACCGCGCCAGACGCGGCCGCAATGGACATCAGCGAGGCAGAAGTCCTTCAGATCGCTTCGCTGCCGCGAGTCTCGATCCAGGCGTTCTGCGAAACGCCGGAAGTCGCCCAGACCGTGCAGAATGCCGCCGAAGACCGGCGCATGGAGAAAGCCCATCTGCGTTTCCAGATGGGCGGGGCGCCGGCCGCTGTTGAAGCCTACCGTAATTCGCCGACGCCGAACGTCATCATCATCGAGACCGATGGCGGCCGCCCGGTTCTGATGTCGTGCCTCGATAAGCTGTCCGAGGTTTGCGACTACGGAACCAAGGTCATCGTGATCGGCCGCGTCAACGACGTGCTGCTTTATCGCGATCTGATGCGCCGCGGCATCTCAGAATATCTCGTCGCGCCCATTCAGGCGCTGGATCTCGTGCGCACGATGTCCGAACTGTTCCGGGCCCCGGACGCCGAGCCGCTCGGCCGGGTCGTTGCCTTTGTCGGCGCCAAAGGCGGTGTCGGCGCTTCGACCGTCGCTCAC
Source organism: Terrihabitans soli (assembly GCF_014191545.1). GTDB lineage: Bacteria > Pseudomonadota > Alphaproteobacteria > Rhizobiales > Methylopilaceae > Flaviflagellibacter > Flaviflagellibacter soli. The sequence goes on along the minus strand of NZ_AP023361.1, from coordinate 2,673,770 downwards.
AATGTTGCGTGGTCCATCGCGCGCAATTTCGATCAGCAGACCGTCGTTGCCGATCTCGACATGGCGTTCGGCACAGCCGGTCTCGACTTCAATCAGGATCCTCCGCAGGGCATCGCCGATGCCGTGTTTGCGCCGGACCGTCTCGACTCAAATCTTGTCGACCGCCTCCTGACAAAGTGCACCGCCCATCTCAGCCTCCTGGCCGCGCCCGCAACCGTCGACCGGACCTATGATTTCCAGGGGGACGCCTTCGACGGCCTGTACGATATTCTGCGCAACAGCGCTCCCAGCATCGTGCTTGATGTGCCCCATTGCTGGACGGCCTGGTCGAAGCGCGCTCTGATCGTCGCGGATGAGATCGTCGTGGTCGCGAGCCCCGATCTCGCCAATCTGCGCAACGCGAAGAATATCATCGATCTGACGCGCGGACAGCGGCCGCACGATGCGCCGCCGCGCCTGGTTCTGAATCAGGTCGGCCTGCCGAAACGCCCGGAGATTAAAGCGTCGGAATTTGCGAAAGCGCTCGATGTTGAGCCGTCGGCGGTCATCGCCTTCGAGCCGCAGCTTTTCGGCACGGCGTCCAACAACGGTCAGATGATCGCCGAGATTTCGGCTTCGCATAAGCTGAACGAGCAGTTCCTCGATATCGCGCGCCAGGTGACGGGCCGCACCGAACAACGCACAGCCAAGCGTTCGTTCAATCCGTTGGCGCGCCTGCGCAAGAGGGCTTAAGATATGAGCGGCGGATTCGGAAAGCGCCGAACCGATGCGGGCGCCCCTCCGACGCCGTCGAACCTCGTGCTCGGCCTCTCGACGGCGCCGACAACGCCTGCCGCGCCGCGCCTGCCGGGTTCGGAAGCGGTTCCCGGCGGTGCGATGTCGGTTATGACGGCACTTCCGCCGATGCGCGCGCCGCCGCCGGCCGCGTCAGAGACGCGCCGTTCCGACAGCTATTACGAAACAAAAAGCGCCATCTTCTCGGCGCTGATCGAGGCCATCGACCTTGCGCAGCTTGCGCGGCTCGATCCCGATAGCGCGCGCGAAGAAATCCGCGACATCGTCAACGAGATCATCGCCCTTAAAAATCTCGTAATGTCGATTGCCGAGCAGGAAGAACTACTCGACGACATCTGCAACGACGTTCTCGGCTACGGTCCGCTCGAGCCGCTTCTGGCGCGCGACGACATCGCCGACATCATGGTCAATGGCAGCGAGAAGACCTATATCGAGGTCTCCGGCAAGATCCAGCTGACGAATGTGCGTTTCCGCGACAACTCGCAGCTTCTGAACATCTGCCAGCGCATCGTCAGCCAGGTTGGCCGCAGAGTCGACGAAAGCTCACCGATCTGCGATGCGCGCCTTCCCGACGGCTCGCGCGTCAACGTCATCGTCGCGCCCTTGGCGCTCGACGGCCCGACACTCACCATTCGTAAGTTCAAGCGCGACAAGCTCACGCTCGATCAGATGACCAAATACGGCTCGATCACAGCCGACGGCGCCGAGATCCTGCGTATCATCGGACGCTCGCGCTGCAACACGATCATCTCCGGCGGTACCGGCTCGGGCAAGACGACGCTTCTGAACTGCCTGACGCACGCCATCGAATCCGATGAGCGCATCATCACCTGCGAAGACGCCGCCGAGCTTCAGCTCCAGCAGCCGCATGTCGTGCGTCTCGAAACGCGCCCGCCGAACCTGGAAGGCGAGGGGCAGATCACGATGCGCGATCTCGTCCGCAACTGCCTGCGTATGCGTCCTGAACGCATCATCGTCGGCGAAGTCCGCGGACCCGAGGCGTTCGATCTCTTGCAGGCGATGAATACCGGCCATGACGGCTCGATGGGTACGCTGCACGCCAACTCGCCGCGCGAAGCCCTGTCGCGTATGGAAAGCATGATCTCCATGGGCGGCTTCAGCCTGCCGGCCCGTACGATCCGCGAGATGATCGCGACCTCGATCGACGTCATCATCCAGACCCAGCGCCTGCGCGACGGCTCGCGCCGCATCACCCACATCACCGAAGTTGTCGGCATGGAATCCGAGGTCGTGACGACCCAGGACATCTATGTCTATGAGATCCTCGGCGAGGATCAGCACGGCCGCATTCTCGGCCGTCATCGCTCGACGGGCATTGCGCGGCCGCGCTTCTGGGAGCGCGCGCGCTATTACGGCGAAGAGAATCGCCTGGCAGAAGCCATCGACCGCTCCGAAATCGCGGATGAGCTGAGAGGCTAGCCGATGGATGTGAAGCAGATCGTTGTTTTCGGTCTTGCCAGCGTCGCAACAGGCGGCGTGCTGTATGCGCTTGCCTATCCGTGGCTCGTCGATGAGCGGGCGGAGAAACGCCAGAAAAGCATTTTCGAGGCCGGCCCGCGCGTTGCCGCCAATCCGCGCGAGACGGCTCTGCGCCGTGGCCAGGTCGCCGAAAGCCTGAAAGATCTTGAAAAGAAGCAGGAGAACTTGCGCAATCCGCCGCTGAAGACGCGGATCGAGCAGGCGGGTTTGACCTGGAGCGTCAAGAAATATCGCGTGATCAGCGCGATATGCGCGCTCATCCTTGCGGTACTCGCTTTGGTGTTCAGCGGCTCGATCTATGTCGTGCCCGTCGCCGCATTCGTCGGATGGCTCGGCGTGCCGCGCTGGATTCTGAAATATCTGGCCAAGCGCCGGCAGAAGGCGTTCATCAAGGAATTTCCGAACGCCATCGACATCATTGTGCGCGGCGTGAAATCCGGTCTTCCGCTCGGCGACTGCTTCCGCATCGTTGCCGCGGAATCACAGGAGCCGGTGAAATCGGAATTCCGCGGCGTTATCGAAATGCAGACGGTCGGCATGCCGCTCGGCGAGGCGGTGGAGCGGCTCTATACGCGGCTCGGCCTGCCGGAGGCGAATTTCTTCGCCATCGTCATCAACATCCAGTCGAAATCGGGCGGCAATCTTTCCGAAGCGCTCGGCAATCTCTCCAATGTGCTGCGCGAGCGCTCGAAAATGCTCGGAAAAATCCAGGCGATGAGCGCCGAAGCGAAAGCCTCCGCCTGGATCATCGGTTCCTTGCCGATGATTGTCGGCACGCTCGTCTACATCGTCAGCCCTGAATACATATCGCAACTCTGGACGCGCCAGGTCGGTTACATCCTGCTTGGCGTCGGTGCGTTCTGGATGTCGTGCGGCATTCTGACGATGCGCCGCATGATCAATTTCGACTTCTGATCGGATTATCGACGTGAGCCTGATTGATAAACTGGCGGACCGTGATGTCCTGGTAATGCTGTTCACAGGCCTTGCCGCCACCATGACGGTGGTGACGGTCGCCATGCCGCTGCTGCAGCGCGATCAGCTCGGCCGCCGCATGAAGGCGGTGGCGCTTGAGCGCGACCTCATGCGCGCGCGAGAGAGGGAGCGTATTGCGCGCGGCTCGGCCATAAGTCTGCGGCGTGAGCCGAAGGCCTATATGAAGAAGATCGTCGACCGGTTCGATCTCGCCAAGCATCTGTCGACCGATGACGCCAAGGAAAAACTGACCATGGCGGGCTATCGCGGCACCGCACCGATGACAGTCTTCCTGTTTTTCCGCTTCGTCACGCCGATCGCGCTCTTTGTTTTCTCGCTGCTCTATATGTTCGTGATCACGCATTTCGATCAGCCGGCCGTCGTCAAGCTCGGCGTTGCGATCTTTGCCGCCTATGTCGGCATCAAGGCGCCGCAGATCTTTTTGAAGAACAAGATCTCCAAGCGTCAGCAATCGATCCGCAGGGCTTTCCCGGATGCGCTCGATCTTCTGCTGATCTGCATCGAGGCCGGCATGTCGGTCGAAGCTGCTTTCCGAAAGGTCAGTCAGGAGATAGGCGAACAGTCGATCGCGCTTGCCGAAGAGTTCGTCCTGACATCGGCGGAGATGTCTTATCTGCAGGATCGCCGGCAGGCTTATGAGAACCTCGCCAACCGTATCGGTCTCGACGGCGTGCGCGCGGTCACCGGCGCCTTGATCCAGTCCGAGCGCTACGGCACGCCGATTGCGCAATCCTTGCGCGTCATGGCGCAGGAAAACCGCGATATGCGCATGAACGAAGCGGAGAAGAAGGCCGCAGCTTTGCCGCCGAAGCTCACCGTGCCGATGATCGTATTCTTCCTGCCGGTGCTGTTTATCGTCATCATCGGCCCTGCGATCATGCAGGTGATGGACTTCCGATAAGCCGACGTCTCAGCGCAGATTGAGGCTGCCGGTCTCAACCGGGTCCTTCGGCTTCGGCGCTGCTGTCGGCGCCTGTGCCTTGGCGGCCGCCGGCTTCATCGTCTGCTTCCAGTATTTGACGTTTGCCGCCGCCTGATCGGCCGGAAGATCGCGCCGGGCGAGTTCTTCCGCTTCGGCATATTTTCCCTGCAGCGCAAGAACGAGGGCGAGGTTCTGTCGCACTTTCGGGGTTGCCGTCGGCAGCGCCGCGGCGCGGCGCAGTATGCTCTCGGCTTCGGTTGGCTTCTGCGACAAAGCGAGCGACAGGCCGAGATTGGACATCACGCCCGGATCATTCGGCGCGAGCTTGAGGGCCGCCTGATATTGCTTCTGCGCGTCGTCCATCCGGCCCATCCGGTCGAGGATGGTGCCCTGGAGGTTATAGGCGCGCCAATCGGGCGTCTTGCCGTTCATTTTCGCGAGGGCGGCGAGAGCCTCCTCATTGCGCCCGGCCTTGGCCAGCGATTTGGCCTGTTCGAGCGCCGGAGCGGACCTTTCGATCGAGCCGGTCACAGCCGGCTCCTTTTTGGTGGCGCAGCCCGTCAGAAGGGCGGTTGCCGCCACGGCGGCAAGAAGCGAGCGGCGAAAAGTGCTGTCAAAAAAGGGCATTGAGACCCAGAAATGCGGTTGCGCCGACCCATCGGCGAGACCAAATATTTACAGCCGTTAACCCTAATGCTTGGTAAACGGGCATATCGGCCGGGGGGCCGTATCGCGCCATAAAGCCCCGGATATGCTGTTTGTAGCTGTGTGCGCGTCGAGGTCTTTTGTGCATCTTCTTCTTCTGCCCCCCGGTTCTCCGGCTCTTCCGATCTGGCCCCTCGCAAAGGGGCAGGATGCGGCGCATCTGCCGGAGGCGGCCCGCGCCTGGATGACATCTGTTGCCTATGAGCCTGCGCCCGGCCGGGTTCTTCTCGTGCCCGGCGCCGATGGTGCGATCCTGGGCGTCATTTTCGGCGTCGAGCCGGACGATGCGCCGAGCCGCGATCCGTTCCTGGCCGCAAATCTCGCCCGCGATCTGCCGGCCGGTGCCTATCGTTTTGAAGGCAAGCTTGCGGATCCGCGCCTGTCTCTGGTCGGCTTTCTCCTCGGCACCTACAGATTCGACCGCTACCGCAAACCCGATATCCGCACGGTGCAGATCGTGCTGCCGGATGGCGTCGATCCGGCGGAAATCTTCCGCATCGCCGAAGGCGTTCGCCTCGCACGCGATCTCGTCAATACACCAGCAAACGATATGGGGCCGGACGAGTTGGAGGCAGCGGCCCGTGAATTGTGCGGACGTCATGGCGGCTGGTTTGTGTCGGTCACGGGAGAAGAGCTTGAACGCGGCTTCCCGCTGATCCAGGCGGTCGGCTCATCGAGCCCGCGCGCGCCGCGGCTGATTGACTTTTCCTGGGGTGAGGAAACTCATCCGCGCGTGACGCTTGTCGGCAAAGGCGTCTGCTTCGACACAGGCGGCCTCGACATCAAGCCCGATGCGGCCATGCTGATCATGAAGAAGGATATGGGGGGCGCCGCCAATGTGCTCGGCCTTGCTCATATGATCATGGATGCGCGCCTGCAGGTGCGCCTGCGCGTGCTCATTCCTGCCGTCGAAAATTCTGTGTCCGGGACGAGCTTCCGCCCGGGCGATGTCTATCGCAGCCGAAAAGGCATCTCCGTCGAAATCGGCAATACGGACGCTGAAGGGCGTCTTGTTCTCGCGGATGCGTTGGCTTTAGCCGATGAGGAAGCGCCCGATCTTCTGATCGATCTGGCAACGCTCACCGGCGCGGCACGCGTCGCACTCGGGCCCGAGCTTCCGCCGCTTTTCACGGATGATGATACGCTCGCAAACGATCTCATGCGCATCGGCTTTGCGGAAAACGATCCCGTCTGGCGCCTGCCGCTGTGGCAGCGGTACGATCGCCTTCTGGATTCCAAGATCGCCGACATGAACAATGTCGCGAGCGGTGGTCATGCCGGTTCGATCATCGCCGCGCTGTTTCTCAAGCGCTTTGTCGAAAACGCCAAAGCCTGGGCGCATTTGGACATCTTCGCCTGGACGCCCTCGGCGCGCCCCGGCCGTCCGGAAGGCGGCGAAGCGCATGCCATCCGCGCCATCTACGGCCTTCTGAAGGAACGCTATGGCGCCTGATCCGCGTCTGACGCCGCCGGAAGGCATTGGTATTCCGGCGCGCATCGCTGCCGGGGCCGCGCCTTTGCGCAAGGAGCCGCGTCCCGACGCGCCGCTTCTGACCGAGGCGATTTTCGGCGAACCGGTCGAGGTGTATGGCCAGAATGAGGGCTGGGCGCATGTCCAGCTGCAGAACGATCTTTATGTCGGCTGGCTGCCCGGCTGGGCGCTCGATACGCCGCTTCAGCCGACGCATCGCGTCACAGCGCTGCGCAGCTTCGTTTTCCCCGGCCCCGACATCAAACTGCCGCCGCATGAAATGCTGTCCATCGGCAGTCGCGTCACCGTGATAGGCGAGCAGGGGCCCTTCGCGATCATCGCCCCGCGCGGCTATGCCGTGGCGCGTCATCTCGAATCGCTGGCGCATACGGAGAAGGATTTTGTTGCGGTTGCCGAGCGCTTTGCCGGTACACCTTATCTATGGGGCGGCAAGACGAGCCTTGGGCTCGATTGCTCCGGCCTGGTCCAGATCTCTCTCGATGCCGTCGGCACAAAAGCGCCGCGCGATACCGATCTGCAGGAAAAGGCGATCGGCGCCGAAGTTCCGTTCGAGCGCGGCTCAGCGTTGCAGCGCGGCGATCTTGTGTTCTGGAAAGGCCATGTTGCGATTGCGCGCGGCGACGGCACACTCATCCACGCCAATGCGCATCATATGGCAGTTGCAATCGAACCGGCGGAAGAAGCTATTGCGCGGATCAAAGCCGCGGGCAGCGAAATCACCTCGATCCGCCGCATCTGATCAGCGCGCGGCTGCGCCGGCGACTTCGAGATCGAGCGCCGCAGCAATCAGCGCCTTTGTGTAATCGTTCTTCGGTGCATCGAAAATCTCGCGCGCCGTGCCCTGCTCGATCACCTTGCCGTCTTTTAGAACGAGAACCTCGCTCGCCAGCGCCCGCACCACTTTGAGATCGTGCGAGATAAAGAGATAGGACAGCCCGTGGCGCTTCTGCAGATCGCGCAAGAGATCGACGATCTGCGCCTGCACCGACATATCGAGTGCTGAGGTCGGCTCGTCGAGAACAACGAATTTTGGATTGAGTGCCATGGCGCGGGCAATCGCGATGCGCTGACGCTGCCCGCCGGAGAATTCGTGCGGATAGCGGTCCATATGCGCGGGATCGAGACCAACCTCTTCGAGCGCCTTTGCCACCGCCGCACGGTGTTCCGCTGAGGACCTTTTCGCGCCGTGGATTTTCAGGCCTTCGGCAACGATATCGACCACGGGCATGCGCGGCGAGAGAGATCCGAACGGATCCTGGAAAACGATCTGCATGTCCTTGCGCAAAGGCCGCATGCCGGCACGGTCTTTATCGTCGATGCGGGTGCCGAGATAGACGATCGGACCTTCGGACGAGATGAGGCGCAGAAGTGCAAGGCCGAGCGTCGTTTTGCCGGAGCCGGATTCGCCGACAATGCCGAGCGTCTGTCCTTCGCGGACTTGCACGCTGACACCATCGACGGCTTTCACATGCCCGACCGTTTTCTGGAAGAAGCCGCGCTTGATGGGATACCAGACTTTGAGATCATCGCTTGAGACGATGATAGGCGCCTTTGTGTCGACCGGTGGCGGCGATCCTTTCGGTTCGGCGGCCAGAAGATGTTTCGTATAGTCGTGCTGCGGTTTGCCGAAGACATCGGCAACAGGACCGGTTTCGACGATCTTGCCGCGCGTCATCACACAGACGCGGTCGGCGATCTTGCGCACAAGACCTAGATCGTGCGTGATGAACAGCATCGCCATGCCAAGCTTTTGCTGAAGCTCTTCGAGCAGCTTCAGGATCTGCGCCTGAACCGTTACGTCGAGCGCCGTTGTCGGCTCGTCGGCGATAAGAAGATCGGGCTCGTTCGCCAGAGCCATCGCGATCATCACGCGCTGGCGCTGGCCGCCGGACAGCTGATGCGGCAGAGCATCGAGCCGTTCTGCCGCATTACGGATACCGACCTGTTCGAGAAGTTCGAGAACGCGGGCGCGGATTTTCGTCTTCGACCAGCCGCGATGGATTTCCAGAATTTCGCCGACCTGCCGCTCGATCGAGTGCAGCGGATTGAGCGAGGTCATCGGCTCCTGGAAGACCATGGAAATATCGGCGCCGCGTACGCGGCGCAGATCCCGCTCGTCGGCGTCGAGGAGATTGTCGCCGCGAAAGAGAACTTCTCCCGACGGATGTTTTGCTGCCGGATAGGGCAGGAGCTTCAGGATCGACAGCGCGGTGACGGATTTTCCGGAACCGGATTCGCCGACAAGCGCCAGCGTCTCGCCCTTCTTGATATCGAACGAGATGCGGTCGACGGCCAGCATTTCGTTGCCGCCCTGACCGAAAGCGACGGAAAGATCGCGGACCGAAAGAAGCGGCGTCTCGCTCATGCGAAACTCTTGCGCGGATCGAAAGCATCGCGCACCGCCTCGCCGATAAAGACGAGCAGCGACAGCATCACGGCGATGGACAGAAAGCCCATAATGCCGAGCCAGGGCGCCTGAAGATTGGCTTTACCCTGGGCGAGAAGCTCGCCGAGCGAGGCCGAGCCGGGCGGCAGGCCGAATCCGAGAAAGTCGAGCGAGGTGAGCGTTGTGATCGAGCCGTTGAGGATAAACGGCATGAAGGTCAAGGTCGCGACCGTCGCGTTCGGCAAAAGGTGGCGCCACATGATTGTCTTGGTGCCGACGCCGAGCGCCTGCGCGGCGCGGACATATTCGAGATTGCGCGCGCGCAGGAATTCGGCGCGCACAAAGCCGACAAACCCGACCCAGGTAAACAGCAGCATGATGCCGAGCAGAATCCAGAAGCCGGGCGCGAGCACGGCCGACAGGATGATGAGGAGATAAAGCGTCGGGATCGAGGTCCAGATTTCGATGAAGCGCTGGAACAGAAGATCGATCCAGCCGCCGTAATAGCCCTGCACCGCGCCGGCACTGACGCCGATAATGGCGGACGCGATCGTCAGTATCAGGCCGAACAGAACCGAGATGCGGAAGCCGTAAATGAGACGCGCAACGACATCTCGTCCCTGATCGTCAGTACCGAGCCAATTCCATTCGAGACCCGCGCAATCGGGGGCTGATCCCGCCGTCTGGCATTGCTCGGCCGTCAGCATCCAAGTCGGCGGCGCCGGCGCGGGGACCGGAAGGTTGAGATTGATCGTGTCGTAGGAATAGCGGATCGGCGGCCAGATCATGAAGCCGCCTTTGTCCGCAATCAGCTTTTGCAGATAAGGATCGCGGTAATCGGCATCGGACGGAAAATCGCCGCCGAAATCCGTCTCCGAATAGGTCTTGAACGCCGGCATATAGATGCCGCCGTCATGATAGACCATGAATGGCTGATCGTTGGCGATGAACTCGGCAAACAGAGAGCCGACGAACAGCACGAGAAAAACAACAAGCGACCAGAACCCGCGGCGATTGGCGCGGAAGGTCCGCCAGCGGCGGCGGTTGATCGGCGATACGTTGAAGCGTTCTCGGCGCGGCGGCGGCTCGGTAATCGGTGCGCTGCTGTGAGCAGGCGGCGGGATCACGGGCGGAAGAGCGGACGCCATCAGAGCCGCCGGCTTTCGAAGTCGATGCGCGGATCGACCCAGGCATAGGTCAGGTCCGAGAGCAGGCCGGTGATGAGGCCCATCAGACCGAAAATATAGGCCGTCGCGAAAACGACGCCGTAGTCGCGGTTGACGACGCTCTCAAAGCCCAAAAGCCCGAGCCCGTCGAGCGAGAAGATCGTCTCGATCAGAAGCGCGCCGGTGAAAAAGGCGCTTATGAAGGTTCCGGGAAATCCGGCGATGAGGATCAGCATCGCATTACGGAAGACGTGCCCGTAAAGAACGCGCCGTTCGGTGAGGCCCTTCATCCGTGCCGTCTGGACATACTGCTTGCGGATTTCGTCCAGGAACGAGTTCTTGGTCAGAAGTGTCGCCGTCGCAAATGCGCCGACGGCCATCGAGAACAGCGGCAGCGTCAGATGCCAGAAATAATCGATGATCTTCGAATACCAGGGCAGGGCGCTCCAATTATCCGAAGTCAGGCCGCGCAGCGGGAACCAGTCGAGGAAGGAGCCGCCCGCGAAAAGAACGATCAGAAGGATCGCAAACAGAAAGCCCGGGATAGCGTAGCCGACAATGATCAGGGTCGATGTCCAGACATCGAAGCGCGAGCCGTCGGTGACGGCCTTCTTGATGCCGAGCGGGATCGAAATGGCATAAGTGAGAAGCGTCATCCAGAGCCCGAGCGAAATCGATACCGGCATTTTTTCGGCGATCAGGCTCAACACGGAGACGTCGCGGAAATAGCTGTCGCCGAAATCGAAGCGCGCATAGTTCCACAGCATCTGGAAGAAGCGCTCATACGCCGGCTTGTCGAAGCCGAACTGCTTTTCGAGCTGTTTGATGAATTCCGGATCGAGACCCTGCGCGCCGCGATAGCGGTTTGTGACGGGGTCGCCGGAGAAGTTTCCGGGTGTGGGGGCATTGCCAAGATCGCCGCCGGCGGAGCCGCCGAACCGGCCGGTGGCCGAAACGTCAGAACCCTGAATCTGCGCGATAATGCGCTCGACCGGCCCGCCCGGCGCGAACTGAACGATGGCGAATGTGATCAGCATAATGCCGACCAGGGTCGGGATCATCAGCAGAAGGCGGCGGGCGATATAGGCGGCCATGGCTGCTGTTCTACAGCTTTATGCCGATGCGCGCGGCTTTTTCCGTATCGAACCACCATGTGGTTTCGGACGGGAGGCCATAGCGGGGTTTGGTCTCGGGACGGCTGAAAACATCCCAGGTCGCGATCCAGTGCGTGCCTTTGTACCAATGCGGCACCCAATAGCGCCCCGCGCGCAGCACCCGGTCGAGCGCGCGGCATGCGATGTTCAGCTTCTCGCGCGTATCGGCATTCACGGCGACCTCGATCAGCGCATCGATCGCCGGATCTTTGACGCCCGGGAGATTGACGGAGCCTTTGATATCGGCGGCTTCCGAGCCAAAATAGCGGCGCAGCGCCTCGCCCGGCGTCGAGGTGAACGCGAAGCGGCGCGGCATGAGGTCGAAGTCGAACTCGTTTTCGCGCAGATTGAACTGTGCCGCATCGACGATGCGCTGCGATCCTTTGATACCCAGAAATTCAAGGTTCTTGATGTAAGCCTGGACATGCGGCGAGAAGATCGGGTCGTCGTCGAGAAATTCGATTTCGAACGGCTTTCCTTCGCTGTCGAGCAGCGTGCCGCCTTCACGCTTCAGCCCGGCGTCCTGAAGAAGCTTCTGGGCTCGCATCAGGAGTTTGCGGTCCTTGCCCGAGCCGTCGCTGACCGGCGGAACATAGGGTTCGCCGAACGCCTCATCCGGAATCTTGCCGCGATAAGGTTCGAGAAGCACAAGCTCCTCCGCGGAAGGAAGACCAACGGCCTTCATATCGGAGCCTTCGAATACCGAATGCGTGCGCGTGTACGAGCCGTACATCAGCTTGGCGTTGGTCCATTCGAAATCGAAGGCGAGATCGAGGGCCTCGCGCACGCGCGGGTCCTGGAACTTCTTGCGGCGGAGATTGATCCACCAGCCCTGCGCGGCGGAAGCGCGTTCGTCGGGTAGTTCGAAGCGGATGACGCGCTTTTCCATGAGCGCCGGGAAATCGTAAGCTGTCGCCCAATGGCGCGAGGTGAACTCTTCGCGATACCAATAGGTGCCGCCTTTAAAGCCTTCGAGCGCGACCTGGCGGTCGCGGAAGAACTCGACGCGGACAATGTCGAAATTGTTCTGGCCGAGCGCCGCCGGGAGATCGTTCCCCCACCAGTCCTTGACGCGTTCATATTCGATGAAACGGCCGGCGGCCATAGCGCCAACCTTGTAGGGACCCGAACCGAGCGGCGGCGTCATCGTCGATTCATTGAAGGGATGGGTTGTGTAGAACGCCTTCGAGAGGATCGGCAGTCCGGCAACGGCCAGCGGCACATCGCGCGGCTGCTTGCCGGTAAAGCGGACCGCGACCTCGTGGGGCCCCGAGATTTCAACGGCGGCGACATCGCGGAGCGGCTGAGCGAGGCTCGGATGGCCGTCTTTTTTCAGTGTGTCGATCGAGAATTTCACGTCTTCGGAAGTGATCGGCGTGCCGTCATGAAAGCGCGCCTCGGGCCGCAGCTTGAACCGGTAGAGGATTTTTTCGTCTTCGACGGTGACGCTTTCGGCGACAAGCCCGTAGATCGCATCCGGCTCATCGAGCGCACGCACCATGAGGCTCGCAAATATAATCGTCAGTCCAACCGGCGCGTCGCCTTTGACGATCAGCGTGTTCAGCGTGTTGAAGGTGTTGGGGTTCTGATTGTAAGCCCACATGCTCGGCGAATAGGAAAACCGCCCGCCTTTCGGCGCGGTCGGATTCACATAGTCGAAATGCTTGAACCCGGCGGGATATTTCAGATCGCCAAAAATCGACATGCCGTGGCTCGTGGCAGCGGGCGTCTGCGCTGCCGCACCGCGCGGCATGAGCGCCGTCGCAGCTGCGCTGCCGCCGAGAAGAAGAACGCTGCGCCGGTCGATCAAGAACGTCTCATGGGGTGGGAGGTTTGGCATCGGCCGACCACCAGACGTCCGGGAAATCCAGTCCGTATTCCGGCAGCTTTTCGGGGTGGGCAAGCCGCTTCCAATAGGCAAAGCGGTATTCCGGCGTCGTCCATTGCGGCACGACATAGTGGTTCCAGAGCAGGACGCGGTCCAGCGCGTGCGTGGCGGCGACAAGCTCTTCGCGGTCTTTCGCGTAGATCACCTTGTCGATGAGTTTGTCGATCGCCGGATTTTTGATGCCGATCGTATTCTGCGATCCTTCGCGGTCTGCTGCGGCCGAGCCCCATAAATCGCGCTGCTCATTGCCGGGCGACAAAGACTGGCCCCAGCCGTCCGTCGTCATGTCGAAATCGAAAGCGCGCATGCGGTTCTCATATTGCGAGGCATCGACGGTGCGGACCGAAACTTCGATTCCGAGCCGTTCGAGATTGGGTTTGTAGGAAAGAACCGCGCGCTCGAAGGTCGGCCCGTCGAGGAGGAACTCGACTTTCATGGTCTCGCCGGCCGCATTGGCCAGCGCGCGCTTGCCGCCGTTTTCCTTGATGGTCCATCCGGCTTCCCCGAGAAGCTTCAGCGCTTCACGCAGATTATCGCGCAAGGCTTCGGGCGTCGGCGTTTGCGGCGATTTATAGGGCGTGGTGAAAACCTCAGGCGGAACTTCGCCTTTCACCTCGTTGAGGATTTCGAGCTCGCGCCCTTGCGGCAGGCCGCTTGAGGCAAGCTCGGTGTTCTGGAAATAGCTCTCAATCCGCTTGTACTGGCCGAAAAACAGCGAGCGGTTCATGTCGTCGAAATTCAAGGCGAGGTCGAACGCGCGACGGACGCGCGGGTCCTGGAATTTCGCGCGGCGCGTATTGAACGAAAACGCCTGCATAACGCCCGAGCTGCGGATGGGGTGTGTTTCGAGAACGACTTTGCCGTCGCGCCGCGCCGGAAAGTCGTAGGCGGTCGCCCAGTTCTTCGCGATGTTTTCCTGACGGAAGTCGTACTGATCGGCTTTGAACGCTTCGAGCGCGACGACGGCATCGCGGTAATAGGTGAATTGAACTTCATCGAAATTATTCGTGCCGCTGCGTACCGGGATGTCCTTGCCCCAGTAATCAGGTACGCGCTCCAGAGTGAGGGTGCGTCCGGGCTGGAAGCCGGGCTTGATGCGGTAGGGGCCGGAGCCAAGCGGCGCCTCAAGCGTCGTTTTCGTCAGATCGCGTTTGGTACCCGTCGCGTCCGTGCCTTCCCAATAATGTTTCGGCAGGACGGTGAGCTCGCCGACAATATAGGGCAGTTCGCGATTGCCGGTCTGATCGAAGCTGAAGGTCACGTCGCGCTCGCCGGTCTTCTCGGCTTTCACGACATTGCGGTAATAGCCCGCATAGCGCGGATGCGCGGCTTTCAGGGCCTCCAGCGAGAAGATCACGTCTTCGGGCGTCACCGGCTTTCCATCGTGCCATTTGGCGCCCGCGCGCAGCCGATAGGTAACGGAGGAAATATCCGGCGGGGATTTTGCCGCTTCCGCGAGAAGCCCGTATTGGCTCGACGGCTGATCGGCAGCTGCCGTCATCAGCGTCTCGTAGATGAAACCGGCACCGCCGGCCGGGGAGCCGCGCGGGATGAAGGTGTTGAAGCTGTCATAGGTGCCGATGGCGGACAGGCGCAGCGTGCCGCCCTTCGGAGCATTCGGATTGACGTAGTCGAAATGCGCGAAGCCCGGCGGATATTTGACCGTCCCGTTCAGAGCAAGGCCATGAACCCAGGCATCCTCGGCAAAGGCCGGGGGCGTAAGGAGGCAAAAGGCTAGGAGGGCGGCCGCAAGGCGGTCGGCAATCATACGCATGTCTCTCCGGAGTGACCGAGGCCCCAGCCTAGCGGAGATTATGTCGTAAAACCGGCGGCTTGCCAGAGGCGAGCCGCCGGGAAATGACGTGTTAGTGAGCTTTGGCCGGAGCGGCCGGAGCCGGGGCGCCGCCAGCGGGCGGGGCGGCCGCATCGCCCGGAGCGGTCGGCGGCGGCAGGGGCAGCGGATTATCCGAATTCTTGTTCAGCCAGGCGATCAGATTGGCGCGCGCATCCGGCTTTTTGAGGCCCGGAAAGTTCATCGCGGTCTTCGGAACGGCTGCCTGCGGATTCTCCAGGAAGTGGTCGATGGCTTCGAAGGTCCACTGTTCGCCCGACTTTTCCTTCATCGCCGCCGAATAGCCGAAGCCTTCCAGATGGGCGTGATGATTGCCGATGACGCCGTAGAGGTTCGGGCCGACCTTGTTCGGACCGCCTTTTTCGAAGCTATGGCACGACAGGCACTGCTTGGTGAGCGCCTCGCCCTTGGCCGGATCGGCAACGGCAAGGCGGTTCGCGATCGGCTCGACCGGCGCAGCAGCGGGGGCGCCGCCGCCATGGCCCGCACCCGCCGTTTCGGCCGGGGAGGGCAGCTCATAGCCGGGCTTTTCCGGGGCGTGAGCGCCGAACAGCATGTCGGAACCGATAATAAGGGCCACCGTGAAGGTCAGCGTGCCGAGTACGGCGCCGAGGATTTTATTGACCTCAAACGAGTCCATTCCGGTCTCCGGAAAGCGTCTAAAAAACGCGAAAACAGGCGCAGGAATCGGGGTCTACAAGCGCCCCCGAGACGCGCGGAACCTAGCCGCTTTCCCGCGCCGATGACAACTCGTATAGAGGCGGCGCACTGCTACTTTTTGCCGCCTGAATAGAACAATTACATACTGCTCCTAAGCCCATGCCCTCACTCGTTCTTATCCCCGCCCGCCTAGGGTCTACCCGCCTGCCCGGCAAACCCCTGGCGGACATCGCCGGCGCGCCGATGATCGTCCATGTCCTGAGGCGGGCTCTCGAATCCGGCGTCGGGCCGGTGGCGGTCGCGGCCGATTCGCCCGAAATCGTTGCTGCCGTGGAGAGGGAAGGCGGCACAGCAATCCTGACGCGGCACGACCATGCTTCGGGCTCGGACCGCATCTACGAGGCGCTGGAGAAGATCGACCCGGATCGGCTCTATGACCGGATCGTCAATGTGCAGGGCGATCTGCCGACCGTCGATCCGTCGATCATCCGCCAGGCGGTCGAGCTTCTGGACGATCCGGAGGTCGATCTCGGCACGCTCGGCGCGGTCATCCGCCGCCCGTCGGAAATCACCGATCCGAATGTCGTGAAGCTGGTCGGCACGGGCGAGGGGCTCCGCCGCCGCGCCCTCTATTTCACCCGGGCGACGGCGCCTTGGGGCGAGGGCGAGCTCATTCATCATATCGGGCTTTATGTCTGGCGCCGGGCCGCCCTTGCCCGTTTTGTGCGCCTCCCGCCCTCGACGCTGGAGAAGCGGGAGCGGTTGGAGCAGTTAAGGGCTCTTGAAGCCGGAATGCGTATAGATGCCGCCCTCGTCGACGACGTACCGCTCGGCGTCGATACAGAACATGACCTCGAGCGCGCCCGGGATATCCTGAAGGCGCGCCCGCTATGACCGGAGTTTGCTGACGTGTCCGCCAAGAAATCCATCGTCTATCAGGGCGAGCCCGGCGCCAATTCGCACATCGCCTGTGCGGAGGCGTTTCCCGGCTGGACGCCTGTGGCCAAGCCCACTTTCGAAGACGCGTTCGCCGCGGTCATCGAGGGATCGGCGGGCCTTGCGATGATTCCGGTCGAAAACTCGGTCGCCGGCCGCGTTGCGGACATTCATCATCTTATGCCGACCTCGGGGCTGAATATTGTCGGCGAATTCTTCTTGCCCATACAGCACCAGCTGATGGCGGTGAAAGGCGCGACGCTCGCCACCGTCAAATCCGCCTACAGCCACCCGCAGGCGCTCGGTCAGTGTCGCGTGACCTTGCGCAAGCTCGGGCTTGAGCCGCGTATCGCCGCCGACACGGCGGGCGCCGCGCGCCGTCTTGCCGAAACAACGGATATGACGCGCGCTGCGATCGCCTCGAAGCTTGCCGCCGAAATCTACGGCCTCGACATCATCGCCAAAGATATCGCCGACGAAGACCACAACACGACGCGCTTCATCATTCTGTCGAAGGAGCCCGACTGGGCGCCGAAGGGAAACGGGCCTGTCGTTACAACGTTCGTGTTCAAGGTGCGCAACGTGCCGGCCGCGCTCTACAAGGCGCTCGGCGGTTTTGCGACGAATTCGGTAAACATGACCAAACTCGAGAGCTATCAGCTCGAAGGCGAGTTCGTGGCCACACAGTTCTATGCCGATGTGGAAGGTCATCCCGACGACGCAAATGTGCGTTTGGCGCTGGAAGAACTCGCCTTTTTCTCCGCCGAGGTGAAGATTCTCGGCGTCTATCACGGCGCGCCCTACCGCTATGCGGAGCGCAAAAAGCAAAGCTGATTGTTTTCGGCGCGCAATCTGCCATGCTTCCCTCATTGAGGAGACTTCGGCATGCGCTCGGTTCCTTTGGTTCTCGCTTGTCTTTGCCTTCTTCCCGCATCCACGCTCGCTGAAGAGGTGGCCTGGAGCGATGTCTTTCAGTCGGAAGGCATTTACTCGATCAATTTCGGTGTGCCGAACAGCGACGATGTGCGCTTCTTTATGAGCTGCACGAAAGAGCGCACGACCGTCGAACTCTCCTGGCATGCGGATATCGACAAGCCGAACGGCATGAAGACCGGCGCGGATGGCATGCGCGCGCGTCTCGAAAATCAGAGCGTCGAAATCCGCTTTGCCGGCGGCGACAATGTCGTGAAGGAAAATGTGAAGGCGGCGTTCCAGCCCGAAGAAATGTCGGGCGGCATCTTTGTCGATTTTTTCGTCCCGAAGACCGCCGCGATCCTGCAGAAATTCCGTTCGAACTCGGATGCGGCGCTCATCATTTCTGGTGCAAAGCCGCAGGAGCTCGATCTTAAGGGCGCCGATGTTGCGATCGATAAATTGCTGAAAGCCTGCGGCGGCTGATCAGCTGTCGCGCAGCTTCTTGCGCAGCGCATCCGCAAGGCCTTCCGCCCAGCCTTTGTCATAGGGTTTTGCAGTGCCCGAGCCCCAGACCGGGCCGGGCCAGGCGGCATCGCCTTCGACACGCGCCACAACATGGATATGAAGCTGCGGCACAAGATTGCCGAGCGCGCCGATATTCAGCTTGTCGCAGGGCGCGGCGGACCTCAGCGCCTCACCGGCGCGTGTGATCTCTTCGATCAGAATGCCGCGTTCGGCAGCGCCGAGATCGAGAATCTCGACGAGGTTTTCTTGCCGCGGCACAAGCACGAGCCAGGGAAAGCGCGCATCGTTCATCAGGAGCACGGTGCAGAGTTTCATATCGCAGACGGGGAGGGTGTCGGCGGCGAGGCGGTCGTGGAGGGAAAAACTCATGGCGCGACCATGCCCGATCCAAAGCCTTGCGGGAACCGCTAAGCTTCCACCTCGTTGAGCGGCGGGAGGAAATGAATATGCGACGGCTCGTTTTGGGTGTTGTCTGTCTCGTCGACCTCTGCGGTCCGCTTGCGGCGCAGGAGAACTGGCCGGTCTTCACCAGCAAACAATTTGGCCTGTCGATCGCGTATCCCGATCATCTCGTCGATTATCCGGCCTCGCGCCCGGCTAAAGGCGAGTTCGCGCTAAAAGGTGGCGGCCGGCTCGTGCTCACCATGGACGATCTTCATGGCCGCGATCTCAAATCCTTCCTCCAGGAGGCGTTCCTGAAGGATGTCGATGTCACCTATCAGCGGAGGAAGGGCGGCTGGATGGCCTATTCCGGCTATGCCGCGGGCGAGATCGTCTATGGCCGCACCCATATCTCCTGCGGCGGGCGCTACGCGCATACCTTCCTGATCCGCTATCCGGAGGCCGAGCGCTCAACCTATGACCCTGTGGTCGAGCGCCTCTCGCATTCTCTCAAGGTTTCCCCGCAATTTACCGCCGCAAGCTGCTGATCTTGCATCCCGGCGGCCAAAGTCCGATATAGAGCCTGGGAGGTTGGCGATGGACGAGACACTCGCCAACCGGGTCAGATCCGGAAGGAAGCAGCCCTAACGAGCCCGTATCGGGTCGTTGTCCGACCTCCCACTTCGCGCTCTTGCGCCCCCCTTCCAATACCGGTCAAATCGGCTCGATGGCGGATCAGAACACCGATTCCGGCGGCGCTTACCGCGTTCTCGCCCGCAAATACCGTCCTTGGTCCTTCGACGATCTGATCGGCCAGGAGGCGATGGTGCGCACGCTCACCAATGCGTTTTCGACTGGGCGCGTGGCGCAGGCGTGGATGCTGACGGGCGTGCGCGGCGTCGGAAAAACGACGACGGCGCGCATTCTGGCGCGCGCCCTGAATTTCCAGCGCGAGGACGGCAGCGGCGCACCGACCGTCGATCTGAAGGAAATCGGCGTTCATTGCGAAGCCATTATGGAATCGCGCCATGTCGACGTCCTCGAAATGGACGCGGCCTCGCGCACCGGCATCGACGATGTGCGCGAAATTCTCGACGGCGTCCGCTATGCGCCGGCGAGCGCCCGCTACAAGGTCTACATCATCGACGAAGTGCACATGCTTTCGGACAAGGCGTTCAACGCCTTCCTCAAGACGCTCGAAGAGCCGCCGCCGCATGTGAAGTTTATTTTCGCGACGACCGAAATCCGCAAAGTGCCGGTGACGGTGCTGTCGCGCTGTCAGCGCTTTTCGCTGCGCCGCGTCGACAGCGCGCTACTGACGGAACATCTGAAAAAGATCATCGGCCTTGAAGGCCTCAAGGCTGACGATGAAGCCTTGGCTCTCATCGCCCGTGCCGCCGAAGGCTCGGTGCGCGATGCGCTGTCGATCCTCGATCAGGCGATCGCTCATGGCGGCGCTTCGGTCGATGGCGAGCAGGTGCGCCAGATGCTCGGTCTGTCGGACCGCGGCCGCGTCATTGATCTCTTCGAGGCTGTTATGAAGGGCGATGCGGCAAACGCGCTCGCAACCTTCCGCGAGCTTTACGATGGCGGCGCGGATGCTGCCGTCATTCTCGCCGATCTCGGTGAGTTCGTGCATTTCGTGACACGCGTGAAGCTTTCGCCCGCCGCGCTCGAAGATCCGTCAGTGACGGAAGTCGAACGCTTGCGCGGCAAGGCCTTTGCCGATGGTCTGTCGCACAAGGTTCTTGCCCGCGCCTGGCAGATGATCTCGAAAGGGATCGGCGAAGTGCAGGCGGCGCCGAAGCCTGCCCAGGCCGCCGATATGGTGCTTGTGCGCCTCACTTACGCCGCCGATCTCCCGACGCCGGACGAAGCCCTGCGCGCGCTGAAAGATGCGCCGTCCTCTCCTTCGCCATCGTCTCCGCCGCCGCGCGGCGGTGGCGGCGGTGCGCCGACATCTCAAGGGGCGCTGGCGGTGGCAACGCGCACGGCCGAGCCTATTCCGTCCGCCGCACCGCGCGCGTCTGCCGATGCTGCGCCGTCTTTGCGCCTCAACACGCTGCAAGATGCGATCGCGCTCGCCGATCAGAAGCGCGACATTTCGCTGAAGATTGCCTTCGAGCGTCAGGTGCGGCTCGTCGATTTTCAGGACGGCCGCATCGAGTTCCAGCCGGCGCCCGGCGCGCCACCCGGACTTTCCAGCGAGATTCAGAAAAAGCTCTCGCTGTGGACCAATAAACGCTGGGCCGTCGTCGTCTCCTCAAAGGACGGGCAGCCGACGCTGCACGAGGTCCGCGAAGAAGAGCGCGAAAATCAGTTGCGCGGCGTTGCCGCTCACCCGCATGTGCGGGCTGTTATGGAGCGCTTTCCCGGCGCGCAGATTGTCGGTGTGCGCTCGACTGCGCCCGCGCAGGATCAGGATGTTTCGGCGGCCGAGCCGCCGCCCGAAGACGAGGAGTAGGCCGTGGATATTCTCGGCATGATGAAGAAGGCTCAGCAGGTGCAGGCCAAAATGGCCGAAATCCAGACTGAGCTGGAAAACAGCCTCGTCGATGGCGAGGCGGGTTCCGGCGCGGTGCGTGTGCAGATGACCGGCAAAGGCGATCTCACCAAGGTCGAAGTGTCGGACGAGCTTCTCGATCCGGGTGAAAAGGACATGCTGCAGGACCTCATCCTGCTCGCGCATGCCGATGCGCGCCGCAAAGCCGGCGATCTTGCCGCCGAACTCATGAAAAGCGCGACCGAAGGTCTGCCGCTCCCGCCGGGATTGAAACTGCCCTTCTGATATGCCCCGCGCCGTCGCCGGACCCGAAATCGAACGCCTGATCCAGCTGCTTGCCCGTCTTCCCGGGCTTGGGCCGCGTTCGGCGCGGCGTGCCGCGCTGCATCTCATCCGCAAGAAGGATCAGCTCCTGATGCCGCTCGCCGCCGCCTTCTCGGAGGCGAGCACGAGCGTCAAGGTATGTACGAGTTGCGGCAGCGTCGACACGTCCGATCCGTGCGCCATCTGCTCCGATCAGGGTCGCGACAATTCCGTGATCGTCGTTGTGGAGGATGTCGCGGATCTTTGGGCGCTTGAGCGCGCGGAAGCTGTCGGCGGCCGCTATCACGTTCTCGGTGGAACTCTGTCGGCGCTCGATGGGCGCGGACCGGACGATCTCAACATCGCAAAGCTTGTCGAGCGCGCCTCCGACGAGCGCGTGACGGAAGTAATCCTTGCGCTGAACGCCACCGTCGAAGGCCAGACCACGGCGCATTATTTGACCGACGTGCTCGCGCGCGCCGGCGTAAAAGTGACGCGCCTTGCGCATGGCGTGCCGGTCGGCGGCGAACTTGATTATCTCGACGAGGGAACGCTTTCCGCGGCCATTCGTCAGCGCACGCCGTTTTAGAACGACACTGACCTTATCGGCAAAGTGGAACGTGCGCTGCGCTTGCACGTTCACTCCCTGGACGCGCCCCGAATTTCTCACCGGCGGCGACCCCAAACACGCAATCAGCGATTGGAAGGGAGACACCGATGAAACATGTTCTGATGAATACCGCGGCGGCAGCCGCGCTTGTCTTTGGTCTGTCGGCGGCACACGCGCAGACATCCGGCGGCTCGGGCGGCGGCACGATGGTTCCGCCTCCGTCCGCCAGTGGCGGCGCTTCGGGCGGCGGTGCTGTCGATGCGCCTCCGCCGTCGGCTAGCGGTGGCGCCTCGGGTGGCGCTTCTTCGACGACGCCTCTCGGCGGTGCCGATGCCGGCGCCTCCGGTTCGGGCGGCATGAACAAGCAGGCTCCGACCGCGCAGGATCAGAAGGCTCCGTCGCAGTCCGGCAAGAGCGCTGAAGGTGCGGCCGATCCGAAGGCCGGCAAGAGCGCCGAAGGCGGCAAGGCCGACGGCGCGAAGGAAGGTCGTGCGGCCGCTTCCGCCAATCTCTCGTCCGAGCAGAAGTCGAAGTTCAAGTCTGAACTCGGCCGCGGCGGCGATCGTGTGAACGTCAACTTCAACGTCAATGTCGGCACGGTCATCCCGACCCATGTCCATGTGCACGTCCGGCCGCTGCCGGCGTCGCTCGTGACCCTGGTTCCGGCCTATCAGGGCTATTCCTACATTGTCCTGGCCGACGGCCGTATCGTGATCATCGAGCCCGCGAGCTACGAGATCGTCACGATCATCTCCGTCTGACCGGAACGATACTCGTCAGGAGAGGGCGGCCTTTGCGGCCGCCCTTTTCATTTGCCGCATAAGCCTCCAATTTGACGCGCGATTCCCGGGGCAGGGCAAAGATGGCTGAGAGCAAAACGACGTCCGGCGGCTTTGCCGATTTCATCCAGCGGCGCGTTCTTGTGATGCTGGCACTCGGCTTTTCCGCCGGCCTACCCAATCTTCTGATCTTCGACACACTGTCGGCATGGCTGCGCGATGAGGGCGTTTCGCTCGCTGTCATCGGCTTTTTCAGCCTTGCCACTCTGGCCTATTCCGCCAAATTCCTCTGGGCGCCGCTTGTCGACCGTACCCATATCCCGGCGCTGACAGGCTTTCTCGGGCACCGGCGCTCCTGGATGCTCGCGGCGCAGCTCGCGGTCATGCTCGGCCTCTGGCTGATTTCGGGTCAGAGTCCGACGGGAAGCCTCGGTGCGATGGCGGCGTTTGCCGTGCTCGTCGGCTTTGCGGGGGCAACGCAGGACATCGTCATCGATGCCTGGCGCATCGAAGTCGCCGAAGACCGCCAGCAAGGCATCATGGCCGCCGCGTACCAATGGGGCTACCGCATCGCGATGATCGTCGCGGGCGCGGTACCGCTGATCCTCGCCGAAGCTTACAGCTGGAATCTCTCTTACGCCGCGATGGCCGCATTGATGGGCGTCGGCATTCTCGCCGTTTTGTTTGCGCCGCGCGAAGAAAGCCATGCCGTGCGTCCGATCCATGCGGAAGGCGTGCCGTCGCGCCCCGCGCTTGAAATTCTCGAATGGATTTTGCGTCTGGCCGTTTTCATCTCGGGCGCGCTGATTGCAGGCGCGGGGCTTGCCGGCGATCCTGCGCCGCTGGCCCTGATCATGGGTCCCGACGTGTTCGGCCTTGCGCCGCTGTGGAAGGGCACGCCCTACAGCGTCTTTCTTCAGGTCGGTGCGGTGGTCTTTGGGCTTGCCGTCATCGCGCTCGCCTGCGCGCCTGTGCCCGGCATGAGAACGCGCCCCGGCATCTATCTCGCCGCAAGCTTTGGTGCCCCGCTAAAGGATTTCTTCCAGCGCTATGCCGGCATTGCGAGTTTGATCCTTGCGCTCATTTGCCTCTACCGCGTTTCGGACTTCGTGCTGAACGTCATGAACCCGTTCTATCTCGATCTCGGATTTTCGAAGATCGAGATTGCCGAAGTGCGCAAAGTCTTCGGCGTCGTCGCGTCCATGGCCGGCGTTTTCATCGGCGGTTGGGCGGTGGTGAAACTGGGGTTGCTACGCGCGCTCGTCATCGGCGCGTTTGCGGGGCCGATCTCCAATCTTGTGTTCGTCCTGCTCGCGGTGATCGGCCATTCCATGCCGGCGCTTTATCTCGCGATCGGTCTTGACAATATCGCGTCCGGCTTTTCCGGCACCTGCCTCATCGCCTATATGTCGAGCCTGACCTCGGGCGGATTTACCGCAACGCAATATGCGCTGTTCTCGTCGCTCTATGCGCTGCCAGGAAAACTGATCGCCTCGCAATCGGGACGCATCATCGAAGGTGCGGCAAAATCGGCGAATGAAGGCGGCATCTTTGCGCAGCTCGTGCCGCTGTTTTCAGGAACGACGCCGGAAAGCTATACGGCGGGAGCATCCACTACGGGCGTTGCGCCGTTCGCGCTCGGCGCGGGCTATGTCGTCTTCTTTCTGTACTCGGCGCTGATCGGTGTTGCGGCAATCATTCTGACTTTGATCGTTGTCGCAAAAACACCTACTCCGCCGCCTCGTCCGGAATAAGCAGCGGGTTCGGCAGAAGTTCGCTCTGCGCCTGCGCAAGCATGGTCTGCGCCGCGGGCGTCGGCCCGTCGAAATCCATCCGGTCGATGCGCTGGCCGCGCGCGGCGATCTTCTGCGCCGAGGTTTCGATCTCGCGCAGATCTTTCTCCGTCAGCGCCATATGTTTCTTCAGATTGTTCGAGCGGTCTGCGAGCCGCGCCACATCCTCGATCAGAAGACCGACCTCTTTCTGGATGAGATGCGCCTGTTCGCGCATCGCCGCATCGCGCATCAGCGATTTGACCACATGGATCGACAGCATCAGCAGCGAGGGCGAAACGATCAGAACGCGAGCCTTGTGAGCGCGTTGGACGACATCCTCAAAGCGTTCGTGCAATTCGGCGTGCAAGGCTTCCGACGGCACGAAGAGCAACGCGACTTCCTGCGTCTCTTCCGGGATCAGATATTGGCGCACCGCCTGAATATGCCCGATCATATCGGCGCGCAGCTGCTGCGCCGCGGCGCGTTCTCCCGCTTCATCTTCGGCGCGGCGAAGCATTTCAAAGGCTTCGAGCGGAAATTTCGCATCGATGACGAGGCCGCGGTGATCGCCCGGCAAAAAGATCAGGCAGTCCGGCCGCACGCGCGTCGAAAGCGTTGCCTGGAAACTGTAGCCCGAGGACGGCAGCGCATCCTTGATGATGGCTTCCATCTGCCCCTGGCCGAAGGCGCCGCGCGCCTGTTTGTTGGACAGGATGCTGGTGAGGCTCGTCACCTGTTCGGAGAGCGTGCCGATATTCTTCTGGGCGGCGTCGATGACGGCGAGGCGGGCTTCCAGCGCCTTCAACTGATCGGCGGTGGCCTTGGCGCCGGTCGTCAGATTTTCGCCGACGCGCTGGGTGACATTGTCGAGCCGCTCGGACACGGCTTTGGCCAGTTCCGACTGCTTGTTGGACAGAACATCGCCGACGCCCTGCAGCCGGCCGAACAATTCCATCTGCGCCCGCATCAGGGCGTTGATCTGCTCGTCGGCCCGGCTCTGGCGCTCGAACTGCTCCTCCGCCTCGCGCCGCCTGGCCCCGCTCTGCCGGACGGTCAGGATAAGGAGCGACAGGACGAGCAGGGTCATGAACCCGCCCGCGGCGAGCGCCGCCTGCAGGACCGTGACCGGGTAATCGCCGAGGAAGAACAGGATCGTATCCATTCTGCGGTCTATAACCCGATTCTACGGGAAAGAACATAATGGGAACGCGTTGACGCCTCTCCTGTGGAGGCTTATCTCGCGGTCGCAATGACGATCCGCCCCATCCTTGTGATTCCCGATGAAAAGCTCCGGCAGCAGACGGAGCTTGTGACGGCGTTCGACGCCGAGCTGCAGACCCTGATCGAGGACATGTTCGAGACCATGTATGCCGCACCCGGCATCGGGCTCGCCGCGCCGCAGATCGGGGTGATGAAGCGGCTGTGCGTCGTCGATGTGTCGAAGCGCGACGATGAAGAAGTGCCGATGGCGCTGATCAATCCGCAGATCACGTGGAGCTCGGAAGAGACCTCTCTCTATGAGGAGGGGTGCCTGTCGATTCCCGACTACTATGAAGAGGTCGAGCGGCCGGCGAAGATCCGCGTCAGCTATCAGGATCGCGCCGGCAAGGCGCAGGAGATTGAAGCCGATGGTGTGCTCGCCACCTGCATCCAGCACGAGATCGACCATCTCGACGGCGTTCTGTTCATCGACCACATCTCGAAGCTGAAGCGCGACATGGTGTGGAAGAAATATGTGAAGCTGCTGAAGCGCGACGGGCCGCAGACCTATACGCCCAAGCCCAAAATGCCGCCGGCCGACGACGGCGATGGCGTCGAGAATCTGGGCGAATTGTGAGTCTGCGCCTCGTCTTCATGGGGACGCCGGATTTCGCCGTGCCAACGCTCGCGGCACTGAAAGAAGCGGGCCACGATATCGTCGCGGTTTATACGCGCGCACCCAAACCCGCCGGACGTGGCATGGCCGAGACGCGCACGCCCGTGCATATGGCGGCCGATCTGTTCGGTCTGAAAGTTCTGACGCCCGCCAGCCTGAAATCGCCGGAAGCGGTCGAGGAATTCAGATCGCATCGCGTTCAGGCGGCGATCGTCGTCGCGTACGGACTTCTTCTGCCGAAAGCCGTGCTCGATGCGCCGGCGCTCGGCTGCTTCAATCTTCATGCCTCGATCCTGCCGCGCTGGCGCGGCGCTGCGCCGATCAACCGCGCGATCATGGCGGGCGATGCCGAGACCGGAAACGCCATCATGAAAATGGAGGAGGGGCTCGATACCGGTCCGGTCGCCATGATGGAGCGCATGGCCATTCAGCCGAACGAGACGGCGGGAGAATTGCATGACCGCCTGTCGCGCGCCGGCGCGCCTTTGATGGTGAAGGCGATGCGCGCGCTGGAAGCGGATGAATTGAAACTCGCGCCGCAGCCGGTAGAGGGTGTCGAATACGCCTCGAAGCTCACCAATGCCGAGACGAAGATCTCCTGGGCGCGCCCCGCCGATGGCGTTCACAATCATATTCGCGGGCTCTCGCCTTTCCCCGGCGCCTGGACCGAGGCTGATCTCGGCAAAGGGCCGGAGCGGCTGCGCATTCTGAAAAGCGAAATAGCCGCGGGCTGCGACGTGCCCGGCACGCTGATAGGTGCGGACGGCGTGGTTGCCTGTGGTTCGGGAGCGGTGAAGCTTGTTACCGTGCAGCGCGCCGGCAAGGGGCCGATGGCGTTTGCCGATTTTGCACGCGGCGCGCGGCTTGAGGCGGGGGCGCGGTTCTCCTGATGCCGCGTTACAAGCTCACCATCGAATATGACGGCACGCCCTTTTGCGGCTGGCAGCGGCAGGACAATGCGCTGTCGGTACAGGAAGTGCTGGAACGCGCGGTGTTTGCCTTTTCCGGCGATGAGACGCGCGTCGGCGGGGCCGGGCGCACCGATGCCGGGGTTCATGCGCGGGGCCAGGTCGCGCATGTCGATCTCTCCAGGGAATGGCCGGAAGATACGGTGCGCGATGCGATCAACGCGCAGTCGCGGCCGCATCCCGTGGCGGTGCTGTCGGCCGAGCGTGTCGCGGACGATTTCGATGCGCGCTTTTCGGCGCACAAGCGTCATTATGAATATGTGATCATCGACCGGCGTCCGCCGCTGACACTTGAGACCGAGCGCGCCTGGCAGGTGCCGCGGAGACTGGACGTCGAGGCGATGCACGCCGCCGCCCAGCATCTAGTCGGCAAGCACGATTTCACGACCTTCCGCGCCGCCGAATGCCAGTCGAACTCGCCGGAAAAGACGCTCGACCGGCTCGATGTCTCGCGCGCCGGTGAGGCGGTTGTCATCCGCGCTTCGGCGCGCTCCTTCCTGCATCACCAGGTGCGGTCGATCTCGGGATCGCTGAAGCTTGTCGGCGAAGAGAAGTGGAGCGCTGCGGATCTGAACGCGGCCCTCGAGGCGAAGGACCGTTCGCGTTGCGGGGCGCTTGCGCCATCATGCGGCCTTTATCTGGTGCGCGTGGATTACCCTTAGATCCGAGCGAGCGCCGATATGACCGCCATCCTGACAGAGGAACACCTCCGCCTCGTCCAGCGTCTCCGCAAAGCGGCGCTGCTCATTCTTGCTGTGGCGGCCATCGCTGTTTTGCCGTTCGTCGGTTCGGCGTGGTCCGAAGCCGTTCATGACGGTCTCGAGACATTCGGTATCGGACTGATGATCGTTGCGATCACGGGCAGGGCCTGGTGCAGCCTTTATATCGGCGGCCGGAAATTGCGTGCTCTTGTAACAACGGGGCCTTATTCCGTCAGCCGCAACCCGCTTTATCTCTTCACCTTTATCGGCGTGTTCGGCCTCGGCCTGCAAACGGGAGCCGTTCTGCCCGCGGCGGTCCTTGCATGCCTGACGGTTGCGGTTTTCGCGACGGTCGTGCCCTATGAAGAGCTCGCCTTGAGGGGTATTTTCGGTCCGGAATACATCACTTATTGCGCGCGTGTGCCGCGTTACTGGCCGCGCTTCAGCACCTGGCAGGACAGCAAAAGGCTGGAAGTCGAACCGGCGACGATCGTGCGGACAGTTGCCGATGCGCTGCCGCTTCTGCTGGCCTATCCGGTGATGGAAGCGTTCGAATATCTGCAGAATGCCGGACTGATCGACGCGGCTTTCGCCATTTACTGAGGCTTGTCTTCGCCGTTCAACGCGGCTTCCTCAGCCTCGGCTTCTTCTTCCTTCGCATCGGCTTCGGCGTTGAGAGCAGCTTCCAGTGCCGCTTCAAGATCGGATTCGCGGCTGATAGCGGCGATCTCCTCGACCGGCTCCTCTGCCGGCGCCGGCACGGGAAGGGGCTTTTCCTCATAGACGGGTTTCGGCGCGCCGAACAAAGGCGCCTTCGCGGCTTCCTCGTCGATCTTGCGCTGCGCGTCGGCAAAATAATTTGAGATCACGCGCTCATAGATCGAGGTCAGCCGGTCGAGATCGTCGGTCGGCACGCGCTCATCCACCTGATGCATGGTTGCGTTAACGAGGCCGAGTTCGACCACCGGGCAGAAATCCTTGATGAAGCGGGCATCCGATGTGCCGCCGCCGGTCGACAGCGCCGGGCGCGTACCGGTTTCTTCCGCGACGGCCATTGCGACAAGCTCGACGAAGCTGCCGGGAGGCGCAACAAAACTCGACGATGCGCCGGGAAGGAAGACGAGATCGTGCCTCGTCTCGGATGCCGCGCGGTCAACGCGTTCGGTGATGATCTGCTTGAGGCCGTCCAGCGTATGCGCATCGTTGAAGCGCACATTGAAGCGAGCCGTCGCCTTTGCCGGGATGATATTCACCGTCTCATTGCCGACATCGACGCTGGTGACTTCGAGATTGGAGCGTTCGAAATGCACGGTGCCGAAATCGAGCGGCTTTGACAGCGCATCGAGAATGGCGAGCAGTTTGCGGATCGGGTTTTCCGCCTGTTTCGGATAGGCGACATGGCCCTGTTTGCCATGGACGGTGATGAGGCCCGACAGCGAACCGCGGCGGCCGATCTTGATTTCGTCGCCGACATTGCCGCGGCTCGATGGCTCGGCAAGAAGGCAGTGATCGAAACTCTGGCCGCGGTCGCGGGCAAAGTTCAGAAGTTTCGGCGTGCCGTTGACGGCCGGCCCTTCCTCATCGCCCGTAATCAGGAACGCGATGGAGCCGTTCGACGTGCCGCCGCCGCCCGCAAGATAGCGCATGGTGGCGGCGATCATGGCGGCAAGGCCGCCTTTCATGTCGACGGCGCCGCGTCCGTACAGAACGCCGTCGCGAATGTCTCCGCCGAACGGATCGGCCGACCATGCGGCCTCATCGCCCGGCGGAACGACATCGGTGTGACCGGCGAGCAGCAGCACAGGGCTGCTTTCGCCGATGCGGGCATAAAGATTGGTCACGTCCGGCGTGCCTGAATCCGAGAACGTTCTCAGATGCGTGTCGAATCCGGTTTCTTTCAACACATCGCGCAGAAAAGTCAGCGCGCCGCCTTCTTCGGGCGTCACGCTTTTGCAGCGGATGAGAGCCTGGGCAAGTTCAACAGGGTTACGCGGGTCGGTCATGTTTCAAGCGGGTCCGGGCCGTATCGGTTGGGGCCGCGCGTGCCACGCAAAAAGCCGAGATCGATGAGCAAGACAAGGCCCCAGATCGAAACCACGATATCGACGGCGAAAAGCAGAAGTTCCGATGTCCCGGGTGTGGCTTCGGGAGCCGATGAAATCATGGTGAAGCGCGCGACGGAAGACAGCAGCGAGAGCAGATAGGGAACGATGACATACCAATCCGGACGGTCGCGATCGTGCGCGCGCTTCAGCGACAGCGCAAAGCCCGCGTAGACAAATATCAGAATGACGACGAGCAAATAAGGCGACGTCGCCATCGCAAAGAAGGCGATCAGGATCGTGATGATCGTGATGCCGATATTGCCGATCCACCACGGCGCCCGCGTGATGCGCCCCTGCAGGCCGAAAAGCAGAGATTGTTTGCCCATGTGCGTTTCCCCGAAACGTCGGCGGTCGATCTATGCGACGCCCCTTTGGGGCGCCGCGTTTTTGCTTCGAAGGATCATGCGCCGAGCGGATCCGGCCCGTATTTGTTTGCGCCGCGCGTGCCGCGCAGAAAGCCGAGATCGATCAGCATTACAATCGCCCAGATCATCGCCGGGATCGACAGCAAGGTAACGATCAGGCTCGGCGCCAGGGGGTCCGAAGTGAGAAGAGCGACCTGGATCACGAGCGCCAGCACGTAATAGCCGATGACATACCAGTCGGGACGGTCGCGATCATGCGCGCGCTTCAGGCTGATGGCGAAGGCGGCGTAGAAGATCGGCAGCGTGACAATGAAGGTGATGAGCGGGCCGACAATGCCCACGAGGATAAACTGCAGAATGATCGAAACGACGATCAGCACGATCAGGCCGATCCAGAACGGCTGGCGATTGATGCGGCCGTCGCGGCTCGTGAAAAGATACTTCCAATCCATAAGTTTGCCTCCCCAGGTTCAGGCACCGGGCAGGGTGGTCTTCCCGTCCTGCCCCGTCAACCCGGTGGAGGGGTTTGGTCCATAGGCATTTTCTCCCGGCGTTCCAGGCAGAAAGCCGAGTTCGATCACGCCCCACAGCAAGAGCATGCCGCTCAGGATCATCAGCGGAACAATGGGCTCCTGGCGCGCCGAGGCGAACCAGAAGAGAAGGACGGGTAGCGGATAGAAGGCGAGCAGCCACCAGCCGCGTTTGCCGCGGTCGTGAAGGCGTTTTGTGCCGAGCGCCGCCCAGACCGGCACCAGAAGAAGCAGCATGAACAGAAACAGCGAGATGGCCTGCGTATAAATTTCCGGGGCGCTGCCGGATGGTGCGGTGAGTGAGGCGCTCAACCAGAGAAGTACGCAGACGGCCAGAATGATCGCAACGCCGAGCCAGTAGCTGCCGCGTCCGATCCGGCCGTAAAAGCTGTAAAGCAGCGTCAGCAGTTTCATTGTCTAGTCGCGCAAGAGATCGTTGATCGAGGTCTTCGACCGCGTCTGCTCGTCGACACGTTTGACAATGACGGCGCAGTAGAGCGAGGGGCCGGGGGAGCCATCGGGGAGCGGCTTGCCGGGCAGCGAGCCGGGAACGACGACCGAATAGGCCGGCACTTCGCCGATGAAGATTTCACCGGTCGCGCGGTCGATGATCTTGGTCGTCGCGCTGATGAAGACGCCCATCGACAAGACGCTGCCTTTGCGGACAACGACGCCTTCGACGACTTCCGAGCGCGCGCCGATGAAGCAATTGTCTTCGATGACGACGGGGCCGGCCTGCAGCGGCTCAAGCACACCGCCAATGCCGACGCCCCCCGACAGATGCACATGCGCGCCGATCTGCGCGCAGGAGCCGACGGTCGCCCAAGTGTCGACCATCGAGCCTTCACCGACGCGCGCGCCGAGATTGACGAAGCTCGGCATCAGAACGACGTTCGGCGCGATATAGGCCGAGCGGCGGACGATCGCGCCCGGCACGGCGCGGAAGCCCGCCGTCTTGAATTCCCTGTCGGACCAGCCGGCGAATTTCGACGGCACCTTGTCCCACCAGTTCGCGCCGTCCGGCCCGCCGGGAATGACCGACATATCGTTGAGGCGGAAGGACAGAAGGACGGCCTTTTTCAGCCATTGATGGACGACCCATTGGTCGCCCTTCGGCTCGGCGACGCGGGCCTTGCCGCTGTCGAGGAGATCGAGAGCCGTATCCACCGCCTCGCGGTCGGCGCCTTTTGTCGAAGGCGTCAGATCGGCTCTGCGCTCCCATGCGGCTTCGACGGCTTTTTCGAGCGCGGCATCGGTCATCGGCTGAAATCTCCCAAAATCTTCAGCCGGGTGTGTAGCGGCCTTCGCGGCAAAGAAAAAGGCCGCTCCCGGTTGGGGGGCGGCCTTTCGCAATCGTCTCTTCAGGCGCTTACCGCCGGATCAGCCGGATCAGAAGAAGCAGGATCACGGCGCCGAGCGTGGCGTGAAGGATCGCGCCCAGAATGCCGCCGCCGATCGCGATGCCGAGGATCGGAAACAGAAGGCTCGCCAAAAGCGCGCCGACGATGCCGACGACGATATTGCCGAGCAGGCCGAAGCCGTAACCCTTGACGATCTGGCCCGCGAGCCAGCCGGCAATGGCGCCGACGATGAGAATGATAAGTAAGCCCTCAAGCGTCATGAAGATGTCCTCCCTCTAATTATTACGAATACTGGGCAGACAACTTCGTCCAAGTCGATAGGCCTGGGCCGTCCGGAAGGGGCTTTCGCACCAAAGAAAAAGGCCGCCCAGTGGTTAGGGCGGCCTTTCAGTTTCATTCCTGGGGCTTTGGCTTTCGCCGGAAGAGCCCCTTCAGATTGTCGAAGAGTTCGATCTTCACACCCTGGCGCTTCATGATCGACGCCTGCTGCAGGATCGAGAGCGTGTTGTTCCAGCTCCAGTAGATCACAAGGCCGGCCGGGAAGGAGGCCAGGAGGAAGGTGAAGAACAGCGGCATCCAGGTGAAGATCACCTGCTGTGTCGGGTCCGGCGGCAGCGGGTTGAGCCGCATCTGCAGGAACATCGTAAAGCCCATGATGATCGGCCAGATTCCCAACATGAGGAAGTGGCCGATGAACGGCACCGTCGACGGATCCCAAGGGATCAGGCCGAAGAGGTTGAACAGCGAAGTCGGATCGGGCGCCGACAGATCGCGGATCCAGCCGAAGAAAGGCGCGTGACGCATTTCGATCGTCACGAACAGAACTTTGTAGAGCGCAAAGAAGACCGGAATCTGGATGAGGATCGGCACGCAGCCGGCCGCCGGATTGATCTTCTCTTTCTTGTACAGATCCATCATGGCCTTCTGCTGGGCCATCTTGTCGTCCTTCAAACGGTCGCGCATCGCAACCAGCTCCGGCTGGATCTTCTTCATCTTCGACATCGACGCATAGCTGAGATTGGCCAGCGGATAGAAGAGCGCCTTGACGGCAACGGTGACCAGCAGGATCGCAATGCCGAAATTGCCGACGAGATGGAAGATACTGTCCAGCGCCCAGAACATCGGCTTGGTGATGAAATAGAACCAGCCCCAATCGATCAGGAGCTCGAAACGCGGGATGTTCTGTTCGGCCTCGTATTTATCGAGGATGCGCTTTTCCTTAGCGCCGGCGAAGAGTTTGCCGGTGACCTCGGTGGAAGCGCCGGGCGCAACGGTCCGGGCGGCAAGAAGATAATCGGTCTGATAACGCGGCACCTCGCCGGCGGTCGCGTTGAAGCGAGCGGTGATGGCCTCGTTCTGCGGCGGGACGATCGCGCCCGCCCAGTATTTATCGGTGATGCCGAGCCAGCCCGACGTGACGCTGAGGCTCCTCAGCTTCTCTTCTTCGATGTCGTGATATTTAATCTCCTGCAGACCCTCGTCTCCAAGATAGCCGATCATGCCCTCGTGGAGCACGTAATTGCTCTGGCTCTGCGGACGGCCATGGCGGGAGATCAGCGTGTAGGGAAGCAGGCTGACCGGAGCGGTGCCCGCATTGTCGATCTTGTCGGTGACGGTGAAGAGGTAATCGTTGTCTACCGCGATCGTGCGGCGGAAAGTCAGGCCCTGGCCGTTGTCCCAGCGCAGCGTGAGCGGCGAAGACGGCGTCAGCGTGCCGGTGCCTTCGGGTGTCCATACGGTGTTGTTGGCCGGTAGAACGATGTTCGCTCCGGTCGGCGCAACCCAGCCATAATCGGCATAGAACGGCATCGGGCCGCCGGACGGCGACAGAAGCACGATGTTCGGAGAATTCGGATCGACCGTCTCGCGATAATCCTTCAGGGCGATATCGTCGATGCGGCCGCCCGTCAGATTGATCGAGCCTTTGAGGCGCGGCGTGTCGATCGCAACGCGCTGCGTGGCGGCGATCGCCTGATCGCGCGTCATACTGGTGTTGGCGACGACCGCGGGTTCCGGCGGCGCGCCGGCGCTCTGCGGTGCGGGCGTGCCGGGCACGTTTTCGGTCGGGTTCTGCACGCCGCGCTCGATGCGCTGCTGTTCGGCGATGTGCTGCGCGCGTTCGCGCTGCGGGCCTGCGTACATATACTCCCACAGGCCGAGCACGCCGATGGACAGGAGGATCGCAAAGAGAAGATTGCGGTTCTGCTCGTTCATGATTGACCTTTCGCGGCGTCTTTGCGCCCCTTATCGGAGCTGGCCGCATGGACCCGCCGGAAGGCGGATTCGAGATCGGCGAGGAGGGTGTCGAAGTTTGCGCCGAGCACGTCTTGGCGCGCGACGATCACATAGTCATGTCCGGGCTGGGCTGCCATCGGCGCGATCTGTCGCACCGCCTGGCGCAGGCGGCGGCGCATGCGGTTACGCTCCACCGCGCCCCCCGTCTTTTTGGTAACGGTGAGGCCGATCCGCGGGGCGGCTTCGGTCGCGTCCGGGCGAGGGCGGGCTTGCAAGGTTAACAGGGCTGTCGAAGCGCGGCGCCCTTTGGCGGCCGCGAGAAAATCGCCGCGCTTGAGAAGCCGACCGGGGGCCGGCCCCTGCGGGGCGTTTGCCAAAAGGCTCAGGCCGACAGCTTCTTGCGGCCGTGCTTGCGGCGGTTCGCCAGAACCTTGCGGCCGCCGGCGGTGGCCATGCGGGCGCGGAAGCCGTGGCGGCGTTTGCGCACCAGCTTGCTGGGCTGATAGGTCCGTTTCACGGGTCATTCCTCCGTCGCGGCCAAGCCGCGGGATACGTCTTAAGGGGCCAAAGCCCGGCTCTTGAGAACTAAAGAGGCGCCCGCGCGGACACGGACGCCTGTTCGGGGCGCATATAGAGAGGAAAGACCGGCAAAGTCAACGCAAAGCCGCCTGCCAATGTTTGACTGGGACCCTTCCGGCGCCCATCTTTAGGCTATCGGCGTGAGGGCCGGTTTTATGGCACAGGACCAGACGGCGGCCCCCCGGTCGAAAAGGGGCCTATCGGCAAAGCTTCTGCGGCTGACGAGTCTGTTCGTCCTGCTGGCGGTCGTGGCCGTCTATGTGCCTGCTCTGGCTTCATTTTATGAAAGATGGCTGGCTGATAGGCTGGGCCGCGCCCATTCGGTCGCCCTGGTGCTGGATGCCGCTCCCCAGAACATGGTCCCCGAGACCCTGTCCCGGCGGCTTCTCGACAGCGTCGGCGCCAAGCTGATCGTTCTAAAGACGGGCGAGGAGCGGCGGCTTCTGGCCTCTTCTGATACCCCTCCAATGGTCTCCCGCGAGGTCGATCTTCGTGAGGACCCGAGTATGGTTTCCTCTATCGGGAATGCTTTCGGGGTCCTGTTTTCGGGCGGCAAGGGCGTGATACGGCTCGTCGGCGATGCTCCGATGGGCGGCGAATTCGTCGAAGTGGTCATCGACGAGGCGCCGCTGCGGGCCGCCATGTTCCGCTTTTCGCGGACCATGCTCGGCATGTCGCTGGTCGTTGCCGCCATTGGCGGCCTTCTCGTCTATCTCCTGCTCGACCGCATGATCGTCCGGCCGGTGCGCAATCTCACCGATAAAATGGTGGCGTTCGGCCGCGATCCCGAAAACGCCGACGCCATCGTCGTGCCGTCCGGCAGCGACGACGAAATCGGCATTGCCGAGACCGAGCTGGCCGCCATGCAGCGCGAGCTGCACGACCAGCTGCAGAGCAAAGGGCATCTTGCGGCGCTCGGCCTCGCGGTTGCCAAGATCAATCACGATCTGCGCAATCTTTTGGCTTCGGCGCAGCTTGCCTCCGAGCGCCTTGCGGCCTCGCAGGACCCGTTCGTCAGCCGTCTGTCGAGCAAGCTGGTGACGACGCTCGAGCGCGCCGTCGCTTACTGCGCCACGACTTTGTCGTATGGCGCCGCGAAAGAACCGGCGCCGCAGCGGCGGCAGGTCGAGATTGCCGGGCTTGTCCGCGATGTGCGCGAAGCGCTGGACCTCGATGAGAGCGCTGTGCGCTGGAGCGAGGCGATCGAGCGCGGGCTGACCGTCGATGCCGATCCCGATCAGCTGTTCCGCGTCCTCCTTAATCTCGGCCGCAACGCCAAACAGGCGCTCGAAAGCCGCATCGACGGCCCCGATCCGGAGCGCGATCAAATTCGCGTGGTCGGACGGCGCGAGGGCGCCATCGTCGTGCTTGAGATTTCCGATACCGGCCCCGGCGTTCCCGACGAGGCGAAGGATCATCTCTTTGCCGCCTTCCAGGGCTCGACCCGTTCGGGCGGCACGGGCCTCGGTCTGGCCATCGCCTCGGAGCTGGTCCGGGCCCATGGCGGCGAGATCCGTCTTATCGAGGGGACGATCGGTGCGACCTTCCGGATCACGTTGCCCGACCGGGTTATCGATCTCAGAGCCCGTGCGGCCGAAAGATCGCGCGCCTGACAGAGCTTGCAATGCCGGGTGCGAAACATTATTCACCCCGTCTCGACCCCGCGGCGCTTTTGAGCCTCCCGGGTCTGCGCGCCCGTAGCTCAGCTGGATAGAGCATCAGACTACGAATCTGAGGGTCAGGAGTTCGAATCTCTTCGGGCGCGCCATTTCTCTAATTTGATCAGGACGTTCGGCAGTCTCCTCCGCAGTCTGCGGCGTTGTGGGGGCCGATGCGGCAGGGCATGCGCGGCTGGGGCTCAGGTCTCCTCGGCGTCATCATTTTCAGCGGCTCGCTGCCGGCGACCCGCGTCGCCGTCTCATCCTTCACACCCCTGTTTCTGACCTCCGCGCGTGCGGTCATCGCGGCCCTGCTCGGCGCCGCCTTGCTGCTTGCGCTGCGCCAGAGGCGTCCGGCGAGGGGCGATCTCGTTCCCCTGACGATTGTCGCGGCCGGTGTCGTGGTCGGCTTTCCCCTGCTGACGGCGCTGGCTTTGCAGCACATCACATCCGCCCGCTCCATCGTCTTCATCGGCCTGCTGCCGCTCGCGACCGCGGGTTTTGGCGTGCTGCGCGGCGGAGAAAGACCAAAACCCGCGTTCTGGCTGTTCTCGATCGCCGGAGCCGCGGCCGTCGCCGGCTTTGCGCTCCTGCACAGCGAGAGCAATTCGCTCACCGGCGATTGTCTGATGATCGGCGCGATCCTGCTCTGCGGCCTTGGCTATGCCGAGGGTGCGACGCTCTCCCGCAAGCTCGGCGGCTGGCAGGTGATCTCCTGGGCACTCGTGCTTTCGCTGCCCGTCATGGCGATGATCGCTCTGTTTACTTTGCCGGATGTATGGACGGGCATCACCGTGCCCGCCTGGATCGGGCTCGCTTACGTGTCCGTGTTCAGCATGCTGGTCGGGTTCGTCTTCTGGTATCGCGGCTTGGCCCTCGGCGGCATCGCCGGTGTCGGCCAGCTACAATTGCTGCAGCCGTTTTTCGGGTTGCTTCTTGCGGGGCTTTTGCTGGGCGAGCCGGTTGCTCCCACGATGATCGCCGTGACGGCTTTGGTCGTCCTCTGCGTTGCCGGCGCCAAACGTTTCGCGCGCTAGCCGTCCATCATAGTTAAAGCCGTCTTACGCGGGTCTAAAGTCGTATGTCCGCGCGCCGAAAACTCCGCTCCCGAATGATTTCCGTAACGCTTATGTAATTTCCGTCGCCCAAAGCTTGCGCAGTTTCGGCGCCGTGTCGCCAATCGGGGCGAAGTATGCGCGTTCTTTCCTGTATCGTCGGCCAGCACAATCTCTGGCTCGTTCTTTTGGCCGCTGTTGTCTGTGTGGCCGGCAGCTGGGTGGCGCTGCGTCTGCTTCTGCGCGCCACAGACCGGCACGGCGTTCAGCGCTCGGGCTGGCTGTTTCTGGCGGCGGTGGCCGCCGGCTCCTCCGTCTGGTGTACGCATTTCATCGCCATGCTGGCCTATGACGCCACCGCGCCGGTGACGTTTGAGCCCATCCTGACCATGCAATCGCTCTTGATCGCGATTGCCGGCATGGGCGCCGGCTTCTGGCTCGCCCTTTACAATCGCTTGCCGCCGGAAATCGGCGGCGCCATCGCCGGTCTGTCGGTCGCCGCGATGCATTACACCGGCATGGCCGCCTATCATGTCGATGGCGTCATCGCCTGGAACATGAACTATGTCGTGGCCTCCGTCGTGCTTTCGGTGGTGATCATTTCGGCGGCGGTCGGCGCCACCATTCGAGGCACATCCCGGAATTCGCTGCTCATCGGCCTCGGCGCTTTCGTGGGCGGTATTGTCAGCCTGCACTTTACCGGCATGACCGCCGTTTCCGTGACGCCTTTCGTCACCGGCGCGCCGATTGCCGATGCGACGGTCTTCGCAACCATGGCTGTTGCGGTCGCGGGCGTCGCGCTGATGGTGGTCGGTACAGGTGTTGCAAGCCATCTGATCGACTCTGAGGTCACGCATGAGAACATTGCCGCGTTGCGGCACCTCGCGATGACCGACAGTCTGACCGATCTGCCGAACCGCACGGGTTTCAACGAATATCTCCACTTCGAACTTCAGCGCGCCGAGCAGGGCGGGCGAAGTCTGGCGCTGATTGGAATTGATCTCGACAAATTCAAGGAGATCAACGATCTGCGCGGGCACGAGGCTGGCGACGAGGCTTTGAAGACGATTGGCCGGCGTTTGCTCAATCTGTCGCGCGGCGGCGAGTTCGTTGCGCGCATCGGCGGTGACGAATTTGCCGCGCTGAAGCGCTTCCGCAATGACGATGATCTCCGCGAATTCATTCAGCGTCTCGAAGAGGCTCTGTTTAAGCCGCTGACCATCGAGGATCTCGAAATCACCTGCGGCGCCAGCCTTGGCATTGCGATCTACCCGCAGGACGGGCGCGATGCCGAACGCCTGATCGGCAATGCCGATCTCGCGATGTACCGCGCCAAAGCCGACCTCACGCGCACGGTCTGTTACTACGAGCCGCAGATGGACGAAAAATCGCGCGAGCGCCGCGGGCTGGCGATGGATCTGCGCAGCGCCATCGAACACAAAGAGCTCGAACTGAAATACCAGGTTCAGAAAAGCGTCGAGAGCGGCGAAGTGCGCGGCTATGAAGTCCTCTTGCGCTGGAAGCATCCGGAACGCGGCTATATCCCTCCGTCCGAATTCATCCCCATCGCCGAAGAAT
This sequence comes from Terrihabitans soli, assembly GCF_014191545.1. GTDB lineage: Bacteria > Pseudomonadota > Alphaproteobacteria > Rhizobiales > Methylopilaceae > Flaviflagellibacter > Flaviflagellibacter soli. The sequence continues at coordinate 2,634,516 of NZ_AP023361.1, read as the reverse complement.
CGGGCTCGATCCTTGCGATCGGTGAATGGGTGATGCGCGAAGCCGCGCGCGAGGCCTTGGCCTGGCCGCTGCCGCACAAGATCGCTGTGAATGTCTCGCCGGTGCAGCTGATGCATGTGGACCTTGCGCGCTCGATCCACGAAATCCTTCTGGAGACGGGGCTGCCGCCGCGCCGGCTCGAGATCGAGATCACCGAATCGACCATCATCGCCGACAAGGTCCGTTCGCTCGATGCGCTGCGCCGCATTCGCGCGCTCGGCGTCACCGTCGCGATCGACGATTTCGGGACGGGATACTCTTCCCTCGATACGCTGCGTTCCTTCCCCTTCGATAAGATCAAGCTCGATAGCTCCTTTATGAAGGAGATCGAAACCAGCCAGCAGGCGCGCGCCATCATCCGCGCCGTTCTCGCGCTCGGAAAAAGCCTCGACATCAAGGTGCTGGCCGAAGGCGTCGAGACGGGCATGCAGCTTGAAATCCTGCGCAGCGAAGGCTGTCATGAAGTGCAGGGTTTCCTCCTCGGTGCGCCGGAGACTTTCGTCGCCGACGTCGTGGCGGTCGAAGAGCGGCGGATCGCCTGAGGCGAGAGGGCGGATTTTAGGATCCGTTAACCGTCCGGCCGTCTCGCCCAAGCGAGACAAGAGCTTCTTCAAGTTTAATCATCTAGCCTCCGCCTTAGGTCTTAGGTCCCGGGTCTTACGTCCGGCGGACTTCAAGCGGGGAGACGTCCCATACTCAGCCGCGTGCAAACCGGCCCGATGGTGCTGCGCAGTGTCGATCAGCTTCCCCGCATGGAAGCGGTCGCCGATAGCTGGCGCGCGCTTGAAAAGCGCTCGGGAACGCCGCTGTCCTATTTCCAGACCTATGACTGGTGCCGCGCCTGGGTCGAGACTTTTGCCGGACCGGGCTCAGGCCGGGAAATCTTCATCCAGACAGCCTGGCGCGGCGACGACATGGTCGCCGTCTGGCCGCTGATGCTCTGTTCGCGCACGGGCCTGCGCCATGTCGCAACGCTCGGCGATCCGTACACGCAATACAGCAATGTCATTTTCGATCCGACGCGCATGTCCGAGCGCGAGTTCGAGGGCTTTGTCATCAAGGCGCTGCAGTCGGCGCGCGCCGATGTCGCCGCGTTCGATGCGGTGCCGGCACGCGCAGCTCTGGCGCGCCAGCTCGGCATCCATCCGGGCAGCGTGACCGGCCAGGACAATGAAAGCCTCGTGCTCGATCTGACGGCGTGGCCGTCCTCGGAAGCCTATGCCGCAAGCCTCGGCCGCGATCAGCGGCGCCGGCGCGAGCGTCGCCGCCGGGCGCTTGCCCGTCATGGTGAACTGAGTTTCGAGATCCTCTGGCCGAATAATCCCGAATTCAAACCGCTTGTTCACCGCGCCATCGAGATGAAGCGCGATTGGCTGCGCTCGACCGGCCGCCTCAATATCGGCATGATGGCGGGCGCCGAGGAATTCTTTTCAAAGCTCTCCGGGAGCGAAGAAGATCTCAGCGGTGCTGTGATGTCGGTGCTGCGCGCCGGCGGCGACGTCGTCGCCGTCGAGATCGGCTTCCTGCAGAACCGGCACTATTACGGCCATATCGGCAGTTTCGACAGCGCGTTCGCCGAACTGTCGCCCGGCAAGATCCAGGTCGAAATGACGATCCGTTGGCTGATCGATCAGGGCATGCGCTCCTACGATTGGCTGGCGAATGCGACCGATACCAAACGCGCCCTGAGCAGCTTCTCCGAGCCGCTCAAAAGCTTTGCCGTACCGTTCAGCTGGAAGGGGCGGCTTTACGCGGAGGCCTGGCTGCCGAACGTCAAGCCGGGCATCAAGCGTGCCTATTATGCGCTGCCGAGCAGCATCCGGCGCGTCATGACCGGTGCACAGAGCATCCTCACGATGCTTTTCCTTATCTGACGCGGCGATGCTCGACGCCCTCATCACCTTTGCGATCCGGGTCGCGAGCGCCGGGCTCATGTTCGGGCTCCAGGTCATGCTGGCGCGCGCCATGGATCTTGAGAGCTACGGTAACTACGTCACGCTCTGGACCTGGCTGATCACGCTCGGCAGTTTCGGCGCTCTCGGATTTGCCGAGTCCTCCATCCGCTTTCTGCCGCGTTATCGGGCGCGCGGCCGCGAGGCGCATGTCGTCGGTTACTGGCGCTTTGGCCTTTGGGCGGTCGTTCTCGGCTCGAGCCTGATGGCGCTCATTGCGGCGGCGCTGGCCGTTCATTTCGGATCGCAAACGACGCCGGGCGTCATCGCACTCTATATCGCGCTCGGCCTGCCGTTTCTGGCGATCGAATATTATCTCGACGGCGTCTGCCGCAGCCTCGGCTGGAACCGGTTTACATCCATCACCGTCTTCATCGTGCGCCCGCTGCTGATCGCGGTTCTCGCTCTCCTGTGCATCGCCGCCGGAATCCCGATCACGTTGCAGGTGATCGGCCTCATCATCACGATGACGCTCGTCGCGATCGCGCTCTTGATGGTCGCCGTGATCGCCTGGCGCCTGAGATCCATCGTCCGCACGCCGTTCCGGTTGCGTCGCGTGACGCCGCGCGAAGCCATGTGGTTGAAGGCGTCGGCGCCCATGCTGCTTGTCTCGGGCCTCGACGACATCCTGACTTATTCCGACGTTCTCATTCTCTCGGCGTTTATGAGCCCGGAAGATGTCGGCATCTATTTTGCCGCGGCGCGCACGCTGGCGCTCGCTAACTTCGTCTATTTCGCCATGTGGACGGTCGCAGGCCGCGGCTTTGCCCTGGCGCTCGAAGACACCGACAAGACGCGCCTTCAGGAAACCGTTCTGGAGACAACGCGTGTCACGTTCTGGTGCACGGTCATCGCCTTGGCCGCGACGCTCGGTGCCGCTCCGGTCTTTCTTTATGCCTTCGGCTCGGAATTTCTCGGCGGTGTCTGGATCATGGCCATTCTGTCCTTCGGACTTCTGGCCCGCGCGCTGACCGGCCAAGCGGGCGAGGCGCTGATCGTTGCCGGCAAGCAGAAGCAGAGCCTTGCCCTCATCGCCTCGGTGCTGGCGGCCAATATCGCGCTCACGGTGGTCCTGGTGCCGCTTCTCGGCGTTTACGGCGCGGCGCTGGGCAATGCTCTGGCGCTGGCAATGCGGTCGGCGGCGGTCATCTACACCGTCCGCCGGAGCCTTGGCCTTAAGGTCGTATCGGTGGCGCTGCCGGCCCAGCTCCGGAACCGGCTGAAGCCGGCCTGAGTTGAGCCGGGGAGGGTATTTCCCGGTCTTTCCTGCAGCCTTGCCTAAATTAGCGACAGCAGATAGGAAAAAGCCCGGTTTCCGCCGGGTTGGACGCCGCCCAGGCGGTCTGTCTCAACCCATGGATAATCCTGAAATTTCAGCAACTTGAGCTTGTGCTTGCTCTCTGTTGAGTTCGGTCCATGTGTTACCGGAGGCCCACGTGCCTCTGAAAAACGCCGTAAACTTTGCCTATTCCGCTAGGGTAATACCCCGGAAACATACGGCAGCTACCAACCGGGCCCGGCCTTTGCTTATGAAATCCGGCCCTTGCTTGTGAAAGATTGACCATGCCTGAGACCCCGCTTCTCGACACGATCCGCACGCCGGAAGACCTTCGCAAGCTCCCCGAAGACAAGCTTCGCCAGGTTGCCGATGAACTGCGTCAGGAAACGATCGATGCGGTCTCGGTCACCGGCGGACATCTGGGAGCGGGCCTCGGCGTGATCGAGCTGACGACGGCTCTGCATTACGTCTTCAACACGCCGGCCGACCGGATCATCTGGGACGTCGGCCATCAGACCTATCCGCACAAGATTCTCTGCGGCCGCCGAGACCGCATCCGCACGCTCCGCCAGGGCGGCGGTCTTTCCGGCTTCACCAAGCGCTCCGAGAGTGAATACGATCCCTTCGGCGCAGCTCACTCCTCGACCTCGATCTCGGCCGGTCTCGGCATGGCGGTCGCGCGCGATCTTGCCGGTGGCGACAATCACGTCATCGCCGTCATCGGCGACGGCTCGATGTCGGCGGGCATGGCCTATGAAGCGCTGAACAATGCCGGCGCGCTGCGCTCCAAGCTCATCGTCATTCTGAACGACAACGAAATGTCGATCGCCCCGCCGGTCGGCGCCATGTCGGCCTATCTGTCGCGCCTGATGAGCGGCAAGGCCTATCAGACGATCCGCGAGACGGCGAAGCAGCTGTCGAAAAATCTTCCCCAGTTCGTCATCGATCGCGCCGCGCAGGCCGAAGAATATGCCCGCGGCTTCCTCGCCGGCGGCGGCACGCTCTTCGAAGAACTCGGCATGTATTATGTCGGCCCGATCGACGGTCACGATCTGAACCATCTTCTGCCGGTGCTGCAGAACGTTCGCGACAATGCCGATGGTCCGGTTCTCATCCATGTCATTACGCAGAAGGGCAAGGGCTACGCCCCGGCCGAAGCATCCGACGACAAATATCACGGCGTCGTTCAGTTCGACCCTGTGACCGGCGCGCAGAAGAAAGCCGCCGCGAACTTCCCGAGCTATACGAAGGTCTTCGGCGACAGCCTCGCCAAGGAAGCCGAGAAGGACGACAAGATCGTCGCGATCACCGCCGCCATGCCGGACGGCACGGGCGTTGGTATCTTTGCCAAGAGCTTCCCCGACCGCACCTTCGACGTCGGCATTGCCGAACAGCACGCGGTGACGTTTGCCGCCGGTCTTGCGACCGAAGGCTACAAGCCGTTCTGCGCCATCTATTCGACCTTCCTGCAGCGCGGCTACGACCAGCTCGTCCATGACGTTGCGCTGCAGAAACTGCCTGTGCGCTTTGCCATCGACCGTGCCGGTTATGTCGGTGCCGACGGCGCGACGCATGCCGGTGCCTACGACGTTGCCTATCTCGCCTGTCTTCCGGAAATGGTGGTCATGGCGGCGGCCGACGAGGCCGAGCTTGTTCATATGGTCGCGACGGCCGTTGCCTATAATGACGGTCCGATCGCGTTCCGCTATCCGCGCGGCGAAGGCGTCGGCGTGGAGATGCCGCAGAACGGCGTTCCGCTTGAAATCGGCAAGGGCCGCATTATGCGCCAGGGCAACCAGGTCGCGCTCTTGTCCTTCGGAACGCGTCTCGCGGAAGCTCTGAAGGCTGCCGAAGAACTCGAAGCCAAGGGCCTGTCGACAACCGTTGCCGATGCGCGCTTTGCCAAACCGCTCGATGAAGAGATGATCCTCAAGCTCGCCCGCGAGCACGATGTCCTCATCACCATCGAAGAAGGCTCGGTCGGCGGCTTCGGCTCCATGGTTCATCATCTTCTCGCCGACAACGGCGTGTTCGATGAGGGTCTGAAAATCCGCTCGCTGGTTCTGCCGGACGAATACACCGATCACGATAAGCCCGACCGCATGTACGGCAATGCCGGCATGGACGCGAAAGGCATCGTCTCGAAGGTGTTCGAAGTCCTGCAGAAGAGCGAGCAGGCTGCCGCGAAAGGGCGGGCCTGACGCCCGCACGACTTCCATGAGCGCGCGTAACGCACAGCGCAGGGAAGGTTCCGGGTGCTGACTGCAGCCATATCCGTCCTCTCGGCGGCGATCTGGATTTATCTGATCGTTGCGCGCGGCGCCTTCTGGCGCGCGGCGGAGCGCGACACGCGCTTTGCGCCCGATCATCTTCCCGAGCCGTCATCCTGGCCGCGCGTCATTGCCGTCGTTCCGGCGCGCAACGAGGCCGATGTCATCGTGGAAGCCGTGGGCTCCTTGCTCGCGCAGTCCTATCCGGGGCAATTCGACGTCGTGCTCGTCGACGATCAATCCAATGACGGCACCGGCGATGCGGCGATGAACGAAGCCGTCAAACTTACAGCGATGGATCGTCTCACCATTCTGCGCGGCACCGAGCCGCCTTCGGGCTGGACCGGAAAACTGAACGCCATGGCGACGGGCGTGCGCGCCGTCGAAGCCCGTGGCGCCCCCGATTACATCCTCTTCACCGATGCCGATATCGCCTATCGCGATCCAAATGCACTGCGCCGTCTCGTGCGCGGGGCGCTGGCGAAGAACACCGTACTGACCTCGCTGATGGTCAAGCTGCGCTGCGATTCCTTGTCGGAAAAGCTGCTCATTCCGGCTTTCGTCTTCTTCTTCCAGAAGCTCTACCCCTTCGCCTGGGTGAACAATCCGGCGAACAAGGTCGCGGCCGCGGCCGGCGGCTGCATGCTGGTGAAATACGAAGCGCTTCAGAAGGCCGGCGGCGTTGCGGCGATCCGCGGTGCGCTGATCGACGATTGCGCCATGGGTGCGCTTTTGAAGACGCAGGGTGCGGTTTTCCTCGGCCTGACCGAAGCCGTCGAGAGCATCCGGCCCTATGACGATTTCAACCATATCCGCCGCATGGTCTCGCGTTCGGCCTATTCGCAGCTCGATTACAATCCGCTGAAACTGTTGGGCTCCGTCCTCGGCATGGCGCTGACCTATATCGCGCCGCCTTATCTTGCGCTGTTTGCCGAGGGCTGGCCGGGGCTTCTCGGCGCAGCCGTATGGGCGGTGATGGCGCTGTCCTTCCAGCCGATCCTTCGTCTTTACAAGCGCTCGCCCATGTGGGGCGTTGCTCTGCCCGTCATCGCGCTGCTCTATCTCGGCTTTACCATTGATAGCGCGGTGCAGCATTGGCTCGGCCGCGGCGGCGCCTGGAAAGGCCGCTATCAGGCGGCGGCCGGAGGCGGCGCATGACGACCGCAACCGATACGCTCTCCGGCAAGGGCCATACCGACGAGAATTTCCCCGTCGCGTCCAAGCTGATCCGCGCGGAAAACCGTCCCCCGATCTTGGTTTTCTATAATTTCGTCCGCGCCGGTGATGATGTCGCCGACAATAACTACACGACACCCGAAAAGAAGATCGAACTTCTCGACGGGCTCGCGGCTTCGCTGACCGGAGAGGGGCCGTCCGATCCCTTGGCCGAACCGCTGAAAGTCCAGCTGGCGGAACGAAAGCTCTCGCCGCGTCATGCACTCGATCTGCTCGATGCGTTTCGTCTCGATGCGAAGAAAAGCCGTTACGCGGATTTCTCGGAACTGATGGCCTATTGCGCGCTGTCGGCGATGCCCGTCGGCCGTTTCGTGCTCGATGTGCATGGCGAAGACCCGAAAACGACCTGGCCGCCGTCCGATGCGATTTGCGCCGCTTTGCAGATCATCAACCATCTTCAGGACTGCGGTAAGGACTTTAAGACCCTCGATCGCGTCTATCTGCCCGATGACATCATGCGGAAACACGGTGCGCGCTATGAGGACCTCGGCGGCGATAAGGCAACGCCCGAGCTTCTGGCAGTCATCCGCGAACTGGCCGTCCGCTGCGAAGAGCTTCTGAACGAAGGAAAATCTTTGATCGTGGCGATTTCCGATACGCGCCTGGCGCTCGAAATCTCGGCGATTCACCGCCTGGCCGTCACCCTGACGGCGGGCCTGAAAGTACGCGATCCGTTAAGCGAAAAAGTGCACTTCTCGAAGGCCGGTTTTGCAGCGACCGCCCTGGCCTCGGCCGCTGGCACGCTGCTTGTACGGCTGTTCCGCTCGGCCAGGGCCGGCTCGATCTGGGGAGAGGCGCGATGAGCGCGGCTGAAGAGACTGTAGCGACCCACGAGGCCAAGGCCTCGGGCTCCTCTTTCTATATCGCCATGAAAATCCTCCCTCAGGAGAAGCGGGACGCGATGTACGCGATCTACCGCTTCTGCCGGGAAGTCGACGATATCGCCGATGAGGGCGGCACTGAGGAGGAAAAGCGGGCCGGGCTGAACCAGTGGCGGGCCGATATCAACGCCCTGTTCCGCGCGGCCCCTGCGGGGCAGGCGGGCTTCCTGCTCGGTCCCACCAAGGAATATGGTCTTAGGCGCGAGGATTTTCATGCGGTCATCGACGGCATGGAAATGGATGTCGGCCAGCCTGTGATCGCTCCGGACTGGAAAACCCTTGATTTGTATGTAGATAGAGTGGCCTGCGCAGTCGGCCGCCTGTCATCCAGGGTATTCGGCCTCGATTCGGCGACGGGCGATGCCCTGTCTCATCATCTTGGCCGCGCCCTTCAATTGACCAATATCTTGCGCGACCTTGATGAAGACGCGGCGATAGGACGCCTTTATCTTCCGAGGGAAGAATTGGAGAAAGCAAAGGTTGCGGCCGATCTTTCCGATCCGGCCGCCGTTCTTGCCGATCCGGCGCTCGACGCCGTCTGCCGCATCGTCGCGGCGCGGGCGGAAGCGCATTTCGGCGAGGCCGACGAAATCATGGCGGATGCCCCCCGCGATGCGGTCAAGGCGCCCCGCCTGATGGGCGCGGCCTATCACAGCGTTCTGAAGCGCCTGATGGCGCAGGGCTGGGCGGCGCCGCGCAAGCGGGTGCGCGTGAACAAGATCGGTCTTGTCGGCGCCTATCTGAGATACGGAGTCTTTTGAGATGGCAGGCACGGTTCATATTGTCGGTGCGGGTCTCGGCGGTCTGTCCGCGGCGGTGGATCTCACGGACGCCGGCTACAAGGACATCCGCTTCTATGAAGCCGCGAAAGCGGCGGGCGGCCGCTGCCGCTCCTTCGTCGACACGGTTTTGAACATCACCGTCGACAACGGCTCGCATCTTCTCCTGTCCGGCAATTGGGCCGCCGTCCGCTATCTGAAGAAGATCGACGGGCTTAAAGAGATGACCCAGTGCGAGGCGGAAATTCCCTTCGCCGATCTCGCTTCCGGCGAGCGCTGGACGCTGCGTCCGAATTCGAGCCGCGTGCCGTGGTGGATTCTCGACACCAAGCGCCGCGTGCCGGGTTCGAAGCCCACCGATTATCTTGCGCCGCTTGGGCTTCTGCGCGCCATCAACCAGTCGAAGCTCGTCGGCGAGGTGATGAACACCAAGACCTCGCTCTATGAGCGTCTGTGGCGTCCGGTGATGCTGGCTGCGCTGAATGTCGAGCCGGCGGAAGCCGATGCGCAGATGGCGATCACGCTGTTCAAGGAAACTTTTGGCGGCGGCGGCGCCGCCTGCAAACCGATCATCGCCCATCAGGGCATGTCCTCGGCCTATATCGATCCGGCCATCAAATATCTGACGGCGCGCGGCGCGAGCTTCTCGTATGGACGCACGCTGCGCGGCGTCGATTACGACGGCCAGCGCGCTGCGGCGCTGGATTTCGGCGACGAGAAGATTGTCGTCGGTCCGGACGATATCGTCATTCTCGCCGCCCCGCCGGTTGTTGCCCGATCCTATGTGCCGGGTCTGATTACGCCGGAAAAGTTCAAGGCGATCGTCAACGTCCATTTCAAGATTGCGCCGCCCGCCGGCCATCCGATGTATCTAGGCGTCGTCAACTCGATCACCGAATGGCTCTTCTCCTATGAGGACCATATGTCGGTGACGATCTCGGCTGCCGACGAATGGATGCATCACGACCGCGAAGATCTTGCCCGCAAGGTCTGGGCGGAAGTCTCGAAGATCACGGGCCTGCCGGAAGAACTGCCGCCGTGGCAGATCAACCGCGAACGCCGCGCGACCTTCGCCGCCATTCCGAGCGAAGCGAAGAAGCGCCCGGGTCCGAAAACCCAGTTCGGCAATCTCTTCCTCGCCGGCGACTGGACCGCGACGGGCCTGCCGGCCTGCATGGAAGGCGCCGTGCGTTCCGGCAATGCCGCGGCGCGCGCCGTTCTCGAAACAGCGCAGGCGACGTCCGGCGCGGCCGCGTGAGGTGGCCGCATTGAACGACGCGACGCCCCTCCGCAATCTGTCCGGTATCCCGCTCGACGAGCTCGATCGCCGCATCGCGTCTGCGACGGACGGCGTGCTGTCGTACCGCAAGCCTGACGGTCATTTCTGCTTCGAGCTCGAAGCCGATGCGACGATCCCGTCCGAATATGTGCTGATGCGCCATTACCGCGGCGAGCCGGTCGCGGCCGAACTCGAGCGCAAGATCGCGATTTATCTTCGCCGCATCCAGGGCGCGCATGGCGGCTGGCCGCTCTTCCACAACGGCGCCTTCGATATTTCCGCCAGCGTGAAGGCCTATTTCGCGCTGAAGATGATCGGTGACGACATCAACGCGCCTCATATGGAACGCGCCCGCGAGGCGATCCTCGCTTACGGCGGCGCGGCCAAGAGCAACGTCTTCACCCGCATTCTTCTCGCGCTGTACGGCCAGGTGCCGTGGGCCGCAGTCCCGACCATGCCGGTCGAAATCATGCTCCTGCCGAAATGGTTTCCATTCCATCTCGACAAGGTGTCGTACTGGGCGCGCACCGTCATGGTGCCGCTTTTCGTGCTGATGCTAAAAAAGCCGCTGGCAAAAAACGCCAAGAAGATCGGCATCGCCGAACTCTTCGTCGAACCGCCTTTCGAGATGAAGACGTGGTCCTTCGGCGGCGCGCACCAGAAATGGTACTGGAAGAAGTTCTTCATCTCGCTCGACAAGGTGCTGAAGTTCGTCGTGCCCTATTTCCCGAAAGGGCCGCAGGAGCGCGCGATCGCAAAGGCCGTCGCGTTTGTCGATGAGCGTCTGAACGGCGAAGACGGCCTCGGCGCCATCTTCCCGGCCATGGTCAATGCGCTGGAAATGTACGATGTGCTCGGCGTTCCGGCGGACGATCCACGCGTCGTCATTGCACGCAAATCCATCGAGAAGCTGCTCGTCGTCAAAGATCACGAAGCTTACTGCCAGCCCTGTCTCTCGCCGATCTGGGATACCTCGCTCGTCAGCCATGCGCTGCTCGAAGCCGGAAGCCCGGAAGCGGAGAAGGCGGCGCATGTCGCGCTCGACTGGCTGAAGCCGCATCAGATTTTGGACGTGAAGGGCGATTGGGCGGCGGCGCGTCCGGATGTGCGTCCGGGCGGCTGGGCGTTCCAGTATGCGAACCCGCATTACCCGGATGTCGACGACACCGCTGTCGTCGTCATGGGCATGGACCGCGTGAAGGGCCGCGTTGCGGGCACCGATTACGATGCCGGCATCGAGCGCGCGCGCGAATGGATTCACGGTCTGCAGTCCGATGACGGCGGCTGGGGCGCTTTCGACGCCGACAACAAATATTACTACCTCAACCACATTCCCTTCGCCGATCACGGCGCGCTGCTCGATCCGCCGACCTCGGATGTCTCGGCGCGCTGCGTGTCGATGCTTGCCCAGCTCGGTGAGACGATCGAGACGAGCGAGGTTCTGAAGCGCGGCGTCGATTATCTGATCGCCGAGCAGGAGAATGACGGTTCCTGGTTCGGCCGCTGGGGCGTCAACTATGTCTACGGCACCTGGTCGTCGATGTGCGCTCTGAACGCCGCGGGCGTGCAGCATGACGCGCCGGTCATGCGCCGCGGCGTTGACTGGCTTGTGTCCATACAGAACCCGGACGGCGGCTGGGGCGAGGACTGCGACAGCTATAAGCTGGACTATAAGGGCTATGAGCCCGCGCCGTCGGTCGCGTCCCAGACGGCCTGGGCGATCCTGGCTCTCCAGGCGGCCGGCGAGAACGACCATCCGGCTGTGGCCCGGGGCGTTGCGTGGCTGGCAGAGACCCAGCGGGACGAAGACGGCCTGTGGCCGGAAGAGTTCTTCACAGGCGGCGGCTTCCCGCGCGTCTTCTATCTGCGCTATCACGGCTATGCGAAATTCTTTCCGCTGTGGGCTATGGCGCGCTACCGCAATCTGAAACAGGGCAACAGCCCGGCCACCCAGTTCGGCATGTAACGGCATGCCCGTGCTGGTCGTTACCGGCGTCGCCCGCGAAGCAAAGCTCGCGGCCGGACCCGGCGTTGTGACGGTCTGCAGCGGCGGCTCGCCGGAGCGTCTGCGGACGCTCCTGGCGCGTCAGGACCCGAGGGGCATCACCGCCGTCATCAGCTTCGGCATTGCCGGTGGCCTCAACCCCGCGCTCGAGACCGGCCATGTCGTCGTGGCCGATGCGATCATCTCTCCCGATTTCCGCCGGATGACCGACCGCTCGCTGGCCGATGCCCTGATCCGGGCGCTGTCGGAAGTCGCCCGTGTAAAGCTGCTCCGTGCGACCGTTGCCGGCGCCGAAATCGCGCTCGTCGATCCCCGATCAAAAAGCGCGGCCCGCGCCCAGACGGGCGCGGCCGTCGTCGATATGGAATCGCATATCGCCTCCGACTACGCGGACGCGCATGAGCTGCCGTTCGGCGCGGTGCGCGTCGTCTGCGATCCGGCCTCGGATAGCCTGCCGCCGCTCGTCAATGAAGCGCTGAACGAGGACGGCTCGATCTCCTACAAAGGCGTCTTCCGCAGCCTCAGCCGCGAGCCCGAACAGATCCTTGATCTTCTGAAGCTTGCCCGTACCTCGCACACCGCCTTCGGCGTTCTCGGGCGGGCCGGCAAAGTGCTGAAAGCCGCCTTCGCCAAGGCGTGAGCGAAGCGGGCTTTACGAAAACGCGCATCCAAACAATACTGAGGACACTCTCAGGTCGAACTCGGCGGCACTGCAATGCTGACGTCGAAAGAGAACGCGTTCTTGCGATCGCAGCGGCTGACGCCCAACGACGTCTACGACGGGCGAGGGGAATCGCAACTCGAACGTGGCGAGCACGCCAAAGCGGCAGGCAAATCCATTGTATTGGCAGCGGCTTGCATGCGTGGACACCGTCTCCGCACGCTGCATGGACATTGCGTGCAGTGCGATATCTCAAAGCTTGCCGATCAGAAGCGATTTTCGACGGCCGGTCTCGTCTACATCGCAGGCTCGCTGTCCAAAGAGCTGATCCGCATCGGCTTTTCGACCGATCCCGATCAGCGGGACAGCAAATTGCTGTTTCAATCCTATGGCGGGGCGGCGGACTGGGCGCTGCTCTATTCGGCCAATGTCGACGATGCGGGCCGGATAGAGGACATGGCGCGGCGGCGGCTGAAAGCGTTTCGCGCCACCGCTGAAGAGATCGGCGAGGGCGCCGAGGAAGCAACCGACCTCCTCAAGACGACCTTCACCCGCGCCCACAGGGCGCTGGCGGACGCGATCGGCGCCGGTCGCTGCGACAAGGTCTTCCGGGCCCGCAACCGCGCCAAATACGATTTCGCCAAATAAAAAAGCCCGGCTCGAAGCCGGGCTTTTCAATTTCGATCGGGCGCCGGTTAGGCGGCGGACGACACGTTCGAGGTCGGAACCGACGGCTTGCCCGTGACCGGATCGGGCGTGCGCATCAGATCCTGATGGTCCTCGTCGTCGACCGAGGTCGACTTGTTGTTCGTCTTGATCGTCTCAAGCTGCTGCGCGACGTTGCGCGAGAAGACGTATTCGGCGGGACGCTGATTGGTCAGCGGGATTTCCGGCGCCATCGGGCCGGTCGTCTTGATGCCGAACAGCGAGACCATCGCCGCCTTCCACGGACGGCGGATCGTGTCGCGCACGGCCGACGCTTCGAAGCCCGAATGGACCATGCAGTCGGCGCACTTTTCGTAATTGCCGACGCCGTAATTGTCCCAGTTCGTGTCTTCCATCAGCTCCTTGAAGGTCTTTGCATAGCCTTCGCCGAGGAGGTAGCAGGGCTTCTGCCAGCCGAATACGGTGCGGGTCGGATTGCCCCACGGCGTGCACGAATAGCTCTGATTGCCCGCGAGAAAGTCGAGGAACATGGTCGACTGGTTGAACTGCCAGCCTTTGCCCTTGGCCTTCGCGAAGACCGTGCGGAAGATGTTCTTCGTCGTCTGGCGGTTCAGGAAGTGCTTCTGGTCCGGCGCGCGCTCGTAAGCGTAGCCGGGCGACACCGTCATGCCGTCGACGCCGAGCGCGGTCACTTCGTCGAAGAAGGTCGCAACACGCTCCGGATCGGCATTCTGGAAGAAGGTGCAGTTGATGGTGACGCGGAAGCCGCGGCGCTTGGCTTCTTTGAGCGCAGCCACGGCCTTGTCGTAGATGCCGTTACGGCACACCGACTTGTCGTGCATTTCCTTGTCGCCATCGAGATGGATCGACCAGGTGAAGTACGGGCTCGGCTCGTATTCATCCATCTTCTTTTCGAGCAGGATCGCGTTGGTGCAGACGATGGCGTATTTCTTCTTCGCCATGATGCCGCGCACGATCTGCGGAAGCTCTTTGTGGATCAGCGGCTCGCCGCCGGCGATCACGACGACCGGCGCACCGCATTCGTCGACCGCGTCCATCGCATCTTCATAGGAGATGCGCTTGTTCAGAATCTCATCGGGATAATCGATCTTGCCGCAGCCCGCGCATGCAAGATTGCAGCGGAACAGGGGCTCCATCATCAGCACGAGGGGGTAGCGCTTGGTGCCGGACAGCTCTTTCTTTACGATATAGCTGCCGACGTCGATGATCTGTTTCAGCGGGATGCCCACAAGCGGCTCCTTCCTAAACCTATGCGCTTTTAGCGCTGTCCTTGGATGACCAGCACCGGCCGCAGACCGGTCTGGATGCTCGGCAGGAAGCCGAGACTGGGATGAGCGTCGCCCCCACGCGGACTCAACCCTCTACGTATACAAAATCCATCATGCCAGACCTGTGCCAGAGGGGGTGAGATCGCATTCCGCGACCAGTTGCCCCACCACTGCGTATTGGTCTGTTCTCCGTCTCGATCGGTTCGAAATTTTCGACCGCTTCAAAACAAAGAAATCCTGCTTGGACAACAGGATTTCAGCCCCATGGTTATAGCCGGAAATATGGCACGAGAGAGATCGTCCTCTTAGGAGAAAGATCAGGCCAAATAGTACAAAACGGGAAGGTGTGGCAAAACTGCCATGTTTTGAAAGGCTTGGATCGTTAATTCGAAACGGCCCAAGACCCTGATGGGATTTTTACTGAGCGTTGGCCGATTTAGCCTTCTTCGCTCCATACATCTGAAGCTGCATATCGATCCGATTCTCCTGCCCCGCGAGTACGGCGACCTGGGCATCGGCGAAGGTTGGGATCATCTTTTCCAGAGCGTTGTTGCTGAGAGCGACCGGCTCCTTGGGCATTCCAAGGAAGTTCTCGTCACGCTGGCCGTTCTTGTTGACGTCCTGGTGGCTGCCGAAAGCGTAAGAGCCGGCCGGAATGTTCTGGAAGACGAATTCGAGGGTCTCGGCCGTCGAATCCTGTTTGCCGCCGACGGGGCAGTGATCGCCGCCAAGGCCGGTATCGCAGATGCCGACGCTGACCGAGCCTTTGCCGACCTCGACGCCATGGACGGTAATAATAACCGTCGCGGTCGAGCCCGCAGTCTGAGCCGATGCGGCCTGGGCAGCCAGCAAGAAGACGCCGAAGGCGAAGAGAAACCGCTTCATCTCTATTCCCCGCAAAGACAAGCTAGTTCTGCGACTTAACCCCGGCTTCATGTCGAAAGCTTGGCAGCTCGCGTTTACCGTCGCTTTTATTCGTCGGGGCGTGCCGGTCGATGAGCCAGGCCATTTCCTCACGCAGCGCCTCCTCGACCGGGCGCGGCTCATAGCCGAGCTCGCGGCGGGCCTTCGAACTGTCGAAGGGCGCGGAGCGCAGAGCAAGGAGCACGCCTTCGCGCGTCGCCGGCGGCTCTTTCTTGGTCACCCGGGAAATAAGATCGCCCACAATTCCGGCGGTCAGTGCAATGCTGCCCGGGATCGTGCGCTTTGGCATTTTGCGTCCGGACTCCCGTTCGAGGAGTTTCAGCAGCTCGCGCAAAGCGACGTTCTCGCCGCCGAGAATATAGCGTTCCCCGGCGCGGCCTTTGTCGCCCGCCAGCACAATGCCCTGCGCCACATCGCGCACATCGACGAGATTGAGCATGCAATCGAGGAAGAAGGGCGTGCCGCCCTTCAGGAACAGCGCCATCATCATCGCCGGCGGCGTCATGTTCGCATCGCCCGCGCCGACCGGAACGGTCGGATTGACGACGACGAGATCGGCGCCGGCGCGCGCCGCCTGCAAGGCTGCCTGCTCGCCGAGATATTTCGAGCGCGTATAGGGGCCGGGCAGATCCTTCAGCGGCAGGACGTGATCTTCGCTGACCGCATGGCCGTTACGGCGGCGCGGCAGAAGGATCGATTCCGTCGAGCAATGGACGATACGCGGCGTGCCCTTGCGGATCGCCGCGCCGATCACGGTCTCGGCGCCGCGGCGGTTGATGTCGTCGAAATTCTTGCGCTTTGAGGTCCACAGATGGGCGATGCCGGCGATGTGGTACAGACGATCGATCCCGTCGAGCGCGTCTTCGACGCCGGCCGGATCGAGGATCGACGTGCGGCGGTATTCGACGCCGTCGGCAAAGCGCGGCGGCTCGCAGATATCGATGACGCGGACTTCGTCGCCGCGCCGGGCGAGTTCTTCCACGAGATGGCGGCCTACAAATCCGCAGCCGCCGGTCACCAGAACTTTTGCCATGTCTTCCCGAGCCTGTCCTTACGCTTTCTTTTTACGGGAAGCTTTGACGGGCGCGGCTTCCAGCTCTTCTGCAATCACGCCGGGCCGGTGCAGGGCGATCATGCCCGCAGGCAGCACGACGAGACAGACGATCACCACAAGAAGGATCGAGAGCCCCAGCAGAAGACCCATGCTGTATAGCCCCTGATGGTGGGAAATGGCGAGTGTGGCGAAGGCTGCAACCGTGTTCAGCTGGGCCACCAGAACCGCCAGAGAGGTCGACGTATCGAGGACGTCGAGCCGGTCTTTCAGCTTTTTGCCTTTGTTTTCATGGGCCAATTCGCGTGCACGGACGACGATATGCACGCTGCCCGCGACACCGAGGCCGATCAGCAGCGGGATGACGATAACGTTGGCAAAGTTAAAGGGCAGGTCGAGCAGGGCCGCGGCACCCACCGTCCAGATCGAGGCGACCGCGAGCGGGGCAAGGATCAGGAGCACATCGGACAGCCGGCGCCGCAGGAAGGCGACGATGAGCGCGATCGCGATGACGGTGTAAACGATCGCTTCGGCGAACGACCACTGAATGGCATTGCCCGCGCCTGTGATGCTGGCCGGAACGCCGGTCGCCGTCGGCTCGACGGCGGAGATTTTGTTGGCGAAGTCTTCAAGAGCTTCCGGCGAGCCGATATCGCTGTCCGGCTGAATCTGAAGACGCAGGCGGCCATTGGCCGTTACCCAGTCGTCGCGCACTTCCGCCGGGAGGTCGGCGAGCGTCACGACTTTCGGCGACAGGCGCGAGCGCAGGCCGTCGACGATGTCGGTCTGCGAGCCGACAAAAGCTTCCTGCAGGACCTGCAGAGCTTCCGGCTCGCTGCCCTTCTTCTCCGCGAACTCTTTCATGCCGTCGCGGAAGGCTTCCGCCGCGGTCTTGAGATCAGAGCCTTCGGGCGCGGTGTCGGCGGCGCGTTCGGATGCGGCAAGGATGCTCGCGAACGCCTGGCGCAGTTGCGCATCGTTCGGTGCCGGGCGCGGTTCACCCGTCATGAAGGCCGGGCCGAGTGTGCGGGCCGCACGCTCGATCGCCTGAATCTTCGGTTCCTGATCCTGGGGCAGGAAATCGTTTGCGGTCGCGACCTTCTTCACGCCGGGAATGACTTCGAGCTTTTTGATGCGCGCCGCGGCATCGGCCTGATCGGCGGCGACGACATTCAGCGAATAGGGCGAGGTCGCCGGATCCTTGGCAAGATCGCGATAGGCGACGACCGGCGGCGCCTTCGGATCCTGCAAATTAAGGGGGTTTACGTCGACCCGGGCATCCTTCGCCGCATAAAGCGCGCCGACCGTGACGAGAGCGGAGACGACGAGGATCGCCATATGGTGACGCTTGATGAAGGCGCCGACGCCGATATTGTAACTACCCCATTTCGGCACTTTCGGCGGCATGACGGACATCAGCGCCGGCTGCAGCGTGAACGTCACGACAAACGCGACGACCATGCCGAGCGCCGAAATGATGCCGAACTCGGCAAGGCCGGTATAGGTCGTCGGCACGAAGGACAGGAAGGCGAGCGCCGCGCACAGCGTCGAGAGACCGATGGAGGGCGCTTCCTCCATCATCGACGCCTTCAGCGCACCCTCAAAGGGCAAGCCGTTTTTGCGTTCTTCGAGGAAGCGAAGGCCCATATGCGTGCCGAAGTCGACGCCGAGGCCGAAGAACAGCACCATGAAGGCGATCGAGATGAGATTGAGATTGCCGACGAAAAGAGCAGCAAGCCCCGTCGTCCAGACGCCGCCGATCACGAGCACGATGAGGAGCGTCACGATCAGCCGGCCCGAACGGATGCCGATGATGAGGCTGAGCGCGACGAGAATGAAGGACAGGCTGGACGCGGCGACCGCGCCCTTGAAGGCATCGTTCAGTTCCTGCTGGCGCAGCGACGGATCGCCCGTGACCTGCACCTTGATGCCCTGGGTTTCTTCCTCGAGCACTCCTTTGATCTCTTCGTTGAGCGCGTTGAGGGCGGGGCCGGCGCGGTCGAGCGAGGTGTTGTCGAGGAGGGGCTTGGCGAGGACGAAACGGCGGGTGCCCGGCCGCGATCCGGGGCGCTCGAAATTGAGGACCGAGACCCAGTCGACCGTCTGTTCCTCGTCATTGGCCCGGGCCGTGGCCGTCTCGCCGAGCTGGGTGTAGAGGCGGGTCGCCTGTTCGCTGTTCCGGGACGAGGCCTGGTCCGAGACGGTATCGGCAACGCCCCTAAGGCTGGGGTCGCGGGCAAAGGAGGTCAGGAGATCCTTCGCGCCGGTGATCTGGCCGAGCAGGTTCTGGAGCTTGTCGGGGGCGAGGTACAGAAGGCCGTTATTGGTAAAAAACTCTGCAGTTCCAGGTACTTCGACGTCGGAGAACAGCTCCGGGCGGGCCTTCAGGCGGACCGCAAGATTGTCGGCTGCGCTGTCGGCATCGGCCCCTGTGGGGCCGTCGATGATGACGAGGGAGCTTTCTTTCTTGGGAAAGTCCTTCCGGTATTCGGCGTCATGCTGCTTGAAGGGCAGGGAATGGGCCAGGACGTTGTCGGTCGAGGTATCGACCCCGAGCTTGGTCGAATACCAGCCGGCGAGCACCGTGATGGCCGCGCTGACGCCAATAACGAGCCAGGGCCGCCGCGCGCACAGCGTCGCGGTGGTCAAAAGAATGCGCTCGCCCAATTTCCGCATTTGCGCTACTCCGCCAGACCGGGGTGGGGGATTAGAATTAATGTTATGAAGGGGCTGGTATTGCCATCACATTGGCCATTCAGCCAAGTTGCCCGCGAGCCAGATGCCCGCGCGGGCCCCTCTGGGACCCAATTGTGTCTACCATTGGGCCAAGATGATCCGAAAGGTGTGAGGACTTGAAACTAGCGGACTTTGCGACGCAGCTCACCGACGCGGCCAAAACGGTCGATAAGGTCATGCTGGACCTGTTTGGCGAAAAGACTCTTCCGGGCGAGATTCTCCGCCCGGCGCGCGTCACTGACAGCATGACCTATGCGGCGCTGGCCGGCGGCAAGAGGCTGAGGCCCTTCCTTGTTATAGAGACGGCCAAGCTGTTCGGCAAAGAGGGTGAGGGCGTCCTGCGCGCCGCCGCCGCCATCGAATGCGTACATTGCTACAGCCTCGTCCATGACGATCTGCCGGCGATGGACAATGACGATATGCGCCGCGGCAAACCGACGACGCACAAGAAATATGATGAAGCGACGGCGATCCTCGCCGGCGATGCGCTTCTGACCTACGCCTTCGACATTCTCGCCGACGAGCCGACCTCGGCCGATCCTCTGGTCCGCGTGTCGCTGGTCAAAACGCTCGCCCGCGCCTCAGGCCTCGGCGGCATGGTCGGCGGTCAGCTTCTCGATCTCGAGGCCGAAGGCCGCTTCCATCCGGACGGCAAGCCGCTTCAGCTCGACGACAAGCAGATCCTGCGTCTTCAGGCGATGAAGACCGGCGCGCTGCTGATGGCGGGTGTCGATATGGGCGCGATCATCGGCGGCGCCAGCAAAGCCGAACGCGAACAGCTCGGCCGCTATGGTCGCGCACTCGGCCAGGCTTTCCAGATCGCTGACGACCTGTTGGACGAAGAGGCCGATGCCGCGACGGTCGGCAAAGCGACCGGCAAAGACGCGGCGATGGGCAAGGGCACGCTTGTGCGGCTCTGGGGCAAGGACGCAGCGAGGAAGCGCCTCGGCGATCTCGTCCATGAAGCCGAAGGCGCGCTTGAGGGCTTCGGCGAAAAGGCGGCAACGCTGCGCGAAGCCGCGCGTTTCGTCGCCAACAGAGACCGGTAATTCTTAAATCCTGCGCTGGGCGATCAGCGCAGGATTAAACCGGCACTTTCCAGATCTGCTCGGCATATTCGGCGATCGTCCTGTCGGACGAGAACCACGCCATATTGGCGATGTTGACGATGGCCGCGCGGGTCCATTTTTCCGGCTGGTTCCACAATTCGTCGACGCGCCGCTGTGCGGCCCAGTACGAGTCGAAATCGTCGGTCAGCATGTAACGGTC
The DNA here is from genome assembly GCF_014191545.1 of Terrihabitans soli. Classification (GTDB taxonomy): domain Bacteria; phylum Pseudomonadota; class Alphaproteobacteria; order Rhizobiales; family Methylopilaceae; genus Flaviflagellibacter; species Flaviflagellibacter soli. Next base: position 2,614,200 of record NZ_AP023361.1, on the reverse strand, counting down.
CTGGCTGCGCAGCCCGTCGATGATCGGCTTGAAGCGGTTCGGATCGTCGGGCGAAAAGACGCCGCCGCCGATCGCATCCAGCACCTGCCGCAGCATCGGCGAGGCAGCGATATTGTCGGTGGCCGTCGGCGCGCCGGCGCGCTTTCTCTCTTCGACTTCGGCAGCGGTGAGCCCGAAGATGAAGATGTTGTCGTCGCCGACATTGTCCTTGATCTCGATATTGGCGCCGTCGAGCGTGCCGATGGTCAGTGCGCCGTTCAGCGCAAGCTTCATATTGCCGGTGCCCGACGCTTCCATGCCGGCGGTCGAAATCTGCTCGGAGAGATCGGCGGCAGGAATGATCTTCTCCGCCAGCGACACATTGTAGTTCGGCAGGAAGACGACTTTCAGCTTGCCCTGAACGCTCGGATCGTTGTTGACGGTCTTGGCGATATCGTTGGCGAGTTTAATGATGAGCTTTGCCGCGACATAGCTCGCGGCAGCCTTGCCGGCGAAAATCTTGACGCGCGGTGCCCAGTCCGCCGTGGGGTTCGAGCGGATCGCATCATAAAGAGCGACGGTTTCGAGCAGATTGAGAAGCTGGCGCTTATACTCGTGCTGACGCTTGATCTGCACGTCGAACAGCGAATCCGCTTCCACACGGAAGCCAAGGCGGTCGGTGACGATCTTGCACAGCACGACTTTGTTGGCTCGTTTGATCTTGGCGATGCGCTGCTGCAGCGCCGGATCGTCGGCATGCTCTTCGAGCCGCTTGATGAGTTCAGGCTTGTCGAGAACTTCCTCGCCGCAGACCTCGCAGAGAAGTTTCGTCAGCCCCGGATTGGATTGCTGCAGCCAGCGGCGGAAGGTGATGCCGTTGGTTTTGTTCTGGATGCGGCCGGGGTAGACGCGGTTGAGATCGCGGAAGGTCGTTTCCTTCATCAGATCGGTGTGCAGCGCCGAAACGCCGTTGATCGTGTGCGACCCGATGAAGGCAAGCTGGCCCATGCGCAGCCGCCGTCCGTCGCGCTCGTCGATGATCGAGACGGAAGACAGAAGCTCCGGCTCGTTCGGGAAATTCTTCTTCGTCGCTTCGAGATGCAGATTGTTGATGAAGTAGATGATCTGCAGATGCCGCGGCAAAAGCCGCTCGAACAGCGGTAGCGGCCAGGTTTCCAGCGCTTCCGGCAGCAGCGTGTGATTGGTGTAGGAGAACGTGCTCGATGTGATGCGCCAGGCTTCGTCCCAGCGCAGATTGTGATCGTCCAGCAGGATGCGCATCATCTCGGCGATAGCGACTGCCGGATGCGTGTCGTTGAGCTGGATCGCCGCGCGGTCGGGCAGCGAGTAAAGATCGCCGTAAATGCGGATGTGGCGGTTGATGAGATCCTGCAGCGAGGCGGAGACGAAGAAATATTCCTGCCTGAGGCGCAGCTCCTGGCCGGCGGCCGTCTCATCGCTCGGATAGAGAACTTTCGAGATCGCCGCCGAGCGCGCCTGATCGGACAGGGCGCCGACATGGTCGCCTTTGTTGAAGAGCGACAGCGCAATCGGATCCGCGGCGCGCGCCGACCACAGGCGCAGCGGGTTCACATTGGAACCGCGCCAGCCGACGATTGGCGTATCATACGCCACGGCATGTACGACTTCGCTCGGATGCCAGATGAAGCGCGGGACGTTGTTGACCGTTTTCGTTTCGACCGAGCCGCCGAAACGGATGTCGTAAGTGACGTCGGAGCGCAGAAACTCCCAAGGCGTGCCGTTCTCCAGCCAGGTCTCCGGAAATTCCTGCTGCCAGCCGTCCTTGATGACCTGGCGGAAAAGCCCGTGATCGTAGCGGATGCCGTAGCCGTAAGCGGGGATGCCGAGCGTTGCCATGCTTTCCATGAAGCAGGCGGCGAGACGGCCGAGACCGCCATTGCCGAGCGCGGCATCGGGTTCGGCTTCGCGCACGCGTTCGATATCGACGCCGAGATCGCCGAGCGCGGCGCGGAAAATGTCGTAGAGCTCGAAATTATAGAGAACGTCGGTGAGCTGCCGGCCGATCAGGAATTCGAGGGAGAGATAATAGACGCGCTTTTTGCCGTCGGCCTTGCTGGCCCTTTTACCGCCGAGGAAGCGGTGGGTGACGCGGTCGCGGGCCGCGAGAGCGGTCGCCACGAACCAGTCGCGATCAGTCGCGTAACCGGGGTCCTTGCCGACCGAAAGGGTCATTTTGGCAATGATGGCGGCTTTGGCCTCGGCAATGGCCTGTTCGTAGTCCGATGTGCCGGCCGTGTTGGTCTGCAGCATTGCGCTCCCTTGCAACCACCATGTCGGGCGAAAGGCTCAAACGCTGCCTTCCATACCCATCTTTCCCGTTTCAGTCTCCTGAAACAAGCAATCGCCATGCCGTATCAAGAGGATCAGAGATGCAGTGAACGCAGTCTCAATGCGTTCCCGATAACGCTAACCGATGACAGGGCCATGGCCGCTGCCGCGATGACCGGCGAAAGGACAACGCCGAAGAGCGGATATAGGGCGCCGGCGGCGATGGGTATGCCTGCGGCATTATAAACAAACGCAAAAAACAGGTTCTGCCGGATATTGGCCATGGCGGCCTCCGACAGGCGCCGCGCCTTGACGATTCCGGCAAGATCGCCGCCGAGAAGCGTGATTCCGGCGCTTTCGATGGCGACATCGGTGCCGGTACCCATGGCAATGCCGACATCGGCCTCGGCAAGCGCGGGCGCATCGTTGACGCCGTCGCCGGCCATGGCCGTCACGCGGCCTTTGTCGCGGAACTCGCGAACAATGCGGCTCTTCTGATCCGGCAGAACCTCCGCGCGCACTTCGTCGATCCCGAGCTTGCTTGCCACGGCTTTGGCGGTCGTCTGGTTGTCGCCGGTTAGCATGACGATGTGCAGACCCTGAGCGCGCAGATCTTTCAGCGCGGTGGGCGTCGTCGCTTTCACCGGGTCGGCAATCGCGAGTATCCCTGCCGGACGGCCATCGATAGCGATAAAGATCGCCGTCGCGCCCTCACGGCGCAGCGCATCGGCTTCTTCGGCCAGCGGTGCCGTATCGACATTTCCTTCTTTGAGAAATGCCGCATGGCCGATGGCGACGGATTTTCCGCCGACCGTACCGAGCGCGCCTTTGCCGACGGGCGAATCGAACCCCTGAACATCGGACAGCGCGAGTTTGCGGTCGGAGGCGGCTTTGACGATGGCGGAGGCGAGCGGGTGTTCGCTCGCGCGCTCAACGCTTGCGGCAAGCCGAAGGATTTCGTTTTCGTCGAAGCCCTCAATGGTGCGGATGGCGATGACGGCAGGCTTGCCTTCGGTCAGCGTGCCGGTCTTGTCGATCAGGAGCGTGTCGACTTTTTCAAGACGCTCGAGTGCCGCGGCGTTCTTGATCAGTACGCCGGCGCGTGCGCCGCGGCCGACGCCGACCATGACCGACATCGGCGTCGCAAGTCCGAGGGCGCAGGGGCAAGCGATGATGAGCACGGCCACGGCTGCAACAAGCCCGTAGGCAAAGCGCGGCTCGGGCCCGAACACGGCCCAGGTGGCAAAGGCGATGAGCGCGGCGAGAATGACGGCAGGCACAAACCAGCCCGCAACCTGATCGGCGAGGCGCTGGATCGGCGCGCGGCTGCGCTGTGCTTCCGATACGAGCTGCACGATGCGCGCGAGAACCGTGTCGCGGCCGACATGTTCGGCCTTGAGAACAAGCGCGCCGGTCTGGTTCAACGTGCCGCCGATGACGCGCATGCCGATCTCTTTCGTCACGGGCATGCTTTCTCCGGTGACGAGCGATTCATCGAGCGACGATCTTCCCTCGGTGACGACGCCGTCGACCGGCACTTTCTCGCCCGGCCTGACGCGCAGAAGATCGCCCGCGGCGATCCGGTCGAGCGCGACATCTTCATCGGTGCCATCGCTGCGGATGCGGCGCGCGGTTTTCGGCGCAAGATCGAGCAGAGCTCGGATCGCGCCGCCCGTGGCTTCCCGGGCGCGCAATTCGAGAATCTGGCCGAGAAGAACCAGAACCGTAATGACGGCGGCGGCTTCAAAATAAACGCCGACTTCGCCGTGATGGCCGCGGAACGTGTCCGGAAAAACACCGGGGACAAAGGTCGCGACAGTCGAGTAGATCCAGGCGACGCCGGTGCCCATCGCGATCAGCGTAAACATGTTGAGATTGCGCGAGACGAGCGAGGCCCGGGCCCGCTGAAAGAACGGAAAGCCCGCCCAGGCAACAACCGGTGTTGCGAGCGCGAACTGAACGAGGCTCGAGGTCTGCGGATCGAGAAGCCGAAGTCCGAACAGATGCGAGCCCATTTCCAGCACGAAAACGGGCAGCGTCAGCACAAGCCCGGTCCAAAATCGCCGTGTGAAATCGATCAGTTCATGATTGGGCTCGGCGTCCGCCGTGATCTCCAGCGGCTCGAGCGCCATGCCGCAGATCGGGCAGGAGCCGGGACCTTCATGCCGGATCTCCGGATGCATCGGGCAGGTATAGATCGCGCCCGGACGCACCGGCTCGGCCTCGCGCGGCGAGAGATATTTTTCGGGATCTGATTCGAACTTCGCCTTGCAGCCCGCTGAGCAGAAATAATAAGGGCGGCCGTGGTGCTCTGTCCGGTGCCTGGCGGTGTGCGGATCCACGTCCATGCCGCAGACCGGGTCTTTCACCGTGTCGGCCTGTGGTTTCGTCGCGTGGCCGCTGCAGCAGGAGGAATGGGCGTTATGATCGTGGCTGTGCATCTCTTTACCGGCGGGTATGTCCGTCCCGCCGCAAACATGGTGTTTGCCCCAAGGGTAAGGTCAAGACGGCGCGCCACGGCATAAAGCCGCCTTGGCGGAGCGTGTCCATGGTTTAGATCAAGGAGCGGGAAGGAGACCACCTATGCTTAAATATGTCTTCGCACTCAGTCTTGCCATGACGGGTACTGCTTTCGCTCAAGATCACGGCGCCCATGGCGGCCATGCGGCGCCTGTGGGCGATCCGGCCTATGCGGCGCAGATGAAAGCGCATGAAAAAATGAGCGTCGATATGGGCGCGGTGAAGCCCTCGGGCAATCCGGATGTCGACTTCGTCCGCATGATGATCCCGCACCATCAGGGCGCGATCGATATGGCCGAGGCCGAGCTGAAATTCGGCAAGGACGAAAGCCGCAAGGCGCTCGCCCGCCAGATCATCGAGGCGCAGACGAAGGAGATCGCCGAGATGAAGGACTGGCTCGCCAAAAACGCCAAATAGAGGCCGGATAAATAAAACCGCGCGAAACGCGGGTGAAACACTGGCGAAATGCGCGGCGCTTACACCCGCGCACCATGAACGACTCAAAATATAAGAAGCGCCTTGCCGAGGACCTTCCCGGCTGGCGCGACAAGGGCTGGATCACCAAAGACGGCGAGGCGGCCATTCTGGCCTCGCTTCCGGCTGGTCACGCGCCGGGCTTTGGCCTTGCGGCGGTGGTCGCCGTCCTCGGCACCTTGCTCATCGGTTTCGGCATCTTCGCCTTTGTCGGGGCGAACTGGGACTACATGCCGAGATTCTTCCGCTTCCTGCTTCTCGTCGCGCTGATCGGCGCGGCCTATGGCGGCGGCGCTTTCCTGCAGAGCCGCAATCTGCCGCGTTTTGCCGATGCGGCTGTGCTGCTCGGCGGATTTGCGTTCGCCGCCGGCATCGCCCTTGTCGGCCAGACCTATCATATGGCCGGCGAATTTGCGGATGCGATCCTGCTCTGGCTGGTCGGCGCGCTGGCGGCCGCTCTGCTCACACGCTCCGTCTCAGGCACCGTGCTGGCGCTCGCGGGCGCGGTCTACTGGACCTGGGTCGTCACGGTTGAAAGCAAGATCGGTCCGCATTTCGGCGGTCTTCTTGCCGTTCTCATCGGCGGCTCGATTGCCGTCTGGCTCGACAGCCGGATGGCGCGCGTTGCCGCCATTCTTGCCCTCGGCTTCTGGATCGTCGTGACCACCATGCATCTCGGCTCGGCCTATAACTGGCCCGCGCAGGGCTATATGGCGATGCTCGCCTGCATCGCGCTGACCGTATGGACGGCGGGTCTTGCGATGACGACGCTGCCGAAAGACAAAGCCCCGCGCACCATCAAGATGGGGCACGATCTCCTGACGCCGGCGCTCGGCGGCTTCATACTCGCCGCGGGTTTCCTGCAGGTCGCGCTTGAGTTCTCGTCGGGCAGCGACAACACGGTCTGGATCGGCATTGCCGTAGCGTCCCTTGTCGCGGCGCTCGTTCTCGCCGGACTGGCCCAGCAGCGCGGTGCTCTGCGCTTTGTCGATGTCGCGGCGGTCGCCGCGCTCGGCGGCGCCGTGATCTGCATCGGCCTCTGGAACGATGCGGACGATTTCGGCGGCCGCCTTGCCGCCGGCACGGTCGTCATTCTCGGCGCCCTGTGGTGGATATCGCTCGGCCATGCCGGCCACCCCATCGGCAACAAGCTCGGCCTGTTTGCCTTCGGTGCTGAGGTTCTCTACCTCTATGCGGTGACGCTCGGCAGCCTCATCGACACGGCTCTTGCCTTCCTCGTCGGCGGCGTCCTCTTCATTGCGCTCGCCTTCCTTCTCTTCCGTCTCGATAAGCGGCTCGCAGTAAAGACCGCGGGAGCTGCAGCATGATCCGCCGCACATCGCTTGTGGGCTTTGCCATCGCCTTTGCCGTTCAGGCGGGTCTTCTCGGCTATATGCTCGTCGCGCGCGCCTCGCAGCTCGCCAACGGCACGGAAGTGCGGCTCAACGTGATCCCGGTCGATCCGCGCGATTTTCTGCGCGGCGATTACGTGATCCTGTCCTATCCGATGTCGCAGCTCGATCTCGCCGAGCTCGGCGGCGACAGCGATTTTGATTATTCGACGCCGGTTTATGTCGAACTTGCGCAGGACGGTGAGGTCTACAAACCCGTCGGCGTGTGGCGCGAAAAGCCGGAAGGCAAAATCGCGGTCCGCGGCGACATCTCGTACTGGTCGACGCCCTCGGGCTGCGAGAAGGACTGCAGCGTCCTCTCGGTCGATTACAATCTCGAGAAATTCTTCGTGCCGGAAGGCGAGGGGCTCGAACTCGAAACGCTCCGCAACGACCAGCGCATCCAGGTCGATGTCGCGGTGTCCGACAACGGACGCGCGGCGCTGAAGCGCCTGCGCGTCGATGGCGAAGTCAAATACGAAGAGACGATGTTCTGATCAGGACTCTAGCTTTGCATCAAGCGTGATGTCGGCATTGAGAAGTTTCGACACCGGGCATCCGGCTTTGGCCTTGCCGGCAAGTTCCTGAAACTTCGCATCGTCCGCGCCGGGAACTTTGGCGCGCAATGTCAGATGCACGGCGGTGATGGCAAAGCCGTCCTCGACTTTTTCCAGCGTCACTTCGGCTTTCGTTTCCATGCGCTCGGCGGTGAGCTTGGCCTCGCCGAGGATCAGAGACAGCGCCATGGTGAAACAGCCCGCATGGGCTGCGCCGATCAGTTCTTCGGGGTTGGTGCCGGGCTTGCCCTCGAAGCGGCTGGCAAAGCCATAGGGATAGTCTTTGAGCGCGCCGCTTTTCGTAGAGATGGCGCCTTTGCCGTCTTTAATCCCGCCTGACCAGACGGCAGATCCTTCGGTCTTGCTCATATTGGAGACTCCTATGCGCCACCCCATGGAATGGCACATAGGGACCGGGATGCGGTTCTTCTAGTCGTCGGAGAGATCGACGCCTTCGAAGGGATGACGGCCGAGCGGGTCCATCTTGTAGTTCTGGACATTTTTACGCGTTGCCGTGAAGACGACCGAATGGGCGATCGGCACCCAGGGCGCCTCGCGCTTCACGATCTCCTGCGCCTTGCGGTACAGCTTTTCGCGCTCGGTGCGATCGGACGTCGCCTTCGCCCTGGTGATGAGCTCGTCGTAGTCCTTGTCGCACCATTTGGCGACATTGTTGCCGCCGATGCGCGCTGCGGTGCAGCCGAGAAGCACGTTGAGGAAATTATCCGGATCGCCGTTGTCGCCGGTCCAGCCGAACAGCGCCATGGGCGCTTCGCCCTGCTGCAGCTTCGAGCGGTATTCGTCCCACGGATAGGTGACGAGATTGAGCTTGATGCCGATCTTTGCGAGATCGATCTGGATGAGTTCGGCGACGCGCTTGCCGTCGGGATTGTAGGCACGGCTCACCGGCATGTACCAGAGATCGGTCTCGAACCCGCCGGAAAGCCCCGCCTCCGCCATCAGCTTGCGGGCGCCTTCGATATCGTAAGGATAGTCTTTGATGTCGTCATTATAGGACCACATGGTCGGCGGGATCGGGTTTTTCGCGATCACGCCGGCACCGCGATAGACCGCTTCCATGATCGAGGCCTTGTCGATCGCCATGTTGATGGCGCGGCGCACTTTGAGATTGTCGAGCGGCGGCTTCGTCACATTGAGCGACATATAGCCGATGTTAAGTCCTTCTTGGCTCAGCAGCTTCAAATTCGGTTCGGTCTTGATGGCCTCGACATCATGCGGGTCGGGGAACGCCATGACATGGCATTCGCCTGCTTTGAGTTTTGTGAGGCGAACGCCCGCATGCGGCGTAATCGAAAACACAAGCGTTGAGATCGGCTGGACGCCCGCCCAATAGTCCGGATTGGCTTTGTAGCGGATCGAAACGTCCTTCTGATACGAGACAAACTGGAACGGGCCGGTGCCGACGGGTTCCGTGTCGAGCTTTTCCGGCGTTCCGGCTTTCAGCATCTGATCGGCATATTCCGCCGAATGGACGACATTGAAGTCCATCGCGAGATTGGCGAGGAACGGCGCTTCGGCGCGCGTCAGTACGATCTTGACCGTCATATCGTCGATCTTCTCGATGCCCTTCAGGATTTCGGGCATGCCGATATCCTTGAAGTAATCGTATTTCGCGCCGGAGATATTGTGGAAGGGATGATCCATCTTCCACTGGCGCTCGAGCGAGAAAATCACGTCATCGGCATTGACCGTGCGTGTCGGCTTGAACACGGCGTTGGAATGAAACTTCACGCCCTCGCGCAGATGGAACACATATTCCGTGCCGTCGGCCGAAATCTCCCAGGTCTTGGCGAGCGAGGGTTTGATGACCGTCGTGCCCGGTTCGAACTCGACGAGATTGTTGAAGATCGGGCGGCCGGCATTCATGCCGGTGGTCGTCGTGACGATCTGCGGATTGATCGCTTCCGGATTTCCTTCCGAGCAGAAGACGAGGGTCTTTGCGTTGGCGGAGAAAGTCAGCGCCGCAAAAAGCGCGGCAGTGCACAGCGATGTTTTCAGCATAATCTGTCTCACGCGGTTGCGAAGTGTTTCTGGGGCGCGGCATCAGCCACGCTTTTCGGAAGGTCGATAATGAAGGTCGTGCCTTTGCCGACATCGCTTTCGAGATCGATGCGGCCCTGAAGGCTGTTGGTCACGAGATTGTAGACGATGTGAAGGCCAAGGCCCGTCGAGCCGTGCGCGCGTCCCGTGGTGAAGAAGGGCTCGAAAATGCGCTCGTGATTTTCCGGCGGAATGCCGCGGCCGTCGTCCTTGAAGGTCATGCGCAGCCAGCCGCTCCGCTGCTCTTCGACGCGCAGCACCATATGGCCCGCCTGATCCTCGTCATAAGCATGCGAGACGGCGTTCATCACGAGATTGGTGACGACCTGCGCCAGCGCGCCGGGATAGGTGTCCATTGTCAGGCCTTCCCGGCATTCGATCTTCACTTCATGGCCGGTCTTGCGCAGCACGGGGCCGAGCGAGGTCAGAAGTTCGTTGAGCCAGCTGTCGAGCGGGAAGGTGCGCCGTTCGCCGCTCGTCTGATCCACGGCAACTTGTTTGAACGAATAAACGAGTTCGGCGGCGCGGTTGAGATTGGTCTGCAGAAGCTGCGTGCCTTCCTTGATGCGGGCGACGAAGCGCTCGAATTCGGAGCGCAGGAGGCGGCCCGAGGCGGCCGCATCGCCGAACTCTTTCGCCTCGGAGCTCATCGAGGTCGCGGTCGTCAGCGCGATGCCGACCGGCGTGTTGATCTCGTGGGCGACACCGGCGACGAGCTGGCCGAGCGAAGCGAGCTTTTCATACTGAATAAGATCGTCCTGCGTCTGTCTGAGATCCGCAAGCGCGGTGTCGGCGCGTTCCTTGGCGCGCCGCAGCGCATGTTCGCGGCGGCCGATTTCGGTGACGAAGAAATTGGCGGCGCGCGCCATTTCGCCGAGTTCGTCGCGCCGGTCGCCCTCGGCAACCGGTCCCGCGAACGGATCGTTGGCGAGCTCCATCATGCGGGTCTTGAGGCTGCCGAGCGGCTGGGTAATCGAACGGGCGACAACGATCGCAAGGATGGCGCCAGCCAGAACGCCGATCGCCGCGCCGGCAATGAGTATGGAGCGCACCCAGTCCGAAATGCTGTTGGCGAACCGTGTGAAATCATCGTTCAGATCGCGCGCACGGTCGAGCAGCGAGGTCGCACTGCGGTCCATGTCCGAGATCATCTGGTTCTGCGTCGAGAGCGCGTCTTCCGTGCCCGAAAGCGCGTTGCGCCACTGATCGATCGCATCGACCATTTCCGACTGGATAAGCGGCGAGATCGGCAGGGAGGCAACGCGGCGCGAGAGATTATTGCTCTGCTGCAGAATGCGGTTGGTCTCGTCCTGGTCGCGGTCGGTGAGGGCTTTGGTCGTTGACTGTCCAAGTTTCAACGTCTCGATCGCGATGTTCTGCGTCGCCTGGTCGATCTCGTTGGCCTGAACCGAATAGGTCAGAAGCTCGGCAACTTCGTCGTGCAGTTTGCGGCGCTCGCTCGAATGCACTTTCAAAAGACGATCGGACCAGTCGGTCAGTTTTTTGCTGGCCTCGGTGGGCTTGCCGCCGCTCGCGCGGATTGCGGCGTCATAAGAGGCGACGAGCGCCGGCAGTTCTTCGGCGCTGTTGGTGCGGCCCGCCTCTTTCAGGAGTTTCGAGAGTTCGTTGGCGATCTGCATCAGGCGGGTGAGCTGGTAGTCGCCGGTCTTCTGGTCCTGCGGCGCGCGCGCGAAATGCAGCTCGACAGCATCGATGCCGGTGATGAGTTCCTGCGCCTTGTCGACGATCTCGCGTGCAAACCGCACTTTGCGGTCGCGGTCGGTCAGCGAGGCCATGATGTCCTGATTGGAGGCATGCTGGCGGGCACGGGCCTGATCGGTCAGGGCGATCAAGCTTGCCGCACGTTCGGCCATGCTGGCGGCGGCAAGATCGTTGCGGTCGGTCGCCTGTACATATTCGGCCATACGGCGCATGAACAGACTCAGCGCATCGCGGCTTTCATCGATTTTGGATTGCTGCGCGCGGTCGCCGGCAAAGGAGATCAGCGCGTTCATGTCGTTCTGCGCCTGCTGAGCAAAGCTCGCAAATTCCGACAGATGCTTGATACGCTCGTCCGGGCGCGCCTTCACATAGTCGTCGCGCGCGGCGACCGCGAGGCTCAAATTCCGGTAGAAGGCGCCGGCGAGAACCGCACCCTGGCGCGCGCGGTCGGCCTGGCCGAGCAGCATCCAGGCGGCGACCGCAATAACCGCCGCGATCGCGATCGGAATCGCGCCGACGAGAAGAATTTTCGGTCCGATACGCATGCCACCCACACCTCGGCGCGGAGCTTTGCCCGGACCGTCAGGGGTTGCAACTCCACCGGTTGAGGAACCCGTACGCGAAACGCCTTCAGCGGCCGTTTCGGCCGCCAGATCGTCGAGAAAGCTGTTTGCGAGCACCTGGTTCCCCCCGGAACGGCCGTCGATCAGACGGCCAAAAGCCCGGGCGGATACCCGGGCGGTGGACGCTCAGATGAGCGGGCGGAGGAAAGAAGGGTGGCGGGGGCCTGCTCCGGCGGGGGGGTGGGGGGGGAAGCCGGAGCAGGCTCGCCTTCATGCTTCGAGACAACGCCGGTACCGAGGGCAAAGCCGGCTGAAATCTCGAGCATATCTGCGCACGTACCGCCGAAGGCACTCACACCCGCAAACAGAGCGAGCGCTGAGACGAGAGCCAAAACCAGTACGTATCCGTTCATCAAAACCTCACGGGCGGAACCGACCTTGATGGTCCCGCTCGACCTCGAAAACTTACCGCGCCGCCATCTGCGGCTCGGCGACAACCCGGATGAGAGCCGAGCTCTGTGCGCTCGTACGATTCTCGATGGTGATTGTCCGGGAAACTTTGCGGGCCGCGGCCTTGCCGGTCAGGCATTCGGACGCGACGTAGGGCCAGGTCTGGCAGGAGTTCTGCTGAACCAGCAGATCGCCCTTCTTGGCACCGATCTCGTGGCGGATGCCCGACTGTCCGATTGCATCGAACGCCTGGGCGACGGCCATGTCCGGGTGACGGGCCTCGACCTTGGCGGGGGCCGCCGTGGTCAGGGTGGTGAAGCTGCACGCAACGACCCAAACGACCGTCAGGGCAGCTGCCTGAACGAGTGAGTTTTTGGCCAGGTGGTTCATTGTCCCGTCTCCCCGAGGCCAGTTCTTGGCCCCACTTCGATGAAACCGTTTTAGGGGCTCACCATTTCGGGAGGTTTGCGCGCGTTAAGGAATGAGGTTTCAAGATTGCGAGAAATGTTTCTTCCCACCCCTCGGGAAGAAACAATTGGCCGTTTTCGGCCCTCAGATGTCTTTTTCGTCGGGGGAGAAGACGTAGCCGGCGCCGCGCACCGTGCGGATCACCCGCGGATTGCCGGGGTCGGGCTCTATCTTCTTGCGAATTCTTGTGATTCTCACGTCGATCGCGCGGTCGAAAGCATCCGCATCGCGGGCATTGGCAAGGTCCAGAAGGCGCTCGCGGGACAGCACTCTTTTGGGGTGGTCGGCGAAGGCCTTCAGGAGCGTGAATTCCGAATTGGTGAGGGGGTGTTCCTCGCCTTTTTCATCGCGCAGCGTGCGGCTCGCCATATCGAGCCATTTGGTCCCGATCTTGACGGTTTCCGAGGCAGTGCCGCCGCCGGCTGCTGCTCCCCCGCCGGCGCTGCGGCGCAGGACCGAACGGATGCGGGCGAGAAGTTCTCGCAGTTCCGCGGGCTTTGCCAGATAGTCGTCGGCGCCAAGTTCGAGGCCGACGACGCGGTCGATCGGGCTTGCCGTCGCCGTCAGCATGATCACGGGAAGGCGCGGCTTTTCCTGCTTCAGGAAGCGGATCAGCGACAGGCCGTCTTCTTCCGGCATGTTGAGATCGAGGACGACGAGATCGGGCGTGTCCTTCTTGACATGCGCGCGCAGAGCCGGGCCGCCGTCGCACAGCGTCACGACGAAGCCGTGCAGCTTCAAATAATCGCCGATCATGTCGCGGGCCGCAGCCTCGTCGTCGACGACTACGATCTTATGGGTTTGATTCTGACTCATGGGCCCGTCTGTGAGGCAGCGACAGGGTGAAACGGGCGCCGCCAAGGGGGCCTTTATCGACCAGGATGGCGCCGCCATGCAAATCGACGATTCGCTTGACGATGGATAGTCCAAGACCGGTCGAGCTTTCGCCCCCGGTGGGCTTGGCCGACAGGCGCTGGAAGCGGCCGAACAGTCGGCCTTCGTCTTCCGGCGACAGGCCGGGGCCCGAATCCGAGATCGAGACGACGGCGCCTTCCTGATCACCGATCACATCGACCAGAATCTCGCCCTTCAGCGGTGAGTATTTCACGGCGTTGGACAGAAGATTGTCGATCGCCTCGCGCAGGCGGTCGGCATCGCCCCAGGTCATGAGTTCGTCCGGCGCAGTCAGCGTGATCGTTTGTTCCTTGCGCTCGCCGAGCGTCCGGTTGGCCTCGACCGTTTCCGCGACGAGTTTTGCCAAGTCGAAATGATCATGGCGCAGCGCGATATTGTCCGCATCCTTCATCGCATCGCCGATCAGGCTGTCGATCATCTCGATCAGCCGATGCACCGCTTTGCGGATATGGCTGATCTGCTGCTCGGCCTGTTCGGCGGGGAGCGGCGACATGGACAGAAATTCGGTGAGCATCTCCGTGCGGCCAAGCACGACCGCGAGCGGATTTTTCAGATCGTGCGCGACGGTGCCGAGAACTTCGCTCTTAAAGGTCGCAGCGGTGCGCAGGCGCGACCACTGTAGCTCGAGCCGCTCATTGGCGGTCGAAAGCTCGCGCGTTCTGATTTCGACGCGCTGTTCGAGATTTGCGTTGGCTTCCTGCAGCTGGTCGTAAAGCGACACATTGTCGAAGGCGATGGCGAGGCGGCTGCAGAACACTTCAACAAGCGCGCGATCGGTGTCCGACAGATGTTTGGTCGCGTCGAGCAAAACGACGATCTCGCGGCCGCTCGCGGTGCGCAGATACAAAAGCGTGCGGCCGTCGAGGAAGGAATGTTTGCGGTCCGAGAAGGCGCGTTCGATCAGCTGGCTGAGATCGCGCGTGATGGCCGCTCGGCGCTCGATAGTCGCAAAATCGCGATAGGTGCCGGAGCCAGCGAGAACACGGAAATCGGAATTGTCGCTTTCCTCGCGCAGCACCAGCATGCCGGCGCAATCGGCATCGATCAGCGAAGAGAGCTGAGTAAGAACGCCTTCGGAAAATTTATTCAGCGAGCCCGTTTCGAAAACATCGGAAGCCGCCTCGACGATGATCTCGAGGCCGCGGCGCGTCTCGGTCAGGCGCTTGAGCTGCTCATAGCTGCGTAGCGCCGCCGTCATCGCGGTGAAGAGCTTGTCGGCGGTGAGTTCGGTTTTCGCTTTGTAGTCGTTGATATCGTAATCGACGATCACGCGGCGCTCGGGTGCCTGGCCCGGTTGGCCGGTGCGCAGGATGATGCGGCAGATTTCGTTCTTCAGTTCGGTGCGGATGTATTCGACGAGTTCGAGACCCGCGGAGTCATGCTCCATCACGACGTCGAGCAGAATGACCGCAATGTCGGGATGTGCCTTGAGAAGCTCGCGACCTTCGCGCGCCGAATGCGCGGGCAGAAGTTCGAGCCGTCTTCCGTTGAGCTGATAATCCTGCAGCGCGAAGCGCGTGCCGCTATGCACGGCAGGGTCGTCGTCAATGACGGCGACCTTCCACCGCGCAAGCGGTAGCGACGGCGGTTCGGGCCCGTCGTCGACGAGTAGGATAAATTCGCTTTGCGCCATGCCCAGCCTATAGGCCTATTTTCCCTTATTTTCCACGACGCAACAATGAGTTTGTGCCGGGTTTCTCTAAATTGGTCGAGTCAGGGAGTGCAAAGGTTCAAACGGCCAAATTTATGTCGGCGATAATGGGCAGGTGGTCGGAAAATCGGGCCCCTTCGGGGTCCGTACGGCTGTTGCGGAGGGCGGAAGCTGGGCGGCAGAACACCCGGTCGAGCCGCATGACTGGAAAGAAGCTCGGCCAGGTCCGGTGCTGGGTCAAAGCCGGGAAGCCGCCGGACAGGGCCTTCTGAACTGCCCCGTGCCGCGTCCAGTCGTTGAAATCGCCAAGCACGATCGCCGGATGCCGGCTTTTCGCCGCCAGCCGCGCCACGGTTTCCGCCTGCTTGCGGCGCTCGCCGAAGGTCAGGCCGAAATGCGAGGCGAAAACCAGGACGCGGCCCGCTGGGGTGTCGATCTCCGCCTCGATGGCGCGGCGCGGTTCGCGGTGGGGGACAGAAATGTCGTGAACTTCGGTCCGTGCCAGAGCCCAGCGGCTCGACAGCATCTGTCCGTATTCACCGCCGTCTTTGGCAATGATGGTCTTGGCCTCGACGGCATGAAAGCCGAGCTGCTGGGTAATGAAGGTGAAGGCCGGCGCATCCCCCGGAGCGCACCGGCGGGAATCCACTTCCTGCAAGGCGACGATGTCCGGCTCCCAGCGCCGGATGAGCCCGACGACCGGCGCGAGGTCGGACCGGCCGGCTTTGCCGATCCGCCCGCCCTGAATGTTCCAGGTCAGAACACGCACATTCACGCGCGGGCGCCTCGTATCCGCGTGACAAAGAGCTGAAGTCCGAAGGACAGGCAGACCCAGCCGACGACGAGTGCAATGAACAGGAAGACGTCGGCAACGCTCGGATCGGCGAGCACGCGGAAGATCTGATTGCCGAGCGAGGACAGAACGATGAGGCCGGGCAGAAGGCCAAGCGCCGTGCCAATCAGAAAATCGGTGAAGCGGATGCCGCTGGCGCCGGCCACGAGATTGACGACCGTGAAGGGCGCGACCGGCACGAGGCGGACAGCCGCGACCGCGAGTACGCCCTTTTCGGCGACGCGGCGCGTCACGCGATTGAGCCTCGGACCGACAAATTTGCGCAGGGCCGATTTGCCGACGCGCGCGCCGACAAGATAGGTCGTCAGCGAACTCGCGACGGCGCCTGCGGCGGCATAGATGAGCCCGAGCCACGGACCGAACGCCCCGGCGGTAACGGCGATGAGAATGGTCAGCGGAAAGAGCACAAAGCCTGCGGCGACGAAGACGCCGATAACGAGGACCGGTCCCCAATAACTTTCCGCGACGGCGACGGCATGGGAGCGCAGCGTGTCGGGATCTGTCAGCTCGGATAGCGGCGTGTAGCGCCAGGCGAGCACGAGCGCGATGACAATGAGGCAGCCGATGGCGACCTGAATGCTGTGCGAGATGTGACGGTAGGGCACGCGCTCGCCCATCAGATGGGTGATGAAGGTCTCGATGCCGACCGTGCGTTCGGGATCGGCAACGGCGGTCACGGCGGCCGCTATCTCCTTCGGATCGGGTTCGCCATCCTCGACCGGGCACAAAGAATGACCGCGCGCCGTCAGCGTGTCGGCGGTTTTCAGCAGCGAATGCGTTTCTTTCAGGCTTGCCGCGATGTCTTTGGCGGTGACGCCGCAATGTTCGGCGAGCAGTGTGTCGCGCAGATGGGCAATGACCGCGCGTGTCTCATCGTCCGCGGCCTCAATGGACAGATCGCATTCGGTGTCCGTGCCCATCGACCGGTTGTTGAGATTGGCCGAGCCGACGCGCAGGAACACGTCATCAATAATCATCACCTTGGAATGGACCATGGTGTCGGTGACGTTCTCGCCGCAGACGACTTTCGGATAGAGAAAGCGCACGCGGTTTTCTAAGTCCGGCGCGTCGAAAATCTTCCGGAAGGCGATGCGGCCGATGCGCATCGTGCGCGCCTCGATCCAGCTTTCATGCGTGTGCGGGGCGATGAAAATGGCCTCAAGCTCCGGCTTTTCGCGCATGCGCTCGGCGATGCGCTCGGCGACATTGAGCCGGGTCAGAAACTGGTTTTCGATATAGATCGTGCGCTCGGCAAGAGCGACGGAATCGAGAAACAGCTGCTCGACCTCATCTTGCTCGGGGATCTGATCGTAGCGCGGCTGGGTCAGCGAAATGCCGATATCGATATTGCGGAAATCCGCCTCGATCGCCTCCGGCCAGCAGTCGCTGCATTCGCGCACATCGTGGACGCTTTCGAGCGTCGCGCGCTTCCAGCGGATGCGCGCCAGCTCGCCGATGCGTTTTGCCGCCGGCCCGTCGACCATCATCTGCACATCGTGGAAGGGCCGGTAGGGCTTGCCGGCCGTGTCCTTGCGCTTGGGATTGTCGAAGTCGTGTTCGCAGGTGTCCCAGCGGCGGTGGGTGATGTCGAGCCCGCCGGAAAAGGCCAGGCAATCGTCGATCACGACGATTTTCTGGTGATGGGCCGAGCCCAAGGGCAGGGCGTCGTCCAGACATAGCTGGATGCGCTCGGGCATCTTCCAGCCAAGACTGAGCGCCGGGAAAATTTCGCGCTCGGTCGAATAGAGAACCGAGAAGTCCCAGAGAAGAATATTGATCTGAAGGTTCGGGCGCTCCTTTATCAGGGCGCACAGGAACTCGCAGAACGGTTCGGGATAGCCGTCTTCGGCGCAGCCGCTCTCGCCGACCAGTGGCACGCGGCTGTTGATGTCCCAGCCGATGACGAAAACAGTGTGGCGGGCTTTTTTGAGCGCCTCGCGCAGCGCGCCGAAATAGGGCGCCGCGTCGATCAGCACCTTGGCGCGCTCCGCACGGTCGACATTCCAGACATTTCGGCCGGGGGTGAAGAGGGTCATGAGGTTCCGCTGAAAAGGAATGATCATGTCCTAAACGCCAAAACCCGCCGAAGGTGCCGTGTGTATTTAATCCTATGAAAGTTAAGCCGCCCCGAGCAATGTGACAGGTTTTGACTTTTGTCCGATCCCTGTCATGTCACTGTCACCTAGTCATGGCCTCGTCCCTGCAAACAGGGGTTAAAACCATGTCCTCGACCGTAGACGGGAAAGCGGGTTTGACTTCGATCGGCTCAACGATCCTCGATCGGCTGCGTGCCAATCGCGCGGCCATCGCGGCCTCCGTTCTCTTGTTTGTGACCGCGGCAACGCTCGGCCTTGTTTCGCCCTGGGGCGCGGTTCTGTGCACCGCCATTGTCACCCTTGCGGCGCTCGCCATTCCGCCCGCGACCGACCGTGCTTTGCCGAACGAATGGAAACCCGGCGCCTCCGACGATCCGGCCTCCGCGGCCATGCTCGAAGCTTTGCTGGAACCTGCGATTCTTCTCACGGCGCGGGGCACGGTGTTCGGCTTCAATACGGCAGCAACGCATGCGGTCGGCGGCTTGAAGCGCGGGGACCCTGTGTCCTTCTGGATCAGGACGCCCGAAATCCTCGAAGCCGTGCGCGAAGTCGGCGCCGGGGGAGAAGGCCGTGTCGTTGAATATGTCGAACGCGTGCCGGTCGACCGCTGGATCGAAGCGCGGATCGGTCCGGTCTGGCTCAATCAGGCCGATCGCGATGACGGCCAGCCGCAATTCGTCATGGTGGCGCTGCACGATCTGACGCATCTGCGCCGAGCCGAGCGGATGCGCGTTGATTTCGTCGCCAATGCCAGCCATGAGCTGCGCACGCCGCTGGCCGCTTTGCTCGGTTTTATCGAGACTTTGCAGGGGCCGGCGCGCAACGACGTCGAGGCGCGCGGGCGTTTTCTCGACATCATGAAGAGCCAGGCGGCGCGCATGTCGCGGCTGGTCGACGATCTGCTTCAGCTCTCGCGTATCGAGCAGCGCCAGCATTTGAGGCCGCAGGATCCGGTCGATCTCGTCGAGATCACCAAAAGTGTCCTCGACAGTCTCGCGCCGCTGGCCGCCGAGCGCGATGTCGAGATCGTCACCTCTTTCCCGGACGGCAAGGCGCCGGCGCGCGGCGACCGCGACGAGCTGATCCGCGTCGTCGAGAACCTCGTCGAGAACGGGATCAAATACGGCCAGTCCGGCAAACGGGTCGATGTGACGGTCAGGACCGACAGCCGCGAAGCCCGGGTCATCGTCCGGGACTACGGGTCCGGCATCCCGCCCGAGCATCTGCCGCGCCTGACCGAGCGCTTCTACCGGGTCGATATCGGAGATAGCCGGGAAAAGGGCGGGACGGGCTTAGGCCTTGCTATTGTTAAGCATATTATGGCCCGGCATCGGGGCCGGCTCCTGATCGAGAGCCCCGAGGGCCAGGGCGCCATTTTTACCGCGGTGATTGAGCTCGATGAGGGGAAAACCGGGGCCTGATTGAGGGGCTTTCCGGACTGTCATCGAAGCGTCATTGATCGCTGATTAACAGGTCCCATCTCAGATTGGCTGGCCATGACAGAACACATCGTCAAACAGTTCGACGAGGACCTCAAAAGTCTCAGCGAGATGATCGCGGAGATGGGCGGTCTCGCTGAAAAGCTCGTCGCGGAATCGATTGCCGCGCTCCTCAAGCGCGACATCAACGGCGCCCAGCGCATCATTGCGACCGACCGGGTTATCGACCGGCTGCAGCACCAGATTGAAGAAAAGGCGGTTCTGACGATCGCCAAGCGGCAGCCTATGGCGGTCGATCTTCGCGAAATCGTCGCGGCGCTGCGCGTCTCCAACGACCTTGAGCGCATCGGCGATCTCGCCAAGAACATCGCCAAGCGCGTCATCGCCATTGAGGGTCAGTTGCAGCCGCCGAAAATCGCCGGCGGCGTCGACCATATGGGCGAACTGGTCCTGGCCCAGCTCAAGAAAGTGCTCGACGCCTATTCGGGGCGCGATGCCGGCAAGGCTCTGGAAGTCTGGCAGCGCGACGGCGAGATCGACGCCCTCTACACCTCGCTCTTCCGCGAGCTGCTCACCTATATGATGGAAGATCCGCGCAATATCGGCTTCTCCACCCATCTTCTCTTCTGCGCGAAGAACGTCGAGCGTATCGGCGATCACGCGACGAACATCGCCGAGACGATCAACTATCTCGTCACCGGCGAAATGCTGACGGATGAGCGTCCGAAACAGGACCTCACCTCGACGCTCGCTTTCGGAGGCGCGCAGTAAGATGGCAGCGCGGGTCATGATCGTGGAGGACGAGGAGCCTCTCACCATGCTCCTCCGCTACAATCTCGAAGCCGAAGGCTATGAAGTCGAAAGCGTCGCGCGCGGCGACGAGGCCGAAACGCGGCTGCGCGAGCGCATGCCCGACCTCGTTCTGCTCGATTGGATGCTGCCCGGTATTTCCGGCATCGAGCTCTGCCGCCGTCTGCGTGCCCGCACCGAAACCGAGCGCCTGCCGATCATCATGCTGACGGCGCGCGGCGAAGAAGGTGAGCGCGTGCGCGGTCTTGCGACCGGCGCCGACGATTATGTGGTCAAGCCCTTCTCGGTGCCCGAGCTTGTGGCCCGTGTCCGCAGCCTTCTGCGTAGAGCCAAGCCCGAGCACATCTCTTCGCAGCTGCGGGCCGGCGATATCGAGCTTGACCGCGAAACCAAGCGCGTGCGCCGCTCCGGCCGCGAAATGGATCTCGGCCCGACCGAATTCCGCCTGCTCGAATTTCTGATGCAGACGCCCGGTCGCGTCTTCACCCGTGAGCAATTGCTCGACGGCGTCTGGGGCCATGACGTCTATATCGATGAGCGTACCGTCGACGTGCATGTCGGACGCCTGCGTAAGATCATCAATCGCGGCCGCAAGCCCGATCCGATCCGCACCGTGCGCGGTTCCGGCTATTCCTTTGACGAGAATTTCGCCCGCATGCAGTAAGCGGAAGGCGTTTCAGACGCCTTCGACGATGCGGATGTCGCGCTCGGCGCCACCGGCCAACAATTTCAAAGCATCCTGATAGGCCGGGCTGTCATGAGCGGCCATCGCCGCCTCGACAGAGTCGAACTCGATCAGAACGGTGCGCTGCAGAAGCCCCACTTCATAGACATGCGCTGGGATTCCGCGCGCCAGAATGCGACCGCCGGCCGCCGCGATCGCCGGACCGCTGAGTTTGGCATAGGCCGCAAGCGCATCCGGATTGCCGATCGAACGGTAGGTCGCGACCCAATAGGCTTTGGCCATTTCGTTTTCTCCTTCATGCGCAAACGGCAAAATAAAAGGCCGCATCTTACGATGCGGCCTTTATTGCCTCGGAAACGGCTGCCTTGCTAGGCCGCCGCGGTCCGCCGCCTGCGGTCCGATGCCGGCTGATACGCAAGTTGTGCATGATATCCGCAATAAGAAGAAGCACTATTCGAGCGTGATCCACAGAAACGAAATTCTTCGCTGCCCGGATCGCCCAGCGGCCAGCGGCACATCGCTTCGCGCAGATCCATGATCGTCACGCGTTCGCACGAGACCGGCTCGAGCATCGGGCGCACTTCCGGCTGGATGAACGGCTCGATATCGAGGTCCGGCAGGCGCGAAGGCTGCAGCGCGGTATTGCCCTGCACACGGAACATCGACGCGGGATGCGACGGCGCACGCGGCTTGCGCGGACGCGGCGCGGCGCTCGACACCGTCTTGGCGCGGCCCGACAGGCCGAGACGATGCACCTTGCCGATCACAGCATTGCGGGTGATGCCGCCCAGTTCGCCGGCGATCTGGCTGGCGCTCAACCCCGCCGCCCAGAGCTTCTTGAGAAGCTCTACCCGCTCATCGGTCCAGTTCATCATGGCTCCTGTTCTGTGCGCGGAATCCGGTCGGGACGACCCTCCCGCACCAAAGCGCAAGGGTCGGAGAACCTACCGTCCGTAGTAGTTTTAAAAACGCCGCCGCACGAGATGTCGTGCTTAACGGAAGGTAAACTAGCTAGGCGCAGACTCCCCCGCAAGAGTCTGAACCGTGAACGCTTCGTTTTCCCCACCGTCCGGGAAAAGAGCTCCGAAGCGTCGCCGGGAACGCTGGATTTGCAAGGGGTTGCCGAGAATTTGCCGATGATTGACTATGGCTTCTAGCGCCGTAAAATCGGCGCTGACAGAGGTGCTGCTTTTCGGGGCGGCGCCTCTGCGCTTTTTGGGCCACAGCTCGGCCTGGGGGATTATGACGTGACGTCCGCACTGATGCCGGTTTTTGCGCGTGCCGACCTTGCTTTCGAGCGGGGCGAGGGCGTGTGGCTGATCACTGACACGGGTGAGAGATATCTCGACTTCGGCGCCGGCATCGCGGTGAACGCGCTCGGCCACGCGCATCCTCATCTTGTTGCTGCACTGCAGGGGCAGGCAGCAAAGCTCTGGCACATCTCAAATCTCTACCAGAATCCGGATGGCGAGAGGCTGGCGCAGCGGCTTGTCGAAAACAGCTTCGCCGAAATGGTGTTCTTTGCGAATTCCGGCGCTGAGGCCAATGAAGCCGCTTTGAAAATGGCGCGGAAATATCAATCCGCGGCCGGCCATCCGGAAAAATGGCGCACCATCACCTTTGCCGGCGCTTTCCACGGCCGCACGCTCGCGACGATCTCCGCCGGCGGCAGCGCCAAACATCTCGACGGCTTCGGCCCCAAGGTCGACGGTTTCGACCAGATCGCCGACTTCGACGAGAAGGCCGTGCTCGCTGCGGTCACGCCTGAGACCGCGGCCATTATCATCGAACCGGTGCAAGGCGAGGGCGGCATCCGTCCGGTGCCCGCGAGCTTCCTCAAATTCCTGCGCCGGACCTGCGACGAGAACGATCTCCTTCTCATCTATGACGAAGTGCAGACCGGCATCGGCCGCACCGGCCATCTCTTCGGCTATGAGCTGTCGGGCGTTGCGCCCGATATCATGTCGCTCGCCAAGGGGCTCGGCGGCGGTTTCCCCGTCGGCGCCTGCCTTGCAACGGCAAAAGCCGCGTCCGGCATGACCGCCGGCTCGCACGGCACGACCTTCGGCGGCAATCCGCTCGCCATGGCGGTCGGCAATGCCGTGCTCGACGTCATTCTCGAAAAGGGCTTTCTCGACGCGGTGAAGAAGAAGGGGCTTCTTCTGAAACAGAAGCTCGCCGCCGTCGTCGACCGCCATCCGGCGGCCGTCACCGAAATTCGGGGTGAGGGCCTTATGCTCGGCCTGAAATGCCTTGTTCCCAATAACGAAGTCGTCGCCGCGCTGGCCGAAGGGCATGTCCTCAGCGTGCCGGCCGGAGACAATGTGGTGCGGCTCCTGCCGCCGCTGATCGTCAGCGAAGCCGAGATCGATGAGGGCGTCGAGAAGATCGACGCCGCCCTCGGCGCGCTGGAGAAAAAACTGGCTCAGGGCCTGAGTGCCGCCGAATGAAAGAAGACGTCGTGACCAAGCCTTCGCGTAACTTCCTGGATCTGTCGGATTTTTCGGGCGCGACTCTGCGCACCATTCTGGAGGCCGGCAAGGCGATGAAAGCCCGCCGCCGCACTAAAGCGGCGGTGGCCGATCGCGTGCTCGAGGGCAAGAATGTCGTTCTGATCTTCGAGCAGCCGAGCCTTCGTACCCGAATGTCGTTCGAGGTTGGCATCCGCGATCTCGGCGGCAGCCCAATCATGGTGACCGGCAAAGAGATCGAACTCGGCGAACGCGAGGCGCTCAAGGACACGGCTCACGTCATGTCGCGCTATGCCGACGCCATCATGATCCGCATGCTCGACCACGCGAAGCTGGCCGAATTTGCCCAGTGGGCCGAAGTGCCGGTGATCAACGGCCTGACCAAGAGCTCCCATCCCTGCCAGGTCATGGCGGATGTGATGACCTTTGAAGAACGTCTCGGTTCGATCAAGGACCGCACCGTCGCCTGGACGGGCGACGCCAATAATGTGCTGGCCTCCTGGATCCATGCGGCTGCGCGCTTTGGGTTCAAGATGCGCATTGCCACCCCCAAGGAGCTGGCGCCCAAGCCCGAGCTGATCGCCTGGGCCAAGACGGAAGGCGCCTCCATCGAGCTGACGCAGGACGCCTTTGCGGCGGTCGACGGGGCCGATGCGGTGGTCACCGACACCTGGGTGTCGATGGGCGATGCCGAGAAGGAGCGCCGCCACAACCTTCTCCAGCCCTATCAGGTCAACGCCCGCCTGTTGAAAGCGGCGCAGCGCGACGCCATCTTCCTGCATTGCCTGCCCGCGCATCGTGGAGATGAGGTCACCGATGAGGTGATCGACAGTCCGCAATCGGCCGTCCTCGACGAGGCCGAAAACCGGCTCCACGCGCAAAAGGGTGTTTTGGCCTGGTGCTTTGACCGGCTCCCGGCCTGATTTGTGAATGTTCTCGGGTCCGCCCGGGACCCAGGGACAAACATGCTCGCGAATTCCGATGACCGCATCCTGCCCTTTCAGGTCGAAGGGCTCGACGTGCGCGGCCGCGTGGTGCGGCTCGGCCCGTCGATCGACACCGTTCTGGCGCGCCACGACTATCCGGCGCCGGTGTCCAAAGTGCTCGGCGAAGCCGTGGCGCTCACCGTTCTGCTCGGCTCCTCGTTGAAGCTCGACGGCCGCTTCCAGCTGCAGACGCGCAGCGACGGCCCGATCGATATGCTCGTCGTCGATTTCGAAGCGCCGGACCGCGTGCGCGCCTATGCGCGTTTCGACAAAGAGCGTCTTGAAGCCGCGAATGGCGCGCCGACGGGAGAACTCCTCGGCAAAGGCCATCTTGCCATGACCATCGATCCGGGCGCCGAGATGTCGCGCTATCAGGGCGTCGTGCCGCTCGACGGTGCGGGGCTCGAAGATGCCGCGCATGAATATTTCAAGCAGTCGGAGCAAATTCCGACCCGCGTAAGGCTCGCGGTCGCCGAAGCGTTCGGCTCGGGCGAGCATGCCTGGCGCGCCGGCGGCATTCTCGTGCAGTTTTTGCCGGAAGCCGGCGAGAGCGTGCGCGATCTGCCGGGCGGCGATGTGCCGGAGGGCATTACCCCGCCCGCCGACGACGAAGATGCGTGGACGGAAGCAAAATCGCTCGTCGAGACGGTCGAAGATCACGAGCTGATCGATCCGACGATTGCGAGCGAGGAGCTTCTCTACCGGCTCTTCCATGAACGCGGCGTGCGCGTCTTCCAGCAGCAGGAGGTTCGCCATTCCTGCCGCTGTTCGGATGAGCGCATCCTCGGCATGCTGAAAAGCTTCACCGATGAGGAGAAGCGCTCGATGATCGACGATGACGGGCAGATCAACGTCACCTGCGAATTCTGCTCGACGAAATACACCGTCTCGCCCAGCGAGATCGGCATCGAGACGAACTGAAAATCACGGAATATCCGGCGCCTCAGGCGGCGCCGGATGCGTGATCAGGCGCGCGCCGCGGCCGAAGGTCAGATACGACCACAGCCAGTCGACCGAGACGGATATCCGGTTCCTGAAATCGATCAGGAAGAAAATGTGCACGAAGCCCCAGAAAAACCAGGCGATCGTGCCCCAGAGCTTTATCCGGCCGAGATCGGCAACCGCTTCGCTTCGTCCGATCGTCGCGAGATTGCCCTGGTTTATGTAGCGGAAAGGGTCGGTACTCTCCGGCTTTCCCGCAAGGCGCGCGGCGATCTTCTTCGCGACGAACTTGCCCTGCTGTTTGGCGGCGGCAGCGATGCCGGGAACCGGTGATCCGTCCGCCGTAAAGACAGCGGCATTGTCGCCGATCACAAAAACATTGGGCTGGCCGGCGATGCTGAGATCGGGTTCGACCACAACGCGCCCCGCACGATCCTGTTTTGCGCCGAGCCATCCGCCAACGGGCGCGGCTTTCACGCCGGCGGCCCAGATGATGGTGCGACAGGGAATGTGTTCGGTGCCGAGTTCGATGCGGTCGTTCCGGCATTCGGTGACCGCGCTGCCGGTGCGGACGATGACGCCGAGCCGCTCCAAACCCTGCTGCGCTTTCGAAGAGAGCTTTTCCGGCATGCTGGCGAGAATGCGCGGTCCCGCTTCGATCAGGATGACGCGCGAGCGCGTCGTGTCGATATTGCGGAATTCAGCTTTAAGCGTTCGGAAAGCGAGTTCCACGATGGAGCCCGCCATCTCTACGCCGGTCGGCCCACCCCCGACAATGCAGAAGGTCAGCAGCGCCTCGCGCTCCTCATCGGTGCGTGCGATCTCGGCGCGCTCGAACGCATCGAGAATGCGGCGTCTGATATTTGTGGCATCCTCCAGCGACTTCAGCCCCGGCGCCACATCCTTCCAATCGTCGCGACCGAAATAGGCGTGCGAGGCTCCCGCGGCGACAACAAGAAAATCAAAGGGAATGAGCCCGGCATCGCGCGTGACGACATGATTGCCTTCGACGCCGGTCACCTCGTCGAGGATGACGGTGACATTTTTCTGATCGCGAAAAATAAACCGGATGGGCTGGGCGATCTGCGCCGGAGATAAAGCTGCGGTCGCGACCTGATAGAGCAGCGGCTGAAACAGATGATGATTGCGCCGGTCGATCAGCGTGATCTTTGTTTCGGCTTTGTGAAGTTTCTGCGCGACGGTCAGTCCGCCGAATCCGCCGCCGATAATGACGATACGCGGACGCTCAGCATCAGTACGCGGATCCATGACGGTCTCCGGACTCTAAACTCCGCCTATTTTTGGCATTCCTCGACAAGGCGGGCAAGAAAAGCCTCGCCCCGCGCAAGTTCATCGAGTGAAATGAATTCATCCGGCGCATGCGCCTGATCGATGGAGCCCGGGCCGCAGACAACGGTGCCGAGGCCGGCGCGCTGGAAGGAGCCGGCTTCTGTTGCGTACGCGACCGTTGTGGTCGAATTCTTCCCCGCAAGACGCTTTGCGAGTTTTTCGGCTTCCGAACCGTGATCGGGCGCGAGCGCCGGCGCGGTGAGCCAGCGGCGGATATCCACGCTCGATTCCGGCGCGGTCTCGCGCATTTTCGCCAGCACCGGGCCTTCTGCAAAGGCGATGACGCGATCGATGGCCGCTTCCAGATCGCAGCCCGGAACGCCGCGCATGGAAAATTCAATGCGGCAGCGCTCGGCCAGAATATTGTGCGCGGTGCCGCCGTCGAGACGGCCGATATTCAGCGTCGAATAGGGCGGTGTGAAACGGCCCGTCGGATCGCCCGCTGCCTGAAACTCGTCTTTGACTTTGACGAGTTCGGTCATGATTTCCTGTGCGGCGAAAATGGCGCTCGCGCCAAGATGCGGAAGGCTGGAATGGGCGGCGCGTCCGTGGATGATCATGCGCACGCCCGCAATCGACAGATGCGCGTCGACGACTTCCATCAAAGTCGGCTCGCCGACGATGACGGCGTCCGGTTTGGTCCAGGCGACGCCGAGCTCGCGCAGCGCATGGGCGACCCCGTCCATCGAGGTTTCTTCGTCGTAAGTCAGAACGATCTGCACCGCCCGCTTCAGCGGCTTTGCGGTGAGGGCCGGAACGGCCGCGAGCACGACGGCGATAAAGCCTTTCATGTCGCAGGAGCCGCGTCCGTACAGTTTATCGTCGCGTTCGGTGAGGGTGAAGGGATCGCTCGTCCATTGCTGGCCGGTGACTGGCACGACATCGGTGTGGGCGGAGAGCGCGATTGACGGCCCGGTCTCCGGGCCGATGCGGGCAAAGAGCAGCGCCTTGTCGCCCTGCGCATTCGGCACAACGGTCGAGGCGACGCGGTGGCGGCGCAGATAATTCTGCACCCAATCGATCAGCGCGCGGTTCGACAGCTTGCTCGTCGTGTCGAAGGCGACGAGGTCTTTCAGAATGCCGATGGTCTCAGGCGAGGGGCGCATGGTCAGCCTTTACGGACGCCAGAAGCGCGGCAGGAAGAGAATGAGGATCGTGAACAGCTCAAGACGGCCGAGCAGCATCGCGAAAGACAAAATCCAGAGCGCCGGATCGCTGAGCGAGCCGTAATTGCCGACAGGGCCGATGAGGGGCCCGAGGCCCGGCCCGGCATTGGAAAGATTGGCGCCGACCGCCGACAGCGCGGTGCGGAAATCCAGACCCGTCGCGCTGATACCGAGCGTCAGAAGCGCAAAGGCGAGGATATAGACGATGATGAAGGTCGTGACCGAGCGCACGACATCGTCGGGCAGCGTGTGGCCTTCATAGATCAGCGGGAAAACGCCGTTCGGATAAAGCATGCGCCGCATCTGCTGCGCGATGGCTTTGCCGACGATGAGAAAGCGGAGAACCTTGATGCCGCCGGCGGGCGAGCCGGTGCAGCCGCCGATGAACATCAGAAGAAAAAAGATGACATCGGTAAACGGTCCCCACAGCGCATAATCCTGCGTCGCAAGGCCGGTGGTTGAAATCAGGCTGGCGACATGAAACGCCGCCCAGCGGAAGGCGGTGCCGTCGCTCGCAATGCCTGAGATTTCGAGATAGCCCCAGACAAGCGCCGTTGCGATGACGAAGATCGCGAGAAAGAGCCGCACTTCCGAGCTCTCCCAAAGGCGCCCCGGCCGTCCGCGCAGCGCGTGAATGT
This sequence comes from Terrihabitans soli, assembly GCF_014191545.1. GTDB lineage: Bacteria > Pseudomonadota > Alphaproteobacteria > Rhizobiales > Methylopilaceae > Flaviflagellibacter > Flaviflagellibacter soli. Next base: position 2,585,703 of record NZ_AP023361.1, on the reverse strand, counting down.
AGAGAACAAAAGGCAGCGATGCCGCGAGCATGAAGGTGACGGCAATCCAGTCGACCGCCGCATTGTCGAAATAGGCGAGCGATTTGTCGTAAGCGGCAAAGCCGCCGGCCGCGACCGTCGACATGCCGTGGATGAGCGCATCGAAAGGCGTCATGCCGGCGAGCATATAGGCGACAGCGCAGGCAAGATTGAGCGTGAGGTACACGCCGAAAATCCAGCCGGCGATCTGCGCAGCTGCCGGGAATATTTTTTCCGAACGGTCGGAGCTTTCGGCGCGGAAGAGCTGCATGCCGCCGATGCGCAGCATGGGCAGAACGGCAATAGCAATGACGATGACGCCGATGCCGCCGTAAAAATGCAGGATGGCGCGCCACAGCAAAATTCCCGGCGGCAGATTGTCGAGCCCGGCAAGAACGGTCGAGCCTGTCGTCGTGATGCCGGAGGTCGCTTCATAGAAAGCCTGCGTCACGGTGAGTCCCGGCTCGGACCACATGAAGGGCAGGGCGGCAAAGCCGCAGAGCGTCACCCAGGAAATCACAGTGAGAAGAAAAGTCTGCCGCACGGTGAGCACGGTTTTTTCGCTGGTGCGGCCCGACGCCCAGAGCCCGAGGCCGACGAAGATCGACGCGCCGGATGACGCCGCGAACACGACCCAGTCTTTGTGGCCGGCGACAAGATCGGCAATGGCCGGAATGATCATCAGCCCGCCGAGGAGGGCGATGAAGGCGCCGACAATGGTTCGTATGGGCCGAAAATCAGGCACGGCTCACCTGCGAGGAAGAAGGGCGCACGCTATAGCATGTCCCGAGGGAGGGTGCGGGCCGTATCAGTGGACGCTGCGCCGCTCATCGGCGCTGTCGAGCGAAAAGGCCGGAACCTCGGCCTCAAAACTTTCGCCCTCGTCGGTCACCATCACATAATGACCGAGCATGAAGCCGGATGAGGTCGTGAGCGGCACGCCGCTTGTGTAGGAAAAGCTGCTGCCGGGATTGAGCACCGGCTGTTCACCGACAACACCCGGCCCCTCGACCTCCTGCACCTTTCCGGCGCCATCGGTGATTTTCCAGTAGCGCGAGACGAGCTGCACCGTTTCCGCGCCCTGATTTTCGATCTCGATCGAATAGGACCAGACGAAATGGTTCTTGTCCGGGGCGGATTCCTTTTGGAGGAATTTTGGCGTCACGGTAATGCGGATGTCGCGGGTTTTGGCCTGGTACATGGTTGAATTATACGGCCTTATCCGCCTCGCGCCAGTGAACGAAACAGGCCGCCCAGCTATGCCGGACGGCCTTATTTTGTGCCTCAGACGTTCTTGAGGGCGAGGTCGAGGTCCTCGATGAGATCGTCCGGATCTTCGAGGCCGACCGAGAGTCGCAGCATCGCATCGGTGATGCCGAGCTCGGCCCGCGCGTCCGGTGTGAGGCGCTGATGCGTCGTCGTCGCCGGATGGGTGATGAGGCTTTTCGCATCGCCGAGATTGTTGGTGATCTTGACGATCTCCAGCGCGCCTCCAAAAGCGAAAGCTTCCTTCTTCGCGCCCTTGATGTTGAAGCACACAAGAGTCGAGCCGGAACTCATCTGTTTTTTCGCAAGCTTGACCTGCGGGTGATCCTCGCGGAACGGATAGTAGACGCGCGTCACTTTCGGGTGCTTTGCGAGAAAGTCCGCGATCTTGCCCGCGCTCTCAGCCTGCCGCTCGACGCGCAGCGCCAGAGTCTCAAGGCCCTTGAGCATCACCCAGGCATTGAAGGGCGAGAGCGAAGGGCCCGTCTGGCGCAGAAACATCTGCAGCGGGCCGGAGACGAATTCGTTCGAGCCGAGTACGACGCCGCCCAAAACGCGGCCCTGGCCGTCGATATGCTTCGTTGCCGAATAGCAGACGATGTCGGCGCCAAGCGCCAAAGGTTTCTGGAAGATCGGCGTTGCGAACACATTGTCGACGACGAGTTTTGCACCGGCCTTGTGCGCGATCTCGGCGATCGCCGCGATGTCGTAGATTTCGAGCGTCGGATTGGTCGGCGTTTCGAGAAAGAAAGCCTTCGTGTTCGGCTTCACAGCGGCGCGCCAGGCGTCGAGGTCCGCGCCGTTGACGAGCGTCGAGTTGATGCCGAAACGCGGCGCGAGATCTTCCACGATGTAACGGCACGAGCCGAACAAGGCTTTCGCCGCAACGATATGATCGCCGGCGTTCACCCAGGACAGGAGCGAGGCCGTCACCGCCGCCATGCCGGTCGCGGTGGCGCGCGCATCGTCGGCGCCTTCCAGCGAGGCCATGCGCTTTTCGAACATCGACACGGTCGGGTTCGAGAAGCGGGAATATTGGAAGCCCGGATCCGTATTGTTGAAACGGGCCTCGGCCTGCTCCATGGATTCGTAGACATAGCCCTGCGTCAGGAACAGCCCTTCGGATGTCTCTCCGAACTGGCTGCGCAGCGTGCCGTCATGCACCGCAAGGGTTGCGGGTTTCAGCTTGCGGGAGGGCAAATTGGGCTTTTGTGCCATGCGGTCCTCGAATTCGGGGCCGCGGCGCGGCGAGGGGGCTAACCCCTTCGCGCAACGGCCTTTTAGCGACTTGTTTTACGTGGCTGCAAGCCGGCCGGCTCAAATCACCACGGGATAAGGGAGGTGGTACTCCTGCCCTGCCGTGGCGTCAATCCGGCCCATTTGCTAACGGAAACGGTATGTTGGACCGTATCCCGATGACCGAAAAGCCCGGCATTGCCCCGGCCCAGGCAATCCGCGCCCTGATCGATGAGGGCGCCATCAGCCTCGGCGCCCCTTTGCTCGACCGGCAGATCCAGCCGGCGTCCCTCGATCTGCGCCTTGGGCCCAAAGCCTATCGCGTCCGCGCCAGCTTTCTGCCGGGGCCCGGCCAGACGGTGCGCGAGCGGCTGAACGATGTGCTGCTGCACGAATTCAGCCTGGAGCAGGGCGCGGTGCTGGAGACGGGCTGCGTCTATCTCATCCCGCTGCTCGAAGGCCTCGCTTTGCCGAAAGGCATTCTTGCGGCGACGAACCCGAAAAGTTCCACCGGGCGCCTTGACGTATTTACGCGTGTGATCGCCGACGGCACGCGCGGTTTCGATACGGTTCCCGAAGGCTATGCCGGCCCGCTCTGGGCCGAAGTGTCGCCGCGCACCTTCCCGGTGCTTGTGCGCATGGGTTCGCGCCTGTCGCAGATCCGTTTCCGCAGAGGCGATATTTCTCTGTCGCCGGAAGAGATGCGGGCTCTGCAGGCGAAAGAACGTCTTGTCGATACGGATCAGCCGGATCTGCGCGACGGCATTTCCGTCACCGTCGATCTCGACGGGCGCGGCCGCGAACATCGTGTCGGCTATCGCGCCAAGCGCCACACCGCCGTGATCGATGTCGAAAAGGTCAACGGCTACGAGGTCCATGATTTCTGGGAGCCGGTCTCCTCGCGCGACGGCAAGCTCATTCTCGATCCCGGCGAGTTCTACATTCTTGCGTCCAATGAGGCGGTGCATGTGCCGCCGGATTATGCGGCGGAGATGGTGCCGTTTGACCCTCTGGTCGGCGAATTCCGCGTCCACTATGCCGGCTTCTTCGATCCGGGCTTCGGCCATGCAGGTTCGGGCGGCAAGGGCGCGCGCGCCGTGCTCGAAGTGCGCAGCCATGAAGTCCCGTTCATTCTCGAACACGGCCAGACGGTCGGGCGTCTCGTCTATGAGAAGCTCGCGGCCCGGCCCGACACGCTGTACGGACAGGATCTCGGCTCGAATTATCAGGCGCAGGGCCTGAAGCTGTCGAAGCATTTCCGTCTGCCCTGAGCCGGTTGCATTGCGGCCAAGCGGCGCGTTAGGGTCGAGACCGTTCCGCGCCGTTTGAGAAGAGCTTCGATGACGTATCTCCCCTTCATCATCCTGGCCGCCATGCTGTTGATCGCTTTTGCGGCGGCTCTCCGCATGAAAGCGGCGCGCATTCCCATGCAGTGGGATTTCAAAGGCCATCCGACCTGGTATGCGCCGCGCTTTGTCGCCTTCGGCTTTCCGGTCTTTGTCGGGCTTTTCGTTCTCGCTCTTGTCGCGATTGCGCTGCCCGCCGAGGCGCCGCACTGGGTGCGTCTTGCGGCGGTGGGCGGCGTCTTTTTCGGCCAGCTGCTTCATCTTTTCCTGCTCAACCGCTGGCAGAAGAAGCGGGCCCGTTGATTTGCGATCTGATCGGATCGGCTTGATTTAAAGCCGCCCAACGGGTTTCATGCCGGCCGTTCCCCGGAGGTTTTCATGCGCAATGTGTTTTTGGGCGCGGCGTTTGCCGCGGCGGTTCTCATCGTCACGCCGGCTTTCGCCGACGAGGTCGAGGATCAGATCAACGAGGCGCTGAAGGCCTATGCCAGCGGCGATCTTGCCGCCGCAAAGCTTGCGCTGGACGATGCTTCGCAGATGATTGCGGCGAAGAATGCCGGTGCTCTGGGCGCGGTTCTGCCCGAGGCCCTGTCGGGCTGGACGGCGGCCGATGTCGAAAGCAATGCGGCGGGCGCCGCGATGTTCGGCGGCGGCATTCAGGCCGGGCGCAAATACGAAAAGGACGGGCAGAACGTCGAGGTCAACATCATGGGAGATTCTCCCATGCTTGCGACCGTGATGCCGATGCTCGCCAATTCCGCCCTGGCCGCGGCCATGGGCAAGGTGACGAAGATCGGCAAAAACCGGGCGCTGCAGACCAAAGACGGGCAGATCATGCTGGTCGTCGGCAACCGCTTTCTTGTGACGATCGACGGCTCGGGCTCGATGGAAGACAAGACGGCCTATGCCAACGCCATCGACTTCGACAAGCTCGAAGCGCTGTAATTTTCGCTTCTGGCCCTCTCGGTTGACGCCTTCACCTAACCTCGCGACAGTGGGTGCGGGCGGGGGCTCAACAGGAGAGTTCCATGTCGGTCGCAAAAGTCATCGAGATCACCTCGGCCTCGAAAAAGAGCTTTGAAGACGCAATTAATGTCGGCATCGCCCGCGCCTCCAAGACGCTCGAAAATGTCGAGGGCGCCTGGATCAAGGAGCAGAAGGTTCAGATCAATGATGGCAAGATCACCGGCTACCGCGTGAATATGATGGTGACTTTCGTCCTTGCAGATTAAATAGTGCCGATCCCGAAAGGGGCAGAGCGGGCGTAGTTCAGAGGTAGAACGTCAGCTTCCCAAGCTGAATGTCGTGGGTTCGACTCCCATCGCCCGCTCCAAGAAATCTTATATGCGGCCTCTTGCGGCCTGGTTATGCCCGCTTTGCCAGCGCGTCGGCAAACAAGGGCCAGATCGCATTCGCTTTGCGACGTGCAAGCGTGCGCATCGCTTTCACCAGCGACTTCTTCCGCCAGGATCCCCAGCATAGATGGGCACCCACCGTCTCGGCGGTTCGCCGGTTCTTGGCAGGAAGAAAGATATCCTGTGCGGCGAAGACGATATCGGGATATTCGTTTCTGTGTGCCTGTAGGTACTGCGAGATCGCATAGGGCCCGGCGACGCCGACGGCCGTTGCGTAATGCTCGGGGGCCGCCGGATCTTTGCTGAAGGCATGGGCAAGATAATCGCCGAAGAATTTATGGCCCGGCGCAGCTGCCATGAAGCAGTTTCCGATCCGGAACTCGCGTTGATCCCAGGATGTGCCCGTCTCGATCGGCAGTATGCACGAGGCGGCCTGAAACTCCTGGGGGATGGGCTTGTACAGCAGATAATCCGTGTCGAAATAAAATCCTCCGATGTGGTGGAGGAAAGCCAGCCGCCCGAGGTCCGAACGGATGACCCCGCTCGCGATCCGGCGATAGGCATCGACATAGTGCGGATAGGATTTTGCAAACAGCGTGTCGAGATCGGCATCGTCCCAGAGGAGGAACTCCCACTCCGGGAGCATTCTTTGCGCGCGCCGCTTCAGCACCCGCTCTTCCCAGCTGAGCGTTTTGGTCGGCGCGGTCTGGTGTATGATTTTTGGAATCAAAACGCGACGCCCCGGGAATGTTCTTGGTCGAAGATATAATGAAAAGTACCTGTGGGCCAGCACAGCATTTCCAGGCGTGCCGAGGATGCGGCCGGGCGCCGCTGCCAGTCGGTACTGAGGGCGATATGATGAGCCGGGCTGTACTTGTCCTTATTGCGCTGCTTGCTCCCGCCAGCTTTGCTGCGGCGGAAGAGGCGCCTATCCGCAACATATCACCGCGCATCACGGTGCCCGTCGGCCCTGGCAACTGGGTCGATTACGAGAAGCTCAAACCGCCGCCGGAAGCGGCAAGGATCAAGCTTCAGCAGATAAAGGTTCTGAGGGACGGAAGGCTGGTGATCGACAGCACCGTTTCCTCGCTTGAGGGAATAAGGCTCATCGAGCCGAAGCGTATTTGCGAAACGCCTCTCAACAGGAAATGGGCGTGTGGCGTACGGGCGTTTATGGCCTGGCGCGCCTACTTCAGCAAAGGCGTGTCCTGCGATGTTGAAGGCGAGCGCGCGTCATGCCGGAAGGGAAATGAGGATGCGGGCGTCACGCTTCTTGCCGGCGGTTGGGCCGAGCCTGCGTCCGGCGATAACAACGAGGCGCGCAGGTCGGCATTCCAGTCGGCGCAGGACCGTCATTTCGGGATATTCGCGTCTGTCATCCCCTGACGCCCGAACGCGCGCTATCCCTCCGCGGCGGCCGCTGTTTTCGCCGCTGGGACGTCGATGCGATGTGTGGAAAAACTGTGTTCTCATAAAGACTTAGGGCGTTCGGTCAGCGCGAGGGCGCGTTGGCAGGCCATCCCATACCCACCGTTAGGAAATATTAATGAATTTGTCACACGGCGCGCTTGCGAATAAACGCGGGCAAATTAACCTATGTGAAAAGCACCGGGTAACCGGGCGAGAGGGGAGGAGACGATGACCCATTCGAGGGTGACCTTCGCGCTGGAGATCAGCGTGGCGCTCTGGGCGATGATCGGTTGCGTGGCGTTTTGGCTGCTGGGTTAGTCAGGTCATGAACAGATGCTGGCTGCAAGAATTTGTCAGACCAAAAATACGCTAACGCCGACGGTCGGTACAATGTCTGTCGCGGTTGTCGCGGGCATCGAAAGCCTTTTCGCGCAGTCCGTGTTTTCAGAACGCGTTAGGACCGAAGAGAGACAGAGGGGTACGTACAAGGACTTTCATGTCCGACAACAGGGACCAGCGGCGGATATAGGCGAGGTCGCATTTCACCCGCCGGCGGATGGGCTCCAGGCCGACCGTCGGACCGCGATAGCCACTAATCTGCGCAAGGCCGGTCAAACCGGGCCGCACGAGATAGCGGCTCATGTAATTCGGAAAGCTGGCAGCGAAATAGTCGTCCATCGCAACGGCGTGTGGACGCGGTCCAACGACGGACATCTCGCCCCGCAGCACGTTGATCAGCTGCGGCAGCTCGTCGAGGCTCGTCGCCCGCAAAAACCGTCCGACCCGCGTAATGCGGCAATCGTCCTGGCTGGCCTGAACGAAGGCGCCGGTCGATTCCATGCAGACCATGGAGCGGAACTTGAACATGCGGAAAATCTTGCAGCCGCGGCCGTAACGTTCCTGACGGAAGAATACCGGGCCCGGGCTGTCGAGCTTAATGGCGATCGCGATCAACGCGAATGTCGGAAGCAGGAACAGCAGGAGCGCGAGACTGCCGAAAATGTCGAGCACGCGCTTGAGGAGGGATGAATTAGCCTGATCGGCTGAGCGCAACAGAAGGTCGTAAGTACCCGCAGAGCGGCGAGGGGCTGCGGAAAGCTTAGCTGACGAGCCCACGCTCGGCGCGAAGATCGGCGCCAGAGGAGAGCCCAGGGTTTCCGTCGTTGCCATCAGCACGCCCTTTCAGGTTGCAGCCAGCATAGAGGTTTTACTTAATCTTTCGACGAAAGTTTACGCATACTTAACCCATGGAAGAATAAGCGTTATTGCAAAGGAGCTATGCAAATGGCGTTGCGTATGCGACAGGCCGCCGCAGTACGGTCCTTTTTCCGTGAAAAAACTCCGGCTCCACCAGAGCTTGCACTGCGTGATCTGGCGGCGATCAAAACCGAGGCCGAATACAAATCCTTGCGGCCTGTCCGTCGGATAGGCCTATTTGTAGCCTTCGCTGTTTCCTTTGCGGTCTGGGGCGCCCTAGCCCTCTGGCTGTTTTAAGCCGCCGCAAACCCTTACTGCTTGGTTGCATTCAATGTGACCAAAACAACCAAAAATTGACCTATTTGTCGCACCTCGGCCGGCCGGCGCGGGGCACACGCAGGGATGTGGCGGTCGATTGGCTCACCTTTTGCGTGGGGTGCCCCTTTGTGGGGGTGCCATATGCGTATTGCGATGATCGGGTCAGGTTATGTCGGCCTCGTATCGGGCGTTTGCTTCGCCGATTTCGGCCATGACGTCATTTGCGTCGACAAGGCGCACGACAAGATCGCCGCCCTGAAGGAGGGGCGCATTCCGATCTACGAGCCGGGTCTCGACGAGCTCGTCCAGCGCAATGTCAGATCCGGCAACCTGTCCTTCAGCACCGATATCGCCACCTCCGTCGGGGAAGCCGATGTCGTCTTCATCGCCGTCGGCACGCCGTCCCGGCGCGGCGACGGCCATGCGGATCTCTCTTATGTCTACAGCGCGGCCCGCGAGATCGCGTCGGCGGTGAAAGGCTTCACGGTCGTTGTCACCAAATCGACGGTTCCCGTCGGCACTGGCGACGAAGTCGACCGGATCATCGCCGAGGCCAATCCGCTCGCCGATGTCGCGGTGGTTTCAAACCCGGAATTCCTGCGGGAAGGAGCGGCGATTGACGACTTCAAGCGGCCGGACCGTATCGTCGTCGGCCTCGAGGACGAGCGGGCACGCGAGGTCATGGCCGAGGTGTACCGGCCGCTCTACCTCAACAAGGCGCCGCTCGTTTTCACCGACCGGCGCACGTCCGAGCTCATCAAATACGCAGCCAATGCCTTTCTCGCGATGAAAATCACCTTCATCAACGAGGTCGCCGATCTTTGCGAAAGCGTCGGCGCCAATGTTCAGGAGGTTGCAAACGGCATCGGTCTTGACAAGCGCATAGGCGCCAAATTCCTTCATGCTGGGCCGGGATATGGGGGGTCCTGTTTTCCGAAGGATACGCTGGCTCTCGTAAAAACCGCGCAGGATGCGGGCTCGCCGATCCGGCTCATCGAAACGACGGTTGAGGTCAATACGCAGCGCAAGCGCGCAATGGCGCGCAAAGTGGTTGCTGCATGCGGCGGCAGTGTGCGCGGCAAGACGATCGGCATGCTGGGCCTGACCTTCAAACCCATGACGGATGACATGCGCGATGCGCCGTCAATCGCCATTGCGCAGGCGCTGGTCGATCTTGGTGCGAAAATTCAGGCCTACGATCCCGAAGGCATGGGACATGCAAAAAAAATTCTGCCCCCGGGGATCGATTTTGCAGAAGGTCCGTACGAGGCGGCCGAAGGTGCCGATGCGATCTGTATCGTCACGGAGTGGAACCAGTTTCGCGCGCTCGACTTCAAACGTTTGCGCGATGTCATGAGCGCGCCGGTCATCGTCGATCTCCGCAACATCTATCAGGGTGACGAACTCGCAAAGCACGGTTTCAGCTATTCGAGCATCGGTCGCCCGAAAAACCGGCATATGGCGGGCATCAAGGACGCCGCCGAGTAAGGCCTTGGCGAAGGTCCGGGGCGTGGCTTCGGGCCTAGTCGGCCCGGTTATAGACGTCTTCCAGCCGGACGATGTCGTCTTCGCCGAGATAGGAGCCGGTCTGTACCTCGATCAGTTCGAGATCGATTTTGCCGGGGTTTTCCAGCCGGTGAAGCGAGCCGATCGGAATATAGACCGACTCGTTCTCGTGCACCATGCGCTGTTGATCGGCGATCTGAACCTTTGCGGTGCCTTTCACGACGATCCAGTGCTCGGAGCGGTGAAAGTGCTTTTGCAATGACAGCTGGCCGCCCGGCGTAACGACAATTCGCTTGACCTGATACCGCTCGCCGGAATCCAGCGATTGATACGACCCCCAGGGGCGATAGACCCTGGCGCCGCTCTCGGTCAGGTTCGGGCGAGACTGACGGATCTCCCCGACCATGGCTTTGAGCGCGGCCGAATCCGATTTCCGTCCGACGAGCACGGCATCTTCCGTGGTAATGATCGCAAGGTCGGACACGCCGATGGCCGCCGTCATGACCTTGTCGGACATTATCAGATTGTTTTTCGAACTCGCCGCTTTCGTCGGGCCGAGCAGCACATTGCCGCTTTCGTCCTTGTCCGACAGGGCCCAGACAGCTTCCCAGCCGCCGACGTCCGACCACCCCATGTCAACTTTCAGAACGGCGCCTTCTTCCGTCTTCTCCATGACCGCGTAGTCGATGGAGATGGCCTTGGCGCGGCTGAAGGCGGTCTGATCGAGGATCTTGAAGTTGAGATCGGGCGTGCTCTTGGCGACCGCTTCCTTGGCTGCCTCGACCGAGGCCGCATCGAACCGCGCATATTCCTGCAGCAGCATATCCGCCCGGAACATGAAGTTTCCGGAATTCCAGAGATAGCCTTCAGCGATATAGGTTTGCGCCGTCTCCGCGTCGGGCTTTTCGACAAAGGCAGCGATACGGTGCGCGCTGGAGCCGTCTACGGCGATCCCGGGCTTGATGTAGCCATAGGCGGTGGAAGCATGGTCGGGCGGAATGCCGAATGTCACGATGCGCCCCGCTTGCGCGAGGGCGGCGGCCTGCCGGCACGCATCGACGAAGACGTTCGGCTTGCGGACGACGTGATCGGCCGCGAGCACCAGAACAATGGCATCGGGGCCGTATTTCGATGCCGCAAAACTTGCGCCCGCGGCGATCGCCGGGCCGGAATCGCGGCGCAACGGTTCAAGGATGATTTCACCGGCGACGCCGATTTCGCGCAGCTGTTCGCTCACGAGAAACCGGTGGTCGCGGTTCGTCATGATGACGGGCGCCGTAAAGATATCGGATGGTCCGACGCGCCTTACAGTTTCCTGAAAGGTCGAGCGGGGCCCGAACAGGGACAGAAACTGTTTGGGCCTCGTCTCTCGCGAGGCGGGCCACAGCCGTGTTCCGGCCCCACCGGACAGGATCAGCGGAACAATCAAACCGACCATCGTACCCACCCAGGCTGAAGCCGCTCACGCTGATCCGGCTTACCGAAAGACGTTAAGGGCTGCGCGACCTTATGGGCAAGCACTCTGTTCGGACGCTGATTTTCATGATGAACGCGAAAGCCGGGGCCCGTTGCGCGGCATGCCTAGTTGAGGGGCGATTGGCTTCTGCTGGCCGCCGCCAGGGCCGCCTCCTGTCCGTGCGCAAGCAGACCGAATGCGACCTCCTGCAGCTTTTGTCCGGCAGGCTCGTTGAGAAGAAGGAGGGCGGCCGCCCCCGATGCGACCGATTTGTGAAACAGCCCCAGCCCTCCGGGATCGGTCTTCTGCAGTTTTGCGAGGGCAGCATTGAATTTTCGGGCGTTCTCGAACTCGTACCCGCCGGAAAGATCGGCTTCTCCGAGCAGATCGAAAAATGTCTTGGCGAAATCGTGCCTGCCGATGGATGCGGTGATCAGAAGCGCCTTTTTCTCGATCATCGGCGGGGCTGATCCGCGAGCTATAAAGCTCGCCAGCAGAGCGCGGTGGCTTCGCAAATTCTCGATCGCCAGTGACAGCCGCTCGGTTTCTGCGCGGCGGTCGCGATCGCGGACTTCGCAAATGCGATGCACGGCAAGCGCCGCGACAGCAAGCAGACACACGAGAACGAGGATATCCATTCTACGGGACAAGCTCCTCGAACAAGGGCAGAACCGGTTCAGGGGCGTCCGGCGTCCTGAGTGCCGATTGAACGAAGTAATGAAGATCCGTGCATTCGCGGACAATCTCGCGGCGCAACGCGCGTAGCGCGCCGGCGCTTCTCCGCTCACGATAGATGAAAACACCTGCCAGCAGGGCCGCGCAAACACAGGCGGCGATGAGAGAAAACACGTTCAGCTGGAGCAGCGGCACGCACAGGCTGACGAAAAGGATCGTACAGACTTCCGGCCAAACATTCTTCAAAGCGGACATCAACAACGCCTCAGCATCCTGCATCGGGCACGGACAGCTAACACTGCGGCGAAAAGATTCGTCCACTCGGCTGCGTTAATCCCGCAGGCCAAAATGCCTCATGCGCTTATGGTGCCCGAATGAGCAGCGCCGGGCCTAAATCTTGGGCACATACAGCGGCGGCCGACGTTAAGTAATGTTACGTAATTATACGCCCAGGCACAGAATATCCCTGCCATTCCGATCTTTTGCGTGTAAAAGTTCGGGGTGGGGGTCAGAACGTGCAGCGTTTGTTCGGGAGTATCGAGAGTTTCGGCTCAGCACCCGCGCTTATAGACGAGACGGGTCGAGAGATATCATTCGCTGCGCTTGCGGAGCTCGCCGACGAGTCCCTCGCGCCGCTGGCAGGCCGACGCCTTCTACTTGTCATCGAAATGGCGAACGCCGTTCAGCCCATCGCTGCCTTCATAGGAGCGATGCGGGCAGGTCATGCCGTTATCGTTGTAGGCGAAGGCAGCTCGGATAAAGACGATCGGATCCTGACACGGTTTTCGCCGGAATTCGTTTTCCGCCAGGAGCAGGGCGAGTGGCGCTTTTGCGCGCGGGATCGGGCAAAAAGTCACGAACTGCACCCCGATCTCGCGCTGCTGTTGCCGACATCCGGATCGACGGGCTTGCCCAAGCTCGTCCGGTTGTCTCACGCCAACCTTCTGGCCAACGCCCGATCCATTATCGAATATCTCGGCGTCCGTACGACCGATCGTGCCATCACGAGTCTTCCGCCGAGCTATTCGTACGGTCTTTCGGTCATCAACTCGCATCTGGTCGCGGGCGCAAGCCTTGTTCTGACCGACAAATCGGTGGCCGACGAGGAGTTCTGGCAGCTCTTCTCGCAGCACGGAGCCACGAGCTTTGCTGGCGTGCCCCACAGTTTCGATCTGATCGAGCGCACGGGCGCGCTCAATCCTCCTCCCAAAAGCCTGCGCTACTTCACGCAGGCCGGCGGCCGTCTTTCGCCCGAAAAGGTCCGCGCCCTGTCGGCATCCGCCGGAGCCGCCGGCATCGGCTTCTTCGTGATGTACGGGCAAACGGAAGCAAGCCCGAGAATTGCGTATGTGCCACCCGACCTTCTGACAGCCAATCCCGATGTGATAGGCATTCCCGTTCCCGGAGGCCGCCTGAGCCTCGAAAACGATCTCGGGATTGAGATTGCGGAGAATGAGGTCGAGGGCGAACTCGTCTATCGCGGTCCCAATGTCATGCTCGGCTATGCCGATGCCCCCCAGGACCTTGCGAGAGGCAGCGAAGTAACCGAACTCCGGACGGGCGATCTTGCCGTCCGGAACACGCAGGGCCTTTACAGGATCGTCGGCCGCAAAGGACGCTTTCTGAAGCTGTATGGACTCCGTATCAGCCTCGATGACGTTCAGGACTTCGTCGCAAGCCAGGGCTTTGAGGGCGCGGCAGCGGGAGACGACAGCGGGCTGGCCGTCGCTGCGGTCGATATCGACGATCCCGAGGCATTGGCCCAGGCCATCGTGGCCAAGTACAAACTGAGCCGCGCTGTCGTCACAGTCGCCAATGTTCCGTCGATCCCCCGCCTTGCATCCGGAAAGGTGAACTTCCCGGCCGTTGCCGCGCTCCGGCAGACCAGCATGCTCAAATCCGCGGGTAAGCCGTCGCTGCGGGAGGAACTGGCGCAGCTCCTCGGCAAGGACAGCATCTCGCCGGAACAATCCTTTGCGCAGGCGGGCGGCGATTCGTTGAACTTCATAGGCGCATCGCTTTTGATTGAAGAGCGGCTGGGGTTCTGTCCGTCGGGTTGGGAGCAGATGCCCGTAAGGCAGATCGAGGCGCTGCAGCCCGTGGCCGAGCGTGAGCCCAGCGTCGCCGGCGATATCTTCATGCGCTGCCTGGCGATCTGTCTTGTTATCTATCACCACTCGACCGAATTCGCAATGGACGGTGCGGCATCGGCGTTGATGATGATTGCCGGCTACAATTTCGGACGCTTTCAGGTCGATCGCGTCCAGTCGGTGGGGCCATGGAAAACCGCCCTGCCGCTTCTCCTGCGGCTGGTGCCTGTCTACTACGTCATCGTCATCAGCTATTTCGTTCTGAAGGGCCAGATCCATTGGCCGACACTTCTCGGCTATTCGAATTTCCAGGAAACGTTCGAGAACGGTCGGGCGGTCATCATCTTCTTCTGGTTCATCGAAGCCTATGTCCAGATTATGGTGGCGTGCATTCTTCTCGCTTCGCTGCCGCTGATCGGCGCGTTGCACCGTGCAAAAAGCTGGATTTTACCGGCGGGTCTGCTCGCCGTGGCAGTGGCATTCCAAGTGATCGGCGATATGTATCCGCAGTCGGGATTTGCACGCTTTCACACGCCTTTCATGACATTCCTGCTATTTGCGGTCGGATGGAGCGCGACATATTGCAGGGATGATATCCGGCGTATCGTAGGGGGGATTTGTTTCGTTTGCCTGCTTATCCTGTTCCCGGAAAACAACACGAATTCCGGTTACTTCATGGTGCTCGGCACAGCGATCGTCCTTGTCTGGATACCGCGGATCTCGGTCTATTCGCCGCGCATGGCCACTCTGATTGCCAGGGTCTCGGCCGCAAGCCTGTACATCTATATTATGGGGCCGTTCGTGTTCTATCCGTTGCGTGAGATTTTCGGCTTCAACAATGTCTGGATGACGCTGTTCCTTGCAATCCCGGGGTCAGTCGCCGCGGGTATTGCCGTTCAGAAGCTAGTCGATCGTGTTGCGGATGTTATCCGGAAACGTAAGTACGCTGAGCTGCAGGCGGGGCGCCCGTCCTCCGTTGAAGCCAGTCAAGGCTCCTGACGCCTGGAGCGGCAACGGCTTGCCGGGGAAGACATATGCTTGACTGCGATATTGTAGTTATAGGTGGCGGCATCGTCGGTCTTGCGACGGCGGTCGAGCTCGGGAAGCGCTTCCCAGGCGTGTCTGTCATTGTTCTCGAGAAGGAAGCCCGGCTCGCGGCGCATCAAACCGGCCGCAACAGCGGCGTCATCCATGCCGGCGTGTACTATGCGCCCGGCAGTCTGAAAGCCCGGTTCTGCGTTGACGGCGCGCGCGATACGCTCGCCTTCGCCCGGGAATATGCAATCCCTTTCGAGCAATGCGGCAAGCTGATCGTAGCGACGGGCGAGGATCAGAAAGAACGGCTGAAGGTCCTTCACGAACGGTCCAAACAGAACGGGCTCGAGACCGAGATGATCGGCGCGGCGGAGTTGAAACGCCGGGAGCCGAACATTCGCGGCACCGAAGCCGTGTACGTCCCGTCAACCGGCATTGTCGATTACACGAAAATCACGGAGATGATGGCCAAGCTTGTCGCGGAGGCCGGCGGCTCGGTCATTACCGGATGTGAGGTTCAGGATATTCAGGAAGGGCCTTCATCCGTCACCGTGAAGACGCAGGGTGAAACCGTGCGCGCGCGCCATCTGATCGCCTGCGCCGGCGTCATGGCCGATCGGTTGACGCGAATGTGCGGTCTTAAAACCGATTTCCGCATTGTGCCGTTCCGCGGCGAATATTATCGCCTTGCGCCGAAGCACGACCATGTCGTTCGTCATCTGATCTATCCCGTCCCCGATCCGGCCCTGCCGTTTCTCGGCGTCCATCTGACGCGTATGATCGGCGGATATGTCACCGTCGGCCCGAATGCCGTTCTGGCATTCGGTCGCGAAGCCTATTTGCGCACCTCGTTCAATGTTCGCGATGTTGCCGAGATGGTCGCCTATCCGGGGTTCCGCAAAGTGATCCGCCGCTACTTCCGATCGGGCGCCGACGAGATGTGGAACTCGATCAGCAGAAGGCGCTATCTCGCCCTGTGTCAGCGTTATTGCCCGGGACTGGAGCTGTCCGATCTGGAACCCTACCGCGCCGGCATTCGGGCTCAGGCGGTGCTGCGCGACGGCACTCTGCTGCACGATTTTCTGATCGAGGGCACCCAGCGGACCATCCATGTCTGCAACGCACCGTCGCCCGCCGCGACCTCCGCGATGCCGATTGCGCGTCATATTGTCGATCATGCCGTCACGCGCTGGTCATTTGAGCCTGACACCCATCGGGTCCCGGTGCCGCAGGCCTGACCGCAGCGGCCTGCTTCTTGCTACGGGCCATTTTAAGGGGCGGTTAGGCTTAATCTCCGGAGTCCGGGATCCATAAAACCAGATTTTACAGGAAAGGCAGATCCTTAAGGCGTAACGCGTACAATTTTCGGAACTTGGAGATATGCCCATGTCCCGTCTGCATGCTCTGTTTTTTGCCCTGGCGGCTGCCGTCTTTGCGACATGCGCCCAGGCGGGGACGGTCGCCGATGACGACGCTTCGCCGGCAGGCATTCAGCGCTTCCTTGCGGATGGCGACTACACTTTGGCGCCGATGGCTTGGCTGCGCTTTTGTCTGAAGCACCCCGCGCAGTGCCGGGCCGAGGGCGCGAGCGAAGTCGTTCTGACCGATGTCTCCCGGGCTGAGCTGGAAGCGGTCAACCGCGGGGTCAACGGCCGTATCCGCCAGAAGGCCGACGTGCCGTCGAAGGACAGCTGGGACATCGATGTAACGGCGGGCGACTGCGACGATTACGCCGTCCAGAAACGCAAGGAGCTGATTGCGCTCGGCTGGCCGCCACGCGCTCTCTCGCTGGGAATGGCCTATGCGAAGGGCGTACCGCACCTCGTGCTTACAGTCCGGACCGAGAAGGGCGACCTCGTGCTCGACAATCTGCGCTCGGAGGTCGTTGTCGCATCGAAGACCGGCTATCGGTGGCTGAAACGGCAATCGGCGGAGAACCCGCTTTACTGGACCGTCATCGTGCCCGGGCGTCCGAAATACACGCAAACGGCCGAGGCGCGGCGCTAGGGCTTAAGGCGCGGTCCGAGAACGTCCAGGGCGGGATTGCCGCTGTCGGACGGCTCAAGCCTGAATGGATATTTCGGGTTCCAATGCCGCCCGGCGCCCCATGCCGTCCAGCCGATCCATACATCGGGATTGGCCTCGACAAAGTCGATCATATTGGCAGCCGCCTCGCGGGACGGAGCAGCCTCCGGCACCGCCGGTATACCGAACTCTCCGAGAAACAATTTCTTCTTATGCGTACGGGCCCACTCGGTGACCGGTCCGAGTTTTTCCGCGCCGATATGGACGTTGTTACCGATCAGGGACGGGTCGGTTCCGTCCTCGCCGTTGTCGAGATACTGGTGAACCTGGAAGATCAGCCTGTCCTGCGGATCTTTGAGCTCTAGCGCCGCACTGGAAAACGATCCAACCAGTGCTTTCGCCTTAGCCCAATTCGGCGGCTCGACATGGATGACATTTGAAGCGCCGGCAGCGCGGATGGCATCTATCGCGGCCTGATAGAATCGCGCGACCTGAACCGCCTCGCTGACGCTGTCTGCCGCACGCATGTCATGTGGCTCGTTCATGAGATCGAATTGAACGGCCGCATTGGCGGCGAAGGCTTTCGCTATGCTGCCCCAGAGGCTGGCGAACTGCTCGCGCGTCACAAGGCCAGAGGGTGCGTCAATCTGCGCTTGCTTGACGCCGTCGGGCGTCTTTACCCATCGGTTCCCGTAATTGTGCACATCGATGATGACCGTTGCCCCGAGAGATGTGGCGGCCAGTACCGATCGCTGCAGTTCCCCAAGGTCCGGGGGCGCATTCAGGTCCGGCTGGACGCGTTCCCAGCGGAAGGGCAGGCGGATCGTATCGGCGCCGATCTCACGGATCCAATAATGGAAATTCTTGCTGTCCGGCCAGTGATAATGCCTTCCGGACACGCCGAAGGGGGTGTCGGATTTGGCCGTGTTCTTGATATCGCCGAAATCGGCGCCGGAGATGTTTACGCCCCGGAATTCGACAGCGTCGGCCGTCTGAAAACCGGCCAAGAGGAGCATTGAGAGCAACGCATATCTCATCAGCGAATTCCGCAGAAGTGCTCCCCAGCTCAGCCTTAACGCTACCTAAAATAATGCGAAAACTCCAGTCGACGGACCTTTTTCGGAGGGTCCTTGCGAGTAGAATGATAATTGCAAGGCCGCGCGTCGCCGCCCTTACGAAACGAGTGTGCTATGTCCCGGTTCCTAGTTCTTTCTTCGCACACGCGCCCCAAAACAACGGCGGCTGTTAATCACGCGATCTACTGCGAGAAGCATGGGTACGACTATCTTTTCGATGTCACTCCCTATCCGCTTGTCTCGATTGTCGACCAGAAAATCCATACCGCCCTCAACGCTCTGAAGAGAGGCAACTGCGAGTGGTTGTTCTGGATCGACGACGACGCTTATTTTGCCAACATCGATATCAAGCTCGAGCAGTTCATCCCCGATGATCCGAAGGTCGAATTCATTTTCTGCCGGAGCCCAGTCAATCAGAAGGGTCTGTGGACGCTGATCAATGCCGGCATCTATTTCGTCAAGAACACGCCCTCGGCGATCGCGCTGCTCGAAGACGTCCTGAGCGTCGACAAAAATCTTGTACGCGACGAATGGAATTTCGAGAAGTACGGACACTATGTACATGCGGGGAGCGACCAGGCGCGGTTCACCTATCTTTTTGCGACGCGCGGCATGATCGGGACCACCGTTCACATCCTCGACCACACCGCGTTCAACGCCCGTGTGTATAATTTCACCAAGGCGCATAACGAGCACTTCATCTGCCATCTCGCGGCGAGCCAGAACAAATATGTGCAGCTGCAGGAAATGAGGAACAGATTCGATCTCGATAAATACATGCTTCCCGTCGACAGTGGGCTCTACGATCCGCATCTGTTCAGAGCGTCCCTGTTCTCGGACGATCCGCAGCCGCCGCCGGCCAAGAAGCCGATTGGCCTTTTGCTGAAATTCCTCACGCGCGTAAAGGTGAAACTGCTGAGGCCGTTGCTCGGTGCAAGCTAAGCAGCGGCTCACGCGGCGCATCCGATCCGCGGTCCCCTGGGCTTTCGGCGAAAGTCTTCTTTCCGCGGTCGCCAGTTTTCTGACGACTCTGGCCGCGGCGCGTTTCGTAGCGCCCGATCAGTTCGGTCTTGCCGCGCTGGCCATCGCCGTTCCGGCAATCGTCCAGAGCGTCCTTTTGTCCGGACCGACCAACGCCCTTATCCGCGCACGCCATGTGGATGGCCGCACGTCCGACTCGATGCTGTGGAACCTAATCGGTCTCGGCGCCGTGGGCGCCGTCATATGTGCCACGGTCGCTATACCGTTCGCCAATTTTTATGGCGAACCTGAACTCGCCGGCCTTCTGGCGTTTCAGGGCATTTTCGGCTGCCTGATGCAGGGTGCCGTGAGCACGCCGAGCGCCTTGTTGTCGCGGAAGATGCGCACGCGCGCGCTCGCCATCCGCACGCTGGGTCAGAAACTTGCAACGCTCATCGTCACAGCGGGTACCGCCATTCTCGGCTATGGCGCGTGGGCCATCATTCTCGGCTCGACCGCCGGTCTTGCTGCGGCGATGATCGTTCTCCTCATGAGCCTCCCGCGCCGGCCGCGCCTTCAATACTCCTGGTCTGAAAGCGTGCCGATGCTGCGACTCGGCAGTCTGATCAGTCTGGAACTCGTTGCCGGTGCGCTTACCCCGCGAGTCATCCTTCTGATCTTTGGCAGGCTTCAGGGGTTGGAAGCGCTGGGCCTTCTGAATTTCGGTGTCCGGCTGATCGACGAAGTCGCGAATGTTCTGAACATGTCGGTATCGCGGGTGGCGCTGCCGATATTTGCGAGCCTGCGGCGGCAGAATATGAGCGTCCATACGGCATATGTTCTGGGAACGCGCGCCATTGTTGCCGCGTCGTCCCCCGCGCTGCTTGGCCTTGTCGCTATTTTGCCCGATCTCGTGCCGGTCGTTTTCGGTGCCACCTGGTTGCCGGCGGTGCTTGCGACGCAGGTCGTCGCGGCGGCCTGGCTGCTGCGCTTTACCCGTGCGCTGGCGGCATCGGTTCTCCTGTCGGCGGGCCGTCAGGCGCCGCAATTGCTCAATTCCTGGGTTGCCCTGGCGGCGGGCACTGCAACGGTTCTGTTCCTCGGCCATCACGATTTCGACGTCGCGGTGTGGAGCTATGCGGCGCCGAACTTCGTCGCCGTCCCGCTGGGAATCTATCTTCTGGCGCGCTATGGCGGCATTTCGATCTGGGACCAGATCATATGCGCCGCGGGACCTGTCGTCGCGTCGCTTCTTATGGTCGTGGGGCTGCGTTATCTGTCCGCCTACGAACTCTACGATATGGACCCGATCCTTCGTATTGCGATCAATATCGCGATCGGCGTTCTCTTCTACTCAGCCTATATGCTGATTTTCGAACGCCGGAGCCTGCGTTTCCTGTTCGCGGCGAGAGGCGGGGTTAAACCCGAAAGCTCCGAAAGTGAATGACCTTACGAAGTTTCTCCCGTGACCGGGCCAAAAGACGCTTCCATAGGTCGGAGCCGGTGAGCCGCACGGTGGCCCGCCGCTGATCCTCGATCGTCGAAGCAAGACCGAGTTCGAAGAGCGGAAACGGGAAAACGCCGATGCTCGGCACGCCGTGCGCCCATACACGATCGATTTCGTCGTCGATGGGGCGCACCACTTCGGTGATGGATGCCAGAAACTTCGCCGCGGCCGACTTCGAGATGTAGTAGCCTTGCGTGCCGTAGGGAGGGCGCTTGAAACGCACGAGATGGCGCCTGCCGGCAGCTCCGACGGTTGTCATCGGCACGGGAAGCTTTGCATAGAAGCGGACGAAACCGTGGTCGCCGAAAAGCTCCGGAAAATCGCTTGCGCTGGAAAAGAAGGACCAGTCCAGGACAACATCGTCTTCGATGATGCAATAGGCGTCGCAATCGGGATCGCGGACGAGGGATTGCCACAACACGAAATGGCTGGCGAAACAGCCGAGCTCACCGGCCGTCAACGTCCGGCCGCGAAACCACAAGGCCCTCTTTGCGTCATAGGACAGTCCGTCCGGAAGCGCCGTCCGCGCATCGAAGAACGACCACGGCACGTTTATGCGCGCCATCTGAGACGAAAAATATTCCCGGCGCTCGGTAGACGCGGGCAGGCTTACAATATGGATTGCGACGTTCATTCAGGCATTTTCCGACACATAGTCGCATGCCGTGGCCAGCGACGGAGCCGTCCGTACGAGCGGATCGGCATGCGTCCATTTTTCTATGAAGCGGCCGACCTTTCCGTAGGAATTATCGACGACGACATGAGGAATGCCCAGCAGCAGGGAAAAGATGTGAGCGTGCAGCCGGTCGGTCACCACGATGCGGCCGCGCGACAGCGCCCGGCGTCCCTGTCGCAGCCTCAGAATCGCAAGCCATTCGAAGGCCGCATACAGGGCCCTGTAGTTTGCCGTGAGGGCTGCAAGGCGGCGTGCCGCTGGAAGAACGGTGTGCCGCGCCAGCTTTGTCATCGCATCGTCCTCGATCCAGTCGACGATCTCGATATTGCGGAGCGCGGCCGAGGGCTCGCCTCTGCCGGCGGTCTTTTCGATGTCCTGCCGCAGCAGAAATACAGCATCGCAAACCGGCCGCAGCGGATCGGTGAACGGCTTCAGCGCAAACGCCATGTCCGGACACAGGTGAACCGCGCAGTCGAACTCGGCTTTGGCGAGGTCGTAGCTCGGCTGATCGCGGACAAGGAGTGTGAAGTCGGGGTGCCGGGCGATGAAGTCGCGGGTCCGCTGCAGATTGGCCGCCTCGCGGAAATGAATACTTTGCGGCAACTGGATCACCGGGCGGTCCGGAAATTCCTCGAGCACGCGCTGCCGGAAGGCCTGAAATTTCGGCCAGATATCGCCGAAATTGCCGCCGCCGCTGAGATAGATCGGTCCTTTCGGGCAGGCTCGTCTCAGAGACGCCGCGTCGAATTCATCGCGGATTGCGACATAGCTCGGGGTGACCCCGAAACATTCCCTGAAGAAGGACGTCTCGCCCAGCCATATCAAACTGTCACCGACATTCGCATAATTCGGGAAATCGAGAAGTGCGAAGCCGCCGCTCGGATCGGCCAGATTAGGGATAATGCGAAAGATTTCGCCCCGGATTTTACTTTTGACACTGGTCGTGGAGGGGGCAACAATCATGCACTTACTGTCCGGATATTAAGGGTCTTTAGAAGGGCGGCATGCATTGGACGTCTCGCTGATCATCTGTACACGAAATCGCGGCGAAAAGCTCATGCCGTGCTTCAAGGCACTGGCAAGATTGAAGCCAGTCGGCGCGATGGAGTGCGTCATCGTGGACAATGCTTCCACCGACCGCACGCGCGCGGAGATCGAGGCGTTCGCGGCGACGGCGCCGTTCCCGGTGCGCTATGTGTACGAGCCGGTTGCCGGGCTGAGTTCGGCGCGCAATGCGGGCCTGGCACACAGTTCCGGCGCGCTCGTCGTTTTTACAGACGATGATTGTTATATTGAGCCGGATTTTCTCGAACAGGCCAAGAAGCTGTTTTCCGATCCCCGTCTCGGATATGCGAGCGGGCGTGTGCGTCTTTACGATCCTTCGGACTATCCGGTCACAATCAACGAGTCGTGCGAGCCTGTCGTCATCCCGCCTCGCAGCTATGTGCGCCCTGGTGCGGTGAAGGGCGCAAATATGGTCTTTCGCCGGTCCGTACTGGATGAGATCGGACATTTCGACGTCGATTTCGGAAGCGGCTCTTATTTCGCGGCCGAGGATTGCGATGCCGCCGGCAAAGCGAGCCTTCATGGTTATGAAGGCCGCTACGCGCCTGAACTCGTGGTCTGGCATCATCACGGCCGTAAGGGCGCCGATGTCGAAAAATTGCATAAGAGCTACGATATCGGCCGTGGCGCATACCACA
This sequence comes from Terrihabitans soli, assembly GCF_014191545.1. Classification (GTDB taxonomy): domain Bacteria; phylum Pseudomonadota; class Alphaproteobacteria; order Rhizobiales; family Methylopilaceae; genus Flaviflagellibacter; species Flaviflagellibacter soli. Next base: position 2,562,848 of record NZ_AP023361.1, on the reverse strand, counting down.
TGAAACTGCTGATGCAGGGGCGGGGGTTTCGCCCGCGGCTGCAGGGCTGGATCGAATTTCCGCGCCGCATTCTTCACCGCCCGCGATCCCTGTTGTGGGAAATGGCCGGTGCTCTGGGTTTCGTCGCGCTGCAGCTGTCGGGCCGCTCGCGCCAGGCGAAAGCCATGTCCCGTGAGTGAGCGTTTCTCCGCGGCCGCCCGCCGCCGAACCTTGTGCGTTTGAGCATGGCCGCGCGTCGCCAGTTGGCGGGCTTTCTCGTTTCCGATACGCGCGCCGACGCGCTCACGCGCCTGTTGCAGCGCCGTCTGCGCCGCCACGAGCAAACCCTTCTGTTTTTTGCGAACCATCATTTCGTGGTCGAGTGCCAGCATCTCCGCGAGGATATGCAAAACACCCCGAGCATCATCGTAAATGACGGCATTGCGATGAATGCAGCTTCGCTTCTTCTTTTCGGGCGGCGCTTCCGCGAAAATCTGAACGGCACCGATTTCACGCCGCGATTTCTGAAAGCGCTTGCGCGCCCCGCCAATGTTTATCTGTTCGGATCGGAGGCACAGGTTGTCGCCGAGGCAGGCGAACTCTTCGGAGCATTGCCGCATGTAAATGTCGTGGGAACGTGTGACGGCTTTTCCTATGCTGCTGATGAGCGCGATCTGGTCGCTGACATCAACCGCTCGGGCGCGGATATCGTGCTGGTCGGGCTCGGCAATCCGAGGCAGGAAGAATGGGTGCTGCGTCATGCGGCGCAGCTCGATGCAAAGCTGATCGTCTGCATCGGCGCGCTTTTCGAGTGGGCGACGGGCCACAAGCGCAGAGCACCCGCAGCGATCCGCAAATGCGGGATGGAATGGGCGTACCGGATTTGCCTAGAACCCAAGCGTCTGACCAGGCGCTATACGGTCGGTGCCGTGGCGTTCTTCGTCGTAGTGGCGCGCGACCGGCTGTTCCCGATCCGCACCGCGCCGGCTTGAAACGCCGGACGGCAGCGTTTCGCCCCTGACCTAGTCTCCAGCCGTCTTCAGCCGGTCTCAGTCCTTCAGCGCTTTGACGTTGTCCTTCACGGTGACGACGTCGTCGCTGACGCCGGCGGCCGTAGAGCTGACCGCGTTCACAACCAGGAGGAATTTGAGCAGCTCGACAGAGTCGGCGTTCGAAACATAAAGGATGTCGCGGTTGCGCATCGTGAACTGCTGGGCGGCGAAGAAGCCGGCCGGATTGCGCACGTTGAGGCGGTAAATCACCGGAACCGTCGGCCCGATATCCGCCGACACTTCGATGCCTGCGGCCTTCAGATTGGCGACAGCCTCTTGGCGGTACAGAAGAACCGCTGCAGGATTTGCCCGCTCATCAAGCAGGCCGCCCGATTTGCCGATCGCTTCGGACAGCGTCAGGCGTTCCTGGTCGAATGCAAAATGGCCGTTCAGACCCGAAGCGCCAACGGCGACGAAGAAGGGCTGTTCGCGATAGACGAATATCGTGTCGGTGCGCGAGACAAAGATATTCTCTTTCGGATTGGCGATGAGCGTCGGGAAGCTGACGGTGCTGCTGCGCCCGCGGCGCGTCAGCGTCACGTAGGATTCATAGGATGGGTAACGCAGGCCGCCAGCCTTTGCGATCATGTCCAGAACGCGATCACCGGACACCGCAATAGTGATCTTGCTCGATCCGTTGACCTCGCCGACCACCGAAACCTGCATCGCGTTCTGCTCGACCAGATTGACGACCGCCTGCGGCTCGATGGCGCGGGGGGCGAGCTTCTGTTCGATATCGTCTTGTATGGCCGGGAGCGTACGGCCTGCCGCCTGGATCTTGCCGGCATAGGGGACGGTGATGAAGCCCGCAGAGTCGACGATCTGCTGCGGCATCGTCACGAAATTGCCGGGGCGGATGCCTGCCTCGGACGGGATGAAAAGACCGCCGCTCGACGCTTCGAAAATCGTGACCTGAACGACGTCGCCGACGCCGACGATTAGTTCCGGCGCAGGACCGCGGCCGCCGCCGAACGTGCCGAACAGCGATTCCCCGTAGGAACCATTGAAGTAACGGACATTGTCTGCCGTCAGGTCGATGGCGGCGTAATAGGGAACATGGCCCTTATCGACGTTCGCGACGATCGAGGCCTTGCCCTTGACGTCGTCTACATCCGGGCCCGCAGCAGGCAATGTGCTGCAAGCTGAAAGCAGCCCGAGCGCGCCCGCCGCCAGGATCAGTTTCCGAACCATGATGATTCCCCCAAAACCTACTTTAGTACAGGCAGGTAAGGGGGGTAACCGGCGATCTCCGTTTGAAGGCCGTTTCAGCGCTGCGGTTGTATGGATGCAACACCCGGGTCGGGCGGTACATCGCGCAATGCGCTGCCGCAGACGAACCACATAAGCGCCGCCATTTTTATGCTCCAGAGCGAGGCCGAAACCGAAAAGCTCAAGCAAATAAAGCACATAACATAGCAAAGACGAAAACGGCCAAGTTCAGTCTTGGGATTAACAACTGAAATAAAAGCCCAGGCAGCCAGGCAGTATAGAATGCCGAACTGGCTCAACGCGTAAGCGAACCCGGAGTCATGCCAGACCTTGCGGCTTTCCGGTACGCCAAACCAGTCGCCAGCGTTGAACGAATACAAGGCTTTTCCAGAATAGATCAGGCGGCCCACGAGCGTATTGGGCGTCTCCCCGCCGAAGCTCCCATAGGCCGCCAGGCCGACAATGAAGAAGACCGGCAGAAGGGCGAAAAAGATCGGATTGTGGAGAAAGCGCAGCTGGTAAAGCGCGATCGCCCCGATGGCTAAAAGAACGCCAAATCTGGCGTCGGCAAAGATCAAAACGGCAGCGGCCATGCCGAACCAGAGCCAGGATTTCCAACCGCGCAGGGTGCCTAAAAATACGGCGATGCAGAACGCGCCGAAATTGCCGGCCGTCACCGGCTCCAGAAATATCGACGAGACGCGGTGCGGGCCTAGAAAGGAGAAGATTTCGCGTCCCTGGCCGGCGGGCCGCAGAGCGTTGATGTTCAGCCCGTTCTGGATGAACTCGCCGACCTCATCGCCCGTGGCGCCTTTGGCAATGAAGTATTTCAGGACGCCGAAAAACTGGCCGAACTGCGAGGGAGCGAGCCACTCCCAGATGCCCACCACGAAGGTGATGGCCAAAAGCAGTTTCGTCACCCGAAGAACCGCCTGCTCGCCCCCGTAAAGAACGCCGAGGCGGAAAAACAGCAACGGGATAAGGACGTCGCGTATGGGCTTCGGATCGACATAACCCCGCAGCAGATAGAGGATCGCAAAATAGCCGATGGTCGCCACCACGAAGAAGAAGGCGAACGTGTCGTGCTTTCGTGCGATCAGGACCGTCGTCGCTCCGATGATCAGGGCTTCCGCCGCCATCGGAAAAGCGGGCGTAATACCGACGACGTGATTATTGACCAGCGCCAGCGCAAGATTGAACGTAGCCGCAGCGATGATCAGCGCGAGCGCCAGTTTCTCGAAGAGTGGCTCGGCCTGTCCGGCATAGGCGCCCGGATAGGAATAGTAGGGATCGGTAGGGAAGGCGTTGCTCATCTCATGGCTCGCCTGCTTTGGCCGCCAGTCCCACTTCGTCCAGGACACGGCCGATCACGGTCGTCCAGTCGATAATGTCGGAACGATCGATCTTGTCCCTGTCCATACTCAATGCCACCCTCATACCCTCCACGGCAGAAGACGGATCCTTGGGGTCGTAAGCCACGATATGACGCCGGCTTCCGGCGGCAAAGGCCGGCGCGATGGTGGGAAGGCGGCAATAGGTATATTGCGCGAGCTTGAGGCTGGATTCGGCCAGATAGTTCAATTCAGCCTTTTCAACATAGGGCGCCATACCGACATCGGCATGCTGAAGGAAGCCGACCAGGGTTTCGAACGGCACCTCGCCGTGCCGCGTGACATTCGGCTGCAAAGCGAGATCGCCGATCACCATTTTGCCGAAGAAATGAAATTGAAGCTCGGGAAAGGCGAGAACGACGGCCGTGACAGATTGCAGGTCGAACGCCATATCGCCGCCCACCACGATATTGCGGCGGCCGGGCTTGAACGGGCTGCGCCGAACACTGTCGAACGAGGTTCTGGCAACGCCGTGCGGAATATATGATGCACGGCAGGCCGGATCGAAATCCGCCAGAAGCGAAGGCGAAGGCACGCGGATCAGGTCATAGTCGCGTGCCGACCGGTCGAGCGCTTTCTGAATAACCGGGTGCATTCCGACCGCGTTGAGGCGATCGCTGGCGCAATAGACAAAACGTGCGCGAGGCGCCACGCGCTTCAAAACCGGAAACAGAACGGCCGCGGCGCAGCTTTCGATGACGATGAGGTCGGCTTTCGCGACGACGTCCCGTACAGCTTTCGGCAGTGATCGCGCAAACAGGCCCGCCAGCGGCGACGTCACCTGGTTTACGATGTCCCACCTTGTGCTGACGGGGTGGACCGGCGGCACCCAAATGTAACCGCGCAAGTTCGGCGCCCGCGCAATCCAATCATTCATCTCGGCGCGCGCCACGCCGGCGAGTCGCTGCGGGTTGAAAATCCGCGACAGCCAGCTGATCTGCGTCGTTACGACAAATGTCTCCCAGCCGAGTTCGGCCAGCGCCTCGGCCCAGAAGACCATGCCGGTCTTGCGGGTGCCGCGTCCGACGAATTGCTGCGTGAACAGAACGGCGCGGCCGGCCGGTGCGGTATTGACGTTCATTGCCGCCCCGTCCGTCCTGCCGCGAGGAGGCTGTCATAGAGGTCGATCAGCTTACCGGCTTCGGTCTTCCAATCGTAACTCTCGGCGGCTTCCAGAAGCTTTTGGCGCTGCGCAGCGCCATCTCTGGATAGATCGACCAAAGCAGTCCGCACCGCATCGGCGGCATCGGCGCCGTCAAATCTGTCGAGCAACACGCCGATGCCGCTTTTGGCGACGAGCGTTTCGAAGGCGGGAATGCGGCTGAGGACCGGTACGAGTCCGGCCGCCATGGCTTCGACGACGCTGATGCCGAAGCCTTCATGCTCCGATGCGCTGACATAGAAGGACGACTTGCCGATCAGATGCGCGACGTCGCCGTCGCTGGGCGACGGATGGATTTCAACCGTGTCCGCCGGGAACCGGCCGCTCATGCCGGCGAGTTCTTCTACCGAGACATCCCACGGCCGGCCGGCAATGATTAGCTTCCAGTCTTCGCCGGACCGGCGAAGTGCGGAGAGCAGGGGGAAGAGAAGGTCGATGCGCTTGTTCTTGGAGAAGCGGCCGAAATAGATCAGCGTCTTCGTCGGCTCGGCGCTGGCACGGCCTTGCCATTTCGAGCCGTCGACGCCGTTTCCGATCCTGTGAACGCGCTGCGATATTTGGCTGAACAGCTTGTAGTCGCTGTCGCTCGATGCGCAGAGCGCGTCATAGCGGCTTGCAGAAAATCTCGTCATCGATTGAAAATACAGTGTCTTAAGAGTGCTCGCGAATTTCGTATGGAAGAAACCGCCATGCGTCGAGGCGACCAGCGGCTTTCGGTGCAGGGGTTTGGTGAGGGCGACGGCATCGAAGAAAAAGTCGATGGCATGGACATGGACGATATCGGCTTTGCGTATGGCGTGCAGAAAGCCCGGGGCTATCGGATATCGCCGGGATCCGAACCAAGGCAGCCGGACCACGGGCAGGCCGTCAATCGTTTCGCGCTGCGGCAACCGATTGGCGAAATCGCCGAAGATGCGGTCGAGGGTGACGATCTCAATGTCGGCCCTGTCTGCAAGATTTTTCGCAAGATGGTGCACGGCCTCTTCGAGGCCGCCAATGCTTGGCCGGAATTGGCGGACGATATGGACGACGTGCATGGCTATGATTTGTGGTGGTCTTGAAGCCGCCGCAGCCAGGTCCGGAAGGGGTGCATTGCCGTCTCCGGCGTTTCCTTGATGACCCCGTCGAGGGCAAGGCGGCTTTCACTGTCGCTGCGGAGATAGAAAGCCGCAGCGTCGCGCGACCATTTCGACGTCGCCAGAGCGATAAAATCGTCTCTCAGAATCTGCTGCGCCCGCGGGTTCGACGTCGCCAGCGACCTTGCGACCGGAAGCCGTGCCCGGATGATCCAGCCCTCGCTCGGTGCAAGCTTTCGCGACATATCCAGAAACTCGACCGATCGCCCGAGATTTCCGGTACGGACAAGTTCGAGGCTCGCGGCGCGAAGCCACAGATTGCCATCATAAGGGTTGCAGCGCAGGGCTCGGCCGATCGCGTCAGCGGCCTCCGTCAACTCGCCGGCCGATGAAGCGTTTGCCGGATCGGAGATCGCCGAATCCAGATATGCCAGTCTCAGCGTCATTGCCTGACGATAAAGCTGGGGTCTGCATCCCGCGAAGGCGATGGCGGTATCGGACCGGGCCAGTTCGCGCGGCGACATTGCGGGGCCGATTTCGCCCTTCTCAAACGCTGTTGCGATATAGCTGCCGCTCATCGCCCAAACTTCGGTCGCAAGGTTCGTCAGGCTGGTCGCCAGCGCAACAATCGAAATGGCGCCGATGAATATGCGACCGGTAGAAATCCTCATGCCTTGGTCGACTCGTCGGCCCTGGGCGCGTAGTAGCCGCCGTAAGAGGCGATGGAAGAACCGGAATACTGATCGAACTTCTTAACTTCCACCTTGTTCAGCACAACGCCGATCGTTCGCGACCAGACGCGATCGTTGATGCGCATCAGTTCGGCCGCCATTTTCTTTTCGGTTCGACCCCATTCGACGACATAGACGAACGCATCGATATTGGCGGCCGTACCCCTGACATCGGCGATGGGAGCAAGCGGCGGCAAATCGAGGACGATGTAGCGGTAGCTCGATAGGCTCTCGACAAGCTTGCTGAACGCCGGCGAGCTCAGCAGCTCCCCCGTGTGCAGCACGGAACCGATGCCACCGCTCGGGATCACGGACAGGCCGGTAACTTTGTTCTTCGTAATGACGTCTTTCACCGACATGTTCTTTGTCAGGACCTCCTGCAGGCCCTTCTCGAACTGGGCGCCGAGCGCGATCGTAAGGCCGTGCTTGCGCATGTCGGCATCGATGAGCAGCGTCGGCGCGCCGGCGCTTGCCAGGGATGCCGCGAGGTTGGCGGAGATCGTCGACTTTCCTTCGTCGGGATAGGTCGAAACGATGCCAATGACGATCGGAGATTTCTGATCGACCTTGAGATCGATCTCGATCTTGATGGATCGCATGGTTTCGGCGAACTGCGACAGCGGATTGTCGATGACGTAAGAGAGGGGAACTTTCGTCTGCGTTTTGGGCCCGGCGCTTCCCAGGGGGCGCGACCAGATCTTTTGGTCGGCTTTTTCCGCCAGCGGCACCATGCCCAGAAGTTCCAGTCCAAGGACGTCGCGGACATCTTCCGCGCGGCGGAAGGTGCGATCGCGCCACTCGCGGAAGCCGCCAAGGCAGGTACCGATGGCGCCGCCCGCAACCATGGCCAGCGCAATGGCAAGCCCCCAGTTCGGTGAGCTGGCGCCGCCCGGCGGTTTGGCAGCATTGATGAGGCGCCCGTTCGAAGCGGGGAAGGATTGCCGCTGTACGGCTTCCTGATAACGCGCGAGATAGCTCTGATAGAGCGTGCGGTAGGTCTCCGCTTCGCGTTCCAGCTCGCGCATGACGACAAGAGCATCATTTGCGGATGCATTTACGGCGAGCAGTTTCGTCAGGTCGTTCTGCAAAGACGTGACGCGGCTTTGCGTGATTTCGACTTCGCTGCGCGAACCCTGGGCGATGCGCCGGAGTTCGTCCATCATCAGGCGTGAAAGTTCCGCCTTCTCGTCGCGAACGCGCTGGACCGCAGCATGCTCCGGGCCGACGCGAGCCGTCAGTTGCGTCTCCCGCTGCTGGGCTTCGATAAACTGCTGCCTGAGGCTCTGGATGGCACCGCTGTCCAGGGCTTCGGTGACGAGAGCGGTGGTGTCGTTTCTTTCGATGATCGTCGTCAGCCGGTCGAAGCGGGCGGCCGCAGTCGTCAGCTGGGTGCGCGCGACGGAAAGCTGGCTGTTGATGTCGGCGAGCTGCTGTTCGCTGACCAGCCTGCCATTGGCCGACAGAAGGCTGTTCTCCGCGCGATATTTCTGCACCGCAAGATCGGTAGTCAGCGACTGCTGCTTCAGGTCCTCGATGCGCTTCTGCAGCCATTCGCTCGCGCGCTTGGACGCTTCGAAGTTCGACGCCATCTGATCGTCGAGATAGGCGTCGACAAATCCATTGGCGATCGCGGCGGCCCGCTTTGGATCGATCGAGGTGAACTCCAGTTCCAGTCCATAGCTGCGGCCGATGCGATTGACATCGACGCCGCCCTGCAGGCGCGCGATCGCCATCGCGCGGGCCCGTTCGGGATTGGGCGGCGGCGGCGGATCTGCGAGCCCGATCGCCGTCAGCACTTTCTGAACCGAGTTGCCGAGGCTGGCGCGACGGCCCGAAAACTCTGTCAGTTTGGAAAGGTCTAGCTTGTCGACGACGAGGGCCGCGATCCGCTCGGACTTGAGGATTTCCATTTCGCTTTCGACTTCGATGGAATCGAAGGACGCGTTTGGATCGATCGCGATGCGGTCGGACGCGCCGCTATTTGTGCGGTTGATCAGAACCTTGGCCGTTGCCGTGTACTGCGGAACGGCGGAGAACAGATAGACCAGCGCAAGGATCGCCGCGACGACGACGCAGCCGGCAATGACGCCCATCTGCCGCCGCGCCGCCTGAAGGACCACGTCGAGGTTCAGCGTCGGGGACGGCGTCGGATGCACCTGGCTCGATGGGCGGTGATATTCGATCCGTTCCAGCATCATTCAATCCGGTTTCACGGGCGGATCGGACTTTGCGACCCGCCGGATGTCGAACGCAGACTTGCAATTTGTGATCCACCTCCGCCCGAGAACGAGAAGGAAGGGCCGCTCTGGGGCGTGTAGATCGACGGGCCGAGTGTTGCGGGCCCGCCGCCCGTATCGCCGATGCCTGCTGCTCCCGGGCCGGCGCTCTGCGGACCGGCGCCGCGAACGGCTGCTGTCTCAAGAAAATCGGTAATTGCGAGGAACGCCGTCAGCAGCTCGTTTTCGGCGTTACGCTCGATCTCGAGCTGGATATAGGTCGTGATATCCGGCCGATGCGGCGCGCACATACGTGCGACGCGCGCGAGTGCGCCGGCCAGAGTGCCCTTCTGATCGCTTGTCGCCTTGGCATTGACGGCGAGGAACGATTTGAGGGTTGAGATGTCCGAGCCGACGAGGCGATAGGCCTGAGAATCCAGATGATCCTTGGAGAAGGCGAGGGCCTGGTCCGGGTTGGCGAGAAATGCGTCGATTTCACCCTGGCCGAGTTTTGCCGGGGGAAGCATGCACCCGCCGATCGGCACCACATCCAAGGGATTGACCGTCGGTGCCGCCTGAGAGTTCCCGGCCGCCGCAGGCGGCGTCGAAACATCCTGGGCCTCTGCCAGAACAGGGGACATGAAAAGACATGCCGTCAAAACGATGAGTGAGCGAGCCATGTTACGCCTCTACTCTTACGCCTCCATGGCGCCTTGATGGCGCAACATTGAGGTCCGGGACGGGGCGCTAACGCTTCGCGCACCCCTCGCCAGAAAGCCAGCCGCGGAACCAAGTACAACAGATAAAGGCAAAGTGAAACCAAATATTTGCAGCGAAAAGTCAATAACGTTATGAGCGGTGATTGCGAACAACAAAGCCACTGCTGCCCATTTTATCGTCAATCCTGAAGAGCCCGAGTTGACCCTTAGTATAAATACCGCAGCGATTACGTAAAACGCGGCCACAGCCACCAGAAACGGCCAGCCCAGCTCAAACAGCCCCTGTAAATAGAAGCTGTGTGCTGTTTCCCATATGCCGGAGATGCCACAGCCTATGTTCCTATAGGCCGGCAGCACCCATTCGAACCAACCGAGACCTGCACCCCAGGGTAGGAAATCTTTGATCCCTCGCAACGTCGCCTCGTAAACACAGGCGCGGCTGTCGTCCAAAAATCCTTCGACGGAAAAGCGCGCTGCCAAACGGCCGGCCAGCACCGGCAGACCGATAAGCAGCATCGAGAGCGCGCCGCCCCAGACCCATTTCGCCGGAACCCCGCCGAAGAGCTGGCGGCGGCTCACCAGCGCAAAACACAGCATTGCGGAGAAGAAGATCACGATGCCGGCACGGGAGACTGTCGCAAAAAAAGCGATCAGCACGATGACAAGACACAGGATCCTCAAGCGGGGCAGCCGATTTCTCCGATCGATGACCAAGGAGATGCGGGCCAGCGATATCAGCGCCACCATCCCGTAATAGGCCGCGGCCGTATTGCGGTTAACGAAGGGCAGGGTCAGGCTCGAAAGATAGGCGCTCTTGGCCTCCCAGAAAATCCAGCCCGGCATAAATACCTGTTGCAGCAAGGCAATCGCTGCAAACGCTGTCCCCGTCACTACACAGGCGTCCCAGAGCCGGGCAAGATTTCCCGGTGGGCGCGCCGCGATCGCGGCGAGACTGAAGGCCAAGGCGGCTGCCATGACCGGTTGACACGCAAGGAGTGCGCCATGTGCTGCTTCAACCCCGTTTGTAAGAACGGGGATCAGGATCTCAGATCCCGGCGGCGCGCGGTGCATCAGGAACAGCGCATGAAACAGGACATACAGAACAACCGCTCCAGTGAAGGCGAACGTTGTTGCGATTACACGAGCGGCCCCCCCGACGCCGCCGCGTATGGCGACGAATAGGCCCACGCCTGCCAAAACCAGGGTCCATAGCGATTGGGTGAGGCCGTCCGTCGATCCGAACGGCAAAGGCGCAAGGCCAAGTATGAGGATACTTGCGAAGAAGGCCGCGCGGCGCGAACCGGCGGAGCGCAGCTGAGTAGTCAAAGCAGAACCTGCGGACCTCGGCCGCCGATTTTCAGGCAGGTCAGGGTTCCCGTTGCAAAGGCCCCGGTATCGATATTGATCCGGTTCGGGCGAAACTCCGGCGCCACCACCGGCGTATGGCCATGCACAACAATCCGCCCGAAGTCGCCCGTATGCTCGAGAAAATCCGCACGGATCGTCGTCAGGTCGTTTTCGGACTGCTTTTGGAGATCGACAGACGGCCGGACTCCGGCATGCGCGAAGAAATAGCCGCCGATTTCATAGTGCGATGGTAATGTTTCGAGGAAGTCGGCGTGCTCCTGCGGCAGGTTGGCAAGAAGCTCCGTATGTACCTGTCGACGACTGCGGCTGGCCAGAGTTCCGACATTCACACCGTAGGACGCAAGGGTGGATCCCGCTCCTAGGCGCAGCCACGCGTCAAGGCAGCCGGGATCCTGCAAAAAGCCGAGCAGCATGTCTTCGTGATTGCCGCGCAGGCAGACGAGTTCGTGTTGCTCGCGCCGTTTGACGAGCTTGGCAATTGTTTTGGCCGAGTCTCCGCCACGGTCGATATAGTCGCCGAGATACACCTCGAGAACGCGCCCTTTGGAGTCCTGCGTGTCGCGATCGATCCGGCGATGAATGATTTCAAGCAGGTCGGCGCGTCCGTGCACATCGCCAACGACATATATCGTCGTGCCAACCGGCGCCGGCGGATAAACGGTGACGCCCGGCCCCTGCGATGTTGCGTCGGGTCCGCCTTCGGGAAGGCGGGCGGTGGTCAATCTCCTTTTCATGCTTGAGAAGATCATGCGCACCATTTCGGCCTTGCTCGGGCCTTTCAAGCTGCCGCTTTCGTCTTGCCGGTGAAAATCCGGTCCTGTTCGGACCGTAGCTGATCGATCAGGCGTCCGGTCGGAAGATCGACATCTTCATAGGTCAGGACGGCGTCTTTCGGCACGTCGCGCTTCAGGCGGCATCCTTCGGCCATACCCATCGGCAGAAGCTTGGCGCGCGAGATGTCGTACCGCTCGCATTGCCCATAGGTCATATATCCGCCGAGCCCATCGATCGTCTCGCCGGCCTTGAGGTCGATTTTTGCGGTCGTAACCACATCCACTTCCGGACCGTCCAGCGGCTGCAGGACCGGGTCGCCGAGGAGAACGACACGCGCCGCCGAGATCGGCACCTCGAAATGGCAAAGATGATAGGGCGTGTAGAAGCTGTAGAGCGGGCCCTCGCCGAGCTTGTATAGATTGAGGTAGTGCTGCTGCTTCGGATCGGAATGTTCAGCAAGAACATAAATTCCGGGTCCCGGCTTTGCGCCGACGACATATTCGACAATGCCCCTGCGTTCGCGCAGCATCTCAATGTCGTAGACCTTCGTCAGTTCATCGACATGGCCTTGATGATCGAGGCCGAGCATGCCGCGCCGGGCAATGCTCATGCCCGTCGCATTGGCGACGATCGCCTGCTCGAAGCTGATCTTCGTGCCGTCGGCGAAGCTCGTGACCATGTACGGATTCTGGCCCCACTTTTTGGCGAACCCTTCCTGCGTCGTCGGATTGCGATAGGGGTCCTGAAGGCCCTTGATGTTGCCGCAGACCAGCGGGTTCAGGCCCAGCGATTTCACGAACCGGTGGAGATTCAACTGAACGCCGGGCTGATCGCCGTCGCTGCCGGAAAAAATCACACCGGCTTTTTCGGCATAACACTTCAGTAGCGGGCCGACGGTTCCGTCGAGCTCGGCATTCATCGACACCATATGCTTGCCGTGCTTAATGGCGTGCATGGTGAGCCGGGCGCCATACTCAACCGCGCCGGTGACATCGATGAGACAATCTATCCCGTCAACCTCGCACAGAAGATCGGCGTCGTCGGTGACCGCGGGCGTTCCCGCCTCGATGGCCTTCTGCAAAGCAAAGCGGTTTCCAACCGAGACCGGTTTCTCGACGCCTGCATATTTGTAGGCATTTATCGCTTTCGCTTCGGTGCGGTTGGCGATCGCGACGAGTTCCATTCCGACCGTCGAATTGACGATCTGATTGGCAACACCCTGGCCCATAAAGCCGGCGCCGATCATCGCGACGCGCACCGGACTTTTCTCGGATGCGCGGCGGGCCAGAAGACGATCGACGATTATCATGTGTTTCTCGCGTCTATTTGATGCCGCGCAGAAGCTCGACACCGTGAAAGGCGGGATCGAAAGACGGCCAGGATTTGTCTTTGTCGGAAACGGCGACAGGCTCGACGGGCCAGTCGATATCGAGCCATTCGTCGTCAAAACGAAGGCCGCGCTCCAGCTCCGGAACATAGGCCGCGCTCACGAGATAAAGGGCTTCCGCATTGTCGCTGGTTGTCACGAACCCATGCGCAAAACCCCGCGGCACATACATCATGGTGCGGTTGTCCGCGCTGAGCTCGTGTCCGAAAGATTTGCCGTAGGTGGGCGAGTCCGGCCGCAGATCGACGATCACATCGTAAAGCGAACCCTTGACGGCGCGCACGACCTTCACTTCGGCGGCCGGCGCCAGCTGGTAATGCATGCCACGGAGCGTACCCTTGCTCGATGTCAGGGAATTGTTGATCTGCAGGTAGCGCGTCTCGAGACCGGCCTTCGCGAATTCCTCTTCACAGAAGAAGCGGGCGAAGAAACCGCGATCGTCTCCCCGCTTTTCGAGTTCGATGAGAAAGGCGCCCTGAAGCGGTGTCTCGACAAACTTCATTGCGCCGCAGTCCGCATAGGCGTTCCCGCGGCCGGCAGAAGATCATCGGTCAGCTGACCGCGCGCGATATGACGCTCGAGAACCTTCAAACGGATGAGCTGCGAATTGCGGTAGTCGGTGTCGGCGAAGTCGAGCTCGGCGAGACGGTCGGCCAGTTCGGCGATCGCGCCCTCAAGCGTTTCGATGGGCTGATGGTCGGGTGCAAGCTGGCGGAACAGCGCAAAGTCGACCTTGTAGGAACGCTTGTCCGGCGGCGCGTCCTTGTTAATCGAGAGCTCGGCGTCCGGAAAGCGCGCCTTGACGGCGTTGGCAAGGTCGAGAACCTGATAGTTCCAGCGGTCGGACCCGGCGTTGACGACCAGCATCTGGCCGCCATTTTGCGGCGAGCGCGTAATCGCCCATTCGATGGCCCGCGCCATGTCCCGGACATGGATCAGCGGGCGCCAGGGGCTGCCGTCGCTCAGCACCGTGATTTGGCGGGCGACCAGCGCGCCAGCGACAAGATCGTTCAGAACGAGATCGAGGCGCAGACGAGGCGACATTCCGCACGCTGTCGCGAAGCGGAGACAGGTCACGGTCATGTTGTGCTTCGGCAACGCCGCGAGAGCGACTTCCGTCGCGATCTTCGATCTTGCATAGGCGGTGAGGGGATCGGTCGGATCCTTTTCCGTCCGCGGCACGCCGCTCGCGGCAAATCCGTAAATGCTGCAGCTCGACGCAAAGACGAAATTCTTCACGCCCGCTCCGGCGGCGAGCTTTGCCACTTCGACGGTCGTGCGGTGATTGATCTCGTCGGTGACGGTTTCGAACTTCTTGCCCATCGGATCGTTCGAGACGGCGGCAAGATGAACGATAGCGTCGTAGCGGCCGATCTCTTCCGCAGACCACGTGCGCAGATCGCCGAAATGCTGTTCGTCGAGAGCGGTTTCCGGAAGGCCGCTGGCGGATGTCAGGCAGTGCGCAAACCAGGCCGCATCCAGCCCGATCAGAGTTGCATCCGGAAATGCGTGCCGCAAATGGGCGGCCACCACCGGTCCGATATAACCCATATTGCCGTTGATCAGGATGCGCATGTCGTCACCACACCTTCCAGGGAGCTTTTCCGCTCGCCCATAAATCCTCAAGCAGCCCGCGATCGCGCAGCGTGTCCATCGGCTGCCAGAAGCCATCATGATGATGAACCGACAACTGCCCTTCGTCCGCCAGCCGTTCGAGCGGCTCGCGTTCCCAGACCGTGCTGTCATCTGCAATGTACGCGCCGACTTTCGGGCTGAGCACGAAATAGCCGCCGTTGATCCAGCCGCCTTCTTCCGGTTTTTCGCGGAAGCCAAGAACCTTGCTGTCCTGGGTCCGCAGAATGCCGAAACGGCCCGGCGGCTGCGTGGCAGTGACGGTCGCGAGCCGGCCCTCGGCCCGATGAAGTGCGATGGTCTTGGTGATATCGACGTTTCCGACGCCGTCGCCGTAGGTTAGGCAGAATTCCTTGTCGTCGGCGACGTAAGGAATGATGCGCTTGATGCGCCCGCCGACCT
This sequence comes from Terrihabitans soli, assembly GCF_014191545.1. Classification (GTDB taxonomy): domain Bacteria; phylum Pseudomonadota; class Alphaproteobacteria; order Rhizobiales; family Methylopilaceae; genus Flaviflagellibacter; species Flaviflagellibacter soli. The sequence goes on along the minus strand of NZ_AP023361.1, from coordinate 2,547,750 downwards.
GAGTGTTCTGTCCCGTATCGACAAGCGTTACACGCCAGGGCTCGGCATTCTTGGTATGTATAGTCTGCGACCCGTCACGTAGATCGAACGTCACGTCGCAGCCATTCAAGAAGTAGTTTGCGAAGTAGCTGCGGATATATTCGCCTTTATATCCCAGGCAGATCACGAAATCATTGATCCCGTGGCTGCTGTATATTTTCATGATGTGCCACAGGATCGGCTTGCCGCCGACTTCTACCATGGGTTTTGGACGGATTACGGTCTCCTCGGAAAGCCGTGTGCCGAGACCGCCAGCTAAAATGACAGCTTTCATACGCGTTTACCCAGTTTGAAAGCGGCAAAACCAACTTTTGCTTAAAGCCTTGCTAAAATTCTAACAAGGAATAAAAAGAAACATCCTTTACGGGTACATGCCCATTACTTGGGCAATTGGAAAGAGAGCCCGTCCAGACCTTCTGGAGACTCGGATGCGTGTTGCGTTCCAGATCAACATCCACCACATGCCCGATCAATTCAGGTGGCTCTTCTCAGCCATCTATAATGAGACCGATCTGTTTCTTGTTCATGTCAACAAGCGCTCGGATCAGGCCTTCTACGATCAAATCGAAAGCCTAGTAGCGGGTCTGGACAATGTACGCCTGATGACACGGCAGCCGATCGTCTGGGGCGGCTGGAGTATGGTCGATTGCGAACTGCGCGGCATTCGCGAAGCGCTCGCCGATAACGAGACCTGGGACTACTTTGTCAGGCTCAGCGGTCAGGATTATCCTTTATGTACGTACGATGAGCGTGTTCGCGGTTTGCGCCGGCTGAACGGTCGTAGCGCAATCGGGCTCAGCGCGGGCCCCATCATGGGTGAGCATGCGGATGCGCGAACCCAGCGGTTTCATTTCGAATGGCAGGGCAAGCTGCGTTATCTGCCTTTGATCAGTTCGCGCCTGCTCGGCAAGGCGCCGCCCTTGAAGGGCAATGCGTGGCACGCCCTCAGCCGCGAGTTTTGCGAATGGCTGGCCACCGCGCCGGAAACAAAGCGGCTCGCCCGTCGGCTTCGTTTCTCCAAAATTCCCGATGAAGCCTTCATGCACAACCTCATCGCCGACAGTCCGTTTGCGGACCGTTGGCTCAATGAAGGCACGCATCTCGAATTCTGGCAGCCGACAAAGCCAAGCCCCGATATCGTGCGGATGAGCAATCTTTCGGCTCTCTGCAACAGCCAAAGAATGTTTGCTCGAAAGTTCGATGCCGGCGAGGATTCGGATGTGATGAACTTTCTGTCCGCACGGATCGGTGCGCCGGGCTTCTCGGTTTCCGATCTGCTCGAGGACGGCGAGCCGCCAACGAGAGAGCCGCGTGTGGCCGCAAGCCTTGTCGCGGGAATTCTCGGCGTCTGATGCGCGTGCCCGGGATCGTGCCGTCACGGTCCGATAAAACCGGGCTATTCGGTCGTTAGGCGTATCGACATCCCCGGCGATAAAGCGCAATACCCCCGAACTGAATTCATTTTGGAGTCGTCGCCGCACGAACGGGTTGTGGCCGCAGACATTTCACGCATGACGAAAAAGAAGAGATCGCGCGGGCAGAAGCTGGCGGTCAATCTTGCCACTCTTGCCGTCGGTCTTGCCGGGGGCGGGGTGTTCACCTTTCTCGGCGTGCCCGCCGGCTGGATGTCGGGGGCGCTCGTCATGTGCGCTCTGGCTTCCATGGTCGGCGTGCCGGTCGGTGTGAACCGGTGGCTGCGCGATGGGGTTTTCATGCTTCTCGGCACGTCGATGGGCGCGGCGGTGACACCCGCGACCATTGCCAGCCTGCCGGCTTGGCCGATCTCGATGGCTCTGTTGATCGTGTCGCTGCCGGTGCTGGTGTTCATCCTCGTCGCCTATCTCGAGCGCGCCGCCGCCTGGGACCGCCGCACCTCTTTCTTTGCCGCCGCGCCCGGGGCGCTGTCGGCCGTTCTCGTCATGTCGGAAGTGGCGGGTGCCGATATGAGGCGCGTCGTCTTCGCACAATTCATCCGTCTCTTTCTGCTTGTCGCCTGCATCCCGACGGCGATCGTTGCGGCGGGCCATGCCGATGCGGTCATGCGCGTCGCGGCAGTCGAGACGAATACGCTCGCACTTGTACTGACATTGTGCGCGGGCCTTGCAGGCGGCATTTTCGGCATGCTGATCCGCTTTCCCGCCGGCGCCATGATCGGCGCGATGCTGGTGAGCGCGGTTCTCTACGGCTCCGGCATCGTCCATGAGAGGATCCCGCCGCTTCTTCTGATCTTCGGGTTTGTCGTGCTTGGCGCAAACGCCGGCAGCCGCTTTGCCGGTACAAGTTTTTCGACGCTGAAGACCTATCTCTTGCCGGCGGTCATTGCCGTTGTGCTGGCCTCCGCGGTGTCGTTTGTGTTTGCGTTCGCGGCCGCCGCGCTGACGGGCGATTCATTGGCGAAGATGATCTTGGCCTTCATGCCCGGCGCGCTGGAAGCCATGGTGATCATGGCCTTCCTCTTGGATGTCGACCCGGCTTTTGTGGCGGCGCATCATCTCGTGCGCTTTTTGTGCATCGCCTTCTCGCTGCCGCTCATCGTGCGCTTCCTCTTCCAGCCGCGGAAAATGCCGACAGATGAGGATTACGCAGCGGAAGAAGAAGTGAAGGACTGAAGTCCCCGAGGCGCTTATGCGCTGTCCGGCAGCCGCCCCGCGCGGGCGACGAGGATATCCGCCGCAATCACCATGAAACTCGCGGCCAAAGCGGCGAGGTAATAGTCCCAATCCGCCGGCCAGAAATTCCAGCTCGCCGCGCCGACCGTAACATCATGGGTGATTTCAAGCGCGGTCAGCCCGGCAACGCCGGCAAACAAAGCCGGCATGGTGCGCAGCAGCGCGGCGCGCCCTGAGAATTCAAACCCGCCGGTGTTCCATTGCGACAGATCGGGAATGAGCGCCGGTATCTGCTTGCGCCAGTCCGCGGCGATCGCGCCGAGCGCGCGCGCCGTTTCTTCGTCGCGGATCGCGGCCGCTGTTGCAAGGAGCGCAAGCACGAGCGGCGCGCCGAGGGCAATGAACCACAGGACCTGCGTGCCGATGATAAGGCCGGCGCCCATCAGCGCGTCGGACACGAGAACGGGATGGCGCAGGACCGAATAGGCGCCGTGGGTCTTGAGGGCGGTGTCCGGCACGCTCTGGAAGCCGAACGCCGAAACGCGCAGCGCGATGCCGATCAGAACGAGGCCGACGCTCAGCGTCTCGAAAATGTCCTCGCCGGGGCCGGCCAGCATGGTCGTGAGGTCGTCCGGGGAAAGGATGACGACGGCAAGCGCCGACGCCGCAACGAGGATGCGGAAAGCACCCTCCCAGCGCCGGTGCGGCGCGAGATCTGCGAGAAAACGGGCGAGTGCGAGCATCCGATCCTCAGATCCCGTCCGGGAATCCGGACGGCTTATCGGTATCTCTGTTGTGCGACGGGTTTCTGTCGGTTTTCTGTCATTTCGGGAATTTGATCTAAGTCAAATCCGCATATCCCGGCCGCCTTAGGGTTTTTTTCTGTTCCACCCGGAAACCTCGCTTGGCCCGCACCCGAAGCCCGAACCGAAAAAAATCCAAAGCCGCCAATGCCGGCTCTTCGGTTTTCCAGGACATCGCCCGCAACCCGCTGCTCTGGCTGCTCGCGGCTGTTCCCGCCGTCCTCTGGATAGGGCACGCCCGGCCGGATCAATCGACCCTTCTCTTCATCCTGTCGGCGCTGGCAATTGTGCCGCTTGCGGCGCTGCTCAGCCGCGCGACGGAATCGATCGCTCACCGAACGGGCGATGCGATCGGCGGTCTCCTCAATGCGACGCTCGGAAACCTGACGGAACTCATTATCGCGCTCACGGCGCTGAAGGCCGGGGAATATATGCTGGTGAAAGCATCGATCGTCGGCGCCATCGTTTCGAACACGCTGTTCATGCTCGGCAGCTCGTTTCTGCTCGGCGGCCTCAAATACCATACGCAGGAATTCAACCGCTCCACGGCGCGGCTGCAGGCCGGCATGCTGTTCCTTGCGAGTGTTGCGCTCGTCGTGCCTTCGGCCTTCGGCGCGGTGCAGGGAGAGCAGATCACAGCCAAGCTTAGCTTCCTGCTCGCGGTGCTTCTCATCCTGACTTATGGCTGCGGGCTTGTTTTCTCGCTCGGAACCCATCGCGGCTATTTCGGGTCAGCCGTCAGCGCTGGCGGACATGACGAGGAGGAGGGGCTCTGGCCGGTGGGCGAGGCCGTCGCCGTGCTCGTCATTGCGACTTTGCTGATCGCCTTTGTTGCCGAAGTCTTCGTCCACTCGCTGGAAGGCGCAGGTGCTGCACTTGGCATGGGCGGCGCCTTCATCGGTTTTGTTGTCGTCGCCATTGTCGGCGCCGCCGGCGAAATCGTTGCCGCCTGGTCGGGTGCGCGAAAGAACAAGCTCGATCTCAGCGTCGGCATTGCGCTCGGCAGCGCGGTGCAGATCGCATTGTTCGTAGCCCCCGTTCTCGTTCTGCTGAGCTTTGTCATAGGACCGGCGCCGATGACGCTGGAGTTCTGGCCGGGTGCGATCTTCATGGTGTTTGCCGCATCGCTCGTTGCGGCTCTGGTCTCGGGCTCGGGCCGGTCGGCGTGGTTTCTCGGTCTCTTGATCCTGAGCGTTTATGCGACCTTCGCCATCACGCTTTATATCCTGCCCCCGCAAGCGCACTGAGACGATGGCAACAAGGGATCTGAAATCTCGCGTTCTCGATCCGATCGACCGTGTCTCGGAGATCATTTTCGGTCTGCTGATGGCGCTGTCCTTTACGGGCTCGCTGAGCGTTGCGACGGCGCATGACGAGATTCGCACCGTTCTGGCCGCGGCCCTCGGCTGCAATATCGCCTGGGGCCTCGTCGATGCCGTGATGTATCTTGTCGGCACGGCGACGGAGCGTGCCCGTGCATCCAGACGTCCGAAATCCGCGCGCGCAACGCTGACGCTCTCGGATTTCCGCGGCGCGCTCGGCGTCTTTCTGCTTGTGACGATCGCGACCTTCCCGGTCGTCCTGCCCTTCCTGCTTATTTCGGAAGTCTGGCTGGCAATGCGCGTGTCGAACGGGATCGCACTGCTCACGCTTTTTATCGCCGGATATCAGCTCGGCCGCTATGCGGGCTTCGTGCCCTGGCGTTCAGGATTTGTCATGGCGGCGATCGGCGCTTTGCTTGTCGCCGCCATTATCGCGCTGGGCGGCTAGCTCAGATGCGCTCGATGATCTCGAAGCCGCGGTCGCGGTCCAGAAGATAGATCAGGCCGCGCTCGTCGACATCGACATCATTGCTCTGCGGCGAGGAGTGGCCGGGGAAGGGCTCGGGGATGTAATAGCCGATCTCTTCGGGTTTTTCGGGAATCGACAGATCGACGATGCGAAGGCCGCCCGAAAACCAGCTGGCAAAGATCAGGCTGCCGACCTGCTTTTCCTGGAACTGATGCGCGCCGAAGCGTCCGCCTTTGTGGGCGTAAGGCGACATGGATTCATGGACGTGGAAGGTCGAGACCGGTTTGAGGTTGGCCGGGTCGGACGCATCCATCACCCACAAAAACGCGTGCGGCTGGCCCGGCACGTAATCGTGCTCCTCATCGACCATGACCGCGAGCTTGCGGCCATTGATGGGCTGCGGCAGCGGCATCAGCGTGTGCGTCGGCTCCGGGAATGGCGGGTGGTAGTTGTAGGAGCCGAGCGTTTTCGGCTTGGTGATGTCGGACACATCGATCACATAGCCGCCCGCATACCAGCAGCCCGCCCAGAGCTGGTCTCCGACGCGCAGCGCGTGATGCAGACGATGGCGCTGGCCTTTCCAGGACGGCTTTTCGCCGCCGGCCAGATGCTGGCCCGGCATCCACCAGCGCGCGATTTCGCGCGGCAGCGTCGGATCTTTCAGATCGTAGATGACGAGAATATTGCCGATATAGCCGTCCATCTCGGTGGAGATATAGGCGTAGTTCTCGTCCATATCGAAACGGTGAACGCCGATGCCGCCCGTCTTCACATAAGACAGGAGTTTCGGATTGGCCGGATCCTTGATGTTCCAGACGCGGAAGCCGCCATCGTTGTAGCCGCGCGCATGGCCTTCCTTCAGGTCCGCAAGATCTGCGGTTTTGACACCGACGGCTTCTGCGAGTTCCGAGTCGGACGGCTTGCGGCCAAGCTGCTGCTCAAGGCTTGCCGCAGCGCTCTCCAGCATTTCGCCCTTGCGGTAGAAATGGCGGCGATGGCGCTCGACATTGGTGATCATCAACTTCCCCGCAACGCGCACTTTGTGCGTATGCGAGAAGCGGTCGGGCGGCGGGATCGAGGCAACGAGTTTTGGATTCTTCGCGTCGCGGACGTCGAAAATGCTGGTGCCGTCCGGCGGCGACATATGGCCGAGAAAAGCATAGCCGTTCGCAACCACGACCTGCCCGCCGCCCTGGATATCCACGCGGGCGACGCGGCGCGTGCCGCGCGTCAGGCTGACTTTCTCGTCCATGCTTGTCCTTATACCGCCGCCTGCAGTTTCGCCTGACGGTTCTTGTTCCAGGTCACGAGGCTCGGCACCAGCAGCGAGATGATGAGCAGAACCCACAGCACATTGCCGACATTCGACGTAAAGAACGTCATCGGGTCGTTGCCGGAGATGCGCAGCGCACGCATGACGTTCGCCTCGAGCAGCGGTCCGAGAATGACGCCGATCAGCATCGCGACGACATTATAGCCGGTGCGGCGGCAGAGATAGCCGATCACGCCGAAGAACAGCGTCAGATACAGATCGAACATATAACCGCGCGGCGCGAACGAGCCGACCATCGTGAAAGCGATGATGATGGGCGCCAGAACCGCCGTCGGGATCAGGATCAGCTTCGAGATGTAGCGCGTCAGCGGCAGCGTCGTGAACAGCATGATCAGATAGGCGACGAGCATGGTCACGAAGATGCCGTAGCCGAGCTCCGGATTCTGGATGAACAGGCGCGGGCCAAGCTGAACGCCGTGATAGGTCATCACGATCATCATGACGGCCGCCGTCGTGCCACCGGGCACGCCGATGACGAGCAGAGGAATAAGATCGCCCGTCGCGCAGCCATTGTTCGACGATTCCGGGGCGATGACGCCTTCCGGAATGCCGGTGCCGAATTTCTCCGGCGTCTTCGAATAAAGGCGCGCCTGCTGATAGGCGACGAAGGCGGCGATGGAGGCGCCGGCGCCCGGAACGATGCCGATCACAAGGCCGATAATGGCCGTCCAGATCATCAGCCAGGTGCGCTGGAAGGACCATTTGATGCCTTCCCAGGTTTCCTTCCATCCGGCACGGCGCGCGACTTCGAGCCCTTCTTCGGAGAGAACCGAGCGGTTCTCGATCATGATGAGCGCTTCGGAAATCGCGAATACGCCGATTAGGACGGGGATCAGCGGCACGCCGTCATAGAGTTCGATCATGCCGAACGTGCCGCGCGGCGTCGAATAGATGTGGTCGGCGCCAATCGCGCCGATGAGGAGGCCGATGCCGCCTGCGATCAGGCCCTTCAGCATGTTGTCGGAAGCGATCGAGGCAATGAGCGTGATGCCGAACAGCACGATCACGACCATCTCGACGCTGTGCATGTAAAAGGCCAGCTTCGCCATATAGGGCAGAAGGAAGATCGTCGCGCCCGCGGTAATGACGCCGCCGACCTGCGAGGCGACGAAGGACAGAACGAGCGCCTGTTGCCCGAGCCCCTTCTTGGCCATTGGATAGCCGTCGATACAGGTCGCGGCCGATCCGCCATTGCCTGGAATGTTCAAGAGGATCGATGTGATGCCGCCGCCCGATTGCGAGGCGCAGAACAGCGAAACCATGAAGATCATCGCCACATCGACATCCACGGCGAGCGTGAACGGCAAGAGCATGATGATCGTATTGGCCGAACCGAAGCCCGGCATCGCGCCGATGATAATGCCGATCGTGGTGGCGATGAGGATCAGCCACCAATAGGAAAAGGCGTGGGCGAAAAGTTCTGCAACAAATCCTAGGCTGGGTTCCATCGAAATACGTCCGTCAGATGCCGGTCAGGGCGCGTACGGCAAGCTCGAACGGGCCCATAGGAAACGCGGTCCGCAGGATCGCGATGAAGAGAATGTAGCCCGAAAGGGCGAGAGCGCCGGCGGTAATGAACGCCATCTTCGCCGGCATCTTTTCAAGCCAGATGAAGGCGGCGAGGAGGAAGCCGAAGGTCGACAGCGTAAAGCCAAGCCAGGGGAGAAGAATGACCGAGAGCGCCGCGAGTCCGAAGAGGAGCGCGCGGATGCGGAACAGGGGCCAGTTTTCCCAGAGTGTCGAAAAATCGATGACGAGCGAGCCGCGCTTGAGGCCGAGCACCGTCTTCAGCGCAAAGATGCCGATCAGGAGATAGAGCATGCCGGCGACGAACACCGCCGCGACTTTTGCTTCCCAGACGAGATCTTTGATCGACCAGAGATAGTAGGTCGTGAAGGCAAAGCCGAGCGCGGGGATCACCCAATCGCCGCCGGTTGCTTCGCGCGGTTCCTGACCCCGCTGTGCGGGGTCAGGAACGTTGTTGTCGTGCAGGCTCATTTGCTCGCCGACAGAAGCGGTTTGTACTTCTGCGCCAGTTCGAGGAACTCACGGGCCGACGAGTCGCAGGCCGAAGCGTCGGCATACTGGATGAACTGCCAGGGCGTGCCGGCCTTTTCCGCGACTTCCTTATATTCCGGATCGTCGAAGACCATCTTCATCGTCGAGATGAGCTTCTTGATGCGGTCCGGATATTTGGTTGCGACCGAGCGATGGATCGCCCAGGCGCGCTGGCCCGAGAGCGGCGGCAGTTTGGTGCCGAGCGCCTGGTTGACCGGCGGAGCATTGTTGGTGAGCTCCGGCGCGCGGTTCGTCTCGTTGAAGACGGTGAGGAAGCGCGCCTGATCGGCCAGGCCGAGCGAGGACGACAGGAAGGTGGCGCAGCCGTCGACTTCGCCGGTGATCGCCGCAGCGCGGGCAGGGCCGCCGCCGCCATAGGGCACCATGCGAACCTTCATGCCGGTGGCTTCAGCCAGAGCCAGCGCTCCGATGGTCGAGGGATGCGGCAGGCGCGAGGTCGAAAGCGTGATCTCGCGCTTCTTGCCTTCTTCGACCATGTCGTTGATCGTCTTGAACTTCGAGTTCGCACCCGTCCAGATGACGCTGTCGTCGCTGTCGATCGCGCCGAAATACATGATGTCGTCCGGGTACTTATATTTCACGTCCTGCGTCGCATACATGATCATCTCAGGACCGATGTTGCCGAACAGGAGATTGTAGGCGTTCGGCTCGCGCTTGCCGACGAACACTTCATAGCCGACCTGGCCCGAAGCGCCGGGGAAGTACGAGAACTCGAAATTCTTGCCGAGATGCTTCGCCCAGACGCGGGTGAAAGCGCGGGCGGCCTGATCGACGCCGCCGCCTTCGCCGGTCGGGATCAGAACCTGCATCGTCTCGGACGGGAATTCCTGCGCACGGGCGATGCCCGGGGCGCAAAGCGCGGCAGTCGCCGCGGTGCCGGCAGCCAGGAAGCCGCGGCGGGTCATAAACTGGTCAGACATTTATACCTCCCAAATCGCCGGCGCTTTTTTCGCCTGGCCGTTCAAACGAAACCGGCGCCTCCTTTTGAGGGAAGCGCCGGACATTCAAGTCATTACGAAACCGGCGTGTGCAGATCGCCGATCCCTTCCACAAATCCATGCATCACATCGCCCTTCTTCACGGCGCCGACACCGGCGGGCGTGCCCGACATGATGATGTCGCCGGGAGCGAGGGTGAAGAGGCCCGAGAGATACGAGATCATCTCCGGCACTTTCCAGATGAGCTGGTTGAGATCGCCGGTCTGCTTGCGCTCGCCATTGACGTCGAGCCAGATCGCGCCCTTGTCGGGATGGCCGATCTCGGAGGCAGGAACGATTTCGGAGCAGGGAGCGGAGAGTTCGAACGCCTTGCCGACTTCCCACGGGCGGCGAAGATCTTTGGCTTCGCTCTGCAGGTCGCGGCGCGTCATGTCGAGACCGACGCAATAGCCGAACACATGCTCGAGGGCTTTGCTGACGGGGATATCCGTGCCGCCTTTGCCGAGTGCGACGACGAGCTCGATCTCGAAGTGCAGATCGGAGGTCTTCGGCGGGTAGGGGAACTTCTCGCCCGAGAGGATGACGTTGTCCGGGTTCTTCTGGAAGAAGAAGGGCGGCTCCTTGTTCGGATCGTGCCCCATCTCGATGGCGTGGGCGGCATAGTTGCGGCCGACGCAATAGACGCGGCGGATCGGGAAGAGCTTGGAAGAGCCGCGCACCGGCAGTGTGGTAACCGCGGGCGGCGAAACGACGAATTCAGCTGTCATAACGAAACGGACTTAACCAATGTCACAATAGAGCCGGATTGGTTAGCACCAATGGATGCGCGGCGCAATTCGCCCGGCGGCGTCACAGCCGCCGACAGCCTCACAAAAGCACGGCCGGCCTTGCGGCGGCCTCTCTAATATACTGAAAAATATAGATATTTTATCTGAGACAGCACTTGGTAGGCACAGTCAAAGAATCTGGCTGAGAAATTCCTTGGTCCGCGGATGGCGCGGATTGGAGAAGAACGCCTCGGGCTCGTTCTGCTCGACGATCTGGCCGCCATCCATGAACACCACCCGGTCGGCGACCTGTTTGGCAAAGCCCATTTCGTGCGTCACGCACAGCATGGTCATGCCCTCTTGGGCGAGGGTGACCATGGTGTCGAGCACTTCCTTGATCATTTCCGGATCGAGCGCCGAGGTCGGCTCGTCGAACAGCATGATCTTCGGATTCATGCAGAGCGAACGCGCGATCGCCGCGCGCTGCTGCTGACCGCCGGACAACTGGCCGGGATATTTTTTTGCCTGTTCGGGAATCTTCACACGCTTCAAAAAATGCATCGCCGTTTCTTCGGCCTTGGCTTTCGGGATGCCGCGCACCCACATCGGCGCGAGCGTGCAGTTTTCGAGAATGGTCAGATGCGGAAAGAGATTGAAGTGCTGGAACACCATGCCGACTTCGCGGCGCACTTCGTCGATGCGTTTCAGATCGTTCGTCAGTTCGACATCGTTGACGATGATCTGGCCCTTCTGATGCGTCTCCAGCCGGTTGATGCAGCGGATGAGCGTCGATTTGCCGGAGCCCGACGGTCCTGCGATGACGATGCGCTCGCCCGACATGACGCGCAGATTGATGTCGCGCAGCACGTTGAACTCGCCATACCATTTGTGCATGCCGAGAATTTCGACGGCGACTTTGGTTTTCGAGGCCGCGGGCGTGTCGATCTGTGCGATGTCGTCGAGCGCTTCGGACGCCATACTTACCTCTTATGGCCGGTTTCAAGCCGGCGTTCGATGAACAGGGAGTAGCGCGACATGCCGAAGCAGAACGCCCAGAAAACGAAAGCTGCAAAGAGATAGCCGGTGACCGCCTGATGCGGTGAGCCCCAGCGCAGATCCGAGGTCGAGGACTGCACGGTGTTCAGAAGATCGAAAATGCCGACGATCGAGACGAGCGAGGTGTCTTTGAACAGCGAGATGAAGCTGTTGACGATGCCGGGGATCGACAGCTTCAGCGCCTGCGGAAGAATGATAAGGCCCATCGATTTCGGATAGTTGAGGCCAAGCGAATCCGCCGCCTCGTATTGACCGCGCGGCAGCGCCTGAAGGCCGCCGCGCACGGCTTCTGCAAGATAGGCCGCTTCGAACAAAGTGACGCCGACAATGGCGCGCACCAGTTTGTCGACGGTCATGCCCTGCGGCGCAAAAAGCGGCAGCATGACTGAGGCCATGAAAAGAATGGTGATGAGCGGCGCCGAGCGCCACAGTTCGATGAAGGCGATCGACAGAGTGCGGATCACCGGCAATTTCGACTGACGCCCGAGCGTGAGCACGACGCCGATGGGCAGCGAGATGACGATGCCGCAAAGGCCGATGATCAGCGTGACGGTGAGCCCGCCCCAATTCTCCGTCGGCACGAAGGACAGCTCGAACATCCCGCCACGCAGAAGGATCAGCACCATGACCGGATAGACGGCGAAAAACAGGATGGCGTTGACGAGTTTGTACGGCGCTGTGGGAACGAGGAGCGGAACGATCAGCAGCGCGCCGACGACAAAACAGATATTGACGCGCCATTGCTGCGCCGGCGGATAAAAGCCGTAGACGAAGAAATTCAGCTTGTCCCAGATATAGGCCCAGCAGGCACCGGTGCCTTCGACGCGGCAGGCCGCGCCGTCCTTGGCGATGAAGACCGCATCGCCGATCAGGAAATTGAAAAGCGGCGGCACAGCCCAGAGCAGGATCAGAAATCCGGCGATGGTCAGCATCGCATCGCCCGGTGAGGCGAAGAGATTGCCGCGGATCCAGCCTTTGACGCCGACGCTCGAATCCGGCGGCGGCAGCGGCTCAGCCCATGTGGTGCGGACGAACACGTCGGACATGGATCAGCGCTCCACCAGCGCAACGCGCCTGTTGTACCAGTTCATCAGCGATGAGACCGAGAAGGACAGAGTGAAGTAGACGAGCATGGTGATGAACACGACTTCGACAGCGCGGCCCGTCTGGTTCAGCGTCGTGCCCATGAACACTGACACCAGTTCGGGATAGCCGATGGCGGCGGCGAGCGATGAGTTCTTCACAAGGTTCAGATACTGGTTCGTCATCGGCGGAATGATCACGCGCATCGCCTGGGGAATGATCACGAGCCGCAGGCGATCGCTTGATTTAAGGCCGAGCGATTGCGCAGCCTCCGTCTGTCCCCAGTTCACCGCAAGAATGCCGGCGCGCACCGTCTCGGCGATGAAGGAGCCGGTATAGATCGAGATGCCGACGACGATGGCGACGAATTCCGGAGGCAGGTTGACGCCTCCGCGGAAATTGAACCCGCCGAGCTGCGGGATATCGAACGTCACTTGCGTGCCGGACAGCATCCAGACGATGCCGGGAATGAAGACAAGAATGGCGAGAGCGGTCGAGGCGAACGGGAAGCGCTGGCCGGTCTTTTCCAGATGCCGGATCGACCATTTGCGCAACACGAAGACGAAAGCGAGCGCGAGCAGGAAGGCGATGACGACATAGTGGAAGTGGCCGTCGAAAATCGGCCGCGGCACGTTCAGCCCGCGATTGTTGATTGCGATACTGTCGAAAAAGATAAAGCTCTCGCGCACCGGCGGCATCGCTTTCAGCACGGCGAAATACCAGAAGAAAAGCTGCAGCAGCGCCGGGATGTTGCGGATCGTCTCGATGTAGAACGTCGCGATGCTCGAAATGATGAAGTTGCCCGACAGGCGCGCGATGCCGGCAACGAACCCGATGAGCGTCGCGAAGAAGATGCCGAGCACGGCCACGAGCAGCGTGTTCAGCATGCCGACCAGAAACGCTTCCCAGTAATAGGAGGCGCGGCTGTAGGGGATCAGCGTGAAGAAGATGTCGAAGCCGGCGGTGGCCCAGAAGAAATCAAAACCGGTCGTCTTGTTCTGGCGCTCGAGATTGACCGCAGTGTTGTGCGCGATGGACAGGATCGCAGCGATGACGGCGAGAAGAACGAGAGCCTGATAGATACGGCCCCTGATGACAGGGTCGTTGTAGAACGCGGTCTTCGGGGCGGGAGTTCTGGTGCTGTCGTCTTTGGCCAACTGTACCTCCGATGGGATCGGTCAATCTCCGTCGGAAAGGATCGGGCCCGGCAGGTGAGTGCCGGGCCCGGGTTTCAGATCAACGGATCGGAGGCGAATACTGCAAGCCGCCGTCTTTCCACAGTGCGTTGAGGCCACGGGCAAGGCCGATCGGCGTTTTCGGGCCGACATGCGTCTCGTAGATCTCGCCGTAATTACCGACGCCCTTGATGATCTTGTAGGCCCATTCCTTGTCGAGGCCGAGCGGAGTGCCGAAATCGCCCTCGGCGCCGAGAAGACGCTTGATGGACGGGTTTTCGGACTTCTTCATCTCATCGACATTGGTCTTGCTGACGCCGAGCTCTTCAGCTTCGAGCAGGACGTAATAGGTCCAGCGCGCGAGCTTGAACCAGGTGTCGTCGCCGGAGCGAACGACCGGTCCGAGCGGCTCTTTCGAGATGATTTCCGGCAGGATCAGATAGTCGTCGGGTTTGGCGAACTTTGAACGCTCGGCGGCGAGCGCCGAACTATCCGTCGTGTAGACGTCGCAGCGGCCGTCTTCGAACGCCTTGACGGTTTCGTCCTGCGAGACGAACACGATCGGCTTGTATTCGAGCTTGTTGGCCGCAAAGAAGTCGGCGGCGTTGAGCTCGGTCGTCGTGCCGGACTCGATGCAGATCGAGGCGCCGGACAGGTCCTTGGCGGAGGCGATCTTGTCCGCCTTGCGGACCATGAAGCCCTGACCGTCATAGAACATGGTGCCGACGAAGGAGATGCCGAGCGTCGTATCGCGCGACATTGTCCAGGTCGTGGTGCGCGAGAGAACGTCGATCTGGCCGGACGAGAGCGCGGCGAAACGCTCGGTCGAGGTCAGCGGCGAATAGCGCACCTTGCTCGGATCGTTGAAAATCGCCGCAGCCAGCGCCTTGCAGAAATCGACCTCGAGGCCGGACCAGTTATTGCTGGCGTCCGGGGCGGAGAAGCCGGGCACGCCGCCCGTCACACCGCATTGGACAAAGCCTTTTTTCTTCACATCGTCCAGCGTCGCCGCATGGGCGGCCCCAGCACCCAGCGCGACCGCAAAGGCCGTCAGAATGAGCCTCTTCATGAATTGCTCCTGTCTCTTCGGGTTTCGCCCCGATTAAACGGCGGTAACCCCACCATTGAGGAATTTGATGCTAGCCACAAGCAGCGGTGATGAATACGGGGGCATTGCTGTTTGTGAATGCAGAAGTGCGGCCAAAACGTATGCATTCGCGCAAGCAAGCAGCGGAATCGCCCGAAATTAGCCGAAGGTCGAAGCAGCCTGCCCGCCGGGCGGCCCTGCCTTTTTACCGCTTGGCCGTACGCCGGGGCGGCGCCATGGGCATGGGAATATCGAGCTTTTTCCGCAGCTGGGCCGCGGCATCGATACGGTCCTGGATGAAGTAAAGCGGCCTTTCGCGGGCCGCCTCGAACAGCCGGCCTATATAAAGACCGATCGCGCCGAGGCTGACGGTAATGACGCCAGCGGTGAGGAACTGGGCGGCAACGGTGAAGGCGAAGTCCGGCACCGCCTCGTCCGTAAAGAACAGAACCGCCAATACCGCCGCCGCCACAAGGCCGAGGGTTGCAAGAAAAAAGCCCGTATAGACAATGAAGTAGAGAAGGCGTGGCGAGGAAAACGCCATCGCCGCGAGCCGCCGGTTGAACGCCTCCGTGGCCGGGGTGCTGGGGCGCCCGAGAAGCCGGGTTTCGCGCACATAATCGACCTCGCGCGCCTCAAAGCCCAGTTCGTGCAAGAGGATGAGATAGTGCCGGTCGCGTTCGCGGTATTTCAGGAAGGCATCGATGGCGCGCCGCGACAACAGGCTGAAAGCCCCGGGCTCATCCGGAATTTTATGGCCGGACAAAAGCTCGAAGAGCTTTTCGCGCAGTCGCGCCCCGAAGGTCGGTCCGCCAGCATAGTGCGGCCGCACGCGCCGGGCAAAGACGATATCGGCCCCTTCGCCGTCCTTGGCGGCGGCTAAAAGCGCCGGGATGGTTTCGGGCGGGTCCTGCAGGTCGCCATCGATGACGACGGCGCGCGCGCCGCAGCATTGTTCGAGGCCGGCGGTAATCGCCAGATGCTGGCCGACATTTTTCGACAGGCGGCAGGCGACGACGGTGGCGTCTTCCGCCGCAAGCCGGCGCATGACCGACCAGGACGCATCTTGCGACCGGTCGTCGACGAAGACGATCTCATAGCTTTTGACCAGCGGCTTTAAGATCTGCGTCAGCCGCTCATGGAGCGGAACGAGCGTTCCCGCACAGTCGTAAACCGGCACCACCACGCTAAGGGCGACCTTGCGGGCAGACGGTTCGGAGGCGGGCGGCGGACTGGCCATGGCGGGCGTTCAGCCTAGCACACACAATCGTGAGAGGCGGTAGCAGGGGGTTAACCGCCACCTGTGGATTCTTTCTCAGCCTCCCCATTTAAGGTAAGGTAGGAATCGCACATCCAGGAGAAGTCGCCTTTGTGCAAAAGGCGGCTACCGAAGGCGCAAGCCCGAAAAACGCTCAGGTCAGATACTGGATAGGCGACGAAGTGGATCTGGAGAGCGCTCCGAAAAAGGAGCCGCCGAAGGGGCAAGTGGACCTTTGCGCACCTGCAAAGCTCCATGAATCTCTCAGGCAAAAGGACAGATCGGGATGACAGACCCGGACGTTCCTTTTGGGAGAGAATTTCTATGCGCCACATTGCCGTACTCGGAGCCGGAATAACCGGCGTCACGACCGCTTATGCGCTGTCGGAGAAAGGCTATGCCGTTACGGTCTTCGATCGTAACCGCTACGCCGCAATGGAAACGAGCTTTGCGAATGGCGGCCAGCTCTCGGCGTCCAATGCCGAGGTCTGGAACAATTGGGGCACCGTCTGGAAGGGCATCAAATGGATGTTCCGCAAGGACGCGCCGCTGCTCGTGAACCTCAAGCCGAGCTGGCACAAATATTCCTGGATGGCCGAGTTCGTCGCCAATATTCCCGATTACCGCGCGAACACGATCGCAACGACAAAGCTTGCGATTCAGGGCCGTAAATACATGTTCGATATGGCCGAGCGCGAAGGGATCGATTTCGATCTCGAAAAACGTGGCATCCTGCATGTCTACGGCACCAAGAAAGAGTTCGACCACGCGAGCGAGGTCAATCTCATGCTGACCGAAGGCGGGCTCGACCGCCGTCCGGTCACCCCGGCGGAAATCTCTGCGCTCGAGCCTGCCTTGCAGGGCAAATTCTACGGCGGCTTCTTCACGCCGTCGGACTCGACCGGCGACATCCATAAATTCACGCGCGGCCTCGCCGATGCCTGCAAGAAACGCGGCGTCGTCTTCGTGCTCGATGCCGATGTGAAAAAACTCGAGGCGGGCGCAAAACCGCGCATCACCTGGCTCGACAATGCCGGCACGGATCGCGGCCGCACAAAAAGCCAGGAATTCGACGCTCTTGTCGTCTGCGCCGGCAGTCACAGCCGCGCCTTTGCCGCTCAGCTCGGCGACCGCGTGAACATCTATCCGGTGAAGGGCTATTCGATCACCATTCTGATGGATGATGAGGAAAGCCGTGCCGGCGCGCCCTGGGTCAGCCTTCTCGACGATCACGCAAAGATCGTCACGAGCCGCTATCACGACCGTTTCCGCGTCGCCGGCACCGCAGAGTTCAACGGCTATAACCGCGACATCCGTCATGACCGCATCAAACCGCTGATCGATTGGGTGAATACCTATTTCCCGCGGGTGAACACCAGCCAGAGCATTCCGTGGGCGGGCCTGCGTCCCATGATGCCGAATATGCTGCCGCGCGTCGGCGCGGGCTCAAAGCCCGGGATTTTCTACAATACCGGCCATGGCCATCTCGGCTGGACGCTGTCGGCGGCCACCGCCGAACTGATCGCGGCGCGGATATCTTCGGATCTTCCGCCGGAGACCGGTCAACGCGCCGCAGTCCCGCGCGAGGCTTTGGCTGTATAAGGCCGCATGGCTAAAAAGCTTCGCCCCTCGCTCATTGCCGGGCCGATCCTTTTCCTTGTCGGATTGATCGGTCTTGGTGTCGGATTCTTCGTCTTCAAGCCGCCGCAGACGCAAGTCTCGACCGCTACGCTTGTCGGCGGTCCGTTCAAGCTCATCGATCAGAACGGCGCTGCGGTGACAGACGTGTCGATGAAGGGAAAACCCTTCCTCGTCTTTTTCGGCTTCACCCATTGTCCGGACATCTGTCCGACCAAGCTTTTCGAGATGTCGCAGGCACTCAACGTCGCCGAGAAGAGTGTGCCGGATATCGAGGCCTTGTTCATCAGCGTCGACCCGGAGCGCGATACTCCGGATGTGATGAAGCGCTATCTGTCGAGCTTCAGTCCGCGCATCAAAGGCCTTACGGGCGATCAGGCATCGGTCGATGCCGCAGTGAAAGCCTACCGCGCCTATGCGAAGAAAGTGCCGACGGATTCCGGCTATACGATGGACCATACAAGCCTGGTCTATCTCATGGGCCGCAACGGCGAGTTTCTGACTTCGCTCGACATGACCAAGAAAGACACCGAGATCGCCGAGCAGATCTCGAGCAAGCTCTAAGCCGCCGCGAGTTCGTTCTTCAGCGCCTTGGCGATGAGCGCGCGCGTGCCCTCGACGCCGTAGACGGCGACGAATGAGCCGAAGCGCGGTCCCTTCTCCTGACCGATCAGCGTTTTGTAGAGCGTCGAGAACCAGATCTGCGACACGCCCGGGCGGCCGTCCGGCGATTTCGCCTTGCCCGACGTGTCGGGATAGAAGGTGCGGCCGACTTCATAGACCTGGAACTGAATGATATCGGACGTCGCATCCGCCGGAAGTCCAGCGAGCGCGGCATCGAGCGCGGTGAGCGCCGTGCGGGCCGTCTCGTCCGGCGCGGTGAAGACTTTCTTCGGCTTCACGAAGTCGTGGTAGTAGCGCACGGCATAGCCGACAAGCGCGCCGAGGCGCGGATGCGTTGAGGGGCCGACGCCCGGCGCGTATTGACGGATAAAGCCCCACATCTGTTCGGCCGTCTCGGCGTTCGAGACGGATGCGATATTGAGCAGCATCGAGAACGACAGCTGCACTTCTTCGGAGCCGATACGTTCGACCGGCGGCGGCGATCCGGCATGGATGTGGAAGACCGGGTTCTGCAGCCGCTCTTTGCCTTCCTGCGCAGGAAACTTTTCGAGGAAGGTCAGATAATCGTCGACATTGCGCGGAATGACGTCGAAGTGCAGGCGCTTTGCCGAACGCGGTGACTGGAACATGTAAAGCGAAAGCGATTCCGGAGACGCATAGGCCAGCCAGTCTTCGATCGTCAGGCCATTGCCCTTCGACTTCGAAATCTTCTGGCCGTTCTCGTCGAGGAAGAGTTCGTAGTTGAAGCCCTCCGGCGGCTCACCGCCGAGGACCTTTGCGATCTTGCTGGAGAGCGTGACGCTGTCGATCAGATCCTTGCCCGCCATCTCGTAGTCGACATCGAGCGCGACCCAGCGCAGCGCCCAGTCGGCCTTCCACTGGCATTTCACGCGGCCGCCGGTGACGGGCGTCGTCATGCGCTCATTGGTTCCGGGATCGAGATAGGTGACGGTGCCGGCTTTTACATCGCGCTCGATCATCGGCACTTGCAGCACGATGCCGGTGCGCGGGCAGACGGGAAGGAAGGGCGAATAGGTAGCTCTACGCTCCGGTCCGAGCGTCGGCAGGATGATTTCCATCACCGCATCGTATTTCGCAAGCATGCGCAGGAGCGTCTCGTCGAAACGGCCCGAGGTGTAATAATCGGTTGCGCTGGCGAATTCGTACTCGAAACCGAAAGCGTCGAGAAAGGCGCGCAGGCGCGCATTGTTTGCGGCGCCGAACGAGCCTTCCGTGCTGCCGAAGGGGTCCGGCACGCGCGTCAGCGGCTTGCCGAGAAATTTCGCCATCTCGTCGCGGTTCGGCACATTGTCCGGAACCTTGCGCAGCCCGTCCATATCGTCCGAGAAGCAGATGAGGCGCGTCTTGACCTTGTCGCCGGTCAGAAGGCGGAAAGCATTGCGCACCATGGTCGTGCGCGCCACTTCGCCGAACGTGCCGATATGCGGCAGGCCCGAGGGGCCATAGCCGGTCTCGAACAGAACATCGCCTTTGCCTGCCCCACGTTTTTCGAGGCGCGCGACGAGCTTGCGCGCTTCCTCGAAAGGCCAGGCCGCCGAGGCCTGGGCGAGTTCGGTCATTTCGGGCGTGATGCCGGCGGGCATGTCAAAACTCCAAAGGATCGGCCGCGAAACTAGGTTCGCGGGCCCGCAAGGTCAAATCGGGTTTTCAGAATATCCCGAGGGGAAACCAGCGCAGGTAAAGATCGCCCAGAACGCCCTTTTCCTCGAGCTCGTCGAGCACTTTGTCGAGGTCCTGGCGCAGGCGCTGATCGCCCTTGCGCACGGCGATCGTCAACCCTTCGCCGAAATAGCGGCTTTCGAGATAGGGGCCGCCGGCAAACGAGCAGCAGCTGCCGGATTCGGTGCCGCCGATCCACAGCGCAAGGCCGACCCCGTCGCCGAATACCGCGTCCGCCTTGCCGTCTTTCAGGGCGGTGCGCGCTGCGGCGATATCGGGAAAGCCGACAATCTCGGATTCCGCGAAGAAATCCTTCAGATAGGCCTCATGCGCCGAGCCGGTGACCACTGCGATCTTCTTGGCCGACAGAGCCTCGGGCGTGATTTCAGCCTGTGCCGCCGTCCTGGCTACCGCAAAACGTGCGGGCAGGCGGAAATAGGGCCGCGTCAGATCGGCCTTGGCGCGCAGTTCCTCGGTCGGGCGAAGGCCGGCGATCAGCGCATCGGCGCGGCCGTTCTCCAGCGCCGATAGCAGATCGTCCCAGGGGAGCGCCTGGATGGTGCACTGGAATTCGAGTTCCGAGCAGATCGAGCGCGCCAGATCGACATTCAGCCCGGCAGGATTCTGATCGGGCTTCAAGAACTGGAAGGGCGGATAATCGGACGAGGTCAGAAACCGCACCATGCGGCGCGGGCCCTTTTTATCGGGCAGGATTTCGGCCGGCGTGCCGCGCAGATCCGGCACCGGCACGGCAGGCTCCACGGCTTCTGCAAGCTGCGGCAGAAGCAGTGAGGTCACGATCAGGGCCGTGCGCAGGGATCGCATGACGACAGGATATTCCAGAAATGGAGCGCGGGAGGAAGACGCCGCGCATAATCGTCTACTGACTGGCCCACAAAATGCGCGCGATCCAGGCGATGTCCGCCATAGGGATCGTGCGGTCGCCCTGTTCGGGATCGAAACCGCGCAGCTCAACGAATTTGTCGGTCTTGCGCTGCAGCTCCTTCACGAACATATCGCCCGAGCTTGTGCGTACAACGACGCGGTCGCCGCGGCGCGGCTTGGCAGATGGAGATACAACAATGGTATCGCCCTTGCGGTAGAGCGGCAAAAGCGTGTCGCCGGAGATCTCGAGCGCATAGCAGTGATCGTCGTCGATATCGGGAAGCGTCAGCTCATCCCAGCCATTGCCGACCGGATGTCCGACCTCGGTGAAATAGGTGCCGCGCGTCGCCTGCGCAAAATTGATGAGCGGCACCGTGCGGTTTCCGGCGCGTCCGCGCCCGCCGACGATGTCGAGAAAGCTTTCGAGCGAAGAGCCCGTGGCATGCAAAATCTTGGCGACGGATTCCGTCGACGGCCAGCGCGGGCGGCCGTCGGCCGCGATGCGCTTCGAACGGTTGAACGTTGTGGGATCGAGGCCCGCCTTCTTTGCGAGGCCGGAGGCCGACATGCCATTCGCTTCCGCGAGACTGTCGATCGCATTCCAGATTCGAGTGTGAGTAAGCATCCAAACGCCGCCAATTTTTTGATACACAATTTGTGTAGGAATTAGTACCTTCGGAAAATCTTGTCCAGTACTCAATTGGGCGCATGCTTGATCGCGCGCGCACCTGTCTCTAAAGCTCGCTCACTCGCATGATGTCTTCCGCGCTCATCTATAAAATTCTCTCCGTATCTTCATGGCAAGATGCGCAGGAGAGCGGCGCATTTTCCGGCGCGCCGGTAGATATAGAAGACGGCTATATTCATTTCTCGACAGCAGAGCAGGTGCGTGAAACTGCGGCAAAGCATTTTGCCGGTCAGAGCGATCTTGTTCTTCTCGCTGTTGATGCTTCACGGCTTGAAGCATCGGCGTTGAAATGGGAAGCATCGCGCGGCGGCGCTTTGTTTCCGCATCTCTACGGCACGCTCGATGTGAAAGCTGTGCGCTGGTCGAAGCCGCTGCCGTGGGACGGTACGCGCCACACTTTTCCGGAGCTCGCATGATCGGCGCCGCCTGGCCTTTACTGCGTGCGGTGCTGCACGGCATGGATCCCGAGCGCGCGCACGATCTCACTCTATCTGCGCTTGAAAGCGTGCCGCTGCCGCCTGCTTCAGGCGACGATGCGCGTCTTGCCGTGCAGGCGTTCGGTCTCACTTTTCCAAATCCGGTCGGGCTGGCTGCTGGTTTCGACAAGGATGCGCGCGTTCCCGATCAGATGCTGCGTCTCGGTTTCGGTTTTGTTGAAGTCGGCTCGATCACGCCGCTGCCGCAGTCTGGCAATGCGAAGCCGCGCGTCTTCAGACTTTCGGATGATAAAGGCGTCGTCAATCGTCTCGGTTTCAACAATGGCGGACATGAAGCGGCGCACAAGCGACTTCAAATGCGTGCGGGCCGCTCCGGGATCGTCGGCGTCAATATCGGCGCGAATAAGGACGCGGCGGACAGAGCCGCAGATTATGCCGAAGGCGCGCGCCGCTTCGCGAAGCTTGCGGATTATCTCACCGTCAACATCTCATCGCCGAACACGCCGGGCCTGCGCGATCTGCAGGCGAAGGCGGCACTCGATGATCTTCTCGCGCGCACGCTCGCCGCGCGCGATGAAAGCGGTGCGCATCCGCCGGTGCTGCTCAAGATCGCGCCCGATCTTGCGCTCGGCAATTTGGATGATGCCGTGGATGTTGCACTGAAGCGCGGCGTCGATGGGTTGATCGTCTCCAACACGACGATCGCGCGACCGCAGACTTTGCGCAGCGCTTCGAAATCGGAAACAGGCGGTCTGTCCGGCGCGCCTTTGTTCCGCCGCGCGACATGGATGCTGGCCGAGACGGCCAAGCGCACGAGCGGCAAGGTTCCGTTGATCGGCGTCGGGGGGATTACATCGGCAGAAACAGCGCTCACGAAAATCCGCGCCGGCGCCAGTCTCATTCAGATCTATACCGGCCTGACCTATTTCGGTCCGGGACTTGTTGCGGAGATCAAGCGCGGACTGCTCGAAGCACTGACGCGCGAGAAACAGGACAGCCTGTCATCTCTAGTCGGGCGTGACCGCGATGCGATTGCGGCCGAGGGCGCAGGCGATTAGCGGCCGACTTTCATCAGGCGCGCGATCAGCCAGATCGGGAACACGATAACCGCGCCGAGCAGGAACCAGCGCAGCACGGTGTCGATCGCGTCCCACAGATTGTCGAACAGGCTGTAGAAGAGATCCTGCAGGCCGTAGAAAAGCGCCCAGGCGTCAAGGCCGAGCACGGCGAGGATGACGCCGATCACCACCGACAGCATTACGAGCTTGGCGAGAACCCAGAGCGGCGGCCCGCCGAAAAACCGCGTCAGCGGATCGGACGGCGCGGCAGGTTTCGGGGCGGGAGCAGGGGCGTTCGGGCTGTCGGTCATGAGACGGTTCTAGCACAGGCCGCGGTGCGGCGAGAACCGGGTCTCAGAGCCGGGTTTTGGTGCTGGCGCGGCCGGTTGCCGCCGTATCCCAGCCGCCGCCGGGCGGGGAGACCATATTCGCTTCGATGGGAGCCGCTTTCGGCTTCCAGGCCGCAACATCGGCTTTCGCGCTCGAGAGCTTGCCGGCATCGAGTTTGCCGCCCACCTGGTCGCGCTTTGAGGCAGCGTCGGTGTCGCCTTGGGCGGCCGCGAGCGCAAACCACAGATAGGATTGGACCGGATCCTTCGGTACGGAGATGCCGCGGGCATAGAAGATGCCGAGATTATACTGGCTGTCTTTGACGCCGTAATCGGCGGCCTTGCGGAACCAGTTCATGGCAGCCGCGAGATCGGGCTGGCCGAAGCCGCCATCGGCATAAAGAACGCCGAGATTATGCATGGCTTGGACATTGCCGGCGGTCGCGGCCTGTTCGTAATAACGGCGCGCCGTTGCGACATCCTTGTCCATACCTTCGCCCTTTTCGGCGAGGCGTCCATAACGGTATTGCGCGGGCGGCAGGCCCTGTTTGGCGGCGCGCTCGAGCCACAGCGCCGCCTTCTGAAGATCCTTCGGCACGCCGCGGCCTTCGGCAAAGCGCACGCCGACTTCGTATTGCGCATCGGCATTTCCGGCCGAGGCCGCATTGCGCAGTTTCTCGCCGCCGATCTCGATGGGCAGCGCAAGATTGGTCGCGGGACGCGCCGCCGGCATCGGCGCGGGTGCATCCATCGCCGGAGCCGAGGTTTCCGTTGCGAGCGCCGGTCCCTGGACCGTGCCGGTAAATTCAGGCTCGCTCGGCGCAAACGCGTCGACCGAGGGGCCGACCGACTGCGCCGGTGCAAAAAGCTGCGGCGCCTTGGCGACGACCGGCGGCGGCAGAGCGTCGGTCTCGGGAGCCGTCACTTCGGCAATTTCAGAGCTTGCGGCCTGCGGCGCGGTCTGGGCGGTTTCAGTGTCGCCGAACATGCCGGACAGAAGCGAGCTCGATCCGGCGTAAATGCCGAGGAGAAGCGCCGCGGCTGCGGCGCTGCCGAGAACAAGCCGCTTGAACCGCGGACGCGCAGGCTGCGTTTCAGTGAGGTCGGCGGCCGAGATGCGCAGACGCGCCGCGGCGCTCGCTGCGCGCGGTTGGGCAGGAGCCGGAAGAGCCGGCTGCGGCGCCTTGTATTTTACTTTCGGCTCGACGCACGGTTCCTCGGGCAGGACCGAGCGGCGCGCGGCGGCGATGAAACGGCGGCGCTCGGGCCCGGCCGCCGGATCGCGATTGATCAGATCGAGCGGCTCTTCGCTCTTCGTCGCTTCTTCAAGGGCGCGCTTTGCGGCGGCGCGCGCGCGGGCCGAGAGGCTCTGCTGCTGCGGAGCCTGCGGCTGCGGGGCGGCTGTTGCGGCCAATCCGGCCGGCTGCAGATTGGCGTGCGGCAGGCGATGGGCGATGTGTTCAAGCGTCTGGCGCACCGTGTCCATCACATCGCGCATGCGCTTTTCGGCGTCATTGGCGTCGGTGCGCAAATCCGCAAGATCGCGCGCGACCGTGTCGATACGCTCATGCGTGGCTTTGGCCAGCATCTGCAGATGCGAGTGCACCACCTGGGTCGCGGCTTGGGTCGCGGCGGTTTCGACGGCCTGGACGGGCGCCTGTGCCTGCTGCGTCAGGCGCCGCACTTCCTGCAGCGTCGCATCGATGGCGAGGAAGGTCTGGCCGGTGCGCTCTTCAAATTGCACGGCAAGCCGCTCGAGCGCGGCTTCCATATCGATAACGGGGTCGGCCGGTGCGGGCGCTGAGGCCGGCACGGCCTCCTGGACGGGCGCGGGTTCAGGCGCGGGCGCCGGGGCCGGTTGCGGGGCGAGACGCTGTTCGAGCCGGGCGGCAAGACGCTCGAACGCCGCTTCCATCGCCGCGACCGGATCGCGCGCCGGGAGCGGATCGCGCTGCGGCTGATAGGACGGCGGCTCGTAGGCCCGGGTGCTGCTGTCGAGATGGCGCTGGCGCTCGACGATTTCGGCGACGGCGCTGCGCAGCGGCGCGGTACGGGGCAGGGGAGCGCTGAACCGGTCCATGACCGCGCGCATGCGGGCATCGTTCTGCTCGCGCTCGTTCTGGGCGGCGATGCGGCGCTGGATCAGCTCGTCGAGAATGTGGCCTTCGCGCGGACGCGGTTCGTCCCGGTAGTCTCTGGGCGCGCGGGTGTCGTCGCGGTAATCGTTGGGAGCGCGGTAATCGTCGTTCCGGCGGTAGAGCGGTTCGAAATCCGGGGTCACGGCGCGCAGATGCGGGCGCGGCCTGTCCGCCTGGTCCCTTAGCCAGTCGGCGACATCGCTGAGTTTCCGCCGCATTTCGGCTTCGTCGAAGCCCATCTCCCGATCCGCCCAATCACCTCTGCGCGCGGCCATCCAGCACTCCCCTCCTGCGACGGAGCGCAGGCCCGGGCCAAATCCTGCAGCTGCGGAGCTTCTGCTCCCCGGAGCGCTGGGCCACGGCCAATTTGTCGGCCGGGTATGGTAAAGACCGGGTTAAGGGGACGGGGCTTCTGTGCCGATTCGATGCGTCGATTTCCGCTCTCGTGCGTTGTCGAAATAGTCCGAGCTTGACGTTTAGAGGAGACACTTATGCGCACGGCCCTTTTTGCGATCGCCCTCGCATCGCTGCCCGCCTTCGCACAGGCGGCGGAACCCCAATCCGATGACCGCTTTCAGATCGAGAAAAGCGGCGACAACTACATCCGGCTGGACCGCAAGACCGGCACCATGTCGACCTGCACGCTGAGCGGCGCGGACCTCGACTGCCGGGCCTCGGCCGATGAGCGGGCAGCCCTTCAGGCGGAGATCGACCGTCTTTCCGGTGAGGTCGAGCGGCTGAAGGCCGGGACGCCCGAAACCGCTTCCGGCGCGTCAATCAGCAAGGACGGCAAAGAGCTTACGCTGAAACTGCCGAGCGAGGCCGAGATCAAACAGGTCGTCGCATTCTTCGAAGACATGCTCCAGCGCATGGTCAACGCCGTCAAAGACCTGGCCAACGGAAACGCCTGATGGCAGCGGGGCCGGGGGGCCGGATCACACGGATCGTCTATGACGATCCCGACGAGACGCCGCTGGATCTCAGACGCGGCGCTCTCACGGTTGAGACGCGCGGCCGCGGCTTCATCGATGTTACGGCGGCGGTGCGCGAATGGCTCGGCGGCATCACCGCCGGGGACGGTTTGTTGACTGTTTTCATCCGGCACACCTCGGCAAGCCTTGCCGTTCAGGAGAATGCCGATCCCGATGTGCAGGCCGATCTTCTGGCCGCTCTCGACCGGCTGGCGCCGGAAAATGCGCCCTACCGGCACACCGTCGAGGGGCCCGATGATATGCCAGCCCATATTAAGTCGTTAATCACATCGGTTGTAATTTCCATTCCAGTCGCTGATGGCGATATAATGCTGGGCACGTGGCAGGCGCTTTACCTGATCGAGCACCGCACTGCGCCCCATAGCCGAGACCTCGCGCTGATGTTTATTGGCCGGGCGCAACATTAGGTTAGAAGGGCGGCTCGATTCAGCTTCCAGCGTCAGCGCAGCCTGACCAAGGGATTCGCCTGAGCGCGAGATTTATTCAAAGGCCCCAGAGTTAAATGCCCGACACCGCCAAACACCGTTTTGTCATTGCTGACGACCATCCGCTTTTCCGCGGCGCGCTGCGCGCCGCCATTCTCGGCGCCTTCCAGGGCGCGGAGATTTCGGAAGCGGGCACAATCGAAGCGCTCACCGCCGAACTCGACCGCGTTCCTGAAATGGATCTGATCCTGCTCGATCTCGGCATGCCGGGCGTTCGGGGTTTCTCGGGTCTTCTTCTCCTGCGCGCGCAATATCCGGGCATCCCCGTCATCGTCGTGTCGGCTCATGAGGAGCCGACGGTCGTCAGGCGCTGCATGGAATTCGGTGCC
This sequence comes from Terrihabitans soli, assembly GCF_014191545.1. Classification (GTDB taxonomy): domain Bacteria; phylum Pseudomonadota; class Alphaproteobacteria; order Rhizobiales; family Methylopilaceae; genus Flaviflagellibacter; species Flaviflagellibacter soli. Next base: position 2,520,449 of record NZ_AP023361.1, on the reverse strand, counting down.
TCGGGCTTCATCCCGAAAACCACCGATGTCGATATCATGCGTCAGGCCATCCGCATCGTGCTCGACGGCGGCACCTGGACGCCGCCCGATCTTGATCTCGATACCGTGCCGGACGACGAGACCTCCGCGCTTGTGCGCCGCCTTGCGACGCTGACGCCGCAGCAGGTGCGCGTTCTGATGATGCTGTCGGGCGGGCTTCTGAACAAACAGATCGCGTTTGAGCTCAACGTGTCGGAAGCGACCGTGAAGGCCCACGTCTCGGCCATTCTGCAAAAGCTCGGCGTCGACAGCCGCACGCAGGCCGTCATCGCCGCCTCCCGCATCGAAGCGGGCCAGTGGCTCGATACGTCTTTCGCCTGACGTAATTACGAACCTGCCGCTTATTCCGCAGCCGGCCGTGCTACGCGCATCTGCGCCAAAAGGGCTCGGAGGGCTGCCGGGCGCACCGGCTTGTGAAGGATTTCGAGATCCTGGGCGCGCGCGCCGTCGCGCACGGCGCGGCCGCGATCGGCGGTGACGACGATACCCGGAATTTCGCCGCCGATTCTCATCCGCAACTCACGTATGGTCGACAGCCCGTCACCGCCGTCGAGATGATAGTCGGCGATGATGATGTCGGGTGAGCCGTCGCTGTCCAGGCTCACAAGCGCATCCGCAAGGCTTGCCGCGGCCGTGACCTTGCAGCCCCAGCCGCCCAGAAGCTGCGTCATACCGTCGAGAATAGCCGGCTCGTTGTCGATACACAGGATATGCGTGCGCGCCAGCATGGACGGCGCAAACGGGCTGAGGCCGGCGGTTTCGGTCGGCACGGCGCGTTGGGCGGGCGCCGCCGGAACGACGACGCTGAAGGTGGAGCCCTTGCCGGGTGTCGATTTCAGCGTCAGCGGATGGTCGAGAATACGCGCGACGCGTTCGACGATCGACAGGCCAAGCCCGAGGCCGCGCGCGACGCGCGCGCCGGGCTCCAGCCGCTGGAACTCCTTGAAGATCACGCGCTGGCTGGAGGCGGGAATGCCAAGGCCCGTATCCCACACCTCGACACGCAGGCGTCCGCCCATGCGCCTGACGCCCATCAGCACCGTGCCGGCCTGCGTGTATTTGATCGCGTTCGACACGAGGTTCTGCAGAAGGCGGCGCAGCATTCTGCGGTCGGAACGCACCCAGCCCTGTGTATGGATGATTTTGAGCGACAATCCCTTCTCGCGCGCGAGCGGCGCGAACTCGACTTCGAGCTGGCGCATCACGTCGCCGAGCTTGAAGATCGAAATGTCGGGCGTCAGCGCGCCGGCATCGAGGCGCGAAATATCGAGAAGGACGGAGAAAATCTCTTCCACCGATTGCAGCGACGCATCGACATTGGCAACGAGATCGCGCGATGCGCTGCCGTCGGAACGCTCGACAAGGCTCGAGACATAAAGGCGCGCAGCATTCAGCGGCTGCAGGATGTCGTGGCTTGCGGCGGCCAGGAAGCGTGTTTTCGAATAGTTGGCGCTGTCGGCTTCGGCCTTGGCGCGGGCAAGTTCCTGATTGAGATGGGTCAGCTCGCGCGTGCGCTCATTGACGCGCGCCTCCAGCGCTTTTTCGGTCGTGACGGTCTCGGTCACGTCGGTGAAGGTCGCGACGAGACCGCCATCGGGCATGTTGTCGATGCGGATTTCGACGACCTTGCCCGAGTTCTGCAGCGTGGAGCGGAAGGTGCGGTGATGCGCCGTATTCTGCATCCGCTCGGCAACGATGTCGTCGATGCGGCCTGGGCCATAAAGGCCGCGTTCGGCATTGCTGCGCAAAATCTCTTCGAGCGGCTTGCCGACGCGCAGGAAATCGTCGGCATGGCCAAAGAGGTTCACATATTCGCGGTTCCAGCAGACGAGCCTGAGACTGGAATCGAACACGGCGACGCCGTGGCGAGCGTGATCGAGCGCAGTCTGAAGAACATCGCGCGAATGCTGGACGGCGACGGAGGCCTCGTCGAGAAGACGCATCGCGGCTTTGCGGCTCATCGCGCCGCGGCGCAGGAGCAACGACAGCACAAGGCGCGATGACGAGGTGCCGATGACGGACGCCAGAAGATGCTCCGCATAGCGCACAAGATGAATATCGGCTTCGTCATACAGAGCAGGCCTCGCATTGCGCGCGGTAGCGAATTGCTCGAAGGCGGCCTGGGTGCGTTCTTCACCGATATAGCGGGCGACCGCGCTTTGCAGTTCGCCGACGCGCACCGGTGAATGCCAGCCGCGGAAGCTCGACGCCATGGATTCGAGATTGTCGCCGACGAATATGTTCGCCTGCAGCCGCTCCATGGGCGAGTGCGAGGTGACGAGCGAGCCGAGAATGTAGGCGATGGTGTTGAGAACAAGGCTCCAGAAGACGCCGTGCACGAGCGGGTCGGCTTTCAGGCCGAAGAGTTCGAGCGGCATCAGGAAGTCGATGCCGAAGAGGCCGCCTTCGAGAATCTGCGAAGCGACCATTCCATCATGCGCGATGCTCGGCAGAAGCAGCGTATAGGCCCACACGACGAGCCCCGTCAGCGTGCCGACGATCGCGCCGGTGCCGGAGGCGCGACGCCAGAACAGGCCGCCGAAAAAGGCCGGCGCGAACTGGGCGATGGCGGCAAAGGACAGAAGGCCGATCTGCGCGAGACCGACCTCGCTCGTGTTGCGGTAATAGACATACGCAAAGATCAGGATCAGGAAGATCGAGGCGCGCCGCACGAGGAGAAGAAAGCGCGGCATGTCGCCAAGGCCGCGCTCATGGCTTCTGAGAAGAAGCGGCAGCGCGATATTGTTCGACATCATGATGGCCAGAGCGACCGATTCCACGATCACCATCGCGGTCGCTGCCGACAGGCCGCCGACAAAGGCCGCAAGCGCAAACAGGTGCGAGTCGACCATCATCGGCAGGTTCAGCACATACATGTCCGGCGTAACCGGGCCGTCGCCGAACATCAGCATGCCCGCCAGCGCCATCGGCACGACGAAAATATTGATGGCGATCATGTAAAGCGGCACGAGCCATGCCGCGTGGCGGATTTCCTTCTCGCCCATGTTTTCGACGATCGTCACATGGAACTGGCGCGGCAGAAGGAAGGCACAGAAGAAGGACAGAACGCTGAACGTGATCAGCGTCGCCATATGCGGCGAGTCATCGAACCGCGCCACGAGGTTTGCTTCTTCGGCGCGGCGCACGAGATCGCCGATGCCGTCAAACATGACCCAGGTCACGAAAATCCCGACGGCGAAAAAGGCAATGAGCTTGATGAAGCTTTCGGCGGCGATCGCCAGCATCAGGCCCGACTGATGCTCGGTGGCGTTGACATGCCGAGTGCCGAAAAGACTTGAGAAGACGGCAAGGATCAGCGCCACCCAGAGCGCGATCGCTCCGGCATCGTAGGCCGGCGCGCTCGATGCGCCATAGACGGTCAGCACCGTAATGACGGAGGTCGAGATGGCTTTCAGCTGCAGCGCGATATAGGGCACGGCGCCGACGAGGGCTGCGACCGAAACGATGACGGCAAGCGTCTGGTTCTTGCCGTAGCGCGCAGCCATGAAGTCGGCGACGGAGGTGATGTTCTGAGCGCGGGCGAGGCGCGTCACCTTCAGAAGGATCGGGCTTGCGACCGTGAACGCGATGATCGGGCCGATATAAATGCCGATGAAGTCGAGGCCGGAGGTCGTAGCCAGACCCACCGAGCCGAAAAATGTCCAGGATGTGCAGTAGACTGCGATCGAGAACGAATAAATGTAGGGCCTGCCCCAGCCGGACATCCAGGCAGGGCGGACCCTGTCTGCGTAAGCCGCCAGCGCAAATAAAAGTCCAAAATAGACAAGCGCTACGGCGATCACGGCCCAGCCGTGCTGCATAACTCAGGTCCTCAACACTCGGTTGACTGATTGATACCAGCGGGCGAGCGCGGCCACTAGGGCTGCCCGCCTTTGAACCTTTACGTGCATGGTGCGACTGAACCTTTGGGTAGATCGGAAGTTAATCTCCCAAACGAGTGTTTCATGCCAAAACCTATCCATCTTGCCGCCATCGCTGGCTTTTTAGGCGTGGCTGCGGCCGCCTTTACGGTTGATCTGACCGGCCCCCGGGCCGAAAGCCCGCTGCAATTCCTGTTGAAACAGAACCGGGCCCGTGAGGCGCCCCGGACTGACTATCCGGCCGAATCCGTACCCATGCGCGGAGATGGCGGGTTCTTCAGCGAGTTTTTCGGGTTCGAAGAGGAGCGGCCGCAGCAGAGGGTGGCCGTCACGAGCAATCTGCAGCGCGTCGTCTGCAAGCGTCAGTGCGACGGCGCCCAGATGGTGATGGGCTTCATGCCGGCCAAAAGCCGTCAGAAGGAGGCCGAAGCCATGTGCTCGGCCGCCGCAGGCGGGGCACCGGCGCAGCTCGTCCTCGAAAAATTTGTCCCCGGCCAGGGATTTGCTCCGGTGGAGCTCGCATCGAGCGCGCCGCTGCAGGAGGGACGCGCCTCGCTCGATGCCACGACGGCTCAGCCTGCGGCGGAAAGCGCCTGTCCGAAGAGCCAGACACGCGAATCGTTCATGACCGTGCCGATCCTCAACGACGCGACGCTGCGCCATGGCGATGTCGTTGCAACCAAAACGGGCTTCAAGGTTTTCGTCGGCGGCGGCAAGCCACCTTTTAAGGAGACTGATTTCGCTGCGCTCGACGAGCGAAAGAAAGTCGCCGCCGATCTCCGCAAGCTTAAAGTCGCGGGCAATTAGGTCTAGGCTCGCCTCAGGACTTCGTGGAGAGGCGTGTCATGCTCGAGGAATTCAAGAAATTTGCGCTGAAGGGCAATGTTGTCGATCTCGCCGTCGGCGTGATCATCGGCGCGGCGTTCAGCGGTATCGTCAATTCGCTGGTGGCCGATGTCATCATGCCGATCATCGGCTATGTGACCGGCGGTCTCGATTTCTCGAACTATTTCTTCCAGCTCGGCGGTGCGCCTGCCGCGACCTATGACGAAGCAAAAAAGGCCGGTGCGACCGTGGGCTACGGCGCGTTCCTGACCGTCGCGCTGAACTTCATCATTATTGCCTGGATCCTCTTCCTCGCGGTGCGCGGCATCAACCGCCTGCGCAAGACCGAAGAGGAAGCGCCCGCAGCGCCGCCGAAGCAGGAAGTGCTGCTGACGGAAATCCGCGATCTTCTGGCGAAGAAATAACGCTGGAGATTATTCGGCGGCGATGGAAATGCGGGTGAGCTGGAGCGCGCTCCAGACTTCATCCAGCGCGTCCGCGAGCTTTGCGATCAGCTCATCCGAATGGAACGGCGTCGGCGTAAAGCGCAGACGCTCGGTGCCGCGCGGCACCGTCGGATAGTTGATCGGCTGCACATAGATGCGGTGTTTTTCGAGCAGCCGGTCTGAAGCGGCTTTCGCCAGCGACGGATCGCCGACGAGAACCGGCACGATGTGCGTTTCGCCGGTCAGCACGGGCAGGCCGCGCGCCAGCAAAGCGGCCTTCGTCGCTTTGGCCTGGCGCTGCTGCGCCTCGCGTTCGGCGGACGAGTGCTTCAGGTGGCGTACCGATGCGCAGGCCGCGGCGGCAACGGCCGGCGGCAGCGTCGAGGTGAAGATGAAGCCCGGCGCATAGGAGCGCACAGTATCGATGATCGTGGCGGATGCCGCGATATAGCCGCCGACGACGCCAAAGCCCTTGGCCAGCGTGCCTTCGATGACGTCAACGCGGTCCATCACGCCTTCGCGCTCGGCAACGCCGGCGCCGTGATCGCCATACATGCCGACGGCATGCACTTCGTCGAGATAGGTCATGGCGCCGTAGCGTTCGGCGAGATCGCAGATCGCTGAGATCGGAGCGACATCGCCGTCCATGGAATAGATGCTCTCGAACACGACGAGCTTGGGACGCTCGCGGCCGGCCGCGCGCAGCAGCTCTTCGAGATGGGCGAGATCGTTGTGGCGGAAAATCTTTTTCTCGCAGCCGGAATGGCGGATGCCGGCGATCATCGAGGCGTGGTTCAGCTCGTCCGACAGGATCAGGCAGTCCGGCATCACCGAGGCGATGACCGAGATCGCCGCCTCATTGGCCACAAAACCCGAGGTGAAGACGAGGGCGGCGTCCTTGCCGTGAAGGTCCGCAAGTTCCTGCTCGAGGACGACGATCGGATGGTGATTGCCCGAAATATTGCGGGTCCCGCCGGCGCCGGCGCCGGATGACAGCGCGGTCGAGGCCATGGCGTTGACGACGTCCGGGTGGTGGCCCATGCCCAGATAGTCGTTCGAGCACCAGATCACGATGTCTTTGGCGCCCTCGGGGGAGTGCCAGACCGCTTCCGGGAAGCGGCCCGTGATTCGCTCGAGATCGGCGAAGACACGATAGCGGCGCTCACTGTGCAGGCGCTCGACGGCTTGGCTGAAAAAGGCGCCGTAATCCGGTTTCATCAGGGAGGATTGCTCGACCATAGAATTAATCTAGCTTGTAGCATCTCGATTGTCGCTTTGCGACTTCCACGCAGCGACACTGCGCCGCGTTTTTTTGGAGGGCTGCGCGAGGGTCCCTTTATGGGGGCTCAATCGGGGAAATTTCGTTCAAATACGCGTGTTTAGGTCACTATCCACGGAAGCCTGGGCGGCGCATTGATCAGGGTCAAAGCGGGGCGGCGAACTGGTGCTGCCGGAGAGGATTGAACTCTCGACCTCTCCCTTACCAAGGGAGTGCTCTACCACTGAGCTACGGCAGCAAACGCGAAGGGGCCGAAGGGCGCCAAGGCGGCGCGAGTACTGCCACAGAGGGGTTTGAGGCGCAACCGCGCTTGCGGGCCTTCCCGCTTTGCTTATGAGTCGGATCATGCCCACCAAACGTACCCCTGAGACCCTCAAGGCCGAGGCCGAACGCCGTGAGCGCCTGGCCGGGGCCCTCCGCGAGAATTTGAAGCGCCGCAAGGCGCAGGCGAAGGGGCGCCGCGAAGAGGGGCGGGAGGACGCCAAGCCCGGCGCGGCAAAGGAACATGAGGGACGCGGTGAGGGTTAACCGCGGCCTACTCCTTGCCTTGTTTCCGTCCGTCCCCTGGATTAAGTCCGGAACTCCCGCGACTTTAATGTCCGTCTCTCCGACCGGAGCATCTCCCCCGCATGGACCGTATTCGCATTCTCGGCGGCGCTCCCCTCGAGGGCTCGATCCCGATCTCCGGCGCCAAGAACGCCGCTCTGCCGCTGATGATCGCGGCGCTGCTCACCGAGGATGAGGTCGTTCTCGAGAACGTGCCGCGCCTGGCCGACGTCGCGCAGCTGAAGCGCATTCTCTCCAATCATGGCGTCGACATTTCGATCCGCGGGCGCCGCCACGGCCAGACCGAAGACGATGGCGAGACTCTGACGATCAACGCCAAGACGATTGTCGATACCACTGCGCCCTATGATCTCGTCTCGACCATGCGGGCGAGCTTCTGGGTCGTCGGCCCGCTCGTCGCCCGCATGGGCCATGCGAAAGTGTCCTTGCCGGGCGGCTGCGCCATCGGCACGCGGCCGGTCGATTTTCTGCTGCAGGTTCTCGAAGTGCTCGGCGCGCAGATCGAGATCGATGCCGGCTATGTCATCGCCACGGCCCGTCACGGGCTGAAGGGCGGCCACATCAAATTTCCGAAAGTCTCCGTCGGTGCAACGCACACTGCGCTGATGGCGGCGAGCCTCGCCGATGGCGAAACGCTGATCGAGAACGCGGCGCGCGAGCCCGAGGTCAAGGACCTCGCCGATCTTCTGATCAAAATGGGCGCGAAGATCGAGGGCGCCGGCACGTCGACGATCAAGGTCACCGGAGTCTCGAAATTGCATGGGGCCACGCATGCGGTGATCCCCGACCGGATCGAGACGGGCACTTACGCGATTGCTGTCGCAATGGCCGGCGGCGATGTCATCCTGCAGAACACCCGCGCCGATCTTCTCGACTCGGCGCTGGAGACGCTTCGTTCGGCCGGTGCGGTGGTTGAGAGCGTGCCGCACGGCATTCGCGTTGCGCGCAACGGCAATGGCATTCAGGCCGTGGATGTCACAACCGAACCTTTCCCCGGATTTCCGACCGATCTTCAGGCGCAGTTCATGGCGCTGGCAACGCGCGGGCAGGGCACGTCGAAAATCCGTGAAACGATCTTCGAAAACCGCTTCATGCATGTGCAGGAACTGGCGCGGCTCGGCGCCAAGGTGCGCCTGGACGGCGACACCGCCTATGTCGACGGCGTCGACCGGCTGAAGGGCGCACCGGTCATGGCGACCGATCTCCGCGCCTCGGTGTCGCTCGTCATCGGCGGGCTCGTGGCGGAAGGCGAAACCATCATCAACCGCATCTATCATCTGGATCGCGGTTTCGAGCGGCTCGAACACAAGCTCGGCCGCTGCGGCGCCCGCATCGAGCGGATTTCCGGCTAGACCTCGCCCTTCAGCGGCGGCTTCAGCGCGCCTAGTTTCGACGTCAGGTCGGCCATCCGGCGTGTGCCCGTCTTTTCCTTGATGCGGCGCAGATGTGTGTACACCGTGTTGAGGCTGAGCTTGCGGGTGCGCGCATATTGGGCGAGCGCAACGCCGCTCTGCAGGGCGGTGGCAAGATGAGCCTCTGCTTCCGTCAGTCCGAAGGCCAGCCGCGCAATCGCCGCCGCTTGCTCGTCGCCCTGCTTTAAAGGGTCCCGGATGAATACGACGGCGATCGCCGCTGTTCTGTCCCAGCGCCGCTCGGAGGCTGCGACCGGCCTGACCGAGCAGATATAGGGCGGGGCGCCGCCTGTGCGCGGCAGCGGGAAATCTGGCGGTGCGGAAGGTGCGCCCGCTTTGCGCGTTCCGGCGATCTCGGCAAGAGCCGGCTCAAAAAGGGCGCGTGCTTCCGGCGACAGAAATTCGACCGCACCTTTGTGAACGCGAAATCCGTCGCCGCGCCGCGCGAAGGCTCGCGCGGCTTCATTGGCGTAGATCACTTTTCCGTCCGGGCCGATCAGCAGCGCGCCGTCGTTCAGCCAGTCGAGCGCCCGTTCGAGGGACCGCGCGGTTTCGGTCGCGGCGCGCATGCGCCGCGTCACATCGTAAGCCTGCCTTACATGGGGAGTGAGCCGCGCCATCATGTCGATCTCGCTTTGCTGCACGTGGCCTTCCCGCGGCGAGCGCTGCAGGGCGATACATGCAAATTCCGTGGGGTTCTGGATGATCGTCCCGGACATGAAATAGCGAAGGTCGCATTTGCCGAGAAAGTCGGAATAGAACGGGTCCCGGTTCATCGCGTGTTCGTCGATGACCTGTGAATCGTAACCGATCTCGTCCTGGATGCTGCGGAAGCCGAGCACGACGCGCGGGCTGATCGAAATGTAATGCTCCGAATAGGCGATATCGCTGCCTTCGGGGATGCCGTGGCCCCAGAAATCGGTCAGCTGCATGATGCTTTTGTCTGCCGCTTCCATCGTCGCGCCGGCCGAGCCGAACAGATTGCTGATGAGGGCAAGCGCGTTAGGCCAGCCTGTCTCGTCGAACGCCGCGGCTTCGACGGCGGCGAGCGCGCGCAAAAAGCTGTCTTCATCCCGCTTCAGCATATCTGCCTCCACACGGGCATCGCGGCCTTGCAGGCCCGGACGGAGGCAACACGAACATCCGCCTCGGCACTGTGGCCGGACGGCAACCCCCATTTCCCTTTTCAACTATCGGCTGCGAATGGCCGGCTGTCATCACCAATTCTGGTGACGCCGCCTCCCGTCCATACCCGCTAGCGTGCGTTCCAAGGTTCGGGGGAATCGACGATGCGCATACTCGCTGCTGCTGTTTTCATTGGGATGCTTGCCGCGTCCGTTCCGGTTCAGCCGGCGTCTGCGCAGATTTTCATCGATCTCGACGGCCCCAAGGCCCCCGAGGTGATGAGAGAGATCTTCGCCGAGCTTGAAAGTGCTGACAGGCATAAGAACTGCCCTGCCTGGCGTCGGGCCATGGCGCGCCTCGAAGAATTCATCGCCGTGCGCAAAGGTGTGGGCGATGAGAAAGTGCTTGCGGCGGCCCTTCGCGGAAAAGCGCTCCTGCCTCAGGGGCCGTGCATCACCGGTAGCGTCAGATTCGAATATCTCAGGGTGTGCGAGACCGGTCCGGTGCCGTTCTATTACATACCGCCGCCGCCTTCACTTCCGCTGGTGCCAACGCCCGCGCCGGCCCCGACACCCGCGCCTGCACCCGCGCCGATCCGGGCGCCGGCCTGCATCCAGATTTCCGCCGCGACGAGCTTCACCTCTGTCTATACGGGCGACAAATCCGGTTTCGGCACCATCGTGACCGCCGGCGATCCGTTCATCGCCAAAAGCGATGAGCGGTCCGAAGGTATCGGCCTGAGCGCGAGTTACGATTATGCCGTCGGCGATTGGCGGCAATCCTTCGGGCTGGATTATTCTTTCACCGGCTCGGACTCCTCGGCCGAGGTCGCGAGCGGCACCAGCGCCGGCTATGTCCCGCAGGATGTTGCGAACGGCGCCGGTTGGGCCTCCGGTCTCGGTGTCGTCGCATCAAGCGATGTGGAGCGCCACGAATTCAGCGGCACCTACCGCATCGCGCGCGAATTCAATTGGGACGGCGGCGGCTCCTGGGGCGCGCCGGTCGATGCGGCGATGAGACGTTCGCGCAAGGATGTCGGCATCGTGCTGCGCGTCCGCGGGTCCGAGCTGACGCAGGATGGCCAGGTCGAATCCGTTGCCTTCCCCGGTGTCGCCTATGCCGATCTTGAGCAGACGCTGAAGAGCTATGAGTTCGGCATCGGTCCCTCGGTGTCCGGCATCCACGGCTTCGGCAACGGCTTTTACGTCGGCGGCGGTCTCGATGTGCTCGCCGTTGCGCGGTATTCGGAACTGAAATCCGAAGAAAGCTGCGGCAGCTGCGGCGGCCCCGGGACCTCGACGCTCGAAGACGATTTTTCGACGATCGACGTCGCGACGCGCCTGCGCCTCGTCTTCGGCTACACGCTGCCCGAGGAAGGGCTGAATATCGGCCTGACCGGCGGCGTGGATTGGAGCGGCCGAGATATCATCGATATCCGCCAAAATCCGTCGGACGAAAGCACCCATATCGACAATGACAGCGGCGTCGACTGGAGCGCCGGCCTCCGCGTGCACAAGTCGTTCTGAGCCCGAGGCGGCCCGAACCGGCTGAAAATAGGCTCCTATTCCTCAGGGGACCGGGGCGCCGCCATTGCGTTCCGGACCCGGCTTTCTTAAGTCTGGTGCTCCACACGCAAACCGGTCGAGCCCCCATGTCCGACGCCCCTTTGAGACTTCTGGCCCGCGATGCCGAGGACCTTTCGGTCCTGTCCGTGCACCTGCAGGACGCCGAGCTGAAGGTCGCCGATCTCATCTACCTTCCGCGCGAGCGCCGCTTCGCCTTTGCTGTCGACCGCTTCGATTGGGAGCGCCGCACGCTCGAAAACAAGAATTGCCGCCGCCGTGCTGCGGTGCATTTCGATGACGTGGTTAAGGTTTCGTCGAAGGGCGTGCCGCTCGAAGAAAAAGACAAAGTGGTCAATCTTCTCGCTCTGGCCTTCCAGCCGGGCGAGGAGGCGCCGGGCGGCTCGGTCGTCCTGCTTCTCGAAGGCGGCGCATCGATCAAGCTCGAGGTCGAGTGCCTGGAAGCGGCGTTGAAGGATCTCGGTCCCACCTGGGACTGCACGTGCTGCCCGAGCCATCCTGAAGCCGAAGCCGAAACCGAGGACGCCTGAATATGGCGGCTCTGCTGGACGCCGGCGCGCCCGATTTCGAGGCGCGCTTTTCGGCCTTGCTCGCGCAAAAGCGCGAGGTCTCCGAAGACGTCGATAATGCGGTGCGCGCGATCATTCGCGAGGTGCGCACCAAGGGCGATGTCGCGCTGTGCGACTACACGCGCAAATTCGACCGCTTCGACATCACCCCCGCCAAACTGCGCGTGACGGAAGCCGAGATCGCCGCGGCCTGGAAGGCCTGCGATCCGGCAACGCTCGAAGCGCTTCACCTCGCGCGTGAGCGCATCGAGAGCCACCACAAGCGCCAGAAGCCTGAAGACGAGCGCTACACCGATGGTGTGGGCGTCGAACTCGGCCACCGCTGGACGGCGGTCGAGGCCGTGGGTCTGTATGTACCCGGCGGCACGGCGGCCTACCCCTCTTCGGTTTTGATGAATGCGGTGCCGGCCAAGGTTGCGGGCGTGCCGCGGCTTGTGATGGTCGTGCCGACGCCGGACGGCAAGCTCAATCCGCTGGTGCTGGCGGCCGCCAAAATTTCCGGCGTCGACGAAATCTACCGCGTCGGCGGTGCGCAGGCTGTGGCCGCGCTTGCCTTCGGTACCGAGACGATCAAGCCCGTCGCGAAAATCGTCGGTCCCGGCAATGCCTATGTCGCCGCCGCCAAGCGCCAGGTCTTCGGCACGGTCGGCATCGATATGATCGCCGGTCCCTCCGAAGTCGTCGTCGTCGCCGACAAGAGCGCAAATCCGCAATGGGTTGCCGCAGATCTTCTGGCGCAGGCCGAGCACGATGAGGCGGCGCAATCCATTCTCGTGACCAACTCCGCGGAATTTGCCGCCGAGGTGTCGAGCGCGGTGACGCTGCAGCTCGCAACATTGCCGCGCGGAAACATCGCCTCCGCAAGCTGGGCGAATTTCGGTGCGATCATTCTGGTGAAAGATCTCGAAGCTTCGGTGCCGCTCGTCGATCGCCTGGCGCCCGAGCATCTCGAAATCGAATCCGACAAGGCCGAAGAGATCGCGGGCAAGGTCCGCAATGCCGGCGCCATTTTCATCGGCAGCCACACGCCGGAAGCCGTGGGCGATTATGTCGGCGGTTCGAACCATGTCCTGCCGACGGCACGCTCGGCGCGCTTCTCGTCGGGGCTCGGCGTTCTTGATTTCGTCAAGCGCACCTCGATCCTGAAATGCTCTCCGAAGAGCCTTGCCGAAATCGGTCCGGCGGCGGTCAAGCTCGCCGAGGCCGAAGGGCTTCAGGCGCATGCGCGGTCGATCACGATCAGGCTCGAGCGCTGATGGGCGAGGGCGACAGCTCGGAGCGGCTGATCGCCGTCCACATCGACGAAAGCTCGCTCGGGGCTTCCAGCGCCGAAGGCGAGCATGAGCGCGAGATCGCCATCTACGATCTTCTGGCCGAAAACCGCTTCGGCACCCTCAAGGGCGATCCCGGACCCTATCGGCTCACTCTGGCGCTTATTCAGAACAAGCTCGTGTTCGACGTCAGGGACGAGGCCGATCGCCCTATCGTCACGCATCTTTTGGCGGTCGGGCCGTTCCGGCAGATTCTATCGGAATACCGGAGAATCTGCGCCCGGCACTATGCGGCCATCAAATCGGCCTCGCCCTCGCAGATCGAGGCCATAGATATGGGCCGCAGGGGCATGCATAACGATGCCGCCAGGCTCCTGATGGAGCGGCTGGAGGGCAAGATCGAGATGGATTTTCCCACGGCCAGGCGGCTGTTTACGCTGATTGTCGCCCTTCATTGGGAGCTATGACGCTTCGGGCGTTGTGAAAATCACCGCCAGAGGCTAGTTTCCGCGCCTTCAACAACCTTTGAGTTTCAATGTCGAAAGAAGAACTGCTCGAGTTTCCGGGCACCGTCACCGAACTCCTGCCCAACGCGATGTTCCGCGTGAAGCTGGAGAACGAGCACGAAATCGTCGCTCACACGGCAGGCCGCATGCGCAAGAATCGTATCCGTGTCCTTGCCGGCGATAAGGTCCTGGTTGAGATGACACCCTACGACCTGACCAAGGGTCGTATCACCTACCGCTTCAAATAAGCATCGCGCCGGGTCCCGGCCAAAGAGCTGCACGGATATGACGGACCGTCCCAAGCTTGTTCTGGCTTCCGCCTCGCCGCGGCGCCTGGCTCTGCTTGAGCAGGTGGGTCTCCGCCCCGAAGCGCTCATTCCGGCAACGATTGATGAGGAGCCCGTCCGCTTCGAGCGGCCGAACGCGCTTGCCGAGCGTCTTGCCGTCGAGAAGGCAAAGACGGCGCGTCACATCGCCGAGAGCGACGAGAATCTGAAAGACGCGTTCTTCCTCGCCGCCGACACGGTGGTCGCGGTCGGCCGCCGCATCCTGCCGAAGACCGACACGATCGAAGACGCGACCGAATGCCTTGAGCTTCTGTCGGGCCGTTCGCACCGCGTATTTACATCGGTCTCGATGATCACGCCGACCGGCAAGCAGCGCACCCGCACGGTCGAAGCGCGCGTGCGCTTCAAGCATCTGTCGCGGCCGGAAGTCGAATCCTATCTCGCCTCGCATGAATGGCGCGGCAAAGCGGGCGGCTATGCGATTCAGGGCATCGCCGGCGCGTTCGTCGTGCGCATTGTCGGCTCCTATACCGCGGTCGTCGGCCTGCCGCTGTACGAGACGGTCAGCCTGCTTGCGGGCGAGGGCCTTCCGATCCATCTCGGCTGGCTGAACCCGCTCGACGGAATCTAATGCCTGCAGACGTCTCCAATGCCGGCAAGGCCGCAAAGCCGCGCTGTCCGATCTGCGGCAAGCCCGCTGTCGCCGCCCATATTCCCTTCTGCTCCACCAAATGCGCCGACATCGATCTGAACCGTTGGCTCGGCGGCGAATACCGCATCCCGACCGATGAGCGTCCGGATGCCGCGCCCCCGCCGGAAGGGGAAGACTAGGCGCTCTGGACAGGGCTCCTTCCGGTTTCTATAACCCCCCGTCTCGACGCGGCGCCGCCGCAGACGGGTCAATGCCCAGGTAGCTCAGTTGGTAGAGCAGCGGATTGAAAATCCGCGTGTCGCTGGTTCGATTCCGGCCCTGGGCACCATTCCCCTCAATAGCTTAGACGCAGCAGCTCTGCTTGAAGTAGAGCTGGAGCCGCACGTCCGGATGCGGGGCTTTGGCAGCCGCTAGCGCTTCTCGATGAGGAAGCTGATCCGGCCGTCCCGTTCAGTCTGCTCCAGTAGGACATCGCCGGTTTCCCGCAAAAGATTCGGGATATCGATCGCCGAGAGCGGGTCGGAGGAAATCACATTCATCCGGTCGCCGGCGCTCAGCCGGGTGAGCGCCTTGCGCGTTTTCAGGGCGGGCAGAGGGCACATCAGGCCGGTGAGATCTAGGGAGGTCTCGCTCATCTTTCTGAGGTGCCACCGGCCGCCCGATCCTGCAAGCCTTGACCTGACAGAGCGCAATTCGCACTTTCCTGCGCGTGAACCATTCTTCCCCCAATCCGCGAATCCAGCGCCTCACTCCGCTCGACGATGCTTTGGCGCGGCTTGCGGCGGAGACGCCGCTTGCGCCGCCGCTGACGCGTGCGGTCGCCGACGCCACCGGCGCGGTGCTCGCAAGCGATATCCGCGCGCCTGCCGATCTGCCGGCATCGCCTGTCGCTTATTCCGACGGCTGGGCGGTGAATGCCGAGGATCTCGTCGGCGCCAGCGCCTATAGCGCGGCTGTGATCGCGCCGCCGCCGACTTGGGTTGACGCGGACGATCCGATGCCGTCGGGAGTGGATTCCGTCGTGCCGCCCGATGCGGTCACGATCCCTGCGCCCGGAATGGCGGAAGCGTCGGCGTCCGTTGCGCCCGGCCACGGCGTTCGCAACACCGGACAGGACGTGAAGTCCGGTGCGCTTCTCATTCCCGCCGGCACGCGTCTCGCGCCGCGTCATATCGGCATTCTCACTCTGTCCGGCTTTGGCACGATCGATGTGCGCATGCCGCGCATCCGCATCGTTCTTGCGAGCGCTGCGGCGGCACGCCATGCGGATATGGTGCGGATGTGGTTGCAGCTTGCGGGCACTGAGATTGCGGAGACCATCTCCGTGCCCGGCGCACGCAACGATCTCGCCGCCGCCTATCGCAAGCCGGGCGCCGATTTCATTCTTTCGCTCGGCGGCACCGGGCAGGGGCGTAGCGACTGCGCCGTTGCCGCGCTCAAAGATGCCGGTACGGTCGAATTACAGGGCGTGGCTCTGCGCCCCGGCGAAACCTCAAGTTTCGGGCGTGTCGGCACGGTGCCGGTTCTGCTTCTGCCCGGGCGTGCGGACGGCGTCATCGCCGGTGTTCTGGCTCTCGCCAAGCCCATCGTGACCGGGCTTTCGGGTCTGACCCAGCCGGACTGGCTCGCGCCCGTGCGTCTTGCCTCCAAAGCAAGTTCGACCATCGGCCTGACCGAATTCTTCTTAGGGCTTCCCGAAAAAGAAGCGATCCGGCCACTGCCTCTCGACGAGGCGGGGTTCGAGGCGCTGGGCCGGGCGGTGGGTTGGTTTACCGTGCCGCCGGGTTCTGAGGGTTTTGCAGCCGGGGATGTGGTGCATCTGAGGCCGTTCCAGCCTAGATAATGCCCATGAAGGATCGCGATATCATCGAGGCCGTACGCCGCGCGGCGCGTCAGGAGCAGTTCCTCGACGTCGTCTCACGCGAAGAGGCGGAAAAGCGGTTTCGCGCCGCCGTGCCCCATAAGCCGCTTGCCGCTGAGACCGTTGAACTCGCGGCAGCGCTCGGCCGCGTGCTTGCCGAAAATCTGACCGCGCCGATCGATCTGCCACCCTTCGACCGCTCGTCCGTCGACGGCTTTGCCGTGCGCGCCGCCGATACGGCGGGAGCGAGCGAGCCTTCGCCTGTCCGCCTGCGCTTGAATAAGGAAGTTCTCGCCTGCGGCACCGCGCCTGCGCTGACGGTTGCCGGCGGAAGCGCAACCGCGATTTCGACCGGCGGTGTCGTGCCGCGCGGGGCAGATGCCGTGGTGATGATCGAGAACACCGCGTTTGGCGAAGACGACAGCGGACCTTACGTCGATATCAAGCGTCCGGCTTCACCGGGCGGCTTCATCGCCTTTGCCGGCTCCGATATCGCGCGCGGCGAAACCGCGCTGCGCCAGGGCCTCGAAATTACCTCGCGCGAGATCGGCGTTCTCGCCGCCTGCGGGCTTTCGTCGGTCAGTGTCGTGCGCCGTCCGCGCGTCGGCATTATTTCGACGGGCGACGAGCTTGTGCCGCCCGGCGGCGATCTGCCTCCCGGTGCGATCTACGATTCGAATTCAGCGATCACCGCTGCCGCCGTGCGCGAGAATGGCGGCGAGCCGGTTCTCTTCGGCATTATTCGCGACGATGAAGATGCGCTTGCCACGCGCGTCGAGAAAGCCATAGCCGAAACCGATCTTGTCGTATTGTCCGGCGGCACCTCGAAAGGCGCGGGCGATGTCTCGCACCGCATCCTGTCGAAACTCGGCAAGCCGGGCATCATCGTGCACGGCGTTGCGCTGAAGCCGGGAAAGCCGATCTGTCTTGCCGTGGCGCGCGAGACACCCGTTATCGTGCTGCCCGGTTTCCCGACCTCCGCCATCTTCACCTTCCACACTTTCGTGACGCCTCTCATCCGCGCACTCGCGGGCCTTCAGCCGCGCGGCGAGGATGTCGTCGATGCGGTGCTGCCGGTGCGCGCGGCTTCTGAGATCGGCCGCACCGAATATGTGATGGTCTCGCTCGGCCAGACGCAAGAGGGCCTCGTCGCTTTTCCGCTCGGCCGCGGTTCGGGTTCGGTGACGGCGTTCTCACAGGCCGACGGCTTTTTCTCGATCGATGCGCTGGCGGATGCCGCCGATGCTGGGACGCCGCAAAGCGTGCACCTCATCGGCAAAGGTCTGCATGTTCCCGATCTCGTTCTGGCCGGCAGTCACGATATCGGCCTCGATGCTGTGGTCTCGATCCTTGCGCGTCAGGGTGTTCATGTCCGCACACTTGCTATCGGCAGTATGGGCGGCCTTGCAGCGCTGAAGCGCGGCGAATGCGATCTTGCTCCGGTGCACCTCCTCGATCCGAAGACCGGCTTGTACAACACGCCGTTTCTGAGCGAAGGCCTGTCGCTGGTTCCCGGCTGGCGGCGCCGCCAGGGCGTCGTCTTCCGCAAGGGCGATACGCGTTTCGAAGGCAAAGCGGCGCGTGATGCGATTGCGTCTGTCGCGGGCGATCCAGACATCATTCTCGTCAACCGCAATGCCGGTTCGGGCACGCGTATTCTGCTCGATGGAATTCTGTCCGGCCAGCGCCCGGCAGGCTATGCCAATCAGCCGAAATCGCACAATGCCGTGGCCGCCGCCGTGCAGCAGGGGCGGGCGGATTGGGGCATGGCTATTGAGAATGTCGCGCGTCTTTACGGTCTCGGCTTCCTTGCCGTGGGCGACGAGCATTATGATTTCATCCTGGCGGACAGTCGCCGCGATCGTCCCGCCGTTCAGGCTTTTCTGAATGTGCTCGGCAGCGGCGAGGTTCGTGCCGCGCTTCACGCGCTCGGCTTTGTGCCGGGCGATCTTGCTCTGGCGGGCGAATAAATGGCGCAGCTTTCCGACGATTGCTTTGCGTTCGGCGGCGAACTCATGCCGATCGAGGCGGGCCTCGCACTGATCGGTGAGCGCGTCGTGCCGGTCACAGACATCGAGACCGTCTCGCTGATCGATGCGGACGGACGGATTTTGGCGGAGGACGTTATCGCGCCCTTGGCTCTGCCGGGCTACGACAATTCCGCCGTCGATGGCTGGGCGGTGCGTCATGCCGATCTCAATCCGGGCGGAGAAACTATTCTTCCGGTGGTCACGCGCATCGCCGCCGGCGATCGTTCGCCGCACGCGGTCGGCAAAGGCGAAAGCGCGCGCATTTTTACCGGCGCGATGATGCCGGACGGCACCGACACTGTTTTCATGCAGGAAGATGTGCGCGAGGAAGACGGACGCGTCATTCTGCCCGCAGGATTGAAGAAGGGGGCCAATCGCCGTCTTGCCGGCGAAGACATCGCGACCGGCGCACCCGCGCTCGCTTCGGGGCTGCGGCTTCAGCCGCAGCATGTCTCGCTTGCCTCTGCGCTTGGCCTCACGGGTCTGAAAGTGCGCCGCCGTCTGAAAGTTGCGGTTCTGTCGACCGGCGATGAACTGGTCGAGCCCGGCCGTCCGCTTCAGCCGGGCATGCTGCACGATTCCAACCGTGTGATGATGGCGGCGCTGTTGCGCCGCGCCGGATGCGAAGTCACCGATATCGGTATGTATCGCGATGAGCCGGATGCGCTCGGCAAAGCCATTCTTGCCGCCGCCAAAGGCCACGATCTGATTATCTCATCCGGCGGCGTTTCGACCGGCGAAGAAGATTATACCCGCCGCGTCGTCGAGACGGTCGGAACGCTGGTGCACTGGCGCCTCGCCATCAAGCCGGGGCGTCCGGTCGCGATGGCGGTTGTCGATGGCGTTCCCTTTGTCGGGCTTCCCGGCAATCCCGTTGCGGTGTTCGTCACCTTCGTCAACATCGTGCGGGCCTTGGTCGCGCGCCTGTCCGGCGAGAGCTGGACGCCGTCGACCGCCGTGCCCGTGAAGAGCGGCTTTGCCTATAAGAAAAAGACCGGCCGCCGCGAGTTCGTGCGCGTATCGCTCGTGCGCGAGGCGGATGGATCCATTGTCGCGCACAAGCATCCGCGCGAAGGTGCAGGCGTCATTACATCGCTGACGGAAACCACAGGTTTTGTCGAGCTGCCCGAACCGGTCACCGCGGTCGCGGAGGGCGATCTCATCGCCTATCGCTCATACGAGAACATGTTCTAGGCCGCGAACCCATAAAGACCGGGGTCGGCTTCACCCGCCCATGGTGACGAGAAGCTCGTCCAGCTGCTCGAACTGCTCGGTAAATCCACCTGTGCTCTCGGAGGCGATAGCCTTGTCGAGGGCGTCCTTCGAGGGATAGAGGTCGTGGAGGACGACGAAGGTTTCGCTACCCCGTTCCTCGAAGGTCACTGTGGTGACGACTCCATTTTCGCCGCCTTCGTCATTCGTCCAGACGAGGCGGGAGGGCGGTGTCACTTCGATGTACCGGCCGAAGAACGCCATGGGCTGCTCTAGGGATGCGTGGTCGAATACCAACCGGTATGTGCCCCCGGTACGAACATCCATCTCGCAGGAAAGCAGGGTCAATCCAGACGACTTCGGGACCCACCACCGTTTGAACAGATCGGGCCTGGTCCATGCCTCGAACACGATATGCGCCGGGCCGTTGAAGGTTCGCGTGACGACGAGCTCGCGCTCCGACTTCCGTTCTGCTGTCGTGAGATTCTTCATTGGCGCAGGCTCACTTTCTGTTCTTTGGCCCATCGGCCATTTTCTTCTGCTTCAGTTCCTCGACAACCTCGTCCAATTTGTCGAAGCGTGAAGCCCAGAGCTGCCGGTAGGCCTCGATCCATGCTGTTTCTTCGGCCAGTTGGCGCGGACCGAGTTTGCAGGTTCGCACGCGCCCGAGCTTTTTTGTGGTGACGAGCCCTGCCTGTTCCAGGACGCCGATATGTTTCTTCATGCCCGTGAGGGTCATGTGGAACTTGTCGGCAAGGTCCGTGATCGAGGCGTCTGAACGCCCGAGCTGCTCAAGGACGCCGCGTCTTGTGGCGTCCGAGAGCGCGGCGAACGAGGCGTCGAGGCGGGTTGTCGTATACTGAACCATACGGTTCAGTATATAGCGCGCAGATTTGCGGCACGCAAGAGGAGGCTGGGCGCGGAGTTGGCAGAGGCTTTAAGGCCTAATCTTCGTCGGAGCCCTTGCGGCGGCTCTTGGCGGCCTCGTCTTCGACGTAAGACAGGTTCTGATCGAAGACCACGCGGTCTTTACCGGCAAGGATAACGAAGCGCTTCCCGCGCATGCGGCCGATCAAAGTGAGCCCGGCTTTGCGAGCAAGATCGACGCCCCAGGCCGTAAAGCCCGAACGCGAAATCAAAGTCGGAATGCCCATGCGCACGGTTTTGATCACCATTTCGGAGGTGAGGCGGCCGGTCGTGTAGAAGATCTTCGTGCCCGGATCGACCTTCTCGCGGTACATCCAGCCGGCGATCTTGTCGACGGCGTTATGACGGCCGACATCTTCCATATAGACGAGCGGCCGGTCTTCCTCGCACAGCACACAGCCATGAATGGCGCCGGCCTTCAGATAGATCGAGGGCGTCGTGTTGATCGCGTTCTGCAGCCGGTAGAGCCAGGATGTGCGAACTTCCGTCTTCGGTAGTTCGACCGTCTCGATCGCTTCCATCAGGCTGCCGAAGGTCGTTCCCTGCGCGCAGCCGGATGTCAGTACGCGCTTCTTCAGTTTTTCCTCGTAATTCGTTTTCCGCTCGGTGCGCACGACGACAACGGAAAGATCCTCGTCGTAATCGACGCCCGTGACCTCGTCTTCCGGCAGCAGCATGTTCTGATTGAGGAGATAGCCGAGCGCTAAAAGATCCGGATGATCGCCGATCGTCATCATGGTGACGATCTCCTGCGCATTCAGATAAAGCGTCAGCGGCCGCTCGACGACGACGGAGATTTCCGCCGGCGCGCCATTCTCATCCACACCGGTGACCGTTTCGGTCAGGCGCGGATCGTCGGGCTGCGGAGCAACCAGAAAAGAGCCGAGTTTTGTGTCGTCCTTCATCTCGCCTCAGATAGGTATGGCAGGCCTTTGGCGCCATGCCGCGGGTTCAGCGGTTGAACAGGACCTTTCCGCATTCGCTGGCATCGTAATCGCCCAGCCTGTCGGCCTGGGCCTTGAATTCCGGCGTGCGCGCGAATTCGAAAAGCTTCTGTAAAGGCGGCTCGAGCAGTTCGCGGCGGCGGCAGGCGAGGTCGAAGCGCTCGCGATGCAGCGGCACGAAAGCAAGATTGAATCTCCGTGCTACGGCGCTGACGGCGATGCCGCAATCGGCATGGCCGTCGAGAATGGCGAGCGCGACGTCGGTCTGCGTCTGTGCAGGACGCGGCAGGAGTTTCAGATCGGAACGCGAAAGATTTGCCTGCGCGAGCAGGCGGTCGAGCAGGATTTCGGTGCCGGAGCCATCCTGGCGGGGAATAAACCGTGCGCCCTTCTGGGCCGCATCGCGGATCGAGTTGAGGCCGAGCGGATTGCCCGCCGCGGTGAGAAGGCATTGCTGGCGCCACGCCCAATGCACGACGACGACATCAAACAGAGCAGAGGCTTCGCGCGCCGCTTTGATATTGCCGCTGTTCTCGCCTTTGTCCTCTTCGCCGAAATGGATCCCGGCCGCGACGGCGCCGCCGGCCGCGAGGCGGACGAGACCGGCCGAGGAGCCCTCGACGAGGCCCGCAAGCCCGGCGCCGGACTCGCGCAGAGCCCATTCCAGCAGAGGATCGCTGGAGCCGCCGATAATCGGCGGCGGCGCGATCAGCCGCGGGTCCTGCAGCTCGATATGCGCCTCGATCCAGCGGTCAACGAGATTGCGCGGGAAGAGCAGCTTTCCGGTGGCTCGGGAGCAGGGGATCTCCTTGCGGGCGACAAGGTCGTAGATCGTCCTCTCCTTGACCCGGAGATAGGCGGAGACCTCGGACGTCGTCATATGGTCTGTCATTTCATGCAATTTCCTGCATGTATTCCATCGTTGCGGGCAGATAAGCACGGAAGCTAAACAGGCGCAATTGCAGCCGCGGTGACTTCACGTGCCCGACGCCTTGGCATCAGCCATCAATCTCGTGACGAGCGGCGACCCGGAACTTGGCCGGATCGTCCTCCTGTCGCTGCGCGTCACCCTGTCGGCTTTGCTGATGGCCGCCCTGATCGGCCTGCCGCTTGGCGCCTTTCTGGCGATCTCCCGGTTTTCGGGCCGCGGCGTCCTCGTCGTCATTCTGAATGCTTTGATGGGTTTCCCACCGGTTGTTGCGGGCCTCCTGATCTATCTCCTGCTGTCGCGGTCCGGTCCGCTGGGCGCGCTCGGCATGTTGTTCACGCCGGGCGCGATGATCGTCGCGCAGACCGTGCTCATCCTGCCGATCATCATCTCGCTCACCCGCCAGGTGATCGAGGATCTGTGGGCGGACTATGAAGAGCAGCTGCGCTCGCTCGGCTCTTCGCGCCTGCGGGCCGTGCCGACTTTGCTCTGGGACGGACGATACAGCCTCATCACCGCGCTGCTTGCAGGTTTCGGCCGCGCCACGGCAGAAGTCGGTGCGGTGATGATCGTCGGCGGCAATATTGCCGGCTACACGCGCACCATGACGACGGCGATCGCGCTTGAGACGAGCAAGGGCGATCTCGCACTGGCGCTCGCGCTCGGCATGATCCTGATGACGCTGACGCTTGCGCTGAATGCGGGTGCGTTCGGCACCGCAAAACTCGCGCAGCGCATCGGTGGGTGATGTGATGCACGGCGCGCTCTCCATTCTTCCGCTGCGCATCCGCGGTCTTGGGCTCGCACGAAACGGCCGCGATCTTTTGAGCGGCGTCAGCGCCGATCTTCTACCCGGCGCACCGAGCGTGATCCTCGGGCCGAACGGCGCCGGCAAAAGCCTTTTCCTGAAACTCTGTCACGGCCTGATCGCGCCGACGTCGGGCACAATCGAATGGAGCGCTCCGGCGGCGCGTGCGCATGCGATGGTGCTGCAGCGCCCTGTGCTACTGCGCCGTTCGGGCCGCGCGAATGTTGTGCACGCGCTTGCGCTTCAAGGTCTCTCAAGCACCGAACGCGCAAACCGCGCCGATGAGGTTCTCGAGCGCTTCGGCCTCACATCGATCGCCGCGCGTCCGGCGCGCGTTCTGTCCGGCGGCGAGCAGCAGCGGCTTGCCATCGCCCGTGCTTTCGCGCTTGCGCCGCAGGTTCTATTCCTCGACGAGCCGACATCGGCGCTCGATCCGGGCGCAACGCGTGCCGTCGAAGAGATGATCGGAACGATTGCGCGCGAAGGCACGAAAATCGTCATGGCGACGCACGATCTCGGCCAGGCGCGGCGTCTTGCCGGTGATGTCCTGTTTTTCCATGGCGGCCGGCTTGTTGAGCAGACATCCGCTTCGGCGTTTTTCGGCAAACCGCAAACCGATGAAGCGGGCGCTTTTCTGCGCGGCGATCTTCTGTGGTGATTTTGAAGGGAGCATAAAATGAGAAATCTGAAACATCTGGCCGTTGCGACGGCTCTCGCCCTTGCGAGCTTTACCGCGCCGTCGTCGGCGCAGGACCGTTCGATCACGGTGGCCTCGACCACCTCGACCGAGCAGTCGGGCCTGTTCGGCTACCTCCTGCCGCTGTTCAAACAGAAGTCGGGTATTGACGTGCGCGTGATTGCGCAGGGCACCGGCCAGGCGCTCGATACGGGCCGCCGCGGCGATGCCGATGTCGTTTTCGTCCACGACACCCCGTCCGAAGAGAAGTTCGTCGCGGAAGGCGCCGGTGTGAAGCGTTTCCCGGTGATGTATAACGACTTCGTCATCGTCGGACCGAAATCCGATCCCGCCGGCGTAAAGGGCACAAAAGACGTTGCCACCGCGCTGAAGAAGATTGCCGATGCGAAAGCGCCGTTTGCTTCGCGCGGCGACGATTCCGGTACGCACAAAGCCGAGTTGCGTCTGTGGAAGGCGGCGGGCGTCGATCCGAAAGCGATCGGCGACTCCTACAAATCGACGGGTTCGGGCATGGGCCCGACGCTCAACACCGCATCTTCGCTCAACGCTTATGCGCTGACCGATCGCGGCACCTGGCTCGCGTTCAAAAATCGCGGCGAACTTGACGTCGCGGTCGAGGGCGATGCCAAACTGTTCAACCAGTACGGCGTCATTCTCGTGAACCCCGAAAAATATCCGACCGTGAAGAAGGATGACGGGCAGGCCTTTATCGACTGGCTGATTTCGCCGGAAGGCCAGCAGGCCATCGCCGGCTACAAGATCGGCGGCGAGCAGCTCTTCTTCCCGAACGCCAAGGGCTCGTCCTGAGAATACGGTGCGGGCGCGCTGTGCGGCGCGCCCGTGTCGTCACCCGCCGCGGAAACCTTTGATGCGGTCGTCGCCGACGCCGATCGCCGGTTTGAAATGGGCGGAGCGGGCGGCCTCGAGGATGGAGTCGATAAAACTCTCATACCCGCCTTTGCTGTGCTCGTGCTCGGTGGGCTGGACGCCGCCCGAATAGGTGCTGCCGGCCATGGCCTCCGCCGCGCCGGGCTCGAAGGCGCTGAGGAAGATTTCATCGCTTTCGGGATCGTTTTCAGCCACATGCTGGGACATCCGGACAAGGTCGAAGGCGCCTTCCGGGTCCGGAGCGGACATGATTTTGACCCCGTGAATGACGGTGGCATTGCCCTGGATGTTCCGCGAGCCATCCTGTTCCCAGGCATCCATAGGATAGATTTCGCAGATCGTGGCTCGGTCGTTCACATTGGCGCGGGTCATGGCTCTCTCCGTCCCTCGGGCACCCGGTAAACGCCTATCCTGCCGTGGCGTTCGGGCGCGTGAGAAGCTTTAAAAGCTTGATAGACAGCGCCTATCGGCCCATTTGCCTCGACAATTAGCCATTTTGCCTTGCAAATTCCTGCAATCAGCACGCCACGACTTTCAGAGTGTAAACACAGCAAGATTCCGCTGCGCTGGAAAGCGTTGTGGCATCTGGCATTTTTCTTTCGGAATGTTATTTTTAAGTGATCTAAATAGACATTCCATATCGAGCAAGGCCAACGACGTGAGCGCGCCGAGCACTGACCTTAAAATTCCCGGAAAAGACGTTCCGGCCCGCAGCATCCACCCCGGATCGGGCCGCCGCAAGACCCGCGACCAGCAGAAGGGCCGCCAGGTCGACCCGAAGTCCCTGGAAGAGGTTCGCGAGATCCTCGGCACCCGCTCGCGGCAGCCCGACCTCCTGATCGAGCATTTGCATCTGATCCAGGACAAATATCACTGCCTGCACGCCCGGCATCTGGCAGCTCTGGCCAAGGAAATGCGGCTGGCCCTCGTCGAGGTCTATGAGGTCGCGAGCTTCTACGCCCATTTCGACATCGTGCTCGACGGCGAAAAAACGCCGCCCGACCTCACGATCCGCGTCTGCGACTCCCTTTCGTGCGAGCTTGCCGGTTCGGCGCAGCTCCAGAAGGCCCTGGAAGCCGGTATGGACCCGAATAAGGTCCGCGTCGTGCGCGCGCCCTGCATGGGCGGCTGCCATAATGCGCCGGTCGTTGCGATCGGCCATTCGCTGCACGAACATGCGACGCCCGAGAGCGTCAAGAAAGTCATCGCCAGCGGCGATACGCATGCGCATGTTCCCGATTACATCCCGTTCGAGAAATATGTCGCGGGCGGCGGCTACAAGCTGCTGAAGGAATGTCTGGACGGCACACGCACCGTCGACAGCATCATCGCAACGCTGGAAGACAGCGGCATTCGCGGTCTTGGCGGCGCCGGTTTCCCGACCGGCCGCAAATGGAAATTCGTGCGCGCCGAACCCGGCCCGCGCCTCATGGCAATCAATGGCGACGAGGGCGAGCCCGGCACGTTCAAGGATCGCCACTATCTCGAAACCGATCCGAACCGCTTCCTCGAAGGCATGCTGATCGGCGCCTGGGCGGTCGAAGCGACGGATGTCTATATCTATCTGCGCGATGAATATCCGCAGTGCCGCGAAATCCTGCACACCGAGATCGCCAAGCTCGAAGCGGCGGGACTTTCGATCCACACCAAGATCCATATGCGCCGCGGCGCCGGTGCCTATATCTGCGGCGAAGAATCCGCGATGCTGGAATCGATCGAAGGCAAGCGCGGCCTGCCGCGTCACAAGCCGCCGTTCCCGTCGGTCGTCGGCCTTTTCGGCCGGCCGACGCTCATCAACAATATCGAGACCGTCTATTGGGTGCGCGAACTTGTTGAGAAGGGCGGCGCCTGGTTTGCATCGCATGGCGCCAACGGCCGCAAGGGCCTGCGCACATTCTCGGTGTCGGGTCGCGTCAAGAAGCCGGGCGTCAAGCTCTGCCCGGCCGGCATCACGCTGAAAGAACTGGTCGACCAGTATTGCGGCGGCATGCTCGATGGCCACACGCTGAAGGCCTATCTGCCGGGCGGCCCGTCGGGCGGCATCCTGCCGGCATCTATGGCCGACATCCCGCTTGATTTCGGCACGCTCGAACAGCACGGCTCGTTCATCGGCTCGGCGGCGGTCGTTGTCCTGTCCGACAAGGACTCGATGCGCGACGTCACGGTCAATCTGCTGAAGTTCTTCGAGGACGAAAGCTGCGGCCAGTGCACGCCGTGCCGCGTCGGCACCGAGAAGGCCGTCCATCTCATCACTCAGCCCCAATGGGACGAAGCTCTGCTTCAGGAGTTGATGAAGGTAATGGGCGATGCCTCGATCTGCGGTCTCGGCCAGGCGGCCATGAACCCGATCAAACTTGTCCTGAAACATTTCCGCGACGACTTTAAGTCGCTCGCCCCGGCTGAATAAGGGTCACAAAGATGCTCGACGGCATTTCCTTTACGCTCGATGGCGAAGAAGTCACCGCCGCTCCCGGCGAGACGATCTGGCAGGTCGCGAACCGCAAGGGCACGGAGATCCCGCATCTCTGCTACGCGCCCAAGCCCGGCTATCGTCCGGACGGCAATTGCCGCGCCTGTATGGTCGAAGTCGAAGGCGAGCGTGTGCTTGCTGCCTCCTGCGTGCGCAAGCCCTCGCCGGGCATGAAGGTTCATTCGGCGTCGGAGCGCGCGAAAGCCTCGCGCAAGCTCGTGTTCGAGCTTCTTCTCGCCGATCAGCCGGACCGCGCCGTTGCGCACGATCCGAATTCGCATTTCTGGGAACAGGCGGATGAAATCGGTCTTGCGACGAGCCGCTTCCCCGAGCTCGAGCGTCCGAACAAGATCGACGATATGAGCCATGTTGCGATGGCGGTGCAGCTCGATGCCTGCATCCATTGCAATCTGTGCGTCCGCGCCTGCCGTGAAGTTCAGGTGAACGATGTTATCGGCATGGCCTTCCGCGGCCACACCGAACAGATCGTGTTCGACTTCAACGATCCGATGGGCAACTCGACCTGCGTTGCTTGCGGCGAGTGCGTCCAGGCCTGCCCGACGGGTGCGCTGATGCCGGCGACGCAGATCGCCGAAGACGGCACCTACACCAATCATCCCGATCGCACCGTCAATTCGGTCTGTCCGTATTGCGGCGTCGGCTGCCAGCTCGAATACCAGATCAAGGACGACAAGATCATCGCGGTCGACGGCCGCGACGGTCCGGCCAACCAGAACAGACTCTGCGTCAAAGGCCGCTTCGGCTTCGACTACGCCCACCACGCCGATCGTCTGACCGTGCCGCTTATCCGCAAGGAAGGCGTCTCCAAGCACGATGTCGACATCGATCCGATGAACCCTTTCACCCATTTCCGGGAAGCGACCTGGGAAGAGGCGCTCAAGGTCGCGTCGAGCGGGCTTGCGAAGATCCGCGACGAGCGCGGCGGCAACGCGCTGGCCGGCTTTGGTTCGGCGAAGGGCTCGAACGAAGAGGCTTATCTCTTCCAGAAGCTCGTGCGCACCGGCTTCGGCACCAACAATATCGATCACTGTACGCGTCTGTGCCACGCCTCCTCGGTGTCGGCGCTGATCGAAGGCGTCGGTTCGGGCGCGGTGTCGGCGCCGTTCATGGCGGCGGAAGACGCCGAAGTCATCGTCGTCATCGGCGCCAACCCGACCGAAAACCATCCGGTCGCTGCGACCTTCTTCAAGAATGCCGCCGAGCGCGGCGCAAAGCTCGTCGTGATGGATCCGCGCGGTATCGCGATGGCGCGTCACGCCACGCATATGCTGCAGTTCAAGCCTGGACGCGACGTGTCCATGCTGAACGCGATGCTGCACACGATCATCGAGGAAGGCCTCTACGACAAGCAGTACGTCCAGGCGAACACCGAGGACTTCGACAAGCTCGCGGCGAACGTGAAGAACTATCCGCCCGAAGAGATGGAAAAGGTCTGCGGTATTCCCGCCGAAAAGCTTCGCGAAGTCGCGCGTCTTTACGCCCGCTCGAGCGCCTCGATCATCTTCTGGGGCATGGGCATTTCGCAGCACATTCACGGCACGGACAACAGCCGCTGCCTGATCGCGCTGTCGCTCGTCACCGGCCAGATCGGACGTCCGGGCACCGGCCTTCATCCGCTGCGCGGCCAGAACAACGTGCAGGGCGCTTCCGATGCCGGCCTGATCCCGATGTTCTATCCGGACTACAAATCGGTCGAAGATCCCGAAGTCCATGCCTGGTACGAAAAGTACTGGAACACCAAGCTCGACAACAAACGCGGCCTGACCGTGGTCGAGATTATGGATGCGATCCACGCGGGCAAGATCAAGGGTTGCTATATCGAGGGCGAAAACCCCGCGATGTCGGATCCCGACGTCAACCATGCGCGCGAAGCGCTGGCGATGCTCGATCATCTCGTCGTGCAGGACATCTTCCTGACCGAGACGGCGAAATATGCCGACGTCGTTCTGCCGGCGTCCGCATGGCCGGAAAAGGACGGCACCGTCATCAACACCAACCGCCAGGTCCAGATGGGCCGCGCGGCGGTGCCGCTGCCGGGCAAAGCGCGTCAGGATCTGTGGATCATCCAGGACATGGCGCGCGGTCTCGGTCTCGACTGGAACTACAAGCACGTCTCCGAGGTCTATGCCGAGATGGCCGGCGCCATGCCGTCCCTCAACAACATCACCTGGGAGCGCGTCGAGCGCGAGGAATCGGTCACTTACCCGGCCGACAGTCTCGAAACGCCCGGCCATGACATCGTCTTCGGCAACGGCTTCCCGACGAAGACGGGCCGCGGCAAGTTCGTGCCGGCAAAGCTCATCAACCCGGCTGAAGAGCCCGATCTCGACTATCCGCTGGTTCTGACCACCGGACGCCAGCTCGAGCATTGGCACACGGGTTCGATGACGCGCCGCTCCAACGTTCTGGATGCGGTCGAGCCGGAAGCGGTGGCGTATATGTCGCCGCACGATCTGACACGCGCCGGCATCAATACCGGCGATTACATGCTCGTCTCCTCGCGCCGTGGCACGATCCGCCTGAAGGCCCGTATCGATGACCGGATGCCGGTCGGCCTCGTGTTCATCCCCTTCGCTTATGCGGAAGCGGCGGCGAACACGCTGACGAACCCGCAGCTCGATCCGTTCGGCAAGATCCCGGAGTTCAAATACTGCGCGATCAAGATCGAAAAGGACCGCGTTCCGGCGCAGGCGGCAGAGTAAAATCGCAGAAGCCGGCAGGCCTTAAGGCCTGTTTTGTCAGCAACTTTAAGCCCGCCCCAAAAGGGCGGGCTTTATTGTTCCGGCCGCCAGGTCGCCCATTGCCTTTAAGGACATTCCCGCCTGCTTCTGGCCGTCTTTTCCGGGCCATGGTAACTCCCGGCAACGTGATTCCGGGCCGCTGCCCGGAGAACCCGTGCCCGGTCTTCGGGGCATCCGGTCAGCGGGCAAAGTTTTGGGGCCAGCCAGAGTGAACGCGAAAGCCAAGGACAAACCGCAACGGGACAGTCTCAAGCTGATCCACCGTGTCCTCAGAGAGAACAGCCGCAAGTATCTGCCGCGCTATCTCTTGGCGTTCGGCATGATGGCGGTCGTCTCCGGCCTGACGGGCGCCAGCGCATGGATCATGAAAAGCATCTTCAACGATGTTCTCGTCGCGCGCGATGCCACTTTGATCCTCGCGCTCGCGCTCGGCGTCTTCATCATTTATGCGGGCCGCGGCCTTGCCGATTACGGCCAGACCGTTGTGATGAACAGCGTCGGCCGCACAATGGTTTCAGAACAGCAGCAGCGCATTCTCACGCATCTCCTTGCCCAGGACATGCGCTTCTACAACACGGCCAGTGTCGGCCATGTCATCGTGATTCTGACACAGGGCGCCGAGTCGATCCGCAGCATCATGAATCTGATCCTGACCAGTCTTGGAAAGGATACGCTGTCGCTGATCAGCCTTGGCACCGTGATGGTGCTAATGGATCCGATCCTTTCTGCCATCGCCTTTGTGGTGACACCGGCGGCGCTTCTGTCGCTCGGTTCGATCAAGAAGCGCATCCGCTCGCTCGGCAAGCTTGAATTCCAGGGCGTTGCGCATGTCTTCTCCGGCGTCAAAGAAGCGATGATCGGCATTCGCGTCGTCAAAAGTTTCGGCCTTGAGCCGCGCATTCTCGGCGAACTGAACGGCGTCATCGATCGCGCGGCGAAGCAGGGCATGAAGATAGGCAATCTCAGCGCCCGGTCGGGCCCGATCATGGAGGCGCTGGTCGGCGTCGCTATGGCTGCCATCATCATGTATGCGGGCTACGGCATTGCGGGCGGTGCGCGCGATGCGGGTTCGCTTCTGGCGTTCCTTGCGGCCCTGCTTCTGACTTATGCCCCGGCGAAAAATCTCGCCCGTCTTCATTTGAGCATCGAGACCACCTTGATTGGCGTAGAAATGTTCTACGCGTTCATCGACTCGCCCGCGGGGCTCCAGGACGTGCCGGATGCGAAGCCGCTTGCAATCGGACGCGGCGATGTCGAATTGCGCAATGTCAGCTTTTCTTACGGCGATGCGGCGGCAGCTCTCATCGACACATCCATACATTTTCCGGCAGGTAAAATGTCGGCCTTGGTCGGCGGATCAGGCGCCGGCAAATCGACGATTTTCTCGCTGATCGAGCGTTTTTACGCGCCGCAGTCCGGCAGCGTCGTGATCGACGGGCAGGATATCTCGAAGGTGACGACCGCGTCGCTGCGCGACAATATCGCTTTCGTCACGCAGGACTCGTTCCTGTTCGAAGGCTCGATATACGATAATATCCGCTCCGGTCGCTGGGAGGCGACCGAAGACGATATTATTGCCGCGGCGAAAGCCGCCAATGCGCATGAGTTCATCATCGCCCATCCCGAAGGCTATCAGCGCGTGGCGGGCGAGGGCGGCGCCAATCTGTCCGGTGGGCAGAAGCAGCGCATCGCGATTGCGCGCGCCATGCTGCGCAATGCGCCAATCCTGCTGCTCGATGAGGCGACGTCGGCGCTCGACGCGGCATCCGAGGTCAAAGTGCGCGATGCGCTCAACGAGCTGATGAAAGGACGCACCACGATCGTCATCGCTCACCGGCTGTCGACGGTGCGTCAGGCCGATATCATTCATGTCATGGAAGCCGGCCGCCTGATCGAGTCCGGCACGCATGAGCAACTCGTCAAGCAGCGCGGCATCTATGCCGAACTCAGCGCCCTGCAATTGACTGCCGATCCTGTCGTTCCCGCGGCGGCCGAGTAGCGCCGCCGTGTCGGACGAACCGCCGGACAATTCCGCGCAGATGGCCTCGACGGCCTTTCGCCTGGCTGCGCTCGACAGCGATTTCCTGCTCGGCGATTCGACGCGCGGTGTGCGTTTTCTGCTCGAATATCAGAAAGCCGAAGAACGGCTGCGCGCCTGGGGCATACGTACGACGATCGTCGTTTTCGGCTCGGCGCGCATTCTGCCGGGCGGCAGCGATAATCCTGATCATGCGAGCGCGCCGCTGCCTCCGGGCGCTGAACCGCGTTCCGGCGCAAGCTCTGCACATTGGTATGAAGAGGCGCGCTCTTTCGGTCGGATCGCGTCGCAGCGCGGCGGATCGCTTCACCCGAGCGACGGCGTGCTCGACAATGTCATCGCGACGGGCGGGGGTCCCGGCATAATGGAAGCGGCCAATCGCGGCGCGGTGGATGCTGGCGCGCCCTCCATTGGTTTCAATATCCGTCTGCCGTTCGAGCAGGAGCCGAACGCCTATTCGACGCCCGATCTGACATTCCAGTTTCACTACTTTGCTATGCGCAAGATGCATCTGGCGATGCGCGCCGCTGCGCTTGTGGTGTTCCCGGGCGGTTTCGGCACGATGGACGAGCTGTTTGAAATCCTGACTCTGCGCCAGACCGAGAAGGCCCCTCCCATTCCCATCGTCCTGTTCGGTCGCGCCTACTGGACGAAAGTCATTAATTTCCAGGCCCTTCTGGACGAGGGCATGATCCACAAGGACGATCTCGGCCTTTTCGATTTTGCCGAGACCGCCGAAGAGGCGTGGGCGTGTCTTGTCCGTAAAGGGCTGATGATCCGCCAGACGCCGGAACGCGATATCTGACTTATATCACGTATTAAACACGTATAATCGTATCTTTAACAGGTTTAGAATAGGTGTTATCTAAACCTCTGTGGTGGCCGTAACTTGCGGCCCGAACTTGGTGCGATGCGCTATTTTCCGATTTTCATCGATCTCAAGGATCGGCCGGTTTTTGTGTTCGGCGGTGGCGAGCCGGCGCTGAACAAAACGCGCCTGCTGCTGAAAGCCGGCGCGCGGGTCACGGTCTTTGCCGATGATGCCGAGGCGGAAATCAAAAGCCTCGCCGCATTGGGCAAAATCGAGATCGCACCCGTCTGTGATCCTGAAGCCGTCGATTTGTCCGGCCTTGCAGCCATCGTCTCGTCGGCGGGCGATCCGACCGACAGCGTGATCTCACGCCGCGCGCGTGCGCTGTCCATCCCGGTCAATGTCGTCGACCGCACCGAACTCTGCTCCTTCATCACGCCCGCCATCATCGACCGCGGCACCGTGCTTGCGGCGATCGGCACGGAAGGGGCCGCCCCCGTTCTCGCGCGTCGTCTCAGGGCGAAGATCGAAGCGCTGCTGCCGGCGCGTCTCGGTGATCTTGCCGATCTCATCGGCTCGCGCCGCGCAAAACTTGCGGAGAGTGCGCATGACGTGTCTGCGCGCCGCGCCTTCTGGGAAAAGATCGTCGACGGACCGATCGGAGCGGCCGCGCTCGACGGACGCCTTGAAGATGCAGCGACCGCGCTCGATGCGGAAATTTCCGGCCGGCTGAAGGACGAACAGCGTCAGGGCGTCGTCTATCTCGTCGGCGCAGGTCCCGGCGATCCGGAACTTCTGACGCTGAAGGCGCTGCGCGTCCTGCAGGACGCCGACATTATTTTCCACGACGATCTCGTCACCCCGGATATTCTCGATCTGGCGCGCCGCGACGCGGAACGCGTTTTCGTCGGCAAGCGCGCCGGCCAGAAATGCGTCGCCCAGCGCGACATAAATACCGAGCTTGCGGCCTCCGCCCGCCGTGGTCTGCGCGTCGTGCGGCTGAAGGGCGGCGATCCGTTTGTGTTCGGCCGCGGCGGCGAGGAGCTCGAACATCTGGAAGAGCAGGGGATCGACGTTGTCGTCGTTCCCGGCATCACGGCGGCGCTCGGCTGTGCGGCGGAAGCGGGCCTGCCGCTTACCTATCGCAAGGAATCGGCGCGTCTGACTTTGCTTACCGCGCATCGCGCTGCGGATGCCGAGGCCATCGACTGGAGCGGGCTCGTACGGCGCGACACGACGCTTGCCGTGTATATGGGCCGCGCCACCTGTTCGGTCGTGGCCGATGGTTTGATCTCCGCCGGCCGCGATCCGGAAACTCCCGTCGTCGTCATCGCGCGCGGCACGCGCCCGGATGCGCATTCGGTGGCCGGTACGCTGAAAGAATTGCCTTCGCTCGTCAAAGAAGTCGGCGAGGGGCCGGCGCTTCTTGTTCTCGGTCAGGTCGTGCGCCGTTCGCGTCCCTGGCGTGCGCGTTTGGGCGCCGCGATTTCCGCGCTGTCGAAGCGCTCCACGCCTGCCCCCGAAAAAATAGAAGGGGTCGAATAATGTTCGATCTCATGACCGCCCCCGAAAATGCCAAGGTGAAAGTGCGCGCCAGCGAGCTGAACGGGCTCGTCTCCTATCTGCCGCCGCAGGAAGTTCTGCGCGCCATTCTGGCGGAAGAGTTCGAAGGCGGTGTCGGCGTCGTTTCGTCCTTCGGCACGGAATCGGCGGTGCTGCTGCATATGGTGGCTGAGATCGATCCGACGACGCCGATCGTCTTCCTCGATACCGGCATGCTGTTTCCCGAAACGCTCGCCTATCGCGACGAGTTGCAGAAGCGTCTCGGCCTCACCGATATCCGCGTCTTTACGCCCGATCCGGAAGATCATGCGCGCCTCGATCCCGAGGACATGCTCTGGTCGACCGATGTCGATGCCTGCTGCGGCTATCGCAAGGTCGCGCCGCTCGCCAAGGCGCTCGAAGGCTTCGGCGCCTGGATCAATGGCCGCAAACGCTATCACGGCGATACCCGCGCAAATCTGACGGTCGTCGAACCCGATGGCGACCGGATCAAGGTCAACCCGCTGGCCACTTTGGACGGCCAGGAGATCCAGTCCTATTTCATCGCGCATCATCTGCCGCTGCATCCGCTGCAGAAGCTCGGCTTTTCATCGATCGGCTGCATGCCTTGCACCAGCCGCACCGCCCCGGGCGAGGCCGCCCGCGCCGGCCGCTGGCGTGGTAGTGCCAAGACCGAATGCGGCATCCATCTCTCTGAAGTTTAACAGGTTTTATCGTTCACCCGGGGATCGCGGGAACAGCGTGTCGAACAAGAATACACAAAATATATTAGTGTAATATGTGAAATAACGAATTTTCTATGGTGCTTATTGACAATTCCCGATCATCACGACAGAAATACTCGACATATGCCGTGGCCAATCGGGGTTTCGGCGAAGCTGGGTGAATTAGAATGTTGAAGAAACTCATTGCCTCTGCAGCGGTCGTGACCCTGCTGACGGTTCCGGCTTTTGCGGCCGAACTCCTGAACGTGTCCTACGATCCGACCCGCGAGCTCTATGTCGAGTTCAACAAGGCCTTCGCTGCCAAGTGGAAGAAGGACAAGGGCGAAGATCTCACCATCAAGCAGTCGCACGGCGGCTCGGGCAAACAGGCCCGCTCGGTGATCGACGGCCTCGAAGCCGATGTCGTGACGCTGGCGCTCGCCTATGACGTCAACGAGATCGCCAAGAAGGATCTCATCGCCAAGGATTGGCAGTCGAAGCTCGCTCAGAACTCGGCTCCCTACACCTCGACGATCGTGTTCCTCGTCCGTAAGGGCAATCCGAAGGGCATCAAGGATTGGGGCGATCTCATCAAGGGCGACGTCCAGGTGATCACGCCGAACCCGAAGACCTCGGGCGGCGCCCGCTGGAACTATCTCGCGGCTTGGGAATATGCGAAGCGCGCCAATGGCGGCTCGGATGAAAAGGCTCAGGAATTCGTGAAGACGCTCCTGCAGCACGTTCCGGTGCTCGACACCGGCGCCCGCGGCTCGACCGTCACCTTCACCGAGCGCGGCCAGGGCGACGTTCTCCTCGCTTGGGAAAACGAAGCCTACCTCGCCGTCAACGAACTCGGCGCCGACAAGTATGAAATCGTCACGCCGAGCCTGTCGATCCTCGCCGAACCGACCGTCGCGGTCGTCGACAAGGTCGTCGACAAGAAGGGCACGCGCGAAGTTGCGACCGCCTACCTGAACTATCTCTACTCGCCGGAAGGCCAGGAGATCGCTGCCAAGAACTACTATCGTCCGCGTGACGAAGCAGTGGCCGAGAAGTACAAGGGCAAGTTCGCCAAGGTCGAACTCTTCACGATCGACCAGGCGTTCGGCGGCTGGGATAAGGCCCAGACGACGCACTTCTCGGACGGCGGCACGTTCGACAAAATCTACACCAAGTAAGTGCAGGACGCGGGAGCGCAGGTATGACATCTCTTTCTGTCGTGCGCTCCCGCGCGGCACCAAAAACAGTGATCCCGGGTTTCGGGATCACTTTTGGTTTAACGCTCGCCTGGCTCAGCCTGATCGTTCTGATCCCGCTGGCCGGGCTTTTCCTCAAGACGTTCGAGCTGACCTGGGACCAGTTCATCGGCGTCGTCTTGAGCACCCGCGTTCTGAACGCGCTGAAAATCTCGTTCGGCCTTTCTCTCGTCGCCGCTGCGATCAACACCGTCTTCGGCTTTGCCGTTGTCTGGGCGTTGACGCGTTATGAATTTCCCGGCCGGCGCATTTTCGACGCCATCGTCGATATTCCCTTTGCGTTGCCCACGGCCGTCGCCGGTATCGCGCTGACGACGCTTTATGCGCCGAACGGCTGGCTCGGCGCGCCGCTTCAGGCCATCGGCATCAAGGTTGCCTATACGCCACTCGGCATTCTCATTGCGATGATCTTCATCGGCCTGCCATTTGTCGTGCGCACCGTTCAGCCCGTGCTGATCGATCTCGAAACCGAGCTTGAAGAGGCGGCTGCGAGTCTTGGCGCCAATCGCTGGCAGGTCATCACCAAGGTCGTCGTGCCGACTCTTATCCCGGCATTGCTGACGGGTTTTGCGCTCGCTTTCGCGCGAGCCGTCGGTGAATACGGTTCGATCATCTTCATCGCCGGCAATCTGCCGAACGTCTCGGAAATCGCGCCGCTCCTGATCATCATCCGGCTTGAAGAGTTCCACTATGCGGACGCGACGGCGATCGCCGTTGTCATGTTGGTCGCGAGCTTCATCCTGCTCTTCATTATCAACGGGCTGCAGCGCTGGTCCGAAAAACGCAGCGCGGCATTCTGATCATGACGCTCGAAATCCAAGCCGAAGCCCTGGATTATACCGACGCCGTTCCCACGGTGGCTGCGCCCGCGCGGACCGCGAGAAATCCGCGTCCCGTGCGTACCGAACCGGCGCCCGTGCGCTGGGCCATCATCACGATTGCGCTCGGCTTTTTGAGTCTCTTCATCGTCCTGCCGCTGCTCACCGTGTTCACGCAGGCTTTCTCGAAGGGCTGGGAACTTTATATCGCCGCGATCACCGATCCGGATGCGGTGCATGCGATCAAGCTCACTCTGCTGGCCGCCGCGATCGCGGTTGCGACCAATCTCGTCTTCGGCCTCGTAATGGCATGGTCGGTCGCGAAGTTCGAATTCAAGGGAAAGAGTTTCCTCATTTCCCTGATCGATCTTCCGTTCTCGGTTTCGCCCGTCGTCGCCGGTCTGATCTATGTTCTGATCTTCGGCGCGCAGGGCTTTTTCGGCTCTTGGTTCATCGATCACGACATCAAGATCATTTTCGCCCTGCCGGGCATCGTGCTGGCGACGATCTTCGTGACCTTTCCTTTCGTGGCGCGCGAACTTATTCCGCTGATGCAGGAACAGGGCACGTCGGAAGAAGAAGCCGCGATCTCGCTCGGAGCCTCCGGCTGGCAGACCTTCCTCAAGGTCACGCTGCCGAATGTGAAGTTCGCGCTGCTTTACGGGGTTCTGCTCTGCAACGCCCGCGCTATGGGCGAATTCGGCGCCGTGTCGGTCGTGTCGGGCCATGTCCGCGGCGAGACCAATACTATGCCGCTGCATATCGAAATCCTCTATAACGAGTACCAGTTCGCCGCGTCGTTCGCGGTCGCCTCGCTGCTCGCTTTCCTTGCTCTCGTTACCTTGGTGCTCAAAACCATTCTCGAGCACCGCATCGCGGAAGATCGCCGATGAACATCGATGTCCAGAACGTCACCAAGAATTTTGGAGCCTTCAAGGCGCTCGACGATGTCAGCCTGAAGATCCGCTCCGGCGAGCTGATTGCTCTGCTCGGGCCTTCGGGGTCCGGCAAGACGACGCTCTTGCGCATCATCGCCGGCCTCGAATGGCCCGATGGCGGCGCGGTACGCTTTGACGGCGAAGATGCGCTGAGCCTGACGGTGAAAGAGCGCGATGTCGGTTTCGTGTTCCAGCATTACGCGCTGTTCCGCCATATGACGGTGTACGAGAACATCGCCTTCGGTCTGCGCGTGCGTCCGCGCAATGAGCGCCAGCCGGAATTTGCCATCAAGCAGAAGGTCGAGGAACTGCTGCATCTCGTGCAGATCGGTTCGCTCGCCGGCCGCTATCCCTCGCAGCTGTCGGGCGGTCAGCGTCAGCGTGTTGCGCTGGCGCGCGCGCTCGCCATCGAACCGCGCGTTCTTCTGCTCGACGAGCCGTTCGGCGCGCTCGATGCCAAAGTGCGAAAAGATCTGCGCCGCTGGCTGCGCAATCTGCATTCCGAGCTGCACGTCACTTCGATCCTCGTGACGCATGATCAGGAAGAGGCGCTCGAAGTCTCCGACCGTGTCGTCGTGATGGGGCAGGGCAAGATCGAACAGGTCGGCACGCCGTCCGAAGTCTATGACAGCCCGGCCACCGCCTTCGTGCACGATTTCATCGGCGAGAGCGTTGCTCTGCCGATCCTCGGCCAGGGCAAATCGGTGAGCGTCGGCGGCAAGACCATCGCCATCGATGCGCAGGGTGTCGAAGGAAAAGGCCGTCTTTTCGTGCGGCCGCACGATATCGAGATCAGCCAGCCCGGCCCGAATGCGCTGGACGGCAAGGTTCTCGCCGTCCGCCGTTTCGGCCCGACGCACCGCGTCGATCTCGAGGTGCCGGTCGATGGCGGCAAGGCGACGATCGAGGCGGCCGTGCCCGCCGGCCGCGTGCCGGTGATCGGGGAGAAGGTTGGCCTTATCCCCGAACGCTATCGCGTGTTTGCCGGCTGATCAGTAATCGCTGCGGGCTGAGACGAGAACGCCGTCTTCGACTTCGCAGGTGACCGGAGACGTCCGGCTGCCTTCGCGATAATCGATACGGATATCGGCGCGCACGATCTGGCCAAAGCGCGTTTCCCGAACCGAATAGATGTCGCCGATCTCCGCATCATAGGCGCCGTAGCGGCGCGCCGCATCGAGCATGCCCTGGCGGCAGGCGGCGATGGCTTCGCTCGCTTCTTCGCCGCGATCGTAGCGGCCGTAATAGGCCGGCGGCGGAGGAGGCGGCGGTGCATCGTAGACATAACGGTCGTCGCGGCTGTCGGCAGCTGCGGTCGCCGCGAGCGCGCCGAGGAAGATGCCGGCACCGAGAATCCCGACGGCGGCGCCGCCATTGTTGTGATGGTGATGATGGTGGTGCCGCGGGCCGGCTTCGGCGTTAACAGTTAAGGCGGCGAAAGCGGCGAGCGCCGGAACGATACGCAGATACTTCATGGCTTCATCCCCTCACGGCCTTGCGGCCGAATTGGGGAGATCATTGCCCCGTTTTTCTGAACGGCAAGTGAACGGTCAGATCCGGTCGCGCAGG
This sequence comes from Terrihabitans soli, assembly GCF_014191545.1. Lineage (GTDB taxonomy): Bacteria > Pseudomonadota > Alphaproteobacteria > Rhizobiales > Methylopilaceae > Flaviflagellibacter > Flaviflagellibacter soli. The sequence continues at coordinate 2,480,783 of NZ_AP023361.1, read as the reverse complement.
GCGTACCAGAGCATGGCGAGGATCATCAGCGGATGGCGCAGCGCCGTGCCGCCGGGGAAGGACGGAACCGGAAGACGCGCCAGGCAGTCGAACCGCTCGAACGTGCCGGAGATCGCTTCCGCCATAATGTAGCCGGCGAAGGGCGCCAGCGACACGCCCTGGCCGGAATAACCCGCCGCCATCAGAACGTTCGGCGCAAGACGCCGGATCAGCGGAAATCGCGTCGGCGTAATCCCGACAATGCCGCTCCAGGCATAATCGAACTCGACATCTTTCAGGTCCGGGAAAATCTGCGCCATCGCCTTGCGGACAAGGCTGCCGGGATCGTCGACATGAACGTTCGAATAGCTTTCGCCGCCGCCGAAGAACAGGCGGCCATCGTCCATCGGCTTGTAATAATTGACGACGAAACGGCTGTCGGCGACCGCCATGTCCGAGGTCAGATATTTTTTCATCTTCTTGCCGAGCGGCTTTGTGACGCCGATGGTCGAAGCGATCGGCAAGATGCGCACATCCGCCATCGGCACGAGATCGTGCATCAGGGCATCGCCGGCAACGAGCACCCAGTCGGCGGTGACCTCGCCGTTTTCGGTGACGACTTTGGCTTTCTTGCCATTGTCGATGCGCAGCGCCTTGGTGTGTTCGAAAATCTCCGCGCCGTTCTTGACCGCGGCGCGGGCAAGTCCGCGCGCATATTTCAACGGATGAAGATGCCCGCCGCCGCGATCGATCCAGCCGCCGTGATAATCGTCGGATTTGATAAGCGCGCGGACTTCCTCGCGGTCGAGCTTTTCGGCAAGATCGTAAGCATACCGATTTTTCAGATGGTCGACATAAGCGTGCGAGTCGGCGACATAGCGGGCGCGGTGATCGGGAAAGATGTGGCCGTCATGGCGCTCGACATCGATCTTGTATTTCTTCAAGACCTTATCGAGCCGCTTTACGCTGTCCTGCGCGATTTCCCATAAAAGATAGGCTTCCGAGCGTCCGAAGCGCTTTTCAAGTTCCATCTGATCGCGGCGCAGGCCGCGATGGATCTGGCCGCCATTCCTGCCCGACGCGCCGGAGCCGACTTCGTTCTGTTCGAGGACGATCACCGAATAGCCGCGCTCGGCCAGTGCGAGCGCCGCGCCGAGGCCGGTAAAGCCCGCGCCGATGACGCAGACATCGGTGCGCTTTTTGCCCTTCAGCGATGAAAGCTTCTTCAGCGGCTTGGCCGTCGCCTCATAATAGGTCTCGGCCATGCGTCAGACGTTCAGCAGAAGATATTCGCGTTCCCACGGGCTGATCACGCGCATGAACGTTTCGAACTCACCGCGTTTGATCGCCGCATAGGTCGCCATGAAGCTGCGGCCGAACACGCCTTCCAGCGCCTCAGACTCTTCGAAGAGCGCAACGGCTTCAAGAAGGCCGCGCGGAAGATCGTAGTCCAGGCCGTGCGCCGAACCTTCGACTGGCTCGGTCGGTTGCCCGCCTTCCATCATGCCGAGATAGCCGGCGGCAAGGCTCGCGGCGATCGAAAGGTACGGATTGGCGTCGGAGGAGGGGATGCGGTTCTCGACGCGCCGCGATTCAGGCTTTGACGGCGGCACGCGCAGACCGGTTGTGCGGTTATCGTAGCCCCAGGCGACATTGATCGGCGCGGTCGCCGCCTTGGTCAGGCGGCGATAGGAGTTCACATAAGGCGCGAGGATGCACATCACATGAGGTAAATACTTCTGTTGCCCGGCGATAAAGGCAAAGAACTCCGGCGTCGGATCGCCCTTGGCGTTCGAGAAGATGTTCTTGCCGGCCTTGTCGCGCACCGATTGATGTATGTGCATGGCCGAGCCCGGCTCATTGGCGATGGGCTTGGCCATGAAGGTCGCATAGATATTGTGGGCGAGCGCGGCTTCGCGGATCGTCCGCTTGAACATGAAGACCTGGTCGGCGAGCTCAAGCGGCGCGCCGTGACGGAGATTGATCTCCATCTGCGCGGCGCCCTCCTCGTGAATGAGGGTGTCGATCTCAAGACCCTGCGCTTCCGAATAGTCGTAAATGTCCTCGAACAGATCGTCGAATTCGTTCACGGCCGAGATCGAATAGCTCTGGCGTCCGGTTTCCGGACGGCCCGAGCGTCCGACCGGCGGCTCCAGCGGGTAGTCGGGATCGGTGTTCGGCTTGACGAGATAAAATTCGATTTCGGGCGCGACGATCGGGAACCAGCCCTTTTTCGTGTAGAGCTCGATCACGCGGCGCAGCAATTGGCGCGGCGCGACTTCGATCGGCCGTCCGTCGCGGTGATAGCAGTCATGGATCAGCTGCGCCGTGGGATCGCTCGCCCAGGGCACGACCGACAGCGTCGAGAAATCGGGTTCCAGCACGAGATCGGCATCGGCGGGATCGCCCGCGCCCGGCACGTCCTCGTCGGGATATTCGCCGGCAATCGTCTGATGGAAGATCGACGACGGAAGATTCATCGCCGGGGCGTTGAAGAATTTCGACGCCGGCATGATCTTGCCGCGCGCAACGCCCGCCTGATCCGGCACCACGCATTCGAGTTCTTCGATGCCGCGCGATGCAACCCAGGTGCGCGCTTCTTCCATATTCGCAACACCTCGAAGAGAGGAGGCGGCGGCTTTAACTGGCTTCTTCTTGCTCATGCGGTTTTGCAAAACCGCGCGCCCGGCAGGGAAGTTATACCCCATAAGGGGGCACCGGGGCACGCGACTCCAGACCCTCGGGTCCGGCTGCGCTCCGTGGTTGTTAGGCTATCCGCGGCTTGCGGTACCTTCCCTAAGAGTGCCGGGCCGGCCGCGATTGGTCAACTCCAACCGGTCGTCATGCTCCAAAGGGAGTAAATACCGGCCCAAATCGTGCATCTTGTTTCCGTCTTCGGGGCTTCGTAACCTTAAGTCCGGGTGACGCCCCCAGAACCCCTTGGAGGACCGAGTAATCATGAAATTCCGCCCAATCCTCTCGGCACTTGCAGTTGCGGCCTTCATCGGTTCTGCAGCCGGCGCTATGGCCGAGGAAATTCACGTCTACAACTGGTCGGACTATATCGACGAAGAAATTCTCAAGGACTTCGAGAAAGAGACCGGCATCAAGGTCGTCTACGACACCTTCGATACGAACGAACTTCTTGAGACGAAGCTTCTGACGGGCTCGACAGGCTATGATGTCGTCGTGCCGACCGCGACGTTCCTGAACCGCCAGATCAAAGCCGGCGTGTTCCAGAAACTCGACAAATCGAAACTGCCCAACCTGAAAAACATGTGGCCTGAAATTCAGGAGCGTGTTGCGCGCTACGATCCCGGCAATGAATACGCCGTGACCTATATGTGGGGCACGACGGGCATCGGCTACAATGTCGCGAAGATCAAGGAAGTGCTGCCGAACGCGCCGGTCAATTCGTGGGGTCTCATCTACGATCCCGAAAATGCGAAAGCGCTTTCGAAATGCGGCATCATGATTCTCGATTCTGCCGAGGATCTTCTGCCGTCGGTCATGAACTATATCGGCATCTCGCCGCCGGACTTCATCAAGGTCGAAGATGTGCAGAAGGCCGGCGAAGCGCTCGGCAAGCTGCGCAAGTCGATCAAGAAGTTCCATTCCGACGAATGGAAGAATGCGCTTGCGGACGGCGATATCTGCGCGGCGGTCGGTTATTCCGGTGACGTGTTGCAGGTCGCGGGCCGCGCCGAAGAAGCCGGCAAGGGCGTCGAGATCCAGTACGTCATTCCGAAAGAGGGCGCTCAGCTCTGGTTCGACATGCTGGCCATTCCGGCCGATGCGCCGAATGTCTCGGGTGCGCACAAATTCATCGACTATCTGATGCGGCCTGAAGTTGCCGCCAAGGCGACGAACTTCGTTCAATACGCCAACGGCAATCTCGCATCGCAGCAGTTCATCGATAAAGAAGTGCTGGACAATCCTGCCGTCTATCCCGATCCGGACACTCTGAAACGCCTGTACACGGTCTCCACCATCGAAGACCCGAAAATGCAGCGCGCTGTGACCCGGGAATGGACAAAAGCCAAAACCGGACAGTAACCTCGTAGCCGAGTGGGGCGCGGGGCGCCCCACTCGGGGAGCCCCGCAATGCCTCCACAGAGTACGAAAGCGGCTTTGGGTCCGGTCCGCCGGAGCTTCAGTCCCTGGACCGATCCGGATGCTGTTCCGCTCATCCGCTTCGAGAACGTCACCAAGAAATACGGTGACTTCACCGCCATCGATAATCTCACCCTCAATATTTATGAGCGCGAGTTCTTCGCCCTGCTCGGACCGTCCGGCTGCGGCAAGACCACGCTGATGCGCATGGTCGCCGGTTTTGAAGAACCGACATCGGGCAAGGTCCTTCTCGCGGGGAAAGATCTTGTCGGCGTGCCGCCCTACAGGCGCGCGGTGAACATGATGTTCCAGTCCTATGCGCTGTTTCCGCATATGAGCGTTGCGGACAACATCGCCTTTGGCCTGAAACAGGCCAATATGCCGAAAGCCGAACGGGACGAGCGCGTCAAGGAAATGCTCAAGCTCGTCAAGCTCGACAAGTTCGGCGGGCGCAAGCCGCATCAATTATCGGGCGGCCAGCGCCAGCGAGTGGCGCTTGCGCGCTCGCTTGCTCTGAAGCCGAAAGTACTTTTGCTCGATGAACCGCTCGGCGCGCTCGACAAAAAATTGCGCGAGGAAACGCAGTTCGAGCTCACCGATCTTCAGGTCACGCTCGGCATGACCTTCCTGATCGTCACGCACGATCAGGAAGAGGCGATGACGGTTGCCGACCGCATTGCCGTCATGGATCACGGTAAGATCATCCAGGTCGCAACGCCCGGCGAAATCTACGAACAGCCGGTCTCGCGCTATGTCGCGGATTTCATCGGCGATGTGAACATCATCCCGGCCAAGGTCGAGACGGCGGGCGGCAACGCCATCAAGCTGAAAAGCCCGTGGTCGGAATCGCCGATCGAAGTGTCGACGAATGTTTCTGCAGCAAACGGATCGGACGCTTGGCTCGCGCTGCGGCCGGAGAAAGTCGGCATTTCCCTGCAGCCGCCGGCGCCGGGTACGGCGAATGTGCTTGCCGGCGAAGTCTGGGATATCGGCTATCTCGGCGATCTGTCGATCTACCGCGTCAAACTTCCGAGCGGCGACATCGTCAAGGCGCAGATCGCCAATTCGACGCGTCTCGTCGAACGTCCGATCACCTGGGAAGATAAAGTGTGGCTGAGCTGGGCGCCCGAACAGGCCGTGCTGCTGACAAGCTGAGGATGTAGGAATTGGCCAAGCGGGTGGGGGAAAGAGACTGGAAGCGGACGATCGAGATCGGCGTGCCTTTTGTATGGCTCGTCGTTCTCTTCCTCGTTCCGTTCTTCATCGTTCTGAAAGTGTCGTTGTCGACCGGCGTCATTGCGATGCCGCCATACGAACCGGCTTTTGATTTTTTCGCCGACGGCGTCTCTGGCACAATCGAGAAGATAAAATCCTTCTCGCTGGCAAACTACACATGGCTGTTTGGCGATCCGCTCTATCTTAATTCCTATCTGTCGAGCCTGCGCATCGCGGCGATCTCGACGATCCTTCTTCTGCTCATCGGCTATCCTATTGCCTACGGCATGGCGCGTGCTCCGAAAGATATCCGGCCGATGCTGCTGATGATGGTCATCCTGCCGTTCTGGACGTCCTTCCTCATCCGCGTCTATGCATGGATCGGCATTCTGAAGCCGGAAGGTCTGCTCTCGACGCTGTTGATCTGGCTCGGCCTGATCGATGAGCCGCTGGCCATCATGAACACCGAGAAGGCGGTCTTTATCGGCATCGTCTATTCCTATCTGCCGTTTATGGTGCTGCCTCTGTATTCGAGCCTTGAAAAACTCGACGGCACTTTGCTCGAAGCAGCCGCCGATCTCGGCGCAACGCCCATTCAGGCCTTCTGGAAAATCACCTTCCCGCTGTCCATTCCGGGCATCGTTGCCGGCTGCATGCTCTGCTTTATTCCGGCGGTCGGCGAATTCGTCATTCCCGATCTTCTCGGCGGCAACGAGACGCTGATGATCGGCCGCGTGCTCTGGAACGAGTTCTTCCTTAACCGCGACTGGCCTGTGTCGTCCGCGGTTGCGGTTCTCCTTCTGCTCGTTCTTGTGATCCCGATCGTGTTCTACCAGAACTTCCAGCAGCGCCAGCTTGAGGCCGATCGATGAGAAAAGGCCTCTCCAATTTCAATCTGGTTTCGCTGACGCTCGGCTTTGCGTTTCTCTATATTCCGATCGTCCTTCTCGTCATCTATTCGTTCAATGCGTCGCGCCTCGTGACGGTGTGGGGCGGCTGGTCGACGAAATGGTATGGCGAGTTGCTGAACAATCAGCAGCTTCTCGACGCGGCGTGGATCACCGCGCGCGTTGCGTTTATTTCCGCGACGTTCGCGACCGTGCTCGGCACGATGGCGGCGATTGCGCTCGTGCGTCACGGCCGGTTCCGCGGCCGCACGCTCTTCTCGGGCCTTGTCTATGCGCCGCTCGTCATGCCGGAAATCATTACCGGCTTCAGCATGCTCTTGCTCTTCGTCGCCATGGGCGTTTCGCGCGGCTTCTGGACGGTGACCATCGCTCACATCACCTTCGCCATGTGCTATGTCGCGATTGTCGTCCAGTCGCGCCTCCTAAGCTTCGATCACAGCCTGGAAGAAGCGGCGCAGGATCTCGGCGCAACGCCGACAAAGACCTTCTTCGTCATCACGTTGCCCATCATCGCCCCCGCCGTCATTTCCGGCTGGATGCTGGCCTTCACGCTCTCGCTCGATGATCTCGTCATCGCCAGCTTCACGACGGGCCCGGGCGCAACGACTTTGCCCATGCGCATCTATTCGTCGGTGCGTCTCGGCGTAACGCCCGAAATCAACGCGGTGTGTACGATCCTCATCGGCATCGTCACCTGCGTCGTTATCGGCGTGTCGATTGCCGCCAAGCGGGCCGAAAACGAACGCGTCCGCGCCGAGCGCATGGCGATCGCCAACGGCTAGTCGTCAGCGCTCGAGGGACGTTTCTCGGCCGCACGCGCGCCTTCGGCCAGAGGCAGGCGGCTGGCGCGGGCAAGCAATGCCACCGGCAGCAAGCCGACCAGCACGATGAGAAGCGCTGCGACCGACCCGTCTTCATAGGTGCCGCGCGAGGCCTCCGCATAGACATGCGTGGCGAGCGTTTCGAAATTGAACGGGCGCAGAAGAAGCGTCGCGGACAGTTCCTTCATCGCATCGACAAAGACGAGAAGGGCGGCGGCGCCGAGCGCCGGGCGCAGCAGCGGCATGTGCACGCGGCGCACGACACCCGCGGATGTCTCGCCGAGATTGCGCGCCGCGCTGTCGAGGCTCGGCGAAATCTTCTGGAAGCCGGCTTCAACGCCGCCTGCCGAAATTGCCAGGAAACGCACCGCATAGGCGTAGACGAGCGCAAAGCCCGAACCCGACAGCAGAAGCCCTGTCGAAATGCCGAACCATTGGCGCATTCCGGCATCGACCGCATTGTCGAAGGCTGCGAGCGGCACCAGAAGGCCGACGGCCAGAACCGTGCCGGGGATCGCATAGCCGACACTGCCGAGGCGCACGAGCGCGGGCGGCAGCGGACCGCGCACCAGGCGGGCGGTGTAGGTGAGCGTCAGGCCGAGAAGAACGGTGACGATCGTTGCGACGGCGGCGAGCGAAACCGTGTGCCAAGTCTGAGTGAGAAGCTGATCGGACAGGCCGCGATAGGTGATGTCCTCGATCGCTTCCCGCACCAGATAGAGCGCCGGGAAAAGGAAACCGAAGCAGATCGGGAATAGGCAGAAGAGGCTCGCGCCGAGCGCGGTCAATCCCGTCAGCTCGCGCGGGGCGATGCGGCGGCTGCGCTGCGCCTGCGTATTGAAACGCTGATGACGCCGCGCATAGCGCTCGATGAGAACGAGCGCAACGACGACGAACAGCATGACGATGGCGATCTGCGCTGCGCCTTCGAGCGAGGAATTGTTGACCCAGGTGGAGTAGATCGAGACCGTCAGCGTGCGCACGCCGAGAATATCGGACGCGCCGAGATCGTTCAGCGCCTCCATCATCACAAGGCTCACACCCACCGCAATGGCGGGGCGCGCAAGCGGCAGTGCGACGCGGAAGAAAGCCGCGGCGCGCCCGGCGCCGAGCGTGCGCGACACATCAATCACGCAGGCCGATTGCATGAGGAACATCGCCCGCGTTGCGAGATAGACATAAGGGTAGAGCACAAGCCCGAAGAGCAGGATCGCGCCCCACATGGATCTGATATCGGGCAGGCGGAAATCGGCGGGGCTGGCAATGCCGAGAACCGCGCGCATCGCCGATTGCACCGGGCCGAGCGGATGCATCAGATCGACGCTCGCATAGGCCATGATGTAGGTCGGGATCGCGAGCGGCAGCAGCAGCGCCCAATCGAAGAGATTGCGGCCCGGGAAACGGTGGGCCGTGACGAGCCACGCCGTGCCGACGCCGAGCACAGCGGCGAGTGCGCCGACGCCGAGCAGCAGAGAGGCCGTATCGCGGACGGCGACGGGCAGGACATATTTTATGAGATGCGGCCACTGATCGCCCGAGCCGTGCGAAGCGATGACGGTGAGCGCGATAACCGGCGCCAGAACCAGCGCGGTAATGACAAGGCTCGCCGTAAGCCAGAAGCCGGGAAGGCTGAGGCGGAAGGAAGAAGACGGCGAGGGTGCTGTTATATCGGTCATGAATGAAATGAACGGGGCGGCGCGGGGCCGCCCCGATCTGATCTTACCTTAGTTGTCGAAGCCCGTGCGGTCGACGAGGTCGGCCGCGAGCTTGCGGTTTTTGGCGATCTCCGTCAGCGACAGCGAGTCCGGCTTCAGAGTGCCGAGCGCCTTGATGGTCGGGTGTACGTCTCCGACGATCGGATATTCATAGTTCTTGTCGGCGTAAAGTTGCTGAACTTCCGGCGCGGCGAGGAATTCAAGAAGCTTGATGGCTTCCGCCTTGTTCGGCGCGTTCTTGGCAAGCGCAGCGCCCGAAACGTTCACTTGCGTGCCGGCCTTGTCGGAGAAGGTTGGGAAGAGGACATTGATCGCCTCACCCCAGGCTCTGTCTTCCGGTTTGTCGGAATTGCGCATCAGCCCGACATAATAGGAATTGGCCGGGCCGATATCGCAGATGCCGCCGAGAATATCGCGCGCGACATCGCGGTCGCCGCCGGCCGGCTTGCGGGCGAGGTTCGCCTTCACGCCGTCCAGCCATTTCTCGGTCTCGGCTTCGCCGTGCTTGGCGATGAAGGCGGCGATCAGCGCAATATTGTACGGGTGCTTGCCCGAACGTATGCACACTTTGCCTTTCCATTTGGGATCGGCGAGATCCTCATAGGTAATGGCGGTGTCTTTCACGCGGTCTTTCGACACGTAAATGACGCGGGCGCGCAGGGTCAGCGAGGTCCAGTTATGATCCGCGTCGCGCAGATGCTTGGGCACTTCCTTGTCGAGAATCTCCGAGACGATCGGCTGGGTGATGCCGGCTTCGACGAGATCGTTGAGATTGCCGATATCGACCATGATCATGAGATCGGCCGGCGAATTGGCGCCTTCGGCCTTCACGCGTTCGGCAAGACCTTCCTTCACGAAGATCGAATTGACCTTCACGCCGGTCTTCTTCGTGTACTCGTCGAGCATGGGCTGGATCAGACCGGGCTCGCGGGTCGTATAGATATTCACTTCCTTCGTTTGCGCGGACGCAGCGAGGGGAAAGAGGCAGGCAGCGAAGGCGGCGAGCGCCAGCGGGCGCTTCAAAGTCGTCGTCACGGGATTCCTCCAGAGGTTGGAACTCCTCAAGGCCGGATGACCTCGGGAGACCGGAGGTTCTTATGCGGTGGAAGCCCGCGTGCGCAACGAAAACCGGAACAAGATCAAGTGCTTACAATAGAAGCATTCTAGACTTTTGAGCTTTGCCCTTGGCAGGCATAAAAAAAGCGCCGGGAGGCTCCCGGCGCTTTTTTTACTACCGTAGTAGCAACTGATGGGCGCTTTTAGTCGCCGAGCTCGCCGATATGGTGCTGCGAGTAGAGTTCGACGCCGAGTTTGGCGATGAGGTCGAGCTGTTCTTCGAGGAAGTCGATATGGCCTTCTTCGTCGGTCATCAGTTCCTCAAAGAGGTCGCGGCTAGGGAAATCGCCGACCGAGGCCGAATAGATGGCAGCTTCCTGATAGAGCTTGCGCGCATCGTGTTCGGCAGCCAGATCGCTTTCCAGGATTTCCTTGACCGACTGGCCGATGCGGAGCGGGTCCAGCACCTGCAGGTTCGGGAAGCCTTCGAGGAAGAGGATGCGGGCGATGAACTTATCCGCATGATTCATCTCTTCGATGGACTCGGCGCGCCATTTCTTGGCGAGGTCCTTGAAGCCCCAATTGTCGAAGATGCGGTAATGCAGCCAGTACTGGCTGATCGCGGTCAGTTCGGAGCGAAGCCCGCGATTGAGAAATTCGATGACTTTGGGATCGCCCTTCACTGTGCCGCACTCCTCTAAGTATCTTTAGAAGAGTTCTAAGCTGGGAAGCGAAAGGATTCAAGGGGATTTGCCGCCCCTTAACCCAAAATCACTCGGCGGCTTCGAGGACGGCCAGATCGCTGAGCTGCGGGATATCGTTTTCGTTATGAGCGTGGGCATGCCCGCCCGGGCACACAGCGCAGGCGGCCGGGCAGACGGCCACGGCCTGTTCGATAATGGTCTTGATGGTGCGCGAGCAGCGGCCGCACTGGGCGCTGCAGCCCAGGCAGCGATAGACTTGGCCGGGCGTGCGCGGCGCCACATCCAGCGAAGCACAGGCCTCGCGTATGGCGTTGTCCGTCAGAACATTGCACGAGCAGACGATCATTATGGCCCCTGCGACGTAGTTTAGAAATTCTCTAAACTACTGAAACTACGTGTAAAATGGTGATTGTTGGCCGCCGAGTCAATGCGAATTGGCGCGTAGTCCTGTGGCACGCGACCGCGCCTTTTCGGGCCTCCGATTAGGCCTTTGATCAGGCAGGGAGAACCCGGTTCGGCGGGAAGGTCATTTCGACGAGGGTTCCGGCGCCGGGCACGCTCTGGATGGAGAAGCGGGCCCGGTTGGCTTCCACCAGCGCTTTGGTCAGCGGCAGGCCAAGGCCCGTTCCGCCTTCCGGATTGGTGGCGAGCTGTTTGAAATTCTGCAATGCCAGCTCGATCTCGTTGTCGTTCATGCCCTGGCCGGTGTCGCGCACCCGCAGAACGGCATCGCCGTCCTGGGTCATCAGCGTCGAGACGATCACCTGGCCACCCGGGGGGGTGAATTTCACGGCATTGGACAGAAGGTTCAGCGCCACCTGTTTGATGCTGCGGAGATCGGCGATCACCGCCGGCATGGACGGCGCAAGCGAGGTGCGGATGATGATGCGTCCGCGATTGGCCTGTGGCTGCAGCAGGGAAGCCGTCGACGAGACGATCTCGTTGAGATTGACGCGGACGAAATTGAGGTCGAAGCGGCCGGCTTCGATCTTCGACAGATCGAGAAGATCGTTGATCAGGCTGACAATGTGCGTTCCCGACTGCGTGATGCCGTCGAGATATTCGCGGTATTGCGGCGCGCCGAGCGGGCCCAGCCTCTCGGTCTGCATGATTTCCGAGAAGCCGAGAATGGCGTTGAGCGGCGTGCGGATTTCGTGGCTGATGCGCGCCAGAAAATCGGTCTTGTGGGCGTTGGCGCGCTCGGCTTCGAGCTTGGATGCGCGGAGCTCGTCTTCCGCCAGTTTGAAAGCGGTGATGTCGCGGAAGATGGCGCACAGACGCTCATCGCCGATGCGGCCGAGCGTCATGAGAAGCGGCAAAGAATTGCCGCGCCGCCGAAGGCCGATCACTTCGCGCCCGTCTCCCGCGCTTGTTCTGGCCGTTATGATGTCGAGATAATCGAGCGCGGTGCGGTGGCTGTCGGGCCCGAGAAGAAGCGTAAAGCTGCGCCCTTCGACCTCGCCGCCGTCATAGCCGAAAAGTGCTTCGGCACCGCGGTTCAGCGAGAGAATGCGCCCCGTTTTGTCGAGAAGGACGATGCCGTCGCTTGCCGCGTCGAGGATCGCGCGCAGCTCTTTCTCGCGCGGATTGTCGGGCGCTGCCGGCACATGGCTCGCTGCACCGAGGAACAGAAGGCTTGCCGCCTCGTCCTGCCAGCGGATCGTTTTCAGATGCGCTTCGACGCGGATCGAACGTCCCTGCGCGGTGCGAAGGCCAAGCCCGCGCGCATGGCCCGCATGCTGCGGCAATTCTTCGAACAGCGCATCGAGCCCGTGCAGGATCAGTTCGTTCAGATCCTGAAAACCGGTGAGATCGAGAAAGGCGTGATTGGCAAAGAGCGGCACGCCGAGCCGATGAATGAGGATCGCGGCGGGCAGAACTTCCAGCACATCGAGCGCGCCGTCACCGATGGCGCCCGCATGCGAGGACGGAAGGCGCGCGGCGACGGAGGAGATGAGATCGCGCGCGCCGTCATTGGGCGTGCGCACCGAAAGCGCGCGGGCGATTTCGCTGAAGGCATCTTTTTCTTGCGCGTCGAGGCTCGGCCGCTGTCCGCGCGGCAGAGGCGGGAAGGGCAGGACGGGCGCCGAAATCGGCTCGAATACCGGCTCCGGTTTCGGCTCGGGATCCGGCACGATTTCGATCGTGATCGATGGCGGAGGCGCAGTGGGCTGGATTGGGGTCTGGCGCACCGGCTCGCGCGGGGCTTGCGCCGCACGCATGACGCCGAAGCCGCGGAAGCCGAGAAAGGTGCGGTCGCGCTCAAAGGCCGGCAGGCCGGCAAGCTCAAGCAGGAGGACGCGCCCGTCGGCGGCCGGCCAGTTGATGGTGATGCCGCTCCAGGTGTCGCGGCGGGCCAAAGCCTGCATCAGCTCGGCCGGGACCTCGCCGCCATGGTCGAGGACGACTTCTTCCCAGGTGCGTCCGTTAATGATGCGGCCTGGGCCGAGAATGGCCACAAGCTCCGGCGACAGGCCGGAAATCCGCCCGTTTTCGTCCGATTGCCAGACAAAACGCAGCGGCCGTGCAGTCTCGTCCGTCTTGTCGCCGAACGGCGGAATGGCGGAAATGTCTGTCATCGGTCCCCCGTTTTTCCCTTAACGGAACGGGGCCGGGCGGTCTATGCGGCTCAAGTGGCCTTGCAGAGTAAAATTCCAGCAAGGCCGGGGTCTGCGGCTTGCCGCTCCCGCCGAATTCTCTTAGGTAACGGGCCTCGGCCGCGGCCGTCGTGCAGCCATAGCTCAGTTGGTTAGAGCACCAGATTGTGGATCTGGGGGTCCGCCGCTTTAGCGGGGAGAGCAGCGCCGTCCTTACCTTCTGAAAAATCTACGCTTTCCTCGGTTCCCTCTTCCTGTTCTTCGGCGCTATCTGGGGCTCTGTGTGCTCCCAGTGTGTTGGCCGAAAATACCTTAGCCGCTGCAAACAGCTCATCAATCGATGTGTGAGCATAGCGGTGCGTCATAGAGGAAGTCGAGTGGCCCAGCATATCCTGGATCACCTTCTCTCGAACTCCGCGCATCGCGTTCCAGCTCGCAAACGTGTGACGCATATGATGAATTTTAACCCCGGTCAGCTTGGCATCACGCCGCGCCCGAAGCCAGAATTTCTTCAGCGTCGTATAGGGTTTCCCGGTCGCCCGATTGAGGAAAACCCAGCCCTCCCTCTGTGCCCGCGGTGTGCGCCGAAGTGTGTCGAACGCAACATCGGACAGGGGGACCATCCTACTTTTTCCGGACTTCGTTTCGTTCACGTCGATGTTGCCGATCGTGATGAGACGTTCGTCCATGTCGATCTGATCCCAGCGAAGCTTGAACAGCTCCGACTTTCTCAGACCAGTATGTACGGCGAGCGTCACAAAAAGCCGCTGGTACTCATGGCGGCAAACGCTCAGGAGCCGTTCAAATTCCTGTGGCCGAAGCCACGTCTTGTCTTTCTTCGAGTCCGGGATGCCCTTCCGGCTGAATTCCTTCAGCGGATTGGTCTTCGGCCCGCCCGGCCAGTGGCGGGCATGGGTATAAAGCGTCGACAGAAAGGCGAGGTCCTTTCGGATTGCCGGCCCGCGGGTCGTACGCATGTCTTTGCGGCTTTGGACGTAATGCCCGAGACGATCTTCGTCGAGGGTCTTCATAGGGAAATCGCCCAATATCCGTAGGATATTGACGAGATTTCCTTTGTAGAGAGCGACCGTCGTGGGCTTCAGATCGGTTCGCTCGGCGAAGAACTTCTCCGACGCTTCGATCAGCGTCAGATCCTCGGCATTGACGATCAGGAAGTTTCTTTTTGCTTCCTCGTTGTCGGCCCAGGTTTGAGCCTCGCCGCGAGTTCTTTGGCCAGTGGAGACACGTTCGATTTTGTCTCCAATGCGGAGACGAGCCTGGAAATACGGGCTTCTTGATCGCTTATAGAGTTCGGCCATTGCCAGACCTCGGCTTGGTGTGACGAGTGTTTATCGGATAGCCAGCTCTTCACGGCTGACTCCTTCACGAGCCACTTTCGACCAAGTTTGACGGCGCCCGGCAGAGTTCCGCGAGAGGCCCAATACGCGAGCGTCCGCGGTTTTATGCTTCCCAGGAGCGCCGATAGCTCTTCTAGGGAAAGGTACTGTTCAACCATTGTCCCACCCGAACCAAACCGTCAAGAACATAACGCGAACGGCGTTGATTTTCCCGATGACGTCAAGCTCGGTGGAGGTTACCCGCTATTGCCGGGCTTTCTGGTACCTCCGAACTACGTGCGTCACTACCTCGGGGACCTCGGCTTCCTGTTCCATCAGGAAACGAACTGCGGGTTCCATGCGAGAAATCGTATGGCCTAAAGCCCAGAAGTCATCATCTTCGTAATGGAGATCAATTTCTGTGGCAATCTCTTTCAGAAGATCTTGAACCATCGAGATGGTTTCAAGTTTTGGGACAGAGATTACTTCGGACATAGAGATTTCCTCGGCGGTACTCAACATTAGGGTACTCCTATTCACGCTCAGCGTTCGATTCCAATGCTTAACGTGGCTTGGAAAGTCTATGAACGCTGGGGGCAGCTGCGTGTTTTACTATCGACTGAATCAATTGCCGCCCAAGTACCCCCAGAAAGATTCAGTTTTAATTCACCATTGCTACCCAGCTTCGAATCCGGACTTTGGCACACCCGGTATTTGTTCCACTTTCGTGGTGCGGTCAGTTGTCACGCTGACCAATAAAGTATGGACATTTTTGGGAGAAATTTAGCACCCCTTCATCGGGGTTAGCAGTACTTACCAACCTGTCAGTCCATTGTTCTAGCATCATAATTAACGGCGGGCTCGCGCCCGCCGTGTTTTCCAACAAGTATCGTGATGCGGTTGTGTCATGAGGCCTGGGACCAAACCATTCGGCCTTCTTCGAGCGCCGCGGCCCAGACCGGGATCGCGTCGTTGCGACTGCAGAATTCGAAGGTGGTGTCGGGAAGGGTGTCACCGTTCTGGGTCGCGAGATCGACGACCAACTGTGCAACTTCCTCGGAGGCGTCCTGGCTGGTGCCTTCATCGAGATCATACCACCCAACCTGCCGAACGACCGCGTCGTACTCGCCGGCTATCAGTTGGGAAAGGATCTCCTCCTTGCTCTGCCCAAGTAGGGTTTCCGGTTGGATCACGCCGTCATCGGGCGGGGCCATCCGGTAGTCGAGAGTCAAAAACCACGTTCTCAACGCCTACACCTTTTCTAACGGAAACGGAATGCGGGTTAGGCCCTATTGACCTTGGAGATCAGTCCACTCCCCGCCACGCCTCAACGACATCGCCCCAAAGGTCGCGCCACCATTGAACAATGCCATCGAGCCCTCCACCGATAATCACAACGATCAGAAGAAAGGGACCGGCAGCGACGAGCGCCGAACGACGTAAGTA
Organism: Terrihabitans soli; assembly: GCF_014191545.1. Lineage (GTDB taxonomy): Bacteria > Pseudomonadota > Alphaproteobacteria > Rhizobiales > Methylopilaceae > Flaviflagellibacter > Flaviflagellibacter soli. The sequence continues at coordinate 2,464,892 of NZ_AP023361.1, read as the reverse complement.
CGTGTTTTTGATGTCACCGAGGGCCATCAGTTGGTTCTCTCGTAAACATGGAAGACGAGCGAGCCTCCGTCCATCATCACGGTGTCGATGAACTTGCGTTCGACACCCATATCGACGTGTATCGGATGGCCTGTCCCGAACACTTCGAAATATCGAGCGTTCTTGGGTAGTGTCGGATCGACTTCCGCCCACACACATATAACGCCATGCTGAGCCTTGGCGCTGAGGATTACAGCGTCTGCCGGCATTGCGATGACCATATGGGTCGGATCGATCTGGAATTTATGGATGGTTTTGGTTCCCATCACACGCCTTTCGAAAATAGACGTGCATTCCCGGCACGCGGCGGTACTGAAGGAGGCCGAACTTGGCCATTGCCCGACAACGTCGGTTCAGCTTCTCATCGCGGTAACGCCACGAGACTTGAAACCCCTCTGGGCGCTCCGCGAGTTTGAGAATCTGGTCTCGAGTTATTCGCGTGGGTTTCAGACGAGACCCTCGGCTTCGAGATAGTCTTTGAGGAATTCAGGCCACTCCGGCCATTCCTCGGCGAGGTCATCGTACATACCCTCGCTCCACTGCTTGAGGAACTCGTAGCGGTTCCAGTGGTCGTCCTCTTCATAGAGGGCGAAGTCGATGACCGCCCGGAACTCGGCCAGAGCCCGTTTGGCGATGGCCAGCTCGGCATCGATCGTTGGAGCCTTAAACCCCGCAAGGAGGCTTGACTCGCTAAGGGATGTTCCCATTCTGTTCTCATATGGTAGAGACGTTAGGAGAGGCCCACCGCGCTGGGTGGCGCATCACCGCAAGGTGCGGTCACGGCAAGAAGGACGGGATGAAAACCATCCGGGAATGCCAGTTTCGTCAGGAGCTTGACCTGGGAACCTTGGTTTGGACCCGAGGTGGCCCATTCCCCCTGTCGATGCTGGCGAGCCGTATGCTTTGCCCTCGGTGCCGCTCCCCGAGGGTGGTCCTGATTTATCAGGCGCCGGCGGTCACCACGCCAATGCGGGCGGTCAGCAGTTGATACGCTCGCAGAGTTCATCGATCTCGGCCGGGGATAGCGGCACGAGCTGATCACCATCGGTCATGATGTTGATGATGTCGTTCGAGAGGCTCAGGACATGGGTCTGCTGAAGCAGGCGAAGGCCGGCAAGGATGGACGCGAGTTCGCGATCGTCGATCTTCACGAGCGAGCCGAGACGTCGATGACATCAGTAAAGCTGTCATGCGGGTGGAACTTTGCGTTCAGGCACTTCACGAGATTCTGCACGCCGCGGTGCTCGCGAAGGATGATGAACACGCCGAACTGGGCGGTCGTGCAGACGACCTTCATTGCGTTGTTATAGCGCAGGGCCTTGTCGACTTCCTCCGCGGTGATGCCGAGGGCGTCATTCAGAACGCTGAGAGCACGCGGATTCTTCGCATAGTCTTCCGGGATCATGAACTGAACCTGGGTCGGCAGAGAGCTGTTAGTGGTCATTCGGTTCTCCAAATAAAAAGGCCCCGGCGGAATTGCCGGGGCCTGGAGGTGGACGAGGGTTGAAACACGGACATCTCAGGATCTAACCGGGACACCGTCGATGCCAATTACGGGAGCGTGCTTCCGATTACGCGAGACTCCCCGGCCCTTGTCCGGATCGTCGTCTTCAACCTTGGGCTTGCACTTCCCAGGTACGCACTCCGTGTTCCAAATGGTCAGAATGGTAGGATTTGAACCTACGACCCCCTGTGCCCAAGACAGGTGCGCTACCAGACTGCGCTACACTCTGAAAAATGCAGCATCACGTTGTAGCTGCAAGTATGCACATTGCGCCAGAACCGGATTAGGCGTTGAAACTACCGGGTTACCTGATGGAGTGCACTCTAATTGGAAGCGGGAGACGGATTCGAACCGCCGACCTTCAGGTTATGAGCCTGACGAGCTACCGGACTGCTCCATCCCGCGTCGGTACAGATAGATGCCGCAGACAGCGGTTCAAATGGTCTTCTCTAAGAATACAGACGATTGAGAAGATCACGAACGGCCCTGAGTTCCTGCGCCTCAAGAAACACGTAGGCCAAGGTGTCGTAATTCTCCTTGAGGCAGAACGTCAGGCCCTGCCGATAGGGTTCGCCACGGTTGTCCCAGTAGATCGAGAGGGTCTGGCCGTCCTCACCCTGAAACTCAATGCGTTTCTTATCGAGGTCGACTTTCATTCGATCATCTCCACGTTCGACACCCTTCGAGTATGAACGGTTGTGGGGAAGTTCAGGTCAGGGTCATTGACGAAGGCCTGCTCCGCGGCGTCCTCAGCGGCGTCGACGTGCAACGCCACCACTTCGACTTCGTAGGTCACCTTTTCTTCGATAGTGATGTGATATTTCGGCATCAGCGAAGATCCTCCTCGATGCGATCGGCCACGCGCTGAAGGAAGCTGTCGCTGTCGACGACAAGGTCGTCTTCCGAAACGTACGGAATGAGCTTGTCGAGCAGCAGTTGAATTCGCTCCCGATCCTTGAGAGAAACGCAGTCCAGAGCACGACTCGCCTCGTGCAGCGCCGAATTCACCGCTGCGTCATCGGCACGGGAGCGAGTTTTAAGGAGCGTTGACAAAGTCCGAACACTGGCAACGAGCTTCTCGTGACAATTCACGGCCGCTTCGACGTACAGCGCCACCGCCTTTTGTTCCTCGTATGCATCCTTGTCGGACAGTCCGAGAGCGCCGTGGCCCTTGCCGGTCAAATAACCCCAACCGCGGATGTCGAGGACCTTCCGGACACCACCACGGGCGGATCGGCAGAACAGGGTCTGGAAGACACCATCTACCTGCCAAGGGAGAGGAGTATGTTTCATGCTGCCTCTTGGAGAAACTGACCGCCCCATTGGTCGGCCATAGCGTTGGAAATGCCGCTGAAGAACTTCGACCGCTCTTTCCAGCGGTCGGGTCCGGGGGCGGCTTTATGAACCCTTTGTTCGGGTCGAGCGTCTAGCGGCAGTCCGTGTGCCCTACAGTAGTCGGCCCATGTAGGAAAGTCCGGAACAAGGGGATCGAGGTTCTTAAGCCAGAAGCAGGTTCGTTTGACTTCCGGGTGCCCGAAGTGAAACGGCTGAACACTCTGGGCGAACTCCCGGTAGTTACGAATGCGAGATTTGGCGTGCCCGTGCATCACCGGGTTTTCGATGCAGATCTTTTCGATCGGGGCATTCCAGAGGTCTGAAAAGAGCGCCGCGCCTTCATCGAGCTTCCGCCACATGAAGGCGAGACGTTGCTCACGGTCCATCCCCGTGTAGGAGAGGATTTCTTCCACGGTATAGTGCTCCGCAGTCAGACGACGCGGAGGTTCGCTGAGCCACCTCACACCCGAGTTGCACAAACGGGTGCAGGGAGGATGAGCTACCATGAGCAAGTCCCATCCGTCGTCGAGGATGTCACGAACATCCCCGACGATATGCTTGTTGTTACGGTCCTCGGCCGGCAACAGGTCGCACGACCATGCATCATGGCCACGGGCCGCGAAGGCGGATCGTACGGTTCCTGAATGTTCGCAAGCGATGAGGACCCTCAGAGAGGGTGATCTCATGGCTCCTCGATCGGCCAAGTGATGTGACGATAGTCGTCATCGTCGCGGTTGCCATAGACCACGAAGGAGAGGGAGGTCGTCCCTGCACGGATCAGATCGACTACGGCCCGAACGGCGTCCTCATGGTCCAGGACATCCAGGTTGTCCACGGAAAGCCTTACATCGAACATGGTTCATCCTTTGACGTTCAGAACCTGACGAAGGGTATGGGTCACCTCGATGAGGTCAGACTGCGCCGCGATAACCGCGTCGATGTCTTTGTAAGCGGCCGGGCTCTCGTCGAGCAGGTCTTCCGTCTTGCGGCACTCGACGTGCGAGATATTCGCAAGATGGTCTTCCATGCTGATCGATTTACGAGCTGCCGTGCGGGACATAGCTCGGCCGGCGCCGTGAGAGCAGGAGTTGAACGACTCCGGATTACCTTTGCCGGTGACGATGTACGATTTCGCGCCCATCGAGCCGGGGATGACAATCCGGTCACCCTTGCGAGCCCGTGACGAGCCCTTCCGCGTGACTAGGACGTTCTGACCCTTGTGGTTCTCACGAGCCACGAAGTTGTGGGGAGTCTCGACCTTTTCGAGGATGATCGGTCGGTCGAGAAGGTCCCAGACCGCTTGGAGCATCAGCTCACGATTTATCGCGGCATAACCCTGAGCCCAGATCGTCGCTTCGAGGTAGGCGTCGAATTCGTCCGAGCCTTCCGGGAAGAACGCAAGATCAGGGTTCGGCAGATTGACGTGCCACGCGGCACAGAGGCGCTTGGCCTCTGCCACGTAGTGGTTTGCAATTGCCGCCCCCGCACCGCGGCTCCCCGAGTGAAGCAAGATCCAGACATGATCGTCCTGATCGACGGCCAGCTCGATGAAGTGGTTGCCGGTTCCGAGCGTACCGAGCTGATAGATCGGGCTCCGGCGGGTTTCCAGTGCCGGAGTTGCTTCGACCAGTAGTTCATATTCCGGAAACAGGTTGTGCCAATTGGCGCGAACCGACGCCGGAGGGTGTTCCCACGCTCCCCGGTCGCCGGGGCCGCCGTTATTCGTGCGACCATGCGGGATGGCTCGCTCGATCCTGTTCCGGAGTTCCGGTAAGTGCGGCAGGTTCTCAGCACGGAGACCCGTGCGCCAGCCGGCGATCCCGCACCCGATGTCGACGCCGACCGCGGCCGGGACTACAGCGCCCTTCGTCGGGATCACGGAGCCGATGGTGGCACCAAGGCCATAATGAACGTCGGGCATAACCGCGACGTGGCCGAAGATGAAGGGGAGGCTGGCCACCTGTTCGAGCTGCTGCATAGCGCCGTCTTCGACGGGCACGCCCTCGGTCCAGAGTTTAATCATTCCGTTTTCGAGGCGTCGAACTTCAACCAAGCTTCACCTCATCGACTTTCACGGAGAACTCACGCGAGATGCCGTCATCCTCACCCCAGACACCGTCGATAACGCCGGTGATCGTGACAGGGATTGGGTTCTTGGCCGGGAGGGATGGCCGACGGTCGTCGAAGCCGATATGCGCCTTGAGTTCGTCGCGGCCGGCCTTCACGTCAAGAATTGCAAAGTTGGACTCAATCTTCATCGCGGTCCTCATAATCGTCGAACAGGATCACGGTCTCTTCGTCTTCGACGAAGTAACCGGGCTCGGGGAGGGAAAGGGTGTTTCGCAGGTCAAGCTGCGTAGGAGGGGGTGGGTCGAAAAAGGGACTAAGCAGCAAGGAAGAAGTCACCGAAGTAGGCAGGATTGCCGTCCTCGAAACGAGGTAGGAAGACCAGGTCCTCGTGGACCGGGAGCTTCAGGACGTTGCTATCCCAAGCCTCGAGACCGAATTTAGCTCGGTAAATCTCGGCGGTGAGTGGGTCGGTGAACGTGACAAGGATGTGCGTAATGTACGTATAGTGCACAGACTTCACATTCTGCAGGACGGGACCTTGGAAGCCCCAATCGTGCAGATCATCCGACGGATTCCGTCGTCCGTGATACAGGGTGAGATTCATAAACCATCTCTTCCCATCGAATAGCGCCGATGGGGCCGGCTTCGTCGGGGACCGTAACTACGGTGGCTCTGCCAAACGGCTCTTCCCAGTCGGCGGCTTTGCGGGCCTCGTTCCAGAGTTCAACAGCCTGCTCGGGTGTATTGGCTCGAATGAAGAGGTTCAGGCTGTCGCCGTTCACGTCATCAGCTTCGATGAGATAGATGCTCAAGGCTCAATCTCCACGGTGTCCGAAACGATCATGACCTTGGCGCCGGGGATAGGTTGCCAAGCAATAAGAAGGTCAGGATGACGGACGCCATCTTTCGTGTAGGTGGACGATCGGTGCACAGAGACGGGTGAGTAAGCCCGTTCCTGCAGTTTCCGCATGGCGGTAAAAATGGCTTCCTGGTTCATGCGACCAGTTCCCGCGTGACGCTGTTTTGATAGAGCGCCAGCTCGGTACGCGACTGGGTGAGGCGAACCTTCGTGACGCGGAAGCTCTCGCCGCGATTGTACTGCGTCAAAAGCCGCAGCAGATCGTAGGCAAGTTCAGGCTCCCAGTAACCGGACTGGCGGATCAGCTGCCAGACATCACCACATGCGCCGAACGATCGGGTAGGTTCAAGGAAACCATCGTGGCCTCGTCCGTTCTTGAAACGGAGGTGGGCGGGGATGACGGCAAGCTGAGTGTCACCGACGACGTGCCACAGGCCTTCGCGCCGCTTGCACTCAACCGTGTAGAAGATGAAGTCTCCATCTCGATTAAGCATTGATGTGGCCCTTCTCACGAGCATCGTCGGCATAGACGCTAATCGGATGCTTCGCCTTGAAGAACAGGTCACGCTCAATCGGCAGGCCGAGCTTGCCGCGAACGCTTTCGAGTTCAGAGATCAGCACGTTGCCGAGTTCCGGAAAGCCCATGCCAAGGTCACAGAGGCCAAAGGCGATGTCGGGACACTCCGGGTCGATCTCGGTAAGGAGCCAGGTGCAGGCACCATCCGGCGTGAACAGTTTCACGACGGGGAAGTGGTCCTCGTCACGATTGGCGCCGTTCTGGAGCAGCTTGGCTCGCAGCTCATCGGTTAACAGTTGCAACGAACTTCCTCATATCTTTGGTTTTGGGTTTGTGTGATGTCCGGCCCCGGTCGGGTTTCATCGCGGGATGACGCCCCCATATTTGTAGACCGCCTCGCGAAGCTCGGTCGGAGAGACGCCGTATTCTTCCAGGAAGCACGCGATCTCTTCCGGGTGGTCCTTGATGATCCGGACCAAGATTTCCGCCTCAGTGAGAGCGGCCTCGCCCTGGAGGTCGTCTTCCCAACTGTCCCAGCCGCGGAAGGCCCGAATTCGACCATAGCTGCTCGTGCCGTTGCTCTCGTACCGATGCAACCACTCGACTTCACCGGCTTTGCGGTGGCTGACGAGTTCCGAGATGTCGAGTTTGATCAGACGGTCACGGAGGTTCTTCAGGAATACGATGTCCTGGCATTCTTTGGAGGTGTGGTGGTTGAAATAACCCACCGACAAATTGGTGCACTCTCCGATCAGGTCGGTATAGTTGGCCGTATCCGTAAATACGCCTCCGGTATCGAGTTTGAAGCTGCCCCCAAAGCCTTCGAGAGCGACACTCCGAACTCGTCAGAGCAGCACCGATCGAACTGGTGGGTTATGACCGACTGGTAACCGTACCGGTCAAACGCGATGGCATACTTGATGCCATCAAGAAGCTCGGGGGTTCGGGTGGCAATGAACCGCGAACCCCGCCCGCCGCATTCTTCCTCGCGATGGAAGATGTAAAGACCTTCGACGCCGGCTCTGATCATCTCGACCATGAGCCAGACGCCGGCGGTGCAATCCGCGCCCAGACAGTTCGACTTGGAATTCGCCGCAAGACGAGCGATGACGCCCTCAAGGACGACATGCTGCGTCCCGCCTTCACGATGAACTGTGTCGGTGTGAGACGACCAGAGAACCGGGGCATCGCCGATCCGCAAGATCAGGTTCCCAAAACCGTCCTGAGAGCAGCCGAGTGGCTTCAGATAACGCTTGATGAACCGACGCTCGGCTTTGGAACCGGCGGGGCGTTTGGTTTGCAACATCTCCAACAGGAGGTTCAGACCGACCTTGTTTTTGGTCTCGGTCTCGGTCTCGACCGTGGCTGCGTATCCAGACATCAGGCAATATCCTTCTTCTTCTCAAAGAACATGCCCGTCGCTGGGTCGCTCTCTCCGTGAAGTTGGAAGTGATCCGACGACCAGCGACGGCCGTCCTCCAAGATCACCTGATCATCGGTGGGGTAGTTCTTCCCGTTGCCCTGGCAAACGAAGCCATGCTCGGCGAACTGATCGATATGCCAGTGGTCGCCGTTCGCCATCTCCACGAGGTCTTCGAGGTGATAGTTCTCTTCGGTTCGAGCGCAGACTCCGCCGAAACGATTGAACGCGGACTCGCTCCAGGTTTCACCGTTCGCCATGTAAACGGCAACGTCCTCGGAATAGTGATGATCGGTCATAGCGCAGGTGAACCCGTAGTTCTCCAGAGCTGTCTCGCACCAGTTTTCCTGACGGTCGCGAATGTAGTAGGATTCTTCGTTCCGGTTTTCGCCGTAGTACTCACAGTACTCACCAATGGGACAGGTAAGCCCATTGGTGTCATCGGCCGCATAGTCGACGTTGCTGCCGAAGCTGATCTCAAAATGATCACCACAGTCGACGACACCCTCTGCGGCGTCGATATAGGGCATCACATACCCGTCTCCGTGCGCGATTTTCCGAATTTTGGCTCCTGTGAAACCATCGTTCGAGTGATAGAAACCGGCTTCCTGCAGGAGCCGTGTCAAGCGAACGGAGTCACCATAAATAGTCGATCGGATCTTCTTCTCGGGCCAGCACAGCGACCGAGCGGTGATCTTCCCTTCACGGGTCATGTACGCAACCGCCAGATCGCCGGCTGCGTAGACGCGAACCGGATGGAACGGGGAGTTATAGTCCTCGGCCTTGTGGGCCATGCACGAGTTCGGGCCGGTGATATAGACGTGCTCGATCTCATCGGCGGTCTTCGCGAACAGGAGCAGGTTTTCCTCGAAGAGGTCAGAAAACTCCGCCGAAAGCCGAGCGATGTCGGCAGAGGTCAGTTCCTTCGAGAAAAAGCGTTCGAGATAGCGACCGACACGGACCTGATTCTGCCGATCGGCCGCACCCTTCTCGTCACTTTCCGTATAGGCGACCATGCCGGAGTTCTCGACGGAGACATGGACGAAATGATCCGGGTACTTCCCATCGAACCAGTTCTCCCCGACCCACGGCACCTTGACGTAATGACCGGAGTCAAAACGGGCCTGTTCTCGTGAACGCCAATCCACCTCGGCCTTGACGGGTCGAGGTTGGTGTTTACCGCCAAGCAGGCGGGCATGGTCTGCGGCCTTCGAACCGTTCTCGAAGGTCATGACCTGACCAGCGTCGTCGACAACCGGCCGCTCCCCTTCCGGGGTCAGCTCAACAACCTGAAACATGATGGGTTTCCCAAAAGAAAAAGGCCCCGAAGGGCCTTGGTTCATGCTGCCGAGGCGTTAGCCGGGGCGTAGAGGTAGACGTTCTCTCCCGGAGACCGTCGATCGCAATTCCGGTAATTTCGACCGGTGATGGCGCAGACAAAGCCGTGTTCGGCAAACATCTCCTGCGACCAGTAAGTACCGTCATCGAGGCGAACAGCCTCGTCGGTTAGAACGAAAATTCGGCGACCATCGATATGACGAACGTCGCGAGCAAGGCTGCTGCGGACCTGTCGACCATCATGAAGAACGGCAAGATGCCTGTTCGAATGTCGCCGCCCAGTAACATCGCAGACGAAAGAGTTTTGCTCTGCCGCCCAGGGGGACCACAATTGGTTTTCGACTTCGACCGCCAATCGTCGAGGGAACCGGTCGCCGTGATAACGACAATCAACGGCGTGTCGGTGAGCACAGCGGTGGCACCAAATTCGAACACCACCATCCCCGTTAATTCGAACGGAGTAGCCGTTGTGCTCATGGAATTCTTCACCCCGGCGACACCGCTCGCACTTCGTCATCGGATTGCGAGCGATGCCATCGGTGCCGTCAGCGAAGATCTCACCTCCGGCATCGATGGCCAAGAAGTCTCCACCGTCGGTCAGCCGCTGACGGCCGTCGATGTACGGCGCAATGAACTTACGCTTCGAGCGGCCGACCGGAACCCGTTTGAGACGTGCCCCGTTCAAGCTTCCATTTGAATAGCCGAGAGCGGCGAGGCGAGGCTCGATACGAGCGGTGTCTCCATAGATGCGGCCGTAAATCTTCCGCTCCGGCCAGACCAAGCAACGAGCTGTAATCTGGCCATCACGCTCGAGCCAAGCGAGCTGCAGATCGCCGGCCGCATAGACCCGAACGGGGTGGAAGCGGGATTGGAAATGATCCGCCGGATATTGCATACAAGAATGCGGCCCGTTCACATAAACTCGGACCATCTTCGTCGGGTTGTCCGTGAACAGCAGTTTGCAGTCGTCGAGAAGAGCGACATATTCCGTCGCCAAATCCCGAATTTGGGTTTCCGACAACACATCGGAGAAGAATTTCGTCAGATAACGACCTGCGTTGAGGCGGGTCTGCCGATCGGCATGACCCTTCGCCTCGGTCTCGGTGTAGGCGACCTGAGCCTCGGTCTCGACCGAGACGTGGGCATAGTGATCCGGGTACTTACCGTCGAACCACGGCTGACCAACCCAAGGCAGTTCACGATAGGTGCCCTCGGAAAAGCGCCGCTCCTCGCGAGCACGCCATTCGGTCCCGGAAACGATACGCGGCTGGAACACATAGCCGTGGTGGAGGGACATCTGATCCCGGCAGAACTCAGCTGCCTCGGCCCCGTCCGTCCAAAGCTTCGTAATGTCGCTCCCGCTGTCCGGGTCATACTCGGTCCAGGCCTGCTGAAAATCCGAGCCCTTCTGGAAATAGATGACTTTGAACATAGAACCCCTCGAAACGAAAAAGGGGTCCCCGAAGGAACCCCTTGTGCTTACCGCGGTGAGAGCTGTCGTTACGCCGGTCGGCGGAACTCGATGATCCGGCTTCGCGGATATTCGGCGATGCGGACTTTGCTGCCCTTGCCGTTGCCGCTGATCACGATCGCTTTGCCGTTCGGAGCCCAGCCGACGAAGTAACCAACGTGGCCGTTTCGTCCCTTCGGGTTGCCACGGTTCATGACCGCGATGTCGTCCTTCTGCGGCTGCGACACCCGCTTGCCGTAGGTGAGGAAGCTCTTAGCCCAAGCTGAGCCGCTTCCACGGCGGCCGACCTTCTTCTCGATGAAGTTGACGAATTCGGCACACCACTTGGTGCGACGGTGGGTCGGATTGGTTCCGACATATTTCTGAGCGACTTCGACGGCGCCCCGAGCCTCCGAAACTGACGGTGCAGACATGCAGAGGAGAGCGGTGATGAACACCGCGCTGATCAGTTTTCTCATGTGACCTCTTTGAAGTATTGGGCTCTCCGGCCCAAGTATTTGTAAGTACAAAACTTACCGCGGTAAGAGTTGGCGCTCCCTGATGGATACGAACCACCGTTTCCGGCCTGAGAGGGCCGGCGTCCTAGACCGCTAGACGAAGGGAGCAATTAGGAACTGGGGAGCTGGGCCGCGAACCACCGTAGGAGTTCGGGATTGTCAGCCCACAGGTCGATGTACCCACGAGATAGGGACATGATCGCGCGTTCTTCCCGCTCGCGACTGTCCAGATTATAGGTCCACCAAATGGCGTGACCGATCTCGTGATGAACGATTTCCGCTTTGAAGAGCGGTGGAAGATCGTCGACGATGTCCATTGCAAAATCGTCGAAACGACAGAAGCCGAATTTACCCTCGCGCTTCTGCCAAGTCTTCGACCTTAGCTGGATCTTCCAGACGTAAGGACCGATCTTGATCGAGGCGGGTAACTTCATCGAGCGCTGGATATGGCGTCCAGAACTGCTTCAGCAAAGGGAACTTCCTACGGAACTGGCGTTCCCGGAAGACTAGAATGTGATGGTGGTGCCCATCTCCATGACTAGGGTGCATACTTCCTCCGGCGACGTTTCTGTTCCTCGGGGGAGTTGTTCCGAACATATTGCGTTGTCTCTTGGTCGAGCTGCCGCTGTTCGGCCTTTGTCATTTTGTCGAGAAGCCGCTCGGCAATTTGCTCGATCGAATGGAACCTGACGAGATACGCGACCATGTCGTCCCGGCTTGCCATTACGAACCTCTCTATGAATTGGCGCTCCCTGATGGATACGAACCACCGTTTCCGGCCTGAGAGGGCCGGCGTCCTAGACCGCTAGACGAAGGGAGCAATTGGTTACGAGGTGTGGACGATGACCTGATCTCCGATGCCGGAGACAAACCGGGCACAGGACGCAGCGAGAGCTTGCGTCTCGTAATCACGTTCGAGCTTTTGAGTGAGGACCGTCCCGTCAGATTCCGGGTATTCGGCGGTGATCTCCCACCGACCGGTTTCGGTGTTTCGAGCAACGATGTAGCGATTTGCCATTACGCCGCGACCTTCACATAGAAGGGAGCTTCTCGCGTCTGGACATCAGACCACCGGGCGTCACGCCAATAGCGTCGACCAGAAGTCCAGTAATCCTTGCCGCCGAAAGCGACACCGGTGGGGATTTCGATCTCGACCTGCATCACCGCTCGGCCGAGGAAGCCACGGCGAAGCCGCTTGTTACCCGTAAGCACGGGCTTGCCTTTGATCCTCATTTCCGCCTCACATGAATTCGCGACGAGGAAGGATTTCACCGCTCGGGCGAATGCCGAGAGGGTTCTCCGTGTAACCTTCGAACCACGGGCCGTTGCTCGGGAGCGAAAGCCGGATGAACTGCCGGTCAGTTTCTTCGGGGACCGGCATGGACTCGTGTACACAGAGACCATCGAGCCAGTAGACCTCGCCGGCGCCGAAGACGCGCTCGGCCTTCGGATCGAGCTGGTCGATCAGATGGTCGCATTCACCCTCGTCGCCCGGCATTCCGATGAAGTGCTGGTTCCATGCCCGACAGGCCGGATAGCTGGAGACCGTCAGCATTCCGTTGCCGACAGAACCCCAACCGCCACCGCCACCCCAAGCCCCCATCTTCCCCTGATAGACACCATCAACGTGGAGACCGCCGCGGCGGGTTGTGTCACCCGGAGTGAGATGTTTCTCGTCGATGGTGACATAGCCGACGGAACCGGCATGGCCACCGAGAGCGAAGAGTTTGGTCAGAACACCACGATACGAGGCGAGCATGTCCGGGATTGACCCGAGGTCGCCCAATACAACCGGCATCATCATGACGCGCAGACCACTGAACTCCGGGAAGTCGATCTGACCCCGGTAACAGAAGGTGCTTGTGAACATTGTTACCTCGCGAGTTTCGGGCGCGTGATCTGGATCGAGATTGGCCGGTCACTGTGATAGCTGAAGTTTCCGTCCGTATAACCGAGCGTCCGGATGGTGATAGTTTCCATCTCGACCGGAGCTTTTCGCTTGTACCGATGGGAAAGCCGGCGAGCCGCAGCAAACACCAAGGCGAGAGCCGGGCCGAACACGACGAATGTAAGAAGAGCTTCGCGCATACCTTCTCCGTAAGAATTGGCGCTCCCTGATGGATACGAGCCACCGTTTCCTCCCTGAGAGGGGAGGCGTCCTAGACCGCTAGACGAAGGGAGCAAAAGAAAGGGTTGGGCCGACGGGGCGATTGATCAGTGCCGGGACGTCTGGATCAGTTCCACCTCATCGGCCGCACGCTCGTTTGTCCCAACCGACGCGCGTCGGAGGGTGAGACAAGCCAACTCTTGGTGGACGCTGGACCCAACCCAATTAGGTGGGGAGACTGATGCCGAGGTGCAGGACAAGGAACGATCGACGATCGACGAGGCACGAACCACAAACGTCTATGATGACCGGCGACTATGGACAGGAGACCGCGAGGGTCGCCGTTATGGGCCGGCTACTAGAGACAGTAGGTTTGCCAATCCGACAATTGACCCCATCGGCAGGGCTTTGCACTTCGAGTCAGTCTCCCCGCTCTCACTCAGAGCAAGCCGAAGCCCGTGAGGGTTTCGACCTGCGTCTTCGTGAGAGTTATGCGGGTGGAGCCATTCAGCGCCGCACGCTCGTCTTCGAGCGTCTCCTTGGTGCGCTTCAGGCTCAGAATTTCTTTCGACAGTTCCTCGCGGATTGTGTCGTCGACGAGATTGGTCGCAAGCGAGTCCGACGAATAATCGGGATCGTCAAGCTTCTTGACCGCGCGATCCTTGGTAGCGGTCAGCTGTTCGATGCTTGCCATCGGCGCCGCGTCGGTGATCGATTTCAGGAGCTTCATCACCCGCTCACGATCAGCGATCTCGGCCAGCAGTGTATCGACGCCGGCGTTGGCATTGGCCTGCGAAATGTCGATGCGAAGGACGCGAAGAACGGTCGACAGCTCAATGAGACGGCGGGCTTTCGCGATCAGCTCACCCTGGGTGAGTTTGATAACGTCTTCGAGATCGGTCTGGACCTTGGGGACCAGAAGGGAGAAGGAGGCTCGGGTCTCGAGCTTCGCCGCGGCGAGCGTGGCCTCGATCTCCTTACGGAGTTTCAAAGCCCTTTTGAGGGTGATCTGCATGAAGGTTCCTTACCGCGGTAAGATCAGTGGTGGGCGACCGGGTTCTCGACCTCGGTCAACGGGCAGGCCGCGATAGCGCGGTCGAGCACGGCCAGGACATCGGCGTGCGTCGTGTTGGTGTCATCGTTGAACCCGGCGATGTCGTTGCCATCACCAGTGTTGGGGATGAACTTCCTCAAGAATGCGAGGACGTCATAGTCAGCCCATATCAGCGCGTCGTTTGCCTTGATCGAAGAGGCACGATCAAGAGCCCCCATCAGACAGGTGCAGGACACCTTTCTGAGATCGGGATTGTTAACGTCGTCGTATACGCACAGCTCGCCCTGAACCCAGTGCTTGGGGTCAGCGAGCCACTTCCTCGCGTTGATGAAGATGTCTCTCATAGTCGAGACGCTCCTGAGAACATGCGGGTCGAAAGTCCTCGGCCATCCAACCTTCGAGGAAGGAGGGGGTCGCCGGCGCCGGCCAGCCTTCGAGGATCAGGTTCCCTTCACGGGTGCGACCCAGAACTCTGCAGACCGTTCCGGCCGGAGGACCGGGGTCAGGCTGTTCGGGGTCGATGTCGTCGGTACGCGAGACAACAAGTTCGAGCATTTACGCCGCTTCCTTGATCGCGAGGTCGATGACCTTCAGCAGCCGCTTGTGCGAGGTGCGCTTACTGTCGTTGAAGAGCCAGATCGACATGCCGAACGGTTTCGGCAGCACACTCTGGATGATGCTGCGGGCGGATACCCGATCGATATTCGAAAGCTTCAACTCGTGTTCGGCTCGGAACAGAGCACCCTCGAGACAGAAGCAAGAAGCCGAAGGAGACACCTCGGTGACCTCTTTGCCGCGAGACGTTCTCGCGAGAGAACCCTTCGTCCATCGTTTCGGGTCCGACAGAATGAGCCGAACGCCCCGAAGAATTAACAGGGCCGGGTTCGGATGATTCTGGATTTTCTTATAGACGTTCATGCCGCCACCTTCTCAATCGCTCGGTCGATCACGGCCAGAACATCGCTCTGTCTCGTGCCGAGATCATCGTTGAACCAATGAATGACACCCGCCGCGGACGGTGGAAGTTGGCCCACAATCGCCCGCTTAACGGAATCGATATGTTGAGGCGGAACCGAGATGTGGATTGCACCGAGTAGGCACGCACAGGTCGCCCGGTTCTCGTATTCGTCGAGCGTGGAGATTGAGTTCCCCGCCGCATCCCGAAAGAGTGCACGTTGAGTCCATCGGCCTTTCGGCGTCAGATATTCACGAACCTTTTGCAGGTTCAGCACCAGCTCGTTCATGCCGCCTCCTGGATCGCTCGGTCGAGCAGAGCAATCACATCCTGGTGCCGGGTTTTCTCCCGGTCATTGAATGTGATCATGCAGCCGCCGGCCGCAGTGTTCAGGCTGGTGATCGCCCAGCTTCGATAAGAGGTGAGCCCCAGCTCATCCGAAGCACGACGAACCGCGCCGTAAAGACAGAAACACGAAGCATCGCTTCCATAGGACATAACCGTCTCACCGAAACGGTCGCGTGCCATTGCACCCTTGGTCCAACGTCTGCGAGACTTGAGAATGAGACGCACGCCCCGAAGGATCAGGAGAGCCGGGTTAGGATGGCTCTGGATCAGTTGATCGGTATTCATAAGGAACCTCAGTCTGGGTCTCGGTGCGCCGGTTGAACGTGCCCTTGAAGGTGTGATGCTTCAGGTTCACGCAACGGTCGTGACCGCAGGTGTTGAAGATGCGAACTCCGCGTGGGAGATCGGGACAGAGGGCACGCACCACCGAGACGGGCTTCCCGTTTATCGAGATGACCGGCTTCGGTATTTTGGTAACGGTTCGAGGCTTGCCGAACCAACCTTTCGACTGCATGGTCGTACGGACGCGGGGGTGCATGGCCCCGGTCCACAGCCAACAGGCGTTTTCGTCGGAGTGATCCTGAATGAGACGCAAGATGCGGGATCGAGGATCGTTAGGTTTGTTTTCGGGCATTTCACCCTTTACATATTCTTGACTTCTTCTGTCGGAATAAAAAATCTCTCTGCGTGAGATCAAATACCCCACTGACAAACCTAACTCTCTCTTCTCTTTCTCCAACTCTTGATCTTAGAGAAGAGAAAAAGAGAAGAGAAAAGGATGGGAGCACTCACACAGTAAGTACGGAGATCGCGTCGTCGAACAGTTGGATCACCTGTTCAGGTGATCGCTCTGGATCGTCGTTCCACGTCAGCAGCCCTCCGCTCCCTAACGGTAGGAACGAGCGTAGGAAGTTGATCTCGGCCAGAGTTCCACCGACCGCCCATACGGAACCCATCGCATCCCAACGGACGGCGGTCGGTGACCATTCGGATGTCGGCCGGTCTTCACCATCTCTGGCAAAAGCCTGTTGCGACCATCCCGCTTTCACCCGGTCCCGAGCCCGAATTAGTATCGCGCGCGAAACCTCGGTGTATGTTTCTCCAACCAGCAAGTTAGAGAACGGGACGGGCTCTGGACCGACTTCCATAAGATGAAGGTAGAGCCCGGTCATGGCGCCACCGCACTCAGGAACACAAAGAACCCGACTACGACGAGCACGCCGAACAGCTCAGCGAGCCGCGTGTCCGTGTTGTCCATGATGGCCCCCGTTCGGATTGTGGTTCGGTTTCCAGGTCGTGACGATGTGGCCGGCACGCATGGCCTTGTCCGACCGGCGCGCGAATTTGCGGCGGTCTTCCTTATCGGACCAGTCGACGATGCCGTGGCCGATCTCACGCTCGCCGTCGAAAGACAGGATCACGTAATGGCGCGGCTGACGAATGCCAGCAGGAGTATTGGTCATGGGTGTGCCTCCAGAATGGTTCGCCCGAGCCAAGGCCGGGGACGGTTGATGAATTGGGTTGCGCTTTCTCGAGCCCGAGCCAGAACCTCATCCCGGTCGGTCGCGAAAATTTCGAGGCGCTTTTCGAGCGCCTTGACGATGTCGGTACGGGAGGTCGCCCCGTATTCTGCGAGCCAGAGCCTGATCCCGGCACGGGAGTTCGACTGCAGAAGCAAGTTGGCGGTGGCGTATCTATCGGACATAGATGTCCCCCAGATTGCCGCCCGACCGTTCGACCAGCCGGCATATCTCGCCAGCCGCATGGTAGGCATCGCCCGTCACGGTCCAGAGCCGTGCGCCGGTCGTCCTATCGAAGACCGTGTAATCACGGCCCTCGCTCTGGACCGGGACCGGAGCCCGGCGCGGTCTCTTACCGCGGTAAGATTTGCGAGGAGGACGGTAGTAGTCCTGCCACTCGCCATCGCGCCGCCGCTGGATGACCCAGCCGACGAGCGGATCGAAGACGGCACGAGACCCCTCCAGAGCAAAGTCTGTCGGTTGAGGTCCAGGCTCCGTCTCAAAGAAGAGACGTTCCAGAACCTGCGCCTCGGTTTTCGGCAAAGCGAATTTCTCTTCGGGTCTGACCCGGATGGTTTGGCGGTTCATGGAATTCGTGCCCCGAATAAATTTTGGGTTTGCTCTCGCGCGCCATCAGCTTCGGGCCGCAGGGCCAGAATTAGGATGTACAGACGGGAGGGGGTGCCCCTCCCGCTGAGACACGGGAGGGGCGGAGGGTCGCGGCCCTTTGGAGGGGTTAGGCCGCGAGGGGGACTTCTTCGGACGGGGCGGCAACCTTGGCCGCTTCGTCGATTGCCGAGAGGATTTTCTCGGCAAGGCGGTTCAGGCCCTCGACATCACCCGCGAGGGTCATGGCGGCAATGGCCTGCAACGCGCGCACTTCGTTTGTGGCTTCGGGGATGTCATCCGAAGCATCCGCCGGGGCGGGATTGGTGGCCTTGGCCTTAGCCTTGGCTTCATCCCCGCGGCCGTTGCCGGTCCCCTTGCTGAACTCACCCCGGACATCGCGCCATGCACGGGCACCCATGCGGGA
Organism: Terrihabitans soli; assembly: GCF_014191545.1. GTDB lineage: Bacteria > Pseudomonadota > Alphaproteobacteria > Rhizobiales > Methylopilaceae > Flaviflagellibacter > Flaviflagellibacter soli. The sequence continues at coordinate 2,446,825 of NZ_AP023361.1, read as the reverse complement.
CCGGACTGCAAGGAACTGGTCACGGTGGCTCGCATTGGCCACAAGATCGGCACCATACGCGCCGAGCACGGCACGCTTGGCCCAAGCCATGATCTGGCCCCGGACGCCTTCGGACTTCAGCGCGTCAAGCGCCTCCGTGACGGTGGCAGAGGCTTCTTTGCGGATAGCCTTATCGTCGGACGTGAAGCCCAAGGCGTTCAGCGTGACAACCGTCATGGCGGCCACGTCGCAAGTGGCCTCCGAAACCTTCACTTCCGCCTTGTTCGCCGCTTCGATCATGGAAGCGAGGCGGGTCAAAATAACCTTGGACATTCTCTTATCCCTTCTAGGTCAAATCTTACCGTGGTAAGATTTCGGAGCGTTGTGCTGAAGACATACCTCTCCCGTTCACCCACAACGTGGGTGTTAAAGGACAGTATAGCCTAGAGACAATTCTCCTATATTAGAGATTAGACTATCTAATCTCTTCCTATAACCAAGATACCACCCTCAAATACTCATAAAAGCATAAGGGGTAGACCTTTTTCTCAAGAGCTACAGGGGTTTAGGTGCGAATGACCCTAAGTTTATCTCCAGTAAATTTTCCAAAATCCAGGCACTAGTACTTGCAAACAAAAAGGCCCGACTTTCGCCGGGCCTTTCTATTAGTTGATGCTGTGTCCGAACATCTCGGCCTCTGTTCGAGGCCCCGTCCGGAAAACATCCGCCATAGCGCTTGCGAAGTCCACGTAGACTTCTGACAAATTCGTCGAGGTCGCAATCCTCAAACGCCACGCTTCCATAAGAAGAACTCCGATTACTCGGCCGGCCGGGATTTCATCGGCAAGGGCCTCAGCCACCGTCTCCCTCAGATCCTGTTCCAGGTCCTTCACGTCGTAGATGACACTCATAAGTTTCCCAGGTCCTCGTCCATACAGTTACGTGCGCTTCGTTTCCACAATTGTGATGAACTCGTATTCGACCGACGGGGGGCCGGCCGTTTCCTTGCCCATGATGATGTCGAACCCCAAGCTCACTTTTAAGTCGCGCATCCGCTGCCGAAACGTCTGCAGCCCAACAGGCTGGACACCCGCCGAACCGAGACAGAAACTGTAATACTTTTCGTGCAACTTGGCTTCGGAAACGCGGGTCTCCTTCGATCCCTGATGGGCAGCGATCCCGACCCGAACCTGATTGCTGCCCGTGAGAAAATAACGGACAGAGTTGATCGAGTTCGACACCTCTTCCACGCGGACGACATGGGACATCGGGATCGTGTAATCCTGATTTTCCTTCAGCCGCAGGATTGCCTGTACAGCCCATGACGCGATCGCTTCCCGTTCTTCGTTCGCCACCCGGACGGCAAAATCGACGTCCCGCTGTTCACGAGGAATAACGCGAGTGAATTCGAGGAACAGCCACCGGCGGGTGAACCCGTCGGAGTGGTCTCGACTCTTGGGCAGATGGTTCGCTGCGAACCACTGAGCCGCAATCGGCCGGAACTTGAAGATCTGCTGACCCTTGAGCTGGCCATTGATCTCGGCGCCTTCGACGATGAGCTTGAACTTCTCACCATCAATCAGCTTCGACTCCGATAGCTCGCCGCAGAAGTTCATGATCTTGTTCAGCATCATGGTCGGCTGAAAGCGGTCGCTCCAGTCGTGCGGCGGCACATACGAGACCGCGTCATCCGGCAGAAGCTCCATCATGATCTTTGCCAGCGTCGTTTTGCCGGTCCCGCCCGGCCCGAGCAGGCAGCAGACCCGCTGGAACTTGGGGGCGAGCCCGAACATGGTCGCGGCCATCATCTCCTGCAGTGAGGAGATTTTGTCCTGAAAGTCCGGGTTCTCGCCCCACGCATCGTGCAGATACTGGGTGAACAGCGGGCAGCGGCCGGCGTCCTCCGGCATGTACCGGTATGGCAGGACATAGGTCAGGCCGTGGTCCGGATTATGCGGATGCAGTTCGAGGTCCTCGGTCAGGAAGCCGTTCGCGAAGTTCACGCCTGAGAGCGCAATCTGCTTCAGGTCCTTTTCGAGCAACGAGGCCATCGTCTTTACGATGCCGCGGTGGTCGTTCTGCTTCTTGGCCGCAGGATAGTGGCCGAAGTCCTCGGCAATGACCCGAAGGATATGACCCTCCTGCAAGGGCTCCCAACAGGCACCCCGCCATTGCCAGAACCTTGAGCCAAAGAACCGGATTTCACCGAAATGAGACATCTCAGTGATTACGGCATTGGCGATCTCGGCGTGGTCGTTGCCTTCGATTTCACCCTGCCGGAGTTCCCGCAGCCGCTTCCGAAGAGCGGTCAGAGTGATCTGCTTGTTCGACAGGTTGGTGATCGTCTGCAGCATCTGGTCCTCTTCCAGTGAGGAGAGGTCCGCGGCCGCGATGCGCGCCAGAACGAACTCGACCGTCGACATCCAAGCCGACGAGTTGGGCTCGCTTATCTTCTGGAATTCCGCCTGCATGTAATTGCGGATTTTGATTGCTTCCCAGCGCTCGTTTTCTTCCTCGAAGTTGAGGCCGAGCTTCTCCTTGTCCTCACCCGACAGCCCGGTGTCCCAACCTTCGGGGAGTGTGCGCTTTCGTTCGCCGAGAACGTCTCGGACAAGGAACTCGATGACCTTTTGCTGGGCCTTCTCACGGCTGATGTCGTCGCCGGCCACCCGTTCGACGAAGCTATCAACCCATTCCCCGATCTCATCGAGGGCCTCGATCAGGGTCCGTTCACCGCGGGTGATCGCCCGAGCCAGGATACCGGCGTGGGCAACCATCGCGTTGTCGCGGGCGCCGGAGGGGACGAACGTCGAAACGCGAGTCTGAGTGCCCGAAGATAGCTCGATACCCTCATCTTCGAGCGCTCCACGAAGGATGGACTCGATGTCACGGGGCAGGAGCGGGAGGATCGACAAAACGTCGAGCAGGTGCCCGTTGGCCTGATAGGGGAGCTGGGTCGTCGGATGGATCGAGGGGGGTAGAACGAACTGGGTGCCTTTCGAGAGACACTCGCAGAGCATTTCACCGTTGGCGAACTTCAGACGGAAGGTGCGCTGACCATTATAGCGGTAGGCCATGACGCAGCCCTTGCGTCCGATACGCTTCCAGGGCGACTTCGGAAGGACGCGCTCGAGAACGGCGAGCACCTTCGGGTCATCGGTATCGATGTCGATCGCGACGATGTTGGACTGCGGGCCGAGCGGAAGGCCAATGTTGCCGTTATGATAAACGAGCAGCCATTCTTCCTTCTGATCCTCGGTCGGCATCGTGTCAGCGAACAGCTGCCAGCGATTGATCGCAGGCATCTTGTCCCGAACACGAAGCGGAATAACGGGGAGGCCGGCCGCCCAATAGCGCGGCGCCTCATTCGCGAAGATATTGTTCATTGGGAAACCGATTTGAGATTGCGGAGACGGCTCATCAGCTCAGCGATTTGATCCTTGGAGAGAACCTCCTCCATGAGGCGGATCACGACCGACTGGAACGTCGCCATTTCCTGAATGTTGAAGACCCGCTCCTTCAGAACGACGAGCTTCTCCAGAACACCCGTGTAGGTCTTGAAGAACTGGATCTTTTCGGAGTGATCCTTGTTCGTCAGCTGAGTGCCGAACTGCTTCAGTTCGTTGATTAGGCCGGTGATCTCGCGCTCGATGATCTCGTTTTTGTCCCCTTCAACGTCAAAAATGTCGGCTTTTTGGGTCTGAATTGCGACTTGACGTGCTCGGAGAAATTCCTTGATTTCGTCCGAGTAGGGACAATCTGGGCTGTCTAAATAGCCCTCGTGATGCCTCGCGAGGTCTGCTGCCGCCTTCAATGGGCGGAAAGTGTCTTCGGTAATCTTTGGGAAGAACATTCAGGTCCTCTTTGGAAGCCTGACATAGTTTCCCCTTGGGTTTAGGCAACGAAATGTCGTTCCAACTTCGCTTCCATTCCTACTGAATTGCGTTCGAAGAAGTCGTTCCTATGTAACGACAGTGTCCGGAAATGCTTTTCTCTCGGATTTCTCAAACCTCCTCGATTCGAAGTTTTCCGATGACCGGACATCTATGTCCATGTCGAACTGGATCGAGAAAAACACAACGCTGAAGAAGCGACCGTTCTCGTTTCATGAGTACGAATTCCAAAGACAGATCGCCGATGACATGCACCCCGACCTGTCGTGCATCAAGTGCTCCCAGATCGGCCTTACCGAAGTTCAGCTCCGCAAATATGGCGGGTTCCTGAAGAGAAACACCGCCGTCACCGGCATCTTCACCCTTCCGAATGACAAGATGTACAAGCGCGTCTCTCAGACCCGCTTCAAACCATTGATGGACAGCGAGCCGGTCTTTAACCAGGGCGGCATTGAAAAACCCATCCGGTCGATGGGCCTCTACCAAATCGACCAGTCCTTCGGATATTTCACCGGCAACACCGAAGGTGACGCCACTTCGATCTCAGCCGACATGCTTGTGCATGATGAAGTCGACTTGTCGGACCCAGCAATGCTCGGTCTCTTCCAGTCGCGTCTCCAGAACTCCGATTTCAAGATCACGCAGGGATTTTCGACTCCAACATTCGTCGGATTTGGTATCGACGCGAAGTTCAAGGCCTCCGATCAGCACGAATATCTTTGCCGCTGCACCCGCTGCAATCACTGGAACGACCCGGTTTTCACGCCGAAATTCATCTGTTTGCCGGGTTTAAGCTCCGATTTGAACGATCTTTCGGAGATCGACGTCGATATGGCAGCGAAAATTGCTCTCGAAGAAGCGTATGTGCGATGTGAGAAGTGTTCGGCGCCGCTCGACCTGGGCAATCCCTCTCTGCGCCAGTGGGTGGCCAAATTCCCCAGCCGGCGAGCCCGTGGCTACCGGGTACGGCCATTTGCTACCCCTCGACTGACGGTTCCTTATATCGTCGGCCAGCTGCTGAAGATGAAACAGCAGGAAAATCTACGCGGCTGGTACAACACAGTTCTCGGGGAACCCTACAACGACTCGAACGCTCGTCTGAGCGAGGCCGATGTCCGAGCGGTAATGGCCGGCGCCTCGAAGCCGGATACTCTTCCGCAGGAAATTGGTATCGGGATCGACGTCGGTCAGATCTGCCATCTTGTTTACGGCACGCCCGATGTTGTCTTTGGCTGGGAACAGATCCACGCCGACAAGCTCGTTGAGCGGATCAAGCAGCTCGGTGAACAATACACGATCGTAACCGGCGCTCTCGATCGCCATCCCTACACTCCGACGGCCAACGAGTTGCGAGATTCGACCCACGGCAGGATTGCTCCGGTCGAGTACCGCGGTGCAGCTTCCATGAATCTAGTGCTCGACGAGTTCGAAGCATTTAGCCACGTCCAGGTCAATCGGACACAGATCATCGACGCCGTGGTGTCGTCCATCCGTAAGAAGCAGTGGGCTTTCACCGGTTATACCCAGTACGAGCGGCTGATCATCGAGCACTTGCAGGACATGGTCCGCATTGAGTCGGCCGAGGAGCCGGCCAAATGGCAAAAGCTCACTGGGAACGACCATTTCTTCCACGCACTCGGCTTCCTCAAGGCGGCGTTCAAGCTGAAAACAATTCAGGATTTTCAGGATCTGACCGAGAACCGCATTATGTCCAGCGTCATTACAGTGAACATTCCGACTCATAACGAGTCGCACCTGGGCCTAAAACGCCCAAGCGGGAAACCCATATCAATCGGATTGCATCGAGAAGGCTTTTAATCGGTGGCCCTAAACTTTGGATCCCTTTTTACTTGGGTCCTACCTAAAAAGAAGGGAAAGAAGGGCGGGGTAGGCCTTTCTGCAACCTTTGATCCGAACGCCAACGATGGCGTATTGACCGTCCCGCAATATCGGGAACACCTCACCGACCTTTTCTCGTCTCGTCAGGCTAACGATAGCCGGGTTCTTCTACAGGAACTGTTCAAGACGGACCCTGATGTCTCGGCGGCGCTCAATGCCTACCTGACGATGTCCAATACGGAGATGCTGCTTCTCGCTCGCACCGTCGATGGTCAAATTGACCGCGAGGCGACCAAGCAACTCCAGACCGCATTCAAATTGCTCTCGACGGTCACCGACTACAGCCTTGGTTTCCAACTGAAGCCGAGCATGAAGCAGGTTTGTGAGAACCTCCGATATATGGCTCTCCTTCGGGGGTCAGTCGGTGTTGAGTTGGTGCTGAGCGATAAGCTCGCGCCGTCGGAGCTTCGACAGGTCGATATGGCTGATGTCGAGTGGCGAGAGAAGAAGTCCGGAGAGTATAAGCCGATCCAGAAGCCCGAGGGTTCGAACGACGAGATCAACCTCGACATTCCGACCTTCTTCGTCTCGCACTTCCGCCGAGACCCGACCAACATCTACAGCTGGTCCTATTTCGTCGCGGCAATCAACACGATCGCTGCGCGTCAGCAGGTCATCAATGACCTCTATCGGATCATGCAGGTCACCGGCTATCCGCGGCTGGACGTCAAAGTCGTCGAGGAGGTCCTCCTCAAGAACGCTCCGGCCAACATCAAGGCCGATCAGGTCCAGCTCAAGAGTTACATGGCCTCTCGACTGGCGGAGATTCAGTCTTCCTTCGCCACGATGCGCGCCGATCAGGCCATCGTCCATTTCGACTCTGTAGAACCCAAAATCATCAATGACCGTCAGCCCGGCATGGCGGTCGACATCTCCTCGGTGATTCAGACCCTCAACGCCCAGAACCAGGCCGGCCTGAAGACCATGTCGACGGTCATCGGCCGCGGCGAGAGTGGTGTGAACACCTCGTCGGTCGAAGCCCGTATCGCGGCGATGAATGCTGACGAGTTGAATGAGCCGATCGCTGACATTCTGACCAAGGTCGGCAATTTCATTCTTCACTCGAACGGATTTCAGGGTTGGGCGGAAGTTACCTTCCGACATGCTGAGCTGCGACCGGATCTCGAACTCGAGCCGCAGCTGATGCTCAAATCTCAGCGTCTTCGGCAAGACCTGTCCGATGGCCTGATCACGGACGAAGAATATCATCTCCTTATGTATGGGCGTCTTCCGCCCGACGGCGCCCCGGAACTTTCGGGTACTGGCTTCCTCACGCCCGCACCGGCGGGGGGCGAGGCGGGGGGCGGCAAGGGACCGACCTCAAACAGCGATCCTCTGGGTCGAAGTCTCTCCCCGGAGGGAAATCCGAACGCCAGTCGTTCGAAGGCGATCAAGGCAGCTCTTCTCCTTATGGATCAGGGTGGGCCGTAATGACACCTCCTTGGGACACTTACGAGATCGATGAGGAATCAGGCGACGAGATCGCACACCTATAGGAGATCGAATAATGGGCGCGCTGAGAGACGGTGGTGAAATTCATCTTTGTCCTGGATGCGAAGGCGCCGGCGGCGAGAGCTGGACTGACGCTGCCGAGATGACCTTCGGCTACGATACCTGCGGAGATTGCAAGGGGTCGGGTCTGATCCTTCGCATGGAAAGCGTGCAGGGGAACAAGCGAATAATCGAGGATCGCCCTTGGGTGCCGAACAAGCGCGGCGAGGGGGTAATCTCGTGACGCGACAACAGCTCGCCACGGTCCTCGAATTCGTCGGCAGCGCCGGGGTGGTGGCAGCACTTATCCTATTGGGACTTGGATACAAATGAGCTTCGTAGCGGGGCTCGTTGGTCTCGTTTCCTGGACCTTGGCCGAGTATCTGGTGCACCGGTTCATCCTACATGGATGGTTCCCTCGGTATCACGCGATTCATCACCGAAATCCGCTCGACGGCATGGGTATCCCATATCCGGCGGCGGGTATCATCGCAACCGCAGCCCTCACAGTCGGCTACCTTTTGGCGGGTACGATCGGCATCGGATTCGTGGCCGGTCATCTAGTCGGCTATGGCGCGTACGTCTTGGTGCACGAAGGGATGCATCATCACCCGGAAAGCTTCGGCGAGCTGACAACCGCCCATGACATTCACCATCGTCAGTGGCGGTATAATTACGGGGTCACGTCCCCGATCTGGGATGTGTTTTTCGGCACCTATAAGGCCTGACTAGCCTCGAACCGAATCGTTCCGAGTCTGCACAGATTTGTAAGTGTAATTCGGCGTGATCATGTTCCGTCTGCTATGAAGCAGATTGCCAAAACGGCAGAAATCATTGCGAAGCTAAAAGCCGCCGTCGGTGACGATGTAAATGTCGACGACGTTGTGGTGTTCGAGGCAGCGGCTTTTAACACGCTCCCAATTCGCAAACGTCACACTCTGTTCTTGAACGCTCAAGCCGAGCGGAATCTGCTTGTTGAGATGGCCGCGGCGCTCGCCGCTGAAAGCCGTCCTGTGCAGATCATGCACAACACCGAAGTGCTCCCGGTTGGCCGGGTATTCCACGGCGAGGTCATCGACCGCGGGGACTACAGCGAACTTCGCACTCTCTTTTTCGTCGACCCAACGCACGCGGATCTGATCGGTCAGATCGAACGCGGGACAGTTGATCAGGTCTCGGTCTCGATCCTGTCCAAGAAGCTGCTCTCGAGCGCCTCCGGTTTCGACTTCTACGGCCCTGACGCGACGTTCGAGCATCTTTGGACCGGCACCGACCCGGACGGCAACAAGCTTGGTCAGGACGGTGTGTTCGCGCGCCTCGTTGGTCTCTCAGAATTTTTCGAGATGTCTCTCGTCCATCGTGGCGGCGCCCAGAAGGCGAAGATCGTCTCGCGCGAACAATCTCATTTCGGGTCCGCAAATTTCCAGCGCCTCGCCGCCAGCGGCTTGGACCCGAATGTCCTTGTGCTGACGGCAGTAGCTGAAGGGAGTCCCACCGTGGATTTTGAAAAACTGATGACCCAGCTGACGGACAAGACGTCCAAGCTGGCTCTTTCGCAGGCGGAAGCCACGTCGGCGAATGCCCAGATCGAAACGCTGACCGCCGAACTGGCCGATGTTCGGACGAAGCTCGAAGCCGCCACCGCGGATGATGTTGCGGCGAAGCTCACCGAGGCGAACGCCACGATCGAGTCGACCCAGGCTGACCTGACTGCCGCGACGGAAGCCCTGAAGGGTGTTGCTCAGAAAGTCCTTACGGCCAGCGGTAAAGTCGATGCCGAGGTTCCGGCAGATATTCAGGGGATCGTCTCCCTCATCACCGAAACGACCGAGGGGCTGGCAGCGGCTCTCGTCGCTGGCGGTCGTGCCAAGCCGGCCGACTCTCTCAAAACCCCTGACACCCCGAAGGGTGTGTCGGCGTTCCGCACCAACCGTCCTCGGTAATCCCAGGAGCAAAAGAAAAATATGCCTACGTCGTTTCATAACAAAGTCTCCCTGCAGGGTTTCCACTTCGAGGACTCCCTGTTCACGTTCAAGCTCGCGAACGGCATCACCAAGGCCGACGAGGGTAAGGCGGTCGCATTTGGCGCCGCTGCGAACACCGTGAAGCTCGTCGGTGACGGCGATGCGATCATCGGCCGTCTGGAAGTGGTTGAAGACCGCAAGGTCGAAGGCCAGCTCGTCGGGACGGTGGCTCTGCGCTTCATCAACACTCTGCCGAAGGGCGCGGGTGAAACCATCACCATCGGCCAGTCGGTCTGTGGTGACGGCACGGCCGGCGCCGTGCGTGCAAAGGTCGTCGCTGACGACGACTACGGTAAATACAACATCGTCGTCGAAGTCCTGGCGACTGAAGTCGTCGTGGCTCAGGTCTAATCCAAGGGGAAAAACAACAAAATGTCTCGTCCACTGCATCAGCTCAAGCGCCGCAAGGTTCAGGAACTTGCCCCGCTCCGCAGCGACAGCCCGGCCGCTTCTGCTGAAGCGGCGATCAAACTCGTCGCGGAAGCGAAGGAGTTCGGTCTCGGTCTGCGCGACTTCCTGACCCTTGGTATCGACGTCCGCGGTTCGGATAACCCCGACCAGTTCGCGGACAGCCAGGGTCTCCTCGGTGGCTATGAAGCCGCTCTGTCGTTCCTCGGCCTCCCGGTCAACGACAACTTCGAACAGGGTGTGGTGCTCGACCTCGCGTCGGACACCTTCCAGACGTTCCCCGGCACCCGTGCCCTCTTCCCAGAGGTCGTGGATGATATGGTTCGCTGGAAATACCGCCAGGATACCTTTGAGAACGTCAAGTCCATCGTCGGTACTTCGCGTACCGTCGCCGGTGTTGAGCTGATCTCGACGGTTATCGATGATAAGGAAGCCGACTATCAGGGCTCGCACGCCGTCGCGGAACTGTCCCGCGTCCGCGTGAAGACGATCCGCACCACGCAGAACTCGGTTCAGTTCTTCAAGCATGGTTCGGGTTATCGTACCTCGTACGAATTCAGCCGTCGGGCTCGCCTCGACTTGCTGACCCCGTACGCGATCCGTATGGCCCGTGAAACCGAACGCTCGAAGGTTTGGGCGGCGACGGAAGTTCTCATCAACGGTGACGGCGTTCACGCCGCGGCCGGCGTTGTGGCTCAGTCGTCCTTCAACACTGCGGTCGGCACCAACGCCACCAACGGTAAGATCTCGTATCAGCACCTCGTCCGCTGGCTCATTGCCCGCGCGAAGGCCGGCACGCCGATCGACACCGTCCTCGGCAACTGGGACGCTTACATTCAGTGGTTGATCATGTTCGGCGTTCCGACGTCGGATAAGGTTGCCACGGATGCCGAGCAGCTGGCCAACATGGGCTTCCAGATCCGTGGTGTCCCGCTCCTGCAGGGCACGATCAACTTCGCTCTTTCGAGCGGCGTTCCGGACAACCAGCTCGTCGGCTATTCGCGTGGCGACACGATCGAAGAGCTGATCGAAGCCGGTTCTCTGATCGAAGAGTCCGAGCGGTCGATCCAGAACCAGTCGATCACCTACGTGAAGACGGAGAACTCCGGTTACCGCCTCCCGTTCGGTGACACCCGTTCGATCTACAACTTCGGCGGCTAAGGAAAGGAGGGGGCGCCAAAAGCGCCCCCTTAATCCCTCATGAAACTGATTGTCGAAACCACTGGTGATTTCCAACTCCTCGATCCGACCAACGGAAAAGTCATTCGATATGACGGCCTGACGGTCACCGACGAGTCCCCCTTCCTCAGCTCGCGCGCGGCCATCGGTCAGGTGCGGGTAGTCGCCCAGGTCAATGACGAGGCGACTGACGAGGAACTCCGCAAATACGCGGAAGAATGTAAGGGTGACCAGACCCTTCTTCTCGAAAGCTTCCTGGCCTCTTACGGCGTCGAAGTCGAAGGCCAACCGGAACCTGAAAAGGCTCCGAAGAAGCGCGGCAAGGGCAAAGCCAAAGCTGACGAAGACAAGGCCGAGATCGAGGAAGAGAAGGCCGACTGATGGATTTCCTTGCAGGACTTTCCATCGCCGTCCCGGTCTTCTTCACCGTCAGCGGCGACCCGAAAGTTCCTGACTCCGGAACCGCGGTCTACACTGTTTACGATCAGGCCGGTGAACCTATCACCGGCCTGATTGACGTCCCCCTTTCGACGGGTCCCACAACGACCCGGACGATCATCTCAATTTCCCAGACCTATACGTCGATCTCCTCCGGTCGGTTCTCGAAACTCACTGTCATCGTGCGTTTCGTCCACGGGGGTATGCCGCACACTCTGCGGATTCCGGTTCGTCTGGTGCCTTTTATCAACTACTCGGCTTCGCCTGCGGATGTGCGCTCTTACTGTGGCGTCAATGCCAGTGAGCTTCCTGACGGCGACATCGACATCTTCGAAGCGTTTCTCACCATCGAAAGCATCGTCGGTCAGACCGAACTCGCCGCGGCGCTCGCTGCCGGAACTAAGGTCGAGGTTTCTGCCAATATGGCGATCCTCTACGCGGCGGCTCTGAGCGTTCTCCCGAGCCTCCAGCTTCGCGTAGCGCAGCGCCAGTCCGACGGACCTCTGACCTTTGATCGTGCCCCGATCAAGGACTTCAGCAAGCTTTATGGTGAGACCCAGTCGCTTCTTACGGAGGCTCTGAACCTCGTTACCGGCCGTTCCGAGGGGGACAATCCTCTGCTGGTCCTCACCACACCGGTCGACCCCATTACGGGGGCCTAAGCCGTGCCTCATCTTGGCGCCGTCGCCGCGAATTTCCGTTCGATTTACAAGCTCGACACCGGCCTCGAATTCAGCGGCACGATTCATCCCGCGGAAGAAGGCTCGGTTCCGAGCTACGAGTTCACGTCTCCCCGCCTTCTCCTCCGTCTGCCGCTCGATAGTTCGGTCCCGATTGGGGCGATCATGCTCGATGGAAATGGCCGGCGCTTCCTGATCGCCGATCATGGCTTCGGAGATGTTTATCGCGTCCACCGGTTGTTTCAGTTGACTCATCAGGTTCCTTGGGCTCGGGCGGCTTCCGTGGTCGACCTTCTGACGGGCCTGAACCGTAGCAACACGTTTACAAGTCTCGGCACGGTTTGGTGTCTCATGGAGCCCACCGGACGTGAATTCCCTGATCGGCAAACAAACGCCCGCGAAGAGACGCGCCGCGTCATCACATCCGCGGCGCTGCAGTTGGGGGACAAGTTCAATAATATGATCGTGAAGCGCATCGATGAGCTACTCGGTGTGAAGCTGGTTGAGATCCAGTAATGACGATCGAGGTCCGTATCGGTGGCAAATACCGCAAGATGGTGCCGAATGCCGAGACGGCTGCATATATCGCTCAGGACATCATGGACGCGATGGACAAGGACGTTCGCGCTCAATCCTTTAGAGCGGTCGAACTGCTTCGGCGCCGGATGGAGCGGGCCGGCAACCAGGAGATCGAGAAGATCACCCCGTTCATTACCCAGAAGCTGATTGGTCTTCCTGATCAGCCTGGGGGAGTGGACATTATGGCAGTCATCTCCGGCGGTCTTGATGGTGGCATGGTTTGGAAGGAGCTGTCGCCTCGAACGGTAAGGCACAAGATAAAATCCGGGTATCTGCGGAACTCCTACAGATTATTCCTGCATACCGGCGAGCTTCGGTCGAAGATGCAGAAAGCCAACGGAAAGCTCGTGGCTCGCACGGGTGGCGTACAGATCAGCTACAAGGCCGACTACGGGAAGAAGTCGTGGGCCAATCTCAAAGAGCGTGGCCAACTCGGTCGGGACGTGCTGGGGCAGATGATCATTCGGATCATGCCGAAGATCACACCATATCGACTGCACGCACTATCAACTGGTGAAGTCTCCGACGCCGGCAAGACTCAAGGGCTCGAGCGGATGCTGTTTCCGTCGGCGCCTGAATTCAAACTCCGCGGGCCGTCTTTCCCTAATGGAGGCACGGTTAACCGCCCGCTGGTCGGCCCCACCATCGCGTGGTGGGCCTATGAGCGTATTCCAAGCCTTCTACGGAAGGCCGTTGCCAATTCCTTCCAGGGATCGAGAGGCCGTCTATGATGTACCGAAACCTTCACGGCTCGGTCGTGAAGTTTGCTCAAGCCCTCATCGAGGAAATTAATTCCACGATTCCGGATGGGGCTTTCCAGTTCTATGATTGGGATGCTCACGCGGAAACGCAGGAGCTGCCGAACAGTGACCTTTTAGGACCGCACGGGCTCGCGTTTGTCGAGTCAGAGAATGTGATTGAAGTGACGTTCGCGATCGCGGTTTCGACCTATGGTGACGAGAACCTTTTTCGTCTGCGCGATGGTCTGAACATGGCATTCGAGAAGATGCGACCGACTAAGACGGTCGAGTATTACGACGCCGCAACGACTTCGTTGCTGAATAAGATGGTCATTGCTTCAGGCACCATGCTGGCGCCTGTAGGCCGAGCGACGATCAGGCCTTGGCAGTTTGTTCAGGCGACTGCGCTGCTTGAGATTCAAGCATAAGAGCACGAAGCAGACCGATAGGAGCTTCGAACTCCGCGGCCAATGCGGCTTCTATAAGAAAAACGCATTCGGCGCTGATGGACCTGTTGTTGTGCCGTGCTCTCGTTTTCAAGCAGTCGGCCAAGTCTTCTGTCATTCTGATGGTGTGTTGAGCTGTACGATTCATTCCGAATCTTTCCGAGGCGGTACTACATAGCAAATATAAGTACAAGAGCCGACGTATCAAGGGTCCGAATTTCTACGCCAAAAGGACCTGATCATTATGGCCGGCACCGCCCGTACAGACTCTTTTCTGCTCGCCAACGCGACCGTCATGGTTGGTCCGATGGCCGACCTCCACAAGCTTCAGCCCGATAAGCATTCGCTCGGTCTGGTGAAGCGTTTCGTCGTGACCGCAGACCCGACGTTCGTTGAACTGACGCAGGGCATCACCAATGATGTCGTGATGTCGGTCAAGAACTCACACGGTCTGAAAGCCTCTTTCGAAGGTTACGAGTTCACCTCCCGAAACCTGGCTTACGCGGCCGGCCTCGACGCCTCTGGCGCGACGTTCGAAAACGCGAGCACGATCCTTCCGCTCGATGCTGAAGTCGATTCGTCCGACACGACCTTCGTCGTGAACGGCGATCTTGATGCCGAGATCGACGTTGGCGAATTCGTTTACATCCAGGAAGCAGACGACAAGGTTCACGTCGTCAAGGCGTCGTCCGTCGCACTCAACACCGGTAAGACTACGATCGGTATCGCCACCGGTTTCTCGGTCCCGACGGGTGTGACCTTCGCCGCCGGGTCCAAGGTGGCCAAGGCCAACAAGGTTGAGATTGGCGGCTCCGTCGTTCAGGCGACCCTCGCGGCCAAAGTGGTTGGTACTCTTCCGAAAGATGGCTCGCCTGTCGTGCTGCTTTTCCCGAAGATCAAGATCACCAAGGGCTTCTCTGTCAGCTTCGACACCGAGAACTTCTCGAACCTTCCGTTCGAGTTTACGCCTTACGCCGGCGTCCCCGGTGATCCGTTCTATTCCACCTATGGAACAAAGGTAATGATCGGCCTCTCGGGTAAGTAAGAGCCGAATAGTACGCTTGCTCACTTAGGCCTCCGTCATTACATGACGGAGGCCTTTTTCTTTTGGAGAAACTCACAGCGTGAGCATTGAACCCAAGTTCTCGATCAAGGTGAATTCCAAAGATCGAGAAATCCTGATGAGCTACGGTCTGCTGAATGCATTGACCTCGCTCTGCCAGGACCCGACCGAAGCTTCCATGATTCAGCTGGACCCGGAACTTCGTAACAAAGTCCTCGCCGCGACTCTCGCGGAACGTAAACCCAGCGGTAAGGTGACGAAAGAATTCGACGCGGAAGACATCGATGCCGAGCTTGAGAAGATCGAAGATCTGCTGGCTTGGGTGCAGGATCATCTGATCGCTTTTTTTCTTCGTTCCACCCAGCGAACGCTGGCCAACCAGAAGAAGTACGAAAAGGACTTCAGGGAGCTGGCCCCTCAGTCCTCATCGGATGGTTCGCCGGCTTAACATTTCAGGAGAGTATTGTATGGGCGCTTAACTGCCGCCCAAGCTCTCTCACAGAAGTTTACTGGAGTCACACCTACGAGGATCTCACCTCGTTGGTGAGAATCCAAATGCAGTACGAATTGGCGAAGTCCTCTCAGCAATTAGAGAACTTCGCCCTCGTCGCCGCCCAAGCGCTGGGCGGCGGGAAGGAGGAGGTCCATCAACCTGAAACCTTCTCCGAGTTCTTAGGCGCGGTGGATGCTTTAAGTGGCCGGTGAAAACGGGTCGATTGGTTTAAATGTATTCGCTCAAGCTGAGCAGGCCCGTAAAGAGTTTGACCAGCTCAAGGCATCCATCGACGGCGTTATCAAGTCGGTAGCCGGCGCTCAAAAGCAGCTCAATCAGCTCTCCAAAATCAACATCGATGGTCAGGTCATTGCTTCGAAGTATACGAAGGGTGACCGATCGCTACTCGACAGCCTCTCCCGTGGCTCCAAGGAAACCCAGCGCACCGAAGCTTTGGTGAAGAGGAAGATCCTCGAACTTAATACATCGATGGAGCAGGTCACCGCTCGTCTAGTTGAGGCGCACACCAGGGCCGCTGAGAGGGTGATGAAGACATCGAAGGCGCAGGTTGAGGCAGGCGCCAATCTGACACAGCAGCGTCTGGCGTCCCGTCTTCGAAACTCTTCACCCGGCGTCATTCGTGCGAAGGATGCCAATGAAAGTTTCCGCCTTAGCCAGTTGATCAAGGACTCATCTGCCGAGCAGTTGGATATTCGCCGCGCAACGGCTGATCTGCAGAGGCAAATTAAAACCCTACGTTCAGACCCCGAATCTCTCCGTGCTCGGCTTACGGGAGCGGCTCAGTCCGAGGCAAATTCACGAGCCAGGCTGCGATATGGGGATGACACAGTTCGCAACGCTGGCACACTCGGCCGGATAACAAACAACGGTGGATCGGACTTCCTGCAAATTCAGGGCGCGATCCTCCGCAACTACCTGGTTCTCGGCGCCGGTATTGGAGCCGCAAACTATCTCAAAAACCAAATCGTGGAGATCGACCGAGAGCTGAAGCAGTTCCAGGCTATCACCCAGACCACGAATTCGGAAATGGAAGGCTTCGAGCAGCAGCTGTTTGCTGTTGCCAGCGGATCTAAGTTCTCAGCTCTAGAAGTTGCCAAAGCCGCAACCGTCCTCGGTCAGGCGGGTCTGTCGACCGCGCAGGTTAAGAAGTCCATCGAGTCAGTAGTCTTGCTCGCCACGGCCTCGGGTACCGATCTTCAGACCTCGGTGGACGTGGTCACTTCGACTCTTGGTGTGTTTAATCTTGAAGCCTCCGAGACGGCCAACATCGCGAATGTCATGACGTCCGCGCTGAACCTGTCGAAGCTGACGATGGAGAAGCTGTCACTCGGCATCCAGTATTCTGCCAACATCGCAGCCGACGCGGGGGTCACTTACACCGAACTTACGGCGGTCCTCGCCGGTCTCTCAAACGCAGGTATTAAGTCGGGTTCGACGCTGGGCACCGGCCTCCGGCAGTTGATGATCGACATCATGAATCCGAGTAAGGAATTCCTCAAAATTCTTACTCGTATTGGTTTGACGACCGCCGACGTCGACATCAAAACCAAAGGGTTCACGGGGGTGATGCATACCCTCAGAGATGCTGGGTTTACGACGGCAGATGCCGTTGAAGCGTTCGAGGTTCGTGCTGTTTCCGCCTTCTCGGCAATCAGCAAGAACCTCACGTACATCCATCAGCTCCATGATGGCATTGTCGTTACGGAGGCAGCGGCCAAGGCCAATGCCACCCAGATGGAGGCTCTCGGTAATATCTGGGACAACTTCGCTTCGACGGTTGCCAGCTCGGCATACACTGCCTTCCGGCCGACCATCAGTATCCTGAAGGAGATTCTGAAAGGCGCGACGGCACTCGCCCGAGGAATGCAGGACGCAACCTGGTTTACGATCCCGCTCTCCGCAGCGCTGGCTGGTCTCGGCACTTGGGCCGTGGTGTCTCCTCTTGTTTTCCTGGTGAAGAATTTCGGCCAGCTTCGGACTGTTCTTCTCAGCACCACCGTCGCAGCGCGCGTTCTCATGGCTACGATGGCCGGCGGATCGGCGGTCGGCGCGGTTGGTGGCCTGGGAGGCCTGCTGTCGTTTGTGAAGGGCCACCCGGCGCTGATGATTGCGGGGCTGGCCGCGGCCGCTGTCACGGCCTTTGCCGTGTGGGAGACGGCCGCACAGTCGACTGCGAAGGCAATTGACGAGGTCTCTGGGAAAGTCAACGAACTCGGTGGAGCGGCGTCCGAAACAGAGAGCCGCATCAGCTCGATCTCGGAGAGGATGAAGGTCCTTTACGATCGGTACGATGAATTGGACAATGACGACGCCGCGCGGCGAAGCATGGTTCTCGAACTTAAAGCTGCTTATTCCGAGTGGGGCCTTTCCCTTAGCACGACCACAGACGGCGTCGAGGAGCTGATCGGCGCATTGACCCGTCTCGAAGAGGCCCAGCGAAAGGCGCTTCCTGACCAGCTGATGCTTCAGCAGCAGGAGCTGCAGAATAAGCTGGCCCTTGAGCGACAGCAGCTCGGAGACCGGTCGTCCAACATCGGCGACCTTAACCGTTTCCAGAGCATCAAGGCGCGTCGTCTCGCAAGCTCCGAACCGGCCTTCGGACAGGCTGTCTCTATCCTCTCCGGTAAGGAAAAAGCCGGTGAAGGTTTCAATGTCCTAAGCGGTTTGCTCGTCAAACTGAATGAGGCGATTGAACGTAACAAAGCCGACGAGTACGCGACCGAGCAGCTGAAGCTGGCTTACGGGCTCATCAAGACCCAGAACGCCAACATCAACAATCTCGAGTCGACCAAGTACGCGATCGATGGAAACACTTACCGTCTCGGTCAGGCAATCGCCCTCAAGGAGGGGGCCGAGCGCGGTCTTCTTGGTCGCAACGTCTCGCGTCTTTACCCGACCTCACAGTTGTCCGGCATCAAGGACCCCACTGAGCGTGAGGAAGCGGCTAAGAATCTCGAAGGTTATTTGCAACTCTATAAGTCTGGCATCGAAGCTCAGATCACCAAACTCGCCACCGAGCTGGCGCAGCAGGGCGCGGGAGATCTTGAAGACATCAAGACCTATCTTCTTGCGGAGTTCCACAAGAACGTCAGCCCCCTGGATTCTGAAATTGGAAAGGTCATCGCTTCTTCTGGCGAAGCCAGAGAGAAGAAGGACAAGAAGGACTACAAATTCCAGACCGCCGGTTTCCAGACCGAGATGGCCGGCTACAATACGCAGATCAACGCTCTGGTCACGCAGTCCCGATCGCCGAATATCCCTGGCGCACGCATTCAAGAGATCGCCGACGAGGTCAATTCTATCGTCGAGAATATGGTCATTGCGGCGACGAAAGACTTCAACTCTGATCCAGAGCGCACCAAGCGTCGGTTGGATGGCGACCTCTCGATTGACGAAGAGCTGAAGGAAGAGGTCCGTCGCATCCGCGAGGAAGGTCAGCGGAAGATCTTCCAAATTCTCGAACGTCAGTACGAGGCGGTGGAGAAGGAATTTGACCGTCCTGCCGAGGACGTTAAATTCCGTCTGGAAGCTGCCCGGAATTCAAATGCTCTGCCGAGCACAATCCGCGGCTTGGACGCCGAGCTTCTCCAGGCCGAGAAGAAGGCCAATGAAGACAAACTTGGTTACTTCCAGAAGCAGCTTGCCGAGCTGAACAAGGAGAAGGCGACGGGAGAACGTCTGGTCGAGATTGCCGGCCAGCGTTTGGTTCTTGAAGAAAAGATCGCCGAAGCCCAGCGGAAGAAAGCCGAGTACGCGACGTCTGGTGGCCCCACTGTTGGTCAGGCCATGAACGATGGTTTCCAGTTATGGCAGGTCCAGCAGGGACTAATGCACGCCAACGGCCAGATGGTCTCCGCGGCCGAGCAGGTCGGCGTGGCGTGGAACAGCGTTCTGAATAACCTGACGACGAGCTTCTCTGGTTTCTTCGTCAGCATCGCTAACGGCACGAAGACGATCAAGGAATCCTTCCGTGACATGGCGCTCAGCGTCATCGACAACCTGATGCAGATCATCGCGACGGCGCTCGCGAACCAGATTATTATGAGCGTACTCGGCCTCGACGGTGTTCCGGGTAGTGGAGGCGGTAGTGGGGGCTGGCTCAGCCAGCTGTTCGGCACGACCAAGGGTTCGGCCCTCGGCGAGCACATCAACACCGGCATTCCCGGCCGCGACAGCACACTACGGAAGGTCATGCCGGGTGAGTTCATCCTGCGAAAGTCGGCCGTGGATGCCATCGGCGTCGACAGCTTGACCGGCCTGAACAATCAAGGCAACCGCCGTATGTCGGAATCTATGGCCGCGAACGACAACAAAGCTGGTATGGGCACGCTCAACGTGTGGGTGGTGTCGCCTGACCAAGTGCCACCTCCCGGCCCGAACGACATCGTCGCGACGGTCGCGGATAATCTGCAGCGTAAGGGCGTCCTCAAGCAGCTGGTGAAGCAGATCGCAATCGGCGGCTAGTACTGCTGCTGCGTTGGCGCCGAGATCGGAATGACCGGGCTGGCGATGCCATAGCAGGGCGTCCGTCCTGGCCCACCCATGAACTTCACGAGCTTGTCGTTCTTGAAATAACCAATGTAGTTCGAAAGCATCAACCCTCCAGCCGGAACCCTTGCGCGAAACTGAAGGCAGATCGCGGTGCTGTCGGGATAAGCGGAATTGAGTGGTCGGTAGGGAAGGGACACCACCACATCCTGAACGGACTCGGGATCGTGGAAGTTCTCTAGGATGTAATCGGAGATTTGCTGTCGGTAGGACACGACCGTCTCCCGATCCAGCTGGACCTCGTAGTTTTCCTTGGCTGCTGCCGACGTGGCCAACAACACCACCGCAACTACGGCAATTCCCATAGAATTCATGTTGGTCCCCCTCTGACCTCCCCCCATCTATGCTTGAGACTAGATTCCCGCGTCAAGGGCACAGGTGGAAGAGTTCGACTTCCCATATCATCGCGTTAGCGACAAGTACCCTGAGAGCAGTGTTCGGGTTCAGTTCGGTGGCGGCTATCAGTTCGCGTCCGAGCCTCGTGCCCCTGACCAGTTGACGTTCACCCTTCGATTCCCCGCCATGTGGTACTTCACCGACGGAAGCGGAGACCTCGACAAAGAGGTCAATCTCCAGCGGAATATGGCTGCGCTGGAGGCGTTCTATGAACGCCACCGACTCTGGAAGAGATTTGAGTATGATCATCCCCGCCGCGGGGTTGTTGTCGTGCGCTTCGCCGATCCCCTCGAAACTCCTGATCCGCTGCCGAATGAGAACGGGCTCGTCCAGGCGTTCGAAGTGAAGCTTATCCAGCAGCCGTGACGACACCCCCGAGCCATATCGATGAAGCCTACAAACTGGACGCTGGTGCGCTCGTTGACCTGTTCGAACTGCGATTGCGCGACCAGACGACAATCGTCCGGTTCAAGAATAACGATACGGTTACTTGGCAAGGAGTGGAGTGGGAAGGGGCGGCATGTCGCCTAACCGGTGATAAGCGTTCAGCCAATGAAGAGGAAAGTCGGCCCCGTCTTGTCCTCGTCAACCCTGCCGGTGTTTTCAATAAGCCGGCCCGTGAAGGCAAGTTGGAGCGAGCGACCGTTGTCAGAAAACGGGTACTCCGCAGCAATCTGGATGCCGACGTAAATCTCTTCGAGCAACGTATGTGGTACGTCGCCCGCGTGCCGGAGTGGATCACGAACCAGACCATCACCCTCGAGCTGAGAAGCATGATCGACGGGCCAAATTTCCAACTTCCGGTTCGGATGTATACCCCACCGGAATTTCCGACGGTGACCTTGTGAACCTGAAGGTCGATCATCTCGTCGGCTTCGAGTTTAATCATGGGAAAGTGGATTGTCTGACGACGATTCGTCGATTCTATTGGGACAACTTTGACATCCCAATCCCGAATTTTGCCCGTCCGGAGAACTGGTGGAACCACGGATTGGATCTGTATGGGCAGAACTACCATAGATTGGGGTTCCGCGCTGTCCATACTCATCCTTCAGAATACCGTCCTGGCGACCTTATTCTTATGGCATTCCGGTCGAAAGTCGCGAACCACGCCGGTGTTTTGCTTGAAGGCGGAAACTTCCTCCACCACTTCGCCTATAGAACATCGTGCGTCGAACCCTACACGGGGCGCTGGCGCGACCTCACCGTAGGCGTGTTCCGTCACAAAGACGTGGATTTCGTGCCTGAAAACGCGACTTCCAATCTGATGGAACATCTGCCTCAAAACATTCGCGAGAAGATTGATGCCGCAGCTGCGAGAGTATCTGACGCCCGGTGAAGAGCGCGTCGGCTTTATCCTCCGCAGCGGCGAAATCGTCGAAGTAAAGAATGTTTGTGAGAAGCCGGAAGAGGGCTTCGAAGTAAGCGGCGACGACCTTCTCAAACATCTCCCTGAAATCGTAGGTACGTGGCACACCCACCCATCAGGATCGAGCAATCTGTCTATGGAAGACATGGCCGGGTTTCTGAATTGGCCCGATTGGGAGCACTTCATCGTCGGTCAAGACGGAGTTACGAGATACGTCGTCTCTGAAGGGGACCTTCTCGTTGCGTAGGGTCCGAGTCCATCTCCACGGCTACTTATCGAAATTCTCTGAAGGTCCGATCGAGATCGAGTGTCAGACTGCGGCCGAAGCAGTTGAAGCGATCTCTCGGCAACTTCCTGGTTTCGCGCCTGATCCAACCCGCGGTCGTCATCGAATTCAGGTGGCGGGATGCGAGACCTTGGAAGACCTCTACAAATCTCTCCAGGCTGACGACCTTCATATCCTTCCCCAGCTGACTGGCGGTAAATCCGGAGGGTTTGTTCAGATCCTCATCGGCGCCGCGCTTGTCGCTGCCTCCTTCATCCCCGGCATCAACGCAGTTGCAGCAGGGATGATTATGAAAGTCGGTGCGTTGCTGATTTTGGGCGGTCTCGCTCAGATGCTCGCACCGGCCCCACTGGACGATCAGTCCGAACAAGATAGGTCCCGCTATCTTGGAAGCCCTCGCAACACCGTCCAAATCGGAACCCGTATTCCGATCCTTTACGGGCGTTTCCGAGTGTATGGTCACTTCCTCTCCTTCGACATCAACTCTCGCGCGGGAACCGCGATATGAGGACTCGACGTGCAGATTAGCCCTCAAATCCTGTTCGAAGCCGTGAAAGCTACGGGTGGATACACCCAGGCCTCACGCTTTCTTAAAGATCAGGGACATGACATTTCACGGGACACCATTCGGCGTCATCTTGAAAAGCTGAAACTCAACCCGCTTGGCGGGGGTCACCCGGAATTCGAAGTGGAACTACCTTCGTTCGACGAGGTCGACGTTGACGCTCTTATCGAGCGACGTAAAGAAGAGTTCGCAAAGAGCTGGCGACAGCATCAGGCGGAAAAGGTTATCCCGATCTCTGTCAAACTTGACGGGCCGATCGGTATTGGCTTCCTCGGCGACCCGCATCTCGACTCTCCCGGTTGCGACGTGGAGACGGTGTTTCGCCACGCGGCTCTGTTCGATGGGCGCAACCCCGGCCTGTTTGTCGGCTGTATGGGTGACGTATGGGACAACTGGGTCGGCCGGCTGCAGTCTCTCTATGCTAAGCGTTCCATGTCGGACGCGGAAGCCATCGCGTTGGTTCGGAATTTCGTCAGCCGCGTCAACTGGCTGTTCTTCATCTATGGCAACCACGATCTGTGGAAGGGCCGTCAGGAACTTCTTACGGAAATGATCGGAGCGCAGTCTCCGATCAAGAAGGATTGGCGCGTCAAAGTTGGTCTGAGGCTTCCGAACGGCCGCACGGTTAAGATCTATGCCGCGCACCGCTTCCAGGGTAATTCTCAGTGGTCGACAGTTTTCGGTGTGGCCAAGAAGGCTCAGCTCGACGGCACGAACGATATTTACGTGGGCGCCGATAAGCATATCAGTGGGTACACACACGGGTGGCACGACGGAAACGACCGTATGTGGCACGCGATCCAAGTTGCGGCCTATAAGAAGATCGACGATTACGCGGATGAGATCGGCGCGGAACGACAGGACCCGTACCAGTGTCCGGTCGCTCTGATCGACCCTTCCGCTTCCAATCCGATCAACTATATACGGTGGGAGTTCGATCCCGAAGAAGGAGCCGAGCGCCTCAAATGGATGCGCTCGAGATTTGAAAGCGGCAAATCAGCCTCATGACGACAAAGGTTCTGGCGTTCGCGGGTTCAAAAGGTGCAAAGCAGCCGAAGCGGACGCCAGACAATCTGTTTTCTACTGATGTCGTCGAGGCTATTCTCGGCCTCTCTGAGGGACCGATCCTCGGGCTTGAGAACGGTCCACGCTCTTTCCTGATCGGGGAAACGCCTCTCGTTTCTGTCGACGGTAAGAATAATTTCGACACCTTCGAACTGACGGTCAATGAGGGCCACGCTGACGGGGAGCTTATCGTCTCCCGGCTCGGTGGCTTCGGATCGTCGACTTCCGTGGGTACAGACCTCGCTTCAGCGGTCCCCGTTGTCCGGTCTGGCACTCATGAGAACATCAATTTTATCGATATTCGCCTCGTCATCAATCGCCTCGTGATTGCCAATTCGAAGGGTGACTTCGAGGCGACGGGCGAGATCAAGATCGAATATAAGAAAGCGAGCGCCAGCACTTGGTCCGTAGCGTCGAACTCGCCGAGTAATAGCAGCGGCGGGGGCTCGTCGATCTTCTTTGGTCTGGCGGAAGACAACCTTGTTCTGACGATGCCTGTACCGGGCGACCGAGCAACATACCGGCAGAACTCCGCTCCATTCCCGTCCGCCGAGAAAGCCATTTGGTTCGACGCCAATGACGATAACCGGCCATATGTTTGGAAGGATGAAACGAGCGAGTGGCTCTCGCCGCAAAGCCTCGTGCGCCTTGCTACCTACTGGCAGTGGCAGGAACTCAGCGCGTGGGGTTCTGACAAGATTGCTCGAGCCTATCTCGGCGCCCGCCCCACGGTAGCTGACCAAAGCGATTACTGGCTTCCGGCCGACGATGACTCGACCGTCAAGTTTTATAATGGAGCGTCGTTTATCACGGCCGGCTCGACCTACGAGCCTTCGGGCGCTCCGATCGCCCCCGATGGTGTTATTCGCATTAAACGGAAAACCACATCGGCCGCGGTTGTCGAGCTTCGCCTCCCGGTGCAGGAGGTTGATGAGCCATACGACATTCGTGTCACGAAGCTCTCACCTGAAAACACCACAGAGTACTTCTTCGATGTGTCTTGGGAATCATTCCAGGAGATCACTTCCGATCCCCTGCGCTTCCCCGGCTTGGCGTCGGCGCATTTGGTGGCTCGCGCTTCTGATCAGTTTTCAAGTCTTCCTGACCTGTCTGGCATTTATTGCGGACGGACGGTCAAAGTGCCGACGAACTATGACCCTGTGGAGCGAACCTACACGGGGGTCTGGGATGGAACGTGGAAGATCGCCTTCACGGACAACCCGGCCTTCGTTGGTAATGATCTCGTCGAGAATACTCGATACGGTATCAACGCCTATTACCCGCTGGTCCTGAATAAGTGGGACGTCTACGAAGCGGGAAAATGGTGCGACATCCGCCGAGCCGACGGTGAGCCACGATTCACGTTCAATTCTCTGATCTCCGACCCTCGCCCTGGTCGCGAGATGGCCGAGTATATCTTCGGCGTTTTTGGTGGTCGGCTGATCGACGACGGAAACGGCTCCGGCCGGATTATGATCGACCGCGACACCTCTGCGGTGAAGCTCTTCACGCCAGAAAACGTGGTCGACGGCGTATTCACTTTCTCCCGCACGGAGACGGATTCTCGGTTCAACGACATCACGGTGACCTTCACCAACCCCGACCTTGGTTGGAAAGAGGATCGTCGCCGCGTCTCCGATGAAAGCATGATCGCCGAGTTCGGCAGGGTTCCTCATCCGTTCATCGCGGTGGGCTGCATTTACGAAAAGGAGGCGATTGCCCGCGGCCGCTACAAGCTCTGCACGGCGACCACCGAGACCACGATGGTCACTTTCAAAACCAATCGTCAGGCGCTGTATCTCACGCCCTATGACATCGTGCTGATCGCAGATGCTGATAATGAAAGCGGCATCACCGGCCGCATCAAGGCAGTAACCGGCGCCCGAACGGTGAGCCTCCGAGACCCAGTCTCGTTGGAAGTGGGTGTGACCTACAAGATCAATTTCGAGACCCCGACTGGAATCGTTCAGCGAACGATTTCCAATAGTGGAGCAGTAACGAGCATCTCGGTGACCGCCGATCTCCCGACACTGCCGGCTCAAACCGTTTTCAGCATCGAGGCCGAAGGCGTTATTGGGACGCCATTGCCATTCCGCGTAATCGATATTGAAGAAGCTGAAGACAATCCTGACGACGTCACGGTCACGGCTATCGAAGTCAATCGTCTCAAATGGTTGTTTGTCGACGGTCTGGTGGATGACCCTGAAGAATTGCCGTCTTCGGATCTCGGAAGCAGTGTTGTCGAACCAATCGGAAATCTGCGGCTTCTGCCGAGTCGTTCGATGGTCGGCACTCGAGTAGTCGAGAACGTCACCCTTGATTGGGACCCGAGCCCGAGCAAACTGGCTTCTCGCTTCCGCGTGTACCAGAGCATCAATGACGGCCCGATGGCCTCGATCGGGGAAACTTCAAACTTCCATATGGATGTTCGGGATCTTGCCCCCGCGAACTATGTGTTCGGTGTGGCGGCTCTCAACATTTTCGGCCAGGAAGCCCCGCTGGTCACCATCCCGCACTTCCTGATCGGAGACGAGCGACCGGTTCCCCAGCCTGACACTCTGCGTCTCGTCGATGAGGCGAGCGATACTATTTTCGAGCGGAGATCCCCGACGTTCGAATGGACGATTGGGGACGCTCCGCTCACGCAATACTACCGTGTTAGAATTCTCGATGCCGTCACCGACACGGTGATCCGGGAGGAGCTGGTTACTCAACCTACCTACACCTACGAATATACTCGACAGGTGGCAGATGGTGGTGGAACTCCACGCCGGTCCTTCAAACTGTCGGTCACAGCGGTTGACCAGTTCGGAAATGAATCCGCAGCTCTCACCGAGGTGTTTGAAAATCCGCAGCTCACGACCGTAACCGGCCTCACGCTGGACGGAGGTGTCCTCGCCATCACCGCAGCGTTCAATATGCCAAGTGTCGAAGACTTTGGCGGCGTTCAGTTCCACGTCAGCATGGAGGGTAGTAGCTTCGATCCGGACGAGACGACGCTGGTCTATGACGGTCGAAACACGTCGATCACATTCCCGGTGGAAAGCGCCGGCATGTACTTCGTGAAGATCGGCCCGTACGACAATTTCCGAAAAGACGACATCACCTTCTCGACAGCGGTTGCCGTTATCGTCCACACCGTGGAAGTGATCGGGGGCAACGACCTCACCGATGCCGTCGAGGACCTCCAGAACCGGCTCGCCGAGGCCCTGCAGCAGGCCCAGGACCTTGCCGCAATGGTTGCCGAGCAAGACGCCGGTAATGAAATCGATCGGCAAATCCTACTTACCCGTCTCACACGCTCGATCGATGACGTCTCTTCTTTCGTGGAAGATGTTCGGCTGGTAGCGGTGGAGGGTGACTCGGCGCTCGCTGCGGCTATCACACGCCTCAGCGCGACGGTCGGAGAGGTGAGCGCTTCCGTGTCCAGTGAGGCTGCGGCGCGTGCTGACGCCGATGAAGCAATTGCCCAGCAGATTACCGACGTCACCGCTCAGGCCGCTGAGGGCCTCGCTGGCGGCCGTTTCAAGATGACCGCGGTCAGCAGCCCGGTCGGTGTCCTGGCCGAAATCGAGCAATACGTAAAAATCCAACCGACCGACTCCGATCAATTCTTCGCGGGCGAGAAGCTGCAGGTTTACGAGATTGTCGGCACGGGCGAGCGAAAGGCTCGGAAGCTCATCGACGTTGATTCATTTCTGATCGGTCGCACCGAAGACGGCGTCTTCCAACCTGTTTTTGCGGTCGAGGATGGGGAGGTTCGACTTGATGTCGCAAACATCGGAACGGTGACTTCGGGCATTATTCAAAGCCCCGATGGGAAGTTCATCATCAACCTCAACGCTGGCCACCTGATCATCTACGACTAATGCTCTCTCGCCTCGTCTTCGGAAAGAACAAGGACGGGCTCCCAGTCTTGGATATTTCCAATCCGGGATTCGATGCCTTCCTAAACGATCCCCTGCTGAACCCCGAGCGTTATGGGTTCTCTTCCCGTTGGAACAAGTTCGATAAAATTCTAGAAGCGGGGACCGTCAGTCACGACTTCGGCTCGAACGGCGAAACGGCGATGCCGGAAATCATCATCCCCCGCCGGTCAGGATACGATCCTATCGTTCGGGTGCAGCTCATGCACCCAACCTCCAATCTGATCTACGAGGACTATTGGCGCCGATTGTCGGTTGCGGGCTCGACCGGAGATCGCGTTACTTCGTTCATGGTTGGGATGGGTACAACCGTGACTACGAACACTTCGAGCATCCGCATCAGCAACACCCGCGGTCGAGAGAATGCCCTAACCGGCGTGTGGCGATTCCGATATATCGTGTTCGATCTTCCCGCCAACCAGATCACTGTTCTTCCGCCGCCGCCCCCGCCGGAACCAGAAGATCTGCCAATTCCAATGTTGAATCTTCGTTGGGGTGATGACTATCTCTCAACGTTCAGAAACTTCCAGTTCCCGACGAATATCACACCGGGAGACGTTTTAGTTTATATCGCCACGTCTTCGCACGACTCCGCGCGCGACTTCACTTTATCTGGCTTTACTTTAGGCATCGATCTTGTCGATCAGTTCGGCGGCACAAGCACTCGCTTCCGAAATAAGATCGGCTACCGACTGGCTGACGGTTCGGAAAACGGCATCAACGATCTGCTTCGCTCGGATGGTGAGATCAAGCTTAACGCGCAATGCCTGCTCCATTTCAGACCGCCGTCACCAGCTACATCCATTTCCTGGCTAAGTGGCTGGGGTGTCGCCAACATTCCTAGCAGCGGTTCTACTCTGGCTGTCGTCGCACCGCCGCAAACTTTTCCGGCTCAGACTGCCAAGGGGATTATTCGTGTAACGTCAAGCTATGATCGTTTGAGTATGGCGTTGACCGTCGATTCCATAACGGGCCAGCCTATCAAGTTCCAAGACGCATCTCCGGCGATGGACCTTTCCTTCGGTCAACCGTCCTCTCATTTTACCAGCGGATTTGGTGCTCAAAGTACGCACCTCGTAGAACTTGATACCTTTTTGGATTCAGCTCCGGTGCAAGTGGTCACTTATACCGGAACGAACGTTGTTCAGGGTCCATCAGGGCACTGCTACTGGGTCCCCGCCGGGTTGTCTTTGGGGATAAACTGGTAATGGTGAAGCGCGCCACTCTCTCACCGACGTCGATCCGAATTTCCAAGCCGGGATTCAATGTTGATACTGCCACAGAGGATCAACTCCTAATCGGCGCCGGCGATTACCCGCAAGCGGTGCTTCAAGCCGGCACAGTCTTCGTAACTACGGCAGCACCTGTAGATATTCTGTTTGGGATTGTTTTGCCGTGGGCACCGCACTTCCACATTCAGGGCGCCGCAGAGTCAGGGGAGGGCTTCGTGACGTTCCCCGCCATGCGAACCAGCGGCAACGTGTCCGGGGTTCAGTCAACCATCCAGCCATTCACCGATAGAATTCGCATAACAACCGAGTTCGATCGGTGGATCTGGTACATGATTTTTAACAGGCAAGCGGCATGACCCGGCTCCGTCTCGGTAAAAACTCGGTCGGAGATTTCAAGGCGCAAATCTTGAAAACGGGGGCCAATCCAAACGACCCCGCGTTCGGGGATATTCTCTTCGACTCCGATTACCCGAACATGCGTGTCTACGAAACCGGGCATGTCACGTTGGCTTGGGCCACCGGTACGAGCTTCAGCCCTAGCGCCGGCCAAACGGTAATCGACACGGTAGACCGTCCGTTCGTCCCCATTTGCCTATCGATGGCTTGGAGACCATATGTCGAAGGCAACGTCGATCTTACCGCTCTCTGGGGAATTGGTCCCTACAATAGATTCGGGGGCGGCACGAACTCTGCCCGGCCCACGATGATGAGAACCTTGCCGATCAGTCACCGAGGAATTTGCCCGAATGTGTACGACGATGGTGTTCTCCAACAGATCCGCGGCTATCGGCTGCGAGTCTATTCGAACCAGCTCATCGTCAATAACTATTTCCGTTCAGGAGGTCCGAGGAACGTCGAGTCCGTGACGACCTGCGAGAACATCGGCGGCGGGCAAACCCTCTGCACCACGGCTCGTTTTGATTATTACGGGTCGAACCCCCATGCCAGTTATTCGGGGAACCAAATCAAACTCACATATCACCTTCTGGAACTTCTATGACGCTGCTTGTTTATGATCATGAGGGGGAAACTGCCGGGCGCATCACTCGGGCGGTTACCCAATATCTACCGGAGTTGCCGGGTCTGTTGTCTGACTTGGGTCAGCGTCACGTCACGGTGGACGGCCCTGTCGATATGGACCGATCTTATATCGAAAATGGCTTGCTGCTTCCTCGCAAGCCTATGCCGATCCTCGTAACCAAAACCCTGATTTTGGCCGACGGCCAGGACGAAGCCAGGATCACCGGCATCCCGAAGGGGTCCACCATTTACGTCGACAACAATCTGCTCCGCGATTTCGATGAGTCCGAACTGACCGTGAGTTCTACCGATCGAGCGGTTTACAACATTCGTTTGGTTCTGTGGCCTTGGGCGGATGCATTAATCAGGATCGAAGCCCAATGAAATTGATGCTCGGAATAAAAATCGACGCCATGAAAGTGGTCGCCGAAGATCGTCTGAACCACCTTCTGGCGGAAGCTCCGTTGTCTCCGTACTTCACTGAGGTCTACCGGCTCAAGTATGAGCGAGCCTTATCCGGTCTCAGGGCGCCTCGGGACGAGTTCCATCCGGTACTCATCGAGGAGGCGGATGCTCTTGGTATCCCGGTACGAGAGCTGGCCGAGAAGATTAAGGCTAATCACGAAGCATCGATCCGGCAGTTGGACGAGACGGAAGTCCTTCGGCGCCGCCTAGTCGCACAGGTTCGAGCCGCAACAACTTCTCAAGAGATCGATGAAGTTTTCGTTGAATTGGCGGACCATCGTTCCTTCGACGAGCCCGAGAACTCTCAGTTGAAAAGTCTGGATGCGAGAAGCTTTACTGAATTCCTCGAAGTCGGAGAGAGGGTAGGCGAAGCCGTGAAGATATCTCTTCCGTAAGAAGGAGGTAAGCACAACTTTGTAAGCCCAGAATCGAGCCCCCATGTTGGGCTCGATGTCGACCATCCTAACCGATAAGACAGGTCTGATTACCCTGACGGCCGGCTCGGCCGCTTTCTCTGGCTCCGGCACTGTTTGGCAGACCAAGAAAATCAAACCCGGCTATTTGCTGGTCGCCGCCGGTTCCGTCGGTGTCATTCAATCGATCACTGGAGAAGGTTCCGGCGTTCTCGCGCACGAGTGGGAAGGCCCATCCGTTTCGAATGGCGACTTCGCCATCGTCTATACGCCGTCCGATGCGCCTGAGCTGGCCGGCCGCGTCCGAGCCCTGATCGAGCAAACTGCAGCTACGTTCGCAGCCATCAATGATGGAACCCAGGCTTGGGGCCAACAGATTGTCGGCTCTGGCGCCAATCAGCTCCGCACGCGGATTGATGTCGGCGACATAGTCCTAGAGCGATCCTCGGATAACGGAGACAACTGGACTGTCTTCCTTAGAGTCGATGCGGCTACGGGGCGCGTCAAGTTTTTCCAGAACCGTCGTCCGGTCACCGTCAAGACGGCCGACTTCACGCTCTCAGCGGCTGACGTCAACAAAGTCTTTATCTGTACCTCTCCGCTTTCTATCGCGATCGAGACCGTCACCTCGCTTGGTGATGGATGGTACTGCGACATCAAATCAGATGGCGTCGAGGTTGAACTCGAGCCCGACGGCATCGAAACGATTGATGGCGGCGAAGGCACGGCACTTGGGGCAAACGAGAGCATCACGCTCGTTTGCTCGGGGGGGCAACTGTACACCCTTCGCGGGGGCGGCTCCGGCAGCGGCGAGATCACGAAACGCGGCGTTTATTCAGCCGGAGTGACCTACGACGAGAACGATCTCGTCGCCTATGACGGTTCCTCGTACCTCAGCCGTGTTGATTCAAATACGGGCCATACACCGAGCACGAGCCCCACCCAGTGGCAGCTTTACGCCGCTCGCGGCGAACCCGGCATCGGCAACGTCTACTCGGTCACGTTCGGGATCAGCAACCGCCCTCATGCCGGCGAAGTCTTCCCACCCCACGTTTTCTCCGACGCCGTGGTCTTCCCTGCTGGGCTTGGAACCAGCCGGGTGGTCGCGCAGCTCGCAGCAACCGCCACGGCCGTCCTCTCTCTCAAGAAGAACGGCGTGCAGTTCGGCACCGCAACCTTCGCAGCCAGTGGGACGACCGCTGTTATGGCCGCGTTGAACGAAACCACTTTCAATCCCGGTGATGTCCTTACGGTCACAGCGCCAAATCCGCGCGATACGACTCTGGCAAACATCGGAATCACCATCAGAGGACTTCGATGACACAGAGCGTCAACATTGGCGATCGCTTCGCCGTGACCGAACCGTTTGAGGTTCGTAACGACAAGGGCAGGCGTCTCGCCAACTACCTTCCGCAGTTCGATTACGGCGTCACCGTCCGAAACATCGACATCGCTAATGGTCTCATCACCGACGGAAAGGCCGTCAAGGTTGAAGGCTCTGCCGGCCTTCGGTCGACCACCACGGACTTCACGGC
Organism: Terrihabitans soli; assembly: GCF_014191545.1. Lineage (GTDB taxonomy): Bacteria > Pseudomonadota > Alphaproteobacteria > Rhizobiales > Methylopilaceae > Flaviflagellibacter > Flaviflagellibacter soli. The sequence continues at coordinate 2,414,672 of NZ_AP023361.1, read as the reverse complement.
TGCTGAGCCGAAGATGACTGGGGCAATCAAAACAAACAAGAAGAAGGGGAAGTAAGTCGATGTCCATTACCCATAACACCGCTGTTCGCAATCTGCTTGCGGGCGTCGTTAAGACGGCCCACGAGACGGGTGGTGGCACGGCGAAACTTCGTCTGCGTGACTCCGCCACCACGGTTGTCGATTTCAATCTGGCGGCTACGCCGTTCGGGGCTGCTTCGAGCGGCACGATCACGGCGAACTCGCTCCCGATCGAAGCTGAAGCAGTCGCCAGTGGTGAGATCGACAACTTCATCACGCTGGACAAGGCGGGCACTCAGATCCTCGCCGGCAGCGTGACGGCGGTCGGTATGGGTGGCGACATCGAAGTGACGAACACCAACGTGGCCAACGGCCAGGACTGCGAACTCGAAACGCTGACCTACACCTCGCCGCTCTAATCATGATCGGAGTGGGCATCGGCACGCCTATTGGTGCGACGTTGCGGACAGTGCTGTCTGTTGGTTCGGCGCTGTCCCCAACGACGTCCTTGATGGCGACGTCGATCAATTCGATGATCTTTACGACTGGCGAGCTTATGAGCCAGCAGTTCGTATTGAATGTCAATGCCTCCGCGTATGTGCGAGCGGTCGGGGCTCTGGCCCCAGAATCAGTCGAGATCGAAATCCAACCGAAGGTTTGGGTTTCCGCCTTAGCGGCAATCGTCTCTCCAGATTCAACAACTTCGGGATTGATTTTCAAAAGCGGCGTCATGCAGACGGTAGGGGACATCCAGTCTACCGCCGCCACCGCCGGCCTCGTCGCGCCTTGGGTTTCTATGGCGGGCGATTTAGAACCTGTTGCGACAGACCACCTTTCCTCCGTGGTCTCGGCAATTGTCGCCGCATCGGCGTCTCTGCATCCGGCCGCGCCACAGCTCGAAGGCACTATTGCTTCGTGGATCAAAGCTGTTGCCGCTCTCGCTTCAGATAGCCCTTCGGTTCTTTCGACTGTTAAACCGTGGGCGACACTGATCGCGGCTCTCGCGGCGTCCTCGGCGCAAGTGGAGGGAAGCGCGGCGCCCTGGATCGGACTGTCGGGTTCGCTGATTAGTCAAGTAGCTGTAATTACCAGCGCACTTGGGGCGATCATCACAGCGAGCGGTGAGCTGGTCTCTACCGATCCTAGCTTGGCCGCTGAGGTAGCTGCATGGGTGAAAGCCGCGGGAGACCTGGTTACCCAGGTCCCGGACTTCTCATCTCAAGTCTCGCCGTGGGTGACCTTCTCTGGGCCGCTCGAGACCGGAGATGTGGCGTTGGTCTCGACAGCCAAACCGCGGGTCGGAGCGATTGGCTCGCTGCAACCCGATAATGCCGACATCACCAGTCGATCTCAAACCACCAACATGCTGCTCGTCTTGGCGAACGTGGATGCCGCTCGCGGAAAGACTGAATCGATTGTTGCGGCCCACATCAAAGCTGGCGGGGCTATCGAAGCTCAATCTGCAGTGATCGACGGAGAAGCCGCGGCGATCATCCGAGCGGTCTCTCAAGCGCACGCCCAAGACGCCACGCTCGACAGCAAGATGCTCGCACACATTGCCGCAATCGCAGGGCTCAAGCCCGAAGACCCAATCCTTATCTCGGACGCGGTCACCTCTGACCTGCGCCGCATCATCATGGCAATTTATTATTAAGGCTCGACGTAATGGCAAAGGCCGCTGATCTTGTTCATCAGACCACTGTTGGAACCGGCACGGGGAATCTCACCCTTGTAACCCTGAATGGGAAGCGTTCCTTCTCTGCTGCCTTCGGCACGGGAAGCGGCAACAAATTCTATTACTTCATCTGCAATAGAAGCTCGGACCAGTGGGAGCGCGGCCTCGGCTATATGTCAGACGCCACCACTCTCGTGCGAGATACCGTTCAAGCAAGTTCGAACAGTAATGCTCTCGTCGATTTCGACGGCGTCACGAAGGACGTCGTCAACGACATTCCTGCGGCTCTGCAGGAAGGCGTGGTCCTCAACGCGAATGTTATCGCGTTGGCCGGATTGACGGGTGCAGACGATCAGGCAGTTGTCTTCACAGGTCCCGGCGCCTTCGAAGCGAAGCCGCTGGCAGACTTCCCGGTTTCGACACTACAGGCCGCGGCTGATCTCGCGGCCAAGTCGGTGTCGGCGATTCTTTACATCACGTCTGGTCGAACCTTGCTGGCGACCGATGCTGGTCAAACCATTCTGGTAGACGCCGCCACTGCTCAGAATATGACACTCCCAGCTGGCGTTCTGCCGGCTGGTTCCTTCGTGAACATTGTACAGTGGGGAGCGGGGATCATTTCTACCCCCCCAGGAGTCGGAGCTGGTCGAGTTGCAAAACTCTCCGCGTACAGGTCGAACGGTCAATACTCCGCGTTCCAAGCCTGGACCTATGACAGCAACAACTGGGTGCTGTTCGGGGATCTGCAGGTATGATCCCGTTAGATCTGCCACCGCGTCTTATTCTCCCTGAGAAGCCGGCAATTGTCCGCGCCAATACACTCTCGGCGCCGGCCATTCTGCGAGATCTAAAGTTCCCCATTTTGGCAATGCCCCTTCATGCGGGCTATAGGATCAAGACCCCGAAGAATTTCCTGCTCAAGGAAATTCTGGACACTGTTAGCAATACCAACCTGCGACTGTGTCTTGACGCCTCGGATAGTGCGAGCCAATCACTGTCGACGAACCAGCAGTGGAACGACGTTAGCGGCAATGGTCATCACTTTAACCGGGGTACGACGAGCGCGTCGAACAGCACCGATCCGACGTTCAATGGTACGGTCGGCGCTCTCGGTGCTTACTATTCGTTCGACGGAGGGGATTACTTTACGGCGGTTTCGTCGACGACGTTCGCGAATGCATACTCGCAAGACAACGCGGTCTTCACTATCATCGCGCAGATATTCTTCACCTCTGGTTCTAGCGGAAGTCAGCAACGTATTACGGGCAATAGCACCGCGAGTTCGGGCAGTCGCGGTATAAGTTTCCAGAAGAACGGGACCACGAATTTAATCGAGTACAACTGCAAGACCGCGTCGGCGGGATGGACATCGTTTTTGGGAACGGCGGCAACTCTTAATGCATGGAATGTCTGCATCGTTTCTGTCAACGAAGCTGGGGGCGCGAATGCTTCGCACTTCAACATCAACGGAACGATCACCGCATTCAATGCTAACGTGGCCAGCAACGCAGGCACCGCAAACCTCGCCATTGGTAATGCGCCTGATGCTTCTGGTTCGGCCGTCTTGCTGAACGGTAGCCGACTATCTTGCCTCGGTATCGTAGATCGAGCGTTGTCCCAGTCGGAGACGGCTCGGATTGCCGCCTACATGGCAAAGCGGTTCTAAGCCTGCTCTGACTGACCGGTGAGACGCTTGAGGCGCCGCTTCTTGACCTGTAGGGCACAGTGGCACATGAGCCAAGCTACGCCGGTCTCAGCAACCTGACGCTTCCGTTTGATGCTTTCAATCGAGGCCTTTAGGGCTCGAATCTCATCCAGTCTGACAATCATCCCCGACCTGTACTCTTGGCCCCGCACAACCAGCGGCAGGCGCAAGAACTAGGAGATGAGAATCCTCAGAGCAACCCCTCCGATCATGTGTTTCTCTTAAGGAGGATAGGTTCGCGCTTAATCAGTCGGCCCCACATAGGGTCAATGGCCCAGATCACTGCCTATGGCACGCCCCTGGACCGGGAGAAGCTCCGGGTCCTTGCAACCCTCGAAGGGAAGTCTCAGTCCGAGTGGATCGTCGATCAGATCCGCCGTCTGTACTTTAAGAGTTTCGGAGACATCGAACCGGATCGAGTCGTTCCGCCTCAGAAATAAATTCGCCCCACAACCATATGCGGGGCATGTCCAGCGATAACACCAACCCGCGTCTTGACGCGCTTGAGAACACTGTCGCGCGTCTCGCCGATCAGGTGTCGAAAGTCGTCACGTTCTTCGAGCGTCTTGTTGTTGTCGAGGAACGAAATTCTGCAATCACCAATCGCCTGCTTGAATTGAAGTCCGAGTACGACGTCTCGTCGCGAGAACTTCGCGCCGAAGTTCGTGAGGGCTTCGAGAAGATCTGGAATCGTCTGGACACGATTTCGGATCGGCAGGCGTCCCAAGCTACTCGTATCGCTGTCCTGACAGCCAAGTACGGCGCCATCGTCGCCGTCGCGGGACTCGCTGCGAAGCAGCTCTGGGAGATGGCTTCCGTCTCTATGGGGCTGAAATGACGCTTCTCGAAATCCAGACCCTGCTTGCTAAAGCAGGTTTCTACAAAGGCGACCTCGACGGCAAGTGGGGTCCCAAGACCGCCGCCGCGATCGCGCTACTGCCCGGTGTCGACAAGGCTTGGGTGAAGACCCGTCTCCTCGTCGCCGCAACCCAGGCGTTGCTCCACATCGAAGGTATCGATGCCGGCGCAGTCGACGGCCGCATTGGTCCGCAGACTCGATATGCGCTCGAGGTTTGGGCAGCTCGTCAGAAAGGTCCGAAGGCCGAAAAGGCCGTCACGACTTGGCGAGACAAAGAACCGCCGATGCGGGCGGGCACCGAGAAGTGGCCGGTCCAGTCGGGCGCGGCCGCATTCTTTGGGGCTCCTGGCGAGAACCACACGCTGATCGATACGGCGTATCCGATGGTTCTGGCTTGGGATCTAAAAGCTCAGGTCACGAAGATCACCTGCAACAAGAAGGTCGCTGAACCTCTCAAGCGAATCTTCTCGAAGACGCTCGCGCATTACGGCATCGACCAGATTCGCAATCTGCGTCTCGACCGCTTCGGCGGCTGTTTCAACAACCGCAAAATGCGGGGCGGCAGCTCTTTGTCGGTCCACGCCTTTGCAGCTGCGGTCGACATCGATCCCTCGAACAACCAGCTCAAATGGACGAAGGAGCGCGCAACTCTCGCTCGCCCTGAGTTCCTTCCGTTCTGGGGGTTTGTGGAGGAAGAAGGGGCGGTCTCTCTCGGCCGTGCCCGTAACTACGACTGGATGCACTTCCAGTTTGTGCGTTTAGGAGCATAAAAATGTTGTCTCTGTTCATTCCGTTTGCTCGTCATGCGCTGCAGTTCGGCTTCGGCATCCTGACGGCAAAGGGCGTTCTCTCGGCTGACGACGCGGCTTCGGCCCTGACTCAGACCGAAACCGTTATTGGCGCGCTCGGTTCGATCGTGACCTACGGCACCTACCTCTATGGTCTGTACCGCAAGTACAAGGCCTCCAAGGTCACTGCGTAATGAAACTTCTGAAGCTCGCCCTGGCCTTCTTTCAGTTCTGCAATTCCTTCCTGTCTTGGTTGAAGGAAGAGCAGATGAAGGAAGTGGGGCGGGCTCAGGAGCGCGTAAAGCAGAAGGAGGCTAACGATGCTGTCGTTGCGAAAGTCGACGAAGCTCGCCGCGCTGATCCTGTTGTGCCTCCCGCTGGCGGGGTGCTTCCGGACCCCGACTGCCGGGATTGCTGACGCTTCGGTTGTTTGTCGGATTTGGCCCAACACCATGACCTATTCCAAACTCGACACCCAACCAACCCAGGACCAGATCAAGGCCTGGAACAAAGATCACCGCGTAATTTGTCCAACGACGACGGCTCCCTGAGCCGTCGTTTTTGTTTTTGAGGCAAGGATGAAGAAGCAGAAAGCCGACAAGTTCCAATTGACCCTTGAGGGTCACAAGCCCTTCAAACCCCGTAATCGAACTCAAGCCGACTTTCTACGCACCCTTCAGACCAGTGAGATGACCATCGCGAAAGGTCCTGCCGGCACCGGCAAGACTTACGTCGCGTCAGTATGGGCAATCGAGGAGCTGGCCGCGGGGCGCATCGACAAGATCATTCTCAGCCGTCCAACCATCACCATCGATAACGAGCAGATCGGCTTTCTGCCGGGGACGCTGGAGAAAAAGATGGAGCCTTGGACGGCGCCGATCTTCGACGCCTTTCGCGAACGGGTCGGCCAGGAGCGGACGCTGAACTTTCTGAAGGACGGTGCGATCCAGATCGTGCCCTTTGCCTTTATGCGGGGGCGCACATTCAAGAACGCTGTCGTCCTCATCGATGAGGCCCAGAACATGAGCATTGAACAGGCCAAGGCCTTGGTCACGCGGATTGGAGAGAATGCTCGCTATATCATTTCGGGGGATGTGACCCAGTCCGATCGGCAGGGCACGAGCGGCCTCCAGTTCCTGATCGCGAAGATTGAGGCCCGCAGACTTCCTGTCCCGGTCATCAACTTCACAAGCCGGGACGTTGTTCGCTCGCCGTTGTGCCGGCTCTGGGTCGAAGCCATTGAGGGCTGATGGTACCGCCACCCCGGCTCGAACGGGGGACCTCCGCATCCACAATGCGGCGCTCTAACCAACTGAGCTATGGCGGCAACGCCTTTTCGGCCAAACCGTTACCTAAGAGAATTCGTCTGGGGCGGCAAGGCCGTTTTTGAGTCCACCAGCGGCCGTTTGGGGGTTGCTCGGTACGACCACACCCGGAAACCCCGAAATAGCCGCCAGTGACTCTCTAATGGCCTCGAATTTCTCAGGGATTAACAAAAAGGCGCCCGATAGGGCGCCTTTCGGTCTTAAAACACGAATTCCAGGTAGGCTTCGAGTTCCGTGTAGCCTCCGATGGGGAGCCCGTTCTCGAAGATCTGGGGGAAGCTTCGCCAGCCCTCGGCCTTAAAGGCCGCGATCTGCTCCGGAGTGGAACAGACCGTTTCCTTGTAGCCGTAAGGCGCGAGCAGGGCCTTGGCCATATCGCAATAGATGCAGCCGGGCTTGGTGATGATCTCGAAGGTCATGCTTCACATGCTTGGCAGGAGGACATTTCACGGGCCAGTTCCTGGGCCTTGTTGAGGCCGTTGTGGTAGTAGAGCGACTTCACGCCGAGCTTCCATGCCGTCACGATCAGATCGACGTTGTCTCTCATGGACACCGTCGGAGCGATCGTCAGGTTCAGAGACTGGCCTTGGTCGACGAACGGCTGACGATCTGCCGCCTGCCGGATAACTTCCTTCTGGTCGATCTCGATGAAGGTCTTGAAGACCGCCTTCTCATCATCCGTCAGGTAGCAGAGGTTCTGCACAGAGCCGCCGGCGCGAAGGATTTCCTCCCAGACCTTGGTCGTGTCGAGACCTCGGGAAAAGAGGAAGGCTTTCAGAATCTGGTTCGTGTCCGTGAAGACGCCCTTGGCGTTATCGTTCTCGAACACATTGCCGGTGATCGGCTCGATGCCCTGAGAAACCTGACCGAGGATGACCGATGAGCTACGGGTAGGAGCGATCGCGTTGACGCACAGGTGACGCAGCCCGGTGCCTTTCATTCCTTCCGGTTCGCCGTAGATCACCGCCATCTCGCGAGAGGCGGCGACCGACCGTTCGCCGACGAGCTTGTGGACCTCAATGTTCAACGCCCGCGCTTCTTCGGACTCGAAGGGGATCATCTTCGACTGAAGCATGGAGTGATAACCAAGCGTACCAAGGCCGACTGCGCGCCAGCGTTTGGCAAACTTCAGCGGTGAGTTCATGAGGAGACGAGCCTGAGCATCGTCCAGGTTCTCGATCTTCTCGACGTACTCGGTCATGACCGCGTCAAGCAGATAGACCATTTCTTCGACGAGACGAGTGTCCTTCCACTCATCGTAATAGAGCAAGTTGACCGATGATAGATCGCACACGAAGCTCTCGTCCGTCGTCGACGGAAGCATGATCTCCGTGCAGAGGTTCGTCGCCTTGATCTCGATACCGAGCCGCTTCAGGACGTCAGGACGTGCCTTGTTGGCATTGCCAGAGAAGAAGATGTAGGGATAGCCCTTCGCCCGCCGCTTGGTGACGATCTTCGCCATAAGGAGCCGCTTTTCACCGCCTTTGCCTTCCGCAAGAAATTCCTCCATCCACTCGTCGTCGATGCAGACGCCGAAAGACAGATGCTCGATCGGATGGCCCTTATCCTTGATCTTGAGCCACTCGTGAATGTCCGGGTGCCGGATGCCGAGATAGATCGCGGCATTGCCGCGGCGAGTGTTGGCCTGACTGATAACGCCAACCTGTTCCTGAATGAGCCGGGCGAAGTGAAGCGGGCCTAGCGACTTCCCGCCGCCCGTGATCGGTGAACCTTCCGGGCGAAGCTCACCGAGCCACGCCGACGTACCAGCACCGAACTTGGTCATCATCCCGATCTCGGCGGTTTTGAAGATGATGGACGCTGTAGTGTCGTCGAAGTGTGAGTTGTTGCAGGAGATCGGCAGGCCACGCGGCAGACCGAAGTTTGCCCATACCGGCGAGGCCGGGGAGACCCAACCCCGACGGATGCCAAGACGAACGGCGGGCAAGGGCCGGCCTAGAATCTTCTCTGCGGTATTGACGATTTCCTGACTGCGGAGGATCGCCGCGGCCTTCAATTCGCTGTCGGGGATGCCCTCGGCCAAATAGCCACGAGAGAGGGTCTTCAACGAGTCTTCATTCAGGTAAGCGTAGTCGGCGCGCATCTTTTGCAGGTCCTCAGAAATCGTCATCAACGGGCATATCGCCCTCGGAGTAGCCGGTGGGCTCGGAATGGAAGAAGTCGACCTTGGGCGGCGCGAGCAGCCCCTCGGTCATCCAGAACGTCGCCTGCTTGTCCTCTTCGGAGACGTCGAACTGGGGCGCGTAGCCGATGCCGATCAGGCTCTCATTGAGACGCTGAGCTACATAAGATTTCAGAAGTGAGGCATTGAGACGGGGCCGGTCGTAGTCGCCCACCATCCAATCGATTAACGCGGCTTCTGCTTGAAACGCGACTTCGGTTTCCTCGCAGATTTTGGCTTCGAGGTCCTCGTCGAAGAGTTCCGGATACTCTTCGCGCAGCGTGTTGATGATCTTCATGCCGGCGAGGGCGTGCAGCAGTTCCTCGTTGCGGGTGTATTTCACCTGCTGGGCGGCATCCTTCAGACGGTTCTCGAACCGGTTGAACCAGAGGATGATGTAAAACTGGCTGAAGAGGCTGACGTTCTCGACGAACAGCGTGAAGAGGATCAGCGAGTAGATGTACTGCTTACGATCGTCTCCATAGACCTTGGTGTTGTGCTTGTTGAGATACGATACGCGGCCTGCGATGGCGGGCACGTCAAGAAGACCTGCCTGGATGTCGTCGAGGCCAAGCTTGTCGAGCAGCCGTTCGTAAGCGTGGTTATGGATTTCTTCGATCCCGGCCATGACGGTGCCGAGACCTGCGATTGAGGGGTGGGGGAGGTTGTCGCCGAGGCGGGACCAGAACGTCTTCACGGCGACTTCGATCTGGGCGATTGCGGCCAGACAGCGGACAATAACTTGCCGCTCTTCGTCCGAGAGGTTCAGACGGAAATCAGTGACGTCGGTATCGAACTTGAATTTGAACGCGGTCCAAGGATTGTGCCACATGGCTTCCTTGATGGACTCGGTCCACGGATAATAGTTGGGCTTCCGAGCAACCTGATGGTCGAATAGACGCGGTCGGCTCGTATTATCTACGGGCATTAAAAAACCTCACGGATCGGCAGGACCCGTGAGGTAATTACGAAGGGCATTTCAGTCGAACGAACTTCTAATGGAAGTGCGCGGTTTCCTGCGCTTCGTTTCGATTTAAAGCGAGGTGCTCCGAGAACTTCTCCGGGTAGCGGACCCGAAGCTTCTGGATGTTCTTCTCCATCACTTCTTCGAAGTTGATGCCAACGGCGTCGAAGAGGATCGCGAGATACCAGAGGAGGTCTCCGGACTCATCGACAACGCGACCGCTGTCGATCGGTTCTCCGGTCTGAATGGCGGTCGCCAGAAGTTCAACGAGTTCGGCAGCTTCTGTGTCGATACCGACCACGCCGTGTAGAACATTAAAATCAACCGGCGCATAGCTGGCGTTCTCCGTATCCTGATATGGTCCGCTGCTCCGGATGCTCTCCATGTTCAGGGTGGGAGCCTTGCCGTAGAACAGCGATTTCTTGGCCGCATCAATGTCGGTGTTGGTATCCACGCGGGCGAGCAGAAGCTCGAGCAGGACGAACGCCGGCACCTTGTCGGTGTGAGGCGTGCCCCCCGCAGCGGTGCGGAGGGCCTCTTGGATGTAGTTCTGCATGATCAATGAACCTGTACGGGGACGAAGCTCTCCGGGAGAGGAGGCAGCTCTTCAGGAATTCCGGTTACAGGCCGGTAGGGTGGCGCCTCGGGGGCCGGGGCCGCGGGAGGGGATTGCGGACCATCAAGCCCGTAGTCCTTCGGCGTCTTCTTGAAGCGCGAACGGTCGTCGACACCAACTCCACGTTCGACCATGTCGATCAACATAGCGAGATTGCACGCCATGAGGTCGAGGTGGTTCAACGGGTGGCCGGCTTCGGCGGTCTCCGGATCGATGTCCTCACCTTCACGCCACGCATCGAGATGGCGAGTGAAGCTGTTGATCACGTCGGAGAAGGGGAACCCTTTGCGCCAGTTGTCGCGCGGATATGGGTTGGGCTTGAACTCGGCACCGTACTGAAAGCCGCGAGCGGCCGCACGGGAGAGACAGGCAGGGGCGTAAGACATCTTGATCTTACCTGCGTTGTGGCGAAGAGCTTTCTCAGTCATGGCCGAAGAGCACCTGATACATATCGATGAAGTTCTTGCGGGCGACCTGCCACTCCCACGGTTCGATAATGATGCCGAGCGGCTCAACGTCCGGGGCGTACTGCCAGCCGTTGGTCATAAGCTGCTGCATCTCGTCGACGCAGATACGCAGGTCGTAACTCGCGATGGCATCGAGGTTCTCGAACGGTTCGTTGAACAGCTCGAAGATCTGCTTCTGAACGATACGTTCCTGAGTCGTGTACTCCGGAAGCTTCGTCTTCACTGGGCGAGCCAGATCGTTCATCAGGCTTTCGTTCCAGTCGTGGAGGAACGCAGCGCGACGAAGCTCACGCGGCACTTTCTTGACTAGAAGCACCGTGTGCTGGGCGACCGAGTAGGGCACCTTGGTGTGACCGGTATACCGGTTGAGGAGGGAGAGGCTGTGTGCGACCGAGAGAGGCTCGATGTCACCGCGCTTCAGGTCGAAGGGATCGACCATCTTTCCCGAGAAAGTCAGGATTTGGCTGGACATCAGTCGATCGCCCCCATAGTGGCGAAGTACGTCCGCGGCTTGGTCGGCGTCTTGCGGGGGATCGAATACAGAACCACCCAACCTTCGGTGGTCTGCTGGCACATCTCGTGCGTACCCGCGTCGTAGGCCGAGCGGGCAATTTCAATGATACTCCGATATTTGGCGGGCCATTCCCCGCCGCAGCGCTTGAGCGCCACAACGAACGGCTGGAGGCCAGGGCGCCCCAGCGTTCGAATGTCGACCGGCTCCGGCCCGGTAGCCATTACAAATGGCCGTCCGGACTGGAGCTTTAACGCCGAGATCAGCTGACCGTAGTCAATGCCGAGTCGGCGAGCGGTCTTCGACGGGTTGAACCCCGTCTCAGCCAACGTCTCCCGAAGAAGCTCTTCGTTGGCAATCGCTTTGATTGTCATTACAAGGTTCCAGTGCGATGTGGTAATCAGCACTCGGACACTTGTGGGTGACGATCAGTATTTGCGATAACGATTCGGCCAAGTTCCGTAGGATGTCGGACGTTTTGGTAGCCCGGTCATCGTCCATACTTGCGTCGATCTCATCACCAATGAAAATCGACATGACGTTATCCGTAAGAACTCGGCCCAAAGCCAACCGCAGAGACAGGTTCGCAACGGCTTTACCTGACCCTGAGAGCGTATTCAGAGGTTGGCCGTCGACCGTGATGTCGAACTCGTCGTCGACAACGATCGAACTTCGCTGCCCGCCGGTCATCCCATTGAGAAGATGGCTGGCGACACGGTTCAAACTCGGAACCAGATGCTGCTTCACGAGCGAGCGGAGCGTCGTGAGCGAGGTTCGGGCTTTTTTCCAATCCTCGGAACGGGTCCGAAGATCTTCTACTTCTTGCAGCTGCAGCTCATAGGACTGTGCGGCCACGACCCACGTCGAAAGATCGCGCTCATAGTTTCGAGCTTCAACGAGCCGATCCTGTAATCGGTTCAGACCCTGCACCTGCTCACGTAGCAGAGCAGCCTGAGCCAGTTTCAGGTTTCTATCGGCTTCCCATTCGCGGAAGATCACGATCTGGTCGTGATAGCGTTCCAGATCAATCTCGAAACGCTCCCGCTCATTGAACATCGCCCGGTAGTCAGGTTGCTGCTGAAGCTTCTTCTGTGCACCTGCGAGCTGGTCCTGGAGCAGTTTGCGATCCTCAGCAACGCCCAGAGAGGCTTGCCAGCGGGCGATCTCCTGTCGGGATGCGGCAGGGCGGTCGACCTTTGGAATGGCACTCAGGCGACTCCAATCTTCACCGGAACGAGCCTCGTGCAGTGCACGATCCCCGATGATGCCGTTACGGGTCAGCTCCGGAAGTACCGGTGCACACTTGATCCGGTCACGGAGAGCAGACAGTTGCTGCTCGCAGCTTTCAATCTCGGCGCCGGCTACTGCCCACTTATGCTGACAGGCTGGGCACTCGTGGTGACCGCGGGCCGACAGCTCTTCGAACCGTTTCTCAGCGGCTTCGAACTCGTGCCAGAGTTCCAGGTCGCCCCATTGCCGCCCCATCTCGTCGAGCTTCTCGACGGAGAACCGCGGTGCCGGGTGAGTTCTCTCGAACCGTTCCCGCTCGAGCCAGAGGTCGTATGCCTCATGGTCTGCAAGCATCTTCTCGATCTGCAAGGACGAATAGGGGGACGACGTCGGGAGAGCCGCGATCTGCGTTTCCAGAGCCGCGATCTCGCCTTTCCGCGAGTCTTGGTCGTCCGCGAAGCCCTTAAGGACCGAAGCATCCATATCGATCCGGCAGGTGGGCCGCAGCGGTTCGAGTTTGGTAACGGTCAAATAGCCTTCAAGACGATCCAGCTCAGACTTCTTCACCTGCAGCTCATCGACTTCAATCTGAAGGTCCGTCGCTGGCGTATAATTCTTGGGGATGAACGGCTCGATGGGTTTGGCTAGGTTTCGAGAAAGAGCATCCGCTTCTCGTGAAAGACCATTGGCTTCGTCTCCGGCCCACTTGGCAATCTCATCGATCACGCCGAGGCCGATCACCGAGTCGACCATCTTCTTGCGCTCGGTTGGCTTCATAGAGCCGAGCTTCTCAATGTCACCTTGGTTCGCCACGCACGTCGTGTCGAAGACGGTCAGGCCGAAGCCGAGAATTTCAACGATCTTGATATTGACCGGAGTGACGCCGACGGCGATCTCGGTTTCACCGCGGTAGACCTTGGCGTTCCGCAGCGTTCTGTCGACCCGATAATCAACCCCCTTCGAGGCGAACGACAAACTTGTCTTCAGCTTCGGATAGTCGTCGGACGATCCACGAAGAGCCGAAGTGCCGAACAGTGAGAAGCGGATCATCTCGATGATAAAGGATTTGCCGGCCTCGTTGGGGCCGGTGATGGCCCCTAGACCGCGCTCGAATTCGACGGCGCCGGAGAGCTTCCGGCCCGTGGTCGGGAATTCGTTGAAATACTCAAGATGCTTCAGCATTGGCTGGCCAGCTCCTACCCACGCCCTCGCGGCGGGCTCTGAAGATTGCGTTGATCATGTGACCTTCGAAGAATTCAAAGAACTCGACCGCGCGGTCGTAGAACTCATCCGCACCTCGTTCGGCGCACGCCTTCAAGTCGGAAATCAGACTTCTCTGGAACGTGCTTAGCGACGTGGTCTTCAGCCACTCATTCATCGCCCAAATAAGTTCAGCCTGCGTTCGCCGCTGTACGGTCATCCCTTACTCCTCAGCTCTTCATATTTTCCCAAGACCATTTCGCGCAGCGGCGCCGGAACGCCTTCAGCATCGAACGCCTTGGTGAAAAGCGCCTGCATGTCGAAGCCGTCAAACTCCACGGTCAGTGCTTCTTCAACCTCTTCCGGTCGACGAACCTGCAACTGCAAACAGTCGAGCTGAATGTCGAAAAGCTCGCCCGGCTTAAGATCGATGCGGACGATTTTATTTCGGAACGACCCCGGATCGGCCTTCACGGCTTCTAGGTTCGTCGTGACGTATAGATCGTCGTTTATCTCTTCGCCGTGAGCGTAAGGAAGCATGGAGCCAACAACAGTAACGTCGACGCCGTGACGCTTGAACTGGTCGGGTTTGTGAACATGGCCAGTGAAGGCTTGTACGATCCCGCGGTCAGCAAGGACGTCCGTCGGGATCAGGTTCGAGCCCTGGCCATCAACGTCCCAATGTCCCACGGCAACATTACAAGAGCTGACCTGAGCGGCCACTTCGGCAGCGGTCTTCGTCGGATGCCAGGGGCAGAAGCTGATGCCGCCGATGTTCGTCTGGTCTGTCAAGACGGAAACATTAGGAACGCCCGCCATCATAGCCTTGAAGAGGTCGAAAGCGGAGACGCGCTCTAAGTCGCGACTTGCATCGTGGTTGCCGCGAATTACGACAAACGCGGTCCCTCGATTCTTTGCTGCAGCCTCGCGATAAGTCTCCACCGCAAACATAATAGTGTCGTAAGAGACAATCGGCTTGTCGAAGAGATCGCCAACGCAGACGTGAAAACGGGCGGTCGTCTCGATGAGAGAACGACGAAAAGCCGCTCGCACCAACGCTTCCCGCTCCCCCCTTCGGTGGAGCGGGACACCGTTGATGAACGAGCGACCGAGATGGGGATCACCCAACCAGTCGATATTCATTTAGTGCTCCGGGAATTATGCCGCTTCGGGCACGTAGGGATGGACCTGATCCATTGCGGCAAACACGGTGCCGATTTGGTTGAGCACGTCGAAGATCGCGTTATGAGCATCGCCGGCCATCTCGACCTGAACCTTCGGCAGATTCGACGACCGACCAAGACCGCGGATGAAGGAGTTCTGGTCGATTGTGTTCCGGAAGTGGAACGGCGACGGAATGTTGAACTGTTTGAAGTAGCTCTCGACGAACATGAAGTCGAAGTGGCTCGGCTTCGCCCAGAAGGTCAGGCCCTTGTAGCCAGCCCAGTCGGCGAGCGCCTGGACGACGGTGGCCGGGTCTTCCGCACGAGAGGTGATCTCCTGAAACACGGAAGCTTTCTGCTTTGACCACCAGTGTCGTGTACCTTCGTCCCAGAACCGCTTCGGAGGGATGGACAGGCAGCGATTGAACATATCCGTCGAGTCGACGGTGCGCTCCTCAAGATTGAAGCGGACAGCAGCAATTTGGATGATCGCGGAGTCGTCGGGCGCAACGCCTGTCGTCTCGATGTCGACCATCACGTCGGTGTAGGAAGATTCCATTTGAACGGCTCTAGTTCGTGCCAAGGGATAGAGGCTTTGCCGGTTGCCTTGGTAGCCGTGATCTGAGTGTAGGGGACGCGATACCAGCAACCCTGCACCCAAGATCGGAGGTACACGATGTACGTGCCACCTGCAGCGAGGATCATCGTCGCTGCCGCCGACTGCGACTTACGAAGCAGTTTGAAGTGGAAAGCGGAATGATCCTCGGTCGACTTGACCTCGGCGAACTCAGTTCGACCGTCGAAAACGAGAAGCGCGTCTGAAGGTTGGGCACGAGCAAGGCCGATCCTTCCGGTTCGGCCTTTGATCTCTGCGGCATCTACTAGCCAGCAGAGATACGCTCGCTTGCCCACCTTGGCCCAAAGGTCGCTGAAGTCATCCTCGGCCTCTGATCCACGGTTTCTCGCCATGCACGCTAGATGGTGAGAAAGTACGGACGTGTCTCTAGCGAAACGTCCGGGTTCCTATGGAACTAGATCTTTCACCTGTCGTTCAGTCCATCGTTAAGAGCCTTGGCGAAGGATCGTAAGATGTTGATCTCGATCGCCAGCAGCAATTGCTTTTCAGTCGAAAGGTTGTTGAGCCGCAGCTTAGCTTCGCTTTCCGAAGCCTGATCCTTCAGCGACTTCACTACGGTATGCCAGTTGAGATCCATTACGGCGGAAACCCTTCATTGAGGTAGGGCCGGGTCCATTCACGTTCCACCGGAACGGTCGTCAACCCTTTGGCGATGAGGATTCCTTGAATGAACCCCAACCACCGCTGCTGCTTGTCGAAAGGAAGATGGCCCATATAAATTTGCTGAAGCATCCACCGGAGATGCGGAAGCGATGTTCCTGGGTCAGGTTCGCAGACGATCGGATGAGAGATCAGCATCTGGTCGTAGCGGAAGATAATCGGTGCCGGGATCATCCCGGCACCGCTTCGTTAGCGAGCATCTTTCGATGCTGGCGCCAGCCCCGCAGGTTGCCGTGCTGACTGGGAGTGTCCCAATCCTGATATTCCTGACTGTAGGTGTCAGGAGTCGCCTGATGTTCGGCCGGCGAGGCGTGCATCGGTTCGGCAACGACCAGCTTTTCGTAAAGCGCGATGTCGTCGGAGAGCCAACTCCGTTTTCCTTCATAGGTGAGATAGGAAAGGCGAGCGCAACGAGCGACCGAAACCTTCATAAGATTTTCGAGCGCCTCGTCATAGCTGTACCCATCTCCACCCTCGATGAGGTCGGGCGGGAACTGCGCCCAGTCCTCCTTGGTGACGTAAGGGAGGTGCCATTCACCAGGGTGCAACTCCGTCGGGATGGAGGTATCCATCGCCGCCTTCATCTCACCGGCGAGGATGCGAATGTGGGGTTCGGCGTCCTTGTGAAGACGCAGAGCGAAGAAGTTGGCGAAATCCGTGGCCGTCACCAGGACGTTGATGTGGGAGAAGGGTTCCAGAAGCCGGTTCACGACCTGTTTGTGAAACCCGGCTGCATCAAACGCTTCAGCGACAGCTATCGCTTGATTCATCGCATGAATCCAAGCTTCGCTGCTCGAGGCCAGGAACTCGTGAGCTAGGCCCATCGACGGGCCAAGGTTTACGCGCTCGTTGCACTCTTCATCAGCCTGCATTCCCTTCTGGTTCTTTCCCCAGTGGATCGGCATGGCCGGATCTCGACGCATGTCGTCGATCAATCTCGAGACTGGGATGGCGCGAGAGCTGGAAGCGTTCCGAGAGAACGCCCGGTGCGTCATCAATTCGGCATGAATGAACCGCGGATAGCGGAGCTGCAGAGACGTCAGCCGGATACCGGCCTGGCTAACGCTATCTGCGATTATTTTGGCGCTGATTGTGGTCATGGAGCCCTCAGCAGCGGAAGGCGGTGGTCGGGACGCCATAACGATCTACCGTCGTGATATAACGGTCGTAGCAGGTGTTGCCGGCGGTCTGGCACGCGGCAAGCACCAACGCGACCGCAAGGGCCGCGAAGATGCGAATGATCAATTCAGGTTCAACTCCCGAGCACGGGCGAGAAGCTTAGCAGCGTCCCACCCGAGGTTTCGTTGAAAGTCGAGAGCGCAGCGGTTGCCCGCGTCATGGCTCTCAAGAAGCCGTTTTGCAACGGTTTTGGCGCAGCTCTCGAAATCGAGAAGATTGGGTTTTGTCATACCCGAAGCGGCGCTCCATAAAGCTCCATAGAAGCCACACCCAAGGCCGAGACCTTGCGGATGTGATCAAGGCACGCCACCCCGCCGTCGGGCGCATACCAAGCTGTACGGGCATCAGCCAGACACTTCTCCATGCAGAGAATGTATTCACCCGGTGTCATTTCGGGCTGGCCTTCATGACGCTTCGCGTTGCCACGGCCGGCGTCTTGGTAATCGCGCTCCGAATCGATGGCGCGATAAACATCATTCCTACGGGGATTGCTCACTGAACGTAACCTTCTGTTTGGGGTTTCATTCCGATGCCGAGACCGGCCTTCTTCGCCTGACGATGGGCAAAGTAGTGGGGATCGCTGGAGAGTTTGTCTTCGACCATCGCGAGTTCGGCTTCCGCCATCGCTTCGAGGTGGTAGCCCTTGCAAGCGGCGTAGCTCGAAAGTGTCAGAAGTACCTGAGCCGATTCCTGGGGTGCATGACCAACAGGCCGCGAATAGACTCGGTTGACTGTGGCGTCGATTACATCCTGATTGACGCCCTCAGTCTGAGCGAGTTCGATCGCTTCTTCGAGGACACGAAGGACCCGCTCTCGCGGGTTAGAGGCCACGGCGTGACCGAGGGCGCGAATGGCCCAGTCGTAACAGCGTTCCGAGAAAGTCAGTTGCATTATGCCGTCTTCTGAATGGAAAGAATGCAGAACCGGCGATCTAAAACCGCGCTTGAAAAGGCGCAGGCGTGATCTCGATCGGTGATGTACGTGATTTCCACGTCGCATCTATCTCCGGTATAGGTGCCCGTAATCGGGTTGAATTCTTCGAGAGT
The DNA here is from genome assembly GCF_014191545.1 of Terrihabitans soli. GTDB lineage: Bacteria > Pseudomonadota > Alphaproteobacteria > Rhizobiales > Methylopilaceae > Flaviflagellibacter > Flaviflagellibacter soli. The sequence continues at coordinate 2,396,447 of NZ_AP023361.1, read as the reverse complement.
GGCGGTATCACCGACCGCGAAGTCGCGGTCGGTCTCCCGGAGGTCGTGGGTCTTCTTCCCGGCTTTGATGGCTTGAAAGAACTGAGGCCACGACCTCAGTGTGTGATGCGTCACAGGTCCCGCTTACCTTCATGGAAACTGGTGGCGATCGGGAACCGAGGAATGCCATCCGGTGTCAGCGCGAAGTACCGGATGGTTGCTTCGGCAGGGACCGGACCATTGAGCAAGCCTCGGCAAAATTCCTGATTGCCTTTGATACCTGCTCCAAACTCACGCCCATCGGGTAGGCGACAGATCGCAGCCTTGGCGTAGCCGGCCCAGTTACCGACACCTTCTTCGAGCCGAACGACCGGGAACTCGACATCAACGAACTCCTTCCGTTTGAGCAGAGCACGAGAACGCTTGTTCTCGTATGGAAGATCGTAGCGGATCATCTGCCCTTCGAACCCGTCGGCGAGATATTCGCCGTACAAAATGTTCAGGTGTTCGAGGTCATGAACGCGGGTGGTTGGGACATATACCAGTGCCGGGTTCGGGAACTCCTGCAGGATTGCTTCGAGCCGTCGGCGACGGATCGAAAAGATGTCGAAACCGGGCACATCATAAAGCCAGTACTGAATCTGTTTTGCGGCTTCCAACTGCTCCGAAGTCGGATTTTGCTTCTTCACCGCCGAAACGATGGTGTTGAAGTCGTCCTTCAGATCGTGGTTGTAAAGCTCGCCGTCCAGAACCAGATCGGGGTACTTCTCGAAGATCGGAGCCAAAGCTTCGGCAATATGTGGCACACCGGTGATCGGCTTGCCCTGACGTGAGGACAATTTCCCGGGCTCTGACACGCAGCGAATGCCATCCAGCTTAGGCTGGCTAAAGGCAAACTGATCGCTGAGATCGTCCTCGTACTTATAGGCGAGCATTGGGGCATAGAACTTTGCGCCGCCAACAGCGTTGCGGTCGGTATGATACTTACGATCGGTTTTCTTTTTGTATTCGGCGACGACCTCAAGCTCGGCCTGTTTCTCGGCGCTTGTCTCATTGGAGCGACCGACATTCTTGGGCTTGGCTACGGTCCACGCCGAGCAGGTGATTTCTCCACCTTCGATGCCGCTATGAGAGCGGTACTGAGCGCCATCGCGCTCCATCCACCAGACTCGGACGTTGCCGGTCGAGTCGATGGTGTAGAGGGTGTCGTGTTTAATCAAAACGGATTCTCGCTGGTTTATAGGTAGGGCCAAAGCCTCTTCGACCGGAAGGCCGCAAGTTTCGCACACGGCCCCGTAGGGAGCCGGTGCGAACTTGTGTGGCCACGGTTTGTCTTGACAGAGTACGGCGGTCACGCCGCCTTCCTCTGATCGAAGAGATATTCGACGACGTCCTGGACATCGTTGTCGTTGGCGCGTCCATTGACTTCGCCGATTCCGATATTAGGCAGTTCGAAGAGTTCGACCTGACCAATCGGGGCTTTGTGATCGTGCCAAGGCTCGAAGGTGAGTCCGACGGACGGGCTCGCATCGAGCTTGCAGTTCTTGAAGAGGTCCGGGTGATCGAGCATGATCCCTCGGGCCATGTTGATGAACGACGAAACCTCCCGACGATTGACCGAGTACAGAAGTTCGTCGTGGATCGGCATCTTGAACTTGGCCTTGTAGCCACCGTTCTTGATTTCCTTGTCGATCCTGATCACCGAGCGCTTCGCGACGGTGGCGCAAGTTCCCTGCACCATCGCGTTGACGAGCTGGTTGTTCGCCCGCTTTTGAATTTTGCGGGCAATCCAGTGCCACATCGCGTTGTAGTTCTTCGCCGCAGGCTGATCGATATGGAACTTAGCTAAGAACTGATCAAACCACTGGTAGGTGGCCTCGTAGCGAACGCGGCGGTGACCATCGGGAAGGATGATATAACCGTCGCGCTGCCCCTGACTGATCAGATTTGTTCGCCAATCTTCCGCGACCGAGAAGCGGGTGCGGTAACGGTCGGTGGCTTCAGCCGTCTTGTCGAGCGACCAACCCATTCGGTCGCCGATGGTGCCGAGGAAGCCTGAGTACCAATAGTTGAAGTTGGCACCTTTTCCGACTTCGGTTCGCCAGTACTTGAGAGCCTTCTCCGGCTCGATCGTCTCACCCTTGATGTTGGTGAAGAGACGATTGACGTTCTGCATATCGCTGTAACGCTCCAAGAAGGAACGGGCCTTGTCGGTGTCCTTCAACTCGCGGAATATCTCTTCCGTAAGCTCCGGAACTTCGGCCGATAGAACGTCCGCGGCGGCGCCGAGATGCAGGTCCTCGTGCGGGATTTGTGAATAGGCTTTCAAGAACTCCGGATCGCCAGACTGTTCGCCGATGATTACCAGCTCGATGGCCGACCAGTCGATCGACACCAACACTTCGTCTTCTTCGTCGGCTTCGAAGAAGCCACGAACGTAAGTGGAGTTGCCGCGCTTGGCCAACTGCATCGGGTTCGGGTCGCGCGCCGCCATGCGGTGCGTTGCCAGTTCCGATGAAACGATTGGGTAGAGTCGGCCTGTTTCTGGGTCCATTAGCAGGGTGTACGGCGTCAAATACAGCTTCATGCGCTGCTCGATGCCGGCCAGCTCCGTGATGCAGTCGATCATATCGGCGCCGAGACCCTTGCCGATCCGATCCTTGAGCTTCCCGCGGAACTCGCCGTCGCTCTGAATCTTACCGTCCGAGACCAGCGGTTTTTCCCGCAGCAGGTCGTAAAGCATGACCCGCATCGGCATATAATGCGACAGGTTAGGCCCGTTGCTTTCCGGCTTGCCCAACTCCTCGGCCCAAGCATTCGTGACCGCGCCGCGAACCTGATAGACCTGTTCGAACGAGTCTTCGCTATCCGGTGACATCGCCCAGTCTTCGATCAGCTTGCGATAGCGACCAAAACCTTTGACGTACCACTTCTCATATTCAGCGAGCTTGGCGTGAGGCTCATCATCGAACGGCAAGAGCTGCAGAACGATCTCTTTCATTCGACGGAGAGTTGCCGCCGCCTGATCACGCTCATAGGCCCGACGCTCGAAGATCGCGTCGGTGTTGACCTTCATGCCGTCCTTCCAGATGTCGGCGAAGATCTGGACCATAGGGTTCTCCTGATTGAAGAACGTATCGATGGTCGTCGGGCATTCCTGCGCCATATAACCGAGCAGCTTATGGAAGAGCTGCACGGCCCAGTAAGCGTCATCAGCGCCGTATTCGACTGTCTCGGCACCAGTTAGCTGGCCCATATGAGCGCGGCCGCGGAGGCACTCCTCAAACGTCATCATGTCGTAGTCAAACCACGACTTGACCGCCTTCTTGAGACCGTACCCGTAGCAAATATCGCTGACATAGCCGTTGTAGGAGTGACCCGCAGAGGACTCCTTCGCGATAATCTTCTGAACCAACTCGCTGAGTTCCGGACCCATTTCCCCCTTATCGGGACTGAACTGGTGCGCCTTCTCCAGCAAGGCGGGGACTAGAGCGGCAATGCCGCCTTTGCCGGCGTTGTGGAAACGCTCCTTCGCGTACTCGTCGGGACCGTAAGCACAGGTCGCCATCTGCAGAGTGCAGATGATCCGCGGGAGGGGCAGCAGATAGCAGGATGCGAACGCAACCAGTTCATAGGGTGCGTTATGAGCGATCCAGTAGCCGTCGGCCGGCAGGGCATCGAGCAGCTGCTTGGCCTTCTCCCAAGAGACACGGTTCTCTGTGTCTTCGTGGTTCAGATTAATGTAGTAGGCCTGATCGTGCTTATCGGGATAGAGCGAGAAGCCGGTCATGACCGTACGACGCATGTCGAAGACCAGCTTTTTGCCGGCCGACTTCTTACGGGTAACAGGGTCATAACCACACAGGGTGTTGAGACCGTCGTGACGATTGTCGTCGTGAGTTTCGACGTCCAACCCGCTGAACGACGCCCCCGCAATGGCAGCGATAATCTGCGGCGCCAACTGGTCGATGTTGCGGGCATCAACGAGAGTTTTGGTGATCGTCAATTTTTCACCCAATTTGGTTTGTGCTTCATCAATTCGACGAACGCTGGGGAGGGTGGAGGGGGATTTTCGAGGAAGCGCTGAAGCTTTTCGAAGGAAGCCGCCGCCTTCCGTTCCTTGCTCAGGTAGAAGAGCATCAATCCGAGCCAGAGGGCGTTGGCGGCAACCACAGCCATCCCGGCGTAGAAGCTCCAGCTCTGACCGAGAGACGGGTAGTAGATGAGGTTCCAGAAGCCCCAACCGGTGAAGAACACTGTCGAGGTGATGGACACGCCGCGGACGGATTTATCGCGGTAGAGGACACGGCAATGGTTCAGAATGAACAACGCCGCTGCGGCCTCGAAGGCCGCGTTCAGCAGATCAGGGTTCATTCGACGCTCGCATCAATTTCGGCGAACTCGTTGGGCAGTATCCAACTCAACGGTTCCTGGACGTTGGCGAGAGTTAGAGCGACTTTCCGCTCAGCCTTCCGGCGAAGGGTTACTTCTCGATTGATCACCCGGAACAGCTCATTGATGCGGTCGTCCCGAGAAGGGAAAAACATCATAGTTCCGAGTACGCTGCCGAAGAGGGCCGTCGGCACAATGACCATCAGAAGATCGAGAGAGGTGATCTGAAGCACGCCAAACTGGTGGTAACCCGCAGCGAACACCGCCATCGTCAATCCAGCAGCGATCAAAGAATGGGAGACGGCCGCGAATGCCGCGGCCTTGAAGTAGTTCGTCAAAGCATAAACTCCGAAAGCAAATTCTCGGCGCGATACCAATCGCCGCTGCCGCGTTGTGTGTGTTCCTCAATGAGGTCTATGGGGACGTCGTAGAAGCCGACGATCTGCCAGTAGGTGCGAACAAGAGTGAGGTTGTCTTCGACCCAGTCGACCATCGAAGACCGGGGCAGGTCGCTCTCCAAGAGAACTCCTTGGTGAACCCAACGAAGGACAGCTTCGAGAAGCTTCTCTTTGTCGGCCTCATCCCAAGTCTTTTTGCCGAAGAGCTTCACGCCCTTGATATTGTCGCTCGGATCGCCAACGAGGGTCTTGAATAGCCGCACATACTTCGGTTCAACGCCGGCCTTCAGGTTGGCGCCACAGAAGACCTTGCCCGGTCGTTCGGCGACGAGTTGCATGTAGTCGAAGTCATTCGAATAGATCGAAACCGGCGAGTATCGTCGGGCCAGGGTGGCGATCACGTCGTCACCTTCATACCCCGGCACTTCAATCTGGATTGCCGTAGAGTGTGCCAGCAAGTCTTTCATGAGCTGCATGGCGTGCCGAAAATCTTCGGCCATCGGTGGCCGATTGCGTTTGTATTCAGGATATAGTTCGCGGCGTTTCGAGTTGCCGTTCTTGCCGTCCCACACCCAGATCACGACGTCTTTTGTCGCCTTGATCTCTTCGAGAATTTGCCGGGGCGCCAGACCGGTTGGGTCGCGCTCCACGGCTACTCGGAAGTAGTTGTTGCCATCATAGATGCGGATCATCTGGACCTCGCTTGAAACGGAAAAAGGCCCGAGAGCCGGGGGCCTCGGGCCGTTTAGTTGGCGCCGGTCAGAGACCGAGACGCTGCTTGGAAACTCGTTTCCATCCCTTACCGGGATGGAGATACTCAATGTGCGTACCGGTATCCCGGATGCTCACTGAGGACTCGGGGATCAATCGGTTCCAAAGGAACGATTGCCGCTGCTGTTCGAGATGGGCGAGGACTTGGAATTTCCTCATTTCACCATCCCAAGGGCGGTCAGGTAGAGGTCGAGGATTGCGTCCTGTTCCTCACGCTCCGAAGCGTCCTGTTTGCGGATCGTGACGACCGCTCGAAGAACCTTGGTGTCGAAGCCATTGGCTTTCGCCTCGGCATAGACCTCCTTGATGTCGTCGGAGATGCCCTTCTTTTCCTCTTCGAGGTTTTCGATCCGCTCGATGATCGAGAGCAGCTGATCTTTTGCGACCTGATGGGCGTCGGACATTACTCGCCTTTATAGAAAAGACCGGTGAAGACGATCTCGTCTCCGTTGACGATGAACGTCGTGCGGCCCCAGAGGGCCTGCACGATGGCCACAGAGACGACAACGAGGCCGACGCCGTAGAGGAACCAGTACATCAGGCGTTACCGATGCCGTACTGCTTGCGAAGGCCCTGTGCCGTCTTCGCGGCCTTGGAAGCTTCGTCGATACGTCCGCTGGCGCGGTTGTTCTTCAACTCGGCGCGATCCCGAAGGCTCTTCGCCTTCGCATCGGCGGCATCACGGAGACGCTTGGCGCCGGCCTTGTCACGTTCGGCGCGAGAAAGTTCGTCGTTCTCGAGTTTGTCGAGCTGGTCGACGATCTTGGTAATCGGACGCAGGATGGTGTCGACCGAACGCGGTCTGAAAATTTGCAGCATGTCGTGTGTCTCTCAGGAAAGGTGGGGGAGGCGCGAACCTCCCCCGTTAGTCGTCAGGCGGCTACGGGAAGCTCACCCTCGTAACGCTCCCAGGCACCGAAGGTGATGACACCCCAGGTCCCTTTGTCGTTCTTCTGTTCCTCGAAGCCGATCGTCACCTTGATGGTGTCGCGGGTCGGATCGACGCCCTTGGAACGAAGTTCCTTCGTAAACGCGAGGAACTTCTTGAAGTTGGTCACCGATGTGGAATGACCGATACGCTTGCCGGCCTCGACCAGCACTTCCTTCTTCTTGTTCACGAGATCGGCGACCACAATGAACGGAAGGTCCGCAGCGCGGTACGGATTGGCCTTCGGGTCGACCTTCTTGGCGCGGAGGATCGCGTTGGGCCACGTATCGCCCTCCACAGTCGTCTCACGATTGTAGGTCTTCTCGTACTTGGCCGGATTGCCGTAGCGAACGACTTCGCTATAGGCCACGTCGGCGAGCGGCAGGATCAGTTCGATCTCGTCGAACAGAGTCTTGTCCGCGCCGATGGTCATCCCGAACTCGGTGACCTTGAGCCACGCCGCAATATCGGCAAGACCGCCGATTTCCATGTCCTCGAGCGTGAGAGCACGACCGAGGCCCTGAACCTGGACAGCGCCCGCAACGGTCTCCGCAGGGAGATTGCTGGCCGCTTCCTTCGCCTTGGCAATGGCTTCATCGATAGAATTTGACATCATGACTCCTACTTGTTTTGACTATCGAGACATAAGAAAGGGCCGCTCTCCGAAAAGAGCGGCCCTGTTGTACTTCCTAAAGAGTAATGACGTTTATGCCGCCGCTACTCGGTATCTGGAGAACGTCAGACGCTCTCGGGTAGGGTCGACCAGCTTCGCCATCTCGGATTTTTCGCGATGGATCGAGAATATCCGCTGATCGAGACTGTGCTCATATTCGAAGATCGTAATTCGCAGGAACGTCTTTCTCTTGCCGCGAATTGCCCGTCGGTACGCTTGGATGAAGTTCGTGTCTTTGTAGTCCATCGACACGAAGATCATATGCTCGACTTCCTGTGAGCCCCAGAACTGCCAGTTGAAGCCGACAGCGGCGGTGGCCGGCGAGCCGACGACCACCTGGATCTTGCCCGCTTGGAAATCACGGTCGATCTCAGCCCGGCGCTTTTCCGGAACGTCGCCATTTATGAGGGCGACCGACATTCCGCGGGCCTTCACCATCTCCACGATCTGCCGCTGTTGAGGCTGCAGGGCCGAGAAGATGATCAGCGGTTTACCCGACCGCTCATGGTCGGCAAGATGAACATCCAGCCGATCAAGCTTACCGGGAAGCTCGCCCTTCAAGATGTCGGTAAACGCCCCCGGATTGGTGAGGTCCGGGAAGAAGTTTGGATGTTCCATAATCTGCCGGGCGCGGATCGTGGCGACTCCAGGCTCTGAACCATCGACGAAGAACCGGTCGAGTTCGAGCAGAGCATCATCGTGAAACTTGTCGTACATTTCCCGCTGGCGGGGATGCATCTCTATCGGTTCGACCTCGATGACTTTTGCCTCGGGGCCGTGGATTTCTTCGAACGTGTGACGGATGCCATACGTGCCGAAAATCTTCGAAAGTTTCTCGTGGTTCCGCCAGACAAGCGGTTTCCCGTTTTCATCTTGCAAAGAGTGGTACGCCATGAAGGCGTGATGACTCGGGTAGAAGCGTGGATTGATGACCTTGATCGATGGGTAGGCCGTATCCAACCGACCATCAATGAGCGTGCCGGTCATCGCGATGAAGCGATCCATCTCATTGCCGGCAGACGCCATGAACTTTTGGGTCCGTTGAGAAGTCGCGCCGCCGAAACCCATGTGGATTTCATCGACGTCAACCGACCGAACGCCTGCGGCCCAAAGTTCCCGAGCTTCGAGGCCGAAGCGCGTAAAGCCCATAATGAAGACAATTGCCCCGCTCTTGAGCTTCTTCGCGATCTGCGCGGGGGTGCCGTCGAGAATGCAGATTTGATCGGGAGTGAAGTTGGTGAATCGGAGAAGTTCGTCGAAGTTTTTCCGAAACAGAGACTTGGGCATGACCCAAGCCGTCTTCATTTTGAGGTCTTGCCACTTCCACCAGATTCCGACGCAGGTAGGTGGCGTCTTCCCCGTGCCGGGGTCAGATAGGTTCAGACACTTCGGGGTCCTGATATAGAACGAAAGGTCTGCGACCTGATCTAATCGCAGCGTCGGCTTTTCGGTCACCGCGTGCGGACATCCAGAATTGCGGCGAGTGTGCCTTTTTCTGTGATCGAGATTAGTTTGAAGTCCTTGTCACTTTTATTGCCGCCGTAGGTGGAGATGTAACCCGAGAGCATAGGAACGGGGTCGGCGGCGAAATCCCCAACTGCTATCGTCATGGTTCGAGTCACGACTTCAGTGTGAGAGAACTCCGAATCCATGAAACCAGACTCGACACGCACATAGTTGGTGCATTGATATTCGATCTCATACAGCTTCATTGGTCTGCCCTTGATCGCAGTAGGCACCGACTAGCGGCACCACAGTCATTTTTGTGGGGACAGCCGGTGCGGTCGCATTCCGGCCGAGAGTCCATCATCCGGTCCTCGAAAGCGCCGGCTAGGCGTGCGAGAAGGGCTCGGTGTTGGGATTTTAGGGTGATGCTCTCTGAACAATGCCGGAGAGCTTCTGCGTCATCCGGTGTGAACTTGATCAGCACCTGCATCGGCCGCAATCTCCTTCTTTAGTTTACGGATCAGGCCAAGGATCTCGGATGCTTCATTCTCCCGGACGCGCTGTTTCATCCGCGCCCGGTCGGAGCCACGTTCATTCTGACGTTGAGCGGACTTCACGCGCTCGAGGACGAGAGCCTCAATGTGGTCAAGATCAGTCATGCGTTACTCACTAGGATGAGAGCACCGACAACGACCAAAAGGCCGATGGCGGCATAACGAGCGTCCTCTATCGCGGTCCTCCAAGATTTCCCTTGGTAGCCGTATGAAACAGCGAAACGCTGAAGTGCGCCGACGGAGGTGAGGCCGAGAAGCAGCAACAACTGCGTCCAGCTCATGAGGTCACCAACTTCACGCCGATGACGACGATCAGCAACATACCAATGATGTAAAGACCAAGCGGCGCCTGCGGTTCGGGGTTTGGGTAAGTCAACATCAGCGTCCTTTCAGTAGTTAAGGGTACCGCCGACAGAGGTCAGCTCGTTGGACATCCGCCGAACTTGTTCAGCGAGAGGCACGTCCCCACCGTCAGGCGGGTCCATGAAACGCATCGGGATCGCTGCGGAAATTGCCGACAATTCGGCCTGCAGATCTTCGATCTGTTCGTGAGCTTCGGTCAGTTGGGGAACGCCGATTAACTCGTGCATCATCTCGCCCAGCTCGGGGCTGGCGCGTAGAGCTTGGATCGCCTCCCCAATGTCGACGACGATCCGCGTGCCAGTTAGCGCGCGGTGAACTTCGGCGAGCATCGCCTCACGATCTTCGGCGTTGAGAACGACGACGATCCCGACGCAGGCACCAGCTTCGTTCAGCAGCGAAATACCGCTGCCGACGATGCTGGAGCCGTCAACAATCTGAGCGTTGGCCCAGAGTTTCTGTGTTTCACTCATCGATGCCTCATGTGTTGGCGAAGCACCCAGGCGCCGATCGCCTCCAATGGAAGGGCGAGCAGGTCGTCAAGCTGGATGGAGGATTGGACCGTCGGTATTTCCGGCCGGCCGATTAGGAAGTCGCCCGAGGAAATCACGAGCCGCCGCTGGGCGGTCGGCACGAGTTGGGCGATACGGTTCAGAGCCGTTTGGTCTGACGTCTTTGCGTCCGTCAGCACCAAAGGCTGGACGTTCGTGATCAGAAGTTCGTCAGCGATGCGGTTGGGGTCCGTCGTCCAGAAGGGTTGGACGATCGGGTGGATAGGGCTCGAAAGCCGGGACAGCGCCACCAGCGCCCGTTTCTGGTTTTCATGGACCAAGACTGCCGAGCCGGGGTTCGGCGTCGGCAGCATGGCCTGGACCAACGGGTCGGTTCGTATGCGGTCGAAGGTTTGGAGGTGGAAGGGATCGGGGTCGGGGGTACTTAGATCGATGCGATGGTTGCACCGGATAAACCGCTTGGCGGGCACGACCCTAAAGGGGCAGTCGACTTCGACCGGAAGGATTGTCTGGGCTTTGTCCTGCTGAAGCAGGAAAGCGATGTCACCAGAGCCCCAGTGGAGCCCGTAGTGAGAGACGATCATGAGACCTTTTTCAGTTTTCGTTGTTCTTGGACGATGAAGTTGTCGAGCTTGGCCTTTGTTTTGGCCTCGGAAATACTCTTCGCTTTCAGCATCACGTACCCGTGCAGCGCCTGAGCTTTTTTCTCAGGCGCTGCCCTTCGGTAGAAACTCGTCGCCTCCCAGAAGGGGAGGAGAGTTCTGTCAATCACGGGGCGAGGTGCTCCTTCAGACGGAGGGGCGGGCTGCTCGCGGAGGTGAGCTGACACCGCCGCTATGGAGCGGAGTAAGCAGCTCGATGAGGTCGGTGCCGAGAAGGTCGGCGATCTTGTTCAGCTCGGTGAGGGAAAAGTCGTAGAACCCCTTTTCCATATTGCTCGCGGCAAGCCGGCTGCAGCCCAGCCGATCGCCCATCTGCGAGAAGTTTTCCTGTTCCATCACTCGATGCATTCCGAGACGGATGCCGACCGAGCGGTGGACGGTAGAGAGGACTTCGGAGTCCGCGAAAGACTTCCGGCCTCCGGTTCGGGCCTTCGTCGGCCTGACCCAATTCTGCTCTTTCGAGAGCTTGTAGATCGTCGACGAATGACGACCGAACTTGCTGCCAATTTCCTCGTATGAGGCGTTTTTGATGAACATCGCCTTCGCTTCGTCGTGCCAGCTACTCATGCTTCTCTCTCAGCCCGTTGTGTGCCCCCGAGTGTGCTCGCGTTAAGCACACTCAACTGCACTTGCTGCATCTCAAGTCGAGGACGCACGCTGAGGAAGTTGTAGATATTTCAAGGGGTTGGCTTCTTGCGCTGCTTCGGACTACCAAGATTGTGGATCTGGGGGTCCCCCGTTCGAGCCGGGGTGGCTGTACCATTCTTTCTCCGTTTCGGATCTCTGCGAGGAACCGGTTTGCGGACCTCGCTGCTCTTCGCGGCAGGGGCTAGATTTTGCCTATCCGCGCTGTGAGAGCTTCCAGTCGTCCGCGCTCGGGCGGACTGAGAGGCGATGCCCGGTAATAAGCCACGGCTCTTTTCGCGCCGTCTCGCTCCCCGATCACGACAGCCGCAAGCGGCTGACGCCTGGTCCATAGACGGAGTTTGTCAAAATCGACGGGATCGTGGACGTGATGTTTGCAGGCGGTGGGGCTCCATTTGTAAGGCACCGAGATCACAACCCGGTCAGCGATCGAAAATAGCTTCTGCGCGAAGCGTTCGGCGTCGGGAATGTGCTCAAGCACCTGCAAACACAGCGCAAGATCGAATTTTTCCCGCGTCCGGTAGTCGAAAAAATCTGCCTTGATCCCCTCGACGTTCGGGGAGGAGTAGGGTGCCTGAATATCGAGTGTCAGGCGCTTCGCCATCCACGGGAAAGCCTCGATGATCGGCGTGCCGCGTGCCCCGACATCGATTGCGCTGGTCGCTGCCGGCTCAAGCGCTCTGACCAGCCCGACGACATAGTGGAGATAGCGAAAGTTTTTCCGATGGTTCCAATAGTTCCGGACTTCATCGGCCAGAGCTTCGCTCGTCTCCGGCTCTTGGTGCAGCTGGTCCATCCGTCCCCCCCGTACGCACCGTAAACACCGGCTGAGAATGCCTCAAGCACAACCGGATTAGCGGTGCTAACCAAGGAACCGCTTCGCTTCATTGCCGCCCGTCATCCGTGGGACGTCCCGGGAACCTTTCACCACCCGGCTGCATTTTTCCCGTGCAGGTTCTACAAAGGGGAAACGCATGAACCGGACCATTCTGGCTGTAATCGTGCTCGCCGTGATCGTCGGCATTGCCGGCTTCATGTTCTATGACGGCACCGCCAATGAGAGCGACACCGTCATCGAGAAGGCGGATCAGACAACGACCGTTCCGCCCGCGCCCGCGAAATAAGTTTCACGATTTTCGTCTTTTGAGCCCCGCTTCGCGGGGCTCAATCGTTTGTGCGCCGCGCATAACTGTTTCTGTTGGTGTTGAACTTCGCTGCCGCGGTTCAATAATTGCGGCCGCTCAGAAACACTTTGAGGCGCTCGGCGAACGGAGCCTCCGTCGCTTTTTTCGGCGGCACATGATTGGCGTCGACAAACGCCCAGGCCGCATCGCCGTCCCCCGTCCGCTGCGCGGTCGCGACAAAACCGGCAAGGAAGCCTTCGCTGCCGATCGCGCCGTCTTCCCAGCCGCGGTTCCACATCTCGCCGAGCTTTGCGCGATGGCGGTTCTGGAATGCCGCATCGGCCGAAACATCGACAAGCCTGTTGCCGTCGAGGCGGCGGATTTCATCGGGCGCATAGGAGCATTCGTAGCAGCCGAAGGCGGTGAGAAACGCGTTGTCCGTATTGACGAGTTCGAAAACGCCGTCGCCGTTCAGATCCTGCGGGAAATCCGGTGAGCCGTCGAACGAGCCGCCGTCGATCCGCGTCCACGAACCGTCGCTCTGTGCGCTGAAGATCGTCAGAAGCGTGCAGCAATGCGCGCCGTCGGTAAACGAGGTCAGCATGACTTCCGGCGATGCATTGCCCTTGTCGAGTTCGACAATGCGGATGTCGGAGAAATGCGTCAGCCAGGCGGGATCGGACACCTCGAACAGATGCTTGCCTTCGGAATAGATCGTCAGCTGCGGCACGAAAGGCTCGTCGCGCTCCGGCCGCCGCTTTCTCTTTTGCGGTTTGGCGTCGGGCGGCGGCGGCGGATCGCCGGCTGTGAGGTTTGCGACGAAATCGGGCCCGGCAATCGTCACCGTGCGTTCTTCGACATCGATCGACCCATACGCATAAGGCCGTTCCGTCGCGTCGAAGCGGAAGGCGCCGATGAAACTCGGCACATTCCGCACCGTCTTCTTGGCGATCGGCGCGCCGGGATCGGCGACAAAGCCGTTGGCGATCGCATAGGCCATCGGCCGCAGCCGCGGCGCCTCGGATGCGGGATAAGCGAGCCGGAAACCTTTGGTGCCGGATTTCGCAAGCGTCGCGAACCCGAAAAATTCCTTGTCGCGCTCGGCGCCGATAACGATGGAGCGCTGCTTGTCGAGCGCTTCATCGACAATGCGCTCGCCGGTCTTGGCCTTGGCGTGAAGTGCATTGAGCGCGTCGGGCGATGTAAAGACGGACAGCGCGATCTTTCCGTCACCGCTCGCAAAGCCGCGCCCGCCCGAGGCATCGCTTTCCGCCGTCAGCAGCGCACGCGGCAGCCAAAGAACCACATTGTTTTTGCCGTCGATGGCCAGGCTCCAGCCGGCCTCCTTTTTGGCGGCGCCGGAAAGTTCGGCAAGCTTCTTCACATCGGCGGACAGAATGCGTCCCTTGCCGGGAGAATTTTCGCGCGCCTGGAATGCCTTCAGGGCGGTGAGCGTCGATGCGCCAAGGCCGCCGTCGAGCGGGCCCTGATAATCGCCGGTCCACACCAGCGCATCCTGGATCGCCATGATGTTTTCAGCCGTCGGCTTGTCCTGCGCGAGCGCGAGCGCGGGCGATGCGAGAACAAATGCGGCGAGAGGGATGAGGATGCGATGCATGGAACAGCGAATCGTGAGGAGGGAGCTTAGCACCGCAAACCGCCACCGCCACTCATCCGGCAAGCAGGGCTGCCCCGGCAATGGCAAGGAGCAGCACAGCGATGCCGAGCGTGCGGCGCTCCTCTCTTTGCGGTTCGAGAAAGGCGCGCTTTGGTTTTGCCGGATCGTAGAACACGGAAACAGCGGTGCCCTCCGGATAGCGGTCGATGATCTCGCGCGCCGCGCGCAATTTCGGATAGCCGGTATCGGCCAGGGTGATCTTCCGCCCCGTATAGGTCCGGCCATCCACTTCATAGCGGTAGACGATATCCGGGACATACCAGAGCCCGGCGATCCAGATGCCGTTGCCGAGGCCCCAGCGGCGGGCGGTCCGCGATTGAGTAATTGTGCCCGCAACGGCCGGCCAGGACGCGGCTCTACGGGCAAGGCTGCGCCGCCTGAAATTGACCGCGATGAAAGCGAGCCCCGCCACAATAGCGAGGCCGGCAATCGCAAGTTTCAAAGAGTCAGGATGGGGCGCGGCCTCGAACATGAGGCCGTTTTAGCATCACTTGCCCAGTTTTCACTTGAGCGGTTTTTTCTTCTGGATCACTTCCGCCCCGGTGATGCCGCCTCCGGGCTGGGTCGTCGACGGCGGGTCGCTGGCGGGGAAGGTGTCTTCCACGGCCTTCTCGTGATGCTTTTCTTCCTTCTTCTTCTCGTCGCTGCGCTGCTGCGCGCCGGGCTTTTCCGTCGTTCGGGTCGACATGATGGGCTCCTCAGAGGCTGCCTTTTTCTCGAGACTTAAACGTTCGGGCACGGGTTAAGTTCAGGCCCGGGCGGGAGACCGAGGTTGCAGGGACGAGGCGGGCTCTCTTATGGTCCGCGGCCATGCGCCCAGATTTCGATCTTTCGCTCTATCTCGTTGCCGGCCGTCCCGCCCTTCCGGGCAAGGATCTCGTCGCCAGCGTCCGCGCCGCTGTTGAGGGTGGGGTAACGCTCGTTCAGATCCGCGATCCGAAAGCCGAAACGCAACAGCTCATCGAGGATACGCGCGCGCTGAAGGGGATGCTGAAACCCTATCGCGTGCCTTTGATCGTCAACGACCGGATCGATGTTGCCATCGCAGCGGGTGCCGACGGGGTGCATCTCGGACAGGACGATGCGCGGGCAATCGAGGCACGCCGCGAACTCGGCGATGATTTTCTGATCGGGCTTTCGGTCGGCAATCCCGAAGAGTTTGCGCATTCGCGCGAGGATCTCGCTTTCGTCGATTATCTCGGTGTCGGGCCGATCAAGGCGACGGGCACAAAATCCGATGCCGGTGCTGCCATCGGCGTTGAGGGCTTTGCGAAAGTGCGCGCTCTGACCGCGCTGCCGATCGTCGCTATCGGCGGCCTTTCATCGGGCGATGCCGCGCCGCTCGTCCGCGCCGGCGCGCAGGGCCTTGCGGTCGTGTCGGCAATTTGCGGCGCCGCAGACCCCAAAGCCGCCGCGTATGGACTTCTGAAAGAGATCAACTCCGCGCGGTGATTGCGCGGGCGGTCGTTCGTGCCGTTTTCTTGTTTTTATCGCGAACGCGCTTCTCCGATCTTTTCAATTCCGCCAGCGCGCGCTTTTCGCATTTGTCGCGCAGCTCTTCGAGCTCGTCTTCCGTCAGTCTCTCGATTCCGACGAAGCGGTTGCGTCCCTGACCGGCGCGGATCAATTCGTCGAGCTTGGTCTGGATGGCAACGCCGTCGCGGTTCTGCGTGTTCTGGATGAGGAACACCATCAGGAAGGTGACGATCGTCGTTCCTGTGTTGATGATCAGCTGCCACGTATCCGAAAAGCCGAAGATCGGTCCGCTGACGGCCCAGCCGAGCACCACGGCGCAACAGAGGATGAAGGTCATCGGCCGTCCGGCAAGATGGGCGACCTTGTTTGCCGCATGCTCGAAACGATGGGTGTGGCTCATACTTTCGTCCTTCTCGTGAACCGGACAGGTAACTCGCGGCGACGAATTCCGTTGCCCATCTCTTTTTTCAGAGAGGTCTTTTATGCGCCCGCGGACACCCCAAATTCCATAGTGTCAAAAAGGAGAGACGCCCGATGCAGACGAGGGAGCGCCAGTCTATTCAGGACCTGTTCGACCGCCTGCGCAGCGCTGAAGGCCAGCGCCGCGATCCGGAGGTCGAGCGCCTGATCGCCGACGAACTTCGCCGTGCCCCGCACGCCGTCTATGCGATGGCCCAGACCATCATCGCCCAGAATGCGGCTCTCGAAGCTGCCGGACGCCGTGTCGAGGAACTCGAGAGCGGCCAGGGTTATGGCGAGGATGAAGACGAGGACGATGCGACGCCGTTCCGTGGCCGCTCCCCCGGCGCGATGGGTGCGCCGGATGTTGGGCGCCGCGGCAGCGTGCCGAGTTTCGGCCGCGGTGCGCCGCAGCAGGGCGCCCTTGGCGGTGGAGGTTTTCTCGCCAATGCCGGTCAGGTGGCGCTTGGCGTTGCCGGCGGCATGCTGCTCGGCGAAGCCGCGAAATCTTTGCTCGGCTCAGGCTCCGAAGCGCAGGCCGCAATATCCGATACAGCATCGGCCGGAGGCGGGCAGCTCGCGGAGGATGCCGGCGCCAATGATATCGGCGGCAGCGAACAGTCCGGCGGCGAAGGCGGCGGCCTCTTCGGCTGGCTGTTCGGCGGCGGCGAGAACGATAACGGCTATGAAACCGCCGATGGCGGCTGGGACGATGGCGGCGGCGACAGCGGCGGCGAGTAGCTCAAACAAAAACGGCGCGCCTTGGGCGCGCCGTTTCTCATTTGAAGTGCGAAAACCTCAGAGCACTTTGACGGTCGTGCCGACCGGGACGCGCTCGTAAAGATCCTCGACATCGTCATTGGTCATGCGGAAGCAGCCGGACGAGACGGCCTGACCGATCGTCCACGGTTCGTTGGAGCCGTGAATGCGGTAGAGCGTCGAGCCGAGATAAAGGGCGCGTGCGCCGAGCGGATTTTCCGGTCCGCCTTCCATCATTTCAGGCAGGTCGGGACGGCGCTGGCGCATTTCCGCCGGCGGGAACCACTTCGGCCATTCCTGCTTGTTCGAAATCTTGTGCGTACCGGTCCACTGGAAACCGTCGCGGCCGACGCCGACGCCGTAGCGCAGCGCGGTACCGTCGGCCTGCACGAGATAGAGGAAACGCGTGCGCGTATCGATGATGATCGAGCCCGGCGCTTCGCCGCCATTATATTCGACGACTTGGCGCTTATAGGCGGCGGGGATGGCGCGGCGCTGGCCCGAGACGCCCGGCGTCTGCACCCGGCCGCTGCGCGGCTCGATTGCTTCGCGGTTGTAGGGGTCCTGGTACATGCGGCCGCCGCGCGGTGCATAGGCCGTGGTGTAGGTGCCCGGGGCCCGGACGACCGGGCGGGGGGCGTAATAGCGCGGATCGGAGCGCAGTTCGTAGACCGGCTCGCGGTGGCGCTCATCGATCAGGATGTCTTCGGCATAGCCGCCATTGCCCGGATATCCATATCCATAGGGCTGAACGCGGTATTCGCGCGCCTCGGCCAGGGCGGGAAGGCTGAGGACGAGGACGGCAAGGAGAAAGAGACGGAAGATATGCATGTAACGGGACCCTGCGGTAACGCCTGAACTCACCGGTTGGAACTCACTGGCAGGCAAGGATTCTAACTCCTGCCGCGCCAACCGTTCGTGAACGGCCCTGAGCCCTTCCGGTTCCAGAACGCAGAAAGCATCCCAAAATCTCAACGTGGTTTATGTAATCTTTAAGGCGATCCTCACGATCCGGTGACCGTTCTTAAACGATCACAAGCCATAAAAAGGGAGCAGGTAGGGGTCAGTCTCAACATGAAGCGCGCTCACAAACCGTTCCGTATCGAAACCCTCATTCAGGGAGACCGGCCGGCGCCGGTCCTGAGAGCGGTCGATGACACGGGCACGCGCCATGCCGAACTCATGGCCGAGTTCGCCAAGCTCAAGGCGCTGATCAAGCCCGCCGCCGAAATCTCCTCCGAGGCCATCGAGACCTTCCGCCGCGAAGTCCACGAGGCGTCGAAACTGAAGTCCGAAATGGATTCGATCCGCGAAGCCATCCAGAGGACCAAGCAGGAAATCGCCACGCTGCACGGCACCAGCTTCGAGACCGCCCAGATGGCGCGCGTCTCCGGCGAACTCGACGCCGTCGTCGCCGGGACCGAGAAGGCCACCGAATCCATTCTTTCGGCCGCCGAATTCATCGACGACCATGCGATGCAGCTTGCCGCTCATGTGAAGACGGAGCGCGACCGCACGCTCGCCGCCGAAATTCAGGAAAAGGTCGTATCGATTTTCGAAGCCTGTAACTTCCAGGATCTCACCGGCCAGCGCATCACCAAGGTCGTGACGACGCTGAATTTCGTTGAAAATCGCATCGACCGCATGATCGAGATTTGGGGCGGTATCGAGCAGTTCAGCGGCATCCAGCCGGATGGCCCGCCTGCGCCGACCGGCGACAAGGCGCTGCTCAACGGCCCGGCGCTCGACACCGATGTCGGCCGCGCCTCGCAGGACGACATCGACGCCCTGTTCGATTGATGCCGGGGTTGCCGCGGTTGACGGCAGCGCCAGGAGGCGTGCACACCCCTGCATGACCGATTTTCAGGACAGCAAGAAGCCGGACCCCTTCCTCGAAGAGGGGCGCCTTCTGTTTGCCGGCGACTGCTCTTTTATCAAGGGCGCGGTGAAGCTCGACCAGTTGCCGGATATGGCGGGCGTCGAGATCGCTTTTGCCGGGCGCTCCAATGTCGGCAAGTCCTCGCTCGTTAACGGCCTGACCGGCCGCAAAACCCTGGCCAAGGTTTCGAACACGCCGGGCCGCACCCAGGAACTCAATTTCTTCCGCATCGGCTCAAAGCTGACGCTCGTCGACATGCCGGGCTACGGCTTCGCCTCGGCGCCCGAGGCAAAGGTCCGTGCCTGGACGAAGCTCGTTTTCGAATATCTGCGCGGACGGCCGACGCTCGCCCGCGTCTATGTGCTGATCGACGGGCGGCACGGGCTGAAGACCACCGATCTTCCGGTGCTCGATATGCTGGATAAAGCTGCGGTGTCCTATCAGATCGTCCTGACAAAGGCCGACAAACTGAAACCCGGCGAACACGAGGAGCGCCTTGCCGGTGTGCAGGATGCCATCAAGAAACGCCCCGCTGCGTTCCCCGACGTGATCTTTACCTCGTCGGAAAAGGGCGATGGCCTTCCGGAGCTGAAAGCGGCCATTGCGCGGCTGATTGCGGAGCGGAGCTGAACTCAGCCTCATCCTGAGGAGGGCACGCAGTGCCCGTCTCGAAGGATGGGCCATATATGTCGCGTCTGGCGCCCATGGTTCGAGACGCGGCTTCGCCGCTCCTCACCATGAGGCTGACCAAGGTTCGGTCTCACAAACGGAGTTTGCGATGAGCCAGCTATTCATAATTTTTGCCGGCCTGTTCGGCGCGCTCGGGGTCGGTTTTGCCGCGGCGGCCGCGCATGGCGGCGGTGGGGCCACTTTGGGTCCGGCCTCGCAGATGCTGCTCTTCCACGCCCCGGCGCTGCTGGCCCTCGGTCTTTACGGGCGGGCCTCGAATCCCGGCCTTGTTCTCCAGGCCGGCGGCGGCGCCATCCTTCTGGGCGTTGCCCTTTTTGCGGGCGATCTCGTCAGCCGCCATTACCGGGACGGGCAGAGCCTGTTCCTCATGGCGGCCCCCTCCGGCGGCACGATCATGATCCTCGGCTGGGCGCTCATCCTGATCGCCGGTGTGCTTCTCGTCCGGGCTGATTGAGCAGGGCCCCGTAAACCGCTAGAACCCCCACACCTTTTTCCCTTCCGTCTTTTACATGCGGATATCTCGCTATGGCTGACAAGGAAATCTCGGCGCACGACCGCGCCCGCGTTCTTGCCGAAGCGCTGCCCCAGCTGCAGCGTTATGACGACGCGACCATCGTCGTGAAATATGGCGGCCACGCCATGGGCGATGAGCATCTGCTCCGCCAGTTCGCGCGCGACATCGTTATGCTCAAGATTTCCGGCCTGCATCCGATCGTCGTGCATGGCGGCGGCCCGCAGATCGGCTCGATGCTTGAGCGGCTGAACATCAAGAGCGAGTTCCAGCAGGGCCTGCGCGTCACCGACCGGCCGACCATGGACGTCGTCGAAATGGTGCTGGCCGGTTCGATCAACAAAGGCATCGTCGCGGCGATCAACGCCGAAGGCGGCCGCGCGGTCGGCCTTTCGGGTAAAGACGGCGGCATGGTGCAGGCGCGCAAGGTCACGACTTTGATCAACGGCCAGACCGGCGAAGAAGACGTCATCGATCTCGGCTTTGTCGGCGAACCGGAATCGGTCGACCGCCGCGTGCTCGACATCGTCTCGAATTCCGATCTCATTCCCGTTATCGCGCCGATTGCAGCCTCGCGCTGGGGCGAGACGTACAACATCAATGCCGACACGTTTGCGGGCGCCATTGCCGGCGCCATGCGCGCGCGGCGTCTTCTTCTGCTTACCGATGTTCCGGGCGTCCTGGACAAAGACAAGAACCTCATCAAGCAGATGACCATAGATGACTCGCGCAAGCGCATCGCCGACGGCACGGTCTCGGGCGGCATGATTCCGAAAGTGCAGACCTGCATCGAGGCGCTCGAGCGCGGTGTCGAAGGCGTCGTCATTCTCGACGGCAAGGTTCCGCACGCGGTCCTGCTCGAACTTCTGACCGATCACGGCGCCGGTTCGCTGATTACGCGCTGATTTTACCTCTCCCCGTTTACGGGGAGAGGTCGGCACGCAGTGCCGGGTGAGGGGGCTCATCTAGGGCTTCCCCCTTCACCCCGGCCCTCACCCTGCAGGCGGCGAGAGGGGGTCGCATCCGCTGCGAAAACCCCTTATCTCTCCGCCCATGCAGAACCCCCGCGGCTTCGATCACGTCGAGACCTGGATTTTCGATCTCGACAACACGCTCTATCCACCGTCCTGCCGGCTGTTCGATCTCATCGATCAGCGGATGACGCTCTATATCTCAAACCTTCTGAGCGTCGATCCGGTCGAAGCGCGAAAGCTTCAGAAGGATTATTATCGTCAATACGGCACGAGCCTGCGCGGCCTCATGGAAACGCGCGGCATCGACCCGCACGAATTCATGGATTTTGTGCATGACATTTCGCACGATGCGCTCGTGCCGAACCCGGCGCTGAAAACCGCAATCGCCGCTCTGCCGGGCAAGCGTTACGTCCTGACCAACGGCTCGCGCGCCCATGCGGAGCGCTGCGCCGTCTCGCTCGGGCTCGGCGATCTCTTTCACGATATTTTCGACGTCGCGCAGGCGAACTTTATCCCGAAACCGAAGCGCGAAGCCTATGACAGCTTCATCAGTCATCTCGGCGTAAAGCCGGAAGGTTCGGCGATGTTCGAGGATCTCGCGCGCAATCTCGAAGTGCCGCACGCGCTCGGCATGACGACTGTCCTCGTTCTGCCGAAAGACGGCGATGTCGATGAGCGGGCCATGCATGCCGAGGATTCCGAAAAAGGTCCTTACGTCGATCACGTCACCGACGATCTTGCGGACTTTCTTGCCGGTCTGAAGCGGTGACGGTGCTCCAGGCCTATCGCAAGGCGTTTGCCTGGCTGTTCGCCGAGCGCGGGCTTGCGGTCACGCTCATCTCCTTCGGGCTTGTCATCGCGGCGCTGCAGGTCATGGAGCCGGTCCTGTTCGGCTGGGCCATCGATGCGATGACCAAGAACGAGTCGAGCTTTCCGCTGATCCTGATGTGGGCGGCGGCGGGCTTCGGCGCATTCCTCTTCGGCCTCGGCGTGTCGCTGCAGGCCGACAGGCTGGCCCATCGCCGCCGCCTTGCCGCCATGGCCGCCTATCTCGAACATGTTCTTCTTCTGCCGCTGTCTTTTCATTCCGAAGCGCGCTCGGGCGTCCTGATGCGGATCATGACGGTCGGCTGCGATTCCATGTTCCTGACCTGGCTGTCGATCCTGCGCGAGCATTTCACCAGCGCGGTTGCGCTGCTCGTCATCATTCCGATTGCGCTCTGGCTCAACTGGAAGCTCGCACTGCTACTGATCGCGCTGATGGTTGTTTATGTTGCGGTGAACGCACTTGTCATCCGCCGCACCTCGGGCGGGCAGGCGCGCGTCGAGCAATATTTCTCCGATATCTCCGGCCGCGTCGGCGATCTCTTCGGCAATATTTCGGTCCTGCAGAGTTTCCTGGCCGTGCCGAACGAGCTTGCCGATATCCGGCGCTCTTTGAGCCTTCTACTCGAAACGCAATACCCGGTTCTCAACTGGTGGGCGATCCTGTCCGTATTGACGCGCGCCGCATCCTCGCTGTCCATCGTCGCGATCTTTGCGTTCGGCGCCTATCTGCGCCAGACGGACGGCACCAGTGTCGGCGAGATCGTCTCCTTTGTCGGCTTCGCCAATATGCTGATCGGACGTCTCGACCAGATCACCAATTTCGCAATGAGCCTGTTCTATCGCGGGCCGCAGCTCATCCAGTTTTTCGAAGTGATGGACGAAGAGAAAGGCCCGCCGGAAAAACCGGATGCTCTGCCGCTTTCTCTGACGGGCGGTCATGTCGCATTCGAACATGTCGCTTTCCGCTATCCGAACGGCGAAGGCGGTCTTGCCGATCTCTCGTTTGAGGCAAAGCCCGGCGAGACGGTGGCGCTGGTCGGTCCCACGGGTTCCGGTAAATCGACGACGCTCGCGCTGTTGCAGCGCGCCTGGGACCCGCAAGCGGGCCGCATTCTCATCGACGGGCAGGACATTAAAGAGGTCACGCTCGCCTCCCTGCGCGATGCCATCTCCGTCGTCTTTCAGGATGCTGGCCTCTTCAACCGCTCGATCACCGAGAACATCCGCATGGGCCGCCCCGGCGCAACGCAGGCCGAGATCGAATCCGCGGCCAAGATGGCCGAAGCGCATGAGTTCATCGCGGCAAAGCCAGAAGGCTATGCAACGCTTGTCGGCGAGCGCGGGCAGGGCCTTTCCGGTGGCGAGCGCCAGCGCGTGGCGATTGCCCGCGCACTGTTGAAGAACGCGCCGATCCTCATTCTCGATGAAGCGACCTCGGCGCTCGATGTCACGACGGAAGCGCGCGTTCAGGCGGCGCTCGAAAATCTGCGCGCCGGGCGCACCACTTTCGTCATCGCGCATAGGCTCTCCACCGTTCGCGCTGCCGACCGGATTCTTGTTTTGCAGAACGGCCGCGTCGCCGAGCAGGGCGGGTTCGACGAGCTCGTCAAAAAGGGCGGGCTGTTTACCGAGCTTGTAAAGGCGGGCGGGTTTGAGGCGAGTGCGGACTGACGACTAGGCGTCTAGATCATCCGCCGGCAAAAACATCGACCACAGGCAGAGCAGCGCTGCGGCCGCCGCAGCAAACCACAGGGCGCTGAAGCCGATCTTCGGATAGACGAAAGCGCCGAGCGCGGCGCCCGCGATCAGCCCGCACCACAGAGCAAGATAAGGCAGCCACGCGAAGCGCGGCCCGCCGAGGAGCGCATTGGTCAGCCTTTGGCCGAGCTTCACCAGAGTCCCCGTCATGTAAGTCAGCCCGATGGTCACTTCGCCGTCACGCTGGAACACGGCGTTCTCCGAACCCATCGCGAGAACCACCGCGCCGATGGCCGCCCAGGCCGGGCCATACATGTTGAGCAGAGCGCCCGTAGCGAGAAGCAGCGTCACGAAAGCCAGCACCGCCACGCGCCGGTTCGCATGGGCGAGATGGGCGACCATCGAGCCGAAGATCACGCCGATCAGGAATGTCCCGATCAGCGCGCCGGCGATGGCGAAGTCCTGGCTGCCTTCGGTCAGGCCCACCGACATGCGGGTGGAATTGCCGCTCATGAACGAGACGAAGAAGCCCCCGAGCTTCAGAAAGCCGAGCGCATCGACAAAGCCCGCCAGGGCCGAAAGACAGATGGCGAGCCCTTGGAGGCTTTTGGGGGTGCGGATCATGGAGGCGGCAAGTCTCGGCGATTCCCGGCCCGGCCCCAAGGGGGCGGGCCATCTAATTGCCCTCCCGGAAACCAAATTCCGCCACCCGTCCTTGACAGTCCTGCGAGCCCCGACTACCTCACGAGCATGCTTTGGCACTCACTTTCGCTGAGTGCTAGCAGCCCCGTTTCCAGATCCGGCGAAAAGCCGAAAAACTGAGGGAAATCAATGAAATTTCGCCCGCTGCACGACCGCGTGGTCGTTCGTCGCCTGACTGCTGAAGAGAAGACCAAAGGCGGCATCATCATCCCTGACACCGCCAAGGAGAAGCCCCAGGAGGGCGAGATCGTCGCCGCCGGTTCCGGCGCCCGCGACGAGGCCGGCAAGCTTGTCCCGCTCGATGTGAAGGCTGGCGACAAGGTGCTGTTCGGCAAGTGGTCGGGCACCGAGGTCAAGATCGACGGTGAAGACCTCCTGATCATGAAGGAATCCGACATCCTCGGCGTGATCGGCAAGTAAGCCTCCGCCTCAACGCAATTTCAGAAGGAACACATTCAATGGCCGCGAAAGACGTACGTTTTTCCGCCGACGCGCGTGAGCGGATGCTCCGCGGCGTCGACATTCTCGCCAACGCCGTCAAGGTGACGCTCGGTCCGAAGGGCCGCAACGTCGTCATCGACAAGTCGTTCGGCGCGCCGCGCATCACCAAGGACGGTGTCACGGTCGCCAAGGAAATCGAACTCGAAGACAAGTTCGAAAACATGGGCGCCCAGATGGTGCGCGAAGTCGCCTCCAAGACCAACGATCTGGCGGGTGACGGCACAACCACCGCGACGGTTCTGGCCCAGGCCATCGTCCGCGAAGGCGCCAAGGCGGTTGCCGCCGGCATGAACCCGATGGATCTGAAGCGCGGCATCGATCTCGCCGTCGCGCAGGTCATCGCTTCGCTCAAGAAGTCCTCGAAGAAGATCAAGTCGTCCGAGGAAGTCGCCCAGGTCGGCACGATCTCGGCGAACGGTGAAACCGAAATCGGCCAGATGATCGCCAATGCGATGCAGAAGGTCGGCAATGAGGGCGTCATCACGGTCGAGGAAGCCAAGACCGCCGAGACCGAACTCGAAGTCGTCGAAGGCATGCAGTTCGACCGCGGCTATCTCTCGCCGTACTTCATTACCAACGCCGAGAAGATGATCGCGGATCTCGAAGATCCCTACATCCTCATCCATGAAAAGAAGCTCGGCTCGCTCCAGGCGCTGCTCCCGGTTCTCGAAGCCGTCGTGCAGTCCTCGCGTCCGCTGCTCATCATCGCCGAAGACGTCGAAGGCGAAGCTCTTGCGACGCTCGTCGTCAACAAGCTGCGCGGCGGCCTCAAGGTCGCGGCCGTCAAGGCTCCGGGCTTCGGCGATCGCCGCAAGGCCATGCTGGAAGACATCGCGGTTCTGACCGGCGGCACCGTCGTGTCGGAAGATGTCGGCATCAAGCTTGAAAACGTGACGCTTCAGATGCTCGGCCGCGCCAAGAAGGTGTCGATCGAGAAAGAGAAGACCACGATCGTCGACGGCGCCGGCGCCAAGAAGGAAATCGAAGGCCGCGTCGGTCAGATCAAGGCGCAGATCGAGGAAACGACCTCGGACTACGATCGCGAGAAGCTCCAGGAGCGTCTGGCCAAGCTCGCGGGCGGCGTCGCGGTCATCCGCGTCGGCGGCTCGACGGAAGTCGAAGTGAAGGAGCGCAAGGACCGCGTTGATGACGCGCTCAATGCGACCCGCGCTGCGGTCGAGGAAGGCATCGTCCCGGGCGGCGGTGTGGCTCTTCTCCGCGCCAAGAACTCGATCAACAAGTCGATCCACGAGAACGCCGATATCCAGGCCGGCTACGCCATCGTTCTGAAGGCGCTTGAGGCTCCGATCCGTCAGATCGTCGAAAACGCGGGCGTCGAAGGCTCGATCGTTGTCGGCAAGATCCTCGAGAACAAGTCGGACACGTTCGGCTTCAACGCTCAGGCGGAAGAGTATGTCGACATGATCAAGGCCGGCATCGTCGACCCGACCAAGGTCGTCCGTACGGCGCTGCAGGATGCGGCTTCGGTCGCTTCGCTCTTGATCACCACGGAAGCCATGGTTGCCGACGCGCCGAAGCGCGATGCCGGCGGTCCTCCCGGCATGCCGGGCGGCGGCATGGGCGGTATGGGCGGTATGGATTTCTAAGGAAATCCAACCTCCAGAAAGTTCGCAAAAGTTCGGAAAGGGCGCGGCTTCGGTCGCGCCCTTTTTCTTTGCCGAAAGCACAACCCGTCCGCGCTTTCCCCCGTGAGGCGGCGGCGGCATACTTCCGGAAAACAAGATCGGGAGTGAACGCGTGGATCTCGGATATTCGAAACGGCGGGTGCTTGTCGTCGGCGGTAGCGAAGGTATCGGCTTTGCCGCGGCCGCTTTGATGGCGGGCGAGGGCGCCGATGTGATCATCGCCTCGCGCGCGGAGAGCAAACTCAAGAGCGCGGCTGAAGCGATCCGCGCCGAGTACGGCGCGGCGGTCGCTTATGTCGTCTGCGACGTCACCAAACCAGATGGCGGCGCGATCCTCGCAAAGACCGTTGAAGAGACATGGGGCGCGCTCGATGCGGTCATCGCTGCGGTCGGCGGTAGCATCCGTTCGGAGTTCTCGGCGCTCGACGACGAGGCATGGATCGAGAACTACAATTTCAATGTTCTCTCCACCGTGCGGACCGTGCGCTCTCTCATTCCGCTTTTGGAGAAGGGCGATAATCCGGCGATCGTGACGCTCAGCGGCGCGGGGGCGAAAATGCCCTATCCGCATCAGAGCGTTTCGAACGTCCACAAAGCCGGCGTGATTGCGTTGACAAAAACGCTGTCGCTCGAACTTGCCGCCAGCAAGATCCGCGTCAACTGCGTGGCGCCCGGCCGCACGCTGACCTCGCTCTGGACCAATCGCGCCGACACACTCGCCCAGGAGCGCGGGTCGACGCGGGAAGCGGTGATCGAGGAATTCGCCAAGGAGATTCCGCTCGGCCGTTTCGGCGAGCC
The DNA here is from genome assembly GCF_014191545.1 of Terrihabitans soli. GTDB lineage: Bacteria > Pseudomonadota > Alphaproteobacteria > Rhizobiales > Methylopilaceae > Flaviflagellibacter > Flaviflagellibacter soli. The sequence goes on along the minus strand of NZ_AP023361.1, from coordinate 2,369,404 downwards.
GAAAGATATTGCGGTGATGATCGTCTGGCTCGCATCGCCGCTTGCAAAATATATCACCGGGCAGACGGTCGGCGTCGACGGCGGCATCACGCGCGGTCTTATCTGAAAATGCAAAGGGCGCGGCCGATGCCGCGCCCTTCATTTTTTCTTTGGCGTTTCCCGAAATCTTTAGGCGTTCGCGCCGTGGCCGCTTGCCGGCGCATAAAGATGCGCGATCTGGCGTGCGCGTTCTTCTTCGGCGCGCAGACGATAAGTGTGCTCGAGATCGCGATAGCGGGCGACGTCTTCCGGTCCTTTGGCCTCTTCGGCGAGCGCTGCGAAATCGTCAGCCTTGCGTTCGAATTCGTCGGCTGCGGAGGATATCGAGGCGGGCGAAATCGCGAGGGTCATCGTCGGCAACTCCAAAGGGGTTTCGGGCAGGCCGCTTTACAATGCCGTCATAGAACAGGGGTTCCGCATGGCTGATATGATCTTTGGTCGTATCCGCCTGTCCCGTCTGAGGAACCGCCTCCGGTGTCCCGGAGTTTTGTTTGCAGGAGTGCGGTTTCTTGAAAACCGCGCCCAGGCAACAATAACCCGGAGGTTTCCCCATGCTCGGTTGGGCTCTGACTTTCCTGATCGTCGCCCTTATCGCGGCGGCGCTCGGCTTCGGCGGTCTCGCCGGCACGGCCATCGAGATCGCCAAGGTGATCTTCTTTGTGGCGATCATCCTGTTCGTCATTTCGGCCGTTTTCGGCTTCATGCGCGGCGGACGTCCGCCGATCGCCTGACGACTTAAGGTCGAGAGATGCGTTAAAGCCCGCGTTCCGCGCGGGCTTTTTCGTGTCGCCAAGATTTGAAGTGCCCCTGTTAGGACTTAATCTAAGCTTCTATAACGCCGCAAAGAGCAGGAGCGCCGCCATGGACCAGAGGATCATCGATCTCTACGACAGCTTCACGCATGGCCAGATTTCGCGCCGCGAATTCACCGACCGGCTGACCAAGGTCGCGGGGTCCGCTGCTGCGGCGGCTGCACTTCTCCCGGTGCTTCAGAACAATTACGCCCAGGCCGCGATCGTGCCGGAAGACGACAAGCGGCTCGTCATCCAGAACGTGACCTTCGATGCGCCGAACGGCAAAGTGAATGGATATGTCACGCGCCCGAAAGGCGGCGCTGCGCGGCTTCCCGCCGTCGTCGTTATTCACGAGAACCGTGGCCTCAACCCGCACATCAAGGACGTTACACGCCGTCTTGCGCTTGAGGGCTTTCTCGTGCTTGCCCCCGATCTTCTGACGCCTCTGGGCGGCACGCCGGAAAACGAAGATCAGGCGCGCGATCTGATCGCAAAACTTGAGCCCCTTCCGAACATCACCAATATCGCGGCGTCGGTCGGGCATCTTGCGCAGTCCGGCAGTTCGACCGGCAAAGTTGGTGCGGTCGGCTTTTGCTGGGGCGGCGCGCGCGCCAGCGAAATCGCATCGGTCGCGCCGCCGCCGCTCGCGGCCGCCGTCTCTTATTACGGGATGGGTCTTGCCGCGAAAAATGTCGGAACGATCAAAGCGCCGCTTTTGCTGCACTATGCCGGGCTCGACGAGCGCGTGAACGCCAGCATCGCCGATTACAAGAAGGCGCTCGACGAGGCCGGCAAGACATACGAGCTGTTCATGTATGACGGCGCCAACCACGCCTTCAACAACGACACCAATCCGGCGCGTTACAACAAGGCGGCTGCTGACCTTGCATGGAAACGCACGGTCGACTTCCTGAAGAAGAATCTCGCTTAACCCCGAGCGCTCAAGATTTAAGGGCGGCGAGAAGCTTCTCGTGCAGCGGATTTTCGGACTGGAAGACGTCGTCGAGATCGGTGGTCGAAATCGTGTCGGCGCCCTGCGCCATCAGCCAGTCGGCGATGGCGTAGATCGCTTTCTTCGGCACATGCAGAGTGAGCGGCCCTTCGGCTGAAATCCCGAAGGGTGCGCTTGCGCCGAAATTCTTCGCCGCTTCCTTCACAATCCGCGCGCGGTCGCCTTTCGGTGCGGCTTTCACTTCCTGTACGGCGCGGGCGCGGGCCGCGGCGCCAAGGCGCGATAGGATGGCGCGAGCAGCTTCGCGCGCGACCGGGTTCCAATCGGCGCGCAAGCTTGCGACGAGATTGGCCTCGCTTTTCAGGATCAGCCCGTCGTCGAGAATTTTCAGCGCATTGGCGGCCAGCGTCGAGCCGGTCGTCGTGATGTCGACGATAACGTCTGCGGTGCCCGAAGCCGGTGCGCCTTCGGTTGCGCCGAGACTTTCGACGATGCGGTAATCGCCGAGCCCGTGCAGGGCAAAGAAGCTGCGCGTCAGCGTGATATATTTGGTGGCGACACGCAGCGGCCGTCCGTATTTCGAGCGGAAATGCGCAGCGACATCGTCGAGATCGGCCATGGTTCGCACATCGATCCAGGCCTGCGGCACGGCAACGACAACGTTCGCTGGGCCGAAGCCGAGCGGCGTCAGCAGCAGCACGCGCTCATCGGTCTGCGGCACTTCTTCCCGGATGAGGTCTTCGCCGGTGACGCCGAGATGGACATTGCCGAGCGACAGTTCGCGCGCGATCTCGCTGGCGGAGAGAAACTGAATCTGCGCGCCATCGAGCCCGCCGAACGCGCCGCGATATTCGCGCGCTCCGCCGGGACGCACGACGGGAAGGCCCGCTTGCGCAAAGAAGGCGAAAGCGTTTTCCTGCAGCCGTCCTTTGGACGGCACGGAGACGAGAAGCGGATCGCTCATTGTGTGGCCTCCGTCATGCGCTCGACAAACATGGCGCAGCCAACGGCGGGAACCGGCGCGGGTGCGCCAAGCGCTGTGAGAAGACCGTCATAACGTCCGCCGCCGATGAGTGGCCCGAGCGCGGCAAGGCGAGGCGTGCGGAACTCGAAGACAAGGCCGGTGTAATAGTCGAGCTGGCGGCCGAAGGCCGTCGCAAATTTCACGCGCTTCAGATTAATGCCACGCGCGGCGATGAGATCGTTCCGGCGCGCGAACGCGTCGAGCCCGGCACGCAGCGGCGCATCCGACGACAGTGCGCCGGATTTCAGTGCGCTCGCGATCAGCGCTTTCAATTCTTTCAGCGCGCTCACGGGATCGGTTTCGATCGTCAGAAAATCCGACAGAGCGTCATGCGTTGCGGCGGGGAGGGATGCCGAGGCGCGCAGGCGCGCCTGTTCGAGGAAGCGCTCGGCAATATCGCCGGCGCTGCGGCCGCCGACCTGGCTGATGCCGGCGATCGACAGCATGTCTTCGACAATGGCTTTCGCGGCTTTCGGGTCGGCGCCATCGAGCGCCGCGAGAAATCCCGAATGCTCGCTGGTGGAGGAAGGCGCGGGCGCAAGCGCCGCAAGATCGCGGCCGAGCCCAGACTGGCGCGCAACATCGCGTATCAGACGCCGCCGCCAGGCATCGGGAATATCGAGGGCATGGATGAACGACAAAAACAGCGAGCGGTCGCCGAGCGTCAGTTCCGCGTCCGTAATGCCGTAGAGAGCGAGCGCGTCATTCGACTGCGCCAGAACTTCGGCTTCGGCGTCTTCACGGTCCTCGCGGCCGAAAATTTCGATACCCGCCTGCTGGACTTCGCCGCTGCCGGTTTCGCGCTGGCGAAAAACCGGACCGAGATAGAAATAGGCGGCGTGCTTTGCCGGGTTTGCACCGGCGAGATGAAGGCGCGCGGTCGGGATGGTCAGGTCCGGGCGAAGGCAGAGTTCATTGCCCTCGGCATCGGAGGTCAGGAACATGCGGCGGCGCAAATCTTCGCCCGAAACATCGAGGAAGGCTGCGGCCGGCTGCAGGATCGGCGGCTCGACGCGGCTATAGCCGGCGTCGGCAAGGCGCCCGGCCAGCTCTTCGGCCTTTTCCGGGTCGGAAATGCCGAGCCGGACGGGGAAGGCGGCATGGGCGCTGAGCGGTCCGGCCGCCTGGGAGCGGCGGATGACCCAGTCGGAAAGCGCCCGCCGGGCGGCCCCGGTCGGCTCGTTATTGTCCTTCTCCCAGCGCGAATAGGTCGCCTGCGAGACGCCGATTTCGGCGGCTGCGGCGGCCTGGGTCAGGCCGGAACGCTCGCGCAGGCGCGCGAGGCTTTTGGCGGAAATATCGGGTTCAGTGGTCATTTCCGGGCCAGATATACATTTGTATCAAGAAAGGCAAGTGACACCTCCCGAAAGCGTTACTGAAATACATCTGGAAGATTTGGGGCCGTCCCGGCTAAAATCGGGCTATGGGATTGTTCAGCCTCGGCCGCCGCCGCGAGCCCCGGAATGCCGAGCTCTCGCGCCGGATCGCGGCCGAGGTCCGCACCCTGCTTGAACTGGCGGAAGAGGATGCGGTGAGCATCAGCCAGATTGATTGCGGCGATGCGGCCTGTGCCGGCGGAGCGGAAACCATCATTCTCGTGATGCGCAAAGGCCAGCGGACCAAAGCCGCGAAGATTCCGAAGGCGATGCATCTCGTCGAAGACGGCGACATCGAAGCCGGCCTCAAAGTCCTCCGTTGAATTGACGCTCCGGAACACGCCCGTCATTGTCCCGCCCGACATGAGCGCCCGCCGTTCCTCGACCGCGAAAAAGAATGCCGCGCGCTTCCGCGCTCTTCTCGGCGCGCGCCGCCGCGACCGCCGTTTTGTCGTGCTGTCGGCCAGCGTCCAGGACATCGCCATCGCTTTGCTGGCTTTCGGCGGCGGTCTTGTCCTGCTGGCTTATGCGGCCGATCCGCATGTGCGTACGATTGCGGCCCTGCCGCCGGATGCGCTGCGCCCGGCCGTCAAATTCTTCTCCTGGCTGGGCGAGGGCATCCTCGTCTATGTGCTGTGCGTTGTTCTGATCGTCTTCAGCGTGGTGCGCGATCTGTCCGATCATGGCACGCGCGCGCGCGTTCACGATTTCACGCGGGCCGCAGCTGCGCTCTATGTCTTCGCTGCGGTCGTCGTCGCGGGCCTTGCCGCAGCGCTGCTGAAATTCATCATCGGCCGCGCGCGGCCGAGCCTGATCGAGGAAGCGGGACCTTACGCCTTCGATATTTTCGGCCCGAGCGCGAAATGGGCGAGTTTTCCGTCAGGGCACACGACGACGATCATGTCGTGCGCGGCAGCGCTCGCTCTGCTTCTGCCGCGCTGGCGCGTGCCCATTCTGATCGCGGGCGTCGTCTTCTCCTGCAGCCGCGTGTTCATCGGCGCGCATTATCCGACGGATGTTCTCGGCGGCATTGCGCTCGGCGCGCTGGTCTCATGGCTGTTTGCCCGCGCGCTGGCGCAGCGGCGTGTCGTGTTCCGGTTTGACGATGAGGGCAGGGTCAAGCCGCTGCACTATCTCGGGCAGGCCTTTACGCTCGCCCCGAAGACAGCGCGCAAAACCGCGCGCTGATTATTCGCGCTGACTATTTCTGACGCGCGATCATCGCGCGCACAGTTTCAACCAGTTTCTCTTCCTTCACCGTGACCTGGCCCGGGCGCTCTTCCGTCCAGGCGGCGCGGTCTTCGATCTTCTTCGACATTTCCTTGCCGAGAACGAGATCCTTGATCGTGACTTCGCCCGCGTCTTTTTCGTTCGAGCCCTGAATGACGGCGACGGGCGAACGGCGGCGGTCGGCATATTTCATCTGCGCATTCATGCCGGACGAGCCCATATAAATCTCGGCCGGAATCTTCGCATCGCGCAGCGTTTTGGCCATTGCGAGGTAATCGGCGGTGCGGTCCTTGTCCATGACGAGTATGACGACGGGGCCGGGTGTTTCATTGCCGGCCTTGCCGAGCGCCGCGAGCGCCGCCTGCAGGCGCGAGACGCCGATGGAAAAACCGGTGGCGGGAGCAGCTTCGCCACGAAAGCGCGCGATGAGGCCGTCATAACGTCCGCCGCCGCCGACCGAGCCGAAACGGATCGGCTGGCCCTTCTCATCCTTCACTTCGAAAGTGAGTTCGGCCTCATAGACGGGGCCCGTGTAATATTCGAGGCCGCGTACGACGGATGGATCGATGATGACGCGATCGGCATAACCCGCGCGCTCGATCACATCGGCAATTTCGGTGAGTTCGGCAACGCCCGCTTCGCCGCCGGTTCCGCCGACAAGCTTTTTCAAATTTGTGAGTGTGTCTTTCGCGGTCTTCGCCTTCGCGCCGACAAAAGCAAGGATCGTCTCGCTCGCTTTGTCGTCGAGGCCTGCGCCCTTGGTGAAATCGCCGCTCTCATCCTTGCGGCCTTTGCCCAGGAGAAGCTTCACGCCTTCTTCGCCAAGCCGGTCGAGCTTGTCGATGGCGCGCAGCACGGTGAGCTTCTGCTTCTCGCTGACGCCGGCGCTTTCCATCACGCCGTCGAGCACTTTGCGATTATTGATCTTGACCGCGTATTGACCGCGCTGAATGCCGAGCTTCTCCAGCGTGTCGGCCGCCATCATGCACATCTCGGCATCGGCAACGACCGAAGCCGCGCCGACTGTGTCGGCGTCGAATTGCAGGAACTGGCGGAAGCGGCCCGGGCCCGGCTTCTCATTGCGGAAGACGGGGCCAAATCTGTAAGTGCGGAACGGCTTCGGAATGCGGTCCCAGTTTTCCGCCGCATAACGGGCGAGCGGCGCCGTCAGATCGTAGCGCAGCGACAGCCATTGCTCGTCATCGTCCTGGAACGAGAACACGCCTTCGTTCGGCCGGTCGAGATCGGGCAGGAATTTGCCGAGCGCATCGGTATATTCGATGAAGGGCGTCTCCAGCGCCTCGAAGCCCCAGAGCTCATAGGTCTCACGGATGGTCTCGACCATGGCGCGTGTGGCGGCGAGCTCAGTCGGGCCGCGATCGGCAAAGCCCCGCGCCAGACGGGCTTTCAGGCGGTTGTTATCGGAGGAAGACATGGCGCGTCGTACCCCGGGCCTTCCGGGCGGGCAAGACCCCGCCTTCGTTGATGGGTCCCATTTCCTAAACTGATGAATGGGCGTAAGAGCGTTTCCCGGGAACGGGGAAACGAACAATGACGGACATTGCCTTCGGCAAGGCGCGGCCGCTGGGCCGCTCTGAGTACAAAACGCTGACTTTGGCTGCCCTTGGCGGCGCGCTCGAATTCTACGATTTCGTCATTTACGTCTTTCTGGCCGTGGTGCTGACCGGGCTGTTCTTTCCGCCGGACATGCCGGAATGGCTGGCGACGATCCAGACTTTCGGCATCTTCGCCGCCGGCTATTTCGCCCGTCCGCTCGGCGGCGTGCTCATGGCGCATTTCGGCGATCTTTTGGGCCGCAAGCGCATCTTCGCCTTCTCGATCTTCCTGATGGCGATTTCGACGCTCGGCATCGGCCTCCTGCCGACCTATGCCTCGATCGGCTACGCCGCGCCGATCCTTCTTCTGGTTTTACGCGTGCTGCAGGGAGCCGCCATCGGCGGCGAGGTTCCGGGCGCCTGGGTGTTCACCGCCGAACATGTTCCGGCGCGTCATATCGGCTTTGCCACCGGCACGCTGACTTGCGGTCTGACGGCCGGCATTCTCATAGGCTCGCTCGTCGCGACCGGTCTCAACACGGTCTATACGCCCATCGAGGTCCACGATTTCGCCTGGCGCTATCCCTTCATCCTCGGCGGCGTTTTCGGCCTTGTCGGCGTATGGCTGCGCCGCTTCCTGGATGAGACGCCTGTTTTCAGGGAATTGCAGAAGCGCAAGGCGCTCGCCGAAACCTTGCCGTTAAAGCAGGTCGTGCAAGGCCATATCCACGGCATCGTCATCTGCATGGTGCTGACCTGGCTGCTCTCCGCCGCCATCGTCACGATTATTCTGATGACGCCGACTTTCCTGCAGAAGGTCTACGGTTTCGACGCGCTCACTTCGCTCAAAGCCAACAGCCTTGCGACGCTTACGCTGTCCGTCGGCTGCATTGTTGCCGGCCTCACCATCGACCGTATCGGGGCAGGGCGCTTCTTCGTTTTTGGAACAGTGCTTCTCGCCTCGACGAGCTACGCCTTCTACACGCTGCTGTTCACGCGGCCCGATCTTCTTCTGCCGCTTTACGCACTTGTCGGTTTCGCCGTCGGCTCGATCGGCGGCGTGCCTTATGTTCTGGTGCGGAGTTTCCCCGCGAGCGTGCGGTTTTCCGGCGTGTCGTTCTCCTACAATGTCGCTTATGCGATTTTCGGAGGACTAACGCCCGTCTTTCTTCCGGTCGCCATGCAGGCCGATAAACTGGCGCCGGCGCATTACATTCTCTTCGTCAGCGTGCTCGGCTTCCTCGCCGGGCTCTATTTTCTGAAGAAGAAAATCTGAGCGGTATTACTCAGCCGCCGCTTTGCGTGACGACTGGCGGCGGCGGTAGATCGTCGACGGGTTGATATCGAGCGCGGCCGCCGCGCGGGCGATATTGCCGTCGAAGGCGGCGAGCGCTTCTTCGATGATGCGGCCTTCCTGAACCCACATCGGCAGGATCTGCTTTGCGCGCTTGGCATCGCCATGCGGCTGGCTGAGCACCGCATTGGTGATCTCGACCGGCATCATATCGGCGGTGACAAGGCCGCCGGGGTTAAGGACGACGATGCGGCGGATGACGCTTTCGAGTTCGCGCACATTGCCCGGCCAGGCATAGGAGGCGATCAGCCGCTCGGAGAAGGGATCGAAGCCGATAAAGCTGCGGCCTTCTTCCTTCGACAGGCGGGCAAGGAAACTCCGCGCCAGCATCAGAGTGTCTTCGCCGCGCAGGCGCAGCGGCGGCATCTGCACCGGCAGGACATGCAGGCGGTAGAACAGATCTTCGCGGAAACGTCCGGCCTGAACTTCCGCTTTCGGATCGCGATTGGTGGCGCAGACTATGCGCACATCGACCTTCTTGGCCTTGGTGCCGCCGACGCGGCGCACTTCGCCCGTCTGCACGAAGCGCAGCAGCTTGGTCTGCAGCGCGATGTCCATTTCGCAGATCTCGTCGAGGAACAGCGTGCCGCCATGGGCGGCCTCCGCCGCACCGGCATGATCCTCGACCGCGCCGGTAAAGGCGCCGCGCATATGGCCGAAGACTTCGCTTTCGATGAGCTCTTTGGGGATCGCGCCGCAATTGAGCGCAATGAACGGCCCCGAGCGGCCGGACTGTGCATGGACGGCGTTGGCGGCGAGTTCCTTGCCGGTGCCGCTTTCGCCCGTAATGAAGACAGAGGCTTTCGACGAGGCGACCCGTTCGATCTCGCTATAGACCCGGCGCATGGGGTCCGAGCCGCCGATGAATCCGGCAAAGCCGGAAATCGCGGGCTGAGGTGATTCGGGGAGGGCGGGACGGGCTTTAAGCGCCTCGACGAGGCTCTCCACCGTCATGGAAGGAGAGAACGGAACGGGAAGGACGGCGTCTGCACCGCGGCGCGTCAGATCGGCCCCTGTGGATAACCCGGAGGCTCCGGTAATGACCAAAGGACCGGAGATCAGCGGCCGCAAACGCTCGACGGAATCCTCGCCGAGACCCGCGCCGGCGATAAGCGCGGAGAAGCGCACGCCGCGTAGGCGCGCTTCCGCATTCGTCAAACTATCGGCGATTTCCACTTCCGCGTTGAGCAAACCCGCGGCCAAGGCCGCGGCGATCTGCCGGGCCTGTACCGCATCGGACTCGGCGACGAGGATGCGCAAACGCGCTGGCCCGAACGAGCCCGCCAGCAAAACCATGACCATCAAACTCCCAAGGCGTCCGCACTCTCAGCCAAGCGGACGCCATTTTGTCCCCAGGTCACTTTCGTCAGTCAGGGTAAAGGAAGCGTCAAAACTGGAACATGAGAGGCCGCTCCGGTAGATTGCATGCGGGGTTGCGAATCCGGGCTGAGGCCGTCCGGATCGTTCGCTGGATGTCATGCTTAAACCGGGTGCGATTTTCATAGCGTTCTGCATGACGGCGGTCGTGGCTTCGGTCGCGACGATACTCGTCGTCGGGCTGGGCATGCGGCTACCGCTCGCGCTTGCAGGCGGTGTAGGTGGCGTTGCGCTTATCGCGCTCGTCAATCACCTCGCTTCGCGTGCCACCACCGGCCGCCAGCCCAATGTCCGCTTCTTTGAACTCGAAGAGCGAATCAGCCTGATCGCCGAGCGCGTTCTGGCGCTGGAACCGCGCATTTTGCGCGTCGATGCCGCCGCCCAGGAAACGGCCCGCCGCACCGCGGCTCCCCTGGAGAAGGAAATCGCCGAGCTCGGCAGCCTGGTCCGGATGATTGCCGAAACCGTCGAGCAGCACGACCGGGCCATCGCCGATCTTCCGGCCCGTCAGGCCGCCTGGAACATCTCCCAGTCCGGCCCGCTGCCGGAACTGCCGCGCGACGACGAAGAAGAGATGGACGAGGAAGAAGCCTTCATCGCCCAGGCGCAAGCCAAGGCTCCGGCCATCGATCCCGGCAAGGCCAAGCAGATCCGCCGCGCCATCGAATCGGACGGCATCGAGCTGCATCTTCAGCCGGTCGCCGCTCTGCCGCAGCGCCGCGTCATCCAATATCTCGCCGTTCCTTATATGCGCGATCAGGACGTTCTGATCCCGCCGGGCGAATTCGTTCTCGATGCGCGGCTCGGCGGCCTGCAGCCGGCGCTCGATGCGTTCGTCCTCGACCGCGCGATGCGCGTTGCCCGCCGCCTCAAGGCGCGCGACCGCGATATCAGCCTGATGGTGTCGATCGAAGCCGAAACGCTGATGTCGTCGAATTTCGCCTCCGACATAGCAAAGCGCCTCGACGGCAATGCCGATCTTGCGACCCATCTGGTCATCGGCTTCTCGCAGGAGGCTTTTTACGGCTTCGGCAATGTCGAGGCCGAAATGCTGTCCGGCTTTAGTGAGCGTGGCTTCCGTTTCGCGTTGACGGGCGTGCGCGATCTCGATCTCGATGCGGCATCCCTCCATCAGCTCGGCATCCGCTTCCTGCGTCTCGGGACCGATTTCCTCCTCGATCCCGAGCGCACCCGCACTTCGGCCATCCACCCGGCCGATCTGCCCGGCCTTCTGCGCCGCCATGGCATTCTCCTCGTCGCCGATGGCGCCGATACGGAAGCCCGGGTGGCCGATCTTCTCGACCTTGATGTCCGCGCCGCTCAGGGCGCGGTCTTCGGTATGCCGCGCCCCGTCCGCCCGGAAATCTTCACCGGCGAAGAGGGGGCTCCGGCCGCCAAGACCGGAGCCCGTGGCGTTCCGGCCCCGGCCGCCCCGCCGGCCACGGCCGACCGCGGCAATCCGGTGCGGCCTTTCCGCTCGGTTGCGCGCCGCGCCTGAACCTCAAAGCTTGACCTTCAGGGCCTGCTGCGGCACCTCGGGTAAATGACGCAAACCTTTGTTCTGCCGCCGGGATCGGGCCTTTCAGCACTCGCCCCGCAATACGGCATCATCTTCTCCGATGTCTGGGGCGTGCTGCATAACGGCGTATCCGCCTGGCCGACCGCATCCGAGGCCTTGGTGAAATTCCGCGAGCAGGGCGGCACAGTCGTCCTGCTCTCCAACGCGCCGCGTCCGTCTTCCGTTGTGATCGAGCAATTGGATCGCGTCGGCGTGCCGCGCGCCGCCTGGGACGGCATCGTGACCTCCGGCGATGTCACGCGCATGGAGCTCGACCGTCGCGGCATTACGCGCCTTCATCATCTCGGCCCGCCGAGAGACGTTGAAATGTTCGACGGTCTCGAACTTGTTTCGCCGAAAGACGCGAAGATCGCCGTCGTCACCGGCCTCGACGACGACTACACCGAAACGCCCGACGATTACCGCGAGCGCATGGAAGTCCTGTCGAAACTCGACATCGAACTCATCTGCGCCAATCCCGATCGCGTTGTGGAGCGGGGAGGCGAGATGGTGTGGTGCGCCGGCGCGCTTGCCGACCTTTATGAAGAATTCGGCGGCCACGTCCTGCACATCGGCAAGCCGTTTCCGCTCGTTTATGAAGAAGCGCTGCGCAAAGCCTTGAAGCTGCGCGGCAAGGTCACGCCGAAAGCGCGTGTCCTCGCCATCGGCGATTCAATGATCACCGATGTCGCCGGTGCCAATACGTTCGGCATTGATTGCCTGTTCATGACCGGCGGCATCCATGCCGAAGAAATCGGCCATCCGCCGCAGGCGTCCGCCTATCAGTCGGTGCTCGCGCCCGCCGCGGTGAAGCCCGTCGGCTGGTCGCACCGCCTCGTCTGGGACGCTAGCTGAAGAGATCGTCCTGGCCGCCGGGCTTCTTTGCCGGAGCTTTCGGCTTCGGCGTGCCGGATGTCGCGACTGCGCCGGTCTCGCCGTCCTTGAAACGCAAAGTCAGCGCATCGCCGCTTGAAATCGAGGCGGAGGCGCGCACGACGCCACCTTTCGCATCGAGCACGACGGCAAAGCCGCGCTCAAGCACGCTCTGATAGGAATAGGCGTTGAGAAGGCCATGCGCATGGTCGAGCCGCCGTCGCGTGTTCTGCATCAGGCCGAAGAGCGCGCGCGTCTTTCGATCCACCAGAGCCGTGAGCCGTTCGCCGCCGCGTTCGATCCTTTGCATCAGAACGCCCGGCTGCAGGCGCGATGCGGCTTTCGAAAATTCGATGCGTTTCGTGCGTTCATTGGCGACAAGCGCCGGGCCGAGCCGCGCCGCCAGCGTATCGAATTTCTGCCGCGGCGTCGCGAGCAGAGCCTCGGGCGTTCCAAGCGCACGCGCGGCGGATCGCAGTTCGGTGCGTTTCCGGTCGACATAACGCCCGAGCGCGCCGATGAGGCGCGCGCCGCACGAGCCGACATTCGCGAGAAGCTCGGTACGTACGGGAACGGCAAATTCCGCGGCACCGGTCGGTGTCGGGGCGCGGAGATCAGCGGCAAAATCGATGAGGGTCGTATCGGTCTCATGGCCCACGGCGGAGATAACGGGGATTTGGCTCGCGGCGACCGCACGCACCACCGCCTCATCGTTGAAGCTCCAGAGGTCTTCCAAGCTGCCGCCGCCGCGCGCAACGATCAGAACATCCGGGCGGGGAAGGGCGCCGCCGATCTCGAGAGTGTTGAAGCCATGGATCGCGGCGGCGACTTCGGCGGCGGAGGTCTCGCCCTGCACACGCACCGGCCACACCAGAACGCGGCGCGGAAAACGGTCCGACAGGCGATGCAGAATATCGCGGATGACGGAGCCGGTCGGCGAGGTGACGACGCCGATGACTTCGGGAAGAAACGGGATCTTCTTTTTCCGCGCCTGATCGAACAGGCCCTCGGCGGCAAGGCGCTTCCTGCGCTCTTCCAACTGGGCGAGAAGGGCGCCGGCGCCGGCAGGCTCCAGCGCATCGATGACGATCTGATACGAGGATTTGCCGGCATAGGTCGTGATCTTGCCGGTGGCGATGACCTCCATGCCCTCTTCGGGCTTGAACTTCATCCTCCCGAACGTGCCCTTCCAGACGACCGCATCGAGCCGGGCGCTCTCATCCTTCAGGCTGAAATAGGCATGGCCCGAGCTATGAGGCCCGCGATAGCCCGAAATCTCGCCCCGCACGCGCACATAGCCGAACGCATCCTCGACGGTGCGCTTCAGATTGGCGGAGAGTTCGGAGACGGATATCTCCGGCGCGTTGGAGGGTGCGCCCGAATCTTCATTGGCCATGGGATGGGCAATCTATCACCCGAGGGCAGCGGGGAAAATCCAGCCCGGCCTTATGGCGGACGCCCCGTCCAGAGGCTAAAGAGGGGGCCATGAATCTCCTCCTTATCGGCTCCGGCGGCCGCGAACACGCTCTGGCCTGGAAGCTCAGCCAGAGCCCGCGTCTTTCAAAACTTTACGCCGCGCCCGGCAATCCCGGCATTGGCCGCCATGCCGAACTTGTGGCCATCGACCCGGCCGATCATGAGGCTGTTGTCCGCTTCTGCCTCGAGAAGACAATCGACCTTGTCGTCGTCGGTCCCGAAGTTCCGCTTGTTGCCGGTCTCGTCGATGAGCTCGACGCGGCGCGCATTCCGGCTTTCGGGCCGAGCAAAGCCGCCGCCCAGCTCGAAGGCTCCAAGGCCTATACGAAAGAGCTCTGCGCGACCTACGACATCCCGACCGCGCGCCATCGCAGCTTTGTCGAACCGGCAGGCGCCAAGGCCTATATCCGCCAGCAGGGTGCGCCGATCGTCGTCAAAGCCGACGGGCTGGCCGCTGGCAAAGGCGTTGTCGTTGCGATGAGCGTCGAGGAAGCGGAGGCCGCCATCGACATGATGTTCGACGGCGGGCTGGGCTCTGCCGGCGAAAGCGTGGTCATCGAAGAATTCATGACCGGCGAAGAGGTCAGCTATTTCTGCCTCGTCGACGGCGAAAAGGTTTTGCCCTTCGGCAGCGCGCAGGATCATAAGCGCGTCTTCGACGGCGATGAGGGGCCGAACACCGGCGGCATGGGCGCCTATTCTCCCGCGCCGGTCTTCACCCCCGAACTCGAAAAACGCGCGCTCGAAGAGATCGTCAAACCGACGGCGCGGGCGATGAAGTCGCTCGGCAATCCATTCCGCGGCGTCCTCTATGCCGGCTTCATGCTGACCTCCGAAGGGCCAAAGCTCGTCGAATACAATGTCCGCTTCGGCGATCCGGAATGTCAGGTTCTGATGCGGCGGCTGAAGTCGGACCTCCTCGATATTTTCGAGGCGGTGGTGAAGGGCACGCTCGACAAGGTCAAAGCGGAATGGTCGGACGATCCGGCGATCACGGTTGTGCTCGCAACCGAAGGTTATCCCGGCGATTTCCTCAAAGGTTCGGTCATCGAGAATATCGAGGCCGCCGATGCCCTGCCGAATGTCACGGTCTTCCATGCCGGCACACGTACCGACGGCGAGAAAATCCTGTCCTGGGGCGGCCGCGTTCTCAACGTCACGGCGACCGGCAAGACGCTCAAGGATGCGCAGGCGCAGGCCTACAAGGGTGTCGATCTCATCGACTGGCCGGAAGGCTTCTGCCGCCGCGATATCGGCTGGCGCGCGCTCAAGTCTTAGGTGAAGTAGTTCTAAAGAGATTGACGGCGCAGGGGGTTAAAGCCGCATACTGAGACCGTGCGAGAATAAATGGAACACGGCCCCACACTTCCTCCTGTCCTCATCGTCTTCCTGGCCGCAGCTGTTATAGCCCCGACGCTGTTCAATCGTCTGGGTCTTGGCGCCATCGTCGGCTACCTCGCCGCGGGGCTTGTTCTCGGGCCAAGCGGGCTCGACATCTTCGTCGATCCGGACCGTACGCTGCGCATCGCCGAACTCGGCGTCGTCCTTCTGCTGTTCCTGATCGGCCTCGAACTCGAATTCTCGCGCCTGCTCGATATGCGGCGCGACATCTTCGGCCTCGGCGCGGCGCAACTCGTCATCACAACCGGTATTCTGGCGGCGCTCGGTTATTGGCTGGGCTTCAATTTAGGCGGCTCGGTTGCTGCGGGTTTTGCGCTGGCGCTGTCCTCGACGGCGCTGGCGACGAAAATCCTTTCTGAGCGCGGCTCCCTCACACGCGCCTACGGCCAGCGCACCTTCTCGGTTCTTCTGGCGCAGGACCTTGCCATCGTCCCGGCCTTCGCTCTGATCCCGGCGCTCGCGGGCGGAGCCGACCAGATTGCCGATCCCTTCGATATCGGCATCAAGGTCGGTGCGGCGATCCTCGTCCTCTCCGCCATCGTTCTCACCGGCCGCTATCTCATCAACCCCGTGCTGCACTTCCTCGTCCGCAATGGCGGCCACGATGTCATGGTGCCGGTGGCGCTGCTTTTGGTGTTCGGCGCGGCCATCGGCTCGCAGGTCATCGGCCTGTCCATGGCGCTCGGCGCGTTTCTCGCGGGTCTTCTTCTCGCGGAATCGAGCTACCGTCACGAGCTCGAAGTCAGCGTTGCGCCGTTCCGTGCGCTTCTGCTCGCTTTGTTTTTCATGGGCGTCGGCATGGTGCTCGACATCAAGGTCGTCGCCAGCGCCTGGCCTTATCTGCTCGTCGCGCTCGTCATCCTGTTCAGCGTCAAGTTCGCGGTGGCCGCCGGTCTGTCCTTTCTGCGCGGCTCGGCTCCGAAGGACGCGATCCGCGTCGGCTCGCTTCTGGCGCCGACGTCCGAATTCGCCTTCGTGCTGATCCCGCTCGCGGTGTCGACGCGCCTCTTCAATGCCGATATCGGCCAGCTCGTGTTGGCCCTCGGGGTGCTGTCGATGATGGTCGGCCCGCCTTCCATCGCGATCATCGAGTATTTCGCTCACCGCATGAAACGTCCCGGCTATCTCGACGGCGTCGAAAAGGCGGAAGAGTCGCTCGACGGCACAGGCCGCACGGCGGTTGTCATTGGCTTCGGCCGTTTCGGCCAGACGGCGGCGCAGTTCCTCATCTCGGAAGGCATCGAGACGACGCTGGTCGATCATGACGCCGAAGGCGTGCGTCTAGCCGCCAAATTCGGATTCAAGGTCTATTACGGCGACGGTTCGCGCGTGGATGTCTTGCGCGCCTGCGGCGCCCGCGATGCGCAGATCGTGCTTGTCTGCGTGCACAGCCCCGTTCTGTCGATGAAGATCGTCGATCTCGTAAAGCGCGAATGCCCGCTTGCGAAGATCCTCGTGCGCGCCATCGACCGCGATCACTGGATCCAACTGCACGACCGCAATGTCGAATTCGAGATCCGCGAAACCTTCGAGAGCGCGATGAAGCTCGGCCATGCGGCGCTGCGCGCCCTCGGCTTTTCCGAAGATCACGCCGCCGAGATCGAAGCCGATATCCGCCGCCGCGATTTCGAACGGCTGGAACTGCAGAAAGCGGGCGGGGGGCGAGAGGCCGGCAAGCATCTTCTGCATCGCCAGCCGGACGAGCCTTTGCTCGGCATCGAGCAAAAGGGTGTGGCGCTCAATCCGGAAGCGGCGGCGGCGCTCGGCGTTCTGCCGGAGTCCAAAGCCCCAAAAAGAAAAGCTCCGGCAAAGCCGAAGCCCAAATCCAAACCCAAAAGCAAAAAGGCGGGCTGAAGCCCGCCTTTTTCAGTTTACCAGCTCGGCTTCCGCCTTCTGGTGATTGTGGATGCGGCCGAGGCGCAAAGCCCGGGCGGCGGCACGCCGTTCGACCGCAATCACGGCCAGGCGCCGGGTCGGGTCTTTCCAGATCGGCTCGGCGAAGGCCGAATCGACATCGCCCGGAGTGAGGCCGATATCCGCCAGCATTCGGCTGTCGAACTGGGACAGGGATCGAGCCGCCTGATAGCGGTTCACGACCGCGCTGACGGCCGCCAAAACTGCGAGGCCGAGGTCAAAAAATAAGGAAGTAGCGGGACTTAGGGAGCCCGCTTCCTTGGGCAGATACTGTGCCATGGTGTGCTCCTTTCATCGTTAGAGGGGGACGCTCCCGGTACCGGTCGCTTAGGGTGTGTGCCCCGGCGACTCGTCTTGGTTCATACAAATGCCCCTCCCGGATTGATAAGTGAAACGAATAGTTTTAATGTCATCCATCAACGTTGCTGATATGGGAGCCGGGCATGAGTGCGCTTCTCGACGTCGACCAGCTCAAAACCTTTGTAGCCATTGCCGATACCGGCTCCTTCACCCGGGCGGCGGAGATGGTCCACAAAACCCAGTCGGCAGTGTCCATGCAGATGAAGCGGCTGGAGGAGCGGCTCGGTAAGCCGGTTTTTGCCCGCGACGGGCGCCAGTCGAAGCTGACGGATGATGGCGAGCGGCTGCTCGATTACGCCCGCCGCATCGTCAAACTCTCCAATGAAGCGGTGATTGCGCTGGCGGATGCCGATCTCGCCGGCCATGTGCGGCTCGGCGTTCCGGACGATTATGCCGACCGTTTCCTGCCCGAAATTCTGGCTCGCTTTTCGCGCTCAAATCCGCGCGCCGAAGTCACCGTTCTGTGCGAGCCGTCATTGTCTTTGATCGAACGCATCCGTACCGGCTCGCTCGATCTCGCCATCATCACCCATACCGGCATCGTCGCCGATGCGCAGGTCATCCGGCAGGAACAGCTCTATTGGGTGACGTCCGCGCGTGCGAGCCCGCATGAAGAAAGTCCGGTGCCGCTGGCGCTCGGCGTGTGCTGCGCCTGGCGCACCATCGCCTGCGAAAAGCTCGATCAGGAAAAGCGCGCGCACCGCGTTCTGTATGCGAGCCAGAATTCGACAGCGATCAGCGCCGCGGTTCTGGCCGGTCTTGCCGTATCGGTTAGCGCCGAATCGTCCTTGCGCCCGGGCATGCGCGTTCTCGGTGTCGCCGACGGTTTCCCGCCGCTGCCGCCGATCAAAATCGCATTGCTGTCTTCAAAGCATGAGCCGTCGCTCGTGCGCGAGGCGCTGGCCGATCATATCGTGCAGAGTCTGGATAACCTGTCGGATACGGCGGTCGCGGCGGAATAACTCAATGCGCGGCGTGCGGACTGCGCCAGAGCACCAGCACATTGCCGAAGGCGACGGCGGCAATGCCGATAAAGGACCAGTACGTCCACTGATAGCCCTCATACTGGCCTGAAATCATCAGCGCGAAGACCGGGAAGAGCACGGTCAGATAGCCCGCGCGTGCCGGGCCGATGCGCCGCAACAGTGACAGATAGGTCATGAAGGCGAGCACGGAGGCGATCAGCGCGAGGAAGAGAAGCGCGCCGAGATAAGCCACCGTGTATTCGATCTGGAACGTCTGGCCTCTGACAAGCGATAGAACGAGCAGAAAGCACGAACCGTAAGCCATGCCCCAGGCGGTGGCGGAGGCGAGGGGGATGCCGCGGTTCTGCACGCGCGCCGACAGAAGATTACCGGTGCAAAAAAAGAAGGTTCCGAACGTTGCGAGAACGAGCCCGCTGATATGTCCGTACCCGTTCTCGATGATTTCCGGCGCAAACAGCGCCGCCACGCCGAGGACGCCGACAATCGATCCGGCCGCGACCTGCCAGGAGACAGGCCGTTTCAGAACGGCCGATTGGACGATGACATTGATGGGGGCGGCAAGCGCGAAGACGACCGCGAGCATGCCCGATACGAGAACGAGCCCGCCATAATAGAACAGCACGAAATTCATGCAGAAGAGCGTGAGGCCGAGCCCGGCGAAGAAGAGATGATCGCGGCCGGAGAAGCCTGAGAGCTTTTCGCCGCGCACCGCGCAGAAGCCGAACATGAAAAGTCCGGCAATCAGAAAGCGCCACAGCAGGGAGACTTCCGGCGCAACGACGCCGAGCTGGAGCCGCACACCGATCCAGCTTGTCGACCACGCGAAAAGGACGAGCGCGGCGAGAATGAATTCGGTGCGGCCCATCACGGGCCGTGCAGTCGCACTCTTATTTATCTTTTTTGTCATGCCGCATAAGGCGCCGCGCCGGCAGTGGTTTCAAACCAGGCTTCGTGATGCAAGCCATCACGCCAGGTGATGGCTCAATACGCTTCCTCGAAAAACGCCGGATCGACCGAACGCGCCCAGGGGCCGCGCCAGCGGGCGAGGAGATCTTCCGCATTGGTGCGTCCGCCATCGACAAGCTGTTCGAGCGTCGTGAGATAAATCGTCTCGTCGTCGCCGAGGCCGTTGGGGCGGCCGCGCGCGGCAAGGCCGGCGCGCGAAATGTCGAGCACATCGCGCGCGAGTTCGCGCAGCGAGCGATTGCGGATCGAGGCAGCAAGCCCGAGCTTCGGCACGTCGCGGCGCAGCGTGTCGCGCTCTTCCGCGGTCCAGTCGCGGACAAGATCGTAAGCCGCGTCGAGGCTCTGCTGATCGTAAAGAAGGCCGACCCAGAAGGCGGAGAGCGAGCAGATGCGGCTTGTGCGGCCGACATCGGCGCCGCGCATTTCGAGGTAACGCTTGACGCGCACTTCGGGGAAAATCGTCGTCAAATGGTTCGACCAGTCCGAGAGCGTTGCGCGTTCGCCGGGCAGGGCTTTGAGCTTGCCGTCGAGAAGATCGCGGAAGCTCGCGCCGGCGACATCATGATAGGTGTCGCCGCGCTTGACGAAATAGAGCGGCACATCGAGCGCGTAGTCCGTGTAGCGCTCATAGCCCATACCGTCTTCGAACGCCCAGGGCAGCATGCCTGTCCTGTCTGAATCTGTGTCGAGCCAGATCTGCGAGCGCATCGACAGGAAACCGTTCGGCTTGCCGTCGGTGAAGGGGGAATTGGCGAAGAGGGCGGTCGCAACCGGTTGCAGCGCCAGCGAGACGCGCAGCTTCTTGACCATATCGGCTTCGGTTTCGAAATCGAGATTGGTCTGTACGGTCGCGGTGCGGAACATCATGTCGAGGCCGTGCCCGCCGACTTTGGGCATATAATTCGACATGATCTCGTAACGGCGCTTCGGCATCACCGGCGTTTCGTTCAGCGTCCATTTCGGCGACATGCCGACCGAGAGGAAGCCGATGCCGAGCGGCTCTGCGACTTCGCGCACCTGAGACATATGCGAGTGAAGTTCGCGGCAGGTGCCGTGCAGCGTCTGTACCGGTGCGCCGGACAATTCGAACTGGCCGCCGGGTTCCAGTGAAATGGCGCCGCCGCCGGTGACATCGAGAAGGCCGATGATCTTGCCGTTCTCGATAATCGGTTCCCAGCCGAGCAAGGCCTGCATGCCCTCGAGCAAAGCGCGGATGCCGCGCGATCCTTCATAAGGAACGGGCGTGTTCTCGCCTTTGCGGAACGGCACTTTCTCGTGCTCGGTGCCGATGCGGAAATTCTCGCGCGGCTTTTCGCCTTTTTCGAACCAGGCGACGAGTTCGTCGCGCGATCCGATGGGGGTCATATCGATCTGGTCGCGCGCCATGAGGGTCTTCGCGGGGAAACGGGACCCTCACCTATGCCTTCGCGGTGCGTCCGTAAAGGCCGGGCCGCAAACGAAACGCGCCCGGTACGGGAGCCGTACCGGGCGCGTGGTTAATACAGAACTTCCGTGTGATCAGACCGCGACGCCGGTCTGGCTGACGACGACCTCGGTGCCGATCGGCACGCGGTTATAGAGGTCGATGATGTCCTGGTTGAACATGCGGATGCAGCCCGAGGACATGGCCTGGCCGATCGATTTCGGCTGCGTCGTTCCGTGGATGCGGAAATAGGTGTCCTTGCCGTCCTGCGCGAGATAGAGCGCACGCGGGCCGAGCGGATTGCCGATGCCGCCGGGCATGCCTTCCGGCCATTTCGCGGCTTCCGGATCGCGCTCCATCATTTCCTTCGGCGGATGCCATTTCGGCCATTCCTGCTTGCGGTCGATGATCGCGCGTCCGCTCCAGGCGAAGCCGTCGCGGCCGACGCCGACGCCGTAACGCATCGCCGTGCGGCGATCGAGCGTCAGATAGAGAAACTTGCTCTGCGTATCGACAACGATGATGCCGCCGCGCTCGCCCGTGGGATTGGCGACAAGCTGGCGCATGAAGCGCGGGTCGATCCCTTTGGTGTTCACCGCCGCAATCGGGAAGGGCTCGGTGGTGATCGCGCCATAGCCGTCGACCGCGGGTGTGTTCATCGGCGTCGAAGCGACGACGGCACCGCGGCCGCCGCCGGCGGTCTGACAGGCGGCAAGAAAGAGCGGCAGGCCGGCGACAAAAGCGCGGCGGCTGATGCGGCTCACAGAATCGATATCGGTCATAAGCGGACGGGGACCCCCAAAGTCTGGCGAACCGGAGCAATAACGCCGATGCGCACGATCCGGCCAGTGAAAAGCCGGTCACGACAGCGTGTAATAGCCAGACGTTTCAGGGGTGTTGCGTGGGTGTCACGAATTAGAAATCGCCCAAGCTTGCCTGAACCAGCGCCAATGCCACAACAGCAGCCGTATCCGCACGTAGAACGCGCGGGCCGAGCGAAATTGTGGCGGTCTGCGGCAATTTGGACAGAAGCGTGCGCTCGCTGTCGTCGAAGCCGCCTTCCGGGCCGATGAGCACAGCAAGCTTGCCGCGCGTGAGCTTGCCCAAAGCGGCAAGCGGCGAGGCCTGTTCGGTATCCTCGTCGCAAAAGATCAGACTTCTGTCGGATGGCCATGCGGCGAGAAGCTTGTCGAGCGCAACAGGTTCTTCGATCTCGGGCAGCGAGAGAATGCCGCATTGTTCGGCGGCTTCGACGGCATTGGCCCGCATGCGCTCAAGATTGACGCGGCCGCTCTGCGTCCGCCGCGTCATCACCGGCTGCAGGCGCGTGACGCCCATCTCGACGGCTTTCTGCACCATGTAATCGAGCCGGGCATGTTTGAGCGGCGCGAAGAGATACCAGAGATCGCCTTGCGAGGTCTGCGTACGTACCTGTTCGCGCGCGGTGAGGGCCGTCTTCTTCTTGCCGGCATCAGCGATCTCGGCGCGCCATTCGCCGTCGCGGCCGTTGAAGACGAGGACGTTCGAGCCCGCCTGGAGGCGCAGCACATTGCGCAGATAGTTCGAGGCCTCCGGCGACAGCGCAATCTCCGCCCCGGCCTTCAGGTCCTCATCGAGGAAAAGCCGCGGCGCCGAGAAATCATATTCAGCCATGGATAAGGTCAGGAGCCGCCGGAGACTTTGGTGGCGAAGAGGGCGATCGCCTTCTGATAGTTCGGTGATTTATTCCAGCCGGCGAGCGCGGCGAAATTGGCCGAGCCTTCCTGCCAGCCGCCGCCCTTCTGCCAGCCATAACCGCGCAGATAATTGGCGGTCGAAGCGAGAACGTCGGCCTGGCTGCGAATCAGATCCTTCTTGCCGTTGCCGTCGAAATCGACGGCGAACTTCACATAGGAGGAGGGCAGGAACTGCGTCTGGCCGATTTCGCCATGGCCTGCACCCTTCAGCTCCGCCGCGCTCATCTCGCCTTTGTCGATGATGGTGATGGCGGCGAGAAGCTCACGCTGGAAGAGATCGGTGCGGCGGCAGTCATAGGCGAGCGAGGCAAGACCCGGCAGGATCGGCTTGTTGCCGACAAAGCCGCCGAACTCGGTCTCCATCCCCCAGATGGCGACAAGCACGGGACCAGGCACGCCGTATTGCGATTCGATCCTCTGGAAGAGTGCGGCGTGGGATTTGAGATAGCCCGCCGCGCGATTGAGGCGGGCGGACGTGACGCGGGTTGCCGCGAACTGTTCGAACGAGCCTTTGAAGGCGGCGCGGACCTTGCGGTCGAAGGCGAGCGTCGCATTGTCGAGCTTCAGGCCGTCGAGCGCCGAGAGGCCGCGCTTTCCGACGCCCTTGGCAGCCGCCTCTTTCTGGAAGGCATCGATAAAGGCATCGAACCCACCCGGGGGCGAGCACTGGGCAGCCATGGCCGACGGCGTTGCCACGAGGATGAAGCAGAAGGCCGCAAGCCATTTGAAAGACGGCGTCATTGTTCTCAAAATCCCTCTATGCGAGAGAGCGAAGATAGCGTTTTTCTCCCGCGCGGCTAGACTTGCCGGGAATAACTTCCCGCCCGTTTCACATCGGACACATGGTCACCTCTTCCAGCGATGCCCCGCCCGGCAATTGGGTCGACCGCCATGCGCCGGACTGGCTGAAGCCCTTTGCGCGGCTGGCCCGCTGGGACCGGCCGATCGGGGTCTGGCTCCTGTTCTGGCCCTGCGCCTGGAGCACGGCTCTGGTCGCGACCGCCACCGGCAAGCCGGCGCCGGATCTCTTCCATCTCGTGCTGTTCCTCATCGGCGCCTTTGTCATGCGCGGGGCGGGCTGCACCTGGAACGACATTGTCGACCGCGACATCGATGCCAAGATCGCCCGCACCGCGAGCCGCCCGCTGCCCTCCGGGCAGATCACCACCAAAGCGGCGGCGGGTTTTCTCGTCCTGCAGCTCGTCGTCGCCCTCGTCGTGTTGCGCCAGTTCAATCTGATCACGATGGCGCTCGGCTTTCTCGCGATCTTTCCTGTCGTCACCTATCCCTTCATGAAACGCATCACCTGGTGGCCGCAGGCGGTGCTCGGCATCTGTTTCGGCTGGGGCGCTCTGATGGGATGGGCGGCGGCGGAAGCAACTGTGCCCGGCACACCGTCGCTTCTCCTGTTCCTCGGCTGCGTGTTCTGGATCATCGGCTACGACACGATCTACGCGCTGCAGGACATCGAAGACGATGCGCTGGCGGGCGTGCGCTCCACCGCGCGCCTGTTCGGCGCGAAGGTGAAGCCCTGGCTCTGGGGCTTTTACGGTGGAACGGTCATTTTGATCGCCGGTGCGCTGATTGCGGCAAATGCCGGTTTTGCCGCGTGGCTCGGGCTTTTTGCGTTCTCAGCGCATCTTGTCTGGCAGGTGCGCGTGCTCGATCCGCAAGATCCGAAACATGCGCTGATGCTGTTCCGGTCGAACCGGACAGCGGGCCTTATTCTGTTTGCGGGATTTGTCGCCGACGCGGCTTTGCGCGCGCTCTAGCCGCCAGAAAATTATTCAGAGGCGATGATCTCGCGCTCGCCCTGATGGACGAACGGAACGAGCGGCAGTTTGCCGGTGCGGCGGCGCGTCAGGAAACGCGGGCGGCGGCCCGACAAAAGCGAATGGCGGCGGCGCGGACGCGGGCGCGAGACTTCGACCTCGCCGAGCCGGTCTTCGGCGGCGATCGTGCGGCCGTCGAGGCCTTCCATCAGAAGCGGCAGGCCGAGCGTGGTCGCCCACAAACGCCATTCGGCAATAACGTCGAAATCGTCGTCGGCGAGATAGAGGATGACTTCCTGGGCGGGTGCGGTGTGCGACAGGACGACGGCGACGCGGTCTTCGGTCTCGGTAGCGCCCGGCAGAAGGCGGATGGCGACACCGCGATAATCGGACAACGGAAGGACGATCTTTGAAGCGCCATCGCCCAAACGGCGGGCCGCTTCGATCCGGTCGGCCTCTTCAGGCGCGCGCTCGGCCAGATTTGCCGCTTCCGGAACATTGAACTCGAAAGGCAGACGCGCCGGATCGGCTTTAACAGCACGGTCCGGCGCCGAAGCTCCGAGGATTTCGTTGGGACGCCTCACGAAACTCTACTCCCCGAACTGTCTCGTTTGCTTGGACAGTTCTTATCTACGGGAAGGGAGTGTCGCAGTTCAGCTTCGAAACGGACTTAAGGTGTCTAGTTAATCAAAGCTGACCTAGAATATTGGTATAAAATTGTTTTCCGGCCTGATAACATTACCTTTACCCTGTAAAGCACGGCCGGTGTCTTGCCCCTGACAGGTGAGGGGTTTAACTCCGTTTCACCCCCGGACTTATGTGGAGTTTGTTCCTTGGCGGTTTCCCGCGCCGAGCTCGATCAGTTGAAGGCTCCCGTCGCGTCGATCGTCCGCGAAGCCGGCGAGATCGCGCTCGGTTTTGCCCGCTCCGGGGCCAAGCGCTGGACCAAGGGGGATAGCTCGGTCGTCACCGAGGCCGATGTCTTCATCGACGGCTTTCTCCGGGAAAAGCTCTCGGCGCTCGATCCCAACATCGGCTGGCTGTCGGAAGAGACGGCCGATACGCCCGAGCGCCTCGATCATGCCCGGGTCTGGATCGTCGATCCGATCGACGGCACGCGCGCCTTTGTCGAAGGGGTGCCGGTCTGGGTGATTTCTGTCGCGCTTGTCGATGAAGGCCGCCCGGTCTTCGGCATGATCTACAATCCGACCAAGAACGAGATGTTCGAAGCGGTGGAGGGCGGCGGCGCGTTTCTCAACGAACGCCAGATCACGGCCTCGCCGCGCGATGTCCTGGAAGGCGCCGAGATCGTCGGCCCGCGCACCATGCTGGAAGATCTCGACGGGATCGGCGCCGCGGTGGCGCGCGCGCCTTATGTCTATGCGCTCGCCTATCGCCTCGCCAATGTCGCCGCCAACCGGGTCGATGCCGCCGTCGCATCAACACGTGCCAAGGATTGGGACATCGCCGCCGCCGACATCATCATGCAGGAAGCCGGCGCAAAGCTTCTCGAAATCGACGGCGAGCCGCCGCGCTATAATCTTCCGTCCCCCGTCCATCGCCCGCTGATCGGCGCGCGCGAGCCTCTGAACGCAGCCATTCGCGCCGCGCTTCTTCTGGCCGGCGCAACGCCGCGCAGCTGGGCCGGCTAGGGCGGTCGCCGGCCGCCATGAACTACAAAAAGATTGTCCGCAGCCCCTTTGTGCTGAATCTCGCGGGCAGCCTCATTGCGTTCTACATCCGCATCATCGGCAAGACGACGCGCTTTGTGCAGGAGCCGGCGGATCTGCGCGGCGCGCTTGCGGGCGATCTGCCGCTGATCATGGCGCTGTGGCACGGCCAGCATGTCATTACGCCGCTCGCCTGGCCGAAAGACTGGCCGGGCTCGGCACTCGTCGCCCGTCATGCGGACGGCGAGATCAATGCCATCGCTCTTGAAAAGCTCGGCTTCAATCTTGTCCGCGGCTCGGGCGCCCATCATTCGTCCGACAGGGCCGTCACAAAACGCGGTGGCGTTCTTGCGCTACGCGGGCTTGTGCGGGCGCTGAACGGCGGAAGCTCGGTGACGCTGACGGCCGATGTGCCGAAAATCGGCGGTGTGGTCGGCACGGGAATTGTTCTGCTCGCAAAACTGAGCGGCCGTCCGATCTATCCGCTTGCGGTTGTAACGAAGAACTGTATCGCGCTTAACACCTGGGATCAGGCGCATCTGGCTCTGCCGTTCAGCCGCGGTGCGATGGTGGTCGGCGAAAAAATCACCGTCGCCGAGGATGCGAGCGACGAAGATCTCGAAATTGCCCGCCTCAAAGTCGAACGCGGGCTCGACCTTGCGCATGCACGCGCTTATGAACTCGTCGGCGGCAAACCCTGGCGGGTGCGTAATGGCTAAGAAGCCGATCCTTCTGCGGGTCTATTCCGGTGTTCTCGGCTTTGCCGGACCGCTGCTGGCCTGGGCGCTGCTCAATTGGCGCCGGCGCAAGGGCAAGGAGATGCTGACGCGCATCGGCGAGCGCCGCGGCCGGCCGAGCCGTGACCGGCCCGAGGGCCTGCTCGTCTGGGTTCATGCCGCAAGCGTCGGCGAATTCGTCTCCGTTCTGCCGCTCGTTGAAGCTCTGGTCGATCGCGGCTTTCACGTTCTTTTGACGACGGGGACGATTTCCTCGGCACGCCTTGCCGCCGTGCGCCTGCCGCCCGAGGCGCTTCATCAGTTCGTGCCGCTCGACGTGCCGCGCTATGCGCGGCGTTTTTACGATCACTGGCAGCCCGATCTCGTCATCTTCACCGAGAGCGAACTCTGGCCGAACCTCTTTGCCGAAGCGGAGACGCGCAATATCCCGCTCGTCATCGCCAATGCGCGCATGTCGCAGCGCTCTTATGACCGCTGGGCGCAGCTCGGCTCGACGATCGGCTATGTGCTGAAGAATATCGATCTGTGCCTCGCCCAGACCGAAACGGACGGGCGGCGGTTGGCGGCCCTCGGTGCGGTGCGCGTTGAGACCGCCGGCAATCTGAAATTCGACGTGCCGCCGCCGCCGGCGCCCACCGATGTATTGACCCGCCTGCAGGATGCGATTTTCGGCCGTCCCGTCTTTCTCGCGGCTTCGACCCATACCGGTGAGGATGAGCTTGTCATCCGCGTCCACGCGCGCCTGAAGCAGCAGACGCGCAATCTTCTGACCATCATCGTCCCGCGCCATCCCGACCGGGCGCACGAGGTTCTGGACGCTGCGGAAGAGATGGGCCTCGATGTGTCGCTGCGCTCGTATATCGGCGATCCCGACTGGAACAACGATATCTTCGTCGCCGATACGATCGGCGAACTCGGCCTGTTCTACCGCGTGGCCGACGTCGCCTTTGTCGGCGGCTCGCTCGTCGAGCATGGCGGGCAAAATCCCATCGAGCCGGCAAAGCTCGGTGTGCCGATCCTGCACGGACCGCATGTTTCGAATTTTGCCGAGATCTATAAGGAGCTCGACGCGGCGCAGGGGTCTCTGGAAATCACCGACAACGAGACCTTCGCGATTGCCGTCAGCGGCCTGATCGCCGATCCTGCGACGCGTGACATGATGCGAAAGTCCGCCTTCGGCGTTCTTGAGCGAAATGGCGGCGCGCTGGAAACGACCTTGGCTGCGATCGAGCCTTATCTGATGCAGATGTCGCTGACGAAACGCTGATGCGCGCGCCGGACTTCTGGTGGCGCCCGGCGCCTTCCTTCCTCGCCCGGCTTTTATCGCCGTTCGGCGCCTTTTACGGGGCGCGTACTCTGGCCCGGATGGGCCTGCCGGGAAAAGCTTCGTCCATACCCGTGATCTGCGTCGGCAATCCGGTCGCCGGCGGCGCCGGCAAGACCCCGGCGGCCATCGAGATTGCCCGGCTTCTCAACCTTGCGCGCCGCAATCCGGTGTTTCTCACGCGCGGCTATGGCGGCAAGCTGGAAGGCCCGGTCCGCGTCGATCCGAAAACCCACACCGCGCGCGACGTCGGCGACGAGCCGCTGCTTCTGTGCCGCACCGCGCCTTGCGTGGTCGCGCACGACCGGGTCTCCGGCGCAGCTCTCGCTGCAAAATTCGGCGATGTGATCGTCATGGACGACGGTTTTCAAAATCCGTCGCTGAAGAAGGATATGTCGCTCCTTGTGATCGACACCGAGCAGGGCATCGGCAACGGGCTGTGCATTCCGGCGGGGCCGCTGCGCGCGCCGATCGAGGATCAGCTCGCGCGCGCCGACGCGGTGATCCTGATCGGGGAGGGGAAGGCCGCCGGTTTTCTCGGCCGCCGTAAAAAGCCGCCTCAGCTTGCGGCGCGTCTTGTTCCGGATGCGAAACTTGCGGGCGCGCTCAAAGGGCGGCGGGTTCTGGCCTTTGCCGGCATCGGCCGTCCGCAGAAATTTTCCGGCACGCTGAAAGCGCTTGGTGCCGATGTCGTGCGGCTTGCCGCCTTTGGCGATCATCATGTCTTCACGGTAGCCGAGGCGAGGGCGCTTCTGGATGAAGCGGCGCGCGAGGATCTGACGCTGGTGACGACGGAGAAGGATTTTGCCCGGCTGACGGGGCCGGAGCTGAAATGGCTGGCCGACAAAACCTATGCGCTGCCCGTGAGGCTCGCTTTCGACAATCCGAAGCTCGTCACTTCGGGCCTGAAAAAATTATTCGGCTGATCGTCAGGCTTTGGGCAGAAGGCCGAGGGCCTCAAGCCGCTTGATGGCGACTTCGGGGCTGGCATAGGCCTCCTGCCGCTCGGCGGACCAATAGCGCAGCTCTTCGATCGGGATGGCGGCGCCTGTGACCGCGCAGCGCACAAAGCTGCCCGGCTTCAGGACGCGGAAATCGCCGTCGAGATAGCGGACTTCGGCTTCGGTGGCCGGCCGGGGAATGCGTTCGTGCTGGTTCATGTCTCGGACCTTGCGCCTAAAATAGCGCGCGGGCGGCAGTTTATCTATGCCCGGCAGTCCATGGGAGGTCCGCAAAAGGACCTAATTCAGTCGCCACCGAACATGTCGTCGACTTTTTTCTGGTCGATCGCATGGCCGGCGAGCTGCGGACCGTTGAGCAGCAGCTTCTCTTTGCGCTTGGCGCGGGCCGCTTCCTGTTCGTCGAGGAAGCCGGCGACGTCCTTGGCATTGACCGCCTCGGCAAAGCGGCCGACGCGGGCTTCGATCATCTGCAGCGTTTCCACGACTTTAGCGACCCGCTGGCCGGTGATGTCCTGGAAGGAGCAGGCTTCGAAAATCTTCATCACATGGTCGTTGACGAGCTTCTGATAGGCCTTCGGATCCTTGGCATCCGCGGCCATCAGCGCTTCGGCGCTTTCCATGATCGTATTCGTCGCGTCTTCGGTCGCCTTGATGATGGCGTCGAGCTCTTCACCGGCGGCCGGAATGCGGCTTTCCTTCAGGTCGTTGACCTGGAAGACGCCGATTTCGGACTTCATCGTCTCGATGTAATTGGCGATGTCGCGCAGCTCGCGATAGGTCGTCGCGTCCATGCTTTCGCAAAAGTTCTGCATGCTTTCCGCGGCCATCGCCGCGAGCTTCATGACTTCCGCAAAGCTGGGCTCGGCACCTTCCTGAGCCTTTGCATAGGTCTGCATTTCTTCGAAATGCGCCTTCTTGGCCTTATTAGCCATCTTACGACCTCAAACAAAGCGGCCGGAGTAAGCCCCGGTCTTGCTTAGTCCCCGAATACTGCGTCGATCTTCGACTTCAGCGTCTGCGCGTTGAAGGGCTTCACGATGTAATTGTTCACACCGGCCTTCTTGGCTGCGATGACGTTTTCCGTCTTTGATTCGGCGGTCACCATGATGAAGGGCGTGCGCGCGAGCTTTTCGTCGGCGCGGACTTCCTTCAGGAGCTCGTAGCCGGTCATCGGCTCCATGTTCCAATCCGAGATCACAAGGCCGTAGCGCTTTTCGCGCATCTTGCCCAAAGCCTCGGAACCGTCCGCCGCTTCATCCACGTCGTCGAACCCGATCTGCTTCAGCAAATTGCGAATGATGCGGATCATGGTCTTGTAGTCGTCGACGACGAGAATGGGCATCGTGTGATCGACGGACATAGTGCAACCCCCGAATACAGGCGTCTTCTGACGCGCGAATAAAACCTTCGGGCTCCGTTTCTTGGCCCGCTGTTGCACAGAAATACCCGGTATCGTTTGAATATCCGGTTAACTGGAATTGGGGTTCATCGCCGCTTGACCCTCAAGGGTCCGGGGCGGCAGGGTCCGCCGGCCATGCCAAAACCCCAAGAATCGCTGCCGTGAACGTCCCGCTGGCACCCGGTTTCCTCCTTCAGAGAGGGTTAGACGATATTCCCGCCGCCCTGACAGGGGGGGTGGTCGCTATCGGCAATTTCGATGGGGTTCATCTTGGCCATAAGGCCGTTCTGGCCGCCGCACGGGAAGAGGCCATTGGCCGGAGCCTGCCGGCGCTGGCCATGACCTTTGAGCCTCACCCCCGAAGCTTTTTCCGCCCCGATCTGCCCATTCCGCGACTGACGCCGCCTCGCGAAAAGCGACTTCTGCTGTCGCATGAGGCACTTGAGGGCATGGTTGAGCTTACCTTCGATGCCGCTTTGGCGAGCCTTCCGGCGGAGGATTTCGTCCGGGAGGTGCTGATCGGCCGCCTCGGCGTCGTCGCCGTGACGGTCGGGTGGGACTTTCATTTCGGCAAGGGCCGGGTGGGCACGCCGGCCTTTTTGACGGAAGCAGGCGCCCGCTACGGATTCAAAGTGAACGTCGTCCAGCCTTTCGGCACGGGAACGCCGGTGTCCTCGAGCGCCATCCGGGCCCTGCTCAAAGCGGGGGATGTCGAGACGGCCAACCGGCTGCTCGGCCATCGTTGGTTTGTTCTCCGGGAGGTCGTTCACGGCGAAAAAAGAGGCCGGGAGCTCGGCTATCCGACCGCCAATATGCAATTGCCGCCGGAAACGCCCCTGGCCGAGGGGGTCTATGCGGTTCGGGCGTCGTTTGACGGCCATATCCATCCGGCGGTCGCCCATTTCGGGCGCCGCGTGCAGTTCCACGAAAACGCCCCGCCGCTGCTCGAAACTTATGTTTTCGACTTCAAGGGTGATCTCTACGGCAAGACGCTCGGTGTTGAATTCCTCGCCCGCCTGAGGGGAGAAGCAAAATTCGATAGTGTCGATGAATTGGTCTCCCAGATGCACCGGGACGCCATCGAGGCCCGGCGCATTTCGACCGGGCCTGCCGATCCTTTGGCGCCGAGCGCCATCGGCTAGCCTTTCCCGCAGCGCCCCGCCTTGCTATGACCCGCGCCTCATGACCGATGCCAAAGCCGCGCCCGTGCGCGATTATTCAGAAACCCTGTTTCTGCCGAAAACCGATTTTGCGATGCGGGCCGAACTCCCGAAACGCGAACCGGACATGCTTGCGCGCTGGGCGCGCCTTGGCCTTTACGAAAAACTTCGAAAGGCGGGCAAAGACCGCACCAAATTTGTTCTGCATGACGGCCCGCCCTATGCGAACGGCAATCTCCATATCGGCCATGCGCTGAACAAGATCCTGAAAGACCTCGTCGTCCGCACCAAACAGATGGCCGGTTTCGATGCGCCTTACGTGCCGGGCTGGGACTGCCACGGCCTGCCGATCGAATGGCGCGTCGAGGAAGAATATCGTGCCGCCGGTAAGAACAAGGACGAAGTCCCGGTCATCGACTTCCGCAAGGAATGCCGCGCCTATGCCGACAAATGGATCGGTGTGCAGAGCGAGGAGTTCCAGCGCCTCGGTGTGATCGGCGATTGGAAGCGTCCCTACACAACGATGAATTTCCGCGCTGAAGCGGTGATCGCAAACGAACTGATGAAGTTTGCGACATCCGGCCAGCTGTATCGCGGGTCAAAGCCCGTGATGTGGTCGGTCGTTGAAAAGACCGCGCTCGCCGAAGCCGAAGTCGAATATCACGAGGTCACGAGCCATACGATCTTCGTGAAGTTCCCCGTCATCGGCGTGCGCCCGAACGGCGGCACGATCTCGGACGCCGAACCGGTTTCCCAATTTCCGTCCTCGCAGGGACAGATCGTTATCTGGACGACGACGCCCTGGACCATTCCGGGCAATCGCGCGGTCGCGTTCTCGCCGACCATCTCTTACGGGCTTTATGAAGTCACCGGCGCACCGGACGATAATTGGACCCGGGTGGGCGAGCATCTTTATCTCGCCGATGAGCTTGCCGAGAACGCGTTCAAGGCCGGCCGCATTGAGGCCAAGCGCGTGCGCGATGTTGCCACCGACGAATTGAAAAGCTTTGTGCTCGCGCATCCGCTGCGCGCTTCGGGCTATGATTTCAGCGTTCCGGTGCTCGCCGCCGATTTCGTCACCGCCGATACCGGCACGGGCTTTGTCCATATTGCACCGGGTCATGGCGCGGACGACTATAATCTGTGGACCGCAAACCGCCTCGGCGAGGTGCCGCACACCGTGCAGCCGGACGGCGCCTACTTCCCGCATGTGCCGGTCTTCGGCGCGCAAGGTCTTCGCGTCTATGACGACAAGGGCAAGGAAGCGGACGCGAACAAAGCGGTGATCGAGGCGCTGATTGCGGCGGACGCGCTGCTCGCACGCGGGCGCCTGCGCCATCAGTATCCGCATTCCTGGCGCTCGAAGGCGCCGCTGATTTTCCGCAACACGCCGCAATGGTTCATCGCCATGGACAAGCTGTTGTCCGATGAGGGCGTGCCGGAGCGAGGCGATGACGGCATCGCCGTCGATACGCTGCGCAATCGCGCGCTTGCGGCAATCGATGCGACGGCTTTCTACCCGCCGGGTGGCCAGAACCGTCTGCGCGGGATGATCGAGGCGCGGCCCGATTGGGTTATTTCGCGCCAGCGCGCCTGGGGTGTGCCGATCTGCGTCTTTGTCGAAAAGAAAACCGGCGAAGTCCTGACGGACGCGGCCGTCAATACGCGCATCTTTGAAGCCTTCGAGAAGGAAGGCGCGGATGCCTGGTTCGGAGATCAGACCGGCGCGCGCTTCCTCGGCAATGATCATCCGGCCGAGGACTACGAGAAGATCAACGACATTCTCGATGTCTGGTTCGATTCTGGCTCAACCCATGCCTTCGTTCTCGAAGACAGCGAAAACATGCCCTGGCCGGCGGATATGTATCTCGAAGGTTCGGATCAGCATCGCGGCTGGTTCCATTCGTCGTTGCTCGAAAGCTGCGGCACGCGCGGACGCGCGCCGTATAATTCGGTTCTGACGCACGGCTTTGCGCTCGACGAGCAGGGCCGCAAAATGTCGAAATCACTCGGCAATACGACAACGCCGCAGGACGTTATCAAACAGTCGGGCGCCGATATCCTGCGCATCTGGGTGGCGTCGACGGATTATTCGGACGATCTGCGCATCGGATCGGAAATCCTCAAGACCTCGGTCGATACCTATCGCAAGCTCCGCAACACGATCCGCTGGATGCTCGGCGCGCTCGGCCATTTCAACGAGAAGGACCGCGTGCCATTCGCAAAGATGCCGGAGCTTGAGCGCTTCATGCTGCATCGTCTCGCCGAAGTCGGCGAAGAGGTGCGGGCGGGCTATGATGCGTACAATTTCCGCCGCGCGCTGCATGCGGTGATGAATTTTTATACCAATGAGCTCTCGGCCTTCTATTTCGACATCCGCCGCGACGCGCTCTATTGCGATCCGATTTCGTCCGAGACGCGGCATGCCGCTTTGTCGGTGCTTGATCTCGTCTTCGATCTGACGGTGCGCTGGCTTGCGCCGGTCATTCCGTTTACCGCTGACGAATCCTGGGTCTCGCGCACCGGCGATGACAGTCGCTCGGTTCATCTCGAAGATTTCGGCGCGTCCGATGCGGCGTGGAAGAATGATGCGCTCGACGCGAAATGGGAGAAGGTGCGCCGCGTGCGCCGCGTCGTCACCGGCGCGCTCGAAATCGAACGCGCCAACAAAAAGATCGGCTCGTCGCTGGAAGCCTCGCCCATTGTCTATGTCGAGGACAATGAACTTCGCGCCGCGCTTCAGGGTCTCGACCTCGCCGAAATCTGCATCACTTCGGATGCAAAACTCGAAAAGAGCGGTGCGCCGGCCTCAGCGTTCCGTCTTGACGATGTGCCGGGCGTTGCCGTCGAGCCGCGTTTCGCCGAGGGCACGAAATGCGCCCGCTCGTGGAAGATTTCGAAGGATGTCGGTTCGGACAAGGAATTCCCCGATCTGACGCCGCGCGATGCCGCCGCCATGCGCGAATGGCTGGCCGCGCGCGGATGAGTTCAGGTCTGCGCCTTGGCCTCATCACGGGTGCCGTCACCTTCCTTGCCGATCAGGCGCTGAAGCTCTGGATTCTCAACGCCTACGATCTCGCATCGCGCGGCCGTGTCGAGGTTCTGCCCTTCTTCGATCTGATCCTCGTCTGGAACCGCGGCATCAGCTACGGCCTCCTGCAGCAGGACGGGCTTATCGGGCGGCTGTTTCTGCTCGGCCTGTCGCTGGCGGCCTGCGTCTTCATATTCTTCTGGCTGCGCAAACCGGGAACCGTGGTCCACAGCTTCGGGCTCGGGCTCATTCTCGGCGGGGCGGCGGGGAATGCTGTGGACCGGGCGGCCTATGGGGCGGTCGCCGATTTCGTGCTGCTCCATGCCGGCGGCTTTGAATGGTACGTCTTTAATATTGCCGATGCGGCCATCGTTGTCGGGGTAGTCCTCATTTTGTATGGTGCCCTCCGGGGAGAGGCCGCGCGGTCTTAAGACGGGGAGGGGCTTAAAAAAGCCCGTTTCCGGTCGTGAAACAGGGAAAGCCGCCGGGGGCGCCTTTCGAGACGGGAAGCTTAAGCCTTGGACAAGACACGGATTTTCAGCACTTTCGCGGCCGTCGCGCTTCTGTCTATGGCAGCGCCTGCGCACGCCCAGACCTTCCGCGAGCTGATGGAAGACATCGGCCTGCAGGACCGCAAGCAGGAGAAGATGGACTTCTCCGAGCGCGCTCCGCTTGTTCTGCCGCCTTCAACGGACGCCGCGGCCCTGCCGCCGCCGGAAGACGGGGCGGCCCTGGCTACGGTGAACCCCAATTGGCCGAACGATCCCGACGTCCAGGCTGCGCTGGAGGAAGAGGAAAAAGAAAAGATCCCGGAGCGTCAGCGCCGCAAATATAAAGAAAATCAGGCCAACGAGATTTACAAGTTCCAGCGCCAGGAGCGCGAAGCAGGGCGCGTCGCCGCGGCAAACCCGCGCGAATACGACACGAACTTCGACCGCAACAAAGTGCTCACGCCGGAACAGCTCAAGGAAGTCCAGAAGCGGGAAGCCGAAATGGCCAAGACCGGCGCGCCTGTCGCCGCGATCGAGCCGGAGCGCAAGCGCCTGACCGATCCGCCGCCCGGCTACCGCACCCCGTCCGCCGAGCAGGCCTACGGGCCGGGCGAGGGCGACCGCAAGAAGGGCTTTTTCTCAAGGGTAAACCCGTTCGCCTCGAATTCGAGCAAGTGACGACGGCTTGCCGCACGGGTTAAAGCTCTGTGCCGCTTTTGCTTCGCCGATTCCGGCCCCATATGATGCAGCTTCTGCTTCAAAGCGGTATTTCGAGTCGTCGAACCGGAGCGCGGCACGCGCATGACCCTCAATTCTTCCGATTTAGGTTTCGGTGATTTCTTTTTCGGCCCTGGCGCCGCCCCTGGCGGGCGCCCGGCCAAAGGCCCCGAGGTCGAGACCTTCACGCTTTCGAACGGCCTTGAGGTCGTTGTCGTGCCCGACCGCCGCGCGCCGGTCGTCACCCATATGATCTGGTATCGCGTCGGCTCGGCCGATGAGCAGCGCGGCAAATCCGGCATCGCCCATTTCCTCGAACATCTGATGTTCAAGGGGACGAAGGCCCACCCCGCCGGCAGCTTCTCGAACACGGTGTCCGAACTCGGCGGCCAGGAAAACGCGTTCACCTCCTACGACTACACGGCCTATTTCCAGCGCGTGCCGAAAGCGGCGCTGAAGACCATGATGGCGTTCGAAGCCGATCGCATGGCCAATCTCATTCTGACCGATGAAGTCGTTCTTCCCGAGCGCGATGTCATTTTGGAAGAGCGCCGCTCGCGCACCGATTCCGATCCGGCGGCGCAGCTGTCGGAAGCGGTGTCGGCGGCACTCTGGATGAACCATCCTTACGGCCTGCCGATCATCGGCTGGGATCACGAGATATCGGAACTCGGCCGCGAAGACGCGCTCGCCTTCTACGATCGTTATTACACGCCGAACAATGCGATCCTTGTCGTCGCCGGCGATGTCGATGCGGCGGAAGTCAAAGCGCTTGCCTCCGACACTTATGGCAAGGTCGAACGCCGCGCCGATCCGCCGCCGCGGCTTCGTCCGCGCGAGCCGCAACAGGTCGCGGCACGTCGCGTCAATCTCGCTGATGCGCGCGTGCGCCAGCCTTCGGTCAGCCGCGTCTATCTCGCGCCCTCCTACCGCACGGCCGAGGGGGACGATGCATATGCGCTCGATCTTCTGTCGGTCGTCTTCGGCGGCGGTTCGACCAGCCGTCTTTACCGTTCGCTCGTCGTCGAGCGCGGCATCGCGGCGGCGGCCGGGGCTTATTACGGCGGCTCCTCGCTCGATGACAGCCGCTTTGTCATCTACGCCTCGCCGCGGCCCGGCCATTCTCTGGCCGATATGGAAGCCGCTCTCGACGAAGAGCTCGCGCGTCTGATCAAGGACGGGGTGAAGTCGGGCGAACTCGAACGCGCCAAAACGCGCCTCATCGCCGATACGATTTACGATCTGGACAGCCAGGCCTCGCTGGCACGCACCTTCGGTTCGGCGCTCACCACGGGTATGGACATCAAATCCGTGCTCGATTGGCCCGAGCGCATCCGTGCCGTCTCGCCGGAACAGCTTGTCGATGTCGCAAGGCGCGTGCTTGTCCTGCGCCAATCGGTGACGGGGCTGCTCGAATCTGCACCGGACGCGGCCTGATCATGAGCGCGACCCAGGCAAAGATGGCCTCGAAAATCGAGCGCGTTGTGTCGCCGGGCGGGATTTCCGCATGGCTCGTCGAAGAACACACCGTTCCCCTGATCTCGATGGAGTTCGCGTTCCGCGGTGGCGCCGCACAGGACGAGAGCGAGAAGGCCGGCACCGCAACATTGCTCGCAGGTCTTCTCGATGAAGGCGCCGGCGATCTCGACGGACAGGCCTATCAGGAAAAGCTCGAGGAGAGCGCGGTTGAACTGCATTTCAGTGCGGGGCGCGACAGTTTCGACGGCAGCCTCAAATGCCTTGCCGACAAACGCGTCGAAGCCTTCGAGCTTTTGCGTCTTGCCGTCACCGAAGCGCGGCTCGAAGCGGAAGATTTCGAACGCATCCGCCAGCAAATTCTCGCGCGCATCCGTCGCGATTCAACAGATCCCGGCGATGTCGCGTACGAGACGTGGGCGGCGCAGGCTTTTCCCGGACACCCTTACGGTCAGCGCCCGCACGGCAGCGAAATGTCGGTTGCCGCAATTGCGCGCGATGATCTCCTTGCCTTCCGCACCGCCAATTTCGCACGCAGCAATCTTGTGATTGCCGTTGTCGGCGCCATCGATGGCGCGACGCTTGGGCCGGTGCTCGATCTCGTATTTGGCGCTTTGCCGGCCGAGCCGAAACTGAAAACCGTCAAAGCCGCAGCGCCGCAGAATATCGGCCATACCGAAGTGATCGATATGGACATTCCGCAGACGACGATCGTCTTCGGCCGCGGCGGGCTTGTGCGCGACGATCCAGATTACATCCCCGCCGTTGTGATGAACCACATTCTCGGCGGCGGCACGTTTACCTCGCGCCTCTTCAACGAAGTGCGCGAGAAGCGTGGCCTTGCCTATTCGGTCTATTCCTATCTCGATCCGATGGAGCATGCGGGCGTAATCGGCGGAGGCGTTGCGACGAAGAACGAACGTGCGGCCGAAGCGCTGGAACTCATTGAGTCCGAATTTGCGCGCTTTGCGAAAGAAGGGCCGACGGCGGACGAACTCGCCAAGGCCAAGCTCTATCTCATGGGCTCCTACGCCCTGAATTTCGACAGCTCGGTCAAGGTCGCGCGCGGCCTCAAGCAAATCCAGCTGACGCGTCTTCCGGTCGACTATATCGATGAGCGCAATGCGCTCGTCGATGCCGTTACCGTCGAGGACGTCAAGCGCGTTGCGGCACGCATTCTGGGCGATGGCGATCTTCTGGTGGCTGCGGCCGGTCGTCCGGTCGGTTTCCGCGCCGGCCGTGCCGGGGCGCCGGCCCGTGAAACGAAGGCCGCCGGCTCGCGGTAAACGGGGCTGTCACGCAACTCGGCTATAGCCGAGTTGCGCTAAAAAAGCCGAACTTGAGTAAACCCGAGTTCGGGGCCGCTCTCGCTTCCGGCATAGCTTTCGCATTACGCTGAAGCACCTCAAATCCGTGCGGACCATTCTCATGTCCTTTGTCCAGAACACAGACCGCGCCTTCTTCTCCTCGATAGGCCCGGGCGGCATCCCCGAAGCCGATTACACGGCGCTTCTCGAAAAGACCGAACCCGCGCTCGACTGGCTGCGCTCGGCTTATGAAAAGAACGAATTGCCGATCCTGCGCATGCCGGAGACGGTGGACGATCTGCCGCCGGTCGAAGCGACCGCCAAAAAAATGCTCGAAGGCGCGACCGATCTCGTCTTTATGGGCACTGGCGGCTCCGGCCTCGGCGCGCAGGCTCTGCTTCAGCTTGCCGATTACAATGTGCCGGGCCTGGCGCTCTTTCGCCCGTCGCCGCGTCTGCACTTTCTCGACAATCTCGATCCCATCACGCTCGACGCGCTGCTCAAAAAACTGCCGCTGAAAACGACGCGCTTCCTCGCCGTCTCGAAATCCGGTGGCACGGGCGAGACGCTGACGCAGACCATCTCGGTCATCCAGGCGCTGGAAGCCGCCGGACTGGGTGCTGATATAGGCAAGCAAATCTTCGGCCTCTCAGAGCCGCAGCAGGGCGCCAAGAAAAATGCGCTGCGTGCACTGCTCGCGCCGTATGGCGTGCCGTTCCTAGAACATCATACCGGCGTCGGCGGGCGCTTTTCGGTTTTGACCAATGTCGGCCTTTTGCCGGCGCGTGCGGCCGGCCTCGACATCAAGGCGGTTCGCGCCGGCGCTGCTGCAGCGCTGAAACCGATCCTCGACAAGAAGCCTGCGAAAGAGGTGCCGTCCGCGGTCGGCGCGGCGCTCAATGTTGCGGCAGCCAATGCCGGCAAGAATGTCACCGTGCTGATGGCCTATGCCGACCGCCTCGAGCGCACGACGGCCTGGTGGGTGCAGCTCTGGTCGGAAAGCCTTGGCAAGGACGGACGCGGCACGACACCTGTGCGCGCGCTCGGGCCCGTCGATCAGCACAGCCAGTTGCAGCTTCATCTCGGCGGACCGAAGGATAAGCTGTTTACCGTGGTCACGGTCGGGATTGCCGGGAAGGGACCGAAGCTCGGCAAAGATCTATCCGAGCGCTGCGGCGAGCCGGGTTTTGCCGGCAAGACGATCGGCGATCTTGTCGCCGCGCAGGGCAGGGCCACCGCCGACACGCTGGCGAAGAACGGGCGCGCCGTGCGTACAATCCACATCGAAAAACTCGACGAGCATGCGCTCGGCGAGTTTCTGATGCACTTCATGCTGGAAACGATGATCGCCTCGAAACTTTTCGGGGTCGATGCCTTCGATCAGCCGGCGGTCGAGGAAGGAAAGATCCTCGCCAAGAAATATCTCGCCGAGGGTTAGACGGGCTCGGGAATCGGCTCGGTCTTCTTTGCCTTGGCGGGGGCCTTTTCCGAATAGAACAGAACCGCAGGTTCGTTCGTATCGATGGCGCGCACCCGCGCGCAGACTTCGCTTTCGGTGCCGAAGTTGCGCAGGCCTAAGCCGCACACCATTTCAGCTGCCTGACGCGCATCTTCCGCGTCGATCGTCTTCCAAGTATCGCGGCCATTGGCGGCGATTTTCCACACAACAAAACTAGTCACAGCGCACACTCAGTCTACGTTAAAACGTAAAAGTCCAAGGTCCGCCGTGGGTTTACTAGGATATCTGGAGGTAAAAGGCACTTCTGCTTTGGTCGAAGGGTAAATGACCGTTTTCCTAAAGGGGTTTGCCGGGAGGGGATAACCTCAGGATGCCTTGCAACGGGCCTCCGCACCCCCGATCCTTGCCGAATCATGCTCATCCGCCGCCTTCCCGAAACGCTGGCCAACCGCATCGCCGCCGGCGAAGTGGTCGAACGCCCGTCGAGCGTCGTCAAAGAGCTCGTCGAGAATGCGCTGGATGCCGGGGCGGGACGGATCGATATCGTGCTGTCGGGGGGCGGGCGGGACCTCATCCGCGTCACCGATGACGGCCACGGCATGGGGCCGGAGGATTTGGCGCTCGCCGTCGAGCGCCATGCGACCTCGAAACTTCCGTCCGACGATCTTCTGGACATCAAATTTCTGGGGTTCCGTGGCGAGGCGCTGCCCTCGATCGCCTCCGTATCGCGGCTGACTTTGACCTCGCGCCGTGAAGAGGACGATCACGCCGCCGCGCTGACCGTACATAACGGCGCGCTCGGTGGGGTTCAGCCGGCGGCCCATCCGGTCGGCACGCGCGTTGAGGTCGAGGAATTGTTTGCGGCGTTTCCGGCGCGGCTGAAATTTCTGAAATCCGAGCGCGCCGAAAACGAAGCCGTCACCGAAATCGTCCGCCGGCTTGCTGCGGCGCGTCCCGACATCGATTTTTCGTTGACGCTCGATGGCAAGACGGTGCGCTATCAGGCGCAGGGCAAAACCGGCGACGGCGCGAAAGCGCGTCTGTCGGATGTGCTCGGCCGCGATTTTGCGGGAAACGCCGTTGCGATCGACGCCGAACGCGAAGGGTTCCGCCTGTCGGGTTTTGCCGGCCTGCCGACTTACAACCGCGCAACGGCCGCGCAGCAGCTCTTTTTCGTCAATGACAGGCCGGTCAAGGACAAGCTTTTGATCGGCGCGCTGCGCGCCGCCTATACCGATCTTGTGCCGCGCGATCGTCATCCGGTGGTTGCTCTCTTCATCACCGCCGATCCCGCCGAAGTCGATGTCAACGTTCATCCCGCCAAAGCCGAAGTGCGCTTCCGCGATTCAGGGCTTGTCCGCGCGCTGATCGTCTCGGCGCTGCGCCATGCTTTGGGGGCATCTGGTCCGCGCGTTGCGACAACGGGCTCAGATTTTGCGGCGAGCGCGTTCCGCACCCCCCAGAGGACCTCGTTTGTGCCGCCGCATCCGGCGAATTATTCCTCCCGTGGCTATCCGATGGAAGGGGCGCTGGCGCTCGCGCCGCATTTTGCCGAAGAGCAGGCAAGGTTTGAATTGCCGGTCTCGGCCGACACGCGTGCGGACGCGGTCACAGATCCCGAATGGACCGCGCTGCCGCTCGGCGCGGCAAAGGCGCAATTGCACGATACCTACATTCTGGCGCAGAACGGGGAGGGGCTCGTTCTCGTCGATATGCATGCCGCGCACGAGCGTCTTGTCTTTGAGAAGCTGAAGCGCGAGCGCGGCCACGCCGCCGCGCAGGCCATGCTGGTTCCGGACGTCGTCGAGCTTTCGCCCGATGAAGTTTCCCGCGTTCTTGCCGCATCCGACGATCTTCAAAGCTTCGGCCTCAGCGTCGAGGCGTTCGGCCCCGGCGCCGTGCTCGTGCGCGAGGTTCCGTCGGCGCTCGGCGAATTCGACACCGGCACGCTCATCCGCGATATCGCCGATGCGCTCGGCGAATGGGGCGCGGCGCTGCCGGTGGCCGAACGGCTCGACAAGCTCGCCTCGACCTTTGCCTGCCATCACTCAATCCGCGCCGGCCGCCGCCTCAAGCCCGAAGAGATGAACGCGCTGTTGCGCCAGATCGAGGCGGAGCCTTCGGCGGCGCAGTGCAATCACGGACGTCCCACTTATGTAACCTTGTCGCGTACGGATCTCGAAAAGCTTTTCCAGAGGCGATAATGGTCACACCCACGGCGCGCCCGCGCTCAGTGGCACAGGATACGGCGGAGTGGCTGCTCAATCTCGATCCCGGGCCGCTCGAAGCTTTCTGTACACGCACCATCCACGGTTTCCGCACGCCGCTATCGATCCATCCGGCGCGCCCCTCATCCACGTCGACCTTCACCGTGTCGACGCCGGACAACCGCTACGCTTTGCGGCGTTCGATCGACAGCGCCCACAATGCCGATCTCGAGCGCGAGTTCCGCATGCTCGCGGGCCTCAATCAGCGCAATTTTCCGGTGCCGCGCCCGCTGATCTATTGCGACAACGAAAAGCTGATCGGCAATGCCTTTTACGTGATGGAGCATGTTGAGGGGCGTCATTACAACGATCCGATCATGCCCGGCGCCTCAAGCGCCTATCGCGCCAAGGCCTATGAATCCTTGAACACGGTTCTGGCCCAGCTTCACAGCTTCGATCCGCGCGCCATCGGCGTCGCCACTGCCGGCAATGGCCGTAACTATGTTGCCGATCAGGTGGAGCGTTGCACCAAGCATTATGTGGCGGCGAAGATCGAAGATATCCCGGAGATGGACAAGCTGATCGCCTGGCTGCCGAAACATCTGCCGCCCGATCGTCCCTCGCGCCTCGTGCACGGCGATTTCCGCATCGAGAA
The DNA here is from genome assembly GCF_014191545.1 of Terrihabitans soli. Classification (GTDB taxonomy): domain Bacteria; phylum Pseudomonadota; class Alphaproteobacteria; order Rhizobiales; family Methylopilaceae; genus Flaviflagellibacter; species Flaviflagellibacter soli. Next base: position 2,326,642 of record NZ_AP023361.1, on the reverse strand, counting down.
TATCGTCTTTCATCCGAGCGAGCCGCAGGTCATCGGCATTCTGAACTGGAAGCTCGCGGGGCTCGGCGATCCGATCGCCGACGCCGTCTATCATTTCATGGCCTGGATCCTGATGGGTCACGGCACGAGCGGCGGCGTGTCGGAGGAGGAGCTTGCGGAGCTCGGCATCCCGGCGCTCGAAATCTACGCGGCGTCCTATGCGCATCGCGCCGGCCTGAAGACGATCCCGCATTTCGAGACGTACTTCGCCTACAATCTTTTCCGCATGGCGGTGCTGCAGGGCATTGCGACGCGCAACGGCAAGGCAAAATCGGTGGCGCAGATCAGGCCCATCGCGGCGCTCGCCTGGGCGTTCGCGCGCCGGGCGGGGGCGACTTAAAAAGTTCAGCGGCGCTCTTTAAAAAATTCCTTGAGCAGCGTTGCGGCTTCCGCCTCGCCGAAGCCGCCATAGACTTCCGGCGCGTGATGGCAGGTCGGCAAAGTGTAAAGACGGGCGCCGGAGACGACGGCGCCGCCTTTCGCATCGTCGGCGCCGAAATAAAGCCGGCGGATGCGGGCAAAGGAAATCGCCGACGCGCACATCGGGCAGGGCTCGAGCGTTACCCACAGATCGCAATTCATCAGCCGTTCCGAGCCGAGCTTTGAGCCCGCTTCGCGGATGACGCAGATTTCGGCATGCGCGGTCGGATCGTTGAGTTCGCGCGTGCGGTTCCCGGATGCGGCGATGATGTCGCCGTTCAGCGATATGACGGCGCCGATGGGCACTTCGCCGCGCGTTCCCGCTGCGGCGGCCTCTTTGAGGGCCAAAGACATGAAATCGCGCGTACCCATCCCATCTTCCCGCTTCGCGGTTCATGGCACCGCGTGCTAGGCGAGGCCAATGACCCAATCCGACGATAACGAACCCAAAGACCACGAAGGCGAACGTATCGCCAAAGTAATTGCCCGCGCCGGCCTTGCCTCGCGCCGCGAGGCCGAAACCTGGATCGCGGCCGGCCGCGTCGCCGTCAATGGCCGGACCATCACCTCCGCGGCGCTGAATATCGGCCCGCGCGACAAAGTCATGATCGACGGCAAGCCTTTACCCGCCCGTGAGCGCACCCGGCTTTGGCTCTATCACAAGCCGAAGGGTCTTGTGACCACGGCAAAGGACCCCGAGGGCCGCACCACGGTGTTCGACGTCCTGCCGCCTGAATTGCCGCGCGTCGTCTCGGTCGGCCGGCTCGACCTCAATACCGAAGGCCTTCTGCTTCTGACCAATGATGGCGGGCTTGCCCGCGTCCTCGCCCATCCCTCGACGGCCTGGCTGCGGCGCTACCGAGTCAGGGTGTTCGGCCAAGTCGATATCGTGAAGCTTCAGGCGCTGAAAGACGGGATCGAGATTGACGGTTTCTCCTATGGACCGATCGAGGCTGTGCTCGACCGCCAGCAGGGCGACAATGCCTGGCTGACGCTCGGTCTGCGCGAAGGCAAGAACCGCGAGGTTCGCCGCGTGCTCGAACATCTCGGCCTCAGCGTGAACCGGCTGATCCGCCTGTCCTTCGGGCCGTTCCAGCTCGGCGATCTCGGCGAGGGCGCAGCCGAGGAAATCCGCACCCGCTATCTGAAAGAGCAGCTCGGCAGCCTAGCTGAAAAGGCCGAGTGCGATTTCGAGGCGCCGATGGTCGATCGCACGCCAGATCCTGTGAAGACGGCGCTGCGCGTCCGAGCCTCAAAAGCCGAAGTGCCGCGTGTCCGGGCCGGGCTGACGACCGACCGCAAGGGACGCCGCGTTCTCGTCGAGCGATTCGGCGAAAAGCCCGAGCCGAAGCCGCGCAAGCCGCGGCCCCCCAGAGATGACCGCGCCAGAGACGAGCGTCCCGAACGCGGCGAGCGCCGCGGGCCGCCACGAGATGAGAGACCGCGGCCAGGTGCAGACCGGCCGCGCGGCGATTTCGGACGGCCGGAACGAGCGGCGGCGGGCCGGGGTGATTTCCGCCCCCGCGAGGACAGGCCCCGGGACGGCGGGCCGCCGCGCCGCGATGGCGATGCGCCGCGTCCGTTCGGCGGAAAAGGCGGCAAGCGCGAGCGTGAAGAGCGTCCGCAGGAGCCGAGGCCCTATGGCAATCGCACGCGTGCCTTCAAGGCAAAGCCGGAGCGCCCCAATAGAGAAGAGAGGCCGCGTCCGCCTCGCGAGGACAGGCCGGATCGCGGCGAACGGCCCTTTAGAGAAGAGAGACCCGGCCGCGGCGATCGTCCGCCGCGTCGCGAAGAGACCCGCCGGCAGGCCGACGGCCCTCGCAATTTTTCCAAAGCCGGCGACCGGCCGGGATCGCGCGGCCCTGGCGGCCCGCGCCCGCCTGGCCGTCCGGGCGGCAGGCCAAGCGGCGATAGACCTCGCGGCGACAGGCCGAGTGGCGACAGACCCTCCGGCGGAAAGCCGGGCGGCCGACCCTTCGGCGGCAAACCGGGCGGAGGACGTCCGGGCGGTGGAAAACCTGGCGGAAGACCAGGTGGCGGCAAGCCCCGCGGTCCGCGCTCTTAAGCCATGCGCATCATCGCCGGCCGCTTCAAAGGCCATGCGCTGAAGACGCCGAAGACCTATCGCGTGCGGCCGACCTCGGACCGATTGCGCGAAACGCTCTTCAACGTGCTTGCGCACTCTTACGGCGATCCCGTTGACGGAGCGCGGGTTCTCGATCTTTTCGCCGGCACGGGCGCGCTCGGGCTCGAGGCCATGTCGCGCGGCGCGGCGTTCGCGCTTTTCGTCGAGGACGGGGTCGAGGCGAGGGGACTTCTGCGCGGCAATGTCGAGGCGCTGGGCGTTGCCGGAACAACCCGCATCTTCCGCCGCGATGCGACCAAGCTCGGTCCGGCGGCGCCGAACGAGCCGTTCACGCTCGTCTTCGCCGACCCGCCTTACGGCAAGGGTCTCGGCGAAAAAGCGCTCGTCTCGGCGCTCGGCGGCGGCTGGCTGACGTCCGACAGTCTGATCGTCGTCGAGGAGGCGGGGAACGCCGAGTTCAAGGTTCCGGACGGGTTCGAGGAGATCGAGACGCGGAGCTATGGAGAGGCCAAGCTCATCTTCCTCAAGCTCACCTAGATTACTTCAGCGTGTCGAAGCCGGGGCCGAAACCGTTCAGTGACACCGGGATGCCAATCCCTTCTTCGGGTGTCTTGAAGATGATGAAGATCGCCGATTTACCGTTGCGCAGTTTCGAGATCAGGTTCTCGTCCAGCACGACTTCGGCCACGCAGCCATCGGCGACGCAGCGCACAAAACCGGCGCGGCCGATTTCGGCGTCATCGATTCGCAGGCCGAGCCCGGCGGGCAAAAGCACCCCGAGCGGCGCCAGCACGCGCAGCAATCGATTCTTATTGTCGGCGAGTTTCAGGACAATGATCGACAGACCGATATTCGGCTGGTCTTCGGCGGTCACGCTTTGCACAAGCGCGCACTGTTCGCCTTTGGCGCCCGGAGGCGTGTCGCAGCGAATCTGCCAGTCGCCGGACGCCTGTTTGACGGTGCCCTGCGCGGCGGCGGGGCCCGCAAAAAGAAGACCGGCGAGCGCGGCAAAACTCAGCGGCAGGCCGAAAAGGCGATTAAATCCAGCCATAAAGGGACTAAAGGCTCCGGAGGGCGGCGGCCCTTTTAGGGCCGCGGCAAGACCGTGCGACTAACAGACGGTCGTGGCGAGTCAAGGGCAAGCGATTCGCCTCCACATGACCCTTTTTCTGCCCCTTTGTTTTCGCGCCCTTATGCCGCACAGTCTGGAACTGCCCCAAAGTTGCGGGGCAAGTGCCTTTGTGTTTGAACGCTAACCGTCTGCTGCGGGGGGTCCGCGGCTCGATTTTTTCAGGCTTTCGCGCCTCAGGAGAGCGCTTCCGGACATGATGCTCGGCTCTCGCTTCGCTTGCCGGCTTTTAGCCGTTTCCGCTCTCGCCGTCCTGGCGTCTCCGGCCCTTGCCAGCATGGGCCAGCCCTCCGAATGGCAGATCAATCTGCAGGACGCGGTCACACCGATCGCCGAGCAGATTCACTGGTTCCACAACTTCATCAACGTGATCATCTTCGCGGTCACGCTGTTCGTCCTGGTGCTGCTCGCGATCTGCGTGCTGCGCTTCAACGAGAAGAGCAACCCGGTTCCTTCGCGCACGACGCACAACGTTCTGCTCGAAGTCGTGTGGTCGGTCGTGCCGGTGCTGATCCTTGTGGTGATCGCCATCCCGTCGTTCCGCCTTCTCTATGCGCAGTACGACTTCCCGAAGGCCGATCTGACGATGAAGATCACCGGCTTCCAGTGGTACTGGAAGGCCGAGTATCAGACCGCAGCGGCACCCGCCGCCGATGCGGCGGCCGCTCCGGCCGCAGCTCCGGCTCCCGCCGCGCCGCATGGTGCCGCCGGGGAAGCTGCTCCCCTCTCGCCTGATTTCGAAGTCGAAGTCCGCATCAAGGCCGAGAAGGATCTCGGTCCGGATGAGCCCAATCTCCTGGCCGTCGACAACCAGCTTCTTGTTCCGGTCGGCAAGGTCGTCCGCGTTCAGGTTACCGCTTATGACGTCATCCACGCCTTTGCGGTGCCGAGCTTCGGCGTGAAGGTCGACGCCGTGCCGGGCCGCCTCAACGAAACCTGGTTCCGCGCCGATCGCGAAGGCGTCTATTACGGCCAGTGCTCGGAACTCTGCGGCAAGGACCACGCCTTCATGCCGCTGGCTTTCCGCGTCGTCAGCCAGGCCGAATACGATGCCTGGGCGGCGAAGACCCGGCAGTCTGCAATGAATGAACAGCCGCGCACGGTCGCTGACGCGTCCGTCTCGACCGGCAAGTAAGGATAGCGGGAACGTCATGGCGAAAAGCACGGCCGCCCACCACGCCCACGAAGCCCACGACCATCCGCGCGGATGGAAGCGCTTCGTGTATTCGACGAACCACAAGGACATCGGCACGATGTACCTGATCTTCGCGATCATCGCGGGGATCATCGGCGGCAGCCTTTCGGTTGCCATGCGTGCCGAGCTGCAGGAACCGGGGATGCAGATCTTCGGCGATCCTCATATCTTCAATGTGTTCACGACGGCTCACGCCCTGATCATGATCTTCTTCATGGTCATGCCGGCGCTGATCGGCGGCTTTGCCAACTGGTTCGTCCCGATCATGATCGGTGCGCCGGACATGGCGTTTCCGCGCATGAACAACATCTCCTTCTGGCTCCTGCCGCCGGCCATCGGGCTTCTCCTCATCTCGATGTTTGTGCCCGGCGCTCCGGGCGGCAACGGCGTGGGCGGCGGCTGGACGATGTATCCGCCGCTGTCCTCTCACGGCGCCTCGCCGGGACCTGCGGTCGATTTCGCGATCTTTGCGCTGCACATCGCAGGTGCGTCCTCGATCCTCGGTGCCATCAACTTCATCACCACGATCTTCAATATGCGCGCGCCGGGCATGACCCTGCACAAGATGCCGCTGTTTGCGTGGTCGGTTCTGGTAACCGCCTTCCTTCTGCTGCTGTCGCTGCCGGTTCTCGCCGGTGCGATCACCATGCTGCTGACGGACCGCAATTTCGGCACGACGTTCTTTGCGCCGGCCGGCGGCGGCGATCCGGTCCTGTTCCAGCATCTGTTCTGGTTCTTCGGTCACCCCGAAGTGTACATCCTGATCCTGCCGGGCTTCGGCATCATCAGCCATGTCGTGTCGACCTTCTCGCGCAAGCCCATCTTCGGCTATCTCGGCATGGCCTACGCCATGGTCGCGATCGGCGTCGTTGGCTTCGTCGTGTGGGCCCACCACATGTACACGACCGGCATGTCGGTGAACGCGCAGGCCTATTTCGTGTTCGCCACCATGGTCATTGCGGTGCCGACGGGCGTGAAGATCTTCTCCTGGATTGCGACGATGTGGGGCGGCTCGATCCAGTTCCGCACGCCGATGCTCTGGGCGCTCGGCTTCATCTTCCTGTTCACGGTTGGCGGCGTCACCGGCGTCGTCCTGTCGAACGCCGGCCTCGACCGCGCTCTGCACGACACCTACTACGTCGTCGCGCACTTCCACTACGTGCTGTCGCTCGGCGCCGTCTTCGCCATCTTCGCGGGCTGGTATTATTGGTTCCCGAAAATGAGCGGCTATATGTACTCCGAGACGATCGGCAAGCTGCATTTCTGGACGACGTTCATCGGCGTGAACCTGGTCTTCTTCCCGCAGCACTTCCTCGGTCTTGCGGGCATGCCGCGCCGCTATGTCGACTACCCGCATGCCTTCGTCGACTGGAATCGCATCTCGTCCTACGGCTCCTACATCTCCGGCTTTGCCGTTCTCATCTTCCTGTTCGGCGTGTTCCACGCCTTCGCGAAGAAGGTGAAGGCCGGCGACAATCCGTGGGGTGAGGGCGCAACGACGCTGGAATGGACGCTGCCGTCGCCGCCGCCGTTCCACCAGTTCGAGACCCTGCCGCAGATCAAGTGATCTGAGGTCTGGCAAGGGCTCGATGAGTTTCGGCGGCCGGGGCATTGCTCCGGCTTCCGGCTGAGAAGAGGCACTGAAGGGCCAAGATGAGTTTCGCGCACGACCAACTGCCGCTTGCGACAGGCTTTGAAGAGCCGAGCCGGGCCGAGGTGCGCGATTTCGTGACGCTCCTGAAGCCGCGCGTCATGTCGCTCGTCGTCTTCACCGCGCTTGTCGGCATTGTGCTGGCGCCCGGCGATCTTCACCCGGCGCTCGCGGCGATCTCGCTGTTCTGCATCGCTATCGGCGCCGGCGCTTCCGGCGCGCTGAACATGTGGTGGGATGCCGATATCGATGCGGTGATGACGCGCACGCGCGGCCGTCCGGTTCCGGCGGGCCGCATGCAGCCCGGCGAGGCGCTGGCTTTCGGTCTGTTCCTGTCGGGTTTTTCGGTCGGCACGCTTTATCTGGCCGCCAACTGGCAGGCCGCGGCTTTGCTCGCCTTCACCATCTTCTTCTATGTCGTCATCTATTCGATGTGGCTGAAGCGCTCGACGGCGCAGAACATCGTTATCGGCGGCGCTGCCGGCGCATTTCCGCCTATGGTCGGCTGGGCGGTCGTGACGGGTTCGGTCAGCATTGAATCGATCACGCTGTTCCTCATCATCTTCTTCTGGACGCCGCCGCATTTCTGGGCGCTCGCGCTCGTCAAATCCGACGATTACGCAAAGGCCGGCGTGCCGATGCTGCCGGTGGTTGCCGGCCCGGACGAAACCCGCCGCCAGATCCTCATCTATTCGCTGATCCTTGTGCCGCTCGGTCTTGCGCCGTTCTTCCTCGGCTTCGGCGGACTGGTGTATGGCGCGGCCGCGCTTCTGATGGGAGCGATGTTCCTCATCCTCGCCGTCCGCGTCTTCCGCGTGCGCGAAGGCAAGGACGCGCCGAAAGCGGCCAAAGAACTCTTTGCCTTCTCGATCCTTTATCTCTTCGTTCTCTTTGCTGCGCTTCTTGGCGAAGCGCTCTTTGCGGCAGGGGTCTGAGATGGCCGAGAAGGGCATCGTCCTCACCGAAGAACAGAAGCGCCGCCGCAGAGCCCGCAATATCGCGGTTGCCTGCGCGCTCGCGGGTCTTGTCGTCCTGTTCTACCTGCTCACCGTCTTCAAGCTCGGCGGCAATGTCGCCAATCGGCCGATCTGATGAGCGAGCAGACTAAAAATCATCGCATCGTCGCCGCGGCCTGCGGCGTCTTCGTGCTGTCCATGCTGGGCGCAGCTTACGCGGCCGTACCTCTCTACGACATGTTCTGCCGTATGACCGGTTTCGGCGGCACGCCGCAGATCGCATCCAGCGCGCCCGAAAAGATCACCGACCGCAAGATTCGCGTCCGCTTCGACGCCAATACCGCCGCCGGCCTCGGCTGGGAGTTTCGACCGGTGCAGCGCGAGATCGAAGTGAAGATCGGCGAGACGGCTCTGGCCTTCTACCGCGCGAAGAATACGACGCCGCACGATCAGTGGGGCTCGGCGACCTACAATGTGACGCCGGAAGTCACGGGTGCCTATTTCAACAAGATGCACTGCTTCTGCTTCGAGAAGCAGCATCTGAAGGCCGGCGAGGAGATGGACATGCCCGTCCAGTTCTTCATCGACCCTTCCATGGTCGACGACAAGACGCTGAACGGGGTTCAGACGATCACCTTGTCCTACACATTCTTCGCGGCTGAGCCGCCGGCACAGACCGCCGGTGCGCCCGCTGCGCCGAAACTCTGACGGAGAGAACAATGGCTGACGCGCACGCCAAACATCACGATTATCACCTGGTCGATCCCAGCCCGTGGCCGGTGCTGGGTGCGGTCGGCGCCTTCGTCATGGCGATCGGTGCGGTCTTCTACATGCACAATCGCGAAAGCCCATATCGCTGGGTCGGCCTTCTGCTCGGCCTCGCCGTCGTGCTCTATGTGATGTTCATGTGGTGGCGCGATGTGCGCACCGAAGCCTCGACCGGCTATCACACCCGCGTCGTGCAGATTCATCACCGCTACGGCATGATGCTGTTCATCGCTTCCGAAGTGATGTTCTTCGTCGCCTGGTTCTGGGCCTATTTCGACGTCGCTCTCTTCCCGAATGATGCGATTCAGTTCGCGCGCGTGGAAGCGACGGGCGGCCAGTGGCCGCCGGCGTCGATCGCGACCTTCGATCCCTGGCACCTGCCGCTGCTCAACACGCTGATCCTTCTGACCTCGGGCACGACGGTCACCTGGGCGCATCACGCGATCATCGAAGGCGACCGCCAGGGCGCCAAGCAGGCGCTGTGGCTCACAGTTGCTCTGGGCCTGCTGTTCACCGCCTGCCAGGCTTTCGAATATAGCCACGCTGCGTTCAACTTCTCGGGCAGCATTTACGGCGCGACCTTCTTCATGGCGACCGGCTTCCACGGCTTCCATGTCATCGTCGGCACGATCTTCCTGTTCGTGTGCCTGATGCGTCTTTACAAGGGCGATTTCACGCCGCAGCAGCATTTCGGCTTCGAAGCGGCTGCCTGGTACTGGCACTTCGTCGACGTGGTCTGGCTGTTCCTGTTCGCAGCGATCTATGTCTGGGGCTATGGCGGCCCGGTCGCCGGAGCGGCTCACTAAAACGGAAAGGCCCTCCTTCGGGAGGGCCTTTTTCTTATCCAATGACCGATAACGATCATCCTCTTCCGCCGCCGGTTCTGACGGGCCTTCGCGGCCTGTGCCCGCGCTGCGGCCGCGGACATTTGTTCAAGGGCTATCTCACAGTGCCGCCGGCCTGCGAAGTCTGCGGGCTCGATTTTTCCTTCGCCGATGCGGGCGACGGTCCGGCCGTCTTCGTCATTCTGATCGCAGGCTTTCTCGTGCTCGGCTTTGCGCTGTGGCTGGAATTCACCTTCAGCCCACCGCTTTGGGTCCATGTCGCGATCTCATTGCCGGTTCTGATTATCGTCTGCGGTGGTCTGCTGCGCGTTCTGAAGGGTATTCTCATCTGCCTGCAATATGCGCATGACGCGTCCGAGGGCCGGCTCGACCGTTGAGAATTGAGCGGTTTAAAGGGTTAAGGCCACTCCATCGCCGCAGGCGTTAATTCACGTGCCGCTGCCGGAGTTTACCACGTCGCCAGACTCAAGTTGTAATCACAACGGTGTATGTAATTGTCCCTTCAAGATTTCTTGGAGGGGAACATGGTCAGCGTTTACCATGACGGCGCCGAAGCGAGCAGCTTCGCATACGACGCCTCTGTCCATACAGATACGCTTGAACAGGATCTCAGCGCCGAACTCGGCCGGGACAATGTCGTGCCGCATCCGCAGCAGAAAGACCGCCAGCCTCTGCGCACGGCGCTTTCGGCTATCCGCATCAATCTCGATCAGCGCATGCGCGAATGGCGCGGCTCGGCGAAAGTCGTCGAACAGAGCCTGCGTCAGCTCGTTGCCGCCGAACAGGCTCGTTCCGAAGCGCTTTCCGATCTGCAGCGCATCGAAGCGGAAGTCGCGCATTCGGGCGGTGTCGTCACCCAGGCGCTCGCCGCGTTCGATGAAGACGAAGATATCCGCGACATCGATCCGCTCTTCGAGCGCAGCCAGCAGGCACTCGACGAGCTCGAGAGCGCCGCGGGTGAACTGTCGATCGCGCAGGAATGGTGCCGTTCGGCTGCCAAGCAATATGCCGAGGCTCTGCGCCGCGAGCAGGTTCTGCGCCTCTATATCCAGTCGCCCAGCCGGCTGTCCTGAACCTCAAATCCCGTGGGGGCGGGAGGGGTTGACGCGCGGGCGCGAGGGGCTCACCTAGCCTCATGCGCTCGCGCTCGCTTTTTCTGCCCGGATTTCTGACGCTTCTTGCCCTTATCGTGCTGATCGGGCTCGGCACATGGCAGATGCAGCGCCTGCACTGGAAAGAAGATCTCCTCCAGCGCGTCACTGCGCGGATCGCGGCGCCCGCCGTGCCGCTACCACCCGCCGGCTGGCCGACCCTCGATCTCAAGGAATGGGAATACCGGCCGGTCGAAGTCTCCGGCACGTTCCGCCACGATCTCGAAACTCGGGTCTATGTGCTGCTGACGGAACCTAGGGGTCCGCTGTCGGGTCCCGGCTATTTCATCCTGACGCCGCTTGAGACCGGCGAGGGAAGGGTCCTCATCAACCGGGGCTTCGTGCCCCTCGAGACCGCAAGCTTCCCCCGGCTGGAAGGACTGACCGTGGTGAAGGGCCTCCTGCGGGGCCCCGAGGACCGAAACATGTTCACCCCGGCGGACGAGTCCTCCGAGCGGCTGTTCTACGCCCGGGACCCGGCCCCCATCGCCACGGCTCTGGGCATCCCCTTGGCGCCGTTCACCATCGACGCTGTGGAGACCCTGCCGGGGGGGCTTCCCCAGGCGGGGGAAACGCGGGTCAATTTCCCCAACCGGCATCTGGAATATGCCCTGACTTGGTATGGGCTTGCGGGGGCTTTGCTGGCGGTTTTCGCGGCCTTTGCCTGGTCCCGGATGCGCCGCCGCTAGGGTTGCCCTGCCGGGGGCCTAAGCCTAGGTTGCGAACACACTTTCAAGGTCGCCATGAGTCTGTCTTACGTCTCGACGCGGGGTGAGGCCCCGTCTCTCGGATTTGCCGATGTTCTGCTCGCCGGGCTTGCCCGCGACGGGGGTCTTTATGTGCCCGCCGAATGGCCGAACCTGTCGGCCGAGGCCATTAAGGGCTTTGCCGGGAAATCCTATGCGGAGGTTGCCGAGGCGGTGATCAAGCCGTTCGTCGGCTCGGCCTTCGGCGCGGGCGAGCTCCGCGACATGATCGAGGGCGCCTATTCGACCTTCCGCCATCCCGCGGTGACCCCGCTGGTTCAGACCGGGGCGAACACCTTCATCCTCGAGCTCTTCCACGGGCCGACGCTCGCCTTCAAGGATGTGGCGATGCAGCTTCTGGCGCGGTTCATGGATCGCGCTCTGGCGCAGCGCGGCGAACGCGCGACCATCGTCGCGGCGACCTCGGGCGATACCGGCGGCGCCGCGGCCGAAGCCTTCCGCGCCTGCTCGCGCGTCGATGTCATGATCCTCTTCCCGCATGGCCGCGTTTCGGATGTGCAGCGCCGCCAGATGACGACGGTCGATAGCCCGAATGTTCACGCTGTTGCGGTCGAGGGCAATTTTGACGACTGCCAGGCGCTGGTGAAGGCAATGTTCAACGATCACGCCTTCCGCGACCGTCAGAGATTGGCTGCAGTCAATTCGATCAACTGGGCGCGCATCGTCGCGCAGATCGTCTACTACTTCACCGCCGCCGTCTCGCTCGGCGCGCCGCATCGTCCCGTGAGCTTCACCGTGCCGACCGGCAATTTCGGCGATGTGTTTGCGGGTTATGTCGCAAAGCGCATGGGCCTTCCGGTCGAGCGTCTCATCGTTGCGACCAATCAGAACGATATTCTCGCGCGCACCATCGAGACGGGGCGCTATGAGGTGAAGGGCGTTCATCCGACGACCTCGCCCAGCATGGACATTCAGGTTTCGTCGAATTTCGAACGTCTGCTGTTCGAAGCCGAAGGCCGCGATGCATCGGCGGTGCGCCGCCATATGGCCTCGCTCGCCCAATCGGGTGCGTTCACCGTGCCCGGCACGGCGATGGCGCAGATCCGCGGCGAGTTCGATGCCGGCAGAGCCAGCGAAGACGAGACCGTTGCGATCATGAAACGTCTGCGCAAAGAGGCGGGCTATGTGCTCGACCCGCACACAGCCGTTGCTTATGCCGTCGGCGCGGCGCAGTCCGGCGATCCGTCGGTGCCGCAGATTGTTCTCGGCACCGCGCATCCGGCAAAATTCCCCGACGCGGTGAAAGCGGCGACGGGCGAGCATCCGGCGCTGCCGCTGCATGTCGCCGATATTCTCGAGCGCAAGGAACGCGTCACCGTGGTTCCGAACGATCTTGCCGCCATTCAGGCTTTCGTTGCCGGCAATACCCGTGCGGCGAGGGAGGTGGCGTGAGCGTCGAGATTTCGAAACTTGCCAACGGTCTCACGGTCGCGACCGATACGATGCCCGGCATCGGCACGGCGGCGGTCAGCGTTTCCTTCGGCGCGGGTTCCCGCAGCGAAACCGACAGCGAACACGGGCTTGCCCATCTTCTCGAACATATGGCGTTCAAGGGCACGAGCCGCCGCAGCGCCCAGCGTATCGTCGAGGAAATGGAAGATGTCGGAGGCGATCTGAACGCTGCCACGAGCGTCGAACAGACAAGCTATGACGCGCGCGTCCTCGAAAAGGATGTGCCGCTGGCGCTCGATCTTCTCTCCGACATTCTGACCGATCCGCTGCTGCTTGATGAAGAGCTGAAGCGCGAGAAGGGCGTCATCATCCAGGAGATCGGCGCGATCGAAGATGCGCCGGATGACCTCGTCTACGATCTCGCGCATGAAATCGCGTTCGCCGGCCAGTCGGTCGGACGGCCCATTCTCGGCACACCGAAATCGGTGAAAGCGCTCGACAAAGCGGCGATCACCGGCTTTCTCGGCCGTCATTACCGCGCGGGCGCCGGCGTCGTCAGCGTGGCCGGCGCTGCCGATCACAAGGCCATCGTTCGGCTTGCGGAAGATCATCTGGGCGGGCTCGCTTCGGGAGAAGGCCCCAAAGCACCGCAGGCGGTGTGGACCGGCGGCGAGAAGCGCGTGCAGAAAAATCTCGAACAGGCGCATCTCGTACTGACATTTCCGGGGCGCGCGCTCGGCGATGAAGATACGATCGCGCTGCAGATTTTCTCGAACCTTCTCGGCGGCGGCATGTCCTCGCGCCTCTTCCAGGAAATCCGCGAGAAGCGCGGCCTCGTCTATTCCATCCAGAGTTTCCACTGGGCGTTTTCCGATTGCGGTCTGTTCGGCGTCTATGCCGGCACGGGCGGCGAGGATGTCGCCGAGCTCACGCCAGTGATGCTCGACGAGATTGCGGGCGCGGCGCGCACCGCAAATGAGACCGAAGTTCTGCGCGCCAAGGCGCAGCTGCGCATGGCGCTGGAGCTGTCGCGCGAACAGCCGGGCTCGCGCGCGGAGCGTCTTTCCCGCCAGATCCTTGTTCTCGGCCGGCCGGTATCGTCCGAAGAAGTGCTGACGCGCCTCGAAGCCGTGACGGTGGAAGATGTGCGCCGCGTCGGCCTTGAAGCGATCTCGGCCGCACCTGCGCTTGCGGCGCTCGGTCCGGTGCGCGGCCTTCCACCGCTCGAGCGCATCAATGAGCGCCTCGGCAGCGCACGGGTTGCGGCCTGATATGTCCTTCCTCCGCTCCTTCACCGACGAAGATGCGGCGCCGCTGCGCGGGGAAGGGGTCTGGCTTCGCGGGCCGCAGCCCGGCGATTATGAGGAATGGTCGGAACTCAGGTTCCGTTCGCGCGATTTTCTGAAGCCCTGGGAGCCGACCTGGCCGCAGGACGATCTGACCCGCGCCGCCTTCCGGCGCCGCCTGCGCCGCTACGCCGAAGAGCGCCGCCTCGACCACGCCCACAGCTTCTTCCTGTTCCAGAACACGACGAACCGGCTTTTGGGCGGGGTGACCATCTCGAACATCCGCCGCAGCGTCGCCCAGACCGGCACGGTCGGATACTGGGCCGGCCAACCTTATGCCGGGAAAGGCTTTATGACGGCCGGGGTCCGGGCACTCGTTCCCCATGCATTTGGCGCCTTGAGGTTGCGGCGGCTGGAAGCTGCCTGCATCCCGACCAATGCGGCCTCGATCCGGCTCCTCGAAAAAGTGGGGTTCGAGCGGGAGGGGTACGCGCGGGAATACCTTTGCATAGACGGTATTTGGCAGGACCATCTTCTTTTCGCCCTTCTTAGGCGCGATGCCAGATGATTGGGACGCGCCCGGCCCGGCGCAGGATTTCAGGGCTATGGAAGTGCGGCGCGAACGGGCCGCAGGGGAGACCGGGGTTTTGACTTTCGTCAGGGCGGTTTTATGCGCCCTTCTGGTGATCTGCGGCCTCAGCGTGGCGTCCGGTCGGGCGCTGGCGCTCGAGCCGATCGTCGTGCCGCTCGACCGCGGCGCGATCGATCTGACGCGCACCATCGAGCGCTTTGCCTCCGAAGGCGACCGCGTCCAGGTCACGACCGCCCCGTCCGCCGACGGCATTGTCCGCCGAATCGAAGTGCGCGCCCATGACGAGGGGCCGACCGACTGGGCGCTGTTTGCGCTCACCAACACCTCCGACGAACAGATCGACCGTCTTCTCGTCGCCCCGCATTACCGGCTCGTCGGCTCCGGCATTTTCTGGCCCGATCTTGGTTCGCGCCGCATCGTCGATGTCACCGCCAGCCAGGGCTTCCGCCCCGAGCGCGAGGAATCGCCCGACACCGACATCTTCGTCATTACGCTCGATCCGGGCGCAACCGTCACTTTCGTCGCCGAACTCGAGAACTCCAAACTTCCGCAGTTGCATCTGTGGGATCCCGATGCCTACAAGGACAGCGTCAACGATCTGACGCTCTACAAAGGCATCGTGCTCGGCATTGCCGGTCTTCTGGCGCTGATCCTCACCATCGTCTTCGTCGTCAAAGGCTCGGCCATGTTCCCGGCCTCGGGCGCGCTCGCATGGGCGGTGCTTGCCTGGCTCGCGATCGATTTCGGCTTCTGGCACAAAATGTTCAAGCTCGGCCCGGGCCAAGATCACATCTACCGCGCCGGCGCCGAAGCGATGCTTGCGGCAACGCTCATCGTCTTCCTCGTCGCCTATCTCAATCTCAATCGCTGGCATGTGCGCTTCGGCCATGTCGCTTTAGTCTGGCTTGCCGGCATGATGGCGCTCGTCGGCATCGCGCTGATCGACGCGCCGATTGCGGCCGGCATTGCGCGCATCTCGCTGCTGCTCGTCTCGGTGCTCGGTTTCGGCGTCGTGGTCTGGCTGGCGTTGCACAATTTCGACCGCGCGGTGATGCTGATCCCGTCATGGTTCCTGCTTGTCGCCTGGGTCGCGGCGGCGGGTCTCACCGTCTCCGGCTTCCTGGAAAACGATATCGTGTCGCCGGCGCTGGTCGGCGGCCTCGTGCTCATTGTGCTCTTGCTCGGCTTCACGGTGATGCAGCATGCCTTTGCCGGGGCAGGGCTCGCGCACGGCCTCGGCTCGGATCTCGAACGCCGCGCGCTGGCGATCACAGGTTCGGGCGATCTCGTCTGGGATTGGGACGTCACCGCCGACCGTATTCACGTGACGCAGGAGTTCGAGCACCTCCTCGGCCTAAAGAAGGGCGATCTGCACGGCCCGGCCGCCGCCTGGCTCGACGTGCTGCATCCCTCCGACCGCGACCGTTTCCGCGCCGCGCTCGATATGATTGTCGGCGAGCGCCGCGGCCGCGTGTCCGAACAGTTCCGCTTCCGCGCCCAGGACGGCCACTACCATTATATGCTGTTGCGCATCCGCCCGGTCGTTGCCGCGCATGGCGAAGTCACGCGCTGCGTCGGCACGCTGATCGACATCACCGACTCAAAAGCGGCGGAAGAGCGCCTGTTGCGCAATGCTGTCTATGACAGCCTCACGGGCCTGCCGAACCGCCAGCTCTTCCTCGACCGTGTCGAGGCGGCTTTGTCTTTTGCGGCGACCGACGAAAAAATCCGGCCGATCGTCCTTGTCATCAATCTCGACAAATTCAAGGTCGTCAACGACAAGGTCGGCCTCACCGCGGGCGATACGCTGCTGCTGACGCTGGTGCGCCGCATCGGGCAGAAGCTGAAGCCGCAGGACATGCTGGCGCGTCTCGGCGGCGATCAGTTCGGAATTCTTCTTCTGTCGGAGCGCGAAGGCCCTCGCGTCAGCCAGTTTGCGGAAGGCGTGCGCAAGGCGATCTCGCAGCCGATCCAGGTTTCGGGTGTCGAAGTCGTGCTGACGGGATCGACCGGCCTTGCGATGATGGAGCCGCGCGCCGCAGTCACGTGCGAGGATCTCGTGCGTAATGCCGAGGTCGCAATGTTCCATGCCAAGCGCGCCGGCGGCAATCACATCGAAGTCTTCAAGGCGACGATGCGCACCGCGAAGACAGACCGTCTTCTTGTCGAAGGCGAACTGCGCCGCTCGCTTGAGCGTGAGGAAATCCGGCTTCTCTACCAGCCGATCATCCGCCTGGAAGACCGTGCCATTGTCGGCTTCGAGGCGATGATGCGCTGGGACCATCCGAGCTATTCGCGCCGCCCGCCCGCCGAATTCCTCGCCATTGCCGAAGAGACCGGCCTTATCGTTGAGCTCAGCCTGTTTGCGCTCGACCGCGCCTCACGCCAGCTCGCCTCCTGGCAGCGCCGCCTGCCGACCGAGCCGCCGCTGTTTATCACCGTCAATCTGCCGGCGCGTCAGTTCGAGCGACAGGATCTCATTCAGGACATCAAGACGGTTCTCTCACGCACGATCCTCGCGCGCGGTTCGCTCAAGCTCGAACTGACGGAAAAGCTCGTCGTCCAGAGTCCTGAACGCGCCGCGCATCTGCTTGAGCGCCTGCGCGATCTCGGCGTCGGCCTTGCGCTCGACGATTTCGGCACGAGCCACGCCAATCTTGCCTATCTCGAACGCTTCTCTTTCGACACCGTGAAGATGGACCGCAGCTTCCTGCGCCAGCATTCGAAGGTCCACCGCACGGCGATCCTGCGTTCGATGATCCAGCTCGGCCGCGAACTCGGCCTCGATGTCATCGCCGAAGGCGCCGAGACGGATTCGGATGCGGTCGAGCTCTACCATCTCGGCTGTCAGTACGCGCAAGGGCAGGCGTTCGGTGAACCGATGACGGTCGAGCAGTGCGAAAAACTGCTCGATCTGACCTCCGAGCATTCGCCGATGTCCTCGGCCCGCCGGGTCGTGATGAGCGCGCTCCGGACCTGAAACCCCGCTTTTCTGGGAAAAACTTATCCACCCCGGCATTTGACGCCCCGCCCGGGGCGGTTTTCGATGCCCCAGCGGCCAAAAGGGGCGGCCGCCTATTGGGGGACATTCATATGGCAAAAGCAGCCAAGTCGGCGGGCGCTTCGGGCGGCCCGCTGGAAAGCTATTTCAACCTGACGGCCAACGGCACGACGGTCCGCACCGAGGTCCTGGCGGGCATCACGACCTTCCTGACCATGGCCTACATCATCTTCGTCAATCCGAGCATCCTGTCGGCGGCCGGCATGCCCAAAGAGGCGGTCTTCGTCGCGACCTGTCTGGCGGCGGCCATCGCGACCCTGATCATGGGCCTTTATGCGAAATACCCGATCGCGCTGGCGCCCGGCATGGGCCTCAACGCCTTCTTCGCCTTTGCCGTGGTCGGGGCCATGGGCTTCACCTGGCAGCAGGCGCTGGCGGCGGTCCTGGTCTCGGGCGTGCTCGCGCTGATCATCTCGATCCTGCCGATCCGCGCCTGGCTGGTGAACTCGATCCCGATGAGCCTGAAGATGGCGACCTCCGCGGGCATCGGCTTTTTCCTCGCCATCATCGCGCTCTCGGGGGCGGGGATCGTCGTCGATAGCCCGGCAACCCTCGTCACCCACGGCACCTTCCTCGCCGCGGCGCCGATTCTCTGCCTGCTTGGCTTCATCATCATCGCCGCGCTTAACCAGCTGAAAATTCCCGGCGCGACGATCATCGGCATTCTTGCCGTGTCGGTGATCGGCATTCCGCTGGGCGTCGCCAGTTTCGGCGGCATCTTCGCCATGCCGCCGTCTCTGGCTCCGACCTTCCTGCAGCTCGATTTCTCGCGCGTGGCGGAAGGCCTGTTCTGGATCGCGGCGCTGACCATGTTCTTCGTCGATTTCTTCGATACGGCGGGCACTCTGGTCGGCGTCTCGCACCGTGCGGGACTTCTCGACAAAGACGGCAATATCCCGCGCCTTCAGCAGGCCCTTGTCGCCGACAGCTCGGCGACGGCCATCGGCTCGCTGCTCGGCACGTCCAACACGACGTCCTATATCGAGAGCGCGGCGGGCGTATCGGCCGGCGGGCGGACCGGCCTTGCTTCGGTCGTCACCGCGATCTGCTTCCTCCTTGCTCTGTTCCTTCAGCCGCTTGCGGGCTCGATCCCGCAATATGCGACGGCCGCAGCTCTGCTGTTTGTGGCGGTCGTCATGGCGCAGGCGCTGCGCGAGGTCGATTGGGACGATCTGACGGAAGCCGCGCCCGCGGCGATCACGGCGGTGACCATGCCGCTGACCTATTCGATCGCGGTGGGTCTCGGCCTCGGCTTCATCACCTATGTCGTGGTGAAGGTTCTGACCGGGCGGGCCTCGGAAATTTCAGTACCGGTCTGGTTGCTCGCGATCATCTTCGCGATCATGCTGCCGCTCCTGAAACTGCCGTAAACGAAAGAACGCCGGCTGGGACACGATCTCAGCCGGCGTGTTTGCATGATCGAACTCATCGGAATTTCAGCCGGCGTGCTGACCACGATCTGCTGGCTGCCGCAGGCGCTCAGCATCATTCGCTCAAAAAGCGCAAAGGACATTTCGCTGACCGCGCAATGCGCGTTCACGGCAGGTGTCTTTTTATGGCTGGTTTACGGGGTGGCGTTGGAGCGCCCGGCGCTCATCGTCGCCAATGCGGTGACATTTGCACTTGCCGCCGCGATCCTGATCTTGAAGCTCAGATTCGGCTGAGCGTGTGGGAGGCCTCTTTCACAAGGCCTCCCGACAGCTTCAGAGATTGCGCAGCACGTTGCCGAGAACGAGCAGGACGAAGGCGCCGATGAGGAGCCAGGTCGCATAACCGGAAACGACCGGGATCGCGACGCCGAGCAGGCTGACGATGGCGAGAACGCCAACGATCAGGGCGATCAGGAATACCGGTTGGGTAGGTGCTGAAAGATCCATTTTATTTCCCCCTAGTTACTTACTTGCCTTGGCACAGGAGGCGGCTGTTACCGTCCTCCCGTAAGGATAAGTTAACCATAGCAATCCCGATTCCGCCACGGGCTTTACCTGACCGCTTAAGGGCGGTGCGTAAGCCGCCTCCAATAAGGGCCAAGTCCTTGTTCAGCCTCACTTCTCCCTATCTCGCCCCGGTCTTTCTTCTGCTGTGCTCCAACCTGTTTATGACCTTTGCCTGGTATGGGCATCTGAAGTACAAGGCCGCCCCCCTGGTTCTGGTGGTCCTTGTCGCCTGGGGCATCGCCTTCATCGAATATTGCTTTGCCGTGCCGGCCAATCGCATCGGCCATGCCGTCTATTCGGCTGCCGAACTGAAGACGATCCAGGAGGTCATTACGCTCCTCGTCTTCGCCGGCTTCTCGGTCCTCTATCTGAAAGAGGGGCTAGGCTGGAACCATGCGATCGGGTTCGCGCTGATCGCTCTCGGCGCGTGGTTCGTCTTTCAGAAGTGGTAGGAAAGATCAGATGCCGCGGATAACCGTCGACAGGGCGAGCACCGCCCAGGCCGCGAACATGAAGATGAACTCATGGCCGTCGACGATCGGGATATTGGTCAGCATGGCGAGGACCGCCAGCGTCGCAAGTATCGCGGAAATGATGAACATGAGAGCGGAAGGTTTGCCGACGCGCATTTGAAGTCCCCCAGTTAAGGCAAGGAAGCCTCTCCGCTTCCCCGCGCCATGACAAGCCGCAAAAGCGCCCATGGGTTCCGGGCTTCAGTTCCCCGGCGTGAGCTTCAAAATACGGCCGTTCGGACTGTCGGTGAGAATGTAGAGCGCGCCGTCCGGCCCCTGACGGACATCGCGGATGCGTTCGCCGAGATTTGAAAGCAGGCGTTCGTCGCGTCCCGGCTCGCCGCCGTCCATATCGACACGCACGAGTTCCTGCCCGGCGAGCGCGCCGATAAACAGATCGCCCTTCCAGCCGGGAAACAGATCGCCCGTGTAAAAGGCCATGCCGGAGGGGGCGAAGCTCGGCACCCAATATTTCAGCGGCTGCTCCATGCCGGCTTTAGCCGTGCCTTCGCCGATCTTCGAGCCGTCATAGTTGACGCCGTAGGAGATGACCGGCCAGCCATAGTTCTTGCTGGCTTCGGGCGCGTTCAGCTCATCGCCGCCGCGGGCGCCATGTTCGACGGTCCAGAGTTTGCCGGTCTCGGGGTGGAGTGCCGCAC
This sequence comes from Terrihabitans soli, assembly GCF_014191545.1. Classification (GTDB taxonomy): domain Bacteria; phylum Pseudomonadota; class Alphaproteobacteria; order Rhizobiales; family Methylopilaceae; genus Flaviflagellibacter; species Flaviflagellibacter soli. Next base: position 2,306,196 of record NZ_AP023361.1, on the reverse strand, counting down.
TCTGCGGATTGCGGTGCCCGTAGGAGAATATTTCGGGGAGGGCGCCGGAGCGTCCGACAAAGGGATTGTCGCTAGGTACCGAGCCGTCGGGATTGATGCGGACGATCTTGCCGAGATGATTGTCGAGCGTCTGCGCCTTGTCGCGGTAATTGAATCTTTCTCCCAGCGTCACGAACAGCTTGCCGTCGGGAGCGAAGACGAGGCGCGAACCGAAATGATTGGAGCCGGAGACCTTCGGCACCTGGCGGAAAATCACCGCGGTGCTTTCGAGCTTTGAAAAATCCTCGCTCAGTCTTCCGCGTGCAACGGCCGTTCCGGCGCCGCCTTCACCGGCCTCGGCATAGCTCAGATAGATCAGGCGATTTTTATTAAAATCCGGATCGAGCGCGACATCGAGAAGCCCGCCCTGGCCACCGGTCGCGACATCCGGCACGCCGGCGATCTCCTGCTTCTGGCCGCCCTCAACGAGGTTCAGGCGGCCCGGGCGCTCGGTGACCAGCATCCGCCCGTCCGGCAGGAAGGCGAGGCCCCAGGGGTATTGGAGGCCCGTGGCGACGGTTTCGGTTTTCAGGGGCTCTGCGGCGGCGGGAAAGGCAAAGACAAGGGCAAAGGCAAAGGCAAAGGCAAAGGCAAAGGCAAAGGCAAAGGCTGCGGCCGTGAACCTGAACATCGACACCTCCCGACAAATTCTGAAATGGGGTGGGAGAGGGCCGGCACAAGCGGCAGTTAAGGCCGATTCGGCCCGGCAGAATCTGCCGGGACGGACCGAATCTGCCGGGCCAGAACTGGCCTTCCGGCATCTAACCTATTGAATTTATTGATCTTGAGAGCTGGCCCCGGGCTTGCAATCCCATGGCAGGCATTGGCTTAAGGCGCGTTTTGAGTAGCGCCGGACTCTCAGGAGAAGATCATGGGTATCTTTGGTGCACTGACCACGGCGGTCTCGGGCCTTCGCGCGCAGTCCTTCGCGCTGGAAAACATCTCGGGCAACATCGCCAACTCGCAGACCACCGCCTTCAAGCGCACGGATACGAGCTTTACCGACCTGATCCCGGACGCGCTGCCGTCCCGCCAGGTCGCCGGCGCCGTCATCTCGCAGAGCCGGGCGACGAACAGCGTCCAGGGCGACATCCAGTCGGCCACGAACGACACCTATATGGCGCTGAACGGCGAGGGCTACTTCGTCGTCGCGACCTCCAATGCCACGGCCGACGGCCAGCCGATCTTCTCGGGCACCGATTACTACACCCGCCGCGGCGACTTCGAGCTCAACAAAGAGGGCTTCCTGGTCAACAAGGCTGGCTACTACCTCAAGCTCCTTCCGATCGACCGCAACACCGGCAACGTCGCCGGCAGCGTTCCGGAAGTGATGCCGCTCAACAACGACATTCTGCCGGCGCGCGCGACCGACGTCGTCACCTATCGCGCCAACCTGCCGCGCGAGCCTGTGTCCGGCCTGCTCGACTACTCGACCTATGCGGTCGATCCGCGTCCGGCGGGCTCGCCCAATGCGTTCGCCGCCCAGACCAGCCCGGTCATGAACGCCACGCTCGTCGGCGCCGGTGCCGGCCAGATCGCCAGCGGCAGCACGCTCACTCTGGCGACCAACAGCGGCACGCCGGTGACCTTCACCTTCGGCACTGCGCCGAACATCACTTCGCTGGCCGAGCTGGTCACTGCGATCAACGACGATCCCAATCTCTCGGGCATTGAAGCCTCGACGGCGGGCAACCAGCTCACCATCACGCCGACCAACCAGGCGACGACTTTCACTGTCACCGCCGGTGCGGCGGCAACGGCCCTCGGCCTTACCAGCGCCGCGCCGACGGCTTCGACCGGCGGCGGCTATGTCCAGGCCAACGAAGGCTCGATCTTCGAAGAGCAGTCGATCCCGGGCGATGCCATCACGATCTATGACGAACAGGGCACGCCGGTCGACGTCACCTTCCGCTGGGCCAAGGTCAACGATCGGGCGACCGAAGGCGTCGACACCTGGAACCTGTTCTACCTGTCCGACACCACGGCCACCGGCACCGAGCCGATGTGGACGAATGTCGGCACGAACTTCACCTTCGGCAATAACAGTCTTCTGAATCCGCCGATCGCTTCGGTGAACATTCCGAACCTCACGGTCGATGGCGTGAACGTCGGCAATATCACGCTGGCGCATGGCGCGACGGGCCTCACGCAGTTTACGGCCGACAACAATGTCCGCGCCGACATTCTGCAGCTGAACCAGGACGGCTATGCGGCGGGCGAAGTCGTCCGCATCCAGATCTCCGATGCCGGCCGCATCACGGCGTTCTATTCGAACGGCCAGATGGCGGACATCGCCGAGATCCCGACGGTCTACTTCAACGCCGACAACATGCTGAAACGGCTCGACGGCGGCGCCTTTGCGACGACCTTCGAATCCGGCCCGCCGATCCCGGGCGCTCCGGGCTCGATCGTCGGCCAGGCGCTCGAAGGCTCGAACACCGACATCGCTGACGAGTTCACCAAACTCATCATCACCCAGCAGGCCTATTCGGCGAACACCCGCATCGTCTCGACGGCTGACGAGATGCTGCAGGAAGCCCTGAATATGATCCGCTGAGGATTAGCGGCCGCAAAGGCAGCTTTTAGGAGACGCGTATGGGTCTGAGTACCGCCCTGACGACATCGCTTTCCGGACTGCGCACGACGCAGTCCGGGATCGAACTCGTTTCCTCGAATGTCGCCAACGTCAATACGCGCGGCTACACGAAGAAAAACATTGTCCTGGAATCGGACATTATCGCTGACCGTTCGGCCGGCGTACGTGTTGCGGCCATTACGCGCGAAATCGACACTTATGTGCAGCGTCAGCTGCGGACGGAGACGAGCGGCCTCGCCTTCTCCAGTGTCGCCTCGAACTATCTCGGTCAGCTCCAGTCTCTGTATGGCACGCCGGGCGGGGCGAACTCGCTCGACAAACGCGTCGGCGATTTCACCAATGCGCTCGATGCGCTCGCCACGACACCGTCCTCGCAATCTGCCCGTCAGGACGTCCTGAACCAGGCGAAGCTGATGGTGCAGCAGCTGAAGGGCATGTCCTCCAGCATCCAGAGCATGCGCCAGGATGCCGATCGCGGCATTTCCAACACCGTCGATCGCGTCAACGCTTCGCTGCAGGGTCTTGAAAAGGTCCAGCAGCAGATCGGTGTGATGACGGCGGCCGGCCAGGATGTTTCGCCCGACATTCTCGATCAGCGCGATCTGTTCATCTCGGAACTTTCTGAATATGTCGATGTCCGCGTGTCCGAAGTCAGCGGACGCCTGTCGATCTACACGACCGGCGGCGCCGCGCTCTTCGTCGACAACACGGCCTCGGAACTGAAATTCGAAGGGCCCGCGGCTATGGTGCCGCACGCGCTCTATTCGGAAGATCCGGCTGAGCGCAATATCGGCACCGTGCTCCTGATCGGTCCGGACGGTCAGCCGAAGGACCTTCTCGCCGGCGACAAGTTGCGTTCGGGCGAGCTGAAAGCCTATGTCGAACTGCGCGACAATATTCTTGTCGAAGCGCAGCGCCAGCTCGATGAGTTGGCATCGTCCATGGCCGAAGCGCTCGGCACGACGCCGGTCAACGGCGTTGCGAACGGCACCGGCTTTGATCTTGACGTGTCGGACATTCAGCCCGGCAACAAGATGACGCTGACCTACGATCAGCTGCCGGGCGGACAATCGCGCACGGTGACCTTTGTCGCGATCGACGATCCGTCGCTTCTGCCGTTGGCCAATGACGTCACGGCCGATCCGAACGATACGGTTTACGGCATCGATTTTTCGGGTGGTCCGGCGTCTGTCGCAGCCCAGATGCAGGCGGCGCTCGGCACGGATTTCGTCGTCACGAACACAGGTTCGACGATCACCTTCGATGCGGCAACGGCCGCGGTCGATGTCACCGGCGCCTCGGCCCGCGCGACGGCTACGGCGCTGACGGGCGATGGCCTTGCGCTGCCGTTCTTCCTCGATGGCGGTTCGCTTTATACGAACAGCCTCGAAGGCGGCGGGCAGAGGCTCGGCTTTGCCTCGCGCATCCAGCTTAATGAAGCGCTGGTCAACGATCCCGCGCTTCTCGTGAATTATCAGACGCCGACCGCCTCAGGCGATGCGGCGCGCGCCACCTTCCTGCGCGACGCGCTGGAAAACCCGACGCTGCAATATCGCTCCGATACCGGCGTCGGCGGCACCAACAGCCCGTTCACCGGATCGATCGCCGATTTTGCCCGAACCCTGATCGAAACTCAGGCCTCGAACGCCGACATCGCCTCGCGCGTGCAGGAGGGCCAGGAAGTTGTCGTGACCTCGCTGCAAGACCGGTTCATCGAGAAGTCCGGCGTCGATGTCGATGAGGAAATGGCCAAGCTTCTGCAGTTGCAGTCCGCCTATGCCGCCAATGCGCGAGTCATCTCCACGGTTAAAGAGATGATCGACATATTGCTGGCGATGTGAGGTGAATGATCATGAGTAGCTCGATCAACGGCACCGGAATTTTCAACGCCTCGTATTCGCGCGCGCTGACGCAGATGCGCGCGCGTCTCGATTCGCTGAGCCTTCAGCTCGCAACGGGGCAGAAATCGCAGGATTATGCCGGCCTCGGCAATGACCGCACGATCGCGCTCTCGGTGCGCGGCAAGCTTTCGGCGGTGGATTCGTATCAGAGCAATCTCACCCAGGTCAGCCTGCGCACCAATCTGATGATGACGAGCCTGACCGGCCTCGTCGATATCGCGGCCGATACGCGCGGCGATCTCGATCCGAACAATTATCTCCTGGCCGGCAGCAAGACGCTTGCGCAGTCGGCGGCACGGACGCGGTTCGACACCGCGGTCGAGGCGCTCAATGTCGATGTCGCCGGCGTCTATCTCTTCGGCGGCCGCGATGTCGACTCACGGCCCGTCGCTAGCGCCTCGGAAATTTTCGACGGCACGGTCGGCCGCGACGGCCTTCTGACGGTCATTCAGCAGCGCAGGGCCGCCGATCTCGGCGCTGATGGGCGCGGGCGCCTCACGCAGGCGACAGCGGCGGGCGCAACCGTGACTCTGGCGGAGTCGGCTGCGGTGAACGCATTCGGTTTCAAGCTCGGCGCTGTTTCGACCAACCAGCCCGGCGCGTTCGGGGTGACCAGCGCGAGCGGCTCGCCGCCGCAGATCACGGTCCAGGTCATGGGCACGCCCAAGCCCGGCGATGTCGTGCGCGTGGCGCTGACTTTGCCGGACGGATCGACGGAAGAAATCAAGCTAACCGCCTCAAACAATCCGCCCGCGCCGGAACTCGTCGCGCAGGCCAATGGCAGCCAGCTTCCGGTCGGCACGCTCGGTACGACGGCGCTGAACGATCCGATGGTTGGCCTTGTCGCCGGCGATACGCTCACGATCAACGGCCAGACGATTTCGGTTGTCGCGGGTGTGCCCGGTGCGGGCCAGATTTCGACGACCGCCACGGTCGATGATCTCATGACCCAGATCGAAGGCTTGACCGGTGTCGCCAATGCCGAACTCGACCCGGCGACTCGTCAGGTCCGCATCACCAGCACCAACGGAACCGACCTTGCGATCACCGGTACGGTGGGCGCCAAGCTTGGCATCAACGGTACGGTGAAGGCCGAAGAACTCGAAAAGCATACATTCCAGATCGCCTATACCGGTGCGGGCACGGTCGACCTGAACGCTACCGCCCAGAACTTTGCGTCCGCTCTCGACGGCGCCGTGAAGAAGCAGGCGACGACCTCGCTTGCCGCGGCCTCCTCGGTCCAGGGATCGCGCGATTTCTTCGGCGAGCCGCCGCAGCGCGTCGGTTCCATGCCGCCGGAAACCGCAACGACTTTGGTCGATGGAACGGCGACGACGGTCGATTGGTACAAGGGCGAAAGCGGCGCGGGTTCGGCGCGGCTCACTCAGGTTGCCCGCATCGACTCGACGCTGACCGCCAATTACGGCGCGCGCGCCAATGAAGACGGTATCCGCGAGTTCATGGAAAATCTCGGCGCCTTCGCCGCCATGGAACTCGATTCCAATTCGACGCTCGGCAAGAAGCAGTATGGCGAACTGATCGAGCGCACGCGGCCGGCCATGGCCGAAGACGGCGGCGCGGCTTCGCTGCGGGCTGTTGCGACCGACATCACCCAGGTCGCGGCGTTCTCGCAGGCGGCCGGCGAGCGCCACAAGACGCAGAAGGCGACGCTCGAGACAATGCTCGCGAATGTCGAGGGCATCAGCAAGGAAGAGGTGGCGGCGAATATTCTTGCGCTGCAGACCAATCTTCAGGCGAGCTATCAGACGACGGCGATCATCTCGCAGCTCTCGCTGGTCAACTTCCTCTAAGAAAAATAGGCAACAAAAAAGCCGGGCGAAAGCCCGGCTTTTTGCATTTGGTATGTACCGTTAGACCGTGCCGGGCGCCTTCTGCATGAGGCCGGCGGCGAGCTCGCGGTTAATGTTGACGAGAGAGCCCATACGCTGCGGAACCGGATTGGCTTCCAGCTCAACGCATTGCGGCAGGACGAACATCGCGATGTTGCCGATGTTCTGCTTGATCTGCGGGGGCAGGGGATTTTCCGCCGCGGTGGCGGAGGTCGCAAGGATTGTCCAGAGCTTACGGTTATAGCGCAGCGCGTCGCGCATCTCAGCGGTATCGGTGACGGTGCCGCTGACGACGGCCTGCAACTTGTTTGCAGCCTGGATGAGAAGGCTGGCCTCAAGGTCGCGCGGACCCGCGGTCGTTTTTGCAGTTTTAGCGTATGCCTGCGCGCCGCTGTGCATGTTCGATGAGCCTCGTTTCAAACTCGATCAGGTGCTTGGCTTCTTTCAGGGCTTTGTAGAGCGCGTTCGTTAAGATGGCATTATTTACGGCATCTACAATCGCAAGACTGCTCGGTGCGGCCCTTACAAAGTCGCCTACAAGAGTGAAATATTCGTCGCGCAATTTAGACGTATCGCGCTCAAGATACATAAGCTGGACGCAAAGATAGACGCGCTTTGCAGGGGTATCGGCCGTCTCGGGCGTCAGGATGTCCTTCTCGCGAAGGATAGGCGCATCGCCTTCGATAAACAGGCGTGTGCGCTGGTTGTCATTGGTGATGACGCATTCGCCGAGGATGATCCGCTCGCCGGGCTTCAGTTCGACTTTGAGAGCCATCGGAAATCCTCCTGATTCGCCATCATACAGCCAGCGGGCCCGGGGCTAAAGGCAAAGCGGACATTCTTAGCGAACCGCCTAAACCTCAACCCCGAGGGGCGCTTAGCCGAAGAGGCGAAGAACCGCCTGGTCAGCCTGAGAGGCCAGGGACAGGGCGGTTTGCGACAGCTGCTGGCGCGTCTGCAGTGCCAGCATATTGGCTGCTTCTTCGTTCGTGTCGGCGAGCACCAGCGAGTCGGCGCCGGTCTGCAGCGTGTTGATCATCGCTTTGGTGAACTCGGTGCGGTTTTCGACGATCGACAGGTTCGAACCGAAATTCGAAGACTGCGAGCGGATCACGCCGAGCGCCTGCACCAGATCGTCGAGACGCGCGTCGATCGAAGCTTCGCTGTCGAACTGTTCTTCTTCGGCAAAATCGAGTTCGAGAGTCGAGGTGTTGATCGGGCGCTCGAGGCCGTCGAGATCCTTGGCCTGGATATCGATGGTCGAAGTGCCGGTTTCATTGAAGGTCAACTTCAGAAGATCGCCTCGCAGAAGATTGACGCCGCCGTAAGAGGCATCGTCCGCCAGCTTGTTCAACTGGTCGCGCAGCTCATTATACTGCTTGGTGAGGTTGGCGCGCACCGAGTTGCCGCCGATGGTCTGGGTCGAGACGCCGCCGGTGATTTCGCCGGAGGTGTTGAAACCGGTGACGGTCATCTCCTGCGTCGAGAAGTTCTCGATAAGCAGACGGCCATTGTCGTTGGATGCGCGGATCTTGCCGCGGAGATCGGTGTCGCTGTTGATGGCAAGAACCATCTCTTCAACCGTGCGGCCGCGGTCGCCGCCGTCCGCGTTGGCCGTGGCGCCGAACTGGAACTGCGTCGTCGGGTCCGGTGAGGTACCGCCGTTGGTGAAGGTACCAACCGTGATCGTCGCATCGGTGCCGATATGCGTGCCGGAGGCGATGTAGAATTCGAGGCGGCCCGGCGAGGCGACGGAGTCGCGGACGCGGACATCGGAGGTCGCGGCCGCGAGATCGGCATTGATTGCGGTGATCACTTCCGTCAGTTCGATGTCGAGGTCGCCGTCCGTATCGGCGGCGTTCGTGAGCGAAATCGTGACCGGGGTGCCTGCAGCACCGCCGTCATCGAGCGTAACGTTGAAGCCGTAGACTTCGTCGCCGGTTGTCACATCGAGCGGCACGAAGGCACCGCTACCGGTGAGAACCGGTTCGGTCGAGCCTGTGACCAGCGAGATGGTCTCGGTGGTGGTGCCGAATTGTCCGCCCGTGAAGGACAGGACTTCGGTGCCGGCCGGGGTGGTCGGCATATTCATCACATAGGTGCCGGTCTTGAAGGAGCGGTCCTGACGCGCCTGGCGCATCGTGGACTGCATGCTCTCGATCGTTTTGGTGATCGCCGTCAGGCCGTTATCGGCCGCTTCGAGCGTCTTGATGCCCGCGGTCATATTGTCGAGCAGGGCGGACATATCGCCAGCGCGCACGCTCAGGGACTGCGAGGTGAAGAAGTTGGTTGGGTTGTCGAGGGCCGAGTTGACCTTCTTGCCCGTGGCGAGCCGGTTCTGCGTCGTCGACATCAGGTCGGCCGTCTTCTGCAAGGAAAGCAGATTCTGACGCACGCCTGCGGAAAGAGTGATGTCGGCCATAAATCCCTCGTCTGAAATCGATTCGGAGTCGCACGAGTAACTCCGGTCATTTCAGCCGGGGGCAGCTAATTTATGGTTAACGGAACCCTCAGAGACACGGTAAACGAGCGGTTACTCGTGCTTTTTGCAAAAAAAAAACGGCGGGCCGAAGCCCGCCGTTTCTGTCTTGGACCGATCTCTGCAGATCAGAACAGGCGGAGAACCGCCTGGTCGGCCTGCGAAGCGAGCGACAGAGCCGTCGAAGACAGCTGCTGGCGGGTCTGAAGGGCGAGCATGTTCGCCGCTTCCTCGTTCGTGTCGGCCAGAACCAGCGAGTCGGCGCCGGTCTGCAGGGTGTTGATCATCGACTTGGTGAACTCCGTGCGGTTCTGAACGATCGACAGGTTCGAACCGAAGCTCGAAGACTGCGCGCGCAGAACGCCCAGAGCGTCCTTCATGCCATCGAGGATGGCGTCGATGCCTTCATCGCTGTCGAAGTCCGGATCCGTGGCCGTGTCGATGCCCAGGGTGGCGGAGTTGATGGCGCGTTCTTCGCCGTCTTCGTCCTTGGCCTGGATCTCGATGGTCGAGGTGCCGGTTTCGTTGAAGGTCAGCTTCAGCAAGTCGCCGCGCAGGAGGTTCACGCCGTTGAAGGACGCGTCGTCCGCCAGCTTGTCGAGCTGGTCGCGGAGTTCGTTGAACTGCTTCACGAGGTTCGTGCGAACGGTGTTGCCGCCGATGTCGCTGGTGCCGACGCCGCCGGTGAGTTCACCGGTGGTGGCGTCGAGACCCGTCACCGTCAGTTCCGAGGTCGAGAGGTTCTCGATACGGAGCTTGCCGCCGTCGTTCGACGCACGGACCTTGCCTTCCAGCGCGGCCGTGCCGTTGATCGCCGTCACCATTTCGTCGACCGTCTTGGCCGCGATACCGCCAGTGGCGGCGCCGAGGTCGTTGGCGGTGGCGAGACCCGAAGTGTTGGTGAAGCCGCCGCTACCGGCGACCGCAACGTTCGAGATGTCGATTTCCGACGTCACACCGGTCGTGGCCGAAGTGAAGGTCACCGCAGTGGCCGTCGACCCGATCGTCGCACCGGCGCCAACCTGAGCGTCGATGATCGACGCAAGTTCGGCCACAGTGTCGATGATGTTGTCGTTGTCGCCCACGAGAGCAACCGCCGCCGCGTTGATCGTGACCGTCGTCGGCGTAACAGCGCCGTCAATGGCAATATCAAACGACAACGTCCGTGCCGTACCTGTTGCGGAACCGGTATTCTGTGCGGCAACGGCGATACCCGAGGTGTTGGTGATCGTGTTAGCACCACCGCCGTTGGTGGCGGTCGCGCTGATGATCTCGATGCTGGAGCCCGTACCCGTCGTGGACGAGGTGAAAGTCACCGCCGTACCGGTCGAGGTAACGTTGAGCGTACCAGTGGCGAGGTCATCGAGGACCTGCGCGAGTTCGTCCGCGTCAGTGATCGTGGTGACACCGACGCCGAGCGTAGCGGCGACAGCCGTAGCGTCGATCGTCAGCGTCTGGTTGACGCCGTTGACTTCGACAACGACTTCGAGTTCGTCGCCGGCGTTGTCGAACGTCAGCGTAGAACCGAAGGCACCCGACGTAATCGTACCGGAGGTAGCCGCCGCCGGGTTGAAGTCCATCGCCGTAAACGCGCCGGTCGAGACCGTGGCGGCAGCCGCCCCGGTCGTGCCGGTCAGTGCAACGTCAACAGCCGTCGTGCCGACCGCACCGCCCTGGAACGAAATTTCTTCCGTGCCGGCCGGAGTGGTGCCCAGGTTGATCGTGTAGGACTCGGTCTTGAAGGACTTGTCCTGACGGGCCTGGCGCAGCGTCGACTGCATGCTTTCGACCGTCTTCGTGATCGCGGAGAGGCCGTTGTCGGCCGCTTCGAGAGTCTTGATACCCGAGGTCATGTTGTCGAGAAGCGCGGACATGTCGCCGGCGCGGCTCTGGAGAGACTGGGCAGTGAAGAAGGAGGTCGGGTTGTCGAGGGCCGAGTTGACCTTCTTGCCGGTGGCAAGACGATTCTGGGTCGTCGACATGAGGCTGGCTGTGTTCTGCAGCGACAGAAGATTCTGCCGAACGCCTGCAGAGAGAGTGATGTTGGAAGCCATGTACAAGGTCCCTTTTCTGGGTGTTTGAGAGCAACTTCCTCCTGGAAGTTGTGGGACCATGGCATGCTTGATTGAATGCTAAGTTAATCGGCAGAACCCGCTTAAAAATTTAGCGTTTCGGTCAAAAAGAAACGGCGGGCCGAGGCCCGCCGTTTCCGTATTTACGATCCGTTAAGGGATCAGAACAGGCGGAGAACCGCCTGGTCGGCCTGCGAAGCGAGCGACAGAGCCGTCGAAGACAGCTGCTGGCGGGTCTGAAGGGCGAGCATGTTCGCCGCTTCCTCGTTCGTGTCGGCCAGAACCAGCGAGTCGGCGCCGGTCTGCAGGGTGTTGATCATCGACTTCGTGAATTCCGTCCGGTTTTCAACGATCGACAGGTTCGAACCGAAGCTCGAAGACTGCGCGCGCAGAACGCCCAGAGCGTCTTTCATGCCGTCGAGGATGCCGTCAATGCCGGCATCGTTGTCGAAATCGGCGTCCGTGGCCGTGTCGATGCCCAGGGTCGTGGAGTTGATCGCGCGCTCTTCGCCCGCTTCGTCCTTGGCCTGGATCTCGATGGTCGAGGTGCCGGTTTCGTTGAAGGTCAGCTTCAGCTTATCGCCGCGCAGGAGGTTCACGCCGTTATAGGACGCGTCGTCCGCCAGCTTGTCGAGCTGGTCGCGGAGTTCGTTGAACTGCTTCACGAGGTTCTGGCGAACGGTGTTGCCACCGACTTCGCCTTCGCCCGCGCTGCCGTCGACAGTGCCGGTCGTCGAGTTGACGCCGGTAACCGTCAGTTCCGACGTCGAGAGGTTCTCGATGCGGAGCTTGCCGCCGTCGTTCGAGGCGCGAACTTTGCCCTGGAGCGAGACGTTGGCATTGATTTCGGAGACGAGCGTGTCGACCGATTTCGACGCCGCAGCCACAGCCGGGACACCGTTGACCGAGGTTGCCGTCGTGCCGACGCCAGCGGCGGTCGTAAGCGCCGGAAGCGAAGTCGTAACGGTGAAGTCCGAGCCGCCGGCATGCGAGAAGTTGAAGCCGACGTTCGTGCCCGTCACGGTGAAATCGCCGTCGGAGAGCTCGGCCACGATGTCCGCGACCGTATCGCCGGCCTGGATCGTGTAGCTGTCCGTGTCGCCGTTTTCGGCCGTGATCGTGATGGTCTCGCCATCGTATTCGCCGCCGCCGTTGGTGGCTTCGAAGACAGTGGTGCCGGTATCCCAGTCACCGCCGCCAGCGCCTGTAACGGTCGCCGGAGTGGCGCCGACAGCCGCCGTGCCGAGAGTGATCGAGACCGGGGTCGTGCCGACAGCGCCACCCTCGAACGAAATATCCTGGGCAGCGGTGAGGCCGGCGCCGAGCGTGTAGGATTCCGTCTTGAACGATTTGTCCTGACGGGCCTGACGCAGCGTCGACTGCATGCTTTCGACCGTCTTCGTGATCGCGGAGAGGCCGTTATCAGCGGCTTCAAGCGTTTTCACGCCCGAGGTCATGCCGTCGAGCAGCGAGGCCATATCGGACGCGCGGCTCTGGAGCGACTGGGCGGTGAAGAAGGAGGTCGGGTTGTCGAGGGCCGAGTTGACCTTCTTGCCGGTGGCAAGGCGGTTCTGGGTCGTCGACATGAGGTTGGCCGTGTTCTGAAGCGACAGAAGGTTCTGACGCACGCCGGCCGAAAGAGTGATGTTGGAAGCCATGATGTGATCCCCTTTCCTAGGGTAACAAGAGACAAGTGCTGCCTTCTGGAAGCACGCCGCTTTTTGCCACGCCGGGTTCTGTTGGGGACTTAAGTAAATCCGTACAATTCTAACGGCTTGAGGGCTGTTGCTGCCGTAAATAATGAGCCGTTAATCGGATCGAATACGCCTTGAAATAGGGCCTCAAAACGCGTGGCTTGAAATAAAAATGCCGGGCATGGCGTCCCGGCATTTCGAGGCTCTCAAGGTTAGGACGTTTACGCTTCGCGCTCGACGAGAGGCTCGGACGGCTTGTCCAGAGTCTGGGCCACATAGGCGCGGATCTTCAGCAGCCGCTCGTCGGGGATCTGCTGCAGGACCTGGCCGTTGCCGCCGTCGCGCTTGGTGAAGACAAGGGTCTTCGCTTCCTTGTTGAACTCGAATTCGTGCTCGACTTCGCGCTCGATCTCGCGGAGCACTTCGTCCGAGAGAGGACGCGGCAGTTCGGCATTGGCGCGCGGCCGCGAGGCCGTGCCGTCCTGGGCCGAATGTTCGACGAGCGCCGGCACGCTTTTATCGGGCTGGGGAAGATCGGTGGGGATGGCATGGCGAACGGGGATAGCCGCCTCAGCCCGCGGCATTGCCGGTGGCTGCGGATACATCGCTCTATATGAGAGCGCGGCGTCCATGTTCTTGGCTCCGTTCTCGATCCTTCGCCGAAATCCTTTCGGCAGGTGTGACCGAGAATGGAGGGAACGTCTAAAAGAAGCTTGAATAAGCCTAGTGAATCAACTCTTTCTTAAGAGCTTCAACTTGTCACAAACCTACCAGGTTGCCGGGCGGTTTAGTCGGGCTGGCGCCGGAGCGCCAGACCGTAATTTCCCTTAGACCCGCGGCGCGTCGTTACGAACGGCGCGAAATGCTGATCGAAGCGGGGCCGGCTTTCGGTGCCGCCATCTGGCCCTGCATGCCGTAGACCGTCGGGCGCTGCTGGCGCGAAACTTCATCGGCCACCGTGCGCATCATGTCTTCGGCGACGGCGCGCGCTGTACCTACAACGGCCAGATTGACGGACAGTGTTTCCTGAAGACCCGCCAGACGGTGACGCAGGACCTCCGCGCGGTCCGGAACGAGGCGGCCGATGGCGGAAGCGGCAGCCCGCACCGCTTCGAGCTCGCGCTGATAAAGGCCCGCAAGCGTTGCCTTGTCTTCGACAAGGCTGCCGGCTTCCTTCAGCTTTGCGGCGCGGATGAGTTCGGTTTCGCGCTGCATGATCGAATTCAGCCGCTCGACGGTCTCGACGATACGGTCGACCATATGGCCGGCTTCATCGCGGGTCGGCATCGGAATGACGGCGCCTCTCGTGCTCATGAGTTCTGCTCCTGCATACTGATAATTTCGCGCATGACGTGGTCGGCGATGCCGATGCCGCCGGCTTTCGAGATTTCATTGGCAAATTCGTCGGTGAGGAACGACCGCCAGGTGTCGCCGCCGGTGCCTTCGCCGCCGAGCGGGCCCGAGCCGCCTTCGACGGTTGCGAACATCTGGGCAAGCACCGTCGACAGGAAGACGCTTTCGAATTCCTGGCCCTGCTGCTTTGCCTTTTCCGCAAGCTTCGCGTTGGCGGTAAGCTTCGTGTTGTCGATGGCCGGAAGCTGGTGAAACGCATCGGCGGTCGGGAGGAGGGATGCCATCACATCACCTCGATCTCGGCCTGCAGCGCGCCCGCCGCTTTGATCGCCTGAAGGATGCCGATGAGATCGCGCGGGCCGATGCCGAGTGCGTTCAGTCCGTCGACGAGTTCCTGAAGCGTCACGCCCTGTTTGACGACCGCGAGCTGGCGATAGCTTTCGTCATCGACCGAGACCGTCGTGCGCGGCACGACAACCGTCTGTCCATCGCTGAATTCCGTGGGTTGGCTGACGATCGGCTCTTCGCTGATCGTCACCGTGAGATTGCCCTGGGCGACTGCAACGGTTGCGACGCGCACTTCGCGGCCCATCACGATAATGCCCGAGCGTTCGTCGATGACGATCTTCGCCGCCACATCCGGCTGCACGCGCAGCTGTTCGATTTCGGTGAGCAGGCGCACGATATTGCTGCGATAGTTCGGCGGGATCGTCAGTTGCACGGTTGCGGGGTCGACCGGCTCGGAGGCCGCACCGCCCAAAAGCGTGTTGATGGCGCTGGCGATGCGCCGCGCCGTCGTCAGATCGGGATTGCGGAGGGAAAGACGCACCGTCGACATTCCGGACAGCGCGAACTCGATTTCGCGTTCGACAACGGCGCCGTTCGAGATGCGGCCCGTTGTCGGTACGCCGCGAACGATCTTCGCCGCATTGCCTTCGGCCTGGAAGCCGATAACGGCGACCGGGCCCTGGCCGACCGCGTAGACTTCGCCGTCGGCGCCGAGAAGCGGCGTGACAAGCAGCGTGCCGCCCTGAAGGCTTGTCGCATCGCCCATCGCCGAAACGGTGATGTCGATGCGCGTGCCCTGCGTCGAGAAGGGCGGAAGGCTCGCCGTCACCATGACGGCGGCGACGTTTTTGGTGCGGAGCGTTGCGCCGCGCGTATTGACACCCATGCGCTCGAGCATGGCCGTCAGCGACTGGCGGGTGAATGGCGAGGCGTTGAGGCTGTCGCCCGTGCCGTTGAGGCCGACGACGAGGCCGTAACCGACAAGCTGGTTTTCGCGGACGCCTTCGATGTCGATCAGATCTTTGACGCGGGCGGAGGTCGTTCCGACATCGCCGGCATCGCCGCCCTGAAATTCATTGCCTTCCCAATAGGGCGCCTGCGGCAAAGGAGCTGCGGTCGCGATCATGCTGACGCGCGGTCCATAAGGATCGGAGCCATAGGCAAAGGGAGCGGGAGGCAGTTGCGAGGGCGTCGTCGCCGAAGGAGGCTCGGCGGCGCGCGCCTGGGCGGCGGCAAGAATCACGCCCGCGGCGCCCGCCGCGAGAAGCATGTTCCGGATCAGAATGGACAAGGACCGCTGCATAAAAATGTTCTCCCCGGCAATCCAATGCCAGAAGCGTGCCCCCGCGGCCGGAGACGCTAGATCACTGATTTTATTGAATAATCATCCGTTCGGGGGAGGCGCCGGATGGGTTGTTTACAGGGTTAAAAATGCCGATCCGGCAAATTTTGCCGGGTTGTTAACGCGCAGTTAACGGGCTCTCGTCCAGCCTTGCGCACAAGGGCCATTCCCTAGGAGAAAAGGCCATGCGGGTCGAAGGACCGAACCGGATCGGGCAGGGTGCTTATGGTGCGCGACGCGTGTCGTCGGGCTCTGGCTTCTCGCTGCCCGATACGGAGACGTCAGCGCCGCTGCAGAAGCCGGCGAGCGCCGCCTCGGCGCCGGGGCTGGACGCGCTTTTGGCCCTGCAATCGGTCGATATGACCGTGGAACGGCGCAAAAAGGCCACCCAGCGCGGCCGCACCATTCTTGACCTCCTGGATGCCGTGAAGCTCGGGGTTCTCGACGGCACCCTGACGCCTGCGGCCCTGGACGGCCTCAATGCCGCAGTCGGGTCGGCCCGGGAAGCGACCGAGGATCCGGCCCTGGAACAGATTCTCGACGAAATCGAGCTGAGGGCCCAAGTCGAGCTGGCAAAGCTCCAGCGGCGGCCCTGATTGGGACCTTGTCCACAGGCTCCCTGCAAAACCTCTTATTTCTCAAGCAATTCCGCCATTCCTAAAATCGATTGTCCCGGGCATCGCGCGTGGCTATATTCCGCGCGATTTTAAAGGGGGGCTCTCCCGAATTGCGGGATTCGCGGAGCCCAAAAACGGGGTGCGGGTGCGATGGAAGTAGTCCAGGAGTACCGGCCGACCGAGGCCGAGACGTTCATGAACGAGCGGCAGCGCGAGTATTTTCGCGACAAGCTTCTGCGCTGGAAGGATGAGATCCTTCAGGAAAGCAAAGAAACGCTCGAACATCTTCAAGACGAGAACCAGAATCATCCCGATCTCGTGGACCGCGCGTCCTCCGAGACGGACCGCGCGATCGAGCTTCGGGCGCGCGACCGGCAGCGCAAGCTGATCGCCAAGATCGATGCCGCGCTGAAGCGTATTGACGACGGGTCCTACGGCTATTGCGAGGAGACGGGCGAGCCGATCTCCCTCAAGCGCCTCGATGCCCGCCCGATCGCAACGCTTTCGGTCGAAGCCCAGGAGCGGCATGAGCGCCGCGAGCGCGTCTACCGCGACGAGTGATCGCCCGGTCCCGGCGCAAGACATGTTTCAACGCCCGCGCTTGCGCGGGCGTTTTTCTTATGCGCTTCAATATTGAGCGGCGGGTTCTGCATCTATATCTGAGCCTTGCTCCACAACGCTTGCTAGGCTGACGATGAGAGATTTCGCTGTCGAAACCGCCTCCGATACGATCCGCTTCGAGCGCCATATGCCGGGGCCGATCAGCCGCATCTGGGATTTTCTCACGCATCCGACGATCCGCGGCCGCTGGCTGGCGACCGGTCCGATGGATCTGAAGGAGGGCGGCTCCTATGAGATGATCTTCCGCCATGACGAGCTGACGCCGCATCCCGGGATCGCTCCGCCCGGCAAGGACTCGCCCAAGGGCTTCACGGTGCGCGGCGAAGTTTTGGAGAGCCGGTTTCCGAGTGTGCTGGCTTTGACATGGCCGGATGCCGGGCCGGATTCGAAAGTGACCTTCGTTCTGACCTCGCTGCACGGGCAGGTGAGGGTGACGCTTATCCATAGCGGTATCCGAGACCGCGCGACCCTGGCGGAACTTGCCGCGGGCTGGCATGCGCATCTGAATGTGCTGGAGGCCAAGGCCAACAGCGTGACGCCGCCGCCATTCTGGAAGCGGTTCGCCGAGTATCACGAAGAATATATCAAGAAGTTCGCGAGTTAAGCCGATCTTTGTCGCGTGTGACGTGTCATGGCGCTAGACTTCGCCCATGGCACGCCCGCCGTCTCCCCATAACGAGGCCCTGACGGGTTTTGCGACGAGCCCGCGTCCCGGCGTGGTCCGGCTTGAGCGCGCTTATCCCGCACGCGCCGAAGATATCTGGGCTTATCTGACGGAAAGCTCAAAGCGCCGCGACTGGTGGGCCGCCGGCAAGATGGATCTGCGCAAAGACGGTCTTGTCGATCTGATCTGGTATTTCGACGAGCTGTCGCCTTTCGAAGACATTCCGCCGCGCTATGCCACGCATGGCGGAGGCCATCGCCAGGCCGGACGCATCACGCGCATCGAAGCGCCGCGCCTTCTTGCTTTCAGCTGGGGGCAGGATTCGGAAGTGATGTTCGAGATCGAGCCGCGCGGCGACGGGACCGTTGTTGTCCTGACGCATCGGCGTCTTGAGGACCGGCCGGAAATGATCCGCGTTGCGTCGGGCTGGTTCACGCATCTTCTTCTTCTCGAAGACGCGATCCTGTCGCGCGAGCGCCGTCCGTTCTGGCATCATTTTTCGCTGGCGCAGGAGGAGCATGAAAGACTGCTCGGCGAACCGCCGCTGACGATCCGGGTGGTGCGGCGTTTCAAGCAAAAGCCATCCGCGGTGTTCGACGCGTTTCTCGGCTCCGAGCGGCCAAGGCTGTGGATGTTCGGGCATGAAGGCGCGGACATCGTACGCGTCGAAAACGACGCGCGGCCGGGTGGACGTTTCAGCGTCGTTGAAAACCGCGACGGGGCCGAGATTGCGCATGTCGGCAGCTACGGGACGATCGCGCGGCCCGGCCACATCACCTTCAGTTTCGGAATGCCCGACTATTCACCCGAGCTCGATCGTGTGCGGGTGGAGCTTGGCGCGGAAAACGGCGGGACGGTACTCGTTCTGGTGCACGAGATGCGGCCCATCTGGGCCGATTTCAGCGACCGGGCGGAGCTTGGCTGGGTGCGTGTGCTGGCTGAGATTGCGGGCAAGCTCGAAGGGAAGGGCGGCGCTTAGAGCTGTGCCGTCTTGTCCTGCGGCTTGTCGCTCGTGCGCACCTGCGGCGGTGCGCTTTCCGGATAACGCTTGCGATAATCGTCGAGGAAGGACTTTAGCGTATCGGAGACGGAAATCGTCTTGGCGATCGTGATGAAGTCGGCGCCGCGCGTTGCGGCGGGGGCGGTGACGATGTCGAACGTCGCCTGGTCCGGCGTGCTGGCAAGCTTGCCGGAATATTTCTGGCGCAGCCGGTCGAGGCCGAGATCGTCTTCGGCGAGGGCATAGGCGATGGCGGCACGCAGAACGTCCTTGCGTGTGTCGTCGCTGAGCGGCTCGGCAGCACGCCAGCTTGTGCCGAGCATCAGTTCGAGAGCTTCGGCGGCCGATTGCCAGCGCTTTGCCGCCCATTGGATGTCGGCGCGCAGGCGGTTGACGTCATCGCCCGAATAGCCGGCGATCATTTCAAGCGCGAGATCGGGGCGCTGCAGTTCGGACAGGGCGCGCGCTTCGAGCATCAGGCGGTTGCGGACAAGCTCGGACGGCAGGCCCGAAATGCGCGTGTCGTGCAGCATGTTCAGCGCGCGGCCCGGTTTGCGGTCCATGAGTTCGATCGCCGCCGCATGGGCGGCCACCTGGGCCCGCGGGGCGCCGGTGAGGCGGTTCTTGACCTGATAGGTCAGAAGATCGGCGGCCTGGCTGAGAAGATCCACTTCGACCAGACGGTCGGCGAGATTGCGGATCAGTTCATCGCCCTTCTTGCCGGGCGGCGTCAGTTCCTTGAAGTCGTAGAACAGCGCGACGCTTTCGAGCGTCGGCGGCGCCGCATCGGCACCCTGCGCGAGGAAGAGTTTGGCGAACTCCGCCGTCATCTCGTCCTGAATGGCGCGGGTCGAGGTTTCGTTGGCGTGATAGGTCATCGCCGTGCGCATGGTGGCGAAGGCATCGCGCCAGCGTTCGTCGGCGCGGTAAAGTTCGGTGAGGCTCGCCAGCGCATCCGCCTCGATGCCGTCGCCGCGCCAGTCGGTCGTCAGCATTTCAAGGTTCTTGATCGCTTCGGCGCGCTGGATCTCCTGCATCTTGTAGCGGAGATTGATCGCGTGCAGGCGCGCTTCGGCGCGCGCTTCCTCATTGCCGGATTCCATCGCCCGGCGATATGCCTCGAGCGCCAGCGCCGATTGGCCGAAGCCTTCGGCAACACGCCCACGCATAACTTCGCGCGCGGCCCAGCCGTCCGTCACGCCGAGCGTATCGAGGGCGTCGAGCTGAGTTGCGGCGGTGGCGAAATCCTGGGCGGCGACGGCGACTTCGATCATGGTCTGACGGAAGATGCGCTGCAGATCGGGCGGCATCGCATCGAGCACGGGCTCGCCTTCACGGAAGGCTTCACGGGCAAGTCCGAGATGGCCAAGGCCTGCTTCCCCGATCATCCGCCAGAGCGCCGCTTCGCCATTGTTGGAAAGCGTGCCCGAGCCGAGAACTTTTACCGCCTCATCGAAGCGGCGCAGCATCACAAGCGCGGTGCCGCGCAAAACCTTCACATCCGGATCGTCGGCGAGATTGGGCGATTCTGCGGTCGCGACATCGAGAATGCCCTTGGTCTCGGCGGCGTTGCCGCCGGCAAGTTCGAGCCGCGCCAGTTGAAGACGCGCTTTCGTGCGGCCCTCCGGCGGGGCGGCGGCTGCGGCCCGTGCGAGATCGTTGATGGCTTCTTGCGAGGTGGTCTGCGCCTTGCGCCAGGCCTCGGCCGCAAAGGGGCTGCCCGGCTTCAGCTGGATCGGCGCGAGCGCAGCAGGCTCGGCATCGAGTGACAGAGTGAGGCCCTTGTCGCGCGTCAGCATGATGCTGTCGCTGCCGGTCTTGACCGAAAGATCGTCGGCGAGGGGTTCGAAGGCGAGGCCTTGCGCGGTCGCAAGTGCGCCGAATTCGATGAAATCGCGTTCGCGGACGAGACCGCGCGCCGGCGGCTTCAGCGTCACCACGAGAAGCTCATCGCCGACCTGCGCGTCCGGGACGTGATGGACAAGGCCGACGCCTTCCGTCTTGACCTGCAGGGCGGTGCGGCCGTCGCTGTTGAAGGTCGGCATCAGCTGCATGGGGCGCGTCGGCTCAAGGATCGTATCGCTGAGCGACAGGATCCAGGTCTGGCCGGAACTTGCGAGGCTGGCCAGACGCGGCTGGCTGAGCGACATTTCGAGAGCCGAGCCGGAGACGGTCTGCGTTTTGCGCACGGCCGTGATCAGCCCGTTGCTGTCGCTGGCGATCTTTGCGACATCGACGTCAGGATTGCCGTCGAACACGGCAAAGACGCTCGCGCCGCGAATGAAGGCGGCGGCCGGCGGCAGTTTTTCAAACGGAATAGCGATTTGCAGCGTGCCTTCGTTCGTTTGCAGCTGCACGCCGTATCGGACGGCGCTGTCGGCGAAATCCTTCAGGGCCTGTTCGGCTTTCGACAGGATCGGCGCGTCGAGTTCTGGGCCATGCGACGGCTCGCTCGGCACCGGTCCTTCGGCGGCGGCGTGCGATGCCGGATCGTGCGTTTCAGCGGGCGCCGGCGGAATGGCTTCCCGTACGTTTGCGACAGGTTTTGCGGGAGCAGGCGTGGCAGCCGGCGCAGCAGCGGCGGGTGCAACCGCAGCCGGCTGCGGCGCGTGTGCGGTATCGGCCGCGGGCTCTGAAGTCTGGATGCGGCCCTGACGCCGCGTCTGGGTGCTCGCCGGAGGCGCATCGGGCGTTGCTGCGTGTGCGCTTTGCTTGGCGGCGAGTTCTGCTGCGTGCTGCTCCGGCGATTGCGTCGCAAGCTCGGGCGCAGTTTTGGCGGCTTCCGCAGCTGCGGGCTTTGCGTCGTGCGGTCCCGTGGCCGTAGCCGGCCCGACTTCTGGGCTCTTCTCGAGAGCGATAGAGGGTTTCGAAATGTCGGCCGGCGGAATGAGAACGGCGTCTTGCGCGAAGTCGCCGTCATGCTCCTCGATCGCGCCGCCGATCTCGGCGATCTCGCCGAATTTCTTGTCTTCCTGGGGAGGCGGAGCGACCGAAGCGCGCGGTTCGAAAGAGCCGGGTGCTGCGATATCGATGACGAAGGCGTTCTCTTCCTGCGAGCCGCGCAGTTCCTGGCCCTCGGGAGCCGCAAATTTCACGACCAGCGCGTTGCCGACGGTAACGCCGGAAAATTCGGTGATTTCGGGCGGCAGCGCGGCGCGCGCCTCGGCGAGGTCGAACACGGTATTGCCCGGCACCGTCAATACGCCGCGGCGGCCTTCGTTCTTGAAACGGACCTCGATCTTGTCGCTGAACGAGAAGGTGACGCGGATACGGCTGTCATTGCTGCCCGCGGAGACCTGCATGGTCGCGGGCGGCAGCGTCTGGGCGCGGGCGAGTTCCTTCTTGATCCGCTCGGCATCGAGCGCGCGTTTGGTCAGATCGGCGATGACTTCGGCGGGCAGCGCGGGCGGCATGCCCTTCCAGTTCTCCGGCATGATGTCGAGGAAGAACTTTTCGCCGGCTTCGACGGGGTTGATCTTCACCGCCCGCGACAGGGCAAGACGAATGCCCATGCCGTCGGGATCGCGGCGTGCGCTCGACACGAAGGTCGAGAGGCCGGGTTGAATCTGTTCGGCCGAGAAGTCGGCCGGTTTGGAGAACGAGACGACGATGATGCCGTTGGCGATCTTCGCAGTAACCTCCGGCGGGTCGTCGAAGGTGACGATGAGCCGGCCATAGCCGTCCTGTTCGGAGGCCTGGATATTGGCGCCTTCGGCGCGCGCGGGAATGGAAAAAAGCAGCGCGAGGAGGAAGGCGAGCGCCAGCAGAATCCGGGCGAGCGCCATCGCTCCCGCAAATGGCTCGTTCGGCCGTGCAAGCACAATCGTTTTGCTACGCGTCTTCCTGTGCGACAAAACTCGACCCTCCGCGTCCTGCGGTTCGCATCTGGATACACGGTAGGGAGTTAACAAACGTCCTCCCGCATAGAGAGGAAATGGGGGGTATTAGTTGGCCTTTTGACCTTCGATTTTAGGCAAATTGGCGGAATTGGCGGGATTAGCCGCCACCGCTTTTGCTTCCTGGCGCTTGGCCAAAGCAACCGTCAGGCGCTCGGCCACGGCAGGCTCCATTTTGGCGATCACATCGCCGGCCTTTTTCGGAGCCATTTTGCTCGCGACTTCGACGAGAACCTTCATGTCCATGACATCGAAGATTGCCGCGGCTTCTTTGGGTTTCATGTTCTCGTACATGATCACGAGATCTTTCAGCTTGGCGTCTTCCTCGGATTTCTTGGCCTCTTCGGCCGCGGCGATACGATCCTCGACCGCCTTCAGTTCGACGAGCTGTTCTTCGATCTTCTTTTCGGCGGCGCGGAGCAGATTTTCGCGCAGGTCCAGTTCCTGCGAGCGGCTGTCGAGCTCCTGGCGCCGCGCCTGAAGACGGTCAAGCAAGGCCTTCTCGGCGCTCGACAAATTCTCCGGATTGTTCTTCTGCATCTGGTCGACGGCATCGACCGGCGGCGTTTGCGGCTGCGTCTCGGCGGCGGGCGCGCCATGGCCGCCCGCGGCGGGTTTCTCAGCCGGCTTCGCCTCGGCGGCGGGCTTCTCTTCCTTCGGCTTTTTAGGCGGCAGACTGCCGGTGACGATCGGGTCGTAAGTGCCGCCGTCGGCCGGCATGTTCCAGGAATTGCCCGTACGGGCGGCCGCGGAAGGCCGGTAGGTCTGCTCGATGGGAATGGCCGCCGTCGCCGCGGGGACGGGCTGGGCCTCGAACGCATAATGCCCGGTCAGCACAAGGCCTGCCGCTTTCAAGACAAGCAGCAGGCCCGCGCAGGCCATCACAAGGGGCAGTACGCGCAGTTTCATCTTCGTCCTTAGGCCGCCGAATGGCGCTCCTGGTTACGGCGCACAAACGCCTGGGCGGCCGCCAGTGTGGAGGACGAACGTTGCGTTTGCGTATTCGCCGGCGGCTGTTCCGGCTTCAGCGGCGCCGGACGGGCCGCAGTGGCGAGCAGGGCAATGCGGCGCACGACATCCTCTCCGATAGCGGTCTGCTCCGTTATATGGCGGGAAATGTCTTCGGCGCGCCCCAAGCGTTCGCCAAGAGCCGTGTCGCAGTCATGCACAGCCTGTTTGAGTCCCGAAATGGCACGCCCGGCGATGTCGGTCGCCGTAACGAGCTCGGCGATCGTCGCCCGCAGCACGCTTTCGTCGGACCGCAGCTTGAGCAGACGCTTATTCAGCAGCCAGCAATAGCCGATGGTCATGACGAGAAGCACTGCCACCAAAGACTCGATCACCAGCGCAATTCCGTTGCTCATTACAGCGTCTCCTTCTGAGTCTCGGCGGACTCGAATATGGCCATTGTGGTGCGCGAGCGCCGGACGGGCCGCGCGACCTGGACGGCGACGTGCTCTCCGGATCGTCCCATCGTCCCTTGCGTCACAAGAAAATCGCCGCATCTCAATTCGACGAGGCTGTCGGATCTGACATCGAGCATCAGCGTGTCGCCGACTTCGAGATCCATGATGCGTTTCAGCGGCATCAGCCGCTCATACAGAACAGCCTGCACATCGATCTGGGCAGCCCAGATTTCGGTCGCAAGATGGCCTTCCCAGGTCGCGTCGCGGCCGAACTTTTCACCCATGAAGCCTTGCAGAAGGACATCACGGATCGGCTCGATCGTTGCGTAGGGCAGGAGGAAATCGAATGTGCCGCCCCGGTCTTCCATGTCGATCCGGAGCTTGACCAGGATCGCCGCGTTGGCGGGCCGTGCGACGGCGGCAAAACGCGGATTTGTCTCGAGCCGGTCGATGTTGAAGTGCACCGGCGACAGCGGCTTGAAGGCCTGTTCGGCATCGACGAGCACGAGCTCGATCATGCGCTTGACGAGATTGGTCTCGATGGTCGTGTAGGGACGGCCCTCGACACGCATCGGGCCGACGCCGCGGCGTCCGCCGAGGAGAACGTCGATGATCGAATAGATGAGGCTCGAGTCGACGGTGACGATGCCGTAATTGTCCCAGGGGTCGGCCTTGATGACCGCGAGGATCGCCGGCAGCGGGATCGAGTTCAGATAGTCGCCGAAGCGGACCGAGGTGATCTGGTCGAGCGAAACTTCGACGTTGTCGGAGGTGAAATTGCGCAGAGACGTCGTGAGCAACCGGACAAGCCGGTCGAACACGATTTCGAGCATCGGCAGACGCTCGTAGGAGACCATCGCCGAATCGATGATCGCGCGAATGCCCGAATGCTGGTTGAGCGACAGCTCATCCAGATTGAAACCGAGAAGGCTGTCGATTTCTTCCTGATTGAGGATGCGGTCGGCGCCGCCGCGCACCTGATTGTCGACGACGGCCGAGCCGCCATCGAGCATGGCCGCCCATTCGGCGGCCATTTCTTCCGGATTGTCGCCGCCCGCGCCCTGTTCGGCGAGAGCTGCGCCCCATTCGGCGGCAATGTCGATATTGTCTTCTTCGCCGGCCATTTCGATCGCGCCTATTGCAGCAGGAGTTCTTTGAAGAGGATTGCATCAACCTTGGCGGGGAATACCGCCTGATTGATGCGGCGCAGCAGTTCTTCCTTCAGCCGGTACATGCCGGCCGAACCGTCGAGATCTTCGGGACGCATTTCGCGCAAGTGAGTCTGGAAGCTGTCGACGACGCGCGGCAGGAGAGGGCGGATCTGCTCGGCGTTCTTTTCGTCGGAGACTTCGAGCGCGATTTTCATCTTCAGGTATTTCGGGCGCTCCGACGGCGCCGTCAGATTGACCATCATGTCGGGCAGATCGATAAAGACGACCGGCTGCTTTTCGGCATGGCCGGCTTCTTCCTCATGCGTGCCGCCCAGAAAGAAGTACGCACCGCCGCCAAGGCCGAGCAGGACGAGAAGTCCGCCCGCCGCCATGATCATCTGTTTCTTGCCAAGCTTCAGGCCGAAGCGCGACTTACCCTTCGGGGCCTCCTGGCCTTCGCCGCCATCGACATCAGGGGCGTCCGCAACATTTGCCATTCGGAAAGAGCCTCAGAATCCGGCCGAGCGCCGTTTCCTTAAGGCTAGGGAAAGAATGGTTAACAACCTCTTTCCGTACGGCAATTTTTGCCGGGCTAATTCTGCCGGGTGGTACCGGAATTACCCTCAATTTTCAGAGAACTATATGGTTTCCCATTGGTAAATCAGCGTTTTTCCAACTGGCACGCTGCGTGAATTGTTCTGTGTGTCCGGACGCCGGGAAGGGCGGTTGGACAGAGACTGAACACGCGAAGGGGGAAGCTTCGTGGAAAACGCACAACTCGTTGGCCTGTCGCGTCAGATGGCCCTTCGGCGAGAGCTCGAAGTGGTTGCGAACAACATCGCCAATCTTGGAACCGCAGGTTTCAAGAGCGAACAGGTCAAGTTCAGCGAATATCTGATGCCGGTTGCGAGCGCGGAAATCTTTCCGAACAATCGCGACAAGCGCCTGTCCTATGTCGAGGACCGTGCGACCTGGCAGGATTTTTCCGCCGGCCCCATCCAGATTACCAACAACCAGCTCGATCTTGCGATCGACGGCGAGGCCTTCTTCGCCATCCAGACTCCGGAAGGCGTGCGCTATACGCGCAATGGCCAGTTCCAGCTCGACACGCAGGGCACGCTGGTCACGAATGAGGGCTATCCGGTCATGTCGACCTCGGGCCCCATTCAGTTCGCCGACACCGAAACCGCGATCACCGTCGGCAAAGACGGCACCGTCTCGACCGATCAAGGTCCCCGCGGCCGCCTCTTGCTGACGACCTTCGGCGATCCGCAGAGCCTCGTTGCCACGGGCTCGAGCATGTTCCGCGCCGAAGGTATCGGCGCCGAGCTCGCGCCGGGGCAGGGCGGCATCCAGCAATACGCTGTCGAAAAATCCAATGTGCAGGCGGTCGTCGAAACGACCCGCCTGGTTGAACTCACCCGTGCCTATTCGACGCTCGCTCAGATGATGCAGCGCGGCGACGAATTGAGGCGCACCGCGATCGAACGCCTCGGCGACGTCACGGCCTAAGGAGAACAGAACATGCGCGCTCTTTATGTTGCAGCAACCGGCATGTTGGCCCAGGAGACCAATGTCGGCGTCATCTCCAACAACATCGCCAATATGCGCACCACCGCCTACAAAAGACAGCGGGTCGATTTTCAGGATCTTCTCTATCAGTCGCTGCGCCGCGCCGGCTCGACGACCTCCGATGCCGGCACGACTGCGCCCGTCGGCGTTGAGATCGGCTCCGGCGTCAAGACCGCCGGCACACCCCGCATCTTCAGCCAGGGTCCGCTGCAGGCGACCGAGAAGACCTATGACATCGCCATCCGCGGCGAAGGCTTCTTCCGCATCGAAATGCCGGACGGCGAAATCGCCTATACGCGGGACGGCTCGTTCGAGCTGAACCAGGACGGCGTACTCGTCACCGTCGACGGCTACGAGGTCGAAGGCGGGATCACGATCCCGGCGGATGCGACGGGCGTCGGCATCAATGGCGACGGCGTTGTCGAGGCGACGCTTCCCGGCCAGACGGCGCCGCAGCAACTCGGCCAGATCCAGCTCTCGCGCTTCATCAATACGTCGGGCCTCGAATCCAAGGGTGAAAACCTCTTCCGCGAGACCGAAGCCTCAGGCCCGCCGCAGACGGACAATCCCGGCAGCGAGAGCATGGGCACGCTTGTGCAGTTCCATCTCGAAGCCGCGAACGTCAACTCCGTCACCGAAGTGTCGGACCTCATCTCCGCACAGCGCGCCTACGAAATGAACGCCCGTGTCGTCACTGCAGCCGATGAGATGCTGCAAGCCACGACGCAGATGATCTGAGGATGACCATGATCCGCCTCTTCTTCCTCGTCCTGCTCCCGCTGGCGCTGCTGGTGCCCAAAGCGTTTGCGCAATCCGCGCCGATGCTGAAGCCCGTCGTCACCGTCGCCGGCGATCTCGTCACGCTCGGCGATCTGATCGCGGGTGCCGGCACGAAGGCCGAGATCGCGGTCTTCCGCGCGCCCGATCTCGGGCAGACAGGCATTGTTCCGGCCGATGACATCATCGCGGTCGCCGCGGCGCATGGTCTCGTCGATGTTGAAACCTCCGGCATCGGCAAGGTCGCGGTGAAGCATGCCAGCCGCATCGTCACCGCAGACGAGATGCTGCCGCTGCTGTCTCAGGCTCTGGCCGACGGCGCGGCGCTTGAAGGTCCCGACGCGCTCGCGATCGAGATCGACCCCGCCTTTGCGAATATCCATGTGCCGGTCGAAGCCGACGGCGCGATCCGCTTCGCCGATGCTTTCTGGACGGAGAACCAGGGCCGTTTTGATGCCACGCTGATCGTGCGGCGGATCGACGGCACCGATGAGCGCCGCCAGCTGACCGGCAAAGCGGTCGAGACCGCGGCCATGATCACGGCGGCGCGAGCGCTTGAGCGCGGCACGGTATTGACCTCGAACGATCTTCGCATCGAGCGCAAACCCAAAGCGGCGGTGCGCGACGGCCAGATCGATGATGCGATGCTCGTGGTCGGCATGGAAGTCCGCCGCGCGCTGCGCGAGGGGCAGGCGATCCGCACGGGAGATCTTTCCGAACCCGTTCTCGTGAAAAGCGGCGCTACCGTTTCGGTGGTGCTCAAAACCGGCGGCCTGACGCTCACCGCCATCGGCCAGGCAATGTCCGACGGCAAGAACGGCGCCGCCATCCAGGTCATGAACACCCAATCCAAACGCGTCCTGCAGGCGGTCGTTACCGGCCCCGATCAGGTTCTGGTCCAGGCCCCGCGCACCATTGTCAGCGCCCAAAAGTGAGACATGTCATGAAGAGCTTTCTGCATATCGCAAGTCTCACGCTGATCGCGGTGACGGTCGCCGGATGCGGCGCCGGCCAGCGTTTCAAGGATATCGGCAAGGAGCCCTCGCTCTCGGCGATCGACAATCCGACGGCCAAGCCCGGCTACCGGCCCGTACAGATGCCGATGCCCGAGCCTCAGCCGGTGCATTTCAATTCGAACTCGCTGTGGCGCACAGGCTCGCGCGCCTTCTTCAAGGACCAGCGCGCTTCGCGCGTCGGCGACATTCTGACGGTGCGCGTCGAGATCGACGACAAGGCCGAGATCGACAATGAGACGACGCGCACGCGCGCCAACAGCGAGAAGATGGGCATGCCGAACCTGTTCGGCCTCGAAAAGAATTTGCCCCAGGACATGACACCGTCGAGTCTCGTGAGCACGGACTCCACTGCGTCCAGCACGGGCTCGGGTTCGGTCGATCGCGAAGAAGAACTCGAGACCAATGTCGCCGCCGTCGTCACCCAGGTCCTGCCCAACGGCAATATGGTGATCGAGGGCCGGCAGGAAGTGCGCGTGAATTTTGAGATCCGCGAACTGATCGTCGCCGGCATTGTGCGGCCGGAAGACATCCAGTCCGACAACATCATCGATTCCAAGAAAATCGCCGAAGCCCGCATCGCCTATGGCGGCCGCGGTCAGATCAGCGACGTCCAGCAGCCGCGTTACGGCCAGCAGGTCATGGATATCGTTCTGCCCTTCTAAGGATCCGGGGACGCCCGGTATCTCCGCCGCTGCCGCTTCCCCGGCTGTGGCGCCAGCGGCCCTCGTCTCCCCACGAGGGCCGCTTCATTTTGTAACAACGTTAGGACTAAAATCAGTCGCCCGAAGGCGTAGCGGGCGCGACCGTCTGGCCGCCCTTCAGCACGCGGACGACGCGACGGCTGCCCCGCCAGATCTCAAGATCGGCCTCCTGCCAGAACGGCCGGGCGGCGGCAAAAGCCGCCTCGTCATCGGAGGCCTCGAGGATTTCGGCCCGGACGATTTGGTTCCGCTCATTGAGAATAAAGGCGCGATATGTGTCCAAAACCAACCTTCCGGCCAACAAAGGGAACGGGAAGGCGGGCCAAGAGCGTTAGCAAACACATAGGTTAATGAGGAAGGAGGCAAACCCGCCGAATTAGGCGGCGGGGGATTCATGACCGCAACTTTGATTCGTAAGCTCGAACGCAGCGATGTCCTGTCTGATGAGGAAAAGGACGTCCTGGAAAAATCCTTCTCGCGCATCCGCGATTTCCGTGCCGACGAGGATATCGTCCGTGAAGGCGACCGGCCGACGGAATCCTGCATCATCATGGAGGGGTTCGCCGCCCGCTATAAGGTGCTGCCGAGCGGACGGCGGCAAATATCGGCCATCCATATTTCAGGCGATTTCGTCGATCTGCATTCGTTTCTGCTGAAGACCATGGATCATGGGGTCATGACTTTGGCGCCGACGCGCTGCGCCTTCGTGCCCCATGCGAACCTCAAAAAGATCACCGAGGACTATCCGCATCTCGCACGCATATTGTGGCTGTCGACGCTGATCGACAGCGCCATTCACCGCTCCTGGCTGACGGCGATGGGCCGCACCTCGGCGACGGCGCAGATGGCGCATCTCATCTGCGAGCTGCATGTACGCCTCGGGGCGGTCGGCCAGACCAATGGCAACAGCTTTCATATGCCGATCACCCAGGAGGAGTTGGGCGATGCGCTCGGCCTGTCGACCGTTCATGTGAACCGGGTTTTGACGGAACTTCGCAACGGCGGGATCGTTCAATGGCAGGGAGGCGGCGCCGTGACGATTCTCGATTGGGACAGGCTCAGCGAGATCGCCGAGTTCTCGCCGGTCTATCTGAGTTTGCAGAACGAGCCGCGATAAAATGAGCGACATTGTCTTCCAGCGGATCGACGTATTGACGGACGGCGGTTCGCAGGAGGGCAGGCTTGCGCTCGCCGAAGGACAGCTGGTCGCCGTATTCGTCCATGTGACGCCCGAGGAAACCGCCAATGGCGGGGGGTGGTTTCGCGAAGCGGGCTTTGGTCCCTGCAGCGATCTTGTCGCGCAGGTGCCGCCGGTGTTCGACAGTCTCGAAGGCGCCGCGGCCTGGATCGACGAGCGCATCCAGGCCGGGCCGCTTCCGGGTTAGGCGCTTCAGAGGCGCGTTTTATACTCCGCGTGAAGGCGGTTGAAGTTCTTCCAGAAGGGCCGCGTTTTGCGTCCTTCCAGGATGTCTTCGAGAATGCCGATATGCGCATGCCAGCCGCCGGAAACGCCGATCTTTCCGTCGCGCGAGGCAAGGCGGCTATGTGTCAGGACAAGATGAACGCGATCGCCCTTCGGCGTCAGTTCGAACGTCACCTGCGATTCACCTTTATCGCCCGGCCAGGTGAAAGACAGAAGGCGCGGCGGCTCGCAGGCGAGCACGCGTCCCCTCATCGTATGGGTCTTGCCGCCTTTGAAATTCTCCGGCGCGTCATCGTCGCTGTCATTGGAGAGCTTGTCGTTCTCCCAGGTCAGTTCGACCGTGCCGCCTTCGTTCTGATCGATCGGCCCGCGCGCCAGCCAGGTCTGACGCTTGTCGCTGTCGGTTATGTACGACCAGACGCGTTCGATGGGGCCGGGCAGGCTGCGTTCGAGGCGGACAGTGTCCGGGGCAATGTCGGTGACATACTCACTCATCACGATCTCCCTTTGTCGTCTTCGTTCAGCCGGCGCTCAAGCGCGTCGAGTTTGTCGGTCCAGAAATTCTCGTAATAGCGGAGCCATTCCATCGCGCCGTGCATCGGCCGCGGATTGAGGCGGCACAGATGCGTGCGGCCCTTCACCGTGCGGCGGACAAGGCCGGCGTTTTCCAGCGCCTTTACGTGTTTGGAGGCCCCGGCAAACGACATGCGGAACGGCGCCGCAAGATCACCGATGCTTTTCTCGCCCTTTGAGAGCGTGCGCAGCATGGCCCGCCGCGTCGGATCGGCGAGGGCTGCGAAGACGGCATCGAGCGTGCTTTGTTCAACCATGTGGTTGAATATAGTCGAGCCGAAAAATTATTCAACCGTTTTGTTGAATATTTCTAGTTCCGGCAGGAGCGGGGATTGCGGCAGGGCCGCCGGTCGCGGTCGCGCCATCTGAACGGGTCGACATCGATGGTGACGTCGAGCCGGCTTTCCGGCTCATAGGGCGGCCGGTAGTTCGGATCCATATTTGACGGCGGCGTGCTGAAGCGCGGGTTGAAGCCCGTGACCGAGGTTTCAGCCTCAGCCGCCGCCAGAGGCGCGGCGCAGACAAGAAGGGCGAGAAGCCATGTCTTCATGGCCCGATAGAAGGCCGGTCCCGGCGTCCCGTCAAAGCCCGTCTGTAAACGCGGTAAAGACACAGCAACGGAAATCGGCGGGTTTGCTCAAACGAAAAGCCCCGCCGGAGCGGGGCTTTCGCGGTTTCAGCGGCGACGGCCGGAGATAAAGATGGAAGCAACGAGAAGCGGCATGTTCAGCCCTCCAAAATGTGACGTTATGGAGATGAGTACGCGCCGCTGATGTCATGGTTCATACGGATCGGCTTATTCCCGGAAAAGTTTTCCGATGTCTTCAGGACGCTCCAGAACCAGATCCGAGCTTGAGGCTAAAAGCGCCTCGCGGCTCGCATAGCCCCACAGAACCGCGGCAAAGCGCGTGCCCGCCTGTTTTGCGGCTTCCGCATCGCGCGTCTCGTCGCCGACATAGACGGCGTTCTCAGGCGCGATGTTTGCGGCTTTCAGCGTTTTACGGATTTTGGCGGCTTTGCCGAACAGCGAGGCGCCGCAATAAAAATGCGAGAACAGCGCCGCGGTTTCCGCGCCCATGGTGCGGCGTATGCCGGCTTCATTGTCGGAACTCACCATCGCCAGCACAACACCGCGCTCTTTGAGCGCCGTGAGCGCATCCGGCACGCCGTTGAACAGTTTGATGTCGGCCTCTGCTTTGTGCGCCCGCATGTCGCGCGCGATGGCCGGAAGCTTCCACATCGGCACTTTCAGCGCCGCCATGATCTCGCGGGTCGATTTCGAGCGCAGCGCCTCGGTCTCGTACGCATCGATCTCGCGAAAGCCGTGGCGGTGCGCAAAGCCGTTCAGCTCGGCGCAGAACCAGGGAAAGCTGTCGGCAAGGGTGCCGTCGAAATCGAAGATCGCAAGCTGCATGCAGGAACGCTAGCGCACAAAGCTTTCGACAAGCGAGCCGGCGACGAGGTTCCAGCCGTCGACGAGCACGAAGAATATCAGTTTGAACGGCAGCGATACGATGATCGGCGGCAGCATCATCATACCCATCGACATCAGGATGGAAGCGACGACGAGGTCGATGACGAGGAAGGGAACGAACAGAAGAAAGCCGATTTCGAAAGCGCGGCGCAGTTCCGAGATCATGAAGGCGGGAACGAGGGCGCGCAGGCTCACATCGTCCGGCGACTGCGCCTGTTCCTGCGCCATATCGCTGAACAGTCTGAGATCCTTCTCGCGCACATGCCGAAGCATGAAGGTGCGGAAAGGCGGCGTTGCGCGGTTGAAGGCTTCTTCGGGCGTGATCTGCCCGGCGACCATCGGCACCACCGCATCATTATAGGCCTGGGTGAACACCGGAGCCATGATAAAGGCCGTTAGGAACAGCGCCAGCGATACCATGACGGTGTTCGGCGGCGCCGTCTGCGTGCCGAGCGCGGCGCGCAGGAGAGACAGCACGACGACGATGCGCGTGAAACTCGTCACCATGATGAGGATCGATGGCGCGATCGAGAGGACGGTGATAAGCGCGATCAGCTGAAGCGCGCGTTCGGAGACGCCGCCTTCGCCGAGATCGACCGAAATACCCTGCGCGGACGCAGTTCCGCTGAGAGCGGCGGTCAGTCCTAATACAGTGAGTAAATACGCTGTCCGTCGCGCGATCACGACGGGCGATCGCGTCCCAGAAGGCTCGCCATCTCTTCCTCAAGCGCGTCGAGGTGAGATTTCGGCTCTTTGGCTGCCGGGGCGGGAGCCGGGGCAGGCGCTTCGGGGATGGGCTCGCGGCGCGCGGGAGCGGGGGCCGGACGCGCGGCCTGCGGCGCGGGCGCCGCCGGGCGGGCGAGGGCCTCGCTCAGCTTCTTTTCGATGTCGGCGTAAAGCGGATCGACATCGGCTTTCGGTTTGGCCGGGGCGGCGGCAATCGGAGCGACAGGCGCTTCGATAGCGGCGGACGGCGCTTCCGTCACGCGCTCGCGCTGCGGGGCGGCCGGCGGCTCAGCGCGCAGCGGACGGGCCGGCGGTTTCGGCATCGGCGGAACCGGCGGCGGCACATTGGCCTGCATCGGAGACTGCAGCGGCGGAGCCGAGCGCGGCAGGCTCGAGCGGAACGGCGCCGGACGGATTTCAGGTTCGGCCGGCGCGGGAGCGGAGGCGACGGGTGCTTCCACCGCACGCTGCGGCGCCTGGATGGCCGGGGCCTGCGCGGGAGCAGCCGCCGGGGCTGCGGCGGGGCGGCCGTTTTCCTGCGTGCCGCGCTGCGTGCGCTGCTGCTGGGCGGGAAGGCCGGCCTGGGCCGGAGCCCGGACGATCTCGCTTTCGATCAGAACATCGTTCGGACCGCCGATCATGATGAGATGTTCGACATTGTCGCGGCGAATCAGGACGAGGCGGCGGCGGGCGTCGATGGCGAAGGCGTCGAGAACGCCAAGGCGCGGCTGGCGGGCGCGTCCGCCATTGGAGAGCGGGAGTTTGCGGCCGGCAAAGCGGCGCAGGCCCACAAACACCAGCGCGATCAGCGAAAGAACGACGCCGAACGCGATGATGAAACGCAGGGGGACGGACAATTCGCCGCCAAACAACTGATCGAGCACGCTGAATACCCGTCCTCATAGTCCGCCGCGCGCGGCCGGGAGA
This sequence comes from Terrihabitans soli, assembly GCF_014191545.1. Lineage (GTDB taxonomy): Bacteria > Pseudomonadota > Alphaproteobacteria > Rhizobiales > Methylopilaceae > Flaviflagellibacter > Flaviflagellibacter soli. The sequence continues at coordinate 2,272,038 of NZ_AP023361.1, read as the reverse complement.
AGCAAATTACCAAATGCTGCCCCTAGAGCCTAGCGGGAATTCCGAACGACGTTAACGCATGGTTAACCATACACCCGGCAAATTCTGCCGGGTGGGCATTTGCCCGCCGGAGTTACCCCCAATGCTGTTCGGCGATCTTCCTTTGGTCGGCATGCTCAAGCAGAAAATGGCTTGGCACGAGCAGCGCCAGGGCGTTCTGGCGCAGAATGTCGCGAATGCCGACACGCCGGGCTACAAAACCCGCGATCTCGAAAATCTCAGCTTTCCCGAACTCGCGGCCAAAACCGGCGGCGCCAGCGGCGTGACTATGGTTGCGACCGATCCGCGCCATATGGGTCCGGGAGCCCCGGGCGCCGCCATGAGGGACGAGCGCCGCAAGCCCTATGAGGTTACCCCGCAGGGCAATGCCGTCGTACTCGAAGACGAAGTGATGCGCGTCAGTCAGAACGTGCAGGACTACCAGATGGCCGCGGACCTCTACAGCCGCGGTCTCGGAATGCTGAAAATGGCGGTTGGCCGCCGGAGCTGATGACGAGGCCCTGAGGAGGGATCATGGATTTCCTGCGCTCGCTTTCCATCGCGGCATCCGGCCTGAAGGTTCAGTCCGGGCGCATGCGCATCATTTCGGAAAACATCGCCAACGCCGATTCGACGGCGAACACCGCCGGCGGCGCGCCTTACCAGCGCAAAATTCCGACCTTCAAAAGCCGCTTCGACGATGCGCTCGGTGCGCAGGTCGTCGAGCTCGGCCGCATCGAGAAGGACAAGGCGCCTTTTGAGACGAAATACGAGCCGGGCCATCCGGCGGCGAACGCTGCCGGCTATGTGCTGACGCCGAACGTCAATTCACTGGTTGAGCAGATGGACCTGCGCGAAGCCCAGCGCACCTATGAAGCCAATCTCGGCGTGATCACGGCGACGCGCCGCATGGTCGCGCGCACGCTTGAAATCCTGAGAGCCTGAGAAGGACTGACCCATGTCGTCACCTCTGCTTGCCGCCAATGCCTATAAGAGTCTGGCCACGCTCGGCGCTCCGAGCCTCACGCCTCAGCCCGGTGCGGGCCTTGCGAAAAGCGCCGATAGCGGCGGCTTCGGCGAAATGCTGCAGCAGGTCGTGGGCGCGGTGTCCGACAGCGGCCGCAACGCCGATCTGCAGACGGCAAAGGCCGTGCAGGGCAAAGGCGATCTCGTCGATGTCGTGACCGCCGTCGCCGAAAGCGAAGTGGCCATGGAAACGCTGGTCAGCGTCCGCGACCGGGTGATCTCGGCCTATGAAGAAATCATGCGGATGCCGATCTGAGCGGCCTTGAAAGGGATTAGTAAAATGACAGGGCCGGAAGTTCTCGATGTGGGCCGCGATGCCATCATCGTTCTTTTGAAAGTGTCGGCACCGCTGCTCATCTGCGGGCTGATCGTCGGTGTGATCGTCTCGCTGTTTCAGGCGCTGACTCAGATCCAGGAAATGACCCTGGTCTTCGTGCCCAAAATCGTTGCGATGTTCATCGTTCTCGTGCTCGCTTTGCCCTTCATGGGTGACGTACTCTCCGAACACATGAACCGAATCGCCGCACTGATCGTCGCTGGCGGCTAAGTCGCGCCCGGATTGAGCGGAGAACCGCTATCCGGACCGCGCGGAAGTTGAGGGGATAGTGAGCTTCCAGATCCTGCCGGAACTCAGCTTCGCCTTCATGCTGATCTTTTCGCGGATCGGGACGATGGTGATGCTTCTGCCGGGGCTCGGCGAGCGCTCGTTCCCGGTGCGTGTCCGTCTGTCGGTCGCGCTGATCCTGACGCTTGTCTTCTTCCCGCTGGCCTCGAGCTTTTATCCGACGCCGTTCACCGGCGTCGTCCAGGTGATCGGTCTTCTGATCGGCGAGATCGCCATCGGCTTTGTGCTCGGCATTGGCGGCCGCATGATGCTCGGTGCGCTGCAGACCGCCGGTACGATCATCGCCAACCAGCTGGGCCTTGCCTTTGTCACCTCGCTCGATCCGAGCCAGGGACAGCAGGGCGCCTTGATCGGCACCTTTCTCTCGCTGCTCGCCGTTGCGCTGATTTTCGCGACGGATTTGCATTATCTCGTCATCGCGGCGCTTGGGCACAGCTATGAGATTTTCCGCCCCGGCGTTTTTCCGGATGCGGGCGATGCCGGCAAATATGTCGCCGAACTTGCCGCCGGATCGTTCAAGATCGCGGTGCAGATTTCGGCACCCATCCTGATCTTCGGCCTCATCTTCAATGTCGGGCTTGGCGTTCTTGCGCGCCTGATGCCGCAGATGCAGGTCTTCTTCATCGCGATGCCGGCCTCGATCATTTTGGGCTTCGCGGTTCTTGCCCTCGTCCTTGCCGCCATGATGGGAGTGTACCTCTCCTATCTGGAAGGTGGGCTCAACGCACTTCTGCAAAGGTGATCTGACCGATGGCAGAAGAAGAAGGCGGTAGCGGCGAACGCTCGCAAGAACCAACCCAGAAAAAATTGGACGATGCGCGAAAGCGCGGCGACGTTCCGAAATCCATCGAAGTCAATAACTGGTTCCTTCTGTCGGCGGGTGCGCTGTCGCTGCTGATGTTTGGCGGCGAGGCGGCACGGTCGCTGACCATGGGGCTGAAAGGCTTCCTGACGAATGTTGCGCATATCCCCGTCAACGGCGGATCGCTGACGCAGCTCACCGTCACCATGTCCATACTGGTCCTTTCGGCGCTCGCTCTGCCGCTGCTGTTTCTCGTCGGCGCCGCAATCCTCGGCAATATCGTGCAGAACGGCCTGATCTATTCGACCGAACAGATCGAGCCGAAGCTGTCGAAGATTTCGCCCATGGCCGGCTTCGGGCGCCTCTTCTCCAAGACGAGCCTTGTCAATTTCGCCAAAGGCATCGCCAAGCTCGTCATTGTCGGTGCGGCGGTGGTGTGGGCGGTGTGGCCTAAACGCGAAGAGCTCGGCCTGATGGCGACGCTCGATGTCGCGAAGCTGACGCCGTATTCGTTTGATCTGATGAACTCCATGCTCGGCACATCGATCGCGGTTTTGACCGTGCTCGCCATCGCCGACTGGCTGTATCAGCGCCACAGCTGGATGGAGCGCCAGAAGATGTCGTTCCAGGAATTGAAGGAAGAGTACAAACAGCTCGAGGGCGATCCGACCATCAAGGCCAAGATCCGCCAGCTCCGCATGCAGCGGGCGCGCAATCGCATGATGCAGCAGGTGCCGCAGGCCAGCGTCATCATCACCAACCCGACCCATTACGCGGTAGCGCTGAAATACGAGCCGGGCATGAACGCGCCGCTCTGCCTTGCCAAGGGTCTCGACGCCATCGCGCTGAAGATCCGCGCCATCGGCACCGAACACGACGTGCCGATCGTCGAAAATCCGCCGCTCGCCCGCGCGCTTTACGCCAGCGTCGAGATCGACGGCGAGATTCCGACCGAACACTTCAAGGCGGTCGCCGAAGTCATCGGTTACGTCATGAATCTCAAGAAGAAGACCGGCTGGCGCCAGTAAGCTTTGGGCTAAGCTTTGATCTGTGAGCCAAAAGCCGCATGCGATTGCAATTTAAGGCCTCCACGACCACTCTCCGCCGTTGGAGGCAGGTGTGGCAAAAACCGATTCGCGCGTGGGCGGCTTCGACGCCCCCATCGATCGCACTGACCCTCCCGGAAACATCAAGGCCGTTCTGGCGCTCGCCGGGAGCCTCGTCGGCGCAGCACTCGGGCTGACTTTCGTCGGCGGCGAGAGCGCGGGCGTCTACATCCTGATCTTCCTCGCGGTTCTGGCGGCCATCGGCATTTTTGCGCTGTTTGCCATCGCCATCGGCATCTTGCGCTTCGGCACGCGCAGGAAAGACAATGATTTCGCTCGCATCCTCCTCGGCGCGGCGGAGGAGGGGCTGATCGTTTCCTCAAGCGAAGGCGAGATCGTCTTCGTCAACCGCGCCTATCTCACTTTGACGGGTGTCGACGATCCGGCCCATGTCCGCTCGGTCGAGCGCATCTTCGCCTCCGATCCCGATGTGGCCGAGGCCATCTACCGCCTGTCGCAGGCGGCGCGGGAAGGCAAAAGGCTGCAGGAAGAATTTCGCGTCGGCTCCGGGCCGCGCGGCGTTCCGGCCTGGTTTCGCATCCGCGTGCGCCCACTGGAACAGCCCGGGTTCAAAAAGCCGCTCTCGGTCTGGAGCGTCGTCGATGTCTCGCGCGAGCGCGAGCGGCAGGAAAACGTCTTCCAGGAATTGCAGCACGCCATCGATTACTTGGATCATGCGCCGGCCGGGTTCTTCTCGGCCGAAACCGACGGCACGATCGGCTATATGAATGCGACGCTCGCCGATTGGCTGGGCCATGATCTCGGCCAGGTCGGGGCGGGGGCGCTGAAGCTTTCCGACGTCTTTGCCGGCGACGGCGCATCCTTGCTGTCAACTCTTTCGGGGGCGGGCGGCACGGTCAAAACCGAAGCGCTCGATCTCGATCTCAAGACCCGGTCCGGCCAGAGCTTCCCGGTCCGCATCCTCCACAAGATCGCCTATGCGCCGGACGGCACGGCGGGGCCGTCAAAGACCCTTGTGCTCGACCGCTCGCGCGCCCGCGGCGTCCACGATCCGCTGCGCGATGCGCAGGTCGAGTTCGCGCGCTTCTTCAACACGACACCGATAGCCATTGCGACGGTTGATAAATCCGGCCGCGTAAAACGCACCAATGCCAGTTTCGCGCGCCTCTTCGGCGACGCGATGAAGGGCGAGAACCGCGACATTCTCTCGGCCGTGGCCGAGGCCGGGCGCAGCCCGCTGGGCGAGGCGTTGAAGCGCGCCGTCGCCGGCCAGAGCGACATCAAGCCGGTCGAGGGCCTCATCGACGGCGATGGCGGCGCCTCCGTCCGTTTCTACTTCTCGGCCATGGAAGCCGCCCGCGACGAGGACGATCCGGACGGTGAGGCCGCGATTCTCTATGCGCTCGACACGACCGAGCAGCGGGCGCTCGAAGGCCAGGTCATTCAGGCGCAGAAGATGGAAATGGTCGGCCAGCTGGCCGGCGGCATCGCCCACGACTTCAACAATGTGCTGACCGCAATCATCGGCCATGCCGATCTTCTGCTTCTGTCGCACAAGCAGACCGACCCGTCCTTCCAGGACATCATGCAGATCAAGCACAACGCCAACCGGGCGGCGGGGCTTGTGAAGCATCTTCTGGCCTTCTCGCGCCGCCAGACGCTGCGTCCGCAGGTGCTCGGTCTCGGTGATGTTCTGACCGATCTCCGAATGATGCTGGCGCGCCTGTTGGGAGAGAAAGTCGAACTCGACGTCAATCACGGCCGCGATCTGTGGCTGGTGAAGGTCGACAACAGCCAGTTCGAACAGGTCGTCGTGAACCTCGTCGTCAATGCGCGCGATGCCATGCCCGAAGGCGGCAAGGTGACGATCCGGACGAGGAATGTCGGGGCAAGCGAGGTTGGCCATTTCGGCAAGCCGCTGCTGCCGGCCGCCGATTGGGTTCTGGTCGAGGTCGAGGATACCGGCACCGGCATCCCCGACCATATCCGCGAAAAGATCTTCGAGCCGTTCTTCTCCACGAAAGAGGTCGGCAAGGGCACGGGCCTTGGACTCTCGACCGTCTACGGCATCGTCAAACAGACGGAAGGGTTCATCTTCTGCGACTCGGTCGTCGGCCGCGGCACGGTGTTCCGTATCTTCCTGCCGCGCCATGACGCGGTCGAAGTGGAGGCGCCAGCCGCCAAACCCGTGACCGAGACCTCGGCCGCGCGAGACATGACCGGGCAGGGCACCGTTCTCCTCGTCGAGGATGAGGACGCGGTGCGCAGCTTTGCGACTCGTGCCCTCGAATCGCGTGGCTATTCGGTGCTGTCGGCCAATTCGGGGGTCGAGGCACTGAGCCTGATCGATGAGAAGGCGGGCGGCATCGACCTCGTCGTTTCCGACGTCGTGATGCCGGAAATGGACGGCCCGACGCTTCTGAAGGAACTGCGCAAGCGCAATCCGGCCATCAAGATCATCTTCGTCTCGGGTTATGCCGAAGACGCCTTCAAGAAGAACCTCGCCGAAGACGAGACTTTTGCCTTCCTGCCGAAACCCTTCGCCCTGAAGGATCTCGTCCAGGCGGTGAAGGACACGATGCCGAGCTAATTTGCCTCTCCCCGTGAAACGGGGAGAGGCCGAGACCGCGTAGCGGTCCGGGTGAGGGGGGTCTACTGGCGCTTGCCCCTCACCCCGACCCTCTCCCCCGCGGCGGGGAGAGGGAGAGAGCTGCAGCTTGAACCCCATCCCGCCTGTCCCACATATATAGAGTGTGAGGGGACGGCCCCTCGCTCCCCTTAAAATCGTCCGGGACGACCCGCTTCGGAGCCAGTCATGGCCTGGGTCATCCTTGTTCTCGCCGGCGCCCTCGAAATCGTCTGGGCGTATTTTATGAAGCAGTCGCACGGCTTCACCCGGCTCACCCCTGCGCTCATCACGCTTCTTACGATGGCCGGCAGTTTCGGGCTTCTGGCAGTGGCGATGAGAACTTTGCCACTCGGAACCGCCTATACGATTTGGACCGGCATCGGCGCGCTCGGCGCCTTTGCTGTCGGCGTCTTCGTGCTTGGCGAAGCCGCTGGCGGGCTTCGCCTTTTCGCCGCGTCCCCTGATCCTGTCCGGTCTTGTTCTCATGAAACTGGCGACGTCCTAGGCCGCAAGAAATCCACGCACAAAACGAGAACAGACTTGCAAATGAGAACAAAATGAGTACAGTCCCCTTCATCGCAATTCCCTGCGAGGCGGAGAAGGGTTACCACCGTGGCATCATCGGCGAATCTTAAGGTCGTAGAAGTGGCAGACGCCAATAAATCCAAGGCGCTGGATGCTGCGCTTGCCCAGATCGAACGCAATTTCGGCAAGGGCTCGATCATGCGTTTGGGCGCCCGCGAAGTCCTCGAAATCGAGACGATCTCGACCGGCTCGCTCGGCCTTGACGTCGCGCTCGGCGTCGGCGGCCTGCCGAAGGGCCGGGTGGTCGAAATCTACGGTCCGGAAAGCTCGGGCAAGACCACGCTCGCCCTTCACACGGTGGCCGAGGCCCAGAAAAAGGGCGGGGTCTGCGCTTTTGTCGATGCCGAACACGCGCTCGACGCCATCTACGCCAAGAAACTCGGCGTCAATCTCGACGACCTTCTGATCTCGCAGCCGGATGCCGGCGAACAGGCGCTTGAGATTGTGGACACTCTGGTCCGCTCCGGCGCCGTCGATATCGTCGTCGTCGACTCGGTCGCCGCGCTTGTGCCGCGGTCCGAACTCGAAGGCGAAATGGGCGAGGTTCAGCCCGGTCAGCAGGCCCGCCTGATGAGCCAGGCGCTGCGCAAGCTGACGTCCTCGATCGCCCGCTCCAACACGCTCGTCATCTTCATCAACCAGATCCGCATGAAGATCGGCGTCATGTACGGCTCGCCGGAAACGACGACCGGCGGCAACGCCCTGAAATTCTATGCCTCCGTCCGCCTCGATATCCGCCGCATCGGCGCCATCAAGGATCGCGACGAAGTCGTTGGCAACCAGACCCGTGTCAAGGTCGTCAAGAACAAGGTCGCCCCGCCGTTCAAACAGGTCGAATTCGACATCATGTATGGCGAAGGCGTCTCCAAGACCGGCGAGCTCATCGATCTTGGCATCAAGGCCGGCATCGTCGAGAAGTCCGGCGCCTGGTTCTCCTATGACAGCCAGCGCCTGGGGCAGGGCCGCGAAAACGCGAAAACCTTCCTCAAGGACAATCCGGATGTGGCCAAGAAAATCGAAGGTCTGATCCGCCAGAATGCCGGTGTTCTGGCCGAAAAAATCCTGGAAGAGGGCGCCCCGGAGCCCGAGGACGATGGCGACCCCGAGGCCTAATCGTCCACACACCATCATGGCCGCCCTCCGCGGCCATCCAGTCCTCCTCCGCGCTGGATTGCCCGGGCCTGAAAGGGTGCCGGGCATGATGGTATTGGGGAGGGGGAACCGGAGCGGGCCGCCTTTCCTAGACAGGCCTTCGACCCGCCGTTAAGACAGCCCGGGGCCCCTCTTAAAAGCGGGGCGGGACTGGGTTTTTACGAGCGGCATTGATGAGCAGCGTCAACGAGATCAGATCGGCCTTTCTCGAATACTTCGCGAAAGAGGGGCACCAGATCGTGCCGTCCTCGCCGCTTGTGCCGCGCAACGACCCGACCTTGATGTTCACCAATGCCGGCATGGTGCAGTTCAAGAACGTCTTCACCGGCGTCGAGAAGCGGCCCTATTCGACGGCGACGACCGCGCAGAAATGCGTGCGCGCCGGCGGCAAGCACAACGATCTTGAGAATGTCGGCTACACCGCGCGCCATCACACCTTTTTCGAGATGATGGGCAATTTCTCGTTCGGCGATTACTTCAAGGAACGGGCGATCGAACTTGCCTGGACGCTGTGCACGAAGACCTTCGACCTTCCGAAGGATAAGCTTCTCGTCACCGTCTACCACACCGATGATGAAGCCTTCGGCTTGTGGAAGAAGATCGCGGGTCTTCCCGACAGCCGCATCATCCGCATTCCGACCTCCGACAATTTCTGGGCGATGGGCGATACCGGTCCTTGCGGCCCATGTTCGGAAATCTTCATCGACCAGGGCGACAAGCTGCAGGGCGGCCCGCCCGGCAGTCCCGATCAGGACGGCGATAGGTTCCTCGAATTCTGGAACCTCGTCTTCATGCAGTACGAACAGGTGACGCCCGAAGAGCGCGTAAACCTGCCGCGTCCCTCGATCGATACCGGCATGGGCCTTGAGCGCATGGCTGCCGTCATGCAGGGCGTGCATTCGAATTACGACACCGATCTTTTCCGTGGACTGATCCGCGCCTCGGTCGAGGCCATCGGCGTCGATGCCGAAGGTCCGCGCCGGCCGAGCCACCGTGTCATCGCCGACCATTTGCGCGCCTCTGCCTTCCTCGTTGCCGACGGCGTGCTGCCCTCGAATGAGGGCCGTGGTTACGTCCTGCGCCGCATCATGCGCCGCGCCATGCGCCATGCCGAACTTCTCGGCGCCAAAGATCCGGTGATGTTCAAGCTTGTCCCAGCGCTCGTGCGCGAAATGGGCTCGGCCTATCCCGAACTCACCCAGTCCGAAGCTCTGATCTCGGAAACGCTGAAGCTCGAGGAGTCGCGTTTCCGCAAGACCCTCGCCAAAGGCCTTGCGATCCTCGACGAGGAGAGCTCGAAGTTGAAAAAGGGCGACACGCTGTCGGGTGATGTCGCGTTCAAGCTGCACGACACCTATGGCTTCCCGCTCGATCTGACGCAGGACGCGCTGCGTGGCCGCGAAATCCTTGTCGATACCGCGGGCTTTGAGACCGCGATGGACAAGCAGCGCACCGAAGCGCGCAAGAACTGGGCGGGCTCGGGCGAGGCCGCGACCGAAACCGTCTGGTTTTCGGTGCGCGACAAGGCCGGCGCCACGGAATTTCTCGGCTATGACACCGAAGTCGCGGAAGGCGTCGTCACCGCCGTCGTCAAGGATGGCAAGGAAGTGCCGAGCCTCAAAGCCGGGGAGAGCGGTTTCGTCGTTCTCAACCAGACGCCGTTCTATGCTGAAAGCGGCGGCCAGCAGGGCGACCGCGGCGAGATGACCGGCGCGGGCATCGCGCTCACCGTCACCGATACGCAAAAGCGCGCCGATGGCGTCTTCGTTCATGCGGTGACGGTGTCGAAGGGCGATGTCGCGCCGGGCGCCGCGCTCGAACTCAAAGTCGACCATGCCCGCCGCACCTCGATCCGCGCCAATCATTCGGCGACGCATCTTCTGCACGAGGCGCTGCGCCGCGTGCTCGGCGATCATGTTGCGCAGAAGGGCTCGCTCGTTGCACCCGACCGTCTGCGCTTCGACTTCTCGCATACGAAACCGATTTCTGCAGACGAACTCGCCGAGATCGAAAGCATCGCCAATAAATTCGTTCTGCAGAACGAGCCGGTCGTGACCAAACTCATGGCCGTCGACGATGCGGTGGCGTCGGGCGCCCGCGCTCTGTTCGGCGAAAAATACGGTGATGAAGTGCGCGTCGTGTCCATGGGCACCGACCGCGATGGCGGTGCGCCGAAGGCCTTCTCGATCGAGTTGTGCGGCGGCACGCATGTCGGCCGCACGGGGGATATCGGCCTTGTGGCGATTACCGGCGAAAGCGGTGTTGCCGGCGGCGTCCGCCGTCTGGAAGCTGCGACCGGCGAGGCCGCGCGCCGCCTGCTGCGCGAGGAAAGCCGCGCGCTCGATGAGATCACTTCGCTGTTGAAGGTTCCGCTGGCCGATGCTCCGGCGCGTCTGTCGGCGCTGCTCGATGAGCGCAAGAAGATGGAACGGGAGCTGACCGATGCGCGCAAAAAACTGGCGCTCGGTGGTGGTGGCGGCGAAGGCGCATCCGAGGATGTGAAGGATGTCGGCGGCGTCAAATTCCTTGGCCGCGTGCTGAAGGGCATTCCCGCCAAAGACCTCAAGGGCATGGTCGACGATGCCAAGAAGAAGCTCGGCTCGGGCGTGATTTCCTTCATCGCCGTCGATGAGGAAAACCGCGCATCGATCGTTGTCGGCGTTACGGAAGATGTCGTTGCGAAGAACAACGCCGTCGATCTGGTGCGCGCCGCAGCCGAGGCCCTCGGCGGCAAAGGCGGCGGCGGACGTCCCGACATGGCGCAGGCCGGCGGACCGGACGGTGCGAAGGCTGATGCCGCGCTCGCGGCCGTCGAAAAGCAGCTCCGCGCTTAAGCGAAGTCATCGTCCTTCCACAAGGCTGGATTAATTTGTGCGTCGACTCGAGGCGAGGAGTTCGACATGGCACAGCGGGACGGGCACGCGAAAGTTTCGGCCTATGTGATGGCCTATGATGCACCGCGTATTCTTGATTTCATGCGCGACGCGTTTGGCGGCGAGATCATCCTCAGACATGACCGTGCCGACGGCACGCTGATGCACGCCTCCGTCCGTCTCGGCGATTCGACGATCATGATCGCCGACGGCACCGAAGAGTTTCCGTCTTTCCCGGCCTGGCTGCATGTCTATGTCGACGATGTCGACGGCACCTACCATCGTGCAATCGAGCACGGCGCGACATCGTTCGACGAGCCGAAGGATCAGCTCCATGGCGAGCGCCGCGGCGGCGTCAAAGATATCGCCGGCAATGTCTGGTGGATCGGCTCGGCGCAGAACTGAAATCAGCGGTGAAAGAATGTCTGGCCGGTCAGCGCCGCGACGGCCAGCGAAATCATTGAAATGATAAAGCCGGCAATCGACAGGCCGAAGCTGAGCCAGAACGTGTTCAGCCTGAGCTTCATATAATTCATGCGCAGCGCCTGGAATTCCGGGTTCTGGTTGCGGCCGCCGCCGCCTCCGCCGCCGGGCGGAATCTCTTTCAGAAAGCCCATATAGCCGCCGTTCAGCGCCCAATAGCGCCCGGCATTCGTCACCTCAACGCGGGTGCGGCCCTCACCGGAAAAGCGCGCGAGTTTGAGTTCGACGAGACGGTCCGCAGCCTTCTTCGATACTGCGAGGTGCGCGGCGTCCTCATTGGCGAAGATCTCGCCGCGGCCGGCAAAGGCCGCAGCAAGCAGCTCATCGATCCGCCGCTCGACGGTGACCGGGTCGTCCGGCGTATCGTCGTCGAGCAGCGGATCTTCCGCATCGCTCATCCCGCCATCGCTTTTTTGAGATTCTCGTCGATCTTGTCGAGGAAGCCCGTGGTCGACAGCCATTTCTGATCGGGGCCGACCAGGAGCGCGAGATCCTTGGTCATGAAACCGGACTCGACGGTGTCGACGCAGACCTTCTCCAGGGTCTTCGCAAACTTTGCGAGCTCGGGCGTGTTGTCGAGTTTCGCGCGATGGGCAAGACCGCGCGTCCAGGCGAAGATCGAGGCCATGGAATTGGTCGAGGTTTCGCGGCCTTTCTGATGCTCGCGGTAATGACGCGTCACCGTGCCGTGTGCGGCTTCGGACTCGACCGTCTTGCCGTCGGGCGTCATCAGCACCGAGGTCATGAGGCCGAGCGAGCCGAAGCCCTGCGCCACCGTGTCGGACTGCACGTCGCCATCGTAGTTTTTGCAGGCCCAGACATAGCCGCCCGACCATTTCAGCGCCGAGGCCACCATGTCGTCGATGAGGCGGTGCTCGTAATGGATCTTCTTCTTCTCGAACTCCGCTTTGAATTCGGCGTCGTAGATCTCCTGGAAGATTTCGCGGAAGCGTCCGTCATAGATTTTGAGAATCGTGTCCTTGGTGGAGAGGTAGACCGGGTAATTACGGTTGAGCCCGTAATTGAAGGAAGCGCGGGCGAATTCCTTGATCGAGTCGTCGAGATTGTACATCGACAGCGAGATGCCGGCGCCCGGTGCTTTGAAGACCTCTTTCTCGATCACCTTGCCGTCGTCGCCGACGAATTTGATCGTCAGCGTGCCCTTGCTCGGGAATTTGAAATCGGTGGCGCGGTACTGATCGCCATAGGCATGGCGGCCGATGATGATCGGCTGCGTCCAGCCCGGCACAAGGCGCGGCACGTTTTTGCAGATGATCGGCTCGCGGAAAATCACGCCGCCGAGAATGTTGCGGATCGTGCCGTTCGGCGACTTCCACATTTCCTTGAGGTTGAATTCCGTCACGCGATCGGCGTCCGGCGTGATCGTTGCGCATTTGACGCCGACGCCGTGCTTCTTGATGGCGTTGGCCGCATCGACCGTGACCTGATCGGAGGTCTTGTCGCGGTATTCCACGCCGAGATCGTAATATTCGAGCGTGATGTCGAGATAGGGATGGATCAGCTTGTCCTTGATGAACTGCCAGATGATCCGGGTCATCTCGTCGCCGTCGAGTTCGACCACCGGGTTCACAACCTTGATTTTCGCCATGACCTGAACGCCTCAGTGTTGTTGGGAGCCTTCCATCGCTGAAGGGCGCATCCTCGCTGCTCGCTGCTCAAAAGAAAAGCGGGCAGGCGAAAAGGGATGCGGCCTGCAGCTTTTCGGGCCGGTTTTGCGGGCCGGCAGGGGATGGGCTAGAGGGGGACTATGACAACGGCCCCCGCCATCATTCTCGTTGAACCGCAAATGCCGGAAAATATCGGCGCGGCCTCCCGGGCAATGACCAATTTCGGCCTGACCGATCTTCGCATCGTCAAACCGCAGACGAAGTTTCCGCATCCCAAAGCCGTGGCGATGGCCTCCGGGGCCGTCCAGGTTCTGGACGCGGCGCGGGTGTTCGACAGCGTCGAGGAGGCGGTCGCCGATCTCGGCCTTCTCTTCGCAACGACGGCGCGCGAGCGCGGCCAAGCGAAGCCCGTCGACGGCCCCGCTGAAGCCGTGAGCCTTATGCGCGCCGCCGGGGCGGGCGGCACAAAATCGGGCGTTCTCTTCGGCCGCGAGCGGACCGGGCTTGAAAACGACGAGGTCTCGCGCGCCGACCGGGTGCTGACTTTCCCGGTCTCGCCGAAATTCCGCAGCCTCAATCTCAGCCAGGCGGTGCTGCTGGTCGGCTATGAATGGTTCAAGGCCGAAGACGGGTCCTTGCCCTTCGACATGCCGTCCCATTCGCCTTTGGCCGAGAAACAGCACCTCAACGCCTTCTTCGCCCATATCGAGGAGGCGCTGGCACGGGCCGGCTTTTTCAACCCCGAGGACCGAAAGCCGATCATGGTCCGCAACCTCAGGAACATCTTCCACCGGCTGGGGCTCTCAGAGGCTGATCTCCGGACCCTTCACGGGGTGATTGCCGCCCTGGAAGAGGGGCCGCGCGGGCCTTCGCGGCGGGACAGGCGGAAACTGAAAGCCTCTGAAGAAGACGGGCAAAAACCCGTTGAGGATGAACAGGGGTAAAAGTGGCGCCTCTGGGCCTGCCATGCTATTTCGCCCGCATGCCGGACATACTGATTGCGCCCTCGATCCTTGCCGCCGATTTTGCGCGGTTCGGCGAGGAGGTTGAGGCCGTGGACAAAGCCGGGGCCGACTGGATCCATCTCGACGTGATGGACGGCCATTTCGTGCCGAACATCTCCTACGGGCCGGAAGTCGTGCGGGCGGTGCGCCGCCACACGAAAAAGCCGCTCGACGTGCATCTCATGATTTCCCCGGCAGACCCCTATCTCGAAGCCTTTGCGCAGGCTGGCGCCGACCACATCACGGTGCATGCCGAAGCCGGCCCGCATCTGCACCGCTCGCTTCAGGCCATCCGTAAACTTGGCAAGAAAGCGGGCGCTGCGATCAACCCGGCAACGCCGGCGGAATCGCTCGCCCATGTGCTCGACGATCTCGACATCATCCTCGTCATGACGGTCAATCCGGGCTTCGGCGGCCAGAGCTTCATCAAGTCCGTACTGCCGAAGATCGCGGAAATCCGCACAATGCTCGAAGGCCGCCCGGTCGATATCGTCATCGACGGCGGCGTCACCAAAGAAACGGCGGGCGCCTGCGCCAAAGCCGGCGGCAATGTCATGGTCGCCGGTTCGGCCGTCTATTCCGGCGGCACGGGTTATGCCGAAAAAATCGAAGCGATCCGCAAAGCGGCGAAGGACGCAGCATGATCCCGCGTTATTCACGTCCCGAAATGGCGGCCATCTGGACGCCCGAAACCCGTTTCCGCATCTGGTTCGAGATCGAGGCGCATGCCGCCGACGCGCTCGCCGAGATCGGCACGATTCCGAAATCGGCGGCCAAGACGATCTGGGAGAAGGGCGGTAAGGCGCAGTTCAACACGGCGCGGATCGATGAGATCGAGCGCGAGACCAAGCACGACGTCATCGCCTTCCTGACGCATCTTGCCGAATTCGTCGGCGAGGATGCGCGTTTCGTCCATCAGGGCATGACGTCGTCGGACGTTCTCGACACCTGCCTCAACATTCAGCTGACGCGCGCCGCCGACATCCTTATCGCCGATGTCGACAAGCTTCTGGCGGCGATCGAAAAGCGCGCCTTCGAACACAAAATGACGCCGGCCATCGGCCGCTCGCACGGCATTCATGCCGAGCCCGTGACCTTCGGGCTGAAGCTTGCCGGCTACTACGCCGAGTTCACGCGCGCCAAACGCCGCCTTGTCGAAGCGCGCAAGGAGATCGCGACCTGCGCCATTTCCGGTGCCGTCGGCACATTCGCCAATATCGATCCGCGCGTCGAAGAGCATGTCGCCAAGGCGCTCGGCCTCGAAGTCGAGCCGGTGTCGACGCAGGTGATCCCGCGTGACCGGCACGCGGCCTTCTTTGCGGCGCTTGCCGTCGTTGCAAGCTCGGTCGAGCATTTGTCGCTCGAGGTCCGCCATATGCAGCGGACGGAAGTTCTGGAAGCCGAGGAATATTTCTCGCCCGGCCAGAAGGGCTCGTCCGCCATGCCGCACAAGCGCAATCCGGTTCTGACCGAAAACCTCACCGGTCTGTCGCGCATGGTGCGCGCCTATGCGGTGCCGGCGCTGGAAAACGTCGCGCTCTGGCACGAGCGCGATATTTCGCACTCGTCCGTCGAGCGCATGATCGGCCCCGATGCGACGATCACGCTCGATTTCGCGCTGGCGCGGCTCGCCGGCGTCGTCGAAAACCTCGTCGTCTATCCCGCGCGCATGCAGAAGAATCTCGATCTTCTCGGAGGTCTCGTCCATTCGCAGCGCGTATTGCTGGCGCTGACGCAAAAGGGCGCGAGCCGCGAAGAGGCCTATTCACTCGTGCAGCGCAACGCCATGCCGGTCTGGCGCGGCGAGGGCGATTTTCTGACGCTGCTCAAGGCCGACAAGGACGTGACGAAATATCTCGCCGCCAAGGAGATCGAGGAGCTGTTCGATCTCGGCTATCATTTCAAGCACGTCGATACGATTTTCCGCCGCGTCTTCGGCCGCGCCTGATCTCTATTCGGCGCTGAATCAAAAAACCCGCCGGATCGCTCCGGCGGGTTTTCTCATGTGTAAGGACGGATCTTAGTTGCCGCCGCCCTGATTGGGACGCCACGGAACGCCGCCGCCCTGGCCGCCGTCGCCGCCACGTCGGCCGCCCTCGAAGTCGCCGCCGCGTCCGCCGCGGCCGCCGCCACCTTCGATACGTTCGGCCGAAGCGCGGCCGCTGCGCATAGTGCGCTCGCCTTCAACCTGCAGGCCGCGATCACTCACGGATGCGCCGGCAGAAACGCCGCCGTCGTTGCGGCGGAAATTCTGCTGACCGTCGCCGCGCGGCTGCCCATCCATGCGAGCCTGTCCGTCGCCGCGTCGCCCGTCCCAGTTCTGGCTATCGCCGCCACCGCGCCGCTGGCCATCCCATTCGCCGCGCGCATTGCGCTGACCGTCCCACTGGCCGCGGCGGTTTTCGAAGTCGCGGCGATAATTGGCATTACCCCAGCGGAAACGGTTGTGATCGTGGTCGCGGAACCAGTCCCAGCCGACACGATGGCGGCGTCCGCCGTCGAGGTAGAAATAATAGCCGGCATTGTCCCAGTAGTAGGGATCCTCGCCGTAATAGAAGGCGACGGGGCCGTAATCGTCGCTGCCATAGCTGTCGCCGTAATAGGTCGCGGGGCCGCCGGCGGCGTCGAAGTAGTTGCCGCTCGCCCAGCCGCCTTCGGCGGTCTGATACCAGGAGCCGCGCGTTGCGACGATTTCGACCGTGTCGCCGGCCTCAAGCCGGTCAACCACGCTATAGCCTGTGCCCGGACCCGAGCGCACGTTGAGATCGGTCGTCGCCGTCGCCGGAAATGCGGCAGCCGCGCCGGCCGATGCCAGCAGCAAGGCTGCCGCGCTGATGGTCGTCTTGCGGGAAACCATTGGGAACTCCCTCCATGTCGATTGAACGGTGCGGGCTTTAAGCGCGCACTCGAACCTCAACGTGGGCTCATCCCGTCAGTTCCGCGCATGCGTCGGAACGTCCTGAATTTTGAAGGAAATTCCGCAATCTTGCGGCGGAAAAGAGGCAGGCTCAGCCCGCCGCCTTGACCTCGGTTGCAGCCTTTTCGAGGAGGTCGAGCATGGTGCTGCGGATCTCGTCATCGGAGACCGAGGCCGGAAGATCGGACCGTACCTTTTTGAACACGTCCTCATCGCCGGCTTCGGCAAAATCGGCCGCGACCACGGTTTTGGCATAGGCGGCAGCCTCGTCGCCGGACTTGCCCTGCTTGGCGGCTGCCCATTCTCCGAGCAGGCGGTTGCGGCGGGCGGTAGCCCTGAAGCGCTGGTCCTCATCGAGGACGAATTTGCGCTCGAAGGCGGCCTCGCGGTCGTCGAACGTCGTCATGGTTTCCTCCTCGAAATCAATGCCGTGGGCTGTGGAGATAATCCGGGCCGGGGTGCAAATCAACGGGTAGGGGAAGGGCCTTTCCGCCGCGTTGTATCGGTCCCATCTATCAGATAGTTTCCGCCCTGCGCGGGAGGATGCAGCCGGAACACCCGATTCGGCAGCTCCTCCCGCCATTGGCTTTCTCAAGACACGGTAACACGCCGATGAACCGCCGCCGCCGCATCTATGAGGGCAAGGCGAAGATCCTTTATGAGGGTCCCGAGCCGGGAACGCTTGTCCAGCACTTCAAGGACGATGCGACCGCCTTCAACGCCAAGAAGCACGATGTCATCGATGGCAAGGGCGTGCTCAACAACCGCATCTCGGAATACATCTTCCAGAATCTCAACGATATCGGCGTGCCGACGCATTTCCTGCGCCGCCTGAACATGCGCGAGCAGCTGATCCGCGAAGTCGAGATCATCCAGCTCGAAGTCGTTGTGCGCAATGTCGCCGCCGGCTCGCTGTCGACGCGTCTTGGCATCGAAGAAGGCACGCAGCTGCCGCGCTCGATCATCGAGTTCTATTACAAGAACGATGCGCTCGGCGATCCGATGGTGTCCGAAGAGCACATCACGGCATTCGGCTGGGCCTCGCCGCAGGAGATCGACGACATCATGTCGCTCGCGATCCGCGTCAACGACTTCCTCTCCGGCCTCTTCCTCGGCGCCGGCATCCGTCTTGTCGATTTCAAGATGGAGTGCGGACGCCTGTGGGAGAACGATATGGTCCGCATCGTCGTCGCCGACGAGATCAGCCCCGACAGCTGCCGTCTGTGGGACATGAAGACCAATGAGAAGATGGATAAGGATCGCTTCCGCCGCGATCTCGGCGGTCTCGTCGAGGCCTATAGCGAAGTGGCGCGGCGTCTCGGCATCCTCACCGAAAGCGATAACCCGGTGGCCAAATCCGGCCCCACTCTGGTGAAGGGTTGAGATGAAGGCGCGCGTTATCGTTACGCTGAAGACCAGCGTTCTCGACCCGCAGGGCAAGGCCATCGAAGGTTCTCTGAAATCGCTCGGCTTCGGCGGTGTTGCCGGCGTTCGCCAAGGCAAAGTGTTCGACCTTGAACTCGAAGGTACGGACAAGGCGAAAGCCGAAGCCGATATCAAGGCGATGTGCGAGAAGCTTCTCGCCAATACGGTGATCGAAAGCTATCGCGTGGAGATCGCGGGTTGAAATCCGCCGTCATCCTGTTTCCCGGCTCCAATCGCGAACGCGATGCTGCGCGCGCGCTGAAGCAGGCGAGCGGCACCGACGCCGCTATCGTCTGGCATGGCGAAACCGCGCTTCCCAAAGGTACGGATATTGTTCTTCTACCCGGCGGGTTTTCCTACGGCGATTATCTGCGCTGCGGGGCGATTGCCGCGCGCTCGCCGGTGATGGATGCCGTCCGTGCGCATGCCGCGAAGGGCGGGCTTGTTCTCGGCATCTGCAACGGCTTTCAGATTCTCGTCGAAAGCGGGCTTCTGCCGGGCGTTCTCCTGCGCAATTCGCACCTGAAATTCGTGTGCCGCGCGCAGCATCTGCGCGTCGAACGCAACGATACGGTGTTCACGTCGCTCTATAATAAGGGCCAAGTGATCGAAGTTGCGGTCGCCCATGGCGACGGCAATTATCTTGCCGACGCTGAAACGCTGAAACGTCTTGAGGACGATGGCCGCGTCGCCTTTCGCTATTGCGATGCGAGCGGGGATGTCGGGAAGGCCGGCCCGAACGGTTCGATCAATGCGATCGCCGGTATCTACTCCGAGAAATTCAATGTTCTCGGGATGATGCCTCACCCCGAGAACCTGATCGATCCTTTGGTGGGCGGCACGGACGGCGCCGCCCTGTTTGAATCTCTGGCGCGGAAAACCGCGGCTTAGAGATTTTACTCGGCGACGCGAAGGCCGCCGATATCGTTGCCGATCGCCCGGAACGCCGTCGATACATCGGCAGCCTGCTCGACATTGTAATAATTGGCAGGGTCCGAAGCGCAGGCCTTCAGCAGGCTTTCATCGCCGTCGATCATGCGGATCGTGAAGATCGTGCCCATATCGTGCGCCGCCTTGCAGGCGAGCTTGGTGCGGGCGTCGATCGTCGCGGTGTTCGTCGTGAAGCGGTTCTTGGTGTTCTCACCGTCGGTGAGAATGATCAGATACTTCTTCGCGGCGTTGTCGCCAGTGGTTGCCGCCGACCCTTGATCGAACGGCTTCTGGTTCGACAACAGGCTCATGCCCCAGCTGATGCCGATCGTGACGTTCGTTGTGCCGGCCGCGTTCATGTTGCTGATAGCCGTGCGCAGCTTGTTGAAGTCCGTCGTCATCGGCTGCACGACCTGAAGGCCACTCTCCGAAGACGGGCAGCTCTCAACCGCCGGATACAGCGTTTTCGATTTGCTCGTGTCTGCGGTCGTGTCGTCCACGTCGTAAGGCTGGTCGCGGTCCCAGATGCAGCCCTGCCAGGCGCTCTTGTTGAAGTCGCGCGTCTTGGTCACGTCTTCGCAGGACTGGTAGGTGTCGCCATTCTTCTTTTTCTTGGTCGTGCAGACTTCTTCTTCGTAAGAGACCTGATCGAAGCGGATCCAGGTCGCGTTCTTGTAGGTGTTTGAGGTCGGCGTGACGCGGACCGTCGAAGCGAACGGGACGAGGCCGATTTTCACCGACTTGTAATTGCCCTTGTTGGCTTCGAGCGTATCGACGAGTTCCTTGGCAGCTTTCTTGAGTTCGGAAAGCTTGTTGCCGGCCATCGAGCCCGTATTGTCGAGCGCCATGACGACTTCGATGTCCTGCTTGGCGCCCCAGATGACTTTGCTGTGCGCTGAGACATCGAGGGTCGAAATGTTCAGGACGCGCAAAAACGAGGTTTTCAGCTCGGCCGAACCGTTGACGGTGAGCTGCGCCGTTCCGCGCTCGGCCTTGACGGTGCCGTCTGAGGAGACCTCACCCGGCTTGAAATTGCCTTTGAAGAGGTCGTTGGCCTTCTTCTGCAACTCGGCATCGGTCAGGTTGACGCTGGAATGGGCGAGTGCGAGCGCCGTCGAGTCCACCGCCGCAACGAGCTGCGCTTTGACTTCCGCGGCGCGCGAGTAGTCGACGGCAAATCCGATAGTGCCGACGATCGGCAGGACTGCCGCTGCGAACATCATTGAAACGTTACCGGAGCGGCAGCTCGCGAAAGATTTGAGTTTCATCATCGAATTCATGGCCTTGGCCCCCGAGTAGATTGAGCGGAGCCTATTACTTGGATGCCTCCATTGCGTAAAACTGTTGATTAAAATTGTAAGGATCAGCGTCTAAGCGACTAGAATTATGAACATTTACTTTTCACTAACCGTAGTTGTTCCGCATATTCTCCTCAAAATTCCAAGAAACTCTAAGAATTGAGGTAAGACTTTCCAGGCGGTGGGAAACTTGCCATCTGCGCGCTTTTGTCTGTCGGGGGTTTGCCTGCCAAGGCGGGTATGGTTATTGCGACGCTTACGCGCCCAAACCGGTCCCCGATGATTCCCAATACGCCTGCGATAACTCCCGAACTCGTCGCCCAGCACGGGCTTAAGCCCGATGAATATCAGCGGATTCTCGATCTGATCGGCCGCGAGCCGACCCTGACCGAGCTCGGCATTTTCTCGGCCATGTGGAACGAGCACTGTTCCTATAAGAGCTCGCGCATTCATCTGAAGGGCCTGCCGACGAAAGCCCCCTGGGTGATCCAGGGGCCGGGTGAGAATGCCGGCGTCATCGATGTGGGCGATGGCATCGCCGTCGTCTTCAAGATGGAGAGCCACAATCACCCGAGCTTCATCGAGCCCTATCAGGGCGCGGCGACCGGCGTCGGCGGTATTCTGCGCGACGTCTTCACCATGGGCGCGCGGCCGATTGCGACGCTGAACGCGCTGCGCTTTGGCGATCCGAACCATCCGAAGACAAGGCATCTGATTTCGGGCGTCGTGTCCGGCATTGGCGGCTATGGCAACGCCTTCGGCGTGCCCACGGTCGGCGGGCAGGTGGGGTTCCACACCCGCTATGACGGCAACATCCTCGTCAACGCGATGGCGGTCGGTATCTGCCGTACGGACGGTATCTTCTATGCAAAG
Organism: Terrihabitans soli; assembly: GCF_014191545.1. GTDB lineage: Bacteria > Pseudomonadota > Alphaproteobacteria > Rhizobiales > Methylopilaceae > Flaviflagellibacter > Flaviflagellibacter soli. The sequence goes on along the minus strand of NZ_AP023361.1, from coordinate 2,250,703 downwards.
GCGACCGGCGTCGGAAATCCGATTGTCTATCTCGGCTCGAAGACGGGACGTGACGGCATTCACGGCGCGACCATGGCCTCGGCGGAATTCGACGAAGGCTCGGACGAAAAGCGCCCGACGGTTCAGGTCGGCGATCCCTTTGCCGAAAAGCTCCTTCTGGAAGCAACGCTCGAACTGATGCAGACGGGCTCGGTCATTGCCATTCAGGATATGGGCGCGGCGGGTCTCACATCGTCCGCCGTCGAGATGGGCGCCAAAGGCGATCTCGGCGTGCGCCTCGATCTCGACAATGTGCCGACACGGGAAGCCGCGATGACGGCCTATGAGATGATGCTGTCGGAAAGCCAGGAGCGCATGCTCATGGTGCTCGACCCCAAAAAGAAGGACATTGCGGAAGCCGTCTTCCGCAAATGGGGCCTCGATTTTGCGGTCGTCGGCCATACGACGGACGATCTGAAATTCCGCATCTGGCATCAGGGCCAGGAAATGGCCGTGCTGCCGATCAAGGAACTGGGCGATCAGGCGCCGCTCTATGACCGTCCGTGGGTCGAGACGCCAAAGCGCGCCGTTCTCGATGCGGCAAACGTGCCGGCGCCGAAATCGCTGACGGACGTTCTGAAAGCCCTGATCGGCTCGCCGGAGCTGTCGTCGAAGCGCTGGGTGTATGAGCAGTACGACCACCTGATCCTCGGCAATACCGTGCAGCGCCCGGGCGGCGATGCCGCTGTTGTACGTATCGAGGATGGGCCGAAGGGCCTTGCGCTGACCTGCGATGTGACGCCGCGCTATTGCGAGGCCGATCCGTTCGAAGGCGGCAAGCAGGCGGTGGCCGAAGCGTGGCGCAACATCACGGCCGTCGGCGGCCGCCCGCTGGCGATCACCGACAATCTGAATTTCGGCAATCCCGAACGTCCGGAAATCATGGGCCAGTTCGTCCAGTGCCTGAAGGGCATCGGCGCGGCGTGCTCGGCGCTCGATTTCCCCGTCGTGTCGGGCAATGTCTCGCTCTACAACGAGACGCAGGGCCGCGGCATTCTTCCGACGCCGACCATCGGCGGTGTCGGCGTTCTCGACGATGTCGCGAAATCCGCAACGCTCTCGTTCAAGGCTGAGGGCGAAGCCGTCATTCTTCTCGGTGAGACCAAAGGCTGGCTCGGTTCGTCGGTTTATCTTTGGCTGATCGAAAAGCGGGAAGAGGGCGCCCCGCCGCCGGTCGATCTTGCGGTCGAAAAGAAGAACGGCGATCTCGTCCGTGCGCTGATCGCCAAAAATGCGGTGTCGGCTGCGCACGATCTGTCGGATGGCGGATTGGCTGTGGCGCTCGCCGAGATGGCGATGGCAAGCGGCATTGGCGCAAAGATCGATGCGCTGCCGGCCGGGCCCGTCCATGCGGTGCTCTTCGGCGAAGATCAGGCGCGATATCTCGTGACCGCCAAAGACGGCGAGGCGGTGCTCAGTGCGGCCAAGACCGCGGGCGTGCCAGCGCTTCGCCTCGGCACCACCGGCGGGGCGTCGTTGACGCTCCCTACGGCTGAGTCCATATCCGTCGCCGATCTCAAAGCTGCCCATGAGGGCTGGTTCCCGGCCTATATGGCCGGCGCGAAGGGGAACTGATCCATGCCGATGGATGCCGGAGACATCGAAAAGATGATCAAAGAGGCGCTGCCGGACGCCGAGGTTACGATCAAGGATCTGGCCGGCGACGGCGACCACTATTCGGCGATCGTCGTCTCCGAGGCCTTCCGCGGCAAAAGCCGGGTCCAGCAGCATCAGATGGTCTATGCCGCCCTTCAGGGCCGGATGGGCGGGGTGCTCCACGCCCTGGCGCTGCAGACCTCGGCCCCGAACTGACCCGGCCTGACATCCCGGAAAAGCGTGCTTATATAGCAGCCGACACATTTCACAGCCGGCCTTGAACCGGCCCAATAGGTGACACGATGAGCGCACTCGAACAGATCAAGCAGGATGTCGAAACCAACGATGTCGTGCTCTTCATGAAGGGCACCAAGCAGTTTCCGATGTGCGGGTTTTCCGGCCAGGTCGTGCAGATCCTGGAATATGTCGGCGTGCCTTATAAGGACGTGAACGTGCTCGAGGGCGATGGCCTGCGCGACGGCATCAAGCAGTTCTCGAACTGGCCGACCATTCCCCAGCTCTATGTGAAGGGCGAGTTCATCGGCGGCTGCGACATCGTCCGCGAGATGTTCCAGGCCGGCGAGCTGCAGCAGCTTCTGGCTTCCAAGGGACTTCCCGTAAAGCAAGCTACGAACGGGTAACCACGAAGGGTAGTGGAAATTACCAGCTTTCGCTCAGGGCGAGAGTTCGTGTAGCTGGGGCCGGCGCAAATGCCAGTCCCGGAGACGTGTTATGTCCAAATCCGCGCTCAACTCTCCCATCGATAGGCCCGCGCTTATCGAACCGAGCGCGTCCGACCTCATCCGTGCTCATCTTCGCAATGCTCGCGATCTTGCGGCCGAGCACGGCTACTCCAATTTGATGCCCCTATTGGAGATGGCGGGCTTCGGCCTTGAAGAGGTGGAGTTCGTGGCACAGCCGGTACGCTGCGGCATTCGCCGATAGAAAGTCCTGCCCAAACTGAAAAGGCCGCCCCTTGGGGCGGCCTTTTTGTTTTGAAAACCCGAACTCGAATTAGCGCGAGTAGAACTCGACGACGAGGTTCGGTTCCTGCTGGACCGGGTAGGGCACATCGGTCAGTGCCGGCACGCGGGTCAGCTTGGCCGTCATCTTGGAGTGATCGGCGTCGATATAGTCCGGAACTTCACGCTCGGTCAGCGCGATGGCTTCGAGAACGAGGCCCATCTGCTTGGAGCTTTCCTTCACCTCGATCACATCGCCGACCTTGAGGCGGGCCGAGCCGATATTGGTCCGGCGGCCGTTCACCTTGACGTGGCCGTGATTGATGAACTGGCGGGCGGCGAAGATCGTCGGCACGAATTTGGCGCGATAGACGATGGCGTCGAGGCGCGATTCCAGAAGGCCGATCAGGTTCGCCGAAGTGTCGCCCTTCATGCGCGAAGCTTCGTGATAGATCTTGCGGAACTGCTTCTCGGAGATATCGCCGTAGGAGCCCTTCAGCTTCTGCTTGGCGCGCAGCTGCGTGCCGAAGTCCGACATCTTGCCCTTACGGCGCTGGCCGTGCTGGCCGGGGCCGTATTCGCGCTTGTTAACGGGGCTCTTCGGACGGCCGAAAATATTGACGCCAAGACGGCGGTCGATCTTGTGCTTGGAAGCATGACGCTTCGACATGTCGCGTTCCTCTCGAATGCGAGTTGGAGACGCGCCCTCCTGAGACACCCCCTCTCGGGGGCCGACAGGCCATAAGCTCGAAAGCAAAGGCCACGGGTGCGTGCAAAACAAAGCGCGGGCCCACCGGGCCCGCACGGATGGGTTTCTAGGGGAAGTGGGTCCGTAAAGTCAATCGGGCCAATAAGGTACCGGAAAATCAGCGGTTTTCCGCTTCTTATTCGCTAACCATTCTCAATTCTCGCTGAAAAGCGAAAGACGTTGTTATTCATTGCGGGTGCAACCTCCGGGATATGGGGGTTTCCATGCGCCTGCGGTGGCCGCTTAAGATCGGTATCCGCGCCCGTCTGATCGTCATTATGGCGATCGCCGCGGCGGCGCTCGCCTTCGATTCCGCACTCGAGATCACAGCGCGGCGCGATCATCATATCGAAGAGGCAAAGGCCCGGATGATGCTCGTCGCTCAGAACGCGGCCAGCAAGCAATACGAATTTGCGTCTGCGGCGCGCGTTCTCCTTGGTGTCGTGACAAAGCTTGCGCCGAGCATCGATGCCTGCGGCGAGGACTTCCGCCAGATCGCCGCCGACAGCAAATGGCTCAAAGCCATTACGATCGCCGCCCCGAACGGCGATCTCGTCTGCAGTTCGGGACCGGCCAAAGGAAAGATCAATTTTGCCGACCGCCCGTATTTCCAGGAAGTCCTGAAAACGCGCGGCTTCGTCCTCAGCGATTATGTGGTGGGCCGTGTCCACAAAGTACCGGTCGTTCTCGCCGCCGCGCCGCGTATGGACGATAGCGGCAGTGTCGACAGTGTCATTATCCTGTCGATCGATCTCAGCTGGCTTGACCAGGTGACACGGAGCATCGGCGGCGAGGATACGACGGTGCTTCTCGTCGACAGCATGAGCACGGTGGTCTCGGCCGATATCCGCAACCAGGACATGACAGGCCGCAATCTGTCGCAGGAAAGCCTGTTCCGGCGGCTTGCCGAGCAGGACAGCCGGCCGATCTTCGGCGCGGGGCCGGACGGCATCCGCCGTCTTTACACCTCGACGCGGCTGCCGGGCACCCAGGCGCGCCTGATCCTCGGCTTCCGCGAGGATAAGCTCCTCGCGCCGGTGTACCGGATCACTCAGGCGGAAACGCTCAAGGCCATTCTGTTCTTTCTGATCCTGTTCACCATTGCCTGGATGATGGCCGAACGCTCCATCCTGCGCCCGATCAAGGCGCTGACCGCGGCGGCCTCGGCCTTCGGCGCGGGAGACCGCAACCGTCGCGTGGACACGGCGCAGTTGCCCGGCGATTTTGCCGAACTCGCGCACACCTTCAATCACACAGCCGATCTTCTGGCGCGCAATGAAGCGCTCATCGTCGAAAAGAACCGCAGGCTCGGGGAGGCCAATGCAAGGCTCGGCGATCTCGCCCAGCGCGATGAACTCACGGGCCTTGCCAACCGGCGCGTTCTCGCCGACCGGCTCGAGCAGGTTTTCGCAGCCGATTCCGAAGAGAAGGTCGCGCTGCTTGTGCTCGACCTCGACAAGTTCAAACCCGTCAACGATCTGATGGGCCATCCCGTCGGCGATGCGGTGCTGCGCGAAGCCGCAAGGCGCCTCAACGAATTGAAGGAGGAGGGCGATCTCGTCGCGCGTCTCGGCGGCGACGAATTTGCGATCGTGCTCGTCTGCGGCGGCGAGGGGTGCGATCGTCCGCGCCAGGTCGCGAAGGAGGTCGTCCGCGCTATGGCAACGCCCTTTGCCGTCACCAAAGGTCATGTCGAAATCGGCGGCACGGTCGGCGTTGCGCTGTCGGGCCGCGATGCGTCCGGCCCTGACGAGCTGTTGCGCGCCGCCGACCTTGCGATGTATCGCGGCAAGCGCGATGAGCGCGGCGGGTTCCGCTTCTTTGAGAAGAGCATGCATGCCGAGCTGCAGAGCCGCGTGACGCTCGAAACGGAATTGCGCGCCGGCATCCGCGCCGGCGAGATCATCCCGTTCTACCAGCCCATCATCGAGCTCAAGACGGGCCGCATCGTCGGCCTCGAAATTCTGGCGCGCTGGAACCATCCTTCCAAGGGCATCCTGCCGCCGGGCGTGTTCATCGGCGTTGCGACGGAAGTCGGCCTCGCTGAACCGCTGACGCGTCATGTCCTCGGCGCGGCCTGCCGCGATGCGCGCCATTGGCCGGAAGATATGATGCTTTCGGTCAATCTGTCGCCGAGCCAGCTCAGCGATCCTTTGCTGCCGACGCTGATGGCGAGCATCGCCATGGATTACGGCATCGCGCCGAAACGTATCGAAATCGAGATCACGGAAGATGCGCTGATCCAGGATTTCGAGGCAGTGCAGCAGGTGATGCAGAATTTCCGCAATCTCGGTATCCGCATCGCACTCGACGATTTCGGCACCGGCTATTCAAGCCTGCAGAATTTGCACGAATTGCGCTTCGACAAGATCAAGATCGACCGCTCTTTCGTCACCGATCTTCTGAACAATGAAGACAGCCGCAAGCTCGTCTCGGCAATTGTGGCGCTCGCGCTCAACCTCAGGCTTCCGGTGACCGCGGAGGGCATCGAGGATCTAGCTGTCGCCGAAATGCTCGCCGCCATTGGCTGTACTTATGGCCAGGGCTATGCGTTCGGTCGTCCGATGCCGGCGAAAGACATCACCGCCATGCTGCGCGACAAAAGCGAGATCGCCCAAGCCCGCGTCGCCTGATCATCTGCCATCAAGAAAAAAGGCAGGCATCCCTTACCGGGAGCCTGCCTTAAAGTTTTCTGGCCCGTCTTGGGAGGTGGGCCAGAGGGGGAAACGCGGAAATATTCCGCGATTAGCGCCGGACGCGAGGCCGGCGCCAATTCGGTTAGTGGGACGGCGCCGCGACGGCGTCGCCGAGATCGTCGGTACGGGTCGTCTTTTTGCTCACGGTCGATCGGCTCACATGCGCCGCATAGATCGGCCGCAAAGCGACAATCGCGAGGAAGGCGGCCAGAAGGTCCATGGCCGCGACCGTATAAAGAACAGTCGACCAGGTACCCGTCGCCTCCATCAGAAGATTGCCGACCGGCACAAACAGCGCACCTATGCCTTTGGCCGTGTAGAGCACGCCGTAGATCTTGCCGATGTGCTTGGTGCCGAAGGCATCGCCCGCCAGCGCCGAGAACAGCGAATAGACTTCGCCCCAGGCGAGGAAGACGAGACCCGACAGGAAGAGGAACGCCCACGGATTGTGGCCGAAATAGCCGAGCGCGATGATGCCGAGGCCCTCGAGCGTGAACGCAATGACCATCGTCTTCTCGCGACCGATATTATCGGAGATCCAGCCGAACAGGGGACGCGAAATGCCGTTCATGATGCGGTCGAGCATCAGAGCGAGCGGCAGGGCCGCCATGGTGAAGAAGTACATATTGACCTCGAACTCCTTCACGCCGAGGTCCTGGGCAATGACGCCGAGCTGGGCGACCGCCATCATGCCGCCGGTGACGACGCAGATGAACATGAAGAACATCAGCCAGAAGAGCCTGGTGCTCATCGCTTCCTTCAGCGTGTAGTCGCGGCGCGACTGGACGATCTTGTCGGAGGTCTTGATCTCTTCCTTTTTCGGCGAACGCAGGAACCAGGCCGCCGCAAAGGCGAGCGAGCCCTGCAGAATGCCGAAGAAGAAGAAGGTTTCCTGGAAGCCCGAGCTGTCGATCATCGCCGCGATCGGCAGGATGGTTGCGGCAGAGCCCGCGCCGTAGCCGCCCGCGGTGAGGCCGACGGCAAGGCCGCGGCGGTCCGGGAACCATTTCAGCGCGTTGTTGATGCAGGTCGCGTAGATCGAGCCGACGCCGATGCCGCCGATGGCAGCGCCGATGTAAAAGCCCGTAAGGCTCGTGGCCTGCGAATTGATGATCCAGGCAAGACCGATGAACACGGCGCCGAACGCCACCATCAGCCGCGGGCCGAACTTATCGATGAAATAGCCTTCGATCGGCGCAAGCCAGGTCTGGACGATGACGAAGATCGTGAACGCGATCTGGATCGATGCGCGCTCCCAGCCGAAAGTCTGCTGGATTTCGGGGACGAAAAGTGTCCACGCATATTGGATATTGGCGGTCGCAATCATGCAGACGACGCCGACGGCAAGCTGAATCCATCGCGTGGATTCGGATACGTTCGGCCTCAGGGCCGGATTTGCTTTCTCACTCACTGGGACGTTTCTCCTGTTCAAGCTACTTCAGGCCGGCTTTGCGCCGGCTTCTTCGGGGTTGCCACCCGCTCAGTAGAGCGTCTGGTAGAGTTCCAGCGCCGCAAATTCGAGCGGCTTACCGGAGAGGTTGGAGGTCAGCTCGTAGCTGTCTGAAATGAGCTGCCAATGGATCTTCGAGTCTTCGCCCGTATTGACGGTCGGCCACACGAAGTCGACGTCACGCGTTGCGCGCGCGATCAGCGAAAGATTGCCGAACTCAGGCGTGCGGAAAGTCAGACGCACGCCAGGGCCTTGCGTGGTGTCGGTGCGCACGGCCGATAGAACCTGCCAGCCTTCCGGCAGACGCGGCAGGCGCACGCCGAGCTCATCGCCAAGCCTGCTCGCTTCCTGCAGCATGGCCGTCTGGTTTGGCGCGCGGGTCATCGCCTGCCAGCCGAGCGAAGAACTCCAGCCGAGCGCGAATAAGACGACGGCTGCCGCAAGGCGACCGAAAAGCGGCACGTAACGGCGCAGGCCGAGCGCGCTTTCGAGCTTCCTTGCGGCATGCAGCGTCGCGCGCTGCGCCGGCTCCGCATCGAGCGGAAAGGCCAGGCGCAGCGCATCGCGCGTCCTCAGGTCCGCCATGATGCGCGCCGCAAGTTCAGGATGGCGCGCGAGATGATCTTCGACTTCGATACGGCCCGCCGCATCGAGCTGCCCGTCGACATAGCCGTTCAGTTCGGCATCGCCGATCCCGTTGTCACTTTTCGCCATCGCCGCCTCGCACAAGCTTAAGGGACACAACATTCGTCTCGCCGGCTTCGAAGGCGCGCAGCGCGGCGCGGGCGCGGCCGAGCCGCGACATCAGCGTGCCGAGCGGCACGCCGAGAATTTCGGCAGCCTCGCCGTAAGCGAGACCTTCGATCGCGACGAGGTGAAGAACTTCGCGCTGCTCGCCGGGCAGGGCGGAAAAGGCGGCGCGGATCTGATTGAGACGAAGGCTCGCTTCCTGCGATGCGCCGGTTTGCATCTCAGTGAGTTCGGCCACGCTGTCATGACGCTTTTGCTGCGCGCGGGCACTGCGGCGACCGGAGACAAAGGTGTTGTGGAGGACGGAAAACAGCCAGCGCTTGAGATCGCCGTCCCGGCGGAAGCTGCCGCGGCCTTCATAGGCGCGCAGAACGGTGTCGTGAACGAGGTCTTCGGCCTCGGTCTCGTCGCGCGTCAGAGCCCGCGCATAGCGCTTAAGCGCCGGCAGCTGCCCCGTGACATTGAACCCTTTTCCGCTCATGCGCCCTATACGCCGCCGACGCGGGCTTTAATCCCCGGCCGGCCCCAATTTTCCGCTTGGGGGCTTCTAGCGGGCGGGACGCCAGGCCAGGCAGATGCGGCGTCTAGACAATTGGAAGTAGGTAAAAGGTTGGAAGCACTCCACTTCTGGTCTTCACCTTAACTTCGGCTTGCCGCTGGCATGACTCGGGGGCGGGGGCTAAAACTCGGTTATGCCAAGACTTTCGATCCGCCACGTCACGACCTACCGCTACCGGCGCCCGGTCTCCTTCGGGGAGCACCGGATGATGTTCCGGCCGCAGGAAAGCTATGACCAGCGCCTGATCGATATGCGGCTGCGCATCACGCCCGAACCGGTCGATCTGCGCTGGATCCATGACGTGATGGGCAATGTCGTGGCGCTTGCGAGCTTTGGCCAGGAGGCCGACACGCTGACCTTCGACAGCGATGTGCTGCTCGATCATCTGCCGGCCAACACGCCGGACTTCCGCATGGAAGATTATGCCCGCAGCTATCCGTTCACTTATGGGCCGGAGGAAATGCCCGATCTCGCCCGTTCGATCGAGCGTCATTATTTCGATCCGGGGCATGAGATCGACCGCTGGGTTCGCCGCTTCCTCGACAGCGACGGCGAGACGCCGACGGGCCAGCTTCTGATGAACATTACCCACGCGATCAAAGAGAGCTTTGTCTATGTGGGCCGCCAGGAAGCCGGCACGCAGGACCCGATCACGACGCTCTCGACCGGCCGCGGCTCGTGCCGCGATTTCGCGGTCCTGATGATGGAGGCGGTGAGGGCGCTCGGCTTCGCCGCGCGCTTTGTCTCCGGCTATCTCTATGTTCCCGATCACGCCGGCCATATCGGCGGCGGCAACACCCATGCCTGGGTTCAGGTCTATCTGCCCGGCGCCGGCTGGGTGGAGTTCGATCCGACCAACGGCATTATCGGCAACAAGGATCTGATCCGCGTCGCCGTCGCCCGCGACCCCCGCCAGGCCATCCCTCTCTGGGGCACCTGGACCGGCAATCTGGACGATGTTCTCGGCATGGAAGTCTCGGTCGACGTGTCCGAGATCGCGCTCGACAAGCGCCGCTACGCCGCCGTCTGAGGGAACGTCTCGCCTGCCTTTGCGTTGACCGGGGCCGAAAGCGGCACCCGTCTTGCTTCTGAGAACTGAAGGCACAGTTTCAGAAGAGGCGCGATGGAGCAGGTTTCATGAAAATCCACTGCGGGTTCGATATCGCATTCGAACTCCCGCAATCGACCCCGATGATCCTGATGCTGAGCGTGCATCCCAGCCGCTTGCCTGATCTTCTGTCGCCGCAGCATTTTACCTTCAGTCCCGATGCCGCCCATCGCGACTACAAGGACAGTTTCGGCAATATCTGCACGCGCGTATTGGCGCCGCCCGGCCGTTTCAGCGTGAAAACCGATTTCTTCATCCACGACAGCGGCGAGCCCGATATCTACGCGCCGCAGGCGCTTCAGCATCAGGTCGAAGATCTTCCGGACGATGTGCTGCTCTTCCTTTTGGGCAGCCGCTATTGCGACACCGAGCACCTTCTCGACATCGCCTGGAAGGAATTTTCCTCCGTGCCGAAAGGCTGGCCGCTCGTTCAGGCCATTGTCGATTACGCCCATAACCGCATCACGTTCGGTTATGAGCATGCCTGCGCGACACGAACGGCGTTCGGCGGCTATAATGACAGGATCGGCGTCTGCCGCGACTTCGCGCATCTTGCCATTACACTCTGTCGCTGCATGAACATCCCGGCGCGCTACTGCACCGGGTATCTTGGCGATATCGGCGTTCCGAAAGATCCGGCGCCGATGGATTTCTCGGCCTGGTTTGAAGTCTATCTCGGTGGCACCTGGTATACTTTCGACGCGCGCCACAATCATCCGCGTATAGGCCGCATTGTCATGGCGCGTGGCCGCGATGCGACGGACGTAGCTTTGTCGACCGCTTTTGGGCCGAACCAGCTCGTCAAATTCGAAGTCGTGACGGATGAGGTGCTCGAGGACGCCGCCTAACCGTTACGGCTGCGGTCCGGCATCCTCATACCGGACGTGCAAACGGCGCGACCAGGTGTCGACCTCTTTCTCGGCCTTGTCCTTGGCGTAGCCGTAGCGCTCCTGCACGAGGCCGACGAGTTGATCGCGCTTGCCGGCGACCACATCGAGATCGTCACTCGTCAGTTTACCCCACGTCTCTCTGGCATTGCCCTTGAACTGCTTCCACTGGCCTTCGATCATGTCCCAGTTCATGTCGGACCTCCTTGCTTGATTATAAGGAGAACGCGGACTTTTACAGGAGGGTTCCTCATCCCTTTTGCAACTAAGCATCAACTTGCGCACAGTAGGGATGAGTACGATGAGTATTGAGACGGGACGAATCAAATCCCGCGAAGCCTTGGGGAAGGCGATGAAGCATCGGGGGGCATGGCCGCTTTATCCGGCGGGCCTGAAAGGGCGCGTGCTTGCGCTCGTTCTGATGTCGCTGCTTGCGATCGCCGTGCCGGCCGCGGCCGCCTTTTTCTGGATCATCGATACGACCGTTGTGAAGATCGGCACCCTCTTTGCCGAAAAGCAGATCCTGTTCGATCGTTACCGCGGACTGGAAAGCCTGATGCGCGAAGTTTCGCTGGCTGAGACCGCCGCGCGCTCGCCCGCCATCATCGAGTGGGCGCGCGAGGAGGACAGCAGTGAGCGGGCCGCCCGCGGCCTCGCCGAACTCGAGCACTACCGGACCTCGTTCAAGGACCGGTCCTATTTCTTCGCGATCCGGCGTTCGGGAAATTACTATTTCAACGATGCGAACAATGCCTATGCCGGCGCGCAGAAGCGCTACACGCTCTCCGAGGATAATCCGCGCGACGGCTGGTTCTACAACACGATCAATCTTGAATCGGGCTGCCACCTGAACGTCGATCATGACGACAATCTGAAAGTCACCAAGGTCTGGATCAATTGCGTCGTGCGCGACGGGCGCGATGTCGTCGGCGTTCTCGGCACCGGCGTCGATCTCACCCAGTTCATCCGCGAAGTCGTCGATATCCCGCAGACGGGCGTAACGTCGATGTTCGTCGATCTGAACGGCGCGGTGCAGGCGCATCGCGATCCGCGCCAGGTCGATTTTCATTCCATCACAAAGAACCTGAAATCGAAGAAGACGATCTTCGGGCTGGTCGACAACGATGCCGACCGCGCAACGCTGCGCGCGATGATGAACGAAGTGTCCGCCGGCAAGGTTCTGGTGCGCTCCGATTTCATGAAGGTCGACGGCCACACCTTCCTTGTCGGCGTCGGTTATCTCGATCGTCTCGGCTGGTTCAACGTCACTTTGATGGACATCAACGAGATCATCGATTGGCGCCTGTTCCGGCCGATCGCTTTTCTGCTTGTCGCCATGCTGCTGGCGACGGCGGCGCTGCTCGCATTCCTGTTCAAGCGCAGCGTGCTCGACCGTCTGGCGCGGCTTGAGGCCGGAACGCGCCGGGTCACAGAAGGCGATTTCAACATTCCCGCCGATGCGCGTCAGGATGAGATCGGCTCGCTGTCGCGGGCGTTTACGCATATGGCCGCGGTTGTCGGCGAAAAGACCCATGTTCTCGAAGGCATGGTGAAGGAGCGCACCGAGAAGCTGGAGCGGCTCGCTTTCCTTGATCCAATGACCGAGATCTGGAACCGGCGCGGCTTTTCCGATGCTTTCGCCAAAGAGCAGAACCGTGCGCAGCGCAGCGGCCGCCATATCGGTGTCCTGATCGTCGATATGGACCGCTTCAAATCGATCAACGACAGCTACGGCCATCAGACCGGCGATCTTGCGATCATCGAAGTCGCGACCCGCATTTCCGGCGCTCTGCGAGATTACGATATCTGTGCGCGCTGGGGTGGCGATGAGTTCATCATTCTGGCAAGCGACGTCAACAAAACCTCGCTGGCTTTGATGGCGGGCAAGCTTATCGCCGCGGTCAATGCCGATCCCATGATGATGCCGGACGGCAATCCGCTCGATCTGTCCGTTTCGATCGGCGGCACCATGGTGTCCGAATACGATCTTCTCGGCGATGCGGTCGGGAAAGCGGATGCGGCGCTCTACCAGGCCAAGCGCACAGGCCGCAACGGCTATATGATCCACGATCCGAAGGCCGATATTATCGGCCGCAAGAGCTGACGCCGAAAATTACTTCCCGGCGCGCTCGACGAGAGCGGCATCCGGAAAACAGGTGGGCGCTTCGCCCTTCTTCTGCTGCCAGATGCCCAGCGCAACGCGCGTACGGAAACCGACAAGCCCGTCCGTCGTGCCGACATCGTGCCCCTGTTTCTCAAGGCGCTGCTGCATCACGCGGACATCCGAGCGGTCAAAGCCGGACAGCTGGTCCCAGCTGCTTCCGATCTTCGCGTCGGATGTGAAGCGGTCGGCGAGATGGCCGATGAACAGCGCGTACATATCCGACTCATTATAGGTCTTCAGAACGTAGAAATTCTCTGAAACGAGAAAAGCCGGGCCGTGACGGCCGGCCGGCATGAGAAGGTGACCGGCAAGCTGCGGCGCGCGCGACAGGGCATCCGTTTTGGGCTTTGCGCCCATGCCGAGCCATTCGGAGACGGGGCGCGGCTTGTCCGGCCCTTCATAGGTGCAGGAGATGGCGGCAGGCGCCGCGATTTCCGTACCCCAGTGGCGGCCGGCGACCCAGCCATGGCCTTTCAGGAAATTGGCGATCGAGCCGAGCGTGTCAGGCGCCGATGTCCAGATATCGCGCCGCCCGTCACCGTCCTGATCGACGGCAAAGCGCAAAAATTTCGACGGCAGGAATTGTGGCTGGCCCATCGCGCCGGCCCAGGAGCTTTTCAGCTCCGACAGAGGCAAATGATCGCCTTCGAGGATCTGCAGCGCGGCGATGAGCTCGGGATAGAAATAGTCACGGCGCGCGCCGATGAAGCTGAGCGTTGCCAGCGCCTGGATGGCGTTCTTGTTGCCGCCCACCGCGCCGAAGCCCGTTTCGCGGCCCCAGATGGCGACGATGATTTCGCGCGGCACGCCATATTTCTTTTCGACCGTATCGAGCGTCTTCTTCCACTGGGTCAGGCGGGCGCGGCCGCCGGCGATCAGCGGCGCAAGTTTTTCCTCGGTGATGTAGCGGCCCGGCGTCTGAAATTCCGGCTGGCGCTGCTCCTTGGCCGGAGGCGCGCCGGGCGGGGCGAGATCGGGCAGGGAGAAATCGAGCGCGATGCCGGAGAAAGCGAGATTGAAGGTCTGGCGCGAGACCTTGGCCTTTTGTGCATCCGGCCACACTTTTTGCTCAAGCCAGCCCGCGAATTCGGATTGAAGCTTGGCCTTGTCCTGCGCCTTTGCGGGCAGGACGGATAGGATGAGAAGGATCGGGATGAGGAATCGCATGGCCGGCGCAGATTACTCTGCGCCGGCCATGGCGGAAATCAGGCGGTCCAGATCAGGCGGGCCCAATCAGGCAGACACAGCCTCGCACCAGCGGGCGATTTCATGAACATGCCGATGATCGGTGCCGCAGCAGCCGCCGACGATCGTAATGCCGCGGAAAATGCGGCGCAGATCGCGATATTGCTGGCCAAGTTCCGCCGGATTGCCCGCATCGAGATCGGGCGACGCATCGAGTTCGGCATGGCTGCGCTTTGAGGCATTGGCACGGAGGCCACGAATGCGGCGTGTCCAGGCCTCGCCGGCCTTCAGTGCGGTCTCGAAATGCGTCGGGTGAGCGCAATTGATCATGTAATAGGCCGCGTAATGCGAGGTCTGCGCGTCGGTGAGTTCGATCGCATCGCGCAGTGTCAGGCCGCCCGGCAGTTTGCCGTCGGTCTCCAGCGTGAACGAAATCGCAACCGGCATACCGGCGCGCTTTGCGGCGCGCACGATGCCGACGGCTTCCGGCACATTCGTCATCGTAAAGGCCGAGACCATATCGGCTTCCGCCGCCTTGAAGCTTGCGATCTGCGGCGCGTGATAGCGCATCGCTTCGTCCGAACTCATGATCTTGCCGGGATCATAACCGTCGCCGCGCGGGCCGATATTTCCCGAGATCACCATGGGTGATGTCGGGGTTTCGAAATCGCGCCGCACCTCTGCCATCAGCGAAACGGAATCGCGGTTGGCCTTGTCGGTTTCGGCCAGCGTATAGCCGAGCTTTTGCGCCCAGTCGGGATTGCAACGCCAGGTCGGCGTCTCCAGCACAAAGCCCATGCCGCCGCGCACCGCCATGCCGGCATGAAGATCGTAATAGTCGCGCAGGCGCTTTTTGCCGTCGGATGTCTTCAGAAGCGGAAAGCTCGCGAAATAGGGAAGCTCTATTCCGTCGAGGAAAATCAGTGTCGTTTCTAAGCCGCTATCGGTCAGAAAGACCGCATCGCCGAGCTGCGGCAGGTTCTGTCTGTACTTCGCCATGAGCCCCTCCAAAGGCTTTCCACCCGGGCGCGAAACTATGGGGAGGGGGGCTATGCGCCTAGAAAGCTTGCGGTAGAGGGCCTCAATAAACGCAAATTCGCTGTAAAAGCAGCGCGTTGCCCTTTTTGCCCTGGGCGCTTGAAATACTCCGGAAACACAACTTTGGCACTAACTGCACCTCCGGTACAGGTGCAGCCATGCTCGACACGCCGATCAAGAAACGCTCTGAGACCCGCGACCGCCTTCTCGAAGCGGCGGAAAGCGCCGTATTGGCAAAAGGCTTCACCGCCACCTCGATCGAGGAGCTGATCGCTGAAGTCGGCATCACGAAGTCCGGCTTTTTCTATCACTTCAAGGATAAGAACGAACTCGCGCGGGCGATGATGCTGCGCTACCTCGAACGCGATGCCGCGCTGCTCGACGAAATTTTCGCGCGCGGCGATGAGCTCCACGACGATCCGCTGCACGGCTTTCTTGTCGGCCTGAAACTCTTCGCCGAATGTCTCGCCGATCTGCCGGAGAATCATCCCGGCTGCCTTGCCGCGAGCTTTTGCTATCAGGATCAGCTGTTCGATCAGCACATCCGCGACATGAATGCGGAAAGCTTTCTGATCTGGCGGCGCAGGTTCCGCGCGCGGTTTGCCGCCATCGTAGAAATACGGGCGCCCAAGGAGGACGTCGATCTCGATGCGCTCGCCGATATGGCTGCAACTTTGGTTGAAGGTGCGCTCATCATCGGCCGCGCGCTGCGCGATCCGAGCATTTTGCCGCGCCAAATTCTTCTCTATCGCGACTACGTCAAAATGATTTTTCGCACCTGAAGCGAAGTTCTTTTCAGGTTTCGCGATCTTGCCTTTAGCCGACCCGTGCTCCATTTAGAGGCACCCGCGGGCGGGTTGTCCCGCGGGTTAATGAGACGGATTTTTGGACTGCCTTGTCTGCCTTCGTGCTGCAAGTCCACCAAAATTCGAATTTGCGGCGCATGCCTGTCGGGCATGCTTTTAGGAGGCCAGATCACATGGCTACCACGGGTACTGTGAAGTTCTACAATTCGCAAAAGGGCTACGGCTTCATCCAACCGGAAACCGGCGGCCCGGACGTGTTCGTCCACGCAACGGCTCTTGAGCAGGCCGGCATCTACACTCTGAACGAAGGCCAGAAGGTCGAGTTCGAAGTTGTTGCCGATCGCGGTAAGACCAAGGCTGCGAATTTGAAGACGGTCTGATCAGACCGCGGAGCTTCACTCCGACTAAAGCCCGGCTTCACGCCGGGCTTTTTTATTGCAACTTGGTATTGCATTGCTGGCACGGTGTTTGCGAACGCCGGAGTGCCTTGATTTGACACAAGGAACGGTCCCGCACAGACTGGCCCGCGTAAATATAAGGGGGCGTATTTGCCCGATCCGGCGGCCGCTTCGCCCGCACTTGAGGCGAAAGGCATAACGAAGCGCTACGGCGCTCTCGAAGTTTTGAAGGGCATCGATATCGAGGCCCGCACCGGCGACGTCATCTCCATCATCGGGACGTCGGGCTCCGGCAAATCGACTCTTCTACGTTGCCTGAACCTGCTTGAGACGCCCGATGAGGGAAGGATCACGCTGCACGGCGAAGAAATACGTATGCGCCGCCAGCGTAACGGCACGCTGTGCGCGGCAGATGCGCGCCAGATCTCGCGGCTCAGAGCCAATCTCGGCTTCGTGTTCCAGAATTTTAATCTCTGGCCCCATATGACCGTGATGCAGAACATCATCGAAGCGCCGATGCAGGTGCTCGGTCTGTCCTATGCCGAGGCCGTTTTGCGGGCCGAGAAGCTGCTTGCGAAAGTCGGCATCGGCGACAAGGCGCAGAGCTATCCGATGATGCTCTCGGGCGGCCAGCAGCAGCGCGCCGCCATTGCACGTACACTTGCTATGGAACCGAAGATCATTCTGTTCGATGAGCCGACATCTTCTCTCGACCCCGAGATGGTCGGCGAAGTCCTGGGCGTCATTCAGGCGCTCGCCCAGGAAGGGCGCACGATGCTGCTCGTGACCCACGAAATGCGCTTTGCCCGCAACGTCTCCACGCGAACGATCTTCCTGCATGCCGGACGGATCGAAGAGCAGGGGACGCCGCAACAGGTTTTTGACAATCCGCAATCTCCGCGCTGCAAACAGTTCATGGCAACACAGCGCGAGGACAATAACAGGGAGCCCGTACCAACATGAAATTCACTGTCATCGCCGCGGCCGCGCTTGCCGCGCTCAGCGTTACGGCGGCGTCCGCCCAGACGACGCTGAAAATCGGTTCGGAAGGCGCCTATCCGCCCTTCAACACAAAGGACACCGCCGGCAATGTCGTCGGCTTCGACATCGACATCGCGCAGGCGATGTGCGCTGAGATGAAGGTGACCTGCACCGTCGTCACCCAGGATTGGGACGGCATGATCCCCGCGCTCGTGAACAAGAAGTTCGACTTCGTGTCCGCGTCCATGTCGATCACCGAAGAACGCCAAAAGGTCGTGAACTTCACCGACCCCTATTATTCGAACAAGCTTCAGTTCGTCGCCAAGAAGGGCACAGAGCTCTCGGTGAAACCCGAAGACCTGAAAAAGAAGATCATCGGCGCGCAGCGCGCGACGATCGCCGCCGAATGGATCGAAAAGAACATCGGCGCCGGCACCAATGTGAAGCTCTACGACACGCAGGAAAATGCCTGGCTCGATCTTGAAGCGGGCCGCACCGATGCGGTGCTCGCCGACGCCTTCCTGTCTTATGACTGGCTGCAGAGCCCGACCGGCAAGAACTTCGAGTTCAAGGACAAGCCGGTGTTCGATGACGACAAGATCGGCATGGCCGTGCGCAAGGAAGACAAGGAGCTCCTCGCCAAGCTGAACGCCGCTCTCAAAAAGGTTATCGAAAGCGGCACCTACGACACGATCAATAAGAAGTACTTCCCCTTCTCGATTCGCTGATCGCAACAAAGGGCCGTCCACCTGGCTCGGGCTTGCCTGAGCTGGGGTTTCATGTGCTTAACTCGGCAACAGCCAAGTTTAAGTGGACGGCCCTTCTTCCCTCCGGACGCCGATGATCGATCTTTACGGCTTCGGCCATCAGATGGCGCTGGGCACCTGGATGACGATCCAGCTGGCCCTTGCTTCGCTTGTTCTGGGTCTCAGCCTCGGCCTGTTCGGTGCGACGCTTAAATCGTCGTCGCTGCGCGTTTTGCGCTGGATCGGCGATTTTTACTCGACCGTGTTTCGCGGCATTCCCGAGCTCGTCGTCGTCCTTCTGATCTATTTCGGCTCGAGCGGCGTATTGACGGCAATCTCCGGCTGGTTCGGTGGCGGCTATGTCGAGCTCAATCCGTTTGCCGCCGGAACGCTGGCGCTCGGCATCTGTTTCGGCGCCTATGCCACGGAAGTTTTCCGCGGCGCGCTGCTGACGATTCCGAACGGCCAGATGGAGGCGGGGCAGGCGCTCGGCCTCGGCAAGACGCGCATCTTCTGGAAGATCATCCTGCCGCAGCTCTGGCGCATTGCGCTGCCGGGCCTTGGCAATCTCTTCATGGTGATGATGAAGGACACCGCGCTCGTCTCGGTCATCGGCCTTGAAGAAGTGATGCGCAAGGCATCGGTTGCGACCGGCGTCACCAAACAGCCCTTCACCTTTTATCTGACCGCCGCGCTGATCTATCTCGGCATCACCGTCGTTGCGACCGGGGTGTTGCATATTCTCGAAAAGCGCGTGAACCGCGGAATTCGGCGGGTAAACGCATGAATTTCGAGCTCATGCTTCATTATTTCCCGCAGCTTCTGCTCGGAGCGGTGCTGTCCATTCAGCTCGTTGTCGTGTCGGGCATCATCGGGCTTGTGATCGCGCTGCCGACGGCGCTGGCGCGCGTGTCTCCCAATCCGCTCGTCTACGGTCTGCCTTACGCCTATATCTTCTTCTTTCGCGGCACGCCGCTCCTCGTTCAGCTCTTCCTTGTCTATTACGGGCTCGGTCAGTTCGAAGCGGTGAGGAACAGCATCTTCTGGACCGTGCTGCGCGATCCCTATTGGTGCGCGGTGCTGACGATGGGCCTGCACACCGGCGCTTACATTTCCGAAATTCTGCGCGGAGCCATTATGGCCGTGCCGGCGGGCGAGATTGAAGCAACGCGGGCGCTCGGCATGTCGCGCCTTGCGGCCTATCGGCGGATCATTCTTCCGCGCGCGGCGCGCATCGGGCTGCCGGCCTATGGCAATGAAGTCATTCTGATGCTCAAAGCATCCGCCTTGGCCTCAACCGTCACGCTGCTTGATCTCACCGGCATGGCGCGCACGATCATCGCCAAAACCTACACCCCGGTCGAAATCTTCACCGCCGCGGGCATCATCTATCTCGCTTTGTCCTTCATCCTCGTTCATCTCTTCCGGGCGCTGGAGAAGCACTGGAACCGGCATCTCGTCCGCGCCTGATTCGGTTGTCCACAGGGCGGCATCGCGACGTTCGGACCTTATTGGGTGCACCAATAGCGCACTATAATGGCGCATGGCCTTCACCCCCGAATTCCTCGATGAGATCCGCGCCCGGCTTCCGGTGTCGGAAGTCGTGGGGCGGCGCGTCCAGCTGAAGAAAAAAGGGCGCGAATGGGCCGGCCTGTCGCCCTTCAACAAAGAGAAATCCCCGAGCTTTTTCGTCAATGACGCAAAGGGGTTTTATCATTGTTTTTCAAGCGGTAAGCACGGAGACATCTTCCGGTTTCTCATGGAAACGGAAGGCGTCTCCTTTCCCGAAGCCGTGGAGCGGCTGGCCGGGCAGGCCGGTCTCGAAGTGCCGAAATCCGCGCCGCAGGAGCAGGAACGTGCCGAGCGCAAGCGCACCCTCGTCGATGTCATGGACATGGCGGCGAAATATTTCGAGGCGGCTTTGGCCGGCCGCGCCGGACAGGCGGCGCGCGCCTATCTCGACAAGCGCGGCCTGACGGAGGCAACGCGCACCGAATTCCGCCTCGGCTTTGCGCCGGGAGACCGCAACGGGCTGAAGGCCCATCTGCTGGCGCAGAACATTCCGATCGAGGCCCTGATGGAAACGGGCCTTGTCATCCATGGCGAGGATATCGGCGAGCCGTTCGATCGTTTCCGGGATCGCATCATGTTCCCGATCCAGGATGCGCGCGGGCGCATTATCGCCTTTGGCGGCCGCGCCATGCAGGCCGATGCGCAAGCGAAATATCTCAATTCGCCCGAGACCCCGCTCTTTCACAAAGGCCATGTCCTCTTCAATCACCACAGAGCTCGCACCGCCGCGCATCAGGCCGGAAACGCGATTTCCGTCGAGGGCTATATGGATGTGATCGCGCTGGCGCAGGCGGGTATCGGCAATGCGGTGGCAGGTCTCGGCACGGCCCTGACGGAAGGTCAGATGGAGCTGTTGTGGCGTATGGGCCCGGAGCCGGTGCTCTGCTTTGACGGCGATAAAGCCGGCCAGCGTGCCGCGCACCGTGCGGTCGATACCGCTTTGCCGCATCTGAAGCCCGGTCGCTCGCTGCGCTTTGCCTTTCTTCCCGACGGGCAGGACCCGGACGATCTGGTGAAGGCGGCGGGCCGCGACGCTATGGAAAATGTCATCGCCCAGGCGCGGCCTCTGGTCGATGTGCTGTGGGAGCGGGAGCTGGACGCCGGCCCAACCGATACGCCGGAGCGCCGGGCGGCGCTCGAGCGCCGCATCAAGGATCTCGTCAAACTCATCCAGGACGAGACGGTGCGCCGGCACTATATGACGGCAATGGCTGAGAAGTTTCAGATGTTTGCGCCTCAGCCGGTCAATGCTCCCGTGCCGTTTCAGCGCCGCCCCTGGAATAATGGCGAGCGGCGCCCGAAAGCAGGTCTTCGCGAGGCCATCCGTCCGAGCGCCGGATTGAGGCAGGCCGCCGGGGCCGGCCGGATCAAGGTCCGGGAAGCGGCGCTCCTCGTGGCCCTTATCCGCCACCCCCGCCTGATCGAGCGCCACGCCGAAACCCTGTCCGAAATCGAGCTGACTTCGCCGGATCTGGCCCGCCTCAGGGGGGCCGCCATCGACGCCGCGGCCCATGGGGAGGGGGACAGCCAGGAATTGATGGAGGCCGCCATTGCCCGTGCTGGTCTATCCGCGAGCCTGGCCCGGGCCGAGGCGGCCCTGACCCCCGGCCTCTGGTGGGCGGCCCCTGCGGCAGACGACCTCGATGCCGAGACAGGCTTCCTGCATAGCCTTGCCTTGCATCAGAAGGCTCATGCGTTAAATAAGGAGCTTCGCGCGGCAGAGGCCGCTCTGGGGCAGGACCTGAGCGAGGAGAATTTTTCGCGCCTCGCGGATATCCAGCATCAACTCAGGACGGTTGAGGGCACGGAGTCCACAATTGAGGGCTTCGGCGCTGCCTCGGGCCGGCCTGCGCGGAGTTTCTGATAGATTCGAGCCGTTTGGCGTGGTTAATCGCGATTTAATACGGTTCGCAGACAAGAACAGGGCACAGATTCGCGTGCGGATATTCACCCGCGGGCTGTGCGCTATATTTGGATTGGACCGGGCCGCGGCCCGTGAGAGATACGGAACACATGGCAGCCAATAAAGCCGCGACCAAGGAAGAGGCCCCGGAAACTCCCGCAACGGAGGGACCCGATGGCGCCGTCCTCGACCTCAACGACCAGTCTGTAAAACGGATGATCAAAGCCGCCAAGAAGCGCGGCTACGTTACCCACGACGAACTGAACGAAGTTCTGCCGTCCGATCAGACTGATCCCGACAAGATCGAAGACATCATGGCGATGCTCAGCGAGATGGGCATCAATGTCGTCGACGCCGAAGAAGCCGAGAGCGAAGGCGACCGCGCGGACGACGATGATGACGATGAGGGTGGCGATGTCGTCGAGACGGCGCCGCGCGCTGTTGCGACCACCTCGACCGCGAAAGAACCGTCCGACCGCACCGACGATCCGGTTCGTATGTATCTGCGCGAAATGGGCTCGGTCGAGCTTCTGTCGCGCGAGGGCGAAATTGCGATCGCAAAGCGCATCGAGGCCGGCCGCGAGGCGATGATCGCGGGCCTTTGCGAAAGCCCGCTGACCTTCCAGGCCATTATCATCTGGCGCGACGAACTCGCAGACGCCAAAATTCTTCTGCGCGACATCATCGATCTCGAAGCGACCTATGCCGGTCCCGAAGCGAAAGCCATTCCGGCGCCGCTCGAAACGGGCGAGGGCGGCATTCCCGTGCCGGGTGCTCCGGTACAGCCGGGCGCGCGCCGTCCGGGCGAGAGCGATGACGATCTGCCGGAAGGCGATGCGCCGCCCATGGGCGATCTCGACGACGAGGATGATGAGGGCAATCCCTCGCTCGCCGCGATGGAAGCCGAACTGAAGCCGCAGGTCGTCGAGACCTTCGACAACATCGCCGACAATTATAAGAAGCTGCGCCGCCTGCAGGACGCCAATGTCGAGCAGCGCATGCAGAATGCGCGCCTGACGCCGGCGCAGGAACGCAAATACAAGACGCTCAAAGATCAGATCGTCGAAGACGTGAAATCGCTGTCGCTCAATGCGCACCGCATCGAAGCGCTGGTCGAGCAGCTCTACGACATCAACAAGCGCCTCGTTTCGCTTGAAGGCCGCCTGTTCCGCCTTGCGGACAGCTATGGCGTCGACCGCGTCGATTTCCTGAAGCAGCACCAGGGCTCCGAGCTCGATCCGAACTGGATCCGCCGTGTCGGCAAGCTCGCGGCGCGCGGCTGGAAGGACTTCATCGGCAACGAGAAGGACCACATCAAGAATATCCGCGCCGATGTGCAGACGCTGGCGGCCGAAACCGGTCTCGAGATCGGTGAATTCCGCAAGATCGTCCAGATGGTGCAGAAGGGCGAGAAGGAAGCGCGTCAGGCCAAGAAGGAAATGGTCGAAGCGAATCTCCGCCTCGTCATCTCCATCGCCAAGAAATATACAAACCGCGGCCTGCAGTTCCTCGATCTCATTCAGGAAGGCAATATCGGCCTGATGAAGGCGGTCGATAAGTTCGAATACCGCCGCGGCTACAAATTCTCGACCTATGCGACGTGGTGGATCCGTCAGGCGATCACCCGCTCGATCGCTGACCAGGCGCGCACCATCCGCATCCCGGTCCATATGATCGAGACGATCAACAAGATCGTCCGCACCTCGCGCCAGATGCTGCACGAAATCGGCCGTGAGCCGACGCCGGAAGAATTGGCGGAAAAGCTCGCAATGCCGCTCGAAAAAGTGCGCAAAGTTCTGAAGATCGCCAAAGAGCCGATCTCGCTCGAAACGCCGATCGGCGACGAGGAAGATTCGCATCTCGGCGATTTTATCGAAGACAAGAATGCGATCCTGCCGATCGATGCGGCGATCCAGTCGAACCTTCGCGAAACGACGACGCGCGTGCTTGCAACGCTGACGCCGCGCGAAGAGCGCGTGCTGCGCATGCGCTTCGGCATCGGCATGAACACCGACCACACGCTGGAAGAAGTCGGCCAGCAGTTCTCGGTGACGCGCGAACGTATTCGCCAGATCGAGGCGAAGGCGCTGCGCAAGCTGAAGCACCCCTCGCGCTCGCGCAAGCTCCGCAGCTTCCTCGACAACTGAGATTGAGAGAAGGCCGTGTCCCCCGATGTGATTTCCATCGCGGGTCGCGGCCTTTCCGCTTCTATCAACCCGCTCGGCGCCGAACTTTCATCGCTGCGCGATGAGACGGGACGCGATCTGTTGTGGAACGGCGATCCCGCCGTCTGGCCCGGCCGGGCGCCCATTCTCTTTCCCATCATCGGCACGCTGAACGGCGACACTTATCGCGTCGACGGCAACGCCTACACACTGCCGCGCCATGGTTTCGGCCGCAGGCGAAAGTTTGCGCTCGCCGAAAGCGGAGCGGATCATGCGGTGTTCCGCCTCGAAGCCGATGACGAGACGCGCGCCGTCTATCCGTTCGAGTTCAGGCTCGATCTGAACTTTTCGATGTCCGGCAACCGGCTCGATATATCGGCGGATATCGTCAATACGGGTTCGAAAGACATGCCGGCGAGCTTCGGCTATCACCCGGCTTTTCTGTGGCCGCTACCCTATGGCGCGCCGCGCGCCGATTATCGCATTGCCTTTGAGCGCGAAGAGAAGGGGCCTTTGCGGCTCTTGAACGCGCAAGGCCTTCTCGAGCCGGCGCCGCTCGCAAGCCCGATCAAAGGCCACGAGCTTCTTCTGCGCGACGACCTTTTCACCAAGGACGCGCTGATTTTCACGGAGCTTGCGAGCCGCAGCGTCATCTACGGAGCGGGCGAGGGACCGAGACTGAAGATCAGTTTTCCCAATACGCCGCATCTCGGCATCTGGTCGAAACCGGGCGCGCCTTTTGTCTGCATCGAACCCTGGCAGGGCCATTCCGATCCGGCGGGCTTTGACGGCGAAATCTGGGATAAGCCTGGCATCGTCCGTATCAAGCCCGGCGCCGAGCGCCGCTGGCGTATGGGTGTTGAACTCATCTCAGACTAGGATTGAAGCGGAGACAGATATGTGGACGCAGTTCGAACGCCGCCGTCAGAAGCTCGCGACGCCGCGCGCCTTCGCTCACCGCATGTTGCTGGCCGTTGGTTTATGGCTGGCGATCACGGCGGTCGGCCTTACGATTGGCGTTGCCGGTTACATGATCTTCGGCGGCCTCGGCCTTGTCGATGCTTTTGAGAACGCCGCGATGATCTTGTCGGGCATGGGGCCGGTCGCCGATCTCTCGAACGATGCGGCGAAAATATTCGCCGGCTGCTACGCGATTTTCTCCGGCCTCATCATTGTCATCGCCACGGGCTTTATCCTCGCGCCGATCCTGCATCGCGTCCTGCATGTCTTTCACGTCGAGGGCAAAGGCGACAACTGACCGTGCAGGAAAAGGCCGATAGAAAGACGGCGCCTGTAAGCGCGGCCGCGACCTGGGACATCCTCAAACCCTTCATCGCCGCTGAGGCGCGCATCGGCGCGCGGATGGCGGCATCGCCGCTCTCCGCATCCCTCTATGAGTTTTTGCGCTTCGGCATGAAGCAGGCTTGGGCCTGCCTGTTCGGCGGCATCATGGTCGGGCTCATCGTCGCGACCTGGCTGCTTTATCCCGCGAACGCACCGCTCCACCGCTACGATTTTCTGTTTCTTGCCGCGCTTCTTGTGCAGGTCGCGCTGCTTGCGTTCAAGCTCGAGACGTTTGAGGAGGCGAAGATCATCTTCGTCTATCATGTCGTTGGAACGGTGATGGAGGTGTTCAAAACCTCGGTCGGCTCATGGATCTATCCGGAAGAAGCCTTCTTCCGTATCGGCGGTGTGCCGCTCTTTACCGGCTTCATGTATGCCTGCATTGGCAGCTATATCGCGCGCGCCTGGCGGCTCTTTCACTTCGAGTTCACCGATCATCCGCCGCTCTGGGCGCTCGGCCTTCTCAGTCTTGCGATCTACATCAATTTCTACAGCCACCACTACATCCCGGATGTCCGGCTCGAACTCTTCGCCGTGTCCTTTGCGCTGTTCTTCAAGACGCGCATCTACTTCATCAACTGGCGGTCGAAGCGCTGGATGCCGCTTCTGCTCGGCCTTGCGCTGGTCGCCGTCTTTATCTGGTTTGCGGAAAATATCGGCACGTTCACGCGCACCTGGATGTACCCGAACCAAAAATCCGGATGGGCGCTTGTGAGCTTCGGCAAGCTCGGCTCGTGGTTTTTGCTGATGTTGATCAGCTACACGCTGGTCGCGTTCATCAAGCGCGACGACATGAGAGCGCCCGCGATAACCAGGCGATGACTAGCGGGCGAGGATTTTCAGCGTTTCGGGATCGGGCGTGCCGCCGAAATATTTCTCGAGTACTTCGTTAAAAACCGAAGGCGCAGAGATTTTTGAAAACAGCGTCAGGCACGATCTCAGCTTCATCTCGTCCGTCGGCCCGAAAATCTCATAGGCGCTCCGGCCTTCGACCTTGTTGATGATGCCAGTGCACTCGCGCAGCCGATCCCCAAGAACTGGATGATCGAGGTAGGCCCGAGCTTCGTCGAGCGACGAAATCCCGTAGAACAAGGCCCTTTCCGACCGGCCGAGCTCTTTCAATTGCGGAAAGATAAACCACATCCAATGGCTCACCTTCTGGCCGCGTCCGAGTTCGGCCGTCACCGCGTCATAGACACGCTCCTGGGCTTCGACAAAGCGTGCGAGATTGTAAGTGTCGGTCATGGGCAAAGCACCAAGGCTGACGCCTATTCCTGAAACACGACCTTCACGCCCTTGCGGACGAAGCCGGCGAGTTCCTCGACATCCCAGTTTGTGAGGCGCACGCAGCCGGACGAGACATTCTTGCCGATTTTCTCCGGCTCGGCCGTGCCGTGAATGCCGTAATGATTGCGGTTGATGGCGATCCAGACCGTGCCGACCGGATTGTTCGGTCCGGCCTTGATCGTCATCTTCTGGTCGGGCCGGTCTTTATGGCCGTAAAGCTCGAGCTTCGGATCGTAATTCCAGGTCGGGCCGCGGGCGATGCGCGTAATGACGGCCTCGCCATCGGGCGCGGGCGTCTCGTCGCTGCCGATCGTTGCCGGATAGAAGGCGATCAGATCCTCGTCCCGGCCGAGCACGCGCAAGGATCTTTCACTTTTGTCGACGATGAGGCGCTCGGCGCGTATTTTGTCTTTCGCCGCTGAGCGGCCTTCCGTCTGATGGACGGCGGCGACCACGATCTCCGTGCCGGTTTTTGAAAAATCAGCCTCGGGGTTCAGCTGCGAGAGCAAGTCCTCGCTCATATGGAAGCGCTCGGACAGAAGTTCGCGCGGCGAGGTGAAGGCAAGCCGCTTGAGCTTCGCCATCTCGCTTATGCTGTCCGGAATCTTTTCGGCGAACGGCCCACCGACATCCTCGGGCTCGATCGTGTAGCGGACGAGAACCGGTTCGGGATGCGCCGTGGTGAGCTTCGCAAAACCCTCTTCGTCGATCGTGCCGGTCGGTTTCAGCCCGTTGTCGATCTGGAAGGCTTTGATGGCGATCCCGGTGGCATCGCCCGAAACGCCGTCGATGACGCCGGGTGAATAGCGGCTGCGGTCGAGAAGGATCTGGGTTTTCAAAACGACCGCCGGGCCAGCCTCATCCCCCAGCCGGGCACCGTTGACATTGTCCATAGCAAGCTCGTCCCCGGCCAAGGCGGGGAGGCTAAGCATCAGAACAAACAGCACAAACCATACGCCGAACAAACGCATACACGGCTCCTAGCCTTGCACAACGGTGCAAGCCCAGATTGGGTTCAGCGTGCTATGGAGCCGCGATGAACCTGCTGAACGTAACCGACCCGGACGATCCCCGCATAGCCGCTTTTCGTGACATACGCGAGCGCGACCTTGTGGGGCGCGAAAACCGGTTTATCGCCGAAGGCGAAGTTGTGCTGCGCGGGCTCGTGCAATCGGCCCGCCACAGGCCGCTGGAAGTTCTGATCGATGCCAAGCGCGCCGAGAAACTGAGGCCGCTCCTGGAAGCGCTGCCGCCGGGCGTGCCGGTCTATGGCGCGGGGCAGGAGGTGATCGATCAGATCGCCGGCTTTCATCTGCACCGCGGCATTCTCGCGCTCGGACAATCGGCACCTGCACGGCCGGTCTCCGAGCTTCTCGCGCAATTGCCGGAGAAGGCTTTGGTGCTGGTTCTCAAAGCCATCGCCAATCACGACAATATGGGCGGGCTGTTCCGCAACGCCGCGGCCTTCGGCGCCGATGCTGTTTTGCTCGATGCGGAGAGCTGCGATCCGCTCTACCGCAAATCGATCCGCGTTTCGGTCGGCTCCGTGCTCACCGTGCCTTATGCGCGGCTTATGGATGGGGAGGATGTTCTCGGTCTTCTCGAACACAGCGGATTTCGGACATTCTCGCTTTCTCCGCGTGGGGAGGTGGCGCTCGCGGATGTCGTGCCTCCTCAGCGCAGCGCCCTCGTTTTCGGGGCGGAAGGCATGGGTCTTCCAGAGGAATTTCTGACGCGGACACAAACCGTGTCGATCCCCATGGCCGGGGGCTTCGATTCGTTAAATGTGGCGACATCCAGCGGAATCGTGCTGCACCATTTCGCGCAGCCTTTCTTCAGCCGTAAGTAGGTTGTCCGATCATGCCTTCGGGCGCAGACTGTCTGCCCATCCCCCGGAGACTCTCCATGAAAATCCTCATTCCGGCTCTGTCAGTTGTTTTCCTGTCGTCCGCAGCATTTGCCGCCGATACGGGCTCGTCGACAAATGCGCCCCCTGAATGCCCGAAGGGGCAGGTGTGGGATTCGTCGCAGAAAAAATGCGTCGAGAAAAAATCGGGCGTATCGGATAAGGATCTGATTGCGACGGGCCGGGCCCTCGCTAAGTCCGAGCGTTATTACGAGGCGCTGGAAGTTCTCGGCCTTGTGCAGAACAAGGATCCGGTCGCGCTCACTTATATCGGCTATAGCCTGCGCAAATCGGGTCAGACGGAAGAAGCGATCGGCTTCTATCATCAGGCGCTCGCCATCGATCCGTCGAATGCCGATACGCGCGAATATCTCGGCGAAGGTTATGTCGCCAGCGGCAAGCTCGATCTTGCCAAAGCCGAGCTGAAAAAGATCGGCGAGATTTGCGGCACGAAGTGCGAGCAGTATGCACTGCTCGAAAGCGCCATCGCGTCTGCCGTCAACTGAACGAAAAAAGCCCGGCCCGCATCGTCACGCGGACCGGGCCTCAAGGCTGCTTGGGCAGGCGCCTCAGCAGAACTTCAGATTATTTGCGCCACCAGACGATCGCGCATTTCGTTCCGAACAGGAAACGGAAGCCGCCATGCGGCGCCGGCGCGAGGAAGCGGCGGATATTGCGGTGGAGGATCGGCGTGAGCGCGCTGTCGACGCCGAGCCAGTCGAAATCGGACAGCGCTTCCTTCTCGTCGCGGTACCAGCGGGTGAAGGCCGTCGGAACGTGAACGACATTCGGCTCGATGCCGAAGCCGGTCAGTTCGTTGAAAATCGTCGTCACTCCGGATTGCTCGACATCCGCTTCCGGCTCGGGCGCCACAATGCCTTCGAGCAGGGCGTTGAGCAGCGCCTTTGTACTGGGGCCGGAGAAGAGCTGAACATAGACGAGCAGGTTCGCCGCCGAATCCAGTTTCATCAGATCGAGTTCGCCATTGTAGCGCGAGGCGACGACGACATCGTGCCGTGGCAGATCTTTACCGGGGATCAGCGCATCCCAATCGGCCTGATGGGCGATGACATTGGCAAGGCCGGCTTCGCTGGCGTTCGCGCCGCAGCGGCCGAGAAGATCGGGGCAGGCGTCGAGCGCGGTCACGTTTTTGGCCAGGCGGGCCATCGGGATCGCAAGGCGGCCGGAGCCGCAGCCGATATCGAGCACCGTCTTCGCGCGGGTGAGCTGCATCATATCGATCTGATGCTGGGTGAACTGCGTCTCCATCTGGGCCAGACGGTCATAGGTCTTGGCCCAGTCGAGTACCGGCACGGCAATCGGGGCGGAAGCGGTGAGCTCCTGGGCAAGGGCGTTCATGGGCGGCCTGCGAAGTTTTAGGAATTTCGCTGCTTATGACGCCGCTTAAGCCCTGGGATCAAACTGATATATTCTATCTATTGATAGGAGATACCTTTTAACTCTGCTTTTTGAAATAGCTCTAGCCTATCGATTTTCATTGCTGCGACAGCCCGCCGCGCTTATCTATCGGCAATGCTTATAAGGCAGCTCCAATATCTCACGGCCCTGGCGCGCGAACGCCATTTCGCCCGTGCAGCCGCGGCCTCCAATGTGACCCAGCCGACCCTGTCGGCCGGCATCAAGCAGATCGAGGAAACGCTTGGCGTGCTCGTCGTCGAGCGCGGGCACCGTTTCGTCGGCTTCACCGCCGAAGGCGAGCGGGTTCTCGCTTGGGCGCAGCGTGTCGTTGCCGATTATGAAGGGCTGACGCAGGAGCTCGGGGGCCTGCGCGAGGGCATGACCGGCCAGCTCAAGATCGGCGTCATTCCCGTGGCTTTGCCACTCGTTCACTGGCTGACCGAGCCGTTCGCCGAAGCCCATCCGCGCACGACCATCCAGGTTCTGTCCTATACGTCCCAGGAGATCCAGCGCGGGCTCGATGCTTTCGATCTCGATGCCGGCGTCACCTATCTCGACAACGAACCCTTGTCGCGCGTGCGTACATTCCCGCTCTATAAGGAGCGGTATGTTCTCGTCACGCCCGCAGGCACCGATCTCGACACGCGCAAGAATGTGACCTGGGAAGAAGCGGCGGGCCTGCCGCTCGGGCTGCTGACCGGCGATATGCAGAACCGGCGCATTCTCGACATGCATTTCCGCGAAGCGGGGCAGGTGGTGCGGCCTGTTTTCGAGACGAATTCGCCCTTCGCACTGCTTCAGCATCTGACGACGACGCGTTGGTCGACCGTTCTGCCGCATACTTATCTTGCGGTCATGGGCCAGCTCGACGGGCTCACGACTTTGCCGTTGGTCGAGCCGAGCGCGCAGCACGAAGTGGGGCTCGTCGTTGCCGAACGTGAGCCGTTGCAGCCGCTGGCCCGCGCGCTCCGCGCCGTGGCGGCGCTCCCCGAAGTTCGCCTGAAGCTGGAACGGGATATCGGTTTCGATAGACCGTAACTATCGAAATACAAAAACAAACAGTTTGAACGCTGCGGCCGCACGCCACACATAGCGTGCAGAAGCCGGCGCGCATGGCGTTGGCATATCGCCCGAAGTCAATACAGCTTCCGGGCCGCAGATATCGTTTGCGGCAACAGGTGAGTTTTGCCTGAAGGAGGCGCGGGCGGTGACAGTTCGGGAGGACTGGTCATGGCAAAAATTGTTGCTGTTCTTTACGACGATCCGAAGGGCGGTTTCCCGCCGAAATATGCCCGCGACAGCATTCCGGAGATCAAGACATACGCAGACGGCCAGACGGCGCCGACGCCCAAAGCCATCGATTTCAAGCCGGGTGAAATGCTGGGCTCGGTCTCCGGCGGTCTCGGCCTTGCCAAATGGCTCAAAAGTCTCGGTCATGAATATGTGGTGACGTCCTCGAAAGACGGCGCGAATTCCGAACTCGACAAGCACCTGCACGATGCCGAAATCGTCATCTCGCAGCCCTTCTGGCCGGCCTATATGACGGCCGAGCGCATCGCTAAGGCGCCGAAGCTGAAAGCGATCCTCACCGCCGGTATCGGTTCGGACCACACCGATCTTCAGGCCGCGATGGAACGCAATATCACCGTCGCCGAAGTCACCTTCTGCAACTCGATCTCGGTTGCCGAACACGTTGTGATGATGATCCTCGGTCTCGTCCGCAGCTATATCCCGGCGCATGACATCGTTCGCCAGGGCGGCTGGAACATCGCCGATGCCGTCAAGCAGTCCTACGATCTCGAAGGCATGCATGTCGGCACGGTTGCCGCGGGCCGCATCGGCTTGGCCGTTCTGCGGCGTCTCGCGCCGTTCGACGTCAAGCTCCACTACACCGATCGTCACCGCCTGCCGGAGTCGGTCGAGAAGGAGCTGAACCTCACCTGGCACGCCAAGCGGGAAGACATGTACCCGGTGTGCGATGTCATCACGCTGAACTGCCCGCTGCATCCGGAAACCGAGCACATGATCAACGATCAGACGCTCAAGCTGTTCAAGCGCGGCGCCTATATCGTCAACACGGCGCGCGGCAAGCTCTGCGACCGCGACGCGATCGTGCGTGCCATGGAATCGGGTCAGCTCGCCGGTTACGCGGGCGATGTGTGGTTCCCGCAGCCGGCACCGAACGATCATCCTTGGCGTACCATGCCGAACGAAGGCATGACGCCGCATATGTCGGGCACTTCGCTCTCGGCGCAGACGCGCTATGCCGCCGGCACGCGTGAAATTCTCGAATGCATTTTCGAGAACCGTCCGATCCGCGACGAATATCTGATCGTGCAGGGCGGCCAGCTTGCCGGCGTCGGCGCGCATTCCTACTCGAAGGGCAATGCGACCGGCGGTTCGGACGAGGCGGCGAAGTTCAAGAAGAAGGAACTCGCCTAAAGAGGTTTCGCTCGAAGCTCCAGCCCCGGTGCGGATGTAGCGCCGTTCGAGCCAGAGCCAGGCGAACACAGAAGGCGCGGGTGCCGCAACACCCGCGCCTTTTCTATTGTGCGGCGACGTAAACGAAAGCACGGAGGCCGGAGGCGAGCGGAAGTTCCACCCGCTCGTAATCATCGGTCTCGTAGCTGTCGGCCTGCGTCAGCTCCTCGGCCGTGATCTCGAACACCGTGCCCGAAACCTCATCGGAGATTTTGCCCGGCCGCACGATCAGATGTTCTTCCATGCCGCTGAGTGCAACGACATCGGGATGCGTGATCAGCACGGTCGAAAGCGCATAGCCCGGCAGGACATCTTTTGTCCCGCCGAGCTCGCGGCCGAACGTGCCGAGCTGCACCTCTTTCTGCTGCAGCGTGCCGTAGGAGAAGAGAAGCGGCATCAGGCAGGGGTGAAGTTCAGCGCGACGCCGTTGATGCAATAGCGCAGACCCGTCGGCGGCGGGCCGTCCGGGAAGACATGGCCGAGATGGCTGCCGCAGGTCGCGCAATGCACTTCGGTGCGGCGCATGAAATAGCTGTCGTCGACCGAATCTTCCGTGGCGCCGGGGATCGGCTCGTTGAAGCTCGGCCAGCCGGTGCCGCTTTCGAATTTCACTTTGCCTTCGAACAGCGGTGTATCGCAGCCGGCGCAGCTAAAAGTGCCGGGGCGCTTTTCGGCGAGAAGGGCGCAGCTGCCGGGACGCTCGGTCCCGTGGGCGCGCATGACTTGATACTGTTCGGAAGAGAGCTTCGCCCGCCATTCGGCATCGGTGCGGGTCACGGGAAACGTCTTCGTGTCCATTAGGGCTCCTTTTGGGGTTGGCCCTAATATAGGTATCCGTGCCTCAAACGACCACTGAGAGCCGTTTAGCCGCCCGCGTGATGCCCGTATAGAGCCAGCGCGCCCGGCTTTCTGAGAAGGCAAAGCTCTCGTCGAACAGGACGACATCGTCCCATTGCGAGCCCTGGCTCTTGTGGACGGTCAGCACATAGCCGAAATCAAACTCGTCATAATGGCGGCGCTCTTCCCAGGAGAGCTGCTCGATGGCGCCGAGAAAGCATTCGGGGCGGATCGTCACTTTGGTTTCGCGCGCGGACGGGTCGTCTTCCGGCTTGACGCGCATGGTGATCATTTTTGACTTGGACGCACGGCGTTCCGAGACGGTCCAAAGGCCGCCATTGAACAGCGCCTTGCGCCTATTGTTCCTGAGACAGACCAGCTTGTCGCCGGCCACCGGCAGATCTTCGGAAAATCCCCGGCGCTCGCGCATGCGCTTATTATAGGCACGGCGCGTATTGTTGCGGCCGACGAGAACCTGATCGGCATTGATGACGCGCTGCGGGTCGAGCGCCGAGCGCGGCACGACCTCCGTCTCGCCATAGGTGCCCGGCGTCAGTTCCTCACCCTCGCGCACCTGCATCGACAGGCGCACGATCGGATCGTCCTGCGCCTGCCGGTGCACCTCGGTCAGCATCACATCCGGTTCGGCATTGGTGAAAAAGCCGCCGCCCTGGATCGGCGGGAGCTGCGCCGGGTCGCCCAGCACAAGGACCGGCGCGCCGAAGGACAGAAGATCGCGGCCGAGCTCGGCGTCCACCATCGATGCCTCATCGACAATGATAAGTTTGGCGCGCGAGGCGGGCGCCTCGTCCCAGAGCTCGAAGGTCGGTGTTTCCTCGCCGCTTTCCTTGGCGCGGTAGATCAGGCTGTGCAGGGTCGAGGCGCCGTCGCAGCCGCGCGAGCGCATCACGAGCGCCGCCTTGCCGGTAAAGGCCGCATATTTCACCGAGCCGTCGAGGCCTTCGGCAAGATGGCGCGCAAGCGTCGTCTTGCCCGTGCCGGCATAGCCGAACAGGCGGAAGACTTGCGGTGCCGAGCCTTTGCCGGGCTTGGATTTCAGCCAGTCGGAGGCGACTTTGAGCGCGTCGTCCTGGTGGGGTGTGAACTGGGGCATGGAATCGGCGTGAACATTACCAGAACCCGGCTGAAAGCGAAGGATTGAGAGAGGGTTCGGCTTCCGCTATCAGACGCAGGCGTTTCGCGTAAAAGGAGAGCCGCCATGATCGTCACGATGATGAAGGGCAAAATTCACCGCGCCACGGTGACCGAAGCCGATCTTCATTATGAGGGGTCGATCTCGATCGACCGCGATCTCTCGGACGCCGCGGGCTTTCTGATCAATGAGCGGGTCGAAATCTACAACATCGACACCGGCGCGCGCTTTGCGACCTATGTCATCGAAGGCAAGCGCGGTTCGGGCGTCATCGGGCTGAATGGCGCTGCGGCGCGTCTAGCCATGCCGGGCGACAAGGTCATCATCGTTGCGTATGCACAGATGAGCGCCGAAGAGGCGCGCGTTTTCCAGCCGAAGGTCGTTCTGGTCGACGCGCGCAATAAACAGGCGGCCGAAGCCGCCTAGTTACTGGATGTCGTCATCGGCGACGCGCCCGCCTTCACCCTCCCAACCGCCGATCTCGCGAGTTTCCGAGCGGTTGAATTTCAGCCGCACGCCGGCCCCGGCCGCATTGTCCTCAGGCACAAAAAGCGCGCCGCGCTTCTCCAGCGTATGGCGCACCGCGGTTACTTTGCAGGGCAGTGAGGAGGCGGGAACGTTCAGACTGTTCGCCTCCATGCGCCGGAGGCTTTTCACCGAAATTCCCGCAGCTTCAGCCAGTTCGTTTTGACCCGTGGATGTCAGGGCGCGGGCGGCGGCGATCTGGCGTCCCGATATGGCATTTGGCGGCGTCATGCCCAGAGAATAACCCCGGGCATGACGCACGTCGACTACGGTGCGATTTCCCAAGTGGCGGTGACGTTCACCGAAATTTCCTGTTCGCCGCGCTCGATCGGCACATCGGCCTTGGCGGACGCTTCCATGCGCATCATCGGCCGGGGCGGGGGATAGGAACTGCCGGTCTGCTCCGACAGTTCGCGTAGCCGCCCGAGCTTGACGCCCGCCGCCGCCGCATAAAGTTCGGCCTTGGCGCGCGCGTCGGCAAGCGCCGATTTGCGCGCCTCCTCATAAAGCTTTGTCTTGTCGGCGATGTCAAAGGACAGGCTGTCGATCTGGTTCGAGCCCTCGGTGACGGCCTTGTCGAGAATGCCGCCGAACTTCGTCAGATCACGCACTTTGACGGTGACGGTGTTGCGTACTTCATAGCCGGTGATGCGCGGCGGCTCCTGCGTTCCGTCTTTGCGCTGGCTGTAGATATAGCGCGGCTGCACTGAAAAGCCGGACGTCGCCACATCCTTGTCCTCGACGCCCGCCGCCTTGATCGTGGCTATAAGCTTGGCCATGGCGGCGGTATTGGCATCGAGCGCCTCGCGCGCGGTTGCGCCTTCGCTGACGACGCCGGAATTGATGATGCCGAGATCGGGCGTGGCGGAGGCCCTGCCTTCGCCGGAGAGAACGAAGATCGCCGGGCGCGGGCCGGGCGGCGGGGGCGGTGGCTCCTGCGCGAAGGCCGGCGCGGCCGTGAGCGCGATGGCAAAAGCGAGGGCTGGGCGCATTCGAGGCGTCTCCATTGGCGGGAGCGGGACCAGAGCGCTCAATCCGGGCGGCTTGAAGGCGGTTAGCGCATGGTGCCGGGCACGGGCGTGCAATCCGCAAGGCGCGCTTTTGCCGCCTCAAAGCCGTTCTCGGCGGCCCATTGTGCGAGATGGCAGCCGGCTTCGAGATCGCGGAACTGCTCGTTCTTCGACAGGTTCAGATTGACCAGCGCCATCACGGCGCCCGGCTCGCCGAGTTCGACGGCCTCGATCGCGTCGTAATACATGCCGTCGGGATAGGAGAGCCGGAGGTTCGGATAGCGTGCGAGAAGGTCCATGACCTCGTGCCGCCATTCGATCGACCACTGCATCATGTAGCTCATATATTCGACGCCCTTCTGCAGATCGGGCTTCACATATTTGCCTTCGACAAGCAGGCGTCCGTAATAGGCGCGCACCCAAGGCGAGTCGCCGAACCAAGAGCCGCCGTCGAGAAGATCGACGGCACGTTTTGGATCGGCCGGGCCGCCTTCGCCCTTGAACAGCATATCGGCAAGCGCGGGCGCGGCATGGCCCTCCTGGGAACTCAGAACGTCTTCGTAGATTTTACGGGCGCGCACGGGATCCGTCGGTCGGATGGCATCGGCGAAATAGGCCGCGGCATCGCTGCGTTTGGTCCCGACGAGAAGGTCCATGCCGCGCTGGCGCTGCTTGGGGTCGTCGAGCTTGATCAGGAGGCGGCCGAGCGCGACTTCGGTGTCGCCGGTATAGCTGTCCTTCGGCGGATTTTTCATCGCGCGTTCGGCCCAAACAACGGCCTCTTTTAAATCGCGCTTGATCATGTCACCGCGCTCGAGGCGCTGCATCATGACCTGGATCGCCGCTGGATGACCGAGTTCTGCCGCGCGGCGCAAAGCGGCGGCGCCTTCCTCGCGCGTGACACGGGGATCGCGGTCGAGATGACGGCTGAAGCTGAAGTGCATCGTGTAAATATCGAACATCGCCTCGGTGTCACCCATGGCCGCGGCCTTGCGCGTCAGGGGCAGGGAGATGTTGTCAAATCCCATCGAACTCCAAGCTTTGCCGAGCGAGGTAATGATTTTCGGATTTTCCGGATCGGCAAAGAGGGCGCGCTGGCAGCTCAAGCGCCAGATCCGCTGGTCGCGCTGGAATTGCTCCTGATCGCTGATGTCCCAGTCGCGGCTCAGAAAGGACAGGCACTGGCTTGCGCTACTGTCATCGGCGGACGCGGGCAAAGGCACGATGGCAAGCACAGCAGCAGCGAGAAGAAATCTCATATCGACCTCCGGAGCCCGAAAAGGGCATCGGTCGAGGCTGTGCTAGCCGAAGGCTGTTTCGGCAGGATTTCCCGGAGATTTCCCGCAACCGGAGATTTGTTTCAGGCCTGAAAATCGTTAATGGCGGGCTGTAAGGGCAACCTTGACCAGTTCGGCTACGTTTCTGGCGTTCAGCTTGGCCATCAGCTTGGCGCGGTACACATCGATGGTGCGCGGACTGAGACCGAGCGCCTGGCCCGTCTCCTTGCTCGATTTGCCCATGGCGATGTGTTCCAGCACCTCGATCTCGCGCAGGCTCAGGCGCGCATCGTGCTGACGCAGGTGCAGGAGGTTGGACGTCCGCACCTCCGGAAGGTCGAGGAAATCGCCGCGCGCGAGGAAGCGTTCGAAATCCTCGGCGAGCAGCGGCCGCGCCAGAAAATCGCCCTGGGCCGCATCGCAGCCGAGCTTGATAAGAGCCATGAGGTCTTCGTCGGAGCCGACGCCCTCCGCCACCGAACGTGCGCCGAGGCTGCGGGCAAGAAGGACCAGCGAATTACAGATGCGGCTGTTGAATACCCGGGTCGCGCAGCTGCGGACGAAGCTTGGATCGATGGTCATTTCATTCGGCGCCACCGAGCCCAGCGCACTCAGCGTGGTACGGCCGGTACCGAAGTCACCTATGGAGACACCCAGTCCATATATTTTCATTTGCGCAGCGATCTCGCGAATCCTCTGCGGGTCGCCGGTGACCTCCGCCTCCGTCAGCTCGATGACGAGCCCGGGCCAGTCGCTCGTTTGCGGACGGCCGCGACGGATGATTTCGCCGATCGGCAGACGCGCCAGCGAAACCAGAGGCACGCGCAGCGTGATCAGTGGATTGAAGGACGGACGCGCGAAGCGGCGCCAGTCGCCCATGGCCGATGTCAGCATGATCTCGGTCAAGCGGTCCAAATCCTCGGGCGCCGCCGATGCGCGCGAAGCGGACAGGAGATCGAACGAGACGCGGTGACGCGCAAAAGCTTCCGCGCCGTAGGGGCGGCCGGTCTCGAGATCAAACCGCGGCTGATAAGTGAGCGCGACAGCACCTGTCGTCACCGCATCGTGCAGCGTCGCGCCGGTGACGGAATCGGGGGCAACGATAGGCGGTGCTGACGCTCCGACCATCGGCAGCGGCGTGCCGCGTGATGTTTCTTCGAAGATTGTCTCGATGGCCGATCGGCGGAAAGGCTTGTGTAGGCGGTGTCCCATCACAAGGCCGCGAGTGACGCCGATTTCGGCAAGCGTTTCGAGAAGAGCAGGCTCCCGTCGGCTCATAAGATGGACAACACCATCATAGTTCGCCTTCTCGAGATGACGAAGAGCCTCGACTGCGTCGCTGTCGGCGCCTTCGATATCGATAAAGATCAGGTCGGGGCGTTCAGCGACTGTTCGTTCGATCAGTGCTCCGAGCGACGGACATTCGACCGAACGGAAATTCTTTCGCGCGGCCCCGAAAGAAATAATGCGCCGAACCGGCGCATCATTGTCGAGGATATAGCAGAGTTGGCGGTGTGCTGCCGGCCCACCCGGCGTTGGTGCACTCGATGTTTGCGGAAATTGGACCATAAAATCTAATCCCGAATTTGCAAAACTAAACTGTCTCTACGTTTCATGATGATTGTAACCGGGTTGCATTGATTCTGTTTATCACCGCGTGTCTCTTCCCTAAGACCTTAGGGGTATGCGTAATTACGTAGCGTTTGTGCGCAACGCCAAACTGAGACGCGATTAACCCTGTGCGGACAATGGTTGCCCATCTTTGCTGCGGGGGCGCGGCATCACACGGAGGGGCATTCGATGTTCGGGTTCGACAATCTCAAGTTGCTCGTGAAGCTGGCAGTGCCGACAGCAATCTTGATTGCGGTTGTAACGGGGCTGATCGTCCTCGCCAGTCACGATTTAGACAGCCTCGCGAACCAGACACAGTCGATCATCCAGGGAACGGCTGCCCGGCGGGCGGCAATCCAGCAGCTGGAGTGCTCGGTCAACGAAGCAACGATCCAAGAGAAGAATCTGATTCTTTCGGAAGACCCGGCGCTCATGCAGTCTTACAAAACCCAGTATGAAGCCGCGAAGACGGAAGCTCTCGAAAATGCCGAAAAGCTCGTCAGCCTGGCGGCAGACGAAGAGCGGAAAAAGATCAACCTCGGCGTCAAAGATACGGTCCAGCACTATTTCGAAGTCTCGGACAAGAGCGTTGCGATGAGCCTGAGCGGCGACCATGAGGGCGCCGAAAAACTTTCAATGTCCGAGGGCCGCCAGGCGCGCGGCAAAGCCGGAGATCTGGTCGGAAAACGTGTCGATGCCATGGGGGAGGAGCTGGAACACGCCCGGATCGAGGCTATCGAAACCAGCGACGAGACATCCAGGGTTCTCATAATCTCGGCGAGCAGCGGTTTGCTGCTGGCCATCAGCCTTCTCGTGCTGATCGCAATCAAGGGTGTGGTCAAGCCGCTGACCGGCATGACGACGGCGATGGGGCGCCTTGCCGGCGGCGATCTTGAGGTCGAAGTCCAGGGCATCAAGCGCCGGGACGAAGTCGGTGAGCTTGCCCGCTCGCTGCAGGTCTTCAAAGACAATGCTCTTGAAGCGCGCCGGATGGCTGAGGCTGCCGAGGCTGAAAATCAGGCGAAGATGCGCCGGGCGCAGCGTCTCGATGAACTGACCAAAGCCTTCCAGGGCTCGTCGAGTGAACTCGTCCGCTCGCTATCTGCAGCGGCATCGGAGATGGAAGCCACATCCGGATCGATGTCGGCGACCGCCGAAGAGACGAACCAGCAGGCGGCGGCGGTGGCATCGGCGGCCGAACAGACGTCCGCCAATGTGCAGACGGTTGCAGCCTCCACGGAAGAGCTCGCGTCTTCCGTCAGCGAGATCAGCCGTCAGGTCGGCGAAAGCTCCAAGATCGCGGAAGCCGCAGTCGAGGAAGCGCGCCGCGCCGACGTCATAGTTCAGTCGCTCACTCAAGGCGCCCAGAAGATCGGCGATGTGGTTGCGCTGATCGATGAGATCGCATCGCAGACAAATCTTCTCGCCCTGAATGCCACCATCGAAGCGGCGCGCGCCGGCGAAGCCGGCCGCGGTTTTGCCGTCGTTGCCTCCGAAGTGAAGGAGCTTGCGGCGCAGACCGGACGGGCGACGAGCGAGATTTCTTCGCAGATCACCGAAATCCAGACTGCGACGCAGCAGGCGGTCGAAGCGCTGCGCAGCATCGGCGGCACGATCGATAATATCAGCAAGATCACCTACACGGTGGCGGCGGCTGTCGAAGAGCAGGGTGCGGCAACGCATGAAATCGCCCGCAATGTTCAGCAGGCGGCTCAGGGCACGCAGGCGGTGACCGGCAATATCGAGCAGGTGAGGGAAGCAGCCGGCATTACCGGCGCGGCCTCCGCCCAGGTTCTGTCGGCGGCGCGCGAGCTTGCCCAGCACTCCTCAAATCTCGGCACGGAAGTGGAGAGCTTCCTCACCAACGTCCAGGCGGCATGATCATGGGACAGCAACTGAAACTGATAAAGACGATCGATATACTGCCGGACGCCAACGGCGTTCCCCCGGGTTCGAACGAGCGAATGGCGGCGCTCCTTGCCGATCTCGAGCGGGCCTGGGGCGGTGCGGACCGCGACCTCGGTGTGCGTGCCGCCACATGCATCCGTGAGCTTATTCAGCAGAAGGAGCAGGCGATGTCGCTGATGCTGGAGTCTTCGTCACTTCTGAAAGATGCACTGACACGGCTTCATGCCTTGCGAGCGCTGATCTAAAGGCCCGTGAAGAGGGCGAAACGTACGGACGTTTCGCCCTCCTTACGTGTATTTCCTTATTCTCGCGCGCAGGAATCGTTAACCTGCACCGGACATTTTGATGCACGCAAAAGTCGCGCATCTTTCTGCGCGGCGTCTCTTGTGGAGCGCGCACGATGTTCGGCTGGTTCAACGACCTCAAGCTTCTGATCAAACTCGCCGTACCGACAGTGGTTCTGATAGCCGTCGTCGTCGGTCTGCTGTTTTTAGCCAATGACGGTCTCGATAAGCTGGCGGCTCAGACGGATACGATCGTCGACGACGCGGCGGCGAGCCTGTCTGCGGTGCAGCAAATCGAAGCGTCGGTGAACGAAGCGACCATTCAGGAAAAGAACCTGATCCTGACCGACGATCCGGCTCTGATGCAGTCTTACAAGA
This sequence comes from Terrihabitans soli, assembly GCF_014191545.1. Classification (GTDB taxonomy): domain Bacteria; phylum Pseudomonadota; class Alphaproteobacteria; order Rhizobiales; family Methylopilaceae; genus Flaviflagellibacter; species Flaviflagellibacter soli. The sequence continues at coordinate 2,209,530 of NZ_AP023361.1, read as the reverse complement.
CCAACTACGAATCGGCGAAGGCCGAAGCGCTGGAAAACGCCGACAAGCTGCTCGCTCTGACGAACGATACGGATCGGGCCGTCGACACGGCGCTCAAGGACACGGTCGTCTCTTATTTCGCCGCGACCGATAAGAGCGTCGATCTCAGTGTCAGTGGCGATCACGACGGCGCCGAAAAGTTCTCGCTCTCCGAAGGCCGGCAGGCGCGCGGAAAGGCCCGCGACGATATCGGCAAGCGCGTCGATACCATGGTCGCGGAAATGGATCAGGCTCAAATCCAGGCGGACGAAACGAGCGATTCCACGGTCAATACGCTGATGATTGCCGGCGCGGTCGGTCTTGTGCTTGCCACCGGCCTTCTGGCCATCATTGCCCTGAAAGGCATCGTTGCGCCGATGACGTCGATGACAAGTTCCATGGGACGCCTTGCCGGTGGCGATCTTGAAGTCGAGGTGGAAGGTACCCACCGCAAGGACGAAGTCGGCCAGCTCGCACGTTCGCTGCAGGTCTTCAAGGACAACGCCATCGAGGCGCGGCGCCTTGCCGAACTTCAGGAAGCCGAGAACCAGGCCAAAATGCGCCGCGCCCAGCGCCTCGACGAATTGACCAAAACCTTCGAAGCGTCTTCGAGCGAACTCGTCAGATCGCTGTCGGCGGCGGCGGCGGAGATGGAAGCGACGTCAAGTTCAATGTCGGCGACGGCGGAGGAGACCAATCAACAGGCCGCGTCTGTTGCCTCGGCCGCCGAGCAAACCTCGGCCAATGTGCATACGGTGGCGGCCTCGACGGAGGAACTCGCCTCCTCGGTCAGCGAAATCAGCCGCCAGGTCGGCGACAGCTCAAAGATCGCCAAGGATGCCGTTGAAGAAGCGCGCCGTGCTGACGTCATCGTCCAGTCGCTCACTCAAGGAGCCCAGAAAATCGGCGATGTGGTCGCGCTGATCGATGAGATCGCCTCGCAGACCAATCTTCTGGCCCTCAACGCCACGATCGAGGCGGCACGCGCCGGCGAAGCCGGACGCGGTTTTGCCGTCGTCGCCTCGGAAGTGAAGGAACTGGCGGCACAGACCGGACGGGCGACCAGCGAGATTTCCTCGCAGATCACGGAAATCCAAACATCCACCCAGCAGGCGGTCGACGCGCTGCGCGCCATCGGCGGCACAATCGACAATATCAACCAGATCACTTACGCGGTTGCCGCGGCAGTGGAGCAGCAGGGCGCGGCGACGAACGAAATCGCCCGCAATGTCCAGCAGGCGGCCCAAGGCACCCAGTCGGTGACCGGCAGCATCGAACAGGTGAGGGAGGCCGCAAGCATCACCGGCGAGGCTTCGGCGCAGGTTCTGTCGGCGGCGCGTGAACTCGCACAGCAGTCGGCGACGCTCGGCACCGAGGTCGAGAGCTTTCTTGCCAATGTCAAAGCCGCCTGAGGGACCCAACTCTCAGGATCAGCGCCCGGTCGGTCCTCCGCCCGGGCGCTCTTTTTTTAAGCCTGCGCGGCTGGCAGTGGGGCCGGGGATTTAATATGACTTCCCAGGGGCCCATAGCTCAATGGTTAGAGCCGACCGCTCATAACGGTCTGGTTCCAGGTTCGAGTCCTGGTGGGCCCACCATCTGCTCCCACGAAATATTCCTGAAACATAACGCACCTAAAAGCGCGGCCCTCCGAGGGCGTTTCGGAGGGAAATCATGTTTGGACGTCTGGCCATTATCGGGCTTTGTGCCTGGTTCATGGCGCTGCCCGCAAAAGCCGATGATAAAATCGAGCGCGGCGCCTATCTCGCACGCATCATGGATTGCGGCGGTTGCCATACCCCCGGCGTCTTCGCCGGAAAGCCCGATTTCGGGCGGATGCTCGGCGGCTCGGAAATCGGGTTCAATCTGCCCGGTCTCGGCATTTTCTATCCGCCCAATCTGACGCCGGATGCGACGGGCCTCGGCGCCTGGTCGGAGGATCAGATCGTCATAGCTGTACGTACCGGCGTGCGGCCCGACGGGCGCGCGCTTGCGCCGGTCATGCCCTGGCATTCCTATGCGGCGCTGACGGATGAGGATGCGGGCGCGCTCGCGGCCTATCTGAAATCGCTGACGCCGGTGAAGAACCAGGTCCCGGCGCCGGTCGCGGCCGATGGCAAGGCCACAGCGCCTTATCTCACGGTGGTCGCGCCCTAGGGCGCGGCCTCTACCTCAAAACTGCCGCGCCTTATGGCGCGGCGGGAGCCGGCGGCGGATAATTCAAAAAGTACTTCACCATCACCGCAACGATGTTCGGCTGCGAGGCGTGTGGCCCGTCATATTCGATATAGGTGACGTCATAGCCCGCTCCCTTCAGCTTCTGCGCACTGGCGCGCCCGGCGGTTTCCACCGGCGTTTTCTCGTCCGCGGATCCATGGGCGATGAAAATATGCGGTGCGCCTTCCTGGTGCAGCGGCGTGAAGAAGCCTGCCGAGTGAGCAAGGATATGCGTGACGAAATCGCCATTGGCGACGCCGTTCGACAGCGCATAGGAGCCGCCGTCCGAATGTCCGGCAAATGCGAATTTGTCCGAGCGTAGCGCATAGCGGTCGGCGACCCAGTTGATCGCGTTTTCGATCCGCTCGCGGTCGGGCCCGTTGCCGGCAATGACGATGTCCCAGGTCGGTAAAAGCGATTGCGGCACCAGAAGCAGAAAGCCGTTTTGCTCCGCATGGGTCTTCATCACCGGCATGATGCGCTCGGCGCTGCCGCCGCCGCCATGAAACATGATCATGAAGGGCGCCGGCTTTTTCGGATCGAGCCCTTCCGGCACGACGAGGAAATAGTCGCGCTCCTCATAGAGGCCGAGCTTGTGCAGTCCTGCAGGCAGCGGGTCTTTGGTCGGTGCCCTGGGGGTAAAATTGATGCGGCCGGCGAGGGTGAGATCGAGCATTTCGCCTCCATAGCCGCTGAAGATTGCGGGTCAAGCCTTTATGACAGCGAAAGACCTTGCCGCGAGCCCACGCCGACCCAAAAAAGACTCAAATCCCCCTCAGCAGAAGCGACCTCAATTCAGGAGATTTTCCCTATGTTCCGGACCGTACTCTTCGCCGCCGCGGCCCTCGTCCTCGTGCCGGCCGTGGCCTCTGCCGACAAGGCGGATGCCGATGCCTGCGCTGCCAAGCTGTCGGGTCAGAGCAAGGTCATCTACCGCTCGGTCGTCGCCTCGGTTCAGGCCGGCCAGACGCTCGAAAACGCCGTCAAGAAAGCCGCCAAACCCAAGGTCGACAGCGGCAAAATGAGCGAAGCCGACGCCCGCAAGTTCGGCAAGGAAGCCGCCATGTGCGCGCGCCTCGTTCATCGCGGCGCCTGATCTTTCGCTTTTTGAAGATCAAAGCCCGCCCACATGCCGCGGCGGGCTTTCTCATGTGCGGTTGCTAAATCGGCATTATGCACTCTTAAATTGTATAACGCTCCGAGCGGGCTCATACTCCCTCCTTCGCAAATGAGGGGAGGAATTCATGAGCGGAAGAATTCTGCGCGCATTGCTGTTCGCGCTCGCCGGGTTTGGGATTGCGGCGCCCGCATCCGGGTCCCAGATCGAGAGGCATTGGCTCGATGGTGTCTGGAACTGCAGGATCGACGGTCGTCCGGCACAAATGAAATGGGTGATCGTCGATGATCCTCAGGTCACCTGCAGCGGTGAGTGGTGCACGAGCGCAGGTCTCGTGCGCCGCAAAGGCAGTTTCTCTGACAATGGTTCGCGCTGGGTGCCTTTGCTCAATCTGCGCAATGGCGGAGAAGGACGCGGTTCGTTCTTCAACCATGCCGACGGCAATCGTTGGTATTTACTGAAGCCCGATGCCAGCGGCCGGGCGCGCGGCCATACGACCTGGAACGGCAACCAGTATTCCCTGGTCTGCTGGCGCTAATCCAAGAGCGTCGAAGGATCGAAGGGGTCTGTTTTCGGATGGCTCGGCACTTTGCCGTCGCGCCACATCTCGTCATGCACGCGCGTGCCCTGATCGGTGACGCGGAAGAGTTCTTCGCCGTTCGCATCGCGTCCGCGCCGTTCGAGAAGGCCTGAGCCGATAAGGGCCGTGATGTCGGCCGCGCCCAGCTCCGGCCAATGGGAGGCGGGCGCTTCGAGATCGTGCGAGCGCACGAAGCGGTCGAGCGCGCGCTTCTGCGCCGTGGTGAGATCGCGATAAGTGAGCATGGAACCTGAGATAGGTTAGGCGGCCTTGGCCGACAATCCGCCGGCGCGTTCGATGAAGGCCGCGACGTCCGCAGTTCCGACCCCGCCGCGGATATTGGTGAAGACATAGGGCCGCTCGCCGCGCATGCGCTTGGTGTCGGCCTCCATGATCGAAAGATCGGCGCCGACCATGGGGGCGAGATCGATCTTGTTGACGACCAGAAGGTCCGACCGCGTGATGCCGGGACCGCCTTTGCGCGGAATCTTTTCGCCGCCGGCAACATCGATGACATAGATCGTGATATCGGCGAGTTCCGGCGAAAAAGTCGCGGCGAGATTGTCGCCGCCCGACTCGATCAGGATGAGATCGAGTTTGGGGAATTTGCGGTTCATATCGGCGACGGCCGCCAGATTGATCGAGGCGTCTTCGCGGATCGCGGTGTGCGGACAGCCGCCGGTCTCGACACCCATAATGCGCTCGACGGGGAGTGCGCCGGCGACGGTCAAGAGCCGCGCATCTTCCTTTGTGTAGATGTCATTGGTGATGGCGCACAGGTCGTAGCGATCGCGGAACAGCTTGCAGAGCGCTTCCATCAAAGCGGTCTTGCCGCTGCCGACGGGGCCGCCAATGCCGACGCGAAGAGGTCCGTTCGAGGATGTCTCAGCCATTTTCCACTCCGCGCGTGCTGCAACAATACATTGACATAACAAAATAACCCCTACACCTTAAACGTGTAATTTGGATAAGCGCACTCAAAAGCTTTGTCTTTCCAGGTGCCGTTCAAAGGGGGTGACATGGCCATACTCTTGTCCCGGGGTGGAAACAACGTACCGGCGGAAGTGCAGCGCTGGCAGCATTTTCTCTTGTCCCGCAACATCCCCCAGGCCGGCTCGATCGACGCCGATTTCGGCCTGAACACGCAAAACGCCACGAAAATCTTCCAGCTCGAAATGGGCGTGCCGGTTACGGGGGCGCTTGATGCCGCAACACATGCGGCGGCTGTGACCCGCGGCTATCGCGACATCTCGATGGACTTCTATAGCGCGCGGGCGGGAAAGCATTGGCCGCCGCCCCCGTCTTTCAATACGCCCAGCAATGCCGCCCGCAACAGCGCGTTCGGCTGCTTCATGTTCAGCCTGCAGCCGGAGGGTCCGCGCCCGGACCATGAGACGATCGTCATCGGTGGCTCGTGCGACGGCGCGCAACGCGATTGGGTCGCCGCCAATATCGTGACGATTGATGTGACGCAGCTGAAATTCGCCGCCGAATATCGGGGCCGCTTTCGCTGCCACCGGCTCATCGAGCGCAAGGTGAAGGATCTGTTCGGCCGCTGGGAGGCCGAGGGACTGCTCCACCTCTTCCTGACTTATGCCGGCGCTTACGTCTCGCGCTATGTGCGCGATACGCAACTTCCGAAAGCCGGGCACGGGCCGAAGAAAAGCTCCGCCGTCACATCCCTCAGCAATCATGCCTTCGGTTCGGCCTTCGACATCAACGCCACCTGGAATCCGCGCACCAAAACCCCGGCGCCGCCGGATGTGACGCAGAGGGGCTCGGTGCGTCTGCTTGTTCCATCCGCGAATGCCGTCGGATTCTTCTGGGGCGGGCATTATCAGGCGCCGACGAAGTTTGACGGAATGCATTTCGAGTTTGCCGACTTCAGCCAGCTTTAAGAACGGAACAGGCGCGTATACTGCGTCTCGTGCTTGAACGAGCCGAGATCGGCGCGGAAGACCGCGCCGCCGAGATCGTCGAGCGTGAGCGTCTCGGCTTCGGATGCGAGCGCTTCGATCATCGGCGTCAGTGCATGGATGACGCGCTGGCCCGAGGTCTGGCCGATCGGTGCCGAGCGGATCGCCGCGGAAACGAGGTTCTGCGCAAAGGCCAGCACGAAAGCGGGCAGGGACGCGGCAAGCGGGATTTTGTGCGCCACTGCGGTAAGCCCGACCGCGACGGGATAGGCGATCTCGCCGATCTCTTTTGCGGCTTCCGCAAGATCGTCCTTCGGCCAGGCGTTCAGAACCGCATCGAGAAAGCTGCGGCCCTGCTGCGCCGTCTCCAATCGCAGTTCCTGCGACGGCGCGAGCGCCAAAGCGAGCTCGTTGACGGCTGCGAACGCGGCTTTATCGCCGAGCGCACGATAGGCTTGAGCGAAAAGGATTGCGTCGTTACGTCCGGCGCCGAGCGTCAGAGTATCTTTCAGCCAGGCGAGAAGAGTGGCTTCGTCCTTCACATCGCCGTCTTCCACCGCCCATTCCAGCCCGTGCGAATAGGCATAGGCGCCGACCGGAAAAGCCGGCGACAGCCAGGCGAAGAGGGGAAGGGAATTCATTGGACCTCATCCTGAGGAGGGCCACCGAAGTCGGGTCTACCCGACTTCGGCACTTTTGATAGCTCAAGTCGGCAACAGGCGGCTTGAGTGGCCCGTCTCAAAGGATGGGCCTCAAACTGCGTGGCCCATGGTTCGGGACGCGATGCTGCGCATCGCTCCTCACCATGAGGCATCATTTTAATGCTCATGTCCGCAGCCGCAGGCATGGCCGTGTTCGTGCTGATGGTCGTGTTCGTGGTGGTCGTGCTTGTGATCGCCGTGCCCGTGGTCGTGATGATCATGCGCATGGCCGTGATCGTGCGTCGCGTGTTCGTGATAGGCGCCCTGTTCGGGACGGAAAGCGCGCTTGATCTCGACGGCTTTGGCGCCGAGGCCACGCACCATTTCGACGAGAACATGATCGGGCGCGATGTAGATCGCGTCCTTCGTCACTTCCGCCGGCACATGGCGGTTGCCGAGATGCCAGGCGACTTTCATCAGCCGGAGCGGATTTTCGGTCGTGATCTCGATCAGGTCTTCGGGCTTGGCCGCAATGCGCACGAGCTTGCCGGTATCGAGCTTCAGCGCGTCGCCGTCTTCGAGCACGGCGGCATTGCCGAGATCGAGCAGGAATTCGAGCCCGCCATCGGCTTTCATCGCCATGCGGCGGCGGTGCCGGTCTTGATGATCGAGCGTGATCGTATCGATGATGTTTTCCGGCTTCACGGCGAGTTTGCGGACGATGAGAATGGCGCGGTTCATGCGGCCTCCGGACGGGTGTAGAGCGTGTTCACAGTGTAGTCCTTATAGGGTCCGGTCACACGATGGCGGATCGAAAAGCGGCCATCGGGCTCGAAGCTGTATTCACTGAGATAGAGATCGTCGCGGCAGAGGTGCGAAGCAGAACCCGTTCGCGTGCCGCGGTCGGGGCCGTCCAGTGCAATCTCGTGGAACAGGCGCTTCGGCTCGGCATCGAACCAGACGGCAAACCCGTCCTCCCTCGGCTCGAAGAGATAGGACCGCCTTGCGGTGAACTGCCCGTGCGGAAGGGTGAGTTCGCCCTCTTCGGAATAGGCGAGCCAGCCATTGTCCCGCACCGAAAACGAGGCGGTGCCGTCAAGCGCGCCTTGCGGATCGATGGTGCGCGAGATGCGCCACGACCCGGCAAGGGCGTCGAACAGACGGGCGCTCAACATCAGGAGCGGTTGTCGCCGCGCATCTGGTTCGTTTCGAACAGGAACCAGAGGCGTTTTTCGGCTTCGTCGATATAGTTTTCGAGAAGGCTTGCGGTCGCGAGATCGTTCTTGTCGTCGCAGACTTCATGCGCCTTGCGCATCGCCTGGACGACGGATTTCGTGTCGGCGATCAGTTCCTCGAACATTTCCTTCGGCGTGAGAAACTCCGCTTCGCTCTCATCAAGCGTTGCGAGCTTCAAAATTTCGGCGAAGGAATGCACGGTCGGCGCACCGAGCTTGCGCAGCCGTTCGGCCAAAGGATCGATGCTGGCAAAAATTGCGTCGGCCTGTTCGTCGAGCAGGAGGTGGTAATCGCGGAAATGCTTGCCGCTGATGTGCCAGTGGAAGTTCTTGGTCTTCAGATAAAGAACGAACGTATCGGCGACGATGGGATTGATCGCTTTGGCGATGGCGCCGACGGCGCTGTCGGAAAGATCGGTGGACGTCGCGAGGGCGGCGACTTTCGACTTGCGGGCGAGGGGGGCGGATTTCTTGGCCATGTGGGTCTCCGGGGGTATCCCCGATATCTAGGTGCCGGTTTCAGAACAGGAAGTAGCGCTGTGCCATAGGCAGTTTTTCGGCCGGTTCGCAGACGAGAAGCTCGCCATCGGCGCGCACATCATAGGTTTCGGGATCGATCTCGATCTCGGGCGTGGCGTCGTTGAGGATCATGCTCTTTTTGCCGATGGCCGAGCGGGTGTTCTCGACGGCGACGAACTGTTTGGACACGCCGAGCTTGTCGCGCAGGCCGTTCTGCAACGCGGATTTCGAGACAAATGTCAGCGATGTTGAGGTGACGGCTTTGCCGTAGGCGCCGAACTGCGGGCGGTAATGCACCGGCTGCGGCGTCGGGATCGAGGCGTTGGGATCGCCCATGGGAGCTGCCGCAATCGCACCGCCCTTGATGACGAGATCGGGCTTCACGCCGAAGAAAGCCGGCGTCCACAAAACAAGATCGGCCAGCTTGCCGGGCTCGACCGAGCCGATATGGCGCGAGACGCCGTGCGCGATCGCGGGGTTGATCGTGTATTTCGCGACATAGCGCCGGACGCGCAGATTGTCGTTATCGCCGCGCTCATCGGGCAGGCGTCCGCGCTGCGTCTTCATCTTGCACGCCGTCTGCCAGGTGCGGATGACGACTTCGCCGACACGGCCCATGGCCTGGCTGTCGGACGACATCATCGAGAGCGCGCCGATATCGTGGAGAATGTCTTCGGCGGCAATCGTCTCTTTGCGGATGCGGCTTTCAGCGAAGGCCAGATCTTCCGGGATCGACGGCGACAGATGATGGCAGACCATCAGCATGTCGAGATGCTCATCGAGCGTGTTCTTGGTGAAAGGCCGTGTCGGGTTGGTCGAGGAGGGCAGGACGTTGGACAGTCCCGCGACCTTCATGATGTCCGGCGCATGGCCGCCGCCCGCACCCTCAGTATGAAAGGCGTGGATGGTGCGTCCTTTGAAAGCGGCAATCGTGTCTTCGACAAAGCCCGATTCATTCAGCGTGTCCGAATGGATCATCACCTGCACATCGTGCTCATCGGCGACGGTGAGACAGCAATCGATGGCGGCGGGCGTCGTGCCCCAGTCTTCGTGGAGTTTGAGCGCGCAGGCGCCGCCGAGCACCATTTCGACAAGCCCGCCGGGAAGCGAGGCATTGCCCTTGCCGGCAAAGCCGAGATTCATCGGAAACGCATCGGCGCTTTCGATCATGCGGGCGATGTGCCAGGGGCCGGGCGTGCAGGTCGTGGCGAAGGTTCCGGTCGCAGGTCCCGTGCCGCCGCCGAGCATCGAGGTGACGCCCGACATCAAAGCCTCTTCGATCTGCTGCGGGCAGATGAAATGGATATGCGTGTCGAAGCCGCCGGCGGTGAGGATTTTGCCTTCCCCGGCGATGATTTCTGTGCCGGGGCCGATAATGATGTCGACGCCGGGCTGAACGTCCGGATTGCCGGCTTTGCCGATCTTGAAGATGCGGCCGTTTTTCAGCCCGACATCGCCTTTGACGATGCCCCAATGATCGAGCACCACGGCATTTGTAATGACGGTGTCCATCGCACCGTCGGCGTTCGTCACCTGGCTCTGTCCCATGCCGTCGCGAATGACCTTGCCGCCGCCGAATTTCACCTCATCGCCATAAGTGGTGAAATCCTTTTCGATCTCGATGATCAGCGATGTGTCCGCAAGGCGGACCTTGTCGCCGGTCGTCGGCCCGAACATGTCGGCATAGGCTTGGCGAGGCAGAGTGGCCATAGGAGTCTTTCTATGCGGCGGCGCCGTTGAAAGCCCTGGGCTGCAGGGCTTCGATATTGACGTTGTCGAGGCAGCGGACATTCAGCGCGATGGTCGGCGTGCCGTCAGGCCCGACGCCGCGCGCAAAGCTCTGGATGCCGCAGGTCTTGCAGAAGAGATGCGAGATCACATGCTTGTTGAATCTGTATTCGGTCAGATTGTCTTCGCCCTTTTCGAGCTTGAAGGCGCTCGCGGGCGTGAACGACAAAATGACTCCGAGCTTGGAACAGCGCGAGCAATTACAGGTCAGCGTGTTCGTCAGATCGGCGATGGTCTGGTAACGCACGGCGCCGCACTGGCAGCCGCCTGAAAACATCTGCATTTATAGTTTCCCCATGACGTTTCCGCGGAAGCCGTAAACTTCCTTTTTGCCCGTTAGCGGAACGAGCGTGACCTCGCGGACCGCACCGGGTTCAAAGCGCACGGCCGTGCCGGGCGCAATATCGAGGCGCATGCCGCGCGCCTTGTCGCGCTCGAATTCGAGCGCCGCATTGGTTTCGAAGAAATGATAATGGCTGCCGATCTGGATCGGCCGGTCGCCGGTATTGGCGACGGTGACGGTGATGCGTTTGGCGCCCTCGTTGAAGGAAATCTCGCCCGGAGCGGCGGTGACCTTGCCCGGCACTTCTTTGGACGCCGCGCCGCGGATCGGGTGATGGACGGTGACGAGCTTCGTGCCGTCGGGGAAGGTGGCCTCCACCTGGATATCGTGGATCATCTCGGAGATGCCCTCCATCACCTGATCGGTGGTGATGACATGCGCGCCGGCTTCCATCAGTTCGGCGACGCTGCGTCCGTCGCGCGCGCCTTCGACGACAAAGTCCGTAATGAGGGCGACGGCTTCCGGATGGTTCAGCTTCACCCCGCGCGACAGGCGCTTGCGCGCCACTTCCGCCGCCATGGCGATGAGCAGTTTATCTTTTTCTCGCGGTGTGAGGTTCATCCGCTAAACCCTTCTCAGCTATGCCAGACCCGGGGCAGGGGCGTGCCCCGGAACGCGGTGATGAAGTCTATCGCCGCGCGGCGCAGAGCGGCAATCTCAGGCGCCAGAAATCGTATCGCGAGGACGCCGTTCCAGGCACTGGCGGCGGCGTCGCAGGGGGCACCTGCCAACAGCTCACGTGCTTCGTCGATCCGGCTCTCGGCATCGGGGGCGACATAGAGAAAGGTCGCGATCGCGCGAGACCCCTTCGCCACGGACGGCCGGTCGAGCAGAGACTGGATCGGCCCATCGAGGCGGAGCGTGTCGGCATAGACGAGGCGGCCGGCCCGGCTGATGCGCCAGCGGTCTTCGAACAGGCCCGTCTCGACCGTTTCGCGGTGGGCGGTGCGGCCGAAGACGGCGCATTCGAACATCATGAGCTTTGCGTCTTCGGCGATCTCGGCGCTGAGGCGGCGGCGCAGCCGGCCTTCATTGTAGAGAAGCGTTTCCTGCGGCAGCCAGGCGAGGCTCGCGCCGGAGGCGACCCGAAGATCGACATCGACCGCGGCGACAGCCCCGTCCGAGCGGTAGCAGCGCTCGGCGGCCGGTGTCGTCATCACGAGTTCGGAGCCTTCGGTGGCCAGGATCGAGACATCGAAGCGGTCGCCGCAGGCGATGCCGCCACCGGTGTTCATCATCACGGCTTCGAGGCAGGGCGTTTCGACATTGGGCAGGCGGATGCGCGACGGGCCGCTTTCGCCGATGCGGACGGGCCGTGTCCGTCCGTCGGATACCGCAACCTCGAACGACAACTGGCCGTGGGCGCGCTGGCGCCGCGGGGCACTGAAGCCGTCAGAAGACCAAGCGGTTGCGTACATCGTCCCCTTCGAGGGCTTTCTTGTCGCCGGCTTCGACCACTTCGCCGCGCTCCATGACGATGAAGCGGTCGGCAAGCTCTTTGGCGAAATCGAAATATTGTTCGACGAGGACAATCGCCATGTCGCCCCTGTTGCGCAAGTAGGTGATCGCCCGGCCGATATCCTTGATGATCGAGGGCTGAATGCCCTCGGTCGGCTCGTCGAGGACGAGGAGTTTAGGGCGGGTGACGAGGGCGCGGCCGATGGCGAGCTGCTGCTGCTGGCCGCCCGAAAGATCGCCGCCGCGGCGGTGGAGCATGCTTTTCAGCACCGGGAAGAGTTCGAAAATCTCGTCGGGGATGTTCTTCTGGCCGCGCGGCAGGGGCGCGTAACCGGTCTCGAGATTCTCGCGCACCGTGAGCAGCGGGAAGATCTCGCGGCCCTGCGGCACGTAAGCGACGCCGAGCTTGGCGCGCTGAAAGGTGCGCAGCGGTGTGAGGTCGGTTTCGCCGAAACCGATCTTGCCGCCGGAGATCGCGCGATGGCCGACAATGGCGCGCATCAGCGAGGTCTTGCCGACGCCGTTGCGGCCGAGCACGCAGGTCACTTCGCCGGGCTTGGCCGTCAGCGAAACACCGCGCAGCGCCTGGGCGGCGCCGTAATGGAGCGAGAGGTTTTCGACGTTCAGCATATCAATTCCCCAACCTCATCCTGAGGAGGCGCGAAGCGCCGTCTCGAAGGATGGGCGACATATTCCGAATGCGTGGCCCATGGTTCGAGACGCGATGCTGCGCATCGCTCCTCACCATGAGGGGAGTGTGTGTCGCCACGCTCATCACCTCCCCAGATAAACTTCGATGACGCGCTCATCGGCCGAGACCTGATCGAGCGAGCCTTCGGCGAGAACCGAACCTTCGTGCAGGCAGGTGACCTTCACGCCGAGATCTTTGACGAACACCATGTCGTGCTCGACGACGATGACGGAGCGCGTCTTGGCGATCTCGCGCAGAAGATCGGCGGTGTCGGCGGTTTCCTGATCGGTCATGCCGGCGGCCGGTTCGTCGACGAGAAGAACGCGCGGTTCCTGCGCGAGCAGCATGCCGATCTCGAGCCATTGTTTCTGGCCGTGGCTGAGTTCGGACGCCTTGCGCTTGCGGTGATCCTTCAGCCGGATGCGCTCGAGCAAAGCATCGATCCGCTCTTTCTCCAACGGCGTGCGGCGCGAGAAGAGGGTGGGGAAGCTTTTGCGGTCGGCTTTCAGCGACAGCAGGATATTGTCTTCGACCGAGTGCATTTCGAACACGGTCGGCGTCTGGAATTTGCGGCCGATGCCGAGCTGGGCGATGGCGGCTTCATCGAGCGCCGTCAGATCATGCGTTCCGGCAAAGAGCGCGGTGCCCTGATTGGGGCGCGTCTTGCCGGTGATGACGTCCATCATCGTCGTCTTGCCGGCGCCGTTCGGGCCGATGATGGCGCGCATCTCCGCTTCGTCGATCGACAGCGACAGCGAGTTCAGGGCGCGGAAGCCGTCGAAAGAGACGGTGATGTCGTCGAGATAAAGCAGCGTCGGGGTGAGGGTGGGGACGGTGCCGGAGTGGACGAGCTGGTTCATGTGTCTTACTCCGCCGCGCTCGGCACGCCGTTCGGCACCGAGCCGTCGGAACGGAAGCGGCGCTGCGCCTTTTCCCATCCCGTCGACAACGTGCCGAGAATGCCTTTGGGCAGGAACAGAGTGACGAAGACGAAGAGGCCGCCGAGGGCAAAGAGCCACAGATCCGGCAGTGCGCCTGTGAACCAGGTTTTTCCGGCGTTGACGACGAGCGCGCCGAGCGCCGCGCCGACCAGAGTGCCGCGTCCGCCGACAGCGACCCAGATCACCATTTCGATGGAGTTGGCGGGCGCAAACTCCGACGGGTTGATGATGCCGACCTGCGGCGTATAGAGCGCCCCGGCAATGCCGGCGATCACCGCCGACAGCACGAAGACGACGAGTTTATAGTTCTCGACGCGGTAGCCGATGAAGCGCGTGCGGCTTTCCGCATCGCGGATCGCGACCAGAACCTTGCCGAATTTCGAGGTGACGATCCAGCGGCAGAGGATATAGCCGCCGGCCAGCGCCATCGCCGACAGGAAGAACAGAACGGCGCGTGTTTCGGCCGCCTGAATGTTGAAACCGACAATGTCCTTGAAATCGGTGAAGCCGTTATTGCCGCCAAGGCCCATATCGTTGCGGAAGAAGGCCAGCATCAGCGCAAACACCATGGCCTGCGTGATGATCGACAGATAAACGCCGGTGACGCGCGAGCGGAAGGCGAACCAGCCGAAGACGAAAGCCAGGATCGCCGGCACGAGGATCACCATGATCATGGCGAACCAGAACATATCGAAGCCGTACCAGAACCAGGGCAGTTCCTTATAGTTCAGGAACACCATGAAATCCGGCAGGATCGGATCGGCATAGACGCCGCGCGTGCCGATCTGGCGCATGAGGTACATACCCATGGCATAGCCGCCGAGCGCGAAGAACGCGCCGTGCCCGAGCGACAGGATGCCGGCATAGCCCCAGATAAGATCGATCGAGATCGCCAGCAGCGCAAAGCAGAGATATTTGCCGAGCAGCGGCACGAGATAGTCCGGCACATGGAAGAAATTGTCGGCCGGGACGAAGAGATTGAGGGCAGGGATCAGCAGCCCCGCCGTGATCACCATGCCGAGAAACACCCAGCCGGCGCGGTCGATATGACGGAGGATCATGAGCAAACCTCCGCGCCCGTTATGAAGCGCTGCGCGCTCCCTCTCCCCGCTGGCGGGGAGAGGGGTGGGGTGAGGGGGAATTGTGAGAGCCAGCGCGAATGCCGCTGCCCCTCACCCGGCACTTACGTGCCGACCTCTCCCCGTTCACGGGGAGAGGTGAAGGAGAATGCCTCATCATGCTTCCACCGCCCGGCCCTTGAGCGCAAACAGGCCGCGCGGACGCTTCTGGATGAACAGGATGATGGCGACGAGCAGAAGGATTTTTCCGAGCACGGCGCCCGCATAAGGTTCGAGGAATTTATTGGCGATGCCGAGCGTCATGGCGCCGACAAGCGTGCCCCAGAGATTGCCGACGCCCCCGAACACGACGACCATGAAACTGTCGATGATGTAGCCTTGGCCGAGATTGGGCGAGACGTTGTCGATCTGGCTGAGCGCGACGCCGGCCATGCCGGCAACGCCCGAGCCGAGGCCGAAGGTCATGGCGTCGATCCAGTCAGTGCGGATGCCCATGGCGGCGGCCATGCGGCGGTTCTGCGTGACGGCGCGGACCTGCAGGCCGAGCGCCGTCTTTTTCAGAACGAGCAGCAGCGCGAAGAAGACGAGCAGCGCGAAGATGACGATGGCGATGCGGTTATAGGTGAGGGACAGACCGCCGAGATCGAGCGAGCCGGAGAGCCAGCTCGGCGCGCCGACTTCGCGATTGGTCGGGCCGAAGATCGAGCGGATCGCCTGAATGAGGATCAGCGAAATGCCCCAGGTGGCGAGCAGGGTTTCGAGCGGGCGGCCGTAGAGGAAGCGGATGACGCTGCGCTCGATGGCGATGCCGACAGCGCCCGACACAAGGAAGGCCATCGGAATGGCGATCAGCAGCGAATAGTCGAAAAGGCCGGGCGCCGAGGTGCGGATGACATCCTGCACGACGAAAGTGACATAAGCGCCGATCATCACCATTTCGCCATGCGCCATGTTGATGACGCCCATCTGGCCGAAGGTGATGGCAAGGCCGACGGCGGCGAGCAGCAGCACCGAGCCGAGCGAAATGCCGTAGACGATGTTCTGACCGGCGGCCCAGGCGGCCTGCTTGATTTCGATATCGGAGAGCGCATCGGCCGCGGCGGTCTTCACGGCTTCGGGAATGTCCGCGGGGAGGGAGCGCAGAAGTGCGGCCGCATCGCCGTCGCCGCGACCGGCGATCGTATTGATGGCCTTGATCTTGTCCGCTTCGGACGCACCGGCAAAGGTGACGATGATCGCGGCGCGCGCCTGTTCGAGCGCTTCCTTCACGCCGTTGTTCGTTTCCTTGGCGAGCGCGGTATCGACGGCGGCGAGGGCGGTCGCGTCACGCGATTTGAAGACGGCGTTGGCCGCCGAGCGGCGCTTGGCCGGATCGTCGGAGAGAATATCGAGCGAGCCGGCGGCGGCGGCGACCAGAGTGCGCAGCCTGTTGTTGAGACGCACAGTTTTGAGGCCCGCGGGTTCCGCAGCAACTTCCGCCGCCGTCTTGGCGTCGATGAGTTTACCCGCGGCGTCGCGGTAATAGACGGTCTTCGTCGCCGGATCGAAGAACAGTTTGCCGCCGGCAAGGGCCGTGACGATCGCCGCGCTGTTTGATGCGCCGGACTTGCCGATGGCGTCGATGGCGCTGGCGGTGTCGTTGAAACTGTCGGTGGCGAAGAGCGCCAGAGCGTCATCGACCGGATCGGCATGCGCCGCGGAAAGCGGTGCGAAAATGAGAAATCCAAGACAGAGGGCCAGCGCGAGCCGACGGTAATAAGCGAATGTCATAGCCCCAGCGCGCCTATAGGTCCTTGGTTGAAAAGGGGGAGGCGGCCCGCACGCCGCCTCCCCGGTACTTGGCGTCAGTTCGCTTGGGAGGTTACGAGGCCTGACCGCCACACTTCTTCGTCTTGGTGTTGTAGTTACCGCACTTGAGCGTGACCCAGTCGGAGTCGAGATCCTTCGAACCTTCGAGAAAGTCGGTCCAGGCGTCGCCCGGGACGAGACCGTCGGTCTTCCAGACGATGTCGAACTGGCCGTCATCCTTGATCTCGCCGATGAGCACCGGCTTGGTGATGTGATGGTTCGGCAGAACCTTCGAGATGCCGCCCGTCAGGTTCGGCACTTCGATGCCCGGCAGAGTGTCGATGACCTTGTCGACATCGACCGTGCCGGCCTTCTCGACGGCCTTAACCCAGGCGTTGAAGCCGATGACGGTGGCTTCCATCGGGTCGTTCGTCACGCGCTTCGGGTTCTTCGTGAACGCCTGCCACTTCTTGATGAACTCGGCGTTCGCCGGGTCTTCAACGGACTGGAAGTAGTTCCAGGCGGCCAGATGGCCGAGCAGCGGCTTGGTGTCGATGCCGGCGAGTTCTTCTTCGCCGACCGAGAACGCGACGACCGGGATGTCGGTGGCCTTCACGCCCTGCGAGCCGAGTTCCTTATAGAAGGGAACGTTGGCGTCGCCGTTGATGGTCGACACGACGGCGGTCTTCTTGCCGGCCGAGCCGAACTTTTTGATGTCGGAGACGATCGTCTGCCAGTCGGAGTGACCGAACGGCGTGTAGTTGATCATGATGTCTTCCGCAGCGACGCCCTTGGACTTCAGATAAGCCTCAAGGATCTTGTTCGTCGTGCGCGGATAGACGTAGTCGGTGCCGGCGAGGACCCAGCGCTTCACTTCGCCGCCGTCCTTCGACATCAGGTAATCGACGGCCGGAATGGCCTGCTGGTTCGGAGCGGCACCCGTGTAGAACACGTTGCGCTCGGATTCTTCACCCTCGTACTGCACGGGGTAGAAGAGAATGGAGTTGAGCTCCTTGAAAACCGGGAGCACGGATTTGCGCGACACCGAGGTCCAGCAGCCGAACACGACCGAGACCTTGTTCTGCGCGATGAGTTCCTTCGCCTTTTCGGCGAACAGCGGCCAGTTGGAGGCCGGATCGACGACGACGGCTTCGAGCTTCTTGCCGAGAACGCCGCCCTTCTTGTTCTGCTCATCGATCATGAACAGAACCGTGTCTTTCAGCGTGGTTTCCGAAATCGCCATCGTGCCGGACAGCGAGTGCAGCACGCCAACCTTGATCGTTTCCTCGGCCTGCGCGGCGGAAATTCCGCCGGCGACCAGGGCCGTCGCTGCGAGCAAGCTCGCCGAGCGGGCCATATTTGCAAAGATATTCATTAAGCCTCTCCGTTCTGTCCTAGGCCGGCTGCGGACAGCCCCCTACGGCGGGAAAGGTCAGCAAGCCGCGTGCCATGGGCGGGACGCCTTGATTCCCTTGGCCGAAAACAGACTCCTTCCCGTTGTGCGGAAAAGTTTTGCGATCTAGGGACGATTAACTTCTGAGCAATAAACGGCTTCTGCTCAAGAAATGAGCAAAAACAAGGCGGTGCGGCGCGCCGTCTACGTATCATCTACGCATTCAAGTACTTGGAGCGTTGTCGTGAAGAAGTGAACGGTTTTGAATTCCTCCAATACATGCCGTGTACTTACGTGATTGGAATTATTCCAATTCAAAACATGCGAAGTTCATTTGACTTCATTTCTACTATGGGGTTTTCCCTGCATCGACTGCGGGGACAGAACGCCGGATTCGGCGCGCCGCGCAGCCGATTTGAGCCGCGCGCGGCAACGGAGACCCTCAATGAATTTCTTTCGCACGATGATTTCGGCGGCCGCCCTGACGGCCGCTCTGGCTGCGCCGTCCTTGGCCGCCACCAAGCCCGAGGCTGTGGTTGCGACCTATGCCGATGTGGCCGAGGCCATCTACACGGACAGCCTCAACACCGCGAAGAAGCTGCAGACCGCCATCGACGCCTTCCTCGCCAAGCCGACGGAAGACACGCTGAAGGCCGCCCGCACTGCCTGGAAGGCGGCGCGCGTTCCCTATCAGCAGAGCGAGGGCTACCGCTTCGGCAATGCCGCCGTCGACGATTGGGAAGGCCGCGTCAACGCCTGGCCGCTCGATGAAGGCCTCATCGACTATGTCGACAAATCC
Organism: Terrihabitans soli; assembly: GCF_014191545.1. Taxonomy (GTDB): domain Bacteria; phylum Pseudomonadota; class Alphaproteobacteria; order Rhizobiales; family Methylopilaceae; genus Flaviflagellibacter; species Flaviflagellibacter soli. The sequence goes on along the minus strand of NZ_AP023361.1, from coordinate 2,191,010 downwards.
TATGGCGACTCGTCGGACGAGAATCCGGCCTATGTGGCGAACGTCATCGCCAACAAGGAAATCCAGGTCGGCAAGGACAAGGTCGACGCCTCGAAGATCAATGTCGAGCTGATCGACAGCCTGCAGGAAGCCGGCGGCGTCGAATCGAACGTTGCGATCGGCTATCACGCTATCGAATTTCTGCTTTGGGGCCAGGATCTCAACGGCACCGACAAGGGCGCCGGCGACCGCAAGGCCAGCGATTACGACACGGCCAACTGCACCAACGGCAATTGCGACCGCCGCCGCGACTATCTGAAGGCCGCGACCGATCTTCTGGTGAAAGACCTCGAAGATATGTCCGCGTCCTGGGGCAAGGACGGCGAAGCGCGTAAGGACGTCACCGGCAAGGAGGCCAATGAAGGCCTTGCGACGATCCTCACCGGCATCGGCTCGCTCTCTTACGGCGAACTCGCCGGCGAGCGCATCAAGCTCGGCCTCATCCTGCACGATCCGGAAGAGGAGCATGACTGCTTCTCGGACAACACCCACAACTCGCATTTCTACGACGAGCAGGGGATGATCGCGATCTACAAAGGCAGCTATAAAGCCACCGACGGCAAAGTGACGGAAGGCGCGAGCCTTGCCGCCTATGCCAAGGAAAAGGCGCCGAAGGAGGCTGCGGCCGTCGAGGCGGCTTTTGCCAAGGCCGACGCCGCGCTGACCACGCTGAAGAAGCGTGCCGACAGCGGCAAGGAGGCCTATGACCAGATGATCGGCGAGGGCAATGCGGAAGGTAACAAAGTGGTTCAGGACGTGGTGGATGGCCTTGTCGGCCAGGCCCGCGCCGTTGAAGCGCTCGTTGCCGCGCTCGGCCTCAAGATCGAAATCGAAGGTTCGGACAGCCTGGACAATCCGTCCGCGGTCAAGTGAGCCTTTGAACATGTGGACGCGGCGCGCCTTTCTGGGCTCGCTCGGAGCGGCGGGGGCCTTGGCCCTCGCCGATTCCGTTTCGAAAGCCCGCGCCGCGATTGCTTTACCCGAAGCGCCGCCGGTCTCCGGCGGCGTTTTGCGTGAATTCGAGCTTCTCGCCGCCGAACACAAAGGCGGGGTGATCGGCAAAGCCGCAAAGGACGCCGGCTTCTGGCTCTACAACAACGAGCTGTTTCCGATCGTCCGCGTCAAGCGTGGCGATACGGTGCGCGCCCATCTGAAAAATCGTCTGTCCGAACACACGAGTATTCACTGGCACGGCATCCGCGTGCCGAACCGTATGGACGGGGTGCAATATGTCACCCAGCCTCCGGTGAAGCCCGGTGAGGACTTCACTTACGAATTTACGCCGCCGGACACGGGTACGTTTTTCTTCCATTCGCATTGCAACGGTGTCAGCCAGATCGGCCGCGGCCTTGCGGGCATCCTGCTCGTCGAGGGCGATGAACCCAAAACGTTCGACGATGAATATGTGCTGGCACTGAAGGACTGGCGCCTCGCCGAGAACGGCGCGTTTCTGCCGTTCTATACCGAGGAGGGAGCAGGGCGCGCCGGAAGCTTCGGGACGGTGCGCACCGTCAACGGCCAGGAGAGTTTTGCGCAGACCGTTCCCGCGGGAAAAGATATCCGCGTGCGCGTTCTAAATCTCGATCCGACGCGCATGATCGATCTCGGCGTCGAGGGCGCCGATGCGTTTGTGATCGCGACCGACGGCAATCCCATCGAGCCGTTCCCGCTGCACACCTGGCGCATGGGCGCCGCGATGCGTGTCGATCTCCAAATCCGCACGCCCGAGGCGGGCAAAAGCTTCACCGTGCGCGATTACTTCTCATCGAAGCCCTGGGCGCTTGCGAATTTCACGGCGCAAGGTGGAGGCGCCCCGTCATCTGATTTCGTGCCGCGGCCTCTCTATGCGCCGCATATCCCGAAACCCGATCTCGCCGATGCCGAGCGCATCACCTTTCGCTTCAGTGCCGCGGCAGGTGCCGCCGCCTCGATCGACACCGGCATCCCCGCGGATAATCCCCTGGCCAAAGAGCTGATGGACAGTCTCTGCACCGGCCAGCGCGGCTTCTGGGCGATCAACAAGGCGCAATGGCCGACGGGCGGGCATCAAAAATTGCCGCCGCCGCTGGCGCTTCTCCAGGACGGACGTACCTACATTTTCGAGTTGATGAACGGCACGCCCCATCCGCACCCGATCCATCTGCACGGCCACACCTTCGAGGTTGTGTCCGCCTCGCGGCAGGACCTGCCGCGCTTTCTGGCCGATACCGTGGTCGTCCAGCCCAAGGAACGTATTGAAATTGCTTTCGTTGCGGCCAAAGGCGACTGGATGTTCCACTGCCATATCCTGGAGCACCAGGAAAACGGTATGATGGGCTGGCTCAGGGTTGCGTAATGAAACGGCTGTTCCTTGCCACAGCAGCGGTACTCATCGCATCCGGCGCGTTTGCCGCCGGGGGCGATCTGTCGCGCGCCATCGGCAAGGCACTCTTTGAGCGCGCCTGGGTTCCCGCGCCGTCTTCGACGCTGGCGAATGACGGGCTCGGCCCGCTGTTCAATGCGCGCGCCTGTTCGGCCTGCCATGTCGGGCTCGATCGTTCGCCGTCGGCAAAGGACGAGAAGGGCGAGTTCACCCATCAGGGCATGGTGCTGAAACTCAGCGACGCGCAGGGCGCGGGCGACCCGGTCTATGGATTGCAATTGCAGACCTCGGCGGCGCCCGGCTTTGTGCCGGAAGGGCGTCTCGTCGCCAGCCTTGCGCAAGATCTGAATGCGGGTCCGTTGGCGCCGTCAACGCGCAGCGGCATTCGTTCGGCGCCCGCTTTGCGCGGGCTCGGGCGTCTCACGGAGGTTCCGGACGAAGCGATCCTCGCCAAAGCCGATCCCGACGATAAAGACGGCGACGGCATTTCCGGCCGCGTGAATTGGATCACGGATAAGAACGGCGAGAAACGTCTCGGCCGCTTCGGCCTCAAGGCCTCCGGCGCAAATCTCATCGAGCAGAGCGAGGTGGCCTTCTCGCTCGATCTTGGAATGTCGTCGAAACTTCTGACGGCGCGGGAAGGGGACTGCCTTACCGATATCTGCCGCAACGCGCCGCATGGCGGCACGGTGGACGATCCGGAAATCCGCCACGACCTTGTCGCCATGATCGCCGATTATCTTTCCGCGGTGCCGCCGCCCGCGCCGGTATCGACCGATCCGAAAGGTGCCCGACTGTTTGCCTCGACCGGCTGCGCCTCCTGCCACACGCCGTCTCTTCCCGTCATGAACGGCACGATCGCCCCGCATACCGATCTTCTGCTGCACGATCTCGGCGCGGAACTCGACGGCGGGGCGACCGAGCCCGGCGTTGCCGCAACCGAATGGCGCACCGCGCCGTTATGGGGATTGTCGCGGGCGCTTTCCGCCAAGGCGGGGCTTCTGCATGACGGCAGGGCCGCGAGTGTTGCCGATGCGGTCGCCCTGCACGGCGGCGAAGGGGCGCAGGCCCGCTCGCGTTTTGGTGAACTGCCGCCTGAGGACCAGGCGGCGCTTTTGCGCTATGTCGAAGGCCTCTGATGTCCCGCCTGCTTGCCCCCCTTTTCTTCCTCCTCTCCCTGACGCCGCTTGCGGCGCAGGAAAACATCACCGTGCGCACCAATGTGGACTATCCCGCAGTGGCGCTGCGCGTGATCGAGGAATTTGCCGAGCCGCGTTACGCGGCGCTTTTGACGCGTGCGCAAGCGCAGCGCGAAGCCTGGACGACATTCTGCGCGGCCGATCCGAGCGAGGACAATTTCAATCAGCTGACGCTGCAATTCGTCGAAGCGGTGAACGCCTGGTCGGGCGTCGAGATTTTGCGCTACGGCCCGGTGTCCGAGGATTTCCGCTATGAGCGCATCGCCTATTGGCCCGAGCGGAAAAACGATGTGCAGCGCGGGCTGCAGAAGCTGTTATCGGAAAACGATGTGCTGACGCCCGAAGGCATGCGCGCCAAGAGCGTTGCCGTGCAGGGGCTGTCGGCGCTGGAGCGTCTTCTCTACGACAACGACAACCGCGCTTCGCTGCTGGCAAAGGGCGCCGGCGGCAAACGCCGCTGCGCGGCTGGCCTTGCCATCGCCGGCAATCTCGAAAACATCGCCAAGGATATCGTCGGCGCCTGGCCGGCGGTGAAAGAGCAGATGAAGGTCGCGGGCTCGACAATTCCGCGCGAGGCGGTGACGCGCTTTGCGACCGATCTTCTGACCATCTATCAGGTCACCGGCGATCTGAAGCTCGATGCCCCGATGGGCAAAACGCCGGCGGAATCCAAACCGAAATCGGCGCAATGGTGGCGCAGCGGTCTGTCGAGCCAGACGCTGGCGCTCAATCTTCAGTCCGCCGCCGATCTGTCCTGGATCATTCTCGGTCCCGGCGATGAAGGCACGAATGTCGTTGCCGTGATCGAGACCGCGCAGCGCCTGGCCGACAATCTGCCTCTGCCTTTGTCGGAAATGGTGACGGATCAAGTGCAGCGCCGGAACATCTTTCTTTTACGCGATGCGGTGCGCGGCGCCCGCGATCTGTCGGGCACTTATGTGCCGCCCGCGCTCGGCATCACGCTCGGCTTCAACAGCCTGGATGGCGATTGATGCGGATCGACCGGCGGAGTTTCCTTCTCGCGCTCGCCGGCTCATTCGTCGCGCCGGCTTTCGCGTCCGCGGCCGATGAGCGTCTTTATGTGTCGAGCTGCACGGACGCCAAGGGCGTCAACCGCGTTGCGGTGTTCTCGGCCGAGGGCGGCGTCATGTTCTCGACGGCGCTGCCGGACCGCGGCCACGACATTACGCTCAGCCCGGCCTCGAACGATCTCGTCGTCTTCGCCCGCCGTCCCGGCGATTGGGCGGCGGTGGTCGATCGGTCCTCGGGCAATGTGCGCACTCTGATCCGCAGTCCGGAAGGCCGTCATTTCTACGGCCATGGCATCTATTCGCGCGACGGCCGGCTGCTGTACGCGACCGAAAACGACATCGCCAACGGAAAAGGCGTGCTCGGCGTCTACGATGTGGGCGCGGGCTATAGCCGCGTCGGCGAACAGCCGACGCACGGCATCGGACCTCATGACTTGGCCTTCGTGCCGGGCAGCGAGTTTTTGCTCATCGCCAATGGCGGCATCCGCACCGATCCGGCCAACGGCCGCGAGATCATGAACGCCGGCAGGATGGAGCCGTCGCTGGCGCTCATTGATCCGCGCACCGGCGAGGTGAAGAACAAGACGGAGTTCGGAAAAGAGCTCAGCGGGCTTTCCATCCGCCATCTCGCTATGGCGCCGGACGGCGAGGCGGCCTTCGCCTGCCAGTTCGAGGGCGAGGACATGCCGCAGCTTGTCGGTCTCATTTCGAAAGACGGGCGCGCCCGCATGCTCGAAATGCCGGACGAGGATCTGGCGCGGCTCGACAATTATGTCGGCTCGGTTGCGCTCGACGGAGGAGGGCGCCTCATCGCCGCGACCTCGCCGCGCGGCGGCATGGCGGCGTTCTGGGATCGCGAGACGGAAAAATATCTCGGCCTTGCGCCGCTGCCCGATGTCTGCGGCGTGGCGGCGGCGCCGGAAAGCGGCGTCTTCCTTGTGACCTCCGGCAATGCCGGGATGCGGCTGGCGACAGCCGAGAGCCATGATCTCGCCCGCGTCTCGGGCTCCGATCTCGATTCTTATATGTGGGACAACCACGCCGAAATTCTGCGCTCTTAAAGGAGCGGTCAGTCCTTCAGCATATGGGCGCGGATGTTTTCGAGCCGCGCCAGACGCTCGGTCGTCGAGCCGCCTTCGAGTTCCGTCACGCGTGCGATCATCGCTTCCGTCAGCGCAAAGAGGGCCGACAGCGAGTCCCAGGCGCCGGCGCTTTCCGTCGGCGCAACAAAGGTCATCGCCGCATAGCGGCTTGCCGGCGCGGCGCGGCTGTCGGTGAAGAGAATGACCGTCGCGCCCTGCTGCGCGGCGATCTCGCAAAAGCGCACCACGTCCGGCGCATAGCGGCGGATATCGTAGGCGATGACCACCGAGCGCCGGTCGACGTCGATCAGGCGGTCCGGCCAGGTCGCGGAAATCGAGCCGACTTCTTCAATCGCCCCGCGGACGATTTCGAGATGGCGCACGAGATAGCGCGACAGCGACTGCGTAAAGCGTCCGCCGATGGCGAGCGCCGGGCGTTTCCTATCGGCGAGCGCCTGGGCGGCGGCTTCAAAATCCTCGCGCACGATCAAAGAGAAGGCGGCGCGCACATTGTCGGCGATGTGCTGGCCGAACCCCGACAGCCAGTCTTCTTCGGCGCCCGGAATTTCGCGCGACACCCAGCGGCCGAGCGGGGATGAGCGCTCCTGCGAGATTTCCGATCTGAGATGTTCCTGAAGTTCGCGATAGCCGGCAAAGCCGAGCTTGCCGGCAAGCCTCAGCACGGTCTGCGCGCTGACGCCCGACGCATCGGCGAGGCGCGCCAGGGGTTCGAGCCCGGCGACAGGGTAATGATCGCGCAGATAGAGCGCCGCGCGCCGCTCCTGGGTTGTGAGCGTGCTCAGAACGCTTTGGATCCGCTCGGAAATCGGTCCTTCCGGGGGCGCGGTGCGCTCATCGATGGTCTGCATTGGTCGGTCTCAACTAGCGGTTTCCGCTTATTAACTTGTGGAGCGTTACTTCCAAGTTGACACATTATAGCGTTCTCTGGAACGATCATTCCACGCCGCATCCGGGCTTCGAGCCGGACCTGCGGGGAGGACCGGGTTTCATGGCCGGGGGCTCATGGAATGTCTGGTCCTAAAACAAGGGAACAGACAGCCATGGCTAAAAATGCAAAAGCCGCTACCGCCGCAGCCGGCGGTACGGGCGTGACGTATGAGACTGTGGGGGACAGCTATTTCGCGCAACGCGGCCTTGTCCGCTATGCGGGCGTCGCCTCGCTCTGGGCGCTCGGTGTGGGCGCGGTCATCTCCGGCCATTTCTCCGGCTGGAACTTCGGCTTCGGAACGGGCGGGTGGGGCGGCGTTCTCGTCGCCGGCATCATCATCGCCATCATGTATCTCGGCCTGACCTTCTCGATCGCCGAGATGTCGGCCGCGCTGCCGCACACGGGTGCGGCCTACTCATTCGCCCGCACGGCCATGGGCCCGTGGGGCGGCTTCCTCACAGGCCTTTGTGAGAACGTCGAATATGTCATTACGCCGGCGGTCGTCGTCACCTTCATCACCGCCTATGTAAACTCGATCTTCGGACTGGATCCTGTTTATTCGCCGGTAGTCTGGGTGGTCTTCTATCTGATCTTCCTCGGCCTCAACGTGTTCGGCCTCGAGCTCTCCTTCAAGGTCACGATGATCGTGACGCTGATCTCGCTTGCCGTGCTCGTCTTCTTCTGGGTCTCGGCCATTCCTTATATGGACTTCTCGCGCTGGGCCCTGAACATCGGCGTCGGCCCGGACGGTGCTGCGGTCGAGCTTCCGGAAGGCGGCGGTCCGCTCTTCCCGTTCGGCATTGAGGGCGTTCTCAAAACGCTGCCCTTCGCCGTGTGGCTCTTCCTTGCCATCGAACAGCTGCCGCTGGCGGCGGAAGAATCGGTCGATCCCAAGCGCGATATGCCCAAGGGCATCGTGCTCGGCATGTTCACGCTGATCGTTTCGGCCTTCATGATCGTCCTGCTCAACCCGTCCGTCGCCAATGTCGGCGCGTTCAAGCTCGGCACCTCGCTCGAGCCTCTGCTCGACGGCTTCCGGGCGATCTACGGCGATAGCGGCGTTGTGGTTCTCGGCATCGTGGCTCTGACGGGCCTCATCGCCAGCTTCCACACCATCCTCTATGCGCAGGGCCGGCAGATCTATTCGCTGTCGCGTGCGGGCTATTTCCCGCGCGGCCTCTCCGTTACGCACAAGCAGTTCAAGACGCCGCATATCGCCATGATCGTCGGTTCGATCGTCGGTCTTGCGGTCATGTTCGCGATCTGGTTCGCACTCGGCGCGACCGAGGGCGGTGCGCTCATTGGCAGCGTGCTGCTGAACATGGCGGTCTGCGGTGCGATGCTCTCCTACATCGCGCAGGGCATCTCCTACATCCTGCTGCGCAAGAATGCCCCGCATATCGAGAGGCCCTATAAGAGCCCGCTCGGTATTCTGGGCGCGGTGCTGACGATCCTGATCGCGATCGTCACGCTCTATTACCAGGTCCAGGATCCCAACTTCACCAAAGGCGTGATGTGGGTTCTTGTCTGGTTTGCAGTGGCGATCGTGTACTTCGCGGCGGTGGGACGCAACAAACTCGTCCTGTCTCCGGAAGAGGAGTTTGCGCTCTCCCGTGGCACGGCGGATTACAAGTCGCACTAAAAGCGTGCCACTCTTGGCGGCCGGACGCCCCCTCGTCCGGCCGCCTTTTCCGTTCAGGAGCAAGTAATGAAAGCCCGCGATGTAAAAACCGCCGCTGACGCGAAGAAGATCGTCGAAGAGCGGGGCCTCGATTTCGTGAAGGTGGGCGTCATCGATGTCGACGGCATCATGCGCGGCAAATACATGGCCAAGTCGAAATTCTTCTCCTCGCTGGAGAACGGCTTCGGCTTCTGCGACGTCGTGCTGGGCTGGGACTCAAACGACCAGCAATACGACAACATCACCTATACCGGCTGGCACACGGCCTTTCCGGATGCGCCCGTCCGCGTCCTGCCCGACACCTGCCGCGACGTGCCGATGGAAGACAATATGGTCTTCTTCCTCGGCGAGTTTACCGACAAGGCCGAGGCCATCTGCCCGCGCGGCACGCTGCGCCGCGTCCTGAAGAAGGCCGCCGATATGGGCTTCGGCGTCGTCTCGTCCGCCGAATTCGAATTCTTCGTCTTCGAGGAAACGCCGCATTCGGTGCGCGAGAAGAACTACACGAACCTCAGAAACATCACGCCGGGCTTTTACGGCTATTCGACCATCCGCTCGTCGGTACATGCCGACTTCTATAAAGAGCTGCTCGATCTCGGCCGCGTCATGGATTTCCCGATCGAGGGTCTGCACACCGAAACCGGCCCGGGCGTTCTGGAAGCCGCCATCGAATACACCTCGGCGCTTGAATCCGCCGACCGCGCCGCGCTGTTCAAGACCTTCACCAAAATCCTCTGTCAGAACCGCGGCTGGATGGCGACCTTCATGGCCAAATGGTCGAAGGACTGGCCCGGCCAGTCCGGCCATCTGCATATGTCGCTGACCAAAGACGAAAAGCCCGCTTTCCACGATGCGAGCAAGCCCAACGGCATTTCCGACACCATGCGCTGGTTCATCGGCGGGCAGCAGAAACTGATGCCGGAATTCCTGGCGATGGTGTCGCTGACGGTCAATTCTTACACGCGCCTCATCCCCGGTTTCTGGGCGCCGACCGACGCCACATGGGGCGTGGAAAACCGCACCTGCGCGCTGCGTGTCATACCCGGTTCACCCAAGAGCCAGAGGGTGGAATACCGGGTGGCAGCCGCCGACATTAATCCCTATATCGCCTTTGCCGCGGCCATCGGTTCGGGGCTCTGGGGTATCGAAAACAAGATCGAGCCGGAGCCTGCAATTGTCGGCAATTCCTATGCGCAGGAGCACAAGCCGGAACTGGCTTTGCCGCGGACGCTGTGGGAGGCGGCGCAAAAGTTGAAGGCGTCGGCTCCGGCCCGCGCGCTTTTCGGCGACGACTTTGTCGACCATTTCGCGGCCACCCGCGAATGGGAGGAAAGGGAGTTCCGGCGTGCCATCACCGATTGGGAGATGGCGCGGTATTTCGAGATTATCTGAGTTTCGCTGCTTTCATTGAAGAGAGCGGTCATCCCGAAAGCGCAAGCTTTCGGGCGCAAAAGCAACAAGGAACGAGAGTGTTTTGATGAGCGAGATTGTCTGTATATCGCCCGTGGACGGACGCGAGGTCGCGCGCCGCAAGACCGCGAGCCCCGCCGAGATCGAGGCTGCGCTGAAAGCCGCGCGCAAGGCGCAAGCCGATTGGCGCAAGGTCTCGATCGCCGAGCGTTCGGCGTTTGCGCTGAAATTCATGGACGCGCTGCTGAGCCTCAATCAGGAAGTCGTGCCGGAACTGGCTTTGCAGATGGGCCGCCCGGTGCGCTATGGCGGCGAGTTCCGCCCGGTCGAAGAGCGTGTCCGCACCATGATCGCGCTTGCGGAGGAATCCCTCGCCGACATCGTCCCCGCGCCGAAAGACGGCTTCAAGCGCTTCATCCGCCGCGATCCGCTCGGCGTCGTGCTCGTCGTTGCGCCTTGGAACTATCCTTTCCTCACCGCCGTCAACACCATCGTCCCGGCCATCATCGCCGGTAACGCCGTTCTCCTGAAGCACGCCTCGCAGACGATCCTTGCCGGCGAGCGTTTCCAGCAGGCGATGGACAAGGCCGGCGCGCCGAAGGGCCTCTTCCAGAATCTCGTTCTGTCGCATGACGACACCTCGAAGATCCTGTCCTCGGGCTCGGTGGATCATGTGAACTTCACCGGCTCGGTCGAAGGCGGCAAAGCCATCGAGCGCGCGGCGGCCGGAACCTTCACGAGCGTCGGCCTCGAACTCGGCGGCAAGGACCCGGCCTATGTCCGTGCGGACGCGAAATTCGATCACGCGGTCGAAAACCTTGTCGACGGCGCCTTCTACAATTCCGGTCAGTGCTGCTGCGGCATCGAGCGCATTTATGTGCACGAGAGCCTCTACGACAAATTCGTCGATCAATATGTCGACCTGACCTCGAAATATGTGCTCGGCAATCCGCTCGACGAAGCGACGACGCTCGGCCCGATGGCGCATACGCGCTTTGCCGATACCGTGCGCGCCCAGACCAAGGAAGCGATTGCGAAGGGCGCCAAAGCCCATCTCGATCCGAAAGCCTTCCCGGCCGACAAGGACGGCACGCCCTATCTCGCGCCGCAGGTTCTGACCAATGTCGATCACTCGATGAAGGTCATGGTCGAGGAAAGCTTCGGCCCGGTCGTCGGCATCATGAAAGTGAAGTCCGACGAAGAGGCGATCAAGCTGATGAATGACAGCCCCTACGGGCTGACGGCCTCGCTCTGGACGACGGACGGCAAGAAGGCCGAGGAACTCGGCCAGCAGATCGAGACCGGCACGGTCTTCCAGAACCGCTGCGACTATCTCGATCCCTCGCTCGCCTGGACCGGCGTCAAGGACACCGGCCGCGGCGCCTCTCTTTCCGAACTCGGCTACGGCATGTTGACCCGTCCGAAAAGCTTCCACCTGCGGACGGTCTAATGATGGAACGTACATGCATTTCGCAGCCGCTGCTTTCTCCCTCTCCCCGCGGGCGGGGAGAGGGTCGGGATGAGGGGGTGTCACGTTCCATCCTTTGCCCCTCACCCGGCACTGGCGTGCCGACCTCTCCCCGTAAACGGGGAGAGGTGAAGTCGGCTCCCAACACTTCTGAACAAGAGTTTATTCGATGACGACTGTATTGACTGGCGCCTGGAATTATCCGACGCGCGTTCTCACCGGCCCCGGCCGCATTTCCGAACTCGCTTCCGCCTGCGCGACCGCCGGCATCAAGCGGCCGCTGATCGTCACCGATAAGGGTCTTGCCGATCAGCCCATGGTCGCCAATGCCCAGAAGCTGCTGAAGGCGGCGGGGCTGACGGACAATGTCTTCTCCGATGTGAAGGGCAATCCGACCGAGGCCAATCTCGATGCGGGCCTTGCCGTCTACAAAGCCGGCAAGCATGACGGCGTCATCGCTTTCGGCGGCGGTTCGGCGCTCGATGTCGGCAAGCTCGTTGCCTTCATGGCCGGGCAGACGCGCCCGGTATGGGATTTCGAAGATATCGGCGATTGGTACACCCGCGCCGATGCCTCAAAGATCGCGCCGATCGTCGCCGTGCCGACCACGGCCGGCACGGGTTCGGAAGTCGGCCGCGCCGCGGTGCTGACGAATGAGAAGACGCATGAGAAGAAAATCATCTTCCATCCGCTTCTTCTGCCGAAAATCGTCATCGCCGATCCGGAGCTGTCGGTCGGCCTGCCGCCTTTCCTGACTTCGGGCACCGGGTTCGATGCGCTCGCGCATTGTCTCGAAGCCTATTCCGCTCCGGGCTTCCATCCGATGGCGGACGGCATCGCGCTGGAAGGCACGCGCCTCATCGCCGAATATCTGCCGCGCGCCTACAAGGACGGCAAAGACATCGAAGCCCGGTCGCGCATGCTGGCGGCAGCAAGCATGGGCGCCGCCGCCTTCCAGAAGGGCCTCGGCGCGGTGCATTCCGTCTCGCATCCGGTCGGCGCGTTCTTCGATACGCATCACGGCCTGACGAACGGCGTCATGCTGCCTTATGTGCTGGCGTTCAACCGCCGTGCCATCGAAGACAAAATGGGCCTTCTCGCCCGCGTGCTCGATCTGAAAAAGCCGGGCTTTGACGGCGTGATGGACTGGCTGCTCGCTTTCCGCAAAGAGCTCGGCGTGCCGCACACTCTGGCTGAACTCGGCGTCACCGAAGACAAGGTTCCGGAACTGGCCGAACATGCCGAGCGCGATCCGTCGACCGGCGGCAATCCCGTCGCGATGAAAGCGAAAGATTTCGAAGTTCTCATCCGCGCTGCGATCCGCGGGGATCTCGGAGCGAAATCGTGACACGCGCTCCGCGTCTGCTGGTGCTCGAGGGCAATACGCCCAAAGCGCGCGCGCGGCAGGCGCAGTTCACCGGCCAGACCTATAGCGAAGCCTATTCCGACGTGCTGCGTTCCATCGCGCCGGAGGCAGTCGTGGACATCTGTTTTCCGACGGATGACGGCGCCAATATCCCGGATGCCGGCGGCATTGCCGGCTATGACGGCGTTGCGATGACGGGCTCCTCGCTCAATCTCTACAAGGCGGAGACGGAGAGTCTTCGCCAGGTTGAGCTGATGCGCTCTGTGTTCGAGACGGGCGTGCCGATCTTCGGCTCCTGCTGGGGATTGCAGGTCGGCTCGGTTGCGGCCGGCGGCACGGTGGTGAAATCGAAGAACGGCCGCGAGATCGGTCTCGCGCGCAAGATCGTCCTGACGGAGGAGGGCCGCAGCCACGGCCTTCATGCCGGCAAGGGACCGAGCTATGACGCGCCCGCCGTCCATACGGACGAAGTCGGCGAAAAGCCGAAGGGCATGGTGGTGACGGCCACCAATGCCCATTCCGAAGTGCAGGCCGCCGAAATTCGCCACGGCAAGAGCACGTTCTGGGGCGTGCAATATCATCCGGAGTTTACGCTGGATGATATGGCCGGAGTGTTTGAGCGCTATGGCCAGGTTCTGGTCGATGAAGGCCCGTTCCGCGATATGGACGAACTCAAGGCCCATACGGAAGATCTGAAAGCGCTGCAGAAAGATCCGTCGCGCCGCGATATCGCGTTCCGCCTCGGCTATGACGCGGATGTTCTGGAGCCGACCCGCCGCCTCGCCGAAATCCGCAACTGGATCGAAAAACTCGTTCTGCCTTTCATGAGCAGGAGGGGCAGGGGCTAACGGCGCGGGAGCGCGCAATGTCCAATGAGGCGCTTGTCATTCAGTTTCTGCAATGGATCGGTGATGAGCCGCGCTCTTACCGGGAAACGCAGGACGCGTGGCGCACCTCATGCCCGCGCCTCGACATCTGGGAAGAAGCGCTGCGCCGCGGCCTGATCGAGCGCCTGCCCGCAAAGAGCCTTTCGGAAGCTGCCATTGCCGTCACGCCGCAAGGCCGTGCGCTGTTGAACGGCGGGGCAACGTAACGGGCGTCTTGAAGGATAGGCGTTAAACTATGAGCTTGCCGCCCATGGTTCGAGACGCGAGACTTTGTCTCGCTCCTCACCATGAGGTTTTCATGGATGCTTGGCTGTATATCCTGCGCTGTGCCGACGGCAGCTATTATACTGGAACCTGCCGTGCAGGGCTTGAGGCGCGTATATCGCAGCACAACGCCGGCCATTTCGGCGGTTACACCGCAAAGCGTCTTCCCGTGGTTCTCGTTTTCTCACAGCCATTCCAGTCAATCACGGACGCAATTGCAGCCGAGCGGCAGGTGAAGGGTTGGACCCGCGCGAAGAAAGAGGCGCTGATCGCGGGAAGTTTCGATCTTTTGCCTGAGCTTGCGCGCCGGAGAACGCTATTTCCCTCTCAGGCCTCATCCTGAGGAGGCGCGCAGCGCCGTCTCGAAGGATGGGTCACAAACTCCGAACTCGTCGCCCATGGTTCGAGACGCAATGCTTCGCATTGCTCCTCACCATGAGGGTGTTGTTTGACGGCGGTTACCAAATCACCGCCTCTCCTCTGCAAGACGCCTGCGCGAGAGCCTTATTCACGAAGGCTCGGCATGCGTACATGGCCGAAGGAAGGATGACGATGCCCGCGTGCAAGACCGAGAGGCAGGAGCGATTTGCGCTTTTTCTGTCCAGAGGATTGAGCCAGATCGATGCGTATGAAGCGGCGGGTTACCGCCGGTGCGGTAAAGCGGCCTCGCGAGCCGCACGAAGGCCGGGTGTCGCCGCCCGCGTCAGAGAATTGCGGCACCGCGCCGCCAGCCGGACCCATGTCACGCTTGCCTCGCTGATCGAGAAAGCCGAGGCCGCGCGCGTGCTGGCGATGCAGAACAATCAGCCGGGCGCTGCCATCCTGGCAATCAAAGAAATCGGCATTCTCACGGGACTTCGCGTCGAAAAGCGCGACAGCAGCATTCGCACCGTAGAACAGATGAGCGACGACGAGCTGATAAGGATCGCCCGGGGCGAGACCTCACACTGAGCGTGGCCTCATCCTGAGGAGGCGCGCAGCGCCGTCTCGAAGGATCGGCTTCAAACTCTGAGCCTGCCGCCCATGGTTCGAGACGCGATGCTTCGCATCGCTCCTCACCATGAGGCAAAATAAAAGGCCGCCCGAGCTGTGCTCTCGGGCGGCCTAACCGAAGCCGGGGATGTGATGGAGGTGGCTCCGGAAACCCTGATCAGTTCGCGAGACTCTTAATTTGCGAGACTGGCGATCTGGACGTCCTGGCGCAGTCTTTCTTCCGCCGCGAGCGCGTCGGCATAGGCGTTCCAGGCGAAGCGGCAGCAGTTCTGCGCGGCCAGAAGATTCGACGTCACCTTGTCGAGATCGAGCAGCGCCTGTTCGCTCTGCGCAAAACGCGGCGCGATATTCTTGGATTCGCCCGTCTCGTCGAAGCTCGACAGCGCCATGGTCAGCTGCTGGCCGCTCTGCGCGACATCCGCTTCGATGCGCAGCAGCGCGTCGAACGCTTCGCTGCGCTTTCCTTCGGCGATGGCCAGCTGCTGCAGCGTCTGTTCGACGACCTTGGCGCTGGTGCGCCATTCGCGCGTGCGGCGTTCAAGATCGTCGCGAATTTCGGAAAGAGCCATGCGCAGCGAGGGCTTGGCCGCAATCGCCGCTTCCGCCGAGGCGCGGTGCAGGATCTCATAGAGCGGAACCTGGGTTTCGGTCTGCGCGTCGTAGGACGCGGGCGCCGGATAATTGGCGAAATGGTCCGGCTGGACTTCGGCAAGGTTGGTCATCACTTCCCCCTATATGTGGGGACAAAGATGCACATACATCCTTGGTATGTTCAACTTCCGGCTATAAGTAGGCTTAATTTCCCGGGTCTAAATTCCTTTATAGGTCAGAGTGTTAAAGCGTGCAGGCGGGTTGAAGACGCGGAATTTCAAGGGGAGCGGTGGTTAATCGGCGGATTTAACCCGGAGGCGTTAAAGCGCTGCCGTTAACGCCGGGAGGTTAAACGCAGGCCTTCGGCACGCTGTGCTGCTTCAGCATCCGGCCCATTCCCGGCTGCGCCGGGGCAGCCTGCGCTACTGCGCAAAATGGCGGCAGGCGCCGGACGCACTACGTCAATCGACGTATACGCCGGGACGGGTGCAGGTCCCCACAATGAGAACCGACAGGTTCAACCCGGGGGACGGCCATGATCCACGGCGATATTTCGAGCAGCAAGGACACCGTCGGCGTGGCGGTCGTCAACTACAAGATGCCGCGTCTTCATACCAAGGAAGACGTGCTGAAGAACTGCAAGCAGATCGCCGACATGCTGGTCGGCATGAAGGCCGGCCTGCCGGGCATGGATCTTGTGATCTTCCCCGAATATTCAACGCACGGGATCATGTATGACAGCGCCGAGATGTACGCGAACGCGGCCGCGGTGCCCGGTTTCGAGACCGAGATCTTCGCCGAGGCCTGCCGCAAGGCCAAGGTCTGGGGTGTGTTCTCGCTGACCGGCGAGCGGCACGAGGAGCACCCGAACAAGGCGCCGTACAACACGCTGATCCTGATGAACGACAAGGGCGAGATCGTTCAGAAATACCGCAAGATCATGCCCTGGGTGCCGATCGAGGGCTGGTATCCCGGCAACTGCACCTATGTCAGCGACGGACCGAAAGGGCTGAAGATCAGCCTGATCATCTGCGACGACGGCAATTACCCGGAGATCTGGCGCGACTGCGCGATGAAGGGCGCCGAGCTGATCATCCGCTGCCAGGGCTATATGTACCCGGCCAAGGAACAGCAGATCCTGATCTCGAAGGCCATGGCCTTTGCCAACAACACCTATGTGGCCGTCGCCAACGCCAGCGGCTTCGACGGCGTCTACTCCTATTTCGGCCATTCGGCGTTGATCGGTTTCGATGGCCGCACGCTCGGCGAATGCGGCGAGGAGGAGATGGGCGTGCAGTACGCGGCGCTCTCGAAAAGCCTGATCCGCGACTTCCGCAAGAACGGCCAGAGCGAGAACCACCTCTTCAAGCTGCTGCACCGCGGTTATACCGGCATGATCAACTCCCGCGAGGGCGATCAGGGCGTCGCAGCCTGTCCCTACGAATTCTACGGCAAATGGATCAACGATCCCGAGGGCACACGCAAAGCCGTCGAGGCGTTCACGCGCGATACCGTGGGCACCGACGAGGCGCCGATCGAAGGCATCCCCAACAAGAGCACAGTCCACGCCTGATCTTATCTCTCCGGTTTCCCCATGAACGCGAACATGTCTGTGAACATCTCGGCGAACATGGACGACTACCGGATCGCGTCCGAACCCTATTACGAAGAGAGCGGCGAGGAATGCGCGCTGTTCGAGGCGGCCTTCGCACAAAAGCTGCCGGTGCTGCTGAAGGGCCCGACCGGTTGCGGCAAGACGCGCTTTGTCGAGCATATGGCGTGGAAGCTGAAGCGCCCGCTGGTGACCGTGGTGTGCAATGACGACACCAGCGCCGCCGATCTGACGGGCCGCTGGCTGCTCGACGAGAAGGGCACGACCTGGCAGGACGGCCCACTGACCCGCGCCGCACGCACCGGCGCCATCTGCTACCTCGATGAACTCGTGGAGGCACGCGCCGACACCGCGGTGGTGATCCACCCGCTGACCGATACAAGGCGCCTCCTGCCGCTCGACAAGCACAACGAGCTCCTGCGCGCCCATCCCGATTTCCTGCTCGTGGTCTCCTACAACCCGGCCGACCGCGGCGATCACAAACAGCTGAAAACCTCGACGCGGCAGCGCTTCTGCGCGCTCGCCTTCGACTATCCGGACACCGAAAGAGAGACCGCCATTGTCGTGCGCGAATCCGGCATCGATCCCGAAATGGCGGCGCGCCTTGTGGCGCTCGGCGTCAGGACGCGGCGGCTGCAGGGCCATGGCCTTGATGAGGGCGCCTCGACACGCATGCTGGTCCATGCCGGCGCGCTGATCGGGCAGGGCGTTGCGCCGGCCGACGCCTGCCGCATGGCGATCGCGGTGCCGCTGTCGGACGATCCCGAAATCACCGCAGCCTTGCTCTCAACCGTCGACGCGTCGTTCTGAGATGGGAGACGCGTCTCCGCAGAACTGGGACCGCACGCGGTCGCGCCTCTCCCCTTATCTGCGCAGCCTGTGGAACATCGCACCGGTTCTGCTGCAGACCCCGGCGGTCAACGCGCCGCCGCGCACCTTCCTGTCGCCGCTCGGCATGCACCTGCCCAATCTCAGCGCGCAGCCGCACGGGCAAGATTGGTATGAGGCCGCCGCCGCCCATGCTGCGGCGCATCTCGTCTTCTCCAATCATCGTTTCGATGTCTCCGGCTTGTCGCCGATCACGCAGGCGCTGCTCGGCCTGTTCGAGGACGCGCGTATCGAATATCTGGCGGCGCGCGAACTGCCGGGCCTGCGCCGCTTATGGCTGCGCTTTCACGAGACGCCCGATCTGCCCGAGCCGACTTTCGAAGGCCTGATGCAGCGCCTCGCGCACGCACTGCTCGATCCTTCGTACAAGGATCCGCACCCCTGGGTGCAGAAAGGCGTGCGCCTGTTCTTTCTGGACGAGGCCGGCGAGGTACTGGCGCTGCGCCAGCCCGACGAGCTGCGCCATGCCGCATCGCTGCTCGGCAACGATATCGGCCAGAGCCGGATGCAGTTCAATCCGCGCGCCTATGCCGTCGTGCCGGCCTATCGCGACGACAACAGCTTTCTGTGGGAGGCGAACGACAAACAGCCCGAAGCTCCGATGGACGTCGAGGCCGCTTATGACGATGCGGCTGCGTTCGCGCCGCCTCCGCCACAAGAGATGCCGATTGATGACGCCGCGACGGAAGCCGTGGTGAAGCGCTATCGCGAATGGGACCGTCTGGTGCCGGCCTACCGGCCGGATTGGTGCGCGGTGAATGATCGCCCAGCAATGCGCGCCGGTGTGAAGGTCGACGACGCAGCTGAACACGCCGACCTCTTGCAGCGTTTGCATGATGCGGTGCGCCTGGATGTTCCCGCCCCGCATCGCGTGCGTCTCAAGCGCCAACCGGACGGCGATGAGTTCGACCTCGACGCGCTGATCGAGGCCGTGACCGACCGGCGTCTCGGCCATGCCGCCGACCCGCGCATCCATCAGCGCCTCAGCACCAGCAGGACAGCGCCGTCGACTCTGCTGCTGCTCGACACCTCAGCCTCGACCGCCAAGGCAGCTGATGGCGGACGCAGCGTGCTGGCGCTGACGCGCCTGTCCGCTCTCTTGTGCGGCATGGCGCTGGAGCGTGCCGGGCGTCGGCACGCGATCCACGCCTTCAGTTCGGACGGACGGCACGCCGTGCACTATGAGCGCGTGAAACATTTCGATCAGGCGATGGATGAAGCAAGTGTCGGGCGTTTGATGGGGCTGCAGAGCCGTTTTTCGACCCGTCTTGGCGCGGCACTGCGCCATGCGACGCTTCTTCTGTCGGCGCAGCCCGGCCCGCGCCGCCTCGTGCTGATCACCGACGGCGAACCGCACGATGTGGACGTGCACGACCCGAAATATCTGATCGAGGACGCACGCCAGGCCGTGCGCGAAGGCGCGCGTCGCGATGTGGCGATGTTCTGCATAAACCTGAGCCGGGCCGCCGAAAAACAGGCGCGCACCATCTTCGGCCGTCCTGCCGTGCATACGCTGAGCGATCTTGAGGCTTTACCGGTGGCGCTGACGCGAGCGGCGTTGAGGGGGAGGTGATGGGTTGGAGAGGCGCGGCGGGTGATTGATCGGAGGATTTATCCCGGGAAGAGGTTAAAAGCGCTGGCGTAAGCGATTGGATAAACTCGCGGTTCGGGAGAAGCTCAGAATAAGTTTGAGAAGTTGAGCCGATTGTCACCCGCCTCGGTTGATCGGTTGCAATCGTGGTCTTAGGCTTCTCGATAAAAGAGGGAAGCATGCCACCTGGAGATATCATCAAACTGTCTGCCAATACTCGGCTTCGCCTAACGTTTGATGCGGAAATGCGTCTCGATAAGAAGGGTGAGATATATAACGAGGAGCGATATCGGCGATATCTTGAGACTTCTAACGTCGCTGATCAGCGACAGAATGCGATGCTCCGTTCGGTTATATTCGCCGATGGCCTGCTGATCCTGGTTGTTTTCGGAGCATCGTTCAAACTTCCAATGGTCGATGTTGCGATTCTCAACATACCTGCCGCCCGCGAAATTCTGACCTGGTGGGCTTCTATAGCTTTCTTCTTCACATGTATCGCGTTCATCAACACGCAATCCTATTCTGCAATTTTGGATGTTTTTTATCAGCGGACCGCGAAGAAGATTGATACCGACCCTGATTTCATTGGTGATTCCGAGAAGCATTTCGATTTCCTCATCAAACTGTATCGTAAGAAGTATAACATATGGGGGCCAGATGTATTGACGCCGAGTAGAGGTTTTGTCGCTTATGGCAAGACGGTTGTTGCTCTAGCGATGTTGGCTTTCTTGAGCATCCCAGCGGCACATTTAGCAATCGTCACAATGTCGCTAATTGCTAGTTATCGAGCGATTGAGTCGACTCTTTTGCTGGGAGCCTACGTTTTTTTTATTCTTGTTTTGAACATCGCGGCCATTTTCATGGTTGCAACCATGAATACCGATTTCCAATTTGAGATCGATCTTTCTGATCCGGAAGATGCGCCGGCAATTCCCCAAGGCGTTCCACCCGCCCCCCTGCCTTCCCCTTAGTGCTGCCTCCGCCTTGCCCCCGTCACACCCAGCGCCCTAAACTCCTCACCTTGCGGAGGATTCCATGCAGCTTGGAATGATCGGCCTTGGCCGGATGGGCGCCAATATCGTGCGCCGCCTGCTGAAGGAGGGCGGCCATGACGCCGTCGTCTATGACCGGAACGCCGAGACGGTCAAAAGCCTCTCGAGCGAGGGGCCGGCGGGCTCAAGCGATCTGAAGGACTTTGTCGCAAAGCTCAAAAAGCCGCGCGCCTGCTGGGTCATGGTGCCGGCCGGGCCCATCACCGAGGCCGTCATCACCGAGCTTTCCGGCCTGCTTGAGCCGGGCGATACGATCATCGATGGCGGCAACACCTTCTGGAAAGACGATATCCGCAGAGCCCGGGCGCTGAAGGAGAAGGGCATCCACTACGTCGATGTCGGCACCTCCGGCGGCATCTGGGGCGTGCAGCGCGGCTATTGCCTGATGATCGGCGCCGAGAAAGAAACGTTCGACCGGCTCGAGCCGATCTTCAAAACGCTGGCGCCCGGCCATGGCGACATCCCGCGCACCGCGGGCCGCGAAGGCGCCTGGGCCCGCTCGGAAGAGGGATATATCCATGCCGGCCCGGTCGGCTCCGGCCATTACGTCAAGATGATCCACAACGGCATCGAATACGGGCTGATGCAGGCCTATGCCGAAGGCTTCGACATTCTGAAAAATGCCGACAGCCCGCGCCTTCCGGAAGAAGAGCGCCTCGACATCAATGTGACCGAGGTTGCGGAAGTCTGGCGGCGCGGCAGCGTCGTCACCTCCTGGCTGCTCGATCTCACCGCAGCCGCCCTGATGGAAGAGGGCGATCTGAAATCCTATTCCGGCTATGTCGATGACAGCGGCGAGGGCCGTTGGACGGTGCAGGCCGCGGTGGCGCAGGCCGTGCCGGCGGAAGTACTCACATCTGCGCTCTATACGCGCTTCCGCTCGCGCCAGGATCATACGTTTGCGGAGAAAATCCTGTCCGCCATGCGCAAGGGCTTTGGGGGCCATCTCGAACCGAAAGTGCCGCCGCCCGATGTCGACAAGTAACGGCCCAAACGGCGGAAGGCCGAAGCCGCCGCCCGCGCCGCCCTGCGCCTTCGTCATTTTCGGCGCGTCCGGCGACCTGACGCGGCGGCTGCTCATCCCCGCGCTCTACAATCTTGCGGCGTCCGGCCTTCTGTCCGACGGCTTCCGCATCATCGGCGTCGCGCGCGGCGAGATGTCGGCGGAGGATTTCAAGGCGGGCCTCGAGAAGGGGCTGCAGGAATTTGCGACGCAGAAGGTCGATGCCGCGACGGCCAAATGGCTCTTGAACTGCGTCTCCTACATTGTGGGCGATGTCGACGATCCGGCGACGTATCAGAAGCTGAAAGCCGAACTGGAGAAGCTCGAAGCCTCCGGCCACACGCAGGGCAATCGCCTGTTTTATTGCGCGACGCCGCCGCAGGCCTTTGCGCCGATCGCGCTGCGTCTCGGCGAAGCGGGCCTGTCGGATGAGGGCGAAGACAACACGCCGTGGCGCCGCGTCATCATCGAAAAGCCTTTCGGCACGAGTCTGGAATCGGCGAAAGAGCTGAACCGGAAACTGCTCAGCGTTCTCGACGAAGACCAGATCTTCCGCATCGATCATTATCTCGGCAAGGAAACGGTGCAGAACATCCTCGTTCTGCGCTTTGCCAACGGGTTGTTCGAGCCGATCTGGAACCGCAACCATATCGACCATGTGCAGATCACCGTGGCCGAAACGGTCGATGTCGGTACGCGCGGCAAATTCTACGATGCGACGGGCGCACTGCGCGATATGGTGCCGAACCATCTGTTCCAGCTCTTGTCGCTGGTCGCCATGGAGCCGCCGGCGCGCTTTGACGCCAATTCCGTGCGCTCGGAAAAGGCCGAGGCGCTGGATTCGATCCGCATTCCCTCGACCGAGGAAGCTTTGTTCCAGTCGGTGCGGGCGCAATATCGCGGCGGCAAAATCGGCGACAAGGAGATCACCGCCTACCGAAAATCGCCCGACGTCAATCCGGGCTCGACGACCGAGACCTATGCGGCGCTGAAACTCGAGATCGATAACTGGCGCTGGGCGGGGGTGCCGTTTTATCTCCGCACCGGAAAGGCGCTGTCGAAGCGCCGCACCGAAATCGCCATCAAGTTCAAACAGGCGCCGGTGTCGATGTTCCGGCATATGAAGCTCGACGAGTTCGGCGAGAATCTCATGGTCATCGAGATTCAGCCGGAAGAGGGCATCAAATGGCTGTTCAACGCCAAAGTGCCGGGGCCGAAGGTCGAGATTGCCAGCGTCGGCATGACATTCGAGTACAAGGATTATTTCGAGGCCGCGCCGTCCACCGGCTACGAGACGCTGATCTATGACTGCATGATGGGGGATGCGATCCTCTATCAGCGCGCCGACGGTGTCGAAGCCGGATGGCGCGCCGTCGAGCCTTTCCTCACCGCCTGGAAGGAAGCCGGCGCCGAGGGCATTGCGACCTATGAGGCGGGCAGCGAAGGCCCGGCCGAGTCCGAGGAGCTTCTCCTGACGGACAGCCGCCGCTGGCGCAGCATCACCGATCCCAATGGAAGCCGCTGAGCTGAAGATCTTTCCGGACAAAGATGCGCTCGCCCGCGGCGCCGCGGACTTCATCGCGGCGCGCGTGCTTGATAATCCGGGCAGGGTGGCTTTGTGCCTCACCGGCGGATCGACGCCCGAGGGTATGTACAAGGTTCTTGCCACAAAGCCGCTGCCCTGGGAGCGCATCCATATTTTCTGGGGCGATGAGAGGTTTGTCCCGGCGGGCGATCCTCTGTCCAATGCGCGCATGACCATGCGGGCGCTGCTCGACAAGGTCCCCGTGCCCGACGCGCATATTCACCCGATCCCCACAGAGACGTCGGGGCCGGAAGAGAGCGCTGCGCTTTATGAGAAGGCGCTCAAGAGCTTTTACGGGGCCGAGGTGCTCGATCCCTCAAAGCCGCTCTTCGATGTCGTTCTCAACGGCATGGGCGATGACGGCCATACCGCCTCGCTCTTTCCGGGTGCGCCGCAGCTCAACGAGCGTTTGAGGTGGGTCGTCGCGGCCGAGCCCGGCATGGAGCCGCGCGTGAAGCGGGTGACTTTGACCTTTCCCGTCCTCGAAAGCTGCCGGTCTTCGCTCTTCCTCGTCGCAGGCGCAGGGAAGGCGGCCATGCTGAAAAAGGTGCTGGCCGGAGAGGATTTCCCCGCCGCCCGCCTGAAGCCTCGGGGCGATCTCAGCTGGTTTGTGGACACGGCTGCGGTCTCCTGATTGTCCCGGACTGCGCAGGCTTGCCCGGGCGACACATTCTAAAACCGGTGCGAAAATGTGCGGGCCGGCCTAACCAAATAGCAAGGGTTGGAGCGGCACTTGGGATGCGCTCGGAGGCCTCCCCATGTCCGATATCGATGCCATTGCCCTGGGCGCGTCTGCGCCGAAGCGGAGTTCGCTCGCCGCGGCGAGGGTCCCGCTGCTCGAGCCTTTGTCGCTGGCTTTGTGGTGCGTCTTGGCGAGCGCGGCTGTCATGCTGCTTGCGGCCGCAAGCCTTGCCGGATTCCGCATCCTTCAGATTCCGCTGGCCGCCGCCTATTTCTGCGCGCTCGTTGCGGCCGGCCTCGTGTTTCGCCGCCGCGGCAGGCTCGGTGCGGGCGCGCTTCTCGAAGGCTTGGCGCAATTCACGCTGACGGGGATTCTCTTCGGTCTTCTTGCGCTCGTCCTTGCAACGACCGATCTGCCTTATCGCGATGCGGAGCTTGCGGCGATCGATCAGGTGCTGTTTCCGTTCGACTGGCTTAAGGTCAGTGCGGCCATCACCGGCGGCAGAACCGCCGCGCTCGTTCTGAACATCGCTTACGGCGCCATCGGCTGGATGCCTTTCGTCCTGATTTTCGCGCTGGTCGCGACCGGCAGGCTCCGGCGGCTTCGTGTCTTTCTCCTTGCCTGGGCGCTGACCCTTGCCGCCGTGATCGCGATCTTTCCGCTCGTTCCGGCGGTCGGCTATTACCTCCATTACGGCGTGCCGCAGAGCGAGATGCCCGGCGTCTACGTTCCTATCGCCTGGCGGCATCTGGAACTCCTGCAGCCGATCCGCGACGGTCTTCTGCGCGAAATCCATTTCGCGAGTTTCTCGGGCGTTGTGACCTTTCCGAGCTTCCATGCCGCGGCGGCGGTCGTTCTCGCCTGGGGGTTTTACGGCGTTCCGCTTCTGCGCTGGCCGGGCATCGCCCTCAACGTCCTGATGCTGGTCTCTTCGATGCCTGTCGGCGCGCACTACATCATTGATCTCGTCGCAGGAATGCTCATTGCCGCGGTCGTGCTCTTCGCAGTGGTGCGTATGGGCGGCAAAGTGCGCGGCCCTGCCGACCGCGACATGGAGTTCTGGCCCTGGCTGAAGGAGGCTGCGCCTTTCCTTCCGGTGCCGGACCGTTTTTGCCGCTGAACCCCGGCCGATGGATGTTAACGAAAGGCAAGGCTCGGCCCCGTAGGGTGCCGGCAGCAGGGGTGGGCTTATGGGCTTTGCTTTCAGGTTTTTCGCGGCCGGCGCGCTGTTCGGCGTGTGGACCTGGTTCTTCGGGGACCCGCGCGATCTCAGCGTCGTTCAGATCGTCCATCAGGATCTCATCGTGTTTGTGCTGGGCGCGGCCGTGCTCGGTTTTGTTCTCCAAAGGCGGCCCGTATCCGCGCTGCGCATAGGCGCGGACGAGGCGCGGCTTTGTGCCTACGTGTCCGCCGCTTTTGCGTTCATTGCCGGCTATGCCGGGGCCTATATCGCGGCGCTGAACTATCCGCTCTCCATGGACGAGTTCATGGCGCTCTTCGATGCAAGGATCATCGCGAGCGGCGATCTCCTTGCGCCAGTTCCGTTCGGCTGGCAGGGCCTCGCCAAGGCGCTGCAGCCCATATTCCTGTTCAAGACCGACGCGTCTTACTGGTCGTCCACCTATCTGCCGGTGAATGCTGCGCTGCACGCGGTGATGTCGTTTGTCGACAGCGCGCTGACCGCGCCGCTGCTTGCCGCGCTTTCGGTCCTTCTGATTTTCGCGATCGCCCGCCGCATCTGGCCGCAGCGCCCGGACGCGGCTTTCGTCGCGGTGCTCCTGCTCGTCACCTCGGCGCAATTCATCATCACCGCGATGACGCCCTACGCCATGACGGCGCATCTGGCGCTCAACCTTCTCTGGCTATGGCTGTTCCTCAGAAATACCGGCGCCTCGCATGGCGGGGCGCTTGTTGTCGGCTTCGCCGCGACCGGCCTGCACCAGCTTGTCTTCCATCCGTTCTTCGTCGCGCCTTTCATTCTGAGCCTGTGGCTCGGACGCCGCTGGCGCCTGGCTGCGGCCTATACGGTGGGCTATGGCGCGATCTGCCTGTTCTGGATTTTGTATCGCAATGTGATCGCGGATTCCGCCGGCAGCGGAGAAGGGGGCGTTTCGGCTTTCATCGCCCAGGTCGAATACCTGACCCGTCTTTTTCAGTACACGCCGATCATCGTCTTCATGCCGCGCAATCTCGTGCGTTTCGTCGCCTGGCAGAACCCGTTCACGCTCGTCCTGTTCTGTCTCGCGCTGGGTGCGATCCGCCGCTGGGCTTTCCCCCTGCCGCAGCTTCTCGCCGGCATCGTCCTGACGCTTATTTTTGTCGTCGTCGTGCCTTATCAGGGGCATGGCTGGGGTTACCGCTATCTGCACGGGCTGCTGGGCTCGATCTCGCTCATCGCGGCCTTCGCCTGGATCCAGTTCACGGGGCTTGAGGCCGCACGCATGCGCGGTGCCTTGATTGCCTGTTCGGTTTTCGCCGCGGCCATGCTGCCGCTGCGGGCGTTTCAGATGCGCAGCTTTACCGAGCCTTTTGCTCGTGCCAGCGCGGTCATCGCCAAAACGGACGCCGATATCGTTCTTGTCGATCCGACCGGTATCTGGTTCGGCGCCGATTTCGCCCGCAACGATCCTTATCTCGTCAACCGGCCGAAAGTTCTGCTGCTGAACCGCCTGACGCAGGAGGACGTCGCGCGACTCTGCGTGGGCCACAAGATCGCGATATTCGATCTTTCGACGGCGCGCACTTTCGGTGTCCCGGCCCTCAGCCGCGTGACCGTAAATAACGAGATTATCCGCGCCTTCATGGCGGACAAGAAGTGCGGCGTGCCGATCGGTACTTCGCCATGAGCGATTGGTCCGATCACACCTTCACCGTCCTCGCTTATGGCGACTCGCCTTTTCTCGAAGGCTGCCTGCGCTCGCTTGCGGCGCAGAGCGTCAAAAGCCGCATCATCGTCGCGACCTCGACGCCGTCCGATTTCATCGCGACTGCCGCAAAAGCCGCGGGCGTCGAGCTCCTCGTCAATCCCAAACGCGAAGGCATCGGCGCCGACTGGAATTTCGGGCTGAAGGCGGCGGGCACGCGCTATGTCACGCTCGCCCATCAGGACGATATGTATTTTCCGGATTTCCTCGAAAAGACCAAAGCGCTGTTCGACGCGCATCCCGATGGCGCCATCGCTTTCACGGGCTTTCGCGAGATCTCAGACCGCGGCGAGCCGAAGCGCTCGCTCTTGAGTGCGGTCAAGCACGTGCTCTCCGCCGTCTTTCTGCGCGGCGCAGAACGCGTCGAAGGTGTGTCGCGCCGCCTTTTTCTGTCCTTCGGCAATCCGCTGACCTGCTCGGCGGTGACCTACGATCTCAAAAGCCTGCCCGGCTTTTCCTTCCGTACCGATCTTGCCTCAAATCTCGATTGGGAGGCGTGGTGGCGGCTCGACCGCGAAAACAGGACTTTCCTGCATGCGTCCGAAGCGCTGCTCGGCCGCCGGCATAACGAACTGACTGAGACCTCGCGTCTCATCGTCAGCGGCCGGCGTCAGGCCGAAGACAAAATGATGTTCGAGCAGATCTGGCCGAAGCCTATCGCGCAGGCCATCGGCGTTCTTTATGCCGCAAGCTATGGACCGGGCGGCGGCAGGGTTCTGCGCTTTCTCCTCGTCGGCTTTGTGCTGACACTCTTGAGCTATCTGATCTTTGTCGGCCTTCTCGGCGTCGGCGCGCATTATCTCGTCGCCTCGACCGCAAGCTGGGCCGGCGGCATTCTCGCGAGTTATTTCCTGAACAAGGGCTTCACCTTCGCGCTCGGCACCGATTTTGTCTGGCGCGAATTCGGGGCGCTCGTCACCGGCTATGTGCTGCAGCTTGTTCTCGCGAGCCTCGGCTATCTCGTCCTGATCGGCGGATTGGGCCTGTCGGCAACGCCCGCTTTCCTCATCAATCTTGTGATGGTCGCGGCGTTCAGCTTCTTCTTCATGCAGCTCGTGGTGTTTCGGAAAGCCGGATGACCGCGAAATAATTCGGCGCGTCGGGCACCTCGACCGCGAAGCGTTCGATATTCTCGATCCCGAATGTCGCCTCGGCCAGCGTCTGGATATCGGTGCGGGCGAGCAGCGCGACATTTTTGTCGCCGGTTATGTATTTATCCGACAGAACGCCGAGAAAACTCCGCAACCGTCCGGGCATGACTTCCTTGACGAGGAGCACGCGGCAGCCGGATTTTTCCATCTGCCGTTTCACATCGGCGAAAAACTGCGGGCGGAAACCGGCCGGGATGTGATGCAGCACATCGGTGATAAGCGTCGCATCGAACGCGCCGGTATTTGCCGTGAACGCATCGACCGGCGTTGCCGGATGGAGTGCGATGCGGCCCGCAAATTTCGGATCGACAAAGCCGCCGATCGAAGCTGCGAGATCGATCATGGTGATGGAGATATCGCTGCGCCGCTCAAGCAGCGCATTGGCGATCATGCCGTCACCGCCGCCGATATCGAGGCATTTGGCACCTGCCGGAATGGCCGCCGCGATGCGGCCTGCCATTTTGTCCGTGTCCATGAAAAAACGGCGATAGAGATGGCCGACCGGCTCGAAATGACGGCCGAGCAGGCGGCGCGCGATCTGGCCGGGGGTCATGGAGAGATTACTTCCGGCAGACGGCGACGTCATATTCGAACACCGTATCTGAGCCGGACTTTTGCACCGCATGCGCGTCCGGCCGGTCGAAGACAAAGCGCGGCAGTTTCAGTGCCTGATTGAGCCGCACCGCCGAATGGCCGGGCAAAGTGCGGCCGAGAAAATCCATCGTGGCGGCACGCGATGTGGAAACGGGGTTCTGGCCGTACAGTTCGACCCGGCTGAAGCGCTCGCCGAGAATTTTTGCGAATTCGGCGGTCTCATATTCCTTGAGATGAAAGCGGTTCCACGGCCGCGCCTCGAGGTTCTGGCCGGGATTGTAGACCCTTCGGTTCGGCGTCGAGCAGATGAAACTGCCGCCGGGTTTCAGCACGCGGTCGACTTCCTTCAGGAAGGCCGACTGATCGGGCAGATGCTCGAAGGTCTCGAGCGAAATGAAGATATCGGCCGAGGCGTCGGTGAGCGGCAGATGCAGCGCATCCGCCAGCGCAACGGTGACATTGGCGAAGTCGCGGCAATTCTCGCGCGCCGCATCAACGGCATGATCGCTGAGATCGAAGGCCTGCACGGTGCGCGCGCCGCTTTGGGCAAACAACGCCGTTCCTTCGCCGACGCCGCAGGCGCAATCGACGACGTCGATATCTTTCAC
This sequence comes from Terrihabitans soli, assembly GCF_014191545.1. GTDB lineage: Bacteria > Pseudomonadota > Alphaproteobacteria > Rhizobiales > Methylopilaceae > Flaviflagellibacter > Flaviflagellibacter soli. The sequence continues at coordinate 2,161,998 of NZ_AP023361.1, read as the reverse complement.
AAAACGCGCGGCGAAACGGTAGCGCTCATGATGCTCGTACCGCACCCAGGGCGGCATGAATTCGGCGGAGCTGAAGCGTTCGGCTTCGACGGACATCAGGCGGCTCTTGCGCGGCCGGACTTGCTTCTGTCGGCGTCGGACGACGCGTCCTGAGCTGCAGGCGCGTGCTTCAGAAGTTCGGCATCATTGCCGCAGACGACGGCGAGGAGGAATCCGCCGAGCATGTTCTGCACGCCGATGGTGATCAGGCAGGTGCCGGCAACCGCCGGGAAGACGGAGCTGATGGCGTGGAAGCCGAGCGCCGACCAATAGGCTGTGATGGCGGCAAGGATGGCGATGCCGGTCAGCACCATGAGCCCGCCGCCGATCAGCATAGCCTCAAGGCTGAGATAGGGTGCGAGCACCGAGGTGTTGCGGCCAGGCACGCGATAGCCCGACTGCACGCCATAGAATTGCGAGGTAAGGCCCATCAGCACGGAAAGATGCGCCAGCGTCAGACCGGCGCCGGCAATGATCGTCCAGTAATTGCCGAAAAAGCCGCCGGGCGAAGTCAGGCCGATCCATTCGGCGCCGGAGAAAGCGAGAATGGTCAGCGCAATCGGCCCGATAAGAGCGGCCGGTACGATAAACGACCAGATCGGGCTTAGCATGAAGAGATAGCGCAGATGCCGCCAGCCATCGCGCCAGGGGCGCAGATGCGGGGCGCGATCGCGCAGATCCGGCGAAAGCGTCACCGGCACTTCGGCAAAGCGCAGATCGAGGAGGCTCGCTTTGATCACCATTTCGCTCGCGAACTCCATGCCGGAGCCCGTGAGGCGCAGGCGCTCGAAGGCATCGCGTGTGAGAGCTCTTAGGCCGCAATGCGCATCGTCGATCTTGGCGCGGAAGAGAATGTTGAGAATGCCGGTGAGGACCGGATTGCCGATATAGCGGTTCTTCCACGGCATGGCGCCCGCAGCGATGCCGCCCTTGAAGCGCGAGCCCATGCAGATATCGGCGCCGCCCATCAGCGCTTCGATCATCGGCACGGCGTCGTTGAAATCGTAAGAGCCGTCGCTGTCACCCATGACGAGGAAGCGGCCATGCGCGCCTGCAAAGCCGCCGCGCAGCGCCGCGCCATAGCCGGGGCTCGGCACATCGACGACGCGGGCGCCGAGTTTGCGGGCAAGATTCTGGCTGCCATCGGTCGAGCCGTTATCGGCAATGACCACTTCGCCGGAAAGGCCGTGGCGGTCTTTGAGAATGCGCAGCGCTTCCTGGGCGACCGCGATGCAATGGCCGAGCGAGAGCGTCTCGTTCAGACACGGCATGACGATCGACACGTCCAGCTGGGACGGTCGTGTCCGGGGGGCTTTGGAGACGGTGTCGCCATCGGGCCTCCGGTCTAAGCTATCGCCGCTTAAGGTCGGGTGAAAGCTTGGCGTCCGGATGGCCTCCGGCGGCGCTCCGGGCTATCAAGGGGCATGGGAAAAGCCGTGCCCTATGTGGAGTTTGACCGGGTCACCCTGGCCCGGGCGGGAAAGCCTCTGTTCGAGGGGTTTTCGCTTGGCCTGTCAGAGGCAAGGGTCGGCCTAATCGGCGATAACGGCTCGGGAAAATCAACACTTTTGCGTCTCATCGCAGGGTTGATTCTGCCAGACAGCGGCGATGTCCGGTTGTCCGGTCCGGGCGAGGGGCGTCCGGGTTTTCTCTTCCAGAATCCCGACCATCAGATCCTTTTCCCGACGGTCGGCGAGGAGGTCTCTTTCGGCCTGATCGAGGGCGGCATGGACCCCAAAACCGCGAATGCCGAGGCGGCAAAGCTTCTCGCCGCGCATGGCTGCGCCGGCTGGGAGAAGAGGGCGGTGCATGAATTGTCGGAAGGGCAGAAACAGCTTGTCTGCCTTATCGCCGTGCTGGCGCCCGAGCCGAACCTTCTTCTTCTCGACGAGCCTTTCGCCGCGCTCGATCTGCCGACGCGTTATGATATCCGCGAGCGCCTCTCGCAGCTGAAGCAGAACATTATCATGGCGAGTCATGACATTGATCTGCTGTCGGAATTCGACCGCGTGATATGGCTCGAACAGGGCAGGGTCCGCGGCGACGGTCCGCCGAAATCGGTGCTCGCCGCCTATCTCGCCAAGGCCCGTGCGGGCACGGAGAAGGCGCGCACCGCATGATCTCCGGCTATCTCGCGCGTCAGACCTGGCTTCATCCGGTGCCTGCGGGCGCAAAACTCATCGCGCTGGCGGTTCTGAGCTTTGCGATCCTGCCGGTCGACGACTGGCGGCTGCTTGCCGCGTTCCTGCTTCTGACCCTCGCCGTCTTTGCCAGCCTTGGCCGCGAAGCGCTGAAGCGCGTGACGGGTCTTCGGCCGCTGTTCTGGATTCTCGCCATCATCTTTGTGCTGCACGCTCTCACCGGCGATTGGCAGGCCGGGGCGAGCGCGGTGCTGCGCCTTGTGACGATGATCCTCCTTGCCGACCTTGTGAGCATGACGACGACGCTGCAGGACATGATGCAGGCGCTGATGCCGCTGCTGCGGCTGCTCAGGCCCTTCGGCGTCAATCCGAAGAAGCTGTCGCTCGCGGTCTCGCTGGCCATTCGTTTCGTGCCGGTCTTTTCGGCGCAGTGGCACGCGCGCGCCGAGGCGTGGAAAGCGCGCACCGGCAAAAAGCCCGGCCTTCGCCTGATCGGCCCGTTCATCGCCGATACGTTCCGCATGGCCGACCATGTTGCCGAAGCGCTGGATGCGCGCGGCTTTGCACGCAAGACACCTCGGGGCTGATCTCATGTTGCGGGATATCGGACTGATCCTTCTCTTCGCGGCCATCATCGCGCTGCTTGGCCTTGTGCCGCGGATCGATCTGCCGATGCTGGGCGGCGTTCCGATCACTGCGCAGAGCATGGGCGTGACGCTGGCCGGCGTCATGATCGGCGCGCGCCGCGGCGCGCTGGCCGCCGCCGTCTTCCTCATCGCTGTCGCGTTCGGACTGCCGCTGCTTGCGGGCGGGCGCGGCGGCATCGAAGTCTTTCAGGGGCCGACGGCCGGTTTCCTGCTTGGCTTCATTCCGGCGGCCTTCCTCACCGGCATGCTGTTTGAAGCTTTGAGCTACCGCATGGGCGTGTTTTTCGCCGCGCTGATTGCCGCCTTCATCGGCGGCTATGTCGTCCTCAATCTCCTCGGCATTCCGGTCATGGCCTATCTCAGCGACAAGACGGTGCGCGAAGCGGTCGATGTCGCGCTCGGCCTTCTGCCGGGCGGTATCGTGAAGGCGCTGGGGACGGCGGTGCTGGCTTATCTTGCGGGTGGGATGGAGCCGCTCGGACGGCGTTAAAGGGGGAAATTATGGAAACGCGGGATCTTGTCCGGATTGCTCTGTTCGCGGCCGTCATCGGGGCGCTCGGCCTTTTGCCGAAATTCGATCTGCCCTTCACGGCCGGTGTGCCGATCACGGCGCAGTCGCTCGGCGTCATGCTGGCGGGAATTTTCCTCGGCCCCCGCCGCGGCGCGCTCGCGGTTCTGCTCTTCCTCTTCATCGTCGCGCTCGGCATGCCGCTGCTCGCGGGCGGGCGCGGCGGCCTCGGGCCGTTTTTTGCGCCGTCCGCCGGCTTCCTGATCGGCTTTGTGCCCGGCGCTTTCGTCGCCGGCCTTGTCATGGAACGGCTTCAGAAACTGCCGCTCATCCCCGCCGCCATCATCGCCGCGATCCTCGGCGGCATCGTCACGGTGTATGCCTTCGGCATTCCGGTGCTGGCCGCCGTCGCCAAGATGGATATCGGCTCAGCCGCGCTTGCCAGCATGGTCTTCGTACCCGGCGATCTTCTGAAAGCCGTGGTGGCGGGCCTTGTCACCGAGGCTGTTTTCCGCGCCGCACCGCAGGCCTTTGCCGGCCGCTGAATGGGGATCACACGGCCGATAGCCGAACATGCGCGGCGTCTGCCGGGCGAAACCGCTTTGGTCTTCGAAGACCGGAAGGTAACGCGCGGCGAACTCGATCAGATCGTGGCAAGGCTTGCGAGCTTTATCGCCGCCAAAACGCCGCCGGGCGGGGCGGTGGCGCTCGATTTACCGACCGGGCCTGCGCTCGCCGTGCTGTTTCTCGCGGTGGCCGCGGCGGGCCGTGATGCGCAGATTTTCGATCATGACTGGCCGGCAGCGACGGTGGGCGATGTGGTCCGCAAACTCGGCCCGGATCTGATCGTCACGGCGCGGCGCGATTTCAAGAACAGCGCCGCCATCGAAGTCGATCCGGAGATTGCACTGCCGCGCCTCGGCGATGCGTTCGGCGCGCCGGCCGAATTCCGCCGCCTGTCCGATCCCGATCCGGAGGCGATTTTCTATACCGGCTTTACCTCCGGCTCGACCGGATTGCCGAAGGGCTTTCGCCGCACGCACAAATCCTGGATCGCGAGCTTTGCCGGCGCGCAGCTCGAGTTCGAGTTCGGCCCGGCCGATTGCGTCCATGCCTGCGGCCCGCTCAGCCTGTCCATGCCGCTTTATGCGTTTGCCAGCACTCTGCATGCCGGCGCGAAATTTATCCTCGCCCGCAGCTTTCAGGCGCGATCGGTGCTGCGCCTCATCGCCCATCAGCGCGTCACGGTCCTCTACGCCGTGCCGACACAGCTTCTTCTGATGCTGGACGCCGCGGATGCGGACGATCAGGTCTTGCCGGGTCTTCGCCTCATCCTGTCTTCGGGCGCCAAATGGCCGGCAAAACAGACCAAGCGGCTGAAGAAGGTTTTTCCCAACGCCGTCTTCGCCGAATTCTACGGCGCCTCCGAACTCAGCTTCATCACCCTTGCGCGCCACGACAAGCGCGTGCCGAAGGACAGCGTCGGCCGCGCCTTTCCGGGTGTTGCGGTGACGATCCGCGACGAGGCGGGCCGCGAACAGAAAACGGGCAAGCCCGGGCTGGTCTTTGCCGAAAGCGCGCTCGTCTTTTCCGGCTATGCGGGCGGCGAGGGTGAGATCCTCCGCGCCGGCGATGCGATGTCGGTCGGCGATATCGGTCATCTCGACGATAAGGGCTTTCTGTTTCTCTCAGGGCGCTCGGACCGGCTGATCATTTCCTCGGGCCGCAACATCCAGCCTGAGGAAATCGAGAACGTGCTGGAGCGCCATCCGCAAATCGGCCATGCGGCGGTGTTCGGCTTGGCCGATGAGAAGCGCGGCGCGAAGCTGGCCGCGCTCGTGCATCTGCGCGGCCAGGTGAAGGTCTCGGCGTCCGATCTTGCGCAGCATCTGCGCCAATATCTGCCGGGCTATAAAATCCCGGCGCGCTTTGCGGTGTCGGGCGAGTGGCCGCAGACACGCTCCGGCAAGAGCGATTTCGGCAAGCTCCGGCAAATCTGGGACGACGGCACCTGCGAGGTCCTGGCATGAGCGCCTTTATCATCGCCGCACGTAGAACCGCCGTGGCGCCGCGCGACGGCGCCTTCCGCGCGGTCGAGGCGCACGATCTTGCCGCGCCCGTCATCGGTGCCGTGCTGGACGATGCAGGCATTGTGCCCGGCGAGGTCGAGGATGTGATCTTCGGCAATGCGCTTTACGGCGGCGGCAATCCGGCGCGCATGGCGGCGCTCGCCGCGGGACTGCCCGACACCGTTCCGGCGCTCACAATCGATACGCAATGCTGCGCCGGGCTCGATGCGGTGCTGCTCGCAGCAGTGCGCGTTGAAGCCGGGGAGGCGGATGTGATCCTCGCCGGCGGTGTCGAAAGCTTCAGCCGCGCGCCTTTGCGCTTTGTGCGCCCGCGCGGTCCGGAGGAGGCGCCGCTTGAATATCAGCGTCCGCCCTTTGCGCCGTTCGCCGATCGCGATCCGGACATGATCGAGGCGGCGGCCATGCTGGCAAAGGAACTCGGCATCTCGCGCGCCGCGCAGGAAGCGTTCGCCATCGAGAGCCATCGCAAGGCGCTCGAGCGGAATACGGACGAGATTGTTGCGGTCGAGAGCCTTGCGCGGGATGCCTTCATCCGTCCCCTCGATCCCAAACTCTGCGCTCGCCTCCAGGTCATCGCCGGGGATGCGGAGCATGGCGTGACGGCCGCAACCATCGCCGTCGAAGCAGATGCGGCAGCGGCCGTTCTCGTTGTGTCGGAGAAGATCGCCAGGCGCGCCAAACATGCGGCGCGCATTCTTGGCGGCGCGCGGCGCGGCGGCGAGCCGGAACGGCCCGGCCTTGCGCCGATTGCTGCGGTGCGTGCGGCGCTGGAGAAGGCCGGTCTTAAAACGGGCGCGCTGAGTTCGGCCGAGATCATGGAGGCCTTCGCCGTTCAGGCCATGGCCTGCGCCGATGGGCTCGGTCTCGATCCGAAGATCCTCAACACCGGCGGCGGGGCCCTGGCGCGCGGCCATCCCATCGGCGCTTCGGGCGCGATCCTGTGTGTACGCCTGTTCGAAAACAAGAAAGCCGCCCGAGAGGGCGGCTTTCTGGGGCTCGCGGCGATTGCCGCGGCAGGTGGTCTTGGAAGTGCTCTCTTACTCGGAGACTGACGCGAGCTGCGGGCCGGCGCTGCCGCCGGCGCGGGCGAGGCGGACCGAGGTCATCTGTTCCTTGTTCGAAACGACCGAGAGCGAGATGCCCGAGCCCGAATTCGAAATCGTCATCGTCGCGGGTTCCGAACCGGAAACGGCGAGGACGATCGAGTTGCCGCTGCGGCGGCCCGACAGCGAAGCCGAACCCTTGATGCCGTTGAACGTGCCGGTGTAGCGGCCATTGCCCGAAGCGCGCAGCGAAGCGGAGATCGCCTTGCTCATCATGCCGGCGCTGCAGGTGCCGTTGATGTTGACGCTGGAGGCCGTCGCCGTGCCGGAGGCGCGGCAGGTGATGGCGTGCGGGGCTTCGCCCTGCTCCATGCGCACCTGGCCATTGCCGGCGAAAGAGCCGTGGAAACGGCGAAGAAAATCGGCTTCGGACGCGTGAGCGGTCCCGGAAATTGCGGCAAAGGCACAAATGGCCGCGAGCGCTGAGCGCGTCGGAGTAATCATCCCCACATCTCCAATTTGTGAATGCCCCCGGATAAGCCCTTCAAATGAGGCACAACTATGTGCCGGTTGTGACCCTCAATGGGCACCCAAAGGTTAACCGTGGGAGCTTCCCCACAGGAGACGAATTCGTTATCAGCTTGCGTCATCCTGTCCTAAACGCGTGGATGTGTGGGTTTTCAGGGCGCTAGATGGTGAAGTTCGATCTTCTCGCAGGAACTGCAGCGCCGAACGCCAGCGCTCCGCGCGACCGTGTGCCGCGCATATTGGTCTTCGATTCCGGTCTTGGCGGGTTAACCGTGCACGGCGAAATCGCGCGAATCACACCGTCGGCGGAGCTGATTTACGTCGCCGATACCGAAGTCTTCCCTTACGGGCAACTCGCCGAAGACGTGCTTATTGCGCGTGTGCGCGCAGTGATCGCGGAAGCCGTAAAGCTGACCGAGCCCGATATCGCCGTCATCGCCTGCAACACCGCATCGACGCTCGTACTGCCGGTCCTGCGCTCTGCCTTCGACATTCCCTTTGTGGGCACAGTTCCGGCGATCAAGCCGGCCTGCGAACAATCGCTATCGAAACGCATCAGCGTTCTGGCGACGCCGGGTACGGTGATGCGCGATTACACGCGCGAGCTCGTCGCCGTCCATGCGCAAAGCTGCGATGTGACGCTTGTCGGCTCGACGCGTCTTGCCGGCTTTGCGCAGGATGAACTGTTCGGCGCGCCGGCCTCCGATGCCGATCTCATCGAGGAGCTGCGCCCGGCTTTCGTCGAGAAGGGTGGCGCGCGCACCGATATCGTCGTGCTCGCCTGCACGCATTATCCGCTCATCCTGCACCGGCTCGTCGCGCTGGCGCCCTGGCCGGTGACCTTCATCGATTCAGCGCCGGCCATTGCCCGCCGCACGGCGCAGCTGCTCGGCGATGTGAAAGAGGGGCCGCAGCTTCCGGCGCGCGCCTTCTTCACCGGTTCGGAGGCCGCCCCGCCGCCGCTGCGCGCCGCGCTCGGCACCTATGGCCTGTCCGATATTCAAACTCTCAAAGTATCGGGCGGCTGATGCTCAGTCTTCTCTTCCCGACCATGGTCGAGATCAACGGTCTGTTCGGGGACGTTCCCCATGAGGGCCATCTCGCCGGTGTCGAGAAGGTGTTTTCCGATGTGGAGATGATGAAGACCCTGGGCGGTCCGCGCCCGCCGCAGGCGGCGAAAGCCTTTATCGGCCGCGAGCGTGTCCACTGGCGCGAGCACAGTTTCGGCATCTGGTTTTTCCGCGATATGGACACGGGGTCTTTTGCCGGCTGGGGCGGCATCCGCCGCACCGAACTCGACGGCGAGGAAGTGGTCGAGCTTCTCTATTCGCTGACGCCCGAACATTGGGGCCGCGGCTGCGCCACCGAGATCGGCAAGCTTGCGACGCAGCTCGGTTTCGAAAATCTCGGACTGACGGAAATCGTCGGCTTTGTTCTGCCGGAGAACACGCGCTCGGAAGGCGTGATGCTGCGCTGCGGTTTCCACTTCGATAAGGGCATCGAGCGCGCCGGGCTGGCGCACGGCCTTTACCGGCTCAACCGCGCGCCGCGAACTTAAGCCGCCGCGGGAACGCGCAGGCCCAGAAGATGGCAGATCGCGTAGACGAGATCGGCGCGGTTCATCGTGTAGAAATGGAAATGCGTGACACCGCGGTCGCGAAGGTCGAGCACCTGTTCGGCCGCGACGGCCGACGCCACGAGCTGGCGCGTCGCCGGATCGTTTTCCAAACCGTCGAAACGCTGCGCCAGCCAATCCGGCACGCTGGCGCCGGCCCGCGCCGCGAAGTTCGAGACGGCCTTGAAGGAGTGGACGGGCACAATGCCCGGCACGATCGGAATGTCGATCCCGGCTTTGCGCACGCGATCGACATAGCGCAGGAAAATATCGTTCTCGAAGAAGAACTGGGTGATGACGCGGTCGGCGCCGGCATCGACCTTGGCTTTGAGGATATCGATATCTTCGTCGAGGCTGCGGCTTTCCGGATGCTTCTCCGGATAGCCGGCGACCGAGATCTCGAAATTGCCGATCTTTTTGAGGCCCGCGACAAGATCCGCTGAATAGGCATAGCCGTCCGGATGCGGCTCGTATTTCGAACCCACGCCGCCGGCCGGATCGCCGCGCAGCGCCACGATATGGCGCACGCCCGCATCCCAATAGCTCTGCGCCACTTCATCGACTTCCGCCTTTGAAGCGGCGACACAGGTCAGATGGGCGGCGGGCGGCACATCGCTCTCGCGCACGATACGGGTGACGGTCTGGTGCGTACGCTCGCGCGTCGATCCGCCTGCGCCATAGGTGACGGACACAAATTGCGGTGCGAGCGGCAAAAGCCGCGTGATGCATTCCCACAAGGACTTTTCGGACTCTTCCGTTTTCGGCGGAAAGAATTCGAACGAGACGGAAATGTCGCGCGCTGCGCCGTTGCGGCTGAGGCGTTCGGTCGGGGCGGGGGTCATGCGACGGCCAGGTTCGGATCGGTTGCGGGAAGATCGGTGACGACGCGCGGATCGCGCCCCATCCAGATGGAAACGGTGAGCTTGTCTTTGGCGCCGCCGGGCGGCGCGAGATCGCGGTGCAGTTCCGGCTTCAGGCCGGCCTGCTTCATCCATTGCTCGACCGTCTCGGTCTGGAAGCCGAGACGGCGATGGGCATGCGCTTCGCGCAGGAATTCGAGGTCGTGCGGCGCAAAATCGACGACGAGGAGACGCCCGCCGGGCGCCAGTGCGCGCGAGGCTTCGCGGATGGCGCGGCCGGGCTCGTCGAGGAAGTGCAGCACCTGATGGATGATCACGAGGTCGAAGCTCTGCGGCTGGACGGGCAGGGCATAGACATCGCCCTGCCGCAGCTGCACGCGCGAAAGACCTATTTTGGAAAGATGGGCGCGGGCGACGGCCAGCATGTCGAGCGACAGGTCGACGCCCGTGGCGCGCTCGGCCTGCGTACCGACGACTTCGATGATGCGGCCGGTGCCGGTGCCGATATCGAGCAAAGCGCGGACGGGGCGCTCGCCGATCGCCTCGCGGATGGCGGCCTCGACGGCCGCCTCCTCGACATGCAAAGCGCGGATCTTTGCCCAGTCATTGGCATGGTCGCGGAAATAGGCGGCGGCCTCCTCAGCGCGGGCGCTGCGCACTTCGTTGAGACGCTCGCGGTCGCGCACAAGAGACGCCTCATTGCGGTCGAGGCGAGAGACGATGGCATCGGCCAGCATGGCGCCGGGGCCATCCTGCGCCAGACGGAAAAAGGCCCAGGAGCCCTCGCGCTGGCGTTCGATCAGGCCCGCACCTGTCATCAGCTTCAGATGGCGCGAGATGCGCGGCTGCGACTGGCCGAGAATTTCGGTGATGTCGGTGACGTTGAGCTCCCCATTGGCGAGCAGCGCCAGAAGGCGCAGCCGCGTCGGCTCGCCGGCAGCCCTGAGGGCGCCGAGCATGGCCGGAAGGGGGGCATGGGATGCCGCGTCAGACATAAAGATATCTTTATGCGTTCGGCGGGTTCTAGGCAAGACAAAAGCTCCGGACGACCGTCAGGGCGCCCGGAGCTTTTGAACGTCAGGGCCTTAGTTGCCCGAGCCGCCCGTCGGGGGCGTCCAGGACGTGCCGAAGCTCGGCGTAGGAGCCGGAGCCGGCGCAGGAGGCGTGACCGGAGCCGGAGCCGGGGTCGGCGCCGGTGCGGGAGCCGCAGCAACAGCCGGCTTTTTCGGCGCTGCCTTCTTCTTCGGCTTCGCCTTGGCTGCCGGCTTTGCGGCCGGTTTCGCGGCTTTGGCCTTCGGCTTGGTTGCCTTGGCCTTCGACTTCACGGCCTTGGCTTTCGCCTTCGGCTTCGCCGATTTGGCTTTCGACTTCGTCGCTTTGGCCTTCGCCTTTGCCTTCGGCTTTACGGCCTTGGCTTTCGACTTCTTGGCAGCCTTCGGCTTCGCGGCCTTGGACTTGGTCTTCACGGCCTTAGCCTTGGCTTTCGCCTTGGGCTTCTTGGCCGCTGCCTTCTTCGCTTTCGGTTTCTTCACAACACCCTCACTCTCAGCGCTTAGCCTTGCGCTTGGCTGTCTTGGGTTTCGACGCCTTTTTCTTCGGCGCCTTCTTTACCGCCGCTTTCTTAGCCTTCGGCTTCGCCTTGGCTTTAGGCTTTGCCTTGGCCTTCACTTTCGACTTCGCCGCGGCTTTCGCCTTGGCCTTCGGTTTTGCCTTCGCCTTAGGGGCGGCCGCCGTCTCATCGCCCACGGTCAGGACGGAGTCCTTGAACCGATCCCAGAAAGATTTCGTCTTCGTAGCCATAGCTGCCTCATGTGGAATGCGGTCTTCCGCGAGCGGCAAGCTACCTTGCACGCAACAGACTTCCAAGGAAAGTTGTGCGCACAAGCCGATAAAGCCCGGGAATATGGCGGTTTGGCCGCCTATTCGGACTTCTCAGCGCGAGAATTTCTTGTACTTGAGCCGCTTCGGCTCGACCGAATCAGGGCCGAGTCGCCGCTTCTTGTCCTCCTCATAGTCCTGGAAATTGCCCTCGAACCATTCGACATGGCTGTCCCCTTCGAAGGCCAGCATATGCGTTGCGATGCGATCTAGGAACATGCGGTCATGCGAAATAATGACCGCGCAGCCGGCAAAATCCTCGAGCGCCTCTTCCAGGGCGCGGAGGGTTTCGACGTCCAGATCGTTGGTCGGTTCGTCGAGGAGGAGGACGTTGGCCCCCGATTTCAGCATTTTGGCGAGGTGGACGCGGTTGCGTTCGCCGCCTGAAAGCTGGCCGACCTTCTTCTGCTGGTCGCCGCCCTTGAAGTTGAACGCCGAGGTATAGCCGCGGGAGTTCACCTCTTTCTTGCCCAGATAGATGATGTCGTTGCCGCCCGAGATTTCCTCCCAGACATTCTTGTTCGGGTCGAGCGCATCGCGTGACTGGTCGACATAGCCGAGCTGTACGCTCTCGCCGACCGTGATCGAGCCGCCATCCGGCTTTTCGGCGCCAGTGATCATGCGGAAGAGGGTGGTCTTGCCGGCGCCGTTCGGGCCGATGACGCCGACAATGCCGCCGGGCGGCAGCTTGAACGACAGATTGTCGATCAGCAGAGTTTCGCCGAAGCCCTTTGTCAGGCCCTCGAAATCGATGACGTTGTTACCGAGGCGCTCGGCCACCGGAATGATGATCTGCGCCGAACCCGGCGCCTTGTCGGCGGCCTTTTTGACGAGATCCTCATAACGCTGCACGCGCGCTTTGCTCTTGGCCTGGCGGGCTTTCGGCGAGGCGGAAATCCATTCCGCTTCGGCGGCGATGGCGCGCTGGCGCGATTTGTCTTCCGAGGCTTCCTGCGACAGGCGCTTCTGCTTCTGGCCAAGCCAGGAGGTGTAGTTGCCCTCATAGGGAATGCCGCGGCCGCGATCGAGTTCGAGGATCCAGCCCGTCACATTGTCGAGGAAATAGCGGTCATGGGTGACGATCAGGATCGCGCCCGGATAATTGCGCAGATGGTTTTCGAGCCAGTTCGTCGTCTCGGCATCGAGATGGTTGGTCGGCTCGTCGAGCAGGAGAAGATCGGGCGCTTCGAGCAGAAGGCGGCACAGTGCAACGCGGCGCTTTTCGCCGCCCGACAGAACGTTCGGATCGGCATCGTCCGGCGGGCAGCGCAGAGCTTCCATGGCCTGGTCGACGCGCGCATCGAGATCCCACAGGCCTTGCGCCTCGATCTCGTCCTGGAGCTTCGTCATCTCGTCCGCCGTCTCGTCGGAATAGTTGACGGCGAGTTCGTTGTAGCGGTCGAGGATCGCCTGTTTTTCGGCAACGCCCAGCATCACGTTCTGGCGCACCGTCTTCGTCGGATCGAGCTGCGGCTCCTGCGGCAGGTAGCCGACTTTGGCGCCGTCGGCCGCCCAGGCCTCGCCATTATACTCCTTGTCCATCCCGGCCATGATCCGCATCAGGGTCGATTTGCCCGAGCCGTTGACGCCGAGCACGCCGATCTTGGCGTCCGGATAGAAGGACAGGTGGACGTTATCGAGAACCTTCTTGCCGCCAGGATAGGTCTTGGACAGACCGCTCATGTGATAGACGAACTGACGGGCCATGCGGGCGCGCTCCGGAAGCTGAAAAAGACGGGAGATCGGGCGCTTTTCTACTGGCCCTGCCGTGCAGGGGCAAGCGGCGTCAATCGTCCAGCACGTCTTCCAGCGCGGTCTCTTGCGGATCGCTCAGGCGCGGATTGTCGGGCAGGGTCCACACAAGGTCCGCCTCGCCGAAAAGTTCGGGCTCGTCGGTTGCAACGATCACGATGCGGTCGCGCATGGCGGCGATCCCGGCCAGCGCCGCCCGTCCATCCCGGTCGGCGAGAAGCACCGCATCGTCGACAAGCAAGACGCGAGGATCGCGCAATAGCGCCCGCGAAAGGCCGATGCGGGTGCTTATGCCGGGCGGCAGGCCCGCGGCCCCCGCGCGCAATTGTGTGTCGAGCCCCTCTGGAAAGGCCGTGTCGAGGCGGCAGCGGCGAAGCGCGGCCAGAAGATCCTCGTCCTCTACCGGCTCGATGCCGCGCGACAGGTTCCGCCGGAGCGAACCGCGCAGCGGCGGGACGGCGGGACTCACAAGCCCGACCGTGCGGCTGAAATGGCGCGGTTCGATTTCGGAGAGCTTTATCTCGCCGATCAGGATCGTTCCGTCCCGGATCTGAGCGAGCCCCGAGATGGCGCCGAGAAGATCGCTGCGCGCCGACGCATCGCCGGTCAGTGCGATAAGGCTTGCGGCAGGCGCTTCGAAATCGATCCTCCGCGCCCGCCCGGCAAGGAGAACGCCGTCGAGGCGAAGGCCGCAGGCGATGGGGATGTCGCGCGGCGCACGCGGTGCGGCGCGGGACGTGGGGCTTGTTTTCAGCAGCCGGTCGATCCGCCGTGCCGTTTCCGCATAAGCCAGCCTGTAGTCCCAGGCGCGGGCGCAGTCGCGCACCGGCCCGATAATGATGGCGAGCGCAAAAAGCCAGCTTGCGACGGCGTGCGCCGACAAAGGCTCAGCTCCTGCGCCCAGCATATGAAAGATAAGAACGAGGGCCGCCGCCGAGGGCGCGATCGCTTCGACCGAAAAGCGCAAGGCTCCGGCGAGAAACGCGCGTTCGATCAGGACGGCATCGAGTTTCGATGCACGCTCCGACATGCGGCGCCTCTCGCGGTCGACGAGGCCAAGATGCATGAGGCTGGTACGGACAAGTATATTATCGCCGATGCGCCCGGAAAGCTTTCCGCGCAGGCGCCGGCTGAGCCGCACCGTGCGCATCAGCGGCGCGGACACGGCAGCGGCGACAAGCCCGCAGAGCGCAAAGGGAATGATGGATGCGGCGGCAAGCCGCCAGTCGAGAAAGACGAGCGCTGCAAAGCCCGCCACCAGCGCGGCCGCGGCAACAAGCGATGAGGCGAGCCCCTGGCTGATCCAGTTTTTCACCGAGCTGAGATCGGTGGTGAAGCGTGTCATCGTCGATCCGATGCGTACGCTGTCCGGCGCCGCACGGCACAGATGCGAGAAAATGAGAAACTGCACCTCGCGGACATAGGACAAGCCGAGCGCCTCGGCATCGCGTCTTTGCAGCGTGCGCAGCGCCGCCATCGCAAGGCCGCCGGCAAAAAGCGCTGCCGCCGGCCATGCGAGCTTGGGCGGCACGAAAGGCCCGGCAAGAATACCGAGCATCAGCGACGTCAGCACAGCGATGCCGATGGCGAGCGCCGTCTGGGCAAGGCCGTTGGCGACAAGGCGCGCGAGCAGAAAAACCCGCGCGCCGGTCGCGATCTTCGGCCGGCTCACGCGACGCCGGCGGTTTCCAGCGCCGGCTGGTTGGACTTGTAGAGGAAGGACAGCGCCGTCTCGCGGTTCGACAACTGTGCCAGCCCATAAACGGGGAGCTGCGTTTCCTGCGCCACCTCGCGGCAGCCGAGCGGCGATTGCGTGACGCGGCCGGATACAGCAAGAACATTGTGGCCGAAAGCGGCAAGCCTTTGCGCTCCGCCGACCGCGCCCATGGCATCCCCGGCCGCAAACATCACGCCGGAGATCGTTTCGCGGAAACTCGGCCTTTGCATGAGTTCGCGCGTCTCGCCCTGGAAAAGCCCGTCGGCGATTTCCATTACGATCACGTCGCAGCCCTCAGCCTCCATCGCCGCGACGAGATGGCCGGCCGAACGCTCGATGGCATCGACCGGCACCCGATAGGTCGTCGACCATCCGGCATCGGTGAAATCGAGCACTTCCGCGGCGCCGCTGTCGCGCATGATCCAAAGATCGTTGCCGGCGCCGGTGCCCGTCGCTTTGATGGTGCCGGTCTTCAGCCCCGCCGCGGTCAAACCGCGTACGAGTGCCGCCATGCTGGTGGTCTTGCCGGCATTCATCGAGGTTCCGCAGACGACGATGATCGGCACGCGGCCGCTCGGCTGGACGGCGGGGACGGCGAAATCCGCGACATTCATCGGCGCCCCCGGACGCGAGGCAAGAAGTCCGATCGGCGTAATGCTCGTTGCGGGACGCGTACGGGCATGCGCGACGATCACGCGGCTCGCAATGCCGCCGCCGGCCACCATCTGGCAAGGCTCGAGCGTTGTGGGCACATGCGCTTCGAACTGATCGGGCGCATAGCGGTCGCCATAGGCCAGGATCACTTCATCGCCCGGATAGACCGGTGCTTTGCGGCCGGTTTTGAGCTCGACGGTTTCGTGATGTCCGATCTCATCGATGCGTGCGAGCACGACATCGCCGGCGCGGGGCGTACGATCGCAGAGCAGCATGCGCGCTTCGGACAGATCGATGCGGCGCGTCGAGAAAGCCTGTTTGACGGATGCGAGCCGTCTGCTGTCAAAAATTTCCATGACAAAATCTCCCCGTTCGGGGCGCTGCTTAAAAAGCGCCCGCGTTGAAAATTGACAAAATGTCCGCAGCGCATCTTTGCGAGATGCGGGATAAGGCGCTTCGTTGCGCGCAATGATTGAACGCCACACACGTGACGCGTGGGTGAAGGTATCGCGTCACCTGCGTAAAGCAGCATGATAAATTTTCAGCTTGGAAGTCTTCGACCGCGTAACAGTACGTACAAGATGGAATCACTCCATAGGAAGGCGTTCAGAACGGAACACCACCATGCATCCTTGGCAATTCAGAGCGGTGATGAGCGCATGCCCATCTGGTGCTTGTGTGCAACCTGTTACCCGGAAAGAGGCGTATGGACGATAAGGTCGATTGAATAACAACCAATACTTGGGAGGTGTCGCGTCCGCGATTTTGCGTGAATCGATTGAACAGGCCTAACCCGGAATTGGACCGGTTTCGGATTGGGAGGGGATTGGTCGCCCCCGGGAGAGGGACGGGTGGCCTTAATCGGCGGGGGCTATTAAAACACCGCTCACAATGACCGACATCAACCTGCCGCTGGTCTTCTTCGCCGGCACGATCAGCTTCCTGACGCCCTGCGTCCTGCCGCTCGTTCCGGCCTATTTGAGCTTTCTGGCCGGCACGACGCTCGATGAATTGCAGGAGCGCCAGCCCGATCGCGTCGTCATCCGCCGGGCGCTCGCGACAGCCTGCCTGTTCGTCCTCGGTTTCGGCACGGTGTTCGTTCTGCTGGGGGCGACGGCCTCGGTCTTCGGCGCCTTGCTGCGCCAATATCTCGAATGGCTGACGATCCTTGCGGGCCTCGCGATCATCGTCATGGGCCTTCACTTCATCGGCGTCTTTAAACTGGCCTTCCTTTATCGCGAGGCGCGCTTCAATCCGGCAAAACCCGTCGGGGTGTGGGGCGGCTATGTGATGGGCCTTGCCTTCGGCTTCGGCTGGACGCCCTGCATCGGCCCCGTTCTGGCGGCGGTGCTGACGGTTGCGGCGGCGGAGGCCACGGTGACGCGCGGCGCGGCGTTGCTGGCGCTTTATGCCGCCGGGCTCGGCCTGCCGTTCATTCTCGCCGCCTTCGCCATGGGCCCGTTCACCCATTTCCTGGCGCGCTTCAGAAAGCATCTCGGCCGCGTCGAAAAGGTGATCGGCGTGCTACTTGTTCTTGTCGGCATCGCGTTTCTCACCGGCTGGCTGACGCGGATGAGCTTCTTTCTTCTGGAAACGTTTCCGGCACTCGGCAAGCTCGGCTGACGGCGATGACGGAGCGCGACATCACAAGCGGCGATCTCTCGCGGCGCGAGCAGCTTCGCGTCATAAACAATCGCGCTCTTGTGTCGGCGATCGCCGACCACTGCCTGCAGCACACCAAAGACACCGAGGCTGCGCGTGGCGCCATCGCCGCGCGGGTCGCGGCTCTGACAAAGGCCAACGCCAATGCGCTTCTCAACGGCGGCGAACAGGTGGGCGTCGCCGATATGGCGCGCGGCGCGATCGCGGCCTTCGATTTCCCGGCGGAGCGTTTTTCACTGCGCGGCGCCAAGGTCGATATCGGCGCCAATGGGGCGCTGACGTTCGCGCTGATCCTGAACGAACTCGGCATGAATGCGACAAGATATGGCGCGCTCAGCAATGCCAGCGGCCGCATCCGTATCGAGTGGTTCGTCGAGCGGGTGGCGCGGGATTTCACGCTGACCTGGATCGAGGAGGGCGGACCGCCCGTCACTGGTCCCGGCAAAACGGGCTTCGGCTGCCGCTTGATTGGTCATGCCTTTGCAGAACCGCTCGGCGGCACGGCGCAATTCGAGTTCAACCGCGACGGCCTTGTCTGCGTGCTGAATATTTCGCTCGACCGGCTGATCGAGGACTGACGTCTCCGGGGCATGAAAAAACCCGCCGCGTCGCCGCGGCGGGTTATTCTTGAGTTAAGGCCTGTATGCGATCAGTTCACGTAGTCGTAGGCGCCGTTCTTCCATTCATAGACGACATAGCCCGGCAGGGTGACATCGCCCTTCGCGTCGAAGTCGACATCGCCGATGACGGTCTTGAACGTGCCGTCGTCGAGCGCCTTGACGACACCTGCGTGATCGGTCGAACCAGCCGCCTTGACGGCGTCGGCCCAGGCCTGGATCGCAGCATAGGTGTAGAGCACATAGCCTTCCGGCTTCGTGCCGGCAGCGTTGAACTTCTTGACGATCTCGGCATTGCCCGCGTCCTTCGCCGGATCGGGCGAGAAGGTCATGAGCGTGCCTTCACCGTCGGCGCCGGCGATCGTCCAGAATTCCTGGCTGACGAGTGCGTCACCCGCCATGATCGGCGCGGTCACGCCCTGCTGGCGCATTTGCTTCACGAGATTGCCGGCCTCGGTGTGATAGGTGCCGGCATAGACGAGATCGACATTCGCCGCCTTCAGCTTCGAGACGAGCGCCGAGAAGTCGGTGTCGCCCTTGTTGAAGCTGTCGGAGAGAACAGGGTTGAGGCCGCCCGCCTTGAGCGCCTTCTCGGTTTCCAGCGCAAGGCCTTCACCATAGGGCGACTTGTCGTGCAGCACGGCAACGTTCTTGCCGGGGAATTTTTCGATGATGTATTTGGCTGCCGCCGGACCCTGCTGGTCGTCGCGGCCGCAGACGCGGTAGATGCCCGGGCCCGGACGCTGGTCGGTGAATTTCGGGTTGGTCGACGCCGGCGAGATCTGAACGATCTTGGATTCGGCATAGACGGCCGAAGCCGGGATCGAGGCGCCGGAGCAGTAGGAGCCGGCAACGAAGACGGCGCCGGAACCGGCGACGCGGTTGGCAACCGAAGTCGATTCGGTGCCGTCGCATTTATCGTCTTCGATGATCAGCTCGATCTTTTTGCCGAGCACGCCGCCGGCAGCGTTGATGTCGGCGACGGCTGCGTCCGCGCCGGCCTTCATCTGCGCACCGAAGGTCGCTTCGGAACCGGTGATCGGACCCTGCAGCGCGATCTTGATCGTGCCGCCGGCTGCCGGAGCCGGAGCGGATGCGGCCATCTCGCTGCCGCCGGCCGGCGGGGTTGCCGGGGCTTCCGAGGTTTTCTGCTCGCCGCAGCCGGCAAGCGCGAGCGTGCTCGTCAGCAGCAGGCTCGCAAGAATGGACTTATTCATCGCCCCATCTCCTTTATTTGAAACATCTTTTTGGCGTCTTGGACGTCGGCGGTCGTGCCGCTCGGCGCTATTCTGCATGGCTTTGCACAAAGGGGAAGCGGGTTCGGCCTTAGCGGCGCAACCGCCACGATAAAAATCCGCTGTCTTCGATGACCCAGCCATAGCGGCGCGTCATCTGGCGGGTGCGGGTCAGGCGGTGGCCGAACGATGCCGCCAGCATCAGAATAACGAAGTCCACCAGATAGTAATGCCAGGACAGAAGCGTCCCGTGGAAGAGCGCGAAATGGATGAAGCGTACCGCAGCCGTCAGCGGGACCATCCAGAGCACTGCACGCGCAAGGGGTTCCCAGCCATTGGCAACCGCCCGTCCGGTCATGAAGGCCGCTCCGCCGCCGAGCAGGATGGTGACGATGATGAAGTCCGCAATGCCGACTTCCCAGATCACGCCCATTCTTAAGCTCCCTCGAGATAGGCGGCGCGGACTTCCTCGCGGGTGAGGAGGTCCTTGCTCGGGCCCGACAGGGTGATCTTGCCGTTGACCATCACATATCCGCGATGGGCGAGCTTCAACGCATGGTAGGCGTTCTGCTCGACGATGAAGACGGTCAGGCCCTCGCGCTCGTTGAGGGCGCGGATGGCGTCGAAGATCTGTTTGACGATGAGCGGGGCCAAGCCAAGCGAGGGCTCATCGAGCAGAAGAAGCCGCGGCCGGCTCATCAAAGCGCGGGCAATCGCCAGCATCTGCTGCTCGCCGCCCGACAGCGTGCCGCCGCGCTGACCGATGCGTTCCTTCAGGCGCGGGAAGAGGGTGAAGACGCGTTCGAGGTCTTCCTCGAAATGCGCATCGCCGGCGACCACCGATCCCATTTGCAGATTTTCGAGCACGCTCATGCGCGGGAAAATCCGCCGCCCTTCCGGCGACTGGGCGATGTGCAGCCGCGCGATCTCGTGCGTCGGCAGATTGGTGATGTTCTGGCCGTCGAAGATAATCTCGCCGGAGCGGGCGCGCGGGTTGCCGCAGATCGTCATCATCAGCGTCGATTTGCCGGCGCCGTTCGAGCCGATCAGCGCAACGATCTCGCCGCGGTGCACTTCGATATCGACGCCTTCGAGCGCGCGGATATTGCCGTAATAGGTGTGAACGCCGCGGACGGAGAGGAGGGGAGCGCTCATACCGAGATTTCCTCGGCGACGACGCTCGTCTCGTCCTCTTCGACGCCGAGATAGGCGGCGATGACTTTCGGATCGGAGCGCACCTGTTTGGGCGTGCCGTCGGCGATCTTGCGCCCGTAATCGAGCACCACGATGCGGTCGGAGATTTCCATGACGACGCCCATATCGTGCTCGATGAGCAGGATCGATGTGTCGTGGTTCTTGCGGATCGCCAGCAGAAGCTCGTTCAGTTCATCGCCCTCGCGGGCGTTGAGGCCGGCGGCCGGCTCATCGAGGCACAGCAGCACCGGGTCCGCGCACATTGCGCGGGCGATCTCAAGCCGCCGCTGCGCGCCATAGGGAAGGCTCGCCGCCGGATCGTCGGCGCGGTCGATGAGGCCGGTCTGTTCGAGCCAGTAGCTCGCTTTGTCGATCGCCGCTTTCTCCGCCGCTGCATAGCCGCCGAGGCCGACAAGGCCGAGGAAGGAATAGCCCGAGGCGACCATCAGCTTGTTGTGCTGGGCGACGAGAAGATTTTCGAGCAGCGTCATGCCGCCGAACAGGCGGATGTTCTGGAAGGTGCGGGCAACGCGTGCGAGCTCGGAGACTTTGTGGTTCTGCAGCCGCTCAAGCAGATAGAGCGCGCCGGTATTGGTCTTTACCCATTGCTGGCCGGCGGCGGTGGCGGCATCGACATGCTTGAGCACCGCATCGTCGCCGTGGACGAGCGACAGGCGCCCTTCGGTCGGTTTGTAAAAACCGGTGATGCAGTTGAAGACGGTTGTCTTGCCGGCGCCGTTCGGGCCGATGATCGCGGTGATGTCGCCCTTCTTCGCATCGAATGAAAGGTCATCGATGGCGATGAGGCCGCCGAATTTCATCGACAGATGTTCGACGCGCAGAAGGATCTGGGAGTTCGCCATCAGCCATGGCCCTCCGAGATCATGTCGGCGCCCACGGTCTTTTTCTCTTTCAGGAAGACGGTCGGTGTGCGCGAGGAGACAAGCCCGCGCGGCTTCCAGACCATGATGATGACCATGACCATGCCGAAGATCAGCATGCGGTACTGAACCGGGTCGAAGCCCTGGCCGAAGATCTCTTTGACGAAGCCGAGATTGCGCAGCATCTCGATGCCGCCGATCAGGACGAGCGAGGAGAAGACGACGCCGAGATTGGAACCGAGGCCGCCGAGCACGACGATGGCGACGATGAAGGCCGACTGGATGAAGGTGAAGTCGGAGGGCGAGATATAGCCCTGGCGGGCGGCAAACACGGTTCCGGCAAAGCCGCCGAACATGGCGCCGAGCGCAAAGGCCGTCAGCTTCGTATTGACGACCGAAATGCCGAGCGATCGGCAGGCGATCTCGTCTTCACGCAAAGCCTCCCAGGCGCGGCCGATAGGAAGACGCCGCAGCCGGACGGTGACCAGCAGCACGATGAAGGCGAGGCCGAGGATCACGTAATAGAAGAAGATCAGCCGGTGGACCGGCGAAAACTCAAGGCCGAAGAAAGCCGAGAAGCTGGTCGGCCCATCGGGCACGAATTCCAGACCGAAGAAAGAGGGGCGGGGGATCTGGTTGATGCCCGAGGCGCCGCCGGTGAAGGTGCGCCAGTTGATCAGGACAAGGCGGATGATTTCGCCGAACGCCAGAGTGACGATGGCGAGATAATCGCCGCGCAGGCGCAGCACCGGAAAGCCGAGCACGACGCCGAAGAAGGCGGCGATGATGCCGGCGATCGGCAGGCATACCCAGAAGGACATGCCGAAATTCATCGTCAGCAGGGCGAATGTGTAGGCGCCGACCGCGTAGAACGCGACATAGCCGAGATCGAGAAGGCCGGCGAGACCGACGACGATGTTGAGGCCCCAGCCGAGCAGCACATAGGTCATCACGAGAACGCCGAGATCGACCCAATAGCGTCCCGTTACAAGACCGCCCGACAGCCAGACCGACAGGAACGGATAGGTGATGGCGATGAGCAGCATCACAGGCACAAGCAGTTTGTGCGCGGTCGCCGCCCATTTCTTGTCGAGCACGGTGCCGGCGGCGGCGCGCGCGGTGGCCGTCTTCGGTTTGCGCCAGATGGTGAGGTTCAGAAGGATGCGGCCGAAAAAGACGAAGACCGAAATCCCGACGACGACATCCATATGGTTGTCGAAGACATAGCGTCCGCCGCGCGCCACGGTCTTGAAACCGGCGACCGCGGTGAGAAGCACAAAAGTCAGCCCGGCCCAGAAGGCGGCGTCTTTCAGCAAAGCAAGGATCGGATTGTCGGCCTTGACGGGCGGCACGGCGACCGGAGCTTCCTCCGGCGCGGTCTGAAGAACAGGCGCGAGTTTTTTCGCCATGCTCAGACCTTCTCCACCTCGGGCCGTCCGAGAAGTCCCGTCGGCAGGAAGATGAGAACGACGGCAAGGATCGAGAAGGCCGCGACGTCTTTGTAATCGACCGACACATAGCCGGCGAAGAAGGTCTCGATCAGGCCGATCGTGATGCCGCCGAGTACCGCGCCGGGCAGTGAGCCGATGCCGCCGAGCACGGCAGCGGTGAAGGCTTTGATGCCGACGACGAAGCCCGCATAGAAATCGGTCGAGCCGTAATAGAGAAGATGCATCAGCCCGGCGACCGAGGCCAGCGCCGCGCCCATGACGAAGGTGAGCGAGATCGTCTTGTCGACATCGATGCCGAGGAGCGAGGCCATCTTGATGTCCTGCTCGCAGGCGCGCTGGGCGCGGCCGAGCGGCGTCTTGGTGACGACATAAGTGAAGATCGCCAGCACCGTGATCGTCGTGACGAACAGCGCGATCTGCGAATATTGGAGCCAGACCGAGAAGGCGGCGTCCTTGAAGAATTCGATGCCGCCCGGAATGAGCGAGGTGAAGGCCTTCTTGTCCGCCCCTTGCGCGTTCTGGGCGAAGTTCTGCAGCACGATCGACATGCCGATGGCCGAGATAAGCGGAGCCAGGCGGAAGGAGCCGCGCAGCGGCCGATAGGCCATGCGCTCGACCGTCCAGCCATAGACAGCGGTCAGGACGACGGCGGCGATGAGGATGATCAGAAGGACGACCGGCGTCGAGGTGATGCCGATGGAAAAGAGAGCGACGAGGATGACGAGGGAGATCATCGTCGAGATCATGAAGATGTCGCCATGGGCGAAATTGATCATGCCGATAATGCCGTAGACCATCGTATAGCCGATGGCGATGAGGCCGTAGATCGAGCCGAGCGCGAGCCCGTTGATCAATTGCTGGAGGAAATACTCCATCCGCCTGCCAATCCCTGCCGGGGAAACATCCCGGGCTGCTGCCTCATTATTGGGCCGGGCGGGTTATTTCCACACAGCCAGGTGCAACAATCCGACAAGGCTACGCGCCTTTGCAAGACATTTGAAAGGCTAACAGGGTTCTCTTGGGGGTGAAGGAGCGGCCTGATGGTCATCGCCCCGACCACCGAAGTCCTGCCCGTGTCGGGTGTTGCCCGGCCGACCCTTTCGGCTGCGCTGACGGGAAAGGTGATCGAGGCGAGGCTGACTTTGGCCTTGGCCGACGGGCTTTTCCGCTTTTCGAGCCCTGAGGGCGATATCGACCTTCCTCTGCCGCGCAATCTGCCGCCCGGAACCCAGGTGCGCATCGCGCCGCAGCCGGACGGCTCTTTCCAGGTCACGATCCTCAACGACGAAATCCTGCCGCAGACGGGCGCGGCGCGGCCGCTTCCGGCCGTTCAGGGACAGACGATCCCGCCGCTGACGACAGTGGTTCATCCGCGGACGCCCGTGTCGCTGCCGCAGGGGCAGGAGATGGTGGCGCGGGTCATATCAAATCCCCAACCCGGTCTCGTCCGGGTGGCGACGCCGCAAGGCGATGTCGATCTGCCTCTGCCGCGGCCGGTGCCGCTCGGCACGCCGCTGCGCATTGCGCCCGAGCCGCAGGGGGCCGTTCGCGTTTCCGTTCCGGAAATCCCCGTCCGCGGTCAGCCGGCGGAGGCCGCGCCGCAAAAGCCGGCTGTCCATCCGACCGTATTTACATCCAAGCCCGACACCGTTCCGGCGAACATTCCGCTCGGCCGTGTCGTCGAAGCGCAAGTTCTGCCGAGCCAGCAGCAAGGCGTGGTGCGCTTTGCGGGGCCGGAGGGTGAATTCGATCTGCCGCTGCCGCGCGATCTGCCGCCGGGCACGCAGGCGCGCGTCGTCGCGCAGCCCAATGGCAGCGTCGTCGTCACCATGCGGCCGGAAGTTCCCGTGACGCCCGGCGCGCAGAATTCTGTTGCTGCCCCGGCCAATCCTCCGGCGACGACCTCTCCGGCGATGCGCGCCGTGACGCTGCCGCCCGGCCCGTCGATCCCGGTTCTGCCGGCGGGGCAGGTGATCGAAGCGAAGATTTCTCCGCAGCCGCCGCGCGCGGACGGCATGGTGCGCGTCTCAACGCCGCTCGGCGAATTCGAACTGCCGCTGCCGCAGCATCAGGCGCTGCCGCCGGGAACGCCGGTGCGCATCGCGCCGCAGCCGAACGGCGGCATGACCTTCGTGCCGATGGCCGACGGACCGGAGCTAGCTGCGCCGCTTTCTCTCACCAATCCGCAAGCGGCGACGCCCGCAGATGCCGTGCGCCAGACGGTGCGCAGCGCCGTCTTGAAGCAGGACGGGCTTGCCAATGTCTTTGCCGATATCGAGACACTGCCGCAGCGCACAGACACGCCGCCTTCGGTGCGCCGCGCCGCCGAGACGCTGCTCAATCAGCGGGTTTCGCTCGACGATGTGATCAAGCCCGATCAGCTGGCGAAAGCGATTGCCGGTTCCGGCATCTTTGCCGAACGCGTTCTCTCGTCTCTGCCGCCGCAGCAATCGGCGCCGCCGGATCTGAAACTTGCGCTGTTCGTCCTGCGCGCCGCGCTCGGCACCTGGACGCGGTCCGAACATCTGCCGCCATCTAGCCAGGTGTTGCCCGGACGCAGCGATGCCGCGCCGCCGCCGCCGACAGGTTCTGCGGCACCGACGGCGCAGGCGCCGTCCGAACCCTCACATCTTCGCGGCGGCCAGACCATGCAGGCCGCCTCCGCCGAAGAATTCGTGCCGCATCTTGTGCGCGATACGGACGCCGCGCTGGCGCGCGTCAATCTCCATCAGATCGCAAGCCTTCCCGACGATCGCAGCGGCACGGCGCGCAGCGATGCGCCGGATGCGCGCTGGTCGGTCGAAGTGCCGGTCAATCTCGACGGACGCACGGCGGTGTTCGGTTTTGTCATCGAACGCGACGGCCGCCAGCAGCAGATGGAAAAGGAAAAACGCCGCTGGCGTTTCCGCGCCGCGCTCGATCTTCCCGACACGGGCGCCATCGAAGCGGATGTGCGGCTCATGGGCACGCATGTGTCCGCCGGCATTGTCGCGGAATCCGAGGAAACGGTCGCGCTGCTCGAAGCCGCTTTGCCCATGCTGCGCGACGGACTGACGGCGCAGGGCTTCGATGTCGAGACTCTGTCGGTGCGTAAAGGCAAGGGCGCGCCGCCGCCGGCGCCGCCGGGCTATTTCATGGACCGCCGCACATGAGCGAAGAACGCACAAACCCCTCGCTCGCCGTCGCGCTGCAATACACCCCGCCGGGTGCGCCGCGCGTCACGGCGCAAGGACGCGGCAAAGTCGCGGAAGCGATTTTGAAGGCGGCGGAAGAGCACAATATTCCGATCGAGGAAAATCCGGCGCTGGCGGAAGCCCTCGCACAAGTCGAACTCGACAGCGAAATTCCCGAACAGCTCTACCGCGCCGTCGCCGAAGTCCTCGGCTATGTGCTGCGCGCGACGGGCAAGCTGAAGAACTGAACTCAAGAAAACTCGGCCTCATCCTGAGGAGCCCGCGCAGCGGGCGTCTCGAAGGATGAATCGCGGGGGCTGAGTTCATGGCCCATCCTTCGAGACGGGGCACTCAAGTCGGCTGTTGCCGACTTGAGCTTCGAATTGCCGAAGTCGGGTAAACCCGACTTCGGTGCCCCTCCTCAGGATGAGGGCGGTGGTGTCGCTGCTTCCAGATCGATAAATAAAAAACCCCCGGCACGAGGCCGGGGGTCCAGTTTAAAGCGTCTTGGGAACAGGGAACGACGCTTAGAGCTTTCCGAGACGGATGAACTGCGTTTCACCCGAGGAATTATCGACACCGTCATTGTCGGTGATGATGAAGGCATTGCCCGAAGCATCGATCGCAAAGCTCTCGACCTTGTCGAGCACATAGCCGTGCGCCGCTTTCAGGTCGGGGAGAAGATCGCGAACGACTGTCTTCTTCAGAACCGGCGCATCCTTCGCACCGATATCCGCGGGCTTCACTTCCGTGAGCGACACCTTGGTCAGCTGCTTCACCTTGGCGGCAGCGCCGACAAGGTTGTCGCGTTCGATCACGTAAAGATCGTTGCCGACCGCGGTGATTTCGGAGAGACCGACCCAGCCGCCTTCGGCCTTGTCGAGCGGATAGTTCACAAAGCCCCAGGCCTTGGTTGAAGGCTTGTAGCTGAGGATCTTGGCCGTGCCCTTGGCATCGTCCTTCCACTCGCGCTGAACGGCGATCCAGACGATCTCGTCGGCGCCCGTGCCGGTGACGGCCACGCCTTCAAAGCCGTAGCGCGTGGCGCTGGCCTTCAGAGCGTCGGGAAGCTCGATGATCTCCTGCACGTCACCCTTGTCGGAGACGCGGATGAGCTGCGAGTTCGTGCGCTCTTCTTCCTTTTCCTTTTCCGGATTGCCTTCGGAGGCAAGCCAGAAGCCGCCCTGCGGGGCGATCGCGATGCCTTCGAGGTCGAGCTTTTTCGCCGGCTCGCCGTCGCGGGTGATCGTGATCGCGTCCGTAATGACGGCCGGGGTCTTGGTCGTGTCGATGGTGAGAATACGACCCTGCGAATAGAAGCTGTCGGTCACTGCAAAGAGCTTGCCCGGCGTCTTCGGATCGGCTGCCGTGCCGGAGAGCGCGCCCCAAGGCTGGGGTTTGCCGTCCTTGTCGGCCGAAACGATGGTCGGATAGTTCTGCGTGCCTTCGGCGCGCTGATAGATCGTCACCATCGAACCGGGGCCGCCATCTTTGCGGACATCGGTTTCAGACGCGGTAACGAAGATGTTCTTGCCGGGAACGGCGAGAAGACCTTCCGGACCAACGCCGCCGCCCGGCAGAACCTGCAACAGGGTCGGGGCCTTGCCCGCGCCATTGTCCTTATAGACGCCGACGATCGAGGCGCGCTCGGCGCCGACGAAGATCAGGCGGTCGGAACCGAAGGTCGAGACTTCGACGCCCTCGACTTCAACGCCCTTCTTGTTGCGCTTCTCCGGATAGTGGCCCATGCGGACCGCTTCGTATTCGAACGAGACGCCGCTGTCGTAATCGACCTTGCCGTCCTTGGCGAAGATGGTGAAGCCGCGCGAGCCGCCTTTCCAATCGCCTTCATTGGCGATGACGAAGCGGTTGTCGTCGATCCATTTCACGGCGTCGGGTTCGCGCAGCGCGTTCTCGACCTTGCCGGACAGATTGATGACGCCGTCCTTCTTGGTGTCGACGCCGTCGAGGTTCACCGAACCCGCCGAGAAATGCGAGGTCACTTTGCCGGATTTCAGATCGACCACAGCGATGTGGTTGTTCTCCTGCAGCGTGACCGCGACTTCGTCTTTCGAGTTGATGTCGACGAATTCGACTTCGGCATCGTCCGGCGCGATTTCGGCAAGACCGTCGAGGCTGATGTTTTTCAGGCTGCCGCAATCGGCTTCGCCGCCCTTGACGCCGACGACCGACAGATAACCGGTCGGAGCCTGCGGGATCGCGCCGTCATTCTTGTCTTCGTCGCGCTCGTTTTCGATGGCGATGGCAAGGAACGCCTTGTCGGGGCTCGAAGCGATCGAGTCCGGCTGGCCGCCGAGTTCGCACTTCGACAGAACGGTTTTCGACTTGATGTCGATGACCGCGAGATGGCCGCTCGGCTTTTCCTTCGATTCGGATGTGTTGACGGCGGCAAAGGCGCGCTCGCCGAACACTTTCACCGAAGTCGGCTCGCCTTCGAGCTGGATGAAGCCGGCCGGTTTCGGATTTTTCGGATCGGTGATGTCGACCATGCCGAGCGCTTCGCGCTCGCTGTCGGTGTAAACGAGAAGATTGCCGTCCTCGGAGGAGGTGATGATTTCCGAGATCGTCGGCTTCGCCGGATCGGCATCCTTCGGCAGGTTGTTGACGACCGGGAAGGTTGCCACCCGGTTGAATACTTCGGCTGCCTGAGCAGGCGTCAGAGCCGTTGCGGCGAGCAGCGCCGCCGGCACGAGGAATGTAGCGCGCATCTGGATTTGAGCCCCCTTGTTATGCGAGGAGGCGAATTAAGGCGCGCTCGATGACGTTCCGATGACAGAGTTGATGACGAATTGTTTAGTTAGCCATTGGATCTAATTACGGTCTTTTCCGGCGCAATACGGTCGTAATCTTTCGGGCATATACCCAGTTAGACTAGAGTTTTCCCCTCAGGAGTGACTGCGTGGACCACAGGGCGCCGCGAACATCCGAACTGATTGCGGCCCTGCCGGACAGTTTCATCGAGGACCAGGTGACCCTGGGCGACCTCGTAAAGGCCTTGCGCAACCGTGTGTTCGGCCTTGGCATTCTCCTGTTCGCGCTGCCGAATATTTTCCCCATGCCGCCGGGCGTTCCGGCCGCCATGGGCGCCGTCCTGATGCTTCTCGGCGGCCAGCTTGCGATGGGCAATGCCACGATCTGGATGCCGCAGCGCCTGGCGCAGCGCAAAATCCAGCGCGATACGCTGCGCAAGATCGCCGAGCGCTCGGTGCCCTGGATCCAGAAATTCGAAAAGCTCAGCCGTCCGCGGCTCGATATGTTCACAACGCCCGGCGCCGCCCGTTTTGTCGGCGGCATGGTGTTTATCCTCGGCCTTGTCCTGCTGCTGCCGTTTCCCTTCCTCGGCAATATTCCGCCGGGCGCGGCGGCCTGCGTTCTGGGGCTCGGTCTGGTCGAACGCGACGGTCTGGTCGTTGCCGCCGGCTATGTGTCGTCCGCCATTGCGTTCGGCATCACCGGCTTCTTCACCTGGGTTGCCTGGGAAGTCGTCGTCAGCGCCTTCGACTGGATCAGCAAGACACTGTTCTGACGCCGCTTGCAGGCGCGGCTTCGAGCGTCTAGCTCCTCCCGGACGGGAGGCTTGTCAGTGTCCACATCACTAAAAATTGCTCTACTCGGCACCGGGCTTATGGGTGCGCCCATGGCGCGGCGCCTGCTCGGCGCGGGATTTCCGCTGACCGTCTGGAATCGCAGCATCGAGAAGGCCGAGGCCCTGAAAGCTGATGGCGCCAAGGTTGCCGTGAGCGCCGCGGAGGCCGTGTCGGAGGCCGATTTCGCCATCACAATGCTCGACAACGGCGCGGTCGTGACCGAGGTGCTGTTCGGGTTGGGCGTGGCCGAGGCTCTTCCGAAGGGGTCGGTCCTGATCGATATGAGCTCGATCCCGCCTTCGGTCGCGCGCGATCATGCGGCGCGGCTCGCCAAAGAAGGACGGTTTCATCTCGATGCGCCGGTCTCGGGCGGCACGGTCGGCGCGGCAGCGGGAACGCTGGCCATCATGGCCGGCGGGCCGGAGGACGTGTTCAAAAGAGCTCAGCCGGTTTTCGCCCCCATGGGCCGGGCAATCCGTGTCGGCCCCTCGGGGGCCGGGCAAATTTCCAAGCTCGCCAACCAGACGATTGTCGGCATCACCATCGGCGCGGTGGCCGAAGCGCTGCTCCTGGCCGAGCGGGGCGGCGCCGATCCCAAGGCCGTCCGGGAGGCGATAAGAGGCGGGTTTGCCGAGAGCCGAATCCTCGAAGTCCACGGCAAACGCATGGTCGACCGCGAGTTCATTCCGGGCGCCCGATCGACCACGCAGATCAAGGATCTTGAGACGATTTTGGCGACGGCGCGCGAGATTGGCTTCGAAATGCCTTTATCTAAAGAGGTTTACGCCCGTTACCTCGACCTGAGAGACCGTCTTGGGGGTGGTGACCTCGATCACGCGGCTTTGTTTTTACAACTCGACAATCCGCCAACATAGGTTGGTGATCCTTTCCCTAATTTGGAACCAAGATGACGGGGTGGGGTTTTCCAATAGGTCATGGAGGAGGAATTGGTGCCTCTGAATATCAAAGGTCCGGCTTTGTGGACGATCGGCGTTGTGATCCCCATCATTGCCCTGGCTTTCCTTCTCTTTTGACTGCGAAACCCGGCGGATGATCTGTCCGCTTAAATCCACTGCGCGAAGCCGAATAAGAGGGAGCGCGCGATGAACATCGCAGAAGCCGCGCGGCGCGCCGGCCTTACGCCGAAAGCGATCCGTTTCTATGAAGCTCAGGGCCTTTTGCGTCCGCACCGGGCCGCGAACGGCTATCGTGCATTCGGCGAGGGCGACGTCCATACGCTGAAATTTCTTAAACGTGCCAGAGACCTAGGGTTCTCGGTCGAAGAGTGCAGGGCGCTTTTGGCGCTCTATCACGAGACCGAGCGTTCCAATGCCGAGGTCAAACAGCTCGCGGAAAACCGTGTGCGCGAAATAGACCGGCGTCTTGCCGATCTTGCCTCGATCCGCGATGCGCTCGCCGGCCTTGCCGAAAGCTGCAAGGGCGATGCACGTCAGGACTGTCCGATCCTCGAGGATCTGGCGGGCGAAAGACGCAGCTCCGCCGCTTGAAAGGGCAACGCTCCTTCGAGCGGGGACGTCTGATCTTAAAATGCCGCGCGTGATGCCCGGTCAGCGGGCGGTGTAAATGCCGCGATACTGCTCGCGCAGGACCGCTTTCTGCACTTTGCCCATCGTGTTGCGCGGCAGTTCGTCGACGAAGACAATCTTCTTCGGCTGCTTGAATTTCGCCAGACGGGATTCGAGCAGCGAGACGATCTTGCTTTCATCCACCGTGCTCGATGGAGCGCGCACGACGACCGCGGTGACGCCTTCGCCGAAATCGGGATGAGGCACGCCGATGACCGCGCTTTCGACGACGCCCTCAATGCTGTCGATCTCGGACTCCACTTCCTTCGGATAGACATTGAAGCCGCCGGATATCACGAGATCCTTGCCGCGGCCGAGAATGCGCACATAGCCGCGTTCGTCGATCATGCCGAGATCGCCGGTGATGAAGAAACCGTCCGTCCGGAATTCAGAGGCGGTTTTCTCCGGCATATTCCAATAGCCTTTGAAGATATTGGGTCCGCGCACTTCGATGACGCCGATCTCTCCGGCCGGAAGGATTTTGCCGGAGTCGGGTTCGGCGATCCGTACCTCCGTTCCCGTCAGCGGCAGACCGACCGTTTCGGCGATGCGTTCGCCGTCATAGGGATTTGAGGTGTTCATGCCGGTTTCGGTCATGCCGTAGCGTTCGAGGATTGCGTGGCCGGTGCGTTCCTTGAAGGCGTGGAATGTTTCCGGGAGAAGCGGGGCGGAGCCGGAAACGAAGAGGCGCATCTTCGCCGTCGCATCCTCCGTCAGCCCCTTATGGCCGAGAAGCCGGACATAAAATGTCGGCACGCCCATCAAAACCGTCGCGCGCTGCATCGCGGCGATGATCTGCGCCGGATCGAACTTCTCGTAGAACAGCATCGACGCGCCGGCGAAGAGAATGACGTTGGTTGCGACGAACAGGCCGTGAATATGGAAGATCGGCAGCGCGTGGATCAGGACGTCGTCCGGCGAAAAGTGCCAGGTCTCGGCAAGAACGCGGGCATTCGATGCGAGGTTCTCATGCGTCAGCATCGCGCCTTTCGAGCGGCCGGTCGTGCCCGAGGTGTAGAGAATGCAGGCGAGATCGTCCGGTCCACGCGGCACGGGCGTAAAATCGGCCGCGTTTTCGGGGATGGCATCGCACAGCGTGCCGCCATCCGCGCTGAGCGTTGCGACGCGGGCATCACCTGCGATCTTGCTTATATCGCCCTCCGCGCCCGGGGCGCAGACGATGAGCGATGGTTTTGCGTCGCCGAAGAAATATTCGAGCTCGGGGATCGTGTAGGCGGTGTTGAGCGGCAGGAGCGCTGCGCCCGCGCGTATGCAGGCGATGTAGAGCATCAGCGCGTCGGTGCATTTCTCCGTCTGCATCGCCACCCGGTCGCCGGGCTTTGCGCCGAGTTTTACCAGCGCATGCGCGAGTTCGGAAGAACGGCGCAGCATGCCGCCATAGGTGATGACGCGGCCGTCGGAGGTCTCGATGAAGGCTTTGTCCGGGGAAGGCGCGCGCGCTCTGATCTGGTCGAAGAAATGATTGCCGGCGGGTGACGTCTTTCCCCTGGCTTTCGGTGTCTGCACGAGCTTGCGGACGGCGGGCGCCGCCACGAGCTCGCGATGCATCGCGTAAAGCTCGTGGTTCTTTTCCAGGTCTTTCAGATGGTAGCGATAGTTCACCATCGCGCCATGGGCGTTCTTCAGACCGCGCGGCGACAGATCGCCCAGCATGTTCAACCGGTCGAGCGAGGCGCCATTGCCGAGATGAAAGCGCGCGACGGGGTCGAGCGGCTGGTTGCCCTGTCCGCGCGCGGCGAGGAGATAGGTCGCGACGAGCGGTTCGAGCGCCTTTGCGACGGCGTCAGGGACCGTATGCGTGTGCCAGTCCGGGCGCTCAAGCATAGCGCCAAGAGTCGGGCCGGTTTCGAGCGGTGTATCGAGCGCCTCCTGATCGCGCAGCCAGGCGGCAAAGCCCGGCACGGGCGAGAGCGTGACGAAATCGCGGAGCGCCGGATATTCGCGCTGCAATTCCTCGACGACCTGTTTGAGCAGGAAATTGCCGAACGACACGCCGCGCAGCCCGACCTGACAGTTCGAGATCGAATAGAAGACGGCGGTGGTCGCTTTCGACACATCGGTTTCCGCGCGGTCTTCCGCCAGAACTTCGGCGATGGCCGCCGGGGCGTGATCCATCAGCGCGACTTCGACGAAGATCAGCGGTTCATCCGGCAGGCGCGGATGGAAAAAGGCAAAGCAGCGGCGGTCGACCGGGGCGAGCCGCCGGCGAAGATCGTCCCAATTGGCGATCGCATGTACGGCTTCATAGCGGATGACTTTTTCCAGAAGGCTCGCCGAGGTCGACCAGTCGATCGGGCGCATGACAAGAAAGCCGCGGTTGAACCAGGACGAGATGAGGTGGAGGAGATCCGCATCGACCGCCTTCAGCTCCTTGTGTTCTCCCATGCGGGACAGCGTTTCGGTGCGCATGTCGAGGATCGTGCCGGTGGCGCCCGGCGCCATGTTGAGGCGGCGGATCAGTTCCTGCCGTTTCGGCTCTGCCGCTTCATGGAGGCGGATGGCGTTTTCCGGCGTGCGGTCGCGCTGCCAGGTCTCGACGGCCTTTTCGAGCTTTTCGAGATCGGGGCCGAACTGCCGGGCAAGGATCAGAAGATAATCGAGGCGCTTCTGCCGGTCGGCGCTACGCCACTCCGCCAGGATGTCCTGCGCCAGCGCGAGCCCCGACGCCTCGCCCTGTCCGCGCAGCAAAGCTTCACTGAGGCTGACGAAATCCTGCGCTGTGTCGGCCCCCTCCAGTCCGACAAGAGCCATGAACTGGCGGCCGCGATCGGAAAGCGTCTGCAGGAAATCGGAAAAAAAGGACTGACGGGTCAACAGTTTGTGCTCCGGGCGGCGATCCTGTGTACGCAAGACCGTGTTTCTTGTATACAAGATTAGACGGAGGAGGCCTGATGGTCCAGAGGTCAAAACTGCGCGACGCGCTCGAGGAAGAGATCGTCAACGGCGTGTTCGGCGGCGTCAGCCTTGACGAGCAGGAACTTGCCCGGCGCTATGGCACCTCGCGCACGCCGATCCGCGAGGCGCTGATGCAGCTCTCCGCCGCCGGACTTGTCGAAATGCGCCCGCGGCGCGGTGCGGTCGCAGTGGTGCCCGATGCGCAGCGGCTGATGGAAATGTTCGAGGTCGCGGCCGAGATGGAAGGCATGGCGGCGCGGCTTGCGGCGCGGCGCTGGACGGATGGGGATCGAAGGGATCTGCTTGCCGCTCACGCGGATTGCCGGGCGAAGGCCGAGGCCGGCGATGCCGATGCCTATTATTATGAGAACGAGATTTTTCACGAGGCGATCGCGGCGGCGAGCCATAGCGGCTTTCTGCAGGAACAGCTGACGGCGCTGCGCCGCCGCCTCAAGCCCTATCGCCGGCTGCAGCTGCGTACGCACAACCGGATCGGGGCGTCTTATGCGGAGCACGGGGCTATTCTGGCCGCGATCTTCGAGCGCGACGCGGAGGAGGCGGAGCGTCTTGTGCGTGAGCATGTGCTGGTGCAGGGCGACCGGTTTGCCGATCTCGTGGCCTCGCTGGAAGATCTCCCGGCGGCGGCGACCAGAAAGGCTTAGCTCACTTCAGCCTCTCGCTGATGAATCCTTCTGGATCGGCCCAGAATTCCCGCATCAGGCGGTAATGATCCGTCTGGGTCACATCGATCGGTTCCAACCCGGCCTTTGAGAGCCGCAGCAATTGCGCATCCGGATAGGCCATCAGCATGGGCGAGTGCGTTGCCATGATGACCTGGGACATGCGCGATGTGTCCATACGGCGCAGGAGCTTCAAAAATTCGACCTGGCGGGACGGCGACAAAGCAGACTCCGGTTCGTCGAAGATGAACAGCCCCTGGCGCTGACAGCGCTCCTCGAAGAAACGCAAAAAGCCTTCGCCATGCGAATGGGAGAGGAAGTCCGGCGGTGCCCCGCCTGACTCGATAGCGGCGAGATCCAGATACCGCGCGATGGTGAAGAAACTCTCGGCGCGGAAGAACCAGCCATTGGTCAGCTTCGGCAGCCAGCTCGCACGAAGCGCGGTGCCGAGCCGGCCGCCCATGGCCTCGACCGCGCGCGAATGATCGACGGGCATGTAGCCCTTGCCGCCGCCGGCCTCGTCGTAGCCGGCGAGCGCGGCGATGCCTTCGAGCAAAGTCGATTTCCCGCTGCCGTTTTCGCCGACGATGATCGTGATGGGCTTGGCAAAATCGAGCGCGAAGTCCTTTTTCAGGAAAGGCAGGTTGAAGGGATAGGCGGAAGCATCGCTCACGCGCTCGCGATCAAGCCATAACCGCTTCAAGTAAGGCGCTGGTAGGTTGATCGTGCGGTTCCGGCGCGCGGCCATGACGGGCTTGGCCTCAGGGCGTCAGGGTCTTTGAAAAGCGCAGTCCCGAGTGTTCATAGCCGAGCCGCGCGTACAAGCGGTGGGCATCCTCGCGGCGTATATTCGGCTGCACCGTCGCACGCATGGCGCCCTTTTCGCGCAGCCACTCTTCCCCCCGGCTGACGAGCAGGGGAGCGATGCCGCGTCCGCGAAACTTGG
The DNA here is from genome assembly GCF_014191545.1 of Terrihabitans soli. Classification (GTDB taxonomy): domain Bacteria; phylum Pseudomonadota; class Alphaproteobacteria; order Rhizobiales; family Methylopilaceae; genus Flaviflagellibacter; species Flaviflagellibacter soli. Next base: position 2,126,577 of record NZ_AP023361.1, on the reverse strand, counting down.
ATGACACGACGAGCGTCACAATCGCACCGTTAAGGTCGCTCCGGTAGAGGGCCGGAGCGACCGTGACGCCGATCACTCCGGCAATGACACCGTCCTCGTCGGCGAGGAATGTGCCGTAGTCCGTGCGATCCCGGATGGCGTCCATGCGTGTTGCCATTTCGTCCGGCGAGGTCGGATAGCCGAGCTCGGTCATGAGATGCGCCAGCGCCGGAATATCCGCCGCGGTCGGTTGTCTTAGTTCCATTTCAGATAAGCCCCATCGCTTTCAGGCTCGCATGGCCGCCCCGGCCGACAATGATGTGATCGTGCACATCGATCCCCAAAGGCCGGGCGATCTCGGCAAGCGTCTTCGTCATTTCGATATCGGCCCGGCTCGGCTTCGGATCGCCGGACGGGTGATTGTGCACGAGGATGACGGCGGTGGCCGACAGTTCGAGCGCACGGCGCACAACTTCGCGCGGATAGACGGGCGTGTGATCGACGGTGCCGGTCTGCTGCACTTCATCCGCAATGAGCCCGTTGCCGCGGTCGAGAAACAGGATGCGGAACTGTTCACGTTCGGAAAACGCCATCGAGGTGCGGCAATGATCGAGCACTTTGCTCCATGAGCCGAGCACAGGCTTTTGCGCGATCTCGCCTTTGGCGAAACGCTGCGCCGCCGCCTCAATGAGCTTGAGTTCAGTGACAACGGCCTCGCCGACGCCCTTGACCTCCATCAGCAGTGCGGGCGGCGCGGAACAGACTTCGGCGAAAGAGCCGAAGCGCTTGATGAGGGTTTTCGCCAGCGCCTTCACATCGCGGCGCGGGATCGGGCGGAAGAGAACAAGTTCGAGAAGTTCGTAATCGGGCAGGGCGTTCGCACCGCCTTCGAGAAAGCGCTCGCGCAGTCTTTCGCGATGCCCGTGATAATGCGGCGTATCCGCAGATGCCGGCGACGGAGGATCGTCCGTTGCGCTCATGCCGCTTTGGCGGCACTGACCGGATTGTGCAGCCCGGCCGGGGAGACGGTGAAAATCTCGACGCCCGTTTCCGTGACGCCGACCGTGTGCTCGAACTGCGCCGAGAGCGAGCGGTCGCGTGTCACCGCCGTCCAGCCATCGGCCAGAACCTTTACATGCGGGCGGCCGAGATTGATCATCGGCTCGACGGTGAAGAACATACCGGGCTTCAGCACCGCGCCTTCGCCGCTGCGGCCGTAATGAAGAATGTTCGGCTCGTCGTGGAAGAGCTGTCCGAGGCCATGGCCGCAGAAATCGCGCACGACGCTCATGCGCTCTTCGCTTTCGGCATAGGCCTGAATGGCGGCGCCGATATCGCCGATCGTGCCGCCGGGGCGGATCGCGTTCACGCCGCGCATCAAGGCTTCATAGGTGACTTCGACGAGGCGCTCCGCACGGCGCGGGATTTCGCCCGCCGCATACATGCGGCTGCTGTCGCCGTGCCAGCCATCCTTGATGAGCGTCACGTCGATATTGAGGATGTCGCCTTCGCGCAGCGGCTTCTCATTCGGGATGCCGTGGCAGACGACGTGATTGATCGAGATGCAGGTCGATTTCGTATAGCCGCGATACATGAGCGTCGCGGGCACCGCGCCGTGATCGCGCACGAATTCATAGACGAGCGCATCGAGCTTGCCGGTCGACACGCCGGGCGCAACGAAGGGAGCGATGTAATCGAGAACCTCGGCAACAAGCGCGCCGGCTTTACGCATGCCCTCGAACCCGTCCGGTCCGTGCAGGCGGATCTGGCCGTTCTTGCGGTTCTGGGCGAGGGAGGCGTCGATATAGCTCATCGTGGCGCTAATGTAGGTGATGGCCTCTGAATCGTCACCCTTCGCGGTGAGCGCTCACGCGGATGGTTGAAGGCTCGTTTCCGGCACCCAGCCGATCGGAACGAAACCGGGCTCGCGCTCAAGCCGCTGCAGCCAGATGCGCACGGCCTGGAAGGGCCCAAGATCGAACCCGCCCTCATGGGCGAGATGAGTGTTCGCATAAAGTGCGATATCGGCAAGGCTCACCGCATCGCCTGCAAAGAAGGGCCGGGAGGCGAGATGGGCGTCCATGACGCGGAGCGCGTCATAGCCCCGGTCTTCCCATTCCTCGAGAAGGTTCTGTTTCAGCTCGCGTCCGCCGCGGACAAGGTGCAGCCAGAAGCGCGCCTGGCCGATAAACGGGTCATGCGAATGCTGTTCGAAGAACATCCAGCGCAGCACCTCGGCCCGGGCGAACCGCTCATCGGGCAGAAGGGGGGTGCCTTCGCCGACGAAATTGAGAATGGCGCCCGATTCCGGCAAAAGCCGCCCGTCGGGCAGAGCGAGAATCGGCACCTGGCCGGCCGGGTTCATGGCCAGATATTCGGGTGTCTTATTGGCGCCCGATAAGATGTCGACTTCGATCAGGCGGAAGGGCCGGCCGAGCATGGAAAGGATCAGCCTGGCCTTATAGCTATTGGCCGAAAATTTCATGGAATATAAGGTAAACATACATATCTCATGCGTGTTTGAGGCCACACAGTCAAGCCGACAAGTGCGACGAAATTAGCATGCGCTGTTCCAAAACTGTTTCACTTTGAGGGTTGCGAACACTTACCGACGCCTCTACGGTCCCGCCGTTTTCAAAATCAACCGCTGGAGAATTTGTCATGGCCTTTCTGGCCGAGAGCCTCAATCGCGTTAAGCCGTCCGCCACCATGGCCGTCGTGCAGAAAGCGCGCGACATTGCCGCGACGGGCCGCAGCGTGATTTCGCTCGGCGCCGGCGAGCCGGATTTCGACACGCCGGACAACATCAAGAATGCGGCGATCGAGGCGATCAAGCGGGGCGAGACGAAATACACGCCCGTGCCCGGCATCGTGCCGCTGCGCGAAGCCATCGTGAAAAAATTCAAGCGCGAGAACAATCTCGATTACACGGCGGCGCAGGTCATTGTCGGCACCGGCGGCAAGCAGATTCTCTACAACGCGTTCGCGGCGACGATGAACCCTGGCGATGAGGTCATCATCCCCGCGCCGTACTGGGTGTCGTATCCGGAAATGGTGGCGATCAATGGCGGCGAGCCGGTGATCGTCGGCACGACGCTAGAGAACGGCTTCAAGCTGACGGCGAAGGATCTGGAAGCCGCCATCACGCCAAAGACGAAATGGCTGCTGCTGAACTCGCCGTCGAACCCGTCGGGCGCGGCCTATACGCATGCCGAGATCAAGGCGCTGACCGATGTTCTGCTGAAGCATGAGCATGTCTGGGTTTTGACCGACGATATGTACGAACACCTGACCTTCGGCGATTTCAAATTCGCAACGCCCGTCGAGGTCGAACCGAAACTGAAGGACCGCACGCTGACCATGAACGGCGTGTCGAAAGCCTATGCGATGACCGGCTGGCGTATCGGCTATGCCGCCGGCCCGCTGCCGCTCATCAAGGCGATGGACATGATCCAGGGTCAGCAGACTTCGGGTGCGTGCTCGATCGCGCAATGGGCCGCCGTCGAAGCGCTCAACGGTCCGCAGGACTTCCTGAAGACGAGCAAGAAGGCGTTCGAAGAACGCCGCGATCTCGTCGTCTCGATGCTGAACCAGGCCAAGGGCCTGACCTGCCCGGTGCCGGAAGGCGCGTTCTACGTCTATCCGTCCTGCGCCGGTCTGATCGGCAAGAAAACGCCGGGCGGCAAGACCATCGAAAGCGATGTCGACTTTGTCAACGAGCTGCTCGAAGCCGAAGGCGTTGCGGTCGTGCAGGGCTCGGCCTTCGGCCTCGGCCCGAATTTCCGCGTGTCCTACGCGACATCGAACAAAGTGCTTGAGGAAGCCTGCCAGCGGATCCAGCGCTTCTGCGCTTCGCTGACCTGAGCGTCGTAGATTGAAATGAAAAGGGGCGCTTTGAGCGCCCCTTTTTTATGTCCAGCTCTGGACCTTGCCGAGCAGGAAGTCGCGGAAGACCTGAATGCGCCGCACATTCCGCAGTTCTTCCGGATAAGCGAGATAGGCTTCCAGCGTCGGCGTTTCGGATTGCGACAGCAGCCGCACGAGATTTGAGTCCGTCTCGATCAGATATTGCGGCAGAACGCCGATGCCGACGCCGCCTTCGACGGCGCGCTTCAGGCCGAGCATGTTGTTGACCGACACGTTGGGCTGGCGCGGTTCGCGGTCTTCGCGCCCGGCCATGGCCAGCCAGTTCAGCGGCTGCAGGAAGCTCGGCACAAGGCCGGCAAAGCCGACAATACGGTGGCTGTCGAGATCGGAGACATCGCGCGGCCGCCCGAAGCGGGTGATGTAATCGGGCGAGGCGTAGACGTGGTAGTGCACCGGGAACAGCTTGCGCTGGATCAGCTCGGACTGCGTCGGCTGGCGCAGGCGGATGCCGACATCGGCCTCGCGCATCGCAAGATCGAGTTCGTCGTCGCTCAGAAGCAGCGTGACGCAAATTTCCGGATAAAGATCGAGGAACTCGCCGAGCAAAGGTGCCAGCCAGCCGCCGCCGAGACCGACGGAGGTTGTGACGCGCAGTTCGCCATGCGGGCGCTCGCGGCTGTCGGTGAGCAGCAGCTTCGTCGATTCAAGCTTGGCGAAGAGTTCCTGCGTCGTGCGGAACAGAAGCTCGCCCTGTTCGGTGAGCAGGAGGCCGCGCGCATGGCGGTGGAAGAGGGGGACTTTCAGCTCGTGTTCGAGCGCCGAGACCTGGCGGCTCACCGCAGATTGCGAAAGACCGAGCTTGTCGCCGCCATGCGTGAAGCTTTTGGCTTCAGCCGCTGCGTGGAAGACGCGAAGTTTGTCCCAGTCGAGCGGCGATCCCAAATTTTTACTCCGCAGCCAATCGCTGGCTGTGTTCGGCGTGGAGGAAGCGCTCGGCATCGAGCGCGGCCATACAGCCCATGCCGGCGGCGGTGACCGCCTGGCGGTAGACATGATCGGCGACATCGCCCGCGGCGAACACGCCAGGCACTTTCGTCAGCGAGGAACCCGGCTCGACGACGAGATAGCCGTTCGCATCGAGATCCAGCTGGCCCTGGAAAAGTTCGGTCGCCGGCTTGTGGCCGATGGCGACGAAGACGCCTTCGACATCGAGCTGCGTGACGACGCCGCTCTTGATGTTCTTCAGGCGCACGCCCGAGACGACCGACGGCGTACCGGAGCCCAGCACTTCATCGACGACCGAATCCCAGACGACCTCGACCTTCGGATGCGCAAAGAGGCGATCCTGCAGAATGCGCTCGGCGCGGAAGCTGTCACGGCGGTGAACCACGATGACCTTAGATGCAAAATTCGTGAGAAACAGCGCTTCCTCGACGGCGGTGTTGCCGCCGCCGATGACGGCAACCGGTTTGCCGCGGAAGAAGAAGCCGTCGCAGGTCGCGCAGGCGGAGACGCCCGCGCCCTTCAGGCGCTCTTCGCTTTCAATGCCGAGCCAGCGCGCCTGGGCGCCGGTCGCAATCACCAGCGCATCGCAGGTCCAGACCTTGCCGCTATCGCCCTTGAGCGTGAACGGGCGGCGCGACAGGTCGACGGAGGAGATGTGGTCGTTCTCGATCTTCGTGCCGAAGCGCTCCGCCTGGGCGCGCATCTGATCCATGAGCCAGGGGCCCTGGATCGGGTCGGCAAAGCCCGGATAGTTCTCGACATCGGTCGTGATTGTCAGCTGGCCGCCCGGCTGGATGCCGGCGATCAGAACGGGTTTCAGCATGGCGCGCGCGGCATAGACCGCGGCCGTATAGCCGGCGGGGCCGGAGCCCAGAATGATCAGGCGTGCATGCTCGGAAGATGCGGTCATCGTCTTGGTTCACGCGTGTAAGGGAAGAATACCGGCAAAGCCAGCTAAGACATTGTCCCTAATTTAGGTAGGCGCCCGGGGGCCTTTCAAGCTTAGTCGTTAAAGGGCGGCAGCTTTATGAACGTTATCCCGCGCGGCCAATGGTCCATTGGATGTCATAAACGTCATTGATGGCCGCCGCTTCCCCGGAAATGCTGAATCGAGTGGATGCCCGCTCGCGGCCCGAGCGGCCCATGGCCTCGGCGAGGGCCGGGTCGGCCATCAGCCGCTCCAGCGCCCCGGTCAGGGCGTCGAGATCCTCGATATCGACGATCAGCCCGGTCCGCCCGTCTTCGATCAGGGTCTCGAACACCCCGGCGCGGGTTGCGACCACGGCCGTTCCCGCGGCCTGGCTTTCGAGCGGGGTGAGGCCGAAGCCCTCCCAGCGCTGCGGGGCGACATGGATCAGAAGCCGTGCGAACCAGCCCGGCACCTCTTCGGAAGGAAGCTCGCCCAGAAAAACGAAGCGGCCGCTGAGATCGGCAGCCGCGATCCTGGCTTTGATGGCATCGACAAAGCTCTGATTGTCGGGAGTCGTAAGGCCGATCACGACGGCGGTGAAATCGGGATAGTTCGGCAGAAGGCGGATCATCGCCTCCGCAAACAGATCGGTGCCTTTCTGATGGCGGATGCGGCCGAAGGCGCCGACGCCGTAGCGTCCCGGCAGCGCCGTTCTGTTCCACGCCGCATGGCGATCGTCCGAGGGCCGGAAGCGGGTGAGATCGACGCCGTGCATGATCACGGTCGACGACACTTCAAGATAAGACTGTGCCTGCGGTGAGGTCGCGATCACTGCATCCATGCGGCTGATGAGAAATTTCGTATAGGCGGAGTGATCGCGCTGGGCGGCCGAAGTGAAAACGAGTTTCCAGGGCTGGCGCAAGACATCGCGCAGGAAGATGCCCGGCAGCATTTCGATATTGCGCCGCGCATGCCAGATGCGGAACGGTTTGCGTTTCGGATGCCGCCAGCCTTTGGTGAGAATGTCGAACCAGGAAACCCGCGGCAGGCCATCGGGAATATGATGGCCGAGCGAGGCGATGTTCAGCGTCTTCGCCTGTTCGGGAAGCAGCGCCATCACTGTGGCCGTAACACCGGAATAGCGGCGGTTGAGATTGGGCGCGACGACTTCGACTGAGCGGAAGTCGGGGCGTGAATTGGGGGCGGCGCTCATGCGCCGCGTTCCCGATTCTGGCTGAATGGCTGGAGACCCGTTTCTGGACTCGAACCAGAAATGCCAAGGCGTTTCATCGCCCGTGAGTTACCGCTCCCCCACCGGGTCATCGGCGGCACCCTAGCGCCTGGAGTCTTGCCAAGACCTGAAGAGGTCAGGCGAAACGGATGTTGAGGATCTCATAGCTTTTGGCGCCGCCGGGGGCGGTCACTTCGACCTGATCGCCGACCTTTTTGCCCACAAGGGCCCGGGCGATCGGGGAGGTGATGGACACCCGGCCCGATTTCACATCGGCCTCGACCTCGCCGACGATCTGGTAGGTCTTCTCTTCCTCGGTGTCCTCGTCGATGAGCTTGACCGTTGCCCCGAAGGTAATGGTGTCGCCCTTGAGCTTGGACGGATCGATGATTTCGGCGCGCGCCAAGAGGCTTTCGATCTCGGCGATGCGGCCCTCATTGAGGCTCTGCTGCTCTTTGGCGGCGTGATATTCGGCGTTTTCCGAGAGGTCGCCATGGCTGCGCGCTTCGGTAATGGCCTGGATGATGCGCGGACGCTCTTCGGCCGAACGGCGTTTCAGCTCCTGTTCCAGGAGCACATGGCCGGCCGCGGTCATCGGAATCTTGTCCATCGCTCTTATCTCTTCACGCAAAAAGCCTCGGCAGACGGAAGCCTCAGACTTCCGACACGCCGCTTGGAAACGAGTGGGGTGACAGCCGGCTTAGGCCCGGCCATTCCCGGCGAAGTAGGACTGCAGCGCCCGGACCTCCAGATCTCCCTCGAGGTAAGCCCGGATGCCCTGCGCGGCCGCTATCGCCCCTGCAAGGGTGGTATAGTAGGGGACTTTGTGCAAGAGGGCGGCTCTGCGAAGCGACCGGCTGTCGCTCAGCGCCTGGGCGCCCTCGGTGGTGTTAAACACCAGCTGGACATCGCCATTTTTGATCGCATCGACGATGTGCGGGCGGCCTTCCAGAACCTTGTTGATCTTCTCCGCCTCGACGCCCTGTTCGGCCAGGAAGCGCTCGGTGCCGGAGGTGGCGATGATTTTAAAGCCAAGCGATTTCAATAGCTTGACAGCGGGAAGCACACGCGCCTTGTCGCCGTCCTTGACCGAGACGAAGAGGGTGCCGGATTTCGGCACCCGTGTCCCGCCGCCGAGCTGGCTTTTGGCGAAAGCGACCGCAAAATCCTTGTCGAGGCCCATGACCTCGCCGGTCGAGCGCATTTCCGGGCCGAGAATGGTGTCGACGCCGGGGAAACGGGCAAACGGGAAAACCGCTTCTTTTACAGCGATATGTCCGAGTTTCTGAGGCTTTAGCTTGAAGCTCTCAAGGCTCTCGCCCGCCATGATTCGCGAGGCCACCTTGGCCACCTGCCAGCCCACCGTCTTGGCCACGAAGGGCACGGTGCGCGAGGCGCGGGGGTTCACCTCGAGGACATAGATGTCCCCATCCTTGATGGCGTACTGGACGTTCATCAGGCCGCCGACATTCAGGGCAAGGGCGAGCTGGCGGGTCTGCCGCTCGATTTCGGCGATCATGTCGGGCTTCAGCGAATAGGGCGGCAGCGAACAGGCCGAATCGCCCGAATGCACGCCGGCCTCTTCGATATGTTCCATAACTCCGGCGACGAAGGCGTCCTTGCCGTCCGACAGGCAGTCGACATCGACTTCGATGGCGTCCGACAGGTAGCGGTCGATCAGGACCGGGCTGTCGCCCGACACAACCACCGCCTCGCGCATATAGCGTTCCAGCTGGCCGGCATCGTGGACGATTTCCATGGCCCGGCCGCCCAGAACGTAAGAGGGGCGGATGACAACGGGGTAGCCGATCCGGTCGACGATGACGCGCGCCTCATCGGTCGAGGTGGCGATGCCGTTCTGCGGCTGGCGCAGTTTGAGCTTGTCGAGGAGCTGTTTGAAACGGTCGCGGTCTTCGGCGAGGTCGATCGCGTCGGGCGAAGTGCCGAGGATCGGGATGCCGGCATCTTCCAGCGCCTGAGCGAGTTTCAGCGGCGTCTGTCCGCCGAACTGGACGATGACGCCGTGCAGCGTGCCGCTCTTCTGTTCGGTGTGCAGAATCTCGAGAACGTCTTCGGCCGTCAGCGGCTCGAAATAGAGACGGTCCGAGGTGTCGTAATCGGTCGAGACGGTTTCCGGATTGCAGTTGACCATGATGGTCTCGTATCCGGCATCGCGCAGCGCAAAACAGGCGTGGCAGCAGCAATAGTCGAATTCGATGCCCTGGCCGATGCGGTTCGGCCCGCCGCCGAGGATGACGACCTTTTTCTTGTCGGAGGGTAGCGCCTCATCCGCCGGGCGGCCGGCAAAGAGCGGCGCATAGGTCGAATACATATAGGCGGTGGGCGAGGCGAATTCGGCGGCGCAGGTGTCAATACGCTTGAACACCGGGCGCACATCGAGCGCATGGCGCTCGGCCGCGACTTCCTTTTCCGTTGAGCCGGCAAGCTTTGCGAGGCGCGCATCGGAAAAGCCCATCGCTTTTAGTTGACGCAGGGCGCCAGCGGTCTGCGGCACGCCATGGGCGCGCACGCGCTCTTCCATATCGACCAGGTCTTTCACCTGGTGCAGGAACCAGGGATCGATCTTGCAGGCGTCGTGGATCTGATCGACCGAGATGCCAAGGCGCATGGCCTGCGCGCAGGTGACGATGCGGTTGGGCTTGGGAGCCGCGAGCGCGGCGCGGATGGCGTTCTTGTCGTCGCCCTGGCCGAGGCCGGGGATCGCGACTTCGTCGAAACCGGTAAGCCCGATCTCGAGTGAACGCAGCGCTTTCTGCATGGCCTCGTTGAAGGTGCGGCCGATGGACATCGCTTCGCCCACGGACTTCATGGAGGTCGTCAGATTGTCTTCGGCGCCGGGGAATTTCTCGAACGCAAAGCGCGGGGCTTTGACGACGATGTAGTCGATCGTCGGCTCGAAGCTTGCGGGCGTCGCGCCGCCGGTAATGTCGTTTTCGATTTCATCGAGCGTGTAGCCGACGGCGAGCTTCGCCGCGACTTTGGCGATCGGGAAACCCGTCGCTTTCGATGCGAGCGCCGAGGAGCGCGAAACGCGCGGGTTCATCTCGATAACGATCATGCGGCCGGTTTTCGGATCGATCGCGAACTGCACGTTCGAGCCGCCGGTTTCGACGCCGATCTCGCGCAGCACGGCCAGGCTCGCATCGCGCATGCGCTGATATTCTTTGTCGGTCAGCGTCAGCGCCGGCGCAACGGTGATCGAGTCGCCGGTGTGAATACCCATCGGATCGATGTTTTCGATGGAGCAGACGATGATGCAGTTGTCCGCCTTGTCGCGGACGACTTCCATCTCGAATTCCTTCCAGCCGAGAACGCTCTCTTCGATCAGAACTTCGGTCGTCGGCGAGGCGTCGAGGCCGCGCTCGACGATGTCGATGAATTCGTCTTCGTTATAGGCGATGCCGCCGCCGAGTCCGCCCATGGTGAAGCTCGGGCGGATGATCGTCGGCAGGCCGATATGCGGCAGAGCCTCAAGCGCTTCGGCGAGGCCCTTCTTCACATGCGCTTTCTTGCGGTCGGATTCGCCGGCCGCCCAGACGATCTCGAACTGATCGAGCGCCTTCTTCTCGTCTTCGTCTTTCAGGCCCTTCGCCTTGATGGCGGCGATCTCGTTCAGATAGCGGTCGCGGTCGGCCTGCTTGATGTCGGAGCCATTCGCCAAAGCCGATTTCGGCGTATCGAGGCCGATCTTGGTCATCGCCTCGCGGAAGAGTTCGCGGTCTTCGGCCTTGTCGATGGCCTCGGCCGTCGCGCCGATCATCTCAACATTGAATTTGTCGAGGACTCCCAAACGGCGCAGCGACAGGGCGCAGTTCAGCGCCGTCTGGCCGCCCATGGTCGGGAGGAGGGCGTCAGGCCGCTCCTTCTCGATGATCTTGGCGACGATCTCAGGGGTGATCGGCTCGATATAGGTCGCATCCGCCAGCTCCGGATCGGTCATGATCGTGGCGGGGTTCGAGTTCACCAGGACGATCCGGTAGCCCTCTTCCTTGAGGGCCTTGATGGCCTGAGTGCCGGAATAGTCGAATTCGCAGGCCTGGCCGATGACGATAGGCCCGGCACCGATGATGAGGATCGATTTTATGTCTTGTCTTTTAGGCACTTAGCGCGCGTTCCGTGGCAAGCCAGCGCGCGCGGGAGCGCGGCGCAGCGGCGAATCCGATAGGTTTGTAGGCTAGAAGCGTCGTTTACACGGGCAGGGGGGGCAGGGGAAGCCCGGTCTGCTCCAAAAGGCAGGGTAAAATGGCTCAAAACCGCTGGACTTTGGTCACGGGCGCCTCGGCCGGCATGGGGCTGGAACTCGCCCGCCTGTTTGCCAAGGACGGGCACGGGCTCGTCCTGGTTGCCCGGAGGAAGGACCGGCTCGACCAGCTGGCGGCCGAGCTTTCGGGACAGCACGGCGTTCCGGTCAAAACCCTGGGGCTTGATCTTGCGGCGCCCGGCGCCGTGAAAGACCTCGTCGATTTCACCGTTCGAGAAGGCGTCGATGTCCATACACTCGTCAACAATGCGGGGTTCGGCCTGCGCGGCGCGTTCCACGAACTCGATGCGGAGCGGCAGGATGAGATGGTGCGCCTCAATGTCGGCGCGGTGACCTCGCTCGCCCGCGCCTTTCTGCCCGGCATGATCGCGCGCCGGGAAGGCGGCATTCTCAATCTTGCCAGCATGGCGGCGTTTCAGTCCGGGCCGTATATGGCCGTCTATTACGCGACCAAGGCTTACGTGCTGTCGTTCTCCGAAGCGCTGCACGAAGAAGCAAAAGACCATGGCGTGAAAGTCTCGGCCTTTTGCCCCGGCCCGGTGCAGACGGAGTTTGTGGCGATTGCAGGTCTTGAAGGCCGTCCGCGTTTCGACACGGCGCCGGATGCCGCGTCCATGGCGCGCGCCGGTTATGATGCCTATGTCGCGAACAAGGCCATCTTCATTCCCGGTCTCTTCAACAAGCTCGGTATATTCATGGAGCGCCTCGTGCCGCGCTCGGTGCCGCGCAGCGCGGTGAAGAAGTTCAACGCCTCGAAATAGATCTGCGCTTACGCCGTCGCCAGAAAGCGCTGCTGCGATGCAACGACATTGCGCAGGTTCAGAATGGGCGCGGCATCCGGAAGGCCGAGCAGCTGCGCCTGGGCAAAAGTCAGCGGCGGCGGCACAGGCGGTCTCGTCCACTCGACTTCGCCGCCGATCTGGGCCGCGAGCATGCGGGCCCGAAGTCCGGCCTGTTCACGCCCGGGTTCCAGTTTCGGCAGATTGGCGATGTCCGTGAAGACGCCCACCCGGTAGACGGTGAGGCCGCTGGAAAAAACCATGGCGACGAGTTTGCCGTCGAGTTTCACATCCGCACGGTCGAGCTGTTTGGGCGTGCCGTCGGAATTGCGCGTCATCGACAGCATGTTTTTCAGCGATTCCCGCATGCGATCCCGGGAGGCGGATGACTGTGAAGCGGAACCCATGGCGTCCTCCTGTTGACGCCTTGGCGCTGCAATCGCCGTTCCATGAATTTACTCAATAAAAACAGTGGGTTCTGCATCCATTTAAGGAGCCGGAAAGGATAATTTTTGCCGCCCTCAGCAGTTCTTGCCGGGCGCTCTGCGAACATGCGGGAAGCGGTGCGACGACTATCTAAGATTGATAATTTATGTAAAATCCCGTATAAGTTGTTTTAGGCGGGAGGTATCGATGGGCATCAGGGCGTGTCTCTCGGCGGTGCTGTTCCTCATCTTGGTGACGCCCGGTCGCGCCAACGACGTGCCGCTCCATCTGCATAAGTCCATTATTTCTCAGACGCAGGACAAGTGCGTACGCCGCACCAGCGACGTCCTGCGGAGAATTGGCGGCGAGAATATTCAGGATCTGGCGCAGGGGCATTCGGATTTTGTGTACGGGGAAGTGCCGCGGCACGGGACGGTAATGGTTTACTGTGTGCCGGCTCAGGGCGGCGTGCAGTTTGTTGTCGTCTCGGCGTCAACGGTCGGCGCAGCAGCGAGGACGTTGACGAAATCCGTTGCGAGCGATGTGGTCGGATCTCAGATAGCCAACTTAGGAAATCCGTTTGAAGGCGCCGGGTTTGTGCCGATGAATGCCCGCAAGGCTGCGATCAATCAAACTCAATCGCAATGTGCCAGACGTGCGGCCGCGGTTCTCCGGGACAAGGGCGCGCAGGATTTGCAGACCAACCCGGATTTTATTTTTGGTGTGCTTCCCGGTCAGGCCACGGTGGCGATGTATTGCATCCCCATGGATCCCGGCCAGACGCAACTGTTTGCGATCGTCGGTTCGAAGGATGGAAATGTCGCGACCGAAGTTAGGCGCGACATACAAAGATCGATGGGCGTCGCTCAGGTTGACTAGTCTTTGCTGATCTTCCGGCATCGCGCCGGGCAGGAGAAGACGATGGCCAAAACAGGGCTTCTGCTAGCTATCCTGTTCGCGGCGCCGCTTATGGCGAGCGAGACATATGCCCAAGTGTCGGTGCCGATGAGTGCCGGAAAGCAGATCATCAATATGCGGCAGGCCCGGTGCGTGGAACGGGCACGCGAAGTACTGGTGAGCTTTCCAGCCGGGGAAATTCAGGTCCACGGCGATTTTCTGTTTGGCGTGCGCCGCAGAGAGGGCACGATCATGATCTATTGCCTGCCGGTCAACGCCAACCAGACCCAGCTGATTGTAATTACCGGTGCGACCGTCGATTCCACGCGCTTGAGAGAGGACGTGCAGCGCCGTATTGCGCAGGGACAGCCATAGGCGCGTTGGGTGTTCTTAAAAAAACGCCCGGCTTTCACCGGGCGCTCTTCGAGACTTTCAGTCATTCAAACCCGGCTGATTCACACCGGGGGCATGCCGCCGCCGCTCGATTCCTGGATCCAGTGCCACAGCGCCCAGAGCGCGGAGAGGCCGACCAGGACATAGATGATGCGGGTGATGATCGATGAGCCGAATATGGCCTCGACCAGATTGAAGCCCGCAATGCCGATAAGGCCCCAGTTCAGGCCGCCGATGATCAGAAGCAGCGTTGCGATGAGTTCGACCCATTCCATGTTGCGTTTCCCCTGTGCGCCGAGTCGCACGCTGTGATGAGAGCAACAGATAAAATACACCTCAAGCGCGAACAGGACATGCGGAGGCCCGCTCATGTTTCATGAGCGAGCCCCGCGCATTGCCCGGGTAAAACCTCGGAAGATAAATGCCAGCCGGCCTGTAAGCCGGGTTCTGTAGGGCAGGTTTTGACACCTGCGCGATGGCCATTCCTCTGGGACGTCCGTCGCCGGACGCCTCGAGCAACCAACCCGGACGGCTATCTGGAGGCGGGATCTGGGTCGAGCCCGCGCCGTCCCTATTAGGTTTTGCTCCCGGTGGGGTTTGCCCTGCCACGTCCGTTGCCGGACGCGCGGTGCGCTCTTACCGCACCCTTTCACCCTTACCCCGGCGAACCGGGGCGGTTTGCTTTCTGTGGCACTTTCCCTGAGGTCACCCTCGCCGGGCGTTACCCGGCACCGTGCCTCCATGGAGCCCGGACTTTCCTCTCCTTGCGGAGCGGCCATCCGGCCGGCTGGCAAGCCCCCATTAGGGGCCGGGCGGCGGCGAACGCAAGCACCCCGCCCAAAGAGGCGCTTGCGAGGCTTAACGAATGCTCCTAGCTCAGGCCCCTTATGAACCGCCTGTTCTCGGCCAGCGCGCCGCTTCTGTTTGTCGTGCTGTGGTCGTCGGGCTTCATCGTCGCGCGGCTTGTCGCGCCTTACGCCGATCCGCTCACCTTCACATCAGTGCGCTTCGTCGTCGTCATTGCGTTGCTCACCGTCATTGCGGTTTTGAGCCGCGCGCCCTGGCCGTCATCGCCGCGCGCGATCGGCGCCAATGCCGTTTCGGGAATTCTGCTGCACGGACTTTATCTCGGCGGCGTGTTCTGGGCGGTGAAGCACGGACTGCCGGCCGGCATTGCGGGGCTTTTCGCCGGGCTTCAGCCGCTGGTGACAGCGATGGTCGCAAAACCGCTGCTCGGCGAAGACGTCGGATTGCGCCGCTGGATCGGCATTCTGCTCGGCTTTTCGGGCACCGCGCTCGTGCTCGAACCGAAGATCGGCGCCGTCGAAGGTGCGATCCCCGGCATAGCGCTCGCTGTCGCGGCGCTGGCCGTTGCCGGGTTCACCTTCGGCACGATCTGGCAGAAGCGCACCGGCGAAAAGATGGACCTTAGAACCGGCAATGTCGTGCAATTTTCCGCGGCGCTGATACCGGTCGGCATCCTTGCGCTTCTGACCGAGAATCTGCGGCTCGATCCGGTGCCTGAACTTTTCGCCGGCCTTGCCTGGTCGGTGCTCGGCATGTCGATCGGCGCCATCACGCTCTTGCTCCTGCTCATCAAGCGCGGCGAGGTCGTACAGACGGCGTCCTTGCTTTATCTCGTGCCGCCGGTCACCGCGCTGATGGCGTGGATCGGCTTCGGCGAAGCCCTCAATCTCATCCAGCTGATCGGCATGGGCGTTGCCGCATTCGGCGTCGCGCTGACGACACGGCAGTAAAAACCCGGAAGCGGCGAAGCTGCTTCCGGGTTATCGGCTTTTTACGACCGGCCGTTTTCGCGCTGGGCGACGAGCTTGTTGCGGTCGGCGGGCGCGGCCTTGGCCATGTAGTTTTTGACCTTGCCGCAATAGACCGAGCCGGCGCGCGTGACGCCGCGCACGCCATGGCCGCCCTGATATTTCGACACCGCGCCGCACAGATTGCCGCCGGCCTGGCGATAGGCTTCGCCGAGATATTTCATGCCGTATTTGAGATTGGTCTCGGGATCGTACAGACCCGCGCGCGTGCCGGTATAGCCGATGCCCTGGGCGGTGCGGTAGCTGATCTGCATGAGGCCGATATAGGTGCCGGCGCCGGTGGCGCGCGCATTGTAGCGGCTCTCGACCATCACGACCCCGTGGCCGACCTGAGCCGGAACACCATTGGCTTCCGCATAGCGCTGAACAAGCGATTGCAGGCTGTTGCCCGATGCGGCGCCGCGTGTGGACGAGCGGCCTTCGATCAGGCGCTCACGCTTCTCGGCCCGGTCTTCCTTGATGTCGCGGATTTCGTCCTTCAGATCGGCGCGTTCCTCGCGCTTTTCCTTCGGCGTTTTGGCTTCGCGCACATCCTGCAATTCCTCGCGAATCTCCTTGCGCTGTTCCGGGGTTGCCGATTGCAGGAACCCGTGCACATCGGCATCGGCGAAAGCGGGCAGTGCAAAAGACGAGGCGGCGAGCGCCCCTGCGACGAGGGTTCGGATCATCAAGGATCTCCGCGATGTTTGGGATGGCGCGGAGATTTGCCGGAAAATCGGGTGGCAGGCTGTTCTTAACCGGGCGAAGATGAGGCAAAATCAGCGTGATTGCCACATTGTCTTCACAGTGTTTAAGTTCCGTACAGCCTGACGTTGCCGTACCTACAAAACGGTTAGGTTAGGTAGCGCTTTCAGCAGACGCCGCAGGGTTGCGATGGTTGATGGATCCACCACGCCATCGACCTTTTCCTGCCGGAAATGGCGCTGGAAGGCGGTGACGACGGCTTTGGTCTGCGCATCGTATGTGCCGGTGATCTCGAGGCCGTAGCCGTAGATCGAAAAGAGCGACTGGATTTCCTCGACCGGCTCGCCGGTATCGCCTTCGAAAAAGCTGTCCTCGCCCGTCGTGGTCAGCGGCGCGGGTTTCTGCCAGTGGCCGAGTTTTGCGGCGGCAAGCTTCTCCCACGGAAATTTCTCGCCGGGATCGTCTTTGCGGCGCGGCGCGACATCCGAATGCGCCAGCACGCGCTGGCGCGGAATGGAATGACGTTCGCAGATGTCGACGCCGAGCCGGATGACGGCGTCGATCTGCGCCTCCGGGAAATCGCGATAGCCGTGCTCATGGCCGGGATTTGCGATCTCGATGCCGATCGAGCGCGCATTGATATCGGTCTCGCCCTCCCAGACGGAGAGGCCTGCATGCCAGGCGCGCTTTTCCTCCGGTACCATCTGCACAATCCGCCCGTCTTCGTGGACGAGATAATGGCAGGAGACTTTGCTGGCCGGATCGCACAGCCGTTCCACCGCCTCATCGGCCGAGACCATGCCGGTATAGTGGAGAAGGAGGATATCGACCGGCTCGTCTTCGGTCCGCGCATCGTGATTGGGCGAGGGCGCGACCGCGGTCACATGCGGGCTGTCGGGGGAAAAACTCATGGCAAAGCGGTGCCACAGGCCCGCCAATGGGGCAAGGAGCCGGGGCAGAGCGGGCAATACCGGAACGGGGGCGGTCCAACGGCGTTTCTTCCCAAAGGTGGGAGGCCTCCCAATGAGACGCTTTATGACCCTTTCCGCTGCGGCGCTGGCTTTCGTCGCGGCGACATCTCTGTCCAGCGCCCAGGTCAGTTCCGGCGGCGGCGCATCCTCCGGCGGCGCGTCTTCTGGCGGCGGTTCTTCGGTCGGTGGATCGTCCGCATCGCCGTCATCCTCAGGCCTGTCGTCGACGACGACCGCGCCCGCGGTCCAGCCGGTGCCGCAGCCGGCGACCGATCCGAACAATCAGGTGGCGCCGAGCGCGGTTGGATTGCCCGGCGGCGGCTCGAGCGTTCCGCAGACGCCGGGTTCGGGCGTCGGCAGCAAAGTGCCGCTCTACGGCACGCAGAATGCCAGCGGCATTGGCGGTTCGATCAACGCGTCGGAGCAGCGCTCCAGCGACACCGATTGCACCGGCACCGGCACGCGATCGAGTACAGGTTCGGGATCGACCTCGACCACGACATCGAGCTGCGCATCTGGCGGGCTTGGTACGAAGTCGATTACCGGCAGCGGCAGCGCCATCGACGTCACGCGCTAGTTACTGATCGTAGGCGCCTTCGACGGAGCCGGTATAGGGCGAGGGCACGCGCGCGACCGGCCATTGCTTGAGCGGTGCATACGACATCGGCACATTGGTGCTGCGCGCGGCGTAGGGATCGTAAGTCCGCTGCGGTGAGCTTCCGACCTCATAGGGATCGTATCCGCGCTGGACCGGTGCATCGCGATAGGCGGGCTGCTGCGGATAGTGTGAAGGCGTGCGGGAGCCGTATTGGGGCTGCGCCTGTTGCGGATAGGCCTGCTGATAGCCGGGTTGCTGATAATCCGGCTGGCGGTATCCATCCTGCGGAACTTGCGCGTAATCCTGCTGCGGATAGCCCGTCTGATAACCGCCTTGCGGGTACGCCCCGGAATATTGCGGCGTTGTCTGTGCCGGATAAGGCTGTTGCGGATAGTTGGGGGCCTGCGAGATTTCCGGCGGATAGTAATTGGGCTGCGGCTCATAGCGCGGCGCCGGCATGTTCGGCATTTTCTGCGGCAGAGGCCGGCAATAGGCGCGCGTTCCCGCCGCGTCATGCCGCGCGAGATCGAGATGGAAATGATCTTCGTGATAGCCGTCGCTGCCGGGGCCGAGCACCGTTTTGAAGGTGCCGCACGCGCCGCCATGCGCCGCGCGCAGGAAGTTGCGGTCCTGCGATGAGCCGCGGCTCCAGTGCGAGCGCACATCGATCTCGCGTCCGTCGGCGAGATAGAACGCCTTGATGTCGAGCGCATTGCCGAAGGAATGTTCGGACAGAGGCGCGCCGCGTTTGTTGTTGCGCGTGCGGCAGCCGTATGAGGCGATGTTCTTGATGCCGGTGACCGGCTGGCCGTAGCTCGCCATGGCGGCGGGCTGCACGACCTCGCGGATCCATTTATTGAGCGCGACATGCATCGGACAGCCGATGCGTGCCCCGGGCTGGACGGTCACATCGCCATTGCCGAGGCCCGACACCTTGAACGGATATTGGAGGCCGCAGCCGAATTTCTGATCGATGGCAGGGAGCGGGTCGGCAAAGGGCGAGGCGGTAAGCCCGCCTTCGCGCAGGCAGCGCAGCTCGGCTGCGTCCCGCCACGGATCGCGGCGTTCGCCCATATCGAGCTTGCCGCACCCCGTCAGAAACGCACACAACGCGACCGCGAAGAGACCGTACGCAACCCTGGTCCGCATAATTTGCGGACAATGCCGTCCAGTCTGTTAAGGCCGCGTTTACGCTCCCCGGACCGCGCACAGCAAAGCCGTGTCGCGTGATCCGGGGTCCAGGAGTGAGGGCGTTCGAACTCGGATGTTTCCGAGTTCGCTTCTTTTAATCTCAAGTCGGGAACACCCGACTTGAGTGCCGCTCAGAATGTGCTTTGCGCTTATGTCCGGGTCCCGGATCGGCAGCTGTGCTGCACACAGCTTGTCCGGGACACGGCTTAGGCGTTGACGCCGCCATCGACCAGAAGCGAGGCGCCGGTGACGTAACGACCGCCATCGCCCGCAAGGAACGACACCATCGCGGCGATGTCCTTGCCCTGTCCGTAGGAGCCGAGCGCCGTCAGCGTCTTCAGATATTCGGCGTTCTCGCCATCGGCCGGGTTCATGTCGGTATCGATCGGGCCGGGCTCGACGACATTCACGGTGATCCCGCGCGGACCGTAATCGCGCGCCATGCCGCGGGTGAGGCCGACAAGCGCGGCCTTTGTCATCGAGTACAGGGAGACGCCGGGAAAGCCGACGCGTTCGCCAAGGCACGAGCCGATGGAGACAATGCGTCCGCCTTTCTGCATGTGCTTTGCGGCGGTGCGCGAG
Source organism: Terrihabitans soli (assembly GCF_014191545.1). Lineage (GTDB taxonomy): Bacteria > Pseudomonadota > Alphaproteobacteria > Rhizobiales > Methylopilaceae > Flaviflagellibacter > Flaviflagellibacter soli. The sequence continues at coordinate 2,106,947 of NZ_AP023361.1, read as the reverse complement.
GCGATGAAAACCGAGCGGGTGTTGATCGCGATCGTCCGGTCGATCACGTCGAGCGGCACATCGTCGACCGGGGCATCGGGTGCCACACCGGCATTGTTGACGAGAAGATCGATGCGTCCGAATTGCGAAAAGGTTTTTTCGACCGCGCCTTCGACGGCCGCCGCATCGGCGCTGTCGGCCTGGAACGCCGTCACTTTATGTCCGGCTTTGTTCAGTTTCTCTTCGAGCGCTTTTGCGGGCGCAGCACCGCTGACATAAGTGAACGCGACGTCAAACCCGTCCTCTGCGAGACGTTCGACGATGGCGGCGCCGATGCCGCGGCTACCCCCGGTGACGAGAGCAACCTTCTTATCCTTGCCGGCCATGTTAATCTCCTATAATGTACCGATTGGTATGATATTGGGAATGGCAGGCCGGACTGTCAATGATATATATACCGAAAGGTACAAATAAATGCCCCGTGGACGTCCTCTAGAGTTCGACAGGTCCAAAGCTCTGGAGCTTGCGATGCGCGAGTTCTGGAAGCGCGGCTATGCGTCGACTTCGATGGCGGATCTGACGGAAGCCATGGGCATCAACAGACCGAGCCTTTATGCCGCTTTCGGCTGCAAGGAGGCGCTCTTCCGTGAAGCGGCGGAGTTTTATGTGGCGAGCGAGGGCGTCGAGGCCGTTGCGGCGCTGGAGGAAGGCGCGACCGCGCGCGAGGCAATCGAGCGCCTTCTGCTTTTTTTCGCGAAGAATTATGTCGAGAAAGGCAAGCCGCCCGGCTGCATGATGGTGCTGTCGAGTCTTGTCGGTGCGCCGGAGGACGAAGAAATCCGCGACTTCCTTGCCGCCGCGCGCCATGAGGGCATCAGCAATGTCAAAAAGCGGCTCGACCGCGGCGTAAAAGACGGCGACGTGCCGAAAAAGACCGATACCGCCGCGCTTGCCGCCTATATCTCAACGGTCACGCAGGGCATGTCCGTGCAGGCGCGTGACGGAGTCAAACGCTCCGACCTCGAGCGCATCGTGCGCCAGCAAATGGCGGTATGGGACGGGCTGATCGCGGCCAGCCAGAAAGCCTGACAACGCTTTGGTGAAAAGAAAAACGCGCGGCCTTGGCCGCGCGTTGACCGGTTTCCACTTTTCGGGATCATGCGTCAGAGCGCGTCGTTGTCGATTTCGCCGGTGCGGATGCGCAGCGCGCTCTCGATCGGCAGGACGAAGATTTTTCCGTCGCCGATCTGTCCGGTCTTTGCGGTCTTCACGATGGCCTCGATCGTGCGTTGGGCGTTTTCGTCGGGCACCGCAATTTCGAGTCTGACCTTCGGCAGGAAATGGATGGCGTATTCGGCGCCGCGATAGATTTCAGTATGGCCCTTCTGGCGGCCATAGCCTTTCACTTCCGAAACGGTGATGCCCTGCACGCCGACGGCCGAGAGCGCATCGCGCACCTCGTCGAGCTTGAACGGTTTGATGATCGCAATAATGAGCCTCATGTGCGCTCCCCCTTGCTGCCGATTGTTCTTGGCAGTCCGCCGCCCAAAAAGGCAGGCGTTTGGTCAGATTATCGGGCGTTGGGGCTGGAGCGGAAAGGGGGCGAGCGGGAGCGGCGGTATTTTTTAGCCAGGGTTTTGTTCCCCGGACAGCGCACAGCGAAGCTGTGTCGCGTGATCCGGGGTCCAGATATGAGAGCGGCACTCGGGCCGGGTGTTCCCGACTTGAGTTTTCAAAGGGTCGAACTCGGAAACATCCGAGTTCGAATGCCGCTCAACCAGCGCTTCGCACTTTACTCCTGGGTCCCGGATCGGCGCTGTGCTGCGCACAGCTTGTCCGAGACGGTGTTCAGCTGAGCACCGCTTTGACGACGCCGTTGGCCTTGCCGAAATCCATCTTGCCGGCATAGCGGGCTTTCAGTTCGCCCATGACGCGGCCCATGTCTTTGAGGCCGGCCGCGCCGAGCTCCTTCACCACGCCTTCGATGGCGGCCTTCGTCTCGGCCTCGTCCATCTGCTTGGGCATGAAGCCGGAGATGTGCTGGATTTCCTCATTCTCCTGGGCGGCAAGTTCGGCCCGGCCGTTCTCGGCATAGATTTTCGCCGATTCCTGCCGCTGCTTGATCATCTTCTGGAAGAGCTGCAGCAGCTCATCTTCAGAGAGGGGCTCCTTGCCCTGGCCGCGCGCCTCGATATCGCGGTCCTTGATGGCCGCATTGATCAGGCGGAGCGTTGCCAGGCGGCACTTCTGGCCGGCCTTCATCGCTTCCTTGAGGTCGTTATTGATCTGCTCGCGCAGGGCGGACATGGCGGATTTGCTCCGGAGAAATGGGGTGTGATGTTGACCGGCGCGCGGGCGGGGCTTAGCTAGCCCCCTGACCGCGCACTTTGGGCGCGCCAGACCTAAGGCAGACATGACGAGCGAACAAGCCCCCCGGGGAAGCGGCGACGCCTGGACCGAACCCAGGCCCACGGCTCTTTTGGTCCTGGCCGACGGGACCGTCCTTGAGGGGCAGGGCATGGGCGCCGAGGGGCAGGCGACCGGCGAAGTCTGCTTCAACACGGCCATGACCGGCTATCAGGAGATCCTGACGGATCCCTCTTATGCCGGCCAGATCATCACCTTCACCTTTCCCCATATCGGCAATGTCGGAACGAACGAGGACGACATCGAGACGGTGAATGCCGCCGCCTCGACCGGCGTCCGCGGCGCGGTTCTGGCCGCCCCGATCACCGATCCGTCCAACTGGCGCGCCAGCCGCGGCCTCGATGCCTGGCTGAAGGCCCGCGGTATTGTCGGCCTCACCGGCATCGACACGCGGGCGCTGACCGCGCTGATCCGCGAAAAGGGCATGCCGAACGCCGTCATCGCCCATGATCCGCAAGGCCGCTTCGATATCGACGCGCTGCGCAAAGCCGCCGCCGCCATTCCGAGCATGGAAGGCGTCGATCTCGTGCCGGGCGTCACCAGCGCCCAGCGCTTCGAGTGGGGCGAGGCGGGCTGGACCTTCGAGGGCGGCTACAAAAAACTCGGCTCGGGCAAACGCCGTGTGGTTGCCATCGATTACGGCGCCAAGCGCAACATCCTTCGCCTTCTCGCCGAACAGGATTGCCATGTCATCGTCGTGCCCGCGACGGTGACGGCCGATGAGATCATGGCGCTGAAGCCCGATGGCGTGTTCCTGTCGAACGGCCCGGGCGATCCGGCGGCAACCGGCGAATATGCAGTGCCGGTGATCCGCGAAGTGCTCGACAAGAAAGTGCCGACCTTCGGCATCTGTCTCGGCCATCAGCTGCTCGGCCTCGCTATCGGCGCGAAGACGCAGAAAATGCATCAGGGCCATCACGGCGCGAACCATCCGGTGAAGGACTTCACCACCGGCAAGGTCGAGATCACCTCGATGAATCACGGTTTTGCTGTCGATCGCGGCACGCTGCCGAACAATGCGGAAGAGACGCATGTCTCGTTGTTCGACGGCTCCAATTGCGGCATCCGTCTCACCGACCGTCCGGCTTTCTCCGTGCAGTACCATCCGGAAGCCAGCCCCGGCCCGCAGGACTCGCATTACCTCTTCAAACGTTTTGCCGATCTCATCGACAGCGCGAAGTAATCATGGACATCAAGCGCAGCGGTTCGCGCCCTTCCGCCAAAGCGCCTCCGGAATACTTCACCGGCGCCGTGCGGCAGGACCCGATCCTCGAAGCGCCGGAGCCGGCGCGGATGAAAAGCGTTCTCGTCACCTTCGAGCCCGGCGCGCGCACCAATTGGCACACCCACCCGCTCGGCCAGACGCTTGTGGTGACATCAGGCTTGGGACTGGCGCAGGTCTGGGGCGGCAAGATCGAAGAGATCCGTCCCGGCGATGTTGTGTGGATTCCGCCGGGCGAAAAGCACTGGCACGGTGCAAGCGCCTCCACGGCTATGTCGCATATCGCGATCCATGAAGCGCTGAACGGCGCTCATGTCGAATGGCTGGAGCCCGTCACCGACGCGCAGTATCAAGGCCGCTAGCGGCTGCCATTATGACGGTGAAGGTAGATAGAACGCCCATACGCAGTTCGAGACATCCGTCGCCGCAAAACGCAGCACCTTGTTTGCAGCGTTGATTTCCCAGACGCGATACGCATGAAACTGTGACGGATAATCCGGGTGCGGGAGTGTCACGTTCTCTTCGAGCGAGCGCCACTCATACGCCCACGGATTCAACCCATTGAGGTCGAAGGCTTGGCCTTCGGTTCCGATATGTGCGTAGCGCCATCCCGACATCGTAGTCTCCGGCGATTACGCTAGCACGTCGCGTAACTAGATCGCCTGTTCGTCGCACCACGGCCTGCGATGGCCGGTCCAGGTGCGCGCGAGGCCTTCCATGACCAGCATGCCGCCGACCGAATAGCCGCCCTGCGCGACGACGCGCAGCTTGCGTCCGTACTTGTCGGTATCGCGCTCATAAGGCTGCAGCTCGAACGGCCGCGCATTGAGAATGTCGCGGAGCCTTTTCGTTGCCATGGCGCCGAGCTCGGCCTCGTAGGGGCAGCGGGCAGGGTGGACTTCCGGCGCATCGATATCGGCGATGCGGATGGGCTCACGCCCGAGATAGAAGGTGTCGCCGTCGACGACGCAATTCTCATACGGCGTCTTTTTGCAGATCGAAAAGCTCGGCGCGGATGCGACTGCGAGCGCCTCGCGGTCTTCGAGCACGAGCCAGCCGGCGAGGGCGGTCACCGCCAAAGCCAAAGTCACGGCCAGAGATAAGAATGAAAATTTGCCCGCGGGTTTTAGCCCCGCAGCGCGGATCAGATCGATCATGCCCCGTCACCCCTCAAGGCAGGCATCATCGGCATCGGGGCTTAAAATTCGGTTCTGCCGTGGGATCTTGGGAAAGTCCCCCACATACGCGCCATTAACCTTAACGGCCCATATTCGTCAGAGGCTTAGCGGGGGCGTTTTCCCATGCGCGAGCCCGGAAAATGGTTAATTGTGGCTAAATATGGTTTGACCCCCATAAAATCCCATGCTATCCCAAATCGTCCCTTGTGGAGCTCTTGTTGCGCGTAATCGTCCCATGGCCGGAGGGGCCATGAGCCGTCCTGGGCGGAGCTGTGTCCAAGGGTGTGAGGGGATCGATGGACCGCTTCGTGTCCAATTTCACCAACCGGCTGGACGCCAAAGGGCGGGTTTCCATACCCGCATCCTTCAGGGCTGTTCTTGCGCGGGACGGACACGAGGGGATCTGCGTTCTGCCGTCGCTGGATTCGCAGGCGCTCGATGCGGGCGGCAATGCACTGCTCGGCGAGATCGACCGTCTTCTCGAAAGCTTTGCCCCTTATTCGGACGAGCGGGACCAGATTTCGACGGCGCTGCTCGGCACGAGCGAAATCCTCAAACCCGATGCGGAAGGCCGCATCATTCTCACCGAGAGCCTGAAAGCCTATGCTGGCATCACGGATTCGGTGACCTTCGTCGGCCACGGCCACAAATTCCAGATCTGGGAGCCGGAGACATTTCGCGCCCATCTCGACGCCGCACGCGCAAAGGCTCGCGATCTTCGTCGCACGGCCGGCGGAAAGCCGGAGACGCTGCAATGATGGGCCTGCAGCTCGACACCTCGCCGGGTGCGCAGCGCCACGTCTCGGTGCTGCGAGATGAAGCGGTCTCCGCGCTCGCGCCCATCGACGGCGGTCTTTATATCGACGGCACCTTCGGCGCCGGCGGTTATAGCCGCGCCATTCTCGATATGGCCGACACCAAAGTCGTCGGCATCGACCGCGATGCGGACGCCGTTCAGGGCGGTGCCTCTCTCGTGGAAGACGCCAAAGGCCGCCTGACGCTCGTTCAGGGCCGCTTCGGCGATCTCAAGGAAATCATGCATGAGCTCGGCGTCGAGTGCGTCGATGGCGTCGTTCTCGATGTCGGCGTTTCGTCCATGCAGCTGGACACCGCCGATCGCGGCTTCTCCTTCCGCTTCGACGGTCCGCTCGATATGCGCATGGAGCGGGAAGGGGCCAGCGCCGCAGATCTCGTCAACGAGCTTGCCGAAAAAGATCTCGCCGCTCTCATCCGCACCTTCGGCGAAGAACGCCGCGCGACGCAGATCGCCAAGGCCATCGTTGCCGAACGCGTCAATGGCCGTATTGCATCGACGGCGCAGCTTGCGAAAATCTGCGAAGCCGTACTCGGCCGCAATCCCGATATGATCCATCCGGCAACGCGCACCTTCCAGGCGCTGCGCATCGCCGTGAACGATGAACTCGGCGAACTTCTGCGCGCGCTGTTTTCGGCCGAAGAGGTTCTCGCGCCCGGCGGACGGCTTGCCGTCGTCAGCTTCCATTCGCTCGAAGACCGCATCGTCAAAACCTTCCTCGCCGAGCGTTCGCGCACGACGCCGAATGTCTCGCGCCATGCACCGGCGACCTTCGCCGCGGCTCCCACTTTCATTCCGATCATCCGTTCGGCGACGCCCGGCGATGAGGAAATGGCCCGTAATCCGCGCGCCCGTTCGGCGCGCCTGCGCGCCGCTGAGCGGACCGAGGCCCCCGCTCGCGGCGCGTCCGATCCGCTCGCTTACGGCGTGCCGCAGCTGAGCGCTCTCACCCAGTTCATGGCGCGTGCATGAAGGTCACGCGGACCATCAATGTGCTGGCCGTGCTGATGCTCATCGGCGCGGCTGCGACCGTCTACAAAATCAAATATGAAGCGACCTGGCAGGCGGTGGAGGTCGAGCGCCTCAACCGTCAGATCGAGCGCGAAAAAGTCTCGATCAATATTCTGAACGCCGAATGGGCGCATCTGACGCGTCCCGACCGCATCCAGAATCTCGCCGAAAAACATCTCGATCTGAAGCCGGTGGATTCGCGCCAGCGCATGGCGCTGGCCGATCTGCCTTTGCGTCCCGTGCGCGTCGACAGCATTGCCGACACCATCGCCTCGCTTGGCCAGATGGATATGAAGATCATCGAAGGTCCGAAGCCGCCGGGTGAAGATCCGATTGCGCGCACCATTGAAAGCATGGGCCTTGCGATGCCCTCGGGCGGAAGCCGCATCGACCGCACCATGAATGAATTCGGCATGGGCGGCGTGCCGGATTACGGGCCGCCGCAATGACGCCGCGCCGCGCCGCCGGACGCGTGCGTCTGGCCATGCTCGCTTTTGCGGTTCTCTATCTCGGCATTGGCGGCCGTCTCGTCTGGCTCGGCTCCGGCGCCGAACTGAAGGAAAAAGCGCGGCTCGATGCGGAAGCGGGTCTTGCCGCAAAGCGTCCGTCGATTGTCGATCGCGCCGGGCGTCAGCTCGCGACCGATATCGAAACATCTTCCATCTTCGCCGAACCGCGCCGCATGCTCGACACCGACGAAGCGGCGGAAGCTTTGATCGAAGTCATGCCGGGTCTCGATCCGCAGGAGATTCACAAACGCTTTTCCAAGGACGCCGGCTTTGTCTGGGTGAAGCGCGAAATCACGCCGCGTGAACAGCTCGACGTGCACCGCCTCGGCATTCCGGGCGTCGGCTTCCTCAACGAGCAGCGCCGCGTCTATCCCAACGGCGCGCTCGTCTCGCATGCCATCGGCGCCGTCGATGTCGACAACAAGGGCATTGCCGGCATCGAGCAATATATCGACAAGACCGACAAGGTTTCGAAGGACGGCAAGAGCGACGGAAAACCCGTCGAGCTTGCGATGGACCTTCTCGTCCAGCATGCGGTGCGCGATGAGCTTGTGCGCGCCAAGGAAGAGTTTCAGGCGATTGCCGCCTCCGGCGTCGTGATGGACGTCAATACCGGCGAGATCGTCTCTTTCGTCTCGCTGCCCGATTACGATCCGAACGTTCCGACCGATGCGCTGAAGCCCGACAACATTAACCGTATCGCGGTCGGCGTTTACGAGATGGGCTCGACCTTCAAGGCGCTGACGCTCGCAATGGCGCTCGACAGCGGTCTTGTTAAAATGACCGACCGGTTCGATGCGACCCGGCCGCTGCAATACGGAAAATTCCAGATCGACGATTTCCATCCGGAACGCCGCGTGCTCTCGGTGCCGGAAGTCTTCATTCACTCGTCGAATATCGGCACGGCCAAAATTGCGCTCGCCGTCGGCGTCGACGGCCATAAGGCGTTTCTCAAAAAGATGGGCCAGCTCGATCGGCTGCGCACCGAGCTTGCGGAAAGCGCCCGTCCCATCGTTCCCGGCAATTGGGGCGAGCTGAATACCGTCACCATCTCTTTCGGCCACGGCATTGCGGTCGCGCCGCTTCAGGCGCTGATGGCGACTTCGGCCCTGATGAATGGCGGCCTTCTCATTCCGCCGACTTTCCTTAGGCGCACGCCCGAAGAGGCGCGCCGGCTCGCGACCCAGGTCATCAAGCCCTTCACGTCCGACCAGATGCGCTATCTCATGCGCCTCAATGCCGAAAAGGGCTCGGCCAAGAAGGCCGATATCCCCGGTTACAGGGTCGGCGGCAAGACGGGTACGGCCGAAAAGGTCGTGAATGGGCGCTATTCGGACGAAAAGGTCATGACGGCCTTCACGGCGGTTTTCCCGACGGACGCGCCGCGCTACGCTCTCCTCGTCATGCTCGACGAACCGAAACCCACCAAGGACACCCACGGCTTCCGGACCTCCGGCTGGAACGCCGCGCCGGTGACCGGCAAGATCGTGGCGCGCATAGCGCCGCTTCTCGGCATTGTTCCGGACTTCGACGCACCGCCAAACCTCCCGCCCGGGCTGACCGCCGCGGCGCTCGGGGAGGTCAGGTGACAATCAAGACAGGGCCGGGCGCGCTGGCGCTCGGCGAACTTCTTCCCGAAGCCAATCTCTCTTTCGAAACGGCGCGGATCGCGATTGCCGGCATCACCGCCGACAGCCGCGCGGTCGAGCCCGGCTTTCTGTTTGCGGCGATGCCCGGCGTCAAAGCCGACGGGATGAATTTCGCGCGCTCCGCCGTCGAGAAAGGCGCGGTTGCGATCTTCACCGAGAGCGAGCCGAAAGAGAATTTCGGTGTTCCGGTTATTCGCGTGCCGAATGCGCGCATCGCTTTGGCAAAGGTCGCGGCGCGTTTTTATCCGCGCCAGCCGAAGGTTATCGCCGCTGTTACAGGCACCAACGGCAAAACATCGGTCGCAAGTTTTCTGCGCCAGATCTGGACGGAACTCGGCCATCCAGCGGCAAGCCTCGGCACGGTCGGTCTCGTCTCGCCGAAGGGCGAGGAATATTCGAATCTGACGACGCCCGATCCGATCGCGCTGCACAAGATCATCGACCGCCTCACCGGCGAGGGCGTCACGCATCTGGCTCTGGAGGCGTCTTCGCATGGGCTCGATCAGCACCGGCTCGACGGGCTGCAGCTTTCCGCCGGCGGCTTCACCAACATCACGCGCGATCACCTCGATTATCACGCGAGTTTCGATCACTACCGGCAGGCCAAGCTGAAGCTCTTTTCCGAGGTTCTGCCGCCGAAGGCCGGAGCCGTGGTTTCGGCCGACAGCGACGGGGCCGAGACCTTCATCGCCGCGGCGCGGGGAAGGGGCCTCAAAACTCTGACCGTTGGGGCAAAGGGAACAGATATCCACCTCTTCGCGACTGAGCGCTTGGGCTTCTCCCAGAAGCTGCATCTGCGCCATGGCGATGAGGACTACCGGCTCACGCTGCCGCTCGCCGGCGCTTTCCAGATCGAGAATGCCCTGGTCGCGGCCGGACTTGCCATCGCCACTGGAGGAAAGCCGGATAAAGTATTCGCTGCGCTTGAAAATCTGAAAGGCGCGAGCGGCCGCCTCGAGCGCGTCGGCGAGCGTAACGGGGCGACCGTGATCGTCGATTACGCCCACACTCCGGATGCCCTGGCGAACGCCCTTTCGGCCCTTCGCCCCTATGCCGAGGGCCGGCTGACCGTACTGTTCGGGGCGGGCGGGGACCGCGACCCTGGGAAGCGGCCCTTGATGGGTGCAGTTGCCCATGAGAAAGCGGATAATGTGATCGTGACCGACGACAATCCTCGCTCCGAGAAGCCGTCGACGATCAGGTCCCAGATCCTTGCCGCGGCGCCCGGAGCGCGCGAGATCGGTGACCGCGGCGAAGCGATAGCGACGGCCGTCAGAGAGCTGAAACCGGGCGATGTGCTACTTGTGGCCGGCAAGGGCCATGAGACGGGGCAGATCGTGAAGGAGCGGGTGTTGCCGTTTTCCGATCATGAGGCGATCCGTGCGGCATTGAAGGACTGACAATGAGCGGGGCTGCTTTGTGGACGGGTGAGGAGTTTGCCGCGGCCGTCGGCGGCCGCGTCATCGGCACCATGCCGCAAACCATCACCGGCATTTCCATCGACAGCCGCACCATCAAGCCGGGCGAGGCGTTCTTCGCCATCACCGGCGACAAGATGGACGGCCACGATTACGCGAAGGCTGCGCTCGAAAATCTCGGCAGCATTGCTGTCATCTCCGAAAAGAAAGCGCCGCGCGTCGGCCGCGTTTGGCCGGCGGTCATCGTCGACGATGTGCTGGCCGCGCTGACGCGCCTTGCTGTCGCCGCACGCGCCCGTTCGGACGCGAAAATCTTCGCCGTCACCGGCAGCGTCGGCAAAACCTCGACCAAGGAAATGCTGCGCCTTGCACTCGGCGTCGACGGCGAAGTGCATGCCTCGGTCGCAAGCTTCAACAATCATTGGGGCGTGCCGCTCTCGCTGGCCCGTCTGCCGAAAAGCGCGGCCTATGCCGTGTTCGAAATCGGCATGAACCATGCGGGCGAAATCACCCCGCTGACGAAACTCGTGCGCCCGCATGTGGCCATCGTGACCAATGTCGAGCCGGTGCATCTCGAACATTTCGCATCGGTGAATGCGATTGCCGATGCGAAGGCCGAGATTTTCACCGGGCTCGAGCCCGGCGGTTTCTTCGCCATCATCAATGCCGACAATGCCTATGCGGCGCGCTTGGCCGATGAAGCGAAGAAATACGACGCGCAGATCATGACCTTCGGCGCAGCGCCCGACGCCAGCGCGCGGCTGCTGATGTACAGCGTCCTGTCCGACCGCACGGCGATCACCGCCTCGATCCTCGGCAAGGACATCGCCTATTCGCTCGGCGCGCCCGGCCGCCATCTCGTGCAGAATTCGCTCGCGGTGCTTCTCTCGGCGCGGCTTGCCGATGTCGATGTGAAGGCGGCGGCCGAAGCGCTCGGCCAGTTCCAGCCTCCCGTCGGCCGCGGCCAGCGTCATGTGCTGCATGTGCGCGGCGGGCGCGCCACATTGCTCGACGAAAGCTACAACGCCAATCCCGCTTCCATGCGCGCGGCGATCGAAGTTCTCGGCCAGACGCGTTCGGGCCGCCGCATCGCCGTTCTCGGCGATATGCTCGAACTCGGCCATCAGTCCGAAGACATGCACCGCGAGCTCGCGGGTCCGCTCGATCAGGCGCGCGTCGATCTCGTTTTCGCCGCAGGGCCGCATATGCGGGCGCTGTTCGATGCGCTGCCGGCGTCGCGCCGCGGCGCCTGGGCCGCAACGTCCGCCGAACTCGAAGAAGCCGTTCTCGATGCCATCAAGCCCGGCGATGTGGTGATGGTCAAAGGCTCGCTCGGCAGCAAAATGGGCCCTATCGTCGCCGCGCTTAACCGCCGATTCGCCGCGGCCGAATCCGCCGCCTGAGGATTTTTTATGCTGGCTTTCCTTGCGGACTTTTCGGACGCGTTCCCGGCGCTGAACGTCTTCCGCTACATCACCTTCCGGACCGGCGGCGCCGTCATTACGGCGCTGCTCTTCGTCTTCATGTTCGGCCCGGCGATCATTTCCTATCTCAAGGTCAGCCAGGGCAAGGGCCAGCCGATCCGCGAAGACGGCCCGCCGACCCATCTTCTGACCAAGAAAGGTACGCCCACAATGGGCGGACTGATGATCCTGCTTGGGCTTGTGGTGTCGACGCTGCTCTGGGGCAATCTGCGCAACCCCTATGTCTGGGTCGTGCTCGGCGTGACGCTCGGCTTCGGACTGATCGGCTTCTACGACGACTATCTGAAGATCACCAAGCAGAGCCATAAAGGCTTTTCCGGCAAGACGCGCCTTGTGTTCGAATTCCTGATCGCCAGCATGGCCGTCGTCATCATGCAGGTGGTCAGCCCCGACAATCTTGCGAACTCGCTTGCCTTCCCGTTCCTGAAGGATTTTCTGCTTTATCTCGGCTGGTTCTTCGTCATCTTCGGCGCCTTCGTCATTGTCGGTTCGGGCAATGCGGTGAATCTCACCGACGGTCTGGATGGTTTGGCGATTGTGCCGGTGATGGTCGCGGTGATGAGCTTTGCCTTCATCGCCTATCTCGCGGGTAACGCGGTCTTTGCCGATTATCTGCAGATCAATTTCACGCCCGGAACCGGCGAGCTTGCGGTGATGTGCGGCGCGATCTTGGGCGCGGGGCTCGGCTTTTTGTGGTTCAACGCGCCGCCGGCGCAGGTTTTCATGGGCGATACCGGATCGCTCGCGCTCGGCGGTCTTCTCGGCTCGATTGCCGTTGCCACCAAGCATGAGATCGTTCTTGCGATCATCGGCGGCCTGTTCGTTCTTGAAGCCGCCTCCGTCATCATCCAGGTCGTCTCCTTCAAGCTCACCGGCAAGCGCGTCTTCCGCATGGCGCCGATCCATCACCATTTCGAACAATTGGGATGGACGGAGCCGCAGGTCGTGATCCGCTTCTGGATCATTGCGGTCGTTCTCGCGCTCATCGGACTGTCGACGCTGAAGCTGAGATAATGACACCCGCCACCTCGTTCCGCGGCAAACGCGTCGCGCTGTTCGGCCTTGGCGGGTCGGGTCTGTCGACCGCGAAATCGCTGGTCGCCGGCGGCGCCGATGTTCTTGCCTGGGACGACAGCGAAAAAAGCGTCGAGAAGGCGAAAGCGGCGGGCATTGCGACCGGCGATCTGCGCGATGCGGATTTCTCGACCTTCTCCTCGCTCGTTCTGTCGCCGGGCGTGCCGCTGACGCACCCCAAACCGCATTGGTCGGTCGAGAAGGCTCACGCGGCGAAGATCGAGATTATCGGAGATATCGAAGTCTTCTCGCGCGAGCGCGCGCTGCTCGATCCGAAAGCGCCGCTCATCGCCATCACCGGCACCAACGGCAAATCGACGACGACGGCTCTGATCGGGCACATCCTCCGCCAAGCGGGTTTGGATGCGCAGATCGGCGGCAATATCGGCGTGCCGATCACCGATCTCGACCCGCCGGGCAGGGGACGCGTTCACGTCATCGAATGCTCGTCCTACCAGATCGATCTGGCGCCCGGCCTGAAGCCGACGGTCGGCGTGCTGATGAATCTGTCGGAAGATCATCTCGAGCGTCACGGCACGATGGAAAATTACGCCGCGATCAAAGAGCGGCTTGTGGCGAAGGCCGACACCGCTGTCGTCGGCATCGACGATGATCTGTCGTCCGCTATTGCCGATCGCATCGAACAGGCAGGCACCAGAACCGTACGTATTTCGCAGCGCCGCCCGCTTACCGGCGGCATCTATGCCGAAGGATCGAAACTCATCCGCGCCCAGAGCGGGGCAGGGGGGGAAGTCGCCGATCTTGCCGGCATCGGTTCCTTGCGTGGCGCACACAATGCGCAGAATGCGGCGGCGGCGATGGCCGCATGTCTGGCGCTCGGGCTTGAGCCCGACGTCATCGCGCGCGGCCTTCAGACGTTTCCGGGTCTTGCGCACCGCATGGAGCAGATCGGCCATGCCGGCAAAGTTCTGCTCGTCAATGACTCGAAAGCGACGAACGCCGACAGCACCCAGCAGGCGCTGGCGAGTTTTGCATCCGATATTTTCTGGATCCTCGGCGGCAAGGCGAAAAGCGGCGGCATTGTCAGCCTCGCGCCGTTTTTTCCGCGCATCGCCAAAGCCTATCTCATCGGGGAAGCTTCGGCGGAGTTTGCGAAGACGCTCGGTGCGGTGCCGCACGAATTCTGCGAGACGATGGACAAAGCGGTTCTGGCGGCCACGCGCGATGCGGCAAAGTCTGCGGCGCACGAGCCGGTCGTCCTTTTGTCGCCGGCCTGCGCCAGTTTCGACCAGTATCCAAATTTCGAAGTCCGGGGCGATGACTTCCGGCGACTCGCGCAAGAGCGCATAAAGGCCGCCGATACGGAACGGGTGCCATGATCTCGCGCGCCAAGAACACGCCCCTCAGCGAATGGTGGTGGACGGTCGACAAACCGCTCCTCTTCGCCGTGATCGCGCTGATGGTGGGCGGTGTCGTGCTCTCGCTGGCGGCGAGCCCGCAGGTGGCCGAGCGCCTGGACCTTGATCTGTTTCACTTCGTCAACCGGCAGGTGATGTTCCTCATCCCCGCCGCCGCCGTGATGTTTGCGGTCTCGATGCTCAATCCGCGCGGCATCCGCCGTGCCGCGCTCATCACCTTCCTTATCTTCTGGCCGGCGATGATCCTTGCGCTGTTCATCGGCCCGGAGATCAAGGGTGCGCATCGCTGGCTGCAGCTCGGCCCCGTCGGCGTGCAGCCGTCCGAATTCGTCAAACCGAGCTTCATCATTCTCGCCGCCTTCCTGTTCGCCGAAGGCGCGCGGCGCGACGATATTCCCGGCCACTTCATGGCGATCTCGCTGTTCGGCCTTGTCGTCGGCGTCCTCGTGCTGCAGCCCGATTTCGGCCAGACCATGCTGATCGGCATTGTCTGGGGTGCGCTGTTCTTCCTTGGCGGTCTGCGCTGGCTCTGGATGGGGGGCCTTGCGGGCACCGGCATCGCGGGCATCTTCCTTGCGTATAAAGTCGTGCCGCATGTGCGCGAACGCATCGTCAAATTCCTCGATCCGGGCGGCAATGAGAACTTTCAGGGCGAGCGCGCGTTTGAGAGTTTCGTGTCGGGCGGATGGCTCGGCAAAGGGCCGGGGGAGGGCACCGTGAAACGCGTTCTGCCGGACGCCCATACCGATTTCATCTTCGCCGTCACCGGCGAGGAATTCGGCATCATCTTCTGCCTGGTTCTGCTTGGGCTGTTTGCGTTCGTCGTGCTGCGCGGCTTGTGGCACGCGTCGAACGAAGAAGATGCGTTTGCGCGTCTTGCCATCGCAGGTCTGACAATGCTGTTCGGCCTGCAATCGGCGATCAATATGGCCGTTAACGTTCAGCTGATGCCGGCGAAAGGCATGACCTTGCCCTTCATTTCCTATGGCGGCTCATCGTTAATTTCGCTGGCCTTCGGCATGGGGGCTCTCATCGCCCTCACCCGGCGCCGCCCGCGCGCCAAGCTTGAAGCCGGCGCAAATCCGCTTCCTGCCGGGCAGCTCGGCTGATGGCCGATACCCGTCCGGTCCTCCTCGCCGCCGGCGGCACGGGAGGACATCTCTTTCCGGCCGAAGCGCTCGCTGCCGAGCTCGCAAAGCGCGGCGTGCCGGTCGATCTCATCACCGATCCGCGTGCGAAAGAGTATGCGGGGAATTTCCCGGCGCGGGCCGTCTATGCCGTGGACAGCGCGACCTTCGGCTCGAAAAACCCGCTCGCGATTTTCAAAGCGGCGGCGAAGATCGGCCTCGGCTTCGGCGAAAGCGCCCGCCTCATCCGCAAACTGAAGCCGCGCGCGCTTGTCGGTTTCGGCGGCTATCCGAGCCTGCCGCCGCTGCTGGCCGGACAGCTTCTCGGCGTGCCGACGATCATCCACGAACAGAACGCCGTGATGGGCCGCGCCAACCGGATCCTGGCGCCGCGTGCGACCCGCATCGGCATGGGATTTCCGAATCTTACCAATGCGAAGCCGGGGCTTCTTGAGAAGGCGACGCATGTCGGCAATCCGGTGCGCGAAGCCGTGCGCACGGCCGCTTCCACCTATGCCGCGCCGGAGGCCGGCGGGCCGATCCGGCTTTTGTCCTTCGGCGGCAGCCAGGGCGCGCGCATCATGTCCGTTACCGTGCCGCCGGCCATCGCCGCGCTCGAACCCGAGCTGCGCGCCCGGCTGAAGATCGTACAGCAGTCGCGGCCCGAAGACCTCGAACATGCCGAGGAGATCTACCGGAAAGCCGGAGTGAAGGCCGAGCTGTCGCCCTTCTTCCGTGACCTGCCCCAGCGCATGGCCGATGCCCATCTTGTCATCGCCCGGTCCGGGGCTTCGACAGTGGCCGAATTGTGCGTCATCGGGCGGCCGTCTTTCCTCGTGCCGCTGCCCCATTCCCTCGACAACGACCAGCTGGAGAACGCCCGGTCCCTCGAGGCGGCCGGGGGCGGAACCCTCGTCCCCCAGGCCGAGTTCACCCCGGCCAATCTGGCCCGCCTGTTGACGGACCTCCTTGCAAAGCCGCAAACACTCAGCGGCCAGGCAAAGGCCGCTTCGGCCTATGCCCGTCCCGATGCCGCCGCGCGGCTGGCCGACCTCGTCCTTGAGGCCGCGCCTTAAAGTCCGAGTTAGACCATGAAGCTTCCTTCCAATACCGGCCCCATCCACTTCGTCGGCATCGGCGGCATCGGCATGTCCGGCATCGCCGAGGTGCTGGCCAATCAGGGCTATAAGGTTCAGGGCTCAGACGTCGCCGAAAACGCCAATGTGCGGCGCCTGCGCGACAAAGGGATCAAGGTCACCGTCGGCCATAAGGCCGAGAATCTCGACGAGGCCGCGGTGGTCGTCGTCTCCACCGCCATCAAGCGCGACAATCCGGAACTCATCGCTGCGCGCAGCAAGCGTCTGCCGGTCGTGCGCCGCGCCGAAATGCTGGCCGAGCTGATGCGGATGAAAACCTGCGTCGCCATCGGCGGCACGCACGGCAAGACGACGACGACCTCGCTTGTCGCGACGCTTCTCGACGCCGGCAATTTCGATCCGACCGTCATCAATGGCGGCATCATCAACGCCTATGGCACGAACGCCCGCATGGGCGCGTCCGACTGGATGGTGGTCGAGGCGGATGAGAGCGACGGCACTTTCCTGAAGCTGCCGGCCGATATTGCGGTCGTCACCAATATCGATCCCGAACATCTCGACCATTTCAAAACCTATGACGCGATCAAGGCGGCGTTCCGCTCATTCGTTGAAAATGTCCCGTTCTACGGCTTTGCCGTGATGTGCCTCGATCATCCGGTGGTGCAGGATCTCGTCGGCCAGATCGAAGATCGTAGAGTCGTTACCTATGGCGAGAACCCGCAGGCCGATGTGCGCCTGCTCGACATCGATCTCAAAGGCGGCCGCTGCAAATTCCGCGTCTGCATCCGCGACCGTGACGGCAAGGAAACCGATATTCCCGGCCTCGAACTGCCGATGCCCGGCCATCACAATGCGCTGAATGCAACGGCCGCGATCGCGGTGGCGCACAATCTCGGCATCTCGCCCGATCTCATCCGTCTTGGCCTGTCGCGCTTTGGCGGCGTGAAGCGCCGCTTCACCAAGACCGGCGAATGGAAAGGCGTTTCGATCTACGACGATTACGGCCATCACCCGGTCGAGATCGCCGCCGTGCTGAAAGCCGCGCGCGCTTCGACCGACGGCCGCGTCATCGCCGTCGTACAGCCGCACCGCTACACGCGCCTTCACGCGCTGTTTGACGGCTTCTCGACCTGCTTCAACGATGCCGATGCCGTCATCGTCTCCGATGTCTACGCGGCCGGCGAGCAGCCGATCCCCGGCGCCGACAGGGATTCGCTCGTAGCTGCCTTGAAAGCGCGCGGCCATCGCAATGTGATTGCGCTCGCCGCCCCCGAACAGCTCGCCAACCACGTCGCCGGTTTTGCGAAATCGGGCGATTACGTCGTGTGCCTCGGTGCCGGCTCGATCACCCAATGGGCCTATGCGCTGCCGGGAGAGCTTGAAGCGGTCGGAGGCAAAGCGTGAGCTTTCCCGAGCTGAAGCTCGGCGACTGGACCGCGCAGCTGCGCGGCCGGCTGACGCCCAATCAGCTTCTCTCCGAGATCACCTGGTTTCGTGTCGGCGGCCCGGCGCAGCTTCTGTTCCAGCCGGCGGATGAGGAGGACCTTGCGTTCTTCCTCAAGAACCTGCCCGACGATATTCGCGTCACGGTTTTAGGCCTCGGCTCCAATCTTCTGATCCGCGACGGCGGCATTGACGGCGTTGTCATCCGCCTCTCGGCGCGCGGCTTCGGCGGCATCGAGGTTCTGGATGGGCATCGCATCAAAGCCGGCGCCGCGGTGCCGGATCTGCGCGTCGCGCAAGCCGCGGCCGAAGCCGGGATCGACGGGCTGACCTTCTACTCCGGCATTCCCGGCGGCATCGGCGGCGCGCTTTACATGAATGCGGGATGCTACGGCACCGAAACGCGCGATCGCATGGTTGAACTTCGCGCCGTGACGCGGCAGGGCGAGATCGTCACGCTCTCAAACGCGGATATGGGCTATCTCTACCGCAAATCGAACGGCCCGCGCGGCGCGGTGTTCGTCTCGGCGGTCTATGCCGGAACGCCGGGCGAGCCCGAAGAGATCAAGCAGCGCATGCGCGAGATCACCGAAAAGCGCGAGTCGTCTCAGCCTATTCGGTCGAAGACCGGCGGCTCGACCTTCAAGAATCCGGATGGGCATTCGAGCTGGAAACTGATCGACGAGGCCGGCGGACGCGGGCTGAAGATCGGCGACGCGCAGGTCTCCGAACTGCATTGCAATTTCCTGCTCAATACCGGCGAAGCCTCGGCCTACGATCTCGAACTTCTGGGCGAGACGGTGCGCAACAAGGTGCGCGCCAAGTCCGGCATCGAGCTGAAATGGGAAATCCGCCGCATGGGCCATTTCGCGCCGGGCAAAGACGTGCGCGAATTTCTCGACGGTGATGTCTTCACGGGAGCGGTCTGATGGCAAAGCACGTCGCGGTTCTGATGGGCGGCTGGTCCGCCGAGCGCGAAGTCTCGCTCAACTCCGGCAAGGCCTGCGCCGCGGGTCTCGAAAAGTCCGGCTACCGCGTCACGAAAGTCGATGTCGGCCGCGATGTGGCGGAAGTTCTGACCAAGCTGAAGCCCGATGCCGCTTTCAACGCGCTGCACGGCAAATTCGGCGAAGACGGCCAGATGCAGGGCGTGCTCGAGTTGCTCGAGATTCCCTACACGCATTCGGGCGTCCTCTCCTCGGCTCTCTCCATGCACAAGGAGCGCGCCCGCCAGGTCATGGCAGCGGCCGGCGTGCCTGTTGCCGAGGGAAAGGTCGTTAACCGGAAGCAGGCAGCTTTAGCGCACCCGTTAACGCCTCCTTATGTGCTGAAACCCGTCTCGGAGGGCTCTTCGGTCGGCATTCTGATCGTCAAGGAAGACCAGGAGCACCCGCCGCAGGAGCTGACCCGCCCCGATTGGGAGCACGGCGAATTATTGTTGGCTGAGAAGTATATAGCGGGTCGCGAGCTGACCTGCGCCGTGGTCGACGGCAAGCCCACCGGCGTCATCGACATCGTCGCCGCCGAGGGCTGGTACGACTATCACGCAAAATATGCAAAAGGCGGATCAAAACACATCCTGCCGGCCCAAATTTCAGAGTCTGTTTACCAGTTTGTTCAATCATCCACGCTCAAGGCGCATCAGGCGCTCGGCTGCCGCGGGGTCAGCCGTGCCGACTTTCGATACGACGACCGACCGGGCGGTACCGGGGCGCTCGTCTGTCTCGAAGTCAACACGCAGCCCGGCATGACAGAAACGAGCCTCGTGCCCGAATTGGCGGCTCACGCCGGTTTTGCGTTTGACGAGCTCGTGCGATGGATGGTGGAAGACGCAGGCTTAAATCGTTAGACGGCCAGTTAAAGGCCGTCAGCGGAGGCGCGTCTTCAAACGGGCGCGCCCGCGTCATCTATTCAAACCGTCCGCTCCGTTCTTCCGGCCCCAAGGCCGAACCGCGCGCTGAGCTGCGCGCCGATCTTCGAACAGATCCCTATTTCAACGCTGCGCCGGCGCGTACCGCCGCGCCGTCGCAGTCCGCCGCCCGACCCCGCAGGGCGGCGACCCCCTCTGTAGTGCGAGTGCGTTCTGGTATCGGTTGGCTTGGCGTAATTGTTCTTTTCGTGAGTACAGGTATTTACGGTGCCACGCTTGGCGATCACTGGCAGGAGATTGGCTCTGCTGTGACTGCTATGCCTGACGCCTTCGCGCGCGGCTCGGGATTCCATATTGCCGATGTCGAGGTCGAGGGCCGGAAGATTCTGACGGATGCGGAAATTGCTGCCGCGCTCGGCTATTCGCCCGGACAATCTCTCGTCTTTCTCGACGCCAATGCCGCGCGCGAACGCCTCATGCAGAATCCTCTGGTTCTGAAGGCGACGGTTCGCAAGCTTTACCCCGACAAGATCGCGATCTCCGTCACCGAACGTGAACCCTTTGCGCTCTGGCAGCGCGGCGACAAAATCGCCGTGATCGGCCAGGACGGAACCGTCATTGAAGGCGTCGAGAGCGGCCGTTTCGCCAATCTCCCGCTGCTCGTCGGACAGGGCGCCGACACCGCTGCGAAAGCCATCCTCGCCGCGCTCGAGCCCTATGCCGACCTCAGGAAAGATATTTATGCGTTGGTGCGCGTCGGCGACCGCCGTTGGAATTTGCGCCTGACCAACGGCATGGACGTCAAACTGCCGGAACATGATACCGCTGATGCCATTGCCGCCTTCGTGAAGCTCGATAAGTCCGCGCAGCTGAAAGATCGCGACATCACGGAAGTCGATATGCGCCGTCCGGGAACCGCGACGGTGCGCCTGTCCGACGAGGCCGCTGCGGCGCTTGCCGCAAAGGCCAAGGAAAAAGACAAGGCGGCCGGCACATGAGAACCTTCCCGCATGCCGTGACGCCAAGACTGAAGCCGATGCCGCAAAAACGCGCCATCGACTTTTCGGTTCTGGATGTCGGTACAAGCAAGATCGTCTGCCTGATCGGCCGCCTGAAACCCGTCGATACCGGGCCGCTGCTGCCGGGCCGCACGCATCGCATCGAGGTGATGGGCGTCGGCCATCAGCGTTCGCGCGGCATCAAGGCCGGTGCCGTCGTCGATATGGAAGCGGCGGAACATGCCATCCGTCTTGCCGTCGATGCGGCCGAGCGCATGTCCGATTGTAGAGTCGAGAGTCTGATCCTTTCGGTGTCGTCCGGAAGGCTCGCGAGCGAACATTACAATGCCACGGTTCCCGTGTCCGGTCGTCCCGTGACCGAATACGACATCCAGCGTGTGCTGCGGGCCGGAACCGATCATTCTGTGCGGGCCGATCGCAGCGTCATCCATTCCATGCCGATGGGCTTTGCGCTCGATGCGACGCACGGCATTTCCGATCCGCGCGGCATGGTGGGCGATCAGCTTGGCCTCGACATGCATGTCGTCACGGCGGATGCCGCGCCGGTGCGCAATCTGATCCTGTGCATCGAACGTTGCCATCTGTCCGTCAAAACCGTCGTCGCCGCGCCTTATGCATCAGGTCTGGCCGCGCTTGCCGCCGATGAGGCCGAGATCGGCACGACGATGATCGATATGGGCGCCGGCACGACCAGTGTCGGCATTTTCTCGGGCGGCGCGTGCGTCCATACGGATGCGATCGCCCTCGGCGGCCATCACGTCACGCTCGACATCGCGCGCGGGCTTTCCGTCAAGGTCGAGGATGCGGAGCGGCTGAAAACGCTCCATGCTTCGGTGTTCCCCGGCATGAGCGAGGACAGCGGCCTTATCGGCATCACGCCTATCGGCGAAGATGACCGCTCGGCCCCCCATCACGTGCCGAAATCGCAGCTCATCCGCATCGTCAAGCCGCGGGTCGAGGAAACGCTCGAACTTATCCGCGACCGTCTGCGCGGCTCCGGCCATGCGATGGAAGCCGGCAAGCGCGTCGTTCTCACGGGCGGTGCCTGCCAGCTGACCGGCCTTGCCGATCTCGCCAGTAAAATTCTCGGACGCCAGGTTCGTATCGGCCGTCCTATCGGAGCGCGTAACATGCCCGAACATTGTAAAGGGCCGAGCTTTGCGGCGGCGGTCGGTCTTCTCGTCTATCCGCAGCGTGCGGGTGAAGAACATTTTGAAGCGGCGCGTGCATCGCTGCGCACAGGAACGAACGGCTATCTGTCCCGTATGGGTCAGTGGCTGCGGGAGAGCTTCTGATGGCCGGCAAGAAAAAGCCTGCCAAGAAGCAGGCACCGAAATCCAAATCAGTATCGAAGACAGCGTCCAAGACGCCGGCCACCAAAATGGTGTCGGCACCCAAACAGCTAACCCAAAACGCGGCGCGCGTTCCCGCGAAATCCGAGAGGCACTCCATGTCCATCAATCTGAAGCTTCCCGACATCCGGGAATTGCGGCCGCGCATCACGGTCTTCGGCGTGGGTGGCGCCGGCGGCAACGCGGTCAACAACATGATCGAAGCCGGATTGCAGGGCGTCGATTTCGTCGTCGGCAACACGGACGCACAGGCGCTGACGCAGTCGCGTGCCGAACGCCTCATTCAGATGGGTCTGCAGGTCACCGAAGGTCTTGGCGCGGGATCGCAGCCGGAAGTCGGGCGCGCAGCGGCCGAAGAAGTGATCGATGAAGTTCGCGACCATCTTTCGGGCGCGCATATGGCCTTCATCACCGCGGGCATGGGCGGCGGCACCGGCACGGGTGCGGCGGCCGTCGTCGCGCGCACCGCCAAGGAACTCGGCATCCTGACCGTTGGTGTTGTGACGAAGCCCTTCCATTTCGAAGGCCATCGCCGCATGCGCATGGCCGAACAGGGCATCGAAGAGCTGTCGAAGCATGTCGACACGCTGCTCGTCATTCCGAACCAGAACCTCTTCCGCATCGCCAATGAGAAGACGACCTTCGCCGACGCGTTCGCGATGGCCGACCAGGTTCTCTATTCGGGTGTTGCCTGCATCACCGATCTGATGGTGAAAGAAGGCCTCATCAATCTCGACTTCGCCGACGTGCGCGCCGTCATGCGCGAAATGGGCAAGGCGATGATGGGCACCGGCGAAGCACAGGGCGAACGCCGTGCGATCACGGCGGCGGAAGCGGCCATCGCCAATCCTCTGCTCGACGATGTGTCGATGAAGGGCGCGCGCGGCCTTCTGATCTCGATCACCGGCGGCAACGATCTGACGCTCTACGAAGTGGATGAAGCGGCAACGCGTATCCGCGAGGAAGTCGATCCGGAAGCCAATATCATTCTCGGCGCGACCTTCGATGCGAAGCTCGAAGGCACGATCCGCGTGTCCGTCGTTGCCACCGGCATCGACAACACCGGCATGGTGGCTCCCGTCTACAGCGAAGAGCGTCTTGCCGAACTCGCCGAGCGCATGAAGCCGCAGGCCCGCCAGATCGCCGAGGCTTCGGCCCCGGTTGCGGCCGCCGCTCCCATCGCCCGTGCGATGCCGACCTTCCGTCCGGTCGTCGAAGAGCAGGAAGAATACGAAGCGCCGGCCGCCTATGAAGACGAAGCGGTCGATGACGACGTTACCGTCCGTCCGCTCGCGCCGCGTCCGGCCCCGGCCTTCTTCGATGAGCCCGAAGAAGAAGTCTACGAAGAGCCGATGGAAGATCCCGCGGCCTTCATTCCGCCGGCGCCCGAGCGCGCTGTGCGCGGTCCGCGCATGCCGCGCGTCGATGAATTGCCGGTGCCGGTGCAGAACCAGATCCTGCAGCGCGACGGCAGCTTCCCGGTCTCGGACAATCATCCCGAGAAGAAGCGCGCGACGCTTCTGCAGCGTCTTGCCGCCGTCGGCCTCGGCCGCCGCGACGACGAGCAGCAGACGCATCAGGAGCCGAGCCTGGATGCCGAGCCGCAGCACGACACCCGCCGCACGGCGCGTGAGGCCGCCTATCGTCCCGCCAAGGGCAATCTCGACTCACATGGCCGTCAGCAGGCCGCGCGCCCGATGGAAGACGAGCTGGAAATCCCGGCTTTCCTTCGCCGCCAGGCGAACTGAGCGCACGCTGTTGCATTGAAGTCACGAGAGACGGTGGGCGATAAAATCGCCTGCCGTTTCAACGTTTTAGGGGCATAAGAGCGAGCCCTTGCGCGGCCGGGTGTGGATTATTCTTAACAGTTTGTAACAGTCCGACATCAAGCGTGATTGGCCCGCTTGAGTCCCCCAGACTTATCTTCCCATCACAAGCAACGCGTGCCGCGGGGATTAAAAGCGGTACGCGGTGTTTCCGGAGGGACACTTGCAGGGCGGCTCAGCGCCTGCAAGCAAGAGGGTGAGTGGGGTTATGGGGTTCGAACAGACGACTTTGGGCGCATCGATTTCGATCGCCGGAATCGGCGTACATAACGGCGAACCCGTCCGCATCACTCTTTTCCCTGCGCCGGCCGGCACCGGCATCCAATTCCGCCGCACCAATTCCGAGACCGGTGCGGCCCGTACCTTCCGCGCCCATGTCGATCATGTCGGCCAGACCGAACTCTGCACCGTGCTCGGCACGGAAGAGGGCGGCCGGGTCTCGACGGTCGAGCATCTTCTGGCCGCTCTGCGCGGTCTCGGCGTCGATAACGCCGTGATCGCCATCGACAATGACGAAATGCCCATCGTTGACGGGTCCTCGCGTCCCTTCGTTGAAGCCATCGATACGGTCGGTACCGTCAAGCTTTCGGCGCCGCGCAGCGTGCTCGTCGTCCGCAAGCCTGTCCGGGTCGAGAACGGCCGCGCCTGGGCCGAACTCGTGCCCTATGCGAAAGGCTTCCGCCTGGAAGTCGAGATCGATTTCACCAACCCGACCATCGGCCGTCAGGCCGTGGTGATGGATCTGACGCCCAAAAGCTTCCGCCGCGAGCTCAGCTATGCGCGCACCTTCGGCTTCATGCAGGATTTCGAGAAGCTCTCGGCCATTGGCCTCGCCCGCGGCTCCTCGCTAGACAACACAGTCGTTCTCGACGGCGAGCGGGTGATGAACGAGGGGGGCCTGCGCGCCCGCGACGAGTTCGTCCGCCACAAGGCGCTCGATGCGGTGGGGGATCTCGCTCTGGCCGGCCTGCCCATCAAGGGCCTCTACCGGTCCTATTGCGGCGGTCACAAGCTGAATGTCGCAATGGTTCGGGCCCTTTATGCCGATCCGACGGCTTTTGCCATCGAGACGCCGGTGCCGGTCCATGCCGCGGGCGATTTCGTCCCGGCCCTGCAGCCGGCCTATTCCCCCGATATGAACTGAGGGGCCGTTCCGGCCGCCTCGACTTCGCCACACCGTGGCGATTTATCGGGCTTTGGGGTAGAAGCCGGGGCTCGGGTTCCTGTGGGGTCCCAGCGCCTTTTTTCGAGGTTCCGATGATGTCGTGGCTCAAGGCTTTTTCGCCGGCCGTCGTGCTTGCGCTGTTTGCGCTGAGCGTATCCACCATGCCGGCCAACGCACTGTTCGGCTGGTTCAAGAAGAAGGATACGGAAGACGAGATCGTCTATTCGACCGATCCGGCCGACAAACTCTACAATCAGGGCCTCTATTACCTTGAGAACAAGGACTACAAACAGGCCGACAAGAAGTTTAAGGAAGTCGATCTGCAGCACCCCTATACGGAGTGGGCGCGCAAGGCCAATGTCATGGCCGTCTTCTCGAAATACAAACAGGGCGAATATGACGAGGCTATCGCCGAGGGTAAGCGCTATGTGCAGCTGAACCCGGGCTCCAAGGACGCGGACTATGTCCAGTTCCTCGTCGGCATGTCCTATTACAATCAGATCCAGGACGTCTCGCGCGACCAGAAGCGCACCCAGGATGCCCTGGTCGAGCTCGATCAGGTCGGCCGCCGTTGGCCCGACAGCCAGTATGCCGATCAGGCACGCCAGCGCGTCCAGGTGGCGCGCGACCAGCTCGCCGGCAAGGAAATGGAGATCGGCCGCTTTTATCTGAAGGACGGCAACTACATCGCCGCGGTGAACCGCTTCAAGACGGTCATCATCACCTATCAGACGACGCGCCATGTCGAAGAGGCGCTCGCCCGCGTCGCCGAAATCTACATGACCATGGGCATTGTCGGCGAGGCGCAGACCGCCGCCGCTGTGCTGGGCCACAACTTCCCGCAAAGCCCCTGGTACAAGGACACCTACGCCCTCATCCAGTCGAAGGGGCTTACCCCCCGCGAAGATTCGGGATCGTGGATTTCAAAGGCTTTCAAGGGAATCGTCGGCTGATATAGGCTTGGGCCCGCAATGCTGGTCCAGCTCTCCATCCGCGACATCGTTCTTATCGAACGCCTCGATCTTTCGACGGCGGGCGGCCTGACCGTGCTGACCGGCGAAACCGGCGCCGGCAAAAGCATTCTTCTCGACAGTCTGACCCTTGCCCTCGGCGGCCGCGGCGATAGCGGCCTTGTGCGCTCCGGCGCACCGCAGGGGCAGGTGACCGCGGTGTTCGATCTGCCGAAAGATCATCCGGCGCGCAGGGTTCTCACCGACAACGGTCTCGTCGATGACGGCGATCTCATTCTGCGCCGCCTGCAGCTCGCCGACGGGCGCACGCGCGCTTTCGTCAACGATCAGCCGGTCGGCCTCAACATTCTGCGCGCGCTCGGCACGGCGCTTGTCGAAATTCACGGCCAGCACGACGACCGTGCGCTCGTCGATCCGGCTGAGCATCGCGCGCTGCTCGATGCGTTCGGCGGGCTCGAAGCCGATGTGCGCAGAGTCTCGGCGCTGTGGGATGCGTGGCGCGCTGCGGAAAAAGCGCGCGAGGATCAGCAGGAACTGGTCGAGCGCGTGCGCAAGGAAGCCGATTATCTGCGCCATGCGCATCAGGAGCTTTCGGCGCTGAAACCCGAAGAGGGCGAGGAAGAGCGTCTGGCCGAAAAGCGCGCGGTGATGATGCAGTCGGAAAAGATCGCCGGCGATCTTCAGGATGTGCATCAGGCGGTCGCCGGGCCGAATTCGCCGGTGCCCGATCTTGCCGCCGCGATCCGCCGTCTCGAACGGCGGGCAGGGCAATTGCCGAGCTTTGTCGAGCCGGCCATGAAGGCGCTCGATGCTGCGCTCGTGCAGCTCGACGAAGCACGCGATCATCTTGAGAAAGCACTTGAGACGGCGGCTTTCGACCCGAAAGAACTCGAGCGCTCGGAAGAGCGCCTGTTTGCGCTCCGCGCCGCCGCCCGTAAATACGAAACGAGCGTTGCGCTTCTGCCCGAGGTCGCAGCGCGCTTTGCGGATGAGCTCAAAGCGCTGGAAAACGGCGAGGACGAATTGAAGCGCCTGGCGGCAGCCGCAGGCGAGGGCGCTTCTGCCTATCGCGCCGCCGCCGAGGCTCTCTCCGCAAAGCGCCGCACGACCGCCGAGGCGCTGGCCTCCGCCGTGATGGCCGAGCTTCCCGACCTCAAGCTCGAACGCGCCCGCTTCACCGCCGAGATCACCTCCGACGGCGCGGGCGGCTTGGAAGGCATCGACCGCGTCGAATTCTGGGTGCAGACCAATCCCGGCACGCGGGCAGGGCCGATGCTCAAAGTCGCCTCCGGCGGCGAACTTGCGCGCTTCCTTTTGGCGCTGAAAGTCGCGCTCGCCGATCGCGGCTCGGCGCCGACGCTCATCTTCGACGAAATCGACACCGGTGTCGGCGGCGCGGTGGCGGATGCCATCGGCGCGCGCCTGTCGCGGCTCGGACGGCGGGTCCAGGTTCTGGCGGTGACGCATGCGCCTCAGGTCGCGGCAAAGGCCGACAGCCATCTTTTGATCGCCAAGGACGATGTGAAGGGCGAGGAGCGGGTGGCGACGCGCGTCACGCCGCTCTCTGCCGATCCGCGGCGCGAAGAGATCGCCCGCATGCTGGCGGGCGCGGCTGTCACAGATGAGGCCCGCGCCGCAGCGGAGCGCCTGATGAAGGGTGCGGCGTGAGTCCCCCGAAAAAGGGCGCGAAATCCGAAGAAGCCGACATTCCTTCGACACCGCTCGAAGCGCAAGCCGAACATGCGCGTCTTGTCGAAGAGATAAGGGCGCATGACGAGCGCTATTATCAGGAAGACGCGCCGACGGTTTCCGACGCCGATTACGATGCGCTGCGCAAACGCCTCGTCGCTGTAGAGGCGGCATTTCCCGACCTCGTCACCGCCGAAAGCCCGACACAGAAAGTCTCGGGCGCAGCCTCCGAAAAATTCGACAAGGCGAAGCACGGCCAGCCCATGCTATCGCTCGACAACGCCTTTGACGGCGAAGATGTGACGGATTTCGTTGGCCGCGTGCGGCGCTTTCTCAATCTGAAAGACGACGAGATCGCCTTCACCGCCGAGCCCAAGATCGATGGGCTTTCGGCCAATCTCCGCTATGAGAAGGGCAAGCTCGTTCTGGCGGCGACGCGCGGCGATGGCGAAGTCGGCGAAGACGTCACCGTCAATATCCGCACGATCAAGGAAATCCCACAGACGCTGAAGGGCAAGGACGTGCCCGATCTCATCGAGATCCGCGGCGAAGTCTATATGACCCATGACGAGTTCCGCGCGCTGAACGAGCGGCAGGAAAAGGCGGGCAAGCCCGTCTACGCCAATCCGCGCAATTCGGCCGGCGGCTCGCTGCGCCAGCTCGATCCGAAAATCACCGCCGAGCGCAATCTGCATTTCTTCGCCTATGCCTGGGGCGAGCATTCCGGTCTTCCGGCCGAGACGCAGCACGGCGTCGTCAAGGCATTCGCGAATTGGGGCTTCAAAACCAATCCGCGGATGAAAGTGGTCAAGAGTGTCGAGGAGATGCTCGCCTTCCATCGCGAGACCGGCGAAGTGCGCGCGAGCCTCGGCTACGATATCGACGGTGTGGTCTATAAGGTTGACCGCATCGATCTGCAGCGGCGGCTCGGCTACGTCTCGCGCTCACCGCGCTGGGCCATCGCTCATAAATTTGCCGCCGAACAGGCGTTCACCACGCTCAACGATATCGACATCCAGGTCGGCCGCACCGGCAAGCTGACGCCGGTCGCAAAGCTCGAACCGGTCACGGTCGGCGGCGTCGTCGTGACGAATGCGACGCTGCACAACGAAGACTTCATCAAAGGCGTCGATTCACACGGCAATCCCGTGCGCGACGGCAATGATGTGCGCATCGGCGACACCGTCGTCGTGCAGCGCGCGGGGGACGTCATTCCGCAGATCGTGCGCATCGTTCCGGAAAAGAGGCCGAAAAGCGCAAAGCCCTTCCAGTTTCCGCATGTATGCCCGGCCTGCGGCAGCCATGCGGTGCGCGAAGAGGGCGAGTCGGATCGGCGCTGCACCGGCGGCCTCATCTGTCCGGCGCAGGCGGTCGAGCGGCTTCGTCATTTCGTCGCGCGCAACGCCATGGACATTGAAGGTCTCGGCGAAAAGCAGATCCAGGCATTCTTCGAATGGGGCCTCGTCAAAGAGCCGTCGGATATTTTTGCGCTCGAGCGCAACGAGAAGAAGCCGGGAAATCTGACCTTCCTGAAAAACCGCGAAGGCTTTGGCGAGCTGTCGGTCAAAAACCTTTACGCCGCCATCGAAGAGGCGCGGACGCGGCAGGTGCATCGCGTTCTGTTCGGGCTGGGCATCCGCCATGTCGGCGACATCAACGCCAAGCGCCTGATGCGCCATTACAAGACGATCGATGCGCTGCGCGCCGCAGCTAAAGAGGCGCGCCCGCCGGAAGAGGGCAACCGCGCCGACAAGGGCAATGAGGCGTGGCAGGAAATGAACGATGTGTCGGGCATCGGCGCCATCGTCGCCCAGGCCGTCGTCGATTTCTTTCAGGAACCGAAAAACGATCCGCCGATCGAGGCGCTGCTGAAAGAGCTGACGCCGGAGCCGATGGAAGAAGCAGCGCAGGATACGGCGGTCGCCGGCAAGACGGTGGTTTTCACCGGCACGCTCGAAAAAATGACGCGCGATGAAGCCAAGGCGCAGGCCGAACGGCTCGGCGCGAAGGTGTCGGGCTCGGTGTCGAAGAAAACCGATATCGTCGTCGCGGGCCCTGGCGCCGGCTCGAAGCTCAAACAGGCGACGGAGCTCGGCGTCAAAGTAATGACGGAAGACGAATGGCTGGCGCTGACCGGCTCATGAAAATAGACGCATGGCCGGCCCCCGCGAAGCAGGGCTGGCCATGCGTTGAGCCGGGACAGGGCGGCTCGGTTTACGCCTTGCTTACAAGCGGCCGAGCAAGGCCAGAATGATCACTATGATAAGAATGACGCCGACAATACCGCCCGGGCCGTAACCCCAGGCACGGCTGTAGCCCCAGTTCGGGAGTGCGCCGATCAGGATAAGAATAAGGATGATAATCAGAAGTGTGGACATGCTGTCCCTCCTTGATGCTGCCGGAAGGTTGAACGCGCCGACCTGCCTGAAGTTCCCCCTATTGGTGAAGCCTCTGGATTAATTCACAACATGCGTGCCGATCCGAAATCCGAGTTTCGTGCCGGGATTCTGCTCATTTTCCCGGCGCTTGTGGCGGTCATTCCCTTCGCGCTGATCCTTGGCGCTGCGGCGGCGCAAAAAGGGCTCTCGCCATTTGAAACGGGTCTCATGAGCGCGCTGGTGTTTGCCGGCGGGTCGCAATTCGTCGCCGTCGATCTGTGGTCGTTTCCCGCGCCATGGCTGGCGCTCGGCTTTGCCGCTCTTCTCGTCAATCTGCGCTATGTGCTGATGAGCGCATCGATTGCGCGAAAGCTCAAAAGCTTTCCGATAGCCGGGCGCGCGC
Organism: Terrihabitans soli; assembly: GCF_014191545.1. Classification (GTDB taxonomy): domain Bacteria; phylum Pseudomonadota; class Alphaproteobacteria; order Rhizobiales; family Methylopilaceae; genus Flaviflagellibacter; species Flaviflagellibacter soli. The sequence goes on along the minus strand of NZ_AP023361.1, from coordinate 2,076,463 downwards.
TGTTCATCTTTTTCCTCGCCGACGAGACCTGGGCGATGACGGAAAAGCGTGCGGCCGAAACGCCGCTGACGCTTTGGTTTCTGCTCGGCCTTGTGCCGGTTTTCTATCTCAACTGGGTTGTCTTTACGATTGTCGGTGCTGTTGTCGGCAGCGCCTTTCAGAATCCCGAACGTCTCGGCTTCGATTTCGCTTTCACGGCGATCTTTATCGGCCTTGCATTGGGTTTCTGGCAAGGCCCGCGCACCGGCTTTTTCATCGCCGCCAGCGCCGCAGCTTCGGCGCTGACGTATCTTTTCGTCGACGGCCCCTGGTATGTGATGGCCGGAGCGATTGCAGGGATCATTGTTGCGGCGATCTTTCCGTCCGCACCTCTGCCATTGAAGGAAAAGGCGGACGCGCAGGCGGCCCGCGCTGAAGGCGGGAGCGTCGAATGACCCTCTCACCCGACAATCTCATCGCCATCCTTGCGATGGCCGCAGCGACCTACGGAGCGCGTCTCACAGGATTGTGGGTTGCCGCCTATATCCCGGCGGAAGGGCGTCTGCGCGCGGCGCTCGATGCGCTTCCCGCCGCTGTGCTGACGGCGGTGGTTGCGCCCATGGCGCTGGCGACCGGACCGGCCGAGACGCTCGCGGCAATCGTCACAATATTAGCGGCGACCCGGCTTCCGCTTCTTGCGACTGTTGCGACCGGCGTTCTTGCTGTCGTTCTTTTTCGGTTTCTTCTGGGCTGATGCCAGAAGCGGCGCGCAGACGGCTTTCAGCCAGGCGCGCGTTTTCGGATCGAGCTTTGGCCCGATCTCGCTCGCGACGCGCTTGTGATAGGCGTCGAGCCAGGCGACTTCTTCTTTGGTCAGAAGTTTCGGATCGATCGGCCGCGTATCGATCGGCGCGAGCGTCAGTGTCTCGAAGCTCAGAAAATCGCGTTCGGCGGTCTTGAGCTTCGACCGCTCGACCAGAACGAGATTTTCGATGCGGATGCCGAACGCGCCTTCTTTGTAATAGCCCGGCTCGTTCGACAGGATCATGCCCGGTTCGAGCGGCGTGTGACCGAGCTTTGAGATGCGCTGCGGCCCTTCATGCACCGACAAATAAGAGCCGACGCCGTGGCCCGTTCCATGATCGAAATCGGCGCCGATCTCCCACAGCGCCCGGCGGGCAAGCGGATCGAGCTGCGCGCCCGTCGCACCCTTCGGAAATTGCGCGGTGGCAATGGCGATATGACCCTTGAGCACGCGGGTATAGCGATCTCGCATATCCTTCGTCACTTTGCCGATGGCGATGGTGCGCGTGATGTCGGTCGTGCCGTCCTGATACTGCGCGCCACTATCGACGAGATACAGCCCGGGCGTGATCTTGCGGTTGGTCGCGCGCGTCACGCGGTAATGCGGCAGCGCCGCATTCGGACCCGCCGCCGAAATCGTCGGGAAGGAAATGTCTTTCAGCTTCGCGGTATCGCGGCGGAAGGCTTCCAGCGCCTCGGCGGCCTCGATCTCGTCGAGCTTCTTTTTCTTCAGATTTGTGTCGAGCCAGAACAGGAACTGCGCGAAGGCAACGCCGTCGCGCTGATGCGCCGCCCGCGTGCCGCGGATTTCCGCGCCGTTCTTGACCGCCTTCATCAGGGCGATGGGGCTCTGCGTCTTGACGATGGTCGCGCCCGTGTCGTTCAGCACCTGGCGGATCCTTTCGGCGCCGGCGCCGAAATCGAACATCACCTTCTTGCCGCCGAGCATGTTCAGCAGCGTCTCGAATTCGGAGGGCTCGCCGACATCGGCGAGGTCTTCCAGATGATCGCGCAATTCGTTTGACAGCTTGCGCCCGTCGATCAAAAGAGCAGGGCGTCCTTCGACCGGAATGACGGCCCAGGCCAGCGGCAGCGGCGTATGGGCGACATCGCCGCCGCGAATGTTGAACAGCCAGGCGATCTCGTGCGGATCGGTGAGCACGATGGCGTCGGCCTTGGCATTGACGACGGCGGTGTGAAGACGCGCAAGTTTCTTGTCAGCGCTCTCGCCTGCAAATTTCTCGGGATGCTCGACAACGGGCGCGAGCGGCGGCTCGGGCCGGTCGGTCCAGGAAATGTCGATCGGGTTTTCATCGACGGCTTTGAGTTCGGCGCCGGCATCGGCAACGGCTTTCCTCAGCCGCTCGACCGCATCGGCCGTGTGCAGCCAGGGATCGAAACCGAGAACCTGTCCGGCCGAAAAATTCTTGCGGATCCATTCGCTGGGCGACGTCTCGCCGCTGTTCACGGGCGTCACGACCGTTTTGTCGATCTGATCGCGGACCTGAACCGTATAGCGCCCGTCGACGAAGATGACCGCCTGATCGAGCGTGATCAGCGCCGTGCCGGCCGAACCGGTAAAGCCCGTCAGCCAGGCGAGCCGTTCTTCGGAGGCGGGCACATATTCGTTCTGATGCGCATCGGCGCGCGGCACGAGAAAGCCGAAAAGGCCGAGCCGTTTCATATCGGCGCGCAGCACGGCGAGCCGCGCTTTGCTGCGGCTTGAATCGGCGCTGTCGTCAAAACTCTGGAAGACGGAGTCGAACATGGGTTCAGTCTAGACCGGCCCGCGGCGGAGCGTGAGGGTGACCCAATTATCCAGCACGCGCTTCTTTACGGGAAGAAGACCCTGGGTCCGGTAGGCGGCGCGCACCTGCCTCTCCTGATGGGTCAGGAGGCCCGACAGGATGACATGGCCGCCGAGGCGAACCGAGCGGGCGATGCCGGGGGCAAGCCGCACCAGGGGCCCGGCGAGGATATTGGCGAAGACCAGATCGTATGGGGAGTTGCCGCGGATATAGGGGTGGCCGAGGCCGTTGGCGTGAACGATCCGTACCCGGTCGGCCACCCGGTTCAGCGCCGCATTGGCGCGGGCGATGGTGACGGAGGTGCGGTCGATATCGCTGCCGAGGACGCCATGGCCCAAAGCTTTGGCGGCGGCGATGGCGAGGACGCCCGTGCCGGTGCCGAGATCGAGGATCTTCCGCGGCCGCGTCTGTTTCAAGAGACCGTCGAAGGCCATCAGACAGCCTTTCGTCGTGCCGTGATGGCCGGTGCCGAACGCGAGCGCCGCTTCCACCTGAATGCCATGGGCATTTTTCGGCACGCGTCCGGCATCGTGGGCGCCGTGGACGAGGAAGCGCCCGGCGGGGACTGGGTCGAGCCCGGCGAGCGAGGCTGCCACCCAATCGGCGTCCTCGATGACTTCCGATTGCACATCGAGGCCCGCGATCTTCTGGCCGAGTGCCGCGCGCACTTCGCGTTCGAGATTTGCGGGGGTGATGTTCGGCCCGGCATAGATGTCGACCCGCCAGAGCGGATCGTCGGGCTTGGTTTCGGACACCGCAACCGAGACCTCATCGAGCGGCAGGATTTCACTGGCGACCTGTGCGAGGTCTTCGGCCTGTTTCTGGGCCGCGAAGATGCGGGTGACGGAAGTGGGCATTTAATTCTCTGCGGCGTCAGGGACGTTTGACGAAACTATCGATGACGCGCTTATGCCCGGCTTTGTCGAAGGCGACGAGAAGTTTGTTGCCCTCGACTTCGAGAACCTCGCCATAGCCGAATTTGTCGTGGAACACGCGCTCGCCAATTCCATAGCTTGCGGCGTTGGACGTGGATTTGGCGACGAGTTCGCCCTCGATCACCATCGGCCCGCCGCGGCGTGCGTTGAAGCCCGCGCCGCGCTCCTGAAAGCCGCCCGCCTGTTTGCGCTGCTGCGCGCGCTGCCAGCCCGGCGTGTCATAGGTCGAGCCGCCGAAGGGCTCCAGCCGGTCGAAGCGGCTTTCGCCGAAGCCGCGGTTTGAAAACGCCGCCGGTGCTTCGACCACTTCGACATGCTCTTCCGGAAGCTCGTCGAGAAAACGCGAAGGTATGGACGATTGCCACTGGCCGTGAATGCGGCGGTTGGTGGCGAAATAGATTTTGGCGCGCCTTCTGGCGCGCGTGATGCCGACATAGGCAAGGCGGCGCTCTTCCTCGAGCCCGGCCGCGCCATGTTCATCCATGGTGCGCTGGCTGGGGAACAGGCCTTCTTCCCAGCCGGGCAGGAAGATCGTGTCGTATTCGAGCCCTTTGGCGCCGTGCAGCGTCATCAAAGTAATCGCATCGACATTCTCGCCGCTCTCGGCATCCATCACCAGCGAGACATGCTCCAGAAAACCTTGCAGGTTTTCGAACTGCTCCATGGAGCGGACGAGTTCTTTGAGGTTTTCGAGACGGCCCGCCGCATCCGGCGAGCGGTCCTGCCGCCACATCTCGGTATAACCGCTCTCATCGAGCACCATTTCGGCAAGCTCGGTGTGCTTCATATGATCAGCGGCCTGCGCCCAGCGCGTGAAATTCTGCGTCAGGACGCGCAAGCTCTCGCGCGGCTTGGGTTTCAGCTCTTCCGAATCCGTCACCATGCGCGCCGCTTCCATCAGCGAGATGCGCGCGCCGCGGGCGATATTGTTCAGTGTCTGCACCGTCGCATCGCCCAGCCCGCGTTTGGGCACGTTGACGATACGCTCGAACGCAAGGTCGTCCGCCGAGGAGTTGATGCAACGAAGATAGGCGAGGGCGTCGCGGATTTCCTGGCGCTCATAGAAGCGCGGTCCGCCGATGACGCGATAATCGAGGCCGAGCGTGACGAACCGGTCTTCAAATTCGCGCATCTGGAACGAGGCGCGGACAAGGATCGCCATCGAGTTCAGGCTGTCGCCTTTTCTCTGAAGATTTTCGATCTCATCGCCTATGGAGCGCGCTTCCTCGCCCGAATCCCACGCGCCGGAGACGGTGACGCGTTCGCCGTCTTCGCCCTGCGGGCGCAGCGTTTTGCCGAGCCGGTCTTTGTTGTGCGAAATGAGGTGCGAGGCCGCGCCGAGAATATGGGCGTCGGAGCGGTAATTACGCTCCAGGCGAATAACTTTCGCGCCCGGGAAATCCTTGTCGAAGCGCAGGATGTTGTCGACCTCGGCGCCGCGCCAGCCATAGATCGACTGATCATCGTCGCCGACGCAGCAGAGATTGCGTGGGCCTTGAGCGAGCAGGCGCAGCCACAGATATTGGGCGACGTTCGTATCCTGATACTCGTCGACCAGCATGAATTTGAAACGCTGGTGATATATCGCCAGAACATCCGCATGGTCGCGGAAGATGCGGATCGGCTCGAGCAGAAGATCGCCGAAATCGACGGCGTTCAGAACACGCAGGCGCTCCTGATAGGCGGCGTACAGCTCCTTGCCTTTTCCGTTGGCGAACAACGCGCCGTCGCCGGGCGGAACATCCTTCGGGGTAAGCCCGCGGTTTTTCCAGCCGTCGATGGCCCAGGCGAGATTGCGCGCCGGCCAGCGCTTCTCGTCGATGTTTTCCGCCGAGAGGATCTGCTTAATCAGCCGGATCTGATCGTCGGTGTCGAGAATGGTGAAGCTGGGCTTCAGCCCGGCAAGCTCGGCATGGCGGCGCAGCATGGTCGCGCCGATGGAGTGAAACGTGCCGAGCCACGGCATGCCGGTCGCCACATCGCCGACCAGAGTGGCGATGCGGTGCTTCATCTCGCGCGCCGCTTTGTTGGTGAAGGTGACGGCGAGAATTTCCTGCGGCCGCGCGCGCCCTGTCGCAAGGATATGGGCGATGCGGGTGGTGAGGACGCGCGTCTTGCCGGTGCCGGCGCCCGCGAGGACGAGGAGGGGACCGTCCAGCGTCAGCACCGCATCGCGCTGTTCGGGGTTCAGGCCCTCAAGATAATCGCCGCCCGACATCCGGCTCCGCATGACCCCGGCCGAAGCGCGCGCGGCGATGCCGCCCTGCGGGGCGTCGTCATCGTCGAAAAACGGGACGGTGTTGGGATCGGCCAAAATCGGTCCTTCGGGCAGGGGAGTAGCTGATGCCCGGGCAGGCCATGGGCGATTCGCTCTGAGAGAACAAAATGGCATCTCAGGGGGTGAATTGCGAGAGGGCCGGGGCTTGCCCGAAAGGGGAGCTTTCCCGGGCGGTTAGGGCGCGTTAGACCGGGATATGACCACCGAAGCCCTCACCGCCTCCTTCGCCGCCGGTTTCATCTACGGCATTTCGCCGGGCCCGGCGGTTCTGGCCCTTTTCACGCTGACGGCCATTTCAGGCCGGGCGCATGGGGCGCGGTTCATCGGTGCGCATCTTCTCGGCGATACGTTGTGGTGCGGTCTGGCGATCCTTGCCATCGTCGGCGTCAGCCAGCTCGGGCACACTTTGTTCGACGTGCTGGGCGTCATCTGCGGCGCCTATCTGATCTGGCTCGGCTGGCAGGCCATCCGAAATCCGGGCGACGGCACGGCGGCGCCCATCGGTGCGGTCAATCCGGCGCGTACCGGACTTCTCTTCGGCCTCACAAATCCCAAGGCCTATCCCGTCGCGCTCGCAATGTTCACGGCGCTGACCGCGCCCTTCGTCAAAAGCCTGACCTGGGCCGACGCGCCGGCCTTTATGGGCGTCGCCATGGTCGGCTTCGTTCTCGCTTACGCTGTCCTTTTGTGGATGGCGGGCCTTGCGCCCGTGCGCCATGTCTTCACGCGCTGGCACCGGCCCATCACCCGCATCACCGGGGCGATGTTCGTCGCCTTCGGGGCGAAATCGGTGTTCGATGTCGCCAACGCTCTGCGGAGCCGCTGAGCCTCACGCCGAGTTGACGGGAGCCGTTAACTCCTTCGTCCACAATCCGTCTCGTCCTCGTCGCTTTGTGACCATCATGGCGGCATAATCTCCTACGCTTAAGGAAGCGGGACCGGGGTAGGGCGTGAATCACACTTTGACCGGATTGGGCCTCGCGATCGTCCTCGCGCTGGCGACAGCCCTGATCGGGCCGTTCTTCATCGATTGGGGCGATCACCGTGAGGCGTTCGAGCGGCAGGCGAGCCGCATTCTCGGCGTGCCCGTCAGCGTGCGCGGCGATGTCGAGGCGCGCCTTCTGCCGTCCCCGCGCATCAGGTTCGGCCAGGTCGTCGCTGGCGACGAATGGGCGGCCTCGAAATTCACCGCCGACAGCTTCGAGCTCGATCTTGCGCTAATGCCGCTGCTGCGCGGCGAATATGAAGTCTCGCGACTTAATGTCGTGGGCGCCGATCTGAAAGCCTCGCTCTCCGCCGATGGCGAAATTGCGCTGCCGCTTGCCGCCGGCATGGGCCATGACGATCTCGACGCCATCGCGATTGCCGATCTCAATATCGAAAACTCGCGCATCACCGTCGCCGATCCCGCCGCCAACCGGAATTTCGCAATCGAGGAATTCGCGCTGCAGGGCAATGCCTCGTCGCTGGTCGGCCCGCTGAAGCTCGATGCCGCGGGCAAGATCGCCGGGCGTCCCTACAATCTGCACATCACGACCGGGCGCTTTGATCCGGCCGGTCTCGGCCAGGTGTCGATTTCGGTGCAGAGCCCCGAAAGCCCCTCGCTCAATCTCGATGGCACCGTCCTCCTGTCTTCCAAGCCGCAATTCGACGGCAAGGGCTCCTTGGTGCAGACGGCGGCGGCCGAAGGCCAGCCGGCGCGCGAGCCGTGGAAGATTGCCGGCGAAGTGAAGGCCGATATCCGCCGTCTCGAAGCCGACAAGGTGGAATTCGAGCATGGCGCGACCGGCCGCGAGCTCAGGCTTGCCGGCGGGCTCGGCATTGTGTTCGGGCCGAAAGCCTCCGCCGAAGTGCGCCTGAAGGGCCGCACCGTCGATATCGACCGCACGCTCGGCCGGCCGAAGGATGCGCCGCCGGTTTCGCCGATCGAAGCGCTGACCACGGTCGCCGACCGTTTTGCGCTGACCGAAGACATGGCGGTGCCGCTGCGCGTTTTCGCCGATATCGAAAATCTCAATCTCGGCGGCGATCTCGTTCAGAACGTCAAGCTGCAGGCGGCCTCGGCCCCCGGCGGCTGGACGATTGAAAATCTCACTCTGCGCGCCCCCGGCGGCGCGCAGCTCGATGCTTCCGGCGCGCTGATGGCGCGCAAAGACGAGCCGCGTTTCAATGGCGGTCTTCGGATCGATGCGCCCAATGTCGGCGCCTCGCTGCATTGGCTCGAGGGTCTCGGCAATCCGCGCACGCCCGTTGCTCTGAAATCGCTGAAGCTGGAAGCGACGCTCGCCGCGCGTCCCGGCTCTTACGCTCTGGAAGATATCGTCGCCGCTATCGACGGCGCGGACGTCAAAGGCCGGCTTGCCTTCACCGGCGGTCAGGACCGCAACCGCCTCGAAGCGCGCATCCGCGCGCAGAAGCTCGATCTCGATGCGCTCGATGCCGCGCGTCTCTTTGCGTTTGCCGGGCGCACCGGCAATGCCTCCGGCACCGATATCGAACTTGCGCTCAGCGTCGGCAAACTCACTTACGCAAAGGTCGACTGGTCGCGCGTCGATGCCGATCTGACTTTGGCCTCGGGCGCGCTCGATATCCGCCGCCTGTCGATTGCCGATCTCGGTGGCGCGAAGATCGCGGCGACCGGGCGTCTGTCTGAAAAAGACGGCAAGCCCTTGGGCCGCCTCGAAGCCAGGATCGATGCCGGCAATCTCAACGGCCTCGTTCAGGTTCTGCGCGCCAGCGCATTGCCGCCCTCACTTGCCGACGCCGTCGGCGCCCGCGCGTCGCTGCTGGCGCCCGCGGCGCTGAGCGCGGTCTTCGATTCGTCGGGCGGCGGCGCTACGGCGAAGATTTCCGGCACGCTCGGCGGTACCGCCATCGAGTTCGATGCGGCGGGCACGAAGTTCGCGCTGTCCGGTATCGTCAAGGCGCGACTCAACGCATCGGCGGCCGATGGCGCGCGCCTCTTCGGCCAGCTCGGCCTTCCGGCGATTGCGGTTGAGAGTTTCGGCCAGGCGACGCTGGAAGCCATGCTCGACGGCGATCCGGCCAAGGGCGCTGAGGTCGATATCAAACTTGCCGCCGCCGCCGACACGCTCTCCTTCAAGGGCCGGACCGAAGACAAGGACGGCAAGGAACTCGGTGGCCGTCTCGATCTCGTTCTGGACGATGCCGGGCGCTATGCGGTTCTCTTCGGCCGCGCGCCGCCGGCAAGCCTGCCGACGCTGCCCGTCTCGATCGGCGGCGATGTCGGCTATGGCGAGAAGGGGTTCGATGTCACGCGCCTCGCCGGCCTCATTCAGGGCCGCGCGCTGAAGGGCGATCTCGGCTACGGCAAATCGGGCCTGCGCGGCTCGCTCGAGATCGCCTCGCTCAGCATTTCGGAACTTGCCGGCCTTGCGCTCGGCCCGCTCGCTCTGAACGAACCGGACACGGCCGGCTGGCCGACAGGCGCGGCCGGTCCCGGTGTGTTGTCGGGTCTTGAGGGGCGCGTTGCTGTTCGTACCGACGCGCTTGAAATCACCCCCGGCATCACCGGCACGGCAGCGAAGTTCAATCTCGTTCTCGGCCGCAACGAATTTGCCGTTCAGGACGCCGAAGCCAGGCTCACCGAAGGAACACTGAAATCAAGCTTTGCCATCCGCCGCGGCGGTGAGGATCTGTCGCTGGCCGGGCGTCTTGCCGTCGAGGGCGTTGCGCTTAACCGGTTCGTCTGGGGCGGGGCATCGACTCCCGCCGCAAAAGGCACGCTCGATCTCAACGCCGATATGCTGGGCTCGGGCCCGAACATTGCGAGCGTCGTTTCGGGATTGACCGGCAGCGGCAGCTTTACGCTGAAAAATGCCGAACTGAGCTCGCTCGATGCCGGCGCGTTCGAGCGCACGCTCATCGCCACGGAAAACCTGCCGACGCCGCCCAATCCGCTCGATGTCGGCCGCCGTTTCGGCGAGGAACTGGCCATGGCCAATCTCGACGTTTCGGAAATCTCATCGGCCTTCACGATTGCTTCGGGTGTCGTGCGCATCGGCAATGCGGCGATTACCGCGCCCCTCGTCACCGCGACCGCCTCCGGCACGCTCGATCTCGCCGCCCGCCAGATCGCCGCGGAACTCGTGATGCGGCCGAAAGTTCTGAGCGATATTCCCGACGCCGAAATTCCCCCGGCCGATATCACTTTGTCGGGCGCCTGGGGCGCGCCGGTGCGCAGCACCGAAACGACCGCCTTTGCCAATGCGCTTGCCGTGCGCGCCGTCGAGCGCGAGATCAAGCGGGTCGAGCAGATGGAAGTCGAGCGCCGCGAGCGCGAGAAGAAGGCGGCCGAAGAGGAAGCGCGGCGTCTTGTCGAGGAACAGCGCCTGAAAGTCGAACAGGAAGAGGCGGCGCGCCTGAAAGCCATTCGCGAAGCGACCGGCGATATTCCGCTCGGCGATCTGCCGCCGCCGGTCGATACGATGCCGAAAGGGTCGAAGGCCGAGGTGCCGCCGCGCAGCGGCAGCACAAAATCTCAGTCGCCGCTCGATTTCTTGCGGCGGCCCGTCGTGCCGGAAGCCTCGTCGCGATAATAAGCGAGCACAAACAGCCGGACCGCCGAAGACAGATTGTGTTCGCCGCGCCCGGCGTCGATCTCGGCCACAAGGCTACGCACGCTTGACCCGCGTGCCGTCGCAATATCGCGCAACCCGTTCCAGAAAGCGTCTTCGAGCGTCACCGAAGTCCGGTGGCCGGCGATCTCGATCGAGCGTTTGATGACACCGCCCGTCACGTTATCACCGTCACGTCTCGTCTTTGTCGAGACGGTGCTGATCGAGTTTGGTCTTCGCCTTTTTCTCGCGCGCTGTGTCGGCCGTTTTGGAAGCCTTCGTGCGCCCGTGCGCCGCACGGTTCTCCACCGCTTTGGCGGCCTTCTCAGCGCGCTCTTTGTCCTTGCGGAAGCGGTTGAGATTGACGATGTCGGCCATCAATCGGGACCGATCATCTTTTCGGGGCGCACCACTTCGTCGAATTCCTTGTCGGTGACATAGCCGCCGCCGACGGCTTCCTCGCGGAGCGTCGTGCCGTTCTTGTGCGCGGTTTTGGCGATCTTGGCCGCATTGTCATAGCCGATCTTCGGCGCGAGCGCCGTGACGAGCATCAGCGAACGGTCGAGCGCCGCCTTGATATTGTCTTCGCGCGGTTCGATGCCGGTCACGCAGTTCTCGGTGAACGAGACGGCGGCGTCCGCCATCAGGCGCACCGATTGCAGGAAATTATAGGCCATCACCGGGTTGAAGACGTTCAGTTCGAAATGGCCCTGGCTGCCGGCGAAGGTGATCGCGGCGTGATTGCCGAAAATCTGCACGCAGACCTGCGTCAGGGCTTCGGACTGCGTCGGGTTCACCTTGCCCGGCATGATCGAGGAGCCCGGTTCGTTTTCCGGCAGCGAGAGTTCGCCGAGACCCGAGCGCGGACCCGAACCCAAGAAGCGGATATCGTTGGCGATCTTGAAGAGGCTCGCGGCGACTGTGTTGATCGCGCCGTGCGAGAACACCATGGCATCGTGCGCGGCCAGCGCTTCGAATTTGTTCGGCGCGGTGGTGAAGGGCAGTTTGGTGATCGACGCGATCTTGTCGGCGACCGCCTTGTCGAAACCCTTCGGCGCGTTGAGCCCGGTGCCCACCGCGGTGCCGCCCTGGGCGAGCTGCATCAGCTTCGGCAGCGTCTGCTCGATGCGCTCAATGCCGTTCTGCACCTGCTGGGTATAGCCGGAGAATTCCTGGCCGAGCGTCAGCGGCGTCGCATCCTGCGTGTGGGTGCGGCCGATCTTGATGATCTTCTGCCATTTCTGCGCCTTATCGTTCAGCGCATTGCGCAGCGTCTGTAGGGCAGGGATGAGGCGGTGAACGATCTCTTCCGCGCAGGCGATGTGCATCGCCGTGGGGTAGGTGTCGTTCGAGGACTGACTCATATTGACGTGGTCGTTCGGATGAACCGGCTTCTTCGAGCCCTTCTCGCCACCGAGCATTTCAATGGCGCGGTTCGAGATGACCTCGTTGGCATTCATGTTCGATTGCGTGCCGGAGCCCGTCTGCCAGACAACGAGCGGGAAATGGTCGTCGAGCTTGCCCTCGATGACTTCCTGGGCCGCATCGACGACAGCCTTGCCGACTTTGGGGTCGAGCCGGCCGAGATCCATATTCACTTCGGCGGCGGCGCGCTTGACGATGCCGAGCGCGCGCACGACGGGCAGAGGCTGCTTTTCCCAGCCGATCTTGAAATTGCCGAGAGAGCGCTGCGCCTGGGCGCCCCAATAGCGGTCGTCGGCGACATTGATGGGGCCGAACGTATCCGTCTCGCTACGCGTCTTGGACATATGGACCGCCCTCCAGCAGCGGCGTTATTTTTTGCGGAATTTATCGAGGCTGACGATTTCAGCCCCCTTGTCGTCGGTGGCGTCTTCACCGGCGGCAATCTTTTCGTCCTTGGGCGCCTTGTCGGTCTTGCGGCGGCTTGGCGGAGAAATCTCGGGTTCGGATGCGGCGCCGCGCGGCACATCGCGCGAAGCGGGAGCTGCGGGCTTTGCCGGTTTGTCTTCGGCCTGCTGGCTCAGCGGCTCGAATTTCAGACCGAATTTCACCGACGGATCGAAGAAGCCGGTGATAGCGTCGAAAGGTACATACAGTTTTTCCGGAACGTTGGAGAAGGACAGGCCGACTTCAAAGCCGTGCTCGCTGACCACAAGATCCCAGAACTGATGCTGCAATATGACGGTCATCTCCTCGGGATATTTCTCGCGCAGGCGCGGCGAGATTTTCACGCCCGGATATTCCGTGTTGAAGGAGATGTAGAAATGGTGCTCGCCCGGAACGCCGGTGCGCATCACATCTTCGAGCACGCGGCGCACGACGCCGCGGAGCGCTTCCTGCGCCAGAAGATCGTAACGGATGAGGTCGGTCGTCATGCCCTGCCGCGATACCCTTGTCCGATAGTCCTTTGCAATGCCCCGGGCAGGCCGAAGCAAAACGAAAGTGGAGGCTTCTGTTGCCAGGTGCCTCCGAACCCCGCCTAAAAGGTGCTAGCCAATCAGGACTTTAATACCGATACCGGCACTGCATTACGCAGCGACGGCCACCGGAGCATAGTTGTCGTTGGCAACTATAAGTTAGCCCTGTAACGGCGGTACAATGCCGGGCAAAAGCGCAACTTTTACACCCTCGTCGATCCTGTTTCGCCCCCGCCACAGCCCACCGCACGGATGGGTTCTGGTGGAGGCGCCGGGTACTGCCCCCGGGTCCGAATGGCTTATTACGAAGGCCGTTTATCACCATAGCCGGCCGAAGCCGGCACCTTTGAATATAGGTTCTGAAACCCCTCAAAGCAAAGGCTGAAGGAGGGAGTTTCCCTCACATTTGAACGTTTTATGGGCTTGGGGCGACCAAGCTCCTGCAGGGGTGAAACAGGAGCTTTTTCAATGAGTCTTGCGATCGATATGGGCTACCGCCCGGCGGCCCCGGACTTCACCCGCAGTTTCGGTCCCGTCACGGCTCTGATTGTCGGCCCGCTCGCCACCCTGTTGGCGACGTTTATCGCCGCCATTGCCGCGGTGGGTGTCGCCGCAAATCTCGATCCGAACGGACCTGCCGCCTTTTTTGAACAGACTGGCGCTGAACTCACGGGTGCCGCCGGCCAGCGGATCGAAGCTCTGGTGATGGTGCTGTCGGCGCCGTTCACCATCGCCATGATCCTCGGCATTTCAGCCCTGCGCGGCAATGTCCGGCGCATCCTTGCCATCGGCGGAGCGTTCCCGCTGCGGCCGCTCCTCATTGCCGCCGTCTGCGTGGCGCTGACGGTTTGCTTCGAGTTCTGGCTGAGCTCGACCTTTCCGGTCGTCGCCGAACTCGGCGCGCTGCCGAGCGAGAACACGGCGGCGCTGCCTGAAAACACGGCGCTCATTCTATCGATCATCGCCGCCGTCATCGGCGCGCCGCTCGCCGAAGAACTTGTCTTCCGCGGGTTTGTTTTTACCGCCGTTCGCGAACGCTGGGGCTTTGCCTGGGCGCTCGTTCTCAGCTCGGTTCTGTTCGCCGCCATGCATTTCGAGCCGACGGGGCTCTACGCTCTCATCGTCCTGCCATCGGCGTTCCTGCTCGGCTGGCTGCGCGAGAAGACCGGCGGCATCTATGCGCCGATCCTCATCCACGCGGTCTTCAACACCATCGCCTGCGCCGGGCTCGTCGTCTGACGGGTCCAAAGAAAAAGGCGGGAGCTTGCGCTCCCGCCCCTTCACACGTCAGCCACGCGTCGCAGAACAGACGCGCCCGACGCACTTCTCTTTAATAGCGAACCACGCGGCTCACCTGGATCACCCGGCCGGTGCGGTCGTCGATCCGCACTCGCAGAAAGCCGGGGCCGCGGCGGGCATCGCCGATGACCACCCAGTCGCCGCGATTGTGGGTCACGCGGCGGACTTCGCCGACGCCGTTGCGGCGGGCGATGAAGATGGCGTCGCCGCGGTCGACATTGCGGCGGTAGCGGCGGTCCCAGCGGTCGTAATCCTTGTCGCCGGGATAGATGCGGATGCCGTTCGGGGTGATGACGATGCCCTGGGCGCTCGCCGGGGCGGGCGCCGCAACCGCCGCGAGCCCGAGGCCGAGCGTCGTCGCAACCAGCGCGCCTGCAAGAATCTTACGCATAATATCCTCCTCCTTAAGTCCTAGCCCTGCTTGGACTTTCCTTTTATTCGGAGGGGGCTGAACCCGGTCTGAACGCAAGGTCTGACTTTCTGTTCAGAAACGGGGTCAAAAGGTCGGAATCGGGCGATCGCATCGCTATATTCGAGGCCGGAAGGATTTCGAATGCAGGCCTATCTCGACCTGATGCAGCGGATTTTGGCGGAGGGCGTTCGCAAGGGCGACCGCACCGGCACCGGAATATTGTCGGTGTTCGGGGCGCAGCTGCGGTTCGACCTCAGCGAAGGCTTCCCGCTGGTCACGACCAAGAAAGTCCATTTGCGGTCGATCATCCATGAACTGCTGTGGTTCCTCGCCGGCGATACCAATGTCCGCTATCTGCACGACAACGGCGTCACCATCTGGGACGAGTGGATGGACGAGAACGGCGATCTCGGTCCTGTCTACGGCAAGCAATGGCGCTCCTGGGCGGCGCCGGACGGCCAGACCATCGATCAGATCGCGCAGGTGCTGCACGAGATTAAAAGCAATCCGAATTCGCGGCGCATGATCGTGACCGCCTGGAACCCGGCCGATCTCGACAAGATGGCGCTCGCGCCGTGTCATTGCCTGTTTCAGTTCTACGTCGCCGACGGCAAGCTTTCGTGCCAGCTCTATCAGCGTTCGGCCGATCTGTTTCTCGGCGTGCCGTTCAACATCGCGTCCTATGCGCTGCTCACGCACATGATGGCGCAGGTGACAGGGTTAAAGCCCGGCACGTTCGTTCATAGCTTCGGCGACACGCATCTTTATCTCAATCATCTCGATCAGGCCCGCGAGCAACTCTCCCGCACGCCGCGGCCGCTGCCGCAGCTGAAGCTCAATCCGGCGGTGAAAGATCTCTTCGCGTTCAAATTCGAAGACATCGCCATCGAAAATTACGATCCGCATCCCGCCATTAAAGCGCCGGTGGCGGTGTGAGCCTTTCCATCCGTCCCGCCCGGCCAGGTGAGGCCGGGCTAGTTCTTGGCCTTGTGCGCGAACTCGCCGTCTACGAGAAGCTGCTGCACGAGGTGGACGCGACGGAAGAGATGATCGACCGCGAACTTTTCGGCGAAAAGCCGCGCGCGTTTTGCGACATCGCCGAATGGAACGGCGAGGCGGCTGGGCTTGCACTCTGGTTCTATAATTTTTCGACCTTCCGCGGCCGCTGCGGCATCTATCTCGAAGATTTGTATGTGCGGCCTGAACTTCGCGGCAAAGGCATCGGCAAGGCGCTTCTGGCGCGTCTCGCCCAGCGCTGCGTCGAGGAGGGGCTGACAAGGTTCGAATGGTCGGTGCTCGACTGGAACACGCCGTCGATCGATTTCTACAAAGCCATGGGCGCCGAACTGAAGGACGAATGGACCATCTGCCGCGTGTCGGGAGATGCGCTCGAAAAACTCGGGAGCACGCGGGCATGAACGAGCCCTCCGTCATCTTCGTCGTTGCGATGGCCGAGAACCGCGTCATCGGCAAAGACAATGTCATGCCCTGGCATGTCCGCTCCGATCTCAAGCGCTTCAAGGCGCTGACCTGGGGCAAGCCGATGATCATGGGCCGCAAGACGTTTCAGTCGATCGGCAAGCCGTTGCCCGGCCGCGAAAGCGTGGTTGTGACGCAAGATCCGAATTTTCATGCCGAGGGCGCCCATGTCGTCCATTCCACCGAGGCGGCGCTCGAGAGGGCCCGCCAGCTCGCCGTAGAACTACGGAGCGATGAGGTGGCGGTGATCGGCGGCGGCGAGATCTTCCGCCAGATGCTTAATGAAGCCCATCGCATCCATGTCACGGAAATCCATGCAAAGCCTCAGGGCGACGCCTTTTTCCCTGAGCTCGACCCCGGCCAATGGGTCGAGGAGAGCCGGACAAAGCATCAGGCCGGCGAAAAGGACGACCACGCCTTCTCCTATGTCGAGTATGTGCCGCGGGCCTCATCCGATGTGACGTGACGTGATTTGACCGGTTTCGGTTGATCCTCCACCTTGCCGTCCTCTACAAGGTCCAGCACATAAGCGGATGTACCGGCGACCCCGTCCGGTTTAGGGAAGGATTTCAATGCCCTGGAGTAATCAGAGTGGTGGCGGCGGCCCCTGGCGCCCCAATCCCGGCCCGTGGGGCGGCGGCCCGTCCAATCAGCGGCCTCCGGATCTCGATGAAATCCTCCGCCGCAGCCAGGACCGGCTGAAGAAGGTCATGCCCGGCGGCTTCTTCGGCGGCGGCCGCGGCATCATTCTCGGCGTCATTGCGCTGCTCGTCTTCTGGAGCGCCTCGGGCATCTTCCAGGTGAACCAGGGCGAGCAGGGCGTCGTGCTGCGTTTCGGCAAGCATGTGCGTTCGGTGGGCGAGGGCCTTCATTATCATCTGCCCTATCCCGTCGAGAGCGTGATCATCGCCAATGTGCTGCAGAACCGCCGGCTTGAAGTCGGCATTCGCCGCGAAGGCCAGGCGGAGCGCAATATTGGCGTTCGCGAAGTGCCGCAGGAAAGCCTGATGCTGACCGGCGACGAAAACATCGTCGACGTCAATTTCGCGGTGCAGTGGAAAATCAAACTCGGCGGCGCCGCCGATTTCCTCTTCAACATCCAAAATCCGGAAGCGACCGTGCGCGCCGTCGCCGAAAGCGTGATGCGCGAAGTCATCGGCCGCTCCGATCTGAACTCCGCGCTGACGGAAGGCCGTCAGAACATCGGCCGCTCCGTGCAGGAACTGATGCAGAAGACGCTCGACGAGTACCTGTCCGGCGTCGAGATCATCCAGGTTCAGCTGCTGAAGGTCGAAACGCCCGATCAGGTCATCGACAGCTTCCGCGACATCCAGGCGGCGCGTGCCGACCAGGAGCGCGTGCAGAACGAAGCTCAGTCTTACGCCAACCGCGTCGTTCCCGAAGCGCGCGGCGCGGCGGCTCAGGTCCAGCAAACGGCCGAAGGCTATCGCGAACGCGTCGTCAACGAAGCGCGCGGCGCCGCCGACCGCTTCAACTCGATCTTCACCGAATACAAGAAGGCGCCCGAGGTCACGCGCGAGCGCATGTTCCTCGAAACCATGGAGCGCGTGTTCCAGGGCACCGGCAAGATCATTCTGGATTCGTCGGCAACCTCGTCGGGCGTCGTGCCTTTCCTGCCGCTGAACGATCTGCAGCCGCGCACGATACCGCCTGCGTCCTCGCCGTCTTCCCAGCAGCCGCGTCCTGCCAATCCCACGGGAGTTGCCCGATGAAAGGCCTTGCCGGCGGCATCGCCGCCATTCTCCTCGCCGTGGCCGCCTATATCGGCTTCAGTTCGGTTTTCACCGTCAGCCAGACCGATCAGGCGCTCGTCCTGCGCTTCGGCCAGCTGATCAAGATCGTTCAGGAACCCGGCCTGAATTTCAAACTGCCGTTCATCGATACGGTGGTGCGTATCGACAAGCGCATCCTCGCGCTCGATCTTGCGGAAAAGGAAGTCGTCGCCGCCGATCAGAAGCGTCTGATCGTCGATGCCTTCGCGCGTTACCGCATCATCAATCCGCTGCTCTTCTATCAGTCGCTGAAGACGGTCGAGATCGCCAACAATCAGCTCGACAATTTCCTTGAATCGGCGCTGCGGAACTATGTCGGTGCATCGACCTTCCAGAACGTCGTGCGTGACCGGCGCAGCGAGCTGATGGCGCAGATCAAGGAAGAGGTGAACCAGAAGGCCAAGGAGCGCGGCATCGAAATCGTCGATGTGCGAATCCGCCGGGCCGACCTGCCGGATGCCAACAGCCAGGCCGTCTATACGCGGATGCAGACCGCTCTGCAGCGCGAAGCGGCCGAGTTCCGCGCGCAAGGCCAGGAAGCCGCGCAGCGCATCCGTGCGAAAGCCGATCGCGATGTCGTTGTCATCCTTGCCGAAGCCAATCGCGACGCCGAGCGCGTGCGCGGTGAGGGCGATGGTACGCGGAACGGCATTTTCGCCGAGGCCTACAGCCAGGATAAGGACTTCTTCTCCTTCTACCGCTCCATGCAGGCCTATGAGCAGAGTCTCGTCGGCGACACACGTCTCGTGCTGAGCCCGGATTCGGAATTCTTCCGCTACTTCCGGTTTCCGTCCGGTGCGCCGCCGGCCAAGGCGTCGGGGCAGTGACGGATTTTCTGGCCGCGTTGGGGCTCGTCCTCGTCATTGAGGGCGTGGTCTCGGCGGCTTTTCCGAATCTGACGCGCGCCGCCATGATGACAGCGGCGGAGACGCCGTCGGCCAAATTGAGGGTGGTCGGCCTTGTTTCCGCCGTGATCGGAATCGCGATCGTCTGGTTTGTTCGCAGATAGATCCACGTTAAGGGCGAGATAGCGATAAAGCAGGGCTTCCATGCCGGCGCAGCCTTGGCTAGGCTTTAGGCCGAGGCTTGTGAATGTCGCTTTTGTCGTACCCGTTCCGCGGTCGCTTCACGGCTCTTGCCGGCGGCCTTTTCCTCGCCTTCGCGCTTGCGCTCGGGCCTGCCTCCGCGCAATCACAGTCGCAATCGCCGCCCGCTCCGCGCGGCCCTGACGGCATCGCCGATGTCATCGATCAGGTGATCGACAGCGTCGTCCTGATCTCGACGGCGCAGAATGTCGATGCCGGTCCCGAGGATCAGAAGGCGCCGGCGCCCGAATTGTCGCCCGATGCGCCGCTCGATCAGTTCTTCGACGATTTCTTCGAGCGCCAGCAGCGCGGCGAAAACCAGTCGCGGCCGACGGGCGAGGGCTCCGGCTTCGTCATCGATGCTGCCGGCACCATCGTCACCAATTTCCACGTCGTTGATGGTGCGGACCGTGTCGAAGTCGTCTTCAACGACGGCACCAAGCTCGCCGCCGAAGTTGTCGGCAAGGACAAAGAGATCGATGTCGCGGTGCTGAAGGTGAAGCCGGTCGGGCCGCTGAAGCCCGTCGCATTCGGCGATCCGGAAAAGCTGCGTGTCGGCGAATGGGTGCTCGCGATGGGCAATCCGTTCGGCATCGGCCTGTCGGCGACATCGGGCATCGTCTCGGGCCGCAACCGCGATATGCGCACCGGTAAATACGACAATTTCATCCAGACCGACGCCTCCATCAACAAAGGCAATTCGGGCGGCCCGCTGTTCAACCTTGCGGGCGAGGTCGTCGGCGTCAACACCGCGATCCTGTCGCCGACGGGCGGCTCGGTCGGTATCGGCTTTGCGGTGCCGACATCGGCGTTCCGCCCCGTTGTCGCGCAGCTGCTCGAATTCGGCGAAACGCGCCGCGGCTATATCGGGGTGCGCATCCAGGATGTGCCCGAAGAAATCGCCAAGCGTCTCGCAATGAAGAATGTGCAGGGTGCGCTGATCGCGCAGACCGTCGAAAAGGGTCCGGCGGATCATGCCGGCATCAAGAAGGGCGATGTCGTCCTGTCCTTCGACGGCAAGCCCGTTTCGACCTCGCGCGCGCTGCAGCGCTTTGTTGCGGACGCGGGCATCGACCGCGATGTCGAGGTGCTGATCTGGCGCGACGGCCAGGAGATCAAGACGAAGATCAGGATCGCACGGCTCGAAGAGCCGGCCGAACCGGCAAAGCCCGCCGAGGAAAAGCCTGCGGCGCCGCCGGCCGCGACCGGCCAAATTCTCGGCCTTGATGTTGCGCCCCTGAACGATGACACGCGCAGCCGATTCAAGATCGATCCGACGATCGATAACGGCGTCGTCATCGTCGCCGTGCGCCCGGAATCGCCGCTGAAAGACGCAAATCTCAGGATCGGCGAAACCATTGTCGAGATCGGCCAGAAGAAGGTCGCAAATCTCGAAGAGCTCACGCAGAGGCTCGCGCAGATGAAGAAGGAAGGTCAATCGAGCGCGCTTGCGCTGATTGCCAATCCCGCCGCCGAGATGCGTTATCTCAGAGTGCCGCTGAAGTGACGAATTCGTCTTTCCGGTAGCCCTGCAGATAGAGCAGGGCCGTCAGATCTCCGTATTCGATCCGCGCGCCTGCGGCCGCCGAGACCGCGGGCTTGGCGCGGAACGCAACGCCGAGCCCCGCCTCCTCAAGCATCGCAAGATCGTTGGCGCCATCGCCGACCGCGAGCGTCTGCGAGGCGGTGAGCTTGAGCTTGCCGCGCAGCTCGATCAGCGCCGCGCGCTTGGCGTCGCGTCCGAGAATAGGATCGGAGACGGTGCCGGAAAGCGCCGAGCCGTCATGATCGAGAACATTGCCGCGCTGTTCGTCAAAACCGATCCGCGTGGCGATCGGCGCCGTGAACAAAGTAAAGCCGCCTGAAACAAGCGCGGTGCGGGCGCCGTGCGCCCGCATGGTCGCAACAAGCACCCTCCCGCCGGGCATCAGGCTGATGCGCTCATCGATGACGCTGCCGATCCGGTCGAGCTTCAAGCCCTTCAGCAGCGCGACGCGCTCGCGCAAAGCCGGCTCGAATTCCAGCTCGCCGCGCATGGTCCGTTCGGTGATCGCCGCGACATGTTCCTTAAGCCCAACGAGATCGGCCAGCTCATCGAGGCATTCCTGCTCGATCATGGTCGAATCCATGTCGGCGAGAAGGAGGCCTTTGCGCCGTTCCTCGGCCGGCAGGAGATTGAGGTCGGCGGCGGCGCCTTCGAGAGCGATGCGGGCAATGCCCGCAAGGTCACGGGTTTCGATCCCCGTCGCGGTGAACGGGATCTCGGCCGCAATTCCCGGCGCCAGAACGACAGGGGGCCGGGCCCCCGGCAGGACGGCGGAGACCTTGGCCAGCAGTCCGGGCTCGATCACCGGATTTTTTGGGTTCGCGGTCAGCGTGGCGATGTGGAGCATGGGCGCTGCTATAAACCCTTCGCCTCGGGAGTCGAGTAAATGGCGGCGGGAGTTAACATGGCAGACGGGCGCCCGGACCTCATCTTCATCGCCGGGCCGACTGCGAGCGGCAAGTCGGCCCTGGCTCTATCGCTGGCCGAGAAGCTCGGCGGGACGGTGGTCAATGCCGATAGCATGCAGGTCTACCGCGACCTTCATATCCTCTCCTCGCGCCCCTCAGCCGAGGACGAGGCGAGGGCGCCGCATCTCCTCTACGGCCATGTCGACGCCGCCGAGCCCTATTCGGCGGCGCGCTACCGGGCCGATGTCGAAACCCTGCTGCGCGAGCCGTCCGGCCGGCCGCTGATCTTTGCCGGTGGCACCGGGCTGTACTTCGAAGCTCTGATCCAGGGGTTATCCACAACCCCGGAGATCGAGCCGGAGGTGCGCGAATTTTGGCGTGCGCAGGCGCGGGATGCTCCCGCACTGCATGCCGAACTTGCCCGCCGCGATCCGGATATGGCGGCGCGGCTTCGTCCGTCTGATACCCAGCGCATCGTCCGGGCTCTGGAAGTCATTGATTCCACGGGGATCTCTTTGGCGCGCTGGCAGGAGCAGGCGGGCACACCGCTGATCGACCCGGCCGCCGCGGCAAAGTTTGTGCTCACCGTCGACCGCACCGCGCTGCGCGAGCGGATCGCCGGACGATTCGCCGGAATGGTCGAAAACGGGGCTTTGGAGGAGATTCGGGCCCTGGGAGAACGCAATCTCGCCCCGTCTTTGCCGGCCATGAAGGCCATCGGCGTTGTGCCGCTCCTGGCTCATCTGCGCGGCGGGCTCGGCCGCGACGAGGCGATTGCCCATTCCATCACCCAGACACGGCAATATGCTAAACGGCAGGAAACCTGGTTCCGCAACAGGTTAGGAGATTGGGCTCACCTGCCGTCCGAAGCGATTCTGGCAAAATTCTGAGCCGTTTTGAACAGCTTGGACGGTGGCGGAAAGCTGTCGAAATCGTGGTTGTGTTGCGTCGCAACTACATCCTGAGAGGGCATCATGATTTACAACTTGGTGGAATGGTTTTGGGAGGCTCCACCATGAGGCGAATTCTTTTAGCTGGCGCGGCTCTCGCGGCAATGACGACGGCCTCGGTCTCGGCCGATTATCCGGCTCCGATCGAAGATGTGGATGTATGGAGCGGCTTCTTTGTCGGTATCGCCGGCGGCTATGCGTGGAAAGAAGTCAGCTACGATTTCGAAGACGGCACGCTTGAAGACGATTTCAACTCCGACGACTTCATCATCGGCGCCTATTACGGCCGCAACTGGCAGTCCGGCGATTTCGTCTTCGGCCTCGACAGCAGCTTCAACTATGTCGGGATGGAAGAGGACGACATCCTTGACGACGATCCCGAACTCAACGCGGAAGCCAACTTCCTCGGCCTGTCACGCCTGAAAGTCGGCTACGCTGTTGATAATACTCTATTTTATGCCGCGGGCGGTCTCGCCACGACCTATATCGAAGTGGATGATATCACCGACGATATCGATGACGACGATTGGGCGTTCGGCTGGACGGTCGGCGCCGGTGTCGAGCACAAATTCTCGGACAATTGGTCGGCCCGCATCGAATACGCCTATTTCAACATCGAAACCGATGAACTCGATTTCGACGATACGATCGCGCTCGATATCGAAATCGAAGGTCACATCGTACGGGGCGGCGTCGCCTACCACTTCTGAGGCGCTTCGACGGTTTTACGGACGTGACCCTGGGGGCAGCAGTCGCTTTTGGGCGGCTGTTGCACCCAGGGCACATGTATTTTTGAGGAAGTGGCTTAGTCTCACCAAGAATCAACAGTTTGGGGGATTCTCGTGAAAAAGCTTCTTCTTGCCGGCGCGGCACTCGCGGCAATGACTTCGGCCTCTGTCGCCGCTGACTACGCCGCTCCCGTTGAGAACGTTGACGTTTGGTCGGGCTATTTCGTCGGCATCGCCGGCGGCTATGCCTTCAAGGACGTTGATGTCGACAACGACGACGGCGCGTTCGAAGACGATCTCGGATCCGATGACTTCATCATCGGTGCCTATTACGGCCGCAACTGGCAGTCCGACAATCTCGTGTTCGGTCTCGACAGCTCGTTCAACTATATCGGCCTCGAGGAAGACGACGTCCTCGGTGATGTCGGTGGTCCCGAGCTCGATGTCGAAGCCAACTTCCTCGGCCTGTCGCGCGTGAAGGTCGGTTTTGCTTTCGACAACACCCTGATCTACGCGGCCGGCGGTATCGCCACCACGATCATCTCGGTGGATGAAGTCGGCACGGGCGAGGATGATGACGACTGGGCGTTCGGCTTCACGGTCGGCGCGGGTGTCGAGCACAAGTTCTCGGAACACTGGTCGGCCCGCATCGAATACGCCTATTTCAGCATCGAAAGCGACGAGATCGAATTCGATACGGCTGGTACGGTTGATGTCGACCTCGAAGGCCATATCGTCCGCGGCGGCGTCGCCTACCACTTCTGATCCTTTGCGGATCTGAGCTTTAAACCCCGCCCGGGCGACCGGGCGGGGTTTTGCGTTTGCGCCAAATGTGGGGTGCTGCGAGTTCAAGGCGCAGTTGTGAAGTTCCCCACATGTTGCCGTGGGGATACATCTTTTGCCGCGGCTCGCGTCGTATGCTCCGGTCAGATTCGAAGACCGGGGGCATTCTTATGAAGCGTATCCTTCTCGCTGGCGCGGCTCTTGCCGTCATGACGACCGCCCCCATGGCCGCCGACTACGCGGCTCCGGCCGACGTCGATGTCTGGTCGGGCTATTTCGTCGGTATCCAGGGCGGCTATGCTTTCAAGGACGTTGAGACGCTTGTCGACGGTGCGGACGACGATTTCGAATCCGACGACTTCGTGATCGGCGCCTATTACGGCCGCAATTGGCAGTCGGGCGATTGGGTGTTCGGCCTCGACAGCAGCATCTCCTATATCGGCCTCGACGAGGATGAGATCGCGGGCAACGTCAATCTTGAGCTGGAAGCCAATCTTCTCGGCCTGTCGCGGCTGAAGGTCGGTTATGCCGTCGACAACACGCTGTTCTTCGTCGCGGGCGGTGTTGCCTCGACCTATTTCAGCGCTGAAGACACTGCCACAGACGATGACGATGACGACTTCGCTCTCGGCTTCACGGTTGGCGCCGGTGTCGAGCACAAGTTCTCGGACAGCTGGTCGGCCCGCATCGAATACGCCTATTTCAACATCGAGAGCGACGACATGACGGTGAACGCCGACGATATCGAGCTCGAGGTTGAGGGCCATATCGTCCGCGGCGGCATCGCCTACCACTTCTGATCCTTTGCGGATCTGACCCTTAAAACCCCGTCCGGACGGTCCGGGCGGGGTTTGTGCTTTTTTGCACATGTGGCTGCCGGATCACATACTTTCTGAGCCGCATGGCATACCTTCCCCAGCGAATCTAGGTTGGGGTAATTCCATGAAAACGCTTCTTCTCGCCGGCGCTGCGGTCGCGGCGATGACGTCGGCTCCTATGGCGGCTGATTATGCCGCTCCGGCGGATGTCGATGTGTGGTCCGGTTACTTCGTCGGTATCGCGGGCGGCTACGCGTTCAAGGATGTCGACTGGGATATCAATGACGGTGGCGAAACCGGTGATTTCTCGTCGGACGACTTCATCATCGGCGCCTATTACGGCCGCAACTGGCAGTCCGGCAATTTCGTCTTCGGCCTCGACAGCTCTTTCAACTATATCGGTCTCGACGAAGATGACGACCTTGGCGATCTTGAAGCCGAAGCCGATTTCCTCGGCCTGTCGCGCCTGAAGGTTGGCTACGCGGTCGACAACACCCTGTTCTATGCCGCCGGCGGTATCGCCTCGACGATCTTCAAGGTGGAAGACACCGCCACAGGCGAGGACGATGACGATTGGGCGTTCGGCTTCACGGTCGGCGCCGGTGTCGAGCACAAGTTCTCGGAACACTGGTCGGCCCGCATCGAATACGCTTATTTCAACATCGAAAGCGATGAGCTGGAATATGAGGCCGGCCCCGGCAGCGATGTGATCGAGTTCGACCTCGAAGGCCATATCGTCCGCGGCGGCGTCGCCTACCACTTCTGATCCGCCTCAAGGCCGGTTCGCTAAACCCCGCTCTCAAAGCGGGGTTTTTGCTTTTTGCGAGGCCTCTTAGGGGAGGCCTCCTTGGGGAAGCCCGCCCGGGGTCCCAGGGCAGGGGCCCCCAAACGCCAAGTCCCCGGCCAGTCCCGGGGGCGGGTTTTGCTTTGGTCTAAGCGGGTTTTGCTTGACCGGGTGAAGGTAGGGGATTATCTCCTCCCCAACGTTATTTAGGAGAGCGGGCCCGTGAGCACGCGAATTCTCGTAACCGGAGCGCCATCGACGTAACGGCCATTGGGCCGTCGCGAACGGTGGCGCATGCAGGGGCTCCTCGAGGCCCCTTTTTTATTGCCCGGTTACCTGACGTTCAGAGCACCGGGCCTAGCTAGGTTGGGTGTTGGAGGAAGCCATGAAGGGCGCAAAGGCTGGCGCACAGATGACCGGCGCAGAAATGGTCATCAGGGCACTGCTCGATCAGGGCGTGGATACCATTTTCGGCTATCCCGGCGGCGCCGTATTGCCGATCTACGACGCGCTCTTCCAGCAGAACGAGCTCCAGCACATCCTCGTCCGTCACGAACAGGGCGCGACGCACTCCGCCGAAGGCTATGCCCGCTCGACCGGCAAAGTCGGCGTCGTGCTCGTCACCTCCGGCCCCGGCGCAACGAACGCCGTCACCGGCATGGTCGATGCGCTGATGGATAGCATCCCGCTCGTCGTCATTACCGGTCAGGTACCCACCCATCTGATCGGCTCCGACGCGTTCCAGGAATGCGACACGGTCGGCATCACGCGCGCCGCGACCAAGCACAACTATCTCGTCAAAAGCGTCGAGGAGCTGCCGCGCATTCTGCACGAGGCTTTCTATGTCGCGCGTTCGGGCCGTCCGGGTCCGGTGCTCGTCGACATTCCGAAGGACATCCAGTTCGCGGCCGGCCTCTATACGGGCCCCGACCATGTCGAGCACCGCACCTACAAGCCGCGCGTTGAAGGCGATGAAGCCAAGATTCGCGAAGCGGTCGAACTCATGGCCAATGCCAAGCGCCCGGTGTTCTACACCGGCGGCGGCGTCATCAATTCGGGCACGAAAGCGTCCGAAGCGCTGCGCGAACTCGTGCGCCTGACCGGCTTCCCGATCACCTCGACTTTGATGGGCCTCGGCGCCTATCCGCATTCGGACCGGCAGTGGCTCGGCATGCTCGGCATGCACGGCACCTGGGAAGCCAATCACACGATGCATGATTGCGACGTGATGATCTGCCTGGGCGCGCGTTTCGACGACCGTGTCACCGGCCGCGTCGATGCGTTCTCGCCCGGCTCCAAGAAGATCCATGTCGATATCGACCCGTCCTCGATCAACAAGATCGTCAAGGCGGATATCCCGATCATCGGCGATGTCGGCAATGTCATCCAGGCGATGATCCGCATCTGGAAGGCCGAAAAGAAAAAGGCCGACAAGACCGCGCTCGATGCGTGGTGGAAGCAGATCGACCGCTGGCGGGCCCGCAAGAGCCTGAACTACACGAACTCGAAATCCGTGATCAAACCGCAATATGCGGTGCAGCGTCTGTACGAGCTGACCAAAGGCCCGAACACCTACATCACGACCGAGGTCGGTCAGCATCAGATGTGGGCGGCGCAGTATTACGGCTTCGAGGAGCCGAACCGCTGGATGACCTCGGGTGGTCTGGGCACGATGGGCTATGGCCTGCCGGCCGCGCTCGGTGTGCAGGTTGCCCATCCCGATGCGCTGGTCTGCTGCATTGCGGGCGAAGCCTCGGTGCTGATGAATATGCAGGAAATGTCGACCGCCGCGCAGCATCGCCTGCCGGTCAAGATCTTCATCCTGAACAATGAATATATGGGCATGGTCCGCCAGTGGCAGCAGTTGCTGCACGGCAGCCGCTATTCGCAGTCCTATTCCGAAGCGCTGCCCGATTTCGTCAAGCTCGCCGAAGCCTATGGCGGCTACGGCATCCGCTGCGAAGATCCGGCCGAGCTCGATGCCAAGATCAAGGAAATGATCGAGGTCGATGCGCCGGTCCTGTTCGACTGCCGCGTCGAGAAGGTCGAGAACTGCTTCCCGATGATCCCGTCGGGCAAGGCGCATAACGACATGATCCTCGGCGATGCCGCCGCAGCCGAAGACATCGGCTCGGTCATCTCCGAAGAAGGCAAGGTGCTGGTCTGATGCTTGCGAAGAACGAAAAGACCGAGCGTCATGTCCTGTCGGTACTGGTCGACAACGAGCCGGGTGTCCTCGGCCGCGTCGTCGGCCTGTTCTCGGGCCGCGGCTACAATATCGAAAGCCTCACCGTCTCCGAGACCGAGCACAACAAGCATGTCTCGCGCATCACCATCGTGACCTCGGGCACGCCCTCGATCATCGATCAGATCGAGGCGCAGCTTGGCCGTCTCGTGCCGATCCATAAGGTCGTGGACCTGACGAATTCCGGCCCGATGGTCGAGCGCGAGCTGGCGCTTGTGAAGGTCGCCGGCAAGGGCGAGGCCCGCGCCAAGGCCCTGCAGGTCTCGAAGGACTGGTCGGCGCGCGTCGCCGACGAGACCTCCGAAAGCTATGTCTTTGAACTGACTGGCGAGAGTTCGAAGATCGACCAGTTCATCGTGCTCTTGCTGCCGCTCGGCCTGATCGAGGTGTCCCGCACCGGGATCGCCGCGATCTCGCGCGGCGCCGAAGGTATGTAAAGCCTCGCTCTTGTCCCACCGGCCTTCCGGGCGCTAGAAGCCCGGCAGGAATTCCAACCTCTTCGGCCCGTCCGGCCGCTCGTTTCACGGGGATTACCAATGCGCGTTTATTACGATCGTGATGCTGATCTGAACCTCATCAAGGGCAAGAAGGTCGCCATCATCGGCTACGGCTCGCAGGGCCGCGCCCACGCGCTGAACCTCAAAGAGAGCGGCGTGAAGGATGTGGTCATCGGCCTTCGTCCGGAATCGACCACGGCGAAGAAGGTCGAAGCCGACGGCCTCAAGGTCATGTCGGTGGCCGATGCTTCGAAATGGGCCGATGTCGTCATGATGCTGACGCCGGACGAACTCCAGGCCGACATCTACAAGAGCGAAATCGCGCCGAACATTCGCGACGGCGCGGCGCTGGCCTTCGCGCACGGCCTCAACGTCCACTTCAACCTCATCGAGCCGAAATCGACGGTCGATGTCATCATGATCGCGCCGAAGGGCCCGGGCCACACCGTGCGCGGCGAATATCAGAAGGGCGGCGGCGTGCCGTGCCTTGTTGCGGTTCATCACAACGCTTCGGGCAATGCGCTCGAAATCGGCATCGCTTACGCGTCTGGCGTCGGCGGCGGCCGCTCCGGCATCATCGAAACGACGTTCCAGGAAGAGTGCGAAACCGATCTCTTCGGCGAACAGGTCGTTCTCTGCGGCGGTCTTGTCGAGCTCATCCGCGCCGGGTTCGAAACCCTGGTCGAGGCCGGCTATGCGCCGGAAATGGCTTATTTCGAATGCCTGCACGAAGTGAAGCTGATCGTCGACCTCATCTATGAGGGCGGCATCGCCAATATGAACTACTCGATCTCGAACACCGCCGAATGGGGCGAATACGTCACCGGCCCGCGCATCATCACCGACGAAACCAAGGCGGAGATGAAGAAGGTTCTGAAAGACATTCAGACCGGCAAGTTCACCTCCGAATGGATGATGGAATACAAAGGCGGCGCCGCCCGGTTCAAAGGCATCCGCCGCGTCAATGACAGCCACCAGATCGAAGAGGTGGGCGAGAAGCTGCGCGGCATGATGCCGTGGATCGGCAAGAACAAGCTGGTCGATAAAGCCCGCAACTGAGTGATTGAAAACCCCGGCCTCGCGCCGGGGTTTTTGTTTCGGGGGATACGCAAGCCTCATCCGAACAGACGACGATGGATGCCATCACGGATTCTAATTTGCGAAATTCCAGCCGGGGCTTAAACCCAAAGCCATGAACATTCTCTCCATCCAGTCCTGGGTCGCCTACGGCCATGTCGGCAATGCCTCGGCGATGTTTCCGATGCAGCGCCTTGGCCATGAAGTCTGGGCCGTCAATACGGTGCAGTTCTCCAATCACACCGGCTATGGCGCCTGGAAAGGCCAGGTCTATTCCGGCGATGCCATCCGCGAAGTCGTCGATGGTGTCAGTGAGCGCGGCGTTCTGCCGAGCTGCGACGGCGTGCTCTCCGGCTATATGGGCGATGCGACGATCGGCGAGGCCATCCTCGATGCGGTCGCGCGCGTCAAAGCCGCAAGTCCAAAAGCGCTCTATTGCTGCGATCCGGTGATCGGCGATGTCGGCCGCGGCGTTTTCGTGCGGCCCGGCATTCCCGAATTCATGACGACGCGGACCGTGCCCGCCGCCGATATCATCACGCCCAACCATTTCGAGCTTGAGCTGCTTGCGGGTTTTGAGGCGAAGGATGCGGCCTTGTTTGCCAAGGCGCTGAAGGCCGTCCATGCGCTCGGCCCGAAAACCATTCTCGTCACCAGTCTTCATCTGAACGACACGCCCGAAGGCAGTCTCGATCTCGTTGTCTCCGATCCGTCCGGACTTTACCGCGTGCGCACGCCGCTTCTGCCGGTCTCGGTCAACGGGGCAGGGGATGCCATCGCCGCGCTCTTCTTCGTCCATTATCTCGAAACGAAAAGCGCCGCCAAAGCGCTCGAAGGCGCGGCGTCTTCGGTCTACGGCCTCTTGAGGCGAACGTCTGAAGCAGGCTCGCGCGAGATTCTCTCCGTCGCCGCGCAGGACGAGTTTGTTGCGCCGACCACGCGTTTTAACGCGGAGAAGATATGAGTCGCCGTTTCGTCACGCTCGACGTCTTCACCGCCGAGCGCTTGGCCGGCAATCCGCTGGCCGTCGTGCTCGATACCGAGGGTCTGGATAGCGCCGCGATGCAGAAGATCGCCCGCGAATTCAATCTGTCGGAAACCGTCTTCATCCTGCCGCCGAAGGATCCGGTTCATCTCGCCTTTCTGCGGATTTTCACGCCCTATCGCGAGCTTCCGTTCGCCGGTCATCCGACCGTCGGCACGGCGGTACAGCTTGCGATCATGAACGGCGCGCATCCCGGCGAAGACCTTAATTTCATGGTCGAGGAACAGCTCGGCATCGTTCCCTGCACCGTGCGCATTGCAGGCCCCGAAAACGGCCGTGCGCGCTTTGAGCTGCCGCAACTGCCGGCGCGTATCGAATCCAGGTTCAGCAATGATGTGGTCGCCGCCGCGCTCGGTCTCGAGCTCAAGGACATTGGCTTCGGCCTGCATCAGCCGCGCCTCTATTCGGCCGGAAATCCCTTCGTCTTCGTGCCGGTGAAAACGCTCGATGCCATCGGCCGCATCAAACCGCAGGGAGGGTTCTGGCCCGAAGCGTTCGGCGGCGTTGCCTCCGTGTTCAGTACGGCCTCTGTTTTCGCATATACGCCCGAGACGGTGACGAGCGATGCGCGCTTTCATGCCCGCATGCTGGATTACACGCGCGAGGATCCGGCGACGGGTTCGGCGGTCGCAGCTTTTGCCGGCGTCGTCATGGAGTTCGAGCCGCCGCCGGACGGGCAGCACACACTCGCCGTTGAACAGGGCTATGAGATGGGACGTCCGAGCCGCATCGTGCTTGGGCTCGATGTCGTGAAGGACACGCTCACCGGCGCGACCATCGGTGGCGATGCGGTCCTCGTCCAGGAAGGCACGATCGCGGCGTGAACGTTCCGCCGGTTTAGCAGTCCCGCTGGATCGGCCAGATGCACCATCGGGCGCTGCGGGCACCGGTTATTGCGATCACATCAACGAATATCAGGCAGGTAAGATAGGCTCGTTCGATCGCTGTCGGGGTCCTGGCAAAAACTTCCGTCTTTGCGATGTAGCTTAGAAGCTTGTCGCGATTGGCGGCATAAAGGCGAACGGATGGCCCCGTCGTGCCCTCTGAAATGAGGCTGGAAATGAGCGCGCTGTCTCCTCGGACTTCGTCTACAATGCTGTCGTAACTACGGAGTGCCTCTTGGTAAGCTCCGTCAACTGGCGGATTTTTGTTGAACAATTCGATATAGGCACGGAGCAGTGCCAATTCTTGAGAAATAGGCCTTCCCAGACGCATCTCGCTGCGTATGTCGTTTATGAGTGCATCGAGTTCAGGGTTAAAGCCTTGCGCCCTGCCAATCTTGGGTGCGATTAATGCGGCTGCGCCAGCAAATGCAAGAAAGGTGCGCCGGTTCGTCATTACGTTTTTCCCTTTCGCTTTGTTTTGGGGGTTCTTTTCATCAGCAGCCCGGCATTGCGCAGCGCAAAGCACGAAACGGCAAAAACGCTTCCGGCGAGGAGTGTCATCTGGATCATCAGGATTTCCGCCAAGCCCTGAACTTTGGAATCGCTATTCAGCAGCGCCGAAAACTCCTTGGCGTTTGTTACGCTATGAATCTCGCCGATGGAGCTGATGAGTTGGCCCCTGCCGAACAGCGCAAAAAGCAGGGATCCTGCGGCGAGAACGATGGCGATTGCCAAAGCCAGCACCCACTCCAGGGCAACGGCCTCATTCGAGAGGCGCTTCTGCGCGATCCAAACGATGAGCCAGACACATGAGCCGCTCACAGCCAAAGCAAGAGAGATTAGAAAGTCGCTTTGCCCGACGACCGAATTGATGAATGTTTGTCCCATCGGCACCCCGTTCCGCTGCAAAGCCTATTCCCGCCTTCCAATACATTCAATTTATACGTGTAGAACATGAGCATTCTCAATCCCTCCGGCCGCGCGCCGATCATCGGCGATGTCGACACCTTCAACTGCGAGGTCACGGACGAGGGCTGGCCCTGGGCAGAAAAGAAAACCGCGGCGATTGCCGAATATTGGAAAACGGCCATCGCCGAGAAGCCGGAAATGTTCGACGGGGAGGTGCTTGTCGCGACCGAGGTATCCGTCGAGAAATCAAAGCTGGTCGCGGAGCTTTCGACCGTCCGCTATTCGGCGCTGAATTTCTGGACGACATCCGGCTTTCCGCATGCCGGGGTGTTCAATCTGTTCGGCGCGGGGATTGTCGTGACAAAGGATGGCGCTGTTCTCATCGGTGAGATGGCGCCGCATACCTCCAATGCCGGCTTTTCCTATTTTCCCTGCGGCACGCCGGATCTCGACGATGTCATCGGCGGGCGGCTCGATGTCGACGGTTCGATCCTGCGCGAACTCGAAGAAGAGACGGGGCTGGGTTCGGCCGATCTTCAGCCCTCCGAGCAGCGCTGGATCGCCTGGGACGGAGCTCTGTTTTGCTGCGCCCGCCGTTGCGACACACAGCTGACGGGCGAGGAGGTCGAGCGGAAGGTCTCGGGGTATCTTGCGGCGCAGCAGCGGCCGGAGCTTGCCCGCATCCATCTCGTCCGCCGTATGGACGAGCTGCAGGGCCTGAACGTGCCGGCCTATGTCTCGGCCCTTATCGAACAGATCCTCGAACCCTGATCAGCATCAGAGGTATATTTTCTTAGAAGCCCGGGCTACTGGCCCGAAGCGGCCGGATAGCCGTGGCGGGCCCGGGAGGAGGCGACGGCGCTGGAGGCCGCAGCATCCTGGCCGCTTTTGCAGAGCCCGGCGGCGGCCTTGAGCTCGCCATTGACCTTGTCGTAGACGCCCTTGGCGATGAAGCCGGTCTTCAGGTCGCCGTCGATAAGCTTCTGGAATTTGGCGATGTCTTCCTTGCAGCCGGCCGTGGCGGCCCCTGCGGAGGCCAGGAGGACAATTGCGGCGGCTGAGACGAAACGGATCATGGCACCCCCCGAAACGGCCTGATTAGTGCGCGCCGACCGGGGGGCCTGCAAGCCCCCGGCGGGGCTTATACTTGCCCCAAACGCCCAAAACGCGTATCACCCGGCCCGTCCTGCCTCATCTTTTAGTAAGAGGTGGCGGGGCAGAGTAGTTTTAGGCGCAACGGGAACGAGACCATGCTGGTCCGCACCATGATCGACGACACAACGGCACGGCGTTTCGCCGCCGGCGTCGCGCGCCTTCTTTCCGGGCTCCTTCTTAGCCGCCCCTGATCGCCGGCCGGGCTTTCGCCTGGGCGCTCAGGGGATCTTTTCCGCTCAGAAGATAAACCCGACGCCCGCTTTCCAGCCGGGCAAAATTCCAGAAGGCAGAGCCCGATGACCACCGCACCGAAAGACGCCGACCGCGTCATTATTTTCGACACGACTTTGCGCGACGGCGAGCAATCGCCCGGCGCCACCATGACCTTCGAGGAGAAGCTC
This sequence comes from Terrihabitans soli, assembly GCF_014191545.1. Lineage (GTDB taxonomy): Bacteria > Pseudomonadota > Alphaproteobacteria > Rhizobiales > Methylopilaceae > Flaviflagellibacter > Flaviflagellibacter soli. The sequence continues at coordinate 2,042,885 of NZ_AP023361.1, read as the reverse complement.
GAAGTCACCGACGTTCTCGTCGAAATGGGAGTCGATGTCATCGAAGCCGGTTTCCCGATCGCCTCGGAAGGCGATTTTGAGAGCGTCCTCGAAATTTCAAAGCGCGCCAAAGACAGTGTGATCTGCGGTCTCGCCCGCGCGCACTTCAAGGACATCGACCGCTGCGCCGAAGCCATCAAGCCGGCGCGCCGCGGCCGCATCCACACCTTCATCGGCACCTCGCCGCTGCACCGCAAATATCAGATGCAGCTCGACGAGGAGGCGGTGTTCGAGCGTGTCGTCGCGTCCGTGACGCGCGCGCGTTCCTACACCGACGATGTCGAATGGTCGGCGATGGACGCAACGCGCACCGAGCCGGATTATCTGTGCCGCTGCGTCGAGGCCGCCATCAAGGCCGGCGCCACGACGATCAACATTCCCGACACCGTTGGGTACGCCACGCCGGAAGAATATGGCGCGCTCATCAAGATGCTGCGTGAGCGCGTGCCGAATGCCGACAAGGTGATTTTCTCCACGCACTGCCATGACGATCTCGGCCTCGCGGTCGCAAACTCGCTGGCCGGTGTCGCCAACGGCGCCCGCCAGATCGAATGCACGATCAACGGCCTCGGCGAGCGCGCCGGCAATGCCGCGCTGGAAGAAGTCGTGATGGCGATCCGCACGCGCAAAGATGTGCTGCCGTATTCGACGGGCATCGACACGACCATGCTGATGCGTGCCTCGAAACTCGTCTCGGCGGTCTCGGCTTTTCCGGTCCAGTACAACAAGGCGATTGTCGGCCGGAACGCCTTTGCGCATGAGAGCGGCATCCATCAGGACGGCATGCTGAAGAATGCGCAGACATTCGAGATCATGACGCCCGAAAGCGTCGGCGTGAAAGCGACCTCGCTGGTCATGGGCAAGCATTCGGGCCGCCACGCCTTCCGCGAAAAGCTGAAGGATCTCGGCTATCAGCTGGGCGAGAACGCGCTGGAGGACGCCTTTATGCGGTTCAAGGCGCTCGCCGACCGCAAGAAGAATGTCTACGACGAGGATATCGAGGCGCTGGTCGATGACGAAGTCGCCCATGCCGACGATCGTCTGAAGGTCATTTCGCTGGCCGTCATTGCCGGAACGACCGGTCCGCAATCCTCGACGCTCACCATGAGCATTGACGGGGTTGAGAAGACGGTTCAGTCCACCGGCAACGGTCCGGTCGATGCCATCTTCAACTCGATCAAGCAGCTCGTCGCGCATGATGCGGTGCTGGAACTCTATCAGGTCCACGCCGTGACGGAGGGCACGGACGCGCAGGCCGAAGTGTCGGTACGCCTGACCGAGAACGGCAAGACGGTCACCGGCCGCGCCGCCGATCCTGATACGCTGGTGGCGAGCGCGAAAGCCTATGTGGCCTCGCTGAACAAGCTGATCATCAAGCGCAAATCTCAAGGAGCCCAGGCCGTCGCCTGAGGCCCGCAGCATCGTAATGAAAAAGGCCGCTCCAAAGGAGCGGCCTTTTTTGTTTATGCCGCGGTGCGGCTCAGGATCTGGTCGGGCGGGACGGACAAAGTCTGTCGGAGCTCGGCCAGCGGCACGGGCTTGGCCAGGAAAAAGCCCTGCACCTCGGCGCACTGATCGGCGCGCAGCAGCATGAACTGCTCGGCCGTTTCGACGCCTTCGGCGGTGACCGAAATGCCGAGCGAGCGCGCCATTGCGAGTATGGCCTGAACGATCGGGCGTGAACTGTCCTGTGCCGTCAATTGCGAGACGAATGCCTGATCGATCTTGAGCCGGTCGAACGGGAAGTGCTGGAGGTAGCCGAGCGAGGAATAGCCGGTGCCGAAATCGTCCATGGCCAAGGTCACACCGAGCTTTTTCAATGCGGTCAGCACCGTCTGCGCCATTTCGGTGTTTTCGAGCAGTACGCCCTCGGTGAGTTCGAGTTCGAGGCGGTGCGGCGCAAGCCCGGTTTCTTTGAGGATCGAGGCGACGAGATCGGCAAGTCCCGGATCGCGGAACTGAACGGGCGAAATGTTCACCGAGACGGCGATGCCTTCATAGCTTGCGATGACCGAACAGGCATGCCGCAGACTCCAGGCGCCCATCTCGTGGATGAGGCCGAGTTCCTCGGCGAGCGGAATGAATTGGGCGGGCGGGATCATGCCGCGCTCGGGATGCTGCCAGCGCATCAGCGCCTCGACGCTGACGGGTTTCAGCGTGCGTGTATCGAAGCGCGGCTGGAAATGCAGGTCGAACTCGCCAGCTTTGACGGCGCGGCGCAGATCCATTTCCAGCGTCTGGCGAACGAGCGCCAGATCGTTCATTTCCGGCGCGAAGAAGCGGTAGCTGCCGCGCCGTTCCTGCTTGGCCTGATACATCGCAAGATCGGCGCGCTGTATGAGGTCCGAGCCCGTATGTGCGTCGTTCGGTGCGAGCGCGACGCCGATCGACATGCCGACCTGCATGTCCGTGCCGCCGACGCTCATCGTCCGGCCGACAGCCTCGGTGAGCTTGCGGCAGAGCCCTTCGGCTTCTTCCGGACCCGTCAGGCAGGCGGCGACGGCAAACTCGTCGCCGGAAACGCGAGCGACGAGATCGTTGTCGCCGACAGAAGATTTCAGCCGTTTGGCGACCTCAAGAAGGATGGCGTCGCCGGCCTCGCGGCCCATAAGGTCGTTGACCGGTTTGAAGCGGTCGAGATCCATATAGAAGAGCGCCGTACAGACCGCGTTCTTGCGCAGTTCCGTTTCGACATGGTCCATCAGCATGGCGCGGTTCGGAAGGCCGGTGACCGCATCGTGCAGGGCAAGATGCTCGGCCTTGGCCTGCGCTTCCGCAAGTTCGCGCGCATTGGATTCAAGAACCTGCGTCGTCTGGAAGGCGTGGCGCAGGAAGAGGAAGGTCAGGACGGCAAGAAGCGCTGCCGCACCGCCCAGCCACGGGAAGACGCGCCGCATCAGCGCGCGGCCGGGCCTGTCGGGGTTCCATTCCAGAACCGCGCCGCGGCGGCCGTCTTCCGTAAACAGGATCTTTTCGGCGAAGGCCGCTTCGTATTGCGGCTGGCGCAGGCGGAAATCAGGGATGGAGTATTTGTCGCCGGCGGCAATGAGTTTCTCCGGCGTCAGCGCATAGCCGATGAGCAGCACCGAAGCCGGGCCCGGGACAACCGGGACGGTGGGATCGCCGCCCGGTGAGATCACCGCGGCCGTCACGAGCACAGGCCATTTGCCCCACATCAGGAAGCCGGAGACCGGAACGGTCTCTGTTCCGCTGTCGCGGGCCCGCTCGACGAGCAGCATTGTGCCGCCGGTCAAAAGCCTTTCCACGGGCAGGGGGTTGATCAGCTTGCCATCGACGACGGCATAGTTCGTCACATTGCCGGGACCGACGACGACGAGAAAGTTCAGCCCATAATCGGGAAAAAGGGTCGATCCCATATTGCTCGAGCCGTAAGCCCAAGTGAGGTCGAGATCGGGATGGAGGTGGCGATAGGCTTCGCCCCAGCCGGCATAATCCTTGGAGACACGCTCCATCTCCTCGCGCTGGGCGTTGAGGGCGACATCGGCAAAGCTTGAGGTGCGCCGGGCCGAGCGCTGATCGATGGAAGTGCCGATCTCATAGACGAAACCGCCCATGATGAAGAACACGATTGCGATGATGGCGACCACACCGGGCACCGCGCGCCGGGCGAACCAATGGCTGAAACTGGTGCTGGGCGTCATCCCGAAAAACCCGAAGATCGGATTTAACATACTCTTGAACCGTTGAATTTCGGCTGAATGGGTCCGGACAATAGACGCACGCTTATTAAGACTCGCTCAACACGGCTCAATTTGAGCGTGCGGGTCCAAACGGGGTCCGAACCCCTTGCAACGTCATGCGCTTTTGCCTCAAATTGCGGTTGAGGAACGCGGGGGTCAGTTGAGCCCGATAGACGTTCCGTAGGGAGAGAAACCAATGCGCAAGCTTCTTGCCGCGGTAGCGGTTACCGCGCTTTTTGCCGGACCTGCCTTCGCCGAATATCCCGAGCGTCCGATCACCGTGGTCGTGCCGTTTGCGGCCGGCGGCCCGACTGACACCGTGACGCGTCTCGTCGCGGAAAGCATGAGCAAGGATCTTGGCCAGCAGGTCGTGGTCGAGAACGCCGGCGGCGCCGGCGGTACTCTCGGCGCCGGCAAGGTGGCCCAGGCGACTCCGGACGGCTACACGCTCCTGCTCCACCATATCGGCATGGCGACCTCCGCCAGCCTCTACCGCAAACTGGCCTACGACCCGCTCAACGCCTTCGACTATGTCGGCCTCGTCACCGATGTGCCGATGATCCTCGTCGCCAAGCCGACCTTCGAACCGACGGACCTCAAGGGCGTCGTCGATTATGTGAAGGCCAATGCCGACAAGGTGAACTACGCCAATGCCGGCATCGGCTCGGCCTCGCATCTGTGCGGCATGCTGTTCATGTCGGCGATCAAGACCAAGCTGACGGCCGTTCCCTATAAGGGCACGGGCCCGGCGCTGACCGACCTCATGGGCGGCCAGGTGGACGTGATGTGCGACCAGTCGACCAACGTCACGAACCAGATCAAGGAAAAGAAGATCAAGGCCTACGGCACGACGACCAAGACGCGCATCCCGGCTCTTCCGGATGTGCCGACCGGCGCCGAAGCCGGTCTGCCGGGCTTCGAAGTCGGCATCTGGCACGGTCTTTACGCGCCGAAGGGCACGCCGAAGGCCGCGATCGACAAGCTCGTTCCGGCGCTGCAGAAGGCGCTGAAGGATCCGGTCGTCGTCGAGCGCTTCGCCTCGCTCGGCACCGTTCCGTCCTCGGACGCCGATGCAACGCCCGCGGCGCTCGAGGCCAAGCTGAAATCGGAGATCGCCCGCTGGAAACCGATCATCGAGGCAGCCGGCGAATACGCTGACTAAGAAACAAGGAACCGGCCCGCGAAAGCGGGCCGGTTTTGTTTCAATGACCCCGCGTTCACGCTTCATCGCCGCAAGGCTCGTTTATCCCGCGCTGTTTTTCGGCCTGTTCGCCGTACTTCCGGTTGCTCTGGCGCGCGAGGACAAATGCACAAGCGGCGAGACGGCCTATATGATCGCCAAGCGCTTTGTCTCAGAGCGTACGGGGCTTACCGAAAAAGACGATCCCGATTTCCCATGGATGCAAGCCTCCATGGTGTCCTATCTGGGCTCGTGTACGCACGACATCCATTCCTTTTTCGATCGCGGTGCACGCGATGCGCGTATCCGCACCGGCTATGCGGCGCGCGTCCATTATGATGTGCTGATGAACCACTGGTCGCTCGAACAGTTTGAGGCGAGGGGAGCTTCATGACCGTCAATCGCAAGGACCTTATCTGCGGTCTGGTCTTTATCGTCATCGGCCTTCTGTTTGCGGTCGGCGCGCGCGATCTCGATATCGGCACCGCAACACGCATGGGCCCGGGTTATTTCCCGCTCGTGCTCTGCGGCCTCATCATCTTTCTCGGCGTGCTCATCTCGGCGAAAAGCTTCGGCAAGCCCGATGTCGATTTCGGCGTTATTCCCTGGCGCGCGCTTCTTCTGATCCTGCCCTCGACGGTCATTTTCGGTCTGACGCTCAAGAATATCGGCCTGATGCCGGCGGTGTTCATCGTCGCGCTCGCCTCGAGCTTCTCCTCCAGCAAGATGACGGTGCCGCTGGCCTTTGCGCTGTCGATCGGCCTTTCGATCTTCTGCGCCGCCGTCTTCAAATGGGGGCTCGGCCTGCCGATCGAGCTCTTCGGTCCCTGGGTGAGGTTCTGGTAATGGACATTCTTCATAACCTCGCGCTCGGCCTTTCGACGGCCGCCTCGCCCGAAAACCTCATGTACTGCTTCATCGGCGTTCTGCTCGGAACGCTGGTCGGCGTTCTGCCGGGGCTTGGGCCCACGGCAACGACGGCGATGCTGCTGCCGATCACCTATCCGCTCGATCCGACGCCCGCGCTCATCATGCTGTCGGGTATCTATTACGGCGCGCAATATGGCGGCTCGACCACGGCGATCCTGATCAATCTGCCGGGCGAAAGCTCGTCCGCGGTGACTTCGGTCGACGGCTATCAGATGGCGCGCAAGGGCAGGGCGGGCCAGGCGCTCGCCGCCGCCGCCATCGGCTCCTTCTTCGCCGGCACGGTTGCGACCTTCGTCATTGCGCTGCTCGCGCCGCCGCTGACGGAAGTCGCGCTGAAATTCGGCCCGCCGGAATATTTCTCGCTCGTCGTGCTCGGCCTTGTCTGCTCGGTCGCACTGGCGCACGGCTCGGTGCTGAAAGCATTGGCCATGATCGTGCTCGGCCTGATGCTCGGCCTTGTCGGCACCGACATCTATACCGGCACGCCGCGCTTCACCATGGATCAGCTCGAACTTGCCGACGGCGTTTCGTTCGTGGCGGTCGCGGCGGGCGTTTTCGGCATCGCCGAAATTCTCCGCAATATGGAAGGCGAGAAGACGCGCGATGCGGTAATCGCCAAGGTCACGAGCCTCATGCCGACACGGGAAGACTTCGGGCGCATGGTGGCGCCGATCCTGCGCGGCACGGCGCTCGGCTCTCTGCTCGGCGTTCTGCCCGGCGGCGGCGCCATCCTCGCGAGCTTTGCCGCCTACACGATCGAAAAGCGCATCTCGCCCTATTCGCATGAATTCGGCAAAGGCGCGATCGAGGGTGTCGCCGCGCCCGAAAGCGCCAACAATGCCGGCGCGCAGACGAGCTTCATCCCGATGCTGACGCTCGGCATTCCGGCAAACCCGGTAATGGCGCTGATGATCGGCGCGATGATCATCAAAGGCATCGTGCCCGGTCCGGAAGTTGCGCGCAGCCAGCCCGAACTCTTCTGGGGTATCATCGCCTCGATGTGGATCGGCAATCTGATGCTGGTCATCCTCAATCTGCCGCTGATCGGCATCTGGGTCCGTCTCCTGCGCGTGCCCTATCACACGCTGTTTCCGGCCATCATCGCCTTCGCCTCGATCGGCGTTTACTCGGTCGCGAACAACCCGTTCGATCTTTACGCCATCGCGCTGTTCGGCGCCGTCGGCTGGCTGCTGCTGAAGCTCGATTGCGAGCCGGCGCCGCTTCTCCTCGGCTTTGTTCTCGGCCCGCTGCTCGAGGAGCATTTGCGGCGGGCAATGATCATCTCGCGCGGCGATCCGACAATTTTCATCAATTTCGCCCAACGGCCGATCAGCGCCGTCCTGCTGACTTTGTCGGTGATCGCCCTGGTCATCGTCCTTCTCCCGGGCATTTCCAAAAAGCGCAAGGAAGTGTTCGAAGAGACCGATTAGCGGCGATTGCCTATAAGCCCATCGAGCGGCTTAAGCGCGTATTTACGGTCAAGGCGCTTTCATGGTCCCTGCGGGGGTCGTGAGGACCGAACGTGCAGTCTACGATCGAAGATCTTCTGAACCGGTTTTTCGGGAAGCGCCCCAAGCCTTCCCGCCGTCCGCGTGTCCTGTCGCCGGCGGACGCGCCGCCTCCCGGCGGCCAACCCGTTCTGGGCTCAACCGAATGTGTCGTCGTCCAGCCGCTTGGACCGGAGCGCTCGAACGTGCTTCAGGCCTTGTCGCGCAGTGGCATGAAAGTCCGCGAGGTCGCATCGATCGACGCGGAGGATTTCGGCAAGCGCAAGCCGCATCTCGTCATTTCGAGTTTCGACGATCCGGCGAAGGCGTCGGACACGGTCACCCGGCTGGCATCGATCTCCTATGACGGTCTCGTGCAGCCGATCGGGGCCGGGCACGGCATCGTGCATCTGCCGAGCATCAAAGGGGGCCCGCGCGTTCTGCCGCCGATGCCGGCGCTGCTGATGCCGGAGGATCTGATCGAAGTCATTGAGACGCAAGGATTGTCGCGCAATTCCGCCGGGCAGGCGACCGTGCATCTGGCAACCGCGCTCAGCAAAAAATGGATGAGCTTCGCCTATCAGCCGAAAATCGCGCTGCGCACGATGCAGCTTGCCGGCGCCGAGACCTTGGCGCGCGTCCAGCATCCGATCCATGGCGAGCTTTTGCCCGGTTCCTTCCTTCCGCATTCGACGGCGCAGGATTTGCGCCTGCTGGGCCTCGGCTCGATGCGGGCGGCTTTGGCCTCCTGGGAGCCGTTCTACCGTCTCGGCTTCAATCTCGTTCTGTCGGTCAACATCCCGCTCGAAGCGCTGGAGATCGAAGAGTTTTCAGACCTCATACGCGCCCACCGCCCGGAAGACAGCCGTTGGCCCGGCCTCATCGTCGAAGTCGATGCGGTCGATACGATTGCGGCGATCGACGAGCTGAAGGAATTCGGTGCGAAGATGCGCCAGCACGGCGTCGTCATCTCGCTCGACAATTTCGGGCTCGGCAACACCATGACGGCTGATCTCTCCGAAATCGGCGCGGCCGAGATCAAGCTTCATCCCGAGATCGGGCAGGATGTCAGCAAAAATCCGGCGCGTGCCGCCATCTGCCGCGCGGCGCTCGATCTCGCAAAGATCTACAAGGCCAATCTCTGCTGCAATTCCATCGAGACTTTGGCCGACGCAACCTTCCTCAGAAATCTCGGCTGCCATTCCGCGCAGGGGCATGTTTTTGCCGACGCGATGGATCGCGTCCGCTTTGCCCAGCTTCTCAAGAGCAAAGTCGGCCGCGCGGCATCCTGAGACCGCGATAGCCGGAACTCTTCGGGCTCAGGCCGTGGCGAACTTGCTTGGAATTTCGATATCGACCTCGAGTGTCGATACGGACTCTCCGCGGTCCATCCTGATCTCGACCTTGTCCGGATCGAGCGCGACGTGTTTTGCGACGACCGCGAGGATTTCGTCGCGGAGAATGGACAGCAAATCGGACCGGCCGACGCTCTTACGTTCGTGAGCGAGCAGGATCTGAAGCCGTTCGCGCGCGACCGGTGCCGAGCCGCTCCTTTGGAACAGTTTGAGCATGCTCATGCGGCCCTCCGCCCAAACAGCTTGTCGAGCAATCCTTTCCTCACAAGCGGTATCGTCATTTCGACGTCTTCGCCCTGGAGACGCCTGGCCGCCTCGATATAGGCCTGGGCCGGCGCGCTCGACCGGTCGCTCAGCGTGACGGGCGTGCCGATATTCGAAGCCTTCAGCACTTCCTCGCTCTCGGGAATGATGCCGAGCAGTGGCGTCGAGAGGATGTCGAGCACGTCTTCGATCGACAGCATCTCGCCGCGCGAAGCGCGCGCCGCATCATAGCGCGTGATGAGCAGATGCTTTTCGATCCGCTCGCCTTTCTCCGCCTTCTCGGTCTTTGAATCGAGCATGCCGATGATGCGGTCTGAATCGCGCACCGACGACACTTCGGGATTGGTGACGATGACGGCCGCATCGGCGTGCCGCATCGCCAGCATGGCGCCGCGTTCGATGCCGGCCGGGCTGTCGCAGATCACCCAGTCGAACTTCTCCCGGAGCTCGGCGATGACCTTTTGAACACCGTCCTCGGTCAGCGCATCCTTGTCGCGCGTCTGCGAGGCGGGCAAAAGCCAAAGCGTGTCGAGCCGCTTGTCGCGGATCAGCGCCTGCGGAAGTTTGGCCACGCCCTGAATGACGTTGATCAGATCGAACACCACGCGGCGCTCAGCGCCCATGACCAGATCGAGATTTCTGAGGCCGACGTCGAAATCGACGACCACCACGGATTCGCCGGCCTGTGCGAGCGCGGCGCCGAGAGCAGCGGTTGTCGTGGTTTTCCCCACGCCGCCTTTGCCGGATGTCACTACTATTACCTTTGACATTTTGCGGACCCCCTCTGTTGTTATTGCAGTGCTGTGATTTTGAGCTCGGTGCCGTCGAGCCATGCCTGCATGGCGCCGCCGCGCAGCGTGTCGTCGATCTCGTCTGCCGTCCTGTAATAGCCGCCGATGGCGAGCAGCTCGGCTTCGATTTTCTGGCAGAAGATGCGCGCATCGGGATTGTTGCCGAGGCTGCCGGCCATGGCGCGGCCGCGAAGCGTTCCGTAAATGTGGATCGATCCGCCCGCGACGATCTCCGCTCCCGACGCGACCGAGCCGAGCACGCTGATATCGCCCTCGGGGAAAACAATCGACTGGCCCGAGCGTACGGGCTCATTGAGCAGTAATGACGTCGGCCGGGGAGATGAGGGCGCGGGCTTTTCTGCCGGGCCGGTTTTTTTCACGATCTCTGCTGCTGCGGCGGCGCGCCCGCCGTGTAAGAGCGGCGGCAGGCTCGGTCCGAGCTTGGACGGATCGACGCCTTCAAGGCCCATCACGCGCACCTTGCGTTCGAGTAGGCCTGCGACGAGGTGCTCTATTCCCGCGCGGCTCAGCCTGACGCTCGTCAGGTCGAGGACAACCGCCCGATCGGCGAAGAATTCAGGAGCGCGGGCAAGCCTGACGTCGAGGTCTGCAAGCCAGTCTGCGACCGGCGCCTCCGGCGTCAGTGCGAAGGCCATGTAGGAGCGTCCGATCAGACGCATGGAGTTCTTGGTGATCGTCGACAAGGCGACCTCCGCTACTGGACACTGGAAACTGCCGGCAGACTGGAGGCGGTACGGTTAACGGCCTGTTAACATCAGTTAAGCGCTTGCTAATAAGATCCTGTGTGTTTGCCGCGCGGCTCCACGCTGCTGCCGCAATGCTCGTTGCACGAGCGAAGTGATTTGGCTCGGCGTTCGCTTATCGGGCTTTCCGGCGAGCGCGCCGATGCGTCGAGGGCCAAGGCAGTCACGGAAGATCCGGGCTGGCGTACGGACGGGCAGGGCTATCCGCTGATCGCGGCTAAGGTGGCGACTCAATGCACTGACGGAGAAATCACCCTCCAAATATCAAGCGTTCGCGAACGACGCGGCCGAGAGCGCAACGATATTTACAAGATACAGTACTGGGAGATGGTGAAGGGTGATCAGGTGCCGTCCGCTCTCAATCATGCTCCTAGGGCGGAGCAATTGCGACTAATCGGAAAGGCGTGGACCGCTGCCGCCAATTCTAGACTCTTGAGAATCTCGGATTATCTGACTGGCCGCTTATCTCGCGTCGCCTTCACGCGTGTACCGCTGCTGGCAGGGGCATCCTTCACCGGCTTTCTAGTCTCTCCGTGAAGCGCCTTAAACTTCTTGATTGTTGCACTAAATGTCTTGAACGCCTCACTGATCTGAACGAACTGCCGGAGCTTTTTTATTTCGGCAGGAGAAGGCGTAGTTCCGCTCTTCGCGACTGACGCTGCCAAAAGTTCAACGACACTCTTGGTCATTGGATGCTCGAGTTTTGTCTCGCCAACTATTTTCACGTTCGTGGCCGGAGCTGACTCGGCTTTCAGCATCTCTTCCCGTAAGTCTACCAGCTCGTAGTAGTTACAACCGCGGACTCCTCGCGAAAATAGAACCCTCGCGTCATTCTTAGACCTGTTGATCGGAAAATCATCAAACGGTAGTCCCGCCTCAGCCATAATTGTTCGAGTATCTCCAGCTCGAAGCGAGATATCCTCGAGATCACCTTTGGAAATCGTCGAAACGCTACGGTGGAGGTGATCCACAGACTCCAAACAGTCCGACACGAACTGCTCGAATTTTAAAGATTTGCGTTTCAGGGCTCTGGCGGCCTTGCTCAGCTCGCCTGGTGTGAGATGCCCGAGTTTGTGAAGTTCTCTCATGCGCCCGCCCAGAAGCTAGGCCTAACCGTAATGTCGTATTTTTTGAACAGCTTGGCGACGTTGACCAAGTGATCTCTCGTCCGGCCAATCTTGGCCGAGCCATACCTTCCAGATCTGTTATTTATGATCCAGCCAGGCGGTTTCGAGGTCAGATCAAACATAATTTCCCCGGCGATCCGAGCACCTTTCTGGGACGCTAGCAGCGCGGGATGACCAAGCTTCATGTCTTTTGAAATCAACTTGCACGACCGGGCTGCCGGATAGGTGGTTTCCGAGTCAGAGCTTTCCAGAGTTTCTTCCAAAGCCAGGAGAATCGCGCCTTTCGCGTTTACGAGCCACAAATAGCTGAATTCGTTGAAGAGACAGTAAGAGGCCGGAGCCTTCTTTTCTGCCGCGGCCATCATGGCTTTTAAGGTGCCGTGATATTTATTGAGAGCAAACAGTGTCTGTTGCCGCCGAGCTTTTTCTGGCTCTCGAACGTCAGCGCCTGGGTCAAAGACCGCTCCATAAAGCGCATTTAAATCAGTAGTTTGCGAAGACATTCAACTTCCAGCCCCAGCATAAGTTCACCCTAATGCAACCTATGCGTCAAGGGATTGTGAGGTATCAGCGCCGGTTTCGTCGGTTAGTCGTTTTCGCTGGGGCAGGATGGATTCGAGCCGGGTGAGGGGCGGAAAAAACCGTTCCACCGTCTTTTCCAGATTGTCTCTGAGAGAAGATTGGTGGGCGCACTAGGGCTCGAACCTAGGACCCGCTGATTAAGAGTCAGCTGCTCTACCAACTGAGCTATGCGCCCGCACCGTCTCGCGGAATTTGGTGTTTCCGCGCGGGAGGTCGAGGTAACAGACGGGAGGGGGCTGTCCACCCCCGAAACGTTTGGCGGAGAGTTCCAGGCCAGCACAGCGTTTTTTGGCTGTCAGATCCGGAAATCACCCCGTTTGGGGTCGAGAAGCCAAGGCACGATATGGGAGGCGATCGATTCCAGGAGGGCGGAGCTGGCCGGCGGAAACTCGCGCGGCCGCGTATCGACCAGAACAAGTGCGCCGATCCGGTGCTGTTCTTCCTCGAAGGTAATAGGCGCACTTGCGAAGAAGCGCAGATGAGGCGGGTTCACGACGCTTGGAGCGCTGGCGAAGGCGTGGTCCGCGCACAAATCCTCGACCACGATGGTCCGGCCGCTATCGATGGTTTCGCGGCAGAGGGCCTCGCTGCGCGGCAGGAGGCCCTTGGCTCCGCTCACCTTCGGACGGAAGCGCAGATGCGATTTTTCCATGAAGGCGATGCTGACGGCCTTAACGCCGAATTTCTCGGCCGTCATGCCGGTAATCCAGCTGACCTCGCGCGAGGCGAGGAGTGCCGATAGGGCAAAACGGTAAAGCGCGGAGACCCGTGCCTCGTCCGTGTTCCATTCCAGAAGGGCCTTTTTCGCCTGCATATGCCGTCCGCCGCCGATTGCGCGCAGCGGATAGAGAGCCTCTACAACTGTGAATAGCTGGTTTCCAAAAGCGCGCGTAGAAATACATAGCCGCGAGATGGAGCTTGGCAGGCCGCTCAGGGAATTTTACTGACGTCCACGCCGAGGGTTATGACCCCGATATTGGTGTCTCCGTCGGTGATGGGCAGGGAGACGAGGGCCAGGCTCTTTTGTCCGTGCCCGTTGTCCTCAAGCTCCGAGACCGCGACCGCATTGGGGGCATTGGGCAATATGTCCTGCCATTGCAGCTCGTCGCCCTGGAAAAAGTCGGAGGTGACGAGGGTCTGGCCGATATTCCAGCCGAGCCCGTCGATGATGAGGATTTCCGTCACCGCGCCGCCCGGTGCGCCGTCCTGCTGCTGCTTCAGCCATTTCGACAAGGCGTTATGCGACACCGTGTCGACCAGCCCGTCGGGCGTTTTGTCGGCGAGTTCGTTCTTCCAGCGGCGGTCGAGGGCGCGGGCTTCGCCCCAGTCGAGCTTGCGGTGCGATTTGGTCGACTCGCGGACGACCGCATGCAGCATCGGATCGTCGGCAAAACCTTTGATGAAGTCGCGCGCATAGGCCGTCACGCGCGGCTTGTGTTCCATACCGGTATCCAGCGCCTGCTGTGCGGCGGCCGGTGAGGCGGCCATGACGAGCAGAGCAACGAGAACGGACGGCCTCATCGGCAAAACCCTTCACTCGGATATTCGAGAAAGCAGTCTCAAGAAAAAAGGGCGGCCGAGGCCGCCCTTTTCTCGAGCCTGTGCGGCAAGAGCAATCCGTGCGGATTACTTCACCTTGCTGACGTCGACGCCGATGGTCACGGCGCCGATGTTCTTGTCGCCGTCCTTGATGGGCAGCGAGATCTGGCTGTAGCGGATGCCGTCTTCCTCGACGATCGGGAGGACTTCAACTTCGTTCGCGTCGCCCTTCGCGAAGGTCTTCTGCCACTTGCCTTCGTCGCCCTGATAGTAGTCCGAGGTGCCGCCGGTCTGACCGACGTTCCAGCCCCAGCCGTCCATCACGAAGATTTCGGTGACGGCGTCCTTCGGCTGAGCGGCTTCGAGCTGCTTCTGCAGGAACTTCGAGGTCGCGCTGCCGCGAGCCGCTTTGATGAGCGCTTCGCCGGCCGCGAGATGGGCCTTGTCGTCCTTGTCCGGAGCGATTTCCTTGAGCTTGCCAAGGGACTTCTTGACGGCCTTGACGTCGTCTTCTTCCTTCGAGTCCTTGACCTTGGCGGCACGCCACTGGTTGTCGAGGATTTCGACGTCGTCATAGGAGAGCTTCTTGTGCTCGGCCGTGGAAGCCTTGACCGCAGCGATCAGCTCCGGATCCGAACCCCATTTGGCGAGGAAGTCACGGGCGTACTTCTCGACTGCCGGGCTCGGCATCTCTTCCTTCTTCTCTTCAGCCTTGGCCGCCGGCGCCGTCTGGGCATAGGCGTAGCCACCGCCGATCGCCAGCGACAGAGCGACCAGCGAAGCAAATTTAAGATGTTTCATTTCTTCGTTTCCCCCTGATGAAGGGCTTAACTGCCCTTTCAGGACGGAAACCTAGCACGATCTACCGGTGCAAAATCAAGAGCTTCCTTGCCTTATTTCTACGCAGGGTAACCACCTTCTATGTTTACCCGTTTCAGGCGGCATCCTCGAGCTGGGAGGGGGCCTCGGAGGGCTTTGCGCCCAAGGCCTTACGGGCCGCCGCCTGGGCGTCGTCGGGGGTTTTGAACACCCGTCCGTCGAGGCCGAAAGCCCGCGGAACGGCGGCATGAAACCGGTAGGAAAGGCCGTCCTCGTCCCGGGCCACCAGCCCGACCGCCCGGCCGCCGACTTCGATAAGGTAAACGTCCGACATCGCTTCAACTCCGGGCCGATCCCGCGGCCAATCTGGACCTTGGCCGTGACAGAGAAATTGCAGGCGCATGTCCGAACGACCAAACGGCGCGGCAAGTCCAAAGTTCCCGGTTGCGATCTGCAACCGGCGCATGACCGATCACGGAGATTTGCGCTTCGCTCCGGTCGGAGAGGCGCTAGAGTGATTCTGTTTTCGCGATCACACCACCAAGGCCCGCGCGCCCACCGTCTGGCGCGCGGGCTTTTTTCTTGCGCGCTATGCTGACCGGCATTCTCTATAAAATCGCATCGGCGTTCTGCTTCACCGTGATGGCCGCGCTGATCCGCTCGATCGGCGAAGATGTGCCCGCCGGCGAAGTGGTTTTCGCGCGTTCGGCTTTTGCTCTTGTGCCGATTCTCTTGTGGCTCTTCTGGCAAGGCCAGCTCGGCGATGTGCGCACGGCGCGGCCCGGCGGCCATTTCATCCGCTCGAGTGTCGGCGTTTTGGCGATGTTCTGCATGTTTTCAGGGCTTGCGCGCATTCCTTTGCCCGATGCGACCATGATCCATTATGCGTCGCCGCTGATCACCGTTGTGCTGGCGGCGCTCGTTCTCGGTGAGCCGCTGCGCGTGCCGCGCGTTGCCGCGGTGCTGCTCGGCCTTTTAGGCGTTGCGGTGATGTTCTGGCCGCACATCACCGACGGACAGATGCAGCGCGCCATTGCCAGCGGACGCGGCGAGGGGATGCGGGCGCTCGAAGGCGCGCTGTTTGCGCTTGGCGGCGCCTTCTTCACCGCCTGCGCCATGATCCAGATCCGCCGTCTCGTGCAGACGGAAACGACGGCCTCCGTCGTCTTCTTCTTCACAGTGTTCTCGACGCTGTTCGGACTTGCGACTCTGCCGTTCGGCTGGGTCTGGCCCGATGTCTGGACGGCCGTGGCGCTGGTCGGGATCGGCATTCTCGGTGGCGTCGGCCAGATCTTCCTGACCTCCGGATACCGTTATGCCGAGGCCTCCGTCATTGCGCCCTTCGAATACACGACGCTCATCTGGGCGCTGTCGATCGGCTGGCTGGCCTTCGGCGATCTGCCGGGCTGGTTCGGCCTGGCCGGGGGGCTTGTCGTCATCCTGTCGGGCTTCCTCGTCATCCGGGACGAGCGGCGGCGCGGCATCGAGCGCGCCCGGGCCCAGAAAGTAGCCCAGCCCCCGGCCTGAGCCCCATGGCTTGCGCTGGGGAGGGCTGGCCTTTATGTGACACCCGTCTGCTTGGGGTGCGTGTGGAAACACGCTGAGAGGCGGCCATTTCGGCCGGCCAACCCACGAACCTGATCCGGGTCATGCCGGCGGAGGAAAGCGGGAAATGACGTCCCATACCCATATTCCGATTGCGCTCACTATTGCCGGTACCGACCCTTCGGGCGGGGCGGGCATCCAGGCCGATCTCAAGACCTTTTCGGCGCTCGGCGTCTATGGTGCGACTGTCATCACGGCGCTCGTGGCCCAGAACACGATGGGCGTGCGTTCGATTCACGACGTGCCGCCGCCTTTCATCGCCGAACAGCTGTCGTCCGTGTTCGACGATCTTGACGTCAAAGCGGTGAAGATCGGCATGCTGTCGCGGCCGGAAGTGATCGAGACCGTCGCTTCCTCACTGACGCGCTACGGTGCGCGCACGATCGTCGTCGATCCGGTGATGGTCGCGGCGTCCGGCGACCGGCTTCTCGTGCCTGAAGCGGTCGAGGCGCTCCGCACCATCCTCATTCCAAAAGCGCTTGTCATTACGCCGAACATGCCGGAAGCCGCAGCCCTCCTCGATGAGCCGGTCGCCGAAACCGAAGAGGACATGATCTGGCAGGCCGAGAAGCTGATGAAGCTCGGCTGCCGCGCCGTCCTGATCAAAGGCGGCCACGGCACGACGCAGGAGAGCGTCGATATCCTGATCGACGAGACGGGGCTCAGCCGCTTTACGGCCCGCCGTGTTGCGACGCAGAACACGCATGGCACGGGCTGTACGCTGTCCTCGGCCATCGCGTCCGGCCTTGCTCATGGCGAGGATCTCAAAAGCGCGGTGGCCATCGCCAAGGCCTATATTTCGGGAGCCATCCGCGCCTCCGACGAGCTCGATGTCGGGCACGGGCACGGCCCGGTGCACCATTTCCACGCCCTCTGGAAAGGTTAATTTTCCAAGGCGTTTAGGCCGCTTTTCACTGTCATAAAAGCGATATGAAACGGTGTTTAGTGGGGTGCATGAATGCACTACGCCCTACGAATCGCCGTGTCCGCACACTCTTCATCTCGGACATCCATTTAGGCACCAAGGGCTGCCAGGCGGAGCTGTTTCTCGACTTCCTCCGCGTGCACGACGCCGACACTTTCTACCTCGTCGGCGACATCGTCGACGGCTGGCGTTTGAGGTCCGGCTGGTACTGGCCGCAGACGCATAACGACGTCGTGCAGAAACTGCTCCGCAAGGGCAGGGCCGGCGCCAAGATCGTCTATATTCCCGGCAATCACGACGAATTCCTGCGCGATTATTACGGCTCGCATTTCGGCGGCATCGATGTCGTCGAACAAGCGATCCACGAAGGCGCGGACGGCCGCAAATATCTCGTCGTTCACGGCGACTTCTTCGACATGGTCGTGCGTCACGCCAAATGGCTCGCGCTGCTCGGCGACTGGGCCTATGTGTTCGCGCTCGGCGTCAGCACCTACATCAACTTCTTCCGCCGCAAGCTCGGGCTCACCTATTGGTCGCTGTCGGCCTGGGCGAAGCTCAAGGTCAAGAACGCCGTCAATTTCATTTCGGAATTCGAGGACACTCTGTCCAAGGAAGCCGAGCGGCTTGGCGTTCAGGGCGTGATCTGCGGCCACATCCATCACGCAGCTCTGCGCGACATGGACAGCGGCATACGCTACATCAACACCGGCGACTGGGTTGAAAGCTGCACCGCGGTCGCGGAGAATTACGACGGGACGTTCGAGATTATCCGGTGGACGCCGATCCGCCTTCTGCAGGATGATCAGGAACAGGCCCAGCTGGCAGCCCCAACTGCCGCTCGCTCCGCCGCCTGACCGAAAGGGTCACACGCCTTCCATGCGCATCCTGATCGTCACGGACGCCTGGCATCCGCAGGTGAACGGCGTTGTGCGCACGCTGGAGCGTGTCGCCGAGGAAGTGCGTCTTCTCGGCCATACCGTTCTGTTCCTGACACCCGATCTGTTCCGGACGGTTCCAATGCCGACCTATCCGGAAATCCGCCTCGCCATCACGCGGCCCGGCAAGGTCGCTGAGAAGATCGAAGCCTTCGGGCCGGACCATCTCCACATCTCAACCGAAGGTCCGCTCGGGCAGGCGGCGCGGCGCGCTGCGATCAATCGCGGCTGGAGCTTCACGACGAGCTACCACACGCGCTTTCCCGAATATCTGCGCGCCCGTTTGCCGGTGCCGGAGAGCTGGTCCTATTGGTGGCTGCGCCGTTTTCACAATGCCGGCCGCGGCACGCTGGTCGCCACGAAATCGCTCGCCGCGGAACTGAAAGCCAAGGGCTTTGACAAAGTGCGGCCCTGGACGCGTGGCGTCGATGCCGAGACCTATCGACCGCGCAAGAAGCGCGTGCTCGATTTTCCGAAGCCGATCTTCCTCTATGTCGGACGCGTTGCGGTCGAAAAGAATATCGAAGCCTTTCTCTCTCTCGATCTGCCGGGCACGAAAGTTGTCGTCGGCGACGGGCCGGCGCGCAAATCGCTTCAGGAGAGATTTCCGAAAGCCAAGTTCCTCGGCGAAAAGACCGGCGAGGATCTCGCAAAGGCTTATTCCTCGTCCGATGTCTTCGTCTTCCCGAGCCTGACCGATACATTCGGCATCGTCATTCTCGAAGCGCTGGCGAGCGGCGTTCCGGTTGCCGCCTATCCGGTGACGGGGCCGATCGATGTGCTGAAGGGCACGAAGGCCGGCGCGCTCGACAAGGATCTCGGCAAGGCGGCGCTGAAGGCGCTGAAGCTGAAGCGGAGTGATGCGCGCGATCTGGCGCTGAAGCATTCCTGGGCGGCGTGCGCGAAAATGTTCCTGCGGGAAATGGAACGCGCCAAGGCGCAGCCCGCGGCGAAGAAATCTCAGCCGAAATAAACCGACTTCTCTTCGAAGCTCAGCGCATCGAGCTCCGCCGGTTCAGCGGCGGGCGGCGAGAACGTGCTCGGCGGCGGCGGCGGTGCGGGCTCTGAGGCGCGCGCCATGGCTTCTCCTGCCGAGGCGAGCGCACCCGCGAGCATGCGGCTCTGGGCCGGGGCTTGCGGTTCGGGTACTTGCGCGCGCGGCGGCTCGGCCGGTTTCGGCGCCGGAGGAGGGGCTGCGGGCGCAGCGCCTGCGGGGGGCGCCGGCTGCACCGGTTCCGCCGGCAGGATCAGATCGTCGTCGAGATGGAAGATGTCGCCGTGGATCGGCTTGTCGCGATCGATCACGACTTCCGGCTCGTCCACCCAGGCAAGTTCCGGCGGCTCGGGAAGAGCCGGGAAGGCGACGGCGGTTGCCGGCGGCGGCGGCTCGACGGCGAAGAGTTCGGCTTTGGCGCTGGTGACGAGAGCGGTCGATGTCACGGGCCCATGCGGCGTTGTCGGCGCATTTTTGCCGTCGGTCATCTGATGTTCGAGGCGCGAGATCGCTTCGAGCAGAACCGTCGTATCGGCGTTGCGGTTGCGGCGCGCAAATTCCATGAGGAACCAGCGCCCGCGCGCGGTTTCCATCACCGCGGCTTCGATCGCCTCATAATCCTCTTCGGGCAAGCTT
Source organism: Terrihabitans soli (assembly GCF_014191545.1). Taxonomy (GTDB): domain Bacteria; phylum Pseudomonadota; class Alphaproteobacteria; order Rhizobiales; family Methylopilaceae; genus Flaviflagellibacter; species Flaviflagellibacter soli. The sequence goes on along the minus strand of NZ_AP023361.1, from coordinate 2,023,212 downwards.
GGGGGCGAAGGCGGCGTCATACCCAACTTATCCTGTTCCGACTCACAGCCTGCCCACCGAGGCAAGGTCGCCGAGAGAGATTTCCGTGAGATTAAAGGGAAATCCCCTTCAGGGCCAATCTTCACAAGCCTTCCGTGTACGGTTACCCCCACAGTCCTTGCGCGGGCGGATGGACGCATGAACCCTCGTATACGAGGCCTTCCGCGCGGTCGCGGGCGAGAAGAAGCGGCCCGTCGAGATCGACGAAGCGGGCGCGGGACGCAATGAGAAGCGCCGGCGCCATAGCGAGGGATGTGCCGACCATACATCCCACCATGATTGAAAATCCTAGGCTTTCGGCTTCCGCGGCCAGCGCGATGGCTTCCGTCAAGCCGCCGGTTTTGTCGAGCTTGATGTTCACCGCATCGTAGCGGCGGCGGAGCGCCGCAAGACCCGCGCGGCCATGCACGCTCTCATCGGCGCAGACCGGAACTTTGCGGGCGATGCTTTCGAGCAACGCATCGTCTGATGCGGGAAGGGGTTGTTCGATCAGCGTGACGCCCGCATCCGCGCAGGCGCGGATGTTCGCGTCGAGATTCGCCTTCGTCCATCCTTCATTGGCATCGACGATGAGTTCGGCTTTCGGCGCCGCGTGCCGCACCGCAAGAAGGCGCTGCGAATCGCCATCCGTGCCGAGTTTGATTTTCAGCAGCGGCCGTGCGGATGCTTTTGCTGCCGCCGCCGCCATCTCATCCGGCGTGCCGAGGCTGATCGTGTAGGCGGTGGTGACGGGCTGAGGGGCGGGGAGCCCCGCAAGCTCCCACACGCGGCGGCCCGTGGTTTTGGCCTCGAGATCCCAGAGCGCGCAATCGAGCGCGTTGCGCGCCGCGCCGGGCTTCATCCGGGCCTGCAGCTCCGCGCGCCGCAACCCGTTTGCAATGTCGGCGGCAACGCTCTCGAGCGAAGCGACGACGCTGTCGACGCTCTCGCCGTAGCGCGCATAAGGCACGCATTCGCCGCGGCCGGTGTGGCCACGGCCGGTGACCTCGGCGACGACGACATGCGCCTCGGTCTTGGCGCCGCGCGCAATGGCAAAGCGCCCGGCGATCGGCCAGGTCTCGACCTTGATGTTCAGCGCCTCAGCCACGTGCCCGTCCCAAGCTTCAAATCGGCTCCCTTGTTACACCGGGATTGCGGCCGGTGCGGACAAGAAAAAGGGCGCCTTGCGGCGCCCTTTCTTTTGGTCCCCGTCCCCCGACAGGAAAGATTAGCGGTCGTCGAAGCGGCCGGCGGCGTGAGCGAGCAAAGTGTAGACCTTGCCCGTGTCCGACGAGAGATAGCTGCGCGCCACCGCCGGGTCGCGCTCATTGCGCGACACTTCGTCGAGCAGGCGCTCGAACTCGCCGATATAGCGGTCGACCGTCTGGCGGAACTCACGGCTGGCATTGTAGCGGCCGCGCAGATCCTCGAAGGCCTGCACGCCTTCCGGCGTGTAGAGGCGGCGCGAGAAGACATTGCGCTCGCCGCGGCGATAACGCTCCCACAGCTCCGCCTGCGCCTGATCGTCGACCAGCCGGTCGATGTCGTCGGCGAGATCGTCGAGCGCCGAGCGGACCGGGCGCTGCGCGTTCGGGCGCGCTTCCGGCGGACGGCCGCCGCGGCGCACATTCGGCATCTGCTCGCCGTCGGAGGCGCGGGCGAGGAGGCCCGTGAGCCAGCCGCCATCGCCGCCACCGGACGACGGCTCTTCGCGGCGCGGCTGCTGCGCGCGGGCCGGGGCCTCGCGGCGCTGCGGCGCGCCTTCGGTGACGCGTTCGCGCACCGGCTGCTCGGAGTAGGCATATTCGGACGAGCGCGGCTCGACCGCATCGTGCTGGCTGCCGGAACGCGCGGCGATCTCGGACAGCGCGTTCAGCGCCTTGATCTGCTCGGAGACGACGCGGCGGATGGCGGTCGTGTTTTCCTGCGTCTCGCGCGGCATGGCGGCGATACCGCGGGAGACTTCCTCGCGCGTCGTTTCGAGATCGGCCTGGATCGACTGGGTCATGCCGCGCATGTCCTGAGCGACATTGCCGAGGCCTTCCGACGCCGTCTTCAGCATCGAGGTCATTTCGGTCAGCGCTTCCTGATAGGTCGCGCGCAGAGCGGTCGCGGTGCGCTCGCGCTCTTCGGCCGAGGCCTGGCGCAGCGTTCCGAACTGTTCCTGCATCGAACGCGTCGTCGACGCGAGGTTGTCGGCGAGCGAGGCGGATGCGTCGCGGGCGCGGGTTTCGGCCGCCGAGAGGCTCTCATTGATGACGCGGGCAAAGCCCTGCAGCACGCCATCGAGCGCCAGGGCGCGGCTGTCGATCGTCTGGGCGAGGGCCTCGAGCGAACGGCGGCGGGCTTCCAGCGTGTCTTCCATCGCATGCTGCGTCGAGCCGAGTGCGTTCACCGCATGGGTGAGGGCGCGGCCCTGCTGGTCGAAGCGCGTGGTGAGGCCCGACAGGTCGTTGAGCACGCCCTTGCCGACGGCCCGGAGCTGATCGATCTGCTCGGCGAGCGCGGCGTTCTTCTCGCCGGTGGCGCCGGCCAGATGCTCGACCGTCTCGGCCGCGCGGGCGACGAGATCGGAGATCGCGATCGAGGTCGACTGAATGCTCTGCAGCGAGGTGTTGACCGAGCCGCCGAGCGTTTCGCCGGCATTGCGCAGTTCCGCTGCGGCGCGCAGCGTCTCGCCCGAGATGGTGGTCGTGACGCCGGTGACCGTCAGCGCGACTTCGTCGCGGATGCGGTCGACCGCCGAAGAGAGGGCCGAGGTCGCAACATCGGTCTGTTCTTCCATGGCGCGGACGACGGCTTCGCCGGCGCGGGCCACTTCGCTCGACAGATCGGCTCTGCGCTCGGTGAGCGTCTGCACGAAGCGGCCGCCGGTCTCGTCGAGCACGCGGGAGATTTCCGCGGCGCGTTCGCCGAGCGTATCCGACAGGCCGATGGTGCGCTCGCGCAGCGCTTCGATCGAGCCCTTGGTGAGCTTGTCGAGGCTTTCTTCGACTTCGCTGGCGGCAACGACGAGCGTGTCGGTGACGCTTTCGACGCGGCCCGAGAGACGGTCGGCGATATCGGTGCCGCGCTGGTCGAGCGTCGAGGAGACGGCATCGAGGCGGCCGACAACGGTTTCCTCAAAGCGGCTGATGCGGCTGTCGAGCGTCTCGGCGACTTCGGTTGCCTTGGTGCCGAGCGAGGAGTTGACGAACTGGGCGCGGTCTTCGAGCACCTGGACGACGGCGTTGGCGCGCTCGCTGACATCGTGAGCGAAGCGCTGGGCGCGCTCGTCGAGCGTCTCGGAGAGTTCGCGGCCGCCTTCGGAAAGGGCGCGCGACATGTCCGTCGTGCGGTTGGCCAGCATCTGGTTGAAGGTCTCGACGCGGGCATCGAGGCCCGAACCGATACGCTGCATGCGGCCGTCGAGCTGCTCGCCGATTTCTTCGACCTTGGCGCCGGCCGTATCGCGGAAGCCGTCGAGGCGGGCCGATACGGCCGTGTCGAGATTGGCCGTCTGGCGCTGGACGAGCGCATCGAACGTCTTGGCGTGGCGGCCAAGCACCGAGGACAGGGTTTCGGTGCCGGCGACGAAGGAGGTGTCGAGCTGCGCCGTGCGCTGTTCCAGCGCCTCGACGATGCCCGGCGCGCGCACGGTGATGACCTCTTCGAGCTCGCGCATGCGGCTCGCAAGCGTCGAGTCGATAAAGGCGGCGTCATTGCCGAGCTTGTCGGCGATTTCCTGCGCGCGGCCCGAGATGAGCTGATTGATCTCGCCGAGCGAGTGAGACATCGCGTCGGTCACGGCCGAGCCGTGATGGAGGAGGGTGCCCGACAGCTGATCGGCGGTTTCGGCCAGCTGATCGTTGATCTTCATGGTGCGCAGAGCGAGCGACTGGGCAAGCTCGGTGCCGACATAGGCAACCTGCGCCGCAAGTTCGCTGCCGCGGGAAACGAGCTGATCGCCGAGGCTGGACGCCGCGCCGTCGAGCGCGTCGCGGACATGCATGACGCTGGTATTGACGCGTTCGGCGAGGCTCTCGTGGAAGCTGTCGGCGCCGCGCACCAGAGCTTCGGTGACGCTCGCGCCGGCGGCGGAGATACGGGTTTCGAGATCGTCGCCGCGGATGACGATGAGATCGTGCATGCGGTCGGCGGTCGACGTCAGCTTTTCGGTGAGCTGCTCGCCGCGCTCGCCGATGGTCGAAGCGATGCGGTCGCTGGCGGTCATCAGCGTGCGTTCGACGGCTTCGGCGCGCTGCGCGAGGAGATCCTCGGCGTTGCGGGCGCCCGATTCCAGCGCATCGCGCGCCGCGAAGATGCGGGTGTCGATGTTTTCGATGACGCGGTTGCCGACCTCTTCGAGGCTCTGCTCGAGCGTCTCGCCGCGGCCGACAATGGCTTCGTGGATGCGGATCGAAGCCGATTCCATGCGGTCGGCGAGATTGTTGCCGCGCTCGCCGAGAATGTCGGTGATGCGGGTGCCGGTCTCGTCGAGCTTGGCGGTGACTTCCGAGCCGCGCAGCGACAGGCCCAGCACGAGGCTGTCGCCGGTCGTCTTGAGGGTCTCGTTCACGTCGGAGACGCGCTCGGTGATGGTTTTCGACACGTCCTGGCTGGTCGCCATGAGCGTCTGGGTGAGCGTTTCGGCGCGGTCGGCAAAGGCGGTCGCGATTTCCTTGCCCGAACGCTCGAGTGTTGCGTTGACCGTTTCGCCGCGCGTCGAGATCGTCTCGGCGATGCGCGCGCCGGTATCCGAGATCGCGTCCGTCATTTCGCGGGCGCGGTCGGTCAGGGTGTTGGTCAGGTTGGTGCCGGTCGAGACGAGGGTCTCGGCGATTTCCTGGGCGCGGGCCGACAGGGTCGTCGTCACCATGGACGAGGATTCCATCAGGGCGCGCGAGACGCTTTCGCCCTTCTGAGCCAGCGTCTGCGTCAGGTTCGCGGTCGTCGTCGTCAGCGTCAGGCCGATCGACTGGGCACGCTCTTCCAGCGAATCCGAAATCTTGTTGCTCGTCGTCGTGAAGCTGTCGGCAACGGCGCGCGAGCGCTCGTCGAACGTGCGCGTGATGTCGTTCGACGTCGTCAGCAGCGTGTCCTGAATGCTGATCGCGCGCTGGCCGAGCTCGGAGGCGAGACGGTCGGAGGTTTCCGCCAGATTGCGGTTGAAGGTGAGGTTCGTGTCGTTGAGCCGCTCGATGACGCTGTTGCTCTGCGTCGTGACCGAGGAGATCAGGCCCTCGCCGGCGGTGCCGACGGCCTCAGTAATCTGGATACCCTTTTCGCCGAGCACGCGGGTGACGCGGTTGCCGGCATCGGTGATCGAGGAGGTGAGTTCGTTCGAGGCGGCGGCAATTTCTTCGGCAAGGCCGGCATGGGCGCTTTCGATCGACGCCGACAGGTCGCCGGCATTCTTTTCGAGCGCTTCGCGCTGCAGGCGCAGATCGTTGATGATGCCGCGCAGGCGGGACTCATTGTCCTGATAGACGCGCTCAAGCGAGACGACTTCGCCACGCACGGTGGCTTCGAGTTCGCCGGCGCGCGTCAACACGCGCTCGATGCTCGAATCCATGGCGGAGATTTCGCGGCGTACGGCTTCGGAGAGCGAGGCGACGGAGGCCTGGCTCGATTTGTCCGGCTCGGACAGGCGCATGGCGACCTGCGCCATCGAGCGCGAGACGATGCGCATTTCCTGAACGCGGCGCGCCATGGCGGCGAGCGTGAAGAAGAAGAGAACGGGTGCGGCGATGACGATGGCGAGCAGGGCGACCTGGGCAACGCCGCCCGGTGCGGACAGATCGATGCCGCCGATGAGTTCGCGAGCGAAGAACATGCTGGCGCCGGCCCAGATGACCGACACGGCGGAGGCGGCGATCAGCGGGAAGGCCGAAGCCTTGCGCTGCATGCCGTGAATGATGTGGCTGAACGAACGCGCGTCGTCATTGGCGGCGCGGTTGGCGTTGATGACGGAGCGGGGCGTGTCCCGGCCGAACAGATCCTCGTCGCCACCCGGACTTTCGAGGAGGGCTTCCCCGACAGCGGACAGTGCCGCATCTGACGGGTTTTGAGCCGCACTGGGAAGGTTCGCCATTGTTACTCTGCCTCGCTGCCGTACCGCACTACTCTGTCGGCTGCGCGCTACACGGGAAGACGTCGACGGACGTGAGCCGAACCCCCCGGTTCGTTCCCGTCCCTCGAATGTGACCCCTACTTGAAGGCCCCTGTCCCCAACTCATTCCGCGAAGTGGCTTTTCGCATCAGAGCTTTATAGTTCGCCGCCCTCTGATCCTAACCTCGGTGCGCCTCGATTCAATCTAACTTTGTAAAGAAAGATCAAAGATCGTTAACGTCTTTTTTACCATAGTCCGAAGGCTCGGACACGTCCGGTAAAAGACGGTCGGCCGTGGTGTGGAAAACTGGCGGAAAAGTGGCGGCGGTTAGGCGACGCCGAGCTTCTTCTGCAGGTTTGTCGACGAGGTTGTGTACTGGAAGACAATCCGGCGGTCCGGATTGATCGTCCGCGCTGCCGCCTGGGACATCAGCGCCGCCTCGTGGAAGCCCGAGAGGATGAGCTTGAGCTTGCCCGGATAGGTATTGATGTCGCCGATGGCGTAAATGCCCGGAACCGAGGTCTCAAACTTCTCCGTGTCCACGGGAATGAGATTCTCGTTCAGGTGGATTCCCCATTCCGCGAGCGGGCCGAGCTTCATCGTCAGGCCGAAGAAGGGCAGCAGCGCATCGCAGGTGATTTCGGTCACCGTGCCGTCGGCAAGCTTCACGGCGGCGGCGGCGAGTTTGCCGTCCGGACCCTTCAGCTCCGTCACCTGGCCGATGACGAGATCGACTTTTCCTTCGGCAACGAGCTCGCGCATCTTGTTGACGCTGTCGGGCGCGGCGCGGAAATCGTCTCTGCGATGCAGCAGCGTGATCTTGTTGGCGAGCGGCTGCAGGTTGAGCAGCCAATCGAGCGCGCTGTCGCCGCCGCCGGCGATCAGAACATCGCGGCCCTTGAAGGCGTCCATCTTGCGCACGGAATAAAAGACCGACTGGCCTTCATACTGATCGACGTTCGAAATCGGCGGCTTTTTAGGCTGAAACGAGCCGCCGCCGGCCGCGATGATGACGACCTTGGTTTCGAAAACCGTGCCGTGATTGGTCGTCAGCTTGAACGAACCGTCGGAAAGCTTCTCGCAAGCCTCGACCATTTCGGACAGATGGAATTCAGCGCCGAACGGCTTGATCTGCTCCATCAGATTTTCGGTGAGGCCCTGGCCGGTGACAACCGGCAGGCCCGGAATGTCGTAGATCGGCTTTTCCGGATAGAGCTCGGCGCACTGGCCGCCGACTTTGTCCAGGATGTCGATGACATGGGCCTTGATGTCGAGCAGGCCGAGTTCGAACACGGCGAACAGGCCGCAGGGGCCGGCACCGATGATCACGGCATCGGTCTTGATGATCTCAGTCATGGATTCGCATCGTCTTGAGGTTGGGGCGCCGCACGCGCCGGAAGAGGTCGCGGGCTTATTAGACCGCCAGCGCCCGCAGGGGAAGCCCTGCGAAAGCAGGCCGGAATTGCTCTAAACTGAGGTGTTCCCCGGGCCGCGCCGGGCAAAGCCCGCCTCAAGTCGGCTGTTGCCGACTTGAGTGAAGATTCCGAACTCGGAAACATCCGAGTTCGATGTGACCCGGGGTCCAGATATGAGAGCGGCTGCGCCGCACTTTGCTCCTGGGTCCCGGATCGGCGCTGTGCTGCGCACAGCCTGTCCGGGATGCGCTAGCCCTGGCGGGCCGGGGTGTTGACCACCAGGCCGTCAAGGGCGTCCGAGACCTTGATCTGGCAGGACAAACGGCTGGTCGGCCGGACTTCGAAGGCGAAATCCAGCATATCCTCTTCCATCGGGGAGGGGCCGCCCGTTTTTTCGAACCAGGCTTCGTCGACATAGACATGGCAGGTGGCGCAGGAGCAGGCCCCGCCGCATTCCGCCTCGACTTCCGGGATGGCGTTCTGCAAGGCAGCTTCCATCACGGTGGAACCATTGACCGCGTCGACCGTGCGGGATTCGCCGCCGGAATCGATGAAAGTGATTTTGGGCATGATCTCTCGTGGGCAAAAGCGAGGGGCGGCCAAGCCGCCCCTCGTAAACGTCCGCAGGATGTAAGCCGAAACGCAATTTCGCGCTAGAGCCTCTCTAAAGAGAGGGGTGCGGCGATCAGGCCCTTAGATCAGGCCTCGGTCAGGAGATCTTCGATCTCGCCGACGACTTCCGAAATGCATTCGGCGAGGACGGCAAGCGGCTCGCCGACCGGCGCGCCGGTGCGGGCTGCGTTTTCGAGGGCTTCGGCCGCGGTGGCGACACGCCAGGCGCCGACGCCTTTGGCCGAGCCGTTGAGGGCATGGGCGATTTCGAGACGATTGGAGGGATCAGTCAGCGCTTCCAGCTGAAACAGGACCTTGCGGGCCTGGGAGCGGAAGATCGACAAAACTTCACGTTCGAGGTGACGATCGCCGAGAGTTTGACGGGACAGATGGACGAGATCGAGCGGCCGGTCGAAGGCCGAGGACTCAATACGTTGAGCAACCAACATCGGGACTATTTCCTTATGGACCCTATTCTTTTCTGTCGCTCATTCTGCGGAGCGGGTTCGGTCTTTCCCCAGCGCCAATGTCGAATTTAAGGCGTTGTGGACCTACAGAACGTTAATACGGTTCGATTCGCCGGGCGGACGCCGTGATAGGGTTCTTTTTCGATGACTCCATTGCCAGAAAGCCACACCTGACCGATGCGCCGCCTCGTCCTTTTCCGCCACGCCAAGGCAGAACCCCATGGCGCCCAAGACCATGATCACGACCGGGTTTTGACCGCCGAAGGGCGGGAGGCTGCCCGCGGCATGGGCGCCTGGCTGGAGGCGGAGGGGATCGTCCCCGATCTCGTTGTCTGCTCGACCTCGGCCCGCACCCGCCAGACCTGGCAGGAGGCCAAAAAGGCCTTCGACCCGGTGCCGGAGGCCATTTTCGAGGACATGATCTACGACGCCTCGCCGGACATGCTGCTGGAGATCGTCCGCAGCGCCGATGGGGACGTCCAGACCCTCATGATTGTCGGCCACAATCCCGGCATGGAGAGCCTGACCGGCATGCTGGCCGAAAGCGCCGAGCCCGAGGTCGCCGAGCGCTTCGAGCGGAAATTCCCGACGGCGGCCATCGCCGTCCTCGATTTCGAGGATACGCCCTGGGCGGCGATCGAGGAGAAGCAGGCCTGGCTGTTCGCCTTCGAAACGCCCAAACATCTTGGCCTGAAGGACGAATGACTATGTGTAGGTCCCGTTCCGGGATCACAGGGCCTCGATGAAGCTGTCCGACCTTACGCACGAAGCGAAGATTTCCGCGGCAAACGTTTTCGATCTTGCGGCGCATGCGCTGCATCCGAGCGTGCGCCTCGGCGTGACCGGCCTGTCGCGCGCCGGCAAGACGGTGTTCATCACCGCACTTGTCAATACGCTGACGAATGGCGGGCGCCTGCCGCTGTTTCGTGCCTATGCCGATGGGCGCCTGATCGGCGCACATCTTGCGCCGCAGCCCGACGATGCGGTGCCGCGCTTTTCCATCGAGGAGCATCTGAAGGCTTTGCTCGACGAGCGTCGCTGGCCGGACTCGACGCGGCGGATTTCCGAACTCCGGCTTGTGCTCGAATTCGCCTCCGAGACGTTTTTCGGCAAGCGCCGCGGCTCGACATTCCTGACGCTCGATATCGTCGACTATCCCGGCGAATGGCTTCTCGATCTCGGTCTGATGGGCAAGACGTATGCACAATGGTCGGCGGCAACGCTTGCGCAGAGCCGTACCGGCGCGCGCAAAAGGCTTGCCTCCGACTGGCACAAGCAGCTTGCCGGGCTTGATCCGAACGAGCCGGAAAGTGAAGCAAAGGCAAAGGCTTCGGCCGATATTTTTACCGCCTATCTCAGAGCGGCGCGGCAGGCGCGCGATACGCTGTCGGCGCTGCCGCCGGGGCGTTTTCTCATGCCGGGCGATCTCGAAGGCTCGCCCATGCTGACCTTTGCGCCGCTTGATATTGCGGCCGATAGCGAGCCGCGTCCCGGCACGCTGCAGGCGATGATGGCGCGCCGCTACGACGCCTATGTGCGCGAGATCGTGCGCCCGTTCTTCCGCGATCATTTTGCCCGGCTCGACCGCCAGATCGTTCTGGTCGATGTGCTGGCGGCGCTCGATGCGGGGCCCGATGCCGTCGCCGATCTTGAGACGGCTTTGACCGATGTGCTCGAAGCCTTCCGCCACGGCACGAATAGTTGGATCACTTCGCTGTTCCGGCCGAAGGTCGACCGTATTCTCTTCGCGGCGACGAAAGCCGATCATCTCCACCATTCGAGCCACGATAGGCTGGAAGCCATTCTCGGACGTCTGGTGCAACGGGCGCGCGAGCGGGCGCAATTTGCCGGTGCGCGCGTCGATGTGCTCGCCATCTCCGCCGTGCGCGCAACGCGCGAGGCGTTGGCACGCCGCGGCAAGAGTGAGCTTCCCGTCATCGCCGGCACGCCTGAGGCGGGCGAGCAATCCGGAGACAAAGTATTTACGGGCGAGGAGGAGATCGGCGTATTTCCCGGCGATCTGCCGGCCGATCCGGAAAAGGCGCTCTTGCCCGGCGGCTATAAAGGCCGCGCCGATGGCGGCGAGGGGGATGTGGGCATTCTCAAATTCCGGCCGCCCAGGCTCGAAACCGGACCTTGGGAAAAGCCCGTTCTTCCCCATATCCGTATGGACCGGGTGATTGAATTTCTGATCGGCGACAAACTGGTTTGAGACGATGAGCTTTCGCACGCACTATCTTGGACGCCTGAAGCAGATCGGCACGCTGAGCTATGCCGAGTTCGAGGATCTGCATGACATGCTGCTCGTCAGCCTCGACGAGAGCGAGTTCTCGAAACCCGAGCTCTCTCTGCTCGACGATGTGAAGGACCAGTTCATCATGACGGTGAACGGCGCGCTCGGCGGCGAAGACCGCGAGCTCGGCCTCATCACCTGGCCTGAATTCCAGCGCTATGTGCAGGCTGAAATTATCCCAGGGTTCGGAGTTTGATTTCTGTGTCCCGGACCGCGTGCGCGCAGCGCATCGCGTGATCCGGGACCCAGATATTCTAGCGCCGAAGGCGCACTCAAATTCAAATCAGACTTGGATATAGATCGTCCCAATTTGCGTTGCTGCGCTCGATCAATTCGATCTTCCAGGCACGCCGCCATTTCTTGATACGGGCCTCGGCCTCTCGGGCATCGGCGATGGACGCAAACTCTTCGGCATAGACCAGTAGTTTGACGTCATAAGCTTTTGTAAATCCGGGAACGAGGCCCTCTCGATGCTCGTAAACCCGTCGAGCGAGATTGTTGGTCGCCCCGACATAGAGGGTTCCCAAACGTTTGCTGGCCAGTATGTAGACCCAGTATCGCCCCACCTGCGCCCCCGGATAGGGCATGATAAGTATGGCGGCGGCGTCGCCGCCACTTATATCTGGACCCCGGATCGGCGCTGCACTGCGTGCAGCTTGTCCGGGGAACTGGGAGTAAAATGGTTCAGTCCCCCGCAAACCCGAAACCTTCGAGCTCAATTCGCCGGAGCTCGTCTTCCCCGAGCCGGAGGCGGATATCGCCGATCTTCTGGTCGAGCCGCCGACATCGGCCGGTGCGATCGCAACGACCGCGACCGCCACCGTGCCGAAGCGCTCCAAACTCGCCGCGCTGTTCTGGTCATCGCTCGGCGGTCTGATTTCGCTCGGTTTCGGCCTCGGCGTCACGAATGTCGTCGAGGATCTGTTCGCGCGTAATGTCTGGCTCGGCTGGTTCGGCGCGGGCCTTGCCGCGCTCTTTGTTCTGACCCTGCTCGTCATTCTCATCCGCGAGCTCTCCGCGCTGCGGCGGCTGTCGAAGATCGACGGCCTGCGCGCCCGTGCCGAAGACGCGCTGGTGCAGGACGACCGCCATCTCGCGCGCAGCGTCGTCTCCGATCTTGAAGCGCTCTATGCGTCGAACGCGCGGACGGCGCGCGGCCGCGCCAATCTTGCGCGCGAGCGCCAGTCGATCATCGACGGCTCCGATCTCATCCAGCTTGCCGAGCGCGAATTGATGACCGGGCTCGATCTCGAAGCGCGCCGTCTCGTCGCGAATGCGTCGAAGCGCGTCTCCGTCGTCACCGCGATTGCGCCGCGCGCCATCATCGACATCGCCATGGTCGCCGCGACCTCGATCGCTTTGATCCGCAAGATCGCCGATCTTTACGGCGGCCGTCCCGGCACGCTCGGTTTCTTCCGTCTGCTGCGCCATGTGCTGACCCATCTTGCCGTCACCGGCGGCATGGCGGCGGGCGAGGGCTTTATCGATCAGATTGTCGGCCATGGCGTTGCCGCAAAACTTTCGGCGCGGCTCGGCGAGGGCATCATCAATGGCATACTGACGGCGCGGATCGGGCTTGCCACCATCGCCGTCTGCCGGCCGCTGCCCTTCGCAGCTCGCCCGGCGCCTACCTTGCGCGAAGTCGCGGGCGGCCTGTTCGACAAAAACAAGGACTGAACCTTCGAAGCCTTCCGCGCGACCAATCCGGACCTCCGGAGCTTCCATGCAGGTTTTTGCTGGCTTTGCCGTTCTGATCTTTGTGACCGTCACCGTCTGGGCGGTCATCGCTTTCGGCTATCTCGGCGTCGAGCGGCTGATGGGCTGGCCCGACACCTATACCGCGCTGGCCGTTGCTTTCCTCTACGCACCGCTGATTGCAGTCACCGCCGGTCTTGTCGCCACAGGCTGGTTCGTGCAGAGACTGGCGCACAAAAAGGGCCGACCTTCATGATCCGCATTCTTGTTGCTGCTTTCCTTGCGCTTATCACCGTGCCTGCAGTCGCGCAGGAGCAGAGCGCCGAACAGTTCCTGCACGCGATCTACGATCAGTATAAGGGCACCGAAGGGCCGCCGCTCGACGATGCGGCCATGGCCAATTATTTCACGCCGGATGTCTACAAACTGATCAAGGCGGATTCGGACGCCGCGGCGAAAAAGAACGAAGTGCCGCTTCTGGCCGGCGATCCCTTCATCGATGCGCAGGACTGGAAGATCGATCAGTTGAAGATCGCGGTCGAAGAGCCGAAGCCGGGCGCGGCGACGGGCATCGTCACCTTCCAGAATTTCGGCGAACTGTTCGAGATCAAGCTCGATCTATTGAGGACGCCGAAGGGCTGGCGCATCGCTGAAATCTATGCACCGAGCGGTTCGCTGAAAGAGCTGTACAAGAAGTAGAGGGCGTCAGCCCTCCACGATCTCCGTGCCGTCGATCTCGATGCCGAAGCCGGTGAGGCCGATATAGCGGCGCTCTTTCGAGGCGATGAGGCGGATCGAGGACACGCCGAGATCCTTCAGGATCTGCGCGCCGAGGCCGACTTCGCGCCATTGCGCGACGCGCTTGGCTTCCGATGAATCCTCGCCCGGCGGATTGACCGGAACGCCCGCGGTGCCGTCGCGGAGATAAACAATGACGCCGCGTCCTGCTTTATGCATCGCCTGAAGCGAAGCGCGGATCGTCTTGCCGCCGCCGAACACGTCGGTGATGGCGTCCGCGCGGTGCAGGCGCGCCAGCAGCCCGCGCCCGTCGCCGATATTCCCGTGCACGAGCGCAATGTGATGCACCTCGTCGAAGGGCGTCACATAGGCATAGCCCTTCAGCGTGCCGATCTCGGTCGGCACCGGGAATTCCGAGACGCGCGTCACGAGCTTTTCGCGCGACTGGCGATAGGCGATGAGCTCGGCGACGGAGATTTGCGGAAGCTTATGGTTGGCGGCAAAGGCCATGACCTGCGGCCCGCGCATCACCGTGCCGTCATCATTGACGAGTTCGGCAATGACGCCGACCGGCGGAAGATTGGCGAGTTTGCAGAGATCGACGGCGGCCTCGGTGTGGCCCGAGCGCATGAGAACGCCGCCATCCTTGGCGATCAGCGGAAAGACGTGGCCGGGGCGGACGAAATCGCCGGCGCCCATATTGTGATTGGCGAGCGCGCGCACGGTCGCGGTGCGCTCTTCGGCCGAAATGCCGGTCGTCGTGCCGTGCTTGACGTCGACCGAGACGGTGAAGGCGGTCTGCATCGGCGCGTCATTGTTCGACACCATAGGCGTCAGGTGAAGGCGCCGCGCTTCTTCGGAGGTCAGCGGCGTACAGACGATGCCGGAGGTGTGGCGGATGGTGAAGGCCAGCTTGTCAGGCGTTGCGAGCGAAGCCGCAAAAATCAGATCGCCTTCATTCTCGCGGTCGTCATCGTCGGTGACGACGAGGATGGCGCCTTGGGCGAATGCGTCGATGGCCTGCCGGACGCGGGCGAGGGGATCCTGGGTCATGTCTGTTCTTTACGCTTTCAGCCGAACGCCTAGCCCACTTGGCCGCGATGGCGGAGATAGTGATCGGCCAGGACGCATGCAACCATGGCCTCGCCGATCGGCACCGCACGGATGCCGACGCACGGGTCGTGGCGGCCTTTGGTCGAGACGTCGACCTCATTGCCGGCGCGGTCGATCGATTTGCGCGGCGTGAGAATGGATGAGGTGGGCTTCACGGCAAAGCGCGCGACAACCGGCGCGCCGTTGGAAATGCCGCCGAGAATGCCGCCCGCATGATTGGCGAGGAAGACGGGACGCCCGTCATTGCCTTTGCGCATCTCGTCGGCGTTCTGTTCGCCGGTGAGCTGCGCCACGCCCATGCCATCGCCGATCTCAACGCCTTTGACCGCATTGATGCTCATCAGCGCGGCCGCAAGATCGGCATCGAGCTTGCCGTAGATCGGCGCGCCCCAGCCGGCGGGCACGCCTTCGGCGACGATCTCGATGACGGCGCCGATGGAGGATCCGTTTTTGCGGATGCCGTCGAGATAGGGCTCCATCGCGTCCGCCGCTTTCGCGTCCGGACAGAAGAACGGGTTCTTGTCGATCTCCGCCCAATCCCAGCGCGAACGGTCGATCTCGATCTCGCCCATGCGCACCAGAGCGCCGCGGATCGAAACGCCGGGGATGATCTTGCGCGCAATCGCGCCGGCGGCCACGCGCGCCGCCGTCTCGCGGGCGGAGGAGCGTCCGCCGCCGCGATGATCGCGAATGCCGTATTTGGCTTCGTATGTGTAGTCGGCATGGCCGGGGCGGAACTTGGCCTCGATCTCCGAATAATCTTTCGAGCGCTGATCGGTGTTCTCGATGAGCATGGCAATCGGCGTGCCGGTAGTCAGAAGCTTGCCATCCTTCTCCATCGTGCCGGAGAGGATTTTGACCGCATCGTCTTCGCGCCGCTGCGTCGTGAAGCGGCTCTGGCCGGGCTTCCTCTTGTCGAGAAATCCTTGAATCTCCGCCGGGCTGATCTCGATCAGCGGCGGGCAGCCATCGACCACGCAGCCGAGCGCCGGCCCGTGGCTTTCGCCAAAGGTCGTGACGCGGAAAAGATGGCCGAACGTGTTGTGAGACATTGTGAGGGTTTACGAGGCTCGAAGGGGTGGGGCAAGGCGGGGCGGCGGATCGAGTTAAGATATACCGCCAAGGCTTAAAGCGGGCCTACTTCACGTCCATTTTGAACTGCCTGAGATAGTCGCCGATATCGGCAAGGCCGGGGTCCCGCCTGCGGCGCTGGGCGGCCTTGTGGAAGGCCAAAAACCAGCCCTTCCGCTCGCCCTCCCGGACCCTTGTTTCGTCATTGCCATGGGCAACGCGGCTCATCGCCCCCGCATGCTGGCGGTAATAGAAGCCGATATCGTCCAGAAACAGGCAGTGCGGCCGCGTCTCCAGCACGCGGAAGAGGAAATCGCCGTCGCCGCCCATCTCGAAATCCTCATCAAACAGGCCGGTCTTTTCCGCCCGGTTGCGGCGCAGCGTCATGGCGCTGAGCGAGACCGACCGCTGGACCTTTGGGTCTTGCGGCATGCCATCCGCCGCCTCGCCGTAAAAATGCGCGGTCAGGCGATAGACGAGATCGAGCCCCGCATCCTTGCTGAAATGCGCCGCATCGGACGCGAAGCGGCCGGCCGGCGACAGATCGTCGGAATCGAGAAATGAGATCAGCTCGGTTTCCGGCAGAAGATTTTTGAGCGCCATGTTGCGCGCAGCGGATAAGCCCTTCGCCTCGCCCGGCACGAGACGGATTTTGCCGGGCACCTGCGCTGCGATGCGTTGAACGATCGCAGCCGATCCATCCGTCGAGCCGTCATCGATAACGAGAATATCGAGATCGGCATCCGCGATCTGCGCGGTGAGAGAACGGAGCGCGGCTTCGATATAGCGCTCGCCGTTTCTCACCGGCATGGTCACGGTGGTCTTCACTTATTGTCCCAGTCGCGCAAATCCGAACCGTCGAAAAACACCGGCAGCGGCTTTTTTTCATGGGTCCGGCTGCGGCGGAAGGCCGATTTGAGCGCGACTTTCTTTAAGTATTCGCGCCCCTTCTGGACGAGCTTGGTCATATTGCCGGGATGGCGGCGATAGAGGATCGCAACATGATCCATGAGTTCGTAGCGGACATCCTGCTCGAACAGGCGGATGAGAAAATCCCAGTCCTCGGCATGGATCAGCGTCTCGTCGAAACCGCCCGCGCGCTCGAGAACCGCGCGCCGGAACAGGCATGTCGTTACACTGACGCTGCGCAGGGTTTCCCTTTTCGCGCCCTCTGCCGGTTCGAGCCGCTCATCGTCGAGTGCGCTGCAGATCGTCAGCTTGGCGTAAGTGAGGCCGAGCGCCGGGTCTGTCTCGAACAGCGGAACTTCCTTTGCAAAGCGCCCGTCGACGCAGATGTCGTCGGAATCGAGAAAGGCGATGAGTTCGGTGCCGGGCAGGAGGTTTTTCAGGCCGGCATTGCGGGCGGAGGAGGGGCCGCCATTCTCCTTGCGGACAAGCCGCACAAAGGGCGCGTCTTCTGCGAATGCGGTCACGGCATGTGCCGTGCCGTCGGTCGAGCCGTCATCGACGACGATGATGTCGAGATCGATCTTGTCCGTCCGCTGGCGGGCGAGAGAGCGCAGGGCCGGGACGATGAAGCGTTCGCGGTTGAACGCCGGAATGATGACGCTGATCTTCATGGGACACGGGGGACAAAATACGCCTCCTATTTCCTCCAAACGGCCGATGCTCTTCAAGCGGAGCGGCCGTTACCCACAGAAACACAAATTTCAAATGTGATACAAAAAATAGCATACTGGATATCTGTAAATTATCGGCAGAGGCTCCCATCTGTCAGACGGGTCCTTCCGGGCCATATGAAATTTGCAGAGGGGGCGAGCGCCCCGGGAGCGAATGAGATGAAGAATTTTTTGGCCCTGGCCTTTGCGGCCGTGTTCGGCCTTTCGGCTGCGAGCGGCGCGCTCGCCGAGGATGAGCTGTCCAAGATCAAATCGGCAGGCACGCTGCGCATCGGCACCGAGGGCACCTATCCGCCTTTCACCTATCATGACGGCAAGAACGAACTCGTCGGCTTCGATGTCGAGATCGGCAAGGCGGTGGCCGCCAAGCTCGGCGTGAAGGCCGAATTCTTTGAAGGCAAATGGGACGGCCTCATCGCCGGCCTCGACGCCAACCGCTATGACGCCGTGATCAATCAGGTCGGCATCACCGATGCGCGCAAGGCGAAATACGATTTCTCCGAACCCTATATCGCCTCGAAAGCCGTGCTGATCGTCAAGGACGGCAATGCCGACATCAAAAGTTTTGCCGATCTGAAGGGCAAGAAATCCGCCCAGTCGCTGACTTCGAACTTCGCCAAGCTCGCGACCGATAACGGCGCCGAGCTCGTCGGTACGGACGGGTTCGATCAGTCGATCCAGCTCGTGCTGCAGGGCAGGGCGGATGCGACGCTGAACGACAATCTCTCTTTCCTCGATTTCAAGAAGAAGAAACCCGATGCACCGGTGAAGATCGTTGCGACCTCCGACAATGCGGATGTGTCGGGCGTCATCTTCCGCAAGGGCAATCCGGAGCTGAAAGCTGCGATCGACAAGGCCCTGGTCGATATCAAGGCCGACGGCACTTATGAGAAGATCTCGCAGACTTATTTCGGCGCGAACGTCTCGAATTGAGTGTTCCCCGGCCCGCGCCGGGCGAAGCCCGGTCGCGAGAGCCGGGGTCCAGACATAAGCGCGGCTCCGCCGCACTTTAATCCTGGATCCCGGATCGGCGCTGCACTGCGTGCAGCTTGTCCGGGACACCGGGGTCCAGCATTATCGAGGCGGCGAAGCCGCCTCTTTCTTTAAGGACCCTCCGTGCCTGCCTGGCTTGAGCTGATGATCGCCTCCGCCGGCCCGCTTTTGTGGGCCGCTTTGGTTTTCACCATTCCGCTTGCGATCCTCTCCTTCATCTTCGGCATCGCCACCGGCCTTCTGACGGCTCTGGTGCGCATGTTCGCGCCGGGCCCCTTCCGCGCAGCGGCGCGTTTTTATGTCTGGATCTTCCGCGGCACGCCGCTCCTCGTGCAGCTCTTTCTCATCTTCTACGGCCTGCCGAGCATCGGCATCACGCTCGATGCGTTCATCGCCGCGCTCATCGGCTTCACGCTCAATGTCGGCGCTTACAGTTCCGAGATCATCCGCGCCGTTATCGCCGCCGTGCCGAAAGGCCAGTGGGAGGCGTCCTATTCCATCGGCATGACCTTCGGTCAGGCCATGCGCCGCACCGTACTTCCTCAAGCAACACGCATCGCCGTGCCGCCGCTGTCGAACACGTTCATTGCATTGGTGAAGGACACATCGCTCGCCGCCGTCATCACCGTGCCGGAAATGTTCCAGGCGACGCAGCGCATCGTCGCTGTGACCTATGAGCCGCTGATCCTCTATGTCGAGGTCGCGATCTTCTATCTCCTGATGAGCTCCGTCCTGTCGCAGGTGCAGGCCTGGCTGGAAGAGCATTTTGCGCGGTCGGGCGGCTTTGCGGAGGCGCGCTCGTGATCGCGCTGAAACACATTCACAAGCGCTTCGGCGCCGTCGAAGTCCTGCACGATGTCAGCCTGAATTTTCCCGAAGGCTCGGTCACGGCTTTGATCGGGCCTTCAGGGTCGGGAAAATCGACGCTGCTCCGCACCATCAACCTGCTTGAGACGCCGACCTCCGGCACGGTCGAGATCGGCGATTCAAAACTCGTCTTTACGCCGACGAGCAAGCCCGACCGCACAGCGGTGCTCGGCCTTCGCCGCCAGACCGGCATGGTCTTTCAGAGCTTCCAGCTGTTCCCGCACCGCACCGCGGCGGAAAACGTCATGGAAGGTCTCGTCACGGTGCTCGGCTGGTCGAAAGAGAGAGCGCGCATCCGCGCCCTCGAACTTCTCGACAAAGTCGACCTTGCCGACCGGGCGGATGCCTGGCCGTCGGAGCTTTCGGGCGGCCAGCAGCAGCGCGTCGCCATTGCCCGCGCGCTCGCGCCGTCGCCGAAAGTTCTTCTGTGCGATGAGCCCACCTCGGCGCTCGATCCGGAACTTGCTGAAGAAGTGGTCGACGTGCTCTCGGCGCTCGCCCGCGAGGGCACGACCATGGTTCTGGCGACCCACGATCTGCGTCTTGCCCAGAACACCGCCCAGCAGGTCGTCTTCATCGATGCCGGCGCCGTGGTCGAAACCGGAACCCCGGCCGAGATCTTTGCCAATCCCCAGCAGGCGCGGACCGCGCGGTTTATCCAGACGCTGCGGGCAGCTTGATTCACCGCCGCACCGATGCTGCGGTGAAGAAGTCCAGGACCGGCCGGTTATACTCGTCCTGCCATAAATGGTTTTCCAGGCTGCGCTGCCCGCCGCGCAGGACGAACTGGTCGCCGCGATAGCCGTGCTCGCGTAAAAGCCTCACCAATTTCTCCCGGCACGAATGGTCTGCGATGCCGTCTTCGAGATGGCCGAAGACGCGGAAGACGGGCTTTTGCTTCGTGTTCGTGCCGTCCCAGGGCTTTTCGTTCGGATAGCTTGCGGCGCGGCAGGCGAAAGGCTCGACGATCTGTTTGCCGGTCTCGTTGTCAAAACCCTTCCCGTGCACCGTGCTGCGCTCGGTCGTTCCTTTTTCGCAGATGCGGTGCCAGCCATAGGGATCGCCGCTCGAGACCGGTGCGAAAGCAGTGATGAGAGTGTCGAAATGCGTCGCGGCGCGTGTTGTCATAAAGCCGCCGGAAGAAAGACCCGTCAGAAAAATGTCCGGACGGCTGCGGGGAGGGCGCTGCTGTGGAATAATCTCGCGAATGATCTTCTCGATGAAAGGCAGATCGAGGTTCGGGCGGCTGCGCACCTCATCGTCCCAGAGCTTGCCGCAGATCCGCCCTTCATTGTCCGTGACCTGATCGGACGAATTCAAAAGATAAACCGCAAATCCCGCATCGACCGCCATTTCCGCAAAGCGCACCTGCGAGGCGACCAATTGGCTGTTCGCGACGCACCACTGAAAATGTGCACCGCCGCCGCCATGCAGGATGAGAATGGCGCCCTTAGTCCACGCGCCGCGCGGCGCTTTCCATAGAATCTCGCGCGTGAGCCCCGCCGCCTCAAGTCTCGCCGGCTCCCAGCCCTTTCGCATGCATTGCCGCTCCTGCGGCGCGAGACGTTCGCGCGCGAGGGCAGGGGATGTATCGAGTGTGCAGACAAACAGCAGGAACACAGCGCAGAACACGCGCCGCGCCGATATTAAATGCGGCATGGCCACTCTCCCCCAGGCAGACATCGCGCTGCGCGATTGGCGCGCAGGCCCGTCGTCTTCGGCTTAAGGTTGTACCGTCTTTGATGAACCCTTGCTGAACGGATCGAAGCCCGTGCCTCACACCTCCACCAGCTCCACCCCGATCTTCCGCTCTTCCACCGCATATTCATAAAAGCGATACGTCTTCTTCTTTGCGGCGAAGTCTTTCGGCTCGGTCGTTGCCGGGGCGCCGATGATGCGGATGCCATTCACCCGTCTGTCTTCCGCTTCGTGCAGATGGCCGTGCACGATGAGCCGCACTTTCGCGGCGCGGCAGAGCATGCGGAAGGTGAAACGGTCGGGGCGGGGGATCTGATGCGACCAGCGATAGATCATGGTCGGCTCCGAGCGCCCGCGCTTCAGCGCGGTTGAGGCTTCCGGAATGTTCGGGCTGTGATGCACCGCGACGATCTTTGTCGGCACATCGTCATGCTTGGCGAGAAGCTCGGCGAATTTCTGCATCTGAAAATCGCCGATCTGGCCGATGGCGTTTTCGAGCGCGGTGAGATTGCCGCTCATATTGGTGTCGAGCCCGAAGATGACGACACCGGGCGCGATGATCTTCGCCCACGGGAATTTCGAGGGCTGGCCGGCGAGCTCTAAACCCTTCTTCACCTTCTCAAGATCGGCTTTCGCAAGTTTCGTCTTGTTGCCGAAGCGGACCATGAGTTCGCAGACATCGTGATTGCCGGGGATGGCCAGCGTTTTGTCGCGCAGGCTGGATGCTTTCAGCGTGTCGTTGAACACGCTCCAGGATTCCATATCGCCCTGATCGGTGATGTCGCCGGTGATCAGCACGAGATCGGCGGCCTGGATGCGCTTGTGTTTGGCGATCTGCCGGAACGCCTGGTTCATGCCGGTGAGCTGGCCGCTCAGCTTCGGCTCAAAGCGCTTTTCTGTGTCGGTCGCGGTCAGGTGAAGATCAGAGAGATGGGCAATCTTGAAGACCATCGGAATAACCCTGTGTTTCGCAACCTTCGGTATGAGCGCTACAATCGCAGGCATGCCATGAAAGGGAAGCTTTTCTTGGTATCCGCTGTGAAACCAATAGGCGATTGACCGCGTTGTCTGTCGTTTTGGGGGACCTCTCATTGAACATTGACGGCGCAGCGGAAAGGCCTGAACGGGCTGGGCTATTGCCTGCCTGGCACTCTGCCTCACGCGCCGGAGCAACCGGTCTGCGCCCGGGGTTGCAGCACCTCTTAGGTAATAGCGCCGCCTCTTCGACCTTGTTAGGGGCGGGGTGGCGTTATGGCCGGGCGCACCGCCCAGCCGGGCCGGCGCGGCGCGGGGAGCGCGGATGAACGAGCATAAGGCACCCGAAATCGACCTGACGATCTGCGACCGCGAGCCGATCCATATTCCGGGATCGATCCAGCCGCATGGCGTCATGCTGCTCGCCGATCCGGCGACGCTGACCATCACCCATGCCGCCAGCGATGTGGAAGGCCGGCTCGGGCGCAGCGATTGGCTGGGCCAGACGCTGTCGACTCTGCTTGGCGCGCGCGCCGCGACAGAGGCCGAACGTTGCGTGCGCGACAGAACGCGCGGCTTCATCGCGCGGCTTGCGCCGCCCTTCGCGGCCGAGAGCTTCGATGCGCTGATCCATACCTCAAGCGGCCGTCTCGTCATCGAGCTTGAGCCGACCTCCGATGAGGGCCTGTCGGCGGCGCTGCTGCCGCAAATCGAGGCCGCGGCCGCCGCCTTCGAGAAGGCGCCCGATCTTGTCGCGCTCTGCCATATGGCGGCGCAGGAATATCGCCGCCTCACCGGCTATGGCCGGATCATGATCTACCGTTTCCTCGATGACGATGCCGGCGTCGTCGTCGCCGAGAGCCTTGCCGCAGGCGAGCACTCCTTCCTCAACCATCATTTTCCGGCGTCCGACATTCCGAAACAGGCGCGCGGATTGTATGTGCGCAATCTCGTGCGCGTCATTCCGGATGTGCACTATGAGGCCGCACCGCTCCGGCCCGATCTTCCGGCGCATGAATTCGATATGAGCGATTGCATTCTGCGCTCGGTCTCGCCGGTGCATCTGCACTATCTGCGCAATATGCAGGTCGGCGCCTCGGCCTCCGTGTCGATCGTGAAAGATGGCGTCCTCTGGGGCCTCATCGCCTGCCACAACGCAACGCCGCTGAATATTCATGCCGATGTGCGCGCCGCCTGCCGTGCGCTGGCCGGCGGCCTCGCCCGCCAGATCAAGGCGCGTGAGGAAACGGATGCCTATCGCGAGCGCGTGCGCTTGCGCAGCTTCGAAGACGATATCGTTGCGCTGCTGTCGCGCGAGGGTTCGCTCGACACGGCCATCTCAAATCATATCGGCGAATTGATGCGCATGCTGGGGTCGGACGGCGTTGCCGTTCTGCGCGGCCAGGATCTTGTCGTCGGCGGGCGTTGCCCGGCCGAAAAGGAAGTGCGCAAGCTCGCCGTCTGGGCGGTCGAACATTCGAGCGATACTGTTTTTGCGACCGATCGTCTGGCCGAGCATTACCAGCTTCCGGAGGCTGACCGCGCGGTAGCGGCGGGCCTTCTCGCCATCACTCTGTCGGCGTCCGAGCCGTGGATTGTCTTATGGTTCCGCGCCGAGGAAGTCGAGGTCGTCAACTGGGCGGGCAATCCGCACAAGAACATGACGCCGGGGCCGGAAGGCACGCTCAATCCGCGCGCCAGTTTCGAAGCCTGGACGGAGACCGTGCGCGGCCGCGCTCGGCGCTGGACTCTGCCGGAAGCGGAAGCGGCTGGACGTCTCCGCGTCTCCGTCATGAATGTCTGGCAGACGCGCCGCATGCGCGATCTCAATCGCCAGCTTCTCAACACGCTCGATGAAAAAGATCTCCTCCTGCAGCAGAAGGAGTTTCTGATCGGCGAGGTGAACCACCGCGTTCAGAACAGCCTTCAGCTCGTGTCGAGCTTTCTCGCATTGCAGGGCCGCGCCTCCGACGATCCGAAGCTGAATGCCGCGATCGATGAAGCGCGGCGCCGGCTTTCTGCTGTCTCGCTCGTGCATCGACGTCTGTACCGCGCCGATCAGCTGGAAGCCGTCGATGCCGCGCGTTATGCGGATGAGCTTCTCACCGATCTTGTCTCGTCCATGGGCGCGGAATGGGAGCGCACCGTCACGCGCGATCTCCAGCCGGTGATGCTGCCGACCGATCGCGCGGTTGGTTTGGGGCTCGTTCTGACCGAACTCGTCATCAACGCCAATAAATATGCCTATGGCGGCGCGGCCGGACCGCTGCGCGTGACGCTCATCGAAGACCGCAACACCTTCCGCCTGATGGTCGCGGACCAGGGCGGCGGACGCACCGGAAACCGCAAAGGTTTCGGCACGCGCATGATGGACGCTCTGGTCGGCCAGCTCGGCGGCTCGCTCGACTATGAAGACAACAAGCCCGGCACTCTGGCCGTGCTCGTCGCGCCCATCGAAATGCCGCGGGTCGGGCGGGAGAACTAGTGTCCCGGACCAGCTGCGCGAAGCGCAGCGCCGATCCGGGACCCAGGATTAAAGCGCACAGCGCAGAATGAGCGGCACTCCACTCAAGTCGGGTGTTCCCGACTTGAGATTAAAAGAAGCGAACTCGGAAACATCCGAGTTCGAACGCTCTCATATCTGGACCCCGGATCGCGCGACCGGGCTTTGCCCGGCGCGGTCCGGGGCACAGTTCTCAACTCAGTTCGTCACGTCCTGATAGTTCACCCGCGCATCATCCGGCCAGGACACGCTGTAGGCCAAGGTCAGGTCCTGCTTGCCGTTCGGCTGAAGATCGAAATCCCAGGCCAGCGCCCCGCGCACATCCTTGAAATTGCGCGCTGTCGGCTTCGGCGTCGCTTCGATTTCCGTCACCTCCACCTTGTCCTGTTCGGAGAAGGGAATGCGGTTCATGACGCGGACGCTGACCGGTGTGTCGTGGAAGTTCGTCACGATCGTCTTGAAGCTGCGCGTTTCGGTGCGGCGATCGCTGAGAAGCCGCGGGCCTTCTTCGAGCGTTTTCACCGGCACATGCTCGACACGAACTCGATCGTCCTGGCCGAAGCCGAGTTCGACTTCATCGCCCGGTGCGGTAAGGCCGATCTTTTCGCGGCCCATCAGCGTGCCGTCTCGGTAGAGCGCGACCTGGCCGGGGAAGAGCGGTGTTTCGCCGGTGAGGTTGAACGCCGCCTGCACATAGGCTGTGGGCGCAATCGCCGGCGCGGTCTCAATCTGCAGTTTCGGCGTCTCGTCCTGTTTTGAGATCAGAAGCGTCTTCTGCGTGCCGTCGGCGGTGACGGAGACTCGGCCGGGAATGACGAAGCTTGTCGTATAGCCGGTGTTGAGGATTTCGGCCGAGACGGCGGTGATGGGCTTGTCTGCCTGTTCGGGCTCGGCAGGCGCGGCCATCGGTGCCGCTCTTTGCATCTCGCCGAGCGACCCGCCAAAGGCCTGATCGCGTGCAGAGACCTTGGCGCGATACCTGTCGCTTTCATCGAGAATGCCCGCGCGCCAGGCCAGAATATCAGGCGCCGAGGTGCGTCCATAGGTATCCGCTGTATGCACGGAGAGGCTGACGCCCGACCAGTCTTCGCCCGTCGTCTGGGTCACAATCGCGCGGCGTTCCAGAACGAGCTTCGGCTGTTTGCCGGTCGAAAGGCGCGCTTCATAGGCGGGGCGCCAGCTTGCGCCCTGAACCTGATAGGAGACGCGCAGATAGGCGCGCGCCGCGGACGCCGCTTCGAGCTCGACCAGGATTTCGTGCTGCGGGCCTTCCGGCACGCCGCCGGGCGCCGCGTCTTCCAGCCGCGCCAATTCCTCCTGCTTCTGCTCAAGCTCGGCTTCGGAGGCTCTGAGGCGCTGGTCGATGCTCTTCAGGCGCTCATCCACCGCATCCCAGGCGGCGCGCCATTGGGTGACGTCAAAGCTCTGCTGTTCGGATTTCATGTCGCCGGGCTTTGCTTCCGCATAGCGGCCGACCATGGTTTTGAGCGTCGTCGCCTGTTCGATCTCGCCCTCGATGCGGGCGATCTCCCTTTGCAGAGCCTCGATCTGCTTTGCCTGTTCGGGATTGAGAGGGCGGTCTTCGCTGGGGACGGTGCGGAAATCCGAGCTCAGCACCTTCACATTCTCGCCCGTGCCTTCAACGCGGATGCTCGAGACATCGACGCCGGCCGGGATGTTTTTCAGCACAAGCGTCGAAGCGCCGGCTTTCAGTTCGGCATCGAGCGTGCGGGTGATGGTCGCGGCACGCGGATGCACGGCGACGGTGTCGATCTTCGACGGCACCGCGATCTCGGCAGCAAAGGCCGGCGCGGCAAAAGACACAGCAAGAAGGGTGGCTGCAGCAAGGCGCATGGAAATCTCCCCATTAGGGCCGCGGGACAGAATGATCCCCGTCTGTTGTCGCGGCACGCTTGAACAGGGTTCAACCTTTCGGGAATCCGGCGCGAATTTGCGGCGGCGCTACGGCGGATTTGGGCAGGAGTTCGGGTGTTTGTGAGCCGGTGAGGCGTGTCCCGGACAAGCTGCACGCAGTGCAGCGCCGATCCGGGACCCAGGAGTAAAGTGCGTAGCGCTCTATGAACGGCACTCATGTCTGGACCCCGGATCACGCGACATGGCTGCGCCATGCGCGGTCCGGGGAACGGACTAAACCTTCACGTCGCGCACGCGGACGGGAGCGCGCTGAAACATCCGGCCCTTCTCAGCGACGAGCACGCAGACAATGGCGAGTGCGGCGAAGGTGAAGAAGCCGAGGCCGAGCGGGAAGGTCGTGCCGTCGAATTGCTGGCCGACGAAAAAGCCGAGCAGGGCGCCGCCGGTTGTCGACAGGAAACCCTGTACCGACGAGGCGGTGCCGGCGATATGGCCCATCGGCTCCATGGCCATGGAATTGAAGTTCGAGACGATGAGGCCGAAGCAGAACATCTGCCCGCCCTGAACGAGCGAGAACGACCAGATATTCTCATGGCCGAAATAGGCCGAGATCATGTGCAGCGCGGCAAAGAAAGTGAAGCCGATAAGCGCGGTGTGCGAGACGAGCCGTGTGCCGAGCTTTTCGACGACGCGCGAATTGACGAAGCTCGACACCGCCATGAAGGCGGCAATGGCCGCAAAGATCGCCGGGAAGATGTTCGCCGCCTGGAAGGTCTGGTCGAAGACCTGCTGAATCGAATTGATGAAGCCGAACAGCGCGCCGAAAATCAGCGTCACGGCGAGGATGTAGAAGATCGACATGCGCGTCGTCACAACGAGCCAGAGTGCATGGCCGATGGCGCGCGGCGACAGCGGCATCCTGTCTTGCGGGTGCAGCGTTTCGGGTAGTTTCCGCCAGCCCCAGATCAGCGTCCACACGCCGTAAATGGCAAGAAGGCCGAAGATCCAGTGCCAGGAGACGAACAGCATGATCGCCTGGCCGATCGACGGCGCGATAATCGGCGCGGCGAGGAAGACGATGAAGGTCAGCGACATCACCCGCGCCATGGTGGCGCCGGAATAGCAGTCGCGGACGATGGTGACGGCGAGAACGCGCGTGGCCGCGGCGCCGATGCCCTGCACGACGCGCGCCGCCATCATGGTTTCGAGCGAGGTTGAGAGTCCGGCCCACAGCGAGGCCGCGGCATAGACCGCGATGCCGAAGAGAAGGACGGGCTTGCGGCCGAACCGGTCGGCGAGGGGGCCGTAAATGATCTGCGCGCCGCCAAAGCCGAGGAGATAGGCGGTGATGACCCATTGCGCCTCGTTCGCCTCAGTAATGCCGAGCGTGCGGCCGATCTCGGGCAGCGCCGGCAGCATCGAGTCGATCGACACCGCGTTCATCGCCATGATGGCGGCGACGAACAAAACGAACATGCGGAACGTCATGCCGGGATGGCGTGAAGCGTCCGGTGTTTCGGAATAGGAAAGGGGTTTCATCGCCACTTTTCGGGGTCTGGTCGGGGGTGCCCCGCGACGCGGCGCCTGAGCCGGAGATAGGCCTTTAGCGGCTGCTTCGCCACCCCGCCACGACCAAAGTCCTAAACAGGGGGTTCAGCAGGACAATCGAATACGGCCTGGGGGCTTGCGGCGCCTTCAGATTTCCATGCGCTCGGCACTGGCCGGCTCGTTGCCGCGCCGCTCCGGCCCCGGATAGTTGCCGCTGCGGGTGCGCCTGCGGTCGGGGCCGAAGAAATCGCCCGTTTCGACGAAGGGGCGGGGATTGGCGATGACGCTGACAAGACGCAGATAAAGGCTTTTGGGCGAAATCGGCTTGACGATGAATTCGGTGACGCCGGCATCGCGCGCCCGCGTGACCTGGCTGCGCTCCGAATAGCCCGACAGAACGATGATCGGCACATAAGGATTGGCGGACTGGCCGGAAGTCCGGATGGCGCGCGTCAGATCGAGCCCGTCCATGATCGGCATCACCCAGTCGCAGATGACGATGTCCGGCGAATGATAGTGGAAGAGTTCGAGGCCCGCCGCGCCGTCTTCGGCTTCGAGAATGTCGCGGCAGCCGAGGCCCATCAGAAGCGTGCGCAACAGACGCCGCATATTCTGACTGTCGTCGACGACGAGAATACGCAGCTTGGCAAAATCAATCCGGATCAACGTCAATTTCCATTCGCGGAGGACGCTTCAAACGCTGCCGAATCTTTTCGCCCGGCTTTTTGCGGTGCGGATGAGTGCATGCGCTAAACCCTTTCGCTACATCAAATTTCGAGGATTTGGCATGCGTTTTCGGCAAAGCGATTGCATGCACGCCGCAACCTGCCGGAAGGCCCAGGGCGTTCTCGCCCCCGGTACAATTGCGCAAAGCCGCCCTGCATGGTATATGACTGACCAGTCAGTCATTGATAGGGCAGACCATGGCCAAGGGAAAACAGGTCCGGAAAAGCGCCTCCACGCGCGGCGCCGCGCGTCCGGTGCGCAAGCGCGCAACGCCCGCCCTCACCCCGGACGAGCGCGAAGCGCGGACCAACGCCCTCCTCGCCGCAGCGCTCGATGTTTTCCTCGAACGCGGCTTCGAATCGGCGCGGCTCGATGAGGTTGCCCAGCGCGCCGGCGTCGCCAAGGGCACGCTCTATCTCTATTTCCCGTCCAAGGAGGCGCTGTTCGAAGCCTTGATCGGCTCGCTCATCGCATCGCCCTTCCAGGCGGCGGGCGAGGTCCTGCTGAAGCAGGATGTGCCGGCCGAGACGATGCTGCGCGGCCTCTTGCATTTCGCCAAGACCGAGATTCTGGCAACGCGCCGCAAGGATGTCGCGCGCCTCATCATTTCCGAAGCCGGGCGCTTTCCCGAGCTTGCCGCCTTCTATCACCGCGAAGTCATCGGCCGCGGCATGGGGATCGTGCGCTCCATCATCGAGCGCGGCGTCAAAAGCGGCGAGTTCCGCTCCGATGCCGCCGCGCGCTTTCCGCAGCTCGTCGTCGCGCCGATCCTTGTCGCTATTGTATGGACGGGCCTGTTCGACCGCGTGCAAAAGCTCGACACGTCCGGCCTGCTCGATGCCCATGCCGACCTTCTGATCGCCGGCCTCAAAGGAGGCACACAATGAACCGCCGCATGCCGCTTGCTGTTGCCGCTCTTCTTGTTCTCCTCGCCGTCTTTTGGCTGTGGCCGCGCGGCCCCGGCGGCGATGGGCTGCAGGGCTATATCGAGGGCGATCTTGTTCTGGTCGGCGCCGAAAGCGCCGGGCGCATCACCGAACTCAGCGTCGATTCCGGCAACAGGGTTGAGGCGGGCGCGCATCTTTTCGCGCTCGATGCCGAAGAACAGACCGCCGCGCGCAACAAGGCCGCGGCCGAGCTCGAGGATCTGAAATCGGCCGGCCAGCGGCCCGAACAGATTGCCGTGCTGGAAGCCGCCGAACGGCGTGCGGCGGCGGCGCTCGAACTCTCCCGGACCGATCTCGACCGCCAGCGCGAACTCTTCAAGCGTGGCGTGTCGGCCGAAGCGCGGCTGCAGCAGGCGCAGTCGACCTTCGAGCGCGATGAAGCGGCGCTGCAGGAAGCCCGCCGCCAGATCAAGGCGGCGGAGCTTGCCGGCCGCAGCGCCATGATCACGGCGCTGGAAGCTGCGCTCGACGGCGCGGAAAAAGCGCTGGCCAAGCGCCGCGTGTCGGCGCCCGTCGCCGCCGTCATCGAGGATGTCTATTTCCGCGCCGGCGAAGTCGTCGCGGCCGGCCAGCCGGTTCTGGCGCTCCTGCCGCCCGGCAATCGCAAGGTCCGCTTTTACGTGCCCGAACCGCGGCTTTCGGGCTTGCGCGTCGGCCAGGACATCACCGTCTCCTGCGATGGCTGCGAGGAGATGCAGGCGAAACTGACCTTCATCGCCAGCGAAGCGGAATTCACCCCGCCGGTCATCTTCTCGCAGGAGGAACGCTCCAAGCTCGTCTTCCGCGCCGAAGCGCGCCTGACGAAAGGCGAGGCTCTGCCGCTCGGCCTTCCGGTCGATGTGCATTTCGAGGCCGCGCCATGAGCGCCGCTTTGGCCCGCAAGCTTCAGACGCCCGAGATCGTGATCGATGTCGAAGGGCTGATCAAGAGCTTTAACGGCCGCACCGTGGTCAAGGATCTGACCATGCAGGTCAAGCGCGGGCTGATCTACGGCTTTTTGGGTCCGAACGGCTCGGGCAAGACGACGACGATCCGCATGCTGACGGGGCTCCTCACGCCTGATAGCGGACGCGGCACCTGCCTCGGCTATGACATCCTGAGAGAGTCCGAAGAGATCAAGCGTCATGTCGGCTATATGACGCAGAAATTCTCGCTCTACACCGATCTGTCCATACGCGAGAACCTCGAATTCGTCGCCCGCGTTCACGGGCTCTCATCGCCGCGCCTCGCCGCACAGGAAGCGATCGAGCGGCTCGGCCTCGAAAACCGCGCCTCGCAGCTTGCGGGCGAGCTGTCCGGCGGCTGGAAACAGCGCCTGGCCCTCGGCGCCTGCATTCTGCCCAAGCCCGATCTTCTCCTGCTCGACGAGCCGACGGCGGGCGTCGATCCGAAAGCGCGGCGCGAATTCTGGGACGAGATCCATCATCTCGCGCATGACGGCATGACCGTTCTTGTCTCGACCCATTACATGGATGAGGCCGAGCGCTGCCATGAGATCGCGTATATCGCCTATGGCGAACTTCTGACCCATGGCACGGTCGATGAGGTCGTTTCGCAATCGGGCCTTGCGACCTTCACCGTCTCCGGCGGCGATCTGACGGCGCTGGCCGATGAGCTTGCAAAGACGCCGGGCGTCGATCAGGTCGCGCCCTTCGGCGCGGCGCTGCATGTGTCGGGCCGCGACCGCACAGCGCTGGAAGCCGCCATCGCGCCGCATCGCAAAACCCATCCCGGCGCCTGGCGCGAGACGGAGCCTACGCTGGAAGACGTGTTCATCGAACTGATGAGCCGCAGCCGGGACAATTTCCAATGACGCAAAAGGCGAAAAATTTCGGCGCCTTCGACCGCTTCCTCGCGGTCTTCATCAAGGAAGTCGTGCAGCTGAAGCGCGAGCGGCTGACCTTTGCCATGATGGTGATGATCCCGCTGATGCAGCTTTTGCTGTTCGGCTACGCCATCAACACCGATCCGAAATCGCTGCCGACCGCGCTTGTGCAATTGGACGACAGCCCGTTCGCGCGCAGTTTCGTCTCGGCGATGAAGGCGACGGAATATTTCGACATTCAGCAGAATGTCCGCAGCGAAAAGGAACTCGACGATCTGTTCCTCGCCGGCAAGATCCAGTTTGCGGTGCAGATCCCTCCCAATTTCGGCCGCGACATCATGCGCGGCGAAAAGCCGGCGCTGCTGGTCATTGCGGACGCGACCGATCCGTCCGCCTCGGGCAATGCCATCTCGGCTCTGCAGCAGCTTCCGGCGCGCGTCTTCCAGCGCGATCTGCAGGGGGCGGGGGCGCGGCTCGACGGCGCCAAGCCCGCCTTCGAATTGCGTCTGCACCGCCGCTACAATCCCGCCGGCGAGACGACGTTCAACATCGTGCCCGGCCTGATGGGCACGATCCTGACGCTCACTATGCTGCTGTTCACCGGCCTGTCGGTGACGCGCGAGGTCGAACGCGGCACGATGGAGACCTTGCTGTCGCTGCCGATCCGCCCGGTCGAGATCATGCTCGGCAAGATCGCGCCCTATGTCGTTGTCGGCGCGATGCAGATGACGCTCATCCTGTCCTGCGCTTTTCTTCTGTTCAGCGTGCCGCTGGCGGGCTCGCTGCCGCTGCTTCTCGCGCTGACGACTTTGTTCATCGTCGCAAATCTTGCCGTCGGCTACACCTTCTCGACTCTCGCCAAAAGCCAGCTGCAGGCCATGCAGATGAGCTTCTTCTTCTTCCTGCCGTCCATGCTGCTCTCCGGCTTCATGTTCCCGTTCCGCGGCATGCCGGATTGGGCGCAGACCATTGGCGAGATTTTACCGTTGACGCATTATCTGCGCATCGTGCGCGGCATCATGCTGAAGGGGGCGGGGTTCTTCGATCTTGCGCCCGAAGTCGGGGCGCTTGCCGCCTTCATGCTCGTTGCGATGACGATTGCCGTCTTCCGCTTCCGCCAGACTCTGGATTGATCATGCCGACCGATACCGCCCGCCTCGAAGCGCTCGAAACCCGCATCGCCTATCAGGACGAGGTGATCGAGGATCTGAACAAGACGATCACGGCGCAATGGAAAGAGATCGATCGGCTGGCGCGCGAAGTCGCGTCTCTCGGCGAGCGCGTGGCGCGGGCGGAGGAGGGGCCGGGGACCGATCCCGCCGATGAGCCGCCGCCGCCGCATTATTAACGACCTCATCCTGAGGAGGCACCGAAGTCGGGTCTACCCGACTTCGGCACTTTGAGCTCAAGTCGGCAACAGCCGACTTGAGTGCGCCGTCTCGAAGGATGGGCAGCATCTTTGGCCCATGGTTCGAGACGCGCAGCTTTGCTGCGCTCCTCACCATGAGGCTTCATGTACACACAAAACATCACCGGCCGGACTCAGTTAAGAGCCCGGCCGGTTCTGTGTCCGATCTGGAGGGGGTTTCTTCTACGCGTCAGATATCGCTGTGCCGGCTGCGATCGGGGGATCGGTCGCTGCCGTCGGGGAAATTGCTGCCGCTTTGCTGGCCGCCTTTTCGGCCGGCCTCGGAGGCGCGCTGCGGATCATGGGCAAAATTGCCGCCGCTCATTTGCCCGCCTTTGCGCCCGGCTTCGACCGCGCGTGCGCGGTCCTTTGCAAAATTGCCGGGGCTTTCGCGCCCGCCTTTGGAGGCGATTTCCCGCTGCTTGGCTTCGTCCATTGAGGCAAAGCCACGGTTCGACGTCTGGCTCATTTTTGAGTTCTCCATGTCGGGGTTCGGTGGCCTCAACCGCCACCAAGACCAACCCCTGTGAGAGCGGGCCGTTCCTTTACGAAATGTGTGATTGCAGGGTGATTTGCGGGCGAAAATCGGTCAGCGAAGCGGGCTGTAAGGGCCTCATCCTGAGGAGGCGCACCGAAGTCGGGTCTACCCGACTTCGGCAATCCTTATGGCTCAAGTCGGCAAAGCCGACTTGAGTGGGCCGTCTCGAAGGATGGGCGACAATGTGTGGCCCATGGTTCAAGACGCGGAGCTGCGCTCCGCTCCTCACCATGAGGGAGAGGAAGAGCGGAACATTCCTCTTCGCTTCCGTGTTTCGTTTTCTCCCACAATGGAGAGTGGGGACGGAGACCTAAGAGGCGATGCCCTCACATCATGTCGCGGTGAAAAGCATGCCCGTGCCGCCCAAGGCCGAGCTGTTTTATGCCGAGAGCCTGAAATATCTGAAGAAGTCCGGCATCCCGTTCATGGTCGCCGGCACCTATGCCGTGGGCTCCTATACGGGCATCCGCAGGCCGACCAAGGATCTCGATATTTTCTGCCGGGCCGGGGACTATCCGCGCGTGCTGCGCTATTTCCAGGATCTCGGCCACAAGACGGAGATCGAGGACGAGCGCTGGATCGCGAAGGTGAAGAAGGGGCGTTATGTCTTCGACGTCATCTTCAATTCGCGCACGGCGGCCACGCCCATCACCGATGCCTGGTTTGCCGAAAAGCACACGGCGAAAATCTACGGCATCGAAGTTCAGCTCATCGCGCCGACGGAACTGGTCTGGTCGAAAATCTTCGTCCAGAACCGCGAGCGCTATGACGGCGCCGACATCGCCCATGTGATTTTGAAACAGCACGCCGAAATCAACTGGAAGCGCCTGCTCGATTATGGCGAGCAGTATTGGGAAGTGCTGCTCATCCACATTCTCAATTTTCGCTTCATTTATCCGACCGAGCGTCATTGCGTGCCCGATTGGCTGTTCGACGAACTGATGGCGCGGCTGCAGAACCAGCGCGCCATGCCGGAGGGCAAAACCCGCGTCTGCCGCGGCCGCCTGTTTTCGCCGCCGGATTATTTCATCGACATCGCCGAATGGGGCTTTGCGGATATCGTGGGGTAGTGTCCCGGACCAGCTGTGCGGAGCACAGCGCCGATCCGGGACCCAGGAGTAAGCGCGAAGCGCATATTGAACGGCGCTCAAATCGGGTGTTTCCGACTTGAGATTAAAAGAAACGAACTCGGAAACATCCGAGTTCGAACGCTCTCATATCTGGACCCCGGATCACGCGACCGGGCTTTGCCCGGCGCGGTCCGGGGAACCCTGGGGCGTCCCCAACCATTCCCCTTACAGGCACACTCAGCACAGTGCCGGTCAGGACGCGCCCATGCAGGAACATGTGAAAACCGAAACCCGCCGCGCCGCGCCAAAGCCCGCCGCGCAGCCGCAGGCCGCCGCAAACGATGAGCCGGCGCAGCAGAACGAGACGGTGCGTGTCGCGGCGCTGGGCGATCTGCATATGAAGGAAGATGCGGGCGGCTATTACAAAGATCTGTTTCTGGAATTGAACGACACCGCCGATATTCTGTGCCTTGCCGGAGATCTCACGGATTTCGGAAAAACGCGCGAGGCGGAAAATCTTGCGGAAGATCTGCGCCATCTGAAAATCCCCGCCGTCGGCGTGCTCGGCAATCATGATTACGAATGCGGCCAGCCGGAAGAGGTGACGCGCATTCTGCGTCAGGCGGGTCTGTGCATGCTCGGCGAAAACGCCCATGTGCATAAAGGCGTCGGCTTTGCCGGCGTGAAGGG
Organism: Terrihabitans soli; assembly: GCF_014191545.1. Lineage (GTDB taxonomy): Bacteria > Pseudomonadota > Alphaproteobacteria > Rhizobiales > Methylopilaceae > Flaviflagellibacter > Flaviflagellibacter soli. The sequence continues at coordinate 1,988,395 of NZ_AP023361.1, read as the reverse complement.
GTTCGGCGGCGGCTTCGGGCGGCGCATGCTCGGCGCCTTCGGCGAGCCTGCGGTGAAGGCCTTCGTGCAGGAAACGATCGAGGAGTGCCACAAGCTCGAGATCGCGCTGCGCTCGCTGCGCACCGAAAAAAAGATCGTCGTGCTGCATTATTCGCCGATCGAGGAAACCGTCGTCGGCGAGCCGGAACAGATTTATGCCTATCTCGGCTGTTCGCGCCTCGCTGAAACCATCGACCGGTTCGACATCACGGCCGTCGTCCACGGCCATGCGCATCGCGGCACATATAAGGGAAAGACGCCGAAAGGCGTGCCCGTCTTCAATGTCGCGGCGGGAATCGCCAAAGAAGAAGGCCGCACTTACGCGCTGCTTGAGATTTAAGAATCCCCGTCGGGTTATTGAGCTACAGCCTCATGGTGAGGAGCGCCGTAAGGCGCGTCTCGAACCATGGGCCACACTCCGCTGCCCATCCTTCGAGACGCGAGGCTCTGCCTCGCTCCTCAGGATGAGGCTGGGTCCACACAAAATACCGGCCGGGCTCATCGCTGAGCCCGGCCGAGAAGCATCAGCCCATCACGCGCTTGGTGTTCTGGCGCTGCGGAAGAACGTCCTGGCTCTTGTAGGCGTCCGGAGCCTTCTGCTCCCAGGCGTTCGTGTCGAGCGCTTCGGTGTTCCAGATTTCGTCGCGCTTCTGAACGCGCTCGTCGTTCATGCCGGCAAAGGACGAGGTCGCCGAAAGAGCGGCAACGGCTGCGACGGTGATAAAGATTGCCTTCTTGTACATGTCATCTCTCCAGTTTGATTTCGCGAACCGCACGAAAGCGGCGGCTCTGTGGAGATGTACGGAGCGGGCGGCGGCACGGATGCGCGGGCACCGCAAATAAGTGGTTTTCCCTATCTGTAAGCTTCTGACAACGCTCGATTAACGCTGTTTGTGAAGGCGGCTGTAAGTCTGTTCGGGCATCGTTCTCCGCGACGATGCCGAAAACCCTGACACGTCCTTTTTCCTCCTGGCCGCTCCGCGGCCAGATTGCGCTTATGACCAGCCTTGTGGGCCTGGCTGTTGCGCTCGCCATCGGCGCGGGCGCGGTCATCACCTCGCGCGCCCATTCCATCAATCTTGTGCGCGCCGATCTCACGGCGGTGGCCGGCGTCATGGCCGATCGTGTCGGCCGCGGCGTCGAACAGCGCCTGCGCGAGATGACCTTCCTGTCCGAGCTCGAACCCATTCGCGGCAATTGGGAGAGATCGCCCGCAACCATCCGCCGCGTGCTCGATCTGTTGCAGGACGGCACGCATATCTATGCCTGGATCGGCTTTGCCGACCGCAGCGGAAAAGTGCTCGCGGCGACGGATGCCGTGCTCGAAGGCATGCCCATGCGCAGCACGGCCTGGTTCGAGCGCGGTCTTGCCGGCTCCTATGTCGGCGATGTCTATGAAGCGCGCTCTCTGGTCGGCAACAATCAGGTCGCCGTTCCGCAGGTTTTCGATGTCGCGGTGCCGGTCTTGGATGCGGAGGGCGAGCTTCTCGGCGTGCTCGGCGCGCAGGTCAACTGGTCGTGGTTTGCGGGCCTGCGCGATGCGGCGCTCGCAACCGATCTTCACGCCTCCACCAGCATCTACATCACGCGCCGCGACGGCACGGCGCTGCTCGGCGCGCTGCTCGACACGCAGATCATTTCCCGCGAGGCCGCCGAGCAGGCCTATAGCAAAGGCCGCGGCACGACGGAGGAGGGCGATCTTCTGAAAGCCTTCTCGGTCATGCGCGGGCGTGAAGGCGCCTCGCTCGGCTGGATCATCGTCACGACGCAGCCGCGCGCCATTGCGCTGGCGCAGGTCAACCAGATGACATTCGTCATCGTCCTTATCGGCTGCGTCATGGCGATCGTTGCGCTTCTCGCCGCCGGCGCCTTGGCCAATCGCCTGGCCCGGCCGCTGCGCGCGCTGACCGCCGAGGCCGACCGCATCGGCACCGATCGCGGCGCAACGCTCGGCCTGCATAAGGGCTCGGAGGAAATCGCCCGCCTGTCTTTTGCGCTGCGCGCGCTGCTGGCGCGCCTCGGCCATGAAGAAAAGCTCCGCATGGAAACGGCCGAAGAGCTGAACCGCACGACGACGCAGTTCGCCTCCCAGCTGCGCAGCCTGAAAGACCTTGCCGATACCGATGCGCTGACCGGCCTCAGAAACCGCCGCTTCTTCGAGGAGGCTGCGCACTATCAGAAGGGCGCGGCCATCCTCGCGCTCGACATCGATCACTTCAAATCGGTCAATGACCGCTTCGGCCATCTCGTCGGCGATGAGGTGCTGAAACAGGTCGCGGCCATTGTCGCGCTCGGCACGCGCGCAACGGATCTGGCGGCGCGCTTCGGCGGCGAAGAGTTCGTGGTGCTGCTGCGCGGCGTCGGCCCGCAGCGCGCCCGCATGCTGGCCAACCGCATGCGCGTCGACATCGAACGGGCGGTCAAACTGCCGGACGGAAGATCCGTCACCGTCTCGCTGGGCGTTGCCGCCTGGCAGGAAAACGAGCCTCTCGACATCGCGCTCGGCCGTGCGGACATCGAACTCTACCGCGCCAAGGAAACGGGCCGGAATAGGGTGTGTGTGGCCGGGACGGAGCGGGCGGCTTAGGGGGCGGAACTCATTGACTTAATTGATTTGCTCACACGGCGTTCGCTAAATCAGCCGGCCATGTCGACAGGCGTTCATGCAATCTCTATTTGTTTTATAACGGGTAGAGCATGAACCAGTATCTAGAGATTGCGGAGAAGATACTTTCTGACGAGCGTCGCCCTATGAGCGCGCGCGCGATTCTTCGCCAAGCTTACGCTACAGGTATAGTTCCTCATCATTTACATGGCCAAACTCAGCATAAGACGCTTCAAGCGCGTCTAAGCGAAGACATCCTTGAACGTCGCGAGAAGAGCCTATTTTTTCGTACCGCGCCCGGTCAGTTTTTCCTTCGCCGTTTTCTTGACAACAAGGATATCCCGATCAGGCATCGGACACCGATGATCGCTCGTCGGCGGACCCGAGATTTACTCAAGGGCAAAGTGCTTACGGCTTCTAAGAGAATTTTCGCTCGTAACAATGAACCGATTCAGATCCATGACGTGCTCAAGCACTCAGCGAAATTCAGTTACGAGAATCAAAGAGAACTGGAAGAAGATTCTGCTCCCATATGGTCTTTCACCGTTGTTCGTCGAGACAACTGCGTGCTCTCGTATAGAAGTGGACGGTATCGAGATGACCGAGATGAGTTCACAAACAAGAGAACTATAGGCTTCATAAATTTAGTGCAGCAACACCACAGAACGTTATTCGACGGCGGCAGCTCGGGTATTCTCGAAAGTGGAATTGAGGCTGCCGTGATCGATCTCGATTTTCCTGAAGACAACGAACGCGGTCTTCGGCGCGCTGTTTTGAAGTTTTTTCTTTGGGTGTCTGGAAAATACTCCCATGACACTCTTCTTGCAGTTGTGCTATTTGATTGCCCCGATTGGTACGAGCCGACCAAGCATCGGTTGTCTCTTAATAATCTGCAGTGGCTGGATTTGTCATCCGTTCCCAACGACTTGGACGACTTCGACCCGTGGTCGCAGAAGATTCTTCAATCTCACTACGAATTGCGGCGCGCGGGAGTGCCGCTGATTTCTGATGGCTATTCGGGTGATCGAAGATATTGAGGTTTCGTACTTCAAGCATCAACTTGAAAGCCGCGACTCATTTCAAACAAAACGAGCGCTACAGTACATTTGCGAACTATACCGGCGGGATGGAAGATTCAGTGCCGCCGACCTTTTTGGAATAGAAAATACAGTTGTTGGACTGATCCAAACGTCGGCCGATAACAAGGTTAAACGTTGGGCGTTAAACACAATAGCTCGGATAGGGCGACGGGATGTCTGCTTACGAGCCGTTCTCGATGCGTTGGAAAATTATTCTGATAACGCCGATGTAGTCGGTGCCGCGATCGCCGCGCTTTTTAAGCTGGACAATCCAGGTGCTTACAAGCTCCTGACCGACAAGGACAGGTTCTCTCAGGATCTTATCCTTTTGTCGGCGCTGCAAAATACCTCGGCTAGTAGTCTCGATCTAAAACGTACGAAGATCGATATTGATGTCGCCTCTCCGGATATCCTCAAGCTTGCCTTGATAACTGTCGGGCTCGATAAAGCTCCGGAGAACATCTTCCACCCAAAGCATAGCAATTCCGCGATTGTTAAAGCATTAGGGAAGCACGACGATTCCATCGTTGCACAATACTCTGTTTGGGCTGTGGTGGAGAATGCCAAGCTTTCTACAAGAGACATTGGGATCGATTTGAGAAGACTGGACGAACGCCCGGCCAACGTTAGGGCTTGGGTTTATCAGCTGTTCGGTTCCGAAAACGGCCCCCGTAAACGTCGGCATGAAATGGTGCTTAGAGGGTCCGCAGATCACTCGGATGAAGCCCGGATAGGCTTAGCGACGGGGCTTCGAGATACTTATTATGCCAACCTGGATAAGGTCGTAACAGAATGGCATTTGAAAGAGGCCAACGCCGAAGTGTCCGCTCTTACGGTGGATCATATGGTGCGCCAGATCGACCACTCTAAGGATTATGAAAATCTTGTCCGTCAGATCTTCGAAGCCGCAGGGGTAGATTCACCCGCGCGCGGGAGGATTTTGGCGATGGCGGCTCGGACCAAGTTCTATCCGGAGCTGCGTAAGGCAGAAGTATTGGCAAGAGACCTCTTCACAATGACCAAAGATGTTCATATCGGGACGTTGCAAATAGGAACGCTGCAAGCGAGTGCGGTGGCCTTTGGTGGCTCGGCCGTCAGCTACGGTAATACCGGAAACGTTTTGTCTGCCGCACAGATCGGAGTGGCTAAAGAAGTACTCGCAGCAGCCCGTGATGCCCTGCAAGCTTTGGAAAGCAGCCCTGAAGCAAGAAGTAGGGTTATCGATGAAATTGAGGGGGCTACTCAAGATCCGAGTCCAACGAAGCTCCAAGGAGTAGGTAAGGCGTTGGAGGCTCTGAGTAACAACTTGATACGTACTGCGGATACGGCAGAAGCGATTCATAAAATTGGTACGTACGGCGGCCAAATTCTAGATCTAGTTTCAAAGTTCACGACATAGAAAAAGCCGGGAGTTTCATCCCGGCTTTTGCATTTTCAGAGCTTTTGAAGGTGAGTGGCTGCTAACCCAGCTCCGTGCTCTCTTTTAGCTCGTCGCCTTTCGGCTGGTCGGGTGGGGTTTCGCTCGGCGGGGCATCGTTCGACTGCTCCTCGGTCTGCTGAGACTTAGAGGCAGGCGGCCGGTTTTCGTCGCGCCGTTCGGCCGGCGTGCCGAGGATTTGCTGGCGCGCCTGGAGCCAGTGCTCCAGCTCGCGGCCTTCAGGCTGGCCCTCGCGCGCCCAGATCTCATAGGCGCGCAGGCGGATCAGTTCGTTGTCGTTCATGACCCGAACATCCCCTTTACCCGCGAGATGAGGCCTTTCTTCTTCGAGCCTGATGAGCGCGAGGACGTGCTCTTCGACTTCGGCGTCTTGGCGCGGGTCTTGGTCCGCGACTTGGCCGCCGCGCGCGTCGTCTTTGATGCCGTCCGGCTCTTGGCCGCGCCGGACTTTGCAGTTGTCTTCCGTGCCGTCGACTTCCGCGCCGCCGGTTTGCGGCCCGCTTTGCGGCGGGCTGTCGATTTGGCTTTCGACTTGGCGCCGATGCGCTCGGGCTTGCCCTTGCGCTTGGTCGAGGCCAGTTCGTCGAGCTGCTTTTCGGACATGGACGCCGCCATGCTCTTCGAAGCGCCCTTGAGTTTGGATTTCGGCGTCTTGCCGCGTTTGGCGGCGAGCGCCGCGCCTGCAGCCTTTTGTTGAGCGCCAGATTTTGCCGGCATGTGTGGTGACCTCCCCGGAGAAAACTACTGATGGTTAGAGTAAAACCCGGTTGGGCCCTCAAGGGTTCCGGGCGAGGGAACGCCGCTTGCCTCGCCGGAAGGACAGGATCAAAATCAACACCATGGCTTCAGACATTGTCACCGCCGCCGTCCTTCTCATCGGCGACGAAATCCTTTCCGGACGCACCAAGGACATCAATGCCGGCTTCATCGCCGAGCGGCTGACCGAGCTCGGCATCGATCTGAAAGAGATCCGTGTCGTCGCCGACGAGGAGCCCGCCATCATCGAGGCGCTGAACGCGCTGCGCGCCCGCTACACCTATGTGTTCACGACCGGCGGCATCGGCCCGACCCATGACGACATCACCGCCGATGCCGTGGCCAATGCCTTCGGCGTCAAGCTGCCGATCCACCCCAAGGTCGAAGCCGATATGCGCATCCATTTCGCCGACCGGCTGAATGAGGCGCGGCTGCGCATGGCGCGCGTGCCCGAAGGCGGCGAGCTGTTTTATGCCGAAGGCATCATCGCGCCGGGCTTTCGCATCGGCAATGTCTTCGTGATGGCCGGCGTGCCGAAGATCATGCAGTCCATGTTCGCGGCGATCGCTCCCGGCCTGAAGACGGGACCGAAGGTTCTGTCCGAGACGATCCTTGCCAATGCCAAGGAGGGCGATGTCGGAACGCCGCTCGGCGAAATCCAGAAGCGGCATCCCGAAACCTCGATCGGCTCCTATCCCTTCCAGGATGAGCGCGGCCACAACACCAATCTCGTCATCCGCGCCCGCGATCCGGATGAGCTCGCCCGCGTGAAGGCCGAGGTTCTCGCAATGCTCGATCAGGTGCACGCCGAAGTGCCGGTGTGAGTTTCTGACGCAGCGCGGAAACGTGCGTTCTCCCTCTCCCGAGCCAAGTCGGGCCTGCCCGATTTGGCCATTCAAAGTCTGAACTCGGAAACATCCGAGTTCAGCGAGCGAGGTGAGGGGGACCTGCCAAACTCCGCCTCATCCTGAGGAGGCCTGCTTTAGCGGGCCGTCTCGAAGGATGGGCCACATCGCTCATCCTTCGAGACGCCGCTGCGCGGCTCCTCAGGATGAGGCATCAAAGCCCATCGCCCTGATTTCCCCTAATCACCCCTGAACTGAATTCAGATGTGCCTTCGCACTTGCACGTAAGTGAGCGCTGCGGGCTTTGAGTTCATTTTGATTAGTCTTTCCCCCGTCGCGCTCTATCCGCCTCAGAAACAACGCGCATCGAAACGGAGTGCGAAGACTTCAATGCTCCGCTTTAAGAATCTTCTCACGTTGCGCTTCTTTTATGCCTGCACATACGTCATGGCGGCATCCCGCACCCGTGCCTTGCTGCCGACTCACTGTGGCGTGAGCATCGTGTGCGTGGGGGATGCGGAAACAGGGAGCATCTCATGGCTCAGGCAATGACGATCGGCAAAGCCGGCCACAAGGCCGGGCGCGTCAATGGGGGCCCGCCTTTGGGCGGCGTCCTCGGCAAGGTCAAAACCTATATCGCGGTCTATGGCGCCGCGGTAGGTACATCGGACTCCGAAATCGGCCATCCGTCTTTAACCCGGCATGAAATGGACGAGCTGGGGATCAGGCGCAGCAAGGCCGTCAATGCCGTCCTGCATCACTAGCGGCGGACCCAAAAAGCCGCCCCGGCCGGTTGAGGCCAGGCCGGGGCGGCGCCTGCCTTACCGCCTCATCCTGAGGAGGTCCGCTTTAGCGGGCCGTCTCGAAGGATGGGCCAGTCCCTCATCCTGAGGAGCCGCGCAGCGGCGTCTCGAACCATGAGGTCCAAAACCTCGCAGGAGCTTACGACGGATAGACCTGCATGGCGGGGTTGCCGCGCCAGATCGTCTTTTCACCGAGCGTCTCGCCCTTCATGACGAAGCAGTCGGAATCGACAATCGCCTGTTCGCCGGTGGCCACGCCGTAATGGACGAGCGAATTCGTGCCGATCGTCGTCCCGGCGCCGAGGCGGATCATGTCGGATTTGAAAATGCCGTCTTCCATCGAATGCGCCTGGACGATGGAGAACTCACTGAGGGTGCAGTAATCCCCGACTTCGACCAGAGTTCGCTCCGTCATCACACAACCATCGTCATAAACCATGCGGCCGGTCTTTGTGCCGAGCAGGCGGCTGATGAGATTTTTGAACGGTGTGCCGCGGAACAGGAAGGTTAGGAAGTTTTCCGACATCTTCCAGTGATGCTCGATCTGCCAGTAATCTTTGTGCAGGATCGTGCAGCGATTGGGGCGCAGTTTGCGGAAGCCGAGGCTCGACCACTCCATCAGCGCAAAGAAAAAGATAGAGAAAACAAGAAGGCACAGCGTGGCGCCGGCCAAAGCCGCAATGCCGTAAATGGGAAACAGCTTCAGCGTCCAGTAGAGCGAGGCCATTGCGGCAAGGCCGAATATCCAGTGTGACATCAGAAAAAGTGCCATGCTGGCGATATTGTTGCGGTTTTTCTTCCTCAGCAGGGCCGCGCGCTCCTGCGGCGTGAATTCTTCGGAAAAGTTCTTATCCGTCCCGACGCTGCGCGGAATCTCAAACACCGGCGAGCCGAGAAGGCCGGTGTTCTCCCGCACGCCGCCATCGACCGGCAGCATGAGCTTGGTTGCGAGCAGGCAGTTGTCACCGGCGCGCGAGCCGGGCGGCACGAGGATCACATTGCCGAGGAAGTTGTTTTCCGCGATCGCCGACCGTTCGAGGCGGAACGAGGTCGAGGAGAACTGCGCGTTCACCATCAGGAGTGTGCTCGACACCATGGTGCCGCTGCCGACTTTGCAGAGGAATGGCGAATCGAAGCGCTGGAACGAGCCGAAATTCGAGCCCGTCTGAATGACCGTCGACAGATCGACGCCGATCAGCCTGAGATAATGAACGATGTAGGAGCTGTCGCCGAACAGCGTGTTGAAATAATCGAGATTGCTCGCCGCCGTCATCATCCGGAAGGCGAAATAGCGCAGGCCGTAAAGCGGGTAGGTGACGCCCTCGCGCAGCAGAAGATTGAGAAGCCGCGGAATGGCCCAGACGCGCACGAGCGCAACGATCAGAAGCGCCACCATGAGGCCGGCAGTTGCCGCGAGAATGATGCCGAAAATCACGGGCGAGAATTGCGGAAGCCGCGAAGCGACCGTCGCAAGGCTCTGTCCGAAGAGTTCGGGGAAGAAGAAATAGATGGTGAGCGGCAGAACCGGGAACACCCAGAACAGCGTCGAGCCGAGATGAAAGCCGACATAGAGCGTCTTGCGGACCGCCGTCATTTTGCGCGGTTCGGCCTCGGCCGGCCGGGACTGGCACTGGCGGGCCGGCGAGCCCTGAAATGTCGCGCCCTCGGGAATGCTGGCGCCGGCGGGCAGGAGCGAGGCATGGGCAAGGCGGCCGCCATCGCCCAGGCTTGCGCCGATATCGACCATGCTGTGTTCGCCGACGACCGCGCCTTTGCCGATGGTGACCGGGCCGGTATCGATATAGCCGGCCTGGGCGCGGTAGCCGGTGAGGATCGAATAATTGCGCAGAACCGTATCGTCGCCGATATCGATCAGGTCCGTACAGAGCGGGAAGGACTGCGACAGGATGACGACGTTCTTGCCGATGCGGGCGCCGAGCAGCCGGAGGTAAAGATTAAAGAGCGGCGTCGAGCGGAACAGCAGGATCGGATTGAAGGACATCAGGGTCTTGACGACCCAGAAGCGAAAATATTTCGCGCCCCAGATCGGGAATGTGTCTTCCTTCCAGGTTCCGACGACGACCCATTTCGCCACAACCGGAAGCGCCGAATAACCGAAGAACAGCATGACATTCAGAGCGACGGCGCGCAGATACATGTCCACGATGTCGGTGGACTGCAGCATGAAATCGAACGACCAGACGACGATTTCGAGATTGGCCCAGATAAAGCCAAGGAAGAAAATGAGTTGGAACGCGCCGCACAGATAATAATTCGTCGCGGATGGCACGTTGGCGTGCACGAAGTTTTCCGCCGGCGCCTGAACGCGCGCCGAGGATTGCCCGTCGATCAGCGCGGCGATCTGGCGGACTGTCGGGTTCTGGTAAAGATCGCGCATCGAGACGGTCGCGCCCGGAAGATGCGTGCGGATGTCCGACGACAGGCGCGCCATCAGAAGAGAGTGCGCGCCGAGCGTGTCGAAGAAGTGGTCTTCGACCGAGACTTTGTCGACGCCGAGCAGGCCGGCGAGCGCGTCCGAAATCAGGGTTTCGGTTGCGCCCTCGGCGGCGACATGATCCCCGGCGCTTGTTGCGGTAAAGCGCGGGCCGCACGGCGGCGGCAGCTTTTTGCGGTCGGCCTTGTGGCTCGGCAGCAGCGGGATCTCCGGCAGGATTTCGATATAGGCCGGAATCATGTAGCGGGGCAGGCGAGCCTTGAGCTGTGCGCTGACGCGCTCATTGTCGAGGCGCGCATGGCCCGGCTGCAGCGTGCAATAGGCGACGAGTTCGAGAGGACCGCCATCTTCCGACCAGGGATTGACGACGGCCTGTGCGATCTCGGGCACTTCCATCAGGGCCGACTCGATTTCCGTCAGCTCGATCCGGTAGCCGCGAATTTTAACCTGGGTGTCGATGCGGCCGAAATATTCGATCTCCCCGTCATCGGTAATGCGGCCAAGATCGCCTGTGCGGTAAAGACGTTTCGAGGGATTGTTCTCGAGTTTCAGAAAATCCGGAATGAAGGCCTTGGTGGTCAGATCCTCGCGGTTGAGATAGCCGCGCGCAAGGCCGATGCCGGCAATGCAGATCTCGCCGGTTCCGCCCGGCGGCACGAGCTTTTCCTCATTCTCTTCCAGAATAAGGATCTGATAGGTCGGCAGCGGGACGCCGATCGTGACCGGCTTTTCCGGGCGCACCTCCGTCCAGGTGGCCGTGACGGTCGCTTCCGTCGGTCCGTACACATTCAGCAATTTTCGGCCGGGTCTATACCAGCGGGAAACGAGATCCTGCGGACAGGCCTCGCCGCTGAGAAGCAGCAGTTTCAGATCGGGCAGATCGCGGTTGATGGTCGCCAGCAGCGTCGGTACGCAGCACATGGCGGTGATGCGGTTCTTTTCCAGAAAATCGGCGAGATCGCAGCCGGCAAGCGCCGTTTTGGAGATGCCCGGAACAAGCGTCGCGCCTGCCAGAAGCGGCACCCAGATCTCTTCGACCGAGAAGTCGAAAGCGATCGTCATGCCCTGATAGACGCGGTCGCCTTCGCAATATCCATAAACTTCAGCAGCGACCTTGACGAAGTTGCAGATGCTCGGGTGATCGACGGCAACGCCCTTCGGCTTGCCGGTCGAGCCGGAGGTATAGATGACATAGCAGAGCTGTTCGCGCGGCGGGCCCTTTTCCGCAGTACTCAGCCGCCTTGGCGAGCACCGGGCGATTGTCGCGGCCTCCTCATCGACATACACGGTCTCAAGGCCGATGCCTTCAAACGATCCGCTGTTCTCCGCCAGAGAAATAATGAATCGTACACCGGCGTCTTCGGTGATGATCGCGATGCGATCGCGCGGGAAGCTGACATCCAGCGGCACATAGGCCGCGTTCAGCTTCATGACCGCCAGCATGGATATGTACGTTTCGGCGCTCTGCTTGAGCATGATGCCGACACGGGCGCCGGATTTGAGGCCGCGTTTCCGTAGGTAGCGGGCTAGCCTGTTGGCTCGCGCATCGAGTTCTTCATAGGAAATCGGCCCACTCTCAAGCAGAACCGCAGGGAAGCTTTTGCCGTGCTTTTCCGTGAGTTCGTCGCATTTCTGCTCGAAGACGCGGTCCAGCCTTTCGCCCTTTTTCCAGCGAATCCGATTGTCGTACGTGTCGCACGTAAGTACGCCGCCAATATCGCTCACACGTTCCTCAATCCGGGATAGCTGTATTAACTAATCGGTAACTTGTTAGTTGAAGCGAGTAGCGGCGTAAGTATAGCTTTAGTCAAGTTGAGGCGGTTGTTGTTAGTTAACGGCAATCGAGAGCATTCGGTGCGGCAGATACGAGGCGGCAGAAAGCCCTGCAAATAATAGGGATTCGGCGCTTTGGATGAGGAAATGTCTGCGGAGTAGGCACACATGCTCAGGAAGAACACATTCAGCCTCCTCGAGTCGGAGGTCCGGTCTTATCCGCGCAACTTTCCCTGCATGCTGGATCGTGCCCGCGGCACAGAACTCGTCGACGTCAACGGGCGGCGCTATCTCGACTTCCTCGCCGGGGCCGGCTCTCTCAATTACGGGCACAACAATCCCGTTCTGAAATCGGCGCTCATTAAGTATATCGAGCGCGATGGCATCACGCACAGCCTTGATCTGCATACGGCCGCCAAAGAGCGGTTTATTGAGGCGATGTGGTGCGCGATCCTGAAACCGCGCAAACTCGATTATGTCATCCAGTTCACGGGGCCGACCGGCACGAATGCGGTCGAGGCCGCGATGAAGCTGGCGCGCAAGATCACCGGCCGCACCAACATCATCACCTTCACAAACGGGTTTCACGGCGTGTCGCTCGGAGCGCTTGCCGCCACCGGAAATAAGCATCATCGCAAAGCTTCCGGCGTGCCGCTGCAGGGCACGACCGTCATGCCCTATGACGGTTATCTGGGCGCCAATATCGATACCGTTCAGTATATCGAGCGCCTGCTCGACGATCCGTCGAGCGGCGTCGATCTTCCGGCGGCCGTCATCCTCGAATGCGTACAGGGCGAAGGCGGGCTGAACGTTGCGCGCGCCCCGTGGCTGCGGCGCCTGAAAGCGATGTGCGAAGCCCGCGACATTCTTTTCATCGTCGATGACATCCAGGCCGGGTGCGGCCGCACCGGCACCTTCTTCAGCTTCGAAGAAGCGGGGATCCATCCCGATATCGTGACGCTCTCGAAATCCCTGTCGGGCTACGGCCTGCCGATGGCGGTCGTCTTGATCAAGCGTGAGTTCGACGTGTGGAAGCCGGGCGAGCACAACGGCACGTTCCGCGGCAACAATCACGCTTTCGTCACGGCCGCTGCCGCGCTCGAGCATTATTGGCAGACCTCGAAATTCACCGATGAGATCGCCGCCAAGGGAGAGCATCTGCGCCGCCGCCTTCAGAGGATGGAGGGACGGTTCGGCCCGCATATCCGCGATACGCGCGGCAGGGGGATGATGCGGGGTATTACCTGCGTCGATCCTGCGAAAGCCGACGAGATCGGTGCGCGCGCCTTCGCCGACGGCCTCATCATCGAGCGTTGCGGCCCGCATGACGAAGTTCTGAAGTGCCTCATGCCGCTGACGACGCCCGAGGCGGAGCTGGACGAAGGCCTCGATATTCTGGAGCAGGCCGCGGAGACGGTCTTCCGGGTGTCCAAGGCTTTCGAGGCGCGTTCGCCGAAAGGGATTTCCGCCAATCCGGCGCCGGCACGCATCGCCGTCATCGCACGCAGCACTGGCGCAAGCGCCAGCAAGAGCACCGGCATTGTAAAGCCCGGGAAGGCGGCGGTTACGCGCGCTTCCGGCAAAAAGAGCCGCGGGCAAAACGGTCAACTGAGCGCTTGAGCCATGCATTTGGCTGCGAACACAATCACGCTGATTTCCCTGGCCCGGGTGTTGAACGCCGACATTGGCGGCGGAGCTGTCGCACAGCTCGATGACTACGATCGCAGCCGTTACGCGGCGATCAACCATCCGATGGCGCGCGCGCGTTTTCTGACCGGGCGCGTTCTGGCCCGCATCACTCTTTCGGAAGCGACGGGATACGAGATCGACGGATCGGCTTGGCACATACTGCCCGACGCGAAAGGCAAGCCGCGCATCACAGGGCCTTTGCCGGATGTCGGCATCAGCATCGCCCATACCGAAGATGTCGTCGGTGTGGCGGTCTGCGCCAATGGGGATGTCGGGCTCGATCTCGAATGCCTGAACGATGGAGAAAACGGCGAGCCCGTGCTCGAGGCGCTGTCGTCGGCCGACCAGAGAAAACTCAAGACATGCGCCCCGGAACACCGCACGCGTGAATTCGTCAAGCTCTGGACGATGAAGGAAGCTTACGCGAAATGGGCCGGAGAGGGCGTCGGCCTCGACTTTGGCGCTCTCGATTTCGATTGGGTGCCGAGGATGGCAAGACAATCTCTGATGCACGGTCCGGTTCGCATTCATCAGTATTCGATGTGTTTCAATAAGGAGTTCTCCGTCGCTCTCGCCTCGGGAGACTCGTGTCCGCCGCTTATCCGTTTCAGGAACCTCGAAGCCAGCCGTTTATTCGCAGGCGAGGCTTCCTGCATGTACAATTTCAATTGAAGGAGGAAGGCAATGAAAGCGATTTTGATTTTCGCGTCGTTGCTGGCGTTCTACACCGCGCCGGCCTACGCCCAGGAGGATGCGCGGCTGTTTCTGCGCGATATCTATCTGACCTATATGGAAGGAGACGGCGATGGCGTGCCATTGACCGGTGCCCCCGCGCGTAACGTGTTCACGGACTCGCTCGCTGCTCTGATCGATGCCGATGACAAAAAGGGCGCAGCGAAGCGGATGGATTACGATCCGTTCGCCGATGCGGAGATGTGGGAAATCACCGATCTGCGGGTGGTCGTGCGTCCGGTCAACCCGACGACGGCGATCGGCAATGTCTCGTTTCTCGATTCCGGCGAAACGCGCATGGTGAATATCGACCTCGTGAAAACCAAAGCCGGCTGGCGCGTGGACGACATCCAGGTTCCGGATGGCCGGCTCCGGCAGCTGTTCGAGGGCCCGGATCCTGTTCCGGAAGCGCCGATCAGCGGCGCCGATGCGGGCACGCCCGCCACGCCGGCGACGAACTAAGGTCACGCACGGGCGTATGCTTTAAAAGCCGGTCCGGTCCTTTCGGGGCCGGGCCGGCTTTGGTTCTGTCCTGAGCCGCCCGGCTCTTTCAAAATCTTGACCTTGCCCGGCAAAGCAGGGGACAAGCAGTCCGCGCGGTCGTGGCGGAACTGGTAGACGCAAGGGACTTAAAATCCCTCGCCCGAAAGGGAGTGTGGGTTCGATTCCCACCGACCGCACCAAAGTCACTTCGCTTTTTCCGGAACCTCACCCGCCGCTCAACGTTCCACACTCGGGGACGGAGGTTGGACAATGAACGGCATCATCTATCTCGTCGGTCTCGTCGTCGTCATTCTCGCAGTGCTGAGCTTTCTCGGCCTGCGCTGAACCGCACGAGGCAATTAAAAAGGGGCGCCGGTGAGGGCGCCCCTTTTTATTGGCTGTGAGCGATTGTTTTACGTGCGGGCGCCTTCCGGGCGGCGGCCGGTCGGCTTCATGAAGCTCATCCGGTTGATGTCGCCATTGGCGCGCTCGCCCTGCGGACGATCTTGACGCTGACCGTTCTGGCCCTTGCGATGACCGCTCGGCTTCTGGCCATTGCGGTTCTGAGCGTTGTGGCGATTGCCGTTCTGGCCGTTCGCGTTCTGGGCATTGCGTTCGCCGGTGCGCGGCTCGCCATTGGCGTGCTGAGCACCATTGCCGCCGTTTGCCTGCTGCGCGCCCTGGCCGTTGTAGGCGGGGCGGCCGCGATGCGGCTTCTTGTTCTGGCCATTGGCCTGATGATGATTCTGGTTCGGATTGCCGCGGCGATGCGCCGTCGCCGGCTTCACGCCGCGCGGCGTTTCGCGCGAACCTTCATAACCTTCGAGGAACGGCACCGTCTGCTGGATCAGCCGTTCGATGTCGCGGAGGAACGAGCGTTCGTCCGGTGCGCAGAACGAAATGGCCGAGCCGTCATTGCCGGCGCGTGCCGTGCGGCCGATGCGGTGCACATAGCTTTCCGGAACGTTCGGCAGTTCGTAGTTGATGACATGCGACACCGCGTCGATATCGATGCCGCGCGCAGCGATATCGGTGGCGACGAGGGCGCGTGTCTGGCCCGCCTTGAAGCTCTTCAGTGCGCGCTCGCGCTGGTTCTGCGATTTGTTGCCGTGGATGGCCTGAGCCGCGATGCCGGCGATTTCCAGATTGCGGGCGATCTTGTCGGCGCCGTGTTTGGTGCGGGCAAAGATGAGAACGCGGTTCATGTCCTTGTTGCTCAGCAGCTTCACCAGAAGCTCGCGCTTCATGCCGGTGTCGACGAACGCGACCTGCTGGGTGACGCGGTCGGCGGTCTTCGCCACCGGGGTCACCGCAACTTCAACCGGGTCTTTCAGAAGTTCGCCGGCCAGCGCGCCGATTTCCTTCGGCATGGTGGCCGAGAAGAAGAGGTTCTGGCGCTGCTTCGGCAGAGCGGCGACGATTTTGCGGATGTCGCGGATAAAGCCCATGTCGAGCATCTGATCGGCTTCGTCGAGGACGAAGACTTCGACCGGATCGAGGCGCAGCGCATTGCCGCGCAAATGGTCGAGCAGACGGCCGGGCGTTGCGACGACGATGTCGACGCCGTTGGACAGCGCGCGGATCTGCGGGCCGGCCGAAACGCCGCCGAAAATCACGGCGACGCTGAGGCCCATATGCTTGCCGTAGGTACGGAAGCTGTCGGCGATCTGGCTCGCGAGTTCGCGCGTCGGCGACAGGATCAGCGCGCGGCAGGATTTGCGCGGCGCGGGCTTACGGGTTTCAGCAAGGCGATGCAGGATCGGCAGCGCAAAAGCAGCGGTCTTGCCGGTGCCCGTCTGGGCGATGCCGAGGAGATCGCGGCCCTGCATCAGATGCGGAATGGCCTGCGCCTGGATCGGCGTCGGATTCGTATAGTTCTCGGCGGCGAGCGCCTTCTGAATCGAAGGATGCAGTCCGAGATCGGAAAAAGTGGTCACGTGTAAGGTTCTCGTTTCATGTATGCCGCAGCGGCGCGAATCCGGCCTCGTGCCGGTCGCGAATAAGCGGGGGTTTTCTAGAGAAAGCCCCGCGTGTCTGGGCTGTCGGATGTTCCGGGGGCGTCTGGCGGACGGCGACTGTAGAAGTCCCGTTCACGCGGCCTGATCGCCAAAGATCGCTGGAATCGCAAATGTCTGCGAGCGATGGAGGCTATGTGCGCCCCAAGGTCTTAAAAGTCAATGACTTCGGGTGACGCACCCTAGATGCGGCGTTACCCCGCCCGGTAACCATAGACCCAGTCCATCTGGGTCATCATGGCTTTGGGGCCGAGCGCCCGCAGCATGCCGTTGCGCGCCATGGCGCCGAGGCCCGACATGCGGAAAAGCTCGCCATTGCGGCGCGAAGTCGCCTGTACGGCGCGCACACGCTCGGCGCGATCGGTTTCGTAGGATCTGAAGGCGCGCGCCGGATCGCTTGGCATTTTCGCAAGCCGTGCGCTGAGGACGACGGCGTCTTCGATGGCGAGCGCAGCGCCTTGCGCCATATGCGGCTGGATGGGGTGAGCCGCATCGCCGATCAGCGTAATCGCGCCTTTTCCCATGTGTTTCGGAATACCGTCGTAAAGCGGCCAGGGCGCGCCGAATTCGGACGCATCGATCAGCGTGCGCACCGGCGAGCACCAGTCGCGGAACAGCGCGCGCATCTTTGCTGCGTTTTCGTGTTCGTCTTCCGGGCGCTCGGAGCCCGGCGTGCAGACAACGACATTGAGCATGCCGGATTTGTCGAGCGGGTAGGTGACGAGATGGGCGCGCGGGCCGAGCCAGATCGAGACTTCGTTGCGGGCGGAGAATTTCGTCACTGCGCGCCAGGCAAGATGTCCCGAAAAGACAAGATCGCCGCCGCCGAGCTTTGTGCGTACCGCAGAGCGTGCGCCGTCGGAGCCGACCAGTGCGCAAGCGTCAACCGTCTCGTTTCCGGAGGCCGTGCGGAAGGAAGCGGTGACGCCTTTGTCCGTCTCCGCAACATCGGAAAATTCGGCGCCGAGCCGGATCTCGACACCGGCCTTCTGGGCGGCCTCCACAAGGATCTTCTGCAGGGCGGCGCGATGGATCATGCGATAGGGCGCGCTCCATCGCTCTTCGGCGTCGCGGCCGAGCGGCATCTGGGCGATCAGGCGGTCGGCGCGGCCATCGAGCATGCGCGCCTCGCCGGGCCGCATGCCGGCCTCATCCAGCGCCGGGCCAAGGCCGAAACCATCGAGAAGGCGCGAGGCATTGGGCGGGATCTGCAGACCGGCGCCGATCTCTTCAAGAACGGGGGCGCGCTCGAACACGATCGCGGGCAGGCGCTTGCGCGCCAGAGCGATGGCCAGCGTCAGGCCGCCGATTCCGGCGCCCGCAATGAGGATCGGGCGCTTGGCAGGCATGGGTCAGAGGGCGACAGCAGGATCCGCGTGCCAGAGCGCATCCGGCGGTTCGGTCGCGCCGGCGCTCAGCTTGTCGCTGTAGCGGTAGAGCGTCGAGCAATAGGGGCAGACGATTTCGTGGTCATCGCCCATATCGAGGAAGACATGCGGATGGTCGTAAGGCGGCCGCGCACCGATGCACATAAATTCGTGAACGCCGATCGTGATGGCGCGGTGGCCCTCGGTGTTGTGAAAATGCGGCGTGCGGGTATCGGCCACGGGAAGCGTCCTCGAATACTTAAGTGATGGGCGGCAAATTACCTGCTTCACCCCCGGAAGGCGAGCGGCTATTCGTCCCGGCATTCAATTGGAAACCGGGTGTTGCCGGTTTTTGGACCAACAGTTTAACCGGTTTCGCCAATGCCCCGTTTTTCGTCCGATGGCCTCAGCCTCAATTATATCGACCAGGGCGAGGGCGAGCCTGTCGTCCTCGTGCACGGCTTTGCCTCCAATCTCAATGTGAACTGGCTCGGCACAAAATGGGTCGACTCGCTTGTGAACGCCGGCTTCCGGGTGATCGCTTTTGATCATCGCGGCCATGGCGACAGCGACAAGCTCTACGACCCGGACCGCTACACGATCGGCGACATGGCAAAAGACACGGTGGCGCTGCTCGATCACCTCAAGATCGCCAAGGCCGATTTCATCGGCTTTTCCATGGGGGCGCGGGTTGCGGCCTATCTCGCGATCACCGCGCCCGAGCGGGCGCGCAGTCTCACCATTGGCGGCATGGGCGCACGCCTGTTCGGCGGTGCCTCGAAAACCGACGAGATTGCCAAAGCTCTCGAAGCGCCGACACGGGACGATGTGACCGACCCCTATGCCCGCGTCTTCCGGGTCTTTGCCGAAAACACCAAATCGGATTTGAAAGCGCTGTCGGCGGTTATCCGCTCGCCGCGCCTTCCGCTCACCCGCGAGATGGTCGGCGGCCTTAAAATCCCGGTCCTGATCGCGGTCGGGACGGAGGATGTGGTGGCCGGCGATCCGCAGGAGCTGGCGGATGCCATTCCGGGGTCGCAGGTCCTGCCGATCCCCGGCAAGGACCATAATAAGTCCGTCGCCGATCAGGCCTTCAAGGACGGGGTGATTGCATTTCTGAAGGAGCGCGCGTAATGCGCTAGTTTCCCGCGCATCCTGAGCTTTATGACTACGACACGATATTACGAACTTTGGGGCTACCCCGGCGCGGGGAAAACGACTCTCGCCTTGCAGTTAAGCCAGATGGCTCCAATTGATTTTCGGCGGCTTCGGTTTGAACCGCCGCTCAAAGGCGGTGTCTTACGAGTGGACGCGCATATAGGCATCCTTGAGCGATGTATAAATCGGCAAGCCGCTGTTTTTTCGCGGGGACGCGGGGCCGTGCTCCTGGACGAGGGCGTGACTCATGAAGTCTGGCGCATGCTGTATCAGAACCCTGAATTCATTGGCCAAGATTGGTGGAAGTGGTTCATCGGCCAAGGAAGCATACGGCTGATTGTTCTTGACGTTGCCCCCGATTGTGCACGCCGCCGCATTCTATCCAAACTGAGAAAAGGCCCGATCAATCGAGAGCTTTGCGCGGAGCCCCTATCGGGAGAGGCTTGGAAGCGGGCCCAAGACGCCTATGCCGCCATCATCGCCGAAATCCGCGTTCAGAAGCCCGATGCAATTTTTATCGATGGTTCGAACCAGAGCCTCGCCCAATCCGCGAACGCCCTCGCTCGGAACATCTTATCCGGTAAGCCATACCGTTGATAAGATAGTATTCCTATGTTGTTGGTGGCAGACGGGGCTACCACCTGCCGCCCCAGATACCTAGATACGGGTTTAAGACCTGTTCAGCACCCTGTGCTATAGTCCGCTCTCGCTCAGGAAACCTGTAATGCCTCATTCGTCCCAGCCGCGCGGCGCGGCCGTGCTCAAGACAGTCGACCCGATCTGGGATCGCCTCCGCTCGGAAGCGGAAGAGGCGGCCCAGCGCGAGCCGCAGCTCGCCGGTTTCCTGCATGCCGCGATCCTGCATCACGAGACGCTGGAATCCTCGGTCGCGCATCGCATCGCCTCGCGCCTCGAACACGCCGAACTCGGCGATGGTGCGATCCGCCAGGCTTTTGAGGACGCCATCGCCAGCGATCCGGAGATCGGCCTGTCGATCCGCGCCGATCTTGCCGCCGTGCTCGACCGCGATCCGGTCGCCGAGCGCTATCTCGAGCCGGTTCTTTATTTCAAAGGTTTCCATGCGCTCGAAGCGCAGCGTTTCGCCAACCGTCTTTGGAAGTCGGGGCGTAAGGACATCGCGCTTTATCTGCAGAGCGCAGTGTCAGCGGCGCTTCAGGTCGACATCCATCCGGCGGTGCCGATCGGCAAGGGCGTGTTCATCGATCACGGCACGGGCGTCATCATCGGCGCGACCGCGGTGATCGAAGACGATGTCTCGATTCTGCAGAATGTGACGCTCGGCGGCACCGGCAAGGAGCAGGGCGACCGCCATCCGAAGATCCGTCACGGTGTTCTCATCGGTGCGGGTGCCAAAATTCTCGGCAATATCGAAATCGGCGCCGGCTCGCGCGTCGCCGCAGGTTCGGTTGTTCTCAAATCGGTGCCGGCCTGCACCACGGTCGCCGGCGTTCCCGCCCGCGTCGTCGGCCGCGCGCCTTGCGCCGATCCTTCGCGCAGCATGGACCACATGCTGAGCGAGGCCGAGATTTTCGATCCCGTCATCTGACGCTTGCACGGCGTGGCCATCGCGTGCCACACCGCAGCTCACTAAAAAATTCCCGGAGGATGCGTTGGACAAGAAAGAACTCGAACAGGTTCAGGCCTATCTGCGCCGCACCTTCGGCAATCAGGCCCTGCGCACCGTAGCGCGCCCGAAGAAAATGGATTCGGCCGAGGTGTATCTCGGTGAGGAATTCATCGGCGTTCTCTTCCGCGACGAGGAAGACGGCGAACTCTCCTACAATTTCCAAATGGCGATCCTCGCTGAGGATCTGGCGGGCTAAATCTTGGCCCTCTACGAGCTCGACGGCATCGCGCCGGAACTGCCGGCCAGCGGGCGCTATTTCATTGCGCCGAGCGCCGAGGTCATCGGCCGCGTGCGGCTCGACGACGATGCCTCGATCTGGTTCTGCGCGGTGCTGCGCGGCGATACCGAACTCATCCATATCGGTCCGCGCTGCAATGTGCAGGACGGCGCCGTGATGCACACAGATCCCGGCTTTCCGCTGACCCTCGAGGCCAATGTCACGGTCGGCCATAGAGCCGTTTTGCATGGCTGCACGGTCGGCGCGAACTCGCTGATCGGCATGGGTGCGATCGTTCTGAACGGCGCGAAGATCGGAAAGAACTGCCTTGTCGGCGCCGGCGCCTTCATTCCGGAAGGCCGCGAATTCCCGGACAATTCGCTGATCGTCGGCATGCCCGGCAAAGCCATCCGCACCCTTGACGAGGATGCGGTGAAAAACATGCAGCGGCCTGCCGATTTCTACGACGGCAATTACAGGCGCTTCGCAAAAGGCCTGAAAAAGATCGGCTAGCCGCGCGGTTTTTCGATATCGCCGCTTTGCTGCAGGCGCTCGGCGATGTGCCAGCAGATCAGCGCCCAGGCGCCGCCCATGCACCATCCCGCCAGGACATCGCTCGGCCAGTGCACGCCGAGATAGACGCGGCTGACGCCGACCAGAACCGTCACCAGAACCGATGCCGCGACAATGTAGAGGCGCGCCGCCAATCGCTTCTGTGTGCGCGCCAGAAGCGCACCGAGCGTGAGGTACGCGACGGCCGACATCATCGCATGGCCGCTCGGAAAGCTCGAAGTCTGCGTCTCGACCGCATGGGCGACGAGATCGGGGCGCGCGCGTTCGAAGAAGAACTTCAGAAGATTGTTGAGCAGCGTGCCGCCGGCAACGGCGGCGATGAGAAGCCATGCCGTGCCGCGCCGCTTCTGCATGATCAGAAAGCCGGTCGCCGCCAAAGTGACGATGCTCACAATGGTCCAGCTGCCAAGGCCGGTGATATCGAGGAAGAAGGTTTCGACCCATTGCGGGCCCGCCGGATCGTGCGTGTCGCCGGTGCGCAGCGACAGAAGCAGCGCCCGGTCGAAACCGTCGAAGGCTCCGGCGTGAATTCCCACGGCGATCGCGGCAAATGCCGCAACAAGAGCGCCCGCGCCGATCAATCCCCGCACATTCCGCTCCGTGTTCGGCCAGAGGCCTTCATAACGCGGATGTTGAAAAAGGCGAGGGCCGGCTCGGGGTGGGAGCCGGCCCTCTGCGCGACCTGGTCGTGGGGACGGGGAGGGGTGCGACCTGGACGCGTTTCTAGATCATCGGCGTGTCGAGGCGACGCCGCCTTCGGCATTGCCGGAGCCAACAAAAACCCAAGACTTCGGATCGGCCTGCGACTGGCGCTTGACGAACTCGTAGCCCGTCTGCGTCCAAGGCAGGACGCCGTCCTGCTGGTTGTCGAGGACATAGTCGCCGCGATCTGTGACGACTGTCAGAACGGCATGGCCCGCGCCCTTGAGATCGCGCACCACGGTGATGAGCAGCGTCGACGGATCCCAGCCGGCATCCATCAGGACGCGGCGCTTCAGGAGCACATAGTCTTCGCAATCGCCGCGATCGACCGGATAAGACCAGCGTTCGGCAACGCCGTAGAGTTCTTCATCCGTCACCGGCGCGATGCGCTCGTTGACGGTGCGGTTGACGAGGTCGAGCTCGGTGTAGCGGCCGCTGTCGAGAGCCGCGCGCGCATTCTTCGAGCCTTTGCCCGCGCACTCGCTCGGCTGGTTGGAGCAGAACAGTGCATATCCGATCGGCATGCGCGCCGATCCCAAGACCTTCATCGAGGCTTGGGCGGATACTTCAACGGCTCCAGCCGTCCCGCAAGCAAGTATTGCAAGGCCGACGCCGCTGAACGCGGCTATTGCTTTTCGCGGCCAAGTATACGCACCCGAACACATTGGTCCTCTCCCTGTCGTTGGGAGAGAATATGGCAGATATACTTTGAGGCCGGTCTAAGTCGCCCGTGCGAAATCTATGTATTGGGGTAAGTATTCATTAGGCATGCGGGAGCCTGGCTCCGGCACGGCATAACAGACGAAAAAGGAAAGATTTCCGAGCGGCTTAGCCGCCGAACTGCTCGCGCAGGACGTCGATGTTCTGCGGCCTGGTGAACTCGACCGCCAGACCCGTCTCAAGATGGCGCACGATCTTGGCGGCGGTGCGGCCGAGGGTAACGGCGGTGCCGACCGGCGGCTTTTCCTCGATCTGGACGGCAGCGCCCGACAAGGAGACGTCGACGACCCGGCAGGGGATTTCCCGCCCGTCGGGCAGGATGAGGAAGGAGCGAGTCTGTTTGGGGGCCAGACGCTCATGGCGCCGGTCTTCCGGCAGGCCGAGGATCTGGCGATTGGCCAGCCAGGTCAGCTGGTCCGCAAGTTTTTCGCGCTTGCGCGGTGTTGCCGCAATCGTCATCGCAAAACCGTTCTGGAAGACGCGCACGAGCACGCCTTCAACACGGCCGATATGATCGAAATAAGCGACGACGCGCTCGCCCGCTTTGCCGAGTACCGGTGCGATCACCGACAAGCCGCCGGGCGAAATATCGAGTGTCTGGCATGGATATTCGCAGCGATCGCTCAACATATAACGACCGATGAGAGCCACCTTTACGCGGGCATGCCTGCGGCGTTCTTCGGGACGTTGCTTTGGAGCCGACTGTGCCTGATGCAAGACAAACGCCCATGCCCGGGTTGGGGGATTCTCGAACCATAGGCAGTCACAGTTAACGATCTGTGATGGTGCTAAGGTTGCGCCAGCACGCGCCGCGCGCTTGCTTTTCGTTCGCAACCGTTACAAGTCATGACGAGAGAGCTTTTGGTTTTGGAACCGTCCCGCGAACCTTTGTTCAACACACCGCCCGTCGTCGGCTGGACGATTGCGGCGCTTGTGGCGATTCATGTTGCGCGAAGCCTGGTTCTCGGCCCTGCCGAAACCGATCGTCTGCTCGAACTCTTCGCCTTTATCCCGGCGCGCTACGATCCGGCGGTGAGCGAGGCGTTTCGCGGCGGGCTTGCCGCCGATATCTGGACCTTCGTCACCTATGCCGGCCTGCATGGCGATTACATGCATCTCGGCGTCAACTGCATCTGGCTTCTGGCCTTCGGCAGCGCCGTTGCGTGGCGCTTCGGCGCCAAACGCTTTCTCGCCTTCATGGCGGCAACAGCGGCCGCCGGCGCTGCGACGCATCTCATCATGCATTTCGGTGAGCCCAATCCGATGATCGGCGCCTCCGGCGCGATCTCGGGCCTCACCGCGGCTGCGGTGCGATTTGTGTTTGAAGCGGGTGGTCCGCTCGGAGCCTTCCGGCGGCGGGGAAGGGCGGCGTTCGCCGTGCCTGCGGTGCCGCTCATCGATGTCTTCCGCTCGCCGCAGATCATGGTGTTTGTCGGGATCTGGTTCGGAATCAATTTGCTTTATGCGCTCACCGCCTGGATCGGCGGCGGTGCATCGCCCGTTGCGTGGGAAGCGCATATTGGCGGATTCATCGCCGGTCTCGTGCTTTTCCGGCTGTTTGACCCGCGGCTTCCCTTCGGCGTTTTCGAACTTCGCCGCAGAGCTTGATCGCGCCGCCAATCGGCGCGATCATTTGCCCGATCCTGTCCATATTTAACGAGACAGGGATACGGGAGAACCCAAATGCATGTTGCAGCCATACTCGACATCAAGGGACGTGACGTCGTCACGCTGGACCCCGATAAAACTTTAGCCGATGCGGCAAGGCTTCTCGCCAAGCGCTCGATCGGCACCGTAGTCGTGACCGCGGGAGACGATATCATTCTCGGCATTCTTTCGGAGCGCGATATCGTCCGTGCGGTGGCAACGCTCGGCGCGGGTGCCTTGGAAGCACCGGTCTCGGCGCATATGACCCGTTCCGTGAAAACCTGCGCCGGTCCGGATGCGCTGCGCTCGATCATGGAGCGGATGACGGCAGGACGCTTCCGCCACATGCCGGTGATCGAACGCGGCCGGCTTGTCGGCATCATCTCGATCGGCGACGTCGTGAAGAGCAGGCTCGGCGAGCTTGAGGCCGAAGCGAGCGCGATGCGCGATTACATCGCCTCGGCTTAAGACTTGTAGACCTTCGCGGGATCGAAAGCGCGTCCGGCATCGACGAACTCAAGCGTCGCCGATCCGGAATTGCCGCCGAGCGCCGATGCCTTGCGATAAAAGCACGACACGCGCCCCGTATGGCACGAGGCGCCGCTCGCCGCGACCTGAACCTTCAGCAGAATGGCGTCCTGATCGCAGTCGACGCGCAGCTCCGTCACGGTCTGAACGTGGCCGGACTCTTCGCCCTTCTTCCAGAGCTTTTTGCGCGAGCGGGAATAGTAGTGCGCTTCGCCTGTTGCGATCGTTTTCGACAAGGCTTCGGCGTTCATGTGCGCCACCATCAGGACATCGCCTGAGGTAGCGTCGGTGACCACGCAGGTCACGAGCCCGTCAGCGTCAAAACGCGGTGCAAGAACGAGACCCTCCTCGACATCCGCTTTGGAGCCGGGAGCCGGGAAGGGCGTGCTCATGCGATCAGCGCTGCCCGCCGCGGACGAGGGAGATGAAGCGCACCTGTTCCGCCGGATCCTCCGCGAAGAGGCCGGTGAAGCGCGTTGTCGTCGTAAGGACGCCCGATTTCTTGATGCCGCGCATCGCCATGCACATGTGCTCGGCTTCGACGAGAACGGCGACACCGCGCGGCTTCAGCACGTCGTCAATCGCTTCGGCGATCTGCGTCGTCAGATTTTCCTGGGTCTGGAGGCGGCGGGCGAAGACATCGACCACGCGGCCGATCTTCGACAGGCCGACAACGCCGTCCGTCGGGTAATAGGCGGCGTGCACCTTGCCGTGGAACGGCACCATGTGGTGTTCGCAGTGCGAATAGAAGGGAATGTCCTGGACGAGGACGATGTCCTGGTAGCCGCCGACATCCTCGAACACCCGCTCAAGGACCGCGCCCGGGTCCTGCTTATAGCCGGCAAAAAGCTCGGCATAGGCGTTCACGACGCGTTTGGGGGTGTCTTTCAGGCCTTCGCGGTTCGGGCAGTCGCCCAGATAGGAAATCAGGGTGCGCACGGCCTCTTCGGCCTCTTCCCGGCTCACTTTCCGGCCAGCGTCGACCGCTTTAAGTGCCGGGTGCTGTTTAATAATCGCGTCCATAAAACCTTCCCAGGGAGGCCCCCTCAGGCCGCCGGTCCGAACTCCACGCGGTGCATATCGCACGGCGCGCCGCACACCTATATAGTGATGAACCCGAAAGCCGCAAAAAGGGTTACGGCCAGCTACGGCCGGAAGAAACCCCTAAATGGGGGATGCGGCCGGGAAGACCATGCTTAACGACATCTACAACCGTCGAATCCTCGAACTGGCCGCCGGCATCCCCCGGCTGGGCCGGCTCGACCATCCGGACGCCTCGGCGACCGCCCATTCCAAGCTCTGCGGCTCGACCGTGACCGTCGACCTGAAACTGGAGGGCGGCAAGGTCACGGATTTCGCCCATGACGTGAAGGCCTGCGCCCTCGGCCAGGCTTCGTCCTCGATCATGGGGGCGCTTATCGTGGGTTCGACCCCGGACGAGCTGCGCAAGGTGCGGGAACAGATGCGCAAGATGCTGAAGGAAGGCGGCCCGCCGCCGGACGGCCGCTGGGCCGATCTTGCGGTGCTCGAGCCCGTGAAGGATTACAAGGCGCGCCATGCCTCGACGCTTCTGACCTTCGATGCGGTGACGGATGCCCTTGATCAGATCGAGGCCCGCAAAAAGGCGGCGGAGTAGGCCCTGAAGGCGATCATCCTCGCGCCGGTGCGGTTCTACCGGCTGTTCATCTCGCCGCTGCTTGGCGTCAATTGCCGCTATGAGCCCTCATGCTCGGCCTATGCCGAACAGGCGGTGAAGCAGCACGGCGCCTGGGCGGGCGGCTGGATGATGACGGCGCGTCTGTGCCGCTGCCATCCGCTGGGCGCGGCCGGCTACGATCCCGTGCCGGAGAAATTGCCCGATTCAGGACGCTGGTATATGCCGTGGCGCTACGGTCGGTGGACCGGCCGCCACATGGTGCATCGCTTCGACTGAACTGAGAGGCGTGCATTTTATCAAATCGAAACCGCTTACCTGCTTGGTTCGCAGGGGTGAGCCTGAGGTTTTTCTTCCATGCCCATTCTGACCTTCCCCGACGGTGCCGCGCGTGAATATCCGGCCGGCATCACCGGCTTCGATATCGCCAAATCCATCTCGCCTTCTCTCGCCAAGCGCACGGTCGCAATGGCGCTCGATGCCAAGCTCCACGATCTGTCCGATCCCATAAACGCCGATGCGAAGATCGAATTTGTCGGACGCGAGGAGCCGCGCGCGCTCGAACTGATCCGCCACGATGCGGCGCATGTTCTGGCGGAGGCGGTGCAGAGCCTTTTCCCCGGCACGCAGGTGACGATCGGCCCCGTCATCGAAAACGGCTTCTATTACGATTTCTATCGCGAAGAGCCGTTCTCGACGGAGGATCTTGCCGCCATCGAAAAGAAGATGCGCGAGATCATCGCCAAAGACGCGCCGTTCACCCGGGAAGAATGGTCGCGCGACGAAGCGAAGAAGTTTTTTGCCGGCAAGGGCGAGACCTTCAAGATCGAACTCGTCGATGCCATTCCGGCCGGCGAGACGCTGAAGATCTACAAGCAGGGCGAATGGCTCGATCTGTGCCGCGGCCCGCATATGACCTCGACCGGCAAGGTCGGCAATGCGTTCAAGCTGATGAAGGTCGCGGGCGCCTATTGGCGCGGCGATTCGAACAATCCGCAGCTGCAGCGTATTTACGGCACCGCTTTCGCAAAGCAGGAGGAGCTCGATCTTTATCTGCATCAGCTCGAAGAGGCTGAAAAGCGCGATCACCGCCGCCTCGGCCGCGAGATGGATCTCTTCCATTTCCAGGAGGAGGGGCCGGGCACGGTGTTCTGGCATCCGAAAGGCTGGACGCTGTTCCAGGAACTGATCGCCTATATGCGGCGCCGTCTGCGTCCGCTCGGCTATCAGGAAGTCAACGCGCCGCAGCTTCTCGACAAATCGCTCTGGGAAACTTCGGGCCATTGGGGCTGGTACCGCGAGAACATGTTCGCGGCTCAATCGGCAGGCGATGACACCGAGGACGAGCGCGTCTTCGCCATCAAGCCGATGAACTGCCCGGGCCATGTGCAGATTTTCAAGCACGGGCTGAAGAGCTATCGCGATCTGCCGCTGCGCCTTGCCGAATTCGGTTCGGTGCACCGATATGAGCCGTCGGGTGCGATGCACGGGCTTCTGCGCGTGCGCGCCTTCACGCAGGACGATGCGCATATCTTCTGCACCGAAGAACAGCTCGCCGACGAGTGCCTGAAGATCAACGATCTCATTCTGTCGACCTATGAGCATTTCGGCTTCGACGAAATCGTCGTGAAGCTCTCGACGCGTCCGGACAAGCGCGTCGGCACCGATGAAGCCTGGGATCATGCGGAACAGGTGATGGCCGAAGTCCTGCGCGAGATTTCGCGCCGCGGCGGCAATCGCATCAAGACCATGGTCAATCCGGGCGAGGGCGCGTTCTACGGCCCGAAATTCGAATATGTGCTGCGCGATGCCATCGGCCGCGACTGGCAGTGCGGAACGACGCAGGTCGATTTCAATCTGCCCGAACGGTTCGGCGCGTTCTATATCGGCGCCGACGGCGAGAAGAAGGCGCCGGTCATGGTGCACCGCGCGATCTGCGGCTCGATGGAGCGCTTCCTTGGCGTTCTGATCGAGAACTATGCCGGTGCGTTCCCGCTCTGGCTGGCGCCGACGCAGGTTGTCGTCGCAACGATCACCTCGGATGCGGATTCCTATGCGCAGGAGGTCGTGGCGATGCTGACGAAAGCGGGTCTCAGGGCCGAAGCCGATCTTCGCAACGAGAAGATCAACTACAAGGTCCGCGAACATTCGCTGGCGAAGGTTCCGGTGCTGGCGGTGGTCGGCCGCAAGGAGGCGGCGGAGGGCATGCTGTCGATCCGCAGGCTCGGCTCGCCGGATCAGACCTCGGTGAAGCTCGAGGCGGCGCTTACGGATCTATTACTGGAGGCCCGCCCGCCGGACCTGCGCGCTTGACGGCAGCGACATCGACGCCGATGGCGCGTCCGGACTGAACCTTGAATTCCTGACTGAAGATCGTTCCGTCGTAGCGGGCGATGGCGACATAGTCGCCTTCGTTGAGGATGACGTTTTTCAGATCGGTCAGGGTTTCGGCGACGACGTCGCCGGCCGGTGTCAGAAGGCTCCAATTGGCGTCGCGGATCTCGGCGCCGTTCGGCGCGACGAGGCGCAGATCAACCTTGCCGGCTTTGTGCATGACGGAAGCTTCCGTCAGCTTGCCCGGCTCGACGCGCACTTCCGATACGATCTTCGCGTTGACCTGGCCGTAGGTGGAGGTGACCTGATAGGAGCCCGATTTCAGGCGCAGGATTTGTCCCGCCTTCACGGAACCTACGAGTTCTTCCTTGGCGCCGTCCTGTGCGTGAATTTCGAACGACAGATCGCCGGGCGGGATGATCTTGTCGCCGATCGCGCCGGAAAAGCGCAATGCACCGGCATTCAGAACCACCTGTTCGCTGACCGATTGCGTGCCGAGCACGACATGGCGCGTTGCGGCGGCAAGGCCGTACGAGACGTGGACGATATAGCCGCCCGGATCGAGCGTGACGAAGGGCTTGGCGTCCACCGATTCGAGAACGAGCGCGTGATTGCCGTTGAGATCGGGCTGATCGGAAAACACGCGCCAGCGCAGGCCGGTCTCGATGGCGGCGGAGTTTTCGAAATAGAGCGCCGAGAGGCTGAGCACCGTTTTCGTCAGCGAACCCGGGCTGACAGGCGACAGGGTCGGCCCGCCGCGCCGCGCATCGGGCATATCGAGCGGCGAGGGAATGTCGATCGGCAGCCCCTGAGGGGCGAGCGCGGGCGCATCGATCCCCTGGGCGAGAGCGCCCGAGACAAGAACCGGAAAAAGGACGGCCGCGGCAAATGCGCGGGCGGTGCGGATCGGCATGGGCAATGGCTTTCCCGAAAACCGCGGCTTTTGCAAGACAAGCAGGATAAAGGGGGCGTCCGATAGTGGGCGTTGCCGTGGCCCCCTTCATTTGCCAAACAGGCAGCCCGATTGAGGATTTTCAGCCCATGACCGAACCCGCCGATCTTCTCCTCCGCCGCCGCTCCGTTCCGGCCTTTATGCTGCGCGCGCCGGGGCCCGATGCCGGCCAGATCGAGACGCTGCTGACGGCCGCAAGCCGCGTGCCCGATCACGGCAAGCTGGTCCCGTGGCGGTTCATCCTGGTCGAGGGTGAGTTCCGGGCGCACCTCGCGGAAAAGCTGGCCGCGGTCGAGCTTGCGGCGGGAACCGACCCTCAGAAGGTTGCCGACAACAAGAAGAAGTTCGATGCGCCGCTGACCGTGATCGTGGTCAGCCGGGCCGGGCCGCATGTCAAAATTCCGGAATGGGAACAGGTGCTGTCGGCCGGCGCCGTCTGCATGAACCTGATCCTCGCCGCCCATGCCCTTGGCTTTGCCGCCAACTGGCTGACGGGCGCGGCCATCTATGACCGGGCTGGCGCCGATGTTCTGGAGCTCGCGCACTCCGAAAAGGTCGCCGGGCTCATCTTTATCGGCACGGCCGATCAGGCGCCGCCCGACCGGCCGCGGCCGCCCCTCGACGAGATAGTAAGCCGCTGGCAGGGCTGAACACTAAAGCTCCATTAACCATCGGTTTACCATGACGGGCCGAAGGTGGGATTGCCCGGAAAAGGGCGATTCCAACCGGTCGGTTTTGACTCGATGAGCGTCTGGTCCGTCAGCGATGTGACGCAGGGCATTACGGGGACGCTCCGTAAGGCCGCTGAAGCCACAGGTGCGGGCTTCGACTACCTCGTCAAAACGGCGCAGCGCGAGTCGAGCATGAACCCGAGCGCGAAGGCGAAGACGTCTTCGGCCGCCGGCATGTTCCAGTTCACCGAGCAGACCTGGCTGCAGACGGTCAAGGAATCGGGCTCGAAATACGGGCTGAAGAACGAAGCGGCGGCGATCGCGAAATCCGCGAGCGGCCGCTACAGCATCGCCGATCCGAAAATGCGCGAGAAGATTCTGGCGCTGCGCTACGACACCGAAACCTCCGCGCTGATGGCCGGCGAATTCACCGAGAACAACAAGAGCCAGCTGACCACCGCGCTGCGCCGCCCGCCGAGCGAGGGCGAACTCTACGCCGCGCATTTCCTCGGCGCGCAAGGCGCGATCGATCTTATCCGTCTGGCCTCGGTAAAACCCGAGGCGAATGCGGCCGCTCAGTTTCCGGATGCGGCATCCGCCAACCGTTCTATCTTCTACAGCCGCGGCAAGCCGCGCAGCGCCGCCGAGGTGCTGGCCAAGATCACCAACAAGCACGACAGCGCGCCCACGCCCGATGTTCCGGCCGAAACCTATTCGCCGCTTGTGGCGCAAGGGGCGGCGAGCTTCTTCACCAATGTCGCGCCGACCCGCGTTCAGAATCCCGGGGCCGACAGCCCGGTTTTTTACTCGATGTTTTCGACGACGCAGCGCCCGCCCGTGTCTTCGTCCGTACGCGCGCTTTGGTCCGATCTGACTCCGGCATCGGCTTTACCGGCATCGACTGTACCGGCCCCGAGCGCGCCGGCTTCGACTGAGCCGAAGAAAGCCTCCGTATCGGATGCCGCGCCGGTCAAGCCGCCGCTCGATCTTTCCTCGTTCGTGACGTTCGGCGGCGCGAAGGGGAAGGGCCGGGGAGCGGGGAATATCTGAGATGATTGTGCAGCGCTTTCTCGAATGGGCGGCGACGGCTCCGGCCGCGCAGCGCGCCGAAGGCGCGGGCGCCCTGGCGCGCGCCTTTCTCTATTCGGGCCTCGACACGGCAAACCGCCAGGCGGCGGAAGCGGCGCTGACGCTGATGCTCGACGACAATTGCGTCGATGTCCGGCGCAGCATTGCAGAAGCTCTGGCGCCGTCTCTGCTTGCGCCGCATCACATCATTCTTGCACTGGCGCATGATTCACCGGAAATCGCGGTGCCGGTTCTCATCCTGTCGCCGGCGCTGACCGACAGCGAACTCATCGACATTCTGCCGGTGCGCGGCGAGGAGGAGCAGTCGGCCATTGCCGCGCGCGAGAGCCTGTCGCCGGCGGTTGCCGCCGCCATCGCCGAAATCGGCACGCCGCTCGCCTGTGCGGTTCTGGCGCGCAATCCGCAAGCGGCGATTACCCCTCGCACCAGCGCGCGTCTCGTTGAGCGCCATGGCGGAGAAGCCATCGTGCGCGATGCGCTGCTCGACCGCAGTGATCTGCCTATCGGCGAGAGGCAGAAGCTTCTTCTGAAGCTTGCCGAGCGGCTCGGCCACACGGCGGTGATGAGTTTCAGCCTCGATGAGGAGCGCGTCCGCCGCATGACGCAGGATGCGTGCGAGCGCGCAACGCTTGCGCTGATCGACGAAGAGCCTTCGGCGGTCAGGCCGCTTGTCATGCATCTGAGGCGTACCGGCCAGCTGACGACCGCGCTCGTCCTGCGCGCGCTTTTGAACGGCGATCTCGATTTCGTCGAAGCAGCATTCAGCGAACTCACTCAGGTTCCGCTCGAGCGCGTGCGCCGCATGCTGGAAGATCCAAGGCAGGCCGGTTTCCGCGCGCTCTATAACGGTGCGGGTTTCCCGCAAACGGCCTTTGCGCCGTTCCGCGAGGCGCTCGATGCCTGGGCCGATCTCAGGGATTGCGGCGTCACGGGAGCGGCGGCCCGCCGCCATGTGGCGGAGCGTGCGCTGAGCATGGCCGATATCGAGGAACTTGGCGGCGCGGCCGAGCTGATGAAGCGCATGGCGGCCGATGCGGCGCGCGAACTTGCGATGGATACGCTGCGCGCCGAAACGCAGCGGCGCCTCGTTGCAGCCTGATCAGTAGACGTCGGCGGTGATTTTGACGAAGCGGTCGACGCCGATAATGGCTTCGCGCGCCGAACGCAGTTCGGCGACGACGCTGCGGGCGACCTTGTCGCTGCCGTCGCGGACATCGTCACGGACGACGGCGCGGATGGCGTCGATATGGGCGTCGACGAGTTCGATGACCTGGGCGTTGATGTCTTCGGCGCCGTCGAGAAGATCGCACAATCCGTCGGCGATTTCGCCGGCCAGCGGATAACCGAACGTGCGGCCCTGGCCGCGGATATCATGCGAGGCGCGATAGAGGATCTGCTGGTTGTCTTCGGCCTGCGGCGCTTTATGGAAGCTTTCGCGGGCCGCTTCGAGCTTGTTCGTTTCCTCGTGCATCCACGAGGAGAAATCTTCGGCGAGCGCGGCAAGCGCTTCTTCGGCCTTCTCGAGCGCGGATGTGTCGAAACCGTCTTTGCTGCCATTGCCGCCGATCGACATTGCGCGGTCGCGCAAAGTGGTCGGCGGGATGATGACCGAGTGGTCCTTATGGACGATCGTTTCCGGCTTTTTTTCTTTTTTCGGCGGCATTACATGGCTCCGCGCGCTTTGTTGTAGAGCGGCTGCTGTTCGATAACCTCGACATCGCCGCCGGTGCGGCGTTCAGGGCCCACATAATTCGCGCTCGGGGTACGGCGGCGATCGGGGCCGAAATAGTCTTTTGTCTGCACGAACGGCCGCGGATTGACGACGACGTTCAGGATGCGCTGGTAGAGCGCTTTGGCCGAGATCGGTTTGCAGAGGAATTCGGTGACGCCGGCGTCGCGGGCACGCAGGACGCGGCTTTTTTCCGAATGGCCCGTCAGCATGATGATGGGCGCGTAGGGGTTCGAATTGGCGCCGGGTTTGCGGATCATCGCGGTCAGTTCGAGCCCGTCGAAGATCGGCATGGCCCAGTCGGTGATCACAATGTCGGGCAGATAGGTCGTATAGGCCTCGAGGCCGGCGGCGCCGTCTTCGGCTTCATACACTTCGCGGGCGCCGAAACCGTGCAGCAGCGTGCGCAGGATACGCCGCATGTGCGCGTTGTCGTCGATGACGAGAAACCGCAACTTGTTGAAATCGACCCGGATCATGCCTTCCTCGGCGCCCCTTAGGGGAAAACCTGACATGAGGGGGTTAACGCAAGGTTCGTTGCCTCGGGTTTGAGGCGTGTTTTAGCCGCTGTTCCGGAGGTTTGGCCCTTAAGCCGGATCGGCCATCAGTTCCTCGCGGGCAACGTCCAGGACAATGACCGACAGCGCGCGCATGGTCTGGCCGGCATTGACGCTGTACTGCCAGTGCAGGGGGACGTTCACATTGCTGCCGGGCTTCATCTCGACCAGCGTGCCGTCATCGATATAGGGACGGGCCGAGATATCGGGCAGGAGGCCCCAGCCGACGCCGTCGATGCAGGCCTGCTGATAGCCGATGAAGGACGACATATAGTGCGGCGTCAGCTTCGCCGTGCTGTTGAAAACAGCCCTTATCCAGTTGTCCGAAATACGGTCTTTGCGGTCGAAGATAATCGACGGCGAAGTATTCAGGGCTTTTACATTGATCCCCTCAGAGAAATACTTCGCGATGAATTTCGGTGTAGCGACAGCGACATAGGCTAAAGAACCTATCGTCACAATGCGAAATCCATGCACCGGAACCGCATCGGCCGTGACCGCCGCCAGCGCCTCGCCTTTGCGCAAATAATCGGCAGTGTGCTCCTGGTCGTCGTGAACGATGTCGAACAGAATTCCGAGTTCGTTGGCCGCTCGCGAAACTACTTTGGGGAACCAAGTAGAGAGGCTGTCGGCGTTCACCGCTATTCTTATGGTTGCATGTTGTCCAGCCAATTGACTGCCCTCGCCCTGTAGGTTTGCAACCAGATCGTGCTCGAGCAGCTGCACCTGCTCGATATGGCGGAACAACTGGAAGCCCGCTGCTGTGGCCGTACAAGGCCTTCCGCGCACAACAAGAATTGCACCGACTCGCATTTCAAGAAGCTTAATCCGCTGCGACACGGCGGAGGGCGTGATGCTCAATACTTCGGCCGCCCCTTCAAAAGACCCTTCCCGAATGACGGCGGCGAGAGCTCTCAGCAGATCGTAATCCAGCACAGATGCTAAGCCCCTCTAATCTTGCGAAAGCATGATTAATTTTACTTACGTATGCAACTGAGAATAGTTAAGAATTCGTTTACGTACAGTAGAGTTTGGGGCGTCGTGTCATGTCCTACATGCCGAGTAAAAAATATTACATGGATGCGTTTCGTGCACTGTCAAAAGATTCGCGCACGGCGTCAACCTTTATATTAGCATCATATCCGCTACAAATAGTAATTGCAGTAGCTTTAGGAAGCTATTTTTTGCACTTAGATTCAAATTTTAGCTGGATTGTTGCGATTCTTGCGGCGCTTTTCATTGGAACAAGATTTCGCGGTATCAACAATATTCTTCACGAAACAAGTCATCTTAGTTTTACAGCAGATCGCGGTGATAACATCCTGTTCGGGCGTATCGCTGCAGCT
Organism: Terrihabitans soli; assembly: GCF_014191545.1. Classification (GTDB taxonomy): domain Bacteria; phylum Pseudomonadota; class Alphaproteobacteria; order Rhizobiales; family Methylopilaceae; genus Flaviflagellibacter; species Flaviflagellibacter soli. The sequence continues at coordinate 1,952,791 of NZ_AP023361.1, read as the reverse complement.
CTCCTGTTGAAGACCTACGAGTCCTACAAAGTCGAGCATATGAGCCATCATGTGCATCTTGGGGATTACGAACACGATCTTGATTTCCACAAGTTGCAGAAGTTTAAACTGGAAGATGAGTTGACGCCGAAAACTATCGCCCGGCATGTAGTCACGCCGCTTCTAGGTCTTCACATCACAAGCTATGTCGGGTTCGACATGTCGTGGAAGGATGGCCGAGTATTCGGACTGTTGAAGATTGTTCTTCTCCTCGCGACAACTGCCTATGTCTTGATCGACCCGGTTTCAGCTTTGCTGTTGATCGTATTTCCGTTTGTGTGGGTTTATTCAGCACTCAACTATTGGACGGATTGTATTGATCATGGCGGGATCCTGGAATCCGGCCACGAACTCGAGCAATCTCGTAACGTAATTGTTAATCCGGTCCTCCGTTTCTTTCTCTTTCCCAGGAACGACTGCTATCATCTGATCCATCATCTGTTCCCGGGCGTTCCGGTCAATCACTTCGACCGTGTCCATGAGGAGCTGTTGCAGGATCCCCAATACCGAGAGGCAGCGGGGCGCCAGATCATCAGCTCCGGGCATGCCGCCCCGAGCCAAGCCTGACGCAAGGTTTTAGAGGGGTGCGTGTGCCGTTTCTGAGGGGGCTGGGCATGACCGCCAGCCTGATCGTCGCGATCGGGCCGCAGAATGCCTATCTGCTGAAATATGGGCTTTCGCGCGCGAACTTCGTGTTCGCGATCGCGGCCATTTACGTCGTCATCGACGTGGCGCTGATCACGCTCGGCGCCATCGGCGTCGGCACGATCATCGCGCAATATCCTGCCCTCAAGCTCATCTTCGCCTGCATCGCCGTCCTCTTCTTCCTGGGGTTCGGCATTGCCAGCATCCGCAAGGGGTTGAAGGCGGGCAAGATCGAAAAGGTCAAAGTGCCCGGCGCGGCGGCCTATTCGACGGCCATCCTGCTGTCGATCGCAAATCCCGGCGTCCTGTTCGACACCATCGTCATTATCGGCGGGCTCGCCGGCCAGTACGAGCATCTCATCGACCGCATCGCCTTTTCCGCCGGCGCGGCGGCCGCATCCTTCCTGTGGTTCTTTGCGCTGGCCTCGATCGCCTATTTCTGCGGCGGCTGGTTCACCGACCGGGCCTGGAAGGCGGTCGACATCATCATCGGCGTTCTGATGCTGGTTCTGGCCGCAACCATCGTCCATGACGCCTGGCGGCTTGCCGAACAGATCGGACTGTTCGGAACAACGAGCGTCTGACGAAAGGCGTTAGCCCCAGCCGCTCTATCCAAGAGCTGCCGCTGCAAACTGCTCGGCGATAATCCGCTCTTCCATGCCGTGATCGGGATCGTGCAGCATGACCATGCTGCGGTCGCGGTCGAGGCGCACGACGACTTCCACAGCGTTGCGGAATTCGGTGTGATCGGCGACGGCCGAAACCGGCCGCTTGATCGCGTCGAGCACGCCAAAGCGCACTTCGGAACGGTCGGGCAGGAGCGCGCCGCGCCAGCGTTTGGGCCGGAACGGATTGAGCGCCGTCAGCGCCAGAAGATTGGCGTTCAGCGGCAGGATCGGGCCATAGGCCGAATGGTTATAGGCGGTCGAGCCGGCGGGCGTTGCAACGAGCGCACCGTCGCCGATCAGCTCCTTCATGCGGATCGTGCCGTCGACCCACAGTTCGAGCTTGGCTGCCTGATAGGTCTGCCGGTAGAGCGAGACTTCGTTGATGGCGCGTGCGAAGTGGCGGTTTCCGTCGGTGTCGAGGACGTGCATGACGAGCGGCTTGATGCGCGTCGGCACGGCTTTCTCCAGCCGTTCGATCAGGCCTTCCTCGCGGAAGTCGTTCATCAGAAAGCCGACCGTGCCGCGGTGCATGCCGTAGATCGGCGTGCCCTTTTCCATGCGGTTGTGGAGCGTCTCGAGCATCAGCCCGTCGCCGCCCAGCGCCACGACGACATCGGCCTCGTCGAGCTTTACGGTTCCGTAGGTATGGATGAGGCGGCGGGCGGCCGTGCGGGCTTCGTCCGCCCCGGACGAGACGAAGGCGATCTTGTTGAAGCGCGGCGTGGCCGGGGGTTCGGCCTCCTCAGGATGGAGCCCGTCCACGATCAATCCATCCAGAGACGTCGATATCGGCACTGGGTCCACCCGGATTTCATTCGCACTCTCGTATACGCTAGGCGTAACGGCAGCCTTAACGGAGCCTTATATGCAGGAAACGGTCCTCGTCTATACCACTTGGCCATCCGTGGAGCAGGCCGAAAATGCCGGCCGGCGCCTGGTCGAGCAGAAGCTCTGTGCCTGCGTTAATATTCTGCCGGGAATGGTGTCGGTCTATGCCTTTGAGGGCAAGATCGAGCGGGGCGAGGAGGCGGTGATGATCCTGAAGACCGCCCGGGACAGGTCCGCCGACCTGATGCAAGCGGTGCGAGCGGCGCACCCATATGACACGCCGGCCATCATCGAGCTTCCGGTTTCGGCGATCGATCCGCGCTACGGCGCCTGGATCCTCAGCGAGAGCCGGGCCTAGAGAAGCGGATCCCAGGCCGACGGCACGAACTCATAGCCGTCGCCGTCCTTGGCGATATGGCCGGTCGCCGGGAAGGGGAAGTGATAGCCCTGAACCCGTGTCCGGTCGGCCGACGCCATATCGAAGATCTTCCGGCGCGTGTCCTCGGCCTTTGCCGCATCCATATCGAACACCGCATGCCAGCCCGGGTTCTTCACGAACAGCGCCGGGTGATTGGACGTGTCGGACAAAACGAGGAGCTGGTCCGTCCCCGAGCTGATGCGGAAGGCCATATGACCGGGCGTGTGTCCATACGCGGCGACGGAACTGATGCCGGGCACGAGCTCCTTGTCGGCTTCATAGCGCTTCACATCCTTGGCGATCGGCCCGAATACTTTTTGTGCGTTGGCAAAATTTTGTTTCAAGCCTTCCGGCGCGCGGCTGGCGGTGCCCTCATCCATCCAGAACGCCCATTCGGGTTCGGGCACCTGGACCTCGGCATTCGGGAAAGCAAGCTCGCCTTCTTTGGTGCGCAGGCCGAGAATGTGGTCGCCGTGGAAATGCGAGATGATGATCGTGTCGACGGCTTTCGCATCGAGGCCTGCCGCTTCCATGTTCTCGATCAGCATGCCGGCCGTCGGCGCCAGCTGGCCGCCGGTGCCGGTATCGATCAGAACGACGCGACGGCCTGTATTGACGATCAGCTGCGTATAGGGAATCGGCAGTTTGTCGGTCGGCAGAAAGGCCTTGTCGAGCGCGCTTTTTACCTGTTCGAGCGGCGCATTTTTAACGAACCCGTCCTGGATCGGACGCAGGCCCGCGCCGTCATTGATGGCGGTGAGTTCGAATTCGCCGATCTTGTAGCGGTAGATTCCGGGCACCTGGCGGCCGGCGGCGGGAGCCGCGGCGCGTGCGCCGGGTGCCGATGCCAGCGGGGTTGCAGCGGCGGCGGCCAGCGCGCCAAGCGCAACGCGTCGGGTGAAATCGCTCATATCCAACTCCTGATAGGCGTCCTGCGAACGGGCGGAGATTGCCCGTTTCGTAACGGTTCGGGCGTCACGTCTTCGTGACGCAAAATTCGGCTCGGAGTGTGCCCGAACTTTCTTTCTGAGGGCAAGGAACGGGTGCCCAGTCAAGGCGTTGAGCTTCATCGTCATGCCGGCGTCATGCGGCATCGGGCAGGGAGCTGGCGATGAATATTGGCGAGCTGACTAACGAGCAGTTGCAAAAAGCAATTACCGGGCGACTGACGTCCGGCGAACTCGATCTCCTGATGCGGGAGGCGGGACGGCGCGGTCTCGATATCAAACTGACCTATGAGGAGTATCACGGCGCCAAACAGGAAAAGGCGCTGGTGATCCGCTCCTGCATCACGTTCCAGCCGATGCTGGCCGGCGCGGGCCGCTGAGCGGAGGCGCCATGAACGATCAGTCCACGGCGCCCGTCATTGCAGCTCATGGTGCAGCGCAGCTGCCCTCGGTCGTCCTCGACAGTTATAATGTCGAGATCAAGGACGATAAGGGTTTTGTCGGCGACCGCGCCTCCAATCGCGCCTTCCGCGCAACTCTTGAAGAATGGCGCAAAGCCGTGCGCAAGAAGGACGGCGATCCGCTTGGCGAAGACCCGAGTACGGACATTTCCAAAAAGAAAATCGATAAGGCGCTGAGCGGCGACGATCTGATTGCGGCGGGTGTCGTGCTCGGTGCGGTCGAAGATTTTTCGCAGGCGCTTGCCGCAGTGATCCGCCGTTTTCTGAAATTGAAAGATTGGAAGGATACCGAACGGATCGTCATCGGCGGCGGCCTGCGCGAAAGCCGCGTCGGCGAGCTTGCGATCGGCCGTGCTGCGGTTCTGCTGAAGGCGGCCGACAAGATCGATGTCGATCTTGTCCCGATCCGTCATCATCCCGACGAAGCGGGGCTGATCGGCGCCGCGCATCTTGCGCCGTCCTGGCTGTTTTCCGGCCATGACGCGATACTCGGCGTCGATATCGGAGGCACGAATTTCCGCGCCGGGATCGTCAGCCTCAATCTCAAAGAGGCGAAGGATCTCTCCAAGGCGTCGGTCGCCGCCTTCGAGCTATGGCGGCATCGCGATGAAAAGCCGACGCGCGAGGACGCGGTGAAAAAACTTATCGGCATGCTCGAAGAGCTCATCGCCAAAGCCGGCAAGGACAAGATCAAGCTTGCGCCTTTTATCGGCATCGGCTGTCCGGGAATCATAAATGCCGACGGTTCGATCGAGCGCGGTTCGCAAAACCTTCCCGGCAATTGGGCGTCGAGCAAATTTCATCTGCCGACGCTCCTGCGCGAGGCCATCCCTGAAATCGATGGCCATGACACGGCAATCGTCATGCATAATGATGCCGTGGTTCAGGGATTGAGTGCGCTGCCGGGCATGCAGGATGTCGGGCATTGGGGTGCGCTGACCATGGGGACGGGGCTCGGTAATGCGCGGTTCACCAACCGTGCGAGCCAATCGGCAGGCTGAGCTCCCGCAAGGGGATGACAAATCGAGCCGGCGCTTATCATATAGCGGGAGTCCGCCGGCTTGCGCTGCGGCTTCCGGCGTCGCTCGAATGCTGTGCAATTTTGCAAGTTTTTTCAGTGATTTCCGTGTTTTTCTTCCAATCCGCACGAGGCGCGTGAGACTTGGCCCACGAGGCGAACGGCACGACGATCCGGGGCAGGCTTGTTCTTCTGACCCTTGGACTTCTGATCCCCGGTCTTCTGATCGGGGCCTATCTCCTGTGGGATTCGTACCGCAATGCGCGCACCGCGTTCGACCGGCAGCTGCTGGGCACGGCGCGTGCCCTGTCACTCGTCGTCGACCGAGAACTCGGCCAGGCGGCAGCGCTCAATCAGGCGCTTTCGGTTTCGCTCAATCTGCAGACCGGAAATTTGAAGGGCTTCGACGAGCAGGCGCGCAAGGTCGAGCATGCTGACAATACCTGGATCATCCTCAGCGACGAGGACGGCAATCATCTTGTCAATACGCGCGCCGCCTATGGCGCGCCGCTGCCGAAATCAGATCCTGCGGCGCGCGATCTCTGGCCGGAGATGAAGCAGGGCCGCACGGTGGTTTCGGGCCTCTTTGAAGGCGCCATCGTCAAACAGCCGGTAATCACGGTGACGACGCCGGTCGAAGTCGGCGGCCATGTCCGTTACGCGCTGTCCTTTGCCATGCTGCCGAGCGTCCTCAATCGCATTCTCGCCGAGCAGGATCTGCCCGCGGGTTGGATCGGCAATATTCTTGACAAGGATCAGAGCGTGGTCGCCCGCAGCATGGGCGGCGAGAGCATGATCGGCAAAAAGCCGAGCCCGGCCGTCGCCGAGAGCATCGCCAAGATCGACAATGCGGTGGTCGAGAGCCGCTCGTTCGAGGGCGTGCCGACGATCGTCGCCTATAGCCGTTCGCCGCTCTACCGCTGGACCTTCGGGGTTTCGGTGCCGCGCTCGCAGGTGATCAGCGCCATTACCGGTAATCTTCTCTTGGCGGCGCTCGGCGGTCTTGCGCTCCTGATCTTCGCGGCGCTGATTTCGGTGCGCGTGGCGCGCTCGATTTCGGAACCGGTCGAGGGACTGGTGCACGCCGCACAAGCCCTCGGACGCGGCGATCCGGTCGTACCGCCGAAGACCGCGATCCGCGAACTCAACGCCGTGTCCGAAAGCCTCGTGAAGGCGCAAGATGAGCTTTTGCTGCGGACGGTCGATCTGCGCTCAAGCGAATCCCGCCTTCGCCTCGCGGTGCGGGCGACGGGCCTTGGCATCTGGGACGTCGATGCGGAAACCGGGCGGCGGAACTGGTCGCCGGAATTTCTCGGCATTCTCGGCCTGCCGCCCGGCAGCAATGCCGATCCGGAAATCTTCCTTGCGCAGGTTCATCCGCAGGACCGCGAACGCGTGCACGAGCGCTCGAAGGCGTTTTTCCGCGGCGAAACCGGCGGCAAGTTCGACGCGGAGTTTCGCATCCTGCGTGCCGATACCGGCGAAGAGCGCTGGGTAACGATCTCCGGACGCCTTGCGCCGGAAGGATCGGGCAGCCAGCTGCGCGGTTCGGGTACGATGATGGACGTCACCGAGCGGCGGCTGGTCGAAGACAGTTTGCGCGAAAGCGAAGAACGCTTCCGTTCGATGGCCGATACGGCGCCGGCGCTGATCTGGATGACGGATCGCGACGGCGCGATCAGTTTCGTCAATCGCTACCACGAAACCTTTTTCGGCTATCCCGCCGAGCATCTCATGGGCGATGCCTGGCTCGTCGTCATTCATCCCGATGATGCGCAGAGCTTCATCGAGGATTTCAAGAACGCTTTTGCCAGCCGCAAACTCTGGCGCCGCGTGGTCCGCGTCCGCGACGGCAAGGGCTCGACGCGCTGGCTGCGCTGCGAAGGCGCGCCGCGCACGGCAGGGCCGGACGGCGAATTTCTCGGCTATGTCGGCTGCAATGTCGACATCACCGAAAGCAAGCTCGCGGCGGATGCACTTGAGCATCGCATCGATGAACGCACCGGCGAACTTGCCGCCGCAAACCGCCAGCTTGTCGCGCAGATCGAAGAGCGCGAACGCGTCGAGGCGACTTTGCGGCAGGTGCAGCGGCTCGAAGCCGTCGGCCAGCTGACCTCGGGCGTCGCCCACGACTTCAACAATCTTTTGACAGTGATCCTCGGCAATCTTGCTTTCGTCGAGCGCGGCGCGACCGACGCCGCACTGAAAAAGAAACTGTCCAATATGCGGATGGCGGCCGAACGCGGCGCTTCGCTTGTTTCGCAGCTTCTCGCGTTCTCGCGGCGCCAGCGGCTTGAGCCGAAAGCCGTCAATCTCAACGATACCGTCAACAATATGCGCGAGCTGTTGCAGAGCTCGATGGGCGGCAGCGTTGCGGTCGATATCGTGCTCGAAGACGATCTGTGGCCGGCGCTCGTCGATCCGACACAGATCGAACTCATCATCCTGAACCTTGCCATCAATGCGCGCGATGCGATGGAAGTCGGCGGCCTGCTCAAGGTCGAGACGAACAATGTCACCCGCCGCGATGCGCCGCAGCGGGTCGAGGAGCCGGGACCGGGAGATTATGTCGTCGTCGCCGTCACCGATTCCGGTTCGGGCATGAGCGAGGATGTGATGTCACGCGTCTTCGAGCCCTTCTTCACAACCAAAGAAGTCGGCAAGGGATCGGGCCTCGGGCTCAGCCAGGTGTTGGGTTTTGCCAAACAATCGGGCGGCGGCGTTCGCATCGATACGCGCGAAGCCCGCGGCACGACCGTCAGCGTCTTCCTGCCGCGCGCACCGGCCGAGAGCGGGACGAAACCGCGCAAGAAAACCGTCGAACTGCGCGCGGTAAAAAAGATCGAAGCGCCGTCGATCCTTCTTGTCGACGACGACGATCTCGTGCGCGAAGTCACGGCCTCGAAGCTCGAAGAGTTCGGCTATAAAGTGATCCAGGCGGAGAACGGTCCCTCGGCGCTATTGGCCTTCGAGCAGGATCCGGCGATCGATCTTCTGGTGCTTGATTTTGCCATGCCTGGCATGAACGGCGCAGAGGTCGCGCGCGCCGCCCGCAAAAGACGTCCGGACATCCCTTTGATGTTCGTCACCGGCTATGCCGATCTGTCGGCGCTCGGCGAGTTCGCAAGCGAACCGACGCTGCACAAACCCTTCCGCGACGAGGATTTGCGCAAGCACGTGTCGGCGCTTCTCAAGGGCGGTGCGAAGCCGGCCGAAGCCGGCAGCGCGGCCTGATTAAGACGTTCCGTTAAAAAGAGCGCCCGACGCGGCTGACGATAGCCCAGTGCTCGCCGGTATCCGGCGCATCCGCACCGGCCTCGTTGATGCTCGCTTCGCCATATTGCAGCGCGAGCCCGAGTTCGAGATTTGTCACCGGCGTCCAGAACGTATTGATCTCGGCAAAGAGATAGTCGAAGGCGGCAAACCCGTCCGCCGAAGGATCGACATCGGAGTAGATGGCCGAAACGTTCGAATGCCACTTCTCCGTCCAGAACCATTTGACGCCGCCGCCCGCCGACCAGACATCCGTGTTGAGAAGATTGCCCGCGCCGTCGTCGCGCTGATCGCGCACCGTCCGGCCGCCGATACTCGCCGCGACGAAGTTCACCCGGAAGTCTTCGCCGCCCGCATAAGAGCCCGCGCCGCTGGAATAGACGCCTTCCGCCCATAGGCGGCTGCCTTTGACCTCCGAGGGGAGATTTAGGATCAGGCCCGTCTGCAGGGCCCAGCCGGTCGCATCGCCATCCGCACCGATATCGCGGTCGCCCTCATTGTCCTGAACGGCGGCGCCGAGCCGTGCTTCGCCCCAATCCTTTTTGAGGGTGAGCGTTACGATCGCGTTCGGCCATGTCTGATCGAGTTCGGAATCGAGGCCGTCATTCGGGTTGGCGCGGAAATATTTATCTTCGATGCCGATGACCGCCTGAACGCCGTCGGCGGGCTTGGCCGTATAAGCGAGCGTATTGACGCGCTCGTCCGAGAACAGGTCGGACATGTGTTTATAGGGCGCATAGTCGAAGAGCGAGCGGTTGAGATGCCCGGCCGTGAAGCCGGCAAATTCGATATAGGCGTTGCGCGGCAGGAACGCACCGGCACCGTCATCATAGTCGCCGGAATAGGTGTCGGCGCGGCCTTCGAACTCGATGTAGGAGCGCAGCGTCCCGAAATCCGTTTCGGTGCGCGCATCGAACTGGATGCGGCCGCGCAGATCCGTATGAAAATCGTTGGCCTCGGCATCTCGGGAATCGTTTTCATAGCGCTGATCGGAGCGCACAAGACCCGACACGCGCAGGCAGGTATCGGTGCCTGGAATGTAGAAGAAGCCCTTGCCATGGCCGCCGCACACCTTCACGAACTCGTCCGGCTCCGCAAAAGGCAGCTCCTGGGCGTTCGCTGCTCCGGCGACCAATGCGACACCAATGCCGGAAACCCGACCTGCAATTCCCCAGTTCATATAAAAGCCCCCTAGACCCACGATTTTCCGGGCAGGTGATTCATGCATTCTGCATTCAACCTTGCCCATTACTGTAATCTCGCCGATAGTTTCGTCTAATTCATGGCACCCTTGAGACACTCCCTTCGCCAGCCTGCGGCCGGCCTCCATCTCGTTGCGATTTCTTCTGAGGATTCCGGTCGTGGATGAGCTTGCGAGCTATGCCTGGATGTTCACCGCGGCGCTGATCGCGGGAACATTTCTGCCCTTTCTGCCGGGATCGTCCGAGCTTGTTCTCGGCGGCTTTCTGGCGGCGGGGCAGGGCGAGCCCTGGGCGCTCGTTGCCGCGGCGACCTTCGGCAATGTCATCGGCGGCATCGTCAATTATGTGATCGGCTATCTCGTGTCCGATCTTGCCGGACGACGCTGGTTTCCGGCGACAGAGGCGCAGATCGAGCGCGCGTCAGACCGCTTCAACCGCTACGGCGTTTGGATTCTTCTGCTGACCTGGCTGCCGCTGATCGGCGACATCATCACCGTCGTCGCAGGTCTCCTGCGCACGAACTTCAAGCACTTCTTCCTGCTCGTGACTCTCGGCAAGCTTGTCCGCTATGTGCTGATCGCCGTCGGCTTCGACTGGTTCGCGCACTGGCCGGAATAAAAAATCCGGGCGGCCGAAGCCGCCCGGAGTGGTCGTCCCGCACCTTAATTCTTCAGCCGAGCTTTGCGAGTTTCTCGCGGCCGTCGATCATGTCCTGCAGGCTGCCGAACGCGTTCATGTAATGGCCGGTGAAGCCGAGCTTATCGAGCTTCTTGAAGAGGCCCGGGAAATCGAAATCGCCCTGGCCGGGAAGAAGATGTTCTTCCTTGCCGTTACGCCAGCAATCGGCGAGGCGCACTTCATCGCAGCGTTTGATGTCGAAGGCCGCGAGGAACGCATCGACACCGTCCTCGACAATGTGCGCGTGGTTTGCGGTGAACGCCCAGCGCAGATTCGGCGAGTCGAGGCGGTCGAAATAATATTTTGTCTCTTCGACATTGTGCGCGAGGTAGTGGACCTCCGCATCGTCCGGCTCCCAGTTCATGTTTTCGAGGAGCAGGGTGAGGCCGATCTTTTCGGCGTAGTCGACGAGACGCTGAATGCGCTCGACGCCGGCTTCCATGCGCATTTTCACATCGGACGTGAAGTGATAGCCGGCATGGATCACCATCCATTCGCCGCCGAGTTTCTTGCAGGCGTCCATATGACCGAACAGATAGCGTTCGACGCCGTCGCGCACATGCGGCGCGACTTCGGCCATGTTGACGGCCGACATGGTGTGAATGCCGACATGGATGCCGTGCTTATCGCAGATCTCGCGGATGCCCTTGATGCGTTCCGGCGTCAGCGTTTCGATCGCATTCGGCGCAACGTCGACCTTCAGATCGAGATATTTGACGTCGTGTTTGACGGCGGCGGCAAGGCCGTCTTCGATCTTGTTGCGCTGGCCGAGGTCGATGCCGATGCGCTCTCTGAGACTTGTCATTTCTAACTCCGGATTGAGATTTAAGTTTTTGCGGAAGAAAGGGAGAGGTCCGCTTCGGCCTTGGCCTTCTGCTTGCGGGCATAGGTCACATAAGCGGAGCCCGCGATGAACAGCACGGTCAGTCCGAGAAGGACGGCCGAAAGCGGATCGGTGAAGAAGATCGAATGTTCGCCATAGCCGAGATCGACGGCGCGGCGATAATTGCGCTCGACGATGCTGCCGAGGACGAGGGCCAGCACCAGCGGCAGGATCGGGAATTTGAACATGCGCATGACGTAGCCGAGCACGCCCATGCCGACCATGATGCCAACGTCGGCGATGTTCTGGTTGACCGAGTACACACCGGACGACACCAGCGCGATGATGAAGGCCATCAGAAATGCTTTGGGCCGGTTCACGAGCCAGATGCACGGCGGCAGCATGACGATGCCGAGCACGAGCTGCGAGAGATTGGCGACGAAGAGGCCGCCGAAAAGTCCGTACACGAATTCCGGGTTCTTCGTCAGAAGCGCCGGGCCGGGTTCGAGCCCGTGCAGGATGAGGCCGCCGAGAAGAACGGCGGTCGAGCCCGAGCTCGGAATGCCGAAGGTGAGCGTCGGGATGAGGGCGGTTGCGGCAACCGTGTTGTTGGCGGCTTCCGGCGCGGCGATGCCTTCGGGCGAGCCTTTGCCGAACTCTTCCGGATGCTTCGACCAGCGTTTGGCTTCGTTATAGGAGAGGAACGAGGCGAGCGTCGCGCCGCCGCCGGGTGTCACCCCGTCGAACGTGCCGATGCCGGTGCCGATGAGTGTTGCCGGCCAGATGCGTTTCCAGGTTTTAAGGTTCGGCAGTTTGATGCGCATGGTATGCGAGGCCTTGTCCCAATCGGGCTGGCTCGTCTGCTCGAAGAGTTCGGCCATCGCGAACATGCCGATCAGGACGAGGATCGGCTCGATGCCGCCGAGAAGTTCAGCGGATCCGAAGGTGAAGCGCTGCACGCCCGATAGCGGGTCGATGCCGATGGTCGAGATCGCAAGGCCGATGATCGCGGCAAGGAAGCCCTTGATCAGCGAGCCCTCGGAGAGGGTCGCGATGAGGCTGAGGCCGAACACGCCGAGCGCGAAATAAGCGGGCGCCGTGAAATAGAAAGCAACGTTCGACAGCGGCTCGGTCAGCGCAACGACGAGGATCATGCCGATCAGCCCGCCAACGACACCGGCCATCAGCGAAATGCCGAGCGCTTCGCCGCTGCGGCCCTGCTTGTGCATCTCATAACCGTCGATGACGGTCGTGACCGCGGCGCTCGTGCCCGGCGTCTTGATGAGAATGGCCGGAATGGAGCCGCCATATTCGGCGCCGACATAGGTGGAGGCGAGGAGAATGATCGCCATGGTCGGGTCCATGCCGAAGGTGAACGGCAGGAGGAGCGCCATGGTGATCGAGGCCGACAGGCCCGGCAGCGCGCCGCCGATAATGCCCCAGGCGACGCCCGCAAAGGCGTAGAAAACGGCCGGGGTCTCGAAGACCGTCTGCAGCGCGATTTTAAGTCCGTCCATGTGCGTGTGCTCCAGATATGTACGTCAGGCGCGCTGCGGTTTCAGGCGAACGGAAAGTGAAGTCCGGCACCGGCGAAGAGTTTGCCGACAATGCCGAGCGGCATGTGGATGCCGAGAAGGACCATGAAGAACAGCCAGAAGAAGAGGCCACCGGCGACGGCAACACCGACTGAAGTCCAGGACAGCGGATAGCCCTGGTAAACGGAGACGGCGAGGATGAGGAAACCGATCGCGACCGGATAGCCGACGACTTCCAGGGCAACGATGAAGAGGCCGACGATCGCAAGCAAGCCGAGCGCGCGGCGGTGCTGTTCCCAGAAGCTGAGCTGTGGCTCATCCGGATCGACGGCCGGGCGTCCGGCGGTCACGACGGTGAAGATGTTCTGGACGATCAGCGCCGCGGACAGAACCGCGCCGAGGATCGCCAGAAGTTTCGGGAAAGCGGAGGATGTGACGGTGGTGTCCAGAATGCTGGACGGCATGGCGTCGGCGGCCATGTAATAGCCCAGGGAGAGCACAAGCAGTACGGCGCCAGCGCCAGCGTTCTTGAACATCACCGTCACTCCCGTTTCGCGTCAGTTCGCTTTTTTCTTCAGACCCATTTCGGTGAAGAACTTGTCCATGTCCGCTGCGAACTTGTTCGTCAGCGCATCGAAGTCCTTCGCCGGGAGATAGGCCGGGATGCCGTTGTTCTTGGTGTAGAACGCCTTGTATTCCGGATCCTCAAGCACGAGCTGGATCGCCTTTTCCCAGGCCTGGGCGATTTCCGGCGGGGTGCCTTTCTTGGCGACGAGGCCGCGCCAGCCGGTGGCGGTGACGTCGACACCCTGTTCCTTGGCTGTCGGTACATCGGGATAATTGCCGATGCGCTTGTCCATGACGGCGGCGAGAATGCGGATCTTGCCCGCTTCCACCTGCGACTGGACTTCCTGCGCATCGCCCGAGCCGATATCGACGGCGCCGGACAGGACGTTCAGCGTCAGCTGGCCGCCCGAGTCATGCGTTGCGACAACCATATCGAGGCCGGTGCGGGCCTTGAACGTCTCGACGACCATGCGGTCGATCGAGGCGGCCGTGCCGGCGCCGAACTTCAGCTTGCCCGGATTGTCTTTGGCGTATTTGACGACGTCCTGAAGGGTCTTGAACGGGCTTTCGGTGCGCACGAAGAAGATCGGCGAATCGTACAGCACGTTCACGATCGGCTGCATGTCCGTGTATTTGTAGGGCGGGTCGGAGAGCACGGTGACGACCACGTGCTGGGTCGACACGCCATACAGAAGAGAGCCGTCGGCCGGGCCTTCGACGATGCGGCGCATCGCATTGGCGCCGCCCGAGCCGGGCACGTTCTCGACGACGAAATTAATTCCCCATTTCGGGCCGAGCGTTTTCACGAGATTGCGCAGGAAGACGTCGCCGCCGCCGCCGGGACCCGACGAGGTGATCAAAGTCACCGTTTTGTGCGGGTAGGCGGGGTAGGCGGGATCCTGGGCGAAAGCACTGCCGGCGAGGGCGAAAAGCACGCCCGACGCCAGGGCGAGAACGCCCTTTCGATGCAATTTCATCATGTTCCTCCCAATTTGGGGTTTGTCCCCGTTTGCGGCCCGGGCTTGGCGCTCGTGACCGATTGCATTCATAATTCAGCCGAAGAAAGGGATTGTCAACAAAGACTGCCTATGACCATGGTCTATGGGTCAAAACCAGTCCTTATAGGGCAACATTGTCTACAATCATGGATGTGCAAACGCAGGCGGACCGGACATTCGATCTCCTCGAAGCGGAGATTGTGAGCGGCCGCATCCCGATGGGAGCAAAGCTCGGCGAGGAGGCTTTGGCGGCGCGGTTCGGCGTCAGCCGCGGTCCTTTGCGCGAGGCGCTGCGCCGTCTCGAAGGCCGCTCGCTCGCCGTGCGAACGGCCCATTCCGGGGTGAGGGTCGTCGAGCTGAGCGAAGACGATCTCGTCGAACTCTATGAAGTGCGCGGTTCGCTCGAGGGCCTCGCGGCCCGTCTTGCCGCCGAGCGCGGCGATGATGCGGAACTCGCCGATATCGCCGATCTTCTCGTCCGCCAGCGCGATTTCGGCAAAAGCAATGCCGATACCGATTATTCGCAAGGCATCGAGCAGGACGACTTCCATTACCGCATCGCGATGGCGAGCGGCTCGAGCCGTCTGCAGCGTCTTTTGTGCGGCGATCTTTATTCGCTGATCCGCATGTGCCGTTACAAAACCTGGAGCATTCCCGGTCAGCGCAAATCGCATCAGGACCATGAGCGCATTCTGGAAGCCATTCAGAACCGCGACGGCGATCTCGCCGAGCTTCTGATGCGCCGCCATGTCGGCGTCGCGCGCCAGCGCTATCACCAGGCGGAAAGCCGCGGGTTCACCGACTAATCCCTTTGGCTGTACTGCCGCCGGTCAGTGCCGGTTAATCTTGTTATTCGTCCGGACTTATAGAACAAGGGCGCGAAAGCTCCCCGAACCCGCGCCGGTCCCCGGCTTAAGGTTTTGCGGCGGAGACGAGGCCCAGTCGTTGGACGCAAACCGTAGCTGGAATTTTACGGAACTTCTCGGCTGGCCCCGCGCGATCCGGGTGCGCCTTGTCCTCGCGATCCTTCTCATTCTCGTCTACCTCCTGCTGGAATGGTTTTCGTTCCTGCAGGATTTCCGTGGACTTCCCGTCTCGCCGTGGAATCCTGGCCTCGGCGTTCTGTTCGCCTTCATGCTGGCGCGGCGGCTTGCTTACGGCTTTGTGCTGTTTGCCGCGATCCTTGCCTCCGAACTTTTCCTGCTCGAAATGCGCACGCCCTGGCCGGTGGTCACGATCATCGCGGCGATTGCGTCGGGCATTTATACGATGGCGGCGGCCGCCATCCGCTCCATTGTGCGCGACGGTCTTGAGTTCGACCGCGTCCGCGATATCGGAACGCTTGCTGCGGTCGGTGCCATTGCCTCGCTGATTTCCGCGGCTCTCCTGTCCGCAACCTTCATCCCCGGTCTTGTCCAGCAGCGCAGCATCATGCTGCAGATGTTTGTCGGCGATCTCACCGGCATTATGGTGATGACGCCGCTGGCGCTGCGCCTCTTGCGGATGAATTACGACAATCTCTTCCGCCGCGGCAATGTCGCGAAATATGCGGAAGCGCCGCTGCATGTTCTCGCCATCGGCCTGACGCTTGCGGTCATCAGCCAGACCGGCCTCGATGAGGCCTATATTCTCGTCGTGCCCATCGTCATTACCGCTGTGCGTTACGGGTTTGACGGCGCGTGCGTTGCCATTGCCGGCATTCAGTTCGGTCTTGGCATCATGCTGCACGCCATGGGCGCGGGGGCCGACGCCTTTTTCGAATTCCAGACGACCATGCTGGCGCTGACGGCGGCGGGCTTGTCTGTCGGCGCCGAAGTGAATGCGCGCATCAGGGCGGACAATCTGGCGCGCAAGGCGGAAGCCGAGCTTCAGAAGGCAAAGGAAGCGAACGTCCAGGCCGAGCGCTTTGCCATCGTCGAAGGCATGGCCTCGGCGCTGGCGCACGAGATCAACCAGCCGATGACGGCGATCCGCGCTCTTGTGCGCTCTTCGCAGGTTCTGATCGATTCGGAGAAGCCCGATCTCCCGCGCGCCTCGACAAATCTCGGCACCGTTATCGTGCAGGTCGATCATGCCGCCGCGGTGCTGCGCAAAATGCGCGATTTTCTCAAGCGGCGTCAGCTCGATCTGAAACGCACCTCGACGCATGATCTTCTGGCGCGCGCACCGATGCTGTCGCGTTCGCAGATTCCGGGTGACATTGCGATCGGCTCGGAGATTGGCGAGGAATATTTCGTCGATGTCGATCCGGTGCAGATCAATCAGGTGTTTTTGAATCTCATCCACAATTCGGCGCAGGCGATTCGCTCGGCGCCGACGATCCAGGGCCGCATCGAACTCGGTGCGGTGAAAAAGAGCGATCCGGAGCGCGTCGAATTCTTCGTCCGCGATAATGGTCCCGGCGTTCCGCCGAAAAGAGCCAAGAGCCTGTTCGAGCCGCTGAAGACATCGAAAGGCGACGGGCTCGGTCTTGGCCTTGCCATCTGCGCCAACATAGTAGAAGCGCATGGCGGACAGATCCGGCTTGAAAGCGGAAAGCCGGGCGCAACCGAATTTCGCTTCTGGGTGCCTCTGAAACGTTGAATGGGTTAGGGCGGTGACAAAGATCTTCATCATCGACGATCAGACGGCGGTGCGTAACGCAATCGCCGAAATGCTGAGCGTGTTCGGTTTTACTGCCGAAACGTTTGAATCGGCGGAAACATTTCTTGAGCGTCATCCCGGCGGATCGTCCGACGAGCCCGCCTGCATCGTCTGCGATGTGCGCATGCCCGGGATCGACGGCATCGAATTCGTCCGCCAATGCATGGCCGGCGGCCGCAGCGTTCCGGTCATTCTGATTTCGGGCCATGCGGATGTGCCGATGGCGGTTGCCGGCATCAAAGCGGGTGCAGCGGATTTCATCGAAAAGCCGGTCGACGATGCGTCTTTGGTCGCAGCCATCAATCGCGCGATTGCGCCGCAGAGAGACACCAATCGCGACGTTCAGCGCGCGCGCGATCTCGATCAGAAATTTTCCCGGCTGACGCCGCGCCAGACCGAGGTTTTCGATCTTGTCGTCGCCGGGTTTACCTCGCACGCCATCGCCGACAGGCTGGGGCTCTCGACCCGCACGGTCGAGTCGTACCGCGCACAGATCATGGACAAAATGGCGGCGGAAAGCGTCGCCATCCTCGTGCGGCAGGCCATCCAGCTTGGCCGCACGGCACCGTAGTTATACGGCCCGATCGATACGAATGCACGAAGCGCGCGCGGTCATCTAATCCTCATCATATCGTGCCGGAGCCGAAATACGGTTCCGGATCGGTTGAGAGGGAAAGACAGTGCATAGCCGCGCGAAAGTCGATGTCCTGCAACGCCGGAATCAGTTTCGTCTGACTCCGCAAGCGCTGATGGATTTCATGACCTTCTTCGTGGTGTTCGCAGCAGCGGTTTCCATCTTCATCGCGCCGACAGGGCTTGTCCTGCCGGTGTTCGCCAGCGTCATGCTGGTGGCGGGCGGTGTGGTGGCGGCGGTTGCGTGGTTTCGTGGAATGCGCCAGCAGCGTTCGCTGTCGGTGTGGGATGTCGCCGGGAGTTTCCTGGTACTCGGTTTCTGCGCCGCCATTCTTTCCGATTTTGCGAGCATCGAAGCGCTCCTCTCCCTCTGACCGAAAAAGCGACTGGCCGGGCCCCTCTGGCAGTTCGAAAGAACTGCGATGTCGGACTGTTTCCCGTGTTACGGGGCCCGAGTGCAGTTCGACGCATGCGAAGACATGGCGCAATTGTGCTTACGGCCCCTCAGCGATTGAGGGTCGTTTATGAGCGAATTGTTTACAGCCGATGCCCTGACGGCATTGCTCCAGGTCATCATGATCGACCTCGTCCTTGCGGGCGATAATGCGATCGTCATCGGACTTGCGGCGGCGGGCCTGCCATTGGACCAGCGCCGCAAAGTCATCGTCATCGGCATCATTGCCGCGACGGTTATGCGTATCGGTTTTGCTCTGGCGACGACGCAGCTTCTGCAGATCGTCGGCATTCTTCTGGTCGGCGGGCTTCTTCTCTACTACGTCTCGTGGAAGATGTGGCTTGAGCTGCGGCCGGTCAGGGCAGGCGGCATGGCGGCTGCCGGCGGACATGGCGGCAATTTCGTCGTCAATCACGATGGATCGATCTCGGGCGGCGCGCCGCCGCGCAAGACCTTTGCGCAGGCCGTGTGGCAGATCATCATCGCCGACGTGTCGATGTCGCTCGACAATGTGCTCGCAGTTGCGGGCGCCGCGCGCGAGCATCCCTCGATCCTCGTCATCGGCCTTGCGCTCGCCATCGCGCTGATGGGCTTTGCAGCATCCTTCATCGCAAACTTGCTGCAGAAGCACCGCTGGATCGCGTTTGTCGGCCTTGCCGTCATCGTCTACGTCGCGACGGATATGAGCTATCGCGGCGTCATGGAGGTACTACCTTACCTGACTCGCGGATAAGCCCCCGCGATTAGGGTAAGGCTCCCAGTGCGGCGGACAGATCCCAGCTGTCCGCCGCCTTTTTCTTCTGCCTCATCTTTGTCACGCGCCGGACACGCGATTTTTGCAATCGCCTGTTATCGGCGCTGCGGCTCCGGGTCGTTAAGATACGGGGAGATTCGCAAGGAGAGCGGCATGTTCGCAATTTTCACACTGAGTGACGGAAATCCGATCCATATCGATGGATCGGTGGTGCTGGCGGTCGAGGAACTGAAGAGCGGCAGCCGTATCCATGTCCCCGGTGCGTCCTTCGAAGTGAAGGAAAGCGCCAAGGCCGTTCTCGAAGAAATCAGCGAAGAAGACGATGAGGACGAAGACGACGAGGACTAAATTTAGTCCCGGCAGCGTCATCGGCCCGGCCTTGTGCCGGGCCTTTTGCGTTTCAGCGTCAGGTCGATCGCGTCATCTGCACCTGCGGGGCGGTTCAACCGGCTCTCAGGCCCGGGACACTGTGGAACAGCTGCGAGCGCGCCCGCTGACGCCAAATCAGCTCCAGTTCGCGGTAATAGGAACATTCGCTGAGATTGGCCGCCTGTTCGGCGAGCTCCGAGAAATAGTCGGCCTGCAGCTGGCAATATTCGGCTTCGTGCGAGTGAATTTCAGACTGTTCCATACTCAACTCTCCCCTTCCGTCGCCTAAAGCCTTGCACCGGCCGTGCCAGACCTGGGCGAGGACGCATGCGACAGAGTAGCCCTAGGGTTGCAAACTTTGCGGATCGGAGCGGCCGGCGGGGCGCTCCTGTCCGGGCAGCCTGCTGGAAACGCTCTAAAAAATTTTTCGCCCGGGGTGGGAGATCACGTCTATGGATCGTCTTTAGAGACGGGAGGGTGCGCGCCTTGGGCGCCACCCCGGGCTTGAGGCGGGTGGAATATGAATGTTGCTGTTGAAACGGGCGGGCGCTGGCAAAGGCTGAAAGCGGCAACATCCGCAACTCATGACCGGCTGGACAAGCGGATCATGAGCGCCGGGGCTTTTGCCGATCGCGCGCGCTATGGCCGCTTCGTCCAGATGCAGCATGCCTTCCACCGCGAAATCGACGCGCTCTATTCCAACCCGCAGCTCGATGCGCTCTTGCCCGATCTTCAGGGCCGCCGCCGCTTCGGTCATGTCTCGCAGGATCTCACGGACCTCGGCCTCGAACCGCTTGCGGAGACGACTCCGTGGGGTTTCGGCACGGAGGCCGACATCCCGACCGCGCTCGGCTGGCTCTATGTCGCCGAAGGTTCAAATCTCGGCGCCGCCTTCCTTATCAAGGAAGCGCAGAAGCTCGGCCTATCCGAGACCTTCGGCGCGCGGCATCTGGCCGGCGCGCCGGAAGGAAGGGGCCTGCAGTGGCGCACCTTCACCGCGGCGCTCGACAGCATCGAGATCGATGAGGCGGAAGAGGCGCGGGTGATCGCCGGAGCCGAGGCCGCCTTTACCCGCGTGCGGGCTCTGGCCGATCAGGTTTTTTCCTGATCCTCAGATGCCGGCCATATATCGGATCGTTCTGTGGCCGGGCATGAAGAAGTAGGCGCCGCCGCGCACCTTCACGAAATCCTGGAAGCCCGTGAGATGCAACGGCCCGCGCGGTGAGGGCATGGTCAGCCGTGCGAGCGAGGCGCGGTCTTTGCGCGTTTCGCCGCGGCCGAGGATCGGATCTGCCTCGTTCTCAAGCCCGTGGAATTGCCAGCTCATCGACCAGGTCTGCTGGATGAATTCGAACTGCCGTTCGATATCGGCGTTCAGGCACATGAAGAGAAGGCCGGGATCCTTCGCTTCGGGATCGCCGCTTCCTTCGGCGTGGTAAGATCTTCCAACGCGCAAAATGCGGTGGCGGTTGACGATCGAGAGTTCGTCCTTCGATCCGGGCGCAAGGCTGTCGCGCGGATTGGTGCGGCGGATATGCGAGCCGAGCGGGCAGCGCTCGCCCGTCGGGTCTTCCGCACCGTAGAGAAATTCATTGTCCGGACGGGCGTGCTGCTGGCCCGGCTGCGGGCTCCCCGGCCTGTGAGGATAGCGCACGAGCGAGGTGCCGTTCTTCCAGCGGCCGACGATCTTGGCGCCGATCCATTCCGGCAGCAGAGATTTCGGCAGCGTCCGCGGCACGGCCGGATGGTTCGCGTAGGTCTTCGCTGCCGTTTCGAGATAGGTGTTGAACGCCCCGACATTCTGTTCGAGCTGGCGGATGACGAGGAAAGAACCGTTGCGTCCGAGATCGCGCGCCGCATTGGCGCCGCTGTAATTGAAATCGGGCTGATAGGTGCCGCGCGAATGCCGCGGATCGGACAGCGGCAGCCGGTTATGCGGATCGGCGGACGCTGTGACTTGCGGTGACGGAGGGAAAAATCCGCGGCTGTCCGGATAGCCGAGGATGAATTCTCCCGGCTCGACCGCGTGAATGGCATCGGATTCACGCAGCCATCGCCGTGTGCCTTTGACGATCGGCTGAGAGACGCCATCGGCAAAACCGAACGCCTCGAACGCGACCTGCACACCGCTCTCACCCGATTTGCGCGCCGGCAGCGGCGTTGGATCGATCCGGTGGATTACCGTGCCGCCGATATTTGTAAGGCCGGATGTGAGCGAGATTGTCTCCATATCGAGCGTTACCTGATCGGCGCCATAAACAAGAAACGCGCCGTCGGCCTCACCTTGTCCGCCCCACATCCATTTCGCGGGCTTGTCATCGCCTGTGTCGGCGAGGATCTGCGAGCGGCCGGCGCTGTGCATGCCGGTGCGGAACGCCGTCGGGAATTGATCGCGCACCGATTGTTCGAGCCCGAGTTTGGCAAGGCCCGCCGCAGTGAGCCCAAAGATCAGAACCTTGTCGTCCGGCGGCTGATCTCCGAACGAGATTTTCGGCTCGATCGAAGCGAGCCAGGGAACGGTCGCGAACGGGTTGTCGGGAAGCTGGAACAGAAGGCAGGCCGCGAAAGGATGACGGCTCAGACCGCCGAATAGCAGCGTCTGGATGTCGTCGGTTTCGAGCAGCGTATCCGGACGGATTTTTGATCCGAACAGGCCGAGCCAGGCTGCGGCCTCGTCTTCCGTCGAGGCCGTGCACAGGCCTTGGCGGATGACGGCATTGGTGCGGATGCGTGCGGTGGTGAGGTTCGGATAGGCGCTGTACCAGAAACGCGTCGGCTGCTGCTGGCGGCGGGCCCAGCGTTTGAAACGGTCGCCATCGGTCGCGCCGTCCTGAAAAAGATTGCGGGCACGCGGAAAGCCGATCGTGTTGCTCCACACACCGGTCAGACCAAATGAGGCCTTGGTGATGAAGTCCTCGAGATAGCTTTCCCAGCTGCCGCCATAGTTGGAGAAGAACAGCAGCTTGTTTGTCTTCGGCAGCATCACCCAGCGGGCAAAATGGATGGTGTTGATCTCGCCGAGAAAGCCGGGCCGGAAGCGTTTTGCGGCCATCTGGGCGATGACCCAGAACGCAAGGCGCAGCGTCAGCCCGCGCAGCCTGCCGGGCTGCATGATCGAAATGCCCGCGAGATGGTTCTGCTGCGACCAGTTTTCGTAAGCCGAGACCTCCTGCATCACCTGCGCATCCGGCTGACGGTCGTCGGGCGTGTTCGCTTCTTCCAGGCGCCGCAGGCCGAGATAGACCGCGATGGCAGCGCCGAGAACGAGAAGAAAGCTGGCGATCAGGGCTGTGAAGAAGGTCACTGCCGCCAGCGACCAATGACTTGTGCAATAGACCAGCGCAGTCGCGCCGATGACGAAGGCGGCGAGCACGATCAGCAGCGGCCAGAAAAATTTCAGAAGCAGAGGCACAAGAAGCCCGAGAACAAAGCCGGGATCGATCCCGGCGCCTTTCACCGAAACGAGCCGATCGACGGGCGCGGCCGACAGAAGCGGTGTGAGATCGGCTCTCTTGGTCTCCAGATAGTTTTTGCTTTCGATATGCTTGCGGATCGTTCCGACAAGCTGGAGCGGCGAGCCCAAAGGCGGGTTCTTGTCGAGAAAAGTGCGGATCTCGCGCGCCAGTTCGTATTCGTCGAGAATGCGTCCGACCGACATACCCGGCGTGCCGCTGAAATCGAGCCCCGGCACGTCGAACAGGCCGGTCCCGGTCTTTACCCGGTGACGGGCGAGGAATTTTGCAAACGGCGTTTTGGGCTGAAGGCCGGCGGCGTTGAAAACCCGTTCGATCCACGGCGCGAGATTTTCGCCGACCACATTCCAGGCGTCATCGGGTGTGCCGTCGGCGCTGATCTCGAAGACAAGATAAGTGGGTTCACCGATATCGCCACGGACGACGGTGATGGTGGTGAAATGCAGGCTCTTGCCGCGCAGGGCATCGCGGACGGCGCCGCCGCTGCGAAGATCCGGAACCGCCTGAGCGAGGACAGCGTCGACAGCGTCCGCCCGCGCATACGAGAAGGGAATGGCGCTCGTGACCAAAGCGTGGGTCATGCCCTCGGCTCCAGATTCAGGATGAGTTCGTCGGGGAAGGGGCCGCGATCGCGGATTTTTGTCGGCGCGAAGGGGCGGTACGGCAAAAGCGCGGCGATCAGCGCCGGTATCTGAACGGCATTCAGATCGCGTCCTGCGCACAGATGTATGCCGTAGCCGAAATGCATGTACAGAGCAGGGTCACGATCCGGATTCATCTTTTCCGGACTGCCGAACACGCGCGCATCCTGCATGGCCGAGAGCGTCACGGCGATGACGCGCGTGCCCGCCGCGACCCGCGTTCCGGCGACACCGGCATTGGCGGTGGCCTCGCGCAAAAGAATGGGATTGTGCGGCCGGCGTCTCAGGATTTCTGCGCACCAGCCGCGAAGTCGGACGATGTTCAGGGCATCGCGCGCGACGGCCTCTGCAAGGTCCCGGTTGGCGGTGAGTTCGCTGACAATGTTGGCGGCAGCCGTTGCCGTGGTGTCGATCGAGCCGACGAGCAGCCCGGCCAGGATATGCGAGACCTCCTCGCGGCGGATTTCCCTGCGGAGGGCAAGCATCATCAGCCGCCCGAGAAGATCCTCGCGGATGACATCATGCGTCTCCCGCCGCGCATATTCCTCCTCGATCCATTTTGTCAGTTCAGCGCCGGCGGCAATGCCCGTGTTGCGGACAGCGCCATCGTCGCCGAGATTGAGAAAGGTCTCGTGAAAGACGGCGCGCGCCACTCGCATCAGCTCGGCCTCGCTCGGCCCTTTGATGCCGAACAGGCTGGCCGCGACGCGCGCCGCCACAGGGCGCGCGTAACCGTTGACGATATCGATGCTGCCGGGCGCGATCGCAGCTTCAATGAGAAGGCGCTGCGGCTCTTTCTTCAGAATGTCGGCAATCGGCGCGGGTGAGACGCCGCGCAGCGCCGAATAGACGGCCTCTCTCTGCTTGAAGAGCTCTGGCGAGCGGTCCATGCCGAGAATGAAGGGACCGGCAACCGCCGTGATGCGCTTGGCGTTGATCGGCGCGATCAGAAGATCGCCGTCGCGCCGCAGAATATCGGCGACGTCCGCCCAGCGGAAGGCGAGCACGGTCTTGCCGAAACCGATCCGGCGCGGCGCCCAGCGCGCAGCCAGCCGCGCGCCCCCGCGCAGGACGCCGGGGGTAAGGAACAGCGAGAGGATGGATTTCATCTCCTCGCGCGGCCTTTGCATCGGCAGCTGGGGTTTTGTCCGCGTCGCATAGATGCGCGCCGCGAGCCCGCCGGCATGCGTCGCGCGGCAGGCATTGACGATCGATCGGTAATCGGGCGGCAGATCGGCGAAGGCGGGGAGGGCAGCGCCGTAATTTTCCGGCAGCAGAACGGGCGCTGCCGCCGCGGCGAAGATGATGTCGAGCCCGCCCGGCGATGCGCCGCCGAGAAACGGGCCTTTTGCTTTGGTGCGCGTTTTGACGAGGGTGAACACCGCGTCGATGTCGTCGCGAGCCTTCTTCTCATCGAAGTTTTCGAGGCCAAGGCCGCGGCGTATGCCCATGCGCCAGAGGCCGAAGAAGACCTGCGCGAAAATCTTCTGCCAAAGCGGGATGCCCTGTGTCGCGCCGGCAAGCACGGCCCGGCGGGCTTCGAGCATATGGCGGTAATAGATTTTCACGCCGGGGATCAGAAGGCCGGTGCGCAGCCGCTCGATCAGGGCGCGGTTCTCGATCCTCTCGGCTTCGCTTTCGCCGAACAGGCGCTCGCCCGGGCGGCAGCGCGCATCGAATGCGGCAAGAGCTGCGCTCAACCCTCCGGTCGTTCCGGTCGGCGATGCGACGAGCGGCAACTCGTCGGGAATGCCGCGCCAGCGCGAGATCGGAATGTGGAGTCCGGGAAGGTGGGAGCGCTCTTCATAGGCGATGCGGCCCTGCTCGCAGAGCCAGCGCATCGTCTCGATGCCGGGCGCAAGGCGCGTCCCAATTAGCGCAATGCGCGGCTCTTCCATCGCCCCCTCCCGGATAGATTGTGCACCAATCCGGGCAATACAGTAAATGGTTGTATCGAAAAAATGCCGCCGGCTAGCACGAGCCGGGCGAGGGATGGCCTGTCAGGAACATCCTGCCGGAGATGGTTCGCCCATTTGGATCAGGGATTTGCCGCAACGCCGGACGCCGTTTTTTAGCGCTCGGGCCGTTCGATCATCGCACGGAGCCGGATGCCGCGCTCATAGCTGCGGGTAGACCGGACCGTCGCCGCCCTGCGGGGGAACCCATGTGATGTTCTGGTTCGGGTCTTTGATATCGCACGTCTTGCAGTGAACGCAGTTCTGGAAATTGACGACGTAGTCGGGCGCCCCGTTCTTCTCCTGCCATTCGTAGACGGCGGCTGGGCAATACCGCGCGGACGGGCCCGCATAAGCGCCAAGTTCCGACACGACCTGAAGCGCAAGGTTTGCAACCCGCAAATGGCTGGGCTGGTCTTCTTCGTGATTTGTATTGGAAAGATAGACCGATGAAAGCCGGTCGAATGTAAGTACGCCGTCCGGTTTCGGATAGTCTATCGGCGAATGCAGGTTGGCGGGATCGAGGGCTTTATGATCGGCCTTGCGGTGAAGCAGCGTCCCGAAGGGAGACCATCCGCCGGTCAGCGTGTTGAACCACAGGTCTATGGACGCAAGAGCAATACCGGCGAACGTGCCGAAGCGTGCCCATAGCGGCTTCACATTGCGAACCATCCGGAGATCTCTGCCGATCGGGCTCCACCTCCATTCATCTTCATAGCCGGTAAGTTCGTCATGGGATCTGCCGGACTGAAGGGCCGCCGCGACATGGCCGGCCGCCTGCATCCCGGACCGCATGGCGTTGTGCACGCCTTTGATCCTTGGAACATTGACCATGCCGGCGGCGCAGCCGAGCAGCGCTCCGCCTGGAAAAACAAGCTTCGGCACCGATTGCCAACCGCCTTCGGTGATGGCGCGCGCCCCATATCCCGTGCGCCGTGCGTCCTTGAAGAGAGGCGCGATCGAGGGATGAGTTTTGAATCTCTGAAGTTCCTCGAACGGGGAGATAAACGGATTGGCATAGTCGAGGTGGACGACGAACCCGACCGCGACCCGGTTCTGCGGCAGGTGATAAAGGAAAGAACCGCCGCCCGTGCGCGCGTCCAGCGGCCAGCCGAACGAGTGCTGCACGAAACCCGGCCGGTGCAGGGCAGGGTTGATCTCCCAGGTTTCCTTGATGCCGATGCCGAACTTCGGGACGGCGCGGTCCCCCGCCAGTCCGAATTTTGCAAGAAGCGTTTTTGTCAGCGAGCCGCGCGCGCCTTCGCCGAACAGCGTGTATCGGCCCACCAGCTCCATACCGCGCGCAAATCCCGGCCGGGGCTGTCCATCGCGTCCGATGCCGGTGTCGCCGGTCGCAACGCCGATAACGGCGCCGGCGCTGTCGTAAAGAACCTCAGTGGCGGCAAATCCCGGATAGATCTCGACGCCGAGCGCCTCGGCCTTTTCACCCAGCCAGCGGCAGACGTCTCCCAGCGATGCAACATAGTTCCCGTGATTGTTCATCAGTGGAGGCATAAGAAAGTTGGGCAGCCGGAACGCTCTGCGTTTGCTGAGGACGAGAAAATGCTCGCCGGTCACCTTCGTCATCGAAGCAGGGGCGTCATCGCGCCAACCCGGCAGAAGCTCGTCCAGTCCCGACGGGTCGATGACCGCCCCGGAGAGAATATGCGCCCCGACGGCGGCGCCTTTTTCCAGAATGACGACGGAGCAGGCGGGGTTTAGCTGTTTGAGACGGATGGCCGCCGCGAGACCCGCCGGGCCCGCGCCGACGATCACGACGTCATATTCCATTCTGTCGCGGCCCTGCTCCTGCCCCTCACCCATCGATTTTACCCTTACCCCCAGTGTCGGAGTAAAATGGTATACCATGGAATTCTTAGAAGGAAACCTTTCGTTCCGGTGGAGCGCGTTTAACCCTTCCGAGGGTTGTTGATGTTTTCCTGTAGTGACTCTGGTTTGTCCCGGTATGCCATTATGGTATGCAGGGAAGATCGCGACCGCCGGGGACGGCTTAGCCTTATGGGATCTTGATGGCACGAGAGCGGATTAAGAAGACGGCCGCAGATAACGTCCCGCTGGCGCAGCGGGCCTATGACGCGGTGCGCGACGCAATTGAGAACGGCGGCTTTGCCCCCGGCGACCGCGTTTCGGAATATCGCATCGCGGATCTGCTCAAGATAAGCCGCACACCTGCCCGGGAAGGGCTGCAGCGGCTGCAGGCGGAAGGCCTGTTATCCTACCATCCTCGCCGCGGGCTCGTCGTGGCGACGCTCGACGACGACGCGCTGAAGGAGCTGTTCGCCTCCCGGGAAGTGCTGGAAGGCGCGCTTGCGGCACAGGCCGCCATCAATGGCTCGGGCCCTGAGCTTGCAGCCTTGATTCGCCATTCCGAGCAGGAGCCCGCTCTCATCGGCGACCGTGCGGCGATGTATGAGCACAACAAGGTCTTTCACGAACTGATCCGGCGCGCCGCTCATAACCGCTATCTTCACCGCTTCAGCACGAGCCTTGATGACGTCGTTGCCGCAGACCGGCGCGGGTCTTCTCTCGTGCTTCCCGAACGGCAAATCGCGGTCGTCGCGGAGCACCGCAAATTGGCCGAAGCCATTGCGGCGCGTAACGGTCCGGCCGCCGCGAAGGCGTCCTCCGATCATATCAAGGCGGCCTTCGCCGCACGCCTTCAGGTCGCACTGATGGACGGAAACTCCTAAGGCATTCCGAGAATCTTTGCCGCCGGGCGCGTGTCCGCGCCGGCCCCGGCTTGTGCCCCAAATAAAATGGTATACAGTAGCATGCTATCGCGGTTGCGATGGGCAGGACTGAAGCCAAAAGAGGGCGACATGGGCAGTGTGACGGCGCAGCGCGCGACCAGTGTTGAGACGGGACGGGGCGACCGGATCGCAAGCTTTGTCGCGGAGGCGGGGACTCGAGACTACCCGTCCGAAATCATCCACGCCGCCAAGCTCGCTCTGGTCGACTATTTTGCCTGCGCCATCGGCGGCAGCGGCGATCCTGCGGCACGCTCCACCAAAGCGGTGGCCGAGCAATGGAAGGCGCCCGGCGCCGCCCAGGTCATCCGCGGCGGAAAAACAAATCCGGCCATGGCCGCTCTCGTCAACGGGACGATGGCGCATTGCCAGGACTATGACGATACGCATATCGGCGGCGCCGGGCACATCAGCGCTCCTGTATGGTCAGCGGCGCTCGCCGTTGGCGGTCATCGCGGCAGCAGTGAATCGGCCGTTCTTTCGGCTTTCATCACCGGCTATGAGGTCATGGCGCATCTCGGCACGGGTGGCATTCGCGGCATCGGCCGCAACATGCAGCAGTGCGGGTTTCATCCGACGGGCGTGAACGGTGTCGTCGGCGCGGCGGCCGCGAGCGCGACGCTCTTGGGTTTTGACGAAGAGCGTTCGGCCAACGCGCTGAGCGCGGCGGCAACATCTGCGGCCGGATTTGTCGCGTCCTTCGGCAGCGACTCAAAGCCTTATCATGCGGGCCGGTCGGCCATGAACGGGATCCTCGCCGCCGATCTCGCCGCGGAGGGATTTGTTGCGGCCAAAGGCCTGTTTGAAGTCGAGAACGGCATGCTCGACGCCCTTATTCAGGATCGTCGCGCGATCATTCCCGAAATCGATTTCAGCGACGGGTGGGAGCTTCTCAACAACGGCTACAAGCCGTTCGCCTGCTGCCGCGCGACCCATGCATCGATCACCGCCGCCCACAAACTGACCGAGAAGGTCCGGGGCCGCAAGATCGCCCGCGTCGAAAGCAAGGTCCACTACAACGCACCGTTCACGGCCGGCAAGACCAATCCCCAATCGCCTCTGGAGTGCAAGTTCAGCGTGCCTTTCTGCATCGCCGCGGCTCTCTGCGGCTACAAGATGGTGGCCGCCGATTTCGATGAGCCGATGGTGTGGGATCCGGCGGTCCGCGCCATTCTCCCGAAAGTCGAGTTGAAGCCGCAGCGCGAACAGCCGCAATTCGAAGCCTATATGGATGTCTGGCTCGAAGACGGCGAGCACCTGCAGTCGGAGACGAAGCTGTTTCTCGGCCATCCGCAGAATCCCATGTCGACGGAGCAGTTCCAGGCGAAGTTCATGTCGCTTGTCGAACCCTCGCTCGGCGGGAAAAAGGCGGAGCGCCTGTTTGCAACGCTCATGAAGTTCGATGAGCGCGGCGCACTCGCGGAAACCATGAATCTGGTTTCGGCCTGAAATCACGCACACGGAAAATCTAAAGATGTCGATTGACTGGCTGGACGGCCAAACACAGGGGCGCGCCAATCGCGCCGCCGCATTGCGCGATCTTCTGGCCCGCAAGCAAAGCGTCGCGGTGCCAGGTGCCCCCGACGGCATTACCGCGGTCATGGCGAAGAAAGCGGGTTTTGAGGCGCTGTACCTTTCGGGAGCCGCCGTCTCCGCGTCCATGGCGCTGCCCGATCTTGGAATGCTGACGCTCGAGGATGTTGTGCGCCGCGCCCGCGAAGTCGTGCGGGCCTCGGGACTTCCTCTGATCGTCGATTGCGATACGGGTTTCGGCGAAGCCTTGAGCGTGATGCGCACCGTCCGCGAGCTGGAAGAGATCGGCGCTGCCTGCATCCAGATCGAGGATCAGCAGCTTCCGAAGAAATGCGGCCATCTCAACGACAAGGCCATCGTTCCCATCGAGGATATGTGCGCCAAGATCTCGGCGGCAAAGCAGGCCTCATCGGAAATCCTGATCTGCGCGCGCACCGACGCGGTCTCGCAATCCTTCGATGAAGGGATCGAGCGCGCCAACCGTTATGCTGCCGCGGGCGCCGATATTATATTCGTCGAAGCGTTGACCTCGCACGAACAGATGCGCACCGCCCGCGCACGCATCAAGGCGCCGCTCCTCGCCAATATGACCGAGTTCGGCCGGACGCCCCAGACCTCGCTTTCGGATTTCAATGCGCTTGGCTTTGAGCTGGTGATCTATCCGGTCTCTGCGTTCCGTATCGCGGCGGCGTCCATCCGGGCGTTTTTATCCGAGCTGAAGACGCAAGGGGAAGTCGGAAAAAGCGTCGAGCGCATGATGACGCGATCCGATCTCTACAAGACCATCGGCTATTACGATTATGAGGCGCTCGACGCGAAGATCGTAACAACATCTCTTGAATCGGGAGCATAGATCATGGGGCACGCCTCCATTGGTAACGAGTACACGCGTGCCGTCGCCGATTATGTATCGAAACTGCAATACGAGGATGTGCCGGCGGATGTCCTGCACCGGCTCAAACTGCTCGTTCTGGATTCTCTCGGCTGTGCGCTCTACAGCGCCAACCTGCAATGGTCGCGCATATTGCAGGATACGCTGCGCGCCGTCGACACGAGCGAAGTTGCGACCATTATCGGCACCTCGCGCCGCAGCTCGGCGCCGCATGCCGCCCTCATCAACGGGACGCATATTCAGGGTTTTGAGCTCGACGATGTCCACCGGCAGGGCGTGCTGCATGTCGGCGCGGTGACGCTTCCGGCGCTTCTTGCGGCAACCGATATCCATCGCGGCGGTCTGTCCGGACGCGATTTCCTGGCGGCGGCGCTCGCCGGTTATGAAGTCGGCCCGCGCGTCGGCATCTGCATGGGCCAGGAACATGTCGGGCAGGGATGGCATTCGGGCGCAACGGTCGGCGTGTTCGCGGGAGCGGCGGCGGCATCGCGTGCGATGGACCTCACTCCCGAGCAGACCGTGCACGCGCTCGGCATCGCCGGCACGCAATCGGCCGGTCTGATGGCAGCGCAGTTCGGCGCCATGGTGAAGCGCATGCATGCCGGCCGTTCGTCGCAGAGCGGGCTCTACGGCGCTCTGCTCGCAGCAAACGGTTTTACCGGCATCATCGATGTGTTCGAAGCGCCTTATGGCGGCTTCTGCACGACCTTCTCGCGCTCCACCGATCGCTTCGATCTCGAAGAACTGCGCAAGGGCTTCGGTTCCGTTTACCAGACGAAACGGATCGCCCTGAAATTCTATTCCTGTGTCGGCTCAAATCACACGACGCTGGATGCGGTGCGCGCCATCCGTGAACGCCGGCCGTTCGAGATCGCCGAGCTCGACAAGATCGTCGTGCACGGGTCGCAGGTCACGGTCGATCATGTCGGTTGGGAATACCGGCCCGAGGGCCTGACATCGGCGCAGCTGAACCTGCCTTACTGCGTCGCGACCTTGCTGCTCGATGGCGATGTGTTCGTCGATCAGTTCAAGGATGAGCTGGTGGCGGATCCGGAGCGCATGCAGCTTCTGAAGAAAGTCACCGTTCTCCACGATCCGGCGATCACCGCTCAAGGGTCCAATTTCAGGCACAAGGTCCGGGTCGAGGTCCATCTGAAGGATGGCAGCGTCCACCATGAGGAACGCGAAGCGCCGCGCGGCAGCGAAAAATCCTTCGCAAGTGACGAGGACATCTTCGACAAATTCCGCAAGCTGTCGGCAAAAGTGTTGCCGGCGGGGCACCAGCAGCAGCTGATCGACGCCGTCATGAATCTCGAACGGCTGCCGGACGCGCGGCAGCTGACCGCGCTGCTGTCAGTCCACTGATTTTTGCGGCGTCCCGGAGAGTGAAACCGCCGCGGGAATGTCTGCGGCCGCGGAGCGATGCGTGACGCCTTGGCTACAGTTGTTCCTTCACGGTCTCGATCTTCCGAAATCCGCTTGCAGGCAAAGAGATGCTGTGCGTAGAATGCCATGGTATACCAAAAAGTGGGTGAGGCGATGAACGTAGACGAACTCGCATCGAAGCAGGTTGATGTCCTGGTCGTTGGCGCTGGAAATGCCGCTCTGTGCTCGGCGATCTCAGCGCATGAGAATGGAGCCAGCGTTCTGATCATCGAGGCGGCGCCCTTTGAGGAGAGGGGCGGCAATTCGGTGTTCACCGGCGGCGCGTTCCGCTTTGCCTATGAGTCGCTCGACGATCTGCGCAAAGTGTGCCCGACCCTCGATCAGGAAGATCTGGCCAATATCGATTTCGGTACCTACACGACCGACCAGTTCTTCGACGACATGTACGAGCTGACCTCCTACCGCACCGATCCGGAGCTTTGCGAGGTCCTGGTGCGCAGCAGTCTTGAGACGGCCATTTGGGTCGCGCGTCAGGGCGTCGAGCTTCGTCCGGGCCTGGGGCGTCAGGCCTTCAAGGTCGACGGCAAGTTCCGGTTCTGGGGCGGACTTGCCCTGCATATTTCCGGCGGCGGCCCGGGTCTCATGGAGGCGCTGTACAAGAACGTCGAGAAGCGCGGAATCGAGATCGTCTATGATTGCCCGGCGCAGAGTCTCATCGAGGAGAACGGACGCATTACAGGCGTCCGCGCGCAGCTGAAGGGACGCGGCGTCACCATCAATGCCGGCGCTGTCATCCTTGCCTGCGGCGGCTTCGAATCCAACACCGAGATGCGTGCCCGCTACCTCGGGCAGGGCTGGGACATGGCGAAGGTGCGCGGCACGCGCTTCAACATGGGCCGCGGTCTCACAATGGCGCTCGACGCCGGCGCCAAGCCGCACGGCAATTGGTCCGGCTGCCATTCGGTCGCCTGGGACGTCAACGCTCCTCCGACCGGCGATCTCAGCGTCGGCGATCAGTTCCAGAAGCACAACTATCCCTTCGGCATCATGGTCAACGCGCGCGGCGAGAGATATGTCGACGAAGGCGCCAATTTCCACAGCCATACATACGCAAAATATGGCGGCGAGATCATGAAGCAGCCGGGCATGTTCGTCTGGCAGGTCTTCGACTCGAAAGTGTCTCACCTCCTGCGTTCGGAATACCGCATTCGCCGGGTGACCAAGGCGGAATCGGACACGCTCGAGGGGCTGGCCGAGAAGCTGGAAGGCGTCGACAAGAAGCAGTTCCTGGAGACCGTTTACGCGTTCAACGCGGCCTGCAAATCCGACGTCGCGTTCGATCCGAACATTCGCGATGGCCGCTCGACCACCGGGCTTGCGATCGACAAGACGAACTGGGCGAATGCGCTCGATACGCCTCCCTATCACGCCTACCACGTAACGACAGGTGTGACCTTCACCTTCGGCGGGATCAAGGTCACGCCGTCGGCTCAGGTCGAGGATGCGTATTCCGGAGTGATTGATGGCCTTTACGCCGCGGGCGAAATGGTCGGCGGCCTGTTCTTCGAAAACTACGCCAGCGGAACGGGCCTGATGTCCGGCGCCACTTTCGGCCGGCTTGCCGGCCAGGGCGCGGCAGAGTTCGCAAAGACGGCGAAAGCCGCCTGAGACGGATGAGGCAGGGGCCGACATGAAGAAGGTCGAAACGACAAATGCGGAGACCGGCGGCAAGACCGCCGCTCTTGCAAGCTTTGCCGTCGAATTGAAGGCCGAGCAGATTCCGCAATCGGCGCTCCGCGCCGCGCGTCACTGCCTGACCGATGCAATCGCCTGCGCCTTTTTCGGCAGTCTGTTCCCGTGGTCGCGGATCGTTGTCGATGCGACGGAGCGCCCGGCCGGCTTAACGCCGGTGCCGGGCCTTTCCGTGAAGACCGATCCCGGCACTGCCGCGCTTCTCGGCGGAACATTTGCTCACGCGTTCGAGCTGGATTCGCTGCGCAAGCCGGGGGTCGGCGCTCATCCGGGTGCAACGGTGGCTCTTCCCGCGCTGGCGATGGGGCAGGCGCTCGGTAAAAGCGGCGTTGAGGTTCTGGCTGCAATCGTTGCCGGCTGTGAAGTCATGTTCCGCATCGGCCTTGCGACGCTGCACAGCGCCGAAGCGCGCGGCTTCCACGCTCCGGGCATTACAGGCGTGTTTGGATCTGCGGTCGCGTGCGGCCGGCTTATGGGGCTAAACAAGAGCCAGATGGCCAATGCCTTCGCCATTTCGGGCTCGATGACCGGCGGTCTGCTTCGTTTCGCGGCCTCCGGCGACGGCGGAATGATCAAGCGGCTGCATCTTGGCCGGGCCGGGCAGAGCGGTGTGTCGGCGGCGCGTCTGGCGATGGCAGGCTATGAAGGCCCGAGCGATGTTCTTGAAGGCCATTTCGGCGTGCTCGAGAATTTCGCGGAACATTCCGACAGTTCGCAGCTGATCGATGGCCTCGGCACGCGTTACGAAATCGAGAAACTTTGCCTGAAGCGCTATGCCTGCCATGTCACGGCGCAGGCGCCGGTGCAGATGCTCAGGGATTGGATGTCCGAGCACGGCTTCGACGGATCGCATATTGCGTCGATCCACGCCGATGTTCCGAAAAAGCTTGCGTCCAATCATGCCGATCGGGAACCCGGCGGCGATCTTGCGCTGGCTCAGTACAGCCTGCCGTTCATGCTGTCCTTCGCCAGCTTTTTCGATATGGACGATCCCTTCGTATTGACGGTGGACGCGATCAAGGATGCCCGCGTCCAGGACCTGGCCGGCCGCGTCGAATTGAAGGCCGATCCCGAGCTTAAAGGTTGGGCGACACGGGTCCGCGTCTCGCTCAAGGACGGCCGCGTATTCGCGGGCGCTCCGTCGAGTTTCATCGGCTGTCCGGAAATGCCTCTCGACGAAACTCAGCTGCGTCAGAGATTTGCTCGTCTGACGGCCGCGTTTCCGCAAGAGCCGATGGGGCGGCTGCTCGGCCAGCTCGAAGGACTGAAGGACGTATCGAATATCCAGTCGTTGAACCTTTCGGTGCAGCCGACGACAGCGCAGACAGGAGTGGCCGTTTGAAAATCCTGGTCGCCGTAAAACGTGTGATCGACCCGAATGTGCGGGTGCACGTAAAGGCCGATAAATCCGGCGTCGAAACCGCAAACGTCAAGATGACGATGAATCCGTTTGACGAGATTGCCGTCGAGGAAGCCGTGCGGCTGCGCGAAAAGGGTGTGGCGAGCGAAGTGGTGCTGGCGTCGATCGGTCCGGCTCAGGCCGTCGATACGCTTCGGGCGGGCCTGGCGATGGGCGCAGACAGGGGAATCCTTGTCGAAGCCGCAGCCCCGGTCGAGCCGCTCGCCGTCGCAAAGCTGCTGCGTGCTCTTGCTCTGGAAGAGAAAGCCGAACTCGTCCTGCTCGGCAAGCAGGCCATCGATGACGACGCGAACCAGACCGGTCAGATGCTGGCGGCCTTGCTCGGCTGGCCGCAGGGCACGTTTGCCTCGAGCGTCGAGATCGCCGAAGGCGCAGTCCGCGTGACGCGCGAAGTCGATCGCGGTTTGCAGGTTATCCGTCTGCAGCTTCCTGCGGTGATAACCACGGACCTTCGGCTCAACGAGCCGCGATATGCACCGCTGGCCGATGTCATGAAAGCCAAGAAGAAGCCTGTATCGAACACGACGCCCGACAAGCTCGGCGTCAATATTGATGCGCGGCATGTCGTGCTGTCCACCGAAGAGCCGGCGGCGCGTGCCGCAGGCCGGCTGGTGAATTCCGTCGATGAACTGGTCGACTGCCTGCGCAACGAAGCGCGCGTGATTTGAGCGCGGAGGGATCGATGGCCACTCTTCTGATCGCAGAACACGACAACACCACGCTGAGCGAACTGACGGCCCGCGGGCTGAGCGCAGCGAAAGCTCTCGGTGCTCCGGTGACCGTGCTCGTCGCCGGCGCAAATTGCGCGAAGGCGGCGGAATCCGCGGCCCGGCTCGATGGCGTCGAAAAAGTTCTTTTGGCGGATGCGCCGCATCTGGAACACCAGATGGCGGAGCCGCTTGGCCTTCTGATTGCCGGACTGGCAGGAGACTTCGACGCCGTTATTGCGGCAGCAAGTACGAGCGGCAAGAACGTGCTTCCGCGCGTGGCGGCGCTTTTGGATGTGATGCAGGTGTCCGATGCCGTGGCAATCGTGGCGCCCGATACGTTTGTCCGGTCGATCTATGCCGGCAGCGCCCTTCAGACCATCCGCTCGACCGACGCAAAAAAGGTCATCACCGTGCGGGTCAGCGCCTTTCCTGCAACCCCGGAGAGCGAAAAGACGTCGCCGGTTGAAAAGGTGGACGTCCCCGCGGATCCGGGATTGTCGGCATTCGAGACCGAGGAAAAGCCCAATGACGAGCGCCCCGATCTCGGCGGTGCGCGCATCATCATTTCGGGTGGACGGGCCTTCGGCTCGCGCGAGAACTTTGCGAAATACCTTGAGCCTCTTGCCTTGAAACTGGGGGCGGCCATCGGCGCTTCGCGCGCCGCGGTCGATTCAGGCTACGCCGCCAACGATCTGCAGGTCGGTCAAACGGGCAAGATCGTGGCCCCGGATCTTTATATCGCCTGCGGAATCTCGGGCGCCGTACAGCACCTCGCCGGCATGAAGGAATCCCGCTGCATCGTCGCCATCAACAAGGATCCCGACGCACCGATTTTCCGCATCGCCGATTACGGGCTCGTCGGCGACGTCTTCGAGATTCTGCCGGCGTTTGAGCAGAAACTCTAGGCTGCACCCGGTGCTCCCCGTCAATCGCCATTACGCGTTCTCTGACGCACACGTGACGAAGCCGTGCTTGCCGGCATTGCAAAATGGTATACTATGGCATTCTATAGAGTGCAGAGTGGTGGGACGCGGGATCGGGATTACCGGGTCAGGGGAGCGCGGTCGTGACAAGAGCAAGAGAGCTTGAAGGCAAGGTTGCTGTTGTTACAGGCGCCTCGCGAAATATCGGGCGCGCCATCGCGCTGGCTTTTGCCGATGCCGGGGCGGCGGTCGCAGTCATCGGCAGGGCGGATCGCGCCGGCCTCGATGAAACGGCGGCATTGATCAAGGCAGCCGGCGGCCGCGCAATTGTCATGCTCGGCGATGTGCGCGACGAAGCTTCCGTCAAATCGTTCATCGACGGAACGGTCGCCGAGTTCGGCCGTCTCGACATCCTCGTCAACAATGCCGCGATCCGCGTTGAGGAGCCGGTCGAGAAGGTCACCTTCGCATCTTGGCGCAACGTGACCGCAACAATTCTCGACGGCGCTTTTCTCTGCGTGAGCGCCGCGCTTCCGCATCTTCTGCGCTCGGACGCCGGCCGCATCATCAATATCGGCGGCCGCACCGGCCATACCGGCAGCCGCGATCGCGTGCATGTCGTATCTGCAAAGGCGGGATTGATCGGCATGACGAAGGGGCTCGCGATCGAGCTCGCGCCGAAGAAGATCACCGTCAACCTTATCTCGCCCGGCCTGATCGCCACGGTGCGCGGCGCCAGCACGAGCGGCCCGACCGAAACTTCGGACAAGATGGCGCCCGTCGGCCGACGCGGCACCGCCGAAGAAGTCGCAAATATGGCGCGTCTCCTGGCCGGCCCGGACGGCGGCTATATGACCGGCCAGTCCATACACATCAACGGCGGTACGTTCATGCCGTAGAGCGGCAGTGCAGGTGCATAGGTTATCGAAATAGGGCGCGATGAGTACTGAATCTGAACTCAGTCCGATGGAAGCGTTGAGCGGCTATATCGCAGCCGCTGCTGCAACGCCGTTGCCGGACCGCGTCGTCGAAAAAACCAAATTTCATCTCCTGGATACGATTGCGGCCATCGTCTCCGGTGCGACTTTGCTGCCGGGCCAGAAGGCCATCGAATATGCCGGCTTGCTGGGCGGGAAGCCCGAAGCCACCGTCATCGGAACGAACATCAAGACCAGCGTCGCCAATGCCGCGCTTGCCAATGGCATGCTGGCTCATGCCGACGAAACCGACGACTCACATAAAGCGTCGCGATCCCATCCCGGCTGCGCCGTCGTGCCGGCCGCGCTTGCGATCGCCCAGAAGAACGGCACGTCCGGCGCGGCTTTGTTGCGCGGCATTGCGGTCGGCTATGATGTCGGCGCGCGCATCAATCGCGCGCTGTCTACTCAGAAGCTCTACGACGCCGGCCACGCCACGCACGCCTTTGCCGGCCTCTTCGGCGCAACGACCGCAGCGGGCGCACTGGAAAACCTGTCGGCTCAGCAATGCCGCTGGCTCATGTCGTATGCCGCGCAGCAGGCAGCCGGCATTACATCCTGGCGCCGCGATCCGGAGCACATAGAAAAAGCGTTCTGCTTCGGCGGGATGCCGGCGCGCAACGGCGTCACCGCGGCCACCATGGTGGCTGCCGGCTTTACCGGTGTGGACGATGTGTTCTCCGGCCCGCGCAATTTCTTCATGGCGTTCGGCCAGGACCCGAACCCGTCTTTATTGTCCGAGGGTCTCGGCAGCCGTTTCGAAATCATGGAAACGACGCTGAAGAAATGGTCGGTCGGTTCGCCCAATCAGGCGGTTCTCGATATGGGCCAGGCGATGCAGCAGGAGCATGGCATCGCTGCCAGCGACGTGAAGCGCATTTCGCTCGTTATGTCGATGAAGGAGACGGTCGTTGCCGGACAGTCGATGCCCGACATCAACGGCAAGCATCTTCTGTCTCTGATGCTTCTCGATGGAACTCTGACATTTGCGTCCTCGCACGATCACGAGCGCATGCACGATCCGGTCGTGCTCGAATTCCAGCAGAAGATTGATCTGTCCTTCGATCCGTCGGTCGAACATCGCAAGCCGGTCATGCATATCGAGATGAACGATGGCCGCGTCTTCACCCGCCCCGCCGAAGCCGTGCGCGGCACGCCCGACAATCCGATGACCAAGGAAGATGTGCTCACAAAGGCCCGCGATCTGCTGACGCCAACCCTCGGCGCAGCGGGTTGCGAGGCCGTCATCGATGCCGTCTGGAAACTCGATTCCGCCGCCAACATCACTTCGCTCATGGCGACGGTACAGAGCGATGCTCCGAAAGCAAAAAAATTCGGAGGCGCTTCGTCTTAACCTGAGTGGAGACTGACGTACTGACGAACCGGGAACGTGGTTCGAAAAACCTACAATAAGTAACGAAACTGGGGAAAGAAACATGAACCTGAAGCAGAAAATGATCGCCACGCTCGGCGCGGTCAGCCTGGTTAGCGCCATGGCCGCCGCCCCCGCCGTGGCAGCGGACTTCACGGGCAAGACCATCCGCGTCGTTGCCCCCTTCGCACCGGGCGGCGGCGGCGACCTCTGGACGCGTCTCGTCGTTCCGCATCTTGCGCGGCATCTGCCGGGCAAGCCGACGATGATCATCGAAAACATCGCGGGCGGCGGTCAGGTCACCGGCGCCAACACGTTTGAACGCGAAGCGACCAAAGACGGCCTGACCGTTCTGACGGTGAGCTCGTCGCTGTTCTTCAGCTATTCGCTGGCGCCGGATGCGAAGAAGATCCAGTTCGATCCGCATAAATGGCGAGCCGTCGCCGCATCGCCGGTCGGCAGCGTGTTCTATGTCAACCAGGATCCCGGTGTGAAGACCGCGAAGGAACTCGGCAAAGTCGAAGACGGCAAACTTGTCGTTCCGATTGCGGCTCCGCGCGGCAGCGATATTCGCACGCTGCTCAGCCTCGAACTGCTCGGAACCCAGGCTCGCCCCGTGGTCGGCCTCGACGCGTCGGAAGCGAACCTTGCCTTCTTCCGCGGTGAGCTCAACGGCGGCCGCGAGACGGCCGGCACCTTCAAGCAGGCCTTCGAGCCGCTCGTCAAAGAAGGCAAAGTGATCCCGCTGTTCTCGTTCGGTTATCCCGACAAGAACGGCAAGCTCGGCCGCGATCCGGAATTCCCGGATCTTCCGTCGTTCGACGAAGCCTACAAGCAGATTCACGGCAAGGATCCGTCTGGCCCCGCCTATGATGTCTGGAAGGTCTTCTTCTACAGCGGCGTCATCAACTCCAAGGGCATGGTGCTGCCCGGTGGCTGCCCGCAGGATGTGGTCGATGCCTACGACAAGGCCTTCGAAGCGATGTCCAAGGACCCGGTCTTCATCGAAGCCGCCAAGGCCGAGCTCGGCGGATACCCGCTGGTCCTCGGCGATGCGGCCCAGAAGAGCTGGGAGAACGCAATCACGATGAGCCCGGAAACCCGCAAATGGGTCGACGAATGGCTGAAAGAGCGTTTCAAGATCTGATGACATGACATCGGCCGGCGGCTTTCGTGCCGCCGGCCTTTTTGTACCGATTTTTTTCAGTTTGCAGCCGGCATCCGTGGCGGAAAATCCGCAGCATCTCATGCCGTTTTCTGAATACCCCCAGGAGAGTCCGTTATGGACGTCATTTTTGCCAGCCTCGCCGATGTGCTTTCGCCGGGTACATTCATGTACCTGCTGTTGGGCGTGGGAATTGGACTTCTCGTGGGTATTCTGCCGGCGCTCGGCACGACGGCGGGTATGGCGCTTGTCGTTCCGTTTATTTACGGCATGGATCTCATGTCCGGGATCGCCATGATGACCGGCATTCTTGCCGTGGTGGCGACGGGTGACGTCGTTACATCGGTGTTGATGGGCATTCCCGGCGGCGGCAGCGGATCGCAAGCAACGATGATCGACGGTTTTCCGATGGCCAAGCGAGGGGAGGGCGCGCGCGCTCTGTCGGCGGCCTATGTCGCCTCGATGTTCGGGGGCATTTTCGGTGCGGCAGTTCTGACGGTCGCGATCATCGTCGCCAAACCGATCGTGCTGTCCTTCGGTACGGGTGAATTGCTGCTGCTCACTCTGCTCGGCATCACCATGGTCAGCGTTCTCTCCGGATCGAGCCTGGTCAAAGGATTGATCTCGTGCGGTATCGGCCTCTTGTTCGGCGCCGTCGGCGGCGCCCCTGCAACCGGCGAGCTGCGCATGATCGTCGGCGACTTTTTCTATCTCAGTGATGGGTTGCCGCTTGCAGCAATCGCGCTCGGCCTCTTTGCGCTTCCCGAGATCGTGAGCCTCCTGCGCCGCGGCGACGCGATTTCCGACCGTCCGCCAATCGGCGGCGGATGGATAAAGGGCGCGCGCGACGTCATCGCCAATAAATGGCTTGTGGTGCGCTGCTCCGTCATCGGTGTCATCATCGGCGCGCTGCCCATCGGCGGTTCGGAATGGTTTGCCTACGGCCACGCCGTGCAGACATGCAAGCCGCGCGACAATTTCGGCAAAGGCGATGTTCGCGGCGTCATCGCGCCGGAATCCGCCAACAATGCCAATGCCGGCGGCGCACTCATTCCGACGCTCGTGTTCGGCATTCCGGGTTCAGGATCGACGGCGATTTTTCTCGGCGGTCTCATTCTGCTGGGCGTTCGGCCCGGCCCCGACATGGTCGGCAAAAATCTTGAGTTGACCTACACGATCATCTGGTCGCTCGCGCTCGCCAACGTGCTCGGCGCGGGAATTTGCTTCCTCATCTCGGGTGGGCTCGCTCGTCTCACGACGATCCGCATGGCCTATCTCGGTCCGGTCCTGCTCACCATCTGCTTCCTCGGCGCCTTCCAGGCGTCACGCAGCTGGGGCGATCTCATCGTTCTGTGCGCCGTCGGATTTGCCGGATTATTCTTCCGGCGCTTCGGCTATTCGCGCCCGGCCTTCCTCGTCGGCTTTGTGCTGCAGAACAATATCGAGGCGCTGCTGTATCAGACCATGCAGTTCTATACGATCGACCGGCTGCTCTCGCGGCCGCTGATCTGGGTGCTCTTCGGCATCGTCGCTGTGTGCCTCTATGCGGGTCTGCGCTATCGCCCGCAAATCGAGACAGAGGGCACATCTATCGCGCTGACGCGCCGCGAGACCCTGCCGCAGTTTGTCTTCCTCGCGGCTCTCGCGCTCACCGCGCTCTACGCGATCTACAGCGTGTGGGATCTGTCCTTCCTCGGTCAGGTTTTCACGGTGATCATCGCCGGCATCACGCTCGTATGCATCGCGGTCGGCGCCTTCTCGCTGTACCGCTACCGCGAGAAGAGCATCATGGCGTTCGACTCCGAAGCCCGGTGGCGCGAGGGAGAGAACGGATATCGCGTCGGAGCCATGCACTACATGGCCTGGATCTTCGGCCTTCTCGGCATGATGTATCTCGTCGGTTTCGTCCTCGGCATGGCGATCTTCATTATCTCGTTCCTGTGGATCGAAGCGCGTGCGCGGTGGACCGTCATGCTCGGTCTGGCAGTGGGCACGACAGCATTCCTCGCTCTGCTTTCGAATGTGATGGTCATCCATTTTGCCACCGGCCTTCTGCAGGGCTGGGTGAGCATGCCGTGGCCGTTCAATTGATCTTGGGTAGGGTGGAGAGCGTTTTATGAAGCGTGTTGAGGTTCGTGCACATCGCCCCAAAGAGCGTCCCGAACGTTCGACGGAGTTGGCATGGAGATTGGCGGAGCTTGCGACCGCCAACGCCCCGGACGATGACGCTGTCACCGAAATGGTCATCAACCGTTTCATCGACAACGCGGCCGTGGCGGTCTGTGCGCTTGACCGCGCGCCCGTCAGCGTCGCGCGGGCGCAGGCGCTGGCGCACACTCGCCCGGGCGGCGCGGCGATCTTCGGCGTCCCGAACAACATACGGGTCCATTGCGAATGGGCGGCCTGGGCAAACAGCGCTGCGGTCCGCGAGCTCGATTTCCACGACGCGATCATTATCGATACGGGCTGCCACCCTGGCGACAACATTCCCTCTCTGCTCGCAGTGGCTCAGCAATCCCGTCGCAGCGGCATGGATCTCGTCCGCGCCGTCGCGGTGGCCTACGAAGTGCAGATCGCCCTCGCCAAGGACATTCCGATTTCGTCCTTCGCGTTCGACCATGTCGGTCACCTAGGTCCGTCGATTGCCGCGGGACTTGGAAAGCTTCTCGGGCTGTCGAGCGAAGTCACTTATCAGGCCC
Source organism: Terrihabitans soli (assembly GCF_014191545.1). GTDB lineage: Bacteria > Pseudomonadota > Alphaproteobacteria > Rhizobiales > Methylopilaceae > Flaviflagellibacter > Flaviflagellibacter soli. The sequence goes on along the minus strand of NZ_AP023361.1, from coordinate 1,910,172 downwards.
TGCAGCACGCCGGGCATGTCTCGCTGTCGACCCGTCAGGGACGCAAAGGCATGCTGTCCTCGTGGAAGGCGTTCGCGCCGGGACATGTCGGCAAGCTGGCGATCGAGGCCGTCGACCGCGCCATGCGCGGCGAATCCAGTCCGTCGCCGCTCTATGAGGGCGAGTATCTCGGACGGCTGATGGGCGGCCCGGACGTTGCCTATACGATCGGCCTGCGCGATGCGGACGAGCCGCGCGCCGCGATCCTCGAGAGCTACACCAAAGAGCACTCGGCCGGCTATCACGGCCAGGCGCCGATCGATCTTGCCTTCAAGATGGGCCGCCAAATCAAGGATTTCGACTCCATTGAGAAGATCGACATCCACACCAAGGAACGCTCGCATTATGTGATGGGGTCGGGATCGAACGATCCGGAGAAATGGGATCCGAACGCAACGCGCGAGACCCTCGATCATTCGATGATGTTCATCTTTGCCGTCGCGCTGCAGGACGGCACCTTCCATCACGACAAGAGCTACGCGCCGGAACGCAAACAGCGTCCCGACACCGTGCGGCTGTGGAAGAAAATCCAGACCGTGTTCGATCCCGAATGGGAGCGCCGCTTCAAGGAGCCGCCCTCGATCGACAAGGATCACGGCGCCCGCGTCGTCATCACCTTCAAGGACGGAACGCAGATGGTCGATGAAATGGCCGTGGCGAATTCCCATCCGCGCGGCGCGGCGCCGTTCAAGCGTCCCGACTACATCAAGAAGTTCCGCACCCTGACGGAAGGCATCATCACCAGCGAGGAATCCGAACGCTTCCTCGATCTCGTGCAGCGGCTGCCCGAACTCGGCGCGGCCGAGGTAGATGCGATCAATGTGCAGCTCGATCCCAAGCGGTTGGCCGCCGCATCGCAATCAGTTCAGGGGATCTTCTGATTTTCTTTATGTCCGACGCTCACCATTTCGACCCGCCAGCGCGCCAGCCCGCCTGACATTACCAAGATTGGTCTCCGCAATGTGGCGCCCTGCCATCGAGTGGATCTGGATTCGCAATACGCTGCTTGCATTGGCCTGCGGGTTTGCCGGCGGCTATTTGTTCGTAAATCTTCACATCCCATTGCCCTGGACCTTGGGATCGCTGACGGCTGCGGCCATTCTCGCGGTCTTCAAAATACCGTGGAAACTGTCGCTACTGTTCAGGAACTTCGCCCGGCCTACTTTGGGAGTGATGGCGGGGAGCAGTTTTACGCCGGCGGTCGCGCTCGCTTTGATCACCTGGTGGCCGGCAATCCCGGCGCTGCTGCTCTTTTCAATTCTGATCACCACACTCGGCTGGGTCTACTTCACGCGGGTCTGCAAGCAGAACAATGTCACCGCGGTGTTTTCCGCAACGCCCGGCGGTCTCGGCGAGTTGTCATTGCTCGGTTCGCAGCTCGGCGGCAATATCCGCGTCCTTGTTCTCGTGCATACGACGAGGGTCATCACCGCTGTCGTATGCCTGCCGTTCCTGGTGCGTTTGATCGCGCACCACTCGGGCGCCCCGATGCCCGTGCCGCATCACGCGAACGCTCTTCCGCTGACGCTGGCCGATTGCGCACTGCTGATAAGCTGCGGCGCCGCCGGTTTCTTTATCGGGCGGCCGTTCCGGCGGATGGGCGGCATCATGCTCGCTCCGCTCATGATCAGCATCGCGGTTCACGTGACGGGCTTTTCAACGGCAAGCCCGCCAGGATGGCTGATCGTTATCATGCAGGTCATCATCGGCTCGATTGCCGGAGCACGCTTTGCCGGGATCACCGCGCTCGAACTTCGCACGACGGCCCTGCAAGCCTTCGGCTGGGCCATTATCATGCTGTCCGCGGCCGTCCTGATGGCGAAGGTGACGACAAACTTTCTCAACGTGTCGTTCCCGGCGCTTATTCTGGCGTTTGCGCCGGGCGGCTTCTCCGAGATGACCATTCTGGCCTATGCGATGGGCTATGAGATTGCCTTCGTCGTCACATGCCATGTGTTCAGGGCGGTCACCGTCCTGCTTATCGCGCCGACCCTGTCGCGTGTGCTGGCGCGGGAAGGCGACAAGGACCGCGACGAGGAAGACTGAGGCGGGCAGGGCGTCGCCGACATTTGGAAGCGGCTTTACTGGAACATGGATTTTCGGATCACGGCGTGCACGCCCCAATTGCCGTCGGCGACCTGGGTGATGCCGAAATCGACGCCGACCGAGATCAGCGAGATCGCCTGATCTTCGGACAGGCCCCAGGTGTCCATCAGGAAGCGGCGCGTGCCGCGGAAGGCCGAGCGCAGCGCCTTGGATAACGAGGATTTTTTGTAGACCTCCGACTGCGCATTGCGGCCGAGTTCGCGCAGATAATTCGGATAGCTGAAACCGTGCAGCACATATTCCTGCGGCGTTTCGAGAAGCGGAGCGGACAGGCCGCGCAGATGCGGTTTCATCTGTCCGTCCTTCTTATGGACGGTGAAGCGGAAGGTTCCGGTGAGCGAGGCCTCGAGACCCGTGCCGTTGATCTCGCCGTCGCCTTGCGCGAAATGGCCGTCGCCCACGGAGAAGAGAGCGCCGGGCACCGCGACCGGCAGATAGAGCGTCGTGCCTTTAGCGGCGCGCCAATTGTCGATATTGCCGCCGAAATAGCCGGGCGGAATGCTGTCGATCAGATCGCTTTCACGCGGCGCGACCGCCATGCAGCCGAAATGCGGGCGCAGCGGAACGCGTACATTCTGCATGATGCCGTGCAGTTCTTCGACCGATGTGTGATCGACCGGAACGCCCGGATAATCCATCGTGTCGTGACGCACGCCGAACGGATCGACCTGCGGTGTCCAGCGATACGAATAGACCGCGCGCGCGAACGCGCCGTCCGGGTCCATCTCATAGATCGTGACGGTCTCGCGCTTTTTCGGCTCGGCCAGAAGATCGGAATATTGATAGCCCCACCAGGCCGAGGCGTTTGAGGCGAAGCAGCGGCCCGCATAATCCGGATTGGCGCTCGGCCGCGGCGCGATGTCGAGAATCTGGACTTCAAGAATATCGCCGGGCTCGGCTTCCTTGATGAAGACGGGACCGGTGAAGATATGGACGCCGAAACCTTCGCCCGCGCCGCGCCCGAGGATCGAGGCGTTCATCGGCCCGGCGCCGCGCCGCTCGACATTCTTTCCCTCCGCCGTCCAGTGGAACACGCTCTCGGCGCCGGCATCGCCTTTGATCATGCGCTCGTAATCGTCGAAGGCATGCTGCGTCAGCGTTTCGATCACGACTTCCGAACCGGATGACACACGCAGCACCGGCGGGATGGAGCGGCTGAGATAGCCCCAGTGCACATTGTCCTTGTTCACGCGAATCTGGTGACGCGGATGGCGCGAAGGTTCGGCGGCGCCGGCGCGCTCGCGGATTTCGCGCACGCGGGCCGCCGGGCCGGGCTGGCTCGTGCCGACGACCGTATTGTGCGGCAGGCTCTTCTCAATAGGCCGTCCACGCTGCGGATAGATTTTTGGCAGGCGCTCGGCGGCGTTGCGGAAGGCGCGCGGAGAAGTGCCGTAGGCGGCGCTGAAGACGCGGCTGAAATGCGCAGGGTCTCGAAAACCCCAGCGAAAGGCGATCTCGGCAATGCCGTCGGCGGCATGCCTGGGATCGCTGAGATCGAGCCGCGAACGGTCGAGCCGCCTCTGCCGGACATAGTCCGAAAAGGTCGTGTCCTGCAGTTCGAAGAGTTTCTGGATGTAGCGCTGGGACAGCGCTTCCTGCGCCGCAATCGCCGCCATGGATAGACCGGGATCGACGAGCCGGACCTCGATGGCCGCCGTCACGCGGCGGAAATGCGCGGTCTGCGTCTGCGTTCCGCCTTCATCCTCGAGCCGCGCTTCGCCGAGCAATGCGCCGGCGATGAGCTCCGTCACCGCGATCTCGGCGGAGGCGAGGTCGGCATCGCCGATCTGCTCGAAATGCAAAACCAGCGTGCGCATAACGGGACGCACCGCCGCGGCGGCGACCGTAGCACCCAGCACGGCCGGCAATTGGATGCGTGTGCGCCCGAGCCGGCCGAGCAGCCGGTCGCGCGGGATTTCGAGCATCAGGATTTCGAAGTCTTCGCGCAGATCGAGCGTGAAGTTCTGGGCCCGGTCCGCGATGGATACATCGCCTTCGGCAAATTCGCGCGTCAGCGCACCGCCGCGCAGTTCGCCGCGCCCGTCGGTGTGGAACATGACGACGAGGGGATCGCCGCTTTTGCGCAGGCCGGCATTGGCGATCTGCTGAGGGGAGGAGCGCATGCGGGCCAGCATCGCGCCGCTCGGCGAGCGCATGATGCCGATATCGCCGGCGAGCAGCATTCCCTCGGGCACCCGGCTCGCAAGGCCCACGGATGCCAGCGCCTCGGCCCAGGCATCGCGCTGGCCGGCGAGCGGGAAGGCGTCGATCGAAATGACGGTCGGCCCGGCTGACATGTCTCCTCCTGCGGAAAGCCCCCTCAATACAAGCAAGCTGGGACAGGCAAGACGCACGCCATCCTGCGGTGAGTGGGGTCGGGTGGCAAGGCAGGCGTGTGCTCGCGCCTTTGTCCCGGCGCGCACAAAAACTTGGACACGCGCGCGTTGCGCCATGAGGCAAGAGATTGGGCGTGTCCGGTCATTCCTCCCAAGGCCGTCCGGCCGCAGCTTCCGATCCATGCGCCGCGGGGGCGCCGGAGAGATGGAGGCAAACATGTGCGCCGGAGATGATGTCAATTGTCCCGAGTTTGAACGGCATCGGGCCAAGATGCGCGAAGCGCTCGGCATGGAACGCCGCAGCTTTCTGAAAAGCGCCTTTGTGGCGACGGGCGGCGCGGCGGCGCTCGCCGCGGGCACGGCCTCGACTCTGGTGACGCCGGCCCTGGCGCAGGCCTCTGCCGCCAAGGCGCCCGACCAGCCGAGCTATCATTACCTGCCGGCCAACGACCAGACGGTCCATTGGGGCTATTTCTCGAAAAAGCTGAAGCCGCAGGTCGAGATCGATTCCGGCGACATCGTCACCATTGAAGCGCTGACGCATCACGCCAATGACGATGCCTCGCTGATGATCAAGGGCGATGAGGGGGCCGAAAGCGTCTTCTACTGGACGAAGGATCAGAAGAAGGTCGCGCGCCGCGGCGCCGGCGATCCGAACGACACCAAGCTCGGTGGCGGCGGCGGTCTTGGCGTTCATATCTGCACCGGGCCCGTTTTCGTGCGCGGCGCGGAGCCGGGCGATGTGCTCGAAGTACGCATCGTCGACACCAAGTTCCGGCCGTCCATGCATCCCGATCACAAGGGCAAGGCCTTCGGCTCGAACGCCGCAGCCTGGTGGGGCTTCCATTACAAGGAGCTGCTGGACGGACCGCGCGAGGTCATCACCATCTATGAGATGGATGCGAGCGGCGCGCGCAATTGGGCGAAGGCGGCCTATAATTACAAATGGACGCCGCAGACCGACCCGTCGGGCGTCGTGCACAAGACGATCGATTATCCGGGCGTTCCGGTCGATCATGCGACCATCAAGAAGAACACAGATGTGCTGAAAGGCGTGCGCGTTCCCATCCGTCCGCATTTCGGCGTTATCGGTCTTGCGCCGAAGGAAGCCGATTACGTCAACTCGATTCCGCCGAGCTATACCGGCGGCAATATCGACAACTGGCGCATCGGCAAGGGCGCGACGATGTATTACCCCGTCGCGGTCGAAGGCGCGCTGCTGTCGGTCGGCGACCCTCATGCCTCGCAGGGCGATTCAGAAATGTGCGGCACGGCGATCGAATGCTCGATCACCGGCACGTTCCAAATCATCCTGCACAAGAAGGCCGACATCGCTGGCACGCCGCTCGAACAGCTCGAATATCCGATGCTGGAAACCAAGGACGAGTGGCTGATCCACGGCTTCAGCTATGCGAACTTCCTCGCCGAGCTCGGCCCCAATGCGCAGAGCGATATCTTCGGCAAGAGCTCGGTCGATCTCGCGCTGAAAGATGCGTTCAAGAAAATGCGCACCTTCCTGATGACCACCAAGGGCCTCACCGAAGACGAAGCGGTGTCGCTGATGTCGATCGCGGTCGATTTCGGCATTACCCAGGTCGTCGACGGCAATTGGGGTGTTCACGCGGTTATCAAGAAAGAGATCTTCGCCGACGCCAGCGTCTGACGCGAAGCGGGCGAGGGTTCAAGTCTCTCCGCCCGGCCCTCGATCCCGCAAAAAGCCGCCCGGGAAATCTCCCGGGCGGGCTTTGAATTTCCTGGTGCCGGATGAGGGGATTGAACCCCCGACCTTCGGTTTACAAAACCGCTGCTCTACCGCTGAGCTAATCCGGCGCCGGGAGCAGGGATAGCCGAGCCTTCCTTGATCGTCAAAAGATGATGGCGGGACCCTTCGGCCCCGCCATTGTGGACGCTTCTCAGGCCGCGCGGACGGTCTCGATAAAGGTGCCTATGCGGCCGCGCAGAACGGTCGCCTGCTGGGCCAGCGCCTCCGAAGCCGAAAGGATTTCGGTGGAGGCTTTGCCGGTTTCCTGGGCGACGCGGCTGACGCCGACAATATTGGATGAGACTTCCTGCGTGCCGGTCGAGGCTTGGGCCACGTTGCGGGCGATCTCGCCGGTTGCCGCACCCTGTTCTTCCATGGCGGCGGCGATGGCGGTCGAGATGGCGTCCATACTGCCGATCGACTCGTTGATGCCGCCGATGGCCTCCACGACGCCCGCCGTCGCCTGCTGAACCGCCACAATCTGGCTGGAGATTTCCTCGGTCGCCTTAGAGGTCTGCGCGGCGAGCTGCTTCACTTCCTGAGCGACGACGGCAAAGCCGCGGCCCGCCTCGCCCGCACGGGCGGCTTCGATGGTGGCGTTGAGCGCCAGAAGGTTCGTCTGAGCCGACACATCGCCGATGAGGCCGACGACCTGGCCGATGCGTTGGGCATTCGAGTCGAGACCTTGAACCACGCCGAGCGCCTTGGTTGCCTGTTCGATGGCCTTTGAGCTGATCCTTGCTGCCGATGCCACTTGTTCGGCGATTTCCTGGATTGAGCGCGAGAGCTCTTCGGCTGCTGCAGCGACGGTCTGAACATTGTTCGTCGCCTGTTCGGCAGCGGCAGCCACCGAGGTCGATTTGTTGCTCGTCTCTTCGGCTGACCGGCTCATCACGCCGGCGTTCTGCTGCAGCTGTTCGGCGGAGGAGGAGACGCTCTGCACGACATCGAGAACCTCCGCCTCGAACTGGTTGGCCAGATCGTTCATCACCTTTCGCTTCTCGTCCTGGGCGCGCGCCGCAGCATCGCGCTGGTCTGCCTCGTGCTTCTTCACTGTTATGGCGTTCTGCTTGAACACTTCGACCGCACCGGCCATGGCGCCGATCTCGTCGCGGCGCTGTGTCGAGGGCACCGTCACCGAGATATCGCCCTGCGCCAGCGATTTCATGACGCCGGTCATGCCGGCAATCGGAGGAACGATCGAGCGGCTCATGACATAAGTGAGCGCTATTGCCGCGAGAACGCCGACGGCAAGGCCGCCCATCATCAGCTGCACGGACAGGGCGGCGAGACTTTGATTTTCGATGGTGCGCGCTTCCGCATTCTGCTCAATGACGTCGGCGGCTTTGCCCATCGCCTCTTCGAGCGTGCCGAATTTTTCGATGAAGGCTGCAAGCTTCTCGCGCGCCGCTGCCGGCTCCTGCAGCGCCATGGGCACGATGGTCTCCGCGGATGTGATGTATTCGGCAAGCGGCTGTTCGAGAGCGGAGAGCGTGGTGTCGATCTCTTCGGGGAGCGGCAAGGCCTTGTTGGTCTCGACATTCTCCTTGAACGCCGCGACATGCTCGGCAAGGTCCGTCTTGACCTCGGTCTTCTGCTGTTCGGTGCCGGCGGTTCCCGCCTCGATCGCGGCCAATACGTCGCCGCGCAACGCGTCGTGCATCATGTCGGCGGCCATGTGGTGACGCAGGGCGCTCGATGCGGTCTGCGATGTTTCAATGGCGCCCGAAAGAGACGTCGCGGCCCAGATGCCGACCCCGGCGATACCGCCGGCGAGAAGGATCGTTGCCATGCCGTTGATGAGAAAAACGCGCTGTAGTCCGCGCGACCAGATTGCCATGTGTGCACCCCAAGAAAAGCCGGTGTCCGCTCAAACCGGCGCCGCCAATGTGCGATTCTGATAGCGAGATATGCTTAATTTTTAGAAAAGTTCCAAACTCTCGCGCGGCTTCGTGTGCCGTAACTGTCTGAACCAAAAAACAAAAACGGCCTCGCCTGAGCGAGGCCGTCTCTGTTGCGGTCCGCCGTCTTTGTCAGGCGGTCAGTGCCAGTGGTCGATCTGGCGGTCCTTGGTTTCCGGCAGGAAGAGGAGGCCGATGATCAGCGTCATCACCGCCACGACGATCGGATACCAGAGACCGGAAAAGATATTGCCCGTGGACGCCACAATGGCGAAGACGGTCGGAGGCAGGAAGCCGCCGAACCAGCCATTGCCGATGTGATAGGGCAGCGACATGCCGGTGTAGCGGATGCGCGTCGGGAAGAGTTCGACGAGCAATGCTGCGATCGGTCCGTACACCATCGTGACATAGAGCACGAGGATGAACAGAAGGCCGATCAGGGTCAGCGTGCGGCTGTCGGACAAGACGCCGCCGATGGACGGCTGCTTGACGATCGACGCATCGCCCGCCTTCGGATAGCCGGCCGCCTGAGCGGCTGCGATCAGAGAAGCGTATTTGTCGTCGATCGTTGCCGCCGTGCCGTTGACCTTGACAGCAAGCGGCGTTCCGGCCGCAGCGTCCACGAGGTCATAGTGCATGGAGTTGGTCGCGAGCGTCCGGCGGACCGTGTCGCACGGCGCGGTAAAGGTGCGCACGCCGACAGGGTCGAACAGATTGCCGCAAGTGGCCGGATCGGCCGCGACTTCGATCTTCACATTCTCGGTTGCCGCGATCAGCGCCGGGTTCGCGGTCTTGGCGATCATGCCGAAGAGCGGGAAGTAGGTGAGGGCGGCAATCAGACAGCCTGCGAGCAGGATCGGCTTGCGGCCGATCTTGTCGGAGAGCCATCCGAAGAAGATGAAGAACGGCGTGCCGAGCAGAAGGCTCGCCGCGATCAGAAGGTTCGCGGTTGTGCCGTCCACCTTCATGGTCTGCGTCAGGAAGAACAGTGCGTAGAATTGCCCTGTGTACCAGACGACGGCCTGGCCGGCCGTGCCGCCGAGCAGCGCGATCAGCGCGACCTTGGCGTTTTCCCACCGGCCGAAAGCTTCGGTCAGCGGTGCTTTCGACTGCGAGCCTTCTTCCTTCATTTTCTGGAAGGCCGGCGACTCGTTCAGCGAGAGACGGATCCAGATCGAGAAGGCGAGAAGGATGATCGACAGCAGGAACGGAATACGCCAGCCCCAGGCCGCGAAGTCCTCCGGCGTCATCGACAGGCGCAGCGTCAGAATGACGACGAGCGACAGGAAGAGGCCAACGGTCGCCGTGGTCTGAATCCACGACGTATAGAGGCCGCGTTTTCCGTGCGGTGCGTGTTCGGCAACATAAGTCGCCGCGCCGCCATATTCGCCGCCGAGCGCAAGGCCCTGCAACAGACGACAGACGATGAAGAGAACAGGCGCCGCGTAGCCGATTGAGGCATAGCTTGGCAGCAGGCCGACGACGAATGTCGCAAGACCCATAATGGTCATGGTAACGAGGAAGGTGTATTTACGGCCGATCAGATCGCCCAGCCGTCCGAAGAACAACGCGCCGAACGGACGCACGGCAAAGCCCGCGGCAAACCCGAACAGAACGAAGATGAATTTTGCGGTGTCGTTGGTGCCGGGAACGAAGGTTGCCGCGATATTGGCGGCAAGCGAACCGGCGAGATAAAAATCGTACCACTCGAAGACGGTGCCCGCCGACGAGGCGATGATCACCTTTCTTTCTTCCCGGGTCATCCCGCGGGCCTTTGCAGGCGTGCGCGAGCCTTCAGCTGTTGCTGTTGCCATGGCGTTGTCCTCTCCGGCGGCCGGTCACGAGGACGTAAGAATCGCCCTTCAGCCGGACGCTTAGTTATTGACGCCGGTGATCCGGCGCTGAGAGGAGCTTACGATGGGGTTGCAGATTGGACATACGACTTTGGTGCAAATTTGGGAGGAATTCCTGCTGAAATATGGGGCTCGCGGGTCCATATGCGGATGATGACACGGAAAACCCTTGCCGCTCTCGGGACAGTGATGGTGCTTGCCGCGCTGGTCGAGCCTGTTTTGGCGGCCCCGCCGGTCAATCGCTGGGGGCTCGAATATAACCGGCCGACGCGTGTGCCCCGCGCTTCCGATCCCTTCGTGCACAAGCCGCCGGTGCGCGTTTACCGCAAGCCGAAGCCCGAGCCTGTGGAGCCGGCGGAGGTTCCGCCTCTGCCGAAATACGGCAAGCCGAAGCCGGCCATTGAGCGGATTCCGGGGACTTAAGGTTTAGTCTTCTGGCTTGCGGCGTAGAGCGCTATTGCCGTTGCGTTCGAGACGTTGAGGCTTTTGATGACGCCCGGCATGTCCATACGGGCCAGCACGTCGCAATATTCGCGGGTCTTTTGCCTCAGACCTTTGCCTTCGGCGCCCATCACGAGGGCCAGCGGCCGCGTCATCTTGATGTCCGCGAGATCTTCCGGCGCCTCCGAATCGAGACCGATCCGCAGATAGCCACGGAATTTCAGCTCATCGAGCCCTTCGGCGAGATTTTTAATGGTGACGATCGGCACATGCTCGAGCCCGCCGGAGGCGGATTTGGCCAGAACGCCGGTCGCCGACGGGGAGTGGCGGTTGGTCGTCACGATGGCGTCGACCGCAAAGGCGGCGGCGGTCCGGACGATGGCGCCGACATTGTGGGGATCGGTGATCTGGTCGAGCACAAGGACAATGCCGTTATCGGGCAGGTCCTCGATGTCGGGTGCGCTGAGCGGCTCGGCCTCTATATAGAGACCCTGGTGGACGGCATCGTCCGTCACCAGCCGGTCGATCTCGCCGGGCCGCACCTGTTCCGGCTGAATGCGCAGCGGCACGCCTTCTTCCTCAAGGCGCTTCAGGGCGTTCTCGGTCGCGAGGAACTTCTTGATCTTGCGCTTGGGGTTTTTGAGCGCCTCGACGACGGGGTGCCAGCCGTAAAGGACCGGGCGGTCATCGCCCGTGCCCATGATCCGGCCGCCGCGGCCCTTGAAGCCCGGGCGCAGCGGCAGCTTGGACTTCGGTTTGTTGCCGGGGCGCTTGGCTGGCGGTTTGGGAGGGCGGCTCATGCCCGCGTTCTGTCACGGGGCAGGGAGTCTTGCAATTAAAGGGAAAGAGGTGGTGGGGGAGACAGGACTCGAACCTGTGAAGGCATAGCCAGCGGATTTACAGTCCGCCCCCTTTGCCGCTCGGGACACTCCCCCGCCGCACGTCCATCGAGTTACCGTGGCCGTGACACATTTCAACCGCCCGGAGGCGGTTGAGCAGAGGCGGTTCTTATGGTGACGGGGGCATGACCTGTCAACCGGACTTCGCGCCTCTAGGCGCCGAAGGGAATTGGAGCGGGTGAAGGGAATCGAACCCTCGTATTCAGCTTGGAAGGCTGCTGCTCTACCATTGAGCTACACCCGCGCCGGCACTCTTTTAATGAGGGCCAGGCCGTTCGCCAAGCCAAACCGGGCGGTTGCTCAGCGGAAGCTCCCGGGGGCTGACTTTTCATAAGAGTGTCACCATATCCGGGCCAACGGTTCCCGGGGTGCTTTGGCGCCTCGCCGGACACTTGCGGCGCGACCCGGAAAGCTTTAATCCCCGCGCCGAAATCCCCTCACAATCTAACGAGGACTGAAGGCTAGCCATGGCCAAAGAGAAATTTGAACGCAACAAGCCGCATTGCAACATCGGCACGATCGGACACGTCGACCACGGCAAGACGTCGCTGACGGCGGCGATCACGAAGATCCTTGCGGAAACGGGCGGCGCGACGTTTACGGCGTACGACCAGATCGACAAGGCGCCGGAAGAGAAGGCGCGCGGCATTACGATCTCGACGGCTCACGTCGAATACGAGACGAAGAACCGTCACTATGCGCATGTCGACTGCCCCGGCCACGCCGACTATGTGAAGAACATGATCACGGGCGCCGCCCAGATGGACGGCGCGATCCTCGTCGTGTCGGCCGCTGACGGCCCGATGCCGCAGACGCGCGAGCACATCCTGCTCGCCCGCCAGGTCGGCGTTCCGGCGCTCGTTGTGTTCCTGAACAAGTGCGACATGGTCGATGATCCGGAGCTGCTCGAGCTCGTTGAGCTCGAAGTGCGCGAGCTTCTGTCGAAGTACCAGTTCCCGGGCGACACGATCCCGATCATCAAGGGCTCGGCTCTGGCCGCTCTTGAAGATTCGAGCAAAGAGCTCGGTCACGATGCGATCCTGAAGCTGATGGAAGCGGTCGATGCGTCGATCCCGCAGCCGGACCGTCCGATCGACCAGCCCTTCCTGATGCCGGTTGAAGACGTGTTCTCGATCTCGGGCCGCGGCACGGTGTGCACGGGTAGAGTCGAGCGCGGTGTTGTGAAGGTCGGCGAGGAAATCGAGATCGTCGGCATCCGTCCGACGACGAAGACGACGGTCACGGGCGTCGAGATGTTCCGCAAGCTGCTCGATCAGGGCCAGGCGGGCGACAATATCGGCGCTCTTCTGCGCGGCACCAAGCGCGAGGACGTCGAGCGCGGTCAGGTTCTGTGCAAGCCGGGTTCGGTGAAGCCGCACACGAAGTTCAAGGCGGAGGCCTACATCCTGACGAAGGAAGAGGGCGGGCGTCATACGCCGTTCTTCGGCAACTACCGTCCGCAGTTCTACTTCCGCACGACGGACGTGACGGGCGTGGTGACGCTGCCGGAAGGCACGGAAATGGTGATGCCGGGCGACAACATCGCCATGGAAGTCACCCTCATCGTGCCGATCGCCATGGAAGAGAAGCTCCGCTTCGCCATCCGTGAAGGCGGCAGAACTGTTGGCGCCGGCGTCGTCGCCGCCATCATCGAGTAATCGACGAACTTTGTTCGGAAATGAAAGCCCGGGTCGCAAGACCCGGGCTTTTTCTTTTTCAGCAAACTGCCGATAGGCTGAAACCTATGGATATTTTCGGCAACGCCCTTCGTGATCGGCAGGCGGGTCTCGGCGGACGGCTGATGACCATCCGGCGCGACGACGGCCACACGGACGCGCACGATCCGGACCTCTATTTTGCCGCCGAGCCGTTCCCGCACGAGATTGATCTGTTGAAGCGCGCCGAAGGCCCTATCCTCGACGTGGGCTGTGGAGCGGGGCGAACCCTTCTCTGGCTTCAGGGCCGTGGCTTCCAGACGACGGGGATCGATAAGTCGCGCGGCGCGGTGGAGGTTTGCCTTGAACGGGAGTGTCAGGACGTCCGGCTGTTCGACATCATGGATGGCGGGCCGGATGCGCTCGGCGCGTTAGCGTTCCAAACGGCTGTGCTGTTCGGCAACAATTTTGGCATTGGCGGGACGATCGAAGGCGGTGCTGAGCTTTTGCGCCGGCTTACCCGGGTTTTGGCTCCCGGCGGGCAGATCCTTGTCACCGGGCTCGACATTACCGGCACGACCGATCCCTCTCATCTCGCCTATCACCAGCGCAACCGAGCCCGGAACCGGCCTTGCGGCGAAATCGTGATGCGCTTCGAATATGAGGATGACGTCGGTGAGTGGACACAATGGTTCCACCCGGAGGCCGAGGAGCTGGTGCGGCTGGCGGCCGAGGCGAATCTGTCGGTCGAGGCGATCGGCCCCGCGGGCGGGCCGTTTTACGCGGCGGCGCTGCGAACGCCCCGATAGATAGCGTCGCCGGTGCTTTGGGCTTGAAATCGCAGACGAGAGCGTGCTTCAAGGGCCTCGCCTGCGGCGCCCGTAGGAGTGTAGCTCAATTGGTCAGAGCACCGGTCTCCAAAACCGGGGGCTGGGGGTTCGAGTCCCTCCACTCCTGCCAACCCCTCAATGAGGCGCCGGGCAGGGCGAGTTAAGCATATCCTCGCGGTTGTTAGCCTTGACTGAGGGCGGCCTGCACCTTACTAAGCCCCTTCGCTTGCGGCCCGGTGACGGACATCCGCGGCGGCAGTGATCCCAAAAAAGGACCGGCTTCGGCGTTCACCTCTCAGTGAAGCGCTGGAAGTCTATGAGACCATGGCGAAAACAGGCCCTGCCAAGTTTGTTCAGGAAGTGCGCGCGGAGGCGGCGAAAGTCAGCTGGCCGACGCGGCGCGAGACCGTGATCACCACGATCATGGTGTTCGTCTTCGCCGTTATCGCGTCGATCTTCTTTCTGATCGTCGATTGGGTCATCCGCACCGGGGTGACTTTTGTCCTCGGGATTGGGAGCTAAAGCGCATGGCCAAGCGCTGGTACATCGTCCACGCCTACTCGAATTTCGAGAAGAAGGTGGCGGAAGCAATCCGTGAGGCTGCCGAACAGCGCGGCCTGCAGGATTTGTTCGAAGATATTCTCGTCCCGACCGAAAAGGTCGTGGAAGTGCGCCGCGGCCGCAAGGTCGATGCCGAGCGCAAGTTCTTCCCGGGCTATGTGCTCGTGAAGATGGAAATGACCGATGAGGCCTATCACCTCATCAAGAACACGCCGAAGGTCACGGGTTTCCTGGGCGCGGACAACAAGCCGACGCCGATCCCCGAAGCCGAGGCCATGCGCATTGCGCAGCAGGTTCAGGAAGGTATCGAGCGGCCCAAGCCCTCGATCTCCTTCGAGATCGGCGAGCAGGTCCGCGTTGCGGACGGCCCGTTTGCAAGCTTCAACGGCACCGTCGAGGAAGTCGACGAAGACCGCGCAAGGCTCAAGGTTGCGGTGTCGATTTTCGGCCGCGCAACACCGGTCGAATTGGAATACGGCCAGGTCGAAAAGACCTGACGTTGAACGGCCGGGCCGGTTATCCGGTCTGGCTTAAACGCCGTGGGAGGCGAGTTGCGATGACGCCAATCGCGATGGAGCCCGACCACGGTACCAAAGTCCGCTTCGGCGGGCGTTTTTGGGAGTATGTACAATGGCGAAGAAAGTAGCGGGCTATATCAAGCTCCAGGTGCCGGCTGGCGCGGCCAATCCGTCGCCGCCGATCGGCCCCGCGCTCGGTCAGCGCGGTCTCAACATCATGGAATTCTGCAAGGCCTTCAACGCTGCCACCGGGCAGATGGAGAAGGGCATGCCGATCCCGGTGATCATCACTGCCTATCAGGATCGTTCCTTCACCTTCGAAATGAAGACCCCGCCGATGAGCTACTGGCTCAAAAAGGCGGCCAAGCTCCAGAAGGGGTCGCAGACCCCCGGCAAGGGCACGGTCGGCAAGGTGACCTCCGCCCAGGTGCGCGAGATCGCTGAAAAGAAGATGAAGGACCTCAACGCAACGACGGTTGAGGCGGCTATGCGCATGGTTGAGGGCTCCGCCCGCTCCATGGGCCTGTCGGTGGAGGGCTGATCATGGCTACTGGCAAGCGTTATACAAAAGCCCGCGAGGGCGTTGATCCGACCAAGCTCGTTGGCCTCGATGAGGCGGTGAAGCTGGTCAAGGAACGCGCGACCGCGAAGTTCGACGAGACGATCGAGATCGCTCTCAATCTCGGCATCGACCCGCGCCACGCCGACCAGATGGTCCGCGGCGTTGTCGCTCTGCCGAACGGCACGGGCCGCACGCAGCGCGTTGCGGTCTTCGCCAAGGGCGCCAAGGCTGAGGAAGCCAAGGCGGCGGGCGCCGACATTGTCGGCGCGGAAGATCTCGTCGAGATCGTCAACAGCGGCAAGATCGAGTTCGATCGCTGCATCGCCACCCCCGATATGATGCCGCTGGTCGGCCGTCTCGGTAAGGTGCTCGGTCCGCGCAATCTGATGCCGAACCCCAAGGTCGGCACGGTGACCATGGACGTGAAGGGCGCCATCGCCGCCGCCAAGGGCGGTTCGGTGGAGTTCCGCGTCGAGAAGGCCGGCATCATCCAGGCCGGTATCGGCAAAGCGAGCTTCGGAGCCGACAAGCTGGCTCAGAACATCCGCGCCTTCACGGACGCGGTGGTCAAGGCCAAGCCGGCCGGCGCCAAGGGCACCTATCTCCAGAAGGTCGCGATTTCCTCGACCATGGGGCCGGGCGTCCGCGTCGAGCCGTCGAGCGTCCTTCAGGCTTAAAAGCCGATTAGACATTTTGCGGCGGCGGGCCTATATACCCGCCTCCGTTCAAAACTTCGGCCCGGCGTAATCCGGGAAGAAGGCTTCCAGGCAACTGGAGGCGGACGTCCTGTCCGAGACTGCAGGTGGGCCGGTTTTCTCTTTAGAATCCGGCGCTTAAGCCAGATGGGCCTGCACAGACGGGTAAGACACCGATTTCGGGGCGAATGCCTCAACTATCGGTTCGAACCTACTACCCGGGTTTCGCGCTTCGGCGCGGCTCCAGGGGGACAGGGCACACACCGTCGCTTTTGTTGAACAAAAGCGGCTAATGCCCACCCGGTGCTACGGAATTATCCGTTTCACCAGACTGGAGAGAGCACGTGGATCGTGCGGAAAAGCGTGAATCGGTCGACGAACTGAGCCAGGTCTTCAAGACCTCCGGCGTTGTTGTCGTCGCCCACTATTCGGGACTGACCGTCTCCGAGATGACCGACCTTCGTCGTCGGGCGTCCGGTGCCGGCGCGGCCCTGAAAGTCGCGAAGAACCGCCTCGCCAAAATCGCTCTCGAAGGCACAGAAGTCGCCCATCTCGGAGCCCTGCTGAAGGGCCCGACGGTTCTCGCTTACAGCGCAGATCCGGTGGCGGCGACCAAGGTCGTGTCGGATTTCGCCAAGGGGAACGACAAGCTCGTGATCCTCGGCGGCGCTCTCGGCGCGACTGCTCTGAACCCGGCGGCCGTGAAGCAGCTCGCTTCGCTGCCGTCGCTGGATGAACTGCGCGCCAAGATCGTCGGCCTTGTTCAGGCCCCGGCGACCAAGCTCGCTCAGCTCTCCACGGCGCCGGCTGCCAAGCTGGCCCGCGTTGTCGGAGCCTATGCCAATCGGGACGCGGCGTGAGGCCGTTCACCAACTCTTGTAGTTCGAATCGAAGGAAATACATAAATGGCTGATCTGAACAAAATCGTAGACGACCTGTCGTCGCTGACCGTTCTCGAGGCTGCCGAGCTTGCGAAGCTCCTCGAAGAGAAGTGGGGCGTGTCCGCTGCGGCGGCTGTTGCCGTTGCGGCTCCGGCCGGCGGTGGCGGCGGCGGCGGTGCTGCGGCCGAAGAGAAGACCGAGTTCACCGTTGTCCTGGCCTCGGCCGGCGACAAGAAGATCGAGGTCATCAAGGAAGTCCGCGCGATCACTGGCCTTGGCCTCAAAGAAGCCAAGGACCTCGTCGAAGGTGCGCCGAAGCCTGTTAAGGACGGCGTGTCCAAGGACGAAGCTGCGAAGATCAAGGACCAGCTCGAAAAGGCTGGCGCCAAGGTCGAGCTTAAGTAAGTTTATGCGGCGCGCATGCGCCGCGGAGCCGGTCCCGGGGCCGCGAAGCCCCGGGAATTCGGTTTCCGAGTTACAGTAGTGAGTTTGGCCGCTGGGCGGCACCCGTAGGGGTGCGCGCCCTTGCGGCCTTTCGGCCCTTCCCCGGGTCAAAAATTCTTGAGGACTCTCAGTGAGTCCGCCTGGCGCCCATATCCCGGGGCGCGGGTAAGCGAGCGAAGCGAGAGAAGCCACATGGCTCAGACGTTCACCGGCCGCAAACGTGTCCGCAAATCCTTCGGCAAGATCACGGAAGTCGCTGAGATGCCGAACCTCATCGAGGTTCAGAAGGCGTCCTACGACCAGTTCCTGCAGATCGGCGATATCGAACGGCGCGACGACGAAGGTTTGCAGTCGGTCTTCAAGGGCGTGTTCCCGATTTCCGATTTCGGCAACACGGCGATGCTGGAATTCGTGAAGTTCGAATTCGAGCCGCCGAAATATGATGTCGATGAGTGCCGCCAGCGCTCCATGACCTTTGCCGCTCCGCTGAAAGTCACGCTCCGTCTCATCGTGTTCGATGTCGACGAGGAAACCGGCGCGCGCTCCGTCAAGGACATCAAGGAACAGGACGTCTACATGGGCGACATGCCGCTCATGACCATGAACGGTACCTTTGTCGTCAACGGCACCGAACGCGTCATCGTCTCGCAGATGCACCGTTCGCCGGGCGTGTTCTTCGATCACGACCGCGGCAAGACGCACGCCTCGGGCAAGCTGCTGTTCGCCGCCCGCATCATTCCGTATCGCGGCTCCTGGCTCGACATCGAGTTCGACGCCAAGGACATCGTGTACGCACGTATCGACCGTAAGCGCAAAATCCCGGTGACAAGCCTGCTTTATGCGCTCGGCCTCGATTCCGAAGAGATCCTGTCGACCTTCTACAACAAGATTCCGCTCAAGAAGACCAAAGACGGCTGGCGTATGCCGTTCGATGCCGAGCGCATGAAGGGCTTCAAGGCCGTCGCCGATCTCATCGACGCGGACTCGGGCGAAGTTGTGCTCGAAGCCGGCAAGAAGCTCACTGTCCGCGCCGCGCGCCAGCTTGCCGAGAAGGGCGTGAAGGCTCTGCGCATCTCCGACGAAGAACTCGTCGGCCAGTATGTAGGCGATGACCTCGTCAACGACGAAACCGGCGAAATCTTTGTCGAAGCCGGCGAAGAGATCACCGAGAAGACGCTGAAGATTTTCGAGGAAATCAGCCTCAAGGCGCTGAACATTCTCGACATCGATCACGTCAACACCGGCGCCTATATCCGCAACACGCTGAATGTCGACAAGAACACGGGCCGCGACGGCGCGCTGTTCGACATCTACCGCGTGATGCGTCCGGGCGAGCCGCCGACGCCGGAAACGGCGCAGGCGATGTTCCAGTCGCTGTTCTTCGACGCCGAGCGCTACGATCTTTCGGCCGTCGGCCGCGTGAAGATGAACATGCGTCTCGACCTCGACGCGCCGGACACGCAGCGCACGCTGCGCCGCGAAGACATCCTCTCCGTCATCAAGACGCTGGTGGATCTGCGCGACGGCCGCGGCGAAATCGATGACATCGACCATCTCGGCAACCGCCGCGTCCGCTCGGTCGGCGAGCTGATGGAAAACCAGTACCGCGTCGGCCTGCTCCGCATGGAGCGCGCCATCAAGGAGCGCATGTCCTCGGTCGAAATCGACACGGTCATGCCGCAGGATCTGATCAACGCCAAGCCCGCGGCCGCCGCGGTGCGCGAGTTCTTCGGCTCCTCGCAGCTCTCGCAGTTCATGGACCAGACGAACCCGCTGTCGGAAATCACCCACAAGCGCCGCCTGTCGGCGCTTGGCCCGGGCGGTCTGACGCGTGAACGTGCCGGCTTCGAAGTGCGCGACGTGCATCCGACGCATTACGGCCGCATCTGCCCGATTGAGACGCCGGAAGGCCCGAACATCGGTCTGATCAACTCGCTGGCGACCTTTGCCCGCGTCAACAAATACGGCTTCATCGAAACCCCGTACCGCCGCGTCAAAGGCGGCAAGGTCACGGGCGAGGTCGTCTATCTGTCGGCGGTCGAAGAAGGTAAGTACACGGTCGCGCAGGCCAACTCGCCGATCGATGCGAAGGGCACCTTCCTCGAAGAGCTCATCGTCTGCCGTCACGCGGGCGATGTCTCGCTGATGCCGGCCGACCGCGTCGACTTCATGGACGTGTCGCCGAAGCAGCTCGTTTCGGTCGCCGCCGCGCTCATCCCGTTCCTTGAGAACGACGACGCCAACCGCGCTCTGATGGGCTCGAACATGCAGCGTCAGGCCGTGCCGCTGGTGCGCGCCCAGGCGCCGCTTGTCGGCACCGGCATGGAAGCGGTCGTT
This sequence comes from Terrihabitans soli, assembly GCF_014191545.1. GTDB lineage: Bacteria > Pseudomonadota > Alphaproteobacteria > Rhizobiales > Methylopilaceae > Flaviflagellibacter > Flaviflagellibacter soli. The sequence continues at coordinate 1,890,352 of NZ_AP023361.1, read as the reverse complement.
GCCCGCGACTCCGGCGCCGCCATCGCGGCCCGCCGCGGCGGCGTCATCGATCAGGTGGACGCCACGCGTATCGTCATTCGTGCGGACGAGACGGATCCGACCCGTCCGGGCGTCGACATCTACAATCTGATGAAGTTCCAGCGTTCGAACCAGAACACCTGCATCAACCAGCGTCCGCTGGTGAAGGTCGGTGAGAAGGTCAATACCGGCGACATCATCGCCGACGGCCCGTCGACGGACCTTGGTGAACTCGCTCTCGGCCGCAACGTGCTCGTCGCGTTCATGCCGTGGAACGGCTACAACTTCGAAGACTCGATCCTTCTCTCCGAGAAGATCGTGCAGGACGACGTCTTCACCTCGATCCATATCGAGGAATTCGAAGTCGCCGCCCGCGACACCAAGCTCGGACCGGAAGAAATCACGCGCGACATTCCGAACGTTTCGGAAGAAGCGCTGAAGAACCTCGACGAGTCGGGCATCGTCTATATCGGCGCGGAAGTCCGCGCCGGCGACATCCTGTGCGGCAAGATCACGCCGAAGGGCGAAAGCCCGATGACGCCGGAAGAAAAGCTTCTGCGCGCCATCTTCGGCGAGAAGGCCTCCGACGTTCGCGACACCTCGCTCCGCGTGCCCCCGGGCGTGCAGGGCACCGTCGTTGAAGTCCGCGTCTTCAACCGTCACGGCGTCGAAAAGGACGAGCGCGCGCTCGCCATCGAACGGGAAGAAATCGAACGTCTGGCCAAGGACCGCGACGACGAACTCGCGATCCTTGATCGTAACGTCTATGCGCGTCTTGCTTCCGTTCTCGGCAAGCAGAATGCGGTGGGCGGACCGAAGGGCTTCAAGAAGGGCGTCAAGCTCGACAAGGAAGCTCTCGAAGAATTCCCGCGTTCGCAGTGGTGGAACTTCGCCGTCGAGTCCGACAAGGTCATGCAGGAACTCGAGGCGATGCGTAAGCAGTACGACGAGTCGAAAAAGCGCCTTGAACAGCGCTTCCTCGACAAGGTCGAAAAGCTGCAGCGCGGCGACGAACTGCCTCCGGGCGTGATGAAGATGGTCAAGGTCTTCGTCGCGGTGAAGCGCAAGATTCAGCCGGGCGACAAGATGGCCGGCCGTCACGGCAACAAAGGTGTCGTCTCGCGCATCGTGCCGAACGAGGACATGCCGTTCCTGGCGGACGGCACGCCGGTCGATATCGTGCTTAATCCGCTCGGCGTGCCGAGCCGCATGAATGTCGGTCAGATTCTCGAAACGCATCTCGGCTGGGCCTGCGCGGGCCTCGGTCTCCAGATCGGCAAGGCCATCGATGCCTACAAAGCCGGCATGGGCGACAAACAGCTGAAGGCGACGCTCGACAAGGTCTACGGCAAGGACGAGACGGTGAAGTCGCTGGAAGGCGATGAGCTGATCGAAATGGCCCAGAACCTTCGCGGCGGCGTGCCGATCGCAACGCCGGTGTTCGACGGTGCGAAGGAAGCCGACATCGAAGAGCATCTTCGTATGGCGGGCCTGCGTGAAACCGGCCAGTCCACCGTGTTCGACGGACGTACCGGCGATCAGTTCGATCGCGATGTCACCGTCGGCTACATCTACATGCTGAAGCTTCACCATCTCGTGGACGACAAGATCCACGCGCGTTCGATCGGTCCGTACTCGCTCGTTACCCAGCAGCCGCTGGGTGGCAAGGCGCAGTTCGGCGGCCAGCGCTTCGGTGAAATGGAAGTGTGGGCGCTCGAAGCGTACGGCGCGGCATACACGCTGCAGGAAATGCTGACGGTGAAGTCCGACGACGTGGCGGGCCGCACCAAGGTCTACGAGGCGATCGTCCGTGGCGACGACACGTTCGAGGCCGGCATTCCGGAAAGCTTCAACGTGCTTGTGAAGGAAATGCGCTCGCTCGGCCTCAACGTCGAGCTTAACGCATCGAACCGTGAGCTGCCGCCGGCAGACGCTGCCGAGTGACGCTGAACTAAAAGGTGAGGGCAGGGCGACCTGCCTTCACCGACCCCTCCGCGCCGTAAGGGCCGGAGGCATTCGAAATTGCCGGCGGACGGCAGGGCCAGCCCCGAAGTCCGCATTGAGGAGAATAAGATGAATCAGGACGTGATGAATCTTTTCAACACGGCTGCCCCGGCTCCGACCTTCGACAACATCAAGATTTCGATCTCGAGCCCCGAAAAGATTCACTCCTGGTCGTTCGGCGAGATCAAGAAGCCGGAAACGATCAATTACCGCACGTTCAAGCCGGAACGTGACGGCCTGTTCTGCGCGCGCATCTTTGGTCCGATCAAGGACTATGAGTGCCTGTGCGGCAAGTACAAGCGCATGAAGTACAAGGGCGTCATCTGCGAAAAGTGCGGCGTCGAAGTCACGCTGTCGCGCGTTCGCCGCGAGCGCATGGGCCATATCGAGCTCGCCGCGCCCGTCGCCCATATCTGGTTCCTGAAGTCGCTGCCGAGCCGCATTGGCCTTCTGCTCGACATGACGCTGCGCGACCTCGAAGCCATTCTGTACTTCGAGAAGTATGTCGTTCTCGAGCCGGGCCTGACCCCGCTCAAGGACCGCCAGCTTCTGACCGAAGAAGAATATGTGATGGCGCAGGACGAGTACGGCGATGACTCGTTCACCGCCCAGATCGGCGCGGAAGCCATCCGTGAAATCCTCAAGGGCATGGACCTCGAGAAGATCGCGGCCGATCTGCGTCAGGAAATGACGGAGACGGACAGCGACATCAAGAAGAAGAAGTATGCCAAGCGTCTGAAGATCGTCGAGGCGTTCATCGAATCCGGTAACAAGCCGGAATGGATGATCCTCACCGTCGTTCCGGTCATTCCGCCGGATCTGCGCCCGCTCGTTCCGCTGGACGGCGGCCGCTTCGCGACGTCCGATCTCAACGATCTCTACCGCCGCGTCATCAACCGTAACAACCGCCTGAAGCGGCTCATCGAGCTGCGCGCGCCGGATATCATCATCCGCAACGAAAAGCGCATGCTGCAGGAGTCGGTCGACGCATTGTTCGACAACGGCCGCCGCGGCCGCGTCATCACGGGCGTCAACAAGCGTCCGCTGAAGTCGCTCGCCGACATGCTGAAGGGCAAGCAGGGCCGCTTCCGTCAGAACCTGCTCGGCAAGCGCGTCGACTATTCGGGCCGCTCGGTCATCGTCGTCGGTCCGGAACTCAAGCTGCATCAGTGCGGCCTGCCGAAGAAGATGGCGCTCGAACTGTTCAAGCCCTTCATCTATTCGCGTCTCGACGCGAAGGGCCTGGCCACGACCGTCAAGCAGGCGAAGAAGCTCGTCGAAAAGGAAAAGCCGGAAGTGTGGGATATCCTCGATGAGGTTATCCGCGAGCATCCGGTGCTCCTGAACCGCGCGCCGACGCTGCATCGTCTCGGCATTCAGGCCTTTGAACCGGTGCTGATCGAAGGCAAGGCGATCCAGCTTCACCCGCTGGTCTGCGCCGCGTTCAACGCCGACTTCGACGGCGACCAGATGGCCGTGCACGTTCCGCTGTCGCTTGAAGCGCAGCTGGAAGCGCGCGTCCTGATGATGTCGACCAACAACATCCTGCATCCGGCCAACGGTCTGCCGATCATTGTGCCCTCGCAGGACATCGTGCTCGGTCTCTACTACCTGTCGCTGGTGCGCGAAGGCGCGCCGGGCGAAGGCTCTCTGTTCGCCGATATGGGCGAAGTGGAGCACGCGCTCTTCTCGAAGAGCGTGTCGCTGCACACCAAGATCAAAGGCCGCTTCATCTCGGTGGACGAGAAGGGCAACCGCTCTTCGAAGATCTACGAGACCACGCCCGGCCGCATGATGCTCGGTCAGCTTCTGCCCAAGCATTCGAAGGTGCCCTTCGACGTCGTGAACAAGCTCATGACGAAGAAGGAAATCTCCAACATGATCGACACGGTGTATCGCCACTGCGGTCAGAAGGAGACGGTGATCTTCTGCGACCGCGCGATGCAGCTCGGCTTCCACAACGCGTTCAAGGCCGGCATTTCGTTCGGCAAGGACGACATGGTGGTGCCGGACACCAAGCCGAAGATCGTCGAAGCCACGCGTGTGCTCGCCTCCGAATACGAGCAGCAGTATCAGGACGGCCTGATCACGCAGGGCGAAAAGTACAACAAGGTGGTCGATGCCTGGGCCAAGTGCACGGACAAGATCGCCGAGGAAATGATGGGCCGCATCTCCGCGGTTCAGAAGGACGAGAAGGGCGCCGACAAGCAGATCAACTCGATCTACATGATGGCCCATTCGGGTGCGCGCGGTTCGCCGGCGCAGATGAAGCAGCTCGCCGGTATGCGCGGCCTTATGGCCAAGCCGGACGGCTCGATCATCGAGACCCCGATCATCTCGAACTTCAAGGAAGGCCTGACCGTGATGGAGTACTTCAACTCCACCCACGGCGCGCGTAAGGGTCTTGCCGACACCGCTCTGAAGACGGCGAACTCGGGTTACCTGACCCGCCGTCTCGTCGACGTCGCCCAGGATTGCATCATCACCGAAGAGGATTGCGGCACCAGCGAAGGTATCCGCGTCCGTCCGATCGTCGATGCGGGCCAGGTCGTCGCGACGCTCGGCATGCGCATTCTCGGCCGCACCGTGGCCGAAGATGTCGTGCATCCGCAGACCGGCAAGGTGCTCGCTCCGAAGAACACCATGCTCTCGGAAACCGATGTCGACGTCATCTCGCAGTCCGGCATTCAGGAGGTTCGCATCCGTTCGGTGCTGACCTGCGAATCCAAGGTCGGCGTGTGCGTGCAGTGCTATGGCCGCGATCTTGCGCGCGGTACTCCGGTCAACCACGGCGAAGCGGTGGGCGTCATCGCCGCCCAGTCGATCGGCGAGCCGGGCACGCAGCTCACCATGCGTACCTTCCACATCGGCGGCACCGCGCAGCTCGCGGACTCGTCGTTCCTGGAAGCCTCGTATGAGGGCAAGGTCGTCATCAAGAACCGCCACGCCGCCCGCAACACGGACGGCGACATGATCGTCATGGGCCGCAACGTCACCGTCGCCATCGTCGATGCCGACGGCACCGAGCGCGCCACCCATCGTCTGCAGTACGGCGCACGCCTGAAGGTGGACGAAGGTGACTCGATCAAGCGCGGCCAGCGTATCGCCGAATGGGACCCCTATACTCGTCCCATCGTCACGGAAGTGGACGGCTCGATCGACTTCGAAGATCTCGTCGAAGGCGCATCGGTCACCGAAACGACCGACGAAGCGACCGGTATTACCAAGCGCGTCGTCATGGATTGGCGGACTTCGACCCGTACTTCGGATCTGAAGCCGGCGATCATCATCAAGGTGAAGGACAAGATCGCAAAGCTCCAGAAGGGCGGCGATGCCCGCTACCTCCTGCCGGCGGAAGCGATCATCTCGGTCAACCCGGGCGGCACGGTGAAAGCCGGCGACATCATCGCCCGTATCCCGACGGAAAGCGCCAAGACGCGCGACATCACGGGCGGTCTGCCGCGCGTGGCGGAGCTGTTCGAAGCGCGCAAGCCGAAGGATGCGGCGATCATCGCCGAAATCTCCGGCACGATCGCGTTCGGCCGCGACTACAAGAACAAGCGCCGCGTCTCGATCCAGCCGCATGAGGAAGGCGTCGAGGCCGTCGAGTACCTGATCCCGAAGGGCAAGCACATCTATCTTCAGGACGGCGACGTCGTGGAGAAGGGCGATTACATCGTCGACGGCAATCCGGCGCCGCACGACATTCTGGCGATCAAGGGCGTGGAGGCTCTCGCGGCTTACCTCGTCAACGAGATCCAGGAGGTCTACCGGCTCCAGGGCGTGTCGATCAACGACAAGCACATCGAAGTGATCGTCCGTCAGATGCTGCAGAAGGTCGAGATCAACGATATCGGCGACACCGATCTGATCGCAGGCGAACAGGTCGATCGTTCCGAGCTCGACGAGGTCAATGCGAAGCTTCTTGAGAACAACAAGAAGGCCAAGCTTGCCTCCGGCACGCCTGTTCTTCTCGGCATCACCAAGGCGTCGCTGCAGACCCGCAGCTTCATCTCGGCGGCTTCGTTCCAGGAAACGACGCGCGTCCTCACGGAAGCTGCGGTCAACGGCAAGTCCGATACGCTCGACGGTCTCAAGGAGAACGTCATTGTCGGCCGCCTGATCCCGGCCGGCACGGGCGCTGTCATGAACCAGATCCGTTCGGTCGCGACCCATCGCGACGACCTGATCATGGAACAGCAGCGCAAGGACGAGGCAAAGGCCGCCAAGAAAGCCGCCGCCGCGACGGCTGCTCTCGAGGCGCCGGCGGAGTAATTCGCCGCACCCGCAAAACGGAAGAAGGGGCTGCGCGAGCGGCCCCTTTTTCGTTCAATGATTGAGATCGGGAAGACAAAGACATGCACAAGCGCAAACTCGGAAAAGACCTCGAAGTCTCGGCCATCGGCCTTGGCTGCATGGGCATGACCTACAGCTACGGCACGGGGCTTGAGGCCAAGGAGGCCGATAGCTTCTTCCAGCGGGCGCTCGATCTCGGCATCAACTTCTTCGACACGGCCGAAGTCTATGGCCCGTTCACAAACGAGGTCCTCGTCGGCCAGGCGCTGAAAAAGCATCGCGACAAGGTCGTCATCGCCACCAAATTCGGCTTCCGCTTCAGCGAAGCGGGCGAGCAATTGGGCGTCGACGGGCGGCCGGAGACGGTCAAGCGCGTCGCCGAAGAGAGCCTGAAGCGGCTCGGGACCGATGTCATCGATCTCTATTACCAGCACCGGGTCGATCCCGAGGTGCCGATCGAGGACACGGTCGGGGCCATGGCCGATCTCGTGAAGGCCGGAAAGGTGAGGGCGCTCGGCCTGTCGGAGGCCAATGCCGCAACCCTGCGCCGGGCCCATACGGTCCACCCGATTTCGGCCCTTCAGTCCGAATATTCGCTGATCACCCGCGATCCGGAGCCGGAAATCCTGCCTGTCTGCCGCGAGCTCGGGATCACGTTCGTGCCGTTCTCGCCGCTGGCGCGAGGCCTTTTGACCGGTGCGATCCGCAGTCCGAAGGATCTGGAGCAGGGCGATCAGCGGCTCGGTCACCCGCGCTTCCAGGCTGAAAATATGCAGCAAAATCTGTCACTTGTGGACAAGATCGCAGAAATCGCTGCAGAGAAGGGTGTCACCGCCGCCCAGATTGCCCTGGCCTGGGTTCTCAACCAGGGGAACGATATCGTACCGATCCCCGGGGCCCGGAAACTTGCAAATCTCGAGGCCAATGCGGCCGCCGCCGACATCAAGCTCAGCCCGGCCGATCTGAAGGCTTTGAGCGAAGCCGTGCCGCCGGAAGCCGTTGCCGGCGCGCGTTACGGCAAAGCCGGGATGGCGATGGTGAACAAGTAACCTTTGGTTGCAATCTCCCCGGCTGCGGCTAATCTGTGGTCGCAAACGGGGGGCTTCCATGAACACGATAAGCTTGCCGGTGAGGGCTGCCCTCATCATGGCGATCGGTGGCCTGATTTCAGGTTTACTGAGCTATTTCATAGGGTTCGACGATCGCTACGGCGAACGCTTTTTGATCGATGGCGTCCCGATGCTGCCGGCACTCTTCTTCGGCATCGTGCTCGCTCTGGGCATCTATTACTGGGAGACGGGCAATATCGCCGTCATTCTCGGCGTGTTCTTGGGCGTTGCCATCGGCTGGTGGGCTGCGGTCAAAACCGGCGGCGATCTGTTCCTCGAAAACGAGGTCCTTGCCGGGATTCTCGCCGGGCTGGTGGGCTCTGCCGTTACCGCGGCGACGCTCTGGCTGGCCGCTAAGGACTTCCGCTACTGGCATAATGTGGCTGCGGTTCTGGCCTTCGGCGCGATTGCCGGCGCACTGATTGCCTTCCAATGGGTGGCGCTTTTTGCGATCTGGCAGGGTGGGGTGGCAGCTCTCGCCGGCTATGCGGTTGCCCTGCGTCCGCGGCCCCGGCAGACGGCGGCGTTGGCTACGGTGAACAAATAGCGATCCGCCCTCATAAAAACGCAGCCCTCAGGGGTTGACGGCAATGGGTGCAGGCGGTTAGAACCCGCGCACTTCGACAGGCATGTAGGTTTTGCTTCTCGACGCACCTAGCGACGAGACATCAGGCCTAAACTCTGACGAGAACAAGATTTTTGGTTCATTCAGGACACAAGATCGCAGCGCGATCCCTCGCGCGGTGATCCTCTGTTTGGGCAATCGCCCGCCGCCTCGGTAACGAGAACGGCTGGGCGATGAACGTGTTTGCAGCGCTATGAGCGCTATTAGGAAAAGGCGAACAATGCCGACTATCAGCCAGTTGATCCGCAAGCCGCGGCAGGCGCCCGTCTATCGCGAAAAGGCGCGCCACCTTCAGGCATGCCCGCAGAAGCGCGGCGTATGCACACGTGTTTACACGACGACCCCGAAGAAGCCGAACTCGGCGCTTCGTAAGGTCGCAAAGGTGCGTCTCACCAACGGCTTCGAAGTCATCGGTTACATCCCGGGCGAAGGTCATAACCTTCAGGAACACTCCGTGGTGATGATCCGCGGCGGCCGCGTGAAGGACCTTCCCGGCGTTCGCTACCACATTCTCCGCGGCGTTCTGGATACCCAGGGCGTCAAGAACCGTAAGCAGCGCCGTTCGAAGTACGGCGTGAAGCGTCCGAAGTAAGGGAGAGAGATCCATGTCGCGCCGCCATCGTGCCGAGCGCCGGGAGATCATCCCGGATCCCAAATTCGGTGACATCATCGTCACCAAGTTCATGAATTGCGTCATGGAACACGGCAAGAAGTCCGTGGCCGAGACGATCGTTTACGGCGCTTTCGACACGATCGAATCGCGCGCCAAGCAGCACCCGCTGGATGTCTTCCACGCCGCGCTCGACAATGTCGCGCCGTCCGTCGAAGTCCGCTCACGCCGCGTCGGCGGTGCGACCTATCAGGTTCCGGTCGAGGTTCGTCCCGACCGCCGTCAGGCGCTTGCGATTCGCTGGCTGATCACGGCCGCGCGCGCCCGCAACGAAAAGACCATGACCGACAAGCTGTCGGCCGAACTGCTCGACGCCGCGAACAATCGCGGCACCGCCGTCAAGAAGCGCGAAGACACGCACCGCATGGCGGACGCGAACCGCGCCTTCTCGCATTACCGTTGGTAATCGGCGTACAGACTGGATTTTGAGGATAGACTATGCCCCGCACGCATAAGATCGAAGACTACCGTAACTTCGGAATCATGGCGCACATCGACGCCGGGAAGACGACGACGACGGAGCGCATCCTCTATTATACCGGCAAGTCCCATAAGATCGGCGAAGTCCATGAGGGCGCCGCCACGATGGACTGGATGGAGCAGGAGCAGGAACGCGGCATCACGATTACGTCGGCCGCGACGACCGCTATCTGGAAAGAAAAGCGCCTCAACATCATCGACACTCCCGGCCACGTCGACTTCACGATCGAAGTCGAGCGTTCGCTGCGCGTGCTCGACGGCGCGGTATGCGTGCTCGATAGCAACCAGGGCGTCGAACCGCAGACCGAAACCGTATGGCGCCAAGGCGACAAATACCGCGTTCCGCGCATCGTCTTTGCGAACAAGATGGACAAAACGGGCGCTGACTTCTTCAAGTGCCTCGATGACATCGTAAAGCGCCTCGGCGCTAAGCCCGTTCCGATCCAGCTGCCCATCGGTGCGGAAAACAACTTCAAAGGTCTCGTCGACCTCGTCCGCATGAAGGGCGTTGTTTGGGAAGACGAAGGTCTCGGCGCCAAATTCAACGACATCGAAATTCCGGACGATCTCAAGGCGCAGGCCGAAGAGTATCGCGCCAAGCTCGTGGAAGCGGCTGTCGAACTCGATGACAAGGTTCTCGAAGAATTCCTCGACGGCAAAGAGCCCGATGAAGCGACGCTGAAGCGTCTCATCCGCAAGGCGGTGCTGAACGGCGCCTTCTATCCGGTGCTGTGCGGCTCGGCCTTCAAGAACAAGGGCGTGCAGCCGCTGCTCGACGCCGTTGTCGATTATCTGCCGTCGCCGGTCGACGTTCCGCCGATCAAGGGCATCAACCCGAACAACGACGCGGAAGAAGTCCGCCACTCGTCGGATTCGGATCCGCTCGCGCTGCTCGGCTTCAAGATCATGGACGACCCCTTCGTCGGCACGATCACCTTCTGCCGCATCTATTCGGGCAAGCTCGAAACGGGCGCGAACGTCATCAACTCGACGCGCGACAAGAAAGAGCGCATCGGCCGTATGCTCCTGATGCACGCGAACAATCGCGAAGACATCAAGGAAGCCTATGCCGGCGACATCGTCGCTCTCGCGGGCCTCAAGGAAGTGCGCACGGGCGACACGCTCTGCGATCCGCAAAAGCCCGTCATCCTCGAGAAGATGGAATTCCCCGAGCCGGTCATCGAAATCGCCATCGAGCCGAAGTCGAAGGCCGACCAGGAAAAACTCGGCGTTGCGCTGCACAAGCTCGCCGCCGAAGACCCGTCCTTCCGCGTCTCGACCGATCAGGAATCGGGCCAGACCATCCTGAAGGGCATGGGCGAGCTTCATCTCGACATCAAGGTCGACATTCTGCGCCGTACCTACAAGGTCGATGCGAATATCGGCGCTCCGCAGGTGGCGTTCCGTGAGAAGATCACGAAGGCCGTCACCAAGGACTACACCCACAAGAAGCAGACGGGCGGCACGGGCCAGTTCGCGCGCGTGAAGTTCATCGTCGAGCCGAACGAAGCCGGCAAAGGCTTTGAGTTCGAATCGAAGATCGTCGGCGGCGCGGTTCCGAAGGAATACCTGCCGGGCGTCGAAAAGGGCCTCAACTCCGTGCTCGGCGCGGGCGTTGTCGCCGGCTTCCCGGTGGTCGACATCAAGGTGTCGCTCATCGACGGCGCCTACCACGAAGTCGACTCGTCGGCCCTGGCCTTCGAAATCGCCTCGCGTGCGGGTCTGCGGGAAGCTCTGCAGGAAGCGGGTTCGGTTCTGCTCGAGCCGATCATGAAGGTCGAAGTCGTGACTCCGGAAGAATACACCGGCTCGGTCATCGGCGACCTCAACTCGCGGCGCGGCCAGATTCTCGGTCAGGACATGCGCGGCAACGCGAATGTCGTGAACGCGATGGTCCCGCTGCAGAACATGTTCGGTTACGTGAGCCAGCTGCGCTCGTTCTCTCAGGGACGCGCCCAGTTCACCATGCAGTTCGATCACTATGAGCAGGTGCCGTCGCACATCGCTCAGGAGATCCAGGCGAAGTACGCCTGATCGTCGTTACACAGATACTAAAGATACGAGGAACGGAGTTCCGCCATGGCCAAAGAGAAATTTGAACGCAACAAGCCGCATTGCAACATCGGCACGATCGGACACGTCGACCACGGCAAGACGTCGCTGACGGCGGCGATCACGAAGATCCTTGCGGAAACGGGCGGCGCGACGTTTACGGCGTACGACCAGATCGACAAGGCGCCGGAAGAGAAGGCGCGCGGCATTACGATCTCGACGGCTCACGTCGAATACGAGACGAAGAACCGTCACTATGCGCATGTCGACTGCCCCGGCCACGCCGACTATGTGAAGAACATGATCACGGGCGCCGCCCAGATGGACGGCGCGATCCTCGTCGTGTCGGCCGCTGACGGCCCGATGCCGCAGACGCGCGAGCACATCCTGCTCGCCCGCCAGGTCGGCGTTCCGGCGCTCGTTGTGTTCCTGAACAAGTGCGACATGGTCGATGATCCGGAGCTGCTCGAGCTCGTTGAGCTCGAAGTGCGCGAGCTTCTGTCGAAGTACCAGTTCCCGGGCGACACGATCCCGATCATCAAGGGCTCGGCTCTGGCCGCTCTTGAAGATTCGAGCAAAGAGCTCGGTCACGATGCGATCCTGAAGCTGATGGAAGCGGTCGATGCGTCGATCCCGCAGCCGGACCGTCCGATCGACCAGCCCTTCCTGATGCCGGTTGAAGACGTGTTCTCGATCTCGGGCCGCGGCACGGTGTGCACGGGTAGAGTCGAGCGCGGTGTTGTGAAGGTCGGCGAGGAAATCGAGATCGTCGGCATCCGTCCGACGACGAAGACGACGGTCACGGGCGTCGAGATGTTCCGCAAGCTGCTCGATCAGGGCCAGGCGGGCGACAATATCGGCGCTCTTCTGCGCGGCACCAAGCGCGAGGACGTCGAGCGCGGTCAGGTTCTGTGCAAGCCGGGTTCGGTGAAGCCGCACACGAAGTTCAAGGCGGAAGCCTACATCCTGACGAAGGAAGAGGGCGGGCGTCATACGCCGTTCTTCGGCAACTACCGTCCGCAGTTCTACTTCCGCACGACGGACGTGACGGGCGTGGTGACGCTGCCGGAAGGCACGGAAATGGTGATGCCGGGCGACAACATCGCCATGGAAGTCACCCTCATCGTGCCGATCGCCATGGAAGAGAAGCTCCGCTTCGCCATCCGTGAAGGCGGCAGAACTGTTGGCGCCGGCGTCGTCGCCGCCATCATCGAGTAATTAGGGCAACCCTCGTCGAGCGCCCCTTCGGGGGCGCGACGCAGGAAAGAGAAGATCATGAACGGTCAGAATATCAGGATCCGGCTCAAAGCGTTCGACCATCGAATTCTCGATACGTCGACGAAGGAGATCGTCTCGACCGCGAAGCGGACGGGTGCGCGCGTGCGCGGACCCATTCCGCTGCCGACGCGCATCGAGAAGTTCACGGTCAACCGTAGCCCCCACGTCGACAAGAAGAGCCGTGAGCAGTTTGAAATGCGCACGCACAAGCGTCTTCTCGACATCGTTGACCCGACGCCCCAGACGGTGGACGCGCTGATGAAGCTCGACCTCGCCGCCGGCGTCGACGTTGAAATCAAGCTCTGAGAGAAAGACCACGACAATGCGGTCCGGAGTGATTGCTCAGAAACTGGGAATGACCCGCGTCTTCACCGACGCCGGCGAGCATATCCCGGTTACGGTTCTGAAGCTCGAACAGTGCCAGGTGGTCGCCCACCGCACCGTCGAGAAGGACGGCTATGCGGCCGTGCAGCTCGGCGCAGGTACGCGCAAGCCGAAGAACCTTTCAAAGGCCGTTCGCGGCCAGTTCGCTGTCGCCAAGGTCGAACCGAAGCGCAAAGTGGTTGAGTTCCGCGTTCCGGCGGACGGGCTTATCCCCGTCGGCGCCGAGATCACGGCCGATCACTTCGTTGCCGGCCAGTTCGTTGACGCCACGGGCACGACGACCGGCAAAGGCTTTGCCGGTTCGATGAAGCGCTGGAACTTCGCCGGCGGCCGTGCCTCGCACGGTAACTCGATCTCGCATCGTTCGCACGGTTCGACGGGTTCGCGTCAGGATCCCGGCAAGGTCTTCAAGAACAAGAAGATGGCCGGTCATCTCGGTGTCGAGCGCGTCACGACGCAGAACCTGAAGGTCGTCCGCACGGATGTCGAACGCGGTCTGATCCTCATCGAAGGCGCCGTTCCCGGCGTCAAGGGTGGCTGGGTCGAGATCCGCGACGCCGTCAAGCGCGCGCTTCCGAAGGACGTGCCGACGCCCGGCAAGTTCCGTCTGAACGAAGACAAAAACGCTTCGCCGAAGCAGGCTGCCGAAGAAAAGGCGCCGGTCGAAGAGACCGCGCCGGCAGCTGTCGCTCCCGAAGCCAAGACTGAGGGAGACGCCTGATGGATATCGCCGTCAAGACGTTCGAGGGCAAGGACGCCGGCAAGGTGACCCTGTCCGATTCCATCTTCGCTCTCGAAGTGCGTCAGGACATCCTGGCCCGCGTCGTGCGCTGGCAGCTCGCCAAGCGCCGCGCCGGCACGCACAAGACCAAGGGCCGTTCGGAAATCGATCGTACCAAGTCGAAGATGTACAAGCAGAAGGGCACCGGTCGTGCCCGCCATCACGCCGCGTCTGCTCCGCAGTTCCGTGGCGGCGGACGGGTCTTCGGTCCGGTGGTGCGCAGCCATGCGCATGACCTTCCGAAGAAGGTCCGTGCGCTCGGCCTGAAGCATGCGCTGTCGGCCAAGGCGAAAGAGGGCGGTCTGATCATCGTCGATACGGTTGCGCTGAAGGATGCCAAGACCAAGGCGTTCCGCGCGCAGCTGAAGAAGCTTGGCTTTGCCTCGACGCTGATCGTCGACGGCGCCGAAGTCGAAAAGAACCTGGGCCTCGCCGTCCGCAACGTCCCGCATGTGGACGTGCTGCCGGTGCAGGGCATCAATGTTTACGACATCCTGCGTCACGACACGCTCGTGCTCAGCAAGGCTGCCGTGGACGCGCTTGAGGAGCGCTTCAAATGAGCAAAGACGCGCGCCACTACGACGTGATCAAGTCGCCGGTCATCACCGAAAAGGCGACGGTTGCGTCCGAGCACAACAAAGTTGTCTTCAAGGTCGCCCGCAACGCGACGAAGCCGCAGATCAAAGCGGCCGTCGAGAAGCTGTTCGACGTCAAGGTCACCGGCGTCAATACGCTGGTCACCAAAGGCAAAGTGAAAATGTTCAAGGGCCGCCCCGGTGTGCGCAGCGACGTCAAGAAAGCCGTCGTGACGCTGGCCGAAGGCTCCCGCATCGACGTGACCACGGGTCTGTGAGCGAGACGAGATAGATCATGGCACTGAAGAACTTCAAACCCGTCACGCCGAGCCTTCGCCAGCTCGTCCTGGTCAACCGTTCGGAACTCTACAAGGGCAAGCCCGAGAAGAGCCTGACGGAAGGCAAGGCGAAGAATGGCGGCCGCAACAATCTCGGCCGGATCACCGTCCGCTTCCGCGGCGGCGGCCACAAGAAGTCGTATCGTCTGATCGACTTCAAGCGCCGCAAGCTCGATGTGCCGGCGACGGTTGAGCGGATCGAATACGATCCGAACCGCTCCGCCTTCATCGCGCTGATCAAGTATAATGACGGCGAGCTGAGCTACATTCTGGCGCCGCAGCGCCTGGCCGCCGGCGATACGGTTATTGCCGGTCAGCTGGTCGACGTGAAGCCGGGCAATGCGATGCCGCTGGCATCGATCCCGGTCGGCACGATCGTGCACAATATCGAGATGAAGATCGGCAAAGGCGGCCAGATCGCCCGGTCCGCCGGCTCGTATGCGCAGATCGTCGGCCGCGACCAGGGCTATGTCGCGCTGCGTCTGGGTTCGGGCGAACAGCGTCTGGTCAACGGCCAGTGCTTTGCGACGGTCGGTTCGGTGTCGAACCCTGATCATTCGAACCAGAGCTTCGGCAAGGCTGGCCGTATGCGCTGGATGGGCTTCCGCCCGCATAACCGCGGCGTTGCGATGAACCCGGTTGACCATCCGCACGGCGGCGGCGAAGGCCGCACCTCGGGCGGCCGTCATCCGGTCACCCCGTGGGGCAAGCCCACAAAGGGCAAGAAGACCCGCAACAACAAGTCGACGTCGAAATTCATCGTGTCGAGCCGGCACGCGAAGAAGAAGTAAGGGATCGAAAACGTGGCACGTTCGCTCTGGAAAGGTCCGTTCGTCGACGGCTATCTGCTCAAGAAGGCAGATACGGCCCGCGGATCCACGCGCTCGGAGGTCATCAAGACCTGGAGCCGGCGCTCGACCATTCTGCCTCAGTTCGTGGGCCTGACATTCGGCGTCCACAACGGTCAGAAGCACATTCCGGTCTTCGTCTCGGAAGAGATGGTTGGCCACAAGCTCGGCGAATTTGCGCCGACGCGGACCTTCCACGGCCACACGGCCGGGGACAAGAAGGCCGTGAAGAAGCCGGCACCGGGAGCTAAGTAATGGGTAAGAAAGCGACCGAGCGCCGTCTGAAAGACAACGAGGCTCAGGCCAAGACGCGGGTGATCCGTATCAGCCCGCAGAAGCTCAACCTCGTCGCGCAGCTCATTCGTGGCAAGCAGGTCAAGACCGCGCTTGCCGATCTTCAGTTCTCGAAGAAGCGCATTGCGAAAGACGTCAAGAAGACGCTCGAAAGCGCGATCGCCAATGCCGAGAACAATCACAGCCTCGATGTCGACGATCTGATCGTCGCCGAGGCTCATGTCGGCAAGGCCTTCGTCATGCGGCGCTTCTCGCCGCGTGCCCGCGGTCGCGTCGGCCGTATCGAAAAAGCATTCTCGCATCTGACGATCGTCGTGCGCGAAGTGCGGGAGAGCGCCTGATGGGTCAGAAAGTTAATCCGGTCGGGCTTCGCCTCGGCATCAACCGCACCTGGGATTCGCGCTGGTACTCCAACAAGGGCGAATACGGTCAGCTGCTGCACGAGGATTTCAAGATCCGCGACGCGCTGCTGAAGGATCTGAAGCAGGCTGCTGTGTCGAAGATCGTCATCGAGCGTCCGCACAAGAAGTGCCGCGTTACGATCCACTCGGCTCGTCCGGGCATCGTCATCGGCAAGAAGGGCGCGGACATCGAGAAGCTGCGCAAGAAGGTCGGCGCGATGACCGGCTCGGAAGTGCACATCAACATCGTTGAAGTGCGCAAGCCCGAAATCGACGCCCAGCTTGTGTCCGACTCGATCGCTCAGCAGCTCGAGCGCCGCGTTGCGTTCCGCCGCGCTATGAAGCGCGCCGTGCAGTCGGCGATGCGCCTGGGTGCCGAAGGCATCCGCATCACGTGCTCGGGCCGTCTCGGCGGCGCCGAAATCGCGCGCACGGAATGGTACCGCGAGGGCCGCGTTCCGCTGCACACGCTGCGTGCCGACATCGACTACGGCGTTTCCACCGCGCATACCGCGATGGGCACGTGCGGCGTCAAGGTTTGGATTTTCAAGGGCGAGATCATGGAGCACGACCCCATGGCTCAGGACAAGCGCCTGAGCGAGGGTGAGGGCTCCACGGGCCGCACGCGCCGTGAGCGCGAAGCGGCCGAGTGATCGGCTTTAGGAATTAGAGGACTAAACACATGCTTTCGCCGAAGCGCACCAAGTTCCGCAAGCAGTTCAAGGGCCGGATTTCCGGCACCGCGAAGGGCGGGACGACTCTGACCTTCGGGTCTTTCGGTCTCAAGGCCCTCGAACCTGAGCGCGTCACCGCGCGTCAGATCGAAGCCGCGCGCCGCGCCATGACCCGCGAAATGAAGCGCCAGGGCCGTGTGTGGATCCGCGTGTTCCCCGACGTGCCGGTCACCAAGAAGCCGACCGAAGTGCGCATGGGTAAGGGCAAGGGCGCGGTGGAACTGTGGGCGGCACGCGTTGCCCCGGGCCGCATCATGTTCGAGCTCGACGGTGTCAGCGAGACGGTCGCGCGCGAAGCGCTGCGCCTGGCCGCCGCCAAGCTTCCGATCCGTACGCGCTTTGTCGCGCGTATCGCGGAGTAAGAGATATGACGAAAATCAGCGATGTCCGTGCGCTCAGCGCCGACCAGATCAACGACGAAGTCCTGAAGCTCAAGAAGGAAGAGTTCAATCTTCGCTTCCAGCGCGCGACGGGACAGCTCGAAAAGGCGACCCGCTTCCGCGAGATCCGCCGCACGATCGCCCGTCTTCTGACGGTCGCGAACGAGCGCGCTCAGGGCAAGGAAGTCATCGCCCGCGCCCCGAAGGCGCCGAAGGCAAAGCCGGCCAAGGCTGAAGCTGCGCCCAAGAGCGAAGAAACGAAGGCCGCCAAGCCGGCCAAGGCCAAGGCTGAGCCGAAGGCCAAGAGCGAAACCAAGACCGCCTCGAAGAAGAGCGCGAAGAAGGCTGAGGATTAATTAGATGCCGAAACGCATTCTCCGCGGCACCGTCGTGAGCGACAAGCAGGACAAGACCGTCGTCGTGAAGGTCGAGCGCCGCTTTACGCATCCGCTTCTCAAGAAGACGGTGCGTCGCACGAAGAATTATCACGCACACGATGAAGCGAACTCCGTGAAGGTCGGCCAGCAGGTCGCCATCGAAGAGAGCGCGCCGATTTCGAAATTGAAGCGCTGGCGTGTCATCGAAGGTGAGGGCGCCGCAGCCACTGCAAATAAGGAAGGGCGGGCGAAGTCGTCCAAGGCGAAAGCCTGAAGACGAAACCGGTCCGTCAGTAAGAAGGATAGATTGTCATGATCCAGATGCAGTCCAACCTCGACGTCGCCGATAATTCGGGCGCCCGTCGGGTCATGTGCATCAAAGTGCTGGGCGGCTCGAAGCGTAAATACGCTTCGGTCGGCGACGTGATCGTCGTTTCCGTCAAGGAAGCGATTCCGCGCGGCCGCGTGAAGAAGGGCGAGGTCGTCAAGGCCGTCATCGTCCGCACCGCCAAAGACATCAAGCGCGCCGACGGTTCGGTCATCCGCTTCGACAAGAACGCGGCTGTGCTCATCAACAAGGAAGGCGAGCCGATCGGCACGCGTATCTTCGGACCGGTGCCGCGCGAACTGCGCGCCCGCAACCACATGAAGATCATCTCGCTCGCCCCGGAGGTGCTGTAATGGCTGCCAAGATCAAGAAGGGCGATCGCGTCGTCGTTCTGTCGGGCCGTGACAAGGGCAAGGCGGGCGAAGTGCTGAACGTCAATCCGAAGACGGAACGTGCGGTTGTGCGCGGGGTGAACATCAATGTTCGCCACCAGAAGCAGACCGGCAATCAGGAAGGCGGCCTCATCCGCAAGGAAGGCACGATCCACCTGTCGAACATCGCGCTGGCCGATCCGTCGACCGGCAAGGCAACCCGCGTCGGCTTCAAGACGCTCGATGACGGCCGCAAGGTGCGCGTCGCCAAGAAGTCGGGAGAGCGCATCGATGCTTGATAATCCGAACTATGAACCGCGCCTGAAGCGCGTTTACGACGAAGTCGTTCGCAAGCAGCTGACCGAGAAGTTCAGCTACAAGAACGCCCTCGAAGTGCCGCGCATCGACAAGGTCGTGCTCAATATGGGCGTCGGCGAAGCGGTCGCGGACTCCAAGAAGATCAATTCGGCTGCGAACGATCTGTCGCGCATTGCCGGCCAGAAGGCCGTCATCACGAAGTCGCGGACCTCGATCGCCACCTTCAAACTGCGCGAAGGCCAGGCCGTCGGCTGCAAGGTCACGCTGCGCAAGGCGAAGATGTGGGAGTTCCTGGACCGGCTGACGAACGTCGCTCTGCCGCGCGTCCGTGACTTCCGCGGCCTGAACCCGAAGAGCTTTGACGGTCGCGGTAACTACGCGCTCGGCATCAAGGAACACATCATTTTCCCCGAGATCAACTACGACCAGGTCGAGCAGGTTTGGGGCATGGATGTCATCGTTACGACCACAGCCAAGACGGACGACGAAGCCCGCGAACTCCTTCGCGCGCTCGGCTTCCCGTTCCGTACCTGAGAGAGCAAGCAATGGCTAAGAAAAGCTCGATCGAGAAGAACAAGAACCGCACGAAGCTGGTTGCCCGCTTCGCCGCCAAGCGCGCTGCGCTCAAGGCGATTGCGGACGATCAGACGAAAACCATTGAGGAGCGCTTCGAAGCGCGCCTCAAGCTGGCGGCTCTGCCGCGCAACTCGGCGAAAAACCGCCTCAAGCTGCGCTGCGAAGTCTCGGGCCGTTCGCGGGCCGTGTACCGCAAGCTGAAAATGTCCCGTATCGCGCTGCGCGAACTGGGTAACAAAGGCCTGATCCCCGGCCTCGTGAAATCGAGCTGGTGAGGAGATAGACCAAGATGAGCATGGTTGATCCGCTCGGCGATATGCTGACCCGCATCCGTAACGCGCAGATGCGCCGCAAGAACGTGGTGACCACACCCGGTTCGACGCTGCGCGCCCGCGTTCTCGATGTGTTGAAGACGGAAGGTTACATCCGCGATTACTCGACGACGAGTTTCGAGGCCGGCCGCACCGAATTCAGCATTGAGCTGAAATATTATGATGGCGCGCCCGTGATCCGTGAGATCGCCCGCGTGTCCAAGCCCGGCCGCCGCGTCTACTCGTCGGTCGGAAATCTTCCGCGCGTGTCGAACGGCCTCGGCATCGCGATTGTGTCCACGCCGAAGGGCGTCATGGCCGACCACGAAGCGCGCGAGCACAACGTGGGCGGTGAGGTTCTCTGCACGGTCTTCTGATCTTGCATAACGGAATAAGGGATTAGCGCCATGTCGCGCATTGGTAAGAAAGCGATTGCGGTTCCGCAGGGTGTGACGGCCTCCGTCACCGGCCAGACCGTCCGCATGAAGGGCCCGAAGGGTGAGCTCTCTTTCGTTCTTCCGGACGATATCGAGGGCAAGCTCGAGAACGGCCAGATCAAGGTGGATCCGCGCGAGAAGACGCAGCGCGCCCGCTCGATGTGGGGCCTGTCGCGTTCGATGGTGCAGAACCTTGCGACCGGCGTGACGCAGGGTTTCGAGCGCAAGCTCGAAATCGAAGGCGTCGGCTATCGTGCGTCGGTGCAGGGTAAGAACCTCGTTCTCGCGCTCGGCTACAGCCACGACGTCAACTACGCGATCCCGCAAGGCATCACGATCACGACGCCGAAGCCGACCGAGATCGTCATTACGGGTTCGAACAAGCAGCAGGTTGGCCAGGTGGCCGCCGAGATCCGCGAATGGCGTCCGCCGGAGCCCTACAAGGGCAAGGGCGTCCGTCATGCGGGCGAATTCATCTTCCGCAAGGAAGGTAAGAAGAAGTAACCCCGAACGGGGACCAGTGACCGGGCCGTATCTGAACCGTTCAGGTGCGCCGGTACAGGAGAAGAGAACAGTACGATGCCGAAGAATCTCAAGACCGCAGCCCGTCGCAAGGCCAGCGTCCGCCGCAATCTCCGCAAGGTGGCAGAGGCCGGACGTCCGCGCCTGTCGGTGTTCCGCTCGTCGAAGCACATCTATGCGCAGGTGATCGACGATGTGAACGGTCACACGCTCGCTGCAGCCTCCTCGAACGAGAAGGATCTGCGCAGCAAGACCGGCGCTGATACGGCGGCCGCAACAGCGGTTGGCAAGCTCATCGCTGAGCGTGCGTCGAAGGCCGGCGTCAAGAACGTCGTGTTCGACCGCGGCAGCTACATTTATCACGGGCGCGTCAAAGCGCTCGCCGAGGGTGCCCGCGAGGGCGGCCTGAACTTCTGAGGTAAGAGACATGGCACAAGAGCCGAGAGGTCCCCGCGACGGCCAGCGTCAGGAACGTGGCGAAGGCCGCGGACGTGGTCGCGAAGGCGGCCGTGGACGTCAGGACCGCGAAGAGCGCGATAGCGAATTCGTGGACAAGCTCGTTCACATCAACCGCGTCGCCAAGGTCGTGAAGGGCGGTAAGCGCTTCGGCTTTGCCGCGCTCGTCGTCGTCGGCGACCAGAAGGGCCGCGTCGGCTACGGTCACGGCAAGGCGCGCGAAGTGCCGGAAGCGATCCGCAAGGCGACGGAAGCCGCCAAGCGCGGTCTTGTCCGCATCGCGCTGCGCGAAGGCCGCACGCTGCATCATGACGTGTACGGCCGCTGGGGCGCCGGCAAGGTCATCGTGCGCGCGGCGCCTCCCGGCACCGGCATCATCGCCGGCGGTCCGATGCGCGCCGTGTTCGAGACGCTCGGCATCTCGGACGTCGTTGCCAAGTCGCTCGGTTCGTCGAACCCCTACAACATGGTGCGCGCGACGTTTGCCGCGCTGAAGGCGGAAGACAGCCCGCGTTCGGTCGCCGCTCGCCGCAATCTCAAGGTCTCGCAGCTGCAGTCGCGCCGTCGCGATGCCGGCGCTGACGAAGCCGTCGAGGCGTAAGGAAGAAGATCATGGCAACCAAGCCCGCAGCAAAGCCCGCGACCGCGAAGAAGAAGCCGGCTCCGAAGGCCGCCAAGAAGGCGCCGAAGGGTCCGAGCATCACGGTCGTGCAGACCGGCTCGCCGATCCGCCGTCCGTACGATCAGCAGGAAACGCTGATCGGCCTCGGCCTCAACAAGATCGGCCGCAAGCGGACCCTGCCGGACAATCCGGCGGTTCGCGGCATGATCGCGAAGGTCGCGCACATGGTGCGCGTCGTCGAAGAGACGAAGTAATCAAACCCCGGCATCCCGCTGGCGCGGATGCCGTTTTCCAGTGACGTGCCGAAACCGGCACTCAAGCGAGCCAGACGGAGCAGACGATGAAACTGAACGTTATCAAGGACAATCCCGGCTCCTCCAAAAAGCGGATGCGCGTCGGACGCGGCATCGGCTCGGGCAAGGGCAAGACCGCCGGGCGCGGCGTGAAGGGCCAGAAGGCGCGCTCGGGCGTTGCCATCAAGGGTTTTGAAGGCGGCCAGATGCCCTTGCATCGCCGTCTGCCGAAGCGCGGCTTCGTCAACGTGTTCCGCATCGAGCTCAACGAACTCAATCTCGACCGTCTGCAGTCGGCGATCGATGCGAAGAAGATCGACATCAAGAACGAGATCACCAATGAAGGTCTCGTCGAAGCTGGCGTTCTCTCGAAGAAGCGCGGTGGCCTGAAGCTGCTCGGCAAGGGCAAGTTTACGGCGAAGGCCAATTTCGTCGTCGCTGCGGCGTCGAAGTCGGCGATCGAAGCGGTCGAAAAGGCCGGCGGTTCCGTAAAGGTCGTGCCGGTCAAAAAGCCGGTCGAAGAAAAACCGAAAAAGAAGGCCTGAGCCGTCCCCTCCGGGACGGCTTGTTCCATCGGGAGCAGGCGTTAAATGGCATCGGCAGCTGAACAGCTTGCAGCGAATCTGAACCTCTCGGCCTTCGGTAAGGCCGACGAGCTGAAAAAGCGCATCTGGTTCACACTCGGCGCGCTCATCATCTATCGTCTCGGCACCTATATCCCGCTGCCCGGCATCAATCCGGATGCGCTCGCGGACGTCTTCCGTCAGCAGAGCCAGGGCATTCTCGGGATGTTCAATATGTTCTCGGGCGGCGCGGTCGGCCGTATGGCCATCTTCGCCCTGAACATCATGCCCTACATCTCGGCCTCCATCATCATCCAGCTGATGACGTCGGTTTCTCCTCAGCTCGAAGCGCTGAAGAAAGACGGCGAGGCGGGCCGCAAGATCATCAATCAGTACACGCGCTATGCCACGGTGCTGCTCGCAACGGTCCAGGCCTATGCGATCGCCGTCGGTCTCGAAGGCGCCTCGAACGTCGTCATGGAACCGGGCATGTTCTTCCGGGTCTCGACCGTCATTACGCTGGTCGGCGGCACGATGTTCCTGATGTGGCTCGGTGAGCAGATCACTTCGCGCGGCATCGGCAACGGCATTTCGCTGATCATCTTCTCGGGCATCGTTGCCGAACTTCCGGCCGCGCTTGTCGGCATGTTCGAGCTCGGCCGCCAGGGCGCCCTGTCGACGCCGATCATCCTCGGCGTGATGATCATGGCGGTCGCGGTCATTTCCTTCATCGTGTTTGTCGAGCGCGCCCAGCGCCGCATTCTGATCCAGTATCCGAAGCGCCAGGTGTCGGCGACGCAGATGTCGGGCGGTGAAAGCTCGCATCTGCCGCTGAAGCTCAACACCTCGGGCGTCATTCCGCCGATCTTCGCGTCCTCGCTGCTGCTCCTGCCGACGACGGCGGCGGGCTTCATCGCCGCGGGCGGCCCGGAATGGCTGACCTGGGTGACCACGCATTTCGGCCATGGCCGGCCGCTCTATATGTTCAGCTATGTCGCGCTGATCGTGTTCTTCGCCTTCTTCTATACGGCGATCGTCTTCAACCCGACGGAGACGGCCGATAACCTGAAGAAGTATGGCGGCTTCATTCCGGGCATCCGTCCGGGTGAGCGCACGGCGGAATATATCGACTACGTGCTGACGCGCATTACAGTGCTCGGCGCCGGCTATCTCGCCATCGTCTGCTTGATCCCGGAAATTCTGATCTCCTATGCCGCCGTGCCGTTCTATTTCGGCGGCACCTCGCTCCTCATCGTCGTCTCGGTGACGATGGATACGGTGGCGCAGGTCCAGGGGCATCTCTACGCGGCCCAGTATGAGGGCCTGATCAAGAAGGCGAAGCTCAAGGGGCCCCGCCGATGAGGCTTATCCTCCTCGGACCCCCCGGCGCCGGCAAAGGCACCCAGGCGCAGCGCCTCGTTGAGCGGCACGAGATCGTCCAGCTCTCGACCGGCGACATGCTGCGCGCTGCGGTTGTGGCGGGCACCGAGATCGGCCTGAAGGCGAAGGCTATTATGGACCGCGGCGAGCTCGTTCCGGACGAGGTCGTGGTCGGCATCATCAAGGACCGGATCGAGAAAACCGACGCCAAAAACGGCTTCATTCTCGACGGTTTCCCGCGCACGGTCGGCCAGGCCGAGGCGCTGGACAAGATGCTCAAGGAAAAAGGTCTTAAGCTCGACGCCGTTGTCGAGATTAAGGTCGATGAAGGTATCCTGTTGTCGCGTATAGAAAAAAGGGCAGGGGAAACCCCCGGCGGCCCGCGCGCGGACGACAATGCGGAGGCGCTGAAGAAGCGCCTTGCCGTCTATCGTGAGCAGACGGCACCGCTGGTTGATCACTTCCGGTCCAAAGGTCTTTTGAAGACCGTGGACGGGATGAAAGGTATTGAGGAAGTTGCCCGTTCCATCGACGCAGTCCTCGGGGTCGGAAATCCGGCTTCCTAAGGTTGACGTCGAGGGGGGAAACCTCCTATATCCCGGCACTTGACAGCCGAAAGCTTCGCTTCGGTGCCGGGTTCCGTTCGGGTCCGGCATCGTTTCGTTTTGTCCGGCCCGCTTTATCGGGCAGTCCGGCTGCCAGCCGAATTTTAGGCCGCAAGGCCCTTGGGAGAATACAGTGGCTCGTATCGCTGGTGTGAACATTCCGACGAACAAGCGCGTAGTGATCGCGCTGCAGTACATTCACGGCATTGGCCAGAAGAAGGCCAAGGAGATCACCGATGCTGTCGGTATCCCGGCCGAGCGCCGCGTCAATCAGTTGACGGACGCCGAAGTCCTGCAGATCCGCGAAGCCATCGACCGCGACCATGTCGTCGAGGGCGATCTTCGCCGTGAAAATTCCATGAACATCAAGCGTCTCATGGATCTCGGCTGCTATCGCGGCCTGCGTCATCGCCGCGGCCTGCCGGTCCGCGGTCAGCGTACGCACACGAACGCCCGCACCCGCAAGGGTAAGCCGAAGGCGATCGCCGGCAAGAAGAAGTAAGTAATTACACTGGAGCGGCGCTCGCGCCGGTCCGTCCCCAGCGCCTGGCATTACGGGCGCGCCCGAAGGACTGAAGGAAGTTTTTTATGGCCAAAGAAGCCCAGCGCGTCCGCCGCCGCGAACGCAAGAATATCGTTTCCGGCGTCGCTCATGTGAACGCGACTTTTAACAACACGATGATCACCATCACCGACGTTCAGGGCAATACCGTGTCCTGGTCCTCGGCCGGCACGATGGGATTTAAGGGCTCGCGCAAGTCGACGCCCTATGCGGCTCAGGTCGCCGCGGAGGATGCAGCCCGTAAGGCTTCCGAGCACGGCATGCGCACGCTCGAAGTCGAAGTGCGCGGCCCGGGTTCGGGCCGTGAATCGGCGCTCCGCGCGCTGCAGGCAGCCGGCTTCACCGTCACTTCGATTCGTGACGTGACGCCGATCCCGCACAATGGCTGCCGCCCGCGCAAGCGTCGTCGCGTCTGATTTTTGTTTTGCGTGGCGGGCTAAATGCCCGCTCCCCCGGCGCCCGAATGAGGACGCCGCGCCACATTTAGAAGGTGCCCGCCGTGATCCAGAAGAACTGGCAAGACCTCATCAAGCCGAACAAGCTCGACGTGAGCGCCGGCCGCGACCCGCAGCGTTTCACGACCGTCGTCGCTGAACCGCTCGAGCGCGGCTTCGGCGTGACGCTCGGCAATGCTCTGCGTCGCGTGCTCCTGTCTTCGCTGCAGGGAGCCGCGGTGACGTCGGTGCAGATCGACGGCGTGCTGCATGAGTTCTCCTCGATCGCCGGCGTCCGCGAAGACGTCACCGACATCGTCCTGAACATCAAGGACATCGCCATCCGCATGCAGGGCGAGGGCCCGAAGCGCATGACGCTGCGCAAGCAGGGTCCGGGCGCGGTCGTTGCGGGCGACATCCAGGTGACCGGCGACGTTGCGATCCTGAACCCCGATCTCGTCCTGTGCCATCTCGACGAAGGCGCGGACATCCGCATGGAATTCACGATCGACACCGGCAAGGGCTATGTCCCGGCCGACCGCAACCGCGCCGAAGACGCGCCGATCGGCCTGATCCCGGTCGACTCGCTCTATTCGCCGGTCCGTCAGGTTTCCTACAAGGTCGAGAACACCCGCGAGGGCCAGATCCTCGACTATGACAAGCTGACCCTGACGATCGAAACCGACGGTTCGGTCACGCCGGACGACGCGCTCGCTTATGCCGCGCGCATCCTGCAGGACCAGCTCGAAGTGTTCGTGAACTTCGAAGAGCCGAAGAAGGCCGAAGAGCGCACCGCCATTCCGGAGCTCGCCTTCAACCCGGCCTTCCTCAAGAAGGTGGACGAACTCGAGCTTTCTGTGCGTTCGGCGAACTGCCTGAAGAACGACAACATCGTCTATATCGGCGACCTCGTGCAGAAGACCGAGGCGGAAATGCTCCGCACTCCGAACTTCGGCCGCAAGTCGCTGAACGAGATCAAGGAAGTGCTGGCTCAGATGGGCCTGCACCTCGGCATGGAAGTGAGCGGCTGGCCGCCGGAGAATATCGAAGAGTTGGCCAAGCGCTTCGAAGAACATTACTGAGCGCGCGAGAAGCGTGAGGAGATAAGACCATGATGCACGGCAAGCGCGGCCGCCGGTTTAACCGGACTCAGAGCCATCGCGGCGCGATGTTGAAAAACCTCGCCGTCTCGCTGATCGAACACGAGCAGATCGTAACGACTCTGCCCAAGGCGAAGGATCTTCGCCCGGTGGTGGAAAAGCTCGTCACGCTCGGCAAGAAGGGCGGTCTTCACGCCCGCCGCCAGGCCATCGCCGAGACGCGCAGCGTCGATGCGGTGAAGAAGCTCTTTGACGTCATCGGCCCGCGCTATGCGAGCCGCAATGGCGGATATCTGCGCATCATCAAGGCCGGCTTCCGCCACGGCGACAACGCCGCGGTCGCCGTGATCGAGTTCGTCGATCGCGATGTGAACGCCAAGGGCGCGGTCGACCACAATCGTGCCGAAGCTTCCGAAGAAGCGGCAGCCTGATCTCGGCGCCTCTGAATTCGTGGGGACGGGGAATTAAAAAGGCGGCCTTTCGGCCGCCTTTTTTGTTGCCTCGCTCAGACCGTTATTATTTGGCCGGGGCGGGTACGCTCGGGGCGCTTGGCGCCTCGATTTTGATGTCCGGGCCGGCGTCGCCGCCTTCCATGCCCCGGAAGAAAAAGAACGCGACACCGATCACAATGATCGCGCCGATCAGCACGCCGGCAAGGCCGATGCCGCCAGAATTGTCTGCCATAAGCGAACCCTCCGTTTATGCGGAAGGATAACGCACGTCTTAGGTGTTAGTTCCTGCCTCGAGTTCCCATGCCCATACCGGCCCGACATCGGGATCGGTCGCTGTGCCGTTTTGCACAAAGCCGAGGCGCTGCAGGATACGGGTGGAGGCATTTTCCTCAGGAGACGTATGAGCGGTGATGAGCGTGATCTCCGGCTGGCTGCGGGCGATCTCGACCAGAGCCGCCGCCATGCGGCTGCCCACGCCGAGGTTTTCAAAGCCGGGGAATGTGAAATAGGAAATCTCGATACGGCCGTCATCGTCCGGCATGCCGGTGAAACTGCATATACCGATGATAACGCCCGTGTCCTCGTGCGCCGTGAGATAGCTCAGCCACGGCGCGGTTTGCCCGGTCAGCGCGTACATATCGGCCGTTGCGCGCAGAACCGAGATCAGGGGCTCGGTTGAGGCCAGCCCTCGCAGAATTTCGAGCCTGTTGTGGTCGAGCGGGACAAGTTCGATCTTGCTTTCATCGGTCATCAAAAACGTCCCGTTCTGAGATGCCGCCGAAAAACGCTTCGTGCGTAGCGCAGGATATCGGGGTTGGATGCCGCGGCCGTCATCAGGCCCTTTAACAAGTTCCCGGCGGCAAGGCGAGCGGCTTGCTCAGGAGGCCGCTCCGGCCTCGATCTGCTCGGCAGGCGGTTGCGTGGCCTGCTGCTCGGCAAAGCCCTCTTCCAAGGTGGACAGCGGACGGGGCCCGGGATCGTGCCCGCCCGCATAGCGCACCAGAGCCTCGCAGCGCTCGGCGATGGAAGGGTGCGTTGCCCAGAATCCTGCGCTGTCGGAATCGATAAATAAAGCTTCAACCTGTCCGGGGATCGCGCCGAGATTGGAGCGGCGTTCGATCTTGCGCAGCGCGCCGATCATGGCGTCCGGGTTCTTCGTCAGCTCGACCGCCCCGGCATCGGCCATATATTCGCGCCGCCGCGAGATGGCCATGCGCAGAGCGAGCGCCGCCAGCCGCGCGATGATGAAGATAACAATCGCGATGATGATGAGGATCGCGCCGCCACCGCCGCCTTTGCTCTTGGAACTGGAGCTTGAAGAAGACCCGCCGCTGCTGCCGCTGCTGCGAAACCCGACGCCGCGGCCAAAGCCGCGCATCATGACATCGCCGACCAGCGAGACGAGGCCCGCAAATACCGCGGCAATAACGATGAGGCGCACATCCCCGTTGATGATGTGCGTCATTTCATGGGCGAGAACGGCCTCAAGCTCGGCATCGTCGAGTTCGTCGAGAAGTCCGCGCGTGACCGTCACCGCATAGTGCTCGCGCCGGACGCCGCTGGCATAGGCGTTGAGCGCAGATATTTCGATGATGCGGATCGAAGGGATCGGGCGCCCACGCTGGATCGCGAGATTCTCGACCATGTTGTAAAGACGCGGCTCGTCCGTGCGCTCGACCTTCCGCGCACCCGTCAGTTTGTCGATCATCCATTGATGGGCGACGAAGGCGAAGAACAGCCACAGACCCGAGACGATGAGGGCGATCGGCAGCACCGCCGGCAAAAGCTCGAACCCGCGCTGCAGGCCGTAGATGACATCGGGGTTCTCGAAGAATCCGACCCAGAGCAGAGCGAACGCATAGCAGACGATCAGCATCAGGAACGGAAAGCCTAAAAGCAGCAAAAGCGACTTTACGGCGTTGTTCCAGATATGCGTTTTGAGGCCGATCGCCTGCATAGATCAGCGTCCGCTCAGAAGCCGACTTTCGGCGCGGCCTGAATGGCCGCGCGCTCGGCCTCCGGCACTTCGAAGAAGGTGCGCGGCTGGAAACCGAGGGAGCGGGCGAACAGAACCGCCGGAAACTGTTCGGCCGCCGCGTTGTATTCCTGGACCGCGTTGTTGAAGAAACGGCGGGAGGCGGCGATCTTGTTTTCGATGTCGGACAGCTCGGTCTGCAGCTGCAGGAAGTTCGTATTGGCCTTGAGGTCCGGATAGCTTTCGGCGAGCGCAAAGATCTGGCGGAGGGCGCCTGAGAGCACGTTTTCCGCCGCCGCCTGTTCGGCAGGGCCGGAGGCCGAAACGGCGGCGTTGCGCGCCTTGATCACCGCATCGAGCGTCTCTTTCTCGTGCTTGGCATAGCCCTTCACGGTTTCGACCAGATTGGGAATAAGATCGTAGCGCTGCTTCAGCTGCACATCGACATCCGACCAGGCCTGATTGGTCACCTGCCGGAGCGAGACCAGCCGGTTGTAGATGACGATGCCGAAAAGGACGAAGGCGGCGATAATGCCGAGAAGAATCCAGGTCACGGGGATAGACTCCGAGGGGTGGGGCGCAATTCCTAGCATAGCGGCAAGGGGATCAGAACGGCTTCAATCCCCTGTGCCGCGCGCCTATAAGTCGGTCCCCGACGGGCTGAGGTTCATGAGGTTTTCAAGCATGAGAATGCGTGTCTGTTCCGCTTTGGTTGTGGCGACGGCTCTTCTGTGTATCCCGGCTGCGGCCCAGCAGCGAACGGTGCCGGCCAGCCAGGCCGAAATCCAGCTGTCCTATTCGCCGCTCGTTAAACAGGTCACTCCGGCGGTCGTGAACGTCTATGCCTCGCGCGTCGTCGCGCAGCGGCCGCGCGGCTTTCCCTTCGATGATCCGCTCTTTCAGGAATTTTTCGGCGGGCAGATGAACATGCCGCGCGAGCGGCTTCAAAGATCTCTCGGTTCAGGCGTTCTCGTCGGCGAAGAGGGCATCGTCGTCACCAACAATCACGTCATCCAGGGCATGACGGATGTGCGCATCTCTCTGGTGGATCAGCGCGAGTTCGATGTCGATGTCGTGCTCACCGATCCCGTATCCGATATCGCGGTGCTGAAAGTGCGCGATGGCAAGGGCAAGTTCCCGGTCGTGCCGCTCGTCAACGGTGACGGGGTCGAGGTCGGCGATATCGTGCTGGCCATCGGCAATCCGTACGGCCTGGGCCAGTCGGTGTCGCAAGGCATCGTCTCGGCCATCCGCCGCATCCAGAAGAAAGGCGGCGAGCAGGCCGTGTACCTACAGACGGACGCTGCGATCAATCAGGGAAATTCCGGCGGCGCGCTGATCGACATGAAGGGCAATCTTCTGGGCATCAACACGCTGATCTATACCAAGACCGGCGGCTCGGACGGCATCGGCTTTGCGGTGCCGGCCTCCATCGTCAAGCTTGTGCTGGCTGCGGCGCGCAATGGCGACAAGGTCGTCCGCCGGCCGTGGATCGGCGCCGATCTGCAGGCGGTCACGCGCGAGATCGCCGAGAGCATGGGGCTCGACCGGCCGTTCGGTGCGCTTGTCGCCGAAGTCGACAAGGATTCGCCCGCCGCCCGCGCGGGTCTGAAGCCCGGCGATATCGTGACCGCCGTCGAAGACAAGCCGGTCGAAGATCCGACGGCGTTGACCTATCAGGTCACCATACGTCCCATCGGATCGAAAGCGGTGCTGCATATCCTGCGGCAGGGCAAAGAAACGACGCTCAATCTGCCGGTGGATTCGGCGCCCGAAACCGTGCCGCGCGATGAGCGCCTCATCGGCGGCAAGGGACCTTTCTCCGGTGCGAAGGTCGTCAATGTGTCTCCCGCCGTTGCGCAGGAGATCGGGCTCGACGGATCGCTCTCCGGCGTTCTCATCCTCGATATCGAAAACGGCTCGGTCGCAGATCGGGTCGGCTTGGAAAAAGGCGATCGCGTTTTGATGCTGAACGATCAGAAGATCGACAGCGTGAACACACTCGCTTCGGCAAGCGAAGCGAGCGAGAAGCTCTGGAAAGTTACGATCCAGCGCGGTGGGCAGGTCGTGACACGCATGTTCCGGTTCTGATGGCAGCCAAGGGCCAATCCACGCTCTTTGAGGCCGCGGGCCTCGACCGGTCGGCGCCGCGTCCGCTGGCCGATAGGCTGCGGCCGCAAAAGCTGAGCGAGGTTGTCGGTCAGGATCATCTCGTCGCCGAGGGCGGCGCGCTGGCGCGTCTTCTCGGTTCGGACAGCATCGGCTCTTTGATTTTCTGGGGCCCGCCCGGCACCGGCAAGACGACGGTCGCCCGTCTTCTCGCCAATGAAACAGATCTTTATTTCGAACCCATCTCGGCGATCTTTTCCGGCGTTGCCGATCTCAAGAAGATTTTCGAAACCGCGCGCGGCAGAAGGCAAACGGGGCAGGGCACTCTACTGTTCGTCGACGAGATCCATCGTTTCAACCGCGCGCAGCAGGATGCTTTTCTTCCGTTCATGGAAGACGGCACGATAACGCTCGTTGGTGCGACGACGGAAAATCCGAGCTTTGCGCTGAACGCCGCGCTTTTGTCGCGTGCGCGCGTGATGGTGTTCAAATCGCTCGACGATGAGGCCATCGGCAATCTCCTGACGCGCGCCGAAGAAATCGAAGGCAAAAAGCTGCCGCTGGATGAGGAGGCGCGCGCATCTTTGGTGCGCATGGCGGATGGCGATGGCCGTGCTTCGCTGACGCTTGCCGAAGAGCTCTGGCGTGCGGCGCGCGAAGGAGAGGTGTTCGATCTCACGGCTGTGCAGGACATCGTGCAGCGGCGCGCGCCGATCTACGACAAATCGCAGGACGGTCATTACAATCTGATTTCGGCGCTGCACAAATCGGTGCGCGGGTCCGATGTCGATGCCGCGCTCTATTATCTGTCGCGCATGCTGGATGCGGGCGAAGATCCGCTCTATCTGGCACGGCGACTGATCCGCATGGCGTCGGAGGATATCGGCATGGCCGATCCGCAGGCGCTGACGATCTGCATTTCGGCGCGCGATGCCTATGAACAGCTCGGCACGCCCGAGGGCGAACTCGCGCTGGCTCAGGCCTGCGTCTATCTCGCGACGGCGCCGAAATCGAACGCCGCCTATATGGCCTATAACGCGGCGCGCAGAGCCGCCCAGGAACACGGCTCGCTTGTGCCTCCCAAGCACATCCTCAACGCGCCGACGCGTCTCATGAAGGATGAGGGCTACGGCAAGGGCTACGCCTACGATCACGACGCGCCGGACGGATTTTCCGGCCAGAGCTATTTCCCGGACGAGATGGAAAGGCCGGTCTTCTATGAGCCGGTCGAGCGCGGCTTCGAGCGCGAAATCCGCAAGAGACTAGACTATTGGGCGAGGCTTCGGCGCGAGCGCGAATAGCCCCGAGTCTTGCGGGATTTTAAGCCTCTGGTATGCAGGGGTATGCAGCAGCCCTCACCTGAGTCCCCCGCACCGAACCCCGGGCTCGGCGCGCTGTTTCTGGCCTTCTTCGGAATTTCGATCATGGGGTTTGGCGGCGTCCTTCCGTGGGCGCGCTGGATGGTGGTTGAAAAGCGCGGCTGGCTCACGCCAAAAGAGTTCAACGAAGCGCTGTCTCTGTGCCAGTTCCTGCCGGGCGGCAATATCGTCAATTTCGGCGTCGTCATCGGCAGTAAATATCGCGGCGCGCTCGGCTCGATCGCTGCCGTCTCGGGCATGCTGATCGGACCGTTCTTCGTCGTCATCGGCCTGGCTTCGCTCTATGTCGAGTTCAAGGAGATCCCCGGCATTGGCGGCATGCTGACCGGCGTCAGCGCCGCGGCGAGCGGCCTTGTCGTTGCGCTGACGGTGAAGATGGCGCTGGCCATGCGCGAGGAGATCGTGCCGCTTCTGTTTGCGGTCGCGGGCTTTGTCGCCGTCGGCGTCTTCCGGATGCCGCTGATTGCAAGCGTGCTCGTGATGGCGCCGATCACCATTCTCTACGCATGGCGGCGCGTCCAATGAACAGCGATCTCGGCAAACTGATTGCGATGTTCGCGCCGCTGTCGCTGATCTCGATCGGCGGCATCAATTCGACCTTCCCGGAAATGCATCGCCTCGCCGTCGAGGTGCATCAGTGGATGTCGGATGAGGAGTTCGTCCGCCTTTACGCAATTTCGCAGGCGGCGCCCGGGCCGAACCTTATGGTCGTCACGCTCATCGGCTGGCATGTTGCCGGCATGCTCGGCGGTTTTGTCTCGATGGCCGCCATCGTTCTGCCGAGCGCGACGATGACCTATTTCATCGCGCGCGCCTGGACGCGGTTTCGCGAAGCCAAATGGCGCAAGGCCGTTCAGGCCGGGATGATCCCGGTCACGCTCGCTCTCGTTGCTTCGAGCGCCTACATCCTTGTGGCTACCGTCTCGCGCGGGAGCGTCTTGCTCATCCTCGTCACCATCGCGACCGCCATTCTCACGACCTTGACCAAGGTGCACCCGCTTTTGCCGCTGGCGGCAGCCGGCGCGCTGGGCTATTTCGGGGTCCTCTGACGGGGCGAACTCCCATGCAGGCTCTGGTTCTGGTCTTTATCGGCGGCGGCCTCGGCGCTGCGGCCCGCCATCTGTTCAATCTTGCTGCGGCACGCCTCTTCGGCATCGGGTTTCCCTGGGGCACGTTCGGCGTCAACGTCATCGGCGGGCTGGCCATGGGCCTTCTCACCGCCTGGCTGGCGTCCCGGACGCAGGGCACTTCGGAGCATTTGAGGCTGTTTCTGGCGACCGGCATTCTGGGCGGTTTCACCACCTTCTCGGCCTATTCGCTCGACGCGGTGGTTCTCTGGGAGCGGGGGGCGCATACAGCCGCCCTGTTTTACGTCGTGGCTTCCGTAGTGCTGGCCATCGGCGGGGTGGCCGTCGGGCTCGCTATTGGCCGCGCCTTCGCTTAAGTCAGGCCCATGTCCGTTGAGATCGTTACGGTCAAGGATAGCGAAGACGGCCTCCGCCTCGATCGCTTCCTGAAGGCCCGCTATCCGGCGCTCGGCTTCGGCCAGCTGCAGAAGATTTTGCGCACCGGCCAGGTGCGGGTCGATGGCGCACGCGCCAAGCCGCAGATGCGGGTCGAGGCCGGTCAGAGCGTGCGCGTGCCGCCGCTCGGCGAGGCGGGCAAGCCGGGCGCGCTATCGCCCAAGAAAGCCGCCAGCGCCGACGATGCGGCGTACCTCCGAAGCCTTGTCCTGTGGGAAGACAAGGATGTCATGGTGATCAACAAGCCGCATGGTTTGGCCGTGCAGGGCGGCTCGGGCACCAAACGCCATATCGACGGCATGCTGCAGGCAATGGCCGGTCCCGACGGCGATCGGCCGAAACTCGTCCACCGCCTCGACCGCGACACCGCGGGCTGTCTCGTCATCGCCAAAAACCGCAAAGCGGCGTCGGCGCTCGGCCGTACGTTCAATTCGCGCTCGGCGCGGAAGATTTATTGGGCGGTGGTGCCGGGCGTGCCCGAACCGCATCAGGGCCGCATCTCGACCTATCTGGCAAAGGACGGCGCTGCCGGAAACGAGAAGATGCGCGTCGCCCAGCATGGCGATCCGGAAGCCAGCCACGCCATCACTTATTACGCGGTGGTCGAGAAGGCCGGCAAAAGCGCCGCTTGGCTGTCGCTGAAACCGGTGACCGGACGTACGCACCAGCTGCGCGCCCATCTTGCGCATATCGGCCACGCCATTCTCGGCGATCCGAAATATAGCGGCGGCCCGGAAGAGCGTTATGGCGGGCTGCCGGAAGATATGTCGGTCGATATGCCGAAAAAGCTGCTTCTTCTGGCGCGGCGCATCACGCTGCCGCATCCGAAAGGCGGCACGATCGATGTGACGGCGCCGCTGCCGGAGCACTTCAAAGAAGCGTTCAGCCTGTTTGGCTTCGACGCCAAGACCGGCGATCCGATCCTCGAAGCGCCGAACGACTAAGCTTCGATTATTCTGCGAGCGCGGCCCGCACCGCCGCTTCGATCTCATCCACATCCCGCTCAATGCTGGCCGATCGCCGCCATGCCAATCCAATGGTGCGCGCGGGTTCGGGATCGGGGAAGTGCAGAAGTTTCACGCGCGGATTGGCCTTGGCTTCGGCGGTGACGAAGAGTTTCGGCAAAAGCGTGATGCCCTGTCCATTAGCGACGAGCTGCACCAGCGTCGACAGGCTCGTTGCGCCATAGCTGCGCAGCCGTCCCGCATCGAGCGTGCGGCACACTTCCAGCGCCTGATCGCGGAAACAGTGTCCGTCCTCCAGCAAAAGAAGATCGGGGCTCGACAGCATGTCCTGGCTCGCCGCATCGGCAGTCGCGAATGCGCCTTTGGCGGCGACGGCCAGCATGAAGGGATCGTCAAAGAGCGGGCGCTCGGTGAGATCGGGACGGTCGAGCGGAAGGCTTGCGATGATCGCATCGAGATCGCCGGCGAGAAGTTCTTCGACCAGCGTCGCCGTCAGAGTTTCCCGAAGGGTCAGCCGCGCATTCGGAACGCGCTCCATGACGGCTGGGAGGAGGCGCGGCAACAGATAAGGCGCGACCGAGGGAATGACGCCAAGCCGGAACGGCCCGCTCAGGAGCCCGTGCGTGGAGCGCGCCTGAGCCTCGAGATCGGCAACGGCCCCGAGAATGCGGTCGGCATGGCCGAGGGCCTCACGGCCGGCCTCGGTGAGCCGCGCGCCGTCGCGCACCCGTTCGAACAGCTTTGTGCCGAGATGGGTCTCCAGCTCGCGGATCTGCATGGACAGCGCCGGCTGGGTCACGGAGCAGGCATCGGCGGCGCGGCCGAAATGGCCCATCCGGGCGAGTGTTTGGAAATAGCGGAGGTTTCGCAACGACAGCATGATACGATAAGAATATCTTATCTTAGAAGCCATTCAAACTGATTTGAGCTTATCCCTTGGCGAGGGCATTTTGACCGCCAATTCGTCCAAGCCACCGAAGGGAAACGCCGTGACCACCGACGCCAAATGCCCGTTTTCGGGAGATGCCCCCAAGCCTGCGCCGCGCGGCCGCGGAAACCGCGACTGGTGGCCCGAAATGCTCGATCTGCAGGGGCTGCACCGGAATTCGGATCTGTCCGATCCGATGGGCAAGGCATTCGATTATGCCGAAGAGTTCAAGAGCCTCGATCTGAAAGCGGTGGTGAAAGACCTCACCGCCCTGATGACGGATTCGCAGGACTGGTGGCCGGCCGATTTCGGCAATTATTGCGGCCTGATGATCCGCATGGCCTGGCACAGCGCCGGTACATACCGCATCACCGACGGCCGCGGCGGCGCGGGCGCCGGACAGCAGCGCTTTGCGCCGCTGAATTCCTGGCCGGACAACGCCAATCTCGACAAGGCGCGCCGCCTGTTGTGGCCGATCAAGCAGAAATACGGCAAGAAGATTTCCTGGGCCGATCTCATGATCCTCGCCGGCAATGTCGCGCTTGAATCCGCGGGTTTCAAAACCTTCGGCTTCGCCGGCGGCCGCACCGATGTGTGGGAACCGGAGGAGCTTTATTGGGGCCCCGAAGGCACCTGGCTCGGCGATGAGCGCTATAGCGGCGAGCGCGAACTCTCCGAACCGCTCGGTGCGGTGCAGATGGGCCTCATCTATGTCAATCCGGAAGGTCCGAACGGCAATCCCGATCCCATCGCTGCGGCGCGTGATATTCGCAGCACGTTTTTCCGCATGGCGATGAACGATGAGGAGACCGTTGCGCTGATCGCCGGCGGCCACACGCTCGGCAAGACGCATGGCGCGGGCGATCCGTCCTTTGTCGGCGTCGATCCGGAAGCGGGTGCCGTCGAACAGCAGGGTCTCGGCTGGACCAGCACATTCGGCACCGGCATCGGCGCAGATACGATCACCGGCGGTCCGGAAGTCATCTGGACGCAGACGCCGACGAAGTGGAACAATCTCTTCTTCGAAAACCTCTTCAAATATGAGTGGGAGCTGACGACGAGCCCGGCCGGCGCCAAGCAGTGGACAGCGAAGGGCGCCGAGGCGAACATCCCCGATCCCTTCGATCCGAAGAAGAAGCGCGTACCGACAATGCTGACGACGGATCTGTCGCTGCGCTTCGATCCGGAATACGAGAAAATCTCACGCCGCTTCTACGAAAATCCGGATCAGTTCAACGACGCGTTCGCGCGCGCCTGGTTCAAGCTCACGCATCGCGATATGGGGCCGAAAGCCCGCTATCTCGGCCCGCTCGTGCCGAAGGAAGATCTGGCCTGGCAGGATCCGATCCCGAAACTCAATCATGAGGTCGTCAGCCATCAGGACATCGCCGATCTGAAGGCGCAGATCCTCACGTCCGGTCTGACGGTCGCGCAGCTCGTTTCCACCGCCTGGGCCTCGGCCTCGACTTTCCGCAATTCCGACAAGCGCGGCGGCGCCAATGGCGCGCGCATCCGCCTTGCGCCGCAAAAGGACTGGGAGGCCAATGAACCGGCCCAGCTCAAAAAGGTGCTGGAAAAGCTGGAAGCGATCCGCAAGGAATTCAGCGGCAAGCAGAAGGGCAATGACAAGCGCCTGTCGCTGGCCGATGTAATCGTCCTCGGCGGCGTCGCGGTGGTCGAGAAGGCGGCCAAGGACGGCGGCGTCAATATCGCGGTGCCGTTCACCCCGGGCCGTATGGACGCCTCGCAGGAGCAGACGGATGCCGCGTCCTTTGCGCCGCTCGAGCCGCGTGCCGATGCGTTCCGCAATTATGTGAACAGCAAGAAGATCCAGTTCCTGCAGGATGAAGAAGCGATGGTCGACCGGGCGCAGCTTCTGAAGCTGACGGCGCCGGAGCTGACGGTGCTTCTCGGCGGTCTGCGCGTGCTCGGCGCCAATACCGGCGACAGCAAGCATGGTGTGTTCACCAAGAAGCCGGGCGCGCTGACCAACGACTTCTTCCTCAACCTGCTCGATATGAGCACGGTGTGGACGAAGGCGGGCGAGATCTATGAAGGCCGCGACCGCAAGAGCAAAGCGGTGAAGTGGACGGCGACCCGCGTCGATCTCATTTTCGGCTCACACTCGCAGCTTCGCGCCTTCGCCGAAGTCTATGCCTGTGCGGATTCGAAGGAGAAGTTCGTCCGCGATTTCGTCGCCGCCTGGACCAAGGTGATGAACCTCGACCGTTTCGACCTGCACCGCTGAGCGGCTCAAAGCCGACGGTATCAGGGGCCCGCCGGGGCGATCCGGCGGGCCTTTTCCGGTCTTAGGCATGCGCTGTTGCGGCCATTGGCGGGGAGGGCGCAAACGACTAAATGAAGGCCCGGAAAGGCCCCCACGTGAATCTCGTTATTTTCGACGTCGACGGCACGCTCATCGACAGCCAGAACATGATCGTCACTGCCATGGATCGCGCGTTCGCCGCCCATGGCCTGGCAGCTCCCTCGCGCGCCGAGGTTCTGTCGATTGTCGGCCTGTCGCTGGAAACCGCGATGCGGGCGCTGGTGAAGGAAGAGGCGGATGCGCTCGCGGGCCCGCTCACGGAAGCTTATAAGGCCGCCTTTTTCGATCTGAGGCAGAGCGAGGAGCATCACGAGCCGCTATTTCCCGGCGCGCTTGCGGCGCTCGACCGGCTGTCGGGGCGCGAGGACGTCGTGCTCGGCATCGCCACCGGCAAATCTCGCCGCGGCGTCAATGCGATCATGGACCTTCACAATCTGCATGGCCGCTTCGCGACGATCCAGACCGCCGACGATCATCCATCCAAGCCCAATCCGGGAATGGTCTCGGCCGCCATCGCCGAGACCGGCGTTCTGCCGCAGCGCGCGACCGTGATCGGCGACACGACCTTCGATATGGAAATGGCGCGGGCCGCCGGTGCGCGCGCCATCGGCGTCGGCTGGGGCTATCACCCGAATGAGGCGCTGGCGGCCGCGGGCGCACAGATCGTGCTGTCGCATTTCGATGAGCTCGACCGCGCCCTCGAAGCGCATTTTCTGGAAGAGGCCGCGCGATGAGCGAAACCGAAGGCCCGATGCAGCGCGCGCAGCGCCTGATGCGTCCCGAACTCCCCAAGCGCTTCTACAAAAGCGCCGAGGCTGCAAAGCAGGAGGGCGGCTACGGCGTTCTGCTGGATGGCCGCTCCGTGCGTACGCCGGCAAGGAACATCGTCTCTGTTCCCGGAGAAAAACTCGCGCTCGCTCTCGCCGAGGAATGGAATGCGCAGATCGATGTGATCGACCCGGCAAAAATGCCGCTGACGCGTCTTGTCAATTCGGCGATCGACGGCGTTGCCAGGGAAGCCGATGCGGTGCGCGCCGAGATCGTGAAATATGCGGCGTCCGATCTCCTCTGCTATCGCGCCGAGGCGCCGGAGCGTCTCGTCGAAAATCAGCGCGCGAAATGGGATCCGGTGCTCGATTGGGCGCATGAGACGCTCGGTGCGCGTTTTGTGCTTGCGGAAGGCATTGTCTTCGTCGAACAGCCCGCGTCATCGCTTGAAGCGATCTCCGCGGTGCTGGAGCGGCTCGATATATTCCGCCTCGCCGCGGCGAGCGTCGTCACGACGCTGACCGGTTCGGCGCTTCTGACCGTGGCTTTGATTGAAAAGCGGCTCACCGTCGACGAGGCCTGGGCGGCCGCGCATGTCGACGAAGACTGGAATGCCGAATTGTGGGGCGAGGATGATGAGGCGGCGGAGCGGCGCGCGGGCCGCTTTGCGGAAATGCAGGCCGCCGCCCGTGTCATCGATTTACTGCGGCGGTAGCTGTTCCTTGCGGTGCACCAGCCGCAGACATTCGGCCGCCGCGCGCCCGTGCTTGCGGGCATCCTGTTCGGTCATTTTGTTCGACTGCACCAGCGGCTCCAGATAGGGCCGCACGGCCTGTTCGAGGGTCGATTTGGCTTCGACTTTGCTGATGCCGAAATTGTAGACGCTGATCGCGGGCTCGGTGAGATTTTTGGCGCACAGATCGGCTTCCGCCCGATCGGCGAAAGCCGGCGTCGTGAGGGCCATAAGAGACAAAGCGGTCAGACTGCGGATCATGAAAGTCCCTCCCGTGGTGCGTAACGAAAGCATATTCCACGGCGGAAGGTTCCGGAAAACGAAAACTCCCGGATACCTGCAGGTATCCGGGAGTTTTAAGCCGGACATGCCGGATGATTACTTGCGATGTACCAGCCGCATGCACTTGGCGGCTTCTTCGCCGATCTTGCGGCCTTCGGCTTCGGTGATCTTGCCGGCGTTATAAAGCGGCTCAAGATGGGCGCGCACGGCCTGCTCAAGGGTTGAGCTGGCTTCCACCATGCCGACGCCGGCGCGGTAGGTCTTCAGGGATTCTCCGCTGAGATTCTTCGCGCAGGCGTCCGCTTCGGCACGGTCGGCCAGCGCGGCGGTGGGAAGGGCGAGAAGGGCAGCAAGAACTGTCACGGTGCGGAGCATGAGACCTCACGAAATTGCAGGGTAGTCAGTCGGATTAGCCGTTCCTGCTTGAACGGCCGATGAACGCCTTCGGTGAGCTCAATTGTGCACTTTTTGGCCTGAGTCCAAACGTAAAAATACAAACGGCGGCCGAGGCCGCCGATGTTTTTTACAGCACTGTGATTATGGTGCGGTCGAGAAGACTCGAACTTCCACGGGTTGCCCCACAGCGACCTCAACGCTGCGCGTCTACCAATTCCGCCACGACCGCGAAAAGAAAGCCGGGTCGAAACCCGGCGCGGCGCGTCTGTAACAAATCGAAGTGGGTGGTACAAGCCCGATCGGGCCTGATCCGGGGCCTAGCGCGAGTCGGTCGCACGCTTGAGGATCTGCTTGACCTCGACGGCGATCCGGTTGCCGATGACGACGATGGCGCCGCGGGCGATCGGCATGGAATTGGCCATGATCGTGACCTCGTCGTCCTCGGTCGCATCCAGCTCGATCACCGCGCCGCGGCCCATGCGCAGAAGCTGGTGGACGGGCATAGTGGTCTCGCCGAGCGTGACCGATATATCGAGGCGGATGTCGTCTAGACTTGCCATGGAATCCCTTAAACGCGGTCCCACCGGGGACGGCCCAAGGTCAGCACGGTTATGGTTAATCCATGCTTAACAGCCTGAAACCCTTCGGTCCTTCGGGCCCGGCGGCCCCCGTGGAATGGCGGGTCAGCCCAGGGCTTATCCCTTATGAGGCGGCAGTTGCGGCCATGGAGGCCCGCGCAGAGGCCATAGCCGAGGGCCGTGCGGATGAGCTGGTCTGGCTGCTGGAACACCCTCCGCTCTACACGGCGGGCACCAGCGCCCGCGAGGAGGACCTTCTGGATGCCGCCCGGCTCCCCGTCTTTAAAACGGGGCGGGGCGGCCAGTTCACCTATCACGGCCCTGGCCAGCGGGTAGCCTATGTGCTGCTCGACCTTAAACGCCGCAGGCCCGATGTCCGGGCCTTTGTGGCAGCCCTCGAAGAATGGCTCATCCGGGCGCTGATTCCTTTCGGGATCGAGGGGGAATTGCGCGACGGCCGGGTCGGTGTCTGGGTCCGCCGGCCGGACAAGGGCCTGGGTGCCGAGGACAAGATCGCCGCCCTCGGCGTGCGGGTGCGGCG
The DNA here is from genome assembly GCF_014191545.1 of Terrihabitans soli. Lineage (GTDB taxonomy): Bacteria > Pseudomonadota > Alphaproteobacteria > Rhizobiales > Methylopilaceae > Flaviflagellibacter > Flaviflagellibacter soli. Next base: position 1,848,875 of record NZ_AP023361.1, on the reverse strand, counting down.
CTGGGTGAGCTTTCACGGCATCAGTCTCAATGTGGAGCCGGATCTCGGCCATTACGGAGGCATCGTGCCCTGCGGCGTGCAGGGGCCGGGCGTGACCAGCCTCGTCGATCTCGGGCACCCGGTTTCGATGGATGAGGTGGATGCGGCGCTTCTGACGGCCTTCCGGGATGTCTTCGGCGATGTCCGGCAGGAAGAGGGCGCCCCGCTCGAACTGGCCCTGCCTTAAGCGTCGCGCAGCACCGAAAACCCGCCATTGCCGAGCGCGAGTTCTTCTTCGGTCGCCGGGCGCCGACAGACATGATCGACGGACGCGGCAGGGGGCCCGCGCCGGATCAGAAGCAGCATGCCTTCAATGTCCGCGCGGGGGCCGCAGAGCAGGCCCTCGACCCGGCCGTCCCGGCGATTGCGCACCCAGCCCTTGAGGCCGCGTTTGCGTGCCTCGCGCTGCAGCCAGGCGCGATAGCCCACGCCCTGCACGCTGCCGCGGACTTCGAAACAGATATCGGCCAGGTAGAACTCCTATCACAATTCAGACGTGTTATACTTTCGGATATTAGATAAACTAAGATTTAAGTCTCCCTACGTAGTTTCCCTGGTCTCTGGCCGCGTCCGGGGGGACTGCCGTGAATGTGAGCGCAACTGCAATTCGCGTATTGGTGGCCGACGATTCAGCCACCGTCCGAAAACTCTTCATCGAGTTTGCGAAACATTGGCCATCGCCCGTCGAGGTGATCGAAGCCGAGGACGGAGAAGTCTGTCTGAAGCTGCTCGGAGAGCAGCGTTTCGATATGGCGTTTCTCGACGTCCATATGCCCGGCATGACCGGCATCGAAGCGCTGTGCCGTGCGCGTCAGCAGGGCAACCAGACCTTCGTCGTGCTGATGTCCGGACAGCCGAAATCCGAGATCGTCGAGATTGCGCGCAAACTCGAAGCCTACGACTTCCTCGCCAAGCCGTTTCCGGGCGGCGACCTCATTGCGATCTTCAAAACCTATGAGCGGCTGGTGCAGCCCGTACGGGCGCTTCTCGTCGACGACTCGGCGACGGTGCGCCGCGTCATTTCAAAGATCATCGATCAGTCGATCTTCCGCGTGACGATGGACGAAGCCGGCACCGGCATGCAGGCCGTCGATCTCTGCGACAAGGGCCGCTACGACGTCGTTTTTCTCGACATGAACATGCCCGATATTGACGGCCCGCAGACGCTGGCGCGCCTGCGTTCGAAAAATCCGAATGTGCGCGTCGTCGTCAATTCGAGTGAGCCGGAAGAAAACGTGCTGCGCCGCTTCGGCAATCAGCGCGTCGAAATCTTCCTGAAGAAGCCCTTCTATCCGAAGGATGTCGATCGGGCGATGCGTACCGTCTTCGATCTGCCGACGCCGTATCGCATCGAGACCGCGGCGCCAGCGCCTGCGGCTTAAAGAAAAATCCCGGGAGCACACCGCTTCCGGGATTTGTTGTCGTGCAGCTGCGAAAAGCGGCGTTCTTACGCCGCCCATTCGAAGAGCGGCTGCAGCGTCGGATGCAGGTTCGACGCCTCGGTGCGGATGCGCTCCAGCATGATCTTCTCGATTTCCGACAGCATGCCGTCTTTCTTCACCTGGGCCGAGAGCCATTCGGCTTCGGAGGCGGTGATGATCTCATGGCCGCTGGTGTCGGCGGACGGCGTATTGTCGGGCAGGCTGTAATTGGCGAGCAGTCCGTTCGAGAGCGAGGCGAGGACGCGCGCCGTAAACGACATCGGATCGACGCTCTGGTCGTTCAGCCAGCGGCCGCGGCGCAGCGCGATTTCGCGGCTCGGCGCGGTATAGCCCTTCGCCGCCATCAGAAGATTGGCGACGGCTTTGGCGAAGAAGTCCGCCCAGCTCGCGGCATTGTCGCTGTCCTTCGTCGCATTGGCGATGTCGAACAGGATTTCGGCCTCATCGCGGGTGATGGCGATGCTGCCTTCGCCGGCCGAGGCGAAAAGCGTGCGGCGCAGGATTTCCACTTCGTGCTCGGTCACGGTGTTGCGGCTGTCGCCAAAGAGAACGGCGTGGCGAACCTGTTTCAGCGTGAACTTGTGCAGTTCCGGCGGTACCGACACGGCGGTTTCCATCACACGGACGAGAAGTTCGAGTTCGTTGGGCTTCACCGTGGCGTCGCGCGTGATGCGGTTCATCAGCCAGCGGGCGTTGGCGCTGTCGACGTAGCCGCGCGGCTGTTCCTGCTGGACGATGAAATCGGTGAGCGCTTCCACAAAAAAAGCCCGCCATTCGGGGCAGGGCTGGGACATGCATTCATCGAGAGCCATGAGCGCTTCGGCGTCGGTTTGCGATACGGTCGCGTCGTCGAACACCGCAAGGCGCAGAGCGAGAACGTCTTGCGGACGCGCATCTCGTTTTTGCCGCAGGGTGGAGACCAGCGGAGCAAGGGAAGAAGAGGTCATCGGAGATAAGCCCCCTAGGCTTGATAGCGCCCAAACATGTAGCAGCGCGCCGTTACGATCTGTCTAAAAGACAAGGTTACGCTGGAGTTTATGGGTGATTCGAAGGGGCTTGGATTACCGGTTAAACCATTGCCTGAACTATCGAAACCAGATCAGAGTTTGATCCCGTTGCGGTTGAGGAAAGCGATCATCTGGCCGTCCTCCACCATGTCGGACTCGATGCTCGCCATGGCCGTCCGCACCCGCGTTTCATAGCGCAGGCGCGAGGCCGGGGAGGCGGGTCCGCGCGCCAGTTTGGCCTCCAGCTCTTCCTTCGATTTCGAATAATAGTGGTTCAGCTGCAAAGCGCCGCTCGAATAGAAGGCCGGGCTCTTGCGGCCCTTGCGCGTCGTGACATAGCCGACATCGTTGCAGGTGTTCTCGCCGTGCAGACGCGTTTTGAAATGATGGATCGAGACTTCCGTCACTTCGCATGGATCGACGACGCATTTGAAGTTGCTGGCGTTCTTTTTGCGGCTGAGCGGGTCCGCGCCGCGCATCGTATAGTTCTCAAGGATCGGCCCGGGCGGGCGCCTGTCGTGATTGCTGGTCCCGAACATGTGCCAGGGCAGCGAGACGTTCGGAAAGCCGTTCACGCGTAAAAGCGCTTCCTCGACGGTCTTGCCGGATTTCGGCAGTAGAAACTCGTCGGCATCGATAAAGGCCATCCAGCGGTAATGCCGGCCGAAGTTTAAAATGGCATGCGAAAACGCGATCGCCTGGCTGTTCAGGATCTGATACGAGCTGACATCGACGGTGCGCAGCGACCAGGGGATGATGGTGAAGCTGTCCGCGGGAAGCGTGCGTTTGATCTCGCTGACCGTCTCGTCCGTCGAGCCGTCGTCATAGATGATGAAATGGCGAATGCCGACGGCGCGGTGATAAGCCAGCCATTCGGTGATGTAACTACCCTCATTGCGAACGGTTGCGGCAATCGCCACCCCGGCGCGGTCCGGCGCCGGCTCGGGCGGCTTGATCGCGATCTGCTTTGTATAGGGAGGTTTTTTGAAAAGCCTCATCAGGTCTTGCGCTTTTCGAACCGGTTGTCGTAGGCGAAATCGTGCCTGTTTAGCACGGATGTCGGCGAATGATTGAGGAGTTCGATCTCGTTGGACGCGCAGATGGTTCGGCCGAGCAGAAGATGCGACAGGATGCGTCCCTCCGCCCGCTTAAGCCCGGAGGGCGCTCGGCTTCCATTGCCTTCATAAAACCGCGGTTCGTTGGCGTTCGAAATATCGATGCCGATCAGCCCGATCGATTTCGGGCGGCAGTGGATGGCAAATTGCAAAGCCGAGATCACAACCGATCCGCCCTGGAACACGCCAAGATCAGGCGCAAGAGAAATGCCGGCATCGCCGTCATGGCTCATCGCCACATGCGATCTCGTCTTGAGGTCGCCGAGCTTGGGCTTCGGGGCGTGATAGGGCTTTCTTATATCGTCGATCAGAACGATCTCGCGTTCTGTGAACCAGGCGGCATCGATCTCGCAGATGGCGCGGATGACACCGACCGACAGGATGCAGGGCACGCCGGGGGGCACCTTTGCCCGAAACTTCGCGAAATGCCGCCAGATGAACCGCTCGTCTTCGATAATGACCGCAAGCGGCCTTTCGATCTGCGAGCCGATCAGCTCGAGCGCGCCGTTCAGAAGGATTGCCGAGCCCGGAGCGATGGCCGACAAATCCATCATCAGCACCGAGGGGCCCGATCCGATGATCTGGATCGCAGCCGCACCGGCCTTATCCTTCAGCCGGTCGGCCGGGATGAACCGTCCGACCTTGCGGCCCCGATAGACGATTGTGCCGGGCTCTCTGCCGTCGGCCTTCCGGAGTTCCAGAAACGGTGTCCAGTTGTGGGTGTGCGACCATCGGGGCCCGAGCGCGAGCGCAGCGATCTTAATCGCTCGGCGACGCAGCGGTCGGTCGGATGCCCAGGGCGCTTTCATGTCGATCGGATGTAATAACGAAATAATCAGCAGCGCTGAAGGTGCGGCGGGGACGCGGAGACCGAGGATTGCATCCTATGATTGCAGTTCATCTTTTGCGCGTTCTCGAAGGCGTAGATCATCGGAAGGATTCCCTCACAGATATTAGCCGGGCCGGATTGGCCGCGCGATCACATGCCCGAGGGCAAGCGTCTGATTTCACCGTCCTTTACGCAACCCCAGCCTTCATATGTCGCGCCTGCAGCCTCTGCGGTTCAAGCCTCAGGATCGAAAGACGGTCAGTTGTGAATTTTGGAGTCTTTGCGCAACGCGTAGACAATGCGGCTAAGCCGCATATTCGCGGGTTTCAGAAATGTCCTGAAATAGGGCCGCTCTTCCGCCGGCCGTGAATCCATCACTGCTATTTCCGCCTCTGTCATATACTGAAAACGGTAATGACCGCGATGCAGTAATATCAGCGATCGCTTTCGTTTGCCGCGACGAAAGACCGTCGGAAACGGCACCTGTGCCATAATTGTGCTGAATGGAAACACGCGCTGGCAACCCAATGCAGTTAGCGCGCGCGCATTGTTGCGTTCGCCCTCCTGGAAACTCCACTTCAAAGCCTTCAATCGCTCAATATTTGTGATGCCGGCATCGGCATAGGATGTTGTCGCGTTGTAGCGATAGGCGCGCTGCTCCGGCAGCACTTCATAATTACCGCCACGGCGAAGGAATCTTGGATCGATTTGGATAAGGCTAGGGTTGTCTTCGAAAAGCCTCGAGTACTGCTTCCGAATATCGTTTGAAAACGGTCGCACGAACTGCATGTCATCCTGGATCATGAACAGATAGGTCCAGCCAGCCGTATGTGCATATTCATACATGCGTTGAATATTGACGTATAAGTTGCCGTGCCGCCGGCCCTGCTTGTGGTCGGTGGAACGAAAAACCTCAACGAACATGTCCTCGTACTCAGAAATGACCTTGAGTGTTTCGGCATCCCGGCTGTCATCGTCGATGACGACAACGGAAAACCCCGCGCACATATCGCGGATCGACTGGAGACACGTCCTGAGCGCAGGCCCCATATTATAGGAGAAAATACACAGTAGCGTGTTCGAGGGATCGATCATCTCGGATGAACTCGTCGGCGGACGCGCCGGATTCTCCTTTAGAATCCGCATCGCTTGGGCGGGGCACCGGCTTTCGTACACGCCTCGTGCCGCTGTTCAAAGAAAGAAACTCACAGGCTTGGCCGGCTTCGCGGAATCTCCTTGCTGGCCGGGCATCTCCTTGAGACAGTGAAGCGTGCGCGGAATCCCTTATGAGGCCATAGGGATGAATAATATCGGGGCAGTGATGAAGCGGCTGGCGCGGCGGTGCCGGGTTGCGGCTGCCTCGATCATACGGCCGACCTTCAATCTCGTCGCGACTGAGCGGGCCAATGCCCGGTTCGGCCAGTTTGCCGATCAGCGCAAGATTACCATTCAGCGCCGGCCGATCTTCACGAAGAACGATGTGTTTTTCGCAATGGGCAGCTGCTTTGCCGAGGAAATCCGTAAAGCGCTGACCGGAAAGCGCATTGAATGTGTGCCGCACTACAAGGATGTGGCCTTTGCGGAAAATGATGTATCCGCACCGGAGTTGAAGAACGATCATCTCAGCTACTACAACACTTTCAGTGTTCGCCTGCAGCTTGAGCAGGCGCTCGGCCTTTGGCGGCAGGATGCCGGTGATTATTGGCTGACGAAACGCAGCGCCGAATATCGCGTGCCGTGGGAGGGGGGCGTCTATCAGGACCCCTATAAAAGGGTCATTCGAGCTGCCGACCCCGAAAACCTCACCGCCGTCATCGATGCCATCAACGCCGAAACGGCCCGCGGTTTTCAGACCGCCACCGCGTTTCTTTTCACCTTCGGCATGACCGAGGTCTTCATCAACCGCAAAAGCGGCAAAGTCGTCTGCCAGAAGCCCTCTTATGGGGGTGGCGGCGGGGCGGATGAAACGGAGCTGCATGTCAGCAGTTTTGAAGAGAATCTCGATAATGTGCTCGCCATCGTCGACCTCATCCGGGCGCGCAAGCCCGATGCGCCGATCGTTATGTCGGTCTCACCGGTTCCTCTTGCGCGGACCTTCCAGAATACGGATGTAATGACAGCGAGCATCGAAGGAAAATCCATTCTGCGGGCGGTTCTCGGGCGCGCCGCGCGCGAGCGTGAAAACGTCTTCTATCTGCCATCCTACGAGCTCGTCGGCGCGCTGGGCTTCTTCGAAGGTTACCGCAAGGACCTGCGCCACGTGGAACGGACGACGGTGAGCCAGATCACCGATGCGTTCTTCGACGCCTTTTTTGTCGAGGCGGCATAGGGGTGAGAAAACTGTTCCTCGATGTTGGCGGAAATTGTGGTCAGACCCTCGAGGAGGTACTGAAGCCATCATATCTCTTCGACCTAATCTATTTTTTCGAACCCGTTGCCGAACCGTTCACCGAAGCATCGCGCCGGTTCGCAGACGAAAGGCGTGTCGAATGGTGTCCTTTTGGCCTTTCGAATCGCAATGGTAGCTTCACTGTTTATGGTTCGGGTGTCGGGATGTCGGTTTATGCCGGCAAAGGCGGTGAGAAGACCTGCTTGACAGGGGAGCTCGTCAGCGCCAGCGCCTTTTTTCGCGACCATATATCCGAGGACGACCTCGTCGTGATGAAACTGAACTGCGAAGGTTCAGAATGCGACATCATGAATGATCTCTTGGATTCAGGGGAGATCCGTAAGGTTCGGAACGTGATGATCGATTTCGATGTTCGCAAAATTCCGGATAAAGCGCACGAAGAGGCTGAACTTATGGAGCGTATGCGGGAGAGCGGCTTCAGCCGCTATTCCCTGCAGAAAAAAGTAATGAAAGGGAAGACACACCAATTGCGTCTTCGAAATTGGCTCACCGGGCTTCGTTTCGCCGACCAGATCACGACATATCGTAGATCGTGGTCCTTGAGCGCGCTGTTTTTCGGTCGCTAGCGGATGACCAAAACCTATGCCGTTCCCGATCTCCACGGGCGGTGGGACCTGCTTGAAATCGCCCTAGCGCAGATCGAAGAAGAACCGCCGGGAAAGATCGTGTTTCTCGGCGATTATATCGATCGCGGTTCGGGCAGCCGTGAGATCGTCGAATGCCTGATCGACGGGCCGCGGCCCGGCTGGAGCTGGATCTGCCTGAAGGGCAATCACGAAGAGATGATGGTCCGCACCATCATCGGCGGGCGCGATCCAAGCCCCTGGCTCGGCAATGGCGGCGATGCGACTTTGCGCTCCTATGGTCAGCCTTTCGACGGCAGCTATCAGCCCGAGCTTGTGCCGGTCTCGCACGTCCTATGGATGGACAGCCTGCCTCTGCTGCATCGCGACATCCATCGCGTCTATGTTCATGCCGGCGTGGATCCGTTGAAGCCGCTCGATGCGCAAGATGCACATACATTGCTCTGGAAACGCTATCCGGAAGATTACGACGAGGGGCATTCCGGCTTTCATATCGTCCATGGGCATCAGCCCTATGAAGACGGGCCGCTCTGCCTCAAAGGGCGCACCGATCTCGATACGCTCGCCTGGGCGACCGGACGTCTCGTCATCGGCATTTTCGACGACGATGTTCCGGGAGGGCCCCTCGATTTCATCATCATCGAGGAAGAGGCTCCGCCCAAAGAGGCCGATGAGCCGGCGATTGATTGAACGAAAATAGCAGGCTTGGGCGCTACCGGAACCGCGCCGCCTGACCCATAATCGACAACAATAAAAGGGAGGATCGTTCATGGACGTGCGTGCAGCGGTGGCGGTCGGAGCGGGCAAGCCCCTCGAAATCATGACGGTCCAGCTCGAAGGCCCGAAAGCCGGGGAAGTCCTGATTGAGATCAAGGCCACCGGCATCTGCCACACCGACTGGTTCACGCTGTCAGGTGAAGATCCGGAGGGCCTCTTTCCAGCCATCCTCGGCCATGAAGGCGCGGGCATTGTTCGCGAGGTCGGCGCCGGGGTCACATCGCTGAAACCCGGCGATCATGTCATTCCGCTTTATACGCCCGAATGCCGGCAGTGCCCGTCCTGCCTGTCACGCAAGACAAATCTCTGCACCGCCATCCGCGCAACGCAGGGGCAGGGGCTGATGCCCGACGGCACCTCGCGGTTTTCCATCGGCGGCAAGAAAATTCACCACTATATGGGCTGCTCGACCTTTGCGAATTTCACGGTGCTTCCCGAGATTGCGGTGGCGAAAGTGCGCGAAGACGCGCCTTTCGACAAGATTTGTTACATCGGCTGCGGTGTAACGACAGGCATCGGCGCCGTCATCAACACGGCCAAGGTCGAGCCGGGCTCCAAAGCCATCGTTTTCGGTCTCGGCGGCATCGGCCTCAACGTCATTCAGGGCCTGCGGCTTGTCGGTGCCGATATGATCATCGGCGTCGATATCAACAACGACAAGAAGGCCTGGGGCGAGCGTTTCGGCATGACGCATTTCGTCAATCCGACGGAGATCGATGGCGATGTCGTGCCGCGCCTTGTCGATATGACAAAGCGAGGCGCCGATCAGATCGGCGGCGCGGACTACACGTTCGATTGCACGGGATCGACAAAGGTCATGCGCCAGGCGCTCGAAAGCTGCCATCGCGGCTGGGGCGAAAGCATCATTATCGGCGTTGCCGGCGCGGGGCAGGAGATTTCGACACGGCCCTTCCAGCTCGTCACCGGCCGCGTCTGGAAAGGCACGGCCTTTGGCGGTGCGCGGGGCCGCACCGATGTGCCGAAAATCGTCGACTGGTATATGGACGGCAAGATCGAGATCGATCCGATGATCACCCATACGATGCCGCTCGAAGACATCAATAAGGGCTTCGATCTCATGCATCACGGCGAGAGCGTGCGCGGCGTCGTCGTGTTCTGATGGCGCTGACGCTTTATCTGCATCCGCTCGCCTCGTTCTGCCACAAGGTCCTGATCGCGCTCTACGAGAACGAAACGCCGTTCATGCCGCATATCGTCGATCTGATGGATCCGGATGCGAGCGCGAGCTTTCTCAGCCTATGGCCGGTCGGAAAAATTCCGGTCCTGCGCGATGAGGCGTGCGACAAGACAATCCCGGAAACGACGATCATCGTCGATTATCTGGAGCAGTATTATCCGGGTCGTCAAAGGCTCATTCCCGAAATCACCGAACAGGCCATCGATGCGCGGCTCTGGGACCGCTTTTTCGATCTTTATATCCACGTGCCGATGCAGAAGATCGTCATCGATAATTTCCGGCCTTCCGGCGAAAACGACCGGCACGGCGTCGCGGAAGCGCACGCCAATATTCTGACGGCGTATGGCATGCTGGAGCGGCATCTTTCGGACAAGGTCTGGGCCATCGGCCAGCGCTTCAGCCTTGCCGACTGCGCGGCGGCCCCGGCTCTGTTCTATGCGGGGATCACAACGCCCTTCGACGGCGCCTATCCGAATATCGCCGCCTATTTCGACCGGCTGGTCGAGCGGCCGTCCGTCCGGCGCGTCATCGACGAAGCGCGGCCTTATTTCCCGATGTTCCCGCTGAACGATCGCATTCCCAAGCGCTTCCTTTAAAAGCCCGGCTTGCCCGCCCGCCGGTCCTTGCGCTAGCTTCCGCTCCGGCTGATACGGCCTGCCGCTCGCGCCCTTATGGGATGGTGAACGTATCTCTTCTGCATGTCCTGTCCTTCAGACGGCGGATGTGTCGGCAATGCGAGCCCTGACCGAAATTTCCGCCGTGTGAAAACGGATAGGATCATCATGCGCACTTTTGTGAACGCCAAGGCGATGGCGAAGACGCTCGAATCCGCGCTTGCCGCGCGCGACGTCAAAATTTCCCATAGCGCCGCTCTCGAAATCGTCGCCGAGCAGTTCGGTTTCCGCGACTGGAACACGCTGTCGGCCCGAATTTCCAGCGAAGTGCGGACTGACAACGGCCAAATTTCCATCGAACCCGCGATCCCGGTTTTGCGCAGTTTTTCGGAAGACAAGGCGCGCGAATTCTATGAAGGCTTTCTCGGCTTCCGGACGGATTGGGAGCACCGGTTCGCGCCGGACCTGCCGCTTTATCTGCAGCTGTCGCGCGGCGGCGTCATTGTCCACATCAGCGAGCATCACGGAGATGCGACGCCCGGCGGCACGGCCTTTGTCCGCATGACCGGCATTGAGGCCTATCACCGCGAGCTCAACGCCAAGAAGTATCAGAACATGCGGCCGGGCGTGGAGAAGGTCGATTGGGGCCTTGAGATGACGGTGATCGATCCGTTCGGAAACCGGCTGCGGTTCTGCGAACAGCGGCACGTGTGACGGCAGTCTCGCGGCGACGCGCAGACGCGCCGCCGCGATCTCCTTTACTGAATCCGCGGAGCTTTCTGTGCCGGTGCGGGCGCAGGTGCAGGTGCAGGCTGCGGTGCCGCAAGTGCAACGGGCGTGCCCTTCGCCGCGGGTTTCGGAACCGTGCCCGGAGGCGTTGCGGCAGGCGCGACAACAGAAGGCGGGTTCTTCCGTGCGATCTTTGCTGCTTTCGAGCCATACACACGCGCCAGAACCTCGGACGCAAACTGTGTCGTCAGCATCTCTTCGACCTCGGCCTCCGTCTGCGATATTGCGACCACCGCGCCGATAATCCCGTCTGCGGGCACTGGGTCGGAAGTTATCATCTGCATCTTGGTGTCTTCTGCCAAAGTCGTAGTATCGACCACCGAGACATCGGCCCTGATATTATTTGAATCGCTCAACAGCAGCGACAGAGCCGGATTTTTCTTGTGATAATGGGTGATCGAAACGCGCAAGGTCTTTGCGTTACCGACAGCGCCATAGCGCGAGGCTTCTGCAAGAGTCTTTACGCGGATCGTTTCGGCCAGCGCCGGCGATCCCATCGGCTTTGCGAGGGTAACCTCGACATTGTTCACATGGCTCGGCGGGTGCTTCCAGAGCGCGCCCTTATGGGCGCTGCAGGCCGACAGTCCGAGAGCCGTCGACAGCACGATTACGCAACGCAACACTGTTTTCACGGTCGTTCCCCCCAGCCGCCTGAAAACGCTAGTTGAACTGCCCGTGGGATGGAATTGATTGGTTGTATGAACCGAGCCTACTGTGTTCAAAATACAACATAAAAGTTGCTGCGGCCGCAGGCAGCCGGCCGCGCTTTTTCCGATCCGCTTTAGGGCCTGAACGTCGTTACAAACCGGTATTCCGGCTCAGGCTTTGACAGAAGCTCGCTGAGCGGAACTTCGAACTCGGCGCGCGTTTTGTCCGGCGAGACGGTCCCTGAGCTCTCGACAATCTCTTTGGCCTCGACCGCCCAGCCTATGCCTTTGCCCGCGGTCGAGCCGAAGATCATGGACTGCGCCGCTTTGGTGATCTCGTCGGCGCCGGCCAGCGCCTGAACTTCCGGCGGCGGGCTCAGCACAACCGTCAGCCGCCACAATCCGCCGCCTGCGGGTTCAAGATCGTAGACGAGGGCATTGCCGGCGGTCGGAGGCGCGTCTTTCGGCAGATAGGACTTATCGGCCGCGACCTTGGCGATCTGGGCGAGCGAGCCCTGGGCCTTCATCAGACAGATCTGGTCCGGGCCCTCGGCCATGGTCTCGACCGTGACCTTGAGGCCGAGCTTCTCGGCGGCCTCCTTGTCGGCGCAGAACGGGCGGTCCGCGAGCCCCGGCACGCTCTGGGCAGCGGCGATGGTGGAGGCCGGGACGGCGGCCCTCACTTCGAACACCGCCTCGCTCTCGCTGGTGACCTTCAGCGTCTGGCCGACATCGAAACAGCCTCCCAGGGCAAGACACAGGGCGGCGAGCGGGGCGAAGCGGGCAAGACGCATGAGGGACCTCGGGAAGGGAATCGAGAGGAAGGCGTTCGCCATAATCTATTGCTGTGTGGCCAATCCATGATCGCCCATTGCCCGGAGCGAAGAGATCGCTACAAGGGCCTGAAATCAGCCCTTTAGCCGGAGCCTTAAATGGCCGAGCCGGACCTCCTGACGCCCGAGCCTGACGCGCCCGCCCCGGAGGAGGCGGAGGGCCATGTCACGGCTGCGCTTGTCGAGGCCGTCAGCGAGACGATCCGCACCGGCGATGCCGAGCGGCTGAGATCGCTGGTCGGCGATCTGCATGAGGCCGATCTCGGCGAACTCCTCGAAGCGCTCGATGCGGATGACCGGCCCGGCCTGGTCGAGCTTCTCGGCGATCAGTTCGACTTCACAGCGCTCACCGAAGTCGACGAGAGCGTCCGCCTCCAGCTGCTCGAAAGCCTGCCGACCGATGTGACGGTCGAGGGTCTGCGCGAACTCGATAGCGACGACGCCGTCTACATTCTCGAAGACATGGAGGCCGAGGACCGTCAGGAAATCCTCGAACGCCTGCCGCTGCCCGAACGCGCGGCGCTGACGCGAAGCCTCGATTTCCCGGAAGAGACGGCCGGCCGCCGCATGCAGACGGATTTCGTCGCCGTGCCGCCCTTCTGGACGGCCGGACGCACGATCGACTATCTGCGCGAAATGAAGGATGCGCCGGAGACCTTCTACGAAGTCTATGTCATCGATCCGGCCTTCAAACTTCTCGGTACCGTGCCGCTCGACATGCTGCTGCGCAGCCCGCGCGAGGCGCGGCTCGAAAGCATTCTGAAAGACGAAGTCCGCGAAGTTGCGGCGACCGAAGACCAGGAAGAGGCGGGACGCCTCTTCCAGCGCTACAATCTCGTCTCCGCGCCGGTGACGGACGAAGCGGGGCGGCTTGTCGGTGTATTGACGGTCGACGACATCGTCGACGTCATCCACCAGGAAGCCGATGAAGACATCAAGGCACTTGCCGGCGTCGGCGACGAAGAACTCTCCGACACGGTGTTCCAGACGGCGCGCGGGCGCTTTCCCTGGCTGCTCGTCAATCTCCTGACGGCCTTCCTCGCTGCATCTGTGATCGGCCTGTTCGAAGGCACGATCGAGCAGATGGTGGCTTTGGCGGTCCTGATGCCGATCGTCGCCTCCATGGGCGGCAATGCCGGAACGCAGGCCATGACGGTGACGGTGCGCGCGCTGGCCATGCGCGAGCTCGGCCGCCGCAATGTCCGCCGCATCATCGCGCGCGAGGTTCTGGTCGGTCTCGTCAACGGCGTTTCGCTGGCCATGGTGCTCGGCGCAGGGGCGGGCCTGTGGTTCCGCAATCTGGACCTTGGCGTCGTCATCGCGACCGCTTTGATCGTCAATATGCTGGTCGCCGGCCTTTTCGGGACGCTCGTTCCCCTCAGCATCAACAAGCTCAAGCTCGACCCCGCCGTGGCCTCCGGGGTCTTCGTCACGACCGTGACGGATGTCATTGGTTTCTTTGCCTTTTTGGGTTTGGCTACGTGGTGGTTCGGGTTTCTCTAACCCTGCTCAAAAAGCATGGCTGGTAGGGCCCGCCCGCATTGCGTGCGGCCTGCGGGGGGCGTATACCGGCGCGCCTTTTTGCGGCGGCACATTTTCCGCCAAGCCGCGTTCTAAAGGTGCAAGCGCCGCTCCGGCGCGTCACGGGCTTAAAGTCCAAAAATGTCCTTCACATCGTCAGGAAATGCCGCCGTGGAAATCGCCGCGCCGGATGAGCAGCATGGCGAACGTTCGTCGCGTGCTACCTGGTGGCTCACCCTCGGCTCGCTTGGTGTCGTCTATGGCGATATCGGCACGAGCCCGCTTTACGCTCTGCGTGAATCCCTGCTGCATGCCGGCGGCGCGCCGACGCGTGTCGAAGTCATCGGCATCGTCTCGCTGCTGGTCTGGGCGCTCTTCCTTGTCGTCACGCTGAAATATGTCGCGCTCTTGCTGCGCGCCGACAACCACGGCGAGGGCGGCACGCTCTCGCTGGTCACGCTTGCGCAGAGCACGATGAAGAGCCCGAGCAATCTTGTTCTGGCGCTCGGCATTGTCGGTGCGTCGCTGTTCTACGGCGACGCCATTCTGACGCCGGCAATTTCCGTTCTGTCCGCCGTCGAAGGTCTCGAATACACGACCGATATCGACGAGAGCTGGATCGTGCCCATCGTCATGGGCATCCTCATTATCCTCTATGCGGTGCAATCCTACGGCACGGCGAAGGTCTCGGCCTTTTTCGGCCCGATCATGCTGGTGTGGTTTGCAACGCTCGCCATCCTCGGCATCGTCCATATCAATGACGCGCCCGACATCCTCAATGCGCTGAACCCGCTTTACGCGCTGAGCTTCATGACGGGCCACGGCATTTTAGGCTTCACCGTGCTCGGCTCGGTGTTCCTCGCCGTCACCGGCGCGGAAGCTCTGTATGCGGATATGGGCCATTTCGGCCGCACCGCGATCCGCCGGGCCTGGCTGTTCTTCGTTCTGCCCGGCCTTGTGGTGAACTATCTCGGCCAGGGCGCGCTTGCGCTCAGCCATCCCGATACGGTCGGCAATCTCTTCTTCTCGACCGCGCCGGAATGGGGCCGTCTGCCGCTTGTTCTCCTGGCGACCGCCGCGACGGTCATCGCCGCGCAGGCCGTCATCACGGGCGCCTATTCGCTGACGCATCAGGCAACGCAGCTCGGCATTCTGCCGCGCCTTGCGGTGTCGCATACGTCCGAGAAGGAGCGCGGTCAGATTTATATGCCCAAGGTCAACTGGCTGATGCTGGCCGGCGCGCTGTTCCTCGTCGTGATTTTCGAAACCTCGTCCAATCTCGCCGCGGCGTACGGCATCGCCGTTGTCGGTACGATGATCGTCTCGACCATGCTGGCCGTTCCTGTCATCGCGCGGCTGTGGGGCTGGGGCTGGATTGCGGCGGTTGCGGTGGCGCTGCCCTTCTTCCTGCTCGACTCGGCCTTCCTCACGGCAAATCTTCTGAAGCTTGCCGACGGCGGCTGGATTCCCCTGGCGCTCGGCTTTCTGATCGTCATCGGCATGTGGACCTGGGTGCGCGGCACGCGCATCGTCGCCGAAAAAGTGCGCCGCGAAAGCGTGCCGCTGTCGAACGTCGTAGGCTCGATGGCCAAGAGCAAGAGCATTGTCCGCGTTACCGGCACGGCGGTGTTCCTGACCTCCGACACCGAAGTCGCGCCGGCGGCGATGATGCACAATCTCAAGCACAACAAAGTGCTGCATGAGCAGAACGTCCTGCTCACTGTCGTCACCGAGCCGCGTCCCTACGTCCCGCGCGAAAACCGCTCGTCCTATGAGAAAATCTCGGACGACTTCTCCCGCGTCGTCCTGCGCTACGGCTATATGGAGTCGCCGCACATTCCGCGCGCGCTCGACCGCTGCAAGCAGGACGGTCTGAGCTTCGAGATCATGTCGACCTCGTTCTTCATCGGCCGTCGCACGTTCAAGATTTCGCCGGAGGGCGGCGCCATGCCCAACTGGCAGGATCGTCTATTTATCCTCCTCACCCGGCAGGCCGACGATGTCATCACCTATTTCCGCATTCCTGCGGGACGGGTGATTGAGCTGGGCAGTCAGATAACGCTCTAGCTCGGAGGCGATGTCGTCGAGCGTCGCAGACCGCGGCGCGCGTCCGGCATCCTCATCCTCATAGCCGTCCTCGTCTTCGTCGAAGCTCAGCGCACGCGGGAGCGGCGGCAAAGACGAGTCGGGATCTTCTTCCGCCTCTTCCGTGCGCGTTCCGGCTTCGCCCAGAAAGTCTTCGTCGAAGGCTGCGGCGTCGAATTCGAAATTCGTGACGGGCGTGCCTTCCTCGATCGCAGGCGCCGGCGCGGACGATACCGCCATGGCCGCTGCGATCTTGTCTTCGAGCGACATATCGTCCGGTTCGTATTCGGGTTCCTCCGGCTCTGGCTCGGGGAGCGGCAGAGGCGCGGGCGGCGGCGTAAGCTTGACGGCCGGCGGGGGTGCGGCCGGCTGAGGCGGCGAAGCCGGCTGAGGCTTGTTGACGGTGATCGTGAAGCGCGGCTGCGTGCGCGCCGGTGCGGCTTCGGCGGAGGGTGCAGGTGCGGGCGCTGCTCGTGGAACCGGTGGCGGTGCGGGCGGAGGCGGCGGCGTGTAGGGACGCGGCGCGGGCGTATAATCGCGGGCGGGCGCAATCGGCTGCCGCGGCGGAGCGTAAGCGGGTTGAGTTTGACGCGGCGTGAAGTAATCGCTGCCGCCGATGCGGTAGATGCCGCGGAAATGTTCGGGATCTGCGACTTCGCCCTTCAGAAGAATAACGACACGCCCGTCGAGCGCGAGCCGGACCGCGGCGCCGCGGATCGCTTTGAGCAGCGGCTCCCATTGGCCGCCGGTCTCCTGCGCCGCCTCGCGCGCGGCTTCCGCCGGGCTGAAAGTTTCACCGGGCAGGGTCCGTTTGGCGACCCGCAGAATGGCGTCTTCGAACGCGTCGGCCATCAGGCCTGCGTCCAGGTCGCGGCGAGAACGCTGTCGGACGAGAACTGGCGGCGCCACAGAACGATCGCGACAAGGATGGTCGTCAGCATCAGCGCCGCCGGGCCGCCGAACCAGCCGAGATAAGCGAGCGCGAAGAAATAGGCGCGGAGACCGCGGTTGAAATGGCGGGCGGCCGAAATGTTCATCAGCGCCGAGCGCTGCACCGACTCCTCGACTTCCGCCGCGTCCGGGTGACCGGCCGGCGGCATCGCGCCCATGAGGATCGCGACATAGTTGAAGAGGCGATACGACCAGACGAACTTAAAAAACGAATAGGCGAAGATCACCGCGAGTCCGAGCACTTTCAGCTCGAACATTTCGCGCGTTGCCGGCGTCGAGAAAGGCAGAGCGCCGAACACATCGAGCGCCGCATCGGCAAAGCCGAGCGCCGAGAGAGCGCCGCCGATGGCAAGGAACGCGGAGGAGGCGAAGAAGGCGGTGCCGTTCTGCAGGCCGGTCATCAGCTGGCCGTCGAAGACGCGGTTGTCGCGCGCGGCGACGCGGCGCATCCAGGTGACGCGCACATCGTGCATCAGCGCGTTGAGGCTCTCATGCCCCTTCGTCGAACGCTCGACATAAAGGTAGTAGATCAGCCAGGCCGCGCCGAAGATCGCCAGCGCGACGCCGTCCATGACGGTGAAACCGCTCACAGCAATCCCAGCTCCTTCAACTCGGTCACAAGATGCGGCGGCAAGCCGGTTGCGGCCGTCGCCCGGTCCATATCACCCGGGGCCTCGTCTTCCTTCAAGTAGCGCCAGCCCTGAAAAGCCCGGCGCGGCCGCGGCTCTGTGCGGATCAGTTTCGGTCTAAGCACGATCTGACAGCGTGAAATGCCGTCTTTGCCGATGACGGGCCGCAGCTCGATGATGTCCTGGCGGGCGCACATCACGCCCTTGATCACCCAGTAAAGCGAGCCGCCGTCGAGGATTTCCTCGCCGCGGCTCGGCATCATGCGGGTCGTGTGGGTCTGTTCGGGCTTTTTGACGCCGCGCTTCTTCTGGGAGGCGAGCTGTTCCTTGATCCATTCGGAAAGGTCTTCAAAGCTTTCGGCGCCGACGCAGAGCTTTTGCAGATGAAGTGTCATGGGTTCTTTCCTGCCCCTCATAGGGGCAGGGGGCAACCCTGCCTGTGGAAAGGCGGCTTGGCGCTGTGGGGCCTAGTTAGCCAGCCCCCATGAGTTGCCAGAGAGTTCTCATATCCATCGGCGGCTTGTTCTTTGGGATGTGCTGTATCGATATGATCGTGGCCTTTTCCAAAACTACGAAGTCTTGGACATCGCCCCTTACACAAATCAAGCCATAAGAGCCCATGTGTGGAACCTTACATTCCAGATTTTCGTGGGATGTACGCACCATATACTGCGGCGGCAAAGATACGATTTTAAATGTCTGGACCGCCCCGTACAGGAAAAGACAGACGCCCCCGATTATTGGTATGCCTACATGAAATATTTTCACACGTATCACGCAGTTCCTGACCAAAGCTGCGAAGATGAAGGTGGTTAGTAAGAAAAAAGCAGCGATAAAATATACTGCCGGGATAAAGTATACAGCGGCCAAGCTCATGAGACTGAGCCAGAGAACATCGTATCCGAAGCGAAAAGTCAGCGCGTTTTTTAGTTTGGGGCCGCTTGTCGGCTCCTCCGTCAATCCAATGGATTGATAGTATGCCATGTACATATATGCCACGATTACTGGCATCGCGACGATAGTGGCCTTGATGTAGTCGGACGGTCCTAGCAAGGAGACGAGGGATGCGTCAAAAATAGCAAGAGCGCCCATGTTGTAGACAACCGAAACGACGAGCGCCGCCAATGTCAGGATTGGGGCTATACCGCTCAGTCGCGTCAACTTTTCGAGCATCTATCTAGTCAAGCTTTCTCGAGTAGTCAGTATTCGTACTGCGGCAGGGTCCAGGGCTCGGCTTCGGCCGCGGCATACCATTCCTTCATTCCGGGCGTTGCCAGAACGGTCTCGCAATAGGCCTGGGACGGCGCGCTCAGCTTCACATCATATGTTTTGAAACGCGTGACGACGGGCGCATACATCGCATCCGCCGCCGTCCATTCGCCGAACAGGAACGGCCCGTTCTTGCCGTATTGCGCACGCGTCTCGGCGAAGATGGTGTCGATGCGCTGGATGTTGTCGCGCACTTCGTCGTTCAGTTCAAAGCCGGGGTAATGACGGCGCAGATTCATCGTGCAGAGCTTGCGCAGCGGCACAAAGCCCGAATGCATTTCCGCCGAGATCGAGCGCGCCACAGCGCGCGCTTTCGGATCGGCCGGCCAGAGCTTCGGATGCTTTTCGGCGACATATTCGAGGATTGCCAGCGAGTCCCAAACCGTCAGATCGCCATCCTTCAGGATCGGCACTTTGCCGGCGGGCGAATATCTGCGGATCGCCTCCTCGGACCCGTCCATATAGATCGGGATGACCTTTTCCTCGAACGGGATGCCGGCCTGCTTCAGCGCGATCCAGGGGCGCAGTGACCAGGAGGAATAGGCCTTGTTGCCGAGAATGAGGGTGAAGGACATTGCGGTTCCTTGGACGTTCAACCGCCGCGACAGTGACGGGTCCTTTCGCGCGTGAAAAGCCGTCTTTTGTAATTAAGACGACTGACCGCCGAGTGTGGGCACGCAAATAGCGTCTTGCTGTCTGTAGCAGCCACCCCAGGGGTGGGGTGGCTGCGTTTCACATCACTTCGCGGACTGACAATCCGCCTTTCCGTTGGCGCCATAACTGCAGCCCCAGGGAGCTGGTTTGGTGTCCCTTGAAGAATTGACGTTGGCGCCGTTTGACGGCACCGAAGACCGGCCCTGCTGGTTGAGGGTGCCGATCGCATTCGTTCCTTGATAGATCGTTGTCCCGATCTGATTGTCTTCATTGGCATTGGCGGTTCCGGCCATCAGACCGCCTACGAAAAGTCCCATCAAAACGCGAGAAATGTTCATTGTCGCCTCCTGGCGATAAGAGACAAAACGAAGTCACGCGAGCTCATTCCGCGTGGCTTTACTCCGCGGGCTCGATTTCATCCGAGCAGCCGACCGCATGCTCCGGCGAGCCGTTGAGACCCGGCGGACCAAAAGCGTCAGCTCTTTCTCTTGATTGCTAGCGTTGTGCTTCGAATCTTAAAGCAGCGCGCCAGCCCATTTTCTGGGGATGCATTCCAATGCATACGTCCCGAACTTCGGGACAGCCGCGAATGCGACGGCAACTGGAAAAGCCTTCATATTTGACCTCCCATTGCTGTTTCAGCGCGGCAAACCTAGCTTTCGCGCTTGTATGGTCAATCTGTGCCTTAGTGCGTTCGTCGGGATGCTCACCCCGTATAGGGCGGCCGCAGCTTCTCGAAGACCTGAAAGCCCATGCCGAGCTGCAGGGCGCATTGGTAGTCGAGTGCGAGTTCCTGAACGCGCGCCTGCTGTTTGGCGCGCGGGCCGGGCATATAGCGGTCAAGCCACTCGTCCGGAACCGTCAATTTCATGCCGTATCCCATCAGGCACAGGATTTTGGCGATCTCTTCCCCGTTCAACGCAGTCTCCGTTTTTCTTTGTTCAGTCCTCGCCGTGCGGCACGGCGACATTGTCGATCAGCCGCGTGCCGCCGATGCGCGCGGCGACGAGAAGGCGGATCGGGCCGTGATGGCCATCGGTTGCGGGCGCAAGCGTTTCGGCATGGCGCGCCTCGACATAATCGACCGTGAAACCGGCTTTCTCGATCTCATGTTTCGCCGATGTCATGACCGCGCTGACCGGCGCGCCGCGCGAGATAAGGACGGCGCTTTCCGTCAATACGCGGTGCAGCGCCGGGGCTTTCTTGCGGTCCTCCAGCGAGAGATAGCGGTTGCGCGAGGAGAGGGCGAGGCCGTCCTCTTCGCGCACGGTCGGGCCGGGAATGATCGGAATGTCGAATTTCGGCGCAACGAAAGTCTTGATGACCTGAAGCTGCTGCCAGTCCTTTTCGCCGAAGATCGCAACATCCGGACGCACATGATCGAAGAGGCGCGTGACGACGGTCGCAACGCCGCCGAAGAAATGCGGCCGCGCATTGCTTTCGAGCCCGGAGGCAGGGCCGCCTTCGGGCACGACATCCTGCTTCACGCCTTCCGGATAGATTTCCTCGACCGAGGGGGCGTAGACGAGATCGACCTTGGCCCCCGAAAGCTCCACCGCGTCCTGGCCGAGGACGCGCGGATAGCGGTCGAAATCCTCATGCGGGGCAAACTGCGTCGGATTGACGAAAATGGTGACGACGACGCGCTCGGCATGTTTGGCGGCAAGGCGCACCAGCGCGATATGGCCGGCATGGAGCGCGCCCATGGTCGGGACAAGGGCGATGCGCTCGCCTTTGCTGCGGAAGCCTGCGAGCGCCTGGTCGAGCTCGGTGCGGGTGTGAACGACATGAGGAAACATGGTGGCTGGATAGCAAGGCGCGTCGTCCGGGCCAAGGCTCGCTTTGAATGCAGTCCGGTGCCATAAGGGGCGCCGTGTTTGCGCTTGCCCTCGGCGTTATCGCCCTTCTGGTTTTTCTTTATCTGACCCGCGTTTATGTCGCGGCTGATCCGGTGCGCATGGCGCAGCGGATGCGGCTGTCTTTCGGCCTCGGCGGGGTTATCGCCGGGGTCGCGCTGTTCGTGGCCGGGCGCGGCGGGTTTGGCCTGCCGCTGCTCGTGGTCGGGATCGGTCTGTTGATGACCTGGTTCCGCCGCGGTTCAGTCGAAGGAGACGAGAACCGCGGGCCGTCCGCTCGGGGCGAAGACCTGAAGGGCGATCCGGGTCCTCGGAGCCATCACCCGGCGCGCCAGAGCGCGATGACCGAGGAGGAGGCGTACAAGGTCCTGGGGCTTGATCCGGGGGCCGGTGCGGACGAAGTCCGGCGTGCGCATCGCGCGCTGATGCAGAAGCTGCATCCCGACAGAGGCGGTTCCGACTGGCTGGCCAGCCGGATTAATCAGGCTAAGGACGTTCTGATCAGAAAGTCCCGATGATGTCTCTACGCTCGAATACATTACGCAGCCCTCAGTTCTTGAGAGTGAAACACGACATGCTTGCGCGTTTGACCGCTTTGCAGGCCTGAACGGCGGACTGCTCGTTCAGACCGGCAAATCGCGCACGGTACAAAGTGACCCCGTCCTTCTGGACAGGTTCGGTATAGGGTTCGGCTTTGCGGTCGGCGGATTTCACCGCACCAACGGCACGCTCGAGAAGCTGTTCCGCCTGTAAACGATCGGGTGATGCGGCGATCTGGATCATCCAGCCCGGACGCGGCGGAGCGGAGGAGATTGCAGGCTGAGGCATCGGCGCGGCCGCGATTTGCGGCGCGGGCGCTGGAGCCATGGCCGCCGGACGCGATACGACCGGATGGGCGGGCGCATAGGTCTGAACCGGCGCGGCCTGTTGAGCCGGAGCCGGCGCTGCGAGCGGCGCGGGATAAAGGCTCGCTTCGACCGGCGGGCGGATCGCCAGGGTCTTCACCGAGCGTACCGGGATTTCGTTTTCGGCCATCTGCACGGGCTCGGGTTCGGCGACAGGCGCGGGAGCGATGACCGGAGCTGACGCGATAACGGGCGATGCTGCGATCGGCGCGGGTGCTGCCACGGGTGCGGAAGCTGCCGGGGCCGCGGACGCCACGGCGACGGGCGCTGCCGTTTGCGGACGCGGTGTCGTGCCCGGTGTCGTGCCGGCATAGGCATTGGCGGCCACGGGCTGCGCGCCGGTTTTCCAGCCGAGAGCAGAGGCAGACGGCGTTGTCGTCGTCACCATGGCATTGGCGTTTGCGATGCGCTGGGCAATGGCGTCGGGGGTCATGGTCGGGCTGCGCGGCGCATCGGCCGCAATCTGCGGCGCGGCGGTGCGGCCATCGATCTGAGCGAGGCGGACGCTCTGCGGCGCCGGATCTTCAACCGGCTCTTTCGGCGCGGAGGCGGCGAACGCCGCCATCACCGGCTGCGGCAATGTCGGTACAGCGGCGGTGAGCGGACGCGGCGCGGGCATCGGCACGCTGGCCATCGTCGCCGGAGCAAAGGCGGGCGCGGCCGAGGGCGCGCTGGCGCGGGCGGTGGCGAGCACCGGCATGGGTTCGGCCGGCATCGGCGCTTCGGCGATCCTAGGCGCGGTGCGCGGACCGGCGGAGGCGATGGCGATATTGGTCTGGATCAGATCGCGCATATGCGCATCGCGCGAACTGGAGCTTCTGCCGCCGAGCACGACGGCGACGACCTGGCGGCCATTCTGCTGCGCCGAGGTGAGAAGGTTGAAGCCCGAAGCGCGGACATAGCCGGTCTTGATGCCGTCGACGCCCTTCACGCTGCCGAGCAGCTTGTTGTGGTTCGAATAGACCTGGCCGCGCCAGGCAAAGCTCTTGGTGGCGAAGTAGCCGTAATAGTTCGGGTGATTGTCCTGGATGGCGCGGCCGAGGATCACAAGATCGCGCGCGCTCGTCACCTGTTCGGGGTTCGGCAGGCCGGACGCGTTGCGATACATGGTCGAGGTCATGCCGAGTGCGCGCGCCTTGCGCGTCATGCGCTGGGCGAAGGCGGCTTCGGAGCCTGCGATGTTTTCGGCAATGGTGACGGCGACGTCATTGGCGCTCTTTGTGACCAGCGCCTTGATCGCGTCTTCGACCATGATCGTATCGCCCGCCCGGAGGCCGAGCTTGGACGGCGCCTGGCGGGCCGCCTCGGCGGAGGCCGTCAGCTGGGTTTTGAGGGTGAGGGCGCCACGGTCGAGTTCGTCGAACAGCAGATAAAGCGTCATCACTTTGGTCAGTGAGGCGGGGTGACGCGTCTCGTCGGCGCTGTCCGAAAACAGAACCTTTCCAGTCTTGGCATCGACCACAAGGGCAGCATAGGGGGGCGAATAGCCGGGCGCCTTGGGCTTCTGGGGAGCTTTCTTGGCCGTGCGCTTGGCCGAGGCTTCCTTGCGCGGCTTCTTGCCGGCGGCATCGGCGGGCACCGCCGACGCCACAAGCATGCCGGCGCAAGCGCAGGCGAGCAGTTTCAGGAAAATCGAGGCGCGGAAAGAGGTTACGGAACGCATACCAGTCGCAATCCCCATCGGCCGGCCTTCCTGGCCGGCGCGTAAACTGACCACGGCCGCCTGCAGGACGGCACGAGTAGGTAGAGAATGCGGCTCTTGCGGTTACGGACGGGTTAAACCACCTAAGTCAAACCGCGTTCAGAATCCCGGTGCGGGACGGGGACGGGTCGAAGCCCGATCTTTGTGCTTTCCAGGTGTTTTACGCGCCATGCCAAAAGCTTGCCGCTTTTGGCATCTGGTCTATGGCGGCAAGCCCCATTAGATTCAGGGTCGAATCTGGGAGTGCGATTAGGGCTGATATGAGTGACAAACGGCCGACCAAGATGGCGGCGCCCCGCGATGGCGGTGGTGACGGCTCCGGCACGGCGGTTGTCACCCGGCCCAAGGCCAAGACCAAAAAGCCGAGCCTTTATCGCGTCCTGCTGCTGAACGACGATTACACGCCCATGGAGTTCGTCATCCATGTGCTTGAGCGTTTCTTCAACAAAAACCGGGAAGATGCGACACGCGTGATGCTTCACGTCCACCACAACGGTGTGGGGGAGTGCGGCATTTTCACCTACGAGGTGGCCGAGACGAAGGTCACTCAAGTCATGGATTTTGCAAGGAGACATCAGCACCCTTTGCAATGCGTCATGGAAAAGAAATGAGGTTCTAGTTGCCCACCTTTTCGCACAGCCTGGAACAATCGCTCCATCGCGCGCTGGCGCTCGCCAATGAACGCAGCCACGAATACGCCACCCTCGAACATCTTCTGCTGTCCCTGATCGATGATCAGGACGCGGTCGCGGTGATGCGCGCCTGCAATGTCGATATCGACCAGCTGAAACGCAACCTGTCGGAATATGTCGACGCCGAGCTCGACAATCTGATCACCGACGGCACCGAAGATTCAAAACCGACCGCCGGTTTCCAGCGCGTCATCCAGCGCGCGGTCATCCATGTGCAGTCGTCCGGCCGCGAGGAAGTGACGGGCGCCAATGTGCTCGTCGCCATCTTCGCCGAGCGCGAAAGCCACGCCGCCTATTTCCTGCAGGAGCAGGACATGACGCGCTACGACGCGGTGAACTATATCAGCCACGGCATCGCCAAGCGCCCCGGCGCCTCCGATGCGCGTCCGGCGCGCGGCACCGACGATGAACCGCAGAGCGAAGAGAGCGGCAATTCGAAGAAGAAGGCCGATGCGCTCGACGCCTATACGGTCAACCTCAACAAGAAGGCGCGCGACGGCAAGATCGATCCTCTGATCGGCCGCGACACCGAAATCCAGCGCACCATCCAGATCCTGTGCCGCCGCCAGAAGAACAATCCGCTCTTCGTCGGCGATCCGGGCGTCGGCAAGACCGCGATCGCGGAGGGCCTGGCCCGCCGTATCGTGCGCGGCGAAGTGCCGGACGTTCTGGAAGATGCGACGGTCTTCTCGCTCGATATGGGCGCGCTCTTGGCCGGCACGCGCTATCGCGGCGATTTCGAAGAACGCCTGAAGCAGGTGGTGAAGGAGCTGGAAAATACCCCCGGCGCCATTCTCTTCATCGACGAGATCCACACCGTCATCGGTGCGGGCGCGACCTCGGGCGGCGCCATGGATGCGTCGAACCTGCTGAAGCCGGCTTTGGCTTCCGGCAATCTGAAATGCATCGGCTCGACGACGTACAAGGAATACCGCCAGTATTTCGAAAAGGACCGCGCGCTGGTGCGCCGCTTCCAGAAGATCGACGTGCCGGAGCCGACCGTTCCGGACGCCATCGAGATCCTCAAAGGTCTGAAGCCCTATTACGAGAGCTTCCATCGGGTGCGCTACACGAACGAGGCCATCAAGGCCGCGGTCGAGCTTGCGGCCAAATACATCCATGACCGCAAACTGCCGGACAAGGCCATCGACGTCATCGACGAGACGGGCGCTTCGCAGATGCTTCTGCCGGAGAACAAGCGCAAGAAGACCATCGGTCTGAAGGAAATCGAGGCGGCGGTCGCGTCCATCGCGCGCATTCCGCCCAAAACCGTCTCGAAGGACGATGCCGAGGTTCTGCGCAATCTGACGGAAAACCTGAAGCGCGTCGTGTACGGACAGGAAAAGGCGATCGATGCGCTGTCCTCCGCGATCAAGCTCGCCCGTGCGGGCCTGCGCGATGCGGAAAAGCCCATCGGTTCGTATCTGTTCTCGGGTCCCACCGGCGTCGGCAAAACCGAAGTCGCAAAGCAGCTCGCCTCCATTCTCGGCGTCGAGATGCTGCGCTTCGACATGTCGGAATATATGGAACGCCACACCGTCTCGCGGCTCATCGGCGCGCCTCCCGGCTATGTCGGCTTCGATCAGGGCGGGCTTCTGACCGACGGCGTCGACCAGCATCCGCATTGCGTGCTTCTGCTCGACGAAATCGAGAAGGCGCATCCGGACCTGTTCAACATCCTGTTGCAGGTCATGGATCACGGCAAGCTGACCGACCATAACGGCAAGACGGTCGATTTCCGCAACGTCATCCTGATCATGACGACGAATGCGGGCGCCTCCGACATGGCGCGCGCACCGATCGGCTTCGGCCGCGCCAAGCGCGAGGGCGAGGATACGGAAGCGCTGAACCGGCTGTTTGCGCCGGAGTTCCGCAACCGCATCGACGCCATCGTGTCCTTCGCGGGTCTTCCTGCGGAAGTCGTGCAGCAGGTCGTCGACAAGTTCGTGCTTCAGCTCGAGGCGCAGCTTGCCGATCGCGGCGTCACGATCGAACTTTCCGACGAGGCCCGCGCCTGGCTCGCCGAGAAGGGTTACGATCCGCTGATGGGCGCGCGGCCTCTGGCCCGCCTCATCCAGGAAGTCATCAAGAAGCCGCTGGCGGAAGAAGTTCTGTTCGGCAAGCTGAAGGATGGCGGCGCGGTGAAGGTGATCCTCGAGGGCACCGGCAAGGACGCCAAGATGGGCTTCGAATTCCCCGAAGGCCGCATCACGCCGAAGGCCGAGAAGGTCGTGCGCGAGCCGAAAGCCGAAAAGCCCAAAGCCGCAAAGCCGAAGGCGAAAACCGTGAAGGCGAAGGCCAAGCCGGTGAAAAAGCCGCCGGCGAAAACCAAGGCCCTCGCGCCGAAGTAATCTTCGTCCCTACGCATTGAAAAAGCCGCCCGGAAGGGCGGCTTTTTTGTTTGCGGCACAGACCTCATGGTGAGGAGCGATGCACAGCATCGCGTCTCGAACCATGGGCGAACAAATCAGAGCTTGCGATTCATCCTTCGAGACGGCGCTTTGCGCCTCCTCAGGATGAGGTCAAGCAATCGTCGACACCAGCCCGCCTTCAACCCGAAGCGCGGCGCCGTTCGTTGCCGCGGAGAGGGGGCTGGCCACGTAAGCGACGAGGCTTGCGATCTCGTCCGGCTCGATCATCCGCTGCAGCAGAGATGAGGTGCGCGCCGTCTCGAAGAACTGTTTTTCAAGTGCGGCCAGAGGCGCGTCCGGCGTGCTCGACTGGCTCCGGAGAAAAGCCTCGACGCCTTCGGAGCGCGTCGGGCCTGGCAGCACGGAATTGACCGTCACCTTCGTGCCCTTGGTGAGTTCGGCGAGGCCGCGCGCAATCGTCAGCTGCGCGGTCTTGGTCATGCCGTAATGGATCATGTCCTTTGGGATCGACAGACCGGACTCGCTGGAGATGAAGATGATCCGGCCCCAATCCTTCTTCAGCATTTGCGGGAAGTAGGCCCGCGCCAGACGCACGCCGCTCAGGACGTTCACATCGAAGAATTTCAGCCAGTCGGCATCGCTGATCTCGGTGAAGGGCTTGCTCTCATAGATGCCGAGATTGTTGACGAGGATATCGACCTCTTTTGCGGCGGCGATGGTCTTTGCTGCGCCGTCCGCCGTCGTGATATCGGCGACAATGCCGGTGACGTCCTTGCCGCCGCTGGCCTTGATGCCAGCGACCGCAGCCTCGACCTTGTCCTTGCTGCGGCCGGACACAATGGTCTTTGCGCCTTCGACGGCAAGCTTGCGCGCAATTTCGAGGCCGATGCCGCCGGTCGAGCCGGTGACGAGAGCTGTTTTGCCGGTGAGGTGAAGATCCATAAAAAGCTCCTGAAGCCTGTGCGGTCGTTTGGGTGCTCAGGAGATAGGGAGGTGCGGGTTCGAAAAGAACCCCGGGACCTTACTTCCCGAGCGACGCCTTGATCTTCTCGGCATTGGCGGTCAGCACTTCCGGCTTTTCGAATTCGCCGGTGTGCGGGCGCAGCGGCTGGCCTTCATAGCGCGGGACGATATGGAAGTGCAGGTGGAACACGACCTGGCCGCCGGCTTCCTCGTTGAACTGCTGGATGGTGAGGCCGTCCGCCTTCATGGCCTTCTTCACCGCCTTGGCGACCGTCTGTACGACACCGACCACATAGCCGAGCTCTTCCGGCTCGGCGTCGAGAAGATTGCGCGCCGGCTTTTTCGGAATGACGAGCACATGGCCGTTCGAGCGCGGCATCACATCCATGAACGCGAGCGTGCGGTCGTCTTCGTAGACTTTGTGCGAGGGCAGTTCACCGTCGAGGATTTTGGCGAAAACATTGTTCGGATCGTACGAGGTGGCCATCGTCACTCCTGTTCTTCCGTTTCTTGGCGGAAGGGGGCTTCCGCATCGAGTTCCTCGCGGGCGTGCAGGATCTGCAGCCGCTCGCGTTTCAAATAATCCTCGGCGGCGCGCTGCAGCCCGGGATGGGCGAAAGCGTGTGCCGAATAGGTCAGCGCCGGGCGGTAGCCGCGCGCCAGTTTGTGTCCGCCCTGCGCCCCGGCTTCCACCCGTTTCAATCCGCGTTCGAGCGCGAAGTCGACGGCCTGGTAATAGCAGGTTTCGAAATGCAGGAAGGGGTGCTCTTCAATACACCCCCAGTAGCGTCCGAACAAAGTATCGCCCCCAATGAAGTTCAGGGCGCCGGCCACGGGGTGCCCCCCGCGCATGGCGAAAATGAGGAGAATACGGTCGGCCATGGCGGCCCCGACCCGCGAGAAGAATTCACGGGTCAGATATGGGGTACCCCATTTGCGCGAGCCGGTGTCCTGATAGAACTGCCAGAAGGCGTCCCAATGCGCCTCCTTGATGTCCTTCCCGGTGATCCATTTCATCTCGATGCCGTCGCCCAAGGCCTCGCGCCGCTCGCGTTTCAGCGCCTTGCGCTTGCGCGAGGTGAGGGAGCCGAGGAAGTCGTCAAAACTCTTCCAGCCGCACTCGTTCTCCCAATGATACTGGATGTCCGTACGCGGCAGGAAGCCGAGCTTTGCGGTCAGGAACTCCTGTTCCTCCTTCGTCATGAAGGTCACATGGGCGGATGACGCTTCGAGCTGGCCGACAAGGCCGAGCAGGCCTTGGGCGAGGGCAAGCCGCGCGCGTTCGGCCTCAGGGCCGGGCCGCATCAGGAAACGGCGGCCCGTCGCCGGCGTGAACGGCACCGAGACCTGCACTTTCGGATAATAATCGAGCCCGGCGCGCTCGAGCGCATCGGCAAAGGCATGGTCGAAAACATATTCGCCCTGCGAATGCGATTTCACATAAGCGGGCATGACGCCGAGCAGGAGGCCGTCTTCGTTCTCGACGGCAAGATGGGCCGGCGCCCAGCCCGTCTCCATCGTCGCCGAATGGGACTCTTCGAGCGCGAGAAGGAATTCGTGAGAGACGAAGGGATTGTAGGGGGGCAGCGCCGCGTCTTTCGTCGCGCCGGTCGGATACTCCTCCGGATTGGCGCAGGCATTCCACGCCATCGGCTCGATCGCCGTCAGCGACGGCATCAGATTGACCCGCAGCTTCGCCTCGACCGCATCACGCGCGGATTTGGGTGTCGGGCGTTTCGTCAGGGCAGGAAGCCTTCGAAGATCATCTGGTCGGCGTGAAGCCCGGCCCGCGCCTGGTCGAATTCGGTGCGCACGGTCCAGGTCATTACCGGCGCCCCGGTGATACGGTGCGCCAGCCGCACACTGACCATTTCGAGATCGCGCACCGCCCAGGAAATGAAATGCGGACGCGTTTTCGGCCAATGCAGGAGATGGCGAAGGTAAAAGCGCTTCAGCGCCGTGAGGCCTTCCTCGCCGTCGGCCGGATACGCATAACCGATAATGCCGCGCGGAACCTCGGGTGCTGCTTTGCCGAAGGCCGCGACGATTTCCGGATCGAAGCTTTTGGCGGCGGCTGGATAAGGATAGACGGACAGAAGCCGCGCCGTGCGTTCCGCCAGCCGCATATCGTGATCCCACAGCGTCTTTATTTCGATGATGGCCGCGGCGCGCCCGCGAACTTCGAGCAGGAGTTCGCCGAGCGTCCAGATGCGGTCGCCGAAAGCGCTGTCCTTCAGCGCGATCTCCTTCAGCTCGGCGGCGGTGCGCGCCTTGACCGGGCCGGTCTCTCCGGTCAGCCGGTCCAGCTTCTCGTCATGGAAGACCATGGCTTCGCCGTCGGCGCTCATCTGCACATCGACTTCGAAACCGTAACCCGCCTCGACTGCGCGCAGCACCGCTGTGCGCGAGTTTTCGATGATCCCGGCATTCGCCTCATGCAGACCGCGATGGGCGATCGGCCGCTCGAACAGCAGGTCGAGATTCATGATCAGGCGATTTCGAAGATCGCTTCGACTTCGACCGAAGCACCGAAGGGGAGAGCGGCAACACCGACGGCCGAACGCGCATGCTTGCCGCGGTCGCCCAGCGCTTCGACAAAGAAATCGGACGCGCCGTTGACGACTTTCGGATGCTCGCCGAAGGAGGCGGCGGAGGCGACGAAACCCGTGACTTTCACAAGGCGCACGATCTTGTCGAGATCGCCGAGCGCGGCTTTCGCCTGCGCCAGCACATTGATGGCGCAGAGTTTGGCGGCGGCAGCGGCGTCTTCGACCGAGGGGCCCGCGCCGAGCGCGCCGGTGAGCTGCACCTTGCCGTCCTTCATCGGCAGCTGGCCGGAAATGAAGAGCTGCTTTCCGGTGATCACCGCGGGCACGTAATTGGCCACGGGTGCTGCGGGCGTCGGCAAAGTGACGCCGAGTTCGGCAAGGCGCTTGTCGGTCTGTCCGGCCATAAACGATCTCCACTTTCAGCCTCATCCTGAGGAGCGCCGAAGGCGCGTCTCGAAGGATGGGCGGCAATTCAGAACCCTTGGCTCATCCTTCGAGACGGCGCTATGCGCCTCCTCAGGATGAGGGCCTGTGTTCTTGCGCTTTCCGGCCTTTGCTGCAAGTCACGCCTTGCGTGTGCCAAAGCCGATGCCTTTGCCCACGGCATCCTTGCCGAATTTGCCCCTGATGCGGTCCATGGCTTCCTCGGCGGCGATGCGGCGTTTCAATCCCGGGTCGAGCAGATCGGGCGGGTCGGCGTCGGCGATCGGATAGAGGTCCTCGACGCCGATGCCGATCAGTCGGAAGTGCTCGCCGCGCGCTTCGGGGCCGAGCAGCTCGCGGCCCACCTCAAAAATTTTGCCGGCAAGCCGCGTCGGCGCATCGAGCGTGCGCGAGCGGGTACAGCTTTTGAAATCGCGGGTCTTGAGTTTCAGCGTCACGCGCGAACCGGAAAACTCCGCCGCTTTCAGCCGCGCCGAAACGCGCTCCGAGAGCTGCCAGAGAATGGTCGTCAACTCGCCCGCATCGGAGATGTCCTCGTTGAAGGTCGTCTCGGCGGAGACGCTTTTGGTCTCGCGTTCGGAGCGGACGGGGCGTTTGTCCTCGCCATGGGCGAGCTGCCACAGATGCAGGCCGTAAGCGCCGTGGCGGCGGACGAAATCGCGCATCTCGGTGCGGCGGATATCGCCGACGAGACGGATACCTTCCTTTTCGAGGCTCGCTGCGGAGGCCGCGCCGATGCCGGGGAGAATGCGCACCGGCTTGTTATCGAGGAAGGATATGGCTTCCGCCCGTCCGATACAGGCAAAGCCGCGCGGCTTGTCGAGATCGGAGGCGATCTTGGCCAGAAACTTGTTCGGCGCGAGTCCCACCGAGACGGTGATGCCGATCTTCTCTTCCACCCGCTTGGCGAAACGCGCCAGAACCCGCGCCGGCGCCATGCCGTGGACGCGCTCGGTGCCGGCAAGATCGAGAAAGGCTTCGTCGATCGATACACTCTCCACCAGCGGCGTCAGCTCGCGCATCATGGTTTTCACCTCGCGCCCCACAGCCGAATACTTCGCATGATCGGGTTTGACGACGGTCGCCTGCGGGCAGAGCTGCAGCGCCTTGAACATCGGCATGGCGGAGCGGATGCCGTTGATGCGCGCGATGTAGCAGGCGGTCGAGACGACACCGCGTTTACCGCCGCCGACAATGACAGGCTTATCGCGCAGCTCCGGATGATCGCGCTTTTCGACGGCGGCATAGAATGCATCGCAATCGATATGCGCGGTGGTGAGGTCGTCGAGTTCGATATGCCGGACAAGCCGCGGCGAGCCGCAGGCGGTGCAGCGCGGAGCGGTTCCGGGCTCATCGCTCAGACAGTCGCGGCAAAAGCCCGGCATCTTGGTCATTCCGGCATCGGACCGGCCAGAAGGGCCCGCGCCCGGCTCACCTCTTGGGGCCGGACCTGGTTCTCTTCGGCAAAGGCAAGGAGGAGTTTTTCATCCCCCGAAATGTGCTCCAGCACCCCCGCCAGAAAGCCCGGTTCTTTGGCCGCCAGGCGAATCGTCTGCGGGTCTATGCCCGAAAGGGCAAGGAAACGGCCCAAACGCTCCGGATCGGCCGCCAGAAACACCAACGCGCTCACAGCTAACTCACTGGCATTCTTAAGTTCTTTTAAATTGCCCTGCATTTCTCTAAGCCGGTTCGCGCTTCTTCAACTTTTAGCCCGTAATATTTTCATCAACACAGAACGAAATCACGGGGCCGTCCCTTTGGGAACGGACCCCGACCCGTTTGCGGGCGCCAAGGGGTAGGGGATATGGGAAAGACTATCCTCATCGTGGAGGACAATGAGCTCAATATGAAGCTCTTCAACGACCTCCTCGAGGCCAACGGATACTCGACGGTTCAGACCCGCAACGGCATCGAGGCGGTGGCGCTGGCGCGCCAGCATCGTCCGAACCTCATCCTCATGGACATTCAGCTGCCGGAAGTTTCGGGCCTCGAAGTCACCAAATGGCTGAAAGAGGATCCGGACCTCAAACACATTCCCGTCGTCGCCATCACCGCGTTTGCGATGAAGGGCGATGAGGAACGCATCCGCGAAGGCGGCTGCGAAGCCTATCTGTCGAAACCCATTTCGGTCGCGAAGTTTCTCGAGACCGTGCGTCACTTCCTGCCGGATTGATCGATGCCCGCCCGCGTTCTCGTCGTTGACGACGTCCTTGCCAATGTAAAGCTGCTCGAAGCGCGGCTGACGGCGGAGTATTTCGAAGTCGTCACGGCGATGAGCGGACAGGAGGCGCTCGACGTGTGCGCCCGGGCGCAGTGCGACATCGTCCTGCTCGACATCATGATGCCGGGTATGGACGGGTTCGAGGTCTGCCGCCGCCTGAAGGCGGACCCGGCGACCCATCACATCCCGATCGTGATCATCACCGCGCTCGATCAGCCGTCCGACCGCGTGAAGGGTCTTGAAGCCGGCGCCGACGATTTCCTGACCAAGCCGGTGTCCGATATCGCACTGCTCGCCCGCGTGCGCAGCCTGACGCGCCTGAAGATGATGACCGACGAGCTGCGCCTGCGTGCGGTCTCCGGCCATCAGGCCGGCATGGCGGCAGTTGCGACCGATACCATCCTCGACAACGGCCTCAACGGCCGCATCCTGATCGTCGATGACCGTGCCGCCTCCACCGAGCGCATCCAGACGGCGCTGCGGGACACGCATACCGTAGATGTCGAATCCTCCCCGCAGGAAGCGCTTTTCCGTGCAGCGGAGACGGAATACGATCTGATGATCGTCAGCCTCGGCTTTACCGATTTCGACGCGCTGCGCCTGTGCAGCCAGGCGCGCTCGCTTGAGCGCACGCGCAATCTGCCGCTGCTTCTCATCGCCGAACAGGAGGACACCGCGCGGGTTCTGCGTGGTCTCGATCTTGGCGTGAACGATTACCTCGTCCGTCCGATCGACAGGAACGAACTCGTTGCGCGCGTGATGACCCAAGTCCGGCGCAAGCGTTATGCCGACCGGCTGCGCACCAATGTTCAGCAGAGCATGGAACTTGCGCTGACCGACTCTCTGACCGGACTGTATAACCGCCGCTATATGGAAACTCATCTTGAGACCTTGATTGAAAAGGCCTCGCAGACGGAACGGCCGCTGGCGCTCGTCTTGATCGATATTGATCATTTCAAGCCGATCAACGACACCTACGGCCACGACGCTGGAGATGAGGTCCTTCGCCAGTTCTCCACCAGATTGCAGTCGAGTGTGCGCGGCATTGATCTCGCGTGTCGTTACGGCGGTGAAGAATTCGTCGTCGTGATGCCCGATGCTGATCTGTCCGTTGCACGCGCCGTCGGTGAAAGACTTCGCCGCAACATCGCAGCCGAACAGTTTCCAGTATCCAAGGGCGTGAAGAAGATCGACGTCACGATCTCGGTTGGTATTGCCATGCGTCGCGAAGGCGATGCCGCAGATACGATACTGAAGCGCGCAGATGAGGCGCTGTATCAAGCGAAGCGCGATGGACGTAATCGCGTGGTTTCGGACGCAGCCTGAGCTACGTTCATCAAGCCGTTAAAACTAACATTTAGGGTTTATTCGCGCGGCTATTAACGGTGGCGCGGATTGGGGTTGCGCAACTTTGTTTAAACTATAGTCTCTTCTTCATACGGGGCCGCTCGCGGTACCCGTTGGCCTTACGGGAACTTACAGGTCCGCCGCATCTCCTGTGTCTCGTGAGGTCGGTCGGTAGGGGACGGTCTGGTGGCCTCAAACTGATGGCCGTCCCCTCCGGCCCCACTCTCCGGAAAGCCTCTCCCAAAGCTCTTCAGAACGCAAAAAAGCCGACGCATCGCGTCGGCTTTTGCATTTAAAATCAGCTAGTTGGGCTGATTACTTGATTTTGGACTCGCGGAACTCGACGTGCTTGCGAGCGACCGGGTCGTACTTCTTGAGAACGAGCTTTTCCGTCATGGTGCGGGCGTTCTTCTTGGCAACGTAAAAGAAGCCCGTGTCAGCCGAGCTGACGAGCTTGATCTTGATCATGGCGGACTTGGCCATCGCGAAACCTCGTTCGGCGCCTCAAGGCGCCCGGAAGAATGAGAAGGGCGCAACCTACGCATCGGGCCCCTGAAGTCAAGGATTCTCGGCCCAAAAGCCTAGATTTCGTCCCGGTGATACCGGCCCTTGCGGGGGCGGTAGAAAGGTACCGGCAGGTCCCGCTCCAGCCCGCTCTTCAGCCGCGCCTCGAGCTCCTGGAGCACCAGGCGGGTGATCTGGTGGAGGTGCAGCCCGTCGGTGTGGCCGAGCGGGGTCCAGCGCAGCTCGACCAGCTCCGCGTCTTTATGGATGACCCCTTCGATCCGGTGGCAGACATCCGAAAGGTCGGTTGCGAAGAAACGCGTGTCGTAGCGCCGGGCAAGGCCGGGCGGGGTGATCGAGCGGCAGACGAGAAACAGATGATCGAGGTTCGGCACGACGCCGGCCGCGGCAAACGGCTTCCAGTCTCCGGCCATTGCCGGGACATGTGCGGGCTTCCTGCCGAGCATCAGTCCGGTCTCTTCGGCAAGTTCGCGGATCGCGGCAAGCGCATAGGCGCGGGCGCGCAGCGAAGAGGGGCGGCGGACATCCGACAAGAGACGGCGTTCGACATGCGGCGGCAGATGGCCGGTTGCCGGCGCGCGGGCATCGGCAGCTTCGACCTTGCCGCCGGGGAAGACATGCAGGCCCGGCATGAACACATGCCCGCTATGGCGCTGGCCTAAAAGCACCTTGGTTTGCGGACCGGAGCGGTCGAGCAGAATGAGCACGGCCGCATCGCGCGGCCGCTTCTGCGACGGATGATAGGGAGGGCGCGGCTGATCTTTCAGTCCCGGATTCATCTCCGCGACCGACCATCCGCCGGACGGCTTCACCGCGCTGCGGCCTTGAGCGCCGAGGGCGGCGGCTCTTGCGCTTCCGGAGAGTTCGGATCGAAGCCGTGCATGCGCAGCGCCCATTGCACGCCGATCAGCGCGCCTTTGACCGGCTGCAGCAGAGCGACAGACAGGATGACGGTCAGCGGCACCCACAGCGCCATCTGGATCCACATCTCCGGCGCATAGGCTTTTTCGAGATACAGTGCACCGCCGACAATGATGTGGCCGACGATCGTGATGACGACATAAGGCGGCGCATCGTCCGCCCGGTGGTGATGCAGGGCCTCACCGCATTCGGGGCAGAACTCGTTGACCTTGAGGAAGGAGGCGAACAGCTTGCCCTTGCCGCACTGCGGGCAGCGCCCGCGCATGCCGCGCCAGGAGGCCTGTGCAACATCCCGCGTGGGGAGGGTGCGTGTCGTTCCCGTGGCCATCATCGCCGTCTCGACTTTCTGCCGGATGGCTTGGGCCTGCCTTCGGCTCGCGTGCGGCGCATACCGCGCTTGCCGCGGCCAGGCGGCTTCATCCGGCGCCCCTCAGATAGGACTTCGAAGCGCAGAGCGCCAGCGACCGGGACCGCTTCAACGAGACGCACCTCGACCTCATCGCCGAGGCGGAAGGCCTCGCCGGTGTGCTCGCCGATCAGCGCATGCTGCTGTTCATCATGAACATAGTAGTCACGGCCGAGGGTGGAGGCGGGGACAAAGCCCGACGCGCCGGTTTCAGCCAAATTTACGAAAAGTCCCGAACGGGTTACGCCGGAAATGCGCCCGTGGAAACTCGCGCCGACACGGTCGGCGAGGTGATGGGCGATGAGACGGTCGACCGTTTCGCGTTCGGCCGCCATGGCGCGCCGTTCGGCGGCGGAGATCGAGGCTGATATCTCGGCCAAAACCTCATTCGTCATATGCGCCGGCAACCCGTCTTCGCCGAAGCCATGGGCGCGGATCAGCGCGCGATGGACGATGAGGTCGGCATAGCGGCGGATGGGCGAGGTGAAATGTGCGTACTTTTTCAGGTTCAGGCCGAAATGGCCGTAGTTGTCGGGTGAGTATTCGGCCTGCGCCTGCGAACGCAGCACGACTTCATTGACGACCTGCTGGTGCTCGGTGCCCTCGACCTGTTTCAGCACGCGGTTGAACTGGCCGGGCTTGACCTGTTCGCTCTTGCCGAAGGGAATATCGAGGCTGTCGAGGAATTCTCGCAGTGCGGTCAGCTTTTCGAGCGAGGGCGCATCGTGGACGCGGAAGGTCAGCGGCGTCTTCTTCGCCGTCAGCGTCTCGGCGGCGGCAACGTTTGCGAGGATCATGAACTCCTCGATCAGCCGGTGTGCATCGAGACGCGGCGGAACGATGACACGGTCCACCGCGCCGTTCTTGTCGAGAAGGATTTTGCGTTCCGGCAGATCGAGATCGAGCGGCTCGCGCGCATCGCGCGCCTTCTTCACCGCCGCATAGGCCGCCCAGAGCGGTTTGAGGATCGTCTCGAGGATAGGCCCCGTCACTTCGTCCGGATGGCCGTCGATCGCCGCCTGCGCCTGCGGATAGGCAAGACGCGCCGCCGAGCGCATCAGCACGCGATGGAAGCTGTGGCTTTTCTTGCGGCCCTCTTTGTCGATGACCATGCGCACGGCAAGCGCCGGGCGGTTCTCGTGCGGGCGCAGCGAACACAGATCGTTCGAGATGCGCTCGGGCAGCATCGGCACGACACGGTCGGGGAAATAGACGGAATTGCCCCGCATCACCGCTTCGCGGTCGAGCGCTGTGTTGGGGCGCACATAGGCGGCGACATCGGCAATCGCGACGGTGACGAGGAAGCCGCCGGGATTGGCCGGGTCTTTATCCGCTTCCGCATAGACGGCGTCGTCATGGTCTTTGGCATCGGCGGGATCGATGGTTACAAGCGGGACTTTGCGCCAGTCCTCGCGGCCCTCAAGCCCTGCGGGCTGTACGCTGTCTGCTTCCGCCAGCACATCCTTCGGGAAGACATGCGGAATGCCGTGCGTGTGGATCGCAACAAGGCTGATCGCCTTTTCGCTCGTCAGCGATCCGAGCTTTTCGCGGACGCGCGCCGCGGGCGTGCCGTAGCGTCCTTTGGTAATCACATCGACGGCGACGAGATCGCCGTCTTTGGCGCCGCCTTCTTCTCCCGGTGCGACATCCATTGCGCGGCCGAGCTTTTTCTTGTCGACGGGATCGATGCGCCCGCCGCCGCCCTGTTTGGCGCGGAAGATGCCGAGCTGGCGCTCGCTTTCGCGCGACAGGATCTTGATGACGCGGCCGATATGGCTCGGGCCGCTGTCATGGTTCTTTTCGATGCGCAGAAGCGCTCGGTCGCCAATGCCGGGCGCGATCTCCGGCTTCTTGCCGCGGCGCGGAATGCTGACGAGGATTTTCGGCGCCGGACCGTGCTCCTCGTCCCATTCGGCAGGGGTTGCGATGAGATCGCCGTCGTCGTCGCGGGCGGTGATGTCGGCCAGGACGACCGGCGGCAGATGGCCGGGGCGGGTGATGCGATTGCGCTTGCGGCTTACCGCGCCCTCGCGCTCCATGTCTTTCAGGAGCGCTTTCAACGCGATCTTCGCCGCGCCGCCTTTGATGCCGAAGGCTTTGCCGATCTCGCGCTTGCCGACCTTCCCGGACTGTTCGGCAATAAAGGCCGCAATCTCTTCTTTCGAGGGCAGTACCGGGGTTTTTTTCGGTGACGCCAAAATCCCGTTCCGTTAGCTCGCCGCGCTCTTGGCGGGCTTCTTGGCAACGGATTTCTTCGCTGCGGGTTTCTTGGCGGCCGGCTTTTTCGCGGCCGGCTTCTTCGCCGCTGCCGGTTTCTCTGCTGCGGGCTTTTTGGCGGAAGCCGCCTTCTTGGATTTCGATGGCGCCTTGCCGCGGCCTTTTCCGCCGCCGCCGCTCGCCGCCTTCGCGGTGATCAGCGCAACGGCTTCATCGAGCGTGATCGTTTCCGAATCCATGCTCCGCGGAATGGTCGCGTTGATCTTGCCGTGGCTGACATAGGGACCGAAACGTCCGGCGCGCATCGTCACCGAACCGCCTTCCGGATGATCGCCGAGATTCTTCGCCGGCGCGCCGAACCGGCTCTTGCCGCCGCCGGCCTTCTTTTCAGCGATCAGCGTCACCGCACGGTTGAGGCCGACTTCAAAGACTTCGTCGACACCGGTCAGGCTCGCATAAGTGCCGTCGAGCTGGACATAGGGTCCGTAGCGGCCGATGCCGGCAAGAATGGGCTTGCCGCTTTCCGGATCGAGGCCGACTTCGCGCGGCAGAGACAGAAGCGACAGCGCCTTTTCGAGATCGAGTTCGGGCACCGACCAGCCTTTGGGGATCGAGGCGCGTTTGGGCTTATCGCCTTTCTCCACGGCTTCGCCGAGCTGCACATACGGACCGAAGCGGCCGTCGCGCACCGACACGTCGAGACCCGAATCCGGATCGGGACCGAGCACGCGCACGCCGTCGCCGCCGACACCGGCCGTCGCATCACTATTGGCAGGAACGGAGAGCTGGCGCGTATAGCGGCATTCCGGATAGTTCGAGCAGCCGATGAAAGCGCCGAACTTGCCGGTCTTCAGCGAGAGGCGTCCCGTGCCGCAGACTTGGCACTGACGCGGATCGCCGCCATCGGCGCGTGCCGGGAAGACATGCGGTCCGAGGATCTCGTTCAGCGCATCGAGCACTTCGGTCGTGCGCAATTCCTTGGTGCCGGAAATCGCCGCTTCGAAATCCTTCCAGAAATCGCGCAGCACGTCCTTCCAGTTCAGCTCGTGATCGGAGATCAGATCGAGCTTTTCTTCGAGGCCGGCGGTGAAATCATATTCGACATAGCGGCGGAAGAAGCTTTCGAGGAAGGCCGTCAGCAGACGTCCGTTGTCCGACGGGGTGAAGCGCTTCTTGTCGAGCGTGACATAGCCGCGGTCCTGCAGAACGCTGAGCGTCGCCGCATAGGTCGAGGGGCGGCCGATGCCGAGCTCTTCCATCTTCTTGACGAGCGAGGCTTCGGTGTAGCGCGGCGGCGGCTCGGTGAAATGCTGAGTTGCCTTGATCTCGCGGCGGTCGAGGTCGTCATGCGCGGCGAGCTGGGGCAGGCGGCTGCCGTCCTCATCCGACGGATCGTCGGTGTCTTCCTGGTAGAGCGTCAGGAAGCCGTCAAAGGTCGTGACCGTGCCGGTGGCGCGCAGTTCGAGGCCGCGGCCGCCCGCCTGGGCGACGATGTCGGCGGTCGTGCGCTCGACTTCGGCGGATTCCATCTGGCTGGCGATGGTGCGCTTCCAGATCAGTTCGTAGAGCGCGAACTGATCGCGATCGAGATATTTGCGGACATCGGCCGGACGGCGCGAGACATCCGTCGGGCGGATGGCTTCATGCGCTTCCTGGGCGTTCTTCTGCTTGGTCTTGTACATGCGCGGCGCGCCGGGCAGATACCGTTTGTCGTAAGAGCGGCCGATAAAGCTGCGCACCTGCGAAATCGCCTCCGGCGCGATCTGCACGCCGTCGGTTCGCATATACGTAATGAGACCCACCGTCTCGCCGCCGATATCGACGCCTTCATAAAGACGCTGCGCGGTGCGCATCGTGTTCGAGGCGGACATGCCGAGCTTGCGCGAGGCTTCCTGCTGCAGCGTCGAGGTGGTGAAGGGCGGCCAGGGATGGCGCTTGCCGGGCTTGGACTCGACCGAGGCCACGGTGAATTTGGCGAAATCGAGCGCGCGCTTGAAGGCCTCGGCCTCTTCGCCCTTGCCGATATCGAGACGATTGATCTTCTTGCCGTCGGCGCCGACGAGGCGCGCCTCGAAGACCTCGCCCTTCTTGGTCGCAAGCAAAGCGACGAGCGACCAGTATTCCTGGCTGACGAAACTTTCGATTTCGAGTTCGCGGTCGCAGACGAGGCGCAGCGCGACGGACTGCACGCGGCCGGCCGAGCGGGCGCCCGGCAGCTTGCGCCACAGCACCGGCGAGAGCGTGAAGCCGACGAGATAGTCGAGAGCGCGGCGGGCGAGATAGGCATCGACCAGGGCGCCGTCGATCTCGCGCGGGTTCTTCATCGCGTCGAGGACGGATTGTTTGGTGATGGCGTTGAAGACGACGCGCTGGACCTTCTGGTCCTTCAGCGCCTTCTTCTCGCGCAAAAATTCCAGCACATGCCAGGAAATGGCCTCGCCTTCGCGATCGGGGTCGGTCGCGAGGATCAGCCGGTCGGCGCCTTTCAGCGCCTTGGCGATGTCCGAAAGCCGCTTCTGAGACTTGGCATCGACCTCCCACAACATGTGGAAATCCGAATCGGGATCGACCGATCCGTCCTTCGGCGGCAGGTCGCGGACATGCCCATAGGACGCCAGGACCTCGTAGCCGGGGCCTAGATATTTGTTGATCGTCTTGGCCTTAGCGGGCGACTCGACGATGACGACGTCCATTGCGGTCTCAGGTCTGTAAGTGGCGGAAGGGGTCGGGACCCCCTGAGGAGGGCGGAACATGGTGAAGCGGAGGCGTGCTGTCAAACGCCGCTAGTTATTCTACAAATGCAACCAGTGAGTGCTCGGAGTTGCAGGTTTATACGTATTGCAATCGAAAGTATGTTGAAGGAAATCTCTCTGCGCGGGGTGTGGGAACCAGACGCAGAGCAGGGGCATCAAGTGATCGACAGCAGTAATACCGGCCAGAACAACGCGCCGGAAAGAGTTTCCACTCCCAAAGAGACTGCACGCTATATCTCTGATGTTACAAATGGAATTTCGGCCATGGCCCGCAAGTCGGGCCTCGATGTTCTCGCTTATCTTCTCGATATGGCCCGCCTTGAGGCCGAGGAAACCGCCCAGAAGCAGGATCCTCAATAGGTCGGTTCGCCGATCAGGCTGATTCTCCCGCCCAGATGCCGCTCCAGGCGGCCGGCCATTTCCAGTTCCAGCAGCACAAGCTGAACCGTGCGGGCCGGCGCGCCGGACAGGCGGACGATATCGTCGATGCCGGCGGGCGAGGGGCCGAGGAGCTCAAGGACAAGGGCGCGCAGGCCGTCATCGGCCGCCGGTGCGCCGCCACTCTCTTTTATAATGATGGGCCCACGCTCTTTATAATGAGAGGCGGGCTTCCCCTGCGGGGCAAGGGAGGCGCCGAGAGCCTCGATCACATGATCGGCCGAGGTGATGAGCGTTGCGCCGTCACGCAAGAGCGCATTCGATCCCTCGCAGCGGACATCGAGCGGCGAGCCCGGCGCGGCCATAACCTCACGCCCCAATTCATTGGCAAGGCGCGCCGTGATCAGCGAGCCGGAGCGCAACGCGGCTTCCACGACGACGACACCGCGCGCCAGTCCGGCGATGATGCGGTTGCGGCGCGGAAAGTCCTTGGCCCGCGGCTCCCAGCCGAGCGGCATCTCCGTCACCGCCGCGCCGTCTTTTAATATGCGCTGCAGCAGCGGTGCATTTTCGGCGGGATAGATGCGGTCCGGACCGCCGGCGAGAACAGCGATGGTGCCGGTCGCAAGACTTGCTTCATGCGCGGCCGTGTCGATGCCGCGGGCAAGGCCCGAGGCAATAGCAAAACCAGCCCTGCCGAGATCTGCGGCGAGCTTTGCCGCAAAACTGCGCCCGGCGGCCGAGGCGTTGCGCGCGCCGACAATGGAAATAATGGGCCGTTCGAAACAGGCGGTGCCGCCAAGGACAGTGAGAAGCGGCGGCGCGCCGTCGCTTTCCGCCAGCACACTTGGATAATCAGGCTCGCCGAGCGCGATCAATTGTGCGCCGAGGCGTTCGAGCCCCGCGATCTCGCGTTCGGCGTCTTCGACGCTGCACAGCCGCTTTCCCTGGCCGCCGCCTTTGCTGACCAGATCGGGCCAGGCCTCGATGGCGGCTTCGGCGCTGCCGAAATGATCGAGAAGATTATGGAAGGTCCGCGAGCCGACATTGTCGGTGCGGATCAGTCTCAGCCAGGCAAGGCGCTGCGGATCGGTCAGCCTTGCCATGACGGATCACCCGCCCACAGGGGCGGCGCTTTTGCCGATTTTGGTTTCGGTGCCCGCGAGGAGCCGCGAAATATTCGCGTGGTGCTTGATGATGAGGATCAGCGACATGATGGCGAAAAAGCCCGCCGCCTGAACATTCGTCATGAAGTAAAGAACGACGGGCGTAAGGACAGCGGCCACCAGCGCCGACAGCGAGGAATAGCGGCTGACAAAGGCGGTGAAAAGCCAGATCGCGCCGAAGGCCAAAGCCGCCGGCCAGAAGAAGCCGAGCAGCACGCCGATATAGGTCGCAACGCCCTTGCCGCCGCGAAAGCGCAGCCACACCGGAAACACATGGCCGATAAAGGCGCCGAAGCCGGTGATCAGTTCGCCGAGATTTTTCTCAAGCACCGAAGTGTGCGGATCGCCCGCGATATAGGCCGCGAGCAGAACAGCGAACGTGCCTTTCAGCATGTCGGCGAGCAGCGTCGCAAAAGCGATGTCCTTGCGCCCGGTGCGCAGCACATTGGTCGCGCCGATATTCTTCGAGCCGATGGCGCGGATATCGCCGAGCCCGGCCATGCGCGTAAAAATAAGGCCGAAAGGAATGGAGCCGAAAAGATAACCGGCGAGAAAATGAACCGCGATCCCGATCAAGAGCGCGGTGAAAATCGTGTCTGCCATAAAACCTGTTCCTGTCCCCGGCGGCCTTTAAGCGTATTCGTAGACCGTTTTCCCGGCAACCAGCGTGCGCAGCACCCGGCCCTGGAGGCGCGCCTCGTCGAAGGGGGTGTTTTTCGACTTGGAGTGCAGGGCCGAGGGACTAAGGACGAAGGGCTCATCCGGATCGAACAGGATGAGATCGGCCGCCGCGCCCTTTTCCAGCCGCCCGCCGGGCAGGCCAAGGATTTCCGCCGGACGCGTCGACATGGCCCGCAGGAGAACGGGCAGGGACACCGCGTCCGCATGGACGAGGCGAAGGCCCGCCGCCAGCATGGTCTCGATGCCGATGGCGCCGTCGGAGGCTTCTGCAAAGG
Source organism: Terrihabitans soli (assembly GCF_014191545.1). Taxonomy (GTDB): domain Bacteria; phylum Pseudomonadota; class Alphaproteobacteria; order Rhizobiales; family Methylopilaceae; genus Flaviflagellibacter; species Flaviflagellibacter soli. The sequence continues at coordinate 1,805,109 of NZ_AP023361.1, read as the reverse complement.
GCTGGCGCTTCTGCTCGACGTCCTGCGGTGTGTGGTCCGAGACGATGACGTCGATCAGGCCCGTCCGTACCGCTTCCGCCAGCGCGAGCCGGTCGTCCTCGGTGCGCAAAGGCGGCGCGACTTTATAGAAAGTGCGGTAATCGCCGATGTCCTGTTCGTTGAAGGACAGGTGATTGATGGAGGTGCCGCAGGTGAAGGAGAGGCCCTCATCCTTGGCGCGCCTGGCGATGTCGATGCTGTCGCGATTGGTAATGGTCGCGGCGTGATAGCGGCTCTTGGTCAGCCGCACGAGGCGCGCATCGCGCTCGAGAATGATCGTCTCGGCTTCGATGGTGCGGCCCGAAAGGCCGAGCCGGCTCGCATATTCGCCGGCATTCATCACGCCGTTGCCGGCAAGATCTGGATCTTCGGTGTGATGGACGATCAGCGCATCGAAGTCGCGCGCATAGGTCAGCGCGCGCAGCAGCACGCGGGCGTTTGCAATCGTCTTTGCGCCGTCGGTGAAGCACACCGCGCCGGCCTGTTTCAGAAGGCCGATCTCGGTCATTTCCTCGCCGCGTAGCCCTTTGGTCAGCGCAGCTGCGGGATGGATGTTGACGATCGCAGTGTCGCGGGCGCGGCGCAAAAGATAATCGACAATTGCCGGATCATCGACCGCGGGATTGGTCTCGGGCGATGAGACGACTGTCGTGACGCCGCCGGCGGCTGCGGCAAGGCTGCCCGAGGCGATGCTTTCGCGATGCTCGGCGCCGGGCTCTCCGAGAAAGGCGCGCATATCGACAAGCCCGGGCGCAATCACTTTGCCCTTGGCGTCGATAGTATCTGCACCATCGGGCGCGGTTTTCAGCGAAGCGCCGAGATCGGCGATCGTGCCGTCTTTAACAAGCAGCGCGCCGCGCGTCTCTTTGCCCGAAGCCGGATCGACAAGCCGCGCATTGGTGAAGAGGAGAGGGCGGCTCATGATACTCCTCCGCCATTCGGCAGATTGCGGGCAAGCGCTTCGAGCACCGCCATGCGCACGGCAACACCCATCTCCACCTGTTCGCGGATGAGCGATTGCGCGCCGTCGGCAACTTCCGAGTCGATCTCGACGCCGCGGTTCATCGGGCCGGGATGCATCACAAGCGCGTCGGGCTTTGCCCAGGAGAGCTTTTCGGCATCGAGGCCGAAGAAGTGGAAGTACTCCTTCACCGACGGCACGAAGCTGCCGTTCATGCGCTCGAGCTGCAGGCGCAGCATCATCACGATGTCCGCATCCTTCAGCCCTTCGCGCATATTGCGGAACACTTCGACGCCGAAGCGGTCGATACCGCGCGGCAGAAGCGTCGAGGGGCCGATGACGCGCACGCGCGCGCCGAGTGCCTGCAGAAGAATGATGTTGGAGCGCGCAACGCGGCTGTGCAGAACGTCGCCGCAGATGGCGACGATAAGGCCCTCTATGCGGCCTTTGTTGCGGCGGATGGTCAGCGCATCGAGCAGCGCCTGGGTCGGATGTTCGTGCGCGCCGTCGCCGGCATTGATGACCGCGCAGTCGACTTTGCGCGCCAGAAGATGCACCGCGCCCGCCGCGTGATGGCGGACGACGATCAAATCAGGGTGCATGGCGTTCAGGGTCGCTGCGGTGTCCAGCAGCGTTTCGCCTTTTTTGATCGAGGAGGAGGCCACCGCCATGTTCATGACATCGGCCCCGAGCCGCTTTCCGGCGATCTCGAAGGAGGACTGGGTCCGGGTCGAGTTCTCGAAGAAGAGGTTGATCTGGGTGCGCCCGGCGAGCGTTTTGCGCTCTTTTCGGACCTGGCGGTTCAGGTCGACGGCCTCATCGGCCAGATCGAGCAAATGAGCCATCTCAAAGGGCGAAAGCCCTTCGATTCCCAGCAGATGGCGGTGGGGGAAGTCCAGTTTCGGGCGCGCGTTTGCGGTCATCCGAAGTCGATCTCTTAGGGGGTTCGGGAACCGGGCGCAAGCCGCGATTGTTGTTATGGTAAGCCGGTTTCCCGGCATTGGTTCAGCACCACGGGAGGAGCCCGTTATGCGTTATTCAATGCGTATCATCGCTGCGGCCCTAGCGCTCGCTACAGGGCTCACCGGAGCCGCCCAGGCCGAGAATTTCAACATCTTTTCGGCCTCCAAGGCCCAGCAGACGGTCGATCAGGGCCAGCTGGAGCAGGTCCGGCGCCGTCATGGCGGCCATTATCGTCACCGCCATTTTAACCCTGGCGCGGCTTTCGCGCTCGGCACGATGGGCATCATCGCGGGCGCCGCGGCCGCCTCGAGCTATGACCGCCGCTATTATTGCGACCCGTATTACGAGTATTGCGGCCGAAGGTATTATCGCCGCGGTTACTATGCGCCGCGCTATTACGAGCCGCGCCGCTATTACTATTACGATTAAGACGAAGGGCGCTCCGGCGCCCTTTTTCTTTGGTCGCAGGTCCGGAACTGCCGCTAGACGGGAACGTTTATTCCCCGAGATCTGCCCAAGCGGGCAGCAAATTGGAGGATCGCCCCATGTTGAAATCCATGTCGCGTCCGGCCGCCGCCGCTCTTGCTGTGGCGATCGGTCTGACGAGCGTTGCGCATGCTGCGCCGCTGAGCATCTGGTCCGCGTCGCGCGACGCCAGCGTTTCGACGCCGTCGGTGCAGGATGTTCAGTATCGCCGCTACCGCCACCACCGTCATCATGACGGCATCAGCCCGGGTGCGGCAGCCGCCATCGGCATCGGCGCGGTTGCGGTCGGTGCCGCGATCGCGAGCCAGAACCGCTATTATGACGACGGCTACTACGATGAAGGCCCGACCTATTACGAAGGGCGTTCGAGCTATTGCGACAACAGCAATAAGCCCAAGCACTATCCCGCTCCGGCGGGCTGCTAAGGGATAAGGGCGCTTCGGCGCCCTTTTTCTTTTAGAGCGCCTGCCCTCGGGAGCGCACTCTTAGAAGAAGCACGAGCCCGAGATTGAGGACCGAAAGGGCGGCGATTGCTGCAAGCGCGCTCTGTTCTCCGGAAAGCTGGATGATCTGCGCGGCGGCGAACGGCGCGACCGCCTGAGCGAGAAACGCTGCTTTGGCGAGCCGGCCCATGATCGCGGGAAAGTCTTCCGCTCCAAAGAGCGCCAGTGGCACCGTTCCCCGGGAGATCGACCAAATTCCGTTGCCGGCTCCGTAAAGGACAAGGCAGGCGGCGGTGATGGGAAATCCGAACGTCAGAAGAATAATCCCGCAGCAAATCAACGTAGCAGAGGTAACCAGCGTCCAGACCGGATGGTAACGCGAGCCCAACACGATCTCGACCACGCGGGCTCCGACCTGTGACGGGCCGACAAGGGTGCCGAGGGCGACCGATGCCGCAAGCGCCAATCCGAGCGATTGCAGAAGCGTGATAAGATGTATGGACATGATCGAGAAGATCGCGCTTCCCGTCACGAAGATCAAAGTAAGAAGCAGAAGATTGCGGCGGTGTCCTTCCGGTGCTTTCGCTTTGGTGTCTGGCTTTCCGTTTCCAGTCTTTCGCGGCAGAAGCAGCAGAAGCACCGGAACGGAAACAAAGAGATGGATAGCGGCATAGAAAAGACAGGTTTCGCGCCATCCGAACGTCTCGACGAGATAGGCGGAAAGCGGCCAGCAGACCGTGCTCGCAAAGCCGCCGAACAGGGTGAGTGTCGTGATGGGGCGGCGCGCCTCGGCGCCGTAAAGCTGGCCGAGCGTTGAGAAAGCGGCATCGTAGAGCGCGCAGCCCATGCCCGCGCCGAAGACCGTCCATGACAGGATGTAGAAGGGCAGGCTCGGTGCAAAGGCGAGCCCCGCCAGTCCGAGAGACAAAAGGGCCGATCCGAAGGCGAGAACGCGCGCCCCGCCGAAACGCACAATGGCGCGTGCGGCCGACGGAGAGATCAGGCTCGACGAAATCAGCCCGATCGAAAATCCGGCGGTGATCCAGGCGAGGGACCAGCCCGTGTCGCGCGCGATCGGCGCGGCGAGAACCGTCAGGAGATAATAGGACGACCCCCAGGCAAAGATCTGATGCAGTCCGAGCGGGACGATAACGCGGGTTTTGGAGGACAAGGACGACTACCTGCGTTCATCGGCTGGAGGCCAGAACCATAACGCCAGCAAGGTTGCCAGCGCCATTCCGGCAAGCTGTGCGGCGATGAATGGCAATACATCTGCGGCCGCAATGCCCGCAAACGTATCCGACAAAGCGCGGGCTATGGTGACAGCGGGATTTGCGAAGCTTGTTGAAGCGGTGAACCAGTAAGCGGACGTGATGTACAGCCCCACCGCGTATGCGACGGCGCCCGGCGCGCGCGCCACACAGCCGAAAATCGTGAGACCGAGACCGAGCGCAGCAACGATTTCCGCGATCCATTGTCCCGATCCGGTGCGCGCCGTCGCGGATAATTGCCACACCGGCACTTCGAACATCAGATGCGCGACCCAGACGCCGATCACGCCTCCAGCTATTTGCGCAAGGATGAAGGCGAAAGCCTCGGTCCAGGCAAGCTGGCGTCTGAAGGCGAAGGCAAGGCTGACGGCCGGATTGAAATGGGCGCCTGACACCGGACCGAAGATCAATATCAGCACAGTCAGAATAGCGCCGGTCGAAAGGGCGTTGCACAGCAGAGCAAGCGCGTTGTTGCCGTCGGCAAGCCTGGCCGCCATGATTCCAGAACCCACGACGGCTGCGAGAAGAAAAGCGGTGCCGAGCGCCTCCGCTGCCAACCGGCGCGGCGTCACTTCGAATGCGCCAATTCGGTTGCGCCTTCGCTCATGCCGATATCCTTGAGCCGCGCCGTGAGCGACAGCCGGTCGAGGCTTTCCACCGGCAGTGCGGTGAACAGTGAAATCCGGTTCTTCATTTGTTTGAAGGCCGCAACGAAGGCAGCTTCGCGCTGAATGTCGTTTCCGCCGGATGAGGCCGGGTCGGCAATTCCCCAATGCGCCGTCATCGGCTGACCCGGCCAGAGCGGGCAGGCTTCGCCCGCCGCATTGTCGCAGACCGTAAATACGAAATGCATTTCCGGCGCACCGGGCCCGGCGAATTCGTTCCAGTCCTTGGAGCGCAGGCCTTCAACCGGATAGCCGAAACTCTCAAGCACTTTCAGCGCCAGCGGATTGACTTTGCCGCCGGGGCGGCTGCCCGCTGAAAATGCATTGAAGCGGCCCGCGCCGTCTTTGCGCAGAATGCTCTCCGCCATAATGGAGCGCGCGGAATTGGCGGTGCACAGAAACAGGACGTTGAAAATCGGCATCAGCAGGTCTCGCAGGCAGGGCGCGGCGTCAGATCGGCGATCAGCGGCGCGCAGATTTCGGAACGGCCCGCGCAGCAATCCTTGAGCAGAAAAGAAATGACCGTGCGCAGATGTTCGAGATTGGCGCGGTAGATGATCGTCGTGCCCTGGCGTTTCGATGAGACGAGACCCGCCTGGGACAGCACCGACAAATGGGACGACAGCGTGTTCTGCGGAACGTCCAGCGCGCGGGCGATCTCGCCCGCGGGAATACCTTCGGGCTCGTGAGTCACCAGAAGCCGGAACGCCTGGAGGCGGGTGGGTTGGGCGAGGGCCGAGAGCCCGGAGATGATCTCTGATTCCATATATCGAGAATTATGGAAGTATATGACGCGGTCAAGACACTGCGGAGGCTTTGCCGGACTAGCCGAGGATGGTCCGCAACCGGTCGAGGGCGCCCTGCAGGATGAAGGCGGCGGCGTGGGCGTCGATCACCTCGGCCCGCCTGGCACGGCTGACATCCTGCGCAATCAGCTCCCGCTCGACCGCGGCGGTGGAGAGCCGCTCATCCCAGAGGCCGATGGGAAGCTCGGTCAGCTTTGCGAGATTGCGGGCGAATGCCCGGCTGGCCTGAGCGCGGGGGCCTTCGGTTCCATCCATATTGACCGGCAGGCCGAGCACGAACCCGAAGATCTTGCGCTCGCGCGCGAGCTCGAGAAGCGCTTTGGCATCTTCCGCGAACTTCTTGCGGGGCAAGGTCTTTAAAGGCGCTGCCACGCGTCTCGTATCGTCCGAGACGGCGGTGCCGATCGTCTTCGTGCCAAGATCGAGGCCGAGCAGGGCAGCCCTGGCCGGGATAAGGGCGGAAAGCTCTTCAATCGAAACGATGGGCGCGGTCATGATCGGGGCGTAGCATGCGAGCAGGCCGAGAGAAACTTCTGCAGGAACTTTGCTCCCGACGCGAACATTGCCGTTTTGAACGAGGTCCAGATGAACACAGCCAATCTCCAGCTTGAAGGCCTTTACGCCGCCGTCGCCGCGCTGATGAACAGCCTGCGGGAAAAGGGTGTCATGAGCGCCGAGGATATCGACGCCTGCCTGAAGGATGCCGAGGCCCTCAACACTTCGGCCCGCCGCACCCTGTCGCCGTCCAATGTGGACGCGGTCAGGTTCCCCTTCCGCTATCTGCGGGCCGCCAACCGTGCGGCGGCCGGCGGCCAGCCCAAGAGCTTCTTCGACATCGCCACCGAAATCGGCATGACCAAGGACGCTTAGAGCCTCCTCTACCCCCGGAGGAGATGGAACCGGAGTTTCGCTCGCGGGTTTCCTATAGTTCGGCCTGCGCGACCGGACCGTGTTGCTTTGCGTAAGCGCCTTTCATCGGCTTACAAGCGGTGGAAGCTAGGGGACATATTTTGAACGCTCAGGAAACGAGCCAACCCGGCGTCGAAACGCGGCATCAGCTGCTTATCGATGCCGTGACGGATTACGCCATCTATATGCTCGATTCCTCGGGCATTGTGACGAGCTGGAATGCGGGTGCCCAGCGCTTCAAGGGCTACACAGCAGCCGAAATCCTCGGCCGGCATTTTTCCGCCTTTTATCGCGAAGACGATCGAGAGGCCGGCGCGCCGGAACGCGCGCTGGCGACTGCCGCCAGCGAAGGCCGGTTCGAAACCGAAGCTTGGCGCGTCCGCAAGGACGGCACGGAATTTTTTGCAAGCGTCGTGATCGATGCGATCCGCGATCCGCAAGGTCAGTTGCTCGGCTTCGCAAAAATCACGCGCGACATCACCGATCGCATGCGCGCGCGCCAGGAGCTTTTAGACAGCGAGCGGCGCTTCCGCATTCTCGTGCAGGGCGTCACCGATTACGCGATCTATATGCTCGATCCCGGCGGCTATGTGTCCAACTGGAATCCGGGCGCCGAACGCATCAAGCATTTCAGCGCGGACGAAATTGTCGGTCAGCATTTCTCGCGCTTTTACACGCCCGAAGATCAGGACAGCGGCCTGCCGGCCCGCGCGCTGCAGACGGCGGAGACGGAGGGCCGTTTCGAAGCCGAAGGCTGGCGCGTGCGCAAGGACGGTTCGCGCTTTTGGGCAAGCGTCGTTATCGATGCCATCCGCAATGACGCAGGCGAACTCATCGGATTTGCCAAGATCACGCGCGACCGCACCGAACACCGTCTCGCGCAGGAACAGCTCGAACAGACGCAGCAGGCGCTGTTTCAAGCGCAAAAAATGGATGCCATCGGCCAGCTCACCGGCGGCGTCGCGCACGATTTCAACAATCTTCTGACCGTCATCGTCTCGAGCCTTGATCTTTTGCGGCGCAAGGTCTCCGAACCGCGCGACATCCGCATCGTCGAGAACGCGCTGATGGCGGCCGAGCGCGGCTCGCAGCTGACGCATCAATTATTGGCTTTTGCGCGCCGGCAGTCTTTGCGGCCCGAGCCGCACAATCCCAATCTTCTGATCGAGACCTTCGAGGCCATTCTGCGCCGCGGCGCGGGCGACAATGTCATTCTCGAGATCGAGCTTGCACGCGATATGCACGAGGTTCTTGTCGATCATACGCAGTTCGAGGCCGCGTTGCTCAATCTTGTGGTCAATGCGCGGGATGCCAGCGGCGATGACGGCACGGTACTTCTGGCGACGGAGGTCGTGACGATTGACCAGCCGCGTCCCCTGATGCTGTCGAATATCGATCCCGGTGTATATGTGCGTACAACGGTCAGCGATTCCGGCAGCGGCATGTCGGCCGAGACTTTGGCCCGCGCTTGCGAACCTTTCTTCACGACAAAGGATATTGGCAAAGGCACGGGGCTCGGCCTTAGCCAGGTTTACGGTTTTGTGGCGCAGTCGAACGGCTACATCGATATCGCCTCTGCCGAGGGTTTGGGGACGGCCGTTTCGCTCTATCTGCCTGCAGGCGCTCCGGTCGCGGCCAAATCGCCTGAAAATGCGGGCGTTCAAGCCGGCACGGTTCTTATCGTCGACGATGACGAGCAGGTGATGAATGTTGCGGTCGAGATGTTTGCGAGCCTCGGCTATGATGTCCTGACGGCCAACGATGCCACGGAGGCGGTCGACATTCTGATGCGCGACCGCAAGATCGACGTTCTGTTCAGCGATGTGGTGATGCCGCGCGGCATGAACGGGATCGAGCTTGCGCGCGAAGCGCGCATGATGCGCCCGGATATGAAGATCATTCTGGCGTCCGGCTATCCCCTGCCGGCCATCGAAAAGGCAAAGGCGGATCTGTCGGAGACGGCCTTTATCGCCAAGCCCTATCGCTGGAGCGAAGTCGTCGAGCGCTTGAGGGCGCTCGACGCGGGTTGATTATTTCGGTTTCACCGTCAGGCGCATGCCGCCCCAGGCGGCAGGATCGCCGTTGACCGGCACGCTGTAGCCGGCGTCCGCATTGATGCTGCCGACAAAATCTGAGGTGCCGAGCCGGCCGAGATCCGATCTTGCCGAAAGCTTCGGCTCGAAGGCGAGCGAGCCTTGCTGTACGGAATAATCCGGCATGCCGAAGCGCGGCGCGATCTCGGCACCGATCTGCACATTATCGGCCGGTTTCATGACGCTGCGCAGCCCGGCAAATCCCGACAGAGTTTCGCTCATGCCGCCCGGGCTCTCCGGATTGTATGTACCAGCCGCCGCGCCACCGTAGAACAGGCCAGATTGCTGCGGCGAGGTTTCGGCTTTCAGCTCCCAGTTCATCACCGTGTCGCCGGCCATGCCGGGCTGCACCATCTCGGTTGAGAACTGGACGGGCGTTCCGTCGGCGCGCACGCGCATGCCGATACCGCGATCTTCCGGACCGGCAAACGGATCTTTCCGCAACGGATCGGCCGGCGCGGCGGCAAGGCCGCGGCCGGTGATTTCCTCGGTGATCGGGCGGCGGGCGAGCGAGGGTTTGATGTCGGGGCGGCCTTTGCCGGTGATCTCGGCCGGGCGCGACATCGCATCCTGATAGCCGCCGACATCCAGACCGAGGCACAGCAAAGCGAGCTCGCCCGGGACATCTTTCTGATCGCAATTGAATTCGGGTTCGGGTGCTGCCGCCTCAACCTCGAGGCCCTCCAGGGCTTCGAAGTTAGCTTCCTGCGCAAGAGCAGGTGCTGCGAGCATGAGCATGGCCGCGGCGATGAGCCGGGAGGAGTGCATATCGCCTCCGTTCCGCAATGTTCGAGCCGCCCCCGCAGCCGCTGCGCAGTCTACGGATGCGTGTGTCACACTCAAGCCGGTTCGCCGAATGCCAGTTCTGCGCGAGGCGGGATTCTAGGATAAGCGAAAGTTCATGATTTGCAGGCGGCCGCGCGTCAGGCGCGGGTGTAGTTCGCCTTCGGCTCTTTGGCGCCGACGCGCCACAGGCGCTCGATCGCGAGCGGCGCCTGGCCGGACTTTTCGGAAATCTCGCGGTCCTGCTCCTCGATGAAGGCGCGGGCCGGCTCATCGCCGTCGAGACCGCCGAGAAGCTCGCCGGGAACGCGGCGGTTCGATTTCTGGGTGCCGTCCTCATAGACGACATTGAACAAGACGCTTTCGCTCTTCGAGCCGGGTTTCTTGGCCATCTCGGACAATCCTGATGAAGCGCAGCCCATCCTTGAAGAAAAGGCCGGCGCGGATGTGAGGAGTTGGCTGTTATGTAGGCGGGACGGCCCGCAATTGCGAGCCGTAAAAGGGCGGCGCATGGCCGCCCCTCAGGGCAAACATTCTACAAAACTGGAATGTTCTACCGTATCCAGCCTTCGGATTTGGCCGCGGAGGAGAAGGTTTTGAGCGCTGCTTCGACCCCCGATTCGTCGTCCTGCTCGACGGCGCGGCTGGCGGTGTCGGCGGCGGCGCGCCATTTGTCGGAATGAGGACCGCCGCGATCACGGGCGATACAGGCGAATTTGATCAGGCCGCGATAGGTCGCGACAAAGCGCAGACCGTCATCGGTCATGAGCCGCATCTGCTGCGGAAGAAAGTCGTCCTTACGCATTGACGCCCACCCACGAAAATCAACTGAATGCAATCTGCGTCCGGGTGAGCCTGCCGAATAGAGCACGCCGGAACACAAGCTGTGGACGGGTTGAGTTATGAACAGGATTCAAGGGGAGGGAGCGGCGTCGCGCCCAGTGGACAGGGGGGCCGCGAAACGCCATAACCCGGCAAATGCTGGCCCCAGAACTTAAGGCCCGGAGCGGAACGTGAAGACCTTTATCACCCAGTTCTTTACCTGGTGGAACGGACAGACCCTCGGCACCCGTTTCTTCACCTGGCGCAAGGGTATTTTCGTCGGCCAGGACGAGTTCGGGAACAAGTACTACCGCGCTGTCGTGCCGCCGCTCGGCGAGCGCCGCTGGGTCATCTACAACGGCTATGCGGAAGCCAGCGCCATTCCGACGGGCTGGCATGGCTGGATGCATCACACGGTCGATGTGCCGCCGTCCGACGAGACCTATAAGGCGCCGGAATGGACGCTGCCGCACCGCGCCAATCCGACCGGCACGCCCGCTGCCTATCGCCCGAAAGGCTCGACCGCCGGCAAAACCCGCCGCGACAAGACGACCGGCGATTATGAGGCGTGGACTCCGGGGAGCTGACCTCGCCGGAGCGCCTCTTGCGCGCCATATTCACGGCCATGCTGCGCTTTCCTCCCGCCGTCCAGGGCCCCTTTCTGTGATTTTCCGCTTTCGCCCGGTTTTCATCGCTGCCGGACTTGCCCTCTGCGCGGCAGGCTCTGCTTTGGCACAGCAGGTTCAGCAGATCCCGCAACGCCAGGGCCAGCCCGGCGCCGTGCCGCCGCCGCCCGCGCAGGACAGCGCACCGCCGCCCGAGCGCATCGCAAATCCCGTCGCGCAGTTTTCCGGTCTCGACAAAGTCACGGGACGGATTTTCGCGTTCGATGTGAAGATCGACGAGACGGTGCAGTTCGGCGCGCTGCAGGTGACGCCGCGCGTCTGCTTCACGCGCCCGCCGACCGAGCAGCCCGAGACGATCGCCTTTGTCGAAGTCGACGAGATCACGCTGCAGAACGAGACCAAGCGGATCTTCGCCGGCTGGATGTTCGCCGACAGCCCCGGCCTCAATGCGGTTGAGCATCCGATCTACGATGTGTGGGTGACGGACTGCAAAGGCGGCGCGAAGGTCGATGCGCCGGAAGGCCCCAAACTCGGCGAGTAATCGACGTCTTTCGAAGCGGCGCGTCGTGCCTTATGCGGCTTCCGTCGTCTCGCCCGGTGCAACGCGCCGCATCGCCGCCAGCGCCGCCGTGAGATCTGCGAAACTGACGGTCTCGACGCGGTTGCGCCCCTTGTTTTTCGCCTCATAAAGCGCGCTGTCGGCGCCCGCCAGCATCTCCGTCAGCTGGTGCGTGCTGTAGGGCGCAAGGCAAATTCCCAGGGACACTTTCGCCGACACCGCAAAACCGTCGACCGATAAAGCTTTCGCCGCAAAATTGCGTCTTATGCGCTCGGTGATCTCAAGCGCTTCGGTCTCTCCGGAACCCGGCAGGAAAATCCCGAACTCTTCGCCGCCGAGCCGCCCGAACACCTGATCGGGATCGAGGTGGGAGCGCGCGACTTCGGCGAAGAGCTGCAACACCGCATCGCCCGTCGCATGTCCGAACGTATCGTTGATGCTTTTAAAATGGTCGAGATCGGCGATGACCACCGCGGACGGCTGGCGGGCGCGGCGCGCCTTCTCGAGCGCCCAGGCGCCTTCCTGCATGAAATAGCGCCTATTGCCGCCGCCCGTCAGAGGATCGCGGAGCGAGGCCACGCGATGACGCAGTTCGCCGCGTTCTTTCACGAGCGTCATCAGCAGAAACAGGATCGCAAACCACAGAAGATAGGCCGCCAGCAGCATAGCGCCGAGCAGCGGATTGTCGCCGCGCGCCGCGGGTGCGATGTCCGTCGTCAGGATCACGGGTACATACGACAGAAGAAGAAGGCCGAACAGCGTGAGGACAAGAGTTGCAAGCGGCCGCGAGACGAGTTTTTCGCTGTATCCGCGGCCGATCTCGAAGGCGGTCGCGAACACATAGATGGCGAGCACAGTGACGGTATAGAGCCCCGATGCCGTTACCTGATTGGCAAAGCCGGGCAGTGCGCAGGCGACGAACCAGAGCGCTGTACCTGCAAGGCCGTAATTCCAGAGCGGTTCGCGGTGCTCGAAATGGCGCGCGGCGGTCCAGAGCAGGCCGTAGGAGAGGATCACCGCCGAATTGCCGACAAGATGCACGATCAGCGGCGGCAGCCTGTGCTCGAGCGCGAGAATGAAGCTGCCTGAGGCGGAAACAAGAAACGAGACGCCCCACCACAGCACGGCGCGCTGCGCCGGATTCTGGCGCCATGTGTACAAGAAGATGCCGCCCGCAAATGCAGTCGTAAGGAGAGAGACGAGATAGAGCGTTGCGAGATCGAGTTTCATGGCGGCTTGCCGCCAAGATTACATCCGCTGATTGAAGCCCAGCTTTCTGATTTGCTTAAAACATTAACGGTCGGCGAGGGCTGCAAGGGCATCCGCGCCCGAGACCTTCATGTCTTTCGGCCAGGCGAAGAAATCGCCGCTTTCCGGGAGCGCGGCTTCGAGCAGCGCATGATAGGCGCGGCGCGACACATCGACAGCGCCGAACGTCTTCAGATGATCCGTGACGAATTGCGTGTCCAGCAGCCGAAAGCCGCCTTTGACGAGACGCGCGCTGAGATGCACCAGAGCGACCTTCGAGGCGTCGCGCTCCTTATGGAACATGCTCTCGCCGAAAAAAGCGCCGCCGAGCCGCACGCCGTAAAGCCCGCCGACGAGTTTGCCGTCTTCATAGGCTTCGACGGTGTGGCAATGGCCGATGGCGAAAAGATCGGTGTAAAGACGCCGGATCCGGCGGTTGATCCAGGTTTTGCGCCGTCCCGGGGCGGGCGCGGCGCAGCCGGCGAGAACGCCCTCGAAATCATGGTCGATGCGAATTTCAAAACGGTCGGCGCGCACCGTGCGCGCGAGGCGCGACGGGATATGGAACTTGTCGAGCGGGATGACGCCGCGCCGGTCGGGCTCGATCCAGTAGAGGCCCGGATCGCTGGCGCTTTCGGCCATCGGAAAGATGCCGCAGGCATAGGCCTTGAGCAGCACTTCCGGCGTGATCTCGACGAGGACATCGTTGATGCGCGTCATGGGGTAATTTTGGCGCAGAGAGGTTAAAGGTGGAAGAGCGCCCCGCGCATGGCAGACCGATTTCCCGCGCGGAATTGGCGCCCGGGCGCGATCACTCCAAGATATTGAAAATCCACGCGAAGGGAGGCTTCAGCCTTCCATCAGCCCTTCGGCGAGGCGCTTTTCCAGCCAGTGGATGTCGTAGCGGCCGTCCTGGATGTCCGGATCGCGCACAAGCGTGCGGAACAGCGGCAGCGTCGTCTCGATACCGTCGACGACGAACTCGTCGAGCGCACGGCGCAAGCGCATCAGGCATTCGGTGCGCGTCTTGCCGTGAACGATGAGCTTGCCGGCAAGCGAGTCGTAATAGGGCGGGATCGTGTAGCCCTGATAGGCGTGGCTGTCGACGCGCACGCCAAGGCCGCCGGGCACGTGCCATTGCGTGATCTTGCCGGGCGAGGGCCGGAAGGTCGCCGGGTTCTCGGCGTTGACGCGGCATTCGATGGCGTGGCCCGAGAGCTTCACATCGTCCTGGGTGAAGGACAAAGTCGCGCCGCCGGCAACGCGGATCTGTTCGTTGACCAGATCGATGCCGGTGATCATTTCCGTCACCGGATGCTCCACCTGGATACGGGTGTTCATCTCGATGAAGTAGAACTCGCCGTTCTCGTAGAGAAACTCGATCGTGCCGGCGCCGAGATAGCCGAGATCGGCCATCGCTTTCGCAACCGTGCCGCCGATGCGCTCACGCGCTTCGGCGTTGAGCGCGGGCGAGGGCGCCTCTTCCCAGACTTTCTGATGGCGGCGCTGCAGCGAGCAGTCGCGCTCGCCAAGATGCACCGCATTGCCCTGGCCGTCGCCCATGACCTGGATTTCGATATGGCGCGGCTTCTGTAAATACTTCTCGATATAGACCGCATCGTCGCCGAAAGCGGCTTTGGCTTCCGAGCGGGCGGTCGACAGCGCAATCGACATATCGTGTTCGCCGAGCGCGACCTTCATGCCGCGTCCGCCGCCGCCGGCGGCCGCCTTGATGATGACCGGGAAACCGATGTCTTTGGCGATGCGCAGGGCTTCGGCGTCTTCCGTCACGCCACCGTCCGAGCCCGGCACCACAGGGATGCCGAGGCGCTTGGCCGTCTGCTTGGCGGCGATCTTGTCGCCCATGACGCGGATATGCTCGGCCTTGGGGCCGATAAAGACGATGTCGTGCTCGTCGAGAATTTCGGCAAAGCGCGCATTCTCGGACAAAAAGCCGTAGCCGGGATGCACGGCATCGGCGCCAGTGATCTCACAGGCGGCCAGAAGCTGCGGAACGTTCAGATAGCTGTCGCGCGCGGCGGGCGGTCCGATGCACACCGCCTCGTCGGCGAGCTTCACATGCATGGAGTCGCTGTCGGCGGTGGAATGCACGGCGACGGTTGCGATGCCGAGCTCTTTGCAGGCGCGGAGCACCCGGAGCGCGATCTCGCCGCGATTGGCGATGAGGACCTTGTCGAACATCGAGATCTTATTCGACGATCATGAGGGGCTGGCCGAATTCGACCGGCTGCCCGTCTTCGATCAGGATCTCCTTCACCTTGCCGGCTTTCGGCGCCGGAATGGCGTTCATGGTCTTCATCGCTTCGATGATCAGAAGCGTCTGGCCCTGACGGACATCCTGGCCGACATCGACGAACACTTTGGCGCCCGGCTCCGGCGAGCGGTAGGCGGTGCCGACCATGGGCGAGAGCACGGCGCCCGGCGCTTTCGCGGGATCTGCCGATTTGGCGGCCGGCGCCGAGGCGGCTGCCGCGGGCGCTGCGGCCGCAGGCGCATAGACCGGCGCGCTGACCGTGAGGCTGCGCGCGACGCGCACTTTGAGGCCGGCGTTTTCGATCTCGATCTCGGAGAGATCGGTTTCCTTGAGCAATTGGGCAAGCTCGCGGATCAGATCGGAGTTCACACCGTTCGAGCCGCCCGAGCTTTTAACGTCCTTGGCCATGAATTCTTCTTTCTCTCCGAAGGGCGTCAGTTCTTAGCGATGATGCGCGCGAGGCCGTCGAGCGCGAGTTCGTAGCCGTATGCGCCGAAGCCGACAACAATTCCGTGCGCCACGGGCGACACATAGGAATGATGGCGGAATTCCTCGCGGGCATACGTATTCGACAGGTGCACTTCGATCACCGGAACATCCGCCGCCTTCAGGGCGTCGTGCAGGGCGACCGAGGTATGGGTATAGGCGGCGGGGTTGATGATAATCCCCTTGGCCTTGGTCCGCGCCTCCTGAATCCAGTCTACGAGCTGACCTTCCACATTGGTCTGCCGGAAATCCACCGAAAGGCCAAGCTGTTTGGCGCGGGCGGCCACCCGGTCCTCGATGTCATTCAGCGTATCCGAACCGTAGATTTCCGGCTCGCGCAGGCCGAGCAGGTTCAGGTTCGGGCCGTTCAGGACGAAGACGGTGGAGGTCATGCCGGGATCAGGGCCTTCTCGAGGGGCCGGTAGATGATCCGGCGCTTCTTATACGGGGCCGGGGGTGAGGGGAAGGGGGTGGCCGGGACCACCCCCTATCCCTTGGGGTCAAGGTTACGAACAGCCCACTTCGCCGCATTTGCGGACATTGGCGATGAGGTCTTTCAGGGTATCGGCGCCTCCGACCCCGGGCAGGACCCTGTCGGCGATGACATAGGTCGGCGTGCCGTTAATGCCGAGCGATTTGGCCAGCCTCTGAACGGCAACGAGGTTCTGTTCGATCTTGGGATCGGCCAAAGCGGCCGACAGCTTGGCGGTGTCGACGCCGACATCCTTGGCGATGCCGAGAGCGACTTCCGCGGAAGCGGACTCCGCCGATAGGAGACGGCGGTGGAATTCGAGATATTTGTCGGGCGCCTGCGAATAGAGCGCGACGGCAACGCGCGCCGCATCGACGGAATCCTGCCCGAGAACCGGGAATTCCTTGAGCACGAGGCGCAGCTTCGGATCGGCCTTCAGCAATTCTTCGGTATCGGCGAGCGCCTGTTTGCAGTAGCCGCAATTGTAATCGAAGAATTCGACCAAAGTGACATCGCCGTTCGGATTGCCGAGCACGACCTGATGCGGAGAGTCATAGATGTCGGACGCGCCTTTGCGGAACACATCGGCGCGCGCTTCATCGGCCTTCTTCTCGTCCTGCTCGCGCAATTTTTCGGCGACTTCGCGCAGGATCTGCGGATTGGCGAGGAGATAGTCGCGGACGATCCGCTCGGTTGACGCCCGGTCGGGAGAGCCTGCGCCCGCTGCCGTGTCGGCGACGAGGTAGCGGGGCAGAACGAAAATTCCGATGCCGGCTAAAGCGGCAACCGCAATCGCGAGGATGCGCAGAGGGGTCAAGAGATCAATCCTTTCGGCAGCGCCGGTCTTAAACAGCGCTTATTTCAGTTTCGGGCTACGGTAGTTGACGATGTCGTCAGCACGCAACCAGCTCGGCGAACCGGAGGCGAGCTGACTCTTGGCGCGCGCGGCGAGCGATTTGGCCGTCTTCGTGTCGCCCGCATAAAAGTAGGATTGCGCGGATGCGAGATCGGCTTCGGCGTTCTGGCCCTTGCGGCCATAGCCGACGGCCAGAAAGCGATAGGCCTTGGCCGCTTCCTTCTCATAGGCGGTCGCCTGCCGGAGCTCGGTCATCGCCGCATCGAGCAGGCTGTTATCGCCCGAGGCAACCATCGCTTCGCCGAGCATCATGCGGATGAGGCCGGCGCGCGGCTTCATCGATGCGGCCTGCCGCAGCGGCGCAATCGCCTGTTTGGGATGCCCGGTTTCGAGCAGCGCCTGGCCTTTGAGCTCGTAGAAATAAGGGTTCGACGGATCGGTGGCGATCAGGGCATCGATCTGGCGCTGCGAGTCCTCGATATTGCCGAAACGGTAGGCCGAGACGGCGCGGGCATAACGCGCCGGAAGCGAGGTGTCGCTTGCGGGGTATTTACGCGCGATGAAGCCTGCATCTTTGACGAAGGCGTAGATTTTCGCCTGCACCATCTGATGGCGTTGCAGAAGGGCCGGCGGATCCTTCACGGCGAGGTAGGGACTTTCCTTGGCGATGCGTTCGAGCAGCGCAATGCGTTCGACGGGCATCGGATGCGTCACCGCATAGGGATCGACGAAGCGGGCCGAGAACATGCTCTTGTCGGCAAAGCCCTTGAACGTGTCGAGCATGCCCTGCGCGGACTGCCCGGTTTTTGCGAGGTAAGACACGCCGGCCTGATCGGCGGCCTGCTCCTGGGCGCGGATATAGGCCAGCATGTCGCGCTGCACGACGCTTCCGGGCATGGTTGCGGCGGCCGTCGCGGCGCCGCTCATGGCGTTGCCGCTGGCGCCGGCCGCGACCCCGCCGGCGACGGCAGCGATGCCGGCGAGCATCGCAATGACGGCGCGCGTCTGCGCCTGGTCGATGCGCTGGCGCAGATTGGACAGATGCCCGCCGGCGATATGGCCCGTTTCATGGGCCAGCACGCCGATCAGCTGGTTCGGCACCTTGGATTCGACGATGGCGCCGAGATTGATGAAAATGCGCTGGCCGTTCGACACGAAAGCGTTGAACGACATGTCATTGATAAGGACGATATCGACCGCGCCGGGATTGACCCCCGCCGCCTTCAGCAGCGGCACCGTATAATCGCGCATCAGCTCTTCGATCTCGGTGTCGCGAACCGGCGCAAGACGATCCTTGGCCTGCGCCAAAGCCGGCGCCGGGACGGCGCTTGCGGCAATCGTCAGGGCGCCGAAAAGCGCGATCGTGCGGCGGAGGGCGGCCCGGGCGGACTTGCGCTTGGGATCGGAGAGCGGCATAGCGCGGCGATGCACGATAATGGTGGCGCAAAAGGGGCGCGGGCAGCGTGACTGACAGGGAAGACCGCGCCAGACGCCTCCTATACGCCGCCCGGGCGGAAGTCGAGCCGTTCATCGCCATGGATGTCCTGTCGGCGGCCCGCCGCCTCGAAGGCGAGGGGCGCTCGGTCATTCATATGGAGATCGGCGAGCCGAGCTTCCCGGCGCCCAAAGCGGCGCGGGAGGCGGCGGCACAGGCACTGAAGGGCGGGCTGATCGGTTATACCGAGGCACTGGGCCGTCCGTCCCTTCGAAACCGGATCGCCCGCCATTACCGCGATGCCTACGGGCTCGACATCGCGCCGGAACGGATCGCGGTGACCATCGGCTCTTCGGCAGGGTTTCTTCTGGCGTTTCTGGCGCTGTTCAATCCGGGAGAGCGCGTTGCAATCTCGGCGCCCGGCTATCCGCCCTACAAAACCATGCTCACGGCGTTCGGGCTGGAGACCGTCGAGATCGAAACGGGACCGGACACGCGCTGGGCACTCGATGCCGCGGCGATCGAGGCGGCGCATGCCAAGGCGAAGCTTGCGGGTGTTTTGGTGATGAGCCCGGCCAATCCCTCCGGCACGGTGATCGCGCCCGAGGCGCTGGCCGAGATTGCAGAGACCTGTGCGCGGCTCGGCATCCGCCTGATCTCCGACGAAATCTATCACGGGCTCACTTATGGGGCGGCGGCGGAGACAGCGCTGCGCTTCGATGACAATGCCGTGATCGTCAACAGCTTTTCGAAATACTGGTGCATGACCGGCTGGCGCATCGGCTGGCTTGTCGTGCCGGACGGTATGGAGCGCACCTTCGAGCGCCTGGCGCAGAACCTCTTCATTTCCGCGCCGCTGCTGTCGCAGATCGCCGCGGAAGCTGCGCTCGATGCGAAAGAGGAGCTGGAGGACATCCGCGCGATCTATGCGCGCAACCGCGCGCTTCTGCTCGATGTTCTGCCCAAATCCGGCATGGACAGTTTTCTGCCGGCGGACGGCGCGTTTTATCTTTATGCGGATGTTGCCCGCTTCACCAATGACAGCGTCGCGTTCGCCAAAGCTCTGCTTGAAGAGGCAGGCGTTGCGGCAACGCCGGGCAATGATTTCGACCGGGCGCGCGGTCACCGGTATTTACGCTTTTCGTTTGCCGGGGCGGAAGCCGAGATCGCGGAAGCGGCGCAGCGGATGAAAAAATGGCTCCGGTGATGCCGGAGCCATTTTGATCTTTTCTCGTTCGGGCGCTTAGCCCTTCAGCCGGTTCCACCAGCCGGCGCGCTTCGGCTGTTCGGGCGGCGGCGTGGATTCGACGCGGCGGCGTGGTTTGGCCGGAGCGTCTTCCGCATCGTCTTCGCCTATTGCGGCGACGGGCGCGGGAGCCGGAGCCGCCTTCGCCGCAGCGGGCTTTGCTTCAGCCGGCTTGGCCTCAGCGGCAGGCGCTTCGTCCTCGTCATCCTCGTCATCCGCCGTATCCGGAATATCGCCTTCGCTCTGCGCGAATTCGACATCGCCGTCCTTCGGCGCGCCGTTGCGGTTGCGGTTGCGTCCGCCGCGGCGTCCGCGCCGGCGCGGGCGGCGGCCTTCAGCTTCGCTATCGCCTTCAGCGGTTCCGCTTCTCTGCGGCTTGTCGGTCATGATGGCGGCCGAGGCGGAGTCTTCGTCCGCTTCGATCACGCCGCCTTCGACATCGCCGGTCTCGGCCGTCTGCATCGGCCGGTCTTCCCGATCCTCACGGCCTTCGCCGCCGCGTCCGCGGCCGCGGCGCCTGCGGCGCCGGCGGCGGCGTCCGCCTTCGCTGTCGTCGCCTTCGGAACGCTCGCGTCCGGCACGCTCACCGCGCTCGGCGCGCTCCGCACGGACTTCGCCGCCTTCGGCGTTTTCCTCGCCGTCCTCGGCATCGTCGTCTTCGATTTCGGCATCGTCGATTTCATCGACCGGCACCGGCGTCAGTTGCGGTGCGATCGGCGTTCCCGTCGACGGCTCGCCGCGCTGAATGACGCAATGTTCGCCGACCGCCAGATGCTCATCGGAGATGAAGGTGATCTCGACGCCGAAGCGCGTTTCGATATCGCGCAGATGACCGCGCTTCTGGTTCAGAATGTAGAGCGCGACCGCATTGGTCGTGCGCACATTGATGTTGAAGCCCGAATTGCGCAGCAAATTCTCTTCGATGATACGCAGCACGTGCAGCGCAACCGACGGCACCGAACGCACGCGGCCGGAGCCCGCGCAGACCGGGCAGACATCCGAGGAGCTTTCGAGAACGCCGGTGCGGATGCGCTGGCGCGACATTTCGAGAAGGCCGAAATGCGAGATGCGTCCCACCTGGATGCGGGCGCGGTCGTGCTTCAAACAATCCTTGAGCCGCTTTTCGACGGCGCGGTTGTTGCGGTTCTCTTCCATGTCGATGAAGTCGACGACGATGAGGCCGGCAAGGTCGCGCAGGCGGAGCTGGCGGGAGACTTCTTCCGCCGCTTCCAGATTGGTCCGGAGCGCGGTGTCTTCGATATTGTGCTCGCGCGTCGAGCGGCCCGAGTTCACGTCGACGGCAACCAGCGCTTCCGTCTGGTTGATGACGATATAGCCGCCCGATTTCAGCGTGACGACGTTCGAGAACATCGCGTCGAGCTGCGCATCGATGCCGAAGCGCGTGAAGATCGGGATCTGGTCGCGGTAGAGTTTGACGTTCTTGGCATGGCTCGGGATGAGCATGCGCATGAAGTCCTTGGCCTCCTTGAAGGCGCCTTCGCCGGAGACGAGAACTTCGTCGATATCCTTGTTGTAGAGATCGCGGATCGCGCGCTTGACCAGCGAGCCTTCCTCATGGACGAGGGCAGGGGCGGTGGACTGCAGCGTGTTCTCGCGCACCGTCTCCCACAGACGCAGCAGATATTCGAAATCGCGCTTCACTTCCGCTTTTGTGCGGTTGGCGCCTGCGGTGCGCAGGATCACGCCCATGCCTTCCGGCACTTCGAGATCCTCGGCGATTTCCTTCATCTTCTTGCGGTCGGCCGCATTGGTGACCTTGCGCGAAATGCCGCCACCGCGCGCGGTGTTCGGCATCAGAACCGAATAGCGTCCGGCCAACGACAGATAGGTCGTCAGTGCCGCGCCCTTGGTGCCGCGTTCTTCCTTGACCGCCTGAACGAGCAGGACCTGGCGGCGCTTGATGACTTCCTGGATCTTGTAATGACGCATGCGGCGCGGTTCGCGACGCTGCGGCATCTCTTCTTCGACATTCGTTTCGGCGCCGACGGATTCGATCTCGTCTTTCGCCTCGTCGCGCACTTCGACGACATCGCCGGGAGCCGTTTCCGAACTGGTTTCGGATGTCCCGGCCGAGGCGGCGGCGTCGGCCGCGGCTTCTTCCTGAGCTTCCTGTTCGGCTTCGGCCGCTTCGCGCTCGGCTTCCTCTGCTTCTTCGGCAGCGGCGGCTTCGAGCTCCTCGGCGTCCTCGGCCTCGGTATCCTCCGTGCCTTCAGCGCCTTCGGAGTCTTCGGCGTTCAGCTCTTCGCTGACCGTCTCGCCCTTCGGAGCGTCCTTGGCCTTGCTGCCGCGTCCGCGGCGGCGGCGTCGGCCGCGGCCCTCGCGCTTTTCTTCTTCAGCCTCGTCGTCCTCGCGCGACTCGCGCTCTTCTTCGGCAAGCAGAGCCTGCCGGTCGGCGACCGGGATCTGATAATAGTCCGGATGAATTTCGCTGAACGCGAGGAAGCCGTGGCGGTTGCCGCCATATTCGACGAAGGCCGCCTGAAGCGACGGCTCGACGCGCGTGACTTTCGCTAGATAGATATTGCCGCGAAGCTGTTTGCGGTTTGCGCTTTCGAAATCGAATTCCTCGATCCGATTGCCGCTGCGCGCCACCACGACCCGGGTCTCCTCCGGATGGGCGGCGTCGATGAGCATCTTGTTCGCCATGTGAAACCTTTGATTCTGCGCCCGGCGCGGCGCAACGCGGCGGAGCTATGGTCTCCGCGCGGCATGGGGCCGGCGCCTCGGGCGCTATGTTGAGTGAATAGGATGTGCGAAATCATGGCCGTGAGGCGGGGTGCGCATGCGTCGGGGTTTGCCTGACCGCTCGCCATCTCCGCCTTCGACTCCAATCTGTCTGCCCGCTCGGGAGCAGGGGTATCGATAGGCTTGCCGGTGCATTTCGCCGGGCGCTGGGATGGCCTTGCCGCTCGCACCAGCCCGGGGGATCCGGCAGGACTGGACGGGCGCCTCTGGAAAGGCTCAATCCGGAACGATCCTCGCCAAAGCGCAGAGGGCAGGGCGACAGGACCGCGATCACGCATGGGCAAGGCCATAGGCCATGCACGCGCAAGCCGCTTTCCTTCATATAGAAAACCTGGTCTTTGACAAGCGGTTGTGTGACCCGGTTGAGACGCCGTGAGGTAGAAACCCTTGTCCTCCACAGGGTTGATGACATTGTGAATCCCCGGATCACGCGGTTTTGGCTAATGGCTTTAGTAATTTCGCGCGGGGTGAGGCGCCTTTGAGCCAAATGATGAGGATAGCGGCCCTGGCCGTCCTGATTCTCGCCGCCGCCCCGGCAGCGGCGCAAAAGGCTGACCTATTGGTCAGGGCTACGGGCACAAAGCTCGGGGGCGATCGGGCACGCACCACTCTGACCGTCGATCTCACAGGCCCGGCGCGGCCCCATATCTTCACTCTGGCCGACCCCTACCGGGTCATCATCGATTTGCCGGATGTCGTCTTCGGCACGGCGCCGCTCGCGCATGAGGAAAAGGGCCTCGTTTCGGCCTATCGCTACGGGCTGATCGCGCCGCGCCGCTCGCGCATCGTCATCGACACCAAGGAGCCGGTAAAAGCCGGCCACAGCTTCAGCGAGGCTGTTGGGGGACAGCCGGCCAAGCTCGTGATCGATCTGGCGGTCACGAGCCGCAGCGCCTTCCTGCAGGACATGCAGGAGAAGGCGCCGGCCGAACTGCCGCCGGCGCCCAAAGTCGTTGCGGACGAAACCGACAAAAGGCCCGTCGTCGTGATCGATCCCGGTCATGGCGGCATCGATACCGGCGCCAAGGGCGCGGGCGGCGAGGAAGAAAAGAACGTCGTTCTCGGCTTTGCCCATACGCTGGCCGCAAAGCTCAATGAGGCCGGCCGTTATCGCGTGGTCATGACGCGCGAGGACGACAGCTTCATTGCGCTCGCCGACCGGGTGAAAATCGCCCGCGAAAACGGCGCGCGGCTCTTTCTCTCCATTCACGCCGACAGCCTGGCCGATCCCTTCGGCGTCCGGGGGGCGACGGTCTATACGCTCTCCGAAACCGCCTCCGACGCCGAGGCGGCTCGCCTCGCCGAAAAGGAAAATCGCGCCGACATCATTGCCGGGGTCAATCTGACCGAAGAACCGGACGAGGTTGCGGATATCCTCATCGATCTCGCGCGGCGCGAAACGAAAGTCTTCTCCGTGCGTTTGGCCAACAACCTCGTCGGTTCCGCACGCAAGGCCATGCGCTTGAACAAGAATCCCCAGCGTTCTGCCGGCTTCCTCGTGCTCAAGGCGCCGGACGTGCCCTCGGTGCTGCTCGAACTCGGCTATATGACCAATAAGGAAGACCTCAATCTCATGCAGTCCCAGGACTGGCGCGACAAAGCCGCCGCCGCCCTGGCGCAGGCGATCGACGGCTTCTTCGGCCATCCTTCCACCGCTGGGGGAGGGGGCGGCTCCTCGGTCAATTAAAGGGCTGCGCACGCCCCACAAAATCCACAAAAGGCTTCCAAGCCGACATCTTCATCGCAGGGCCGTGCGCGGGCTTTCGCGGAACGATCTTTCGGGGACATATCGCGTTCATGCGCCTGCTTCTGCGTTTCTTCGGTTTCCTGTTCGCCACGGCCGCGATCCTCGGCCTCGTGGGTGCGGCCGGCGTCACAATCTTCATCTGGAAACTGGCGCAGGATCTGCCCGATCACGCGACGCTCGAAAAATACGAGCCGCCGATCATGACGCGTTTGCACGCGGTCGATGGCAGCCTCATCGCCGAATATGCCAATGAGCGGCGCCTGTTCCTGCCGATCCAGGCCGTGCCCGCTCAGGTCATCCAGGCGTTCATGGCGGCCGAAGACAAGAACTTCTTCAATCATGGCGGCATCGACGTCACCGGCATCGCGCGCGCCGTCCTCACCAATCTCGAAAATTACGGACGCGGCGTCCGTGCACAGGGCGCCTCGACCATCACCCAGCAGGTGGCGAAGAACTTCCTTCTGACGAACGAAGCGTCGATGGACCGCAAGATCAAGGAAGCCTTGCTCGCGGTGCGCATCGAGCAGACGTTTTCGAAAGAGAAAATTCTCGAGCTCTATCTGAACGAGATCTATCTCGGTCTCGGCAATTACGGCATCGCCGCCGCCTCGCTCAACTATTTCGACAAGTCCGTACACGAGCTGACGATCGAGGAGGCCGCCTATCTGGCGGCTTTGCCGAAGGGCCCGAACAATTACCATCCGTTCCGCAAGACGCAGGAAGCCATCGGTCGCCGCAACTGGGTGATCGACCGCATGGTCGACAACGGTTGGGTTTCGGCCGAGGACGGCGCCACGGCGAAGGCGAAGCCGCTCGGCGTCACCGCGCGCGCCTCGCAGGCGCATGTCTACACCGCGCAATATTACGCCGAAGAAGTGCGCCGCGTTCTTTATGAGAAGTATGGCGGCAACGGCCTTTACGATGGCGGGCTTTCGGTGCGCACCGCGCTCGATCCGAAGCTGCAGGAAATGGCCAAGAAGGCGCTGTCGAACGGTTTTGTGAAGTTCGACGAGGCGCGCGGCTGGCGCGGCGCCGTCAAGACGATCGAAGTGGGTGCGGATTGGGGCAAGGCACTTGCCGATGTTCCGGCGATGCACGACATCGCCTGGACGCTCGCGGTAGTGCTGTCGGTCGACGGCAATAATGTGCAGATCGGTCTGCAGCCCGGACGCGATGGCGCAGGCGCCATTCTGGCCGAGCGCGTCACCGGCACAATCCCGGCCGACGGCATGAAATGGGCGCAGCGTTGGGCAAGCGGCGCCGAGAAACCCACAGACGGCCGCAAAGGCATCCTGGCTGCCGGCGATGTCGTTTATGTCGATCCGCTGAAGGACAAAGACGGCAAGGAAAAGCCCGGCGAATACCGGCTGCATCAGCCGCCGGAAATTTCCGGCGCGATCTGCGTCATGGATCCCTATACCGGCCGCGTGCTCGCGCTGGTCGGCGGCTTTTCCTACGACCAGTCCGAATTCAACCGCGCGACACAGGCGCTGCGTCAGCCGGGTTCGAGCTTCAAGCCATTCATCTACGCCGCCGCGCTCGACAACGGCTATACGCCGTCCTCCGTCGTGCTCGATGCGCCCATCGAAGTTGCGCAGGGTGCGGGCCTCGATGTCTGGCGTCCGGAAAACTATTCGGGCGAATTCTACGGCCCGCAGACGTTGCGCTTCGGTATCGAAAAATCGCGTAACGTCATGACGGTGCGCCTCGCCCAGGACATGGGCATGCCCATCATCTCCGAATATGCGCGCCGCTTCGGCGTCAATGATGATCTGCCGCCTTTCCTGTCGATGGCGCTCGGCGCCGGCGAAACGACGCTGCTGAAAATGGTGGCCGGCTATTCGATGTTCGCCAATGGCGGCAAGAAGGTTACGCCCTCGCTGATCGACCGCGTGCAGGACCGGTATGGACGCACGGTCTACAAGCACGATGAGCGCGAATGCCAGGGATGCCGCGCAACAGACTGGCGCGGCCAGCAGCCGCCGACGCTCGTCGATCATCGCGAGCAGGTGCTCGATCCGCTGACCGCCTATCAGATCACCTCGATGATGGAAGGCGTCGTCCTGCGCGGCACGGCGACGGTTCTGCGCCAGGTCGGAAAGCCGATCGCCGGCAAGACCGGCACGACAAACGATTACAAGGACGCCTGGTTTGTCGGCTTCTCGCCCGATCTCGCGGTCGGCGTTTATGTCGGTTACGACAAGCCGCGCGCTATGGGACGCGGCACGACGGGCGGCGAGCTTGCCGCGCCCATCGTCGGCGATTTCCTCAAAGAAGCTCTCGCCGACAAATCTCCGGTTCCGTTCCGCGTGCCGCCGGGCATCAAGCTCGTGCGCATCAATCCGGCGACGGGCATGCGCGCTGCGCCCGGCGACCAGAAGGTCATTCTCGAAGCCTTCAAGCCGGGTACCGCGCCGCCCGACAGCTATTCGATCATCGGCTATGGCGGCGATTACGGCGGGCAGGGCTACAATGTTCAGCAGCCCGGCGCTCCGCCCGGCGTCCGCACCGGCACCGGCGGCCTCTATTGAGGCGGCTCGCCGTATGGACGCTCCTCGCGGCGCTGATCGCGGCGGTGCCTGTCTGTGCGGACGAACCTGGAATTTCTCCTTTGCCGCCGGCGGCCGCGCCCAAAGAGGCTCCGGCCTCCGCGCCCCCGCCTGCAGAGGGTAGCCTCGATGCGCTGATGAAGGCCGATCCGGCCTGTCAGGCTTTCACCAATGAGTGCGAGATCTGCCGGCGGAGCGAAGCGGGCGCCGCTCAATGCTCCACCCCGGGTGTGGCGTGTCAGCCCAAATCCTGGCGTTGCTCCAAGTAACCTCTCGTATTCCGATATCGTCAGTTATCTCAACAACTTAAATTGGGTGTGTCGGCAATCCCACATATCGGCATTTTCCGGATATTTCTGCGTTGTCAATTTGACCACAAGTCAAAACCTGTGGATAAGTAACGACAGATGCGGTGTTGGTTCTGATTTTCCGTGGAACGGGGGGATTTCCCGGAAAAATAGGATTTGTGGGTTCGGGGGGACCTGACAATGCCGTTCAAGCTTCGCAGCGCGCTGGCGCTCAGCACGTTCCTTGCGGTCCCGGGAAACGGCACCGCCTTTGTCCAAGCCCTCAATGGGACGGGCGACATCTCCCCCGCCTACAATTTCGAAATCGGCTTCGAGCGCGCCCGCGGCGAAACCGTGCATGTCGGCCGCGCCGGCATGCAATCGACTTATTGAATACTGAACAGGTGAAAAAAAGTAATGCGTAACCTGTTCATCCTCGCCCTGCTCGCCGGTGTCCTTACGACGCTTGGCGGGCAGGCGCGTGCGGAGCAGCCGGCGGCTGTCGGGGGACTGGCCGCGTCCGAGTCTGCTCCGCGTTCTTCATCGCATTCGCGTGACGCGTCTGCGATGTTCTACAAACTCCCGGTATCGACCGGGCCTGTCGCCCACACGCCGGCCGTGCCCGGCACCATCGCCGGCTAAGAGCCGCCTATCGCAGAGGTTTACAGGGCGCGCGGAACTCCCTAGGTTCCCGCGACTTTTGAGAACCCCGAGCGATTCATGCGCGCCGAAATTACCGCCCTTGTAGAAGAGCTTAAGCAGTCTGTCGGGCTGCTGAGGAGGCATCTTTGACTGGGATACCGCCAATAACCGCCTGCGCGAGCTGAACGCGCTCTCCGAAGATCCGACCCTGTGGGACGATGCCGACCGCGCGCAGAAGCTGATGCGCGAGCGCACCGATCTCGAGACCCGCATCGAGAACATCAAGCGGCTCGAACAGGAATTGTCCGACAATATCGAGCTGATCGAACTCGGCGAAGCCGAGAACGATCAGGGCGTCATCGGCGAAGCGGAGGCGGCCATCAAGGGGCTCGCCGCGGAAGCCGCCAAACAGCAGATCGAAACCCTTCTGTCCGGCGAAGCCGACGGCATGGATACATATCTCGAAGTCCATTCCGGTGCCGGCGGCACCGAGAGCCAGGACTGGGCGGAGATGCTGCTGCGTATGTACACAAGATGGGCCGACCGGCGCGGCTTCAAGGTCGAACTCGTCGGACGCCAGGAAGGCGAGGGCGCGGGCATCAAGGGCGCGACGCTGATCATCAAGGGCAAAAACGCCTATGGCTGGCTGAAGACCGAAAGCGGCGTGCATCGCCTTGTCCGCATTTCGCCGTTCGATTCCAATGCGCGCCGGCAGACCAGCTTTGCCTCTATCGACGTCTATCCCGTCGTTGACGACCGCATCACGATCGAGATCGACGAGAGCCAGGTGCGCGTCGATACGATGCGATCCGGCGGCGCCGGCGGCCAGCACGTCAACAAAACCGAATCCGCCGTGCGCCTGACGCATATTCCGACCGGCATTGCCGTCGTGTCCGAAGGCGACCGCTCACAGCACAAAAACCGCGCCACCGCCTGGAACATGCTGAAAGCGAAACTCTACGAGGCCGAATTGAAGCGGCGCGAAGAGAAGGCGATGGCCGAGCAGGCGGCGAAAACCGATATCGGCTGGGGCCATCAGATCCGCTCTTACGTTCTGCAGCCCTATCAGATGGTCAAGGATCTCAGGACCGGCGTCACCTCGTCCGATCCGGATGCGGTGCTGGATGGCGCGCTCGATCCTTATATGGAAGCGGCTCTCGCCCAGCGCGTTTATGGCGGCGGGCCGGACAGCGTCGACGACGTCGATTAATCGGCGATCGCGCTGGCGGCTTTCAGGAAACGCACGGGATTGAGCGCCGTGTCGTCGCGCCGCGTTTCATAATGCAGGTGCGGGCCGGTCGAGCGGCCGGTCGAGCCGACAAATCCGACAACATCTCCGGCCTCGATCTCGTCGCCGGTTTTGACGGCGATGCGCGACAGATGCGCATAGCGCGTCGAATAGCCGTGATCGTGCTTCACTTCGACCATCAGGCCATAGCCGCCATTCCACTCGGCGGAGGTGACGGTGCCCGACGCCGTGGCGCGGGCCGGTGCGCCGGGAGCCGCTTCAAGATCGACGCCGCTATGGAAGGCAAGGCCGCCGACGAACGGATCGGTGCGGTTGCCGAAGCCCGATACCGTGCGCAGCTCGGGCAGCGGCTTGCCGACGGGCACGCGGCTTAAGCCCTGGCGCAGGAGATCGGTTTCGCGCGCGGTCTCGGTCAGTTGGTCGGCATCGCCCTGCGACGAGCCGCCGAGGCCGAAGGGCAGATAAAGTCCGCCCATGCCGGCTTTCACCGGGGCCTGGGGCTGCAGGCCGAGCGAGGCATAGACATCGGTGAGCGCCGTCCGCTTCTGCTCGAGGCGTGTCTGCATGACGGCGATCTTGTGTCGCTGATCGGTTTCGATGGCGTCGTAGCGTGCGTTGAGTTCGGCGACGCTGCCGCGCGCCGGCGTCGCGCGCGATTCCTGCAAAGGCTCGGTGCGCAGGCGCAAGCCTCCGTCGAGGTCTTCGCCTTCGGTCGGTGCGCCGAACCGCGACAGCACGCTCTGGCGCTTTTCGACCTCGGCCTGACGTTCGGCGAGCGTGCCGAGCTCCGAGGCGAAAGTCTCGCGCTCGACCAGAAGCTGGCTGTTGACCCGCTCATAATCGTCGCGCAGGCGCGCGATCTCGGAACGCGAGGCGCGCTCGGTGGTCGTGTGGCGCGAGACGAGCTGCATCAGGAACTCGTCCCGGAACAGGGCATAGCTCGTCGTCGCCCCCGACCAGCCGAGAAGGGCAAGGCCCGAAAGACCAAGAAGCGCCGCGAGAATGGGATTGAGCTCGATGCGGAGCGGCTGCATGCGCCGCCGGACGACGGCAAACCGCCGCGGCCGTTCACCGGGGTGAGGGGCAGGCGGCACCGGACTGCGCCGCACGGGCGATAGGGGCTCCATGCCGCCCTTGATGCCCGTTCATGGTTAACGTCCCGTGACTAAAGGGCCTTTGCCGCTTCCAGCACCTCTTCGGCATGCCCTTTTACAGAGACCTTTGGCCAGATCCGGGCAATTTTCCCCTCCCGGTCGATCAGCAGGGTGGTCCGCTCGATCCCCATATATTTGCGGCCGTAGAGCTGTTTCTCGACCCACAGGCCATAGGCCTCAAGGACCGCCCGATCCTCGTCCGAGACAAGGGGGAAATCGAGGCCATGTTTGGCCTTGAACCGATCATGCTTCTTGGGCGAATCGGCGGAGAAGCCGATGAGTTCAGTATCGGCCGCCTGAAAGCTCTTGCGCAGGCCGTTAAAGGCAATGGCTTCCTGTGTGCAGGTCGGCGTGTCGTCCTTCGGGTAGAAATACAGGACGGTTTTCCGCCCTTTCAGGTCCTTCAGGCGCAGCCTCCCGCCGCCATCCGTCGGCAGGTCGAAATCGGGTGCGGGCAACCCTGTTTGGAGCTTTGTCACATGCCGTCCTTTCGTCTTATTCCTAGGGACTGTGGGGGGATGAGTGAACCGTTTCCGTCAGCTGCGCACCGGCAAAGCGCGCAGCGCGGGACGTTTGGGAAGAGACCGGGGAGGCCATGCCCGAGCAGGGGGGAGAGCGCCGCATTCTAGGGCGCGCTAGTCGCGTTCGCCATCCGCGTCCGAAAGGCGCGGGCGGTGGCGGCGTGCGTGCCTGGTTCCGGCGCCGCTCAGGTCTGCAGCGCGCCGGCATCTATACTTTTGCCGGTCTGTTGCTCGCCGCCATCGGTCTGTTTGCGCTTCTTCTGTCGCCTTTCACCTCGATGATGGTGACGCCGCGCATTGCACGCGCCATCGAGGCGCAGCTCGGTCCCGGCTATCAGGTCAATATCGGCGGCAGCCGCGTCGATGTGACGGCCAATGGCCTCGATCTGAAATTCGACGGTTTCGAAATCTCCGATCCTGGCGGCATGCTTGTGCTCGGCGTGCCGAGCGCGGCGATCGCGCTCGACGGCAATCTTCTCGTCACGCAGCAGGTCACGCTCCGCCGCATTCGCCTGACGCAGCCGCAGCTCACCGTGCGCATCGAAACCTCCGGCCAGGTGGCGCTTGCCGGCACCGAAGGCGGCCCGCCGCTTTTCAGCCTGCCGGCCTCCGATGTGCCGCAGGCCGCGCCCGCCGAAGTGTTCGGCTTCCTTGCGGCGGCCGATGCGCTGCTCAAGAAAGACGGTCCGCTCGCCAATTTCGAACTTGCGGAAATTCTCAGCGGCAACATCACTATCGACGATCAGCGCCGTGGCCGCGTCGAGCGCGTCGAAGGCGTCGATGTGCGCATCCAGCGCGGCAAGAACGGCGCGCTGACGGCAAGCGCCTCATCTGCGGCGGTGCGCGAACGTTGGGCCGTCAGCGCCACTTTGTCGGGCGAGGCCGGCGGCGAGCGCAATTTCGATCTCGGTTTCGACAATCTCTCGATCAGCCGCATCGCCTATGAGCTCGCGCGCAAAAATCAGCTGATCGATTTTGACGGGCGGCTCTTCGGCCACGTCTACGCCAAGCTCGACGGCAAGGGCATGGTGCCCGCCGCGGAAGCCCGGGTCGATGTGGTCGGATTCAGCGCCGTCGATCTTGAGAATACCGACGGGCGTATGGATATCGAGCGCACGCAGGTGCAGCTTTCATGGAGCGCGCGCGAAAACCGCCTCAAGATCACCGAAATTGAAATTGCGCCCGGCAGTTCGCGTTTCAAGCTTGGCGGCTATGCGCGCCCCGACGCGAATTTCGATGAATGGGAATTTGCGCTGGCGGGCGATGAGCGCACCATGCCGGGCGCCGATCCCGCAACGCATGCGCTGCGCTTCGACCGCATTGAGGTTTCCGGCCTGGTGAAACGTTCGACGAAAACGCTGGCTTTGGACAAGATGGCCGTTCAGGGACGCTCGCTGTCGGTTGCGGGCTATGCCCAGCTCGATTTTTCGGGCGAAAAGCCGATCGCCGATTTGGCGCTGGCCGGCTCACGCTCTCCGATTGCCGCCATCGTCCGCGTCTGGCCCGGCCTTGTCGCGCCCGGCACCCGCAAATGGATCGGCGAGAAT
Source organism: Terrihabitans soli (assembly GCF_014191545.1). Taxonomy (GTDB): domain Bacteria; phylum Pseudomonadota; class Alphaproteobacteria; order Rhizobiales; family Methylopilaceae; genus Flaviflagellibacter; species Flaviflagellibacter soli. The sequence continues at coordinate 1,773,203 of NZ_AP023361.1, read as the reverse complement.
GTGCGGGGCGGCATGGTGGAGAATATAACCATCGCCATGCGCGGGCCGCTCGGCGGGAAGATGCTGCCGCGCAAAGTGGCGCTCGATATGAACTTCTCCGGCGCCACCATCGAATATCTCGACGATACGCCGCCCGCCATCGATGCGCATGGAACTGTACGCATCGTCGACCAGACGATGGAAACCATCGTCAATGGCGGGCGCGTCGAGCTTCCCGGCGCCGATCCGCTGTCGATTGCCGGAACGCGCTTCGCGACGAAGGATCATCGGCCCAATCCCTTTGCCGGGGAGTTATCGACCGTGATCGAAGGTCCGGTGGCCTCTGTCGGCGCGCTGATGTCCTCGCCGCGCCTTGCGCGTATGGCGCCGGGTGTCGCGCCTCTGATGCGCGGCAACGGCACGGTGCAGATCGCGCTTGGCCTTAACGGCCCCTATGGCAAGAATGCCGATTTGTCGAAGCTTGTCCTGCGCATCAATGCAGGCCTTTCCGGCTGGTCGATGCAAAAGGCCGTCGGCAAGCGCGATATCGACAACGGCAATTTCACCCTGACTATCGATCCGTCGACCGCCAATCTGCGCGGCGAGCTGCGTCTGTCCGGTGCGCCGATTGCAGTCGAAGCCATTCTGAACCGCACGCCCGACAACAAGCTCGCCGATACGATCGTCCGCTTCTCGCTCGATCCTTCGAAAATGAAGGATTTCGACAATGAGGCGCTGCGTATCGCAGGTCCCATCTCGGCCGAACTTGTACAGACCGCGCCGGGCGTTCTGGCCAATTCCCGCATGCGCGCCGATCTTACGTCGGCGGCCGTCGAAGGGCCGGTCGGCCTTGCCAAGGCGGCCGGTGCGCCGGGGCAGGTCAGCTTCACCATCCAGCCGCATGACGATAGCTGGCGGCTCGAGAACTTCGTGGCGCAAGGTAGCGGCATCGATATCAAAGGCGCGGTCGATCTCGCCAAGACGGGCGGTTTGGCGGCTGCGCAGTTCTCGCGCTTTGCGGTGAGCCCGGGCGACGATACCAAGCTCGACGTGTCGAAAAACGGCAATGCCTACAAGATCGTGATGCAGGGCGGCTCGTTCAACGCGCAGCCGATCATCAAGGACGTGACGACCGGCGCACCGGAAAAGCGGGGACTCGATATCGATGTCGAGGCCAAGCTCGGCACCGTCATCGGCGGCAATGGTGAAACCATGTCCGGCGCCGATTTCAAGATGAGCCGCCGCAGCAACACGACGCGCAGCATCTACATCGCCGGCCAGATCGGCAATGGCGTCATCGAAGCGCGCTCGGCGGGCGATGATGCGCAGCGTGTGATCAGTATACGCGCCGGCGATGCCGGTGCGGTCCTGCGTTTCATCAATCTGTATAAGCGCATGAAAGGCGGCGTACTGACGCTCGACGTGACGCCCGGCGAGACGAGCAGCGGCAAGGTCCGCGTTCAGAACTTCCAGGTCGTCGGCGATGAAAAGCTGACCATGGTCGCCAGCAACAGCAACGGCAACAACAATAGCACCAGCAGCAGGCCCGATCAGCGCGCGCAGGGCCAGACGCAGACCTTTACCCGCATGGAGTCGAAATTCCGTATGGGCGGCGGGCGCATTTTCGTCGACGATTTCGAGGTCTATGGAAATGAGCTCGGCGCGACGATGGGCGGCGAGATCAATTATGTGCAGGACAAAGTCGGCCTCAGCGGCACATTCGTTCCGGCCTATGCGCTGAACAACCTCTTCGGCAAAGTGCCGGTCTTCGGCGCGCTGCTCGGCGGCGGCTCGAGCGGTGGCCTTGTCGGCATCACCTTCGCGATCGACGGCGCATGGTCGAACCCGCAAATGCGCGTCAATCCGCTCTCCGCCGTTGCGCCGGGCTTCCTGCGCAAGATTTTCGAGTTCCGCAATCAGAACCCGGGCACGACAGGTTCCGCGCAGCCTCAGTCGCCGCAGCAGCAGAAAAATCGCTGACGGGTAATCAGGCTTTCGGTTTCAGGAGGATGTGACGCTTCTTGCCGAGCGACAGCTTGATCGTGCCCTCCTTCAGGTCGGATGTTTTCAGAACCGCCTTGTCGTCGGTGACGGTCTGATCGTTGACCTTGAGGCCGCCGCCTTTGATCTGACGCCGGGCATCGCCGTTTGAATCGACGAGACCCGCAGTGACAAAGGCCGTGAGCACGCCGATCCCGGCCTCGAGCTCGGACGAGGCGATCTCGACGCTCGGAAGGTTCTCGGACAGCGCACCTTCCTCGAAGGTCTTGCGCGCCGTTTCCGCCGCCTGTTCGGCCGCAGCCTTGCCGCGCACGAGTGAGGTGATCTCGGTCGCAAGCCGCTTTTTTGCGTCGTTGATGTTGCCGGCGATCAGCTGATCGATTTCGTTGAGCGGAATATCGGTGAAAAGGCGCAGGAATTTTGCGACGTCGTCGTCTTCGACGTTCCGCCAGTACTGCCAGAAATCGTAGCCGGACAGCATGTCCTCGTTCAGCCACACGGCGCCCTGAGCGGTCTTGCCCATCTTTGCGCCGGAGGCGGTCGTCAGCAGCGGGCAGGTCAGTCCGTACAGTCCGGCGCCGTGGAGCCTGCGGCCGAGATCGATGCCGTTGACGATGTTGCCCCATTGATCCGAGCCGCCCATCTGCAAGCGGACGCCGCGCGTCTTCGCAAGCTCGGCGAAATCATAGGCCTGCAGGATCATGTAATTGAATTCGAGGAACGACAGCGGCTGATCGCGCTCGAGACGCAGTTTCACCGAGTCGAAGGTCAGCATGCGGTTGACCGAGAAATGGCGGCCGACATCGCGCAGCAGCGGGATATATTTCAGCTCGTCCAGCCACTCGGCATTGTTGACCATCACGGCGTCGGTCGGGCCGCTGCCGAAGGTCAGGAAGTTTTCAAACACGCGTTTGATGGACGCGATGTTGTTGCCGATGATCTCGTCGGTCAGCAGTTGGCGCGCTTCGTCCTTGCCGGACGGATCGCCGACCTTTGTCGTGCCGCCGCCCATCAGAACGATGGGCTTGTGCCCCGCCTGCTGCAGCCGGCGCAGCATCATGATCCCCATCATATGGCCGACATGCAGGCTCGGGCCCGTGGCGTCGAAGCCAATATAGGCCGTGACCGGGCCTTCCAGGGCGAGCTTGTCCAGCCCCTCGGGGTCCGAGATCTGATTGATATAGCCGCGCTCCGCGAGGAGCTTCAGGAAGGGGGAGCGATAGTTGGTCATCAGGTATGGGTGCTGGCGTGAGGAAGGGGCCCCCTGTAACAGGTTCGGACGGAGATTTCACGCCCGGCTAAGACCAGGGCGGTAACCCTCCCTCTCCCCGCGGGCGGGGAGAGGGGTGGGGTGAGGGGGAGCTTCCTTGCGAGAGGCCGATCTCAATAAAACGGCGCGATCCCGGGCTTTGCGCGGATCGATGACGGATGCCGAGCGGAAGTTCTGGAGCCGGGCGCGCAATCGAGGATTTTTCGGTCTGAAATTCGTTCGGCAGGAGCCGATCGGGCCATACTTTGCGGACTTTGCCTGCCGCGAGCTACGGCTCGTCGTCGAGATCGATGGCAGCCAGCACATGTCTAGCGCGCGGGACCGCGTCCGAGACGCGTTTCTGGAATCGAGCGGATATCGTGTAGTCAGGTTCTGGAACAACGATGTTCTGACGAACATCGAAGGGGTTTTCGAGGCGCTGCAGAAAACTGTCGGCGAACTCGCCCCTCACCCGGATCGCTCTTCGAGCGATTCCGACCTCTCCCCGCAGGCGGGGAGAGGTGATTAGGAGGCGACATTGAGGGCTATCGGGTTGATGAGCGGGACCTCGCTCGACGGGGTGGACGCCGCCCTGATCGAGACCGACGGGGAGGCCATTGAGGCTTTCGGCCCGAGCCTTTACCGGCCCTATTCGGAGGCCGAGCGGGGCCTTTTGCGGGCGGCTCTCGCGGCCGGCACTGAGATCACCGAGCGCTCTGACCGGACGGGTATTCTCGGCGAGGCCGAGACGCTGATCAATCAAAGCCATGCCGAGACGGTCGAGAATCTCCTGAAAATGGCGGGTGTGCGCCCGAGCCATGTCGATGTCGTCGGCTTCCACGGCCAGACCGTCATTCATAAGCCGGCGATCAAGCTCACCGTGCAGCTCGGCGACGGGCCGTGGCTTGCCGAGCGGCTCGGCATCGCGGTCGTCCACGACATCCGTGCTGCGGATATCGAAGCGGGCGGACAGGGCGCGCCGGTCGTGCCCGTCTTTCACCGCGCGCTTGCGGGAGCCGGCAAACTGCCGGAGCCCGCGGCGATCCTCAATATCGGCGGCGTTGCCAATGTTACCTGGGTCGGGCCGGGAGGAGACTTGAATGCCTTCGACACCGGTCCCGGAAATGCGCTGCTCGACGATCTCATGCGCGCGCGCAACGGCCAGGAATTCGACAAGGACGGCGAAATCGCGCGCCGCGGCACGACCGATAAATCCGTTCTCTATGCGCTTCTGACCTCGGATTTCTTTGCCAAAAAGCCGCCGAAAAGCCTCGACCGTTTTCACTTTCATGAAAAGGCGCTGACGGCCGTCGCGCATCTGTCGACCGAAGATGCGGCCTCAACACTTGTCGATTTTACCGCGGCGACGATCGCGCTGTCGGTGCAGCATATGAAGGAAGCGCCCAAACGCTGGGTCGTCGCCGGCGGTGGCGCGCGCAATCTTGCCATTCTTGCGGCATTACGCGAGCGCATTGCCGTACCGGTATCGACCGCCGAGGATATGGGCTGGTCCATCGATGCCCTGGAAGCGCAGGCTTTCGCATATCTTGCCGTGCGCAGCCTCAAGGGTCTGCCCAATACCTATCCCTCGACCACGGGCGTACCTACGCCGGTTTCGGGCGGCGTGCTGGCCGGGCCGAAATCGTCCTCCGGAAATCGCATGGCTGTTCGTTAAAATCCGAACGAAAGCCGGTCTTGACCTTCGGCCTTGGCGCCCAACAATCCCCGCAGAAGAAAGACTTTAAGCCCTATTTGCGGTTGGGTTCATGACGGATTTCTCGCGCCGGGACGCATTGGCGCTTCTGGCGGCATTCGGACTTGCGGGCCCCTTTGCAAAGGGCGCGCGCGCCGACGATGGCCTCGCATTTGCGGCGCCGCGACCGTTTTCCTTTGACACTCTCATCGAGGGTGCAAAGCGCCGCGCCGGCGATGTGTACAAGCCGCCGCAGAGCAAAGGCGCCCAGATCCTCGCCAAGATCGATTACGACCAGCACAACAAGATCCGCTACCGGCTTGATCGCGCGCTCAAGGTGAATGGGGGAAAGTCCCGCGTTGCGCTGTTTCATCCAGGCGCTCTGTTTCCGCTGCCGGTCGGCATGCATCTCGTCGACGGCGGCTCATCGCGTGAACTGACCTATCGAAGCGATTATTTCGACATGCCGGACGACAGCCCGGCCAAACAGCTTCCCGGCGATATCGGTTTTGCCGGTTTTCGCGTCATGGGTGCGGACACCGAACGCGATTGGCTGGCTTTCCTCGGCTACGCCTATTTCCGCTCCTCGGGCGAACTCGATCAGTTCGGCCAGTCGGCGCGGGCGCTTGCCATCGATGTCGCGATGCCGACGCCGGAAGAGTTTCCGCGCTTTACCGACTTCTATTTCGCGCCGTCGCAGGATGGCGATCTCACGATCTATTGCAGCCTCGACAGCCCGCGGGTCACCGGGGCTCTGCGTATGGACATGATCAAGAACGGGACTGTGGTCATGGACATATCGGCGCGCTATTTCGCGCGCGAAGACATCGCCCGTTTCGGCATTGCGCCTTTGACCTCGATGTTCTGGTTTTCGGAGGCCAATCGCGAACGTGGCGCCGACTGGCGGCCGGAGGTGCACGACACGGATGGCCTCAGTATCTGGACCGGCGCGGGCGAGCGGCTCTGGCGGCCGCTGAACAATCCCGACCGGGTGATGACGTCGAGCTTTGCGGACGAGAACCCCAAGGGGTTCGGTCTGATGCAGCGCGACCGCAATTTCGAAAACTACGAAGACGACGGCGTCTTCTATGAAAAACGCCCGAGCGTCTGGATCGAGCCGAAAGGGCAGTGGGGCCGCGGCCAGGTGCAGCTTGTCGAAATTCCGACCGACGATGAGATCCACGACAACATCGTTGCCTATTGGCTCGCCGAAAAGCCGGTGAAGCGCGGCGATGCGATGGCGCTCGATTACAAACTTACCTGGGCGAAGGACGAACCGCATCCCGCGAGCGTCGGCCATGTCATCGCAACGCGCATCGGCCGCGGCGGCATTCCCGGTCAGCCGCGCCCGCCGGGCGTGTTCAAGCTCGTCGTCGATTTCGCCGGCGGGCCGATCTCGAGTCTCGCCAAGCAGGGCGAACCGGTGGAAGCCGTGGTGACGGCGTCGTCCGGTGTGATCTCGAATATCAGCTGCTACGCCAACAAGGCTGAAGACAGCTGGCGCGCGCTGTTTGATCTGACGCCCGCAAACGGCGATCCGTGCGAGCTGCGTCTCTTCCTCAAGAAAGACGGCGTGCCGCTGACCGAGACCTGGCTCTATCAGTTCCTGCCGCCGCGGCGGACGGGCTGATCTCTATCCGGCATGGCCGGTGAGACAGAGGATCGCGGCGAGAGTGACGACGCTCGCGAGCGTCGAATAAAGGATCGTGTTGGCGGTGATCGCAGATCCGCGCTTGTAATATTGCGCCAGCATAAACGGTCCCGTGCCGGTCGGCAGCGCCGCGAGGAGGATCGTCAGATCCGCGATCTCTTTCGGCATCGGGAAGACATGATAGCTCAGTACATAAGCGAGCGCCGGCACGAGGATCAGCTTCAGCACCGTCAGCAGCGCGATATCGGATACCGGGCTCGTGTCGCCGTCTTCGCGGTCGTCGGCCATGAAGGTGCCGAGTGCAACGAGCGCGCAGGGGCTCGCGGCCGCGCCGAGAAGATCGATAAGCGTGCCGAAGCCTTTCGGCATCTCGAGCCCTGACACGGCAAAGAGCGCGCCGAGTACGGGCGAGATCATCAGCGGGTTTTTGACGAGAGACAGCGTGACGGCACGGATCATGGGACCTGCACGCTTTTCCTCGCGCACATCGATCTCGAGCAGAACGAGCGTTGCGCCGAAAAACAGGCAGACGGTGACGATGGCCGAGATGGTGACCAGCGGGTAGCTTTGCGGCCCGAAGACGAGAAGGCCGAGCGGAAAGCCCATATAGCCGGAGTTCGGATAGGAGGCGTTGAGCGCGTCCATGCCGGCTTCGCCAAGGCCACGCCTGCGCAAGCGCAGGGCAAAGGTGATGACGAAGACGATGACGCAGGCGAGCGTGAACGCGAGCGCGCCATAGGCGGAGGCTGCGAACTCGTCCCAGTTCGCCCCGGCCGTGATGTCGAAGAAGAGTGCGGGAAGGCCGAGCCAGACGACGAAGCGGTTAAGCTCCGAGGTCGCGGCGGCGGAGAAGATATTCGTGCGCCGGCAGAGATAGCCGGCGAGCACGAGACCGAAAATGGGAAGGACGACCGACAGTGTCGCCGACATGTCGGTACGTCCTCAAGATCAGGCTGCGTTGACCTTGGCGAGGCGCTTGTCGAGATAAGCGCCGCAGGTCTTCAGCAGCACATCGGTCTTGCCGTCGAAGAAGTGGTTGGCGCCCGGGATGATCTCCTGATCGATCACGATGCCGCGCTGGGTCTTCAATTTGTCGACCAGCGCCTGCACGTCTTTCGGCTGCGCGACGCGATCGCTATCGCCGTGCACGATGAGGCCGGACGAGGGGCAGGGCGCAAGGAAGGTGAAGTCGAACTTGCCGGCCGGCGGTGCGACGGAGATGAAGCCCTCGACTTCCGGACGGCGCATCAGAAGCTGCATGCCGATCCAGGCGCCGAACGACACGCCCGCGACCCAGCAGGCGCGCGCATCGGGATTGATCGACTGCACCCAATCGAGAGCCGCCGCCGCGTCCGAGAGTTCGTCCTGGCCGTGATAGATTCCCTGGCTGCGGCCGACGCCGCGGAAATTGAAACGCAGAACCGAAAAGCCGCGCTCCGCGAACATGTAATAGAGCTGGTAGACGATCGGATTGTTCATCGTCCCGCCGAACTGCGAATGCGGATGCAGCACGATGCCGATGGGGGCGTTCTTCTGCTTTGCCGGATGAAAACGGCCTTCGAGACGGCCGGTCGGCCCGGCGAAAATGACTTCAGGCATAGGTATTTGGTCTCTTTCGGGGGCGCGCTGCACCCCGGTCTTCGGCTGGACGCCGGTCTGGCCAAAGTGCTAGAATTATTCTAACAGTTTCGCCGCCCTTCGGGGCGGCAGGCCGCACTCATATCATGCTGGGCGGTCCGGGGTGCAAGTTCATCCTGCTGTGTGACTTTGAGACCATGATGGCAGACCGGATCTATCTCGATCACAACGCGACCTCCCCTGTGCGGCCCGAAGCCGCCCGGGCGGTTGCGCGTGCGTTGATTTCTGGCGGCAATCCGTCCTCGGTCCACAGCGAAGGCCGTAAGGCTCGGGGAATCCTAGAGAAATCCCGTGAAGCGGTGGCCGCCCTCGTCGGCGCCGAAGCCAAAAATGTTACTTTTACTTCGGGTGCCACCGAGGCCCTGAACCTTGCTCTGACCCCCGGCCTCAGGGCCGGCAAGGACGCGCGGCCGTGGCATCTCTTCGTCTCGTCCGTCGAGCATCCGGCGGTGCTGAACGGGCACGGTTTTGCCGCTGAAAAGGTGACGATTCTGCCGGTCTCGGCCGCGGGAATCCTCGATCTTAAAGTTCTCGGACAAGCGCTTGATTCGCATACGGAATCGCGCCCCCTTCTGGCCCTCCAGCTGGCCAATAGCGAAACCGGGGTCATCCAGCCGGTGAAGGACGCTGCCGATCTCGTCCATGCTCGCGGCGGTCTTCTGGTCTGCGATGCCGTTCAGGCGGCAGGCCGCATCCCGGTCGATATCAAAGCGCTCGGCGCCGATCTCATTGTTTTGTCGGCTCATAAGCTCGGCGGTCCGGCCGGGTCCGGTGCGCTGATCCGCGCGTCCGACACCATTCAGACCGAGGCCCGGATCCGCGGCGGCGGCCAGGAAAAGAGCGCGCGGGCCGGAACGGAAAATCTTGCGGGAGCGGCGGGTTTTGCGGCGGCGGCGGAAGCCGCCCTTCAGAGCCTTGAAGAAGAAGCTGCTCGGCTGACGAGCCTCCGCGAGCGGTTTGAGGCGGGCCTCAAGACCCTCGATCCGAACGTCACGGTTTTCGGCGCCGCCGCAGCGCGCCTGCCGAACACGATTTCCTTTGCTTTCCAGGGCACTAGCGCCGAGACCTCGCTGATCGCGCTCGATCTTGCGGGTTTTGCCGTATCGAGCGGCTCGGCCTGCTCCTCGGGCAAGGTCAAACCGTCCCATGTGCTTGAAGCCATGGGCGTTAGCCCCGACATATCAAAGGGAATGCTGCGCGCCAGCTTCGGCTGGACAACCTGCGACAGCGATATCGACCAATTTCTCGGAGCGCTGCCGCGTCTCCGTGCTAACAGTCCCGCAGTTGGAAAGGTTCTAGCTGCTTAAGTCACGTGTTCCACGGGTCAAACTGGGGAATGCGCAACATCGACCCCGAACCCGCGGTCCTTGAAACCGCTGTGGAAGGAGAGGTTCATGCCGGCCGTCCAGGAGACGATCGATCAGGTACGTCAGATCGACGTCGACCAGTACAAGTACGGTTTTGTCACCGACATCGAGTCCGAAAAGGCCCCGAAGGGTCTGAACGAGGACATCGTCCGTTTCATTTCCGCCAAGAAAAACGAGCCAGCATGGCTGCTGGAATGGCGTCTCGATGCCTATCGCCGCTGGCAGACCATGCGCGAGCCGACCTGGGCGAAGGTCGAGTACGAGCCCATTGCGTATAACGACCTCTATTATTATTCGGCGCCGAAAAGCTCGCCGGGTCCGAAAAGCCTCGACGAGGTCGATCCGGAGCTTCTGCGTACTTACGAGAAGCTCGGCATTCCGCTGCGCGAGCAGGAAATCCTCGCCGGTGTCGAGCGCCCCGAAGGCGAGCGCCGCGTCGCGGTCGATGCCGTGTTCGATTCCGTTTCGGTCGCAACGACGTTCCAGAAAGAGCTCGCGGAAGCCGGCGTGCTGTTCATGCCGATCTCGGAAGCCGTCCACAAACATCCCGAACTGATCAAGAAATATCTCGGCTCGGTCGTGCCGGTGACGGATAATTTCTTTGCGACGCTGAATTCGGCCGTCTTCTCCGACGGCTCGTTCGTCTATGTGCCGCCGGGCGTCCGCTGCCCGATGGAGCTGTCGACTTACTTCCGCATCAACGAGAAAAATACCGGCCAGTTCGAGCGCACGCTGATCATTGCCGACAAGGGCTCTTACGTCAGCTATCTCGAAGGCTGCACCGCGCCGATGCGCGATGAGAACCAGCTGCATGCGGCGGTCGTCGAACTCGTTGCGCTGGAAGGCGCCGAGATCAAATATTCCACCGTCCAGAACTGGTATCCGGGCGATGCCGAAGGCAAAGGCGGCATCTATAACTTCGTTACCAAGCGCGGCGATTGCCGCGAGGCGAATGCGAAGATTTCGTGGACGCAGGTCGAAACCGGCTCCTCGATCACCTGGAAATATCCGAGCTGCATTCTGCGCGGCGACAACACCGTCGGCGAGTTCTACTCGATCGCGATTTCGAACGGCATGCAGCAGGTCGACAGCGGCACCAAGATGATCCATCTCGGGCGCAACACGACCTCGAAGATCATCTCGAAGGGCATTGCCGCCGGCAAATCGCAGAACACCTATCGCGGCGCCGTCTCGGCCCACCGCAAGGCGAAGAACGCGCGCAACTTCACCAACTGCGACAGTCTTCTGATCGGCGATCAGTGCGGCGCACACACGGTGCCGTATATCGAGGCCAACACATCGACGGCCAAGATCGAGCACGAGGCGACGACGTCGAAGATCGCCGAAGACCAGATGTTCTACTGCCAGCAGCGCGGTCTTTCCTCCGAGGAAGCAGTCGCGCTGATCGTCAACGGCTTCGTCAAGGAAGTGCTGCAGCAGCTTCCGATGGAGTTTGCGGTCGAAGCGCAGAAACTGATCGCCGTGAGCCTCGAAGGCTCGGTCGGCTAATCCCGTTCGGCGCCTCTCGCGCCTTCAATATTCAAGAGAGACTGAAATGCTTTCGATCAAGAACCTCCACGCCCGCATCGAAGATAACGGGCAGGAAATCCTCAAGGGCCTCGATCTCGAAGTTCCGGCCGGTCAGGTGCATGCGATCATGGGGCCGAACGGCTCCGGCAAATCGACTTTGTCTTATGTGCTCGCGGGCAAGCAGGACTACGAAGTCACTGACGGCACGGTCGAACTCGACGGTGAGGACATTCTTGAGCTCGGTGCTGACGAGCGCGCCGCCAAGGGCGTATTCCTTGCCTTCCAGTATCCGCTCGAAATTCCGGGCGTCGGCACGATGACCTTCCTGAAGGCAACGCTCAATGCGCAGCGTAGAGCCCGCGGCGAAGGCGAAGTGTCAGTTCCGGAATTCATGAAGCTTGTGAAGAAGGGCGCAGACGATCTCGGCATCTCGCAGGACATGCTGAAGCGCGCGCTCAATGTCGGCTTCTCCGGCGGCGAAAAGAAGCGCAACGAAATTCTGCAGATGGCGCTGCTGCAGCCGAAACTCGCAATTCTCGACGAGACGGATTCGGGCCTCGACATCGACGCGCTGAAGGTCGTTTCAGAAGGCGTCAACAAACTGCGCTCGCCGGACCGTTCCTTCGTCGTCATCACGCACTATCAGCGCCTTCTCAACTACATCAAGCCGGACGTCGTCCACGTGATGTCGAAGGGCCGCATCGTCCGCTCCGGCGGGCCGGAGCTTGCGCTCGAGCTTGAGAAGAAGGGCTATGCCGAATACGGGGAGGCCGCCTGATGTCGGCTGTCGTTCGCCCGGTCAAGACCGCGGCCGAGAACGCCCTTGTCGAACAGTTCACCGCCGTCAAGGCGAAGCTGCCCGGCAATAAGGATGCGCGCGAAACCGCGTTCGCCGCGGTTGTCGAGGGCCTGCCGCACCGCCGTATCGAGGACTGGAAGTACACCGATCTGCGCGCCCTGATGAAGGATGCGAAGCCGCTTGCCGCCATTCCTGGCAAGCCCGCGATCGAGGATGCGAAGAAGGCGGTGCCCTTTGCCGATCTGAAGGCGCCGACCTTCCTCTTCGTCAACGGCGCGCTGGCACAGGAGCCGAAACTCCCCAAGGGAGTCGAGGCTGTCTCGCTGGCGAAGGCTTACGCCGAGAACCACAAGCTGCTGTCGCGCTTCGGTGAAGCGGGTGCGCCGCAGGACAATGCGGCGATCGCGCTCAATACCGCTTTCGTCAGCGACGGCGTGCTGCTGACGGTCGCGGAAGGCACGAAGGTCGATCAGCCGATCCATCTTGCTTTCGTCCAGACGGGTTCGGGTCATGCCGCCTATGCGCGCGTTCTGATCGTGGTCGAGGAGGGCGCGGAAGTGACCTTCGTCGAAAGCCATACCGGCAAGGGCGCACATCAGACGAACACCTATGTCGAACTGATCGCCGGCGATGCCACGAAAGTCACCGCGATCAAGCTGCAGGACGAAGATCTTGCGGCGCAGCATCTGGCGACTTTCGCCATCAAGCTCGGCGCGGAAGCCGATCTCACCACGGTTGCCATCGCGCGCGGCGCTTCGCTCGCGCGCCAGCAGCTGCATTTGTACTTCGAGGGCGACAATTCGAAAGCGGGCCTGCACGGCATTTCGCTGTCGGGGGCAAGCGCCATCTCGACACGACACTCTTTGTTGATCACGCCAGCTTCGGCTGCGAGAGCCGCGAACAGTTCAAGCAGGTTCTGACGGATGAAAGCCGCTCGGTGTTCCAGGGCAAGATCCTGGTCCGCCAGAACGCGCAGAAGACCGACGGCCGCATGATGATGCGTGCGCTGATGCTGTCGGAAGGCTGCGAAGCCGATCTGAAGCCCGAACTCGAAATCTATGCCGACGATGTGCAGTGCGCCCACGGCGCGACCTGCGCGGCGCTGGAAGAAGATTATCTGTTCTATCTCATGGCGCGCGGCATTCCGAAGGCGGAAGCCGAGGCCATGCTGATCGAAGGTTTTGTCGGCGAAGTGCTCGACGCCGTCGAAAACGATGTGTTGAAGAACGATCTGACCGCGGTCACCAATCAGTGGCTGCGCGTGCGGGACTAATCCTATGAACGCGCCTGTCCTGACCAAGAAAACTGCCTATGACGTCGAGGCGATCCGCCGCGACTTCCCGGCGCTGTCGCTCGAGGTCAACGGCAAGCCGCTCGTCTATCTCGACAACGGCGCCTCGGCGCAGAAGCCGAGGCAGGTGCTGGACGCGATCCGCCACTCCTATGAGTCGGAATATGCGAACGTGCATCGCGGCCTGCATTATCTCGCCAATGCCGCGACAGAAGCCTATGAGGGCGCTCGCGAGGCGGTACGTGAGTTCCTGAATGCCGGGTCGACCGACGAAATCGTCTTTACGCGCTCGGCCACCGGTGCGCTCAATCTTGTGGCGTCGAGCTTCGGCAGGCTTGCGATCGGTGAGGGCGACGAGATCGTTCTCTCAATTCTCGAACACCACTCCAATATCGTGCCGTGGCATTATCATCGTGAGCGGCATGGCGCGGTGATAAAATGGGCGCCCATCACTGAAGACGGCTCTTTCGATCTCGATGCCTTCGAAAAGCTGCTAACGCCGAAAACCAAGATTGTCGCGCTGACGCACATGTCGAATGTCACCGGCACCCTGACGCCGGCGAAAGAGATCATTAAACTCGCCCATGCGCGCGGCATTCCGGTGCTGCTCGACGGCAGCCAGGCGGCTGTGCATCTGCCGGTCGATGTGCGCGATCTCGATGTCGATTTTTATGTCTTCACCGGCCACAAGCTGTACGGGCCGACAGGCATCGGTGCGCTGTACGCCAAGAAGGAATGGCTCCAGAAAATGCCGCCCTATGAAGGCGGCGGCGAAATGATCCGTGATGTGACGCTCGACACGGTTACGTATGCCGATCCGCCGTCGCGCTTTGAAGCGGGAACGCCGCCGATCGTTCAGGCGGTCGGCCTCGGAGCTGCGATCAAATATGTCACCGCCATCGGCCGCGAGAAGATCCTTGCCCATGAGACGGTGCTGCGCGACTACGCCCATGAGCGCCTCGGCGCCATGAATTCGGTGCGCATTTTCGGTACGAGCAAGGACAAGGGCGCCATTTTGTCCTTCCAGCTGGAAGGTGCTCATGCCCATGACGTTGCAACCGTCCTCGACCGGCAGGGCATTGCCGTCCGGGCCGGTACCCATTGTGCCCAGCCGCTTCTCGCCCGATATGGGGTCACATCGACCTGCCGGGCGAGCTTCGGCCTGTACAATACGACCGAAGAGATCGATAAGCTGGCCGTGGCGCTTGAAAAGGCCCGCAGCCTGTTTGCGTGAGGCGAGACGATGACGACCGATACCGAAGTCAAATCCAATGCGGCCGAAGTGACCGGCGCCCTCCCGCAGGAGGAGCTTGAGCGCCTCGCACAGGATATCGTCGGCGCGCTGAAAACCGTCTACGACCCTGAAATCCCGGTCGATATTTACGAGCTCGGCCTCGTCTACAAGATCGATGTCAGCGATGCGCGGGATGTCGCCATCGACATGACGCTCACCGCACCCGCTTGCCCCGTTGCAGCCGAAATGCCGGGCTGGGTCGAGAATGCGGTCAACGCGGTTGCCGGCGTCAACGGCGTCAAGGTGACTATGACTTTCGATCCGCCATGGGATCAGAGCCGCATGTCCGACGAGGCGCGTGTCGCCCTCGATATGTGGTAGCGCCGCAGTTCAGCCCCGCACAATCTCGCGCATTCTCATCTCGATCGCCTCGGCGAAGGGCAGCGTTGCCTCATCGATAATCGCGTCGTTGTTTCCCATCCAATCGAACAGTTCTTCTTTGTGACGATTGGTGCGTTTGGCGCGCGTTCTTCCCATGCCGCCGCCGCGCCTGCGCTTCTTTTCGAATTCTTCCCGCGATTTCACGAAATAATGGTTCAACTGCACCTTCGAGAGATCGAGGGCGTCTGCGAAGTCCATTTGCTTGCCGAATGAAAGCCTGCGGCCGCTCGCATTGTAGCGGGTGATGCGTCTCATTTCCCGCCAGCGAGCGCTCCGGCCAAACCGCAATCTGAAGCGGGGCTCGTGCGCGAGACGAAAGATCGTCTTCGTAAAAAGATTTACCCGTTCCGTTTGCCGCCCGCGGACCGGAAATCTCCGCATCACCGGCTCGAGCGAAAAATGTTCCTGTTCGTTGTGACCGAACAGGATCTGGTTAATCGCAAGGCCGCCGAAATCGGGGAAGCGTTCGAGGTCCGCGAGGATGCCCTTGATGGTAGCGTCGCCGTGCGGAATCAGGAACTCGTCGGCATCGATAAACGCGGCGTAATCCGCTGTACCGCGCAGGCGTTTCAGCGCATCGCTATAGGCGCATTGCTGCGGCGAATATCCTTCGGGCACGGACCACTTAATGGCCTCAAGCCCCGGCACGCGCGACAGCGTTTCGAGAACGCGCGGCGTGTCGTCCGTACTCTCATTGTCGTAGATGAGGAACCGGTCGAAGCCGAGGGCGCGGTGATGGGCAACCCATTCCACGAGATAGGGGGCTTCGTTCTTCGCAATCAGGACGGCCGCGAGCTGCATGTCGATACCGCGTCAGGCTCTGCGCTCGCCGCGTATGGCGCGCCGTACCCAACGTTCGATCCTCCGTCCGATATCCTGCAGCCGTCCGAGCGGTCCGGCGGAGGCGCGATGACCTTGCGCGAAAGAGTAGCGGTCTTGCGGATCGGCCGGCGTGTCCATATCCGCCATCGTTGCGATCCATTGCCCCTTTGCCGTCACGCTGAGTGCCACGGCTCTCTCCAGCGCATGCGCGAGCGTGCCGTCTTTCTGTCCGGCCTCCGGTTCGAAATCATCCCGCGTGAACCCGAGCTGCAGGAGCGGCTCGAAGCCCGCGACACGCGCCATGAACATCGTTCCGCCGAAAAAACCATGCGACGCGATCTCGGCCTCGCCAAGCCCGAGACGCGACCCGATGGAAAGGACCCGCGCGGCGTTCGCGCCGAAATAGGTGGATGAGGTCAGAAAGTGGCCATGAGGGCCGATCATGCCGAGTGTGCGGTCGCTTGCGAAAGCCTGCTCCGCCTGCGCGACAGATTTCGGATCGAGAAGCTGACTCAAAATATCGTCGAGCCATTTTTCCCCGTCCTTACGGCGCGGCGATTTCTTGGTGTGGATCTTGATCACCGTCTCGACGCCGTCCGCCTTCAGTTCGGGCAGGGTTTCCAAAAACGGCAATACATCGCGGCCGCGATTTTCGACAACGTGCAGATGAGTGGGCCGATTGATCCGGCTCAGCGTCCGGCCGAGATCGTCCGCATGGTCGCGCACCGTTGTGACGTAAAGCGCGTGCGCGTCCGGCAGCAATGCGATGCGTTCAAGCATGGCTGCGAACACATCCGGATAGAAGGCATGGACGGCAATCGCGGCTTTCGCCGTCATCTTTTGGCCTCGGTGATCGGTCGCTGACGTGCAGATTGAGTGCTGGAGTAAAGCGGGTCAAACCGGCTTCGCGCCGACTGTGATGGGGCGATCATTATGTAGCGTATTCAGTTGCTTATACGGTTTTGTGGTATTTATACCGCAACTCTACTATGGGATGAGTCTGTTGCCTTTATGCTACAGACAAGGGGGTCGAGGTAGTTAATAACAGGTTTAAGTGCGGCATCACTTAGGTAAGGGGGGGATACCCTTATGAGGATGCTCGCACTCGGTTTGTTTGCGTCGACAGCGCTGTGCACCTCTGCTTTTGCGGCTGATGTTCCGGTTGTTCCGGAAACGACGTGGACCGGTTTCTACGCTGGTCTCGAAGTTGGTTATGCCTTCGCAGATAAAGCGGAATACGACACGGGCTATGATGGCCTGAACGATCTCGTCAACGAATACACCGACCTTCTCGAACACGACCTCGACGGTCTTCTCGGTGGCGTCTACGGCGGCTTCAATTGGCAGAACGACTCGTTCGTGTTCGGCCTCGAAGGCAGCTTCGCCGGCGCCGCGATCGAGGGCTCGGAGTCCTTCGATTATCTTCTGTATGAAGGTTGGTGCAAAGAGCTTTGGCTCGCCGCCGAAACCGAAACCGAGATCAACTGGCTCGCGACCGCCACCGGCCGCTTCGGCTTCCTCGCCAGCGACAATCTCCTTCTGTTCGTGAAGGGCGGTGCCGCATTCGCCGATATCGACGCTTATGGAAGCGCCGGCCTCGACGTCTACAATACCCACAAAGAAACCACCAAATCGCTGATCGGCGCGTCGATCGAAGGCAATGAAACCGCGTTCGGCTTCATCGTCGGTGCTGGTGCCGAATGGAAATTCGCCCAGAACTGGTCGGCCAAGGCTGAATATAACTACGTCCGCTTCGAGGACGTCGATTTCAGCGGCGATTATGAAATCACCATCTGCGAAAATCTCGTCGACAGCGGTAAGGCCGATTTCAGCGCCGATGTCGATCTGCACCTCGTGAAGGTGGGCGTCGCCTACCACTTCTGATCTGTGCCTCTCCGATCTGAGAGGTTTTGATCCGGCTGCCCCGGGCTTTAATGCCCGGGGCACCCGCTTCTAGGGCGGGGTACCGGCGGGTTCACCCGGCATGTGGTGAACAGGGCGGAAAAAAATTCCCCCAAAAATCCTCAAAGTTAAACAAGTTGTTTACCCACTCGGGGCTTTATTCGACGCGTCAGTGTCTGTTGCGTGCGAGTTTAGCCATGTCCCCGGCGTCTTTTATCCGCCTCAGCATCCGTTTTGCGGCTGCCGGCGCCCTAGGCCTTTCGGCCGCGGCGTGCAGCGCGACCGATCGCTTCGCCAGCTCCGATCCATTTTCGAACCCCTTCACCAAGCGGGCCGATGCCTCGACCTATACCGGGTCGGTCAACAGCGCCCCTTCGGGAAGTGTGAGTTCGCAGCCTTTGCCGCCGCCATCCGGCAATTATTCGGCAAACAGCTATGCGGCCAATCCGACGCGTCCTGCGCCTTACGCGCAGCCGCAAAATCAGTCGCAGTATCAATACAATCCGCAATCCGGCTGGAGCGCCCAGGGCGGTCAGACCGTCGTCGTGCAGCAGGGCGACACCATGTTCGGCCTCGGCAACCGCTACGGCATTCCGGCGTCGTCGATTGCGCAGGCGAATAATCTTCCGGCCAATGCGTCGCTGACGCCCGGTCAGCGCCTCGTCATTCCGGCCTATCGCGGTCAGCAGCCTCAGGCGCAAAAGCCGCTTGCTGCGGCTCCGCAGAAGCCGAAGCCTGTCGTGCAGGCGACGCGCGGCGGTTCGCACACCGTGCAGCCCGGCGAAACTCTGTTCTCGATCGCGCGCAGCTACAAAGTTACCGCGACCGAGCTTGCTCAGGTCAACAATGTCGGCCTCGATCATCGCGTCCAGATGGGCGAGAAGATTGAAATCCCTGGCGGTGCGCGGGCTCAGACGGCCCAGGCGCAGCGTCCGGTGGACCAGCCGGCGAAAGTTCAGCCGCTCGTTTATCGTAATGACGAGCAGCCGCGTCAGCAGGCCGAAGCTCCGACACCGGCTCCGCAGACGCAGAAAGCCACCTATACCGATCCGGAACCGCAGGTGACGACCGGCTCGACCGGCGGTACCGATTTCCGCTGGCCGGTGCGCGGCCGCGTCATTTCCGGCTTCGGCGCCAAGCCAAACGGCCAGAGCAATGACGGCGTGAACATTTCCGTGCCGGAAGGCACCGAGATCAAGGCGGCGGAAGGCGGCGTTGTCGCTTACGCCGGAAACGAGCTGAAGGGTTTCGGTAATCTCGTTCTCATCCGCCATGCCGGCGAATGGGTCACGGCCTATGCCCATGCGAGCGAAATTCTGGTCAAGCGCGGCGATGTCGTGCGCCGCGGCCAGACGATTGCGCGTTCGGGTAAAACGGGCAGCGTAACGACGCCGCAACTTCACTTCGAAGTGCGCCGCGGTGCGAGCCCGGTCGATCCGATGGATCACCTTCCTCAGGGATAAAAGCAAAAAAGCGGACCTGTATTTTGAGGCTTTGCGGCCGGGGGAAACCCCGGCCGCTTTTTCTTGTGGCATGCAATTAAAGGATGTGTTTGGCTTTCGCGCACATGCGCATCGCAGCCTTCACAGCCGCTCTTTTGCTCGCCGCCGGATTTGGGACGCTTGCTCATGCACAGAACATGGAGCCGACCATCTATTCGGACGGCGCCTCCTGTCCGGGCGATTGCGACAGCCATGTCGTGCTGCATCCCGAACGCAACGGCACTTCGGTTGCTTTCGACCCGGCAAGTTCGCGCAGCAATCCGCGGCGCTGCACAAAAGGCGAGATGTGCCGCATCTGTTTTTCCGCTGCCGACAGTTCGTGCCTGACGGTGCGCTACCGGGGCGGGGGACCGCCGCGGAACAAGTTCGATTTCACACCCGCCTTCTATGACGTGTTTTGCCCGCAGCCGGGCCTGCCCGAACCGCTGAAACGCAAATGCGCGGGATTGAAAGCCAACTCCGACAGCATGCTGCGCACGCGCGTCTATTGTCTTGCAACGCCCGATCATCCCGGCTGCGCCGAAATCATTTCGGCCGCCAAGGACAAAAAGACCGCCGACCAGCCGGATTGGGACAGGTGCCGCCAGATCGGCGAGCCCGCCTTCAACCGCGAGCAGGGTGCAAACCGTAAACGCCAGCGCAGCGAAGGCTGCAGTTACGAGAAGGCCGGCACGGGAGGGCCGAACTCGAACGGCGTAACCTGGCGCCGACTCCTGCCAGCGGTCTGTACGAAGGACAACACCTATGTCGGCCGTGACGGTCTCGATTGCTGCGACAGCAGCCTCATGACACTCGGCGGGCTCGGCAAGGAATGCACGCCATTTCTCGTGCCGAAGTGATCCGCCTCAAGCCGGTTGCAGGGCGCGATTACGGCTTCGCGCTCCGCCTCTATCTCCAGGCGATGAAGCCGCTGACGTCCGAGTTCATAGAATGGGATGAGCCAGAGCAGCGCGAAAGATTTGCGCGAAACTGGAACGCGCCGAATGTGCGGATCATCTTTTCGGGCCGCAAACGGATCGGCTGGCTTCAGCTGGACGAGACGTTCTCGGAAATTACCCTGCAGCAGTTCTTCATCGCGCCCGAACAGCAGCGGCGCGGCATCGGCTCAAAGGTTCTGGATTTTCTTGTTCCCATATGGCGCGCGAGCGGCAAGCCCGCGACTTTGACCGTGCTGCGCAACAATTCAGCGCGGCTCTTCTATGAGCGCTGCGGCTTTGCCGTCGCCGGGGAAGAAGGCGTCAAACTGCGAATGGTGCGGCGCTAGCCGAGCTTCACGCCCATGCGGCCGGCAAGATCGAGAATGAACTGCCACGCCGTGCGGCCCGAGCGGTTGCCGCGCGTCGCTGCCCATTCGAGAGCCTCCGAACGCAGATCGCTGAGCGGCATATCGAGATTGAACTCGCGCGCATAGCCGCGCACCATTTCCCAATAATCTTCCTGGCTGCACGGATGAAAGCCGAGCCAGATGCCGAAACGGTCGGACAGCGAGACTTTCTCTTCGATGGCTTCGCCGGGATTGATCGCGGTCGCGCGTTCGTTGTCGATCATGTCGCGCGGCATAAGATGCCGCCGGTTCGACGTCGCGTAGAAGAGGACGTTCTCAGGCCGCCCTTCGACGCCGCCTTCCAGCACCGCTTTGAGCGCCTTGTAGGAGCTGTCGCCGGCATCGAAAGAGAGATCGTCGCAGAACAGAACGAAACGGTAGGGCGAGGTCCGGAGGACGTTCAGGAGAACGGGAAGGCTCTCGATATCCTCGCGGTGGATTTCGACGAGCTTCAGCGGCTGGTCGAGCCCGGCCGCGTTCACCGAGGCGTGGACGGCTTTGACCAGCGAGCTTTTGCCCATGCCGCGGGCGCCCCAGAGGAGGGCGTTATTGGCCGGCAGGCCCTTGGCGAAGCGCTCGGTATTGGCGACGAGGGTATCCCGGTTCCGGTCAATGCCCTTCAGAAGGGTGATCGCCACCCGATTGACCCGGGCGACCGGGGCCAGGCGCCGGTCCGCCGCATGCCAGACAAAGGCATCGGCGGTCGAAAGGTCGGCCTGGGCGCCCGAGGGCGGGGAAAGCCGTTCCAGGGCCTCGGCAATGCGGCCAAGAGCGTCGGATGTCAGAGGATTTGCGGTCATGGGGTGGAGATAAAGCCGGGGGGGCTCCATGTCCATGTGGACCGATTGCTTTCTAGGGGACGGCCGCTATAGTCCGCGCCGCTTCGGAATACCCGTTTCCGGCCCGCCTTTTCCATGGAGTTTCAGATGTTCGCGACCCCCGCTTTTGCCCAGGCTGCTGGCCCCGGAGGTGAGGGCGGATTCCTGTTGTCTATCATGCCGTTCCTGCTGATTTTCGTGATCATGTATTTCCTTGTGATCCGTCCCCAGCAGCGCCGCATGAAGCAGCACAAGGAGATGATCGGAAACATCCGCCGCGGCGATACGATCGTCACGACGGGCGGCATCATCGGCAAGGTGACCAAGGTGGTCGATGAGCAGGAACTCGAGCTGCAGATCGCCGATAACGTAAAAGTGCGCGTGGCGCGCGGCATGGTTTCGGACGTGCGCGCCAAGGGCGAGCCCGTGGCCAACGACGCCTGATAAGGCGTTCCCCAGCCCATGCTGCATTACTCCCGCACCAAGACGCTTCTCACCCTGCTGATCGTCGGGCTCGGCCTTCTTCTGGTCGTCCCCAACCTGGTCTCGCCGGAGGTGCGCGCCAAGCTCCCGAGCTGGGCGCAGCGCACCATCGTGCTTGGCCTCGATCTGCAGGGCGGCTCGCACATCCTGCTCGAAGTCGACGGCAATGCGCTGCGGGCCGAGCGCCTTGAGAGCCTGCGCGACCAGGTACGCACGCTGCTGCGGGATGAGCGCATCGGATATAGCGGCCTCGGCAATGCCGGGAATGGCGTTCAGGTGCGCCTGCGCGAAGCGACCGATCTCGACCGTGCGCTCCCCAAGCTGCGTGAGCTGGCTCAGCCGATTTCAAATTCGCTGTTCGGCACCGGCGGTGGGGCCCGCGATCTCACCGTCACCAGCACGCCGGACGGCATCATTACGCTGACGCCGACGGAAGAGGGCGCGAATGCCCGCATCCGGTCGGCGGTCGACCAGTCGATCGAAATTGTCCGCCGCCGTGTCGACGAACTCGGTACGACGGAACCCTCGATCCAGCGCCAGGGCGCCGACCGCATTCTCGTTCAGGTGCCGGGTCTGCAAGATCCGCAACAGCTGAAGAACATTCTCGGCCAGACGGCAAAGCTCACCTTCCGCATGGTCGACATGTCGATGACGGTCGATCAGGCGGTTTTGAGCCGTCCGCCGCCGGAATCGGAAATCCTGCCGAGCACTGAAGATCCCAATCAGAAGTTTCTCGTCGAAAAGCGCGTTCTCGTTTCGGGCGAAGATCTGATCGATGCACAGCCGGGTTTCGACCAGCGCAACAACGAGCCGATCGTCAGCTTCCGTTTCAATTCCAACGGTGCGCGCCGCTTTGCGACGGCGACGACCCAGAATGTCGGCAAGCCGTTTGCGATCGTTCTCGACAACAAGGTGATTTCGGCGCCGCGCATCAACGAGCCGATCACCGGCGGTTCGGGCCAGATTTCGGGCCAGTTCACGGTGGAGAGCGCCAACAATCTTGCGATCCTTCTGCGCGCCGGCGCACTGCCTGCGCCGCTGACGGTCGTTGAGGAGCGCACCGTCGGCCCGGGCCTTGGCCGCGACTCGATCGAGGCCGGCACCAAGGCGACGATCTATGCCGCGATCTTCGTCATCATCTTCATGTTTGCGACCTATGGCGTGTTCGGCTTCATCGCCAATATCGCGCTCATCATCCATGTCGGCCTGATCCTCGGCCTGATGTCGCTGCTTGGCGCAACGATGACGCTGCCCGGCATTGCCGGCATCGTTCTGACCATCGGCACGGCGGTCGACTCGAACGTTCTGATCTATGAGCGCATCCGCGAGGAATTTCACGGAGGCAGAAATATCGTGACGGCCATCGGCGCCGGTTTCGATCGCGCCTTCGCGACCATCATCGATTCCAACTCGACCATGGGCATTGCCGCCGTCATTCTCTTCCTGATGGGCTCGGGCCCGGTGAAAGGTTTTGCCGTCGTCTTCATCCTCGGCATTCTGACGACCGTTATCACCGCCGTGACCATGACCCGCATGATGATCGCCCTCTGGTACCGCTGGACGCGGGCCAAGACGCTGCCGTTCTGAGGAGAACAAGATGCGCCTCCTGAGACTCTGGCCGGAAAATTCGCAAGTTCGCTTCATGCGCTGGCGCAGCGTCAGCTTCGCCTTCTCAGCGATCATGTCGCTCGTCATTGTCGGCCTGTTCTTCACGCACGGTTTGAATTTCGGCATCGACTTCAAGGGCGGCACGCTCATGGAGCTGCAGGCCAAATCCGGTACCGCCGATGTTGCGAGCGTGCGCGAGCACGCCAATGCGCTCGGTTTCGGCGAAACCGAGGTGCAGGAATTCGGCGGCGCCGCAGGCCTGTCGCTGCGCTTTCCGATTCAGGAAGGCGGCGAGGCGGCGCAGAGCGCTGTCGTGTCGAAGGCCCGCGAAGCGTTCGGCGAGGCCTATGAATTCCGCCGCGTCGAGACCGTCGGGCCGCGCGTTTCGGGTGAGCTCGTCCAAGCCGGCACGGTCGGCGTCGTGCTCTCGCTTGTTGCCGTGCTTGCCTATCTGTGGTTCCGCTTCGAGCGAAACCTTGCGATGGGCGCGCTCATCGGCACGCTGCATGACGTCCTGCTCACCTGCGGCTTCTTCCTCGTCACGCAGTTCGAATTCAATATGACCTCGATCGCCGCGATCCTGACCATTGTCGGCTATTCGCTGAACGAGACCGTCGTCGTGTTCGACCGTACGCGCGAACTTCTGCGCCGCTACAAAACCATGCCGGACATCGAGCTGCTGGACCTGTCGATCAATACGACCATGGCTCGTACCGCCATCACCTCGATGACCACCTTCCTGTCGCTGCTCGCGCTCGTATGGTTCGGCGGCGAGGCGATCGAGGGCTTTGCCATCGTCATGCTCATCGGCATCGTTATCTGCACCTATTCGGCGATCTTCGTGTCGACGCCGAGCCTCATTTATCTCGGCCTGCGCCAGGGCGCCTTCCAGAACAACCCGGCACCTGCGCCCGCGCGGCCTTAAGCGCCGATGGCCGCGCCTCGCGAAGACGCGCACTTTCCGGGACGCACGCCGCTCGATGCCTATGGCAATGGCGGCTTCCGGTTCGCGGACATGTCGCATCGCGGCTCGATCCTGTGCCTGCCCAGCGGCGTCTGGTCCTGGGCGCCGAACGAGGCTTCCGAAATCACGCTGAAGAGTTTCGAGAAGGCGATCGAAGAGGCCGCCGAGATCGAGATTTTCCTCATCGGCACCGGCGATCTCCATGTTCACCTCGACCCGAGGTTGCGCCAGGCGCTCAAAGATGCCGGCCTGCGCGTTGACGTCATGGCGACGGGGCCGGCCGCCCGTACCTACAATGTGTTGATAGGCGACCAGAGGAAGGTTGCGGCGGCGCTGATTGCCGTCGAGAATGCCAGATGATGGATACGGCGGCTTTCTGCGAGAAGCTCGTCCGCGAACAGGACCCGGACCGCTATTTCGCAACGCTCTTTGCGCCCGCCGAACGGCGGCCGGGCCTCTTTGCCCTCTATGCCTTCAACAGCGAAATCGCCCGCGTCCGCGAAGCCGTCTCCGAACCGATCCCCGGCGAGATCCGCCTCGCCTGGTGGCGGGAGGTGCTGCAGGGTCAGCGGCCGGATGAGGCGAGTGCGCATCCGGTGGCGGAGGCCATCCGCACGACGATTGCCGCCAACCGCCTGCCGGCCGATGCCTTTGTCCGCATGACCGAGGCGCGGGTGCTCGACCTCTATAACGACCCGATCCCGTCAGTGAACGATCTCGAAGGCTATACGGGCGACACCTCTTCGGCGCTGATCCGGCTGGCATCGATCATCCTTGTTGGCGGCGGTGAGCCGGGCGGCGCGGAAGCCTCAGGCCATGCCGGCGTCGCCTATGCCATTACAGGCCTTTTGCGCGCGCTGCCCTTCCATGCCGAGCGCGGGCAGGTGTTCATCCCTGCCGAAGTGCTAGCCCGCCATGGAGCGCGGCGTGACGACATTCTGGCCGGGCGTTCCAGCCACGGCGTCTATGCGGCGCTGCGCGAGATGCGAGCGATGGCGCGCCACCACCTTGAAGCGGCGCGCAGGGTTTCGCGCGAGATCAAGCCGGAAGCTTCCGCTGCGTTCCTGCCGGTGGCACTGTGCGATCTCTATCTGAAGCGTATGGAAAAGAGCGGCTATAACCCCTTCCGGACGCTGATCGAGGCCCCACAATGGCGGCGTCAGGCGGCACTCTGGACGGCCGCCAAAAGGGGCCGGCCGCTGGGCTAGGACCGGCTTCGCAATCGCCTGAGAATCCGTGTAGAATACTCCTGTCTGACGGCTTGCATGGGGTCCCGAACGGCCTTATCTCACCGTCATATGCCGGGGTGCTGCGAAAGCGGCTGAGAACAAACCCGACGAACCTGCCTGGGTAATGCCAGCGAAGGGAGCGTAGGTTGGACAAGATCATCAATATCGATGGGCGGAAGGCCGGTGAGGCCCGCTTTGACGCTGCCATTGTCGGCGGCGGCATTATCGGGCTTTCCATTGGCTGGAAGCTTTTGCAGCGCGGCCTGTCGGTCGCGATCTTCGAGCGGGACCAGGTCGGCTCGGGCGCGACGCGCGCCGCCACCGGCATGCTGGCCGCGACGGCTGAGGTTGAGCCCGGCGAGGACGATCTTCTGCCGCTGACTTTGGCCAGCCAGGGCCTGTGGCGGGATTTCGCGACCGAACTTGAAGCCGTAAGCGGCGTCTCCGTCGATTACCGGCCGGAAGGCACCATGGTCGTCGCGCTGTCGCGCGATGAGGTGGATCGCCTGCGCTTCCGCCACGATCTGCAAATGCGGCTCGGCATCAAATCGGTCTGGCTTTCCGGCACTCTGGCGCGCGAGCGCGAGCCGGGGCTTCGCCCCAATGTCTCGGGCGCCATCTGGTGCGAACAGGATCACCAGGTCGATGCGCGCCTGGTCGCGAAAGCTCTGGCGAAAGCGTTCGTCAAAGCCGGCGGCGCGTTGTTCGAAAACACAAAGGTCGTCTCGCTCGAGCGCCAAGGCGGCAAGGTGACGGGCCTCACGACAGAGACCGAAACCTATTCCGCCGGAACTGTGGTTCTTGCGGCCGGCGCCTGGTCGCCGGAGCTCGTGCAGGGGCTCGAACTTCCCGTGCGTCCGCTGAAGGGCCAGTCCATCGCGCTCCGCATGGACCCGCGCATGCCGGCGCTGACCCATATCGTATGGACGGAACAGATCCATATGGCGCCGAAAGGCGATGGGCGTTTGATCATCGGCGCGACGGTCGAGGAGCGCGGCTTCGACAAGTCCAACACCGCGGGCGGTCTGTTTGCCCTGCTTGAAGCTGCGCGCCGCGTTCTTCCGGGCACGGAGGAACTCGCCGTGGACGAAATCTGGACGGGCTTCCGCCCGACTTCGCTCGACGATGCGCCGATCCTCGGCGAAGTCGGCATTGAGGGCCTTGTCGTTGCGACCGGCCATCACCGCAACGGCATTCTCCTCGCGCCGGTGACGGCACGCGCGCTATCTTCGCTGATTGTGGATGGGCGTATGGACGGGCCGGAGACAGCGTTTACTTTTCAGCGGTTCGGCAAGAATTCCGACCGTTTGACTCAAGGGCTCTAAGAGAAAATGGAACTGACAATTAACGGCCAGGCGAAGACGATCGAGGCGGCGAACATCGCCCAGCTTCTCGCCGCCGAACTTGAGGAAGGCCATAGCCAGCGCGGCATCGCCGTCGCCGTCAATGGCGAGGTCGTGCCGAAGACCCAGTGGGAAACGGCGCGCATTCATGCTGGCGACCGCGTGGAAATCGTTCGCGCACTGCCGGGAGGTTGAAGATGACCGACACGACGATCTTTGACGATCCGCTTGTTGTTGCCGGCGAGAGTTTTCGCTCGCGGCTGTGGATCGGCACGGCCGGCTATCCCAATCAAAAGGTCCTGCTCGACTCGGTGAAGGCGAGCCGCGCCGAGATGGTGACCATGTCTATCCGCCGCGTCTCTTTGGCGGGGCAGGGCTTCGACACCGTCAAACTGCTGAAGGACTATAAATTCCTGCCGAACACCGCGGGCTGCGAAACCGCGCGCGATGCGATCCTCACGGCGGAACTGGCGCGTGAAGCGCTTGAGACCAACTGGATCAAACTCGAAGTCATCGGCGACCGCGAAACGCTGTATCCCGATGTGCAGGAGCTTCTGAAGGCGACGGAAGAGCTGATCTCTCGCGGTTTCACCGTGCTGCCCTATTGTAACGACGACCCCGTGATCTGCCAGCGGCTCGCCGATCTCGGCGCCGCCGCCGTCATGCCGATGGGCTCGCTGATCGGTTCGGGCATGGGCGTTGCCAACCCGGCGAATATCGAACTCATCTGCAAGCGCTCGCCGGTTCCGGTGGTGGTCGATGCCGGCATCGGCACGGCCTCCGACGCGGTCATCGCCATGGAGCTCGGCGCTTCGGCCGTTCTCCTGAACACGGCGGTCGCCAAGGCGGCCGATCCGGTGCGTATGGCCGCCGCCATGGGCCATGCCGTCGATGCCGGGCGGTTGGCCTATCTCGCCGGACGTATCCCCCGAAGGGGAAGGGCAGAGCCTTCCAGCCCGCAGCTTGGTCTTGTAGGCTCATAAAGCCATGGCCGATCTGCCCCGCATTCTCGTCATCACCGACCGAACTCAGGTCCGGACGACGGTCGAGAATGTGGTACGGGCGGTCTGCAAGGAAGCGGGCTGCACCTGGGTGCTGCTGCGCGACCGCGATCTGCCGCCGCTCGAGCGGCGGCGCATGGCCCAGCGTCTCCGCGAAGTCACCAATGAGTGCAAGGCGAAGCTCTCGATCAGCAGCGATGCGCAGCTCGCCGCCGATGTGGGCGCCGAGGGCGTGCATCTGCAGCGCGTCAGCGATATCGACGGCGTGCGCGCGCTTTTGCCGAAAGGCTGGATCGGCGTCTCCGCTCATTCGGTCGCCGAAGTGCGCCTCGCCAAGGAAGAGGGCGCCGATTACGTGACGCTCAGCCCCATCTTCCCGACCGAATCCAAACCCGGCTACGGCCCGCCGCTCGGTCTCGAAACCATCCGCGAGGCATCGGCGATCGGCATTCCGATCTTTGCGCTCGGCGGGATTACGCCGCGTTCCGGCTTCTCCTGCGTCGAGGCCGGGGCCTATGGCTTTGCCGTGATGGGCACGGTGATGCGGGCGTCTTCGCCCGGCAAAGTCATCCGCGATTACGCCGCGGCTTTCGCTACGAGCTCGTCCCGAGCCTGATGATCCGGCACGGATCGCCGGCTTTACGTGCCGGCTCCTCCGCCGGACGCACGATCAAACATTCGGCTTCCGCCAGAACCCGCATCATCGACGAATCCTGACGCGGGAAGGGTGTGGCGATGGCCGCCGCATCTTCGCGTGCCTTGAGCGTTCCGCGCAGATAATCGGCGCGCCAGTCATTCGCCGGAAGGTCCGAGCCGAGAACGGCATGTTCCAGCGCATGGTGGATGTCGGTGCGGCCCTGCAGCGCGCGCAGCAGCGGCACGACGAACAGCATCGCGCCGGTATAGGCCGAGACCGGATTGCCGGGCAGGCCGATGACGCGCATATCGCCGATCCGTCCATACATGATCGGGCGGCCGGGACGCATGGCGATGCGCCAGAATTCAAGCTTCATGCCTTCGTTCTTGAAGGCCTCCTGCACGAGATCGTGCTCGCCGACCGAGGCGCCGCCGGTCGTCACCAGAACATCGGCGCCTTCCTTGCGCGCGCGGCGTACGGCGGCCTGGATGTCGCTGAGTTTGTCGGGGGCGATGCCGAGATCGATCACCTCGCCGCAGGCGGCGCTGACAACGCCGCCGACCATATAGGAGTTCGAGGCCGTAATCTGCGCCGGGCCGGGCACCGCATCCGGCGAAACGAGTTCATCGCCTGTCGCCAGCACCGCGACGCGCGGACGGCGGGCCAATTGAAGGCGCAAATGACCGGTCGCGGCGGCCAGCGCCAGGGCGCGCGTCGAGAGCGCAGTGCCCGCCGGGATCAGAAGATCTCCGCCCTTGAAGTCGATGCCTGCGGCGCGGATATGCTGGCCGGATCTTGTGTCTTCGCGCACGTGAATGCGTGTGCCGGAACGCACCGCATTTTCCTGGATAAGAACCGAGTCCGCGCCTTCGGGCACTGCACCGCCGGTGAATATGCGGACCGCTTCGCCCGGCTTCACGCGCCCCGAAAAAATATGGCCGGCTGCGGCTTCGCCGATCACGTCGAGCTGGGCGCCGACCGTCGCGTCGGCGGCGATGACGGCATAGCCGTCCATGGCGGAAGAAGCGAAAGGCGGCTGTGTGCGTTTAGCGATGACGGGCTCGGCGAGCGTGCGGCCCAGCGCGTCGTACACGGAGACGATCTCATCACCAAGACGGCCCGCGCCGTCGAGCACGCGGCTGAGCGCGTCTTCGACGGAAAGCAGGCTTTTGCCGGGGGGCGCCATGTCAGTCCGGCGCGCGCCAGTCGCCGGTGCGTCCGCCCTTTTTGGAAAGAAGCCGGATATTTTCGATGCGCATGCCGCGATCGACGGCTTTTGCCATGTCGTAGATCGTCAGGCACGCGACGGACACCGCCGTCATGGCTTCCATTTCGACACCGGTCTGGGCGTTGACCTTCGCCGTGCAGGCGACGTGGAAGCCGGGCAGGGCATGATCGGGCGTGATGTCGAGAATGATTTTCGCCAGCATCAGCGGATGGCAGAGCGGAATGAGATCGGCCGTGCGCTTGGCCGCCATAATGCCGGCAATGCGTGCCGCGCCGATGACATCGCCCTTCTTGGCGTCGCCGCGCAAAATGAGATCCAGCGTTTCCTTGGCCATGACGACGCGGCCTTCGGCGCGCGCCTCGCGATCGGTTTCCGGTTTTTCCGACACATCGACCATGCGGGCTTCGCCGGTCTCAGAGATATGCGTGAGCTTTGTCATGATCACTCCGCCGCCGAACGGGCGCCGGACGGCGCGAGAAGCGTGCGCGTTGCAGCTTCGACATCGGCCTGCCGCATCAGGCTCTCGCCGACAAGAATCGTATTCGCGCCGGCGGCGGCCAGACGCGCGACATCGGTCGGCGTGAAGATGCCGCTCTCGCCGACAATGATGCGGTCTTTCGGAATCATCGGCGCAAGGCGCTCCGTCACTTCGAGCGAGACGTCGAAGGTTCTGAGATCGCGATTGTTGATACCGATCATCCGCGCATCGAGCTTCAGCGCCCGCTCAAGCTCGGCCTCGTTATGGACTTCGGCCAGAACGTCGAGGCCGAAGTCCTTTGCGGCGGCTGCAAGCTCCTTGGCCTCCGCGTCGGTGACGCCGGCGAGGATGATGAGAATACAGTCCGCGCCCCAGGCGCGGGCTTCGGCCACTTGATAGGCCTCGTACAGGAAATCCTTGCGCAGGGCCGGGAGGCCCGAGGCCGCCCGGGCCTCGTTCAAAAATTCCGGCGCACCCTGAAAGCTCGGCCGGTCGGTGAGGACGGAAAGGCAGGCGGCACCGCCCTTCGAATAGGCCAGAGCAAGGCCGGCAGGGTCGAAGTCCTCGCGGATCAAGCCTCTGGAAGGGCTCGCTTTTTTGACTTCGGCGATAAGCGCCGTCTGGCTCGAAGCGATCTTTTTGGCAATAGCGTCGGCAAAGCCGCGCACGGGCGCAGCCGCGCGCGCCGCCTTCTCCACCTCTTTGAGGGGGCGGGCGGCTTTGGCCTCGGCGATCTCGCGCCGCTTATAGGCTTCGATTTGCGACAGGATGTCGGACATGGGGAGGGTCTACCGATTTTCGGGTGCCCCTGAAAGCCCCAGCCGGCTGAAGGCTTAATCGGGGTTTTCAATCACTCCCGAAGATGTGTTCGCCTATCGGCTGGTGCGACGACCGGCGCGGTAGAAATAAGGGGCGAGCCCCGTAAAGTCGCGTCATGGGTTCCCGCGAAAACACCAGGCTGCTCAGCGTCGATTTCTGGCGCGGGCTCGCGCTTCTGACGATTTTCGTGAACCACATTCCCGGCAATATGTTCGAGCGGTTCACGCATCGGAACTTCGGTTTCTCCGATGCGACCGAGGTGTTCGTGATGCTTGCGGGTGTCGCGGCGGCGCTTGCTTATCTGCCGCGCTTTCGCCGCGGCCATGCGGGCACGACGAGCTTCCGCATCGTACAGCGCGCCTTCCAGCTTTATATGGCGCATATCGTTCTCATCATCGTGTGCGGCGCGATCATCGCGCATTCCGTCGCGACGACCGGCGACATGCGCTATTTCGAGGCTCTGCATCTCGACATTCTGATCAACGACACGGTGCCGGGTCTTGTCGGTCTGGCCGCGCTCGGTCTGCAGCCGGCCTATCTCAACATTCTGCCGCTCTACATCGTGCTGCTCATCATGGCGCCGGTTCTGCTGTTTCTCGCCGGGCGCAGCCTTGTGGCCATGCTTGCGCTGTCCGGTGCGCTGTATCTTGCTTCGCAGCTGTTGTGGTTGAACTTTCCGACCTATCCGTCGGAAGGCTGGTGGTTTCTCAATCCGCTGTGCTGGCAGCTTCTGTTCGCCATCGGCATTGCGCTCGGCGCCAAAATCATCGACGGCGGCTGGCCACAGTTTCCGCGATGGCTGCTCTGGATCTCCTGCACCTATCTCGCGGTTTCCTGCGTATGGATCGTCAGCGGCTTTTATCCGAGCTGGAACCCGCACTGGATTCCGCGCTTCATCTGGGATTTCGACAAGACCAATCTTTTCCTGCCGCGGCTGCTGCATGTGCTGGCGCTGACTTATGTCGCCGCGCATCTGCCGGTGGAACGCTGGCTGCGTGACAACGAATTGATGCGGCCCTTCGTTGTGCTCGGCCGCCACTCGCTGGCGGTGTTCTGCCTGGGAACAGTATTTGCAATCGCCGCACAAATGGTGCGTGCGCAGTTCGGCGGCTCGCCGGGACTGGACACGATCCTCATTACATCTGGTATTCTGTCTCAACTCGTTCTTGCCGGAGTGCTCGAATGGTATCGCTCAGGAAGCTCGGCGCTGTCCGCTGCCTCGCAGCGTCAGCACTCGTAGTCCTCACCGCCTGGCCGTCTGCGGCGGGTTTCTCGCCGCACTGCAAGGTGCCGGACGCCTATCTGAAATTCGCCGGCAATCTCGACCGGACGGAGGCGCTCATCCTGCGCAAACGTCCGGTGCGCGTGCTCGTTCTCGCGCCGGCGGCGCAGGCCGTACAGACTTTGGAAAACGCGCTGGAAGGGCGGATGCCCGGCGTCAGCTTCGATGTCTCGGCGAGCCTGTCGCCGGGTCTTGCCGAAGAGGATTTCGAGAGCATGCGCACGCTCGTCTCGCGCGCGGCGCCCGATCTTGTGATCTGGCAGGTCGGCACCGCCGATGCGCTGGCGTCCAGCAATATCGATGAATTCGAGCTTGTACTTGACAAGGCATCCGACTGGATCGACCGGCAAGGGCCCGATCTTGTCTTCGTCGATCCGCCTTTCGTGCCGCATGTAAAGCATGAGCGGCTCTATGTGCCGATTGTCGGGGAAATCGAAGAGGTGTCGAAAAGCGAAGCGGTGCCGGTGATCCGCCGTTACGCATCGATGCAATATCTGTCGCAGCAGAGCGCAAAGCTCGCTTTGCCGGTGCTCGATCAGAAACCATGCGTGGCGGAGATCATGGCCGAGGCGATCACGCGCTCGGTGCAGCAGTAATCCCGACGCTTCAGCCTCATGGTGAGGAGCGAGCAAAGCTCGCGTCTCGAACCATGGGAACTCCGCGGCCCATCCTTCGAGACGCAGGCTTCGGCGGCTCCTCAGGATGAGGTCAGGCGTTCGAGACGCGGATAAGGTTTTCCAGCCGCTCTTTGGCGGCGCCGGTATCGATGCTGCGGCCCGCCAGCACAACGCCATCGGCGAGATTGTCGGCCTTGCCCGCAACGACAATGCCCGCCGCAGCATTCAGCACAGCCACATCGCGATAGGCGCTTTGCTCGCCGTTGAGAACGCCGCGCAGCGCGGTGGCGTTCACGCTCGCATCGCCGCCCTTCAGATCATCCGCCGAGCAGCAGATGAGGCCGAGCTCTTCGGGATGAATGTCGAAGATGCGGACCTTTCCGTCCTTCACTTCTGCGGCGAAGGTTTTGCCGGTGCCGGTGATCTCGTCGAGACCGTCCGAGCCGTGGACGACCCAGGCATGCTCGGTGCCGAGTTGGGCGAGGGCGTTGGCGATGGGTTCGACCCAGGTGGGGGCGAACACGCCGACCATCATGCGCTTGACGCCGGCCGGGTTCGAAAGCGGGCCGAGAATGTTGAAAATGGTGCGGATGCCCATTTCGACCCGCACCGGGCCGACATGCTTCATCGCCGCATGATGGTTGGGCGCAAACATGAAGCCGATGCCGGCCTCGTTGATGCACTGCGAAATCTTTTCGGGGGCAAGATCGATCTTGACGCCGAGCGCCGTCAGGACATCGGCAGCGCCCGATTTCGAGGAGAGCGCGCGGTTGCCGTGCTTTGCGACGGGAACGCCCGCACCCGCGACAATGAAGGCCGCGCAGGTGGAGATATTGTAGGAGCCCGCGCCGTCGCCGCCGGTGCCGACGACATCGACCGCGTTTGCGGGAGCCTCGACTCTCGTCATCTTGGCGCGCATCACCGAAACCGCGCCGGCAATCTCATCCACCGTTTCGCCGCGCACGCGCAGCGCCATCAGGAATGCGCCGATCTGCGCGGGCGTTGCTTCCCCCGACATGATGATGTCGAAGGCCTCGGTCGCTTCGTCACGGGTGAGGGGTTTGCCGGTTGAGACGCGGGCGATGAAGGGGCGGAAACGTTCCATGTCAGCCGCGCTTCTTGTTCCATTCTTCGGCGAGCTTCAGAAAGTTCGCGAAGATGGTGGAGCCGTGTTCGGAGGCGATGCTTTCCGGATGGAACTGCACGCCGTGAACGGGGTGGGATTTGTGGGCCAAGCCCATGATCAGCCCGTCTTCGCTCTCGGCCGTGACTTCGAGATCCGAGGGCAGGGTTTTGCGGTCGACGATCAGCGAATGATAGCGCGTCGCATGGATCGGCTCGTTGATGCCGCGGAAGACGCTCTTGCCGGTGTGCTTGATCGTATTGACCTTGCCGTGGACCGGCACGGGCGCGCGCACGACATCGCCGCCATAGACATCGCCCATGGCCTGGAGGCCAAGGCAGATCCCGAGGATCGGCACGGTCTTGCCGGCCTTCTCAATGAGTTCACACGAGATGCCCGCCTCTTTGGGCGTGCAGGGGCCGGGTGAGATCACGATGGCGTCGGGCTTGCCCGCCAGAACCTCGTCGACGGTGGTCTTGTCGTTGCGCACGACGGTCACTTCCGCGCCCAGGCGCCCGATGGCGTGGAGCACGTTGAAGGTGAAGCTGTCGTAATTGTCGATGAGGGTGATACGGGTCATGGGCGGGTATTTAGTAGACTCAAGGCGCTGGCGCCACAATATGAAAGCGCGGTCCCCCGAAGGCGGCCCTTCCCAGGCTTAATATCCGATTCCAAATGGCAAAACGCGTTCGCAAAGAGGCCCGGGACCTGACATTGGGGCAGGCACGGGCCATCTGGCTCAGGGCCCAGAAGCTGGACGAGGCCGCGCCTTTCGGGGCGGGGCCTGCGGCTACGAAAGCCGCGGTCGAGCATCTCGGCTATGTGCAGATCGACACGATCAACGTCATCGAACGCTGCCACCATCACATCCTGTGGAGCCGCATCCCTTCCTATCGCCGCGAGCACCTGCACCGGGCCCAGACCGTGGACAGAACCGTGTTCGAATACTGGACGCATGCGCTGTCCTATATCCCGGCGCGAGATTTCCGGTTTTTCCTGCCGGCGATGAAGCGGCACCGCACGGAGCCGAGCGGCTGGTCGGCTTTGGCCTCCAAACCGGAGCTCCGCAAGGTTCTGCGCCGCATCCGCGAGACCGGCGCGCTGACGATCCGCGATATCGATGACGATGTTCTGGTCGAGAAGGACCATCCCTGGGCGAGCCGCAAGCCCTCGAAGCGCGCTCTGCAGCTCGCTTTCTACAATGGTCTCGTCACCATCAGCGAACGCGTCGGCATGGTCAAAACCTATGAGCTGATCGACCGGCATTTCGGCTGGGACGCGCCGCCAAAGCCCGCCACGCAGGCTCAGATATTTGAGTATCTGCTGGACCGGGCGCTCACCGCGCAGGGCGTCGTCAGCCTCGATTCCGCCTGCCATCTTGCCGCGCCGATGAAGCCCGGCATCCGCGCGCTCATCGAAAAGCGTGTGCGCAAAAAACTGCTTGTTCCCGTCGCGATTGAGGGCGCCGGGAAGCAGGAGCATTGGGCGGCGCCGCAGACGCTGGAGGAGGTGCCGAAGAACGAGGGCGGTCTCGTTCACATCCTGTCGCCCTTCGATCCGCTGATCATCCAGCGCAAGCGTTTGAAATTATTCTTCGGCTACGACCATCTGTTCGAAGCGTATGTACCGAAGGAAAAGCGTGTGTTCGGCTATTTCGCTCTGCCAGTCCTGGTGGGTGACGAAATTGTCGCCGCCATCGACATCAAGACCGACCGGCAGAAGCAGAAGCTCGACATCAAGAAATGGTCATGGCTCGGCGCGAAAAAGCACAAACCCGAGATCGAAAAGGCGCTGGAGAAATTCGAGCGCTTTCAGCTCGCATCGGACGCTGAAGACTAGGGTTTACTGTCCGCGTTTGCCGAGGCTGGCGAAACGCACGGCCTCTTCCGCCGCGCGGAACTGGGCGCGGGCCTTGTTGATGCATTCGGCCTGTTCGCTTTTCGGCACGCTGTCGGCAACGATGCCGGCGCCGGCCTGCGCATACATTTTGCCGTTCTTCACCACCGAGGTACGCAGAGCGATGCAGGTGTCCATCGAGCCGTTGGCGCCGAAATAGCCGACACAGCCCGCATAGACGCCGCGTTTGTCCTTCTCCAGCTCGTCGATGATTTCCATCGCCCGCACTTTTGGCGCGCCGGACACCGTGCCCGCGGGAAAGCCTGCGACCAGGGCATCGAGTGCATCGTGTCCGGGGGCGATCTTGCCCTCGACATTCGAGACGATGTGCATCACGTGCGAATAATATTCGAGAAAGAACTGGTCGGTGACTTCGACCGTGCCGATTTCGGCGACGCGGCCGACATCGTTGCGCCCGAGATCGAGCAGCATCAGGTGTTCGGCGCGCTCTTTCGGATCGGCAAGAAGATCGTCAGCAAATTCGCGATCCTCGGCAGGCGTTGCGCCGCGCGGGCGCGTGCCGGCGATCGGCCGGATGGTGACGACGCCGTCGCGCAGACGCACCAGGATTTCCGGGCTCGAACAGACGATCTGGAAGCCGCCGAAATCGAGATAGACGAGGAAGGGCGCCGGGTTGACGCGGCGCAGCGCGCGGTAAAGCGCAAAGGGCGGCAGTTCGAACGGCGCCTCGAAGCGCTGCGAGAGCACGACCTGGAAGATGTCGCCGGCGGCGATGTATTCCTTGGCGCGTGCGACCATCGCAAGATATTCGTCTTCGCTCGTGTTCGAGACGAGCGCTGGCAGCGGGTGGTCCGTCGCGTCCGCGTCGGGTTTCTTCAGCGGCTTGTCGAGCGCATCGACCACTTCGCCGATGCGCTCAACGGCGCGGGCGAGCGCCGCATCGGAGGATACGCCCGGTTCGACGCGCGCCGGCGTCACGACCGTGATCTCGTCCTTCACCGCATCGAAAATCACCATCACCGTCGGGCGCATCATCAGCGCGTCCGGAACGTTCAGCGCGTCGGGATTCGGGTCCGCCAGCTCTTCCATATGGCGGACCATGTCGTAGCTGAGATAGCCGAACACGCCCGCCGCCATAGGCGGCAGAGTGTCGGGCATAGCGATGGCGCTCTCGGCGAGCAACGCGCGCAGCGAATCGAGCGGCGGCAGGCCTGCCGGCTCAAACGCTTCAGCGTCCGTCATCGGTTTGCGATTGATGTCGGCGGTCTTGCCGGTGCAGCGCCAGATGAGATCGGGCTTCAGCCCGATCATCGAATACCGGCCGCGCGTCGCGCCGCCTTCGACGGATTCGAGCAGGAAGGCGTTGGGTCTTCCGTCTGCAAGCTTCAGAAAAGCGGACACCGGCGTTTCGAGATCGGCAACGAGCGTCGTCCAGACAACCTGAGGCCGTCCGGCGGAGTAGGCTGCCGCAAACCCGTCCGCTGTCGGTTCGATGCGCATAGCCGTTACTGCTGGTCGGTGGAGATGCCGAGCGCGGTCGCAAGCACCTGGTTGTTGATCGAGGAGCCGAGATCGTTCTGCAGCTGCAGCACATATTGCGAGGCGAGATCGTTCTCGACGGTCTCGGCGACACGGCCCGCGAGGTTTTGCGCTTCGAGGCTCTGCGGATCGAAAGCCGGAACCTCGATGCCGGTGACTTCGAAGACGACGCGGCCGTCCTCAGTGTCGGGTGCCGAACCGAACCCGCCCTGCGCAGTCGCAAAAATCTGCGAGCCGACGCTTGCGCCAAGATCGCCGCCGCGGCGGTCGATCTTGTCCGCCGTCTGCACCTTCGCGTTTTCGCGCGCGGCGAGATCGGCGAGCTTCAGCGAACCTGCACGAAGATCCTTCAGCGCGGTGTCGATTTTGGCGTCGAGCTGCTTGCGCGCTTCTTCAATTCTCCAGCGCGTCAGCACGTCGTCCTTGGCTTCGTCATAGGTGCGCTCGCGCGCCGGATCGACCTTGGTCACGTCGAACCAGATATAGCCGCCGCCGACCATCTGCACCGGATTGTTCTCGACCCCGACATCGGACTGATAAACTTCCGACAGAGTGAGCGGCCCGCCTGGAACATCGACAGTGTCCTTGCCGACACGGCCCTGACGGTCGACGCCGTCAAACGTCTTCAGTTCGAGGCCGTATTTCGGCGCGATCTCGGCGAGTGTCGAACCCGCGGCGCGGTCGTCTTCGATCTGGTCGTGCAGCGAGAAAATCTTGTCCTCGGCGCGCTGCTTGGCGATGTCGGCTCGCAGCGCCTCTTTGACTTCGGCGAGGCTTTTGACGCTTTCCGGCTCGATCGCGGTGACGCGCAGGATCACAGTCGAGAACTGGCCGTCGACCGGATCGCTGACTTGTCCCTGCGCCAGCGAGAAGGCGGCGTCGGCGACGGCTTTGTCGAGAATGCCGCGCTTCGTCACTTTGCCGAGCGACAGATCGGCGTCGGAGACCTTCTGCTCCTTGGCGATATCTTCGAAGCTGACGCCGCTCTTGATCTTCGCAGACGCTGCTGCCGCATCCGCCGGCGTCGGGAAGGGGATGCGCTCGACCGTGCGTTGCTCGGGCGCGCCGAACTTGTCCTTCTGCTCTTCATAGGTCTTCGCCACGTCTTCGTCGGTGACGGTTTCCTTGGCGGCGAGGGCTGTGGGGTCAGCGGCGATCAGCGCGAACGAGCGGCGCTCGGGCGCCTGGAACGTGCCTTTGCGTTCTTCATAAAAGTTCTTGAGCGTCGCTTCGTCGGGCGCGGCGATACCCGCGCCGTCCGAACGCGGCAGCACGATGTAATTGGCCGTGCGCTTCTCGTTCTGATGACGGAAGACGGCAGAGACGAGAGCGTCGGGCGCCTTGATGCTGCCGACAACGCCGTCGAGAAGCTGGCGGCGCAGCAGAAGGTTTTTCTGCAGGGCGATATAGAGCGGCTCGTTGAGATTGTTGGCGCGCAGGATCTGCGCAAAGCGGTTCGGATCGAAAGCGCCGTTCGGCCCGCGGAAATTCTGATCCTTCATGATCGCGTCCGCGACCGCCTGATCGGACATGCCGAGCTTCATGCGGCGCGCCTGCTCCTGCAGCGTGGCTTCGGCCATCATGTCGGCGAGCACGCGGCGGTCGAGACCGAGATCGCGCGCTTCCGGTGTCGTCAGCGCCCGGCCGAACTGGCTGCCCGCCGCCTGCAATTCGCGCTGGAAGCGGTCGCGGAAGGTCTGCGCGTGGATGTCGGTATCGCCAACGGTCGCCAGCGTATTGGTTGCGCCCCGGCGGAACACGTCCTCGACGCCCCAAAGGGTAAAGCTGAGCACGATCAGGCCCATGATTACCTTGAGGATGATGCCGGCCGATTTGTTACGCAGCGCTGTGAGCATGGACCTGACCTGTGGGAGGCTGAATAGGTATGGAATTTGCGGGGCATATAGCCCGAGACAGGGCGCGGATCATAGAGGCGGGGGCAAGTGCGCCGCAATCTTGCGCTGGAAGGCTCAACCGCGTCAGTTAACGGCCCGTCCATGGAGTAAAAAATGGCTCCCAAGCCGCTTGTCGCCGGAAACTGGAAGATGAACGGCCGCCGCGCCGAACTCGCGGAACTTCAAGCCATTTGCGAGGGCGTTTCCAAAGGGGCGGCGGGTTCTGCCGAGGTCGTGGTCTGCCCGCCGGCGACCCTGATCGGCGAGGCCGTGAAGGCTGCGGCCAAGACGGTCGGAATCGGCGGCCAGGACTGCCATGCGGGCAAAGACGGCGCCCATACCGGCGATATTTCCGCCGAAATGCTGGCCGATCTCGGCGCGTCCTATGTGATCGTCGGCCATTCCGAACGCCGGGCGGATCATGGCGAGACCTCGGAGGCGGTGCGGGCCAAGGCGGAGGCCGCCCTGCGCGGCGGCCTGAAGCCCATTGTCTGCATTGGCGAGACGCGCGAGGAGCGCGATGCCGGCCGGACGCTCGATGTCGTTGAAAACCAGCTCGCGGGCTCGCTGCCGGACGGTGCGACGGGGGGAAATCTCGTCATCGCCTATGAGCCGGTGTGGGCCATCGGCACGGGCCTGACCCCCACGGTGACGGACGTGGCCGAGGTCCATGCCTTTATCCGCGAAGCGCTGACCGCCAGGTTCGGGGCGGAAGGCGCAAAAATCCGGGTGCTCTATGGCGGCTCGGTAAAGCCCGCCAATGCCGGCGAATTGCTGAAAGTGGCCAATGTCGACGGCGCCCTGGTCGGTGGCGCCAGCCTCAAGGCAAGCGATTTTCTTGGAATCGCAAAGGTTTACGCTTAAAAGAACAAGTTTCACCGGCGACGGGGTGGCGGCGCGCCGCCACCTGGTGTAATCACCCGCAACTCCACCTATATCGGCCCCCATGCATACCGTCCTCATCGTCGTCCATTTGATGATCGTGCTCGCGCTCGTCGTCACCGTTCTTCTGCAGCGCTCCGAAGGCGGCGCGCTCGGCATTGGCGGAGGCGGCGGCGGCTTTATGAGCGGCCGCGGCAAGGCCAATGCGCTGACCATGACGACGGCCTGGCTGGCCGCGGGCTTTTTCGCGACCTCGATCGCGCTTGCCATCATGGCCGGCACCAACCGAGTCGCGCCGTCGCTGATCCAGCGTGCGGCGCCTCCCGGCCAGACCTCGCCCGCGGTTCCGACCAGCGGCGGTATTCTGGACACGCTTAAGCAGCCGCCGGCGGGCGCTCCCGCTCCGGCTGCACCGGCTGCTCCTTCGGCGCCGATTTCGGGCCAGTAAAGCTGTGGAGTGCGGTTTGGCCGCGCTCCTTATTTGTCGTCAAATCGAAATGCGAGAGGATAGGGTGTAAGCCCATGACGCGGTATGTTTTCATCACCGGCGGCGTGGTCTCCTCACTCGGCAAGGGTCTCGCTTCCGCAGCGCTCGGCGCGCTCCTGCAGGCACGCGGCTACAAAGTCCGCCTGCGCAAGCTCGATCCCTATCTGAACGTCGATCCGGGGACCATGAGCCCCTATCAGCACGGCGAAGTGTTCGTCACCGATGACGGCGCGGAGACCGATCTCGATCTCGGCCATTACGAGCGCTTCACCGGAATCTCGGCATCGAAGCAGGACAACATCACGACCGGCCGCATCTATCAGGAGATCATCGCCAAGGAACGCCGCGGCGATTATCTCGGCGGCACCGTGCAGGTCATTCCGCACGTCACCGACGCGATCAAGAATTTCGTCCGCGAGGGCAATGAAGGATTCGATTTTGTGCTCGTCGAAATCGGCGGCACGGTCGGCGACATCGAAGGCCTTCCCTTCTTCGAGGCGATCCGCCAGCTGGGGAATGACCTTCCGCGCGGCTCCAGCATCTATATTCATCTGACGCTGCTGCCCTTCATTCCGAGCGCCGGCGAACTGAAAACCAAGCCGACGCAGCATTCGGTGAAGGAGCTGCGCTCCATCGGCATCCAGCCCGATATCCTGTTGTGCCGCACCGATAGGCCGATCCCGGAAGATGAGCGCCGCAAGCTCGGCCTGTTCTGCAATGTGCGCGCCGAAGCCGTCATCGAAGCGCGCGATGTCGAGTCGATCTATCAGGTGCCGATCTCCTATCACGAGCAGGGGCTCGACAAGGAAGTTCTGCGCGCCTTCGGTCTCGACGCCGAAGAGAAGCCGGATCTGACGCGCTGGATCGACATCAACGACCGCATGCGCAACACCGAAGGCGAAGTCACCATCGCTATTGTCGGTAAGTACACGGGCCTGAAAGACGCCTATAAGAGCCTGATTGAGGCGCTCGTGCATGGCGGCATCGCCAATCGCTGCAAGGTCAAGCTCGACTGGATCGAGAGCGAAATCTTCGAAAAGGAAGATCCGGTTCGTCTGCTCGAAGACGCGGATGGCATTCTCGTGCCCGGCGGTTTCGGCGTGCGCGGCGTCGAAGGCAAGATCCGTGCAGCGCAGTTCGCGCGCGAACGGCAGATCCCTTATTTCGGCATTTGTCTCGGCATGCAGATGGCCGTCATTGAATCGGCGCGCAATCTCGCCGGTGTCGAGAAAGCCAATTCCACCGAATTCGGCCCGACGCCGGAACCGGTCGTCGGCCTTCTGACCGAATGGGTGCGCGGCAATGTTCTGGAGCAGCGCCGCGCGGACGGCGATCTTGGCGGCACGATGCGCCTTGGCGCCTATCAGGCCTCGTTGAAAGCGGGGTCGAAGGTCGCCGACATTTACGGCTCGACCTCGATCTCCGAGCGCCATCGCCATCGTTACGAGGTCAATACATCCTATCTCGACCGGCTGGAGCAGCGGGGGCTTCGCTTCTGCGGTATGTCGCCGGACGGCGTCCTGCCGGAAATCGTCGAGATGGAAGGCCATCCCTGGTTCATCGGCGTGCAGTTCCACCCGGAGCTGAAATCGCGCCCGTTCGAGCCGCACCCGC
The DNA here is from genome assembly GCF_014191545.1 of Terrihabitans soli. Taxonomy (GTDB): domain Bacteria; phylum Pseudomonadota; class Alphaproteobacteria; order Rhizobiales; family Methylopilaceae; genus Flaviflagellibacter; species Flaviflagellibacter soli. The sequence continues at coordinate 1,730,876 of NZ_AP023361.1, read as the reverse complement.
TCTTTGCCTCGTTCATCGAAGCCGCTCTGCATCAGAGCCGCTTGGTGTAAGGTGCGGAAATGACCGCGCACTCCACCGTCTCCCTCGGCCCCGTCTCCTTCGGCAACGCACTCCCGCTCGCGCTGATCGCGGGCCCGTGCCAGCTCGAAAGCCGCGACCATGCCTTCGAGGTCGCAACCGCGCTGAAGGAAATCTGCGCCCGTGTCGGCATCGGCCTTGTCTTCAAGACGAGCTTCGACAAAGCGAACCGCACATCGGCCAGCGCGCAGCGCGGCATCGGCCTGAAAGCGGCGCTGCCGATCTTTGCGGAAATCCGCGACAAGCTCGGCCTGCCGGTACTGACGGATGTGCACGAGATCGATCAGTGCGCCGAGGTCGCGCAAGCTGTCGATGTGCTGCAGATCCCGGCATTTCTCTCGCGCCAGACTGACCTTCTCATCGCGGCTGCGAAGACCGGCAAAGCGGTGAACGTGAAGAAGGGCCAGTTTCTCGCACCCTGGGACATGAAGAACGTCATCGAGAAGATCACGTCCGCAGGCAACCCGAATGTGCTGGTCACCGAGCGCGGGGCTTCGTTCGGCTACAACACGCTGGTCTCCGATATGCGCGCGCTGCCGATCCTGAAAGACATGGGCAAGCCGGTGATCTTCGATGCCACGCATTCGGTGCAGCAGCCGGGCGGGCAGGGCACGTCGTCGGGCGGCCAGCGCGAATTCGTGCCGGTGCTGGCGCGGGCGGCCGTGGCCGTCGGCGTTGCCGGCGTCTTCATCGAGACCCATCCCGATCCGGACAAGGCGCCGAGCGACGGGCCGAACATGATCCCGCTAAAGGACATGGAAAAGCTGCTCGGCGATCTCGTCGCTTTCGACAAGCTCGCGAAGAAAACGTCCTGAACTTTCTCTCAACCTAGTTTGAACCGGTTTGATGTCTCACCCGACTGAGTAAAAGCCGGGGGGCCGAAGCATGTGCGCCTCCCTTAATGGGAGACATCATGAAAACCACCATCATTCTCACTGCGGCCATGTCCGCGGTCGCTTTTGCCGCTGCGGCGCAGACACCGCCGAAACCAGCGAAAGTCGACATCAAGCTTGTCGCGGATATGCCGTCGCTGACCAATGCGACGAAGAAAGATCTCTTCACCGCCGAACTGTCCGACAGCGCCATCGCCGGGAAATTCGAACTCAGCTGTCAGGCCGGCCGCACCTCCTATGGCGTGATCAATGTCGAGCGCGGCTGCCAGGTCGGCGGCAATGGTTCGGTGCTCGCGCCGGACGGCCGCAAGCTTCCCCGCACGCAATACAAAGGCGGGTTCTCGGTCGCGACCGGCGACGGCTCGACCGATGTCACCAAGATGGAGATCAGCTATCTCGCACTCGGCAAGGCGCCGGCTGCGAGCGAGCGTTTCAAAGGCAGCCTGAACCTGAAGCCGCAGCTCAATTCGGGCGGTGTCACGGCGCTGCGCACGGAAGTGCTGAAGAAGCTCGGCGCTGGCGGCAGTGTCATCGACGAGCGTACGGACACGATCAAGCTGAACCGCTTCTATGTGCCATCGGCAGGGCTGCCGTCCGACAAGGGCTGCTACTGGAACGGCACGCTGCTCTGGGCCTATCAGACCGAGACCTGGTACATCGATGTTGCTGCGATGTGCGACGAACAGGGCGTCGGCGCGAAGGAATACAAGTTCAAGGGCAATATGCCCTGGACCGACTCGCCGGGCGAAGAAGGCAAGCAGCAGCTCGATCTGACGCTGACCATGCCGGGCAAGGATTCGTTCGGCGATGAAGCGCTGTTTGCGAGCCAGACCGGTGACACCGATCTGTTCGCCAGTGTCGACGGCATTTCCGGCCAGATCCTGCTCGTGCCGGGGGCCGATGTGAAGGTGAAGGTCGACGGTGTTGAGGACGAGGTCCCCGGCTCCTATGAGGGCACGGGCTCGTTCACGGGCACGAGCGTCCCGCTCAATGTGGTGCGGTCCTTCGCGACCGTGCTAACCATCAATCTCTCAAGCCTGCTCGGCGGGTAACATTCCCAGGGGGCGCGTTCAGCGCCCCCTCCTTTCGGGGACATTTCATGCTGCAGAGAATTCCCTTCTGGGGCTGGTTCGTCATTACGCTGGTGTGGTGCTATCTGCTGGTCAATCCGACCGGCTTTTCGCTGACCGATCTCTGGTTGAACGCGGACACGCTGAACAATCCGATCCTGTGGCTGCTCACGCTGATCGTGACCGTGCCGCTGTTCCTCTTCATCTGGCATACGCTGAAGACCTTCAGCTTCTTCGGCTTCCTGCTTTACTTTGTTATCGTCGGCGTCTCGCTCTGGGCGTTGACGCTGCTGGTCCTGCCGGGGGACCTTCTTGAGACGGTCGGCTATTGGGGGCAGTGGGTGGCGGCGGCTCTGCTGACGCTCGGCCTGCGCTTCGGCAAGATCCGCCGCGACATCACCTCGACGGTTCCCGTCGACGAACAGGAAGAATGATGGCTCGGCTGCAACGCAAGAAGGCCTGTAACCTTTGAGCCCGCGGCACGGCAGCGGTTGCCTCTTCTGCCGCATCGCCAAAGGCGAGCTGCCCTCCCATCCGGTTTATGAGGGCGAGCGGCTCTACGCCTTTCTCGACATCAATCCGATCCGGCCGGGCCATGTGCAGATCATTCCGCGCGAGCACTTTGCGTATTTCGACGATCTGCCGGCCGATCTTGCCGCCGAGATCCTCCAGCTCGGGCAGAAGCTGTCGAAGGTTCTGAAAGCGCAATACGGCGTTAAACGCGTCGCGTTCCTGTTCACCGGCGGCGATGTCCCGCACGCCCATGCCCATCTCGTGCCGATGGTGGAGGGGACCGACATCACCTCCCGCCGCTATATCGCCGAAGAGCAGCTGACCTTCCGGCCGACACCGCGGGTGCCCGACGAGGAACTGGCCAAGACGGCCGGAACGATCCGGGCCTCGCTGGACGCGTCCTGAGACCTCCCGTCATCCCGAAGTCATAGTGCGGCATGTCCTTTGCGTCTGTGACGCGCATCGCGTAAGACACCCTAAACAATCCCGATTCAGCGCATTTTGGAGCCTTTGCATGACCGCTATCGTCGACATTATCGGCCGCGAAATTCTCGACAGCCGCGGCAATCCGACGGTGGAAGTCGATGTCGTGCTCGAAGACGGCTCGATGGGCCGCGCCGCGGTGCCCTCCGGCGCCTCGACCGGCGCGCATGAAGCGGTGGAACTGCGCGACGGCGACAAGAAGCGCTATCTCGGCAAGGGCGTCACCAAAGCGGTCGATGCCGTCAACGGCGAGCTCTATGACGCGCTCGGCGGTCTTGAAGCCGAAGACCAGGCCAAGATCGACCAGACCATGATCGATCTCGACGGCACGCCCAACAAAGCACGCCTCGGCGCCAACGCCATTCTCGGCGTCTCGCTCGCGGTCGCCAAAGCTGCGGCGGAAGCCTCCGGCCTGCCGCTTTATCGCTATGTCGGCGGCGCCTCGGCGCGCGTCCTGCCGGTGCCGATGATGAACATCGTCAATGGCGGCGCCCATGCCGATAATCCGATCGACTTCCAGGAATTCATGATCCTGCCCGTCGGCGCCTCGAGCCTCAAAGAGGCGGTGCGTTGGGGCTCGGAAATCTTCCACACGCTGCGCAGCGCGCTGAAATCGGCCGGCCACAACACCAATGTCGGCGATGAGGGCGGCTTTGCGCCGAACTTGCCTTCGGCGCCCGCAGCGCTGGATTTCGTTATGGCCTCGATCGAAAAGGCCGGCTTCAAGCCGGGCAAGGATGTCGTCATCGGCCTCGATTGCGCGGCAACCGAATTCTTCAAGGACGGAAAATACGTCTATGAAGGCGAGGGCGTCTCGCGCACGCCGAAAGAGCAGGCCGAATATCTCGCCAAGCTTGCCAAGGACTATCCGATCGTCACCATCGAAGACGGCATGTCGGAAGACGATTGGGAAGGCTGGAAGGCCGTCACCGATCTCATCGGCAAAAATTGCCAGCTCGTCGGCGACGACCTCTTCGTGACGAACGTCACGCGTCTGTCGAAGGGCATAAAATCCGGCACCGCCAATTCGATCCTCGTGAAGGTCAACCAGATCGGCTCACTGACCGAGACGCTTGCCGCCGTCGATATGGCGCACCGCGCCGGCTATACCGCGGTCATGTCGCACCGCTCGGGCGAAACCGAAGACTCGACGATTGCCGATCTTGCGGTCGCCACCAATTGCGGCCAGATCAAAACCGGCTCGCTTGCCCGTTCGGACCGCACCGCCAAGTACAACCAGCTGATGCGGATCGAAGAAGAACTTGGCACCCAGGCTATCTATGCCGGCAAGGCCGCCCTCAAAGCCTTGGCCTGATCCAAAGCTTCTCTGAAAAAGCCCGGCTTCGCCGGGCTTTTTTGTTGCGCGGACGGCCCCCGGTAGCCGAACATTGCTCCGATCCAGAACCTATCCGTTCGGGCCCGGAGCGCTGATGCAGAGCATCACACTCGTCAATTGGATTCTGTTTGCAGGTTCCGCGCTTCTCGTCGCGGGAATCCTGTCGAGCCTTGTCGCGCAGCGTTTCGGCGCGCCCCTTTTGCTCGTCTTCCTCGGCATCGGCATGCTGATCGGCGAAGACGGGCCGGGCGGGGTCGCGTTCTCCGATTTCTCGATGACCTATCTCATCGGCTCGTTTGCGCTCGCCATCATCCTGTTCGACGGCGGCCTGCGCACGCGCCTTTCGCAATTCGAGGGCGTGCTGGCGCCAAGCGCGGTTCTTGCGAGCGCGGGCGTCGTCTTCACCGCGCTGATCGTGTCGGTTCTGGCGATGCCGCTCCTGAATCTGTCTTTTCCGGAGGCACTGCTCATCGGCGCGATGATCGCACCGACAGACGCGGCGGCCGTCTTCTTCCTGCTGCGCTCCGGCGGCCTTCATCTGCACCGCCGCGTCGGTGCGACGCTCGAAGTGGAATCGGGAACGAACGATCCGGTCGCGGTGCTGCTGACGATCGTTCTTGTCGAATATCTTGCCGATGCCGGCGGCGAGACCGGCATTTTCATCATCGGAACGCTGATCTGGCACGGCGTGATCGGCGGGTTGCTCGGCCTTGCCGGCGGCTATCTTCTCGTCTGGCTCCTGAACCGCGTTTCGCTTCCGGCAGGCCTTCATCCACTGCTCGCGGTCGCTTGCGCGGTGTCGATCTTTGCGCTGGCGCAGGTCGCGCACAGTTCGGGTTTTCTGGCCGTCTATATCGCCGGTCTTGTCGTCGGTAATCGAAGGGTCCGCGCTTTTGCCTCGATCACCGACTTCCACGATGCCGCGACTTGGCTCGTGCAGATTTTGATGTTCGTTGTGCTTGGCCTTCTCGTGACGCCGTCGAACCTTCTCACCGTCATTGCGCCGGGCGTCATCGTCGCGCTGTTTTTAATGATCGTCGCGCGTCCGATCGCGGTGTTTCTGTCGCTGCAGCCTTTCAGATTTTCCGTCAACGAACGCCTGTTCGTGTCCTGGGTGGGCCTGCGCGGCGCGGTGTCGATCTTCCTCGCTGCGATTCCGACGCTTGCTGGCCTGCCGAACGGCGATCTTTATTTCAACATCGCCTTCATCGTCGTCGTCATCTCGCTCATCGTGCAGGGCTGGACGCTGACGCCGCTGGCGCGCCGTCTTGGCCTTGCACTGCCGCAGACGCGGCCAGATGTGAGCCGCGTCGAAATCGATCTGCCCGGCCAGCAGGAACATGAGATGGTCGGTTATTACATCGAGGAGGGCGCGGCCGTCGTGCTGTCGCCGGGCGCATCGCCGCGCTGGGCCCGTCCGGTCTTCGTCGTTCGCGACGACCGTATTCTCGAACCTGCCATGGCCGGCGGACTGAAGCCGGGCGATTACGCGTATTTTCTTGCGCCGCCCGAACGCGTGCGCGAGCTCGACCGTATCTTCACCGTCTCCGCCGATACCGGCGAGCACGCCAATTTCCCGCTGCGCTCGGGTGTGCAGCTCGGCGTTCTCTCGGATCTGTACGGCCTCGATGTCGAAGAGGAATTGCGCGACCGCACCGTCGCCGAACATTTCGATACCGAAGTGGACGATGAGCCGGCGCCCGGCGACAAGCTTTCGCTCGGGCCGGCCATGCTGGTCGTCCGCACGGTCAAGGACGGGCGGGTGAACGAGGCCGAACTCGAACTTGCGACGGGCTCGGCCGATGAGCCGCCCGTCGAGCCCGACCGGTTCGACCGCCTGCTGCGCAAAGCCCGGACGGGGCTGCACAAGCTCGAGGCGAAGCTCTTTAACCGCCGGTAAACCAGAACGGGGCGAGCGTCCCCAAATGGTCCGCAAAACCCGAATCCGCGCTGCCTTGATTCAGGTCAGCCTCTGGACGCTGATTGCCGCGATGATTGCCTATTTCGGCTATCACGGGGTCCATGGCGAACGCGGCCTGCGCGCCCATCGCAACTTCAACGCCGAGATCGCCGCCCTCAATACCGAGCTTTCAGGGCTTGAGGCCGAGCGGAAGGCTCTTGAGGCGAGGGTGGCGCGGTTTGCCCCGAACTCGGTCGATAAGGACCTTCTGGACGAGGAAGCGCGGGAAAGCCTTGGCTGGCTGCACCCCAATGACCGGGTCATCCCACTGTCGCAGTGATCGAAAATGATCCCGCTCGGTCACATTCTGAGCCGTCGATAAAAAAATTAACCGGCCCTTTGGTCACTGACCAATCCGGGCAATTGGTTTTGTTTTCGCCGGGTTAGATGGTTAAGCGCAACAGTAGGGTGGAAATCGTGTTTCAGCTCCGCCATACTTTCGTCTTGCTTTAAGCGATCTTTCTATGGCACGGGGAAGCCGCAGCCAAGTGTATTTTGGCCATGTCGCTCTGTTGAGTTGAGTATTCCTGGGGAGGGGAAATGCGACATATAGTTCTCAGCACCTTTGCGCTGTTGGCGCTTCTGGCGGCTTCGCCGACTTCTGCTCAGCAGAAAGCCGATCCTTCGGAGTCGCAGGCTGAGGTCAACCTCAAGGAAAAGAAGAACGCTTGGACGATGGGCATATCGGGCGGCATGCTCGATACGACCAACATGCGTTACGCTGACGAGATGGGCAAAGTGCTCAACGACGGCGATGAACTTCGCATCCTTCCCATCATCGGCTTCGGCGCGACTTCCAATCTCGAAGATCTTCTGTACCTGCGCGGCGTCGATGCTGCCTTTACGCAGTCGGATGTCTTCGAATACTTCGCGAAGGAAAAGGGTCTCGGCAATCTTGAGAACCGCGTGCATTACATCGCGCGTTTCCCGATGGCCGAACTGCACTTCATCGCGTCGAATAAGTACAAAACCTTAGAAGACCTGCGCGGCAAGCGCGTTTCGTTCGGCCCGAAGGGCACGGCTGCGTCTCTGACCGCCAACATCGTTCTCGAACGTCTCGGCATCCAGGTGGACGCGGTCTATCAGGATCACCGCACCGGCTTCGCCGATCTGAAGTCCGGCAAGCTCGACGCGCTCATCCGCTGCGCCGGCAAGCCGCTCGGCTTCGTCAAAGACATTCCGGCGGATGCGGGCCTGCATCTTCTTCCGGTGCCGTTCAACGAAAAGCTCGCGGACTATTACACGCTGAGCGAACTCACCTCCGAGCACTATCCGAACCTGATCGCGCCCGGCCAGACGGTCGATACGATCGGCGTGGCGACTGTGCTTGCGGTCTATAACTGGCCGAAGAACACCTACCGCTATAAGCGCGTCGAGCGCTTCGTCGAGCGTCTGTTCCAGAACTGGGACAAGTTCCACGATCCGGCGTTCCATCCGAGCTGGAAGGACGTCAACCTCGCGGCCACCGTTCCCGGCTGGCGCCGTTTCGACGTCGCCGAAAAGATGCTGCGCCAGGCCGGCAATACGGGCGGCGATCCGCGGCAGAATCTCAGCGCTGACTTCCAGCGCTTCCTGGACAATTCGGGCGGTGCCTTGGCGCCGAAAACGCAGGCCGAGCGCGATGCGCTCTTCCGCGATTTCATGGCCTGGCATGCACAACAGAATGCGAAGGGCGGTACACGCTCCAACTGAGATCGTTTTGAGGAGACGCAATAGGTTTGAGGACTTCGGGCGCCCCGCGGGCGCCCAAGGGGGATGTGATGAGTGAACCCTTGAGCAATTCGACGCCGGAAGAGGTTCTTCCGTATGCGCCGAAATGGGCCAGCCAGTCCGGTTACCGGAACCAGCAGCCCAATGTCGCCTATGACGTGTTCTCCGAACAGGAGAACCCGAGCTATCGCTCTATGGCGGAGCTTTTTTCGCCGCAGGCGGCCCAGACAAAGAAGAAGTCCAGCCACACCACGAAAATGCTGATGCGCTTCGGCGCGGTGGTCGGCATTGCCGGCGGCGCGCTCGCGCTGTTCGTCGGCTATATCGCCACGCAGCCCAGCGGCACCGAGAACGGTTCGCGCTTCAAAAGCGTGACGTCCGCGGTCGCGACGGTTCAGGCGGCGCTCGCGCCGTCGTCCGCGCCGCAACAGCATGTCGATCGTGCGCCGCCGCCGGTCGTGGCCGCGCCCGAGCCTGTGGCACCGCCGCCGGTTGCCGCAGCGCCGATCGTGGCTCCGCCTGTGAAGGCTGCGCCCGCCGCCGATGTCGCCTCTGACCGTGGTGCGGCTCCGCTGCCGCCGCCGGCTGCACCGGCGCCGATCCAGGCTGCGCCGGTCGTGCCCGAAGCGCCGAAACAGGTCGCTACGCTGTCGATCCAGCCGCTGGCAGAACCCGCGCCGGTTGTCCCGCAATTGACCGCGGGCGAACTGACCACGCTGATGGCCCGCGGCCGCCGCTTCGTCGAAAGCGGCGACTTCTCCTCGGCGCGTCCGGTCTACCGGCGTGCGGCCGAAGCCGGCTATGCGGAAGCGGCCCTGGCTCTTGGCGAAACCTACGATCCGCGGGCGCTCCAGCAGCGCGGTGCGGTCGGCATGAACGGCGATCTCGTTCAGGCCCGCAAATGGTACGAGAAGGCCAAGGAGCTCGGTTCGCTCGAAGCGCCGACCCGTCTTGAGCGTCTGCCGCGCAACTGAGCGGCGAGACTCTGTAAGCACACATCTAAGTGCCGTCCCGTCAGGGACGGTACTTCGCCGGACAGCTATGCCACCGGCGCATGACGGCTTCCGTCACACTTTCCTGTAACGCCTTGATTCTCTTGGTCGGACAGCCAGTTCTGGTGAATCTGGCGGCATCTCGCTTTTGCCGGTTCCTTAAGCTAACGTCTGCTCAAAATAGAAGCGCTCGAAACGGCCGCAACGCCCAAAAAATCAGGGAGCTCATCCGCATGGCCGCATCCGCTGCCAAGCCTAAAGCCGCCAAGCCCGCTTCGGGCACGGCGCTTTCCAATTCTGTTCCGGACTTCACCAAGGACGAGGATCTCGCGGCGTTCCGCGACATGCTCGCCATACGTCGTTTCGAGGAGAAGGCCGGCCAGCTTTACGGCATGGGCCTGATCGGCGGCTTCTGCCACCTCTATATCGGCCAGGAAGCGGTCGTCATCGGCATGAAGATGGCGCAGACGGAAGGGGACCAGCTGGTCACCTCCTACCGTGACCACGGCCATATGCTGGCCGCCGGCATGGACCCCAACGGCGTCATGGCCGAGCTGACGGGCCGCAAAGGCGGCTATTCACGCGGCAAAGGCGGCTCGATGCACATGTTCAGCCGCGAAAAGAACTTCTATGGCGGCCACGGCATTGTCGGAGCGCAGGTCTCGATCGGCACCGGGCTCGCCTTCGCCAACAAGTACCGTGAGAACGGCAATGTTGCCGTCACCTATTTCGGCGACGGCGCGGCCAATCAGGGCCAGGTCTATGAGAGCTTCAATATGGCCAAGCTCTGGAAGCTGCCCGTGATCTATGTGGTTGAGAACAATCGCTACGGCATGGGCACGTCCTATACCCGCGCCTCCTCGACAACCGACTTCTCGCAGCGCGGCCGCTCGTTCGACATTCCGGGCGAGCAGGTCGACGGCATGGATGTGCGCGCGGTGCGCGCCGCCGGCCAGCGCGCCGTCGATCATGCGCGTTCGGGCGAGGGCCCCTACATTCTCGAAATGCAGACGTACCGCTATCGCGGGCACTCCATGTCCGACCCGGCGAAATACCGGTCGAAGGAAGAAGTGCAGAAGATGCGGGATGAGCACGACCCGATCGAGCAGGTCCGCAAGCGCGTGCTTGAAAATAAATGGGCGAGCGAAGACGATCTGAACAAGATCGACAAGGATGTGCGTGGCATCATGGCCGCCGCCGCCGATTTTGCGACGAACGATCCCGAGCCCGATGTGTCGGAGCTTTGGACCGATATTCTCGTCTGATAATTCCGCCCATTGGCCGACCTAAGGTAGTTTGTTCGCATGCCGATCGAAGTCCTCATGCCTGCGCTGTCGCCGACGATGGAGTCGGGCAAGCTCGCCAAATGGCTGAAAGCCGAAGGCGACAAGGTGAAGTCCGGCGATGTTTTGGCCGAAATCGAAACCGACAAGGCGACGATGGAAGTTGAAGCCGTCGATGAAGGCACGCTCGGCAAGATCCTGATCAAGGACGGCACCGAAGACGTTGCCGTCAATACGCCGATCGCGATCCTGCTCGAAGAGGGCGAAGACGCCTCCGCTGCGTCCGCCGCCCCGAGCAATGGCGCCAAGGCCGAAAAGCCCGCCGCCGAAAAGAAGGCCGAAGAATCGGCGCCGCCGGCAGCACCCGAAAAGGGTCCCGCGCCTGACAAGGCGCCGTCGGCTGTTGCCGCGCCGCCGAAACCGCAGATCGAGCCCGATCCGGAAGTTCCGGCCGGCACGGAGATGGTGCGCCAGACGGTGCGCGAAGCGCTCCGCGATGCGATGGCCGAAGAGATGCGCCGCGACGGCGACATCTTCCTGATGGGCGAGGAAGTCGCCGAATATCAGGGCGCCTACAAGGTTTCTCAGGGCCTGCTCGAAGAATTCGGCGCCAAGCGCGTCATCGATACGCCGATCACCGAGCACGGCTTTACCGGCATCGGTGTCGGTGCGGCTCTCGCCGGCCTCAAGCCCATTGTCGAATTCATGACCTGGAACTTCGCCATGCAGGCGATGGACCAGATCATCAATTCGGCGGCCAAAACGCTGTACATGTCGGGCGGCCAGATGGGCGCGCCGATCACTTTCCGCGGCCCGAACGGCGCGGCGGCCCGAGTAGCGGCCCAGCACAGCCAGGATTTTACGGCGTGGTACAGCCAGGTACCGGGGCTCAAAGTCATCGCCCCTTACACCGCCGCAGACTTCAAGGGCCTTCTGAAGGCCGCTATCCGGGATCCGAACCCGGTCATCTTCCTCGAAAATGAAATCCTGTACGGACAGAGCTTCGACGTTCCGAAGCTCGACGATTTCGTGCTGCCCATCGGCAAGGCGCGCATTGCGCGCGCGGGCTCGGATGTGACGCTCGTCTCCTTCTCCATCGGCATGTCCTACGCGCTGAAAGCTGCGGAAGAACTCGCAGGGCAGGGGATTGAGGCGGAAGTCATCGATCTGCGCACCATCCGTCCGATGGATATCGAGACGGTTATCGAGTCAGTCAAAAAGACCGGCCGCTGCGTGACCGTCGAAGAAGGCTGGCCGCAATCGGGCGTCGGCTCCGAGATCGTCGCGCAGCTGATGGAAAAGGCCTTCGATTATCTCGATGCGCCGGTTCTGCGCGTCACCGGCAAGGATGTGCCGATGCCTTATGCGGCGAACCTCGAAAAGCTCGCTCTGCCGTCCGTGGCTGAAGTTGTCGAAGCGGCGAAAGCCGTTTCCTATCGCGGGTAAACGGCCATGCCGATCAACATTCTGATGCCCGCACTGTCGCCGACCATGGAGCAGGGCAACCTGGTCAAATGGCTCAAGAAAGAGGGCGACAAGGTCAAATCCGGCGATGTCATCGCCGAAATCGAAACCGACAAAGCGACGATGGAAGTCGAAGCGGTCGATGAAGGCACGCTCGGCAAAATCCTTGTTCCGGAAGGCACGAACGATGTGGCGGTGAACCGCCCGATCGCCGTGCTGCTCGAAGAGGGCGAAGATGCGAGCGCGGCGAGCGCGCCCGCCGCCGCGCCGAAAACTGAAGCCAAAGCCGAAGCTCCGAAGGCGGAAGTTCTGAAAGCGGCTGAAGCGCCAAAACCCGCTCCGGCGGCGGCGACCGCTCCTGCCGCAGCTCCGGCTCCCGCACCGAAGGCAAACGGCGCTGCCCGCGTCTTTGCATCGCCGCTGGCGCGCCGCATCGCCAAAGATCGTGGCGTTGATCTCGGAGCGATCTCCGGTTCCGGCCCGCATGGCCGCATCGTCAAAAAGGATGTCGAGACGGCGCAGCCCGGCGCCGCGCGTCAGGCGCCTGCAGGCGCTGGCGGTCTGCCGCTGATGCCGGACGATCAGATCCGGGCGCTGTTCGAGCCCGGCTCCTACGATGTCGTTCCGCATGACGGCATGCGCCGCGTGATCGCAACGCGCATGCAGCAGTCGATGATCGTCGTGCCGCACTTCTTCCTCGCGGTCGATATGGATGTCGGCCCTCTGCTGCGCATGCGCGAGGAGATGAATTCTTTCGCGCCGAAGGAAGACGGCAAGCCGGTGTGGCGCGTTTCGGTCAACGATCTTGTCGTGAAGGCCTTCGCGCTGACGCTGAAAAAGCATCCGCAGGGCAATGCGTCGTGGACGGAAACCGGCATGCTGCGCCACCACAATGTCGATATCGGCATTGCGGTTGCGATCCCCGGCGGCGGTCTGATTACGCCCATTCTTCGCAATGCGCAGGACAAGTCGTTGCAGGAGCTGTCGAAGGAAAGCTCCTCGCTCGCCAAGCGCGCCCGCGAAAAGAAGCTGAAGCCGCATGAATATCAGGGCGGCACAACAGCGATCTCCAATCTCGGCATGTATGGCGTCACGAACTTCACCGCGATTGTGAACCCGCCGCACTCGACGATCCTTGCGGTCGCCGCGAGCGAAAAGCGCGCGGTCGTCATCGACGACAAGATCGAGATTCGCACGATCATGACGGCGACCTTGTCCTGCGATCACCGCGTGCTCGACGGTGCGGACGCCGCCGAGATCATGCAGACGCTCAAAGGTTACATCGAAAAGCCCGTCGGGCTGGTGATCTAATGGCCGAGAACGAGTTCGACATCATCATTATCGGCGGCGGGCCGGGCGGCTATGTCGCCGCAATCCGCGCCGCGCAGCTCGGCTTCAGGACGGCCGTTGTGGAGCGCGAGCATCTCGGCGGCATCTGCTCGAACTGGGGCTGCATCCCGACGAAAGCGCTGCTGCGCTCGGCGGAGATCTTCTCTTACTTCGGTCACGCCAAGGATTACGGCCTCACGGTCGAAAAGTTCGGGTTCGATATCGCCGCCATCATCAAGCGCTCGCGCGGCATTGCGGGGCAGATGAATACCGGCGTGCAGTTCCTGTTCAAGAAGAACAAGATCGCGACCATCTGGGGCGACGCCAAGCTGAAGAAAGCCGGTGAGATCGCGGTCACCGCGCCGACCAAAGGCGTGCTCGGCCCGGCGATTGAGGCGCCGAAAGGCGCGCTTGGCGCGGGTACCTACAAAGCTGCGCACATCATCGTTGCGACCGGCGCACGTCCGCGCGTCCTGCCGGGTCTTGAGCCCGACAAGAAAAAGGTCTGGACCTATTTCGAAGCGATGAACCCGGACAAGTTTCCGAAATCGCTGCTCGTTGTCGGCTCCGGCGCCATCGGCGTCGAGTTCGCAAGCTTCTACCGCTCGCTCGGTTCCGAGGTGACGATCGTCGAAGTCCTGCCGCAGATCCTGCCGGTTGAAGATGCGGATATCGCCGCCTTTGCCCGCAAGCAGTTCGAGAAGCAGGGCATCAAGATTCTGACCGGGGCCAAGGTCACGAAGCTCGATAAGAAAGCCGATGCCGTGACCGCGACCATCGAGGTCGGCGGCAAGACGGAAACGATCACCGCCGAGAAGGTTATCTCGGCTGTCGGCGTCGTCGGCAATATCGAAAATATCGGCCTTGAAGCAGTCGGCGTCAAAACCGATCGTGGCATCATCGTCACCGACGGTTACGGCCGCACCAACGTCAAAGGCGTGTACGCCATCGGCGATGTCGCGGGTCCTCCGATGCTCGCGCACAAGGCCGAGCATGAGGGCGTCACCTGTGTCGAGATGATCAAGGGCCTCAAAGTCCATGCGCTCGACAAGGCCAAGATCCCGGGCTGCACCTATTGCCACCCGCAGATCGCCAGCGTCGGCCTGACCGAAGCGAAGGCGAAAGAGCAGGGGCGTCAGGTCAAAATCGGCCGCTTCCCGTTCATCGGCAACGGCAAGGCCATTGCGCTCGGCGAAGCGGACGGCATCTGCAAGACAATCTTCGATGCCAAGACGGGCGAGCTTTTGGGCGCGCATCTGTCGGGCGCGGAAGTCACTGAGCTTATCCAGGGCTTCGTCATTGCAATGAATCTGGAGACGACGGAAGAAGAGCTGATCCACACGATCTTCCCGCATCCGACCCTCTCGGAAACGATGAAGGAAAGCGTGCTCGACGCCTATGGCCGCGTCCTGAATATGTGAGCAGCTACGCCGGGTTGCGAAGAATTTTTCGCTCCCCGATGCATCCATGACCTTGATTGCGGCGTTGTCCTGCCGACATTGGGGTTCCCCCTAAGAGGAGGCGTAAATGGAAGGCGTTGGTTGGTTTGCAACAATCGTGATCGGCATTCTTGCGGGCTTCATCGCCGAGAAGGTGATGAGCCGCAGTCACGGCCTGATCACCAATCTCATCGTCGGCCTTGTCGGCGCGCTGCTCGGCGGCTGGCTCGCCGGCGTCCTCGGCATCGCGTTCCACGGCTGGTGGGCGAGCCTTCTCGTCTCGTCGGTCGGCGCGATCGTGCTGCTTTTCCTTCTGGGCATCTTCCGAGGCCGTCCGTCGGCCTGAGCCCTCGGGACTTAGCTCTTGCAGATATCCTTGAGCGCGTCCCATTCCGCATCGGTCAGAAGCGCGGGTCCGGTCGTCTTGACGTCAGACTGCCGTATCCGCGCGAGCCGCTCCGAACTCACCGGATGGCTGTCGAGGATCGTCGCCGTCTGATCACCGGTCAGCCTTTTCAGGAATTCACCCAGCGGCACGGGTGAGCGGCCGAGTTTGGTCATCGCTTCGACAGCGAAATCGTCGGCTTCGGTTTCGGCATCGCGTGAATGCGATGCGTCGAGAAGAGACTGCGCGGCGAAGATGACCGCCGTCGAGCCGGTGATGTCGCCGAACAGAAGGCCGAGCAGATAGGATGTGCCGCCGGTCTGGATGAGTGTTTCCAACCCGTGCCGGTGCCGCGCATGACCCACTTCATGCGCCATGACGCCGGCGATCTCGTCGACGCTCTCGGCCTTCTCAAGCATGCCTTTGAACAGATAGACCTTGTCGCCGGGCAGAGTGACGGCATTGACCATGTCGAGCGAGAGCACTTCGGCTTCGACCGGGTGCCCGCCATTGATCTTCTGCATCAGTTTTGCAAACGCCCGGCGGCCCTGGATGCCGGAGCAGGTCTTGGCGCCGGTGAGGCTGAGAAACTGGCTGTCCACGGCCTCGCCGAGCCGCGTTTCGAGATCGCGCGGCACGAGCGGCGTCAGGCGCTCGGCGACGAACGGGATGCCATAAAGGATCATCAAAATAATCGAGGCGATGGCTGCGAGCGACCAACCGATAATGCGTACGGTCTGCCGCTTTTCCTGCAGATGCTCAGTCTTCGGCAAGAGAGCGTTCAGCCGCTCGGCCGTCGCTGCGTCGTCGATATCGATGCGCGCCAGCGGGGGTGCTGAAATCGAAGTGAGACGCAGCGCCATGTCGCCGTCGACCCGGCGGATATCCTGGAACACCCAGGCATCGAGCACCACGCCGTCTTCGACGATGTCCAGCTTTTCGCCAGCTTGAAGTTCCACTCTGTGCTTGCGGTTCGACGCCCCGTCGTAGAACACCGCAAGCATGGGCGCATCAGCGGACATTGCGTCAGAAGCCGCCGATATCGAGACCGTCGGCAAAGCCTTCGCCGATGGCGCTGGCGAGTTCGCCTTGACCTTCGACATTGTCGGCGGCCGAAAGATTGTAGACCTCGGTCATGCTGACGATCTTCGCCCAGAAATCGCGCATCAGATAAACGCGCATGGCAACGCCGGTCGCGATGGCGAGCAGAAGGTAAAGACCGGCGAAGCCGGCGATGGCCGCCGGATGCTGCATCAATATCGCAATCTCTTCTTCGGAGAAGCCGGCATAGGCAATCCCGAAGGAGCCGCCGACCACAACGGCAAAGAAAACCGCGCCGGCAACGGCCGACCACACCCACACCATGATGTAGGGCAGGATGAGATCGCCATTGTCGATATCGCATTCGAAGCTGACATCGCCGAGCTTCAGATTTGAAATCCACCAGCGGTATTCAATGGCGCGGAACCAGGCGACGATCACCGGCAGGCCGATCACGAGGATAAGCGCGATCGGAAACACGAGCGGCAGATACCAGACTTGTTTGAAGAGGTCCCAGCCCTTGCCGTGAAACTCGCCCTGCAACGAGCCATAGGCCGTATGCTGCATCATGTAGCGTTCAAGCGCGGCTGTGCGCCACGGCCAGGCGATGCCGAGAGTCAGCGCGGCGAACAGCGTCCAGAGCACCGCACGCCAGGCATAGCCCCAACCCGATCCGCCCATCGAAAAGCGCAGGCCGCGCCAGACCGTGCGCGTCACGCGGTAACGGCGCGCGCGGTAGATGGCGTATTGGATGAGGACGTAGAACAGAAGGCCAAGCGGCACGCTGGCGAACGCCTGGATGCGTTCGGCTTCCAGTGTCAGCACGAAGAACCCGGCATAAATCGGCACAAGGACCGCCATCGCGATCAGAAAGCCGATCAGAAGCTCGCGGGCGCGGCCGGTATATTCCGCCGGATCGCCGCCGACAGAGGTATGGGCCCATAAATGGCGCCGGATATCGGTCGTCAACCAGAACCGGTAGAAGCCGAGCGTGACCAGCTCAAGCAGGCCGCCTCTTATGCAGAGCCGGACGAAGATCCCTTTAGGGCCCGAAAAGATCATGGGAGTCCCCAAAGGGGGGACGGCGGCCAAAGCGGGTAGCGGCTCGTGCATGGGCGACTCGGAGTTTTGGGTCGGAAGTGCAGGCGGGACGGTGTACAACTATAGACATTGCCCACGGCCACATTCAATCGGCGAGGCAGGGACCGGCTTATAGAGGCCGATCAGAGGTTTAACCTCGTACGGCCAGCCATGCGCCCAGCGCCTGTTTATGGACCGGCAAGCATCCTATACTAGTGTGTCGCTCCACCGCGTCCCCGCGTTCAAGGCCCGATGACCGTCGTTCTCGACCTGATCAACAATCCTCGCGGGCCGCGCCATCCCGAAAAGGCGCACCGGCCCGATACCGAGGTGCTGAAAAAGCCCGACTGGATCCGCGTCCGCGCGCCCGGCTCGCCGGTCTATCGCGAGACACAGGAGATAGTCCGCACCAACAAGCTCGTGACGGTGTGCGAGGAGGCCGGCTGCCCCAATATCGGCGAGTGCTGGTCGAAGAAGCACGCGACCTTCATGATCCTCGGCGACACCTGCACGCGCGCCTGTTCGTTCTGCAATGTCCGCACCGGAAAGCCCGCCGCCGGCGTCGATGCGGATGAGCCGCGCCGCGTGGCGGAGGCTGTCGCCAAGCTCGGCCTCAACCATGTCGTCATCACCTCGGTCGACCGCGACGATCTCGATGACGGTGGTGCCCAGCATTTCGCCGATGTCATTCATGCCATCCGCGCCGCAAGCCCCGGCACGACGATCGAGGTTCTGACACCCGACTTCCTGCGCAAGGACGGCGCTCTGGAAAAAGTCGTTGCGGCGCGTCCCGATGTCTTCAACCACAATCTCGAAACCGTGCCCTCGCTCTATGTGACGGTGCGGCCCGGTGCGCGCTACTTCCATTCGGTGCGCCTCCTGCAGCGCGTCAAGGAGCTCGATCCGCAGATCTTCACCAAATCCGGCATCATGGTCGGGCTCGGCGAAGAGCGGAACGAGATTCTGCAGCTGATGGACGATCTGCGCTCGGCCGATGTCGATTTCCTTACCATCGGCCAGTATCTGCAGCCGACGCGCAAACATCATGCGATCGTGCGCTTCGTCACGCCCGATGAGTTCTCGGGCTATGAGACCGTTGCCTACTCCAAGGGCTTCCTGAAGGTCTCGGCGAGCCCGCTGACGCGCTCTTCGCATCATGCGGGCGAGGATTTCGAAAAGCTCCGCGCGGCGCGGGCGGCCAAGACCGCCGCCGAGTAAATACGATGGGCGAACATCACGCCGTCAAGCGGGTGCAGCACTCCGCCAGCGACATGTTCGATCTCGTCGCCCATGTCGAGCACTATCCGCGCTTCGTGCCGCTCTGCGAGGCGCTCAAGGTCAAAAAGCGCGAGGAGCGCGACGGCAAGACCGTCATCCTTGCCGATATGACCGTCGCCTATTCCATGTTCCGCGACACGTTCACGAGCCGCGTCACGCTCGATCCCGAAGCGCTGACCATCGACGTCGAATATATCACCGGCCCGTTCGCCTCGCTGGTGAACCGCTGGAAATTCATCCCCGTGGATGAGACGTCCTCGGACGTCGATTTTTTCATCGCCTGGCAGATGAAGAGCCGCACGCTCGGCCTTGTCGTCGGAACCGTGTTCGAACGGGCCTTCCTGAAGTTCGCCGATGCCTTTGAGGCCAGAGCGGATTTTGTTTACAAGCGCCGTGATTTAGCGGAGTCTCCGGCCACCAATTGAGAGGCGGCGCCAAGTCCGCTGCTTCCATGCGAAGTCGGGTGTTCCCGACTTCGCCAATAAACAGAGCGCAACTCGGAAACATCCGAGTTGCTAGGGAGGGGTTATGGTCTTGAAGAGCGCGCCGTCTTCCCGGACGGCGGTGGGGGCAGGCCGCGCCGCACTTTATGCCTTTGGGGCGGCTTTATTTTTATCCGCGACCCTCTTGTTCGCCGTCCAGCCCATGTTCGCTAAAATGGTGCTGCCGCGGCTCGGCGGGGCGCCGGGCGTCTGGTCGGTGGCACTGGTCTTCTTCCAGGGCGTTCTGCTCGCAGGCTATGCCTATGCCCATCTTCTGATCCGTTATGTGGGCCCCAAAGCCGGCGCCTGCGTTCACATCGCCGTGCTCCTGCTCGGCGCGCTGTTTCTGCCGCTGGCGCTTGCTGCGGGCTGGGGACGCCCGCCGGCCGAGGGCCAGATATTCTATCTCCTCGGCCTATTCGGCGTGTCGATCGGCGTGCCGTTTTTTGCGCTGTCGGCCAATGCGCCGCTGCTGCAGGCCTGGTTTGCGCGTACCGGAGCGCCCGGCGGCGAGGATCCGTACTTTCTCTACGGCGCATCCAATCTCGGCAGCTTCATCGCGCTGCTCGGTTATCCCTTTATCATCGAGCCGGCGCTGACGCTGACGGAGCAGACGCATTACTGGTCCGCCGGTTATGTCGTGCTCCTTCTGTCGATCGCAGCTTTGGGTCTTTACGCCAATCGCGGCGCGATCAATGTGGAGCCGGTGCGGGCGGTCTCGCCTCCGATCACGCCGATACGGCGCCTCGTCTGGATCTTTCTTGCTTTCGTTCCGACCGCGCTGCTCGTCGCCGTCACCGCGCATATTTCGACCGACGTTGCCGCCGCGCCGTTCCTCTGGGTCATTCCGCTTGCGATCTTCCTTCTGACCTTTGTGCTGGTGTTCCGCGAACGCCCGGTCATTCCTTATTACCTGCTCGCGATCCTTCTTCCGGCGTTGCTCATCTTTGTTGCGACGGATTACCTGATCCGCGGCATTCTGCCGACGCTCTGGCTGATCGGCCTTCATCTCGTGACCTTCTTCGTCGCGGTGATGGCCGCGCATTCGCGTCTGTACGCGCTGCGCCCGCCGGCGGACCGGCTGACCGAATTCTATCTCTGGATGTCGCTCGGCGGTGTCCTAGGCGGCGCGTTCACCGGATTGGCTGCGCCCTATATCTTCCCGACCATTCTTGAATATCCGATCCTTCTGGTCGCGACTTTGCTCGTCCTCGTGCGGCCCGAACGGCTGGACAAAGAAGAGATCAAGGCTGCGCTGACGATTTTAGCCGCCGGCCTCATCATCTCGATCTTTGCCTGGACGACAGGCAAAACCCTGAACCTCGATCAGGACAATATTTTCAAAATCGCGGTCTTTACGCTGGTTGCCGTCATTCTTCTCATCAGCCGCATGTGGCGGCTTGTTACCGTCGCGCTGCTGGCTTTCACCATGCTGGTGGGCGGCATCGTTGCGCCGAAATCGGGCACGATCGAACTGACCCGCAGCTTCTTCGGCGTGCACAAGATTCAGGATTATGCCTCGGGGATTTTCCGCGTCCTGTTCAACGGCACGACGCTGCACGGCGCGGCGCAGATCGAAAACGGCAAACCGCGTGCCGGCTGGCCAGAACCGCTGACCTATTACCACACGCAGTCGCCGATGGCGGAGGTCATCCGCGCCGCGCGCGAGGCGGGACACAGCGTGCGCCTGTCGCCGGTCGGCATTGTCGGTCTCGGAACAGGATCGCTCGCCTGCTACAAGGAACAGGGCGAGACTTGGCACTTCTACGAAATCGATCAGCAGATCATCGACATTGCGCGCGACAGCGGCAAATTCAAATTCCTGCCGGCCTGCGCGCCAGATGCCGAAATCCGTCTTGGCGATGCGCGCATCACGCTCGCCGAAGCCAAGGAAAAATACGAGCTTCTGCTGATCGACGCCTTCTCATCGGATGCGATCCCGATCCATCTTCTGACCAAGGAAGCGCTGCAGCTCTATTTCGATCATCTCGCGCCGAACGGCGTTCTCGTGCTGCACATTTCGAACCGCCATCTCGATCTTCTGCCGGAAGTCGGCGCGCTGGCGCGCGATCTCGATCTGGTTGCCTGGTCGAAGATGGAAGACGCAAAACCCGATTACGGGCCGCGTCTGCTCGCCACCTCGCAGGTCGTTGCCCTGGCGCGCTACGAACAGGCGCTCGGCGCGCTGCCCTCGCTCGAAGGCTGGACGAAAATGGCAGTCGATCCTGAGCAGAAAGAGCACAGAGCCTGGACGGACGATTACTCCGATATTTTCGGAGCCTTCCGCCGCCAGCTCAAAAAACTCGGTTACTGACGCGCGCGCCGGCTAGCGGAGTTTGGCAATTTCGGTGAGAAGCGCGATTGCTTCCATAGCCGCGTCGCGGCGCACCTGACCGCGGCCAGTATCGCCGAAGCGTTTTTCGCGGTGGATGGTCGGCCCGCCGCGCCGCGCGGCAGCGAAATGCACGAGGCCGACGGGTTTTTCAGCCGTGCCTCCTTCGGGCCCGGCAATGCCGGTGATCGACACCGCAAGATCGGCGGGGGAGGCGGCGAGCGCCCCTTCGGCCATGGCGCGCGCGACGGGCTCGCTCACCGCGCCGTGCCGGTCGAGAAGCTCTTTCGGAACCTTCAGGCAGGCCTGTTTGGCCTCGTTGGAATAGGTAACGAAGCCGCCATCGACGACCTTGGATGCGCCCGGCGCATCGGTGAGGGCGGCAGCCACAAGCCCGCCCGTACAGCTCTCGGCGGTGACGATGGTCAGGCCCTTCGCCTTGCAGAGATCGAGCAGATCCCAGGCAGCGATAATCAGCGCC
Organism: Terrihabitans soli; assembly: GCF_014191545.1. Classification (GTDB taxonomy): domain Bacteria; phylum Pseudomonadota; class Alphaproteobacteria; order Rhizobiales; family Methylopilaceae; genus Flaviflagellibacter; species Flaviflagellibacter soli. The sequence continues at coordinate 1,709,247 of NZ_AP023361.1, read as the reverse complement.
TTGTCGATGCGCGAGAACTCCAGATTTTGTGCGTCGTGCATGCGAACTCCCCGAACCGAGGATAACGCGTCAGAGCGGTAAACGGATCGTGGCCGTCGCAATAGCGCACAGGCCTTCGCGGCGGCCGACAAAGCCAAGACCTTCCATGGTCGTCGCCTTGATGCCGACGCGGTCCGGCGCGATGCCGAGCACTTCGCCGATCTTCTTCTGCATGGCCTCGCGATGCGGGCCGATCTTCGGCGCTTCGCTCATCACCGAAATATCGACATTGGCGATCATGCCGCCGCGCGCCTTCACGCGGTCGCGGGCGAAGGCGAGGAATTTCGAGCTCTCGGCGCCCTTCCACTGCATGTCGGACGGCGGGAAATGCGAACCGATATCGCCGTCACCGAGCGCGCCGAAGATTGCATCGCACAGCGCATGCAGAACGACATCCGCATCCGAATGGCCGCTGAGTTTCTTGTCGTGCGGGATTTTCACCCCGCCGAGCGTCACATGATCGCCGGGCACAAATTCGTGCACGTCAAAACCGGTGCCGGTGCGAATATCGGGCAGATTGGCGAGCATGCGTTCCTCGGCGCGGGTGAAGTCTTCGGGCGTCGTCAGTTTGGTGTTCGCGGGATCGCCGGCAAAGACCGAAACGGTCAGGCCGATATGCGAGGCGACCGCGCCGTCATCGGTGAAGTCCTCACGGCCTTCCTCGGCCGCTTTTTTGTGCGCGGCGGTGATGTCGGCATAGCGGAAGCTCTGCGGCGTCTGCACGCTGCGCAATTTTGCACGATCGAGCGTCTCGCCGCGGCTGTCGCCCTCGCAGACCGCAATCGTGTCGGAGACGGGTAGGACCGGAACCGCGGCGCCGGTCTTCTTCGCCGCTTCGATGGCGCGGTCGATGACATCGGCCGGCACGAAAGGCCGGGCGGCGTCGTGGATCAGGACGATCTCGGGCTTTGAGGCTTCGAGAGCCGCAAGGCCCTTGCGGACGCTTTCCTGGCGCGTGGCGCCGCCGGTGACGGGGTCGACCAGCTTGCCGAGCCCCTCGCTTGAAAGCGCGTAGAGGTCGCGGTCGTCCGGATGGATTACCGTCACAATGGCCGAAACGCGGGGATGGGAGCTGAAAGCTTCGAGCGATCGGGCCAGAACGGGGCGGCCGCCAATGGTGCGATATTGCTTGGCGGGACTGCCCGGCGTTCCCCCGGCACGGGTTCCCCGGCCGGCGGCGACGACGATGACAGCGATTGTGGACAAGGCATTCTCCGGAGTGGCCTGCCTTCTAGACGAGCCGCGCCAACATGTCTCCCCCACGTTTGGGGACTTGCCCGGCCAAACCTCATCTGCTTAGGTAATGGGCAGATTGGGGAGTGCCTAAATCTTGGTCATAGTTAACGAGGGCCGGCTGTTGCCGGCGCTGACCATTGGACCAAATTCGGCCCCGAACCCTGTGGTTCTCGCGCCCATGTCGGGGGTCACCGACATTGTATTCCGCCGGATCGCCGTCCGCCTCGGGGCGGGTCTGGCCGTGTCCGAAATGGTGGCGTGCAAGGAATTGGCGACCGGCGATCAGGAAGCACGCCTGCGCGCCGAGGGCGAGGACATGGATATCCATGTCGTCCAGCTTGCCGGCCGCGAAGCCAAATGGATGGCGGAGGCCGCCAAAGTGGCGGAAGGCTCCGGCGCCGACATCATCGACATCAATATGGGCTGCCCGGTGAAGAAAGTGACGGGCGGTCATTCCGGCTCGGCGCTGATGAAGGACCTCGATCATGCGCTGACGCTGATCGAAGCGACCGTCGGCGCGGTTGAGGTCCCGGTGACGCTGAAAATGCGTCTCGGCTGGGACGACAAATCGCTCGTGGCGCCGCAGCTGGCGCGTCGCGCCGAAAGCGCCGGCATCAAAGTCGTCACCGTCCATGGCCGCACGCGCGAACAGTTTTTCACCGGCCGCGCCGATTGGGCAGCGATCCGCCCGGTCAAGGACGCCGTTACCATTCCCGTCATCGCCAATGGCGATCTCACCACGCTCGACGATGCGCCCTTGATGCTGGATGCGTCCGGCGCCGACGCCGTCATGGTCGGCCGCGGCGCGCAGGGGCGTCCCTGGTTCCCCGGGCAGATCGCGCATTTCCTCATGACCGGCGAGCGCCGCGCGGCCCCGAGCCTTGCCGAGCAGCACGCTTTGGCCCGCGAACACTATGACGGGCTTCTGACCATTTACGGCCGCGAGACCGGGCTTCGCCACGCCCGCAAGCATCTCGGCTGGTATCTCGACGAAGCAGCGCGCAGCGTCGGAATAACCGCCGATCCCTTGGTCAAGGCGGCCGTACTTACGGCCTCGACCCCGGAAGACGCGCAGATGAAGCTTGCTGCCGCCTACGACAAACTCGCCTGGAAGATTGCCGCATGAGCGTTCTCACTGCTGAAAACTTCGTCCGTTCAATCGGTTTCGCCGATGCCGAAGGCGTCATCAACGCTCTCCCGCATCCGATCCTTTCGATCGACGACCGCGACCGCATCACCGGCGCCAATGCCGCGGCCGAAACCTTCTTCCGCATGAGCGCGACCTTGCTGCGGCGCCTGCCGCTCGCCGACATCGTGCCCTTCGGCTCGCCGATCCTTCTGCAGCTCGATCAGGTCCGCCGCCGCGGCGCGCCGGTCAACGAATACCGCGTCGATCTCGGCTCGCCGCGCATCGGCGCCTCGCGAGTCGTCGACATCCATATCGCCCCGCACAGCGAAACCCCCGGCCATCTCGTCGTCATGCTCCAGGAGCGCACGATCGCCGACAAGATGAACCGCCAGCTGACGCATCGCGGCGCGGCGCGCTCGGTCATCGCGCTTGCGTCCATGCTGGCGCATGAAATCAAGAACCCGCTGTCGGGCATTCGCGGCGCGGCGCAGCTTCTCGAAAGCTCCGCCGCCGACGAGGACCGTGCTCTGACACGTCTTATTTGCGACGAGACCGACCGCATCGTGAAACTCGTCGATCGCATGGAGATTTTCTCCGACGAGCGGCCGATCGAGCGTGAAGCCGTCAATATCCATGTCGTGCTCGAACATGTGCGGCGGCTCGCGCAGTCGGGCTTTGCGCGCGATATCAAAATCGTCGAGGATTACGATCCCTCGCTGCCGCCGGTTCTGGCGAACCGCGATCAGCTTGTGCAGGTCTTCCTCAATCTCGTGAAGAATGCGGCCGAGGCCGTCGGCGCAACGCCTGAGGCCGAAATCCAGATCACGACGGCGTTCCGTCCGGGCGTGCGCCTGAGTGTGCCCGGTGCGCAGGCGCGTGTTTCGCTGCCGCTCGAAATCTGCGTGCGCGATAACGGGGCGGGGGTCTCCGACGATCTTCTGCCGCACCTGTTCGATCCCTTCGTCACGACGAAGCCGACGGGCTCTGGCCTCGGCCTTGCATTGGTTGCGAAAATCGTCGGCGATCATGGCGGCATCGTCGAATGCCAGTCGCAGCCGCGAAACACGACGTTCCGAATTCTTATGCCGATCTTTGCCGGTGAAGCGCCGGCCGATGCGGGAGATCTTGCGTGATGGCCAACGGCAGCATTCTAGTCGCCGATGACGATGCGGCCATCCGCACCGTTCTCAATCAGGCTCTTTCGCGGGCGGGTTATGAAGTCCGTACCGCCGGCAATGCGGCGACGCTCTGGCGCTGGGTGACGCAAGGTGAGGGCGATCTCATCATCACCGACGTCGTGATGCCCGACGAGAACGCTTTCGACCTTCTGCCGCGCATCAAGAAATTCCGTCCGGAACTGCCGATCATCGTCATGAGCGCGCAGAACACGTTCATGACGGCGATCCGCGCCTCTGAACGCGGCGCCTACGAATATCTGCCGAAGCCCTTCGATCTGAAGGAAGTGCTGGCGATCGTCGGCCGCGCGCTGACCGAGCCGAAAGCGCAAGCCGAAAAACTCGCGGCCAATGACGAGGTCGAGAACATTCCGCTCGTCGGCCGCTCTTCGGCGATGCAGGACATCTACCGCGTGCTGGCGCGCCTGATGCAGACGGATCTCACCGTCATGATCTCGGGCGAGAGCGGCACCGGCAAGGAACTCGTCGCCCGCGCGCTGCACGATTACGGCAAGCGCCGCACCGGCCCGTTCGTTGCGATCAATATGGCGGCGATCCCGCGCGATCTCATCGAGTCCGAACTCTTCGGCCATGAGAAGGGCGCCTTCACCGGCGCGCAGGCGCGCTCGACCGGCCGTTTCGAACAGGCCGAAGGCGGCACGCTCTTTCTCGACGAAATCGGCGATATGCCGATGGAAGCCCAGACGCGGCTTCTGCGCGTGTTGCAGCAGGGCGAATACACAACGGTCGGCGGCCGCACGCCGATCAAGACCAATGTCCGCATCGTCGCCGCGACGAACAAGGACCTCAAAATTCTGATTCAACAGGGTCTGTTCCGCGAAGATCTGTTCTTCCGCCTGAACGTTGTCCCGATCCGCCTGCCGCCTTTGCGCGAACGTGCCGAAGACGTGCCGGATCTCGTCCGTCACTTCTTTGCTCTGGCCGAACGCGAAGGCCTGCCGCAGAAGCAGATCGATGCGGCGGCGCTGGACCGCATGAAGCGCTATCGCTGGCCGGGCAATGTGCGTGAGCTCGAAAACCTGATCCGGCGTCTGGCCGCGCTTTATCCGCAGGACGTCATCACCGCCAATATCGTCGAGACCGAACTTGCCGAGCCGTCGGTCATCTCCGGTGAGGAGGAGCGGGGCGGTCTGCCGGACGAAATCGGTCCGGCGGTCGAGCGCTTCCTGTCGAATTATTTCGGCCAGTATGGGGAGGCCCTGCCGCCTCCCGGGCTCTATCACCGGATTCTCCGGGAGATCGAGCAGCCGCTTCTCGGGGCCGCCCTTGCAGCAACCCGTGGAAATCAGATCCGCGCGGCCGAGTTGCTGGGGCTCAACCGGAACACCCTCCGGAAGAAAATTCGTGATCTGGATCTGAGGGTTATCCGGAACGCCCGGTAAAATCGCCGACGCCCGGTAAAAGTCGCAATTCGCCCCGAAGCTGTCACATTCAAACAACACTGTCGCGCGCGTGCATCAGTCGCGTTAAGAGTGGGGCCCTCACAAGGGCGGGGACGAAGTGGCCATCGATACGCTGAGCGCTGCAGGATCGCAGACCCCGGAGCCGATTTCGGTTGCGCCGCCCGGCCCGTCCCGGGTGGGCTTCGTCATCCTCGTTCTGGCCCTGCTGTCGACGCTAACGACCTTTCTGGTCCTCGCCGGGCTGACCCCGCTTTCGCCGACCCATACCGTCGTCGTCACCACGCTTTGCATCAATGTCGGCTTCGGCGTGCTCTTGCTCGGCATCATTGTCTGGCAGGCGCGCGTTCTGGTCCTGGCCCGTCACCGCAAGCGGGCGGGCGCCGGCCTTCATAAGCAGGTCATTCTTCTCTTCGGCATTATCGCGGTGACGCCGGCACTGCTGCTGGCGGCCGTGGCCGTCATCACGCTCGACCGAGGCCTCGACCAATGGTTCTCGACCCGCGCCCGCACCATTGTCGACAACGCGCTCGTCGTCTCGCGCGCCTATCTCGAAGAACAGTTTCGCACCATCCGCGCCGAAACGCTCGCCATGGCCAGCGATATCAACCGCGCCCGTCCGCTTTTCGACAATGAGCGCGATCGCTTCCGCGATCTTGTCACCGTCCAGTCGACCATCCGCGGCATGCAGGCGACCTACATCATCAAACGCGACCTGACGGTGGTCGAGCGTGCCGCCAATGATGGCGGCCGTCCGGTACAGATGCCGCCGCCCAATGCCTTCACCCAGGCGACCGACAAGGAGCCGGCGATCCTGTCGCCGAACAGCGCCAATCTGATCGGCGCGGTGTTCAAGCTGCAGGGCTATGACGATCTGTGGGTGTTTGTGGTGCGCGCCGTCGATCCGCGCGCGACCCATTATCTGCGCATGACGGAAGCCGCGGCCGCCGAATATATCGCGCTCGACCGGCGCCGCTTCGGCGTGCAGGTGGCGTTCGGCCTGATGTATCTCGTCATCGGCCTCACCTTGCTTCTCGCCGCGATCTGGATCGGTCTTGCCTTCGCAAACCGTCTTGTCTCGCCGATCAGCCGCCTTATCGGCGCAGCCGATCAGGTCGCCGCCGGCAATCTTTATGTTCAGGTGCCGCACGGCAAAGGCGAGGGCGATCTCGGCGGTCTTTCCGAGACCTTCAACCGCATGACGGCGCAGCTCAGAACGCAGCGCAACGCGCTACTCGAAGCCTCGGAACAGATCGACGAACGCCGCCGCTTTACGGAAGCCGTTCTGTCGGGCGTCACCGCCGGAGTGATCGGTCTTACCGGGGACGGCCGCATTACCCTCGTCAACCGAAGCGCAAGCCAGCTTTTCGGCGCAAGCGAAGAAGAAATGCTGCACCGGCCGCTCGCCGATCTCGCGCCGGAATTCGTCGAGCTCATGGATGAGGCGACGACCGGCCGCAATCGCGTTCAAGGTACCGTCACCTTCACCCGCGCCGGCCGCGAGCGGACGGTCAATGTCCGCGTCACGCGCGAGCAATCGGTGGCGCCCGAACACGGCTATGTCGTCACGCTTGACGATATTACGGACCTCGTCACCGCGCAGCGCACCTCGGCCTGGGCGGACGTTGCCCGCCGCATCGCGCACGAGATCAAGAACCCGCTGACACCCATTCAGCTTTCGGCCGAGCGCATCCGCCGCAAATACGGCAAGAACATCACCGAAGACCGCGAAGTGTTCGATCAGTGTACCGACACGATCGTCCGCCAAGTTGAAGACATCAAACGCATGGTGGACGAATTCTCGTCCTTCGCGCGGATGCCCAAGCCCGTGATCGAGCCTGCCAACGTGTCCGAATCGGTGCGCCGCGCAGTGATGATGATGCGGGTCGGCTATCCGGAAATCACCATGGATCTCACCGCGCCGGACGATCCGCTCATCGCCCGTTTCGACGATCGCCTTATGTCGCAGGCGGTGACCAATATCGTGAAGAACGCGGCGGAAAGCATCGCGGCGGTCTCCGAGTCCGAGCGCGGCGAGGGGCGTATCCTCGTCGAGGTGCGCTCCGATCAGACCCGCATCTCCATCGCGGTGACAGATAATGGTTTGGGGCTGCCAACGGAAAACCGATCGCGCCTCCTCGAGCCATATATGACGACGCGCGAGAAAGGCACCGGCCTTGGTCTCGCCATCGTTACCAAGATTCTGGAAGAGCATGGTGGCGGTATCGAACTCGCCGATGCCCCGGCGGTCAGTCTGGGAGGGCGTGGCGCGCGAGTCACTTTGTGGCTTCCGCAAAACGCTGCGACTGAAGAACAACAAGAAACAAAAACGGAAGTAGGCGCATGAGTGCAGATATTCTGATCGTCGATGACGAAGCCGACATCCGCGAACTTGTTGCGGGTATCCTTGAAGACGAGGGTTACAACACTCGCGTCGCACGCAACAGCGATCAAGCGGTGGCTGCCGTCGAAGAGCGGCGCCCGCACCTGATCTTCCTCGATATCTGGCTGCAGGGCTCCAAGCTCGACGGCATGCAAATTCTCGACGTTATCAAGGAAAGCCATCCCGACGTTCCCGTGGTCATGATCTCCGGCCACGGCAATATCGAAACCGCGGTCGCCGCGATCAAAAAGGGCGCCTACGATTTCATTGAAAAGCCCTTCAAGGCCGATCGCCTCGTTCTGGTCGCGAGCCGCGCACTCGAGGCTTCGCGCATGCGGCGCGAACTGCGCGATCTGCGCCAGCAATCGGGCCATGCGTCGCGCCTGATCGGTAAGTCCTCGGTAATGAACCAGCTGCGCGCCACGATCGAGCGCGTTGCGCCGACCAATAGCCGCGTCATGATTTCCGGCGCTCCGGGCTCGGGCAAGGAGCTTGCGGCGCGCACGATGCACGCCATCTCGCAGCGCTCCAACGGCCCTTTCATTGCCGTCAATGCCGCGGCGATCACGCCGGAGAATATGGAAACGGCGCTGTTCGGCGTCGAAGGCGACGGCAACGGTCGGGCCCGTCAGGTCGGCGCGCTGGAAGAGGCGCATGGCGGATCGCTCTTCATCGATGAAGTGGCGGACATGCCGCGCGAGACGCAGAACAAGATTTTGCGGGTTCTTGTCGATCAGAACTTCACGCGTGTCGGCGGCTCGCAGCGGGTCAATGTCGATGTGCGCATCATCTCCTCGACGAGCCGCGATCTTCCTGGAGAAATCGCCCTCGGCAATTTCCGCGAAGATCTATTTCACCGTCTGTCGGTCGTGCCGATCCGCGTGCCGGGTCTCGCCGAGCGGCGCGAGGACATCCCGGAGACGATCGATTATTTCCTCGATCAGATTTCGCTGCAGACGGGTCTGCCGAAGCGTGTCATTGGCGAGGACGCTCTGGCCGTCCTGCAGTCGCATGACTGGCCGGGCAATGTCCGGCAGCTGCGCAACAATATCGAACGCCTGCTGATCCTTGCCGGCGGCGATCCCGATGCGGTCGTCACCGCCTCGATGCTGCCGTCCGAAATCGGCACTATGGTGCCGCCGACGCCGAACGGCGCGGGCGGCGAGGCTTTGATGGGCATGGCCCTGCGCGAGGCCAGGGAAGTCTTCGAACGGCAATATCTGATGGCCCAGATCAGCCGTTTCGGCGGCAATATCTCCCGTACCGCCGAGTTCATCGGCATGGAGCGCTCGGCGCTCCACCGCAAACTCAAAGCGCTTGAAATCGGATGAACCGGCCGGGGAGGGCGGTGACGCGGGCTTTGGCTTGCGCTAAGCCCATGGCTCGGATGGGCGCGCGATGAAGGTCGTTATCTGCGGGGCGGGACAGGTGGGTTTCGGCATTGCCGAACGGCTCGCGGCCGAAGGCAATGACGTTTCGGTCATCGATCTGCAGCCAAGGCTGATCCAGACGATCTCCGACAGTCTCGAAGTTCGCGGCTTTGTCGGCCACGGTTCACATCCCGATGTGCTGGCCCAGGCCGGTCTCGAACAGGCCGACATGCTGATCGCCGTCACCCAGTCGGACGAGGTCAATATGGTGGCCTGCCATGTGGCCCATAACCTCTTCAACGTGCCGACGAAAGTCGCGCGTATTCGCGCCCAGAACTATCTCTCGCCCGAATGGTCCGAGCTCTTCGCGCGCGACAATCTTGCGATCGATGTCGTCATTTCGCCCGAGCTGGAAGTCGGCGAGGCCGTGCTGCGGCGGCTCGCCGTACCTGGCGCGGCGGATACGCTCGGCTTCGCTGACGATAAACTCGTCGTTGCCGCCATCGAATGCGCCGAGGACTGCCCGGTCATCGATACGCCGCTGAGTCAGCTGACGGAGCTTTTTCCGGATCTCAAAGCCCGCGTCATCGGCGTCAAACGTGGAGAGCGCGTGTTTGCTCCGCGCAGTTTCGACAGCCTCATCGCTGGCGATCTTGTGTATGTCGCCGCCGAGAAAGAGCAGCTGCAACGCACCCTCGTGATCTTCGGGCGCGATCAGCCGCCGGCCAGCCGCGTGGTTGTCGCAGGCGGCGGTAATATCGGTGTCTATGTTGCGCGCCAGCTGGAAGAGCGGGTCAAGGGCGCCTCCGTCAAAGTGGTCGAGCCGAATGCGGCACGAGCGCTCGAGATCGCCGACGACTTCAAGCGCGGGGTCGTTCTCAACGGCAGCGCGCTCGATGACGCGGTTTTACGCGAAGCCGATGTTGAGCATGCCGACACGTTCGTCGCCGTGACGAATGATGAGCGTGTCAATGTTCTGTCGGCGGGCCTTGCCAAGAAAATCGGCTGCCGGCGCAGCCTTGCCCTCGTCAATACCGTGGCGCTCGGCGGCCTTATCGCCGATCTCGGCGTCGACATGCAGATCAATCCGCGCGGCGTCACCGTCTCGCGCATCCTGCGCCATGTCCGCCGCGGCCGCATCCGCGGCCTCTATTCGGTGCTTGAAGGGCGGGCGGAGCTGATTGAAGCCGAAGCGCTGCAGACCTCGCCGCTTGTCGGCGTGCCGCTGCGCGAACTCGACGTGTTCGAAGGCATGCGTATCGGCGCCGTCTACCGTAACGGCAAAATCATCTTTCCGGGCGGCGACACGGTTCTGCAGGCGCAGGACCGCGTGGTTCTTTTCGCAGAGGCTGCCCGCGTCAAACGCGTCGAGCAGCTTTTCCGCGTCAGCCTCGAATTCTTCTGACGGAGTTTCCCGTTGAGCCGCATTGTCTATGTCAACGGCCGCTATGTGCCTTATGCCGAAGCTTCGGTGCATATCGATGACCGCGGCTTTCAGTTTGCCGACGGTGTCTATGAAGTCTGCGAGGTTCGCGACGGCCGCATTATCGACGAGCCGCGCCATTTCGCCCGCCTGAAGCGGTCTCTCGACGAGCTGAAAATGGCGGCTCCGATGAACGAGGCATGCCTCAGCGTCGTGCTCACCGAAGTGCTGCACCGCAATCGCGTCCGCAGCGGGCTCGTCTATCTGCAGGTGACGCGCGGTGTTGCACGCCGCGAATTTTTCTTTCCGGCCGATGATGTGCCGCCGACACTCGTCGTGACCGCGCGCTCGGTCGATCCGCTAAAGGGCGAGAGCGTTGCCGCGGAAGGTATACGTGTCGTCACCGTTCCGGAGAACCGCTGGGAGCGGGTCGACATAAAGACGACGGGGCTCTTGCCCAATGTGCTGGCCAAAATGCAGGCCAAAGCCGCCGGCGCCCGCGAAGCCTGGTTTGTCGATCGGGACGGTTTCATCACCGAAGGCGGCTCGAGCAATGCCTGGATTATTTCCGAAGAAGACGTGCTGATTACGCGCCCCGCGGAAAGCGGCATCCTGCGCGGGGTGACGCGGACGACGCTGATCGACCTTGCCCGCAAAGAGGGTCTGAAGGTTGAAGAGAGGGCGTTTACCGTAACCGAGGCTAAAGTCGCAAAAGAAGCTTTCATCACCTCGGCAACGACTATTGTGACACCGGTGATCGAGCTGGATTCCGCAGCAATTGGAGGGGGAAAGCCCGGCCCTCTCGTCAAGCGCCTGAGGTCAGGCTTCCATGCTATTGCCGCATGGCGGTCCATCTGAAACGCCGGTTTCACTTGCGAAACGAAGCGTGCTTCAGTCTAATGACGGTAACGTGAAGTCTGGCGCAGCGCTCGCCCAAGAGAGCGCTGACAAGCAGACCCGGAGGACAATAACAAAATGGCCGACCGAGCCCAAAATCTTCAGGACACTTTCCTCAATTACGTCCGCAAGCACAAAGTACCGCTTACGATATTTCTCGTGAACGGCGTGAAATTGCAGGGTGTTGTCACCTGGTTCGACAATTTCTGCGTTCTCTTGCGGCGCGACGGGCATTCTCAGCTCGTCTACAAACACGCCATCTCGACGATCATGCCGGGTCATCCTATTTCCCTGTTCGAGGGGACGGATGACGAGAAGGCGGATTGACCGGACCGCAACGTAAAACCGACACCGATCTGCCGTCGCCGCCGGGGGAGGGATCCACCGGACGTGCCGTCGTCATCGTGCCGTATCTGCGAGAGGGCAAAGCCGTGTCGACGGCCTTGCGCAGCCCGCAGGCGCGTCTCGACGAGGCTGTCGGCCTTGCGCTCGCGATCGATCTCGAAGTCGTCAGCTCCGGCCTTGTGCCGCTGAGCCAGATCCGGCCCGCGACTTTTATCGGCACCGGCAAGGTCGAAGAGCTGGCCGGCATTGTCCGCGCCAACGATGCAGGGCTTGTCGTCGTCGATACGGCTCTTTCTCCGGTGCAGCAGCGCAATCTCGAAACGGCATGGGCGTGCAAGGTGCTCGACCGCACCGGTCTCATTCTCGAGATCTTCGGCCGCCGGGCGCGCACGAAGGAAGGCACGCTGCAGGTCGAGCTTGCGCATCTCAACTGGCAGAAGAGCCGGCTCGTCCGCTCCTGGACGCATCTTGAGCGTCAGCGCGGCGGCTTTGGCTTTCTTGGCGGCCCCGGCGAAACGCAGATCGAGAGCGATCGCCGTGTCATCGGCGAGCGTATTCACAAGATCGAACGCGAACTCGATCAGGTGCGGCGCACGCGCGGCCTTCACCGCTCAAGCCGCAAGCGCGTCCCTTATCCGATCGTCGCGATGGTCGGTTATACGAATGCCGGCAAGTCGACGCTGTTCAACCGCATGACGCAGTCCGAGGTTCTTGCGGCCGATATGCTGTTCGCAACGCTCGACCCGACTTTGCGCTCGATCGATCTGCCGCACGGCACGCGCGTCATCATGTCGGACACGGTCGGGTTCATCTCCGATCTTCCGACGACGCTCATCGCCGCGTTCCGTGCGACGCTCGAAGAAGTTCTTGAAGCTGATGTCATCTTGCATGTGCGCGACATCTCGCACGGCGACACCGAAGCGCAGGCGCAGGACGTCACCTCGATCCTGACCGAACTTGGTGTCGACCCGCATTCCGGAAAGCTCATCGAAATCTGGAACAAGATCGACGCGCTGGACGCGGACGCCGCAGACCGTCTGCGCGAAGTCGCTAAGCGCGAAAAGAACAAGCCCGTTGTCGTCTCGGCACTGACGGGCGAGGGCGTTGCCGCACTGCTCGATGAGATCGAACAGCGCGTGTCGGCCGGACGCTCGACCATGGAACTTGAAATCAGCTCCGCCGACGGCGAGGGGCTGCACTGGCTCTACGAACACACCGAAGTGCTGGAACGCGAGGACGGCGAAGACGGCTTGCTGAAGCTGACCGTGCGTGTCGCTCCCGAACGCGCTGAAGGCGTGCGCCGGCGTTTCCTAAACGCTTAAGCCTCACGCTCCGCGAGTTTCGCCGCGTTCCAGAGCGCATCCATCTCTGCGAGATTTGACTCGGCTGTTGTCTTGCCGCGCTTTTTCAGTTCTGCCTCGATGAAGCGGAAGCGGCGTTCGAATTTCGCATTGGCGCGGCGCAGCGCAATTTCCGGATCGGCTTTCACATGCCGCGCGAGATTTGCGACCGCGAACAGAAGATCGCCGATCTCGTCGAGCCGTTCTTCATCGCTCGCGCTCTCATCGAGCGCTTCTTCGACCTCATCGGCTTCTTCGCGGATTTTCTTCAGAACGAGGCGCGCTGAATTCCAGTCAAAGCCGACAGTTCCCGCTTTCGCCTGCAGCGCCACCGCGCGCGACAGCGAGGGGAGGGCGGCGGGCACGGACGACAGAAGACCATTTGAGGCCTCGGGCCCGCGGCGCACGGCGCGTTCGGCTTTCTCCTGCGCCTTGATCTTGTCCCAAATGCCTTTGATCTCGTCGGCCGTCAGATTTTGCGTCTCACCGAAAATATGCGGATGGCGTCGGATCAGCTTTTCATTGATCGCCTCGACGACATCGGGAAAGGCGAACGCGCCTTCTTCCTCCGCCATGCGGGCATGGAAGACGACCTGCAGGAGAAGATCGCCCAATTCCTCGCGCAGATCCTCAAGATCGCCCCGGGCAATGGCGTCGGCAACCTCCGCGGCCTCCTCGAGCGTATAGGGCGCGATGGTCGAAAAATTCTGCTTCAGGTCCCAGGCGCAGCCGGTCTCGGGATGGCGCAGGGCGGCCATGATCTCGATGAGGCGGGCAATGTCGCGGGACGGGGTCACGTAAGCTCCTTCAGGGCTTTATCTCACGCGTTATCCCCGTGTCATGCCGCGGGAGCAAGGCTCGCGTGACACTGCCCACCAGTAGATATAAGAAAATATGCCTCATGTGCGACGAGCACGATCCGGTCGACTGTCACCCCACGATCATTGCCGAGCGGGGTGGACAGGAGCTAGGAGTGGCGTTCGAAAACCCCGCCCCGAAAACGGTTTGAAGGGCAGACTTTCCCAAGGTTCCCATGGCCAATTCCGCAAGCGCGCTCGTGTCCGTCGTTGTGCCGGCGCGCAATGAAGCGAAAAATCTCGAAACGCTGATCGACGAAATCCATGCCGCGCTCAAACCGCGCGCGCATGAGATCATCATCGTCGACGATGCCTCGACCGACGAGACCGCATCGGTGCTCGTGAAGAAGCGCCAGGCGGGGGTGCCGGTGCGCCATATCCGGCACGCCAAAGCGCTCGGCCAGTCCGGTGCGGTCCGCACCGGCGTGTGGGCGGCCAAAGGCGATGTCATCGCAACGCTCGACGGCGACGGCCAGAACAATCCGGCCTATTTCCCCGCGCTGCTGGACGCGCTCGAGCGCGGCGGCCCGCAATGCGGCCTTGCCATGGGCCGCAGGCTGAAGCGTACGGACGGCACGCTGAAGAAATATGCGTCGCGCTTTGCCAATGCGGTCCGCGGCGGTCTCTTGAAGGATGGTGCGAAGGACTCGGGCTGCGGTCTGAAGGTCGTGCCGGCCGATCTCTTCCGCCGTCTGCCGTTTTTCGACGGCTGGCACCGCTTCATTCCCGCGCTTGTCAGCCGCGAAGGCTTTTCCGCCGAATGGGTCGAGGTCGTCGATCGCCCGCGCGGCCACGGCACATCCAATTACGGCATTTTCGACCGCGGCCTCAGGGGCGTGCTCGATCTCTTCGGCGTGTGGTGGATCAAGAAGCGTTTCCGCGGCGCGGCCGAGACGACTGAGGTGATGTGATGTTTGAACGTTTGTCTCTCTGGCTGCACGAGGTTTTCGTCGCCGGGATCGATGGCTGGGTGCTGCTCGGCTTCGTCGCGCAGTTCATGTTCATGATGCGCTTTGTCGTGCAGTGGATCGCCTCGGAGCGCGCCAAGCGCTCGGTTCTTCCCGTCGCCTTCTGGTTCTTCTCGGTCGGTGGCGGCGTCCTGCTGCTGGTCTACGCCGTCTATCGCAAGGATCCGGTGTTCATTGCCGGGCAGGCGCTCGGCCTCATCATCTATGCGCGCAATCTCTGGCTCATCTTCAAGGAGCATAAGCGGCGCCCGGCATGAGCGAGCCCGTCGTCGACCGGATCTATTGCGGAAAGATTGCGCCGCTCGGACCGCACGGTGCGGCCAGCGGCATCGCCAAACATGCGGTTGAAGGCCCCTGGACGGTGACCGAGTTCGGTATTGTCGGCGATCATCAGGGCGACACCCGCGTTCATGGCGGCCCGGAAAAAGCGATCCATCATTATCCGCGCGAACATTATGAGGCGTGGAGGAGGGAGGAGCCCTCCATCGCCTTGTTCGGCGATCCGCCGGGCTTCGGCGAAAATCTCTCGACGCTCGGATTGATGGAAGACGATGTCTGCATCGGCGATGTCTTTCGGCTCGGCGGCGTCATCCTTCAGATCAGCCAGGGACGTCAGCCGTGCTGGCGCCTCAACGCCCATTCGGGCTGGCCGGAGCTGGCGCGCCGCGTGCGGGCGACTGCACGTACAGGTTGGTATTATCGCGTTCTCCAGGCCGGGACCGTAGATCCCGGCAGCAGATTGGCTCTTGCCGAACGGCTCCAGCCGGATTGGAGTGTCGGCCGGGTGATGCGGGTAATGCTCGCGCATGAGATCGATCTCAACGAGCTTGCGGGCATCGCCGAGATTGCCGAGCTTAGCGAGGGGTGGAGGCAGACCTGCCGCAAGCGTATCGCGGCGAGGCGGCCTGAGGACTGGGGGAAACGTCTTGATGCACCGACATAGAGAATTGGCGGGGAGGGGCCTTCTCGCCACCGCCGTGCTTTCGCTTCTCGCGACGCCAGCCAGCGCCCATGTGAAATGGTTCGCACCCTATATCGTCGGCGCGCCGCCGGCCGATGTCAGCACCACGCTCACCAATACCTGGTTCTGGGTCGGCATCGTACTTGTGCTCGTCTTCTTTCTTGCGACGCGCGTCATCGAACAATCGCGGTTCGGGGAAGGGGTTCTCGCCGCGATGGACCGCATTACCGATCCCTTGTGGAAGCGTCTCGACGATTTCGTGCGCGTCATCATCGCCGCCTTCTTCGTTGCGATCTTTGCCGTCGGCGGCGTGTATCTTACCCCCGATCTTAGAACGCCCGCGGAATGGGTGTCCTGGATGCAGCTTGTCATCGCCGGGCTGATCTTCTCGCGCCGCACCCAGCCGCTCGCCGGTTTCGGCATCGTTGCGCTCTGGGTCATTGCGCTACGCGATTACGATGTTTTCCATCTGCTCGATTATCTCGCGCTCGGGGTCGGTGTTGCGCTCTATCTCGTGCTGGAAGCCTCAAACAATCCCGAATGGCGCAAGCACCGGTTTGAGGTTCTGCGCTGGGGTGTTGCCATCGCTCTGATGTGGTCGAGCCTCGAAAAATTCGCCTATCCCGACTGGTTCTATCCGCTGGTCGAAGAGCGGCCGTTCCTGACCTTCGGCATGCCGCGCGATGTGTTCATTCCGATGGCCGGCGTCACCGAGTTCACTTTGGGCTTCGGTCTTTTGTGGACGCCGCTTGTCCGTCGACTGTCGGCGATTGCGCTGTTCATCATCTTTAACGCCGCCGTCTATCCGTTCGGCCGCGTTGATCTCATCGGCCATGCTTTGATCATGGCCGTCATCGTCGCCATCGCCGTCGATCATACGCGCGAGCTGCATTTCCTGCCGAAAGTCCGTACATCGATCGCCGTCGTGCCCGCTGCCATCGCGGCATGTTTTGCGATTTTCGTCGCGGGCTATTGGGGGCTGCACATCGCGATCTACGGCATTGACGGACGCGAAGGAACGCCCGGCAATTACTCGACGCACTCGCCCGATCCTGATCATCCGCACGGACAGCACGTGCCGGACGTCATCGGAGCGCCGCCGACTAAGCCTTGAACTGGGAAGGGCTCAGGCAGCCAGCAGATCGTCGAGGTCGAGCCGCTTCGTCACCATAGCGAGCGCGCCGTCCGGCGTGCGCGGCCATTCTTCTTCCGGCCGGTCCCAATAGAGCTCGACGCCAGTGCCGTCCGGGTCTCGCAGATACAGCGCCTGGCTGACGCCATGATCGCTCGCACCATCAAGCGGGATGTTCGCCGCGATTAGGCGACGCAGCGCATCAGCGAGGGCGGCGCGCGTCGGATAGAGAATGGCCGTGTGATAAAGGCCCGTGGTTCCGGGAGCGGGCGGCGGACCGCCAAGGCTTTCCCAGGTGTTCAGGCCGATGTGATGGTGATAGCCGCCGGCGGAAATGAACGCCGCTTGCGTGCCATAGCGCTGCTGGAGCTGAAAGCCGAGAACGCCGACATAAAAGCCGAGTGCGCGCTCAAGATCGGCGACCTTGAGATGGACATGGCCGATGCGGGTGCCGGGGTCGATCGGGCCGGTGGAGGGAGGGGTGGAAGGTGTCGTCATAGACGAGAAATAGGGTGCCTCGGGTGCGTTGCGCCAGAGGGAACGTCGATGTAACCGCAAGCGGCAAAAGCGCTTTCAAATCCGGCCAAGTTTTAGCGATTGCGGAGCAAGGACAATTCACTCTGAAGTCGAGAATTGCATGCTAGCCTGACGAAGAAGGGAGGCCGCCCATGATCTCGTTTCTTCGCGCTTTTCTCGCGTTTTCGGTCCTGGTTCTAGTCCTTCCGGACGCGGCCGTTGCCCAGCAGCCCAACACCATTCTCTTCAACAATGTCAGGGTTTTCGACGGAAAAAGTCCGGCGCTGTCCGGACCTGTGAATGTGCTGATCCGCGGCACTCTGATCGATCAGATTTCGTCATCTCCCATCCCGGTCGACCGCAGCGCGCAGACCCGCATTATCGACGGAGGCGGGCGGACCTTGATGCCCGGCCTCATGGACATGCACTGGCATGCGATGCTCGTGCGGCCGACGCCGGCCATCATGCTCGGCAGTGATGTCGGCTACACGACGCTGCTGGCCGGGGCGGAAGCAAATGACACTCTGATGCGCGGCTTCACCACCGTGCGCGATCTCGCCGGCCCGGCTTTTTCGCTGAAGCGCGCAATTGATGAAGGCGTTTTGCCGGGGCCGCGCATCTACCCGTCGGGTGCGATGATTTCCGTCACCGGCGGCCATGGCGACTTCCGTCAGCTCACCGATCTGCCGAGAACTCCCGGCGGACCGCTGACCCGTGCGGAGCTGATCGGCGGCAGCGCGATTGCAGACAGTCCAGACGAGGTGCGGATGCGGGCGCGCGAACAGCTGATGCTCGGTGCTTCACAGATCAAGCTTTCCGCGGGTGGGGGCGTCGCCTCGCCTTTCAGCCCGCTCGATGTCTCGACCTTCACCGAGGAAGAGCTGCGCGCCGGGGTCGAAGCCGCGGAAAACTGGGGCACCTATGTCTGCACGCACGCCTATACATCCGCAGCGGTCCGGCGCTCGATCGCTGCCGGCGTCAAATGCATCGAGCACGGCCATCTGATGGACGAAGAGACAGCAAAGCTGGTGGCGGAGAAGGGCATCTGGCTCAGCACGCAGCCCTTTGTCGATCTCGGCGGCGCGGCGGCATTGCCGCCGCCGCAGCAGGCGCAGATGCGCCAGGTCGTCGCCGGCACCGACCGGCTCTATGGCTTCGTCAAGAAGTACAAGATCAAGACCGCGTTCGGGACCGACATCCTGTTCTCGCAGGCTTTAGCGCAGCGCCAGGGGCATGCGCTGGTCGATCTTTTGCGCTGGTTCACGCCGGCCGAGATCCTGACCATGGCGACATCGACAAACGGCGAGCTGCTGCAGATGTCGGGGCTTCGAAATCCGTATCCGGGGAGGCTGGGCGTCGTCGAAAAAGGCGCGCTGGCGGACCTTCTTCTGGTCGACGGAAACCCGCTCGAAAAGCTCGATCTCGTCTCAGATCCGGCGAAGAATTTTCTTGTCATCATGAAGGACGGAAGGATCTTCAAGGACACGCTGCCGAACTAGGCGCGCCGTGAGAAACCATCGGTGCCACCATCCGTTTTAATCGTAGGCTGGGGTTAACAGCCGAGGCTTGGGAGGACTGCGTGACAGCAAAAAATACGATCTGCCTCTGGTACGACAAAGATGCCGAGGCTGCGGCCCGGTTCTATGCCGCGACGTTTCCCAATAGCTCGATGGGCAAGGTCCATCATGCACCGGGAGACTATCCAAGCGGCAAGACGGGCGATGTGCTGATGGTCGAGTTCACCGTCGCCGGCGTTGCTTGCATCGGCCTCAATGGCGGCCCGGCGTTCAAACAGACCGAGGCTTTTTCCTTCCAGATTTCGACCGAGGACCAGGCGGAGACGGACCGCTATTGGAACGCCATTGTCGGCAATGGCGGCAAGGAAAGCGATTGCGGCTGGTGCAAGGACAGATGGGGTCTCAACTGGCAGATCACGCCGCGCACTTTGATGGAGGCAATGGCGGCGGGCGGGAGCGAAGCCAAGCGCGCCTTCGATGCGATGATGACGATGCAGAAGATCGACGTCGCCAAGATCGATGCGGCGAGGCGCGGATGATTTCGCGTTGCCGTTCCACACCCCCTTTGGCCCGCATAGCCAAGTCGCATAAGATATATTATGGAACGTGAGAATGGGTCCACAGCGGGCCTGGCCTCACGGAAATTGCTTCAAATTGTCAGCACTTTAGCGCCCTCAGGCCGCTTTCACTCGAAATCGAGCGTCAGGCCGTCATAGGCCGGCTCGACATTCTCCGGCACGCTTCTCTTGAGCGTCTCGTAGTCGAGATCGGTGTGCAGATTGGTGAGGACAGCGCGTTTGGGCGCCAATTGTTCGATCCATCCCAGAGCTTCCTGCAGCGTGAAATGGCTCGGATGCGGCGCGATGCGCAGCGCATCGACGATCCACAGATCGAGCCCTTTCAGATAGCCCAAAGCGTCGTCCGGAATGGCGCTGAGATCGGGCGTATAGGCCATCTTGCCGAAGCGCAGTCCGAGCGCCTCCACGGTGCCGTGCGGCAGCCGGAACGGCATGGCCGAGACCTCTCCGCCCTGTCCTGAAACGTTCGTCAGCTCTCCCGGCACCATGTGATGCTCGTTGAGGATCGGCGGATAATCCGAGCCCGGCGCTGTCTCGAAGACATAGGAAAAGCGCTGGCGCAGTTCGGGCGATGTGCCGGGATCGAGCCACACATCCATGCGCTTGCGCGTCTGAACGTAATAAGGCCTCAGATCGTCGATGCCGTGCGTGTGGTCGGCATGATCGTGCGTGAACAGAACGCCGTCGAGATTGAGGACGTTTGCGCCGATCATCTGCTCGCGCAGATCGGGCGATGTGTCGACCAGGACATTGGTGACATCGCCACGCTCATTCGCGCGCTTCACCAGGATCGAACAGCGCCGGCGGCGGTTGCGCGGCTCCAGCGGATCGCATTTGCCCCAGCCCTGTGCGACGCGCGGCACGCCGCCCGACGAGCCGCAGCCGAGGATCGTGACGGACAGGCTCACGCCGCCGCCTCGCCGCTGAGGCCGAGCGCACTTTTCGGCACTTTTTTGAACAGGTTGGAGAAGTTTTCTGTGGTGCGCCTTGCGGTCTCATCAAGGCTCCAGCCGCGCACTTCGCCGAGCACTTTGGCGGTCAGCGCGGTATAGGCCGGCTCATTGGTTTTGCCGCGATGCGGCATGGGCGCCAGATAGGGCGCATCGGTCTCGACGAGGATGCGATCCGCCGGAACTTCGGCGGCGATATCGCGCACACCCTGAGAATTCTTGAACGTCAGAATGCCCGAAAACGAGACGTAATGGCCGAGCGCAACGCCGCGCCGGGCCAGTTCCGCGCCCGATGAGAAGCAGTGCAGCACCGCCGGGAAAGTGCCCTTTTCCGCTTCCTCTTCGAGGATGCGGATCATGTCTTCATCGGCTTCGCGCGCATGGATGACGAGCGGCAGGCCCGTCTGCCGGGCCGCTGCGATATGGGTGCGGAAGCCCGTCGCCTGCGCCTCGCGCGGCGAATGATCGTAGTGATAGTCGAGCCCTGCTTCGCCGATGGCCACGATCTTCGGGTGCTCGCTGAATCGGATGAGATCCTCGACCGTTACATCGAGCTCCTCATCGGCATTGTGTGGATGCGTGCCGACAGACCCGAAAACATTGTCATAGCTCTCGATGATGTCCCGTACCTG
This sequence comes from Terrihabitans soli, assembly GCF_014191545.1. Taxonomy (GTDB): domain Bacteria; phylum Pseudomonadota; class Alphaproteobacteria; order Rhizobiales; family Methylopilaceae; genus Flaviflagellibacter; species Flaviflagellibacter soli. Next base: position 1,688,378 of record NZ_AP023361.1, on the reverse strand, counting down.
CTCGAACTTCTTCACCCGCGTCGAGATCGTCACCATCGCCCCGACGCCGGCCGCTTTGGCGCGCGCGACGACACCGTCGCGGTCCTTGGCGAAGTCCGGAAAGTCGAGATGGCAATGGCTGTCGACAATCACGCCTCAGCCTCCGGCTCGACATAGCGCGGGAAAATAGGCGCGGGCGCCGGAAGATCAGTGCCGGCTTTGAGGCGGCCCCCTTCCCCGAGCGAGGCGAAAGTGCGGGCCCCTTCCGGCACGCCGAGAAGATCGAGGAGTTTGCCGGAAGCCGTTGGCGTGACGGCCAAAGTCAGGATCGCGACGGTGCGTAGGACTTCGATCGTCGTATAAAGAACCGTATCGCGCCGCGCCGGATTGTCTTTCAGCTTCCAGGGCTCTTCGGACGCGAAATAGCGGTTGGCGTCGGCAACAACCTTCCAGATCGATCCCAGCATTGTGTGCAGCGCGAATTGCTTCATGGCACCCCGCGCCTCTGCGATCAGCGCATCGGCGGAGGCGATGATGGCCTTGTCGGCTTCGCTGAAGTCGCCCGGCTGCGGAACTTTCGCGCCGCAATTCTTGCCGATCATCGACAGCGAACGTTGCGCAAGATTGCCGAGATCGTTGGCGAGATCGGCATTGATGCGCTGGACGATGGCTTCATGGCTGTAATTGCCGTCCTGGCCGAACGGCACTTCGCGCAGGAAGAAATAGCGCACCGGATCGACGCCGTAAGCGTCGGCCAAAGTGAAGGGGTCGATCACATTGCCGACCGACTTCGACATCTTCTCGCCCTTGTTGAACAAAAATCCGTGTGCGTACACGCGCTTCGGAATTTCGAGCCCGGCCGACATCAGGAAGGCCGGCCAGTAGACGGCGTGGAAACGGATAATGTCCTTGCCGATGATGTGAACATCGGCGGGCCAGAATTTCTTGAAGGACGCGGAGTCCGTATCGGGATAGCCGACGCCGGTGATATAGTTTGTCAGGGCGTCGACCCACACATACATGATGTGTTCGGGTGCGCCGGGCACTTTGATGCCCCAGTCGAACGTCGTGCGGCTGATGGAGAGATCCTGCAGCCCGCCCTTCACGAAACTGACGATCTCGTTGCGCCGCGCATCCGGCCCGATGAAATCGGGAATGTCGGCATAGAGCTTGAGCAAGCGGTCCTGATAGGCGGACAGCTTGAAGAAATAGCTCTTCTCTTCGACCCATTCGACAGGCGTGCCTTGCGGGCCGACGCGCATATCGCCGTTCAGCGTGGTTTCGTCTTCAGCGTAAAACGCCTCGTCGCGCACCGAATACCAGCCGGCATAGGTGTCAAGATAGATATCGCCCGCTTTCTCCATCTTCTCCCAGATCGCCTGGGAGCTTTTGTGATGGGCGGGTTCGGTCGTGCGGATATAGCGGTCGAAGCCGATGTTCAGCCGCTCGCACATGGCCTGAAATTGCGGGACGTTCTTTTCGACGAGTTCGGCCGGCGTGATGCCTGCCTTCTGCGCCGTCTGCAGCATCTTGATGCCGTGCTCGTCGGCGCCCGTCATGAAGAACACGTCTTTGCCGTCGAGGCGCTGGAAGCGCGCGATCACATCGGTCGCAATCGCCTCATAGGCGTGGCCGATATGCGGCGCGCCGTTCGGATAGGCGATCGCGGTGGTGATGTAATAGCTCTTGTCGGCCATAGCGCCCTGAACGAATAAACCTGCCGGGATCAGCCGCGCTGAGCTGCGGCGAGATCGGAAAAGATCGCAAAGACCAGCGGGCGTCTGTCGAGATTGTAGATCTCGGCCTCACGGGCTGCACGGCCGGTTTTCTCCCATACGGTTGCCCAGGCCGCAAGGCGGGCATCTTGCCTTGCGGCTCCGAGGGTTAGCCGCTCATGAAGCCAGTCCTGAATGGCTCCGATGAAGAGCTCGAAAGAGGCTGTTCCTTCCCGTCCCGCCAGCTTTTCAGCCAGGGCATGAAGGGCGCTCGGGTCGAGATCCGGCAGGCGGTTCAGAAGGGCCGCGATCTGGTCGTGAAGAGCAAGGCTGTCCTCGGCCAGAAGGGCGGCCGCCCGCCGCACTGAGCCTTGTGCCGCCCCGGCGATCCGCGAAAGCTCGTCCGGATCGGTGTCACCGGCGAGCTCGGGCAGGTTTTTCAGAACGCCGGTCACGTCTTCATCGGACAGCGGCTTCAGAAGCAGCGTGCGGCAGCGCGAGCGGATCGTCGGCAGCAGGCGCTTGGGCGCCGACGACAGGATGAGAAACAGCGAGCGCGGCGGCGGCTCTTCCAGAACCTTGAGCAGAGCGTTTGCGGCATTGGTGTTGAGGTCGTCGGCGGTATCGACGATCGTGATGCGCCAGCCGCCCTCGCCCGCCGTCGTCGAAAAGAAGTTCACGGCGCGGCGCGCTTCCGCGACCGAAATCTCGCCCATCAGCGAGCGGCCGTCTTTGGTGAGCCCGCGCTTCAGAACGAAGAGATCGGGATGCGCCTGCTGCGCCATGCGCCGTGCGGCGGGCACGTTCGGATCAACCTCGAGATCTTTGGCTTCCACGACATCCGGTGCGGCGGGTTCGGGATGGGCGAAGATGAAGCGGGCGAGACGGTAAGCGAGCGTCGCTTTGCCGATCCCCTCTTCTCCGCCGATGATCCAGGCATGGTGCATGCGGCCGGAGCGGTAGGCGTCGAGCAAAGTCTGCTCGGCGGCTTTGTGGCCGATGAGATGGAAAGTGGCGCGCGGATGCGGCGCCTCGTCCAGCCGGTCGTGATCGAGGAGTTCGCCGTCGCTCATACGCGGGACTTTTCGAGCGCGAAGGTTTTCGCCACATCGTCCCATACCGCCTGGGCGACTTCGTCCGGCGATTTCTGGGCGTCGATGGTGTGGATGCGCTTCGGCTCTTCGGCGGCGATGTCGAGGAAGGCGCGGCGCAGCGAACGGTGATAATCTATGTCTTCGCTTTCGAACCGGTCGGCCCTGCGGCCCATGCCGCGCTTGGCGGCGCGCTTCAGCCCATCTTCCGGCGGCAGATCGAGTAGCAGAGTCAGCCCCGGCACCGTGTCGCCGACGGTGACGAATTCGAGCGCGCGCATGACGCCGGGTTTGATTTTGCCGAGCGCGCCCTGATAGGCGCGCGTCGAATCCATGAAGCGGTCGCAGATCACCCAGGCGCCGCGGCGGAGCGCCGGTTCGATGGTTTCGCGCAGATGATCGAGCCTTGCCGCCGCAAACAGAGTCGTCTCGGCGAAAGCGCCGAACTGCTTGGCCTGTCCGGACAGAACGATGTTGCGGAATTTCTCGGCGGTCGGCGAGCCGCCCGGCTCGCGCGTCGTCACGACTTCCTGGCCGCGGGCGCGCAGCCTTGCCGCAAGGCGATCGACCTGCGTGCTCTTGCCGGCGCCCTCGCCGCCTTCGAACGTGATGAAGCGGCGGCGCCCCGCGGTCATGTCAGCCACCGGTGAAAAGCCATGGAAAGAGCTTTACGGCGTAAGGATGCAACGCTCCGGCGATGATCTCATAACCGGCGTCGAAGGCGCGCTGGAAGAGCGAGCCTTCCTCGATGTTCTCGTCGGCGATCAGCGGCACTTCGCGCTGCAGGAGATTGTCGCGCCAGATGCGCAGCACCCCGATGCGATCGCCTCTCGAGACGGGCGCGGTAATCGGCCCGCGATAGACGACGCGCGCGCTGATCCGGCTATTGCCGTCTTTCGGCACCGGCAGCGTCACCTTTTCCTGAGCGACGAGTTTGACCGAGCCTTGCGTTCCGCCGAACACCTGCGCGGTCGCCACCATATCGCCCTTGGCAAAGAGATCGCGGTCGATATAGCCGGTGAAGCCCCAGTCGAGCAGCGCGCTTGTGGCGCGTAGGCGCACCTTCTCATCGGCAAGCCCGCCGAGAACGGCGATCAGCCTTTTGCCGCCGCGCACGGCGGACGCGACGATGATGTGCCCCTCGCCGGCGATCGAGCCGATGAGCATGCCGTCGGTGCCCTCATACTGGCCCATCAAAGGATTTCGATTGAGCTGGCGCACGCCGCCGAAATCGATCTCGGGCTCGGAGAAGACGGGATACATGTCGGGATTGCGCGTGATGACCCATTGGGCGATGCGGGCCAGATCGCGCACCGATGTCCGCGCACCCGGCGCCGGAAGCCCTGTCGAGTTGACGAACACCGAGGATGTCAGGCCCATTTCTTTGGCCATCGCATTCATGCGTTCGGCGAACTTCTCTTCCGATCCAGCGATGCCTTCGGCCAAAGCGATGGCGCCGTCATTGGCGACGACGATGGCCGTGCCGCGGATGAGATCCTTCACCGTCACTTCGCTGCCGACACGCGCGAACATGGTGGTCGTGCGTGCCGGTGCGCCGCCGGTCCGCCAGGCGTTCTGCGATACGGTGAAAGGCGCCGTCGGCGTCAGGAAGCCGCGTTTGATCTCGTCGAAGGTGACGGCTAGCGTCATCAGCTTGGCAAGGCTTGCCGGAGCAAACGGGGCGTCCGGCTCTTTGGTGTAGAGCACCGCATCATTGGTGGAATCGATGAGGATTGCCTGGCGCGCATCCGTCTCGAAGATCGGCGCTACGGCCGGCTGCGCCAGAGCCGGCAGCGCCCAAACCGGCAGCACAAGCGCCGCCGCCACCAGCCCCTCGCCGATCCGCCGTGTCAGTCTCTCAAGCATGTGAAGCCGCAGACTCATCCCAGCGCTGGTTTAGCGCGGGCCGCGCACGCGTCCAATGGGGGAATTCAGCGAAGGCCGCTAAGAGCCGAAGGATTGAAGGCAAAACCGCTGAGGACCGGTTCGACCAGGGTGCCGCTGCTCTGCTGGCGCAGCGGCTGCGGGCTGGTCATGCCGCCAAAGCCCGCATCGATACGCTTTGAGACGTTGGACGGCGTCGTCACGGGCGTGTTGTAGGCGGTCTGTTGCGGCGGGGGCGCCGGAAGGTTCGGCGGGGTCTGGCCGGTCGTCGCAAGAGCCGGACTCGGCGCAGACGGCGCAAGGCCGGCGATGGCCGTTGTCGGCTCCATGCCGTTTTCACGGAAGGTCGCCATCAGCTTCTCATCGTCACTGCCCTTCAGCGAAGCCGGGCCGACATAATCGATCTTCACGCGCGCCATGCCGCGCTGCTTGAAATCGAGCACTTCGGCGACGCGCTGCGAAACATCGAGCGCCCGATTGCCGTGATAGGGCCCGCGATCGTTGACGCGGACGATGATGCTCTTGCCGTTATTGACGTTGGTGACCCGCGCATAAGAGGGCAGCGGTAGGGTCGGATGGGCGGCCGAGATCGAGCCCATATCGAAGATTTCGCCATTGGCGGTCATGCGGCCGTGGAAGGCCGAACCGTACCAGGAGGCGAGCCCCTCTTCCGAATAGCCTTCGGGATTGCCGTCGGGATGGTAGGTCTTGCCGGCGACTTTATAGGCTTCGCCGGCCTTTTCCTGGCCTCCGCCCTTCGGCACGGGCGCGCCTTCTTCCACAATTTTCGGGCTGGCGGCGACGCCGAGCCGCGGATCGATCATGGATTTGCCGGAACAGGCGGCGAGCAGCAGTGCTGCCGCGCCAAGGGTGGCGACGCGGGAAAAAGCCCGGAAATCGAAGGGTTTCCCCTCCCCGTCAGCTGCCGCCGAAAATGCGCGGTGCATCAAACCCCGTCCCTGGACGCCGTCCGTTAACACGGAAGCCTGCCCAAAGTGTCAAAACTGGGGCGCCTGTATACCACGCGGCGGAGGGATTCGGCGTAGGGTGGATATTATTCCTTTGATCGAGGTCTATCGCCGAATTTCGAGATGGGGCTCGGCCCAGCGTTCGACCTCCTCTTTCACGAGCTTGGCCAGGGCGCCGGGCGTGCCTGCGTCATCGTCCGGTATGTCGGCGCCGAGATCGAGCAACCGCGCACGGCTGCGCGGATCGTTGAGGGCATAGCGCAGGGCGGCGTTGATCGTTGCGATTTCATCCGGCGGCGTATCTTTTTTTGCGAAGAAGGCGTTCCAGGCATTCATTTCCACATTGAAGCCGAGTTCGCCCGTGGCCGCGACGCTGGGCAGGATTTCCGAACGGCGCGAGCCGACCACCGCTAAAGCCTGCACGCGCTTGGCCGCGATCGCCGGCGCGATATTGACGATCTGATCGATCAGGATGTCGACCTTGTCGGCGAGAAGATCGTTCAGCGCGGGTCCTGTGCCCTGATAGGACGACAAAGCCGCAGTCGTTCCGAACGAGGATTGCAACAGCATGGCCGCGGCATGCGACACCGAACCCTGGCCCGCATGGGCGATGTGCATTTCCGAGCCGCGCGTGCGCATTAGGACCGAGAGACCGGCCAGATCCTTCACGCCGAGCTTGGGCGCAACCGTAATGACCATGGGCGTCGAGGCCGCAAGACCGATTGCCGCAAAGTCTTTGACCGGGTCGTAGCCGATATCCGATTTCAGCGCAGGCGCCGCCCCGTGCGTACCCATATGCCCGACCAGCAGCGTGTGGCTGTCATAGGCCTCTTCGAGGAAGCGCTTGACGCCCGTGGCGCCGCCTGCCCCCGGAATATTGTCGATATAGACCGGCTGATGCAGCACCGCGGACATTTCCGTCGCAACTATGCGGGCGATCGTGTCGCTCGGTCCGCCGGCGGCGAACGGTACGATGACGCGGATGGCGCGGTCAGGCTGCCAGGCCGCGGCCGGACCGTGGCCGGCAAGCAGAAGAAGGGTTGTTGCGCCAAAGACGCGGAGTGCTGTGCGGATCATGCGCGCCCCGCTATGCGGAAATCGCCGGAGGTGCCGGCATGGCTTTCGATGAAATGCGGCACGCGCGACGAGGCCATCGGCTTTGCGAAGAAATAGCCCTGCGCGTGCGTGCAGCCGGCTTTCTTCAAAAACTCCGCCTGATATTCCTGCTCGACGCCTTCGGCGATGACCTCGACCTTCAGCGCCCGCGCGAGATCGGCAACCGCGGTGACGATGCTGCCATCGATGCCGTTGCTGTCGAGGCTGTGCACGAAACTGCGGTCGATCTTAAGCGCGCTGATTGGGAAACGTTTGAGGTGGGTCAGTGAGGCATAGCCGGTGCCGAAATCGTCGAGCGAAATACGAACGCCCGCCCCGTGCAGGCGCAAAAGGTTTTCCTGCACTCGATCGAAGGTTTTGCCGAACAGCACGCCTTCGGTCACTTCGATCTCGATATAGTGCGGCGGTATCTGCGAGGTCATGAGCTCGTTCAGCACCCAGGACGCATAGTCCGGATGGTCGAGCTCGGCGGCGGCCGCATTGATGGCGACGCGCGTGAATGCAAGTCCCGAGGCGACCCAATCCTTCACATCGCTCATGATGTGGCGGAACAGTTTGCGGCCCATCGCGATCGCAAGATCATGGTTTTCGAAGGCCGAGCCGAACGCCGCCGGTCCGAGAAGCCCCTTCACGGGATGACGCCAGCGCGCCAGTGCCTCAAAGCCAGAAATCTCCCCGCTGCGCAGCGAAATCTGCGGCTGATAGAACGGGACGAAAAGATCCTCTTCGATGCCGGCTTTGACATCCTCGTGCAGTTCGATGCGCTGCAGAATCTCGGTGCGCATGGCCGGTTCAAAAACGGCATAGCGTCCGCGGCCACCCTCTTTGGCGGCATACATCGCGATGTCGGCGTTCTTCAAAAGATCGCTTGCATTGCGGCCATGCTCCGGAAACACGGCGATGCCGATGCTCGCGGCCGTCATGACGGTCTGGCCCTGATAGGGGAAAGGCTGACGGAGCGAAGCCAAAATGCTGCGTGCCGTGATGCGTCCGACTTCGAGCGCATCGGGCACCACGATCGCAAATTCGTCGCCGCCAAGGCGCGCGACAAAGCCGCGGTTCGGCACGATGCGTGTCAGGCGCACCGCGGCAGCGCACAAAAGCGAGTCGCCCGCATCGTGGCCGAGCGTGTCGTTGATGGCCTTGAACTCGTCGAGGTCGAGCAGAAGAACGCACAAAGGAAGATCGCTGTTGGCGACGGCGGCGTCGAGACGTTCCTGAAACGCCGCGCGATTGCTGAGGCCGGTCAGGCTATCGTGATTGGCGGCATGGATAAGGTCGCGCTCGGCCTTTTCGCGGTGGCCGACCAGGCGGGCAAGCGCTTCGCCGAGTATCATGAGGACGAGCGCGGCCATGCCGGCAATGCCCATGGCGCGCGTTGCTTCCTGGCGCCATTCGGCAAGTATGCTTGCTTCAGAAAGACCTGCCGTAATGACAAGCGGCGTGCGGTCGAGCCGCTGGAATCCGTAAATGCGCGTGATGCCGTCCGTCAGCGCGGTGATGTGATAATTGCCGCGATTGCGGTCGCCGATGCTGGGCCACAGTGCTTTCGACACATCCCGGCCGATATCGGCCGGATTGAACGGCCGGCGCGCGATCATGATGCCGTCTTCGCGGATGACGCTGATCGAGGCGTCGTGGCCCATATCGATCGAGCCGTAGAAGCTTTGCAGATATTCGAGATTGAGAAGCGCCTGGACGACAAGGCCGGGAACGCCTTCCTGACCGCTGACTCGACGGCTGACGCCGACAACCCAGGCCCTGCCCGTCTCATCGTAATAGGGATGGCCGATCTGCAGGCCGAGATAGTGGTTCGAGGCGTGAATGGCCAAAGCTTCCGGATCGGCGGAGCGGCCGGTCGGGCTCGTGCGGAAGAACTCAAACAGCGGCGTTGCGTTGTCCGGGTCCAGGAGTCTTACCGACATGATGTGCGGCAGATCCTGCGCGAGCTGGGCGACTTTTGCCGCCAGCTCCGATTTGCGGATCGGGTCTTCCGGGCGGGGGCCGAGTTCGCGGGCAACGATCCGCAGCAGCATGTCGACGGAGTCGAAAGTCCGCTCCGTATGCTGAGTCAGCATGCCAACGAGATTGCGGGTGGTCACCTCGGCGGCATTGAGGGCTGCGGTGCGTGCCTGGGACAGGAGGATCCAGGCCGTGACAATGAGGCCAAGGCAGACAAGGACCGTGGCTATGCGTACCTGCTGCCGAAGGGGAAGCAAGGCCTTGCGCGGTCCGAAACTGGGAAAATCTAACGCCGACAAAGGGATGCGCCCAAGTCCCTGGATTTAATGGCGCGAGTGTCTCAGACAAACCTTGAAACGGGATAAACTTTTACGCGCGAGCGGCGTGCACTGAGGGCGAATTTCGGGCTCCCCACCGGGGCTTAGAGCGGCCCGAGATTGAGGATTTGGACCCTCCTGTTGACCGCGCCCTCCGGATCGCCCGGCACCCGGAGCTGCTCCTCGCCGAGGCCGAGCGCTCCGAGCCGGTCCGGCTCGATCCGGAATGTGGTGACCAGAGCCTCGACCACGGCGTTGGCGCGGCGCTGGCTGAGATCGAGATTGTATTCGCGTGTTCCCTTCCCGTCAGTATGGCCGGCGACCATGAAACGGTAGCCGAGCAGAACCGGATGGTGGAGCGCATCCGCAATGCGGGCGATCGTGGGGTAGGATTGCGGGCGGATGCGGTCGCTGTCGAAATCGAATTCGATGACGAGGGTGAGATTGGGAAGGCGCGCCAGTTCCTGCAGCACGGGCGGCGGGCTTGCGGCGTTCTCGGTACCTTTGCCCTCGGCGATTATGCGTTTGGTGATGTCCTGACGCAGAAGTTCGACATCGACGCCCGCCGCGTGCACGGCAGGGACACTGCCCCCGAGGCTTTGCAGGATCTCGCCATAAGAGACGGCCGATTGTGCCGAGACCGCCGACGGCAGGAGAAAGCCGCTCAGCGCCAGAAGAAGCGTGGAATTTTTCATCGTTCTTATCCCCCGAATAGAAAAGCGCTTCAGCGCCAGCCGGCATTGGTGATGGCCGTGTTGCATTCCTTTGAGACGTTGCGTGCGTTTTCTTCGCGCGTCAGGCAGCGCAGGATACGCCCCCGCCCCTCGCGAAAATTCTCGCACAGACGCTTCGCTTCGGATTTGCAGAGCTGCGGCACCGCGGCTTGCGCGGCCGCCCGCTTTTGCAGAAGCTCGTTTACCTCGTTGAGAGTCACCTTGCAGATGCCGGATACACCGGCATTGGCGGACAGGCAGTCCTGGATGCGGTTGCCGCCGAGCCGGACATCCTTGCAGTATTTGTCGACATCGGCGCCGCAGGCCGCGACCAATTTATCGATGGCCTCGCCATAGCTGATGGTCTGCGCCATGACCGGCGCAGCGACGGCGCAGAAGAGCATCGCCGCGATGAGCGTTTTCAGTTTCGGCATATCCCAGTCCCCATTTTTGACCTTTAAATTCAGCGTGGGCTTATGCCCGGAAGAGCAGCGGCCGCCGGATGCAGCGGCACGGGTATTCCGAGCCCGGCGGTTGCCGGCGTGACCATAAGAGACAGTGCATCGCGCTCGCGCGCGCCGACACGATTGAGAGCCGTCTCGCCGATGCGGCGCGCTTCGGCTTCGGTCAGGCTTGAATCGATCGCGAGCAATGCTGCGACGGCAACCGTCGACACGGTTTCCTTCTGGCCAGGATAAGCAAGGGCCGGAACTTGCATTGAGATGATGCCCTCCGGCTTCAGCCGTTCGCCGAGCGCGGGTTCGATCGGCAGAAGGCGCAAAGGCGCCGTGCCGAAGGCTTCAACGACAGGAAGAAAGGGGGCGGCGCCGACAAGGAACACCGCGTCGAGCTCTCCGGTTTTCAGCGCCGTCAGCGCCGCGCGCGGATCGAGCGTATCGGTGCCGGGCGGTTCGGTGACGGACACTTTCGCGGCTGACAACACGGTCGTTGCGGTTACGCGCGTGCCGGAGTTTGCGAGACCAAGTGAAACCTTGCGTCCCGACAGATCAGACAGTTTTTGGGCCCGATCATTGCCGCGCACGATGATATGCAATTGCTCGGGAAAGAGCGCCAGGAGTGCACGCAGCCCTTCATACGGGCCGGCCGTGGCGAAGGCACCCTTTCCGGCCGTGGCCAGGGCTGCGACATCAGCCTGTATGAAGGCGAGCTCGGCCGTGCGCTGACGCAGCAGAGCAACATTCTCGACACTGCCCGCTGTCGGCATGACCACGAGCCTGACGCCCTGCAGCTGAGCATCGGCGGCGAGAGATTTCGCCAGACGCTCGTAATTGCCGCCGGGCGGGCCGGCCGCAACGGGATAGCCCGCGGCAAGCCGCGCGAGACGAGCATTGACGTTACGAACGGCGCCTTCGAGTTCTTCCTCGACGATGCGCGAGCCGGTCGGCGAGGTATTGGATGGTGCGGCGCGCAGCGTGTCGCCGAGCGTGGCAAGAAGCCTCTCGGCGCCGGTGAGCTGGCCTGGCGGTCCTTCGACGCGCTTCTCCGACGGGCCAGGTACGGCCGCCGGAATCCAGGCGCCGCCGCTGTTCTTGTAAGGCAGCGTGCCGAACACGGTCAGACGGTCGCCGGTCTGATTGCCGCCCTGCGTCAGCCCGGCAATGCCTTTTGTTCCCGCTCCCATGATACCGGCGAGAAGCTGCGCATTCGGCCCGCCCCATTTTCCGAGATCGAGCGGCTGTTCGACCTTCAGCTGGGTTTTGAAAAAGACGGTTACACCATCGCCCGTCTCCATGCGGCCCTGACGGTCGAAGCTATCGACGGTCAGCATACGATCCGGAAATGCGCCGTTGAGCCGCTCCTCGATATCTTTCTGGACCTGTGCTGCATCGGGATTGCGGCCGCATGCAACCAGGAAAAGCGCCGGAAGAAGGAGTAGGAAGCGCTTCATGAAAACCACCGCATCGACAGGAAGCCGGCAAGGATTGCGGCATTGACGAGATCGATGAAGAAGGCGCCGGTCAGCGGCACGATGAGCCGCGCCTGGCGGCTTGGTCCGTGACGTGCCTCGAGAGCCTGCGTGATGGCAACAGCGGTTGCGGTCGAGCCCATGCAAAAGCCGATGACGCCGGCCGCCATCAGTGCCGCATCGTAATCGCGTCCCATGCCGGGAAAAGCGACGAATATTGCATAGGCCGCACAGGCGATCGTCTGTGCGATAAGTATCACCGCCAGCGGACCGACGAGATCGGCAAACTCCCAGAGACGCAACTGCATCATTGCAAGCGCCAGAAACAGGCCGAGCCCCATGCCGCCGAGAAGGTCGGTCGGACGCGAGCTCATGCGCCAGATACCGGCGATCTGGAATACATTGCGAAGGATCACCCCGGTCAGCAGCGCCCATACGAATGCCGGGAGTTTTACGACGGCATCGGCCATAAGCGATGCAAGCTGATCGCCGATCAGCATGCAGATCGTGATCGCCGCGAGTGCCGAGATGAGATGCGTGACGGTGATAATTTCAACTTCCGTCTTCTCCCTGCCTCTCCCGCGCGGCTTTTGACCCGACAGATTGAACCGCGTGATGATCGTATTGCCGACCGGACCGCCGGTAACGCCGCCGAGAATGAGGCCGAAGGTTGCCGCGGCCATCGCGATCGGCAACGCAGTCGTCAGATTGTAATTGGTGTCGAACAGGCTGGCATAGGCCGCGCCCGTGCCGTGACCGCCGACGAGCGTGATCGAGCCGACGATCAGACCCATGGTCGGCGGCAGATCGATCGCCCGCGCCGTGAAAATGCCGATGACGTTCTGCAGCGCAACGAAGGGCGCGAGCACGAGGAGATAGCGGATCAAAGTCAGGCCGCCGCGGCCGAGATCGCGAAAGTCCGCTGACAGCCCCACTGACGCGAAGAAGGCAAGAAGCAGCGGGCCGGACACCACGGGGTCGAAGCGAAGCTCAAATCCGGCGAAAGCCTGCGCGCCCCAGGCGGCAAGCGCGAAAATCAGACCGCCGGTAATCGGATCGGGGATCGCGTAACGCGACAGAAACGGAACCGAACGGTTGACCACAGTTCCGAGGAGCAGAACGCCCGCTGCGGCGAAGAGAGTTGCAACCGAAGTCAGGCTCATCGGCGATCCCGCGAAAAAATATCATCGTGCCGGTGGGCCGGGAGGGAAACGCCTCACCGGCACGATGACCGCAATGGGAGCGTGCCTGCTCCCTGTACGCTTACGTTCCTCTCAATGCGCCAAGGCCATGGCGATGTAACCGAACACCGTAAGCAACACGCCGGAGACTGCGTAGGCGACCGGGAAGCCGATCCATGGAACGTTCGACTGGATCTCCACTGCCGCCTCGCGGCATGGGCCGCTATGGCTGCGGGCGCCAGCTACGGCCCCCATGAGGATCGCGGGGTTGGTTCTGAACATGTACAGGCCGATCGCCCAGACGACGAAGGGCGGGATCGTGCAGGCGATGAAGCCGACGATGAAAATCTTCAGCGCAACGTCGCCGGTCAGCTGTGTGAGCAGCGAATTGCCGGCATTGATTCCGACGATGGCGATGAAAACGATGAGGCCGAGATCCTCGAGCACGTTGCGGGCAGCCGCCGGCGTATTGCCGAAGAAACGCAGCCGCGAGGAGATCGACGACACGATCACGCCCGCGACCAGAAGGCCGCCGGCATTGCCGAGGCCGACACTGGCGCCGAAGGCCGGAAACTGGATCTTGCCGATGAGGAAGCCCAGAATCATGCCCAACGACAAAGTCAGAAGATCGGTGGCCGTCGACGGGCGGATGACCCGGCCGAATGCGTTGCCGATGCTCGTGACAGCGCCTTTGAGGCCGACGACCGTCACGATGTCCATGCGTTGCAGCTTTGTATTGGTGCCGATCGGGATCGGCACGCCGGAACGTTCGAGGCCGACGACCTGTATCTGATCGGCGCCGGGAAGAGCGCGCCATTCCTCGCGCGTCTGCTTGAGGATTTCCTTGTTGGTAACGAGGATTTCGGCCCGATCGAGCGGCAGATCCAGGGCCGTCTTATCGGCGACTTCCGCGCCGATCAGGCCCATCTTCTCCGTCATGGCCGCGCGAGCGCCGCCAAGGGCGATGATATCGCCAAGCTTGAGCGGCATATCTTCGTCAGCGCCGTAGGCTTTGCCGTCACGCACGATATTGACAACCCGATATTCCGGATTTGCGTGCAGCATGTCGCGAATGGTCTTGCCGGACCACGACTTGTTTTCCAGTTTGTAGGCACGGAGAGCGCCCGGCGTCCAGCCGGAGAGATTGGCGGTGTCGCCGCTGGCGACGCCATGCTTCTTCTCATATTCCGCCGCAGTCTTACGGGCGTCGATACCCCACCATTTCGGCAGATATTTAACGATCAGGATGATGCCGACCGTGCCCCAGATATAGGTGATGCCGTAGGACAGCGCGATCATGGCGGTGACCTGTTCGGCCGTCGTTCCAGGCGGCAAGGTTACGATGCCATCAGACACCGCTTGTTCGGCCGAGCCAATGGCCGCCGACATGGTCTGCGAGCCGGCCAGGATGCCGCCTGCGGCACCAACAGGGAGATCGAAGAATATCGTGCCGGCAACACAGAGCGCCAGACCCAGTCCGGCGGCCACGAATGCCAGGAAAGTGAAACGCAAGCCGTCGCCGCCGAGACTGTTCACGAAAGACGGACCGACGCGCAGTCCGACACCGTACATAAAGAGGTAGTAGAACAGGAGTCGCGTGAAATTATTGAGTTCGAGCTTCACGCTGTAGGTCGACGCCCAGACCGAAAGGCCGGCGCCGACCACGATCGCCGCGGCGACCATGCCCAAACCGTAGCCGGCAACTGTGAAGCGTCCAACCCAAACCGAGAGGCCCACGGTCACAAAGAGCAGTACGTATGGATTTGCCGCCAGAAAATCGAAAATCGCTTGCATGGTCGTGTCCCCCTTTACGCTGCGGTGCGGCGCGCTTTGGCGGCCGGCGTGTCTGCCTTGAGTAGTTTCAGGCCGCGCGCGCTCTCGTAGCCGTGGATTTCCTTCACATCGAGTTTGCGCATGAAATCGATGGTTTCTTTCGTGATCACCTGCCCCGGAACCATGATCGGGAAGCCAGGCGGATACGGGATAACGAAATTCGCCGACACCATATCGGGGCCCTCCTTGAGACGCCGGTCGATATCCGGACTTCTCAGCGGGATGTATTCACAGAACTCGGCTTTGTAGGCGCCGTAAAATGCGGTCCGCATATCGCCTTCCGCCGTCTTCTTTCCGGCATCCTTGCGGAAGCTCTCGTGGAAATGGCTGAAGTTCGGAAGGTCCGGAACATCGGTCATCAGCGACTTGACCCTTGCGGCGAAAGCCTGCCGCGCGGCTTCGCCGCCATTGGCAAGCCGGTCTTCGATATCGGTGCTGATTTCGAGCAGTACGCGGATCAGATGCGCGACATCGCTGCGGGTGTTGTTGATGTTCGACTGCAGCAGGACGCTGTTGCGCGACGTCTTGTTGAGCTGGATGCTGTATTTGTCGGCGAGCAGCCCCTTGAACTGGGTGCCGTCGAACCCGGCGCTGCCGCAGACAACCGTCATGCGGGTGAAATCGAGGCAGAACTCGTCCTCACGCGCGCTTCTCAGGAAGTCGCCCCAGGTGGTGCCGGGAGTCAGCGCGTCGACAAAGCCCGCCGATCTGTACTCGGCCGGCACCATTTCGGGCGCGCCGAGAACTTTGAAATAGCGCGAGATCACCGGATGGCTGTTGACCTCGCGTCTGATATCGAGCGCGATCTCGATGGCGTTCTGAACCAGGCCGTAGCCCTCAAGCTCCATTTGCCGGCGCGCGACATCAAGGCTGGCGATGAGCTGCTGGTTCGGGCTGGTCGAGGCGTGTGTGAAGATGGCTTCGTGGAACTGCGCTTCGACGTTATGAAAATCGACATCCTTGACGAGGACCATCGAGCCCTGCCGGATCGCCGACATGGATTTATGGGTCGAGTTCGTCTGATAGACCCGCAGGCGAACCTTCCTCGGATCCGGGATAAGCCGTGTGGCGAGAAGCTTCTCGCGCGACGGCTTGTCGCCGAGCTCCTTCTGCTGCTTCTCATAGGCCTGAAGCGAGGCGGGATCGCGCAGCCATTTCTCGATGGCCTCTGCGCCGCCCATGGCGGTGCGCGGGCGCAGGAAAGGCGACCAGCGCGCAAAGGCAAACCAGGCCTCGTCCCACAGGAAAACGACATCAGGCTTGATGGCGAGGCATTCTTCCATCACGCGGCGCGTATTGTAGATGTGGCCGTCGAATGTGCAGTTGGTGAGATCGACGATGCGCAGCTTGTCGAGCCGCCCCTCCTCCTTCAGATCGAGCAGCGCGGATTTGATCGTTTTCAGCGGCACCGCGCCATACATCGAATATTCCGTCATCGGGAATGCATCGACGTAAAGCGGCTGACCGCCGGCGAGCACGAGGCCGTAATGGTGCGATTTGTGGCAGTTGCGGTCGAGGATGACGATGTCGCCCGGCGCGACCAGCGCCTGATGCACCATCTTGTTGCTGGTTGAGGTTCCGTTGGTGACGAAGAAGACATGGTCGGCGCCGAACGCGCGTGCCGCCATCTCCTGCGCTTTTTTAATGTTGCCGGTCGGCTCGAGAAGACTATCGAGACCGCCGGTCGTGGCCGAGCTTTCGGCCAGGAACAGGTTGATGCCGTAGAACTCTCCCATATCGCGGATCCAGTCGGATTTGAAAACCGACTTGCCGCGCGCGATCGGCAGAGCGTGGAATGTACCGACCGGACGTCGCGCATAGCGCTTCAGATTGTCGAAGAACGGCGTCTCGTAACGGGCGCGGACTCCCTCAAGAACCGAAAGGTGCAGTTCGAGCGGCTCTTCTATTTGGTAGAAGACGCGGCGGATGGCGCTCGCCCGCACATCGCCGGCCGTCTTTTCAACCGCACGGTCCGACAGAAGATAGATATCAAGTTCCGGCCTTATGCTCTTGATGCCGTCGGCAAGAAACAGTGACAGTTCTCCCCGCTCGTCGGCGGCGGCCGCAAGCCCGGTTGCCTCCAGCACGCTGCGCAGAACGGGCGCGTCATGGCGCGAGCGCTGACCGAAACCGTCATAGATGATGACGGCTGCAAGGTCGGGATTGACGATGGCCGCGCAGACGGCGTCTTCGAGGCTTCCGACAAACACCGGCTCGTAGATGAATTCGTCTTCCGGACGGCGCAGGCGGCGGAACTCGCCGGCCATATGCTGCCAGCGCGCCGCGGGTGCCGGCGAGACAACGAGAACTTCGAAATATGGGCGATGTGCCTCGCCGCGACCGAGGGTGGGCGGCAGGCGGTCGGCGGGCGTGTTCGCCACATCCTCCGATGTCTCCCATTCGGCAGGGTCGTGCTTGTAGTCGCGCGTGATAATCGCCGAGGAAATATTGCGCGCGAGCGATGTGAAGCCTTGCGCGGCATCGGCCGCCAGTCTGTCCCGGAGCGCCGACATCAGGCGGATGCCGGGATAGGCGTGAAATTCCTCCATCACTGCAAGTTCGCCGAGAGCGGCCTCGACCGCCTTGCGGTCGCCCTTCCCTGTTTCCCAGCGTTGCGCGAGGCCGACGAGATCGCGCCAGCTGTCTGCGCGCGCCGATGGCATGGAGAAGAACCGGTCGATGCGCGCAGGCGCACGGCTTGTCTGAGTCATCGCAAGGTCCCCTTTTCGGTTTCGGGAAAGGCGCAGGCGGCGCAGAGGCGCGCGCTTGGCCATCGGGAAAGGAAATTCACGCGCGGCCGGAAACAGCTTTCAGCCAGCGGGCTGCTGCGGTGAGAGGGCGCCAAGTGCTTGAATAAAATTCGCGACATGGGTTCGGGCCACCACGTGACCTGAGGACCCTAGAGGCGCTGTGCGGGGTGTTTTTGATCTAGATCAAAAGTTGCAAGTGGCGGTATTGACGGCGTCAGCCCGTATGGCCGTCGGAACCGTGCTCGAGGGCATGGCCCAGCCGCTCGATCCATTTCGAAAAACAGTAGATCGTGAAAAGGACTGCGACGAAAACAAGGAGCGCGCGGGGGCGGATATCGAGTTCCTCGAACCGCACAAGCACGACAATCGAGAACAAGGCGCCCGCGAGCATAAAGCTAATGCGGCTTAAGAAGAGCACGAAGCTGGCGAAGAAGACGTTCTTGCGGATGGCGAAAGGCGGCGGTGCATCCAGCACCGACCAGAAGGCAATCTGGATCACCGAGATCGACACAAGAATGACGATGAGATCCTCCAGCGAGGCCCCCGTCTGGTGCATATAGATATGCCGGTAGACGGTACGGCCCTTCCAGAAGGTCGCGGCCGCAGCAATGAGCATGATGACAGACGCCGAAGCGTAGATCGCCCGCTCGCGAGCGCGTTGATCGGACGTATCGGCTTTGCCGGAGCGGACCGCGCTTTTGCGGGCTTTGCCTTTCGCCATGCTCTCCGGTCCTCAGGATCTGCCCATCCCGGGCGGCGTGCTTTGCCACGGTATGCCGGTACGGCCCCGATCGAGCCCGAAGCGATAGAGCGCGCCCATATAGGCGGTGTCGAAAGGCTGTTCGAGCTTGTGGCTGAATTCTGCCGGAATCAGAACGAGCTGGAAGTTCAGGCCGTCGCGTTTCGATGTGGCGTAGATGCGGTAAAGATCGCCGACGCCTTGCGTACGGATCAGGACCGAGGTCGAGCGGCTGCCCAACGCAAGGGCGCTTGCCTTCGTTATCTGGAAATCCGGCTTCTCCTTCGAATTGCGGATCACATAGAGATTGACCTTGCGGCCGTGGATGAAGCGCGAAAGGCCAAGCTCCGGCGGATAGGCGAAGACCTGATTGACGACACCGCCGTCGACGTGAAGTTCGGTGACCTTCCTGCCGTCGGCGACCGTCTCGAATTTGACCGGCGGAAACATTCCGGGGATCGCCGCCGACGCAAGAAGGATTTTCTGGAAGAGTTCGACGCGGTTCGGCAATCCGCTATTGGCAATTGCGCCGATATCCCAGATCACCGGCCGGCCGAGATCGATATTCGTCGTACCGATCAGCAGCCGCCTTCCCTTGCGGTGTTCTTCGCCGATGGCGGCGAGCAGATCCGCATTGGCATAACGCTGGATCGTCTTCAGCAGCGGGCCGGTATCGGCCAGGCTCTCGCCGCCGAGCAGGCCGGCGACGACGCGTTTCTTGAAGACCTGGGAAGCGTCGGTCTTCGTATAGACCTCCATCAACTGACGGTCGTAAGCCGGACCCATAAAGGCGAAAGGCGCGGCCAGCGCGCCTGTCGAAATCCCGGTGACCATATCGAATTGCGGACGATCGCCTTTTTCGCTCCAGCCATTGAGAAGCCCGGCGCCATAGGCGCCGTCTTCCGCGCCGCCGGAGATCGCCAGAATGCTGAGCGAGCGGGTTTTGCTGCCATTGGCATCCCAGGCTGCGCGGATCGTCTTCGCGCGTTCCTCCATATTGGGCGGCGCCTCATCGCCCCAATAACGGATGTTCTCATAGCCGGGGAATGTCGCGGCGACGGCCGCGTCTTTGCTGAACGCCTCGCGCACCGGGCCGGACGCGCAGCCGCCAAGCGCCGGAAGCGCTGCGACCACGCAGGCGACCAGAATATGCGGCCCTATCCCCCTGCGGACCATCCCGCGCTCCCTACCCCGCGGTGCATGGGTTTTGCCCAAGTTTCCCGCGCGGCTTCCACCATTTGTATACGCGCCGCTACATACCCGCCAGTGCGGCGAGCTTCTCCCGGCTGTTGACCCGGATCTTGCGGGAGGACGGAAGATCGATGGCATGTGTGCGCTCGAGCTGGGCCAGAACGCGAGAGACGGTTTCGACCGTCAGGCCGAGATAATCGGCAATATCGGACCGGCACATAGGTATCGCGACGGCCTCTCCCCCCGGGTTGATCTCCAATTGCAGAAGGAAGGACGCAACTTTCTCCGAAGCACTCTTGCGGCCAAGCAGCATCATCTGTTCGCGCGCCCGCGCCAGCGTCTGATAGGACCACATCAGAAGTTCGCGTGCGACGGCCGGATCGTTTTGCAAAAGCGTGTCGATCAGCGAGCGCTTCATGACAAGTATTTTCGTGTCGGCGACGGCTTCGGCGGAAAGCTCGTAGTTTATGCCGAGTTCCATGCTGAAAACGTCGCCGTGGAAGTGAAATCCCTCGACCTGCCGGCGTCCGTCGGGAAGAACACGGAATGTGCGTACGACACCGGAAATGATGCGATAGCCGTAAATAGCCGGCTCGCCCTCGCCATGGATTTCTTCACCTGCCGCATAGGTGACGTGAATGCCGGGAACCGCGCTGGCGACTAAATCCAGCGAACGCGTAGACCGGGCGGCAACAGAGATTGCCTGATCGCATGCAACTGACATACGCGCCTCCAAACGAAAGGCACCGTCTACTTCAGCGTTCGAAGAGCCTGCAAAGGCTCCAAATTCCGACCTTACCTATACGGGAAATGTTGCAGTTTGAAAACCGAAGATTGTGCGTTTCAAACGAATTCCGCTTCACTCATTTTAGTCAAACGAGGCTTCGCCCCCCAAGCCGTTATCACCTAAAGGGGATTACGGCCTTCATCGATCAGCTTCCCTTTTGATCTAGATCAAATTCGCTGTTGAGAATTGTTCCAGACTGCCGAAATGGCCGCGCCGGAGCGGCATTTCGTTCAAGCTCGGCAATGAAACCGGTGCGGCTCCGAGGGAGGCCCGGCATGCGCGGAATAAGACGCTCAAGGCGCGATATCGTCATAACCTTTGTCGGCATGGCCGTGGTCGTGGGGCTCGTTGCCTTCGGCGTCAGTGCCGTCAATCATTTCCCGCATCTCTATGAAGATTTCACCGCCTGGAAGTGGCGCATCGTCCTTGCCATGACGATCCTGCCTTTCACGATCCTTGGGATCGGATGTGTCGCATTTTTTGTTCTCGGCCGGCTGATCGGCCCGCGCGATCGCGGGCCGATCTCTTGATCTAGATCAAAACCGTCTGCCTCCCGCGATGCTTCAGTTTCAACCTGGCTCTCGTGTCGGGAGGAACGGCTTTGCGCGTGCTTTACCTCGCTGTTGCAGCAACCTTCGTCTTGTTCCTCTCCGGAACCGCCCACGCCCAAGACACGGCCGCGGCCCCGGCTTCACCTGAAGCCGTCGTCGAAAGCGAACTCAAATCGGCCGAGGAACTCGAAGTCATCGTCGCGCCGATCGCGCTCTATCCTGACGATCTCGTCGGTATGGTTCTGGCGAGTGCACTCTATCCGCTGCAGGTCGTGCAGGCGCAGCGTTTCCTCGATCAGGCGGCGACGAAAAAAGATTTGCAGCCGAATAAGAGTTGGGACGGCAGCATCATTTCGCTGCTGAACTATCCGGACATCGTCAAAATGATGAATGACGATCTCGCCTGGACCGAAGAACTCGGAACCGCCGTCACCAACCAGCAAAAGGATGTGCTCACCGCAATCCAGCAGCTGCGTGACAAAGCCCTCGCCGCCGGCGCCATCAAATCCGATGACAAGGTCATCGTCGAAAACACCAACAATACCGTCGTTATCAAATCGGCGAAGGAAGAGGTCACCTACGTTCCGCAATACGATCCGAACGCGCTGCTTGCGCCGGGCTATGTGGCGACGCAGCCGATCTATTACGGCGACCCCTACCCGTCCTACTACTACCCCTATGTTCCGTATTGGCCCGGCTTCATCGCCGGCGCGGTCTGGGGATCCTGGATCGACTGGAACGATGGAGGCTGCTGGGGCGGCGATGTCGATATCGATATCGGCGACATCAATATCGACCGCGACAAATGGCAGAACCGCGATCGCGTCGACCATCGCAACTTCGATCGTGGCAAGGACAATCTCAAATTCGATCGCAACGATGTGTCGAACAAGCTGAAGGATCGCTCCACCAACAGGCTCGACAAGAAGCCCGATACCGGCATCCGCAATGCGCGAGAGAACGCGCGGCCGAGCGCCGGAACACGCGATGTGCGCCGCGATGTGCAGCAAGGGCTACAGCGTCCGGACGGCAAGCCCGGTATCGCCGACCGTCCCGGTGCAGGACAGGCAGGACGCCCCGGCGGTCCCGATCGTGTCGGTCAGGGCGGCGCAGGTCAGCAGCGCCCTGGTGCGGGCGCAGGTCCGGCGCAACGCCCCGCGGCCGCACAAAGGCCGGCAGCAAAACGGGGGCCTGCAAAGAAAGCGCAGGCGCAGCGCCCGAGCGCCAAACCTGCGGCGCGCGTGGACTCGCGGCCACGTCAACCTTCGGCGCTTGGCGATTATGGTGGCGGTCAGCGTACGCACCAGGCCTCGCAGCGCGGCCGCGTGAGCTATAGCGGCGGCGGTGGCGGTGGTGGGCGCGGCTTCAGCGGTGGTGGCGGCGGCGGCCCGCGCTTCTCCGGCGGCGGGCGCGGCGGTGGCGGACGCGGCGGCGGACGCCGTTGAGATTTCGGAATGCAGGCTGAGATGCTGATCGGATTTGGAAGGACACTCGCAATGAAACGGTTTCTTTTCTCTTCGGCCCTGGTCACGACGCTCTGCATGACGCCGGCCTTCGCCGAACCGGAGATCGCAAAGTATATCGGCGGTGAACCGCAGGCCTTTGCCGAGCCCTCCGAAGCCGTCGATGTTTTCCGCAAGGAACTCGCAGCCAAGAATGTCCCGGGTCTCGCCAAGCTCATCGGCCTCAATCCGGATGAGATCGGCAAATCGGACGATTTCGACTCGCGCCTTGACGAATTGCAGGGTGCAGCCTCCGAACGCCTGCAAATCGTCGAAGACGGGCCCGACAAGCGCATCATCAATCTCGGCGATCTGATCTGGCCCTTCCCCTTCCCGCTGGTGAAGGGCGATGACGGCAAATGGTCGTTCGACACCAATGCCGGTCTTGAAGAAATTCTTGACCGCCGCATCGGCGAGAACGAGCTCGAAGCGCTCGACACGATGACGAATTACGTCGTCGCGCAGACGCTTTATCACGATACCGACTGGGACGAAGACGGTGTCCACGAATATGCCCAGACGCTGCGCAGCTCGCCCGGCAAGATGGATGGGCTCTACTGGCCCGCCGAAGAGCATGACGGCGTGGAGAGCCCCGTCGGCCCTTTCATCGATGAAGAGAAAGCGCTCAGCGCCAAGGACTCGCCTACCGGCTATTTCGGCTACCGCTATCGCGTCCTGACAAAGCAGGGCGACAACATTGCCGGCGGCGCCTACGACTATGTCATCAACGGCAATATGATCGCGGGCTTCGCCCTCATCGCAACGCCGGCAAAGTATGGCGAGACCGGCATCATGACCTTCATGATCAGCAATGAAGGCAGCATTTATGAAAAGGATCTCGGCGAAGACAGCGAAGCCGCTGCCGCCAAGATCGACACCTTCAATCCCGACAAGGATTGGGAGCTCGTCGCGGACTGATCTTCAGCGCTTTTGTCGGTAGGATTTGCGGCGGCTCTTGAGGCCGCCGCTTCGTATTGCGTGCGCGTGGCTTTAGTGACCGCCGCTGAGCACCAGCGTCCGGATCGGCAGCACCAGCGCCTGGATGCGCAGGATCAGCGCATGGACGACCGCCGTGGCGTCAACGCCGTGCAGAACGATTCCGTAAAAGAAGCCCGCCTCACCTGACGCGATGAAGTCGTGATTGCTCGAATAGGCGTTGGCGATGCAGCTTGAGCCGGGAATGACGCCGTCGAGCCCGCCCGGATAGAGCGGCTCCATATTGACGAGCAGCGTGCCGGGTTTTGCGACCTGCTGTGCTTCGATGAGTTGCTCACCGCCGCGGAACTGGCCGGCGGCGATGAAATCCTGAACGCTGGTCACGACCATCGGAATGACGGTCCAGGGTTTGGAGATGCAGGTGATCTCCGCGACCATGCCGGGCTTCATGATCTGCCCTTCGATCTGGCCGAAGCCGGCCTGGACGGCCCAGCGGCCGGCGCCTTTGGGAATGAGAATGCCCGCGGGGCGCATCATTGGATTGACGACATCCCCGATCCGCAGCAGGAACTGCTCGACCCGCCCGTCGACGCCGGCGCGGATGATGCTCTTGGCGATATCGGTTTCGGCTTCCGCGAGAGCCGCTTCCGCGCTCGCCTTCTGCGCCGGCAGCAGCGTCGATATCCGCAGCTCGGCCGAGTCCTTCGCTGCCCTTGCGGAAGCGACGGCGCCCTTCTGGCCCTCGACACGCACCTGCAGCCGCTCGATTTCGCGCGCGGCAACCGTCGCCGCATTGCGGCTCATCAGTTCCTGCTTGGTCTCAAGCTCGTCGAGCGCCTGTTTGTAGGCGCTCTCCGCCTGCTGGATCTGACCTTCGGCGCCGACCACTTCGGCGCGCGCGGCGATGAGCGCGGCTTCCACTTCGGCAATCTTGCGGCGCGCCGTTTCGGCCGCGGCTTCCTGCTCGCTGCTGTCGAGGCGGAACAGAGGCTGGCCCTGTTTAACGTCCTGGCTGAAGCCGGACACATTGACTTCGACGACGCGGCCGATCCGCTCCGGCACCAGCGGCACGGTCCGGAACATCACCGTCGCATTGGTCGTCGACGGGTGATTGTAGAAGATCACCGTGATGAGCAGAACGGTCAGGATGAGGCACAGCGTGATGCCCCAGCGCAGCTCGTACCAGACCGAGTAGAGCGTGATCTCATAGCCGATGCGTCTGCCCTGCGCATATCTCCGGTAGAGATAGTCGGGGAGAATGGTCAGCATCGAGCAGAGAAGAAGCTCCAGCATGGCTCTATTTCCCCTTCGCCGGCGCGGGTTTCTCCGCTGTAGCGCCATGCGTTCGCTCGTGCGGGTCTTCGATGGTCCCTTCCTCGATACCGACGAGTTTTTCACTGGCGCGAGCAATCCGCCGTAGCGGCGACAGGAAATCGGGGATTTCGATCAGCGCGAGGAAGAGGCCGATCACCCAGAAAATGTGCTGATGGGTGAACAGAGCAAGAAGACCCAGCACCGCAACAATCTCGAATTGGAGCTTGTGCGTCCGGTGGGCGATCCGTTCGGGCAGTGTATGCAGGGTTAGAAAGAGAACGCCCACCCCGATCACCGCCGCCAGCAGTATGAACGCCGTAACGACCATCAATATGTCGCTATGGCCCGGCTCAACGAGGAAGGCCGGCAGATGGTGCGGTGCGGCGGGGTGAATCTGTTCCGAGGCCATGGCGCGTTGTCGCCCATAATGTCCAGTGAGACTTGATCTATGTCAAAACCGGCTCATTCCTCTCCGGCGGCCCATTGATAGATTTGAGGTTTTTGAAAGGTGACCGACGTCTCCGCGAAAGTGGGCGCTCGATTTGGCTCAAATGCGGGCTGTTCATGGGGCGTATTGACTATCGCCGGAGCGGGTTCATGATCCTCTGGAACCGGCACTTATCGCCGATGACGGAGGTTCATCATGACGGCTCCGGTCTATTCCCCTGCTCCCAGCGTCTCCCAATCCGTGCGTGCCAATTGGGGCTGGTTTCTTATTCTCGGCATCGCGCTGACGATTGCCGGCGCGTTCGCCATTCTCCTGCCGGTCTATTCGACGCTGGCGACCAGCCTCTTCCTCGGCGTCATTCTGATCGTCGCCGGCATCTTCCAGATCTTCCATGCCTTTCGCGTCAAGACATGGCACGGCTTCTTCTGGGATCTGGCCATCGGCATTGTCCAGATCGTCGGCGGCGCTATTATCTATATGAACCCGTTTGCCGGGGCGATCACGATCACCGCGCTGATTGCGGGCGTGTTCCTCGCGCAAGGCGTGACGCAGCTTCTTCTGGCCTTCAAAGTGCGCCCGCATGACGGCTGGGTGTGGCTGCTGAGCTCGGGGCTTCTGGCGCTGATCATCGCCTTTATGCTGTTCGCGCGCTTTCCGGCGTCCAGCCTGACGACGCCGGGCGTTCTTGCCGGCATCTCGATCCTGTTTTCGGGATTGAGCTACATCATGATCGCGCTGGCAGCGCGCAAGAAAGCCGCCTGACGCTCAGACGACAATGGTGCGGCTCGCGAGACCGTAGACCGCAAAGCCCGCGCCGATGACCAGCAAAATGAAAAAGCCGGCCTCCGCAAGTGTGAATGCGGGCTTTTTCTGTTCGCGCCGCGCGATGATGAACAGAGGCGTTCCGAGCGCATAGACGATCGACGACAGAAGGAGAAATTTCAGCCCGCCCGCATAGATCAGCCCCGCGGCATAGATGGTCGCGAGCCCGGCCTGCATGAGATCGCGATGGCGCTGTTCCTTCGAGCCATAGTCCTCACCGCTCCAGGCGAGTTTCAGCCCGTAAGCGGCCACCAGAAAATACGGGATAAGGATCATCGATCCGGTGAGCTTCAGTGCAAAGAGAAAGGCCTCTTCGGTGAAGAAGGTCAGGATCAGGATGCACTGG
The DNA here is from genome assembly GCF_014191545.1 of Terrihabitans soli. GTDB lineage: Bacteria > Pseudomonadota > Alphaproteobacteria > Rhizobiales > Methylopilaceae > Flaviflagellibacter > Flaviflagellibacter soli. Next base: position 1,662,306 of record NZ_AP023361.1, on the reverse strand, counting down.
ATCAATCCGTTGGTGAACCAGACGGCGGCGGCCGGCACCTTGTTGCGGTTTTCGCGGCTCAGGAAGCGCGGCATCAGTTCGGCTTTGGAGGACGACCACACGACTTCTGCTGCCAGCAGCGACCAGGCGATATAGGCGCCGGAGACCGAGACGATCAGCGCGATGCCGACAAACCAGGCGCCCCAGCTTCCGACTGCCGCCTGCATGACGCCCGCCATTGACGGGTTACGCAATGTCGCGAGTTCGGGCCGTGCAAGAATTCCGTAGGACAAAAGCGTGATCATCACCATCAGCGTCAGGACGCTGAGAAAGCCTACGACCGTTGCGATGCCGACATCGCGGCGGTTTCTGGCATAGCGCGAATAGACGCTCGCGCCCTCGACGCCGACAAAGACGAAGGTCATCACCAGCATCGTGCCGCGGATCTGGTTGAAGAGGCCTCCGGCATCGCTTGCCTCGCCGCGCCAGTCGGCGGAAAAGAGGTCTGCGTCGAAAGCAAAAATCACGACGAGAATGAACGTGACGATGGCCGCGATCTTCGCGACGGTGACGACCGTGTTGACGGACGCCGCCTGTTTGATCCCGTGCAGCACGAGGATATGCACAAGCCAGAGCAGAATGGATGAGACGAAAATGGCCTCAAGCGTATTGCCATGGCCAAACGCCGGGATCAGTGCGCCGAGCGTCGATTTGACGACGATGAAATACGAAACGTCGCCAAGGCAGCAAACGGTCCAGTAGCCGAGCGCCGACAGAAACCCGGCATACTCGCCGAACCCGGCGCGCACATAAGCGGAAATGCCGCTGTCGAGTTCGGGCTTCCGCCGCGAGAGAGTCTGGAAGACGAGCGCGATCATCAGCATGCCCGCGCCGGCAATGCACCAGGCGAGGATCGCGCCCAAAGGGCCGGTCGTGCGGCCGAACGCCTGCGGCAGCGAGAAGATGCCGGAACCGATCATCGAGCCGATGACGAACGCCGTCAGCGTGAAGACCGACATCTTCGACGGGTCCTGCGCCGCGCGGACCTTCGCGCGGCGCAGTTTCGGGGACGGGCTCCGGGTCAGTACCAGCCTCCGGCCATGAACACCCAGTCGCCGCCGCGCAGCATCCAGCGCGCGCCGCGCCAGCGCCCGCCCGGCCGTGCCCGGACCCAGCGGCCCGGCACCCAGACATAGTCCCAGCGCCATTCATCCCACATCCAATAGCCGGGCACCCAGAACCAGCCCGAGCGCGGCGGCGGACGTCGCTCACGGCGGGCAGCAGGAGGCCGGCGATTGGGGCGGCGGCGCCGTTCGCGATTGCGGTTTCCGGAGCCGGGCCGCCCTCCCGATCCGTCGCCCGGCGGACGTGCGGGCTGTGCCGCGGCGTCGAGCGTCGCGGCGAACGGGAGCAAGGCACATGCAGCAATGAGGTGCAGAAGCGAGCGTCTGCCGATCATCTTGTCCTCCTGTCAGTGTTTTGTGCGGCGGGAACCAGACCATCGCCCGGCGGCCAGAGCCGGAGTGCGAGGATCACGGAGAAAGCGGCGATCAAGCCGAGCGTCGTGAAGGCGGCGGCGACGGAGATTTCAGCGCCGATCCATCCGGCCAGCGGATAGGCGGCCAGAAGACACAGATGAAACAGCGCGAACTGCGTTGCGTAGAGAAGATGCCGGTCCCCTTCCCGGCTCGAGCGGCAAATCAGAACGCCGGCCGGTGTTTGCGCCAGTGCGCATCCCACCCCTAGGAAAAACCAGACAGGCTGCAGCGCCACAAAACCTGAAACACCGAGCCCGGCAAAAAGACCGGCTCCCGCGACAAGGCCGCCAGCCATCATCATAAGCCGGTCGTCGGCCCGTTCGATGAGAGAGATGAACAGGAGTGCACCGGTGACAGAGCCCGCGCCGAACACGGTCAGCGCGAAAGCGACGGCTCGCTCGTTCAAACCGAACTCGCCCTGAACGATGACGACGGTATTGACGATGACCATGGCCGTTGCGGCCGCAACCGCGATATTGAGCGCCGTCAGACCTCGCAGGCGCGGCACCGCGAGGAACATGCGAAGCCCGTGCGCCGCCCGCTGCCACCGCCCGCCTCTTACTCTGTGCGTCGCTTCGGGCAGGTTTAGCCACACGATGATGGCGGCGGACAGAAGAAATCCGGCGACCGCCGAAACGAAAAGGCCGAACAGGCTGACGAACAGAAGTAGGAGCCCGGCGATCAGCGGGCTTGCGACATTTTCGAGTTCGACCGCGAGACGTGAAAGCGACAGCGCCCGCGCATATTCGCGGCGATCCTGCAGGAGATCGGGGATCAGTGCCTGAAACACCGGTGTGAACGTCGCCGACGCGGCCTGAAAGACGAAGATCAGAAGATAGATTTCCCAGACGCGCGTGACGAAAGGCAGAGAAAGAGCGACCCCGGCGCGGATGAGATCGAGCGCAACGAGTGTTGCGCGGCGCGGCAGCCGTTCGGCGAACACCGAGGCCAAAGGCGTCACGACGACATAGGCCATCATCTTGATCGACAGCGCGGTTCCCAGAACCGCGCCGGCATTGTCGCCCGCAAGATCATAGGCCAGCAGCGCTAGGCCGACGGTCGCAATACCGGTTCCGAGCAGTGCGAGCACCTGCCCGGCGAGAAGTCGATAATAGACGGCCTTCGCCGCCGAGATTTTCCGCTGTGAGACGGCGGCGGTTCTCATGTCGGCACACCGCTCTTCGGCGTCCGGCGTCCCGCGCCGGAAGGCACGGGAGACGGCTTTTCGCGAACGGTTGCCACATAAAGGGTCGGCAGAAGAACGAGCGTCAGCAGCGAGGCGACGAGAAGCCCGCCCATGATCGCAAAGGCCATCGGCCCCCAGAACACTGTTGGGGCGATTGGCATCATGCCGAGAACGGTTGAGCCGGCCGTCAGAAGGATCGGCCGTGCACGGGAGCTTGCGGCCGCAACCACCGCATCCCAGATCGAAAGCCCTGCCTCCCGCTCCGCTTCGATCTGCGTCAGCAGGATCACGGCATTTTTCGCGACCATGCCGAGCAGCGACAGGATGCCGAGAATGGCGACGAAGCCGAGCGGCCGGTTGAAGAGCAGCAATGCCGCGACGACGCCGATGATCGCGAGCGGCACGACGGCCAGTACGAGAGCGACGCGGTGAAAGCTCTTGAGGTGAAACATCAGGACGGTCAGCGTGATCAGCAGCATCACCGGCACGACCGCCATCACCGAGGCGCTCGATTGCGCGCTCTCTTCGGCGATGCCGCCGAGTTCGATCCCATATCCCGCAGGAAGCTCTTTACGCAGCGCCGAGAGGGCCGGTTCGAGATCGGTCACCGCCTGCTCCGGCAGAGCGCCGGCTTCGACATCGGCACGCACGGTCAGGGTCGGTATGCGGTCGCGCCGCCAGACCAGCGGCAGCTCCTGGCCGTATTCGAAACGCGCAAACTGGCTGAGCGCGACGGTTCGGCCGCTTGGCAAGGGAACCTGGAGATTGCGCAGCGTTTCGACCGAGACGCGCTGTTCGTCGGTCGCGCGCGCGATCACATCGACGAGATAGATATCGTCGCGTACCTGCGTGATCGTTGTGCCGGATACCGCCGCGTTCAGCGCCGCCGCAAGACTTGCGGAGCTGAGACCCAGATTGCGGGCCTGATCCTGATCGATCTGAACTTTGAGTTGCCGCTTCGGCTCCATCCAGTCGAAATTGATGTTGCGCGTGTCGGCATGGTTCGCGATGGCCTGCGAAACCTTGAGTGCAATCGTCCGCACCTCATTCGTATCCGGTCCCGAAACACGGTATTGCACCGGCCAGCCGACCGGCGGCCCGAGTTCCAGCGGATAAACGCGCGCTATTGCTTCAGGGAATGTCTCCGCCAGCAGGGTCTCAAGCTTCTTGTGCAGCCGGTCCCGTCCTTCGACGCTTTTGGCGATAACGACGGTCTGCGAGAAGAAATCGTTGGGAAGCTGCACATTGAGCGGCAGATAAAAGCGGATGGCGCCGCGGCCGACATATCCGCTCCAGCGCTCGACATCCGGGTCGGAGCGCAAAATCTCATCGAGACGCTTTGCGGCATCGTCGCTGGCAAAGATCGAGGCGCTTTGCGGCAGCGTCAGATCGATCATGAGATCGGGGCGGTCGGACGCCGGAAAGAACTGCCGCGGCACAAAGCGCACGGCGAACAGCGATGCGGCGAGCGCCAGGATCGTGATGCCGACGGTCAGCCAGCGCCAGCGCATTGCCGTCGTCACAAGCGGCACATAAACGCGTTCGAGCAGCCCGGCCTTCCCGCTCGACTGTTTCGGCGGTTTGATGATCGCCATGCCGAGAAGCGGCGCGAAAATGACGGCGACGAACCAGGAGACGACGAGGGCGATGGCGACGACGGCGAAGATCGAGAATGTGTATTCGCCGGCCGAGCTCTGCGCGAAACCGATCGGCACGAAACCGGCAATCGTGATCAGCGTGCCGGCCAGCATCGGCTTTGCAAGCGCGCCATAGGCATAGGTCGCCGCGGCCTGCTTGCTGTCTCCGGCGGACAGGCGGCGCATCATGGCATCGACCGTCGTCATCGCATCGTCGACCAGCAGAGTGAGAGCAATAATCAGCGCGCCGAGCGAAACGCGGTGCAGATCGATGTTCACGATCTGCATGATCGCAAAGACGATGGTGAGCGTCAGGGGAATGGCCAGTGCAACGACCGCGCCCGGGCGTGCGCCGAGGCTGACAAAGCTGCAGACGATGATGATGGCGATGGCCTGCCAGAGCGAAGCCATGAACTCGCCGATGGCGGTATCGACGGTGACAGCTTGATCGGCGACGAGCACGGGCTCGATGCCGACGGGAAGATCGGCGGTGATCTCGGTCATGGCGTTTTTGATGTTGCGGCCGAGCTGCAGGATGTCGCCGGAATCCCGCATCGCTATGGCGATGCCGATAGCCTCCTGTCCGTTGACGCGGAACAGCGGCTGCGGCGGATCGGCATAGCCGCGCCGGACGGTGGCGATGTCGCTGAGGCGCACGAGCCGCCCGCCCGCAGCTATATTGACCGCGCCGACATCTTCCGCCGTCTCGAATGCGCCGGAAACGCGCAGAGACAATCGCTCGTGGCCCGTCTCGATGGCCCCGGCAGGACGGACGACATTCTGCGCCTGCAATGTTGCGATCAGCGCCGGATAATCGAGCCCGAGCGCTGCGATACGCTCGGTCGAAAATTCGATGAATATCTGCTCGTCCTGCGCGCCGATGATCTCGATCTTCGAGACATCCTCCACCTGCAGCATGCGGGAGCGGATGTTTTCCGCATAATCTCGCAGTTCGCGATGGGTGAAGCCGTCGGCAGTGATGCCGTAGATGATGCCGAACGTATCGCCGAAATCGTCGTTGAAGCCAGGGCCGACAACTCCTTGAGGGAGTGTGTGCCGGATATCGCCGACGCGCTTTCGGACATCGTACCAGAGATCGGGAACCTCGCGGGCCGGCGTCGAGCCAAGAAGATCGACAAAGATCGTCGTGACGCCGGGTTTGGTGTAGCTCCGTATGCGATCGATACTGGGTGTTTCCTGCACCGCCCGCTCAATGCGTTCCGTCACCTGTTCCAGCGTGTCGTCGAGCGTTGCGCCCGGCCAGGCCGCCTGCACCACCATGCTGCGGAAGGTGAAGGCCGGGTCTTCGGCGCGGCCGAGCCGCGAGAAAGCAAGGCCGCCGGCAAGGACGGCGGCGATCATAAGATAAATCACCAGCGACGGACGCCGGATCGACCACTCCGACAGATTGGGGCCGATCATGACCCGGCCTCGAGCAGCCGCACCTTCTGGCCCGGCCGCAGCGCCTGAACGCCGGCAGTGACGACAATCTCCCCGGCCTCAAGCCCGCTGGCGATGAGTATGCGCGCCTGATCGAACTCGGCGATCTCGATAGGCCTAAGCGCCGTTGTGCTGCCCTGCGGATCGACCACCCAGACGGCGGGCTGCCCGTTGAGGCTCGTCAATGCGGTGGCCGGAATGGCGATCCCGGCATCGCGCTCCGTCTGCATGCGTCCGCTGACCGTCGCGCCGAGCCGCATCTGGGCCGGAGGCTCGGACAGGCCGACCCGCACCTCAAATGTGCCCGTCGCGCGGTCCGCACGCGGCGAGACCTCGCGCACCCGGCCCGTGGTTTTCACGCTCGGGTCCATGGTCAGCGAGACGTCGATGACAGGATTGGCCGGCGCCTGGTCCTTGATCTGCGGCGGCACGTCGAACACCGCATCGCGCCCATCGGTGCGGGCGATCTGCACGATCATCTGCCCTGCCCGTACGACCTCGCCGGGTTCGGCGCCGCGCGCGACCACGACGCCTTCTGCATCGGCATAAAGCGTCGCAAAGCCGAGATGATCTTCGGCGATGCTCAATTGCGCATGCGCCGCGTCGAGCTGGGATTGCGTCGTCTGGCGGACCTGGGCGGCCTGATCGTAGCGCGCCTGTGCGATCCAGCCGCCGGAGAGAAGCTGCTGCTGTCTGTCGTAGTCGCCGCGGGCTTCCGCCGCCTTACCGGCTGCCGCGGCGACCTGCGCCCGCGCGGAGCGGACGGCATTCTCTTCGTTCTGCGGATCGAGACGCGCGATCGCCTGCCCCGCTTTGACCGCATCGCCGATATTGACAAGGCGTTCCACCATGCGGCCGTCGATGCGGAACGAGAGGCTGACTTCGGTTTGCGCTTGAACCGTTCCCGTGAGAGCGATGATGCGCCCGTTTTCGCCGCTCTTGACCGTCATGACCCGCACCGGCCGCGCTTCGGCGGCGGGAGGCGCCTCGGCGGAATCGCAGCCCGACAGGATCAGTGTCCCGCAGACGGCGATCAACGCGCGCAGCATCATGGTCGGACCGCCGTGAGGCTCTCCTAGTAGTCGACCGCTTCTCGGATGATCGGACAGGTCATGCAATGGCCGCCGCCGCGGCCGCGGCCGAGCTCTGCGCCGACGATGGAGATGACTTCAACACCCTGTTGCCGCAGCAGCGTGTTCGAATAGGTGTTGCGGTCATAGGCGAAGACAACGCCCGGTGCGACGGCGACGTAATTATTGCCGCTGTCCCATTGCTGGCGTTCGGTCGCATAGGAATCGCCGCCGGTTTCGACGACGCGAAGCTTTTTCAGCTTCAGTGCCTCGGCTACGACATCGAGGAACGGCTTCTTCTCGACGGTGACTTCAACTCCGTTGGAGCCTTTGCCGGGGCGCAGCGAGATCGCGTGGATCGAATAGACGATCGGCGGATAGGCCGAGACGAGATCGCGATCGCAGAACGTGAAAACCGTATCGAGATGCATGGCCGCGCGCAGTTTCGGCATTGCCGCGATGATGACGTGTTTGATCTGGCCTCTGCTCTTCTCAAAAAGGGTCGCGGCCAGCTGGGTTATGCCCTGACGCGAGGTACGTTCGCTCATGCCGATGATGACGACGCCATTGCCGGGCACGAGAACGTCGCCGCCTTCGACCGTCGCCGAGCCCCAATTCTTGTCGGGATCGCCCCACCACACATTCACCTTGCCGGCGAAATCGGGATGGAATTTGTAGATCGAAGTGGTGAGTAACGTCTCTTCGCGCCGCACCGGCCAATAGAGCGGGTTCAGCGACACGCCACCATAGATCCAGCAGGTCGTGTCGCGGGTGTAGAGCGTGTTCGGCAGCGGCGGCAGCAGATATTCCCGCGCGCCGGTCGATTCCTGCACCATGGACAGATATTTCGACTGATATTTCTTGGGTATTTCGGTCGCCGAAAGTCCGCCGATCATGCATTCGGCAAGCTCGCGCGGTTTCAGGCTGTCGAGATATCCGCGAACATCCTCGACCAGTCCCAGGCCGACCTCGTTGGCGACGATCTGCCGATCGAGAAGCCATTTCTTCGCTTCGGGGATGGCGAGCGTTTCGGCAAGCGCGGTATGCATTTCGACGACATCGACACCGCGTTCGCGCATTTTGGTGATGAAGTCGAAATGGTCGCGCTTGGCGTTCTGAACCCACAGCACGTCATCGAACAGAAGCTCGTCGCAATTGGTCGGTGTCAGGCGCGTATGGGCAAGGCCCGGTGCACAGACGAGAACCTTTTTGAGGACGCCAACCTCCGAATGCACGCCGAAGGCGGATGTTTTGGCCGCTGCTTTCGCGCCGGATTTCGGCTTCTCGAGTACCGCCGATTTGCCCATGAAAGCCTCCCTCAGATCGTGATGTATCCGGTCGCAAGGCCGTGTATGCCGACGCCGCAGCCGATCATGGTGACGATGAAGATGAAGAGTTCGAGCGGTGTGAAGAGCGATTTGCCCTGCTCGCGCCGCGCCCAGACATAGAGAATGGTCCCGGGGCCGTAGAGAATGGCCGACAGGACGAGGAATTTCATGCCGGCCGCATAGATCAAAAACAGCGTGTAGATCAACGCAATGCCTGCGAAGATCATATCGCGCGTCTTTTCATGCGGCCGTGTCGTGTAGGTCTCGCCGCGCTTGGTCAGAAGCAGCCCGTAGGCCGCGACGAGCAGGAACGGGATCAGCGCCATCACGCTTGTAAGGTTCAGCATCAGCGAGAAGGCATCGTTCGACCAATAGGTGCTGATGACAAAAATCTGGACGATGATATTGGTCATCCAGAGCGCCGCCGCCGGAACTCTGTTCTCGTTCGTCGTCGCGAAAACCTTCGGCATATCCCTGTTCTTCGCAGCGACCGAGAGAACCTCGGCGCAGATCAGCGACCAGGCGAGATAGGCGCCGAGAACCGACACCAGAAGGCCGACGCTGACAAACACCGCGCCCCACGGCCCGACGACCGCTTCCAGCACCGCCGCCATGGACGGCTGACGCATACCGGCAATCTCCGGCCGTTCCAGCACCCCGTAAGGCAGAAGCGTCACGAGAACCATCAGCGTCGTCACGCCGAGGAAGCCGACAATGGTGGCAACGCCGACATGCGAGCGCTTTTGTGCGAGACGCGAATAGACGCTCGCGCCTTCGATGCCGAGAAAGACGAAGACGGTGACCAGCATGGTCGCCCGCACCTGATCGAACAGGCTCGCTTCCGGCATGCCCGTGCCGCCCCAGAAATTGGCGCGGAACAGATCGAATTTGAAGGCGAAGAAGAGGATCAGGATGAAAGTGAGGATCGGCAGGATTTTTGCGACGGTGACGACCGTGTTGATGAAGGCCGCCTGCTCGATGCCGCGCAGGATCATGAAGTGAAAGGTCCAGATGCCGATGGACGCGACAATGATCGCGGCGATCGTATTGCCGTCGCCGAACACCGGAAAGAAAGCGCCGAGCGTCGATTTGATCAGAACCCAGTATGAGACGTTGCCGATGCAGCTGCCGACCCAATAGCCGAGTGCCGACAGGAAACCCGGATAGTCTCCAAACCCCGCTTTGGCGTAAGCGTAGACACCGGCATCGAGTTTCGGTTTGCGCTCGGCGAGCGACTGGAAGACGCGCGCTAAAGTGTACATGCCGCCGGCGGCGATGCACCAGGCGATGATGGCGCCGAACGGGCCTGTCGCGTTGCCGAACGTGCGCGGCAGCGAGAAGATGCCCGATCCGACCATGGATCCGACAACCATCGCAATGAGAATGGGAAGGGTTAGCTTTTTGGCGGCTGTAGAACTTGGGGTCGCAGCTGCTACGTCGACGGAGGGAGACGCCATGCGCAACTCCACTTCTCAGAAAGACGTACGGACCTTACTCCCAAAGGTAGAGATGACAAGCCGGTGCTAGGAACATGGCATCTCACTTGGCTGTGAACGGCACGCCAGTTTTCGCCGATATATCTGCAATCTCCCGGCAATATCGCATTTCTTTTGAGCAATCAAAAATTTCTAACGCGTAATCAGATGTGATTACGCAGATCGCTCCTTCTCTCGCTTTTCTTCGCCGGCAAGGAGCATGCCGACGGGCCTTGTCGACGGGAAATGCTGAAGAAAAGTCACAAAAGCGATCAGGATCGGAACGCCGATAAAGGCGCCGGGTATGCCCCAGAGAAAGGCCCAGAAGAACACCGCGAGCAGGACGAGAAAGGGCGATATCGCCAATCTGGCGCCTGCGATCCGCGGTTCGATATAGCTGCCGATGGTGAACTGGATGAGGTTCAGCCCGATAAACATCACGAGCGGCATCTGCCAGGTTTCGAACTGCGCGGCGGTAAACAGCGTCGGAAACAAAGTTGCGACCAGCGGCCCGAGGAACGGAATGTAGTTGAGAGCAAAGGCGATAACGCCCCATTCGACGGCAAGGTCGATGCCGAACAGCGAGGTCAGCGCAAAGACACCGAAGCCGGTCGCAACGCTCATCGCCGTGCGGATCACGATATAGCGTTGAAATTTCGCGGCGATATCGCTGCAAGCTTCAAGACAAATGCGGGCGGTCTCACCCGTCATCAGTTCGAGCTTGCGCCGCACTACCCGCACCTCAAGTAGCCCCAGGAGAACGAAAATCAGCGTCACAAAGGTAAAGGTCAGCATGCCGTGGAAGCGGCCGGTCACCTGCTGCGCCAGACGTATCAACCAGGGAATATTGAAGTATTCCGTGAAAAGGCTGGCGGCATAGAGATCGTGGGATTCAAGCCAATCGCTGAGAGCGGCGTAGAAGGCCTGGAAGCGCGCCGCATTATCGAACAGCCATTGAGCGGCGCGGCCGAAGCCCCAGATCATCAGCGACAGGAGCGCGCTGATGGCGACGATGGTGACAAGAACCGTGATCGCCGTGGCGAGAAGGTTCGGCAGGCGCTGCAAGAGGATGCGCTGCAGCGGCCAGACGACCGCGATGGTGAACAGCGCAAACATCACCGGCGCCATGATGGACGCCGCCGCCCATAAACCAAACAGAACCGCGATTGCCGCGAGGCAGACAAGCGCGAGCGTTGCGGCCTCGGCGCGTGCCGTTTTGCTTGTGTTTAAGCGGCCGGACAAGGTTTTAGCGGTTTTGTCGCGAACTCGTTTCAACGGCGATAATTTCCTTAAGCTCGAATGCCTGTTCGTGTTTCCACAAGCGTGTAATGATAGCCGTGCAATCTTCATCCGACGAGAGGTAGCGCCATGGCCGTGACACATGGAGGTGAACAGACCCTTCTCGCGCTCAAGAAACTGGGCGCGCTGTTTCTGCTGCTGGCCGGTCTCGGCTCACTCGCCATCGGCTTCAACGGCGGATATACCGGCCTGATCGTGCTTGGGTTCTGCCTTATCGCGGGCAGCATTCTTCTGCTGATCCTGAAAGTCATTCGGCGCAATTCGCTGTCCTGACCTTGGCGGTGCTCGGAAAGACTACGCGCGTCATCCGCTCGGCCCTGCTCTATCTGTGCCTCGTCCTGGCGAGCGCTTGGGGCGTGCTGGCGCTCTATTTTTCGAACCTCCCCTCTCCCGCTCTGCGTCTTTGTCTCGCCATCGGCTTTCTAGTCTTCGCCGTTGCGGTCTGGATAAAGCGGCGGACGCCGCTGATGTCGGTGCCGTTCTGGGCGGTGTTCGCCGCCGCCGTCGTTTGGTGGGTTCTGATCCCGCCCTCCCATGACAGGGTCTGGCGGCCGGACCACGCCGTTCTGCCGCGCGCCGCGGTCTCGGGCGATGTTGTGAAGATCTCGGGAGTCCGCAATTTCGACTACCGCAGCCGGAGCGATTTCACGCCGCATTACGAGGAGCGCACATTCGACCTGTCGCATCTGACCGGGATCGACTTTTACATCTCCTATTGGCGGCCGGGGGCCGTCGCGCACACCTTTCTGAGTTTCACTTTCGACAATGCCCCGCCGCTCTCGATCTCGATTGAGGCACGCCGGGAAATCCATGAGGGCTTCGATCCCCTCGGCTCGCTCTTCAAGCAATTCGAACTGATTTATGTCGTGGGAGATGAGCGTGATCTTGTCGGTTCACGGGCGAACCATCGCAACGAAACGGTCTATCTTTACCGGCTCAACACGCGGCCGGAAGATGCCCGACGGCTTTTGCTTATCTATCTTGAGCGCATCAACGAGATTTACGATCGTCCGGAATTCTATCACCTGCTCAGCAATAGCTGCACGATCAACATCATCCGCTATGCCAATGCCATCGGCCGCACAGGCGGGTTCGACATTCGTCATTTCCTCAATGGATGGATTGACGGCTATCTCTATTATTCAGGGCGGCTGAACACGTCGCGACCGCTGGATGAACTTCGCGCGCAGTCGCAGATCAACGACGCCGCCCGCGCGGCGGAAACCGCCGCCGATTTCTCTGCCGAAATCCGCAAGGGCGTTCCCCCATCGATAGGAAACTGGTGAGAGACGCGCCCGCGCTATTTCTGGATGCGGATGACGTTGATGTAGCCGAGGAAGCTGTCGACGAGTTCGTAGGCGCCGATGTTCTGACGTTCGATCAGCTCTTCCAGTTCGCCCCCCAACTGCTCGCGGACATATTCGTGATAATCGAAACGCATCGGAAAACTGCAGATATGACCGAGCAGGTTTTGCGGCGTGCCGTAATCGGTAATCACCAGGCGACCACCCGGCATCAGAACACGCCACATCTCCTGAAGCGCCCGCTCCTTCACATCGCCCGGCAGATGATGGAAGAAGTATGAGCTTGTCACCGCGGTCATCGATGCGTCGGTGAACGGAAGCTTTTCTCCGATCTCGACATAAAACCGCGCCGTCGAATTTGAATCCCGGGCATTCGCCCGCGCCCGTGTGATCATGCCGGGTGTTGCGTCGATGCCGGTTACTTTGCCCTGCGATCCGACGATCTGCGCGGCCGCGATTGCGAGCTTGCCTGTTCCGCAGCCGACATCGAGCAGACGCCCATTGGGTTCAAGCCCGGCGGCGGCAAGCGTTGCTGTCAGGATCTTCTCCCGCTGCCCACCGCTGAGAAGGTTCTCGAGCGTGTCGACCAGTCCTGCCCGGCGATCGACCCGGACTCCGCGCGTATATGGCGCGTAATCGCCGAAAGAAGGCGCGAACGCCGCCTCAATGGATTTCGGATGTTGCATGTCGTTCCATCCTTCGCTCTTTCCCTGCGCCTCCTCGCCGGGCGGCGGGGGGCAATCCAAATTGACCACGCAAACTCTCCTCGCGACCTGATGGCGCGAGGTTAGAGTCCGGACCTGTCAACTGGCTGTCGGAAGGCTTGGAAGGGTGATTTCGGCGGCCGTCATCCGCCCCGGCTCGACGGTCAAGGAAAGGGTTCCTTTGTGTAGATCGACGATCTTGCGAACGATCGAGAGCCCCATGCCGATCCTGTCGCCGCTGCGAAACATCCCGTCTGCGCCGGGCATCTGGTAGGACCGGTTCTCCAATCCGGCACTGTCGGTAATGCGGATGAGAGGGCCAGGGCCTGCAATCACGGCGATGAGTGTTCCGGCCGGAGTATGGACCATGGCGTTATGGACGAGATTGCGGACCGCATCTTCGATCAGTGAGTGCAGTCCCAAAGCCGGCGACGGGTGCTGGTCTTCAAAGCCGATCTCCCGGCCGCTTTGAAATACGATCGGAGCCATGTCCGCAACGACATGGCGGCCGATCGCGGCAAGGTCCATCTCCTCGAACATGCTCCTGTCGAATGTGTCGAGGCGGCCAAGATCGGTCAGCTGCGTGACGAGGTGAGACAGCCGGTCGACATCTTCGTCGATCTTGCGCGCCCGCGGATCGGCAATGTGTTCGAGATCCAGTTTCATTGCAGCGAGAGGAACGCGCACTTCATGCGCGATCGCCGTCGTGTAGAGCTTTTGCGAACGCATCACGTCGCCGATCCGGGATATGGCCCGATTGACCGCTCGGGTGAGCTCTGCGAATTCGCGCGGCATGCCGGCTGTCGTCAGCAGCGACTTTGCATTCAGCGGATCGAGACTCTCAGCGGCTTTGGCGGCGGCGGAAACCGGCTGCAATGCGCGCCGGATCGACAACAGCGTTGCCCCGAGCGAGAAAACGAGCAGCAGCACCATCGGCGCCACCATATGATCGGCCAGTTCATCGCCGAGCACAGCCCACATCACCGATTCCGAGTCTTCAAGAATACCCATCTCGATGAAGACGGTTCTGTCTTCGAGCGTGCGCGTACGCCCGCCTATGACATGGATGGGCTTGCCTTGCGAGACCAGACGCGCCCAGGAATCCGGCGGCTTCAGATCGAGCGGAAGAAGCTGGCGGACGCACTCCGTGTCGCAGTTTGAAAACAACACCTCGCCCGATGGCAGCCGTATGCGGGCGATGGAGCGCCGTTGCGCGTAACGTTCGAGATCGTCCGGCAGTTGGTAGCCGAAACGCCCGTCGATATGTTCAAAGCCTGTCGCCAGAGCGTCGGCCTCGCGATCGAGCATCAGATCGGCCAGGCGGTTGTCGTTGCGGTAGTAGTGCAGAAGCACGAAGACCGCCTGTATCATCATCGCGATGACGGCGAATAGTGTCACCCGTGTCGCGACGAGGCCGATCAAAGACCGTTCACGCGGCATCGGTCGCGTTCCTCAGAAGATAGCCGACACCCCGAACCGTTTCGAGTTTCAGCCCCCGTTGTGCGCCGAGGCTTCGCCGCAGGCGCGACACGGCAAGATCTAATGCGTTCGGCGAGAGTTCGGCATCGAAACTCGAAAGAGCGGCTTCGATCCGTGCGCGGGTTACCACATGCCCTGCGTTGCGGATCAGAACTTCCAGCAGCGAGGATTCGCGCGGCGTCAGTCTGAGCGCCTCGCCGCTGAGTGTGGCTGTGCGGCTTTGCGGATCGAAGGACAGACCGCCGAAATCGAGGACGTTCCCGGCGAGCGCAGGCGAGCGGCGTAAAAGCGCCCGACAGCGCGCCATGAGTTCGCGGTTGTTGAACGGCTTGACGAGATAGTCGTCGGCGCCCGCATCAAGGCCCGCCACGCGCGCATCGACACCGTCGCGCGCCGTCAGAATAAGAATAGGCAGGGTTTTGCCGCCGGCGCGCAGCGTGCGTATGAGGTCGAGTCCGTCGCCGTCGGGAAGTCCGAGATCGATAAGCGCAAGGTCGTAGGGGATGTCATGCGCGGCGTGTGCACCGTCTGTCGCGGATTCAAACGCATCGAGATGCCAGCCCGCGTCAGCGACGACCTCACCGAGCAGTTCGCGGAGCCGGGTGCTGTCTTCGACGAGAAGCAGTCTCACCGCCGTTTTCGTCCTGTCACCATGGACCAGACGAGGTTCTCCTTGTGGCGGTAGCTTTCGAGGATCGCAGCCAAGGCGTGGAGCAGAGCGAGAACCAGAATTGAGTTGGCGAAGAACTCGTGCAGGTCTTCAAGCCATTCCTCGCCCCAGAAGGTGTCCGTGCCCATCATATAGCCGGTGACGCTCACCGCGATCACGAGAGCCATCAAAGCGAGCATCATGACGGCGGCGGCCGGGTTGTGCCCGATATAGCGCCGCGCATGGCCGCGAAGATTGTCCTGGATGTAATTGCGGATCTCGCGCGGGCCGCGGACAAAATCCGAAAAGCGCGCATGACCGGGGCCGACAAATCCCCAGACGATGCGCAGGGTCATGGCGGCGAGCACCGCATATCCGATGATATCGTGCGCATCGCCGTCCTCGACGAGGAAGAGGTTCAGGAAGCATCCCGTCGCGACCGTCCAGTGAACGATGCGCACAAGCGGATCCCAGACCTTGATGGTGGCGGCCCGCTGCGGGGCCGCCTGCTCAAGCCCACGCTGCATTAATCGATGTTCGACTTCACGACGTCGCCCGTCTTGGTGTCGAAATAGATCTCGGCTTTGCGGCCGTCCTTGGTCCAGCCGTAGATCTCGTAGCAATCGCCCGAGACTTTGAAGACTTTGATCTTGTAGCCCATCTCGCCGACCTTGGCCTTCATGGCGTCTTCGCTCAGCCATTCGGATTTCGGGTGCTCGGTGCAGTTCGCCGATGCGAGAGCAGTCTGCGACATGCCGGTGAGAGCAAGAGCGGCGGCGAGTGCGAGTGCAGTTTTGGTCATCTACAGTCTCCATAAGGCCGCGGGGGCGGCGATGCGGACCATGAACGGCGAACCTGTCGGCTTTCTGTCCGGTGGCGGTTTAGGGCCGACAGACAGCGGTTCGGTCCTTAAAGGTACGTTAAACCACAGGTTGGCGGACAGAGTGGGATTCGAACCCACGGTGGAGTTGCCCCCACGGCGGTTTTCAAGACCGCTGCCTTAAACCACTCGGCCATCTGTCCATGGGCCAGTCACCACAGGCCGCCCCCTCCCGGCAACCCCTAGGCGCCCCGGCTCATTCAATTTTAAGCTTCGGGGCTTAGGGCTTTGGGGTCGCGTTGGGGCAGTTTTCAATATGGCCGTCGGAATGCCGGACGAGTGGAGCGTCGAGCGGTCGATCGCGCCGATCGCAGAGGAATGGCGCTCCCTCCAGACCCATGCCGCCGGAACCCCTTTCCAGACCTATGAATGGGTTTCGAACATCGTTGCGCGGCCGCAGGAGGCCCGCGACGCCTTCTTCGTTCTTGGCCGGACCGCCGGAAAGCTGCGCATCATCTTCGCGCTCGTTGTCCATGAGGGCCGCCTCACCTGGCTTGGCGAGACGTGGAACAACTACAACATGCCGCTGGTGGCCAACGATCTGTTCGACAGTCTTTTGCCCGCCGATGTCGATGATATCTGGCAGAAGGTGCGCGAAAAGCTTGGCCACCCCTCTGCAAGCCTTCTGCGCCGCAATCCGACCCTTGTCGGCGGCAAGCCCAACCCGTTCGCCGGTTGGGCCCGGGTCAATGAACCGACGGGCGCCTACTCCCTTGCTCTCGGTTCGGACTGGGAGAGTTTCTACAAACAGCTCCATGCGAGCTCGACGCGCAAAACACTGAAGAAGAAGCGCAAGCGGCTCGAGCAGGACGGCGCGCTCGCAGCAAAGCGCATCGACGATCCCGCGCTGATCCATGAGCATGTGCTGTTGATGCTGACCTGGAAGTCGCAGCAGCTCGATGCCGACGGGCGCCGCAATGTCTTTTCCAGCGCCTCAAATCGCGAAGTCATCGCCAGGTTTGCGGCCACTCATCTGAAGCAGTCGCGTGTCTATGCCCTGCATCTCAACGGCCAGCCCATCGCCATCAGTTTCCTGATCGAGGCGGAGCGCCATCTGATCCTCTACCAGATGGCCTATCTGTCCGGCCCGACCGCGCGCTTTTCGCCGGGCAAGCTGCTCCTCGACCATGTGATCGAAATGGGGGTCCGGGACGGCCATCCCGAACTCGACCTGTCGATCGGCGATGATCTCTACAAGCGCGAAATCTGCGACCGCAGCATGGAACTGACCAATAGCATCAAGGCCCATAGCCTGGCCGGAATCGGGGCCGTCGCCCGCGAGCGGATCGGCACCACCTTCAAGGCGCTCATCAAATCCAACGACGCCATTCTTCACACGGTCCTTAAGATCAACTCCCTGCGGCGGATTTTGCTCGGGTCCGGGTCCGGCAACGAAGCGATTTAGACCGCCGATGGGGGCATAGAGCGTTTCGATTGCATAAGGCGGTCCAAGGTCTTACATCCCTTTCATGCCCAGCCTTCAGTCCCCCTCGGAGACGGCGCGCTACAGCCCGCTGATCGATCCGTTCCAGCGCGAGATTACCTATCTCCGCGTGTCGGTGACGGACCGGTGCGACCTGCGCTGCGTCTATTGCATGGCCGAGGATATGACCTTCCTGCCGCGCAAGAGCCTCCTCACCCATGAGGAGCTGGACCGGCTGTGCTCGGCCTTCATCGCCCGCGGGGTCAAGAAACTGCGCCTGACCGGCGGCGAGCCGCTGGTGCGCCGCGATCTGATGACACTTATCCGCTCGCTCTCGCGCCATCTGAACACCGGCGCGCTTGAAGAGCTGACGCTGACCACCAACGGCACGCAGCTTGCCCGCTTTGCCGGCGAACTCGCCGATGCCGGAGTGAAGCGCATCAATGTTTCGCTCGATACGCTCGATGCGGTGCGCTTCCGCGCGATCACGCGCCGTGGCGATCTCGGCCAGGTGCTCGACGGCATGGCCGCCGCCCGCGCCGCCGGCATCAAGATCAAGATCAACACGGTTGCTCTGAAAGATGCGAACGAGGACGAAATCGAGGACATGATCGCCTGGGCGCACGGCCAGGGTATGGACATGACCCTGATCGAGACCATGCCGCTCGGCGATATCGACGGCGACCGCACCGATCAGTATCTGCCGCTCTCGCTCGTGAAGGCGCGTCTGTCGCGCCGCTTCTCGATGACAGATCTTGCCGATCGCACCGGCGGACCGGCGCGCTATGTGCGGATCGCCGAGACCGGCGGCCGTCTCGGCTTCATCACGCCCCTCACCCATAATTTCTGCGAGAGCTGCAATCGCGTGCGCGTTACCTGCACCGGCACGCTTTTCATGTGCCTTGGCCAGGAAGATGCCGCCGATCTCCGCGCGCCGCTGCGCGCATCCGAGAGCGATGAGGCTCTGCATGCGGCAATCGAGGCGGCCATTGCCCGCAAGCCCAAGGGCCATGACTTCATCATCGACCGGCGCGGCCAGCGCCCGGCGGTCGGCCGCCATATGTCGGTCACCGGCGGCTAACCATCCGCCGGGCTTCCTCCAAACAGCAAACTTATGGCGTTTGCGTCATGGTCCGGCTCGGTTATTTAGACAGTTATGACAGGGGCGTCTGAGAAGGGGCGTACCGCACGGCTTATCGAAGCCGTTGGTTCCGTGCGTCTGCTCGGGTTCCTGCTCGTCGCCTCGGTCGTTCTGCCGGTGCTTCTCTTCGCCGGCTTTTCCTATCTCAGCTATCGCGCCCATTACGTCGGCGCCGAGACGCGCCTCGCGCAGACGCTCGATGTTGTCCATGAGCACATGCGTAAAGTGCTCGAGGCCCACGAGCTCGCGGCTCTGCATATTTCCGATCTTCTCGCGGGCAAAAGCGATGCCGATATCCGCCGCGACGAGCTGGTGTTCCATGCGCGGCTTGCGACGCTGAAAAATGCGATGCCGCAAGTGCGCGATCTGCGCGTGCTCGATGCCGGCGGACGCCCGGTCGTTTCGGCGAGCATTTATCCCTTCACGACCGCAGGTGATGTGACGGAGGCCGATTTCTTTCGCGTGCACCGCAGCGAGGGACCGAATATCTATATCAGCGAGGTGATGACGAGCCGCAATCGCGTCGGCAGCTTCTTCCTCGAAACGCGACGCTGGGAGGATGCCGACGGAAATTTCCGCGGCATTGTCGCGATCTCCGTTGAGCCGTCTTACTATCACCGCTTCTTCAGCGGATTTCCGCAGGGCAATGTGTTCAGCCTTGTGCGCGAAGACGGCGCGGTGCTTGCGCGCTATCCGGACCCAGGAATCGACGCTCCGGCGCGCCTTCCGGCCGGACGCGGGCTGCTGTCAGAGATCGCTCAATCTCCCGATCAGGGAACCTACCGCGCCATATCTTCGGTCGATGGTGTCGAACGCATCGCAAGCTACCGGCGTCTGCCGAACAGCCCCCTTTATATAACGGCCAATTTCAGCCTGCCGGAAGTCAGAGCCGCCTGGCGTAATGACATGATGAGCCATATCCTCCTCGCAGGTCCTGCGACCTTTGGGCTGTTCTTGATCACGCTTTTGGCCTACAGCCAGGCAAGACGCGAACACGAGGCGCTCGAACAGCTCCGCCGGGAAATCGATCTCAGACAACGCACCGAGGCGCAGCTTCTGCAATCGCAGAAAATGGAAGCGGTGGGACGTCTGACCGGCGGCATCGCCCACGACTTCAATAATCTTCTGACGGTCGTGCTCGGCAATCTCGAAACCATTGCTCGCCAGATGCCGAAAGCCAATGAGCGCTTGCAGCGTGCTGTCGGCAATGCCCGCATGGGCGCCGAGCGTGCGGCCTCGCTGACGCATCGCCTCCTCGCCTTCTCGCGTCGCCAGCCGCTTGAGGTGAAGCCCGTCGATCTCAACGCACTCGTTGCCGGTATGGCCGACCTCATGCGCCGGACGATCGGTGAAACGATCGCCATCGAGTCGCGGCTCGGGGCCGGTCTATGGATGACCGAAGCCGATTCCAATCAGATCGAGAACGCCCTCCTCAATCTCGTCATTAACGCGCGCGACGCCATGCCGGACGGCGGGCGACTCAAGATCGAAACCGGCAATGCGGACCTGGAAGACGAAGACGCCGCGAAGAAAGCCGGCGTTTCGGCCGGAAATTATGTGAAGCTTTGCGTGACCGACAGCGGCGCCGGCATTCCGAAAGATGTGCTCGATATGGTGTTCGAGCCCTTCTTCACGACAAAGCCCACAGGACAAGGCACCGGACTTGGCCTCAGCATGGTCTATGGTTTTATGCAGCAGACCGGCGGTCATGTGCGCATCGAAAGCGAGCCGGGCCGCGGCACGACCGTGCGGCTCTATTTCCCGCGGAGCGATATGGTTGCCGAAATATCCGGTACTCGGCTAAGCGATCTCGAAATCGAGCCTACTGGCAATGGCGAGACCATCCTTGTTTGCGAAGACGATGAAGGGGTACGCCAGTTCAGCGTACAGACGCTGCGCGATTTCGGCTATCGCGTCGTCGAAGCGCGCGACATGAAAGATGCCCTCACTCGCCTTGACGACAATCCCGGTGTCGTCGCGCTCTTTACCGATGTCGTCCTGCCCGGTGAAGGCAATGGCCGCATGCTGGCGGACGAAGCGCGCCGCAGACGGCCTGATCTACGCGTGCTGTTCACGACCGGCTATACGCGAGATGCCATTGTGCGTGATGGGAAGCTGGAAGACGGCGTCGAGCTTCTCACCAAGCCTTTCTCCTCAGCCGATCTCGGGCGGCGTATCCACGCGCTTTTCGCCGCGAAAACCCAACATATGTAAGTCGGAACCGCGTTTGAATCCGGGCGTTGTCCGCGTGGGAAATCCCCCAAAATTCGCGGAGAAAACGACATGAGCGTCAAATCGATGGACGATCTGTTCCTTCATCTTCTGAAGGATATGTATCACGCCGAAAAACAGGTTCTGAAGGCGCTGCCGAAAATGGCGAAGAATTCGGAATCGTCCGAACTGAAGGATGCATTCGAGACGCATCTGAAAGAAACCGAAGGCCAGGTCGAGCGCCTTGAGAAAGTCTTCGATCTTCTCGGCAAGCGGGCGCAAGGCAAACCCTGCGCGGCGATGGAAGGCCTTGTCGAGGAAGGCAAGGAAGCCATGGACGAAATCGAAGACGCCGAGGTTCTCGACGCCGCCCTCCTCGCCGGCGCACAGGCTGTCGAGCACTATGAGATCTCGCGCTACGGCACGCTGATCGCGTGGGCCAAGCAGATCGGCCTGAAAGAGGCCGTGAGCTTGCTCGAGCAGAACCTCAACGAAGAGAAGAACGCCGACAAGATTTTGAACCAGATCGCGCTCTCGAGCGTCAACAAGGTGGCGGCCTAATCAACTGTCCGCCTCTCTTGGGCACGCTGAACCTGGTTCGGCGCGAGATGACCCGAGGTCAGGCCGGGCTTGCCCGGCAATGAAGAGAGCCCGCTTCGGCGGGCTCTTTTTCGTGATCTCCGCCGTTAACCTATGTGTGCCCGCCACCACCTGAATCCGTGCGATGCTTCCTCCATCGTCGGCCTGGCTTTTCGGGCGCCGGCGGCTGAGAGACCTGTGCTCTGGCCCTATGAGAGGGAGGGCGCCGTGGCGGCAGATACTTCAAAATTTACCCAAGAGGCCGAGAGATTGGCCCGTAAGGCTGAAGCCTCGAAGAGCCCGTCCGAAAAGCGGATGCTGGAGACCCATGCCCGCTTTTATGAGGCCATCGCCGAGGAGCCGGACCAGGCGTCCGACCCCGCACCTTCCTCTGACCGGGACAGCAACTAAGCCGATTTTGGCCTCCGGGCCTTGTGTGCTATAGCCCGCCCGACATCGCGGCCCCTCGGGCCGCGTCGCCATTTTCGGACGATATTTAATGGATGACAGACCCGCCGCGCGTGTGGGGCTCGTCAGTCTCGGCTGCCCCAAGGCACTGGTCGACAGCGAGCGCATCATCACCCAGCTCAGGGCCGAAGGCTATGAGCTGTCGAAGACCTATGCCGGTGCCGATGTCGTCATCGTCAACACCTGCGGTTTCCTCGATTCCGCCAAAGCCGAAAGCCTTCAGGCCATCGGCGAGGCCATGGCCGAAAACGGCAAGGTCGTCGTCACCGGCTGCATGGGCGCCCAGCCCGAACTGATCCGCGACAAGTTTCCGGATGTGCTCGCGATCACCGGCCCGCAGGCCTATGAAAGCGTTGTCGGCGCGGTGCATCAGGCGGTGCCGCCCAGGCACGATCCCTATATGGATCTTGTGCCGCCGCAGGGCCTGCGCCTCACGCCGCGCCATTACGCCTATCTGAAGATTTCCGAAGGCTGCAACAATCGCTGCTCCTTCTGCATCATCCCGCAGCTGCGCGGCGATCTCGTCTCGCGGCCGGCGGGAGATGTTTTACGTGAGGCGGAGAAGCTGGTTAAGGCCGGCGTCAAGGAACTGCTTGTCATTTCGCAGGATACCAGCGCCTACGGCGTCGATGTGAAATATGCGGAAAGCCGCTGGCAGGATCGCGAAGTTCGTACGAAGTTTTTAGATCTTTGCCGCGAACTCGGCACGCTCGGCGCCTGGACGCGCCTGCATTATGTCTACCCCTACCCGCATGTCGACGAGGCCATTCCGCTGATGGCGGAGGGCAAGATACTGCCTTATCTCGACATCCCGCTGCAGCATGCGAGCCCGAACGTGCTGCGCGCCATGAAGCGCCCGGCGCATCAGGAAAAGACGCTGGAGCGCATCCGCCGCTGGCGCGAGATCTGCCCCGACATCACCGTGCGCTCGACCTTCATCACCGGCTTCCCCGGCGAGACCGATGCCGATTTTGAGATGATGCTCGACTGGCTGGATGAGGCGCAGCTCGATCGTGTCGGCTGCTTCCCCTATGAGCCCGTCTCCGGCGCGCCGGCAAACGATCTTGCCGCGCCGGTGCCCGAAGAGATCAAACTCGAGCGCCACCGCCGCTTTATGGAAAAGCAGGAAGAGATCTCGGCGCAAAAGCTCGAAGCCAAGATCGGCAAGACGCTCGATGTCATCATCGATGAAGCGGACGACGGCGGTGCGCAGGGCCGCACCAAAGGCGATGCGCCAGAGATCGACGGTCTCGTGCATATCCGCACGAGAAAGAAGCTCGCCTCCGGCGATATCGTCAGCGTCAAGATCGAAGACGCCGACGAGCACGATCTGTTCGGCGTCGCCTGAGCGCTACGGAATCAAAATCGTCGATCCGGTCGTCTCGCGCCCTTCCAGCGCGCGGTGCGCATCGGCGACATCCTTCAGCGCAAAGCGCGCGCCGATCTCGATCTTCACTTTGCCGGACGCAACAACGCCGAACAGATCGTTCGCCGTCTCGTCCAGCGTTTCGCGCGTTGCGGTGTAGTTGAACAAAGTCGGCCGCGTCATGAACAGCGAGCCGCGCGCCGCCAGCATCGACGGATCGAAACCCTTCACCGGTCCCGAAGATTGTCCGAACAGGACGAACATTCCGAGAGGCTTCAGGCTGTCGAGCGAGCCGATATAGGTCGTGTTGCCGACGCTGTCGTAGACGACATCGCATTTGGCGCCCTTGGTGATTTCCGCGACGCGCTTGGCCACATCCTCGCTGCGGTAGAGAATGGTGTGATCGACGCCGTTCTGACGCGCGAGTTTTGCCTTCTCTTCGCTGCCGACCGTGCCGATGACGGTTGCGCCAAGATGATGCGCCCATTGGGTCGCGATCGATCCGACGCCGCCGGACGCCGCGTGAAAAAGGATCGTGTGGCCGGGGCCGACCGCGAATGTCTTGCGCAGGAGATAGCGGGCCGTCATGCCCTTCAGCATCATGGCCGCGGCCATCTCGTCGGAAATTCCGTCCGGCACTTTGACGAAGATGCTTTCCGGCGCGGTGATCTCTTCGGCGTATGAACCGGAGACGGTCGCAGACGCGACCCGGTCGCCTTTTCTGAAGCCCGTAACCCCCTCGCCGACCTCTTCGACAACGCCGGCCATCTCCTTGCCGAGCACGAAAGGCAGCGGCTGCGGATAGAGTCCGGTGCGGTGATAGACGTCGATGAAGTTGACGCCGATCGCGATCGCGCGGACCCGCAATTCACCGGCACCGGGCTTCTTCGACGGCATATCCTTGAAGGACAGAACTTCCGTTCCGCCGAACGCGGAGACGACAACGGCTTTGGGCATGATGTTTCCTCAGCGCTTGTGCGCGAACAATCCGATCGTCAGGAAGTGAAGCGCACTCGCGACGAGCCCCGCTTTGACCCAAAGCGGCGGCTCGAGATTCCACCACAAAGCCAGCCCGCACAAAACGGCGGTGGCGATCAACAGAGCGAGATTGAGTGTGCGCAGGCGCTCCACGCGCAGCGGATGCACCACTTTGAACGGAGCGAAGGTCAGCGCCGAGAACAGCACGACACCGGCAAAGGCGATCCAGGGATTCGGCCACAGGACGAAGACGAGGAAGGCGAACAGGTTCCACACCGCCGGAAAGCCGCGGAAATACCAATCCGCGGTCTTCATCCGGACATCGGCGAAATAGAGCGCCGAGGTCACAAGGATCAGGATAACCGCGGGCAGCGCCACCGGCCCCGGCAAGAGGCCTGCCGCGTAAAGCGCATAGGCCGGAACCAGCACGTAAGTGATGAAATCCACAACAAGATCAAGGATCTCGCCCGAGAACTCGGGAGCGGTATTTTTGACATCGGCCCGCCGGGCGAAACTGCCGTCCACGGCATCGACGAACAGAGCCGCGGCCAGCCAGGCGAACATCAGGGTGAAATTGCCTTCCAAGGCCGCCAGAAGGGCCAGAAAGCCCAAAACCGCTCCTGAGGCGGTGAAGGCATGAACCCCGAGCCCCAGAAAGCGCGCTTTGCCGCGGATGGCCGCCTTCCGGCTTTTTGCGATCTTTGCCATGACGGCAGCCTACCATTGTTGGCGGCGTCCGAAGCCCTTATGCCTTGCCCGTCCACATCGCGGAAAGCCGGTATGAGCATCGAAACGCAAGCCTTGGTCGTCGGCGGGGGCCCAGCCGGGCTGATCGCGGCGGCCCTGCTCGCCTCAAGCGGCGTGCCGACCGTGCTTGCCGCACCGCCCGCCCCTGCGGATACGCGCACCACCGCGCTGATGCATTCCTCCCTTGCCCTCCTGTCGAAGATCGGGGTCTGGCCGCAGCTCAGCCCGAAGACCGGCGCGCTGAAGAAGCTGCGCCTCGTCGACGCGTCGGGCGGCCTGATCCGGGCGCCGGAAATCCTGTTCGATTCCACCGAGCTCGGCCTTACCGCCTTCGGCCACAATATCGAGAACACGCATCTCCTCGCCGCTCTGCACGAGACGCTCGCGGGGCTGCCGCATCTGCGCGTCATTGCGTCCGCGGCCTCAAGGATCGCGCCAGGCCCGGACCGTGTCGAGGTGACGCTAGAAAACGGCGAAGAGATTTCGGCTCGTCTTGTCGTCGGCGCCGACGGACGCAATTCCACGTGCCGCGATGCCGCCGGCATCGACGCCAAGATCTGGGATTATCCGCAATCGGCGCTGACGCTGAATTTCTCGCATTCGCGTCCGCATAACTTCATCTCGACCGAATTCCACCGCCGCGGCGGTCCGCTCGTTGTCGTGCCCCTGCCGGGAGACCGTTCGAGCATGGTCTTCGTCAATACGCCCGAGGAGCTGGCGATGCTGGCGCGCTTCGAGGATGCCGCACTCGGCCGCGAACTCGAAACCGTGACGCACGGGCTGCTTGGCCGTATTCTTCCCGACGAGGCGCGCGGTGCACGTCCGCTCAGCGGCCTTTCGGTCAAGACCTTCGCCGCCAGGCGGATCGTGCTTGTCGGCGAAAGCGCGCACGTTCTGCCGCCGATCGGCGCACAGGGCCTTAATCTTGGCATTCGCGATGCCGCGGAAATCGCCGAGCTTGCCTCGGCGGCGCTTGCGGCGGGTCAGGATCCCGGATCGCCCGCTCTTCTTGCGGCCTATGACAAAGCGCGGCACAGCGATGCGCGGCCGCGCCAGATCGCAGTCGATCTTCTGAACCGTTCGCTGCTTGCCGATTTCCTGCCGCTCGATGCGGCGCGAGCCTTTGGCCTGTGGGCACTCGCCGCACTGCCGCCGCTGCGGCGCGAAGTGATGCGGCGCGGCGTTGCGCTCGCGGATCGCTGACCGGCCGGCAGTATGTTGAACGATCCCGCACGCCCTGATGTCTCGCGCAAACCGCCGGACGCTCTTCTCACACGTATGCGGTGGGCGAGCGAATATGCGGTGCTGCGCTCGGTCGAGCGCATCTTTCGTGGATTGGGTCCCGATCGCGCCTCGGCCTTCAGCGGATGGCTCTGGCAGACGATTGCGCCTCTGACGCGCCGCCAGACTTCGGCGCTGACGCATCTCGAAGTCGCGTTCCCCGATAAGAGCGCGGCGGAGCGTGTGAGCATCACGCGCGATGTCTGGAACAATCTCGGCCGGACCTTTGCCGAAGCGCTGCTGATCCGCGAAATCGGAACGGACCCTGGCCGCATCCGGCTGATGTCGCCGGATGTGATGAAGATCATCGCGGACGCCAAGGGCCGCGTCGTCGTCACGAGCATGCATTACGCCAATTGGGAATTGATCGCCCCGGCTTTCCAGGCGGTCGGTTTCCCGATGGCCTTCATCTACCAGCGCGTGAAAAATCCGCTGTCGGAACGAAGGCTGCGGCGCTTGCGGCTGACCTTCTTTGAAGGCGGGGTTTATCCGAAAGGCGAAACTGCGCCGCGCCGGCTGATCGGCTGGCTCAAAAAGGGTCATCCGGTCCTCATTCTAGCCGATCAGCGGACCGGCGATCTCAAGACGGATTTTTTCGGCTACAAGGCGCCGACGACACCCTTGCCTGCCTTCATGGCGCGGAACTTCGATGCGCCGCTGATCGCCGCGCGTCTTGTACGGACCGGAGGCGTTCAGTTCGATTTATATCTGGAACAGATTGCGGTGCCGAAGACCGAGGATTCGCAGAGCGATATTGCGGAAGCTTCGCAGACCATCCAGTCGGTCTTCGAGCGCTGGATTGCAGCGCGTCCGGGACAATGGATGTGGCACCATCGCCGCTGGACCCATCGGGGTCCGCCGCCGGAATGGACGCCGCAAACAAAAACGCGCGACCCGAAGGCCGCGCGTTGATCTTGTGAAGCTTGCAGTAATTACTGCGTCTTGACTGCCGGAGCCGCCGGAGCGGCAGCAGCGCCCTCCTGAAGCTTCTTGCGCTGCTCTTCGGCGCGCTTGGCCAATTCGCTCTGCAGCTTGTTCTGGCCTTCTTCGAAGTTCTTGCGCTTTTCTTCGACGAGCTTCGGGTCGAGGGCCTTGCCGTCATAGGCGGCGCTGAAGCCGGCAAGCGCGACGCGCGCACCGAGCCATTCGCCCTTCTGGTTGGCGAAGAAGATGTTGAGCGTCGTGCCCTTGCGGATATTCGCCAGCATATCGTCGCTGACCAGAACTTCCGTCACGCAGGCATTGGTGAAGCAGATGCGATAGCGGCCCGGGATCGGCGTCTTGTTGTCGTCGATCACAAGGTTGATGCCCGGCTGGATCAGGAAGCCCGGCGGGATCATCGCTTCGATGATGCGCTTCTTTTCCTTCTCGCGCGTCACGTCGATGACGCGGATCTGGCCGCGGACATTGCCCTGACCGTCGAGAATGTAGCTCGCGACCGAGCAGAGTTCGGTTTTGGACTGTTCGTCCTTACCGCAGACCTTGAGCCATTCCGGTGCCGGGCCGGCGGGCGCGGCGGGAGCCGCAGCCTGTTTGGCGACCGGAGCTGCGGCCGGGGCCTTCGGAGCTGCCGGGGCGGCCGGAGCCTTCTGGACCGGAGCGGGTGCGGGAGCGGGAGCCTGGGCGAAAGCCGGGCCCGCGGCGAGGAGGACCGCAAGGCCAGCGGCCAGCGCAAACCGTGCCTGTGTCGGGCGGCAGAAATCTTTCATCATGTCGTCTTTCCCAGTGCGGGGTTAGTTACGGCGAAAGCGCGCCCCGGTCCCGCGTTGATCGAGGGGTGTGTCGGGGCCAAATACGGCATCACCATGACGGAAGACAAGCGGTTCCGTGCTTTATGACCGAGCGTTGCCGGACATCCCCACTCCGCCGCCGCCCGGCAGGCCGTGTTAGCCTCCCACCATGCCGAATCGTACGCAACGGTCCCTGGGTTTAGCGGGGCTTATCCCGGCTCTGAGCTTGGGCCTGGCCCTGCTGGCGGGCCCTGTCCCGGCCGCCGAGGCGATCCACCGGCCGGGCCTTGCAATGCATGGCGAGCCGGCGCTTCCGCCCGGCTTTTCGCATTTACCCTATGTGAATCCCGATGCTCCGCGGGGCGGACGGGTCGTCCACGGGGTTCTCGGCAATTTCGACAGCCTCAACCCCTTCATCGTCCGCGGTACCCCGCCGACAGGCGTGATCCAGAACAACGTCATTGAGACCCTGATGGCCCGGTCCTTCGACGAGCCGTTTACCCTTTACGGGCTTTTGGCCGAGAGCGTTGCCGTCCCCGATGACCGCTCCTTCGTCGAATTCCGCCTTAACCCCGCGGCCCGCTTCTCGGATGGAAAGCCGGTGACGGCCGAGGACGTCCTGTTTTCCTGGGACCTGCTGAAGACCCGCGGCCGTCCGAACCACCGGACCTATTATTCCAAGGTCCGCAAAGCCGAAGCGCCGGATGCGCGGACGATCCGTTTCGATCTTGCCGGTGCGGGCGACCGCGAATTGGCGCTGATCCTCGGCCTCATGCCGATCCTGCCCAAACATGCGACCGACCCCGAGGCTTTCGAGGCGGGCGGTCTGAAGCCGCTGACCGGATCGGGACCCTATGTTGTTACGGGGGTGGACGCCGGCCGCAGCCTCACCCTCACCCGCAACAAGGACTATTGGGGACGCCCTCTTTCCGTCACGCGCGGATGGGGCAATTACGACGAGATTCGCTACGACTATTACCGCGACGCCAATACGATGTTGGAGGCCTTCCGCAAGGGTCTTTACGATGTGCGGCCGGAAACCGATCCGCAGCGCTGGGCCTCGGGTTATGACGGGCCTGCGCTGCGCGAAGGCCGCATCGTCAAGGACGAGATCGAAAGCCGCTGGCCCAAACCGATCAGCGCCTTCGTGTTCAACACACGGCGCGAGCTTTTCCGCGATGTGAGAGTGCGCGAGGCGCTCGGTCTTCTGTTCGACTTCGAATGGGCGAACGCCAATCTCTTCAACGGCGTCTATACCCGCACCGGCAGCTATTTCCAGGGCTCGGAACTGTCCGCGCTCGGGCGCGCGGCGGACGATGCGGAACGCAAACTTCTGGCGCCCTATCCGGATGCGGTGCGTGCCGACGTGATGGACGGCCGCTATGCGCCGCCCAAAAGCGACGGTTCCGGCCGCGACCGTGAAAAACTGCGCGCTGCCTTCGATCTGTTCCGCGCGGCGGGCTGGAGTTTCAAGGACGGTGCGCTGACCAATCAGAAGGGCGAGCGCTTCCGTTTCGAGATTTTGGTCCGCAGCCGCGAGCAGGAGCGCATCGCTTTGACCCTGGCACGGGATTTCGAACGGGCGGGCGTCAAGGCCGAGGTCCGGGTGGCCGACAATGTTCAGTTCGAAACCCAGCTGATGAACTACGAATTCGATGTGACCCAATATGTCTGGGACAATTCGCTATCGCCGGGCAACGAGCAGAGCTTTTATTGGGGCTCGGCGGGCTCAACGACCAAGGGGACCCGAAATTATATGGGCGCCGCCTCCCCGGCCATCGACGCCATGATCGCGGCTATCGTCAGTGCCCGCACCCGTGAGGATCTTGTGGCGGCAACCCGAGCCCTCGACCGGGTTTTGATCTCCGGATTCTATGTAATCCCCCTCTATCACCTCCCGAAACGGTGGATAGCGCGCTGGAGCCATATTGGCCGGCCGCAAATCGCGCCACTGTACGGCCCGGTACCGGAAACTTGGTGGCGGGAGCCCGGGCCGTGATGGGGGCTGGTTCATGATCCTGACGCGCGCGATCAACGCGCCGCGCCGCGACGGTTTGGGCGAGGACGTTTCGCTCGACGCACTTCTGCGCCGCCACGCCACGATCAATCCCGACGCTCCGGCCATGATCGACACGGCCGACCGCCCGGTCTTTACCGACGGCAAGCCCCGCCGCATGAGCTGGGCCGCCCTCGATGTGGAGGTCGACCGGATCGCCGCCGGCCTCAAAGGGCTCAATCTCGGCCGCGATGCGGTTGTTGCCGTGCAGATGCCGAACATCACCGAGAGCGCTGTGGCGTTCCTCGCGGTCCTGCGTGCCGGATATATCCCCTCAATGCTGCCGCTGGGCTGGCGCCGCCGCGAGATCGTCCAGGCGCTGACGCGCACCGGCGCCAAGGCCGTCATCACCGTCAGCCGTGCCGGGCCCGTCGCGCATGCGGAGATCATGGCCTATGCCGCGGCCGAGGTGTTCACCGTGCGCTTTCTGCTGGCCTATGGCCGCACGGTGCCGGACGGCGTCATTTCCATCGACACCGATCTCGACGGGCTGAAGCGCGCCGATCAGGAAACCGTCGGCGACCGGCTCGAAAAAAGCGGCCGCCATGTCGGCGTCATCACCTGGGACCCGACGCCGAGCGGCTTTGCGCCCGTGGCCCGCGCCCAGAACGAACTTATCGCCGCGGGCATGGCCTATATGCTCGAAGCGGGCCTGACCGACCGGGATATTATCGCAACGACGCTGTCGGCATCGGCGATCGTCGGTCTTGCCTCGGGCATTGTCGCAAGCCTTCTCAGCGGTGCACCGCTTGTGATGCACCAGCCGTTCTCATCGCGCGTTCTGGCGGGAGCGCTTGTGACCGAGAACGTCACCCATCTCGTTCTGCCGGGCGCCGTGGTCGCGGGCTTCATCAAGGCCGCGCGTCTGCCGAGCCGTCCGCTCCGTTCCGTCGGCGCGGTGTGGCGCACCGGCGAGACGCCCGCCAAGCTGACGCCCGGAACGCACACCATCATCGACGTCTCGACCTTCGGCGAGATCGGCTTCACGGCGGCGGCGCGCGATGCGTCCTACACCCCCGTCCCCCTTCCTCTCGGCGAACTGCAGTCGCCGCGCGGCAATACGCGCGGGCCCTCGCTGATCGAAACCCGCATCACGCCGAAGGGCCATGTCGTGATGCGCGGTGCGCTCGCGCCGTCCGGCAATCTGCCGGGCGAGCCTTCGCTCGCCATCGACAATGAAGGCTGGGTCGATACCGGCGTCACCGCCGGCGTGCGTCAGGGAGAAGTACGCATCGGCACGGTGCGCATGGGCGTTGCGCGCATCGGCGCATTGTCGTTTCCGCGTGCCGCGCTCGAAGAGTTTTTGCGCACCACATCTTCTTCGGCCGGCGCGGCTTTGGCGCTGACGCGCGATCAGATGTTCGGCGAAATCACCCGCGCCGGAAACGGCAATCGCAAGGCGCTGTTCGATGCGCTCGACAAAGCGGGCGCGAGCGCGGCGCTTCTGCCGCGGTCCGAAGGCGAAGAACGCCGCCAGCAGGGCGTCGCCTAAGCAGCTTTCCGGTTCTTTTCGGCGATTTCGACGATCTTGCGCAGGAGGCTCGTCGTGCCCTTCAGCCGCTCTTCCGCCGTGTCCCAATCGCGGCGGAACACCAGGCGGAAATCCGGCCGCAGCTTCACGTCGTGTTCCTGTGACAGCCAGGCGATCAGCCCGTCCGGATTGTCGAAACGGTTGTCGCGGAAGGACAGCACGGCACCCTTCGGCCCGGCATCGATCTTGTCGACATTGGCTCTGCGGCACAGCGATTTGATGCCGACAATGCGCAAGAGATGGCCGACTTCCGGCGGCGGCGGCCCGAACCGGTCGGCAAGCTCGACGCCAAATGCATCGATGCTCGCATCGTCGGTAAGGCTGGCCAAACGGCGGTAAAGGCCGAGGCGAAGATCGAGATCCTCGACATAGGATTCCGGAAGAAGGACCGGCGTTCCAATCGCAATCGTCGGCGACCACTGATCGGCCTCGACCTCTCCGCCCTCTTTCAGCGCGGCGACGGCCTCCTCCAGCATCTGCTGGTAAAGCTCGTAGCCGACTTCGCGGATATGGCCGGACTGCTCATCGCCGAGAAGATTGCCGGCGCCGCGTATGTCGAGATCGTGCGAGGCGAGCTGGAAGCCGGCGCCGAGACTGTCGAGCGATTGCAGGACTTTCAGCCGCTTTTCGGCATTGGCGGTCAGCGCCTTGTTCTCCGGCGTCGTCATCAGCGCGTAAGCGCGCGTCTTCGAGCGGCCCACACGGCCGCGCACCTGATAGAGCTGCGCCAGGCCGAACATATCGGCGCGGTGGATGATCAGCGTATTGGCGTTCGGAATATCGAGGCCGCTCTCGACGATCGTCGTTGCGACGAGGACATCGTATTTGCCTTCATAGAAGGCTGTCATCACGTCTTCGAGTTCGCCCGCCGCCATTTGTCCGTGGCCGACCGCGAACTTCACCTCCGGCACATGATCGCGCAGGAAGGCGGTGATGGTCGGAATGTCCTCGATGCGCGGCACGACATAAAAGCTCTGGCCGCCTCTATATCTTTCACGCAGCAAAGCCTCGCGCACGATCAGCGGATCGAACGGCACGACGCTGGTGCGCACGGCCAGACGATCGACCGGCGGCGTTGCGATGATTGACAGTTCGCGTACGCCAGTGAGAGCCAGCTGTAGCGTGCGTGGAATGGGCGTTGCCGTCAGCGTCAGCACATGCACTTCGGCGCGCAGCTGTTTCAAACGCTCTTTGTGAACGACGCCGAAATGCTGTTCCTCGTCGACGATGACGAGGCCGAGATCCTTGAAAGAAATATTCTTCGCCAGAAGCGCATGCGTGCCGATGACGACATCGACATCGCCGGTCGACAGCCCCTCCCGCACCGCTTTCATTTCGCTCGCGGCGACAAAGCGCGAAGCCTGCGCGACTTTCAGCGGGAAGCCGCGGAAGCGTTCGGCAAAGGTTTTGTAATGCTGACGGGCGAGCAGCGTCGTCGGCACGACGACCGCGACCTGTTTGCCGTTCATCGCCGTGACGAAGGCAGCGCGCAGCGCAACTTCCGTCTTGCCGAAGCCGACATCGCCGCAGATGAGGCGGTCCATCGGGCGGCCCGCCGCAAGATCATCGAGCGTCGCATTGATGGCGTTCTGCTGGTCTTCTGTTTCTTCATACGGGAAGCGCGCGGCGAATTCGTCATACATGCCGTCGGCGAGAAGAAGCCGCGTTGCATCCTTCATGGCGCGGGCCGCGGCGACCTTGATGAGTTCGCCGGCGATCTCGCGGATGCGCTGTTTCAGCCTGGCCTTGCGCGTCTGCCATCCGGCGCCGCCGAGTTTGTCGAGCTGGACTTCGGTATCTTCCGAGCCGTAGCGCGACAACAGCTCGATATTCTCGACCGGCAGAAAGAGCTTCGCATCGCCCGCATAGTGAATTTCAAGGCAGTCATGCGGCGCGCCGGAGACTTCGATCGCCTGAAGGCCTTTGTAGCGGCCGATGCCGTGATCGACATGGACGACGAGATCGCCGGCGGAAAGCGCGGTAACTTCGGACAGGAAATCCTGCGCGCGCCGCGTCTTCTTGCGGCCGCGGACAAGGCGGTCGCCGAGAATGTCCTGTTCGGCGACGATCGCGGCATCCGGCGTTTCGAACCCCGCCTCAAGGCCGACGACCGCAAGAGCGATCTGGCCTTTCGGCAGGCCTTGCGCCTCGCCCCAATCCTGCACGGTGCGGCTGTCGCCGAGGCCGTGATCGCCGAGCACTGTTGCAAGGCGCTCACGCGCTCCGTCCGACCAGGCGGCGACAATGACGCGTTTGCCGCTCTCGTTCAGCGCCGCGATGTGTCTGGCGGCAGCCTCGAAGACATTGGCATTGTCGTCGGCACGCTCAGGCGCAAAATTGCGGCTGGGTTTGCCGAGAATATCGACGGTGTCGACATTCGGCGTGTCGGCTTCGAACGGATGGATGCGCGCGACGCCGACACTCTTCAGCCTCTCACTGAGCGCACCGCCGGTCAGATAGAGCCGGTCCGGCGGCAGCGGGCGGTAGGGCGTGCCGCCCGCGCCCTGCTCGAGGCCCTCCGCGCGTGCTTCGAAATAATCGGCGGCCTGCGCAAGGCGCTGTGCGGCGGCATCTTCCGCCAGATGATCGAGCGCGATCACAGCGCCCGGCAGATGATCGAAAATGGTTTCGAGCCCGTCGGTGAACAGCGGCAGCCAATGTTCGAGCCCGGGATAGCGTCGGCCTTCGCTGATCGCTTCATAGAGCGCATCGCCACGTTCGGCCGCGCCGAATTCCTTCACATAGGATTGGCGGAAGCGCCGCATGGTGTCTTCGGTGAGAAGAACCTCGCTGACCGGAACAAGATCGAGCGCGCGCAGCTGGCCGATCGAGCGCTGCGTTTCGGGATCGAAAGGACGGATCGATTCCAGCGTGTCGCCGAAAAAGTCGAGACGCACCGGCGCCGGATGGCCCGGCGGATAAAGATCGAGAATGCCGCCGCGCACCGCATATTCGCCGGTATCGCGCACCGTCGAATTGCGCAGATAGCCGTTATTCTCAAGCCACAGGATAAGCCCGTCGAGATCGACCGCATTGCCCGGCGCGACCGACAGGCTTTGCGAGGCGATCTGTTTGCGGCTGGCGATGCGCTGCACCGCAGCATTCGCCGTCGTCAGCACGATGCGCGGTCTGTCGCCCTGTTTGGTGCGGGCAAGGCGCGCGAGCGTCGTCATGCGCTGCGCCGAGATCGCCGAATTCGGCGAGGCGCGGTCATAAGGCAGCACATCCCAGGCGGGGAAACTCAGGACGTCGATATCGGGCGCAAAGAAGGCCAGCGCCCGCTCCATGGCATGCATGCGCGTGCGCTCGCGCGCGATGTGCAGGAGCGCTGCCGGCGCATCGCGATTGCCGCGCGCCAGCTGGCGCGCGAGATCGGCGATCACCAGCGCATCGAGGCCGTCAGGGGCATGGGCAAAGGAAAGCTGCCCGCCGCGGGCGAGAAGATCGGCCTGCTTTGACATAAACTCACCTGGCGCCCGGCACCGCATGGAAGGCGCGGAGCCTGCGCATCATCTCGGTATCGTAGTCCGGCGGCGTTGCCGCCCGGCCGACGACCCATTCATAAAGATCCGTGTCCGGGGCATCGATCAGTCTTTCGAACAGATCGAGCTCGGCCTCGCTGAGCGTGGCCATTTCGGCCTCGGCGAAACGGCCGAGGATGAAATCCATTTCCTTGGTGCCGCGATGGCTGGCGCGATAGAGCGCCCGCCTGCGGCGGGGGTCCAACCCCTCATTGGTTTGGGATGTTCCGGTCACGCGGCAAGGCTTATGTAGTTGGGGCGTGCGCCGCAACAAGCTTGAAGACGGAACGGCTTGAAGGCACCGTCCCTGGCCTATGCGTCCCTCGGTCCTCAACCCTCTGTTTGCCTCCGTCGAGGCCCTTCCCGGCCTCGGTGCGAAGAGCGCCCTGCCGCTCTACCGCCTGTTCGGGCCGGACCCGCATGTGCTGGACGTGCTGTTCCACCTCCCGTGCGGCATCGTCGACCGGCGCCTGCGGCCCAAAATCGCCGATGCCGAACCGGGCACGGTTGTGACCCTCGAAGTCACGGTCGAGGAACATCACGCGCCGCCGCGCAACCGGCCCAAGGCGCCCTCCCGCGTCGTCGTCACCGACGGCACCGGCTGGGTGACGCTGATCTTCTTCGGCGCCAATCGCTCCTATGTGGAGCGCCAGCTCCCCGTCGGCGCCAAACGCTGGATTTCGGGGCGGCTCGAACTCTACGAGTCCATGCTGCAGATGGTGCATCCCGACAAGATCATGGATGCCGAAGCGCTGAAGCGCATGCCTCTGGTCGAGCCGGTCTATCCGCTGGTCGAGGGCGTGACCCAGGGGCTGATCTCGCGCGCGGCGCGCGGCGCGGCGGAACGCATTCCGGCTTTGGTCGAATGGCTCGATCCCAATCTCGTCGCGCAGCGCCATTGGCCGCATTTCCGCGAAGCTTTGCGTTTGCTGCACCTGCCGCGCCAGCCGGAAGACGCGCTGCCCGAAAGCCCGGCGCGGCATCGCCTGGCCTATGACGAGCTGCTGTCGGGCCAGCTCGCGCTCGGGCTTGTGCGCGCGCATATGCGCAAGCAGCACGGCCGGCCGAGCGCCGGCGACGGGCGTATCGCGCGAGCGCTGGAAGCGGCCCTGCCCTTCAAGCTCACCGTGTCGCAGGAACGCGCGGTGCATGAAATCCGCGGCGATCTCGCAAAGCCCGAACGCATGCTGCGCCTTTTGCAAGGCGATGTCGGTTCGGGAAAAACAGTTGTTGCGCTGCTGGCGATGTCGGGGGTCGTCGAAGCCGGGCGACAAGCCGCGTTGATGGCGCCGACGGAAATTCTGGCGCGCCAGCATTTCAAGACGATCCGCCCGCTGGCCGAAAAAGCGGGGCTGAACATCGCCATTCTGACGGCACGCGAAAAAGGCCGCGAACGCGAGGCGATCCTTGCCAATATCGCCGCCGGCGATGTCGATATCGTCGTCGGCACGCATGCGCTGTTTCAGGATGTCGTTGCGTTCAAGGATCTCGCTTTCGCCGTCGTCGACGAGCAGCACCGGTTCGGCGTGCATCAAAGACTGGCGCTCGCGGCGAAAGGCGAAGCGGTCGATATCCTGGTCATGACGGCAACGCCCATTCCGCGCACCCTCGTCCTTACATTCTTCGGCGATATGGATGTCTCGGCGCTGCACGAGAAACCGGCAGGCCGCCAGCCGATCGATACGCGGCTTTTGTCGTCCGACCGGACCGGCGAGATCGTCCATGGCCTGCACCGCGCCATCGAGACGGGCGCGCAGATCTATTGGGTGTGCCCGCTTGTCTCGGAGTCCGAGTTCATCGATGCCCAGGCCGCCGAAGACCGGTTCCGCGAACTTGAGGCCGAATTCCCCGGCAAGGTCGCGCTCGTCCACGGCAAGATGAAGGGCGCCGAGAAGGACGCCGTGATGGCGGGCTTTGCCGCCGGCCAGACCCGCATTCTTGTCGCGACGACCGTCATCGAGGTCGGGGTCGATGTGCCGGAAGCCTCGATCATGGTCATCGAGCATGCCGAGCGCTTCGGTCTCGCCCAGCTCCACCAGTTGCGAGGACGTGTCGGCCGCGGCCAGGCCAAGAGCTCCTGCCTCCTCGTCTACAAGGCGCCGCTCGGTCCGACGGCCGAAGCGCGGCTGAAGATCCTGCGCGAGACCGAAGACGGGTTCCGCATCGCCGAGGAGGATCTGAAGCTCCGCGGCGAAGGCGAGCTCTTGGGCACTCGCCAGAGCGGCCTGCCGGGCGTGCGGCTGGCCGATGTCGCCATTTACGGCGAACTCCTGGAAGGCGCCCGGAAAGAGGCGGTCATGATCCTCGACAAGGACCCGCATCTGACCGGGCCGAGGGGCGAGGCCCTGCGGACCCTGCTTTATGTCTTCGAGCGGGACGAAGCCGCCCGGCTGTTCAGGGCCGGCTAACCTTCAAAACCTGCCTTTCAAAAAATCTGTCCGGGAGCATGAACCGGCTCCGCTGAGCCCACGACCAATGGGCATAAAGACCGAATATCCCGGCTTAAACGGGCGGTCCCGACAGACAGAGAGAGACCTCAAATGCTTCGCAAGACCCTCATTGGCGCCGCTGCCGCTCTGACGCTTGGCGCTGCCGCCCTCATCCCGTCCTCAGCTTCGGCCCATGGCGGCCATGGTCATGGCCATGGTGGCGTTTCCGTCCATTTCGGTGGCGGCGGCTTCGGCTTCGGCGGCTACGGCCCCGGCTATTACAACACCTATTGGGGCGGCCCGAGCTGCTACAAGAAGTCGGTCAAGGTGTTCGACCCTTATCTCGGCGGCTGGGTCTGGACGAAAAAGAAGATTTGCTATTGATCCGAAAGCCTAGGATTTTAAGGAAAGCCGACCCTATGGGGTCGGCTTTTTCCGTTCCCGTTCAAGACGAAACCTTCCCGAAACAAAAGTTTTATACCAAGCTCCCCGGCGTTGAACCCAATGCCATCCTCCCGCGACCAATAAGCGAGCAAGCAAGAGCCGTGGCCGCCGCACAAACAGCGACATCGGACGAGATCTTGATCAGCCGGATAGCCTCCGGCGACAAGCTCGCGATGCAGGTATTATTCGCGCGTCACCATGTGCGGGTGTTCCGGTTCGTGCTCAGGCTCGTACGCAACGAAGCTAACGCGGAGGATTTGATCAGCGAGGTTTTTCTGGACGTTTGGCGCCAGGCCGGAAAGTTCGAAGGCAGATCCAGTGTTTCGACCTGGCTCCTCTCGATCGCAAGGTTCAAGGCGCTCAGTTCTCTCCGCAAGAAAAGCGAAGGCGAACTGGACGACGAAGCCGCAGAAGCCATTGAGGACGATGCGGACACGCCGGAAGTGGCGCTCCAGAAAAAGGACAAGGCCCAGGCTCTGCGTGAGTGCCTGAAGTCGCTGTCCCCGGAACATCAGGAGATCGTCGATCTCGTCTACTACCACGAGAAGACCGTGGAAGAGGCGAGCGAGATCCTCGGAATTCCGGAAAACACCGTGAAGACGCGCCTTTTCTATGCGCGCAAGCGGCTGACCGAACTGCTCAAATCCGCCGGCATCGACCGAGGATGGCCGTGATGAACATGACCCAGGACGAAAAAGACGAGATTTCTCTGCTCCTGCCCTGGTATGCGGCGGGCACGTTGAGTGCGTCCGAAACGCGTCGTGTCGCTGCGGCCATCGCCAGCGATCCGGAACTTCAGCAGCGCCTCGATTATGTGCGCGACGAAGCGGCGGAAACGCTGCTCGCTAATGAAAGCATCGCGGCGCCTTCGCGCCGTGTCGCCGACAAGCTTTTTGCCGGGATCGACGCGGAGATCGCGAAGAACCCGCGCGCCTACGCGCCGAAGTTCAGCCTGTCGAACTGGTTTGCCGAAAAGGCCGAAGCCATGCGCCCGCGCACCCTCGCCTTTGCCGGCATGGCGGCGGCGCTCATCATCGCCGTGCAGGCGGGTTTCATCGTCTCCAACATTGCCCCGCAGGGGGAAGGAGGCGACACCACCCTCGCCACCACAATCGACCCGATTGCGGCCCCCGGTCCGCAGCTTCTGGTCAATTTCCAGCCGACTGCTACAGTGGGCGATATTGAAGGCCTGCTGAAGCAGGCCGGCGGCACGATCGTCAACGGTCCGGAAGCGGGCCTCTACCGGGTCAAGATCGGCCCGAGCACGATCGACCAGGCTGGCGTGGACAAGATCATCGAGCTGCTGCGCGATAAGCCGGACGTCGTCCGCTTCGTCGCCGCCGCTTCGAATTAAACTAGATCAGGGAGAGCGGTCATGAACGCTGTCACCGTGCTTATCCGCGCCGCTCTGGCTGCGGCCATTGCCGCGCCCATCGGGATCGCTTTCACCTCCGTCTCGGCAAGCGATGCCAAGGCGCAGTTCTCCGCCAATTTCGGTTTCGGCGGCGGGCACTTTTTGAGTCAGAACCAGGGTCGCAGTCGCGGCGGCGGCGGCAGCGGCAAAGGCGGTGACCGGTTCCACACCGACAAATGCTATGCGGGCCTTGCGGATTTCTGCCGCCCGAAGATCAAGGTCATCCCGCAGGTCGACACCTATTACTATCCGCCGGAATATTACGAGGAGCCGATGGGCGCTCCGACGAAAAAGCCGGTGAAGCAGGCCAAGCCGAAGAAGACGCCCGAAAAGGCCGGCGGCACACCGCCCGTTGCGCGCCGCGATTTCGTGCCGAACGAGGTGCTGGTCGAAGTTCCGTTGTCGACACCGGAAAGCGAAGTCGATGCGCTTGCCTCAGCGCAGGGCATCCAGAAACTCGGCTCGACGGAAATCTCGCTTCTCAACACCCGTATTTACCGCTGGCGTATTCCGAACGGCCGTCCGGTCGACCAGGTTGTCGCCGCGATCTCCGCCGACAGCCGTGTCGCGGGCGCGCATTACAATCGCCTCTTTGCGCTGCAGCAGGCCGCAAACAACAGCGTGCCGCCGCAATACGCGACCACCAAGCTGAAACTTCCTGAAGCGCACACTGTGACGCGCGGCGAGAACGTTCTGGTCGCCGTCATCGACAGCGGCGCCGATACCTCGCATCCCGACCTCAAGGGGTCCTTTGTCGAAACTTTCGACGCCGTCGGCGGCAAGTTCGAGCCGCACGCGCACGGCACCGGCATGACCGGCGCCATTGTAGGCCACGGCAATCTGCAGGGCGTTGCGCCCGGTGCACGCATTCTCAATGTCCGCGCTTTCTCGCCCACCGGCAAAACCCAGGACGGCACGACTTTCGACGTCGTGCGCGGCATGGATTGGGCGGCGAGCAAAGGCGCGCGCGTGTTCAACCTGTCCTTCGCCGGTCCGAAGGATGAGCTGATGTCGCGCGTCATCAAGGCGGCGATCGCCCGCGGCATCGTCGTTGTCGCGGCGGCCGGCAATGCCGGTCCGAAATCGCCGCCGCTCTATCCGGGCGCTGAACCCGGCGTCATCGCTGTCACCTCGACCGATGCCACCGATGGCGTGACGACATTCGCCAATCGCGGCACCTATCTCACGGTCGCAGCTCCTGGCGTCGACATTCTGGTGGCCGCGCCGAAGAAAGCCTATGCGATTTCCTCCGGCACCTCGATCTCGGCCGCCTATGTCAGTGGCATGGCGGCACTGATGATCGCCCGCAATCCGAATACGACGCCCAAGGAAGTTCTGACCGTGCTGGTCGGCACCGCCAAGGATCTCGGCATCAAGGGCCGCGACAAGGATTTCGGCGCGGGCCTCGTCGACAGCGTGGCGGCGCTCGAAACCATGGAGCCGACGCCGATGATTTCGA
The DNA here is from genome assembly GCF_014191545.1 of Terrihabitans soli. Lineage (GTDB taxonomy): Bacteria > Pseudomonadota > Alphaproteobacteria > Rhizobiales > Methylopilaceae > Flaviflagellibacter > Flaviflagellibacter soli. Next base: position 1,621,560 of record NZ_AP023361.1, on the reverse strand, counting down.
ACGCGACACCTCCGGCAACGCCCATGACCCCGCCGGCGGCCAACGCCGCCAATCCGACGCGCGCCGGTTTCTCGACGAGCACGACGCCGCGCTAGGCCGGTTCGGGAATAAGCCAGCCGCGATAGCGGACGATCAATCCCGCCAGGGGATTGCCGATCTCGACGTTGAAATTGAAACCGCCGCCTTCGACATGTTCGAAGGCGGCGCCGTTCGGCGCGAGCCGGAACGTGTCAGCGCGGAAGGCGGTTTTGTGCCGGCCTTTGCTGCGGCTGGATGATGCCCATCGACATGATGATCTTGAACACCTCGTCGGGCGACATGTCGACGTCGCGTATGCGGTCTTCGCGCATGACGACGAAATAGCCCGTGGTCGGGTTCGGTGAGCACGGAATAAAGACGTTGAGATATTTCCCGTCGGGCAGAGATGCCGCCAGACGCCCGGCTGTGGTTTCGGCGATGAGGCACAAAGTCCAGAATCCCGGCCCCGGCCATTCGATCAGCCCGACGCGGCGAAAGCTCGTGCCGCCCTGTTTGAACACGGTCTCGAAAATCTGCTTGATGGCGCTGTAGACGCTGCGCACGAAGGGCATGCCCTGCAGCACGCGTTCGCCGAAAGTGATGAGCGCGCGGCCGACCAAGTTGGCGGTCAGAAACCCGAGCAGCGTGATGCCGAGAAAAGCGGCGATGAGGCCGAAGCCCGGAATGGTGAAGCGGAGATAGGTCTCCGGATTGTAGGCCTCCGGGATCAGCGGCCGGACCCAGCCGTCGGCGAGCGCAATCAGATACCAGACGATATAGGCGGTGATGGCGAGCGGGCCGGCCACCAGAAGGCCGGTGAAGAAATAGGCGCGCAGTCTTGCGCCAAGACTGCGCGGCAGCGGCGCCGGCTCCGGCGGCGGCGTCAGCGGCGGCAGTTCGTGGAGATCCTCGCTCATGATGTTCGGCTATCGCCTCAACAGATTGGAACGGCTCTGATCTTTGTCGCCCGGCTTGCCGGGCAGCCATGGCTCATGATTATGGAGCGATGCCGCGCCCGCGCCTACTGGCTCCGAAAGCTGTTCGACCGATCCTTTTCGCCGCAGGATGCCTTCTGACGGTGGCCGGTGTTGCGGGGCTTATCCTGCCGCTCGTGCCGGGAACGGTGTTCCTGATCCTCGCCGCGGCCTGCTTTGCCCGCTCCTCGCCGCGCTTCGAAACCTGGCTGCTCTCCCATCCGAAGCTCGGGCCGGCGATCCTTGCCTGGCAGAAAACCGGCGCGATCTCGACACGCGCAAAGATCGCCGCCATTGGCGGCATGGCGCTCTCTTTCGTGCTGACCTGGTATTCGGGAGCGCCGCCGATTGCTCTTGCGGCTGTTGCATTCTGTCTTGCCGGCGCCGCGCTCTATGTCGGGACGCGGCCGAGCGCTTAAAGCCGAAGTGACCTTACTCCGCCGGAATATAACGCAGCGTGCCCGCGCGGCGCGTCGGCGTGCCGGTGTCGCTCGAGTGATTGACGCCGTCGATGACGGGCACCTCGGCGAAATCGAAAGGGCTCACTCCCTCCAGACAGGCGACGTTTACGCCGTACTGGTTGGGGTCCGACCGCCGCCGATGATGCGTGTATATCCCGCAGCGTGAGCAGAAGAAGTGTTCCGCTGCGCCGGTGTGAAAGCGGTAGAGCGTCAGCGCATCCTCGCCGTGAAGAATTTTGATCGCCCCCATTTTTGCGCTGACGACGACGGCGCCTCGCATGCGGCAGTACGAGCAGGTGCAGCGGAGGATCGAGTCGAAGCCGTCGGCGAGCGTCACCTCGAAACGCACGGTGCCGCAATGGCACTGGCCCGTCCGAACATTTGCCTCGGCCGACATCGATGCCTCTTGTCTATTTGCTGCGCGCGAGCGCCATGCCGATGCCGGCACCCATCAACAGCGATCCGGAAATGCGGTTCCGCCATTTCGCATGCGTCGACAGAAGACGGCGCGCACTTCCGGCGGTCAGCGCCCAGGAACTGTCGAGGACGAGCGCGATGATAAGGAAGGTCACCGACATCAGGACGATCTGCGGCCAGACCTCATAGCTCTCGCTGATGAATTGCGGGAAGAACGCGCCGTAGAACAAAAGTGTCTTCGGATTTGTCAGCGAGACGAAAAAGGCGCGCGTCAGCATTTTGCGCGTCGATTTCTTTTCAGGCTTTGTGCGCGACAGATCGTCGGGCGGCGCAAGCCACATTTTCAGCCCGAGCCAGACAAGATAGGCCGCGCCGATCCAGCGCAGGATTTCGAACCAGACGCCCATGGTGTGCATGAGGCCGCTGAGGCCGAGCGAAGCAAGCACGAGCTGGACGACAAGCGCGCTGCCGGTGCCCGCGACCGTCAGAAGACCGTAGCGCGGACCGTGCGCGACGCTGTTGGCGATGATGAGCGAGACGTTCGGTCCCGGGATGATGATGAGGATCGTCGCGGCGCCGACAAAAGCCAGGTACAGCGTCAGATCCATCATCGCCCTACTCCACCGTTACCGATTTTGCGAGATTGCGCGGCTGGTCGACATCCGTGCCCATGAACACCGCCGTATGATAGGCGAGCAGCTGCATCGGAATGGCGTAGATCATCGGCGTCACGAACGCATAGCTTTTCGGCACGATCAGCGTTTCGAACTCGCCCGCCGCTTCCTTCGCGCCATCGGGATCGGTGACGAGCAACACCTTGCCGCCGCGCGCCGCAACTTCCTGCATGTTGGAAACGGTCTTTTCGAACAGCGTGTCGTAGGGCGCCAGGACAACGACCGGCATCTTCTCATCGACAAGCGCGATCGGCCCGTGCTTCAGCTCGCCCGCGGCATAGCCTTCTGCATGGATGTAGGAGATTTCCTTGAGCTTCAGCGCGCCTTCCATGGCGATCGGGAACGAGGTTCCGCGGCCGAGATAGAGCGCGTCCTGAGCCTTCGCCAAATCTTTGGCGATGCGCTCGATCTGCGGCTCGAGTTTGAGCGTCTCGGCCATCAGGCGCGGCAACTCGACGAGAGATGCGACGAGGCGCTGTTCGTCGTCGTCCGACAGAACGCCGCGCGCTTTGCCGGCGGCGACTGCGAGCGCTGCCAGCGTCGCCAGCTGACAGGTGAAGGCCTTGGTCGAGGCAACGCCGATTTCAGGCCCGCCAAGCGTCGGCAGGATCGCATCGGATTCGCGGGCAATGGTCGAGCTCGTCACATTGACGACACTTGCGATCTGCATGCCCTGCTCTTTGCAGTGGCGCAAAGTTGCCAGCGTGTCGGCGGTTTCGCCCGACTGCGAAATCAGGATGGCAAGTCCGCCCGGTTTCAGCGGCGGTTCGCGATAGCGGAATTCCGAAGCGATATCGATATCGACCGGAATGCGCGCCAGTTTCTCGAACCAGTAACGCGCGACAAGACCCGCATAATAGGCGGTGCCGCAGGCCGAGAACGCGATGCGGTCGAGTTTCTTGAAATCGATGCCCTCGGGAATGCGGGCGCGGCCCTTCGCCATATCGAGATGATGAGCAAGCGTGTGGCCGACGACATCCGGCTGTTCGGCGATTTCCTTCGCCATGAAGTGGCGGTAATTGCCCTTCTCAATGAGCGCGGCGCTGACCGTGCTTTTCTGCGTGACGCGTGCGACCTTCGAGCCGTTTCCGTCGCAATCGCGTATGGACACGCCGGTATGGGTGAGGATGGCGCAATCGCCGTCTTCGAGATAGGTGATCTTGTCGGTGAAGGGCGCAAGCGCAATCGCATCCGAGCCGACATACATCTCGCCGTCGCCGTAACCCACCGCCAACGGACTTCCGCGGCGCGCGGCGATCATCAGATCTTCTTCGCCCTTGAACAGGAAGGCGAGCGCAAACGCCCCGCGCAGTTTGGCGAGAACCGCGGGCACAGCATCCTGCGGCGATTTCCCGGCATCGAGCTCGGCGGTCACGAGATGGACGATGGTTTCGGTGTCGGTGTCGCTGGAGAAGACGACGCCGTGATCGGCGAGCTCTTCGCGCAGTTCCTTATAGTTTTCGATGATGCCGTTATGGACGACGGCAACGCGCTCGGTCGCGTGCGGATGGGCATTCGCCTCGCTCGGGCCGCCATGGGTTGCCCAGCGCGTATGGCCGATGCCGGCATGGCCGGTGAGCGGTTCCTTGGCGAGCTTGTCTTCGAGCGCGCGCAACTTTCCCGGCGCTCTGCGACGGGCAAGAGCACCTTTCTCCAGCGTTGCGACGCCGGCCGAGTCATAGCCGCGATATTCGAGCCGTTTCAGAGCATCGACGATTTGCGGCGCGACTGCGCCCTTGCCGAGTATGCCGACGATTCCACACATGGTCCCCTCAGGCCCTCGCTTTAGAACGGCAGCAGGTAAATCTGCAAATCACGAACATTTTCCGAATCTAACCGCCCGCCCGGCGCGTATCCCAGGCAAGCCAGATAGCAATGGCCACAAGACCCAGCGACAGCACTTTGCGTATCGCCCGGCCGCGCTCTCCCGAAATCAGGCCGCCGGCGCGCGCGGCCAGCACAACGACCGAGGCGTGGATCACGGTCGCCACCGCAACATACAGAATTCCGAGAAGCGCGAGCTGCTGAAAGATGCCGCCGCGTTCCTCTTCGATAAAGCGCGGAACGACGGCAACGAAAAACAGCACCGATTTCGGATTGAGGACATTGGTGACCAGCCCGCGCCAGAACAGGCCGTGTGCATCGCCGCCGCCCGCAGCCTGTGCCGGCGAGGTCTCCGCATCGCGCCAGCCTTCGTAAGCAAGCCAGATGAGGAAGAGCACGCCCGCCCAGCGCAGCGCCTCATAAAGAATTGGCGATGCCGAGATCAGCGCACCGGCGCCGAAAGCTGCGGCCACCGCATGGACAGTCAGCCCCGCCGCAACGCCCGCCGTTGCCGCAAGACCGGCGGCGCGGCCGCGCGTCATGGACAGCGCTGCGAGATAACCCATGTTCGGTCCAGGCGTGATTTCGATGACGAACACGGTCAGAAGGAACTTCGCAAGATTGGCGTCGATGACATCCGTCACGACTTCTTCTTCGGATTCTTGGCGCGGCGGTGCGCGGCCCAGCCTTCCTTGACCTCCTGGCGCGCGCGGGCGACCGCGAGCGCATCGGCCGGGACATTCTTGGTGATGACGCTGCCGGTGCCGATATAGGCGCCCGCCCCGACTTCGACCGGCGCGACCAGCGCGACATTGACGCCGACAAAGGCGCCCGCACCGATCTCCGTCCGGTGCTTCTGCGCGCCGTCGTAATTGCAGGTGATGGCCCCTGCGCCAATATTGGCGTCGGCGCCGACATGGGCGTCGCCGACATAAGCGAGATGGTTGACCTTCACATCATTGTCGAGAACCGCGTTCTTGATCTCGACGAAATTGCCGATGCGCGTGTGCTCGCCGAGCGAGGCGCCGGGGCGAAGCCGGGCGAACGGTCCGATGGTGACATGCTTGCCGACATGGGCGCCTTCGAGATGGCAATTGGCGCGGATGGTCGCGCCGTCTTCCACCGTGACGCCCGGGCCGAAGAAGACATTGGGTTCAATGAGGACATCGCGGCCGATTTTGGTGTCGGCCGATAAAAACACCGTTTCCGGCGCGATCAGCGTGGCGCCGTCTTCCATCGCGGCGGTGCGCAGACGAACCTGGAACTGCGCTTCGACCGAGGCAAGCTGGACACGCGTATTGACGCCCTGCACTTCCGCCTCATCGGCTTCAAGCGCGACGGTTTTCAAACCGAGCCCGCGCGCCAGGCCGACAACATCCGTCAGGTAGAATTCGCGCTTGGCATTGGCGTTGCTGACCGCCTGAAGAAGCTCAAGCGCATGCTTGCCGGCCAGCGCCATGAGGCCGGCATTGCAAAAGCCGATCTTGCGCTCATCGGCGGAGGCGTCGCGCTCTTCGCGGATCGCCACAAGCTCATCGTTCTGAACGATGAGGCGTCCATATCCTGTCGGGTCGGACGCCGAGAAGCCGAGCACGGCGACCGCCGCGCCGTCCGACAGCGCCTCGCGCATGCGTGTCAGGGTTTCGGGACGCACCAAAGGCGTATCGGCAAAGAGAACGAGAATATCGTCGGCCGGCTGTTCGAGCGCGCTGCGGGCCGCAAGTACGGCATGCGCGGTGCCGAGCCGCTCCTTCTGCACGAAGACCTGAGCCGTGGACGCATAGCGGCGCACTTCCTCGGCGACGTCGCCGCGGTCGGGACCGATGACGGCGGCAAGGCGGCTCGCACCGGCGGCGAGCGCCGACGACAAAGCATGGCCGACCAGGGAGCGTCCGGCGGCTTCATGCAGGACTTTCGGCTTAGCCGACTTCATCCGTGTGCCTTCCCCGGCCGCAAGGACGAGGGTCAGGCAAGTTCGCGACGCCATTTTCCAGTTATCTCCTGCCCCGCAACTCTTGTGACGGCTTCCACGAATCAACGCGTCTGCCGATAAGACTGATCATAGAGGGAGTTTCTTAAAGCCGTGGCACTCGAGCCTTCAACCCATGACGGCCTGGCGAAGCTGACCGCCTCGCTCAAGGAGCGGGCGGCGAGCGGCGAAAACCTCTCTTCGACCTATGTCATGTGGGGGTTCTTTACCGCGGCCTCCATGGTCGCGGCTATCGCCGTTTGCTTTACCCCCCAGGCCGAGCGCCGCTATTCGGAGGCCATGAGCGCCCCCCCGGCGACCATTCAGCAGCCCGGAACGGCGATCGCCCGGGCCGAGCCCCCGCCGCTCCCCATGCCCGCCGCCGAGCCCGAGCCGGACCCGGAACTGATGGCGCGGCTGAAACTGCTCGAAGAGCAGCTCGATAATGTCACCGGCTCGATCGCCAAGGCGAAAGCCGAGCCGCCTCCGCCTCCGCCGCCCCCTCCGGGCGGCGTGACCCCGTCAAATGAGCCCAAACAGGTGAAGACGGCCCCGGTCGCCCAGCCTGAGCCCGAACCGCAGGAAATGGTGGTCCAGATCCCGGCCGCCCCGCCGGCCCCGGCCGAGCCGGTGACGACCGCCGCCGTGCCCGCCACAAGCTTCGGGCTCGATCTCGGCTCGGAAAGCTCGTTCGGGGCGCTGCGCGCCCGCTGGGAGACGCTGCGCCGCGAGAACCCGGAACTCGCCCGCCTGCAGCCACGCATTTCGGTGCGTGACTCGAAGGGCCGGGTGGAGCTGCGGCTCATCGCCGGTCCCTTCGCCAATGCCTCCGAGGCCGCCCGGGTCTGCGCCCAGCTCTTCGTCAAGGGCGTGTCCTGCGACGGCGGCCTGTTCGATGGCCAGCGGCTGCCTCAAAGCTAAGACAGCCGGCTTGCCGCTTTCCCCGGGACGCCGGGGCGTCTAGAACCCTTTTCCATGTCTGACAGACCGATTTTCCGTCCCGGCTTCGCCGCGATCCTCGCGCTGGCCGCCGTCTCTGCCGCAGCTCTCGGGCTTGCGCTCTATATGCGTTACTGGGTGGTCGAGCCGGCGGTCGTCGGCCTTGCTTGCGATGCCGGATCGATGACAACGATCTGCGTCGTCCGCCGCACCTTTATCGGCATTTTCGTCTGGTACGGCTTCGGCGGTGCGGCGCTGGTGGCGACGGCCCTGGCGCTTCTGCGGCCCTCAAACCTTCTGATCGGCGCGGCGCTGATCTTCGGCCTGATCGGCGTTGTGAACTACAACACCCAGCTCAGCGCGCTGGCGCTGGCACTTCTGCCGCTTGTTCTTGCCCGGCCCGCGCCAGAACGAGAGTTCCAGCCAGAATAAGAAGCAAAGCTGCAAAGAGCAGAGCTTCCCAGTTCGACAGCTTTTCCTGCACGACGATAACGATGCTCGACATTGTCAGTACGGCGGCGAAGATGCGTTCGCTGAAGACGCTGCCGGTGCGCCGCGCCAGAAGCGCCAGCATCAAAAAACCGGTGACGGGGCCGATCAGCGTCGAGGTCGCAAATTCGCGGTAGCGCGGATCGAAGACGAGGCCGAGCGCGAGATAAACGCTCAGCACCGTGATGCCGGCGAGCAGCGCCGCAAGCCAGGTTTCAAGGCCTTTGATCCGCGCCGGACGCCCCATCAGCCGGGCGAAGGAAATGGGCGCCGTCCCCTGAACAAGAGCAGCTGCCGCAATGACGGGGCTTGCCGCCGCCAGCACGAGATAGACGGCGGCGCGGCCGAGTTCGAACGGCGTGCGCGCGCCGATCGCATGCATATGGACCGCAAGGCCGATCGTGCATCCCGCAACCGCCGCCGTGACCGCAACTGCGATCCAGCTTTTGGCTTCGATGGTGCGGCCGCGGCCCGCGACATAAGCGGACGCAAACATCATCAGCGCGAGCGCTGCGCCGAGAACCGCCTGCTCTTTCCATTTCGGATAGTTCGAGACGGCTTCGCCCCAATGAAATTTAGGCTCGCGCGTATCGGCATCGAGCAGGCCCCAATAGCCGCCGACCGTGCCCTCCAGAAGCCGCTTCCAGGGCTGGTCGAAGGCTTCGATGAGATTGACGTCATAGCCGCTCGATTTCTTCAGCTCGAGCAGATCGTGCAGCACCTGAGCCTGATCTGCGGGCGTTGCCCGCGCGCCCCAGCGCATGCGGCCCTCGCTCGGCCATCCCGTCTCGCCGATGAGGATCGGCTTGCCGGCAAAAACTTCGCCGACATGTTTGCGGATGTCGGCGACATGCTTGCCCGCCTGCCCGGCGGGAACGGGCGCGTCCTCCCAATACGGCAGGATATGTACGGTGACGGTATCGACGAAGTCGGCGAGGCCCTTGTGGCGCTCCCAGAACTCCCAGACATCGGCATAGGTCGTCGGCACCTTCACCCGGGCCTTGACGCTTTTCAGAATGCCGCCGAGGTCTTTTTCGGAAATCTCGCCGCGCAGCAGCGCCTCATTGCCGATGACGAGAAGCCGGATGACGTCCGGGTAGCGGTTGGCAAGCTTAACGCCGGCCTCGATCTGCAGGGCGTTTTTGGGCGCCTCGCGGCCGAGCCAGATGCCGAGGATGACTTTAAGCCCGTGCTTCTTGGCCAGGACCGGGACGTTTTCGAGCCCCTGGTCGACGGCATAGGTGCGGACGCACTCGGTCACCTTGGAAAGGTGCGCGAAGTCCTCGTCGATCTGGGCCGCCGAAATGACGATGTCTTCGGTAAAGGGCGACTGGCCGCGCCGGAACGGCGCATAGGACACGCACGGGATCTTCTCCCCGGCGGCCAAGGGCGACGCGGGCATGGTTACCGGCGCCCCGACCTGCCAATTGAACAGGACAATGACGGCCAGAACGGCGGGAAGAAGCAGAACAGGCAGGCGGATCGGCACAGCGAGGGGTCCTGGTTAAGCCCGCGTGCGATAACCTTTACATGCAAGATTGCCAAGCGGCCGGACCTGTGGCGCTATGCGCGCCGCGAAACCGACAAACTTCCTGATAGAGTTCCGCCTCCTTTCCGGTTCAGATTCTCTCCATGCCTCGTTTGATTTACGCGTCTGCGTCCGCCGCCGTCCTCTTCATTGCCCTGATCCTTGCCGGCCCGGCTGCCGCCCAGTCCAAACAGGACGGCGACCCCAAGGCCGATGCCAAGCAGGCGCCTGCCCGCCCGCAGATCCCGGCCAAGAAAGAGGGTAAGGCCAATCCGGCGCTCCGGGCCGAATGCGCCTGGACCGGCCAGCGGATCGTTTCCCTTCTGTGGCGCGACGATGTGAATACCGCCCGCGAGCAAAGCCGCTTCTACGAGATGTTCGGCTGCCCGGCGGAACACCTGCCGGTGGCGTTCCGCTGCGTTATCGAGCAGAGCGAGAGCCAGCCCGATCAGAACGATCTCAACGCCCGCGTTTACGGTTGCTGGATGTCGCCCGAGAGCCGCGGCGCCGAAGAATAAATGAGCGGCGTTTCAACGCAGGAATGCGTTTTCGTGCGGTCTCAGCCCATTTTAAGCCGCTTTTTAGTCGGCTACTACTATTTAAGCTTCGTAATTCGTGTATTCATATCTGCGCTCCCAAGTAGGAGCCATCCGGTAGGGTAACCAACACCGCCATGCGCGTCGTACTCGCTGCTCTCGCTCTTGTAGCTGGCGTACACGCATCCCTATGGTTCTGGTCCCGCGAAACCGCCCAGGCTCCGGCCGCCCCCAACCGCTTTACCAGCCTCTCCTTCGCTCCGTTCGCGCAGGACGAAGACGCCGAAGATGTCGGCGCCAAGGCCGAAACCATCCGCGCCGACCTCGACGTCATTGCGCCGGTCACCGACGCCATCCGTACCTATTCTTCGACGACCGGCCTTGAACTGGTCCCGCCGCTGGCGGCCGAAAAGAACCTTCAGGTCACGCTCGGCATCTGGATCGACAAGGACGAGGTCCGCAACAAGCGCGAGATCGACGCCGCGGTTGACCTCGCCTCGCGCAATTCGAACGTCAAAGGCATCGTCGTCGGCAACGAAACGATCCTGCGCGCCGACAAATCCGTCCAGGAGATGATCGACCTTATCCGCGAGGTGAAGGGCCGCACGGATACGCCGGTGACCACCGGTGAAATCTGGAACACCTGGCTCGACCATCCGGAGCTCGCCTCGGCGGTCGACTTCCTCGCCGTCCATATCCTGCCTTACTGGGAAGGCATCCCGGCCGACCAGTCGGTCGATTACGCGCTCGGCATTTACGAGAAGCTGCGCGCCGCCTTCCCCGGCAAGCACATCGTCATCGCCGAGTTCGGCTGGCCGTCTTCGGGCTTCAACCGCAATGCGGCGACGACCGGCGAGATCACTCAGGCCGAAGTCATCCGCGAGTTCACCAGCCGCGCCAAGGCGCGCGGCATCGACTACAACATCGTCGAAGCCATCGATCAGCCCTGGAAGGGCGCGATCGAAGGCAATGTCGGTCCGTATTGGGGCGTGTTCGATGCGAGCCGCCACGCCAAGTTCAACTTCTCCGGCCCGATCGAGGAGCGCACCTTCTGGCCGCGCATGATCGCGGCGATGCTGATGGGCTTCCTCCTGTCGCTGCCGGTTCTGAAAATCCGTGGCGCGACGTTCGTGCAGGCGCTCGTTCTCGTCGGCGCGGCCAATGGCGTCGGTGCCTGGACGGCGCTGATGCTCGACCACTGGCTGACGCATTACTTCGTGCTCGGTGCGCAGATCGCCATGGGCGTCGGCTCGGTTCTGCTGGTGCCGCTCGTCATCGTCATCCTGACGCGCATCGAAGAGATTTCCGCCATCGCCTTCGGCCGCAAGCATCGCCGCCTGATCGAGGCGACGCTGCCGGCCGCGCATGATGTGCCGAAAGTGTCGATCCATGTTCCGGCCTATCGCGAGCCGCCGGACATGCTCATCAAGACACTCAATAGCGTTGCGGCGCTCGACTATCCGAATTTCGAATGCGTCGTCATCGTCAACAACACGCCCGACCCGGCCTTCTGGATGCCGATCGAGGCGCATTGCAAAGAGCTCGGCGAACGCTTCAAATTCCTCAATGCGGAGCGCATCGAGGGCTTCAAGGCCGGCGCGCTGCGCCTTGCGATGAAGCACACAGCGGACGATGCGGCGATCATCGGCGTCATCGACGCCGACTATGTCGTTGCGCCGAACTGGCTGAAGGATCTCGTGCCCGCGTTCGGCGATCCGCGCGTCGGCATCGTCCAGGCGCCGCAGGATCACCGCGACGCCGACACCAGCGTCCTGCACACTTTCATGAACTCCGAATATGCCGGCTTCTTCGATATCGGCATGGTGGAGCGCAACGAGCAGAACGCCATCATCATCCACGGCACGATGTGCCTGATGCGCCGTTCGGCGATGGACGATGCCGGCGGCTGGTCGTCCGACACGATCTGCGAAGATTCGGATCTCGGCCTTGCAATCCTCAAGCGCGGCTGGCAGGCGCACTATACCCGCACCCGTTACGGCTGGGGGCTTCTGCCGAACGATTACGACGGTTTCCGCAAGCAGCGTCACCGCTGGACCTTCGGCGGTATGCAGATCGTCACCAAGCATCTCGGCACGATGCTGCGCGGCGGCGATCTGACGCCCGATCAGCGCCGTACCTACATTGTCGGCTGGCTGAACTGGATGGGCGCCGAAACCGTCGGCGTTGTCATCGCCGTCCTCAACCTGATCTGGGTTCCGATCGTCGTGTTCGGCAATGTGCAGGTTCCGGAAGCCGTGCTGACCGTGCCGATCCTTGCCGGCTTCTTCATCTACCTCATCCACTTCATGTCGCTGTACCGGCTGCGCGTGAAGCATTCGCTGTTTTCGACCATCGGCGCGGCCTTTGCCGCCATGGCGCTGCAGCTGACCGTCGCCCGCGCCGTCGGCGAATGGGTGGTGAAGCAGCACATGGCCTTCATCCGCACCGCCAAGGGCGGCAAAGCGGCGAAACGCTCCTTCCCCGCCTTCTGGGAGGCCATTCTCGGCGGCCTTCTGCTCGCGGGCGCCGCGCTCGTCTTTTTCACGAACTATCACGATGTCTTCGAGATCCACCTCTTCTCGGCGGTGCTTCTCGTCCAGTCGCTGCCCTTCCTCGCGGCATCGGCGATTGCCGGGCTTGAGCGTACGCCGCTCAACGACCTCGCCTTCACGGCCAAGGTCGGCGACCGCATCATCGCGCTGATCGAGCGCAAGGCTCCGGCGGCCCTGCCGCCCACTCTGGTGCCCGAGCCGGTTGCCGTGCCCGCGCCTGTGCCGGTTTCGGCTCCGGTCGCTGCCGCGGTCGCGGCCATTGCCGCCAACGAGGCTGCGCCGGCCGTCTAAGGAAAGGGCCGCCTAAGGCCCTGCCTGCCCTCAGGAACATCTGCCCGCCTGTCCACGTTGATTGGATAAGGTTCGGCCCGCTTTGGGCCTTAGGGAGCCGAGGCCATGAAACACGGACTTATTCTTGGCATTGCCGCCGCAGCGGTGGCGCTGGTCCTCAGCGCCCTGTTCGTGAACTGGGAGAGCGGCCCCGGCCCGGGCGATACCGCCCTTCCGAACATCGCGCTTGAGGAGGGCCGCGCCGCCACGGCGACCGATCCGGCCAATCCGTCACCCGTGCATGAGTTTCCCACATCGCTTCTGGATTGAAGCCAAGGCCCAGCGGTCTTAAGGGAAAGGCGTCTCCTTTGACGGGAGGCGCCTTTTTCGTTCGGGACCCATGACGGCCTTTCTGCCTGCCAGCCTTTCGAGTTTCGCCCGGGCGCTGATCACAGCGCTCGTGCTGATGGCCGTCTGGTATCTGGCGGTCGAACTGCTGCAGCCTGCCCCCTTCATCCTGCCGGGGCCAGGGCGCGTACTCACGGCCTTGCAAGAGAATGCGTCCTATCTGCTGGCGAACGCGCTGACGACCTTCTCCGAGATCCTGCTCGGCCTCCTGCTGGGCACTCTGATAGGCACGGCAACCGCATTGCTCGTTGCGACCTCGGGCTTCGCCCGCCGCTGGGTCCTGCCGGTGCTGGTGATGTCCCAGGCGCTGCCGGTCTTCGCCATCGCCCCGCTCCTTGTCGTCTGGTTCGGCTACGGGCTCGGCTCGAAGATCGTCATGACGACGATCATCATCTTCTTCCCCGTGACCTCCGCCTTCCAGGATGGCCTCAGGCGCACAGATGAGGGTCTGCTCGATCTCGCCCGCCTTGCCCGGGCCTCACGGTTTCAGACGCTGCGTCTTCTGAAAGTGCCCTACGCGCTGCCGGCGCTTGCCTCGGGCCTTCGGGTGGCAGTCGCCGCCGCCCCCATCGGCGCGGTCGTCGGCGAATGGGTTGGCGCGTCGGCCGGTCTTGGCTATGTGATGCTGCACGCGAATGCGCGGTCGCAGGTCGATCTAGTATTTGCAGCACTTCTCATTCTCGGCCTGATGGCCGCCCTTCTCTGGTTCACGGTCGATGCGCTTCTGGCGCGTCTGATACCCTGGTCCAGCACCAAATCCTGATCGCCCCGTTTTCTATTTGTAAGAGAGAGTGCCGATGATCCGCTTCGCCGCCGCGCTTTTCGCTATGGCCCTTACGCTGACGCCCGCCGCTGCCGCCGACAAGATGACGGTTCTGCTCGACTGGTTCGTCAATCCCGACCATGCGCCGCTCATCGTTGCCAAAGAGAAAGGCTTCTTCGCCAAGCACGGCCTTGAGGTCGAGCTCGTCGAGCCGGCCGATCCGAACCTGCCGCCGAAGCTTGTCGCCGCCGGCCAGGGCGATATCGCCGTCACCTACCAGCCGAACCTCTATCTGCAGATTCAGGAAGGCTTGCCGCTGACGCGCATCGGCGGCGTGGTCGATACGCCGCTGAACTGCCTCGTCGCGCTCGAAGGCGGTTCGATCACATCGCTGAAGGATCTGAAGGGCAAAAAGATCGGCTATTCGATTTCCGGTTTCGAGGATGCGCTGCTGGGCATGATGCTCGAGAACAACGGCCTCAAGGCCAGCGATGTCGAAATGATCAACGTCAATTTCGCGCTAACGCCGGCGCTGATGTCGAAACAGGTCGATGCCGTGATCGGCGCCTTTCGCAATTTCGAGCTGACGCAGATCAAACTGGCCGGCGGCAAGGGCCTCGCCTTCTTCCCGGAAGAGCATGGCGTGCCGCTTTACGATGAACTGATCTATGTGGCGAAGAACGACCGCGTGAAAGATCCGAAGATCAAGAAGTTCCTCGCCGCCATTCAGGAGGCGACGATCTTCCTCATCAATCATCCGGACGATAGCTGGGGCGCTTTCATCAAGGCCTATCCGAAGCTCGACGACGAATTGAACAAGACCGCCTGGGCGCAGACTTTGCCGCGTTTTGCAAAGACGCCCGCTTCGCTCGACAAGACGCGCTATGAAAACTTCGGCGACTTCATGAAGGAGCGCGGCCTCATCAAGAGTGTGCCCGACATCTCCACCTTCACGACCGAGATCAGGTAGACACATGGCTTTTGCGGAACGCGATGGCGTCAAACTTTTTTACACGCTCGACGGACCGGAGAGCGCTCCGGTCCTGATGCTGTCGAACTCGCTGGGCACCACGCATAAAATGTGGGAGCCGCAGCTCGCGGCATTCTCCAAGAAATTCCGCGTGCTGCGCTATGACCGGCGCGGGCACGGCCAGTCGTCTTCTCCGCCTGGCCCTTATTCGCTCGACGATCTTGGAAATGACGCGCTCGCCATCATGGATGCGGCGGGCGCTTCAAAGGTGCATTGGTGCGGGCTTTCCATGGGCGGCATGACGGGCTTGTGGCTCGCCACGAACCATCCCGACTGCATCGTGAAACTCGTGGTGTGCAGCGCCGCGACCTTCATGCCGCCGCCGGAACTCTGGAACGGCCGCATCAAGACGGCGCAGGACAAGGGCATCGAGGTGCTTGCCGCGCCGACCATGCAGCGCTGGTTCACCGCCGACTTCATCAAGGGCCAGCAAGATAAAGTCGCGTTCATCCGCGAGCAGTTTCTGCAAACCACGGTCGAAGGCTTTTCGGGGTGCGCCGCCGCCATGCGCGATATGGACCAGCGCGAGACGGTCAAGACGATCAAGGCGAAGACTCTGGTGATCGTCGGCGCCGACGATCAGGGCACGACGCCGGCCGAGGCCGGCATCATCGTCAACCGCGTGCCGGATGCGCGCGGCGTGATCCTCAAGGGCTCGCACATCATCAATGTCGAGGCGCCCGAGGCGTTCACCAAAGAAGTCTTGGAGTTTCTCGGCTAACGGGCCTACTCGGCCTCGTTCTTCCCGTAATACATCTTGCCGAGTTCGATCGGCGTCTTGCCGCGCTCTCGGCGTGAGACATTGGTATCGCGCAGCGAATAGACGCAGCCGCAATATTCCTGCTGGTAGAATTGTTCGCGCTTCGAGATCTCGATCATGCGTGAGGAGCCGCCGCCTTTGCGCCAGTTATATTCCCAGTAGGTCAGGCCTTCATATTTGGCGGCCGCGCGCACGCCGCTGCCATTGATCTGGTTCATGTCCTTCCAGCGCGAAATGCCGAGCGAGGACGTCATGACCGGAAAGCCGTGTTCGTGGGCATATAGAGCAGTTCGCTCGAAGCGCATGTCGAAGCACATGGTGCAGCGCACGCCGCGCTCCGGCTCCCATTCCATGCCCTTGGCGCGGGCGTACCAATTGTCCTTGTCGTAATCGGCGTCGACGAAGGGCACGTTGTGCTTTTCGGCAAAGCGGACATTCTCGTCCTTGCGCAGGAGATATTCGCGCTCGGGATGGATGTTCGGATTGTAGAAGAAGATCGTGTAATCGATGCCGGAAGCGAGCATCGCCTCCATGACCTCGCCCGAACAGGGCGCGCAGCAGGAATGGAGGAGAACCTTCTTCTCCCCGCCCGGCGGGACAAGCATGTCCCTTACGACGTCGGTCACTGGCGCTTTCATGGCTGCGCCATAGCATAAGCGCCCATAAGGGGCAAAACGGGCCCCTTCCCGCAGGAAGGAGGCCCTGAAAACTCAGCCGAAACGGCCGGTGATGTAGTCCTGGGTGCGCTGCTCGCGCGGCTTGGTAAAGATCTCGTCGGTCGGGCCTTCCTCGACGAGGACGCCGAGATGGAAGAAGGCCGTGCGCTGCGAGACGCGGGCCGCCTGCTGCATGGAATGGGTCACGATGACGATCGTGAAGTTCTGGCGCAGATCCGCAATCAGTTCCTCGATCTTGGCCGAGGCGATCGGGTCTAGCGCCGAGCACGGCTCGTCCATCAGGATGATTTCCGGGCTGACCGCGATGGCGCGGGCAATGCACAGACGCTGCTGCTGGCCGCCGGACAGACCCGTGCCGCTGTCGAGCAGCCGGTCCTTCACCTCTTCGAAAAGGCCGGCTTTGCGCAGCGAGGAGACGACGATCTCTTCGAGATCGGTCTTGTCATTGGCAAGGCCGTGAATGCGCGGGCCATAGGCGACGTTTTCGAAGATCGATTTCGGGAACGGGTTGGGCTTCTGGAACACCATGCCGACGCGGGCGCGCAGCTGCACGACGTCGAGCGAGGGATCGTAGATGTCATGGCCGTCGATATCGATACGGCCCTGGATCTTGGCAATCGAGATCGTGTCGTTCATGCGGTTGATGCAGCGCAGGAAGGTCGACTTCCCGCAGCCGGAGGGGCCGATAAAGGCCATCACCGCGCGTTCCGGGATCTCGATCGAGACGTCCTTCAGCGCGTGCTTTTCGCCGTAATAGACGTTGACCCGATCGGCCGTGATCTTGGTCTTCGCCTGATTGACGCCGGGGATGCTGGGCGCTGCAGTCGGCTTGACGGAAAGGTCCATGACGTCACCGTTATTGTTTACCACCGGCGTTCAAACCGCCGGCGAAGGAAGATGGCAAGCCCGTTCATGACGAACAGGAACATGAGCAGTACGATGATGGCGGCCGCAGTCTTCGCCTTGAAGGCGGCTTCCGGCAGGTCCGACCACAGGAAAATCTGAACCGGCAAAGCGGTCGCGGCATCCATCGGGCTTGTCGGCACGTCGACGATGAACGCCACCATGCCGATGAGCAGCAGCGGCGCGGTTTCGCCGAGCGCATGCGCCATGCCGATGATTGTGCCGGTGAGAATGCCGGGCATGGCCAGCGGCAGAACGTGATGGAAGATCGCCTGCTGATGCGAGGCGCCTACGCCGAGCGCGCCTTCGCGGATCGACGGCGGCACCGCGCCGAGCGCGGCGCGGCTGGCGATGATGATCGTCGGCAGGACGAGGAGCGCCAGCACAAGGCCGCCGACCAAAGGCGTCGAGCGCGGCAGGCCGAAGAAATTGAGGAATACAGCCAGGCCGAGCAGACCGAAGATGATCGACGGGACGGCGGCGAGATTGTTGATGTTGACCTCGATGAGGTCGGTCCATTTGTTTTTCGGCGCGAACTCTTCGAGATAGATCGCGGCGGCGACACCTGCCGGAAGGCAGATGACGAGCGTGATCAGCATGGTGAAGAGCGAGCCCGTCAGCGCGCCGAGAATGCCGGCGAGCTCGGCTTCGCGGCTGTCGCCGGAGGTGAAGAAGTGCCAGTTGAACGAGCGCTCGATCAGCCCCTGCTCTTTCAGCGACTGAAGCCAGACGATTTCGCGGTCGGTGACGCGGCGGCTGCCTTCGGGCGTTTCGAGCGTCACGAGCTTCCAGTCGCCCGCATTCGTATTGGCGAGCGGCATGAAGACGTCGCCGGTGAGCTGGCCGTTCGCAGCGCCGATGATCTTTACCCAGCCGCCATTGATGCGGATGAAGGTCGAAGGATCGGCCGAAGTGAAGGCTGCTGCAGACAATGCAGGCGCACCCGTCAGCGTGATCGTGCCTTCCGTGCCGCTCGGCGTGATCTGGCCCTGCCCCGATGTCTCGGTAACATCGGTCATATGGCCTTTGATGAAGAGATCGGCGTCGTCGCCGAGCAGCACATCCGTGCGCACGGTTTTGCCGACGAGATCGGGATCGCGCAGGATCTGATCGCGGAAATCGATCGTGCCGTTCGACGAGACGAGATTGGCGAGCTGGCGGCGCGACACGCGGTCATTGGCGCCCGGCAGAAGCGTTGCGAGCGCGTTGCGCACCGGCGCGTCGTAATTGCCGCTTATCAGCGAGGCGGGAGATTTGTCGCCCTTGGGATCGACCTGCGCCGGATCGACCTGCACTTCGAGGCTGACATAGCTCGTCGTGAACGCCGGGATGGCGCGCGTGACGACATCGCCGATCAGGCAGACCAGGAAGATCGCCGCAAAACCGATCGCCGCGATGCCGTAGAAGCGGAAGCGAGCTTCGGCGCGGTAGCGCTTGCGGACACGGGCGCGCGCTTCCGGCGAGGTGACGTCATGCGGGCGTGTGCCCGTCGATACGATATCAGTCATATTGTTCGCGATACCGGCGTACGACCTGGAGGGCGACGTAGTTCATCGCCAGGGTGAAGAAGAAGAGAACAAAGCCCAGCGCGAAAGCCGAGAGCGTCTTGGCGCTGTCGAATTCCTGGTCGCCCGTGAGCAGCGTCTTGATCTGCACGGTGACGGTGGTGACGGCTTCGAGCGGATTGAAGGTGAGGTTCGCAGCAAGGCCCGCGGCCATGACGACGATCATGGTCTCACCGACGGCGCGGCTGACGGCGAGCATCATGGCCGAAACGATGCCGGGCAGAGCTGCCGGCAGAACCACTTTCTTGATGGTTTCGGATTTCGTCGCGCCCATCCCGTAGGAGCCGTCGCGCAGCGACTGCGGCACGGCGTTGATGACGTCGTCGGAGAGCGAGGAGACGAAGGGAATGATCATGACGCCCATCACAAGGCCCGCGGCAAGCGCGCTCTCGGAGGCGACATCGATGCCGGCGCTTTCGCCGAGACGCCGGATGACAGGGGCGACGGTGAGCGCTGCGAAGAAGCCGAACACGACGGTCGGAACGCCGGCCAGAACTTCGAGCACCGGCTTTGCGATCGAGCGCACGCGCGGCGATGCGTATTCGGCCATATAGATCGCCGAGAACAGGCCGATGGGAGCGGCGACCAGCATGGCGATGAACATGATCAGCGTCGTGCCGACAAAGAGCGGCACCGCGCCGAATGCGCCGGAGGAGCCGACCTGATCGGCGCGCATCGCCGTCTGCGGACTCCAGTGCAGGCCGAAGAGGAAATCCCACCAGGGCGAGCGCGCAAAGAAGCGCATGGTCTCGAACAGAACCGAGAACACGATGCCGAGCGTCGTAATGACGGCGACGATCGAGCAGGAAAGAAGGACGATCTTGACGATCTTCTCGACCGTATTGCGCGCGCGGAACAGCGGCGTCAGGCGGCGCATTGCCCAGAGATAACCGAGGAAGCCAAGAGCGATGCCAACGACGAGCTTGGCCCAATGCGAGAGCAGCAGGCTATGAGCATAGCCTTCGCCGACCGCGCGCACTTCCGGCGCGATCTCGCTGAAGGTCTGTCCGGCGGCAACGTTCTGAATTTCGCGAAGGCGCGTTGCGCGCGCCAGTTCGTCGACCGGCTGGAACGCCTGGGGCAGCGCGTTCAGCGCCTGCGTCTCAAGCAGTTTCGGTTCGACGACCGACCAGAGAATGAAGAGAGCCGCCATCGGGATTATGATGGCGAGAGCCACATAGTAGCCGTGATAGCCGGGCAACGAATGGACCGCTGCGCCATCCGCGCGGAACTTATAGGCGCGAGCGCGTCCTGCGTAGAAACCGAGCGCAGCCAGAGCTGCCGCTACAAGAAGATATATCCACGCCATCCGAGCGTCCGGCCCCAGCCCGTTTACCTTGTAAGGACACGCGGCGGGCTTTTGCCCGCCGCGCGATACTCAATCCTAATCTCAGAACGCTTCCGCGCCGAGGGTCTTCAGCGACTTGGCAGCTTCCGCGACCTTGGCACGCTCTTCCGCCGGGAGCGGAACGAGGCCCTTGGCCGAGAGGTAGCCGTCTTCGCCGATCGCCTTGTCGGAGACGTACTCTTCGACGAACTTGTCGACGCCCGGGACGACGCCCACGTGCTGCTTCTTCACATAGACGAAGAGCGGACGGGAGACGGCGTATTTGCCGGTGGCGATGTTCTCGTAGGTGGGTTCGCCGCCATTGACGGACGCGCCCTTGATCTTCGAGGTGTTCTCTTCGAGGAACGAGTAGCCGAAGATGCCGACCGCAGCCGGATTGGCTTCGAGCTTCTGGACGATCAGGTTGTCGTTCTCGCCGGCGTCGATATAGGCGCCGTCTTCACGGATCGACTTCCAGACCTTTTCAAAGGCCTTCGCATCGGCCTTCTTCAGGTCGGCCATGCCCGGGAGCTTCTCGGCGCCCGATTCCATCACCAGCTCAAGGAACGCATCGCGCGTGCCGGAAGTCGGCGGCGGGCCGAGAACTTCGATCTTTTCAGCCGGGAGCGACGCATCGACGTCCTTCCAGGACTTGTTCGGGTTGGCGACGAGCTTGCCGTCGGCGCCCGGAACTTCGCGGGCCAGAGCCTTGAACAGCTGTTCCTTGGTGACCTTGAAGGCCGGGCCGCTCTTGGCGTTGGCGATGACGATGCCGTCGAAGCCGATCTTCAGTTCGACGATGTCGGTGACGCCGTTCTTCTGGCAATCCTCGAACTCGCCCTTCTTGATGCGGCGCGACGCGTTCGACGCATCCGGATGGTCGACGCCGACGCCGGCGCAGAACAGCTTCATGCCGCCGCCCGTGCCAGTCGATTCGACGACCGGGGTCTTGATGCCGGTCTTGCCGAGCTGTTCGGCAACGGCGGTCGTAAAGGGATACACCGTCGAGGAGCCGACGATGCGGATTTGGTCACGCGCCTCAGCGCCGGAGACGGCGAGGACGGTGGAAAGAACGAGAGCGCTGGCGCTCGCGAGGGTGGCGAATTTCACGGGGTATTCTCCCTGTCGCTGACGTTCGCCGCATCTCGGGCGAACCGGGCTTTAGCGGACGGCGTATTCCGTTCCGCGGGGTCACCTCTAGGGGTCCTGCATGACGCCTGGATGACACTCCTTTTCTGCTCTCAAGACTATTAGAAAAGCCGGGGTTTTTGCCCCAGGCAGGCACCCTAAACCCCTGATGTGGCCCGCCTATTTGCCGCCTTTCGACGGCCCGGCTGGGGACGGCTGTGGATAAGCTGTGGAGGGCCGCGGCGACGAAGGGATAAGGCCGCCGATAAGCTGCTGTCTTATCTACTGAATCCCGGCAGACCCCGCCCTGCGTGCAGGGCGATGGTTTTCGCCCTGTCATAAATGACATGGCTCATCGCCTTTCCGGCCCTCTCAGCCCCGCTCTACGGCCCGCTGGATGGCCTTGGCGGCCGTGATCCCGTCGGCCATGGCGGTGACGACGCTGGGATGGCTGCGGGCCGTCACTTCCCCGATCGCATAGACGCCGGGCAATGAGGTTTCGCAGGTGTCGAAGGCAACCGAAATATAGCCTTTGGCGTCGCGCTGGAGATTCAACTGTGCGGCGAAGACCGGCACCGGCTCCCACCCGTACATCACAAGCAGAAGATCATAGCTCTCGTCATCGACCTGTATGGACACGGGATCGACGACATAAGCGCCGATCCGCACATCGCCAGGCGCTGCGCGTTCCGTAAAAACATGCCCTGCCCGCACGGTGCGCGCATAAATGTGCACGGCGGAAGCGCCGGCGCGTTTGACGAATTCATAGTTCTCGAACGCATTGTCGCCACCCCCGAGAATGGCGACGCGGCGTCCCTTGAACTCCTGTTTGGCGATATGCGCACCCGGGCCGATGAGCAGGCTTTCCGAACGCTCGAAACCGCCGCTGCGCGGCTTGACGCCGGTCGCGATCACAATATTGCGGGTCGCCAGCATGCGCGGTGCCCCGTCGGGCAGTTCGAACGAGACTTCAAAGCCTCCGCTGCTTTTGATGGCGCTGCGCGCAAAACTTCCGAGCATCATCGGAACGCCCGTCGCCGCCAGCGCAAGGCCGATGCCTTCGGCAAGATCGGGGCCAGTCACGCCGGGCTGGGTGACGATCCAATCATTTCTATAGGGGCTGTCGTGGAGAAGGCCGCCGGGCGCCGTGCCCGCATCGACCAGCATGGGACTGAGGCCGAGCTTGGCCAGCCACAAAGCGCAGGACGCACCGGCAGGGCCGGCGCCGATGATCAGCGCGTCCAGCATTTAATTTTGTCCTCTCCCGCGCCGAAACTCGCGAATGAGGACCTTTAATTCAAGCAGGAAAAATCAGGCGGCCTTGCCGGACTTCTTGGCCTTCGGCTTTGCCGGAGCCTTTTTCGGCTTGAACCCCTTCAGAAGTTCGCTATCGACCAGTTTTTCAGCCTCGAGCCAATGGTCCCAATCGGCGCCGTGCGGATACCCCATCTTCTCCCACAACGCGTAAGCGCGCGTCTGGATCTTCTCATGACGGTCGAGCATCGAAACACTCCTCCAATTCAGCCGTCAGGATGAAGGAGCCAAGTTGATTCGCGTGTGGAAACTGCATGCACACACGTTGTGGCTGCCGTGCGCACGATGGGACGCCCCGAAAACCGAATCTTAAGCGCTGGCTGATCGAACAGCCGGAGCGTTCGGGTGCGGCGGGAAACCGCCTTCTGGCCCGGGACTAAAGGCCCGTCTCGCCTTGACCGGGGGGGACGCCGCCAATAGGTTCCGGCCTTCGCCTGGGGGCCGGTAGCTCAGGGGTAGAGCACGTGACTTTTAATCATGTGGTCGAGGGTTCGATTCCCTCCCGGCTCACCATTCGCCTCCCAAATGCACGCTCTAGGCAGCAAAGCGCATAAAGCTTGCGCAGCCCCGTGCGCTCTAAAAATAAGAAATCCCTAGAGAATCTAAGAGTTCCTGCTCTGGCACACTTGCTGCATTGAATTGCATGCAATCGTGCGTGCAAGATTATTAGGCGGGGAAATGGTTGGGGTACTTGAGAAATCAGCGGCCGCTGCGACCGGCGAACATCTGATCGAAGGACGCCATCTTACAAAGGTCTACGCCACGAGCACCGGGCCGCTCGTAGCTTTGGACGATGTGTCCTTCACGATCCGCGAAGGCGAATTCGTCTCGCTGGTCGGGCCGTCGGGCTGCGGCAAGAGCACCCTGCTCAGCCTCATGGGTGGGCTCGAGGAGCGCTCCGAAGGCACGCTGACGCTGAACGGTGAGGATCTCTTCAAACCGCGCCCCGATATCGGCTTCATGCTGCAGACCGCGGTTCTCTTTCCCTGGCGCACCGTCACGGAAAATGTCCGCCTGCCCGGCACCATTCTCAATCTCGATAAGAAGGCGCAGGCCGAACGCTGCGCCGAACTGATCCAGCTTGTCGGCCTTGGCGGTTTTGAAGAGCGCTATCCGAACGAGTTGTCCGGCGGCATGCGCCAGCGCGTGGCGCTGGCGCGCCTCCTCGCTCACGATCCGGACGTTCTTCTGATGGACGAGCCGTTCGGAGCACTCGATGAGTTCACGCGCGAGACGATGAATCTCGAACTCCTGCGCATCTGGTCGGCAACGAAGAAGACCGTCGTCTTCGTCACCCACAATATCGGCGAAGCGGTTTTTCTGTCCGACCGCATCTTTGTCATGACGCCGCGGCCCGGACGCCTTGCCGGTGTCGTGGAGGTCGATCTGCCGCGTCCGCGCACGACGGAGATCATGCGCGAGCCTCGCTACTCCGAAATCGTATTCGACATCCGCCACATGCTGGGCGTGGACTGAGGAGACAGCCATGACCATTGCCTATGACGCTTCTCTCGCCGCCTCATCGGAGGTCCGTATCGGCAATACGATCGAGCGGCATATCGAACTTGCGAAAAAGCGCGCGGCGCGCAAACGCTTGATCAACCGGCTGCTCGCGACGGGTTTTGGCCTGTTCGTCCTGTTCACCTGGTGGCTGATGTCTTATCTCGGTCTCATCCACCGGCTGATCATTCCGCCGCCGGGCGAAGTGGCCACCGCCTTCTTCCGCGTCGTCAACGCCAGTTATTTCTGGCCGAACACCAATGTCACGCTGATGGAAATCGGCATCGGCTTTGCGCTCGGCCTTGCGAGCGGCGTGATCTTCGGCGTCGGCGTTGCGATGTTCGATAGCGTGCGCGCGACGATCTATCCCTATCTCGTCGCATTGCAGGCGCCGCCGAAAATTCTGCTCGCGCCGATTTTCATCACCTGGTTCGGTTTCGATCAGGCGTCGAAGATCGCCATGGCCGTGGTGATGAGCTTCTTTCCGATGTTCCTCAACACGCTGACGGGTCTTTCATCGGTCGAGCCGAATGCCGTCAAGCTGATGCGCTCGCTGACCGCCTCGCGCTGGCAGACCTTCCGCTACCTTCTTCTGCCGAACGCCCTGCCGACCATGATGGCCGGCGTCAAACTCTGCTGGACGCTCGCCGTGCTCGGCGTCGTCGTCGGCGAGTTCGTCGGCGCCTCCGCCGGCATCGGCTATCTGATCTACGCCTTCAATTTCCAACTCGATATCAGCGGCGTGTTCGTTTTGATCATCCTGCTCTCGCTGTTCACGCTGGTCGTCTATCAGCTGATCGAGAAGCTGGAGAAAAAAATAATATTCTGGTCGGGGATGTAAGCGCACCAATTCCGTCAATACAGGCTGGGAGACTACAAAATGACAATGACAGGTATCACGCGGAGAACCGCGCTCGCTCTTGCGGCGTCGAGTTCGATCGTTATGGCGGCCATGCCCGCTTTCGCGCTCGAAAAGATCACCGGCGTCACCGCCCAGGGCGGACCGACGGCTCAGCTCTTCCCTTTCTTCATTGCGATGGAAAAGGGCTATTACAAAGACGAGGGCCTTGAGGTCGACATCAAGTTCTCGAAAGGCTCCTCCGATGGCGCGCGTCAGCTCGCCGCCGGCAATGCCGAATTTGCGATCGTCTCGGCCGCCGCGCTGATGCAGACGCAATATGCGGGCTTTCCGCTTAAAGTGATCATGCAGGTCTATTATCCGGACACGTTCGATATCGTCGTGCCGGAAAAGAGCGAAATCAAATCGGTCAAGGATCTCAAGGGCAAGACGCTCGGCCTGTCCGATCTCGCCGGTGGTGAAGTCACCATGACGCGCGCCTCGCTATCGGTTGCGGGCGTCAAAGAAGGCTCGGAAGTGAAAATGGTCGTCGCCGGCGAAGGCGATCCGACCACAATCCGCTCCTTTGAGGAAGGCCGCATCCAGGCCTATGCCGGCGCCAAGCGCGATATTCTCCTGATCCCGGCGCAGGGCATTCCGATCCGTGTCATTACGCCGCCGGAAGTTGCCACCTTCCCGGGCGATGGTCTCGCCGTCCGCGCCGAAACGCTGAAGGAAAAGCCCGAAACGCTGAAGAAGCTCGTGCGCGGCACGCTCAAAGGCTGGGCCTGGGCCAAAGCCAATCCCGATGAAGCCTTCAAGCTGATGAAGACAAAGTGGGCGGCCGCAACGCTCGGCGAAAACCCCGTCGCGGAACCCTTCTGGCAGCTTGTTCTGAAGTACTACACCGCGCCGGACGATGTTGCGAAGCACGGCACCATCCTGCCCGCGCGCTGGAAGAACTATATGGACTTCATGCAGCTCGGCGCCGAAGAGCAGAAGCCGCTCAAGGGACCGGTCGAGCTCGATGCTCTCTTGACGAACGAGATCGTCGACAAGGCACATGAAGGATTGGATCTGAAAGCCGTCAACTGAGCGGTTCTCTCCGTCCCGCTCACACGAAGAACCCCGGCGGCTCAGCTGCCGGGGTTTTCAGCCCTTCACCTCGTCGACGCTGTCGCGCACGATCTGAAGGTGCTGGCGCATCGCTTCCGCTGCGCCGTCCGCATCGCCGCGCTCGATCGCTTCGACGACGCGGCCATGTTCGACGACCGACAGTTTGAGGCGGTCGAAACCGGAAAACTGTGCGCGCCGGAACGGGGCAAGACGCTGGCGTACGCTCAGCGTGAGCTCGGTCAGATAGGAGTTGTGCGTGCCGCGATAGATCGCTTCGTGAAACTGGAAGTTCAGATCCATATAGCCTTCGAGTTTGCCCGCTTCGGCAAACTCGGCGCATTGCTCATGCAGTGAGCGCAGCGCGGCTTTCTCTTCGGCCGGCATTTTCAGTGCGGAGAAGGATGAGCACATCGCTTCGAGTTCGGCCATGACGGCGAACATTTCGTTCAGCCGTGCCTGAGTGATATGCGCAACGACGGCGCCGCGGCGCGGCCGCGCTTCGGCAAAGCCGATGGCCTCGAGCTGACGGATCGCCTCGCGGATCGGTGTGCGCGAGACCCCGAAACGCTTTGCCAAACCCATCTCATCGAGCGCAACGCCAGGCCCGATCGCGCCGCGGACGATGGCGTCGGCCAGTTCTTCCTTGATGAGTTCGGCGCGGGTCTTGGGCCTCTCTTCCTTGGCGGATGCGAGGTCGAGAGGCTGCTCGGAGCGGACGTAATTCATGCGTACCTATCATAGCATTTCCCGGGCCAGAATCCCGCTGAAAGGTATGAAATTGCCTGATTTTTGAAGGGGTGTGATTAGCGTGGTGAAGGGCCGGCTTATGCCTCTTCGCCCCTCGCCCAACCGGCTTTGGTCTCGGCGATATAGTCTCCGAGCTTGCCGGCCCCGATCGCGGCGCGGGCCCCGGCCATGAGGTCCTGATAATAGGCAAGATTGGCCCAGGTCAGCAGCGTCATGCCGAGGATTTCCTCGCTGCGGACGAGATGGTGCAGATAGGCGCGCGAATAATCGCGTGCGGCCGGACACCGGCTTTCGGGGTCGAGCGGCGCGGGATCGGTCGCATGCCGGGCATTTTTAAGGTTCAGACGCCCAAAGCGCGTATAGGCCTGGCCGTGTCGGCCGGCGCGCGTCGGCATGACGCAATCGAACATGTCGATGCCGCGCGACAGCGACTGCAACAGATCGTCCGGCGTACCGACACCCATCAGATAACGCGGCTTTGCCGCGGGAAGCACGGGCACCGTCTCATCGAGCACGCGCAGCATCACCTCCTGCGGCTCGCCCACGGCAAGTCCGCCGACGGCATAACCCGGAAAATCCATCGCAACGAGTTCGCGCGCAGAGGCCTGGCGCAGATCGATCTGATCGCCGCCCTGAACGATGGCGAACGGCGCTTGACCCGGTCCGCCACGGAAAGCGGATTTCGAACGTTCCGCCCATCGTAATGACAGACGCATCGCGCGGTCGATTTCCTCGCGCGTGTTCGGCAGTTCGACGCATTCGTCGAACTGCATATGAATGTCGGAGCCGAGGACGCTCTGGATCTCCATGCTGCGCTCGGGCGTCAGCATGTGCTTGGAGCCGTCGATGTGAGATTGGAAGGCCACACCCTCCTCCGTCACCTTGCGCAGCTTCGCCAGCGACATAACCTGAAACCCACCGCTATCGGTGAGGATCGTGTGCGGCCAGTTCATGAATTTATGAAGCCCACCCATCTCCGCGACGCGCTCGGCCGTCGGCCGCAGCATCAGATGGTAGGTATTGCCGAGAACGACATCCGTGCCGGTCTCGCGCACATCGCGCATCTGCATGGCCTTTACCGTCGCCGCCGTGCCGACCGCCATGAAAGCAGGCGTTGCCACTTCGCCATGGGCCGTGCGGATGGTTCCGGCGCGGGCCGTACCGTCAGTTGCGTGAACGGTGAAGGAGAATCCGGTCATTTCGGCTCGGGAAACAGCAAAGAAGCATCGCCGTAGGAATAGAAGCGATAGCGCGAAGCAATGGCATGTGCATAGGCCCGCTTCATACGGTCGAGCCCGCAGAAGGCGCAGACCAGCATGAACAGGGTCGATTTCGGCAGATGGAAATTGGTCATCAGCGCATCGACGGCTTTGAAACGGTAGCCAGGCGTAATGAAAATATCGGTCTCGCCAACCCAAGGGCGGATCACGCGGTCATCGCCTGCCGCAGTTTCCAGGAGGCGCAGCGCCGTCGTGCCCACAGCAACAATACGGCCGCCCGCGGCGCGCGTGCGGTTCAGCGCGTCGGCGGTCTCTTTCGACACCTCGCCCCATTCAGCGTGCATTTTATGATCGCGCGTATCCTCCGCTTTCATCGGCAGGAAGGTTCCGGCGCCGACATGCAGAGTGAGGCGATGCAGCGTCACGCCGCGTGCCGCAAGCTTTGCCGTCAGCGTGTCGGTGAAATGCAGGCCCGCCGTCGGCGCGGCGACGGCGCCTTCGCGTCTGGCAAACAGTGTCTGGTAATCGGAGCGGTCTTTGTCGTCGGCCGGACGGCGGCCGGCGATATAGGGCGGCAGCGGCATGGCGCCCTGCGCCGCGATCGCCTCATCGAGAGACGCTCCGGAAAGCTCGAAGCCGAGAGCGATTTCTCCTCCCTCGTGCTTTTCCAGAACGCGCGCGTTCAGTTCGCCGAGAAGACATGTCTCGCCGGTTCCGCCGAAGCGGATGCCGTCACCCACATCGAGCTTCTTGCCGGGCTTTGCGAAGGCCAGCCAGGTCTGCGAGTCGATACGCTTGTGCAGCGTCGCCTCGATCTTCGGCTCGGCCTCGCCGCGTCCGGTGCGCACACCGAAAAGCTGGGCGGGTATCACGCGCGTATCGTTGACGACGAGTGCATCGCCGGGCCGCAGAAAATCCGCAAGGTCGCGCACGGCCTTGTCCTGAAACTCCGGATCGCCCTCCGGCTGCACGACAAGCAGTTTCGCTGCATCGCGCGGCTCGACCGGCCGGAGCGCAATGCGCTCCTCCGGAAGATCGAAATCGAATTCGGAGACGTGCATACCGATACGTTTAAGGCCGCCGGGCGATCAGATCGATCTCGACCAGGGCACTGACGGCAAGGCCCGTGACGCCCACACAGGTGCGCGCCGGAAGTTTGCCGGGCTGAAAGTAAGCCCGATAGGTCTCGTTCATCGCCGCGTAGTCGCGGTCGAAATGCGTCAGATACACCCGCGCGAAGGTGACGTGCTCAAGCCCGAGGCCGATACCGGAAAGAACGATCTTCAGATTGTCCATGACACGGCGCGTCTGCGCTTCGATGCCATTGGGCAGCGGCGCATCGGGCGCGTTCGGATCGGTCGGCATCTGGCCGGTGACGAACACCCATCCGTCGGCCTCGACGGCATGAGAGAATGGCGCGACCGGGCGCGGGCCGCTGTCGATCATATGATGGATGGGAAGGCTCATAGGCGTCTCCGCAGCTCAAGTCATGCGCACGAGAAGCGCGCCGGCGAACAGAAGGACAAGGCCGACAACGCGCCACACATGCAGTTCGTGGACCGGCACGCCGAGAAAGCCGAAATGATCGATCAGGGCGGCGGCCGTCAACTGTCCGGCGATGATGAAGGCAGCGAGCGCGGCCACGCCGATGCGCGGTACAAGAAACAGGCTGAAGAAAACGATGAAGGCGCCGAGAATACCGCCCGAGAACCAGACCCAGGCCGGAAGATGCTTGAAGCCGGAGACGGCCTGCAACTGGCCTGTCACGAGCGCCAGGACGCTCAGCATCGCAAAGCCGACCCCGAAGCTTGTGAGGGCGGCGACCAGCGAAGAGCCGAGGCCCTTCGCGAGATTTGCGTTGATGCTCGTCTGCACGGCGAAGCCCATGCCGATGGCAAGCGCGATCGCCGTGTAGACGAGTTTCATCATGTCGTTAGATGTCGGCCTTGATCTTGGCCGAGACGATCTTGTCGGGATCCTTCACCGGTTCGCCGCGCTTGATCTGATCGACATTTTCCATGCCGGAGGTGACTTCGCCCCACACGGTGTACTGGCCGTCGAGGAATCCGGCGTCTTCGAAGCAGATGAAGAACTGGCTATCCGCCGAATCCGGATGCTGCGCGCGTGCCATCGAGGTCGTGCCGCGCTTGTGCTTTCCGGCATTGAATTCGGCCGGAAGCTTCTTGCCCGAGCCGCCCATGCCGGTGCCCGTCGGATCGCCGGTCTGTGCCATGAAGCCGTCGATCACGCGATGGAAGACGACGCCGTCGTAAAAGCCCTCGCGCGCGAGTTCCTTGATGCGCGCAACATGGCCCGGGGCGAGATCGGGACGCAATGCGATTTCCACCGTGCCCTTCGTCGTTTCGAGGACGAGGGTGTTTTCAGGATCGGCCATTTCTTTCTTCTCCGGTTAGGGCGCGGTTGCCTTGATGATTTTGTCCGGGTTCGCCGGAGGTTCTCCGCGTTTGATCTTATCGACATTCTCCATGCCGGAGACGACCTGGCCGACCACGGTGTACTTACCGTTGAGGAAGGCGCCGTCGCCGAACATGATGAAAAACTGGCTGTTGGCGCTGTTGGGGCTCGAGGAGCGCGCCATGCCCACCGTGCCGCGCACGAAGGGTTCGGATGAGAATTCGGCCTTCAGATCCGGCTCGTTCGAGCCGCCCGTGCCGGTACCCGTCGGATCGCCGGTCTGGGCCATAAAGCCATCGATGACCCGGTGGAAGACGACGCCGTTGTAAAAGCCCGCCCGGGCGAGCTTGGCCATCTGGGCGGCGTGCTTGGGAGCCAGGTCGGTACGGAATTTGATGGTCACCGGGCCTTTGCTCGTTTCGAGCACCAGGGTCGAGGGCGCCTGGGCGGCCGCCGGCACCAAAAAGGCCGTCATGAGGAAGGCAAAGGCGGAAAAAATACGGATCAAAAGGGCAACTCCTTAACGGCCGGAGGCGAATTTTTCGGTGAGTTTCCGGGCCACGAGCTCCGGCACGAAAGCCGAGACGTCGCCGCCCATGGAGGCCACCTGACGGACAAGAGTGGCCGTGATGGGGCGGACCGCCGGGGAAGCCGGCAGGAACACGGTCTGCAGATCGGGCGCCATCTGCCCGTTCATGCCGGCTATCTGCATCTCATAGTCGAGATCGGTCCCGTCCCTGAGGCCGCGCAGGAGAATGCTGGCCTCGTGACGGCGGGCGGCATTTACCGTGAGGTCATCGAAAGTGATGACATCCAGCTTGCAGTTCTCTTTCTTAGCCATTGGCTCAAATACGCTTTTCAGCATGGAAACCCTTTCCTCCGCGGTAAACAGCGGGGATTTGCCGGGGTGCGTACCGATAGCGATCACCAGCCGGTCCAACAGCCGGCAGGCGGCGCGGACGACCTCGACATGGCCATTGGTCACCGGGTCGAAAGAACCGGCATAGAAAGCGCTTTTGGTCATGGGGCGGCTTTATCCTGAGGGGGGGGCCTTCCGCAAGGGAGGCCCCGGGGGAGGCTCACGGGTTCGTGTTACCTGGAATCCTTGATTTGAAACATTCGGGGAAACATTTGGGACACAGAAGGGTTGTATGTTCAGAAAATAATGATGACACGGGATAAAAAAATGCTGCGCGGTTTCCTGACGACTTTTGCGGTCGTCTCAGCGGTTATGCTGGGGGCCTGGGCCTATACGGACACCTACCGTACGGCCGGCGCTACCGCGGCGAACCCGGAGATGACACCGGCTGCCACCTCGGCGACCACCAATTCCAATCTTGCTGCCAAGGGTGACCGACTCGACATCGGTACCGAACGTCTCAGCGTGGCGGCAAACGGTGGACCGGCCCTCGACCGTATCATCAGTGCGCATGCGAAGGCCCTCGAAGCCAATGCGAGCGGCGCTTTCGTGACCGTTTCTGTCCCCAGCGGTCACAATGAAACGACGCTCATGCGGGTTCCGATCCGGGACTAGACCCCTCCCCGCTCGGAACCGATTTCGAATAAGGCGCTCTCCCCCGGAGCGCCTTATTCTTTTTCAGCGTCTGTTTTTCTAAGCTTCGCCGTCCGTCTCGGCGTCGGCTTCTTCGCTGATCCGCTCGGTCGAAACGACCTTCTCACCATCGCCGGTTTTGAACACCGTCACGCCCTGCGTGCCGCGGCCGGTGATGCGGATGCCGTCGACCGGAATCCGGATGGTCTGGCCGCCATCGGTGATCAGCATCAGCTGATCGGCGTCATCGACCGGGAAGCTCGCGACAAGCTTGCCGTTACGCTTGTTGACGGCCATGGCAACGATGCCTTTGCCGCCGCGCCCGGTGATGCGGTATTCGAACGAGGACGAGCGCTTGCCGAAGCCGTTTTCGGAAACGGTCAGGATGAACTGCTCTTCGGCGCTCATCTGCGCATAGCGCTCCTGGCTGAGCTCGACCGTCGCGGTCTGCTCTTCGGCATCGACCGACACCTCTTCCTCGCCGTTGACGCCGCGCCGCACAGCGCCCGCCAGCTTGAGATAGGAAGCGCGTTCTTCGGCCGTCGCTTCGACATGGCGGATGATCGCCATGGAAATCACGCGGTCGTCGTCATCGAGCTTGATGCCGCGCACGCCGACCGAGTCGCGGCCTTTGAACACGCGCACATCCTCGACCGGGAAGCGGATACAATTGCCGCCGGCGGTCGTGAGCAGAACATCGTCCTGCGGGCCGCACAGATCGACTTCGGCGATCGCCTCGCCGGCTTCGAGCTTCATGGCGATCTTGCCGTTGCGGTTGATGTTCATGAAATCGGCGAGCGCGTTGCGGCGCACCGTGCCGCCTGTCGTCGCGAACATGATCTCGTTGCGCTCCCAGCTCGTCGCGTCTTCCGGCAGCACGATGACGGAGGTGATGCGCTCTTCGGGATCGAGCGGCAGAAGATTGACGAACGCCTTGCCGCGCGCCTGGGGCGCTGCCAGCGGCAGACGCCATACCTTCATCTTGTAGACCTGACCGGCCGAAGAGAAGAACAGCACTTCGGCATGCGTGGAGGCCACAAACAGGCGTGTGACGAAATCTTCTTCCTTCGTCGCCATGCCTGAGCGGCCTTTGCCGCCACGGCGCTGCGCGCGATAAGTCGCGAGCGGCACGCGCTTCACATAGCCCGCATGCGAGACGGTGACGACCATATCCTCACGCTGGATGAGGTCTTCGTCTTCCATATCGCCGTCGACTTCGAGAATCTCCGTCTTGCGCGGCGTCGCGTGTTCGACGCGCACTTCCATGAGTTCGCGGCGGATGATGTCGAGCACGCGCGAGCGCGAGCGCAGAATGTCGAGATAATCGGCGATCTCGATACCGAGCTTGTTCAGCTCCTCGGCGATTTCATCGCGGCCGAGCGCCGTCAGGCGCTGCAGGCGCAGATCGAGAATGGCGCGCGCCTGTTCGGCGGATAGCCGATAAGTGCCGGCATCGGACACGCGGTGGCGCGGATCGTCGATCAGCGCGATCAGCGGCGCGACATCGGCGGCCGGCCAATCGCGCGCCATCAACTGATCGCGCGCGGTCTGCGGATCGGGCGCCGTGCGGATGAGGCGGATGACCTCGTCGATATTGGCGACGGCGATCGCAAGGCCGACCAAGACATGGGCGCGGTCACGCGCTTTGCCGAGACGGAAACGCGTGCGGCGGCTGATGACCTCTTCACGGAACAGCAGGAAGGCGCTCAGAAGATCCTTGATATTGAGCGTTTCCGGACGGCCGCCATTCAGCGCCACCATATTGGCGCCGAAGGTCGATTGCAGCGGCGTGAAACGGTAAAGCTGATTGAGTACGATATCGCCGACGGCTTCGCGCTTCAGCTCCACGACGATGCGCATGCCGTTGCGGTCGCTCTCGTCGCGCAGTTCCGAAATGCCTTCGACGCGTTTTTCGCGGACGAGTTCGGCGATCTTTTCGACCAGCGACGCCTTGTTCACCTGATAGGGAATTTCGGTGATGATGATGGCTTCGCGATCCTTGCGGATCTCCTCGATCACGGCGCGTCCGCGCATGACGATCGATCCGCGGCCTGTCTGATAGGCAAGACGAATTCCGCCGCGTCCCAAAATGATGCCCGCGGTCGGGAAATCGGGCCCGGGCACGATCTCGTTGATCGCTTCGATGTCGAGTTCGGGATTGTCGATCAGTGCCAGAGAGGCGTCGATGATCTCGCCGAGATTGTGCGGCGGAATGTTCGTTGCCATGCCGACAGCGATGCCGCCGGCGCCGTTGACGAGAAGATTGGGGAAGCGCGCCGGAAGGACTTTCGGCTCGCTTTCGGAATTGTCGTAGTTGTCCTGGAAGTCGACGGTGTTTTCGTCGATATCGGCAAGCAGCGCGAGCGCCGGTTTGGCAAGACGCACTTCGGTGTAGCGCATCGCGGCCGGCGGGTCGCCGTCGACCGAGCCGAAATTGCCCTGCCCGTCGACGAGCATAACGCGCATCGAAAATTCCTGCGCCATGCGTACAAGCGCGTCATAGACCGACTGGTCGCCATGCGGATGGTATTTACCGATGACATCGCCGACGACACGCGCCGATTTGCGGTAGGCCTTGTCCGGCGTATAGCCGTTCTCGTTCATCGAAAAAAGAATGCGGCGATGAACCGGCTTCAGACCATCGCGCGCATCCGGCAGAGCGCGGCTCACGATCACGCTCATCGCGTAATCGAGATAGGACCGCTTCATCTCGTCGGAAATCGAGATTGGCTTGATGTCAAACGCGCCGCCGGACGGCGGATTTTCGGTATCGGCCACGATGCACAGAGCTCTTGTGAGGAAGAGCCCTGAAGATAGGCGATTCCAGCCCTTAAACCAAGGCGGAACGGGCCTTTCCGCACCGGAAATGCGACATTAAAACCAGTTATTTTTCAATGATTTAGGAGCGTGTCAGGCGGCGGTGGACGAAACGCAGCACACGGCTCTCCAAGCGCTCGCCGCCAGGGGCCGAATGAACCAGTTCCGGACGCGGGGAAATGGCGTCGAGGCCGAGCTCGATATCGACGCCGGCAAAGCGCCGGACGCGGGTGCGGAAGGCATGATCGCGGCCCTCGACCGTCTCATTTCCGGGCACTGTACGAGACACCTGCAATCCCCTTGCGAGGCCCGGCCGTGCCGTTTCGGCACGATATCCAGGGCGACGCAGGAAGAGGCGCAAAGCGCGTGCCGTCAGACGCATGGCCGCAGTTTGCCGGTGAAGCTCTTGTACATGCCGGTTTGGGGATCGAAGCTTTTGTATTTGGCGGCGCAATGGGCGTTCCGCTCGGCAGAGCCCGTGGCCGTATCGCCGGCCGGCGCGGGAAGCGCTGCGGGCGCAGGCTCGGCCGAAGAACGGCCGCTCGGCATCGGAATTTCCGGACAGGTCAGCTGTTGGGTCGCTGGTTCGAAACGGCAGTCGAGATGATTGGGCATGACGGCCTGGGCCATGGCCGGCCCGCCAGCGGCGACAAGCGCCACCGTCAGAAGTCCAAAACGCATGAGATATCCCCTCGTTCTCAGCTGGGGGCATCCCGCCCTGCGGATATGGCCATTTCAAGGACGCAAAATGGCAGTCCTGGCCCTTCCGAGGCACAAAAAAACCCCGGCCGAAGCCGGGGTTATTCTTGGGAGAGACGCACTTCAGAAGCGGTAATTCACGCCCACGCGGCCCAGATGATAGATGTGCTCGAAATCGACTGTATCGGTCGCGTCGGGGAAAACGATCGGGCCATTTTCGCTGACGGTCTCTTCGCCGAGATCGACATAGAGATACTCGCCCTTGGCGGTCCAGTTTTCGTTGATGCCCCATTCGAAGCCGGCGCCTGCCGTCCAGCCCTTGCGGCTGCGGCGTTCGCTGAGAACGCCATCGAGGCCCATGTCGATCGCGTCTTCGGTTTCTGCAGCGGCGCCGCCGGCTGTGGCGTAAACGAGGATGTTGTCGAAGGCATAGCCGACGCGCACGCGCGCCGTGGCCAGCCAGTCGAGATCGGACTGGTATTCGTCGATGCCGGTGATGCCGGGATCGATGCTCTCTTCGGCGTCGGTGAAGCTGGCGTCGATCTCACCGCCGACGACCCAATTGCCGAATTGATGATTGTAGCCGGCCGTGACGCCGCCGACGAAATGGTCGAAGTCGTAATCGGTGTCATAGGCACCGATGGTCGGGGACGATGATGTCTCGACGGTGCCGAAGCTGTAGCCGGCCTGAAGGCCGAAATAGGCGCCGGTCCAGTTGTAATAGCCGACCGTCGCCGCGGGATAGGACTGCTCGACCGGAACGTCGGCCGCGAGTGCCGGCACCGAAATGGCGAGGGCCCCAAAGCCGCAACCGCATACAAAGCCGATTTCATGCCCAACTCCCCTGATTCCATGTTTTATAGCTTGTTACCCTGCCCGATGTCTGTGGCATTGCCGCAACGTGGCAGGAAAACACGCCCCTCTGGGGAAGGCTCTCGCGTTAACCCGCTGCAGACTTGCCGCCTTCATACTCCCATGTCAGAACCTGAACTTGTTGAGATTTCGGGGCGTAGCGCAGTCTGGTAGCGCATCTGGTTTGGGACCAGAGGGTCGCTGGTTCGAATCCGGCCGCCCCGACCACGCAAGGCCCGGGAACTGTTTGGGAACTGGGGACGAGAGAAACGATGACCGCCCGCATTTATCAGCCCGCCCGCAATGCCATGCAGTCCGGAACCGGTAATTCCGAGGGCTGGGTTCTCGATTTCGAGCCGGCCACGGCCCGCCAGATCGAGCCCCTGATGGGCTGGACCTCGTCCGACGACACCCAGCGCCAGGTCAGATTGCACTTCGACACGCGCGAAGAGGCGATCGCCTATGCCGAGAAGGCGGGCTTGCCCTATCTCGTGTCGGAACCCAAAAAGCCGGTTCGGAAGGTCATCTCCTATTCCGACAATTTCAAATGGGGCCGGGTCGGCCAGTGGACCCACTGATCCGGCTTTCGCGGTCGCGTTTGACCCCGTAGCTCAGCTGGATAGAGCAGCCGCCTTCTAAGCGGCAGGTCGCAGGTTCGAGCCCTGCCGGGGTCGCCAGCGACGTGAACGAGTAAATATGCCGCCGCCTCTCCTTCAGCTTCGCGATATCGGCCTGACCTTCGGCGGCACACCTCTGCTCGAGGGAGCGGAGCTGTCGGTCTCTGCTGGCGACCGGATCTGTCTTGTCGGCCGCAACGGCTCGGGAAAATCCACTCTGCTGAAGATTGCCGCGGGCATGATCGAGCCGACCTCCGGTACGCGTTTCCTGCAGCCGGGCGCAACGCAGCAATATCTGGCGCAGGAACCCGATTTCTCGGGCTTCTCATCGACCCTCGATTTCGTCGCGGCAGGCCTGCCGCCCGGCAGCGATCCGCATGACGCGCGCTATCTCCTCGAAGAACTCGGCATGAGCGGGACGGAAGATTCGTCGCGGCTGTCTGGCGGCGAAGCGCGGCGCACGGCGCTCGCCCGCGCGCTTGTCTCCGATCCCGATCTTCTTCTGCTCGACGAGCCGACCAACCATCTTGATCTGCCTGCCATCGAATGGCTTGAGCAGAGGCTCGGCCAGTTGCGCTCGGCGCTTGTCATCATCAGCCATGACCGGCGCTTTCTCGAAAACCTGTCGCGCGCGACGGTCTGGCTTGATCGCGGCAAGACGCGGCGTCTCGATCAGGGCTTTGCGTCTTTCGAGACCTGGCGCGACGATGTGCTGGAACAGGAAGAGCGCGACCATCACAAGCTGGCGCGCAAGATCGCCAATGAAGAGCACTGGCTGCGCTATGGCGTGACGGCGCGCAGAAAACGCAATGTCCGCCGCCTCGCCGATCTCGGCACGCTGCGCACCGATCATCGCGAGCACCGCAAGGCGCAGGGCGATGTGAAGCTGACCGTCACCGAGGGCACGGTCTCGGGCAAGCTCGTCATCGAAGCCAAGACCATTTCAAAAGCCTGGGACGGCGTGCCCGTCGTCAGCGAATTTTCAACGCGCATTGCCCGCGGCGATCGCGTCGGTCTTGTCGGACCGAACGGCGCCGGGAAGACCACGCTCATCAACCTTCTGACCGGCGTGCTCGCCCCCGACAGCGGCAGCGTCCGGCTCGGCGCAAATCTCGAGATTGCGGGCATGGACCAGAAGCGCCAGAGCCTCGATCCGTCCTGGACGCTGCGCGAGGCTTTGACGGGCGGGCGCGGCGACACCGTCTTTGTCGGCGGCCAGGCGAAGCATGTGATGTCCTATATGAAGGACTTTCTGTTCACGCCGCTGCAGGCCAATACCGAAATCTCGCGCCTGTCGGGCGGCGAGCGCGGACGGCTTCAATTGGCGCGTGCCCTTGCCCAGCCGTCTAATCTTCTTGTGCTCGACGAGCCGACCAACGATCTCGATCTCGAAACGCTCGATCTCTTGCAGGAGATGATCGCGGACTATCCCGGCACTGTCATCCTCGTCAGCCATGACCGTGACTTTCTCGATCGCACGGTCACTTCGGTTATCGTCTCGGAAGGCCAAGGCGTGTGGACCGAATATGCCGGCGGCTATACCGACATGCTCGCTCAGCGCGGCAAGGGGGTCGAAGCGAAAGGCGCGGCCAAACAGGACCGCGCGCGCGAACGCAGCGAGCCCGCCCCTGCCCGCGCCGCCGCCAAGAAAAAACTCTCCTTCAACGATCAGCACGCACTGAAAACGCTGCCGCAGAAAATCGCCAAACTCGATGCCGAGATCGCGCGGCTGCAGGGCGTTTTGGCCGATCCCGAGCTTTATGCCCGAGATGCTGCCGCTTTCGCTAAAGCGAGCGCGACCCTCGCAGCGGCTGAGGCCGAGCGGGCTGCCTCCGAGGACGAATGGCTGCGCCTCGAACTGCTGCGCGAGGAAATGGAACAATCCGCCTGAGGGGAAGCTTTCCTTCTCCGGAAGGAGCTTCCATGTATGACGCCATCATTGTCGGTGCAGGTCCGGCCGGCCTGAACGCCGCCCTCATTCTCGGCCGCTGCCGCCGCAAAGTCCTCGTCTGCGACGAAGGCAAACCGCGCAACAGCGTTTCGAGAGGCGTCAATGGTTTCATCACCCGCGAAGGCGTCCTGCCGCATGAACTACGCCGGATCGGCCGCGAGGAATTGCGCGACTATCCGACCGTGGAGATTCGCGAGAACACGATCATCGACGACGTCAATTTCTGCGAGGGCGGCGGCTTTGAAATCGTGATGGAGAATGGTGCGCGCGAGCGTGCGCGGAAACTCCTACTCGCAACGGGCTCCGAAGATAAGCTTCCGGGCATTCCGGGCTTTGCCGAACTCTACGGACACGGCGTCTTCAACTGCCCCTATTGCGACGGCTGGGAAGAGCGCGACCGGCCGATCGCCGTGTACGGCAATGGCACATGCGCAAAGTTCGCGCTGCAGATGAAAGTGTGGAGCGACGATGTCGTGCTCTGCACCGACGGTCCGGCAACGCTCAGTGCCGAGGACCGCGCTCGTCTTCAGCGCAATGGCATCCCTATCCGTGAAGAGAAAATCGTCCGTCTCGAAGGCGATGACAAAAGCTTGAAAGCCGTTCACTTCGAGAACGGCGTACAGCTTGCAAGAAAAGCGCTGTTCTTCATCACCGGCGGCAAACCCGATTGTTCGCTCGCAACCAAGCTCGGCTGCCAATTGACCGCAAAGGGCTTTGTGCGCACCGAGGGCAATGAGGAGACGAATGTCCCCGGCCTGTTCGTCGCCGGCGATGCTTCGCAGGGTATTCAGTTCGCCATCGTCGCCGCAGCAGAAGGCGCCTGCGCCGCGTTCGAGATCAACAGCGAATTGATCGAAGAGGATCTCGCCTAGGTATCTTTGAGCGCCGCGCGCACGAGTGCGGCGTAGAAGATGTTCTTCATGCCGCGCGGCCGGTCGAAGCCGATGCGCCTCAGCGCCTCTTCCTTCTCGCGCGAGAGCTCCACCGAATAGCCGCGCCATGCGAGTTTGAGCATGTCCTTGCGCGAACCGGACGCCGCTTTCAGCTTGGCGAGCGCCGGCAGGAGAATCTGCTCTTCTGCGGTGAAATCCGTGCCGAACGGAAAGACCGGGAAACTCTTCTTCATCGCACTGAGCGCCTGCTCGATCCGTTCCGGCGTGTTGCTGCGGGCCGCGGCGGGGATCTCATAATCGCCTTCGATTTTCGCCGACGCTTTGGCTTTGGCCAGAAGCTCCGGCTGAAAGCGCGAGTCAGCGATATTCAGCATTGCCGCGATCGTGTCGCGATCGGTTTTGCCGCGCAGATCCGCAACGCCGTATTCGGTGACGATAATGTCCTTCAAATGCCGCGGCACGGTCGTGTGGCCGTAATTCCAGACAATGTTGGAAATCGTCTCGCCTTTGCTGTGACGCGTGGCGTTGAGCGTGATGATCGACCGCGCACCGTCAAGCGCGAAAGCCTGGGTGACGAAATCATGCTGGCCGCCGACACCGGAGACGACGCGGCCGTCTTCGAGACCGTCGGAGATGACAGCGCCGTTCAAGGTCGCCATCATCGCCGTGTTGACGAAGCGCGCATCGGTGCGCGCCTTGCGCTTCTTCGCTTCATCGACGAGCAGCGAATTGACATAGGATATCGCCGTCATTTTGATCCGCGCACGCTCCTTCTTCGGCATGTCGCGCAGTTCTTTGTAGAAGGATTTCGGGCCGAGGAAGAAACCGGCATGAAGAACAGCGCCGTCGCCGATGCGCTTCAGCACGCCGGCACGGATGAGCTCCAGAAATCCGTCGACGAGCATTTCGCTCGCGCCGTAAAGCCCGACTTTGAAGCGTCCGAGATGGCCGCCTTCGTGCGGCGATAGATTGCCGACCGCTTTGCGGAATTCGATATTGTTCTTGTGGCGCAGGATCAGCGCGTGAACGACAGCATCAGCCATGGAGCCGATACCGATCTGCAGCGTGCCGCCATCGGGCACGAGCCGCGCCACATGCACGCCGACGGCGTGATCGGTGAAATCGACCGGCTCTTTCGGCGG
This sequence comes from Terrihabitans soli, assembly GCF_014191545.1. GTDB lineage: Bacteria > Pseudomonadota > Alphaproteobacteria > Rhizobiales > Methylopilaceae > Flaviflagellibacter > Flaviflagellibacter soli. The sequence continues at coordinate 1,580,675 of NZ_AP023361.1, read as the reverse complement.
CGCGAACAGAGGAAAATCTGTGTCTTCGCTTTCGAGAATATGGGTGAAGGCGGTCGAGGGCAGATCGGCTTCACCTTCCATGAAGGGAAGTTCGCTGTTGACCTGGCCGACGAACAGGAAATCGGCGCGGCCCGCTTTCTTCGCCGTCAGCATATCGAGCGTCATATCGGTGTTCGAGGCGATGCTGTAGCGCATGCCTTTGCGTGCGACGAGCTGGGCGACGACATTCGCCCCCCGGTCGAGAACGTAATTCAGCGCCTGCGTATAGTTCGCGGCGATGTAATGGCGCTGCATTTGCGGCACGTTCAGCCAGCGGCCGGCGAGCATGAAAAACTCGTTGACCTCGACATTGGGCGGCAGCGTGCCGTCGCGGAGCGCCTCCGCATAAAGAAGCCCGGGATAGGAGCCGAACAGGCGCTCATTGATCGGACCGAGGAAACGCTTTTCGATCTCGCTTCCGGCCCGCGGCGGCTCGAGCGTCAGCGCCGTGAAGATGTTGAGCGAGATCCAGGGATCGGCGACGGCACGCTGATAGAGCGCGTTCGCCACATGATTAGCCTTGCCGAGCCCGAGCGGCAGTGCGAGCACGATCTTTCGTCCGACTTTCCGGACAATCGCATCTGCCAGCGCTTCCGGATCGGTGAACCGCGCCGGAGGACCCGGCTTCTTCATTTCAGAAGGTCCCAGCCGTCATCGGGCCGGTAGCGTTCGCCATGCGCGGCCTGAAGCTCGCGCAGCTTCGCCCTCACCTCTTCGACGCCGCGCTTGCGCGCGTAATAGAGCGGTCCGCCACGGAAGGGGGCAAAGCCCGTTCCGAAAATCATGGCGCCGTCGATGACGTCTTCGCTTTCGGCCACGCCCTCGCGCAAAAGGGTAGCGCAGACATTGAGCATCGGCAGGATCAGCCTGTCGGTCATGCCGTCATAGGGCTCGGGGAAGGTCTTTTCCTTCTGCGCTTCGCCCTTCGTCCAGACATAGATGCCGCGGCCGGTCTTGGCTCCGAGATCGCCGGCGGCGACTTTGTCGCGCAGCCATTTCGGCGGATCGGGCATTGGCCATTGCAGCGCTTCCTTCAGGACCTCGGCGACATGCAGGCAGATATCGAGGCCAACCTGATCGGCAAGCTCGATCGGACCCATGGGCATGCCGAACTCTTCAGCCGCTTTGTCGATCGTCTCGGCTTTGACACCCTCATCGAGCAGCACCATGGCCTCTAGCATGTAAGGCAGAAGCGCCCGGTTGACGACGAAGCCCGGTGCGCTTTTGACCGGCGCTGGAAGCCGATCGATCTGGCCGACGAATGCGCGCGCGGCGGCAAGCGCCTCTTTCGACGCCTTGTCGTGGCTGACGACCTCGACCAGCTGCATGCGCGAGACGGGATTGAAGAAGTGGATGCCGACAAGGCGTTCGGGACGCGCGAGGCCTTCGCGCAGGGTTTCGAGCGGAATGGAGGATGTGTTGGTCGCAAGGATTGCGTCCTTCTTCATCCGCTGTTCGGCGATCGCATAGACTTTTTTCTTGATGTCGAGATTTTCCGGCACCGCCTCGATGATGAGATCGGCTCTACCGACGCCATCGCCGTGCAGATCCGGGATCAGACGGTCGAGACCATCGCGCGTCAGCCGGCTTTTTTTGCCGATCTTGCCGAACAGAGCCGCCGCTTTGCCGATAGCTTTTGCCAGAGGTTTGGGCTGCATATCGGCAAGACTGACGGAAATGCCCTGCCAGGCGCACCACGCGGCGATATCGCCGCCCATCGCACCCGCGCCGATGACATGCACATGCTTCATCTCTTCGGCCTTGCCGGCGAGCTTCTTCAAATTCTCCCGCAGGAAGAAGACGCGGACGAGACTCTTTGCCGTATCGGTCGTCAGCAGCTTGGCGAAGCTTGCGACCTCCGCTTCCTTCATCACTTTCGGCTCGCCGCCGAGATCTTCCCAGAGATCGATCAGAGCGTAAGGCGCCGGGTAATGCTTTTTCGGCGCTTTCTTGGAGGCTTCGGCGCGCATTTTCTTGGCCGCGAGGCGGCGGCCAAAACTCGTTGCCGCCAGCTGAGCGATGAGCTTTTGCGGTAGCGGCTTTTTCGGCATGCGGAACGAGCCGTCGACGACGGATTTCACGGCGTTGATGACATGCCGTTCTTCCGTCACCGCATCGACCAGACCCATGCCTTTGGCGGCGCGCGTATTGACCGTCTTGCCGGTCAGCATCATCGACATGGCTTCGAGCGGATTGACAAGCTGGATCGAGCGCCAGGAGCCGCCGAGGCCCGGATGCAGGCCGAGCAGGACTTCCGGGAAGCCGAAACGCGCGCCATCGATGGCGATGCGGCGGTCGCAGGCCAAAATGAGTTCAAGCCCGCCGCCGAGACAGAACCCGTGAACGACGGCGATGGTCGGGAACGGCAGGGCATCGAGCCGGTCGAGAATCTTGTTGCCCTCGCCCAGCATGGCAGCGATTTCGTCTTCATCCGTCATCACGCCGAATTCAGTGATGTCGGCGCCGGCGACAAAGCCGGAGGTCTTGCCCGACCGCAGAACGAGCGCACGAGCCGGTGTTGCTTCAAGTTCGGATATGACTTCGCTCAGCTCGCGCAGCACATCCATGGACAGGATGTTCGCGGAGGAGCCCTGCTTGTCGAGAATGAGCCAGGCGACATCGTCTTTCGCCCGCGTGAGGCGGAAGTGCTTCCACTTCGATTTCTTGGCCGGCGTCGGGCCGAGTTCGAGATTGCGCTCGTTCAGCGCGCCGAGGGTGATACCGGTCATGTCAGACTGCCTCGATGAGCATGGCGCCGCCCTGCCCGCCGCCGACGCATTGCGTGGCAAGGCCGCGCTTCTTGCCGAGGCGCTTCAGGGTGTTCATGGCGTGAAGGACGATGCGGTTGCCCGAAGCGCCGACAGGATGGCCGAGCGCAATGGCTCCGCCATCGATATTGAGTTTTGTGCGGTCGACTTTGCCGAACGCGCCGTCGAGGCCGAGCACGGTTTTTGAGAACTTCTCGTCCTCCCAGGCGCGCAGGCAGCCGAGCACCTGCGCGGCGAAAGCCTCGTTCAGCTCCCAGACATCGACATCGTTGACGCCGAAGCCGTTGCGCTTCAGCACCTCAACGGAGCACAGCGCGGGGCCGAGCCCCATGATTTCCGGATCGAGCGCCGACCAATAGCTATCCACGATGACAGCTTTCGGCGTCAGACCGTGCTTCTTCACCGCGTCTTCCGACGCGAGAATGACCCAGCTGGCGCCGTCGGTAATCTGCGAGGAATTGCCGGCCGTCACTTTACCCCAGGGCCGTTCGAAAGCCGGCGAGAGTTTCGCCAGCTTGTCCACCGAGCTATCCGGGCGCACGCCATCATCGAGTTCATACAGAGTTCCGTCGCGGCCGAAAGCGGGTTCCACTTCGCCGGCGAAATGGCCCTGCTTCTGGGCGTTCGCCGTGCGCAGATGGCTGTCGACGGCATATTGATCGGCCTCTTCGCGCGTGATGTCGAAGAGATGCGAGACGAGTTCGGCCGTCTGGCCCATGCCGAGATCGGTGATCGGATCGGTCAGGCCCTGCAGCAGGCCGATGACCGGCTTGAACATGGACGGGCGCACGCCGGCGAAGGCTTTCAGCTTCGCGCCAAAGGTGCGCGCATTGTTCAGGCCCGAGAAGAATTCGACCGCCTGCTTGTTGTAGAGCAGCGCCGAATGGCTGAGCGCTTCGGTGCCGCCGGCAAGAATGAGATCGTCTTCGCCGTCGCGGATATATTGGAAGCCGGTGTCGATCGCCTGCATACCTGAACCGCAATTAATCTGCACAGAAAACGCCGGCATCTCCTCGCCCATGCCGAGACGCAGAGCCGCGACACGCGCCGGGTTCATCTCATTGGCGACGACGTTGACGCAACCGAGAATGACGCGGTTGAACGCGTTCGGCGCAAAGGGCTGTCGCAGCAGCAGCGGACGTCCGCACTGCACAGCGAGATCGACCGGCGTGAACGGTCCGAGACCGCCGCGCGCGCGAAGGAACGGCGTGCGGGCCCCGTCGATGATATAGACCGGGCGGCCGCCTACTCGGCGGCGGCTGCTTTCGGCCGGCGCGGTTTGGGCTTCGGTTGAGATGGCTGTTCTCCCTTGGTCTTCTGTTTGTAGAGCGCGGAGATTTCCTCCGGCGCGAAATCATCGACGGCGACGACGGCGGATACGGCTTCCGTCATGGCCTTGAGCTGCACGGCCTCGGCCTTGCTGATGAAGCCGCGTTCGACCGCGAGCGCCGGGTCTTTCACGCCAAGCGATTTCATTTTGTCGCGGATCGGTTCCGCCGCTGTGACAAGCTCGAAAGCTTTTGCGAGACGCTTCAGGCCTTCATTCTCCGCATCGCGGGCAATACCGGTCGTCAGCCTGTCGCGCGCCGCGGACGGCGTCAGCAGCATTTCGGCGGTCTTCTGCATCAGCGCATCGGACGGACCGCGGCGGCGGATGCCGAGCGGCAGAACAAGGAAGCGCAGCAGCCAGGCCATGGGCCGGCTCGGCAGATTGGCAAGAATCTCATCGAGACGCTGCTCGATGGTCAGGAAGCCCGTCTGCATGCAGTAGTCGAGCACCGGAAGATCGGCCTCCTGACGGCCTTCATCGTGCCAGCGCTTCAGCGCCGCCGAAAGGAGGAACAGTTCGGAGAGAATATCGCCATAGCGCGCCGACAACATTTCGCGCCGCTTCAGTGCGCCGCCCATCGTCAGGAGCGCGGCATCGGCGGCGACAAGGAAGGCGGACGAATAGCGCGAAAGCTGCTGGAAATGCGATGTCGCGCGTCCGGCTTGCGGCGCGGGTGCGAACATGCCGCCCGTCCACGCTCTGCTCCAGGCGCGGAACAGATTGGTCGCGGCAAGGCCGACATGCGCCCAGAACGCCTTGTCGAAATGCGTCAGCGCGCGCTCGCGGTTCTTGTGGCCGAGCGCCAGCATTTCGGACAGAAGATAGGGATGGCTGCGGATGGCGCCCTGCCCGAAAATGATCAGGCAGCGCGTGAGAATGTTGGCGCCCTCGACAGTGATGCCGATGGGAATGCCGCGATAGATCGACGTCAGATAGTTCAGCGGTCCGTCGATCACGGCCTTGCCGGCATGCACGTCCATCGCATCGTTGATGGCCGTGCGCATGCGCTCGGTCGCGTGATATTTCATGATGCCGGAAATGACCGCGGGCTTTTTGCCCATGTCGAGCCCGGCGCAGGTGAGACGCCGCGCGCCGTCGATCAGATAGGCCGAGCCGGCAAGCCGCGCGATGCGCTCCTGCACGCCTTCGAATTTCCCGATGGGAATGTTGAACTGATGACGGACCGCCGCATAGGCGCCTGTCGTGTGCGCCGACAGCACAATGCCGGCGGCGGAAAGAGACGGCAGCGAAATGCCGCGTCCGGCCGCGAGCGCGCTCATCAGCATCTGCCAGCCCTGGCCGACACGCTCCTGTCCGCCGATGACCGCATCCATCGGAACGAAGACGTCCTTGCCCCAGTTCGGGCCGTTCTGGAACATCTGTCCCGACGGCATATGACGGCGGCCGATCGAGACGCCTTCTGTGCTTGTCGGTACAAGCGCGACGGTGATGCCGATATCCTCGCCGCGGCCGAGAAGATTGTCCGGATCTTTTAATTTGAACGCCAGGCCGAGTACGGTGGCGACAGGGCCGAGCGTGATATAGCGCTTGTGCCAGTTGAGGCGGATGCCGAGCACATTGCCGGATTTTCCGGGGCCCATTGTCACGACACCGGTATCGGTCATGGAGGCGGCGTCGGAACCGGCTTCTGGGCTTGTGAGACCGAAGCACGGCACTTCGCGCCCGTCGGCAAGACGCGGCAGCCAGTGATCTTGCTGCTCCCTCGTGCCGAACTGATGGAGAAGCTCGCCGGGGCCGAGCGAATTCGGCACCATGACGGTGACGGCAGCAGCGATGGAGCGGGTCGAGACCTTGCGGACGACTTCCGAATGCGCGTAGGCGGAGAAACCCATGCCGCCATATTTCTTCGGAATGATCATGCCGAAGAACTTTTTGGACTTCATGAAAGCCCAGACCTCGGGCGGCAGATCTCCGAGCTCGTGATTGATCTGCCAATCGTCGAGCATGTCGCAGAGTTCTTCGACCGGTCCGTCGAGGAAGGCGACTTCATCATCGGAGAGTTTGGCCGGCGGGAAAGCGAGCAGCTTCTCCCAGTCCGGATTTCCGGCGAAGAGATCGGCGTCCCACCAGACATCGCCCGCCTCGATGGCGGCGCGCTCGGTTTCGGACATGCTCGGAAGAGCTTTTTGCGCCCAGCCGAAGATCGGCTTGGTAATCCAGTCGCGGCGCCAGGAAATCATGGAGCGTCCTCGTCAGCCTCTCCGGAGATGGGGTCTCCGGGCAGAATTTCGACAGGTTGAACGCGACGAAATTACGAAACGCTGAACGTTTTGGACCTATGCACTAGTCGATATCGGCTAGTCCCATCTTCGCTAGTCGAAGTGGAACTTGCCCATTTCACGGTGCTCGGCGCGAATCCGCCGGACCGTTCCCGTGGCGGAACGATACACCACCGTCTCGGTCTCGATGTAGTCAGGCCCGAAAAACACACCGGAAACGAGCGGACCGTTGGTCACACCCGTCGCCGCGACGATGACGTCGCCGGAGGCAAGATCGGTCACCTGATAGCGGCGCTTGGGGTCGGAGACACCCATTTTGGCGGCGCGCTCGATTTTTTCAGGTGTATCAAGCACAAGACGGGCCTGCATCTGGCCGCCGACGCAGCGCAGCGCCGAGGCCGCGAGCACGCCTTCAGGGGCCGCGCCCGTGCCCATATAGAGGTCGATGCCGGTCTCAGAGGGCCGAGTCGTGTAGATAACGCCGGCCACATCGCCATCGGTGATGAGGCGGACACGCGCGCCGGTAGCACGCACTTTTTCAATCATGTCGTAGTGGCGCGGCCGGTCGAGGATCAGGACGCCGATCTCCGACGGCTTCACGCCTTTGGCCTTGGCGAGCGACAGAACATTCGCATCGGGCGCCGCATCGAGATCGACCGTGCCGTCCGGATAGCCGGGGCCGATGGCGATCTTCTGCATATAGGCGTCGGGCGCGTGCAGCAGCGTGCCGCTTTCGGCCATGGCCATGACGCAGATGGCGCCCGGCGTATCGTCGGCGCAGAGCGCCGTGCCTTCCAAGGGATCGACCGCGATATCGACCTTGGGACCTTTCTTGGTGCCGATATTCTCGCCGATGAACAGCATCGGGGCCTCATCCCGCTCGCCCTCGCCGATGACGACGGTCCCATCGATTTCGAGCTTGCCGAGTTCGCGCCGCATGGCGTCGACCGCGGCCTGGTCGGCGGCGTTCTTATCGCCGCGTCCGCGCCAGCGGGCTGACGCCACAGCCGCACGCTCGGTCACCCGGACCAGTTCAAGCGTCAGAATGCGCTCGATGAATTTGCCGGGTTCGACGGTGACCTTTGACACTCAGTGTTCCTTTTCGATGCGAATGACCTGCGGTGAGCCGTGGATGTGACCGTCGGCGAGGACGTCATCGAGGGCTTTTCTGACGGCGCTTTCGCTCGTGGCATGAGTGATCAGCACGAGCGGCACAGTTTGAGTTTTATTCTCAATGGCTTCAGCAAGCTTTTTGTCGCGGGGCTTGCGCTGCAGAATGCTCTCGAGCGAAATCTCCTGCTCGGCCATGCGCGTTGCGATCGCCGCAGCCGTGCCGGGACGGTCCACGACATCGAGACGGATGTAATAGCCGCCTTTGTGCGTCTGGATGGCGGCGCGTTCGAGCTTCTGCAGTTCCTTCACCGGCACCCCGAACGGCAGGCGGCTTGCGCCGCGGGCAACGTCCACGATATCGGCAATGACGGCGGATGCGGTTGCCGCGCCCCCCGCTCCCGGGCCGACCAAAGTGATGTCGCTGGCCGAGCCGGAAATCTGCACGGCATTGGTCACGCCCATCACCTGCGCCAAAGGCGCTGATTTCGGCACCATGGTCGGATGGACGCGCTGTTCGATGCCCGCTTCGGTGCGCGTTGCAACGCCGAGCAGCTTGATGCGGTAGCCGAGCTCTTCGGCGGTCGCGAGATCGAGCGGCGAGATCGACTGAATGCCTTCGACATAGATCGCGTCGGCATCGATCTGCGTGCCGAAGGCAAGGCTCGTCAGGATCGCCAGCTTGTGCGCCGCATCGAAGCCGCCGATGTCGAAGGTCGGATCGGCCTCCGCATAGCCGAGCTTCTGGGCAAGCGCGAGCGCCTCGCCGAAGGACAGCCCGTCCTCCTCCATTCGCGTCAGAATGAAATTGCAGGTGCCGTTGAGAATGCCCGACACGCGATCGAGCCGGCTTCCAGGCAGCGCCTCGCGCAGCGTCTTGATGATCGGAATGCCGCCGGCAACCGCCGCCTCGAAAGCGAGGCTGACATTTTTTTCTTCGGCGAGAGCGGCAAGCGCGAGCCCGTGTGCAGCCAGCAGCGCCTTGTTGGCGGTGACGACCGGTTTGCCGTTTTTCAAAGCCGTCTCAACCGTCGCGCGGGCTTTGCCTTCCGCGCCGCCGATCAGTTCGACGACGAGATCGACATTGGCATCGGCCGCCAAAGTGAGCGGGTCGTCATGCCATTTGATGTTGTTGAGATCGACGCCGCGATCTTTGCCGCGTTCGCGCGCCGAGACCGCCGTCACCTGGATCGGGCGGCCGCTCGATGCGGTCAGCGCATCGCGCCGCTCGTCGAGAATTTTGATGACGGAAGCGCCCACCGTGCCGAGCCCGGCGACGCCGACTTTCAGAGCTGCGGCCATGGACCGATCCAAGGAGAAATGCAGCGCGCCAAGAGATCAGCGCGCTGCGTGAAGCGGGACGACGTTGTGAAGCGTGTTGTCGGCGGTTTCAAGGAAGCGCTTGATATTGCGCGCCGCCTGACGAATGCGATGCTCGTTCTCGACGAGAGCGACACGCACATAATCATCGCCATGTTCGCCGAAACCGGCGCCCGGCGAGACCGCGACATCGGCCTTCTCGACAAGAAGCTTGGCGAATTCGATGCTGCCCATAGCGCGGAATTTTTCCGGGATCGGCGCCCAGCAGAACATCGACGCGCTCGGCGACGGAATGGCCCAGCCGGCTTTCGTAAACGTATCGACCAGGACATCTCGACGGCGCTTGTAGATCGCGCGCATCTCATCGACGCAATCCTGCGGGCCGTTGAGCGCGGCCGAGGCCGCCACCTGGATCGGCGTGAACGCGCCGTAATCGAGATAGGATTTCACGCGCGACAGCGCGCTGATCAGCCGGTCATTGCCGACGGCGAAGCCGACGCGCCAGCCCGGCATGGAATAGGTCTTCGACATCGAGGTGAATTCGACGGCGACATCGAACGCGCCCGGCGCCTGCAGGATCGAAGGCGGCGGATCGTCGAAATAGATTTCCGAATAGGCGATGTCGGACAGAACCCAGATCTCGTGTTTCTTCGCGAATGCGACGAGGTCTTTGTAGAAATCGAGGCTCGCGACTTCCGCCGTCGGGTTCGACGGATAGCAGACGACGACGGCGAGCGGCTTCGGAATGGAATGCTGAATCGCGCGTTCGAGCGCGACGAAGTAATCCGGCCCAGGCGTTGACGGCACATTGCGGATAACGCCGCCGGCCATCAGGAAACCGAACGCGTGGATCGGATAGCTCGGGTTCGGCACGAGCACGACATCGCCCGGCGCCGTAATGGCCTGCGCCATATTGGCGAAGCCTTCTTTCGAACCGAGCGTCGCGACGACCTGCGTATCCGGATTGAGCTTCACGCCGAAGCGGCGCTCGTAATAGGCGGCTTGCGCCTTGCGCAGGCCCGGAATGCCCTTCGACGCCGAATAGCGGTTGGTGCGCGGCTTGTTGGCGTTCTCGCACAGCTTCGCCGTGATGTGTTCCGGCGTCGGCAGATCGGGATTGCCCATGCCGAGATCGATGATGTCCGCGCCGTCCTTGCGTGCGGCTGCCTTCACCCGGTTCACCTGCTCGAACACATAAGGCGGCAAACGGCGGATCGAGTGAAAGTCCTGGGTCATCGATAGTCCTGCAGGCGAAAAGCCAAGTAAGGGATGAGATTCGTATATAGCACGCTTCGGAAAACCCAAGCCCCTAGCGCTTGGGCAATTTGCCCGCCCGGCGCATCAGTTCGGCCTCAGCTTCGGCCCGCTGTTCGGGGGTCATCATCGCCTCGGCCGGCTTCTGGGTCGGGTCCATATTGATGTTCGGATAGGGATCGCCGGTCTTCTCGACCGGGGCCAGCCCGTATTGCTGGCTGGGGGTCGAACAGGCAGCCAGGATCAGAGACGCGGCCAAAGCCAGCCCCCCTCTTTTCAGCCGTCCGAACCCGATTTTACCCATTGATTCCACTCCTTACCCCAAGACATCGCCCAAAAGCGCTGAATTTGGGGTGAACGGAGCCCTAATAGGCCATTTGGCCGCCCCTTGAAATCTTAGACGAAGAGATAATATGCAAGCTTACTATATCGCACCATATGAAGACCATGGAACACAAACCCAACTGCCTCCAGCTCGGCTTCCTGCTCGCGGACACCGCCCGGATCCTGAGGCGCATTATCGACAAGCGGGCGAAGACCATCGGCATGTCCCGTGCCCAATGGGCCGTTCTGTCGCGCATTTCCCGGAATGAGGGCCTGCGCCAGGTCGACCTCGCCGGCGAAATGGAAATGGAGCCGATCTCGGTCGCCCGCATCATCGACAAGCTGCAGGCCGCAGGCCTTGTCGAACGCCGGCCCGATCCGTCGGACCGCCGGGCCTATCGCCTGCACCTTCTGCCGGCCGCCGCGCCGGTTCTCGAGCAGGTGCGCGCCATCGGCGCGAGCGTGCTCGATCCGGCTCTGGCCCATCTGAAACCCGAACAACTTGAAGCGCTCATCGCCACGATCGGCGACCTGCGCGCCAACCTTCTGAACATCGAGACCGAAAATGTTGGATCGTCTGAAACGAACTCAGCCGCCTGAGGCTGACGGAAAAGTGCAGGAACTGCACCCCAAACGCTCGCGCTTCGACGCACAGCGCCTGCGCAAACCGCTTCTGATCGCGGGCCCTGCCCTTGTGATCGCGGTCGGCGGCGGCCTGTGGCTGTCGGGCGGGCGCTATGTCGAGACCGACAATGCCTATGTCGGCGCCGATACCGTGGTTGTTACGCCCGAGATCACCGGCACGGTCAGCGCGGTCAATGTCCGCGAGGGCCAGCACATCGCCAAAGGCGATCTTCTGTTCAACATCGATCCTGAGCCCTACCGCATCGCCCGCGACACGGCGAATGGCGAAGTCGCGGCCGCGTCGATCCAGCTCGATGCGCTGAAGCAGAGCCATGCGAAAGCCGTGCGCGATATAGAGACCGCGCAGACGCAGACCGATTATCAGCAGAAGAATTACGACCGTATCGCCCAGCTGGCGCAGCGCAATTTCTCGGCGCAGGCGGACCTCGACAAAGCGCGCGCCGCGCTGAACCAGGCGGAGGGTACGCTTGCCGCCGCCCAGCAGACCGAGCGCGAAGTCCTCGCCCAGCTTGGCGGCGACACGAACCTGCCGCTCGAAAAATATCCGCCTTACATGCAGGCGAAAGCAAAGCTCGATGAAGCCGAGCGCGACCTGCGCGTCACGGAACTCCGCGCGCCGATCTCCGGCGTCGTCACCCAGTCCTCGAGCCTCCTGCCCGGCCGCTATCTTGCGCCCGGCGCGGCGGCGCTGGCCGTGGTCGATGTCGACCATGTCTGGGTCGACGCCAATCCGAAAGAGACGGACCTTGAGAAGCTCAAGGCCGGCGAGACGGCGGAGATCACCGTCGACGCCTATCCCGACCATGTCTTTACGGGCTCGCTCGACTCGATCAGCCCCGGCACCGGCGCGCAGTTCGCGCTGCTGCCGGCGCAGAATTCGAGCGGCAACTGGGTCAAGGTTGTCCAGCGCGTGCCCGTCCGCATCCGCATCGATCGCCAGCCGAACGATCCGGTTCTGCGCGCCGGCATGAGCGCCAATGTGAGCATCGACACGCGCTCGTAAGGTGCGCTTGAAGCCATGGCTATTTCGCCCGAAATCCTCAAAGTCCGTCCGGTGATCGTCGCCTGTGCCATGATGGCGACGATCATGCAGGCGCTCGACACGACGATTGCGAACGTCGCCCTGCCTTATATGCAGGGCTCGCTGACGGCGACGCAGGATCAGATCAACTGGGTTCTGACGTCCTACATCGTCGCCGCTGCGATCATGACGCCGCCAGTCGGCTGGCTGGCCTCGCGCTTTGGCCGCAAGAACATCTTCGTCATCTGCGTCACCGGTTTCACCGCAGCTTCCATGCTGTGCGGCATCGCGACCTCGCTCGAAGAGATGGTGATCTTCCGCATGCTGCAGGGCGTGTTCGGCGCGGCGCTCGTGCCGCTGTCGCAGTCGGTGATGTTCGATCTTTATCCGGAAGAGCAGCGCGGCTCGGCCATGGCGATGTGGGGCATGGGCGTCATGCTCGGTCCGATCCTCGGCCCGACGCTCGGCGGTTGGCTGACCGAAACCTATAACTGGCGCTGGGTGTTCTTCGTCAATCTGCCCTTCGGTATTCTCGCAGCCATCGGCTTTCTCTGGGCCCTGCCCGCGGCGCAGAAAGTGACGACTATGAAGTTCGACTGGTTCGGCTTCGGCATGCTGTCGCTCGGCATCGGTGCGCTGCAGATGATGCTCGACCGCGGCGAACAGGTGGAGTGGTTCGATTCAGGCGAAATCTGGATCTACACGGCGCTGGCGGTCATCGGCTTCTATGTCTTCCTCGTGCATACGTTCACGGCGAAGAAGCCGTTTATCGATCCTTCGCTGCTGACCGATCGGAATCTGTCGACCAGCCTCATCATGATGTTCGTCGTCGGCATTGTGCTGCTCGCGACGCTCGCGCTGCTGACGCCGTATCTCCAGGGCCTCATGGGTTACCCCGTCGTCACGGCGGGCCTTGTGCTGGGCCCGCGCGGCGTCGGCACGATGATCGCGATGATGGTCGTCGGCCGCCTCGTCCAGCGCTATGACGCGCGCTATCTGATGCTGTTCGGCTTCGTGCTGACGGCGATTGCGCTTTACGAGATGAGCGGATTTACGCCCGATGTCTCGCAGTTCACGCTGATCTGGACCGGCATGGTGCAGGGTTTCGGCCTCGGCTTCCTGTTCGTCCCGATCCAGACGATCGCCTTTGCGACGCTCCCCGCCCATCAGCGCACCGATGGCGCAGCTCTGATCAGCCTTGTCCGCAATATCGGCTCGGCGGTCGGCATTTCGGTGGTGACGTTCCTTCTGATCCGCAACACGTCGATCGTGCATTCGGATCTCAGCCAGTTCGTCAGCCCGTTCTCTTACGCCGTTCAGTCGCTCTCCGGCACGGTAATGGATGCCTCGACCATGACCGGCAAGGCGATCCTCAATCAGGTCGTCGGCAAGCAGGCATCCATCATTGCCTATGCGGACGATTTCTGGCTGATGATGTGGATCGCGATTGCCGCCATGCCGGTCGTATTCATCATGAAGCGCCCGCCGCGCATTGGCGGCGGCGCAGCTCACGCGGCGATGGATTAAAGGTCAGACGCTCTTGAAACCTTGAGTCGTCATGCGCAACTATAGCGACAGCCCTCATCTGAGGGGGAGAAAGGAGCGTTTCCTTTGGAAGCGTTTTTGGATTCCCCGATCTCGCGACGCGTGCGCTGACACGTATCTCGGGGTGCTCAAGACGGGGTGAAACGGGTAAGAGCAGATTGCAAAGCTCGTCGGTTGTCAGGCCGGCGGTTCTATAAAGGGCGTTCGTGCGCTGACGGCTCCGGCTCATACCCGGGAAACCCCGAGGCGCCGAGGGGTCGCCTCCCATGAACGCTGTTTGAGGTGGTTCGGCCGAGCGCCCGCGGTACTCCTGACCAAGGACGCCACCGCTCAAGAGGGTCGGCCACCGTGCCCACTTTTTGATTGAAACCTCGCCCCGCTTGCTTCGGCTCCGGGGCGATGTCTTTAAGGGAACATCGCAGGGCTCTGCAGCCCCGCCGTCTCCGGCAGGCCGAAGACGAGATTGAAGTTCTGCACGGCCTGGCCCGAGGCGCCCTTCACCAGATTGTCGGTCGTCGAAATCACGATGGCCCGGTTATGCACGCGATCGGCGACAACGCCGATCTGGCAATTGTTCGAGCCGCGCACATGCCGCGACTGCGGCACCTGGCCGAAGGGCAGAACCTGCACGAAGGGTTCGTTCTTGTAGGCTGCCGCCAGCGCCGCATGCAGATCGCCGGGCGAGGCATCGCCCTTTGTCCGCACATAGATCGTCGCGTAGATGCCGCGGTTCATCGGCGCCAGAACCGGCGTGAACATTGCCAGCACTTCCCTGCCCGCCGCCTTGCCATATTCCTGATCGAGCTCGGAGGTGTGCCGATGCTTGCCGACGCCGTAAGCGTGGATGCCTTCCGAGACCTCCGAGAACAGCATCTCTTCTTTCGCGGCTCTACCGGCACCGGACATGCCGGTCTTGGAGTCGATCACGATGGTGTCGGGATCGATCACGCCGGTTTTCAGCAGCGGCACGACCGGCAGGATCGCCGTCGTCGAATGGCAGCCGGGATTGGCGACGAGCTTCGTCTTCTTCACGGCATCCCGGTAATGTTCGGTGAGGCCGTAAACGGCCTCTTTCTGCAGATCGAGCGCTTGATGCTCATGGCCGTACCAGGTGGCGTAGGCCTTCGGATCGGTCAGCCGGAAATCGGCCGAGAGATCGATGATCTTCAGCTTCGGGTTTTTCTTGAAGGCATCGGCAATGACCGTCTGCGTCGTGCCGTGCGGCAGCGCCGTGAACAGCGCGTCCACGGAATTGAGATCCGCCTCGTCGATCTTGGTCAGCACCGGCAGATCGAGCCCCGCAAATTGCGGGAACACGTCCGCCATTTTCTGCCCGGCCTTGCGGTCGGCCGTCAGCAGTTTCAATTCCACATTGGGGTGCGGCACCAGCAGGCGCAGGAGTTCGGCTCCGGTGTAACCGGATGCGCCGAAAATCCCGACTTTGACCTTGCCTGCCATGACTGGCTCCCAAAATTCCGTGGCGGATGGCCTAACCGTGTTCGCGCCTCTCGTCGAGAGCGGAGCTATTTCAGGCCTTTGAGCGTTCTGACTTCGAACCGCTCAAATATGCGGCAAGGCTCTTTAAAAAAGGCAGGGACAGGCGTATATTTCTCTCGTCCAGGAAGGACAGCCGCCGGCGCGAGCGCCGGCTTTTATAAGACCCTGGATATGCTCAGATTGAGCATAATAGGAGGAGAAGATGGCTCTTCAGACGGTATCGACCCTTGTGCGCCCCCGCCCCCCGGTCTTCGAGGAGCTGACGGCCGCCGAGCGTTTCGGTGTCCTGCCGATGCCGAACCTCGACTTCACCCCCGAAGTCGCGCGCGAAACCGCGCACCTTTATGAGAAGGTGAAGAACGTCATCCCGGCCATCGAGTGGCCGGTCCATGCCCCCTATGTGAAGGCGATCAACGACCTGAAGAAGGTCCGCAACGCCGTCATCCTGGCGCACAATTACCAGACGCCCGAAATCTACAACTGCGTGGCCGACGTTGTCGGCGACTCGTTTGCGCTCGCCCGCGAGGCGGCGAATTCCGATGCCGATGTCATCGTCCAGGGCGGCGTTCACTTCATGGCGGAAACGTCCAAGCTGCTGAACCCGGACAAGACGGTTCTCATCCCCGACATGCGCGCCGGCTGCTCGCTTGCCGAATCGATCACGGCCGAAGACGTGCGTATGCTGAAGCGCAAATATCCGGGCGTGCCGGTTGCGGTCTATGTCAATACATCGGCCGAAGTGAAAGCCGAATCCGATATCTGCCTGACTTCGGGCAATGCGGTCGCCGTCGTCGAATCGCTCGGCGCGCCGGAAGTGCTCGTCCTGCCCGACCAGTATCTGGCGGCCTGGATTGCTACGCAGACCAAGGTCAAGATCATTAGCTGGCACGGCGCCTGCGAAGTGCATGAGCGCTTCACGGGCGAAGAGATCCGCCGCCTGCGCGAAGACGATCCGACGGTGACGGTGCTTGCGCATCCGGAATGCCCGCCGGACGTCATCAAGGAAGCCGACTTCACGGGTTCGACCGCGAAGATGGCCGACTATGTGAAGACGAAAAAGCCGAAACGCGTCGTGATGATCACGGAATGCTCGATGGCGGACAACATCGCTTCGCTCTCGCCCGAGACGGAGTTCATGCGCCCGTGCAATCTGTGCCCGCACATGAAGCGCATCACGCTGCCGAAAATCCTCGACAGCCTTGTCTACATGCGTGAAGAAATCCTCATTGACCCGGCGATCGCGGAAAAAGCGCGCCGCTCGGTCGAGCGCATGGTCAATCTGAAGATCTGAACTCGTGAATGGCCGGGCTAAACCCGGCCATGACGGGTGAGAGGAAAAACGGTGGCCAACACCAATTCCATCATTATCGTCGGTGGCGGTCTCGCCGGCCTGTTCTGCGCGCTGAAGCTGGCGCCGCAGCCGGTCACGGTTCTGACCGCAACGCCGCTCGGTGAAGGCGCGTCCGCCTGGGCGCAGGGCGGCATTGCGGCGGCCATCGGCGAAGGCGATACGGCAGACGATCATGCCGCCGACACCATTGCCTGCGGTGCGGGCATCGTCGACGAGAAGATTGCTCATCTTCTTGCGTCCGAAGCTTCCGACCGCATTCACGATCTTCTTGAATATGGCGTGCCGTTCGACCGCGATCTCGAAGGCAAGCTCAAGCTGTCCCGCGAAGCCGCGCATCGCGCCCGCCGCATCGTCCGCGTCGGCGGCGATCTTGCCGGCAAGGCGATCATGGAAGCGCTCGCCGCGACCGTGCGCACCAGCAGACATATTCGCGTCGTCACTGGCTGGTCGCTGACGGGGCTTGAGGCGAAGAACGGCCGCGTCACCGGCGTTACCGGCCGCGATGCTTCGGGCCGCACCGTGACCCTGCCCGCCGCCGCCGTCGTGCTGGCGACCGGCGGCACCGGTCATCTTTATTCGGTGACGACCAATCCTATCGGCGCGCGCGGCGACGGCCTTGCCGCTGCGGCCCGCGCCGGCGCCGTCATCGCCGATCCGGAATTCGTGCAGTTTCATCCGACGGGCATCGCGATTGGAAAAGATCCTGCACCGCTGGCGAGTGAAGCCATTCGCGGCGACGGCGCGCTTCTCATCAATGGTCGCGGCGAGCGTTTCATGCCGGCGCTGCATCCCGATGCGGAACTCGGGCCGCGCGATGTCGTGGCACGCGGTGTCTTTGCCGAAATCGCGGCGGGCCGCGGCGCGTTTCTCGATGTCCGGCCGCTCGGCGCCAAACTGCCCGATCTTTTCCCGACGCTTTACGCGAACTGCATCGCCGCCGGTATCGACCCGGTGAAAGAGCCCGTGCCCGTCGCGCCGGCCGCGCATTATCATATGGGCGGCGTCCTGACAGACAAGAACGGCCGCACTTCGATTGAAGGGCTCTGGGCCTGCGGCGAAGTCGCCTCGACCGGCGCGCATGGCGCCAACCGCCTCGCTTCCAATTCGCTGCTCGAAGCCGTGGTGTTTGCGGCACGCATCGCCGAAGACCTCAAAGGTCGCGAGGCTGCGCCGTTGAAAGCCGAACTCATGGAAGGTTCGGTCGAGCCGAAGCCGGATACGCCGGCCATGCGTCAGCTGCGCGAGATGATGAGCCGCCATGTCGGCGTGCTGCGCGATGGTGACGGCCTGAAGCGCGCCCTTTCCTATCTTCGCGACATCGACCGCGACGCAACGGCGCCCATCAAACTCAGGAATATGGCGCAGACCGGGCTTCTCATCGCAGCCGCCGCCTATCAGCGGCATGAAAGCCGCGGCGCGCAGGCGCGTCTCGATTATCCGGACACCGATCCGAAGCTTGCAAAGCGCACCTTCATCACGCTTGAAGACGCGCGCCGCATCGCGGCGGAAGCCACCGAGCGCACGGTCGAGGCTGCTCTTTGATCCCGATCCTCGACAGGCTTCTCGTGGAAGAAGCCGTGGCCTCGGCGCTGGTCGAAGATCTCGGCCGCGCCGGCGACATCACGACCGCCGCAACGATTCCCGAAATCGCGACCGCCCAGGCGGCGATCGTCGCGCGTAAACCCGGCGTCATTGCCGGCCTGCCGCTGGCCGAACACGCCTTCCGCCTGCTCGACAACAAAGTGAAGTTTGAGGCCGCGCTGTCCGACGGCGACAAGGTCGAGCCGGGAACGGTCGTTGCGCGGATTTCAGGTCTCGCCCGCCCGATACTGTCCGCCGAGCGCGTCGCGCTGAATTATCTCGGACGCTTGTCGGGCATTGCGTCGGCGACCGCGCTCTTTGCCGAAAAAATCGCCCATACCAAGGCGAAGATCGCCGACACCCGCAAAACAACGCCGGGTCTGCGCGTGTTCGAAAAATATGCGGTGCGCTGCGGCGGCGGCGTCAATCACCGTTTCGGTCTCGATGATGCCGTGCTGATCAAGGACAATCATATTGCGGTCGCCGGCGGCATCGGCCCGGCGCTGCGCGCCGCCAAAGCCGCGGCCGGTCATCTCGTGAAGGTCGAGATCGAAGTCGATACGCTGGCCCAGCTCGATGAGGTTCTGGCGGAGGGCGCCGACGCGGTGCTCCTCGACAATATGACGCCCGCGCAGCTGAAAGAGGCGGTGAAGAAGATCGCCGGCCGCATGACGGCGGAGGCATCCGGTGGCGTGACGCTCGAAACGGTGAAGGATATTGCCGAGACGGGCGTCGATCTGATCTCGACCGGCTGGATCACCCATTCCGCGCCGGTGCTCGATCTCGGTCTCGATATCGCTATCGGTTAGACCAGCCCGACATTTCTTTTGTGCGGCTGCGGCGTGCGGAAGGGAAAGCTCACTTTCGCGACATTGCCGTTCTGCGACACGAGCTTGCACATCCGGTGCACCGAGACATTGCCCTCGAATTCGAGCGCAAACTCCTGGGGCAATTCCCGCTCCGCCTCGATGACGAGCGTCGCGGCCTTATCCGAAATATCGGAGATCGCGCATTTCAGGATGTCGTCTTCCGCCAGGACAAGATGTCCCCGCGCCCTGAACCGGCGCAGCTCGATTGTTCGCGGCTGTATCTGATGTTCGCTCGACATGTCCGAAACGTGCCCCCAAACACGAATCGTCGTCACAGAGGCTCAGGATGCGCCTGGTAAAATTACTTACAAATGAAATTCTCTAAGGCCGGATAACAGCGCCAGCGTTCTTCCGTGCCGCCAGCAAGCCCAGATAGTACTGAGCGAGCGTCGCTCCCGCGAGCGCTGTAATGCCGGCATGGTCGTAAGGCGGCGAGACCTCGACGACATCGAAGCCCTTGAGGTTCAGGCTCTCAAGCCCGCGCAGTACGGACAGAGCCTCCCGGCTCGAGAGCCCGCCCGAAACCGGCGTGCCGGTGCCGGGCGCAAAGGCCGGGTCCAGGGCATCGATATCGAAGGTGATATAGGCGGGCACGGTGCCGACATGGCTGAGGATCCGGGCGGCGACGGCTTCCGGTCCGAGCTTTGCGGTTTCGAACCCGTTCAGGACCGTGATGCCGTAATCCTTCGGTGCATGTGTCCTTACGCCGACCTGGATGGACTTCTCTGGAAGGATCAGCCCCTCTTTCACAGCCGTCGTGACGAAGGTGCCGTGGTCGATCCGCCCGTCTTCATCGTCCCAGGTGTCCTGGTGCGCATCGAACTGAATGAGCGCGACCGGGCCGCCGATCTTCTTCGTCAGCGCCCGCAGGATCGGCAGGGTGATGAAGTGATCGCCGCCGAGGCTGACGAGATGCGCGCCTGTCGCATAACGCGCCGCCGCCTGCGCTTCGATGGCGGCTGGCGCTTCCTGCGGATAGCCGTAATCGGCGACGGCATCGCCGGTATCGCAGACGCTCATCTTCTCGAAGATATCGAGGCCGAACGGATAGACCGGATCGCCGTCGAGAATGGTCGACGCTTCGCGCAGCGCCCGCGCCCCAAAGCGTGCACCCGGCCGGTTGGAGACGGATGTGTCGAAGGGCACACCCCAGATCGCCACATCGAAGCCAGTGGCATCGCGCGCATAGGTCCGGCGCAGGAACGAAACCACCCCCGAATAGTTGGGCTCCGTGCTCTGTCCGTGACGAAACGACGGATCGAGAGCGCGATCTGTGGGGCGGGGGCTCAGAGGGTCGTGTGACATTTAGGTCTCAATCTCCAGCGCCGTGCGGGCGCGGCATTTCATGCACTTTACCGAATCGTAGGACGACAGGGACACTCTTGTTCTATCGTAACTTTTTGCGGGGGTAATTGAGATGAACCCGACGCAGGCGCAAAGGCGCCTTCTGACTGTCCTCGAAAATGCGAGGGGACGCTGGGTTCCAATGCGCTGGCTCGACACCACGCCATTGCTTCACGAGGACGATTTCCCGGTCATACCAAGTCTGATCGAAAACGGATGGGCAGCTCACAAGCTGCGGTCCATTCAGATCACGGCGGCGGGGGTCTCAGCGCTGAGCGAGATACGGGGCGAAACCCGGTCTGAAAGGTAAAACGAAAAAAGGCGGGCACGAAGCCCGCCTTTTCGTTTGTAGAGGGTCGAGATCAGCGCTTCGAGAACTGGAAGCTCCGGCGAGCCTTTGCCCGGCCGTACTTCTTACGCTCGACGACGCGCGAGTCACGGGTCAGGAAGCCAGCCTTCTTGAGAACGCTGCGCAGTTCCGGCTCGTAATGGGTCAGCGCTTTCGACAGGCCGTGGCGCACAGCACCAGCCTGGCCCGAAAGGCCGCCACCGGCGACGGTGACGCGGATGTCGTACTGACCCGTGCGGTTCGCGATCATCAGCGGCTGCTGCAGGATCATCCGCAGCACCGGACGTGCGAAATACACATCAAGCTCGCGCTCGTTGATCGTGATCTTGCCGGGGCCCGGCTTGATCCAAACGCGGGCAACCGCGTCCTTGCGCTTGCCGGTGGCATAAGCGCGGCCTTCCTTGTCGAGCTTCTGCTCGTAACGCGGAGCTTCCGGGGAAGCGCCGCCAAGCGCGCCCAGGCCTTCGAGAGAGGAAATCGTATCGGCCATCGGCTCAGCTCCGGACGTTCTTCTTGTTCAGAGCGCCGACGTCGAGCGTCTGCGGCTGCTGAGCGGTGTGGGGATGTTCAGCGCCCGGATAAACACGGAGATTGCTGAGCTGCTGGCGACCGAGCGGACCGCGCGGAAGCATGCGCTCCACGGCCTTCTCGATCACGCGGTTCGGGAAGCGGCCGCCGAGGATATTGCCCGCGGTGCGTTCCTTGATGCCGCCCGGATAACCGGTGTGCCAGTAATACTTCTTGTTCTTGAGCTTGTTGCCCGTGAACACGACCTTCTCGGCATTGATGACGATGACATTGTCACCGGTATCGACATGCGGAGTGAAGGTCGCGCGGTGCTTGCCGCGCAGACGCAGCGCCACGATCGAAGCGAGGCGGCCGACAACGAGCCCGGAGGCGTCGATGATGACCCACTTCTTCTCGACCTCGGCGGGTTTGGCCGAAAAAGTAGACATGGATTGGTCCCTGAAAGAGCAATCGGCCGCATTGCGGCGGCCGTTGGCGGAGTATCTACAGGAGCCGGTGGACTAAATCAACGCAATCATGCGCAATAAAGCTATTGAAAATCAATGGCTTATAAAAATGGTATTAAAGCACCCCGCCCCTTGGCGCTGAGTTCAGGCGTTTTCTTCGACGAGATCGCCCCATTCGGGACGCCAATGGCCCTCCGCGTCGATGACGCCGATCCTGTTGCCGTTCTTGCCGGCAAGCGCAATGGCCGAAGCCAGCGCCTGATGAACCCCCAGCGCCCCGTCATGATCGAGTTCGGCCGCTGTGCCGCTGCCGGCAAGGCCGCCCGGGCACGTCACTTCGCCGAGGATGGAGCCGGCATCCTGGGTGATGCGGATTGTGACCTCGCCGTTTTTCGGTTCGGTGCGATTCAAGAAGGTGATGGTCATGCGGGACCTCTTTTCCAAAGAAACGCGCATCAAAAGCCTGCGTTCCATATTCAAGGAGGGTTGCCGACAGCCTCGCGCTTTGCGATCAAGGTGCGCAAGCCGTCATCAAATCCGTGCGGCAGGCGCGGATCCAGGGGCGTTTTCATGTATCGATATGCGTGTGTGTTCGTTGCGTTTGCGGCCGCCGTTTCGCCCGTCCTGGCGCAAGCGCCAGAAAACGCGCCAGGCGTCACCTGGGAGGCGGCGCCGCTTCCGGACGTCAAGCCGGTTCAGATCTCCCTCACCACCGATATGGTCGAGCGCTTTGTCGCGAGCCTCCCGACACTGCTTGCCATGACGCGCGATCTTGACCGCGAGCAGGGCCGTGTCGATCCGACGGCGGCCGAAGAAGATCTCTCTTTCGTCCTCGTACCCTATCTTTTCGATCCGAAAATCGAAGCCCATATAAACGAAAAGCTCGCCGAGTTCGGCTTTGCGTCCTATGCCGAATGGGCCAATGTCGCCCATTCGGTGTCGCTCGTCGAAGAGGCAAGCGATTTTACCGGCGCGATCGATCTTGCGGGCCAGGAACAGGCGGCCCGCGCCGAGATTGAAGCCAACAAGGCGCTGTCGGACGAAGAGCGATCGAAGGCGATCGATGAGTTGAAAAGCCAGTTCGCGGCTCTCGCCGAGTTCGAGCCCCTGCCCGGCAATCGCGAGACCGCGGCGCCCTTTCTTGAACGTCTGCGTGCCGCCCGCGGCCGCTGACGCCGCATTGGAGATGTACATATATGGCGATCGACGGCCTTCAGGATTCCGATATCCGCAATATCTTTGAGAAGGTGCGCACCATCGCGCTGGTCGGCGCGAGCAACAATCCCGAACGCCCGTCAAACTATGTCGGCGCGTTCCTGCAGCAGCACGGCTATCGCGTGATCCCCGTCAATCCCGGCCTTGCCGGCCAGGAGGTCAATGGCGAGAAGGTCTATGCCGCGCTCGCCGATATCCCCGAGAAGATCGACATGGTCGATATCTTCCGCGCCGCCGATGCCGTGCCCGGCATTGTCGATGAGGCGCTGAAGCTTTCGACAAAGCCGCAGGTGATCTGGATGCAGATGGGCATCATCAATCAGGAGGCCGCGGACACCGCGAAGAAAGCGGGCCTGACCGTCGTCATGGACCGCTGCCCGAAAGTCGAGATCCCACGTCTGCAGGCGAAAACGCCGGCGTGATCCGATCGCACAGGCGGTAAAAGAAAAGGCGCTCCGGAGAGCGCCTTTTTTGTTGGCTTAGTAACGGCAATTGTCGCGGGACACCCGCTCGATATGTCCGTTCGGATATTCGAAGTAGCATTTGCCCTTCGACCAGAAATAGGCGCCTTCATAGGACGCATAACGGCCGCGGCGGCGCTCGGAGCGGTCCGCCTGATCGCCGATGATGGCGCCCGCCGCGCCGCCGATAATGGCGCCGGCCGCAGCGCCGCCGGCCTTTCCGGTCGCGGCCCCGCCGATCACAGCACCCGCGCCCGCACCGAGCAGGCCGCCGATGAGCCCGCCGTCTTCGGCCTGTGCCGAATTCATGGTCCCGGCCAGAAGCAGCGCGGCACCGAAAGCAGCAATACGGATCATTCTTTCCCTCTCAATTCTCAACACCCTCGGGTGTTGGCCTTGTCGGCATCAATCGCGGCTTTTTCCGGACATTTCAAGCGGCCTGGACATCGCCGCCGCGAATGGCTTTCCGCACGCGCTCGGGCACGCGCGATTTTATGGGGTCCAGGGTCTGAATCAATTCAAGGTAGAGCGGCCCCGGCAGCGGCGGTGCGAAGACATAGCCCTGCGCGGCGTCCACCCCGTGTTCCTTGAGATAGGCAATCTGCTCGAAGGTCTCGACGCCCTCCGCGACGAACTCGATATTGAGGTCCGCCGCGAGCTTGACCAGCGTGTCGATGATGGCCGTCGAATAGCGGTCGGAGCCGATGGCATCGACGAACATCTTGTCCATCTTCATCTGGTCGACGCCGAGCTTCAGAAGATACGACATGCCGCCATGGCCTGTACCGACATCGTCCAGAGCGATGCGGATGCCGAGCTCCTGCAGTTTGGCGATGATGACGCGCGCTTCGCCGAGATTGGGCAGCGGCTGCCGCTCGGTCACTTCGAGAACGATCTGGTCCATCTTGACCTGTGCGCCCTCGAAAATCTCTTTCATGTCGGAGACGATCTTCAGGCTGCTGAAATGATCGGCAACGAGGTTGAACGACACCTTCAGATGCGGCCTTGCATTATAGGCCGGGCCGAGCTCGTCGCGCGCATGCGCCATCATGCTGCGGGTGATCTCGAAAATCTGCCCGGTGGCTTCGACCATCGGGATGAAAGCCCCCGGCCCGTCGACGCCGCCGCCCGGACGCTTGCGGCGCACCAGCGCCTCACAGCCCAGCAGGCGGCCGGTGCGGATGCACATCAGCGGCTGATAATAGGGGATGAAATCGCCGCGGCGGATGGCGCTCTCAATGGCGCGCACCGGACCCTCTGTATGCCGCGCCACGGCAAGCGCGCCGAGGATCGAGATGAAAGCGAGGACGGCGCCGCCGGCATTTCCCCACAGGAAGAGTTCGCGATAGCTGGCCCAGAGCGAGGCGGACGGGATCGTGACGGCGAGCGTGATCGGGTAGCGGTCGGAGACGGATTGGACGGCGAAGGCGGACACGCCCTCGGTCGGCATCGAACTGCGCGACAGGCGCGCGGCAACGAAACTGCCGTCGACGAGCGAAAGCCGCGAGACGAAATCGGCCTGCATGCGTCCGACGACAATCGCGGGCATCAGCCGGTCGTCGGGAACGAGCAGCGAGACGCGCCAGCCGTCCTCGAACCGGTAGGCGAGCTCGATGGCCTTGGGCCCTTTGTCCGAGCCGTAGTCGACCAGCGTGAATTTCACATTGGCATTGGTCGTGTCGTTTGCCGGGGAAACGTCCCGCACGACGCGCTGGGCGTCCATCGGCGAACAGACCATATTGCCGCGCGGATCCCAGATATTGATCTGGGTAACGAAGGGCGCTTTCAGGATCGCCTGGCCGAGCGCCTGTTTTATTTCGGAATTGCAGGCTTTGTGATCGGATTTCATGGCGAAGCCGACGAGCTGGGTCATGGCTTCGTCGAGTCGCGATTCGGTCAGCCGCAGCATGCTCTTTGCCGCGTCGTCGATATCGACCCGGCCATGGGCGCTGATATGGACCCATAACAGGAGGTTCAGGCCGATCAGCGGCGCAAAGGCAACCGCGCCGGCAAGCAGCACGACCTTCCACCGACGCTTCTGGTTCTTCACCTGGTTTTTCCGATAGCAACGCCCGATACAATAAAGACAAAAGGGCGTTAACCGGGTCTAAATGCCGGCGGCCCGGGATTTGCGTATTACCACGGGTCGGCTCATCCTAAAGGAGGGGCCTGGGGCAAGGAGCTGTCTATGCAGGCGCTGTTCATCGGCCATACCTATATCGACGTGACCTTCATTTGCGGTCACTTCCCGACCGGCGATGAAAAGACACTGGCCGACGATTACGCCGTCTCCTTCGGCGGCAATTCCGTCACGGCCGCCTTCTGCTGCGCCAAACTCGGTATCGTGCCGGACCTGTTGACGACGATGGGCGATGACTGGCTGTCGCGCATGTTCCGCGACATGGCCTCCAAATATTCAATCCCGTTGCATTCGCGGAAGGTGAAGGAGGCCTCGCTGTCCTTCATCATGCCGAACAACGGCAAGCGCGCCATTGTCCGCTGCCGCGACGACGATCATCTCCACCCCTTCCCGGCTCTCAACCTCAATGGCTGCCGGGCGCTGCATCTCGACGGCCATCAGCCGGATGCGGCTTTGCACTATGCCAAGCTCTGCCGCGAGAGCGGCATCCTGACCTCGCTCGACGGCGGCGCCGTGCGCGAGAACACCGATGAGCTCTTGCGCTATATCGATGTGGCGGTCGTCTCCGAGCGCATGTGCGAGCAGATGTCGCTCTCACCGCATGAGATGCTGGATTATCTGAAATCGCGCGGCTGCAAGATCGGCGCGGTGACGCTCGGCGAGCGCGGGGTCGTCTGGTACGACGAGAAAGGCGCGCCGCGGGAAATGGCGGCTTTGGCGGTGCCGTTCGAGCGTGTCGTCGACACCAATGGCGCCGGCGACATCTTCCACGGCTCCTATCTGTATTCCTGGCTTGCCCGCCCTTACGCGCCCTGGGCCGATCATTTCACGTTTGCACGCTCGGCCTCGGCCTATTCGGTCCAGCACCTTGGCATCGAGGAAAGCCTGCCGAGTTTGCAGGACGTCGAATACACGACGCGCATGTTCAAGGAATCCGTGCAGAAGGCGAGCTGACGCTTAGAGCGCTTCGTTCGCCTGCATCGCCGCAATTGCCGTCACGTTGACAAGGCCGCGCGCCGTCGTCGTTGAGGTGACGATCTGGGCAGGCTTTGCCGCGCCAACGAGGATCGGGCCGACGGGAAGCGAATTGTCCATGGCCGCGACGAGCTGCGAGGAAATCTTCGCAGCATCGAGATCGGGCATCAGCAGAAGATTGGCCTCGCCCTTCAGACGTGAATTCGGCAGCACGCGATTGCGGAATTCTTCCGACAGCGCGAGATCGGCGTTCATTTCACCGTCGACTTCGAGCTCCGGATGCTTGGCATGGAGAATATCCAGCGCCGCGCGCATGCGCCGCGAGGATTCCGAGCCGCGCGAGCCGAAATTGGCGTGGCTGAGCAGCGCGATCTTCGGCTCGAGACCGAAGCGGCGTACGACATCGGCGCCGAGCAGAGCCTTTTCGGCAATCTGTTCGGGCGTCGGATCGAGCGTCACATAGGTATCGCCGATGAACAGCGCGCCGCGGCTGGTGATCAGCAGCGAATAGGCCGAAAAATCCGAGACGCCCTTGGTCTTGCCGATGACGTCGTCGATGGTCGTCAGATGGTTGGGATAGCGGCCTTCGAGACCGCAGATCATCGCATCCGCATCGCCGCGCAGAACGGACAGCGCCGCGATGACTGTTGAGTCCGTGCGGACGATCGTGCGGGCAAGATCGGGCGTTACGCCGCGGCGGCCGGCGCGCTCCAGATAAAGCGCGACGTAATCGCGATAGCGTGGATCGTCTTCCGGGTTCACGACATCGAAATGCTTGCCCTGGCTGATCGACAGGCCGAAGCGCTTGAGGCGTGTTTCGATGACGGACGGACGGCCGATGAGGATCGGCTTTGCAAGCCCCTCCTCGATGACAACCTGCGCGGCGCGCAGCGTGCGTTCGTCTTCGCCTTCGGCGTAGATCACCCGCTTCAGGCTCTCGCGCGCTGCCGCAAAGACCGGCTTCATGACAAAGCCGGAGCGATAGACGAAGCGGGTCAGGCGATCCTGATAGGCATCGAAATCTTCGATCGGTGCGCGGGCAACGCCGCTCTCCATCGCGGCGCGGGCAACCGCCGGCGCGATGCGCAGGATGAGACGCGGATCGAACGGATTGGGAATGAGGCTCGCCGGGCCAAAGCCCACTGTCGAATCGACGCCGACAGCACGCGCGACGACATCGCTTGAAGCTTCGCGGGCAAGGCCAGCAATGGCTTTCACCGCCGCCTGCTTCATCTCTTCATTGATCTGCGAGGCGCGCACATCGAGCGCGCCGCGGAAGATGAAGGGGAAGCAGAGAACATTGTTCACCTGGTTCGGGAAGTCCGAACGCCCGGTGCAGATCATCGCGTCGGGCCGCGTCGCGCGGGCGAGATCGGGCATGATTTCCGGATTGGGATTTGCGAGCGCAAGGATCAGCGGATCCTTCGCCATGCCTTTCAGCATGTCCGGCGTCAGCACATTGCCGGCCGAAACGCCGAGAAATACGTCCGCACCCGGAATGACATCGGCGAGTTTGCGCGCGGTGGTCTTCTGCGCATAGGCGGAATTCCACGGATTCATCAGCTTTTCGCGGCCCTCATAGATCACGCCTTCGAGGTCCGTCGCCCAGATGTTTTCACGCTTGGCGCCCATCGAGACGAGAAGATTGAGGCAGGCGATGGCCGCAGCGCCCGCACCCGAGGTCACAATCTTCACCTTGTCGAGTTTCTTGTTGGCAAGCTCGAGCGCATTGACGATAGCGGCGGCGACAATGATCGCCGTACCGTGCTGATCGTCGTGAAAGATTGGAATATTGGCGCGCGCTTTCAGCTTCTCTTCGATCTCGAAGCATTCCGGCGCCTTGATGTCTTCGAGATTGATACCGCCGAAGGTCGGTTCGAGCGCAGCGACGACATCGACCAGCTTGTCCGGGTTGGTCTCGTTCACTTCGATGTCGAACACATCGATGCCGGCGAATTTCTTGAAGAGGACGGCCTTGCCTTCCATCACCGGCTTGGAGGCCAGCGCACCGATATTACCGAGACCGAGAACGGCGGTGCCGTTTGAGATCACGCCGACAAGGTTCTGACGAGCGGTCAGCTCCCAGGCGGTTTCCGGATTCTCGGCGATCTCCGTGCAGACGGCGGCAACGCCGGGCGAATAGGCGAGCGCCAGATCGCGCTGCGTGCCGAGCGGCTTGGTCGCCTGAATTTCAAGCTTGCCGGGTTTGCCCTGGCGATGAAATGCGAGGGCAGCTTTGCGGAGTTCGTCGGTGAGGTTCGAGGACATTTTCGCTGTCTGTTCAGCCCGCTTTGGGCTCCGGTAGATTCACGCGCAGATGCAGTTCGCGCAACTGTTTGGGGGTTGCAGCCGCCGGCGCACCCATCAGGATGTCTTCGGCGCGCTGGTTCATCGGGAAGAGCGCCACTTCGCGCAGATTATCGACGCCGCAGATCAGCATCACGACGCGGTCGACACCGGCCGCCATGCCGCCATGCGGCGGGGCGCCATACTGGAACGCGCGGTACATGCCGCCGAAGCGCTCGACCACCGTATCCTCGCCATAGCCCGCCAGCTCGAACGCCTTGATCATCGTCTCTGGACGATGATTGCGGATGCCGCCCGAGGCGATCTCATAACCGTTGCAGACGACATCGTATTGAAACGCCTTGATGGTCAGCGGGTCCTGACCGTTCAGCGCTTCAAGACCGCCCTGCGGCATGGAGAAGGGATTGTGCGAGAAGTCGATCTTCTTCTCGTCCTCATTGTATTCGTAGAATGGAAAATCGACGATCCAGGCGAGCTCGAACCGGTCCTTGTCGATGAGGTTTAGTTCTTCGCCGATGCGGTCGCGCGCAAGGCCCGCAAGCTTTGCCGCCTTGTCCGCCGAACCCGCCGAGAAGAAGACCGCGTCCCCTGCTCCGATACCGACGGTCGAGGCGATGGACGCCAGAACATCCGCCGGAATGAACTTGGCGATCGGGCCCTTGCCCGTCAGAACGCCGCTCTCATCGTCGAACACGATATAGCCGAGGCCCGGCGCGCCTTCGCCGCGCGCCCAATCGTTCAGCTTGTCGAAGAACGAGCGTGGCTGCGTTGCGGCGCCGAGCGCCGGAATGGCGCGCACCACGCCGCCGCCGGAAACGACATTCTTGAAGGCGTTGAACGTCACGTCCTCGCGCGTGAAGAACGCGCTGACATCGGCGATAACCAGCGGGTTGCGCAGGTCCGGCTTGTCGGAGCCGTATTTCAGCATGGCTTCCGCATAGGGGATGCGCGGGAACTGCTTGGTGACGGGTTTGCCTTCGGCAAACTCTTCGAAGATGCCGCGCAGCACCGGCTCCATGGTCGAGAATACGTCTTCCTGCTCGACAAAGCTCATTTCGAGATCGAGCTGGTAGAACTCGCCCGGCAGGCGGTCGGCGCGGGGATCTTCGTCGCGGAAGCACGGCGCGATCTGGAAATAGCGGTCAAAGCCGGCGACCATCAGGAGCTGCTTGTACTGCTGTGGCGCCTGCGGCAGCGCATAGAACTTGCCGGCGTGAATACGCGACGGGACGAGGAAGTCGCGCGCCCCTTCCGGCGAAGAGGCCGTCAGGATCGGCGTCGCAAATTCGGTGAAGCCCGCTTCCGTCATCCGGCGGCGCATGGCCGAGACGACGCGGGTGCGGGTCATGATGTTCTTGTGCAACGTCTCGCGGCGCAAGTCGATGAAGCGATAACGAAGCCGGACGTCTTCCGGATAGTCCGGCTCGCCGAAGACCGGCAGCGGCAGCTCGCCCGAAGGCCCGAGGATTTCGACGCCCTTGATGAACAGCTCGATCTGGCCGGTCGGCAGATCGGTGTTCTCGGTGCCTGCCGGACGCTTGCGGACCTCGCCCTCGAACCGGACGACCCATTCGGACCGGACCTTTTCCACGTCCTTGAAGCCGGCCGAATCCGGGTCGGCGACACACTGGGTCAGGCCGTAATGGTCGCGCAGATCGATAAACAGCACGCCGCCATGGTCGCGGATGCGGTGCACCCAGCCGGAAACCCGCACGGTTTTGCCGATATGCTCCTCACGGAGCTGGCCGCAGGTATGGGTGCGGTAGCGATGCATCGTATTGAAAACCCTACAGAAATCTAAATTGGGGCGATTTTGTCAGCGGCCATGGGCTGCGACAGTCGACAGGGCGGACAAACCGCACGCCAAAACCTCTTTTGTCAACTCAGGCGGCAGCTTGCCCGCGGCAAATTGGATATGCCTCAATGGTCGTGCGCGGGCCCCGAGTCGGTTATATGGCGGGCATGATCCTGACCAGTACTGAGGATTTGAAGGCCGCCTGCCAGCGGCTGGCTAAATCCGATTTTGTCACCGTCGACACCGAATTCCTCCGCGAAACGACCTTCTGGCCGAAACTCTGCGTCATCCAGCTTGCCGATGACGATGAGGCCTTTGCCGTCGACGCCCTGGCCCCCGGCATCGATCTGAAGCCCCTCTTCGACCTTATGGCGAACGAGAAGGTGCTGAAGGTCTTCCATGCCGGCCGCCAGGACATCGAAATCATGTGGCATCTGGCCAAGCTGATCCCGCATCCGGTCTTCGACACGCAGATCGCCGCGATGGTGCTCGGCTATGGCGAGAGCATTTCCTACGATCAGCTCGTCCAGCGCATTACCGGCACCCAGCTCGACAAGTCTTCGCGCTTCACCGACTGGAGCCGCCGCCCCTTGAGCGAGGCCCAGATCACTTATGCGCTGGCGGACGTCACGCATCTGCGTCCGGTCTATCGCCGTCTTGCCGAAGATCTTGAGAAGCGCGGCCGCGCCGCCTGGGTGTTCGAGGAAATGGAAATCCTGACCTCGGCCGACACTTATCGTCAGGCGCCGGAGGATGCGTGGAAGCGCATCAAGGCGCGCCTCCGCAAGCCGAAAGAAATCGGCGTGCTGATGGAGATCGCCGCCTGGCGCGAAAACGAAGCGCAGACGCGCGATGTGCCGCGCTCGCGCATCATCAAGGACGAGATCCTCGCCGAGATCGCATTGCGCAGTCCCGCGACTGTTGAGGCGCTCGGCTCGCTGCGCGGACTGCCCAATGGTTTCGAGCGCTCGAAGGCCGGCACGGAAATCGTTGCTGCTGTGAAGCGCGGCTTGGCGAAAGATCCCGCCACCCTGCCCCGCATCGAACGCGACCGTCCGCCGCCGAACGGCGCGGGCGCGACCGTCGAACTGCTCCGCGTTCTTCTGAAGATGATTTCGGAGAAGGAAGGCGTCGCGCCGAAAATTCTCGCGACCACCGACGATCTCGAACAGATCGCCGCGAGCGATGAGGCGGATGTGCCGGCGCTGCACGGCTGGCGGCGCGAACTGTTCGGCGAAAAGGCGCTCGGCCTCAAGCGCGGCGAAATCGCGCTCGGGCTTCGCAAAGGCCGCGTCAGTGCGGTCGAGGTGAAGAGCTAATTCGTTAGCCGAAAAACTTCACGAGCGCCGGGACCACCTGTTCCGGCGCTTCATCGATCAGCCAATGGCCTGAGCCTTTGACGATGATGCCTTCGACATTGTCATCGACGAGACGTCCCTGATCGATCAGGAACTGGCCGCCGGCTTTCTCGCCCGAGAGAACCAGCATAGGCATGGGCAGTTTGGTTTTGGCGAACTCGGAGAAATCCTTCGAGTCTTGTTCGAAATTGCGGAAGATTTCAAAACCGGCCCGCATCGCGCCCGGCTGAGCGTAAGCCGCCGTGTAGAACTGGCGATCGGCTTCCGACACCGAATGCGCCGGGTCTGCCGCAAAATCATTCCAGAAATGCTCGAAGTAAATACGCTCGCGTCCATCGACGAGCGCCAGCGGCGTCTTACCGTAGAAATGGAAGTGCCAGAGATCGCGCAACAGCCAGACCTTGGTCCAGTCGCCGACACCCGGAAGAAAGGCGTCCATCAGCGCGATCTTCTTCACCTCAGTTGGATATTGCGCGGCGTAAGCGTAGGCGACCATCAGACCGATATCGTGACCGGCAACGCCGATCTTGTCGTAGCCGAGCGAGGCCATCAGTGCGTGAACGTCCTGAGCGAGCGACTTCTTGTCGTATCCCGTCTCGGGTTTGTCCGACTGACCGAAGCCGCGCAGATCGGGCGCGATGACGGTGTGCGTTTTGGAAAGCTCGGCAATAGCGGGCAGCCACATATGGCTGTTCTGGGCATAGCCATGGAGAAGCAGCACCGGGTCGCCTTTGCCGGCGATGAGATAGTGCAGCTTGACGCCGTTCACCTCGGCAAAGCGGCTTTCCGGGGCGGACTGCGCGGATGCGGAAAATGCGGCCACGACAACCGAAACAGCGGCAATGCTCAGCGCCGCAAACATATTCCGCATGGATTGTACTCCCAAAGCTGAAAACCAGCCTTTGGGAGCCTTACGCTCAATTCACGCGCAGGGCCACGTCAGTGCGGTTGAGGCTACGCCACCTCGACGACCGGCTCCTTGCCG
This sequence comes from Terrihabitans soli, assembly GCF_014191545.1. GTDB lineage: Bacteria > Pseudomonadota > Alphaproteobacteria > Rhizobiales > Methylopilaceae > Flaviflagellibacter > Flaviflagellibacter soli. The sequence continues at coordinate 1,547,878 of NZ_AP023361.1, read as the reverse complement.
ATGAGGCGCGCCATCTGGCGCACGCGATTGCCAAGCCGCTCGCCGGCAAGATCGGCGAGATCTTCCGGCAGGCGAAGGACGAGCTTGTCCTTTTCGACGGTGAGGCTCGTGCGCGGCAGGATGTTCGGCATGGACGCCGAGACGAGATAGGCGACGCGCATGGCGGCGCCGAGAAGCCGTGCGCGTTCGACGAGGATTTCCGAGGCGAGTTTTTTCAGCTCCGGCCCCATGCCGTCTTCGCGCAGGCCTTCATGGCGGTAATAGATCGCCATAGCGAGATAGGCTCTACCCGGATGATCGACGCCGACAAAGGCCGCATTGGCGATGATGTTGAGGCCCTGCTCGCCGCGATAATCGGGATGGGCGCGCCAGCCGATATCGGCAAGATGGCACGCGGCATGGCGCAGGCGCGTATCGCCTGCGTTTTCCGGAATGCCGAAGCTTTCCATGAAACGATCGGTCCAGTCGACAAGCTCAAACCCGTGTTTGGGCGAACGCGAACGCAAAACGCTGAGTTCGGCGGAGGCGGCGATGAGCGGATCTTCGGCCTGCTGCTCCGCGTCAAGCAGTTCGTAGAGAAGCCCCTCGCGCACGCCGAGCGCCGAGAGCACGACATTTTTCGGCTTCATCGTCGTGATGATGTATTCGAGCACGAGCGCGCCATAGGCGAGCAGCGGACGGCGCTCGCTCGGAACGCTGGCAATGCCCGGCAGCGTCTCGGCATCGACACGCAGAATGCGGCGGCAGAGCGTCAGCGCTTCTTTCGCCGGGATCGTATAGGCGTGCATGACGCGCAGCGGGTATTTCTTCTGCGTCATGTGCAGACGCGCCAGCGAACGCCAGGTGCCGCCGACGGCGTAGAAATCGAGGCCTTCAAGCGCTTTCAGCCCCGGCACATCGCCGATGGCGTTCTTGACGACCTTCTCGGCCTTTTTCAGCGAGCCGGAAGATACGTCCTGCAGCGCAAGACCGCCGAGGGGCAGCGTGACGCCCTGGCCGATTTCAGTGCCCTTGACCGGAACAAGCTCAAGGCTGCCGCCGCCAAGATCGCCGACAAGCCCATTTGGCTGGAAGATGCCGGAAATGACGCCGAGCGCCGACAGATGCGCCTCGCGCTTGCCGGACAGAAGCTCGATCTCGGCGCGGCAGATGGCGCGCGCATTGTTCAGAAAGTCGCGGCCATTGGCGGCATCGCGCGCGGCGGCCGTCGCTAGGACGCGCACATCCTCGACCTTCATCACATCGCAGAGCGCACGGAAGCGGCGCAGCGCACCGAGCGCCTTGTTGACGGCGCCATCCGTCAGACGGCCCGTGGTGGCGACGGCGCGGCCAAGGCCGCACAGAACCTTTTCGTTGAAGATCGGCGTCGGCGAGCGCTGCAGCCCGTCATAGACGACAAGACGCACTGAGTTGGAGCCGATATCGATAACCGCCATCGCCGGTCCGTTGCGTAAACGGCCGCGGGCTTCCTCGGCTTCGAGGGCCAATCCCTTCAGCATCTCAACCCCGGTTAGCGAGACGGCGGGGCGAACTTTTTTTAACGGATTTGCCACGTCCGGAGAGACTCGGGTTTGTCATGAAATAGCGGTGGGCGTTGAACGGTTCCTCGCCCTCCGCCGGGATGATCCTCCGGGACGTGCCGTCCGGCAGGACCGTCCAACTCTGCTGGTTGTCCTTCAGATTCGCGACCATGATCTGGTCAAGGACCTGTTCATGCACAGTCGGGTTGAGGATGGGCAGCATGGCCTCGACCCGCCGGTCAAGGTTGCGCGGCATGAGGTCCGCCGAGGCGATATAGACGGCCGCCTCCGGATTGGGCAGGCCCTTCCCATTGCCGAAACAATAGATTCGGGAATGCTCCAGAAAGCGACCGACAATCGATTTGACGCGGATGGTCTCGGACAGGCCCGGCACGCCGGGCCGCAGACAGCATATGCCGCGGACGACGATGTCGATTTCGACGCCGGCGCGGCTCGCATCGTAGAGCGCATCGATGACGACACTGTCGACCAGCGAATTCATCTTCATCCAGATCGCGCCCGGACGGCCCTCTTTCACATGCGCGACTTCCGCGGAGATGTGGGAAAGGATTTTCCGACGCAAGCTGAAGGGCGATACCGCCATGGCTTCAAGCTCGGCGGGCTCGGCATAGCCGGTGATGAAATTGAACAGGCGCGCCACATCGCGGCCGATGACGGGATCGGCCGTGAAGAAGGACAGATCGGTGTAAATACGCGCCGTCACGGGATGATAGTTCCCGGTACCGACATGGCAATAGGAGACAAGCTGCCCCGCCTCGCGCCGCACGACGAGTGAAAGCTTCGAGTGCGTCTTCAGTTCGAGGAAGCCGTAGACGACCTGCACGCCGGCGCGTTCGAGATCGCGCGCCCAGCGAATATTGGCTTCTTCATCGAAGCGCGCTTTCAGCTCGACGAGCGCCGTGACGGACTTCCCGGATTCGGCGGCTTCCGCCAGCGCCTTGACGATCGGGCTGTCGGAGGATGTGCGGTAGAGCGTCTGCTTGATCGCAACAACGTTCGGATCGCGCGCCGCCTGATTGAGGAACTGGACGACGGCGTCGAAGCTCTCGAACGGATGATGGACGATGATATCCTTCTGCTTGATCGCGGCAAAACAATCGCCGCCATGTTCGCGGATGCGTTCCGGGAAGCGCGCATTATAGGGAATGAATTTCAGCTCCGGCCGGTCGAGCGAGACGACCTGCGACAGCTCGTTCAACGCAATAAGACCGTCGACGAGGAAGATTTCTTCGTCGTGCACGTCGAGCGCCTCAGAGACGAATGTGCGCAGTTCGACCGGTGTCTGCGTCTGCATTTCGAGACGGATCACCGAACCGCGGCGGCGCTGCTTCAGCGCGGATTCAAACAAGCGGACCAGATCTTCGGCTTCTTCTTCGATTTCGATATCCGAGTCACGAATGACGCGGAACGCGCCCTGCCCCGTCACCTGATAGCCGGGGAAGAGGCGTTTGATGAAAAGGCCGATCGTGTCTTCGAGCAGGACGAAGCGCACAATGCCGGGTTCTGTCTCCGGCAGTTTGATGAAGCGGTCGATTTTCGCCGGCACGCGCACGAGCGCGTTGAGGGGCCGCCCGTCGCTCTGTCGCATCAATTGAAGCGCGAGCGAGAAGCCGAGATTGGGAATGAACGGAAAAGGATGCGCCGGATCGATCGCCAGCGGCGTCAGAACCGGGAAAATGTATTGCAGGAAATGATCGTCCAGCCATGCATGCTCGGCGCTTGTCAGCTTGCCGGGGGCTGCGACGACGATGCCGGCTTTGGCGAGGTCGGGCTGAAGTTCAAGCCAGCGCTTCTGCTGGTCGCGGGCGAGATCTCCGACCACTTCATTGATCTTGTGCAGCTGATCGAGCGGCGTGAGGCCATCGGGCGAGACGACGGTGACGCCCGTGCGCACCTGGCCCTTGAGGCCGGCGACACGCACCATGAAGAACTCGTCGAGATTGTTCGCGGAGATCGACAGGAAGCGCAGCTGTTCGAGCAGCGGATGATCGGGATTGCCCGCCTCTTCCATGACGCGCCGGTTGAACTGGATCCAGGACAGTTCACGGTTGATGAAGCGCTCGGGCGAGTGCCGCACATCGATGACCGGATGAGCCTTTTTGGGCTTCGGTGCGGTTACGGTTTCGGCCTCGGCGTCGGCTTTCATGGTCTTCGTATCCTGCGCTTGTGCACGGCGCGATGTACGACGCTTTTGTGACGGGGGAGCGACGGCCATGGTCAGTCGACGTCCGAGGTCAGCCGGGCCAGCACCGCCGCCGCGACCGGCTTGGTGACGCGCCGGCCAAGCGCCAGAGCCTCCTCGTCGAGGGCGGCCACGGTTTCCCGTGCCGCACCGAGCGAGCGCTCCATCCGCTTGGCCACATAGTCAATCACCTCGGCGTCGACCGCAAGTTGCCGGTCGTCAAAGAGTTTTACCAAAACCGCACGGACGAGGCCGTCGTCCGGGGGCTGCAATTCGCCCACCGGCATTTGCCGCAGGCGGGAGGCAAGATCGGGGAGTTTCGGCCAGGCGGCGCCCGGCTGCTGGGAGGCGGTCAGAACGAGAGAAAGGTCCCGCTCCCGTCCGGTGTTCAAAAGGTGGAAGAGGATGTTTTCCGAACAGTCCGGCACATCGATATTTTCGACCGCGAGCGCCGATTGGGGTTCGAGGCCCGCGACCAGCTCCTCGGTGAGGCTGCCCGCCTCGTAGACAGGTGCTCCCGCCCGCTCGGCCCAGATGGCGACCAGATGGCTCTTGCCGCTGCCGGGCGGCCCGACGATCAGGAAATTCTTTGCGGGCCAGTCCGGCCAGGATTCGATCGTGGCATGTACGGCCGCGTTCGAGGGCGCGACGAGGAAATCCTCCGCCGTGAACTTGCCTGCCAGATCGAGCGCCAGAGTCAGCTGCCGCGGCGTCATGCCTTGCGGGTCTTCTTCCCGCCGCCCGTATAGAGCGGGCTTTCGAGATAGCGGCCGAGCGCAAAGCGCACCAGCACGCCGGTTGCAGCCGCGAGCGGCACGGCCAGAAGAAGACCGACAAAACCGAACAGCGAGCCGAACGCAAACAGCGCGAACATCAGCCAGACCGGATGCAGTCCAACGGAGCGTCCGACGAGATTGGGCGACAGGATATTGCCTTCGATGAACTGGCCGAAGACGAAGATGCCGAGCACGGCGAATATCCACGGATAGTCGGGCCAGAACTGCACGAGGGCGACACCGCCGGCGACGAGCAGCCCCGTGAACGAGCCGACATAGGGGATGAAACCGATGAAGCCGGCGCCGAGGCCGATCAGAAGACCGAAATTGAGGCCGACGAGCGAAAGCGCTGCCGCGTAGAACAAGCCGAGCAGAAGGCACACCGTCGCCTGCCCGCGCACAAAGCCCGCGATCGTTGCATTGATCTCGCGCGCCAACTTGCGGATCGTGTCGCGGTTCGTGCGCGGCAGCCAGCCGTCGATGGTCGTGATCATGCGATCCCAATCGACCAGCATGTAGAAGGCAACCACGGGCGTAACGACAAGCAGGCTGACGACGGAGAGCAGCGTCGCGCCGCCTGCCCACAGGCCGGTGAGGAAATTGCCGATCCAGGCGGCACCCTGGGAGACGAGTGTGCCGACCGAACCCTGCACGCTCGGCAGCCGGTCGCCGATCAGACGGCGCAGCCAGCCGAGGCCCGGGCCGGTGATGAGCTGCTGGATGCGGTCCACATAGCCCGGCAAGTTCGCCATGAAGGCTTCGAACTGCGAGACGAGCAGAGGCGCGAGCGCGGCAACCGCGGTCACGACCACCAGAACGAACAGAAGAAGGATCAGGATCGAAGCCAAAGTCCGGCCGATGCCGAGCCGAGCCAGCCGGTCGGCCAGAGGATCGAGCAGATAGGCGACGGCAAAGCCGACGACGAACGGCAGAAGGATTCCGTGCAGCAACCAAAGGATGGCGATGAGGAGCGCGAAGACCGCGACCCAGATCAGGGCCTGCCGCTGGACGGAGATGGCGGACTGGGTCGTCATACGGTGCTCCGCGGCTCGCCCATATGGCGCATCCATGCCGCGAGATAGGCCAGCGCGGACAAGACGGTCAAGATGCCGGTCACATAGCCGCCGATCAGGAGCCATTCGGCGCCCTGAAGCCCGAAGCCGACAAGGCCGAGCGCGGCGGCCGCAAAGCCGATCTGGGCGACCGTATTCAGCTTGGAAATGTAGAGCGGCTTGATCGTCACCGGATGGTCCATTAGCCAGGACAGGATGACCGCGCCGACGATCATCAGATCGCGGGAGACGACGGCGATGGCGAGCCAGACCGGGATCAGCTGAACTATGGCCAAAGTGATGAAAATTGAAACGAGCAGCGCCTTGTCGGCGATGGCGTCGAGATAGGCGCCGAGCTCGGTCCTCTGGTTCCAGCGGCGGGCCAGATAGCCGTCGATGCCATCGGAGATGCCGGCGGCGAGGAATATCCAGAACGCTGCCTGCGGATAACCGGCCAGGATGGTCCAGATGACGATGGGAACGGCGAACAGCCGCAGCACCGTAATCAGGTTGGGCAGGTTTATCGGCATGCCGGGCGCAGCTAAGCCTGCCCGCGAAGATTTGAAAAGCCGGTTGTGCGGCAAGGGTTGCCGCTCGCTCCGGGTTGGGGTTTAAAACTCGGCATGCGACATGCGGCGCTCTGCCTCGCCCTCATCCTGATCGCCGGCCCTGCTCTCGCCGCCGCCGACAAGATGCAGCGTTCGCTCGAGGCGCTCGAACCCGCCACGGAGATGATGGAAGTCTGCGATATCGCGGTTTCGGCGAAGATATCGGCCGAAACGTCCTATTCCCAGGTCGACCGCGTCGTTGCCGATGCCCTCAAAGAGCCGGTGGCGGACGGCGATATCTTCACAGCCACGGGCGGGGCCTTCCGCGATCATGGCCATTGGTACGGCCTGCGCTTCATCTGCACCCTGGCTCCGGACCATCTCTCTACCCAGAGCCTGCGCTATGCCGTCGGCAATGAAATCCCTGAATCCCGTTGGGAAGAGTTCGGCCTGTGGCGCTAACCGCCGTTGAAACCCCAGGCTCGCCGCGCTAAGCCCGGCCCCTAACCGGAGCAGAAGATGTCCGACGCCAAAAAGGGCCTGACCTACCGCGATGCGGGGGTCGATATCGACGCGGGCAATGCCCTGGTCGAGGCCATCAAGCCGCTGGTGCGCGCCACACGCCGCATCGGCGCCGATGCCGAGATCGGCGGCTTCGGCGGCGTCTTCGACCTCAAAGCCACCGGCTATAAGGATCCTGTCCTCGTCGCGGCGACGGACGGCGTCGGCACCAAGCTGAAGATCGCCATCGACACCAGCATTCACGACACGATCGGCATTGATCTCGTCGCGATGAGCGTCAACGATCTCGTCGTTCAGGGCGCCGAGCCCCTCTTCTTCCTCGACTACTTTGCCTGCGGAAAACTGACGACACAGACCGGGATCGATGTCGTGAAGGGCATCGCCGCAGGCTGCGTCGAAGCCGGCTGCGCGCTGATCGGCGGCGAGACGGCGGAAATGCCCGGCATGTATGCCGACGGCGATTACGATCTCGGCGGCTTTGCCGTCGGCGCGGCTGAGCGTGGCACGCTGCTGCCACGCCATATCGCTGCCGGCGATGTCCTGCTCGGCCTTGCCTCTTCGGGTGTGCACTCGAACGGCTATTCGCTGGTGCGCAAGATTCGCGAACAGTCCGGCCTTGCCTGGGATGCGCCGGCGCCGTTCGCGCCGGCCGTCAGCCTTGGCCGCGCGCTGCTCGCGCCGACGAAGATTTATGTGAAATCGATTTTGAAAGTGCTGAAAGCGACGGCCGGCCTGAAGGGTCTTGCCCATATCACCGGCGGCGGTTTCCCCGACAACATTCCGCGCGTTCTGCCCGAAGGGCTCGGCGTGAAGCTGAACCTCGATGCCATCGATACGCCCGGCGTGTTCCGCTGGCTCGCAGCCACCGGCAATGTCGCGGAAAAGGAAATGCTGCGCACCTTCAACTGCGGTATCGGCATGATCGCCGTCGTATCGGCCGCCGATGCCGACACGATCGCAAAGCTCTTCACCGATGCGGGCGAAAGCGTCATTCGCTTGGGTGAAGTCGTTCCTTCCGCCACTCAGGCCGTCGAGACGACCGGCGCACTCAGCCTCGACTTCTGATGAAAAAGATCCGCACCGCGATCATGATCTCCGGCGGCGGATCGAATATGGCGGCGCTGATCGAGGCGGCGCGCGCGCAAGATTATCCGGCCGAGATCGTGTGCGTCATCGCCAGCAATCTTTCCGCGGGCGGTATCGCGAAAGCCAAAGCCGCCGGCATTCCCGCCTTCGCCTTCGACCACAAACTCTACGATCGCGAAGGGCTCGAACGGCTCGTCCATACGGAACTTGAGAAGGCGGGCGTTGAGCTCGTGTGCCTGGCCGGCTGGATGCGGCTGCTTTCGCCGTTTCTGATCGGCGCCTGGCACAACAGGATGATCAATATTCATCCCTCGCTGCTGCCGAAATATAAGGGCCTGCACACGCACAAGCGCGCCATCGAGGCGGGCGACAAGGAGCATGGCTGCACGGTGCATTATGTGCGGCAGGCGGTGGATGACGGGCCGATCATCGCGCAGGCATCCGTTCCCGTGCTCGCCGGCGATACGGAAGATGTTCTGGCGGCGCGCGTGCTCGTGCAGGAGCATAAGCTTTACCCGCATGCGCTCGCGCTGGTCGGATCGGGACGCGTCCGCGTCACAGGTGATGAAATCGCCGTCCAGCCCGGGACGGCGACCTTCTTCCGCGGCTGATCAGCGTTATTTGCAGGTGGCGAGCGCCGTCTGGGCATCGGGCGCCAGACGCTTGGGAATGCCCTTCTTGAACTTGGCGACTTCCTCGTCGGTCATCGCCTTCGAGATCTTCGCCGCATAGCAGGTGCATTTCGGACCGGCGCCCTGGCTGTCCGATTTGCCAGATTGCGACAGCACGCACTGATCCAGAAGCTTGACTCGCACCTGATCGCGCGTCGGCGGCACGGCCGCGACTGCCGTTCCCCCCAGAACGACGATACCCAGTGCCAGCCCCGCCAAAGCCTTCATCGCACCCATCAGTATTCTCCCGCACCAAAACGAACAAAGCGGGTAGCCCGAAGGCAACCCGCTTTGCAAGATGTTGGGACCGGCGCGAACGCCGGTCCGGTACACAATTTAGTGCTGTTCGACAGCCTTGCGGCCCTTGGCCTTGATCAGAAGCCACGCCACCACGCAGACCGCGACCGCGAAGCCGATACCCAGCGGGTATTTATAGGCTTCAGCCGCTTCCTGGCCGAGGTAGTTGACCACCGCGACGTCCTTCACGAGCATTTCGCCCGCAACGAAGCCGAGGATTGCCGCGCCGCCCCACACGATGATCGGGAACTTGTCGATCAGCGCGAGAAGGATGGCCGAGCCGGCGATGATCATCGGAACCGAGATCAGAAGACCCAGGATGATCAGGGTCCAGTTGCCGTCCGCCGCCGCCGCAATGGCGATGACGTTGTCGAGCGACATGACGACGTCGGCAACGGCGATGGTCGCCACGGCCTTGATCAGCGTGTCGCTGGCTTTGACCTTGCTCTCGTCGCCATGATCCTTCGGCATCACGAGTTCGATCGCGATGTAAAGGAGCAGGACCGCGCCGATCAGCGTCAGATACGGCACGCCGAGCAGATAGGCGATGATGATGGTGAAGATCACACGCAGGACGATGGCGGCGCCGGCGCCGAGCAGCATGCCGATCTTGCGCTGATGTTCAGGCAGACCGCGGCAGGCAAGCGCGATGACGACGGCGTTGTCGCCGGACAGGAGTGCGTTGATCCAGATGATCTTGCCGAGCGCTACCCAGAACGCTGCGGAAGACAAGTCTACAGCCCAGTGGAATTCCATGAAACTCAAGCCTCCCAGTTCTATGCCCACCCCGCGGGCATATGTTTCCCAGTGATAGTGGAAGTCCGCCGTGCGTTAGAGCGCTGTGCGCTCATCCCACGATCTCATTGTCTTTGAAGAAAAACTTGATCTCGGTGGCGGCCGTATCGGGGCCGTCGGAGCCGTGCACCGAATTGGCTTCGATCGATTCCGCAAAATCCTTGCGGATGGTGCCGGGCGCGGCATTCGCCGGATTGGTTGCGCCCATGACGTCGCGATATTTTGCAACCGCATTGTCGCCTTCCAGAACCTGGACGATGACCGGGCCGGAAATCATGAAATCGACGAGTTCGCCGAAGAACCCGCGCTCGCGATGCACGCCGTAGAATTCCTCGGCCTGAGCGCGGCTCATGTGGATGCGCTTGGAAGCGACGACCTTCAGGCCCGCGCTTTCGATGCGGTCGATGATCTTGCCGGTGATGTTGCGGCGCGTTGCGTCCGGCTTGATGATCGAGAAGGTGCGTTCGACTGCCATTTTTCGTCCTAGAATTGATACTTACGCGACGGCGCGGCTTATACACGGCATAGGAAGTACCGCAACAGAAACCGGACAAATGCGAGTCGTTCGCAGTCCCTTTAACTGAATAACCCATGCATAAGACGTTCAAACTACTGGCGGGGTACAACTCTTGGGCGAATGCGCGGCTGTACGACGCAGCCGTGCAGATGCAAGATTCCCGCTACCGGGAGGACCGCGGCGCCTTTTTCGGCTCGGTCCATCGGACCCTCAATCACATCCTGGTTGCAGACCGGATCTGGCTCTTCCGGTTCGGCGCCCGCACGGATGCGCCCTTGGAACTGGACGTGATCCTGTTCGACGATCTTGCCGGGCTTCGAGCCGCGCGCGAGGCGGAAGACCAGCGGATTACCGGCTTCATCGACGGGCTGACGCCGGAGGGTCTGGACCGCGGGCTGCACTTCCAGACTGTGACCAATCCCCAGAAGATGTCGCAGCCGCTCGGCTCGGCGCTGGTCCATTTCTTCAATCACCAGACGCATCATCGCGGCCAGATTCACGCGCTGATGACCGCGCTCGAGGGCCGCAATTTCGCGCCGAGCCTCGATCTCATCCTTTTTCAGCGGACGACGGGCATCGGGATGAGTTGATCTTCAACTCTCCCCGCTCCAAAAGACGCCCATGCTTCAAGTCACGGACCTAACCCTCCGCATTGCGGGCCGCACACTTATTGAGAACGCCTCGGTGATGATCCCCGAAGGCGCACGCGTCGGCATTGTCGGCCGCAACGGCACCGGCAAGACGACCTTCTTCAAAGCAATTGCCGGCGATCTCGGCACCGATGGCGGCTCACTCGCGCTGCCGAAGGGCGCCCGCTTCGGCCGCGTCGCGCAGGAAGCACCCTCCGGTCCGGATTCGCTTCTGGAGCGCGTCCTCTCCGCAGATCTCGAGCGCACGGCGCTGCTCGAAGAAGCAGAGACCGCGACCGATCCCGAACGCATCGGCGAGATCCATATGCGGCTTGCCGATATCGACGCGCATTCGGCGCCGGCGCGCGCCGCGCGCATTCTCGCCGGTCTCGGTTTCGACGCCGAAGCGCAGGCGCGGCCCTGCTCGTCGTTTTCCGGCGGCTGGCGCATGCGCGTTGCGCTCGCCGCCGTTCTGTTCTCCGAGCCCGATCTTCTTCTGCTCGACGAGCCGACCAACCATCTCGATCTCGAGGGCACGCTCTGGCTTCAGGATTATCTCGCGCGCTATCCGCGCACAGTTCTCGTCATCAGCCATGACCGTGATCTGCTCGACGCTTCGGTCGATCACATCCTGCATCTCGATCAGGGCAAGCTCGTCATCTATCGCGGCAATTTCACCAGCTTCGACCGCCAGCGCCGCGAGAAGCTGGCGCTCGATGTGAAGGCGAAGAAGAAGCAGGACGACGAGAAGGCAAAGCTGACGGCCTTCATTAACCGCTTCAAGGCGAAGGCCTCAAAAGCCGCGCAGGCGCAGTCGCGCGTCAAGCGCCTCGAAAAGATGGAATCGATTTCCGTCTCTATCGAAAGCGATGTGCCGCCTTTCTACATCCCGCCTTTCGAGAAGGAACTCGCGCCGCCGCTCATCGCGCTCGACCGCGCCTCGGTCGGCTATGGCGACAATGTCATTCTGAAAAAGATCAATCTGTCGCTCGCGCCCGATGCGCGCATCGGACTTCTTGGCGCCAACGGCAACGGCAAATCCACACTGTCGAAGCTGCTGGCCGGCGAGTTGAAAGTGATAGACGGCGAGATGCACGCCTCCTCGCGCATGAAGGTCGGCTATTTCGCGCAGCACACGCTGGAAGGCCTCGAACTCGAAGAAACGCCCTATCAGCATGTGCGCGAGCGCATGCCGAGCCAGATGGGCGAATCCCAGGTGCGCGGCCGCGTGGCGCGCATCGGTTTCTCCGGCGCGCGCGCCGATGTGCCGGTGAAGAGCTTATCGGGCGGCGAGAAGGCACGTCTTGCGATGGGGCTTGCCGTGTTCGACGCCCCTCACCTTCTGATCCTCGACGAGCCGACCAACCATCTCGACATCGATAGCCGCGCCGCGCTCGTCGATGCGCTGACGGAATATGAGGGCGCCGTCATTCTTGTCAGCCATGACAGACATCTTTTGGACGCGTGCGCCGACGAACTCTGGCTCGTGCAGCACGGCACGGTGAAGCCGTTCGACGGCACGCTCGACGATTATACCAAGATCGTCCTGAAGGCCGCGCGCTCAAACGCCGAAGGCAAACCCGCCGAGCCGACCGAGGAAGTGTCGCGCACCAAGCGCGCCTCGCCGAGCGCTCTGCGGCACAAACTCAAACAGGTGGAAGAGGTCGTCGCCAAGCTTGAGCCGGAAATCGCCCGCCTCGACAAACAGCTTGCCGATCCTGATCTGTATGCACGCGACTCCGCTAAAGCGGCGGAGTTGAGCAAGCAGCGCATGTCGCTTGCAGCGGCTCTGGCCGAAGCGGAAGATCTCTGGATCGACACTAGCGAACGGCTCGCGGCTGCCGAGGCGGCCGTCTAGTTTCTTCAGCGGAGTTTGGCGCAATGGCGGCGAAGACACCGAAGAAGCCGAGCCTGCTTTCGGGCGGAAATCCGCAGATCGCCAAGGGCTATGGCGATGAGCCGGTGCAAGCCTATATCGACGCGATGCCGGGCTGGAAAAGCGATGTCTGGCGCCGCCTCGACAAGCTCATCGCTCGTACGATTCCCGATGTGCAGAAGGCAGTGAAATATAATTCGCCGCTTTACGGCATGGAGAAAGACCGCTGGTTTCTCAGCGCCCACTGCTTCGAGAAATATATCAAAGTGGCGTTCTTTCGCGGCGCGAAGCTTGATCCGGTGCCGCCCGGCCCTTCCAAAAGCGCCGATACCCGCTATCTCGACATCCATGAGGATGATGTCGTGGATGAGAAGCAGTTCGCGTCCTGGGTGAAACAGGCGAGCAGACTGCCCGGCGAGAAACTGTGAGTGCTCAGATGGCGAAAACCGAGTCTCCCGCAAAACTTATAGACGGCAGGATCAGGGAACTTGCCGACTGGCGCGGCAAGACACTGGCTAAAGTCCGCGCGCTGATCAAAACCGCCGATCCGGATGTCGTCGAAGAATGGAAATGGCGCGGCGTTCCCGTGTGGGAGCATGACGGCATCATCTGCACAGGCGAGACCTATAAGAGCGCGATGAAGCTCACTTTTGCGAACGGAGCAAAGCTCGACGATCCGTCGGGCCTGTTCAACGCCAGTCTCGAGGGCAATACGCGCCGTGCCATCGATCTGCACGAGGGCGACAAGATCAACGAGAAAGCGTTCAAGGCGCTGATCAAAGCGGCGGTTGAGTTGAACACCGGAAAGAAAAAGAAGAAGACTTAAGCCTTCTTCTCCCAGCGGCCATTATCGTCCTGCTGCCAATAGGTCACCTGATGGCCGGCAGCTTTCAGCTCTTTCCAGCGCTCGCGCTCGCGCGCCAGAGCATCGTCATTGCCGCCGTCGAACAGAACGAGCGCACGAGCATATTCCGCAAGATCGGGTCCTGCTGCGCCTTCGACGAGCACGCGCACTTCCGCCGCGTTCGGATTTGAATCCGTGGTCGTCAGCAGGATCGGCTGGGTTTCCGGCGTGCCGTCTTCGACGGTGCCGTGCGGCAGGAAGCTTTCATCGGCAAAGGTCCACAGCGCATCGTCGAGCGCTTTGACGCGCTCTTGCGTTTCCGCCTGCACGACGACCTTCCAGCCGCGCTCGAGGCATTTGCCCAGAAGAACCGGCAGAACGCGCTCGAGCGGCTGGTTTTGAAGGTGGTAGAAGAGGACTTCCGCCATGTGTGCTTACTGCTCGTAATAGTCCGCCACGAGACGGTCGAGCAGTCGCACGCCCCAGCCCGAACCCCAGCTCTTGTTGATGTCGTTCTGCAGCGAGCCCATACCCGTGCCGGCGATGTCGAGATGCGCCCAGGGCGTGCCGTTGACGAAGCGCTGCAGGAACTGCGCCGCCGTAATCGAGCCGCCGAAACGGCCGCCGGTGTTTTTCATATCGGCGAATTTCGAGTCGATCATCTTGTCGTAAGCGGGATCGAGCGGCAGGCGCCATACGCGCTCGCCGGTCGCAACGCCCGAGGCCGTGAGACGATCCGAGAGATCATTGTTGTTGGAGAACAGGCCCGCATATTCCTGGCCGAGCGCAACAAGGATCGCGCCGGTCAGAGTCGCCAGATTGACCATGAATTGCGGCTTGAAACGATCCTGCGTGTACCAGAGCACATCGCCGAGAACGAGGCGTCCTTCGGCATCGGTGTTGATGATTTCGATCGTCTGTCCGGACATGGATGTGACGATGTCGCCCGGCCGCTGCGCATTGCCGTCCGGCATGTTTTCGGCAAGGCCGATGACGCCGACCGCGTTCACTTTGGCTTTGCGCGAAGCAAGCGTGTGCATGAGGCCGGTGACGCAGGCAGCGCCCGCCATATCGCCCTTCATGTCTTCCATGCTGCCGGCGGGCTTGATGGAAATACCGCCGGTGTCGAAGGTCACGCCCTTGCCGATAAAGGCGACGGGCTTTTGCGTTTTCGGGCCGCCGTTCCAGCGCATGACAACGACGCGGCTTTCCTTTTCCGAGCCTTGGCCGACGCCGAGCAGCGCGCCCATGCCGAGTTTCTTCAGCGCCTTTTCGTCGAGAATTTCGACCTGAACGCCGTCATCGACGAGCTTGGCCGCGCGCTTGGCGAATTCTTCCGGGTAGAGAATGTTCGACGGCTCGTTGACGAGATCGCGGGCGATGTCGACGCCCTCGGCCAAAGCAAGGTGCGCCTTCCAGGCTTTCTTCGCGGCGGCATCGTCGGCAACGGCGAAGGCAATATTGGCCGCGCCATTGTCCTCGTCATCGGGCTTCTTCTTGGTCTTGTAGCGGTCGAAGGAGTAGGCGCGCAGACGCGCGCCAAGCGCCATATCGACCGCCGCGTTGGTCGGATCGTCATCGAGGCCCGGCGGCACATCGACAAGGATGGTCACCTTGGCTGTCTTGCCGACCTTCCCCAGCACCTGGCCGCCCGTCTTCACCCATTCCGTCGCCGGATCCCCCTCGCCGCGCCCAAGGCCGAACACAATCAGCCGGTCGAGATCGATTCCCGCCGGCGCAACCAGATCGAGCGTTGTTCCGGCCTTGCCCGCGAACTTTGCCGCCTTGGCGATTTTGTCGAAGCCCTTCACCTTGCCGACGAGCTTTTTGGCGTTGCCGGAGAAGCCGAGACGGCTGTCGGTCAGGACGACGGCGGTGCCGCCGGACGGGAGGGAGGTCTTGGGAAAAGCTATTTTCGGGGTCAAAGCCATTGGGGGTATAAACTCCAGGTGACGAGGCCGGCTGTGAGCCGGCCTTGTTGCTGATTTCTTAAGACAAACGCCACAATTTACGCAAAGCCGTTGCGTTAGAACTGCGGCGGGACATCATGGGCGCACTCGAACGCTACATCCTGCGATCCGCCGCAACGGCGTTCGTGGCCAGCCTATGTGCGGTCACGGCGGTCGTGTGGCTATCGCAGACCCTGCGTAAATTCGACATTATCACATCCTCCGGCCAGTCCTTCTGGACCTTCCTCATGGTCACGCTTCTGGGCGTGCCGAGCTTTGCCCTCTTGGTCGCACCGCTTGCTCTGTTCGGGGCGGTCGTCTTCACGCTCAACCGGCTAAACAACGACTCAGAGCTCGCCGCCATCAGCGCGGCAGGGTTCAATCCGTGGCAATTGCTGCGGCCGTTTCTTCTGCTGACCATCGTGGTCAGCCTTGTCGTCGGCGCGCTGAGCCTCTCGGCCATTCCAGAAACGCTGCGCGTCGCGCGCGAGCTTCTCACCAAGATCCGCACCGATGTCGTCGTCAACATTCTGCGCGAAGGCGAGTTCACCGAGCTCGACAAGGATCTGACCATCCATATCCGCCGCCGCGATCAGGGTGCGGCACTGACGGGCATTCTGATCGACGACAGCCGCAACGCTGCGGAGAACCTCGTCTATACCGCCGAACGCGGACAGATCCTGCGCAATGACGGCGGCACGTTCCTTGTGCTGGAAAAAGGCGCGCTGCAGCGCAAGCGAAAGCGCGACACCGAAGCATCATTGATCGTCTTCGACCGCTACGCTTTCGATCTGTCGCCGCTGACCGAACGCGACATCACCATCAGTTACAGGCCGCGCGAGCTTTATCTGTCGGAACTATGGAATCCGAAGCCCGCGGATGAGCGTGCGCGCAAAAGACTGCGCGCGGAGCTGCATGAGCGGCTCGTCAATCCGCTCTATCCGCTGGCCTTCATGTGCATCGCTTTTGCGGCGCTTGGGCGGCCTCACACGACGCGGCAGAGCCGCTTCGCATCGATCGTCCTGGCGATCATCGCGATCTTTGCGCTGCAGGTCGCGGGGCTCGGCATGGTCAATTTGATGAAGAACCAGGATTGGGCGATCTTGCCCTTGTACGGACTTCCCGTCGCCGTCAGTTTCATCTGCCTTGCCTATGCGCTTGGCAGACCTAGCTTCATGATCCGCAACATGCCGCGGCGGCCGAGGCAAGCATGATCGGCGATGCGACCATGCCGCCCATCCTGTCGCGCTATATCGCGCGCCGGCTGATCACCTCGATCCTGTTCACCTATGCGGTGATCTTCACGCTGCTGTTCCTCGTCGATTTCATTGATCTTCTGCAGGAAGCGGGGGTCGGCTCAAAAGTTTCGGTTTTCGACATCGTGCTTCTGAGTCTGCAGCGCACGCCGCTGATGACCGAGGAGATTTTTCCCTTCACGGTTCTGTTCGCCTCGATTGCGGCCTTCGTCACGCTGTCACGCAAGCTCGAGCTCGTCGTCGCCCGCGCGACCGGCGTGTCGATCTGGCAGATGCTGGCGCCCGCCCTCCTCACAGCGGCCCTGCTCGGGATGGCGGTGACCGCCATCTACAATCCCGCCTCGACCTGGCTGAAGGAGAATGCCGGCAACCGGCGAGCCGAGCTTTACTCGGACTGGAAGGACAGCGGCGGGCCGAAATGGATCCGCCAGCAGGGCTTCGACGACTCGTCGATCATAAGGGCGAGCGAATCGGCGAACCGCGGACACACGCTGACGGGCGTAACCGCCTTCATTTTCGACCGGAACGGGAGCCTCAAGGAGCGCGTGGACGCCACCCATGCCGAGTTCCGGGAAGGATTTTGGGAGATGCGTGGCGCCAGGGTCACGCGGTACGGCTCGCCACCGGAATCCCTCGATATTTATAGGCTAAACACGAACCTCACGAGCGAGCAGGTCGCCGAGACCATCGCCGCGCCCGAAACCATCTCGTTCTGGCAATTGCCCGCCGTCATCGCGCAATGGCAGCAATCGGGCATCCGGACGGACAAGTTCCAGCTTCAATATCAAACACTTATTGCCCGTCCGCTGCTCTATGTGAGCATGGTGCTAATCGCCGCCGCAGTGTCGCTCGGCTTCACCCGTCTCGGGGGGGTTCCGAGGGCGATTCTCGGTGGCGTGATAGCGGGCTTCGTGCTTTATGTTGGCAGTGAAATGGCCGGGGATTTGGGGGCCGCAGGTTTCATCACACCGCTGATTGCGGCCTGGTCTCCCCCTATCGTCGGCGTTTTGTTGAGTGTGACGGTACTATTGTACCAGGAGGATGGGTGAAGGTCGTTCGCCTTCTTGCCCAAGCGTTGAGGGCTGGCCAAGCGGGAGCTTGCGCGGCAACCCTTTCGCTCGTCCTTCTTTCAGGCGCCACTTCAACAGCTTACGCCCAGATTTCTCCGGCTCCCAACGGCCTGCTTTCACCCGGTCCCACCGGTGAGAAGAAGATGTTCGTGACGGCCGATGAGGTCGTCTACGACGACGTCCGCAACACGGCCTCAGCCGTCGGCCGCGTGAAGCTCTATTACGGCCAATCGACCCTTGAAGCCGATCGCGTCGTCTACGACCAGAACACTGGGCAGGTCTTCGCCTACGGCAATGTCCGCCTCAATGACGACGGCAATGTCTATCAGTCCGAGCACATGGTGCTGACCGACGACTTCCGTGACGGCTTCGTGCAGTCGCTCCTAGTCGAAGGCGCCGACAAGACGCGCTTTGCAGCGGCGAAGGCCACGCGCACCGGCGGCAATGTCGTCGTGTTCGAAAAAGGCGTCTACACGGCGTGCGAACCCTGCCGCGAAAACCCCAACAAGCCGCCGCTCTGGCAGGTCAAGGCGGCGCGCATCATCCACGACCAGGGCACCAAAATGGTGCACTACGAGGATGCGCGGCTTGAGTTCTTCGGCAAGCCGATCGCCTGGCTGCCGTTCTTCTCGCACGCCGACTCGACGGTGAAGCGCAAGTCCGGCTTCCTGATGCCGAGCTATATGGCTTCGACCGAATATGGGTTCGGCGTGAAGGCTCCGTATTTCTGGGCGGTGAAGCCCAATATGGACGTGACGCTCGCACCGGCCTTCCTGACCGATCAGGGCATTATGGGCGATGTCGAATTCCGCCATCGCGTGATGAACGGCGCGTACTCGATCCGCGCCGCCGGCCTGCATCAATCGAGCCCCGATCTCTTCCCGACATCGGACCAGCAGGAGGATTTCCGCGGCGCGATCACGACGCGCGGCGACTTCCGCATCAACAACAACTGGACCTGGGGCTGGAACGCGCACCTTCTGTCCGACAAATATTTCCTCGACGATTACGACATGTGGGGCAAGAACTGGTCGGAAGCGATCTCGACCGTGCACCTCACCGGCATCGGCGAGCGTAATTACTTCGAGGCGCGCGCCTATCACTATTACGGCCTGTCGGCGGACGACGATCAGGACGAGCTCCCGGTCGCCGGCGTGTTCGACTACAATTACGTTCACGACAAACCGGTTCTGGGCGGCGAGGTCGCGTTCAATCTCAACATGACGAACACCTGGCGCCGCGATACCGATTTCGAACCGGCCACGCCGGGCAATTCGAACCCCGATGTCATTGAAGGCGTCAATCTGAGCTGCGACACCTTCTCGAGCGACTGTCTCGTGCCGGGCGTCGGCGGCGTCTATTCGCGCTTCTCAGCCGACACCAGCTGGCGGCGCCAGTTCATCGATCCCGTCGGCCAGGTCTGGACACCCTTCGCCTATGCACGTGGCGATGTGATCTACACCAACGCCGAAGAGAACCCGAACCTCGCCGGGCTGATGAGCACCGATGACGAATATCTCGCGCGCGGCATGGTCGGGGCGGGTCTCGAATACCGCTATCCGTTTGTCGCCGAATCCAGCATCGGCACCCACATTCTCGAGCCGATCGCCCAGATCATCATCCGCCCGGACGAGCAGGAAATCGGCAATATCCCGAACGAGGATGCGCAGAGCCTGTTCTTCGACACCTCGACGCTGTTCGCCTGGGACAAGTTCTCCGGCTATGACCGCATCGAAGGCGGCAGCCGCGCCAATGTCGGTCTGCAGTACACGCTCAACTTCGCCAATGGCGGCTTCACTCAGCTGATGTTCGGCCAGTCCTATCATCTTTTCGGCAAGAACTCGTTTGCCGAAGCCGATCTCGCAGGCACCGGCATCAATTCCGGTCTGGAGACGGACCGCTCGGATTACGTCGCCAGCGCCTATCTGAAGTTCCATCCCAACTGGTCGATGTCGACGCGCACGCGTTTCGACGAGGACGCGAACAATCTGAACGCGCTTGAGATCGAAACGAGCTTCAAGCAAGGCCCCGTCTCGGCGTCGATCATCTACGGCAATTACGACGAGCAGCCGCAACTCGGCTTCGAGCGCGCCGAAGGCGTCGTCGGTTCGGCACGCGTTTCGCTCACCGACAATTATTACGTCGTCGGCGCCGCCGGCTATAACCTTCAATTCGACCGTTTCGATCAGGTCACGGTCGGGGGCGGCTATATGGACGAGTGCTTCACCTTCGGCGGCTACTACTCCGTCGACTTCAACAAGGACGGCAACGAGGATCCGGTGCACAAAGTCATGGTCAGCGTGTCGTTGCGCACGCTCGGCCAGTACCAGACTTCGTTCGACGTCAGCCGCTTCCAGGACGACGCGCCGGCGACGCCGTAGTGGCGCCGCATGGCGGCATGCCGTCGGCAGGACGCATATGAACCCGCTAGCACTCACTATGGGCGAGCCCGCAGGCATCGGCCCGGAGCTTGCGCTTCTCGCCTGGATGCGCCGCACCGCGTTTGATCTGCCGCCCTTCTTCGTGCTGGCCGATCCCGACCACCTCGCCCATCTTGCGAAGAACCTCGATTATGCGGTGCCCATCGTGGTCACCGAGCCCGAACGCGCGGCGGAGATGTTCCCGCTGGCGCTGCCGGTCGCACCGCTCGATATGGCGGTTGTCGCCGAACCCGGCACGCCGAACGCGGCCGACGCTCCAGCGGTGATTGAATCCATACGGCGCGGCGTTTCACTTGTGCAGACGGGCCGCGCTTCGGCGCTCGTCACCAATCCGATCTCCAAGGCGCCGCTGATGCGCGCCGGATTCCCGCATCCCGGCCACACCGAATTTCTCGGTGCGCTCGCCCAGGAACATGCCGGAGAAAAATTCCGACCGGTGATGATGCTGTGGGCACCGGAACTCGCCGTCGTTCCCGTCACGGTCCATATTCCGTTGCATGAGGTTCCGGCGCGGCTGACGCGCGATCTCATCGTCGAGACGGCGCGCATCACCGCGCACGATCTCAAGACGCGCTTCGGCATCCCGCATCCGCGCCTTGCGCTCGCCGGCCTCAACCCGCATGCCGGCGAAGACGGTGCGCTCGGCACCGAAGATGCGAAGATCATCGCGCCCGCCATTGCCGATCTCCGAGCCGAAGGCATCATGGCCTCCGGCCCCTATCCGGCCGACACGCTGTTTCATCCCGCGGCACGCAAAACCTATGATGCCGCGCTGGCGATGTATCACGATCAGGCGCTGATCCCGATCAAGACCATCGCCTTCGACCGCGCGGTGAACGTCACGCTCGGCCTGCCCTTTGTCCGCACATCGCCCGATCACGGCACAGCCTTCGATATCGCCGGCAAAGGCGAAGCCGATGCCTCGAGTCTGATCGCGGCCATCAAGCTCGCCGAACGCCTGTCCGCCGCATGAGCGCGATCGACGATCTGCCGCCGCTGCGCGAGGTCATTCGCCGCCACGAGCTTTCGGCGCGCAAAAGCCTTGGCCAGAACTTCCTTCTCGACCTTAATCTCACGGCGCGCATTGCCCGCGCGTCCGGCGAGCTCGAGGGTGTCGATGTCATCGAGATCGGCCCCGGCCCCGGCGGGCTGACGCGAGCGCTGCTGGCGCTCGGCGCGCAGCGCGTCATCGCCGTGGAAAAGGACAGCCGCGCCATCGCAGCGCTCACTGAGGTCGCGGCACGTTATCCGGGGCGTCTCGAAGTCCTGGAAGCCGATGCGCTGGAAGCCGATCTTTCGCTGCATCTGTCGGGCGCGCCAGTCCGCATCGTTGCGAACCTTCCCTACAATATCGCGACCGCCCTTCTCGTCGGCTGGCTGACACCCGATTCCTGGCCGCCCTTCTGGCAATCGCTGACCTTGATGTTCCAGCGCGAGGTCGCCGAGCGCATTGTCGCGGCGCCGGGCTCGGACGCTTACGGACGGCTCGGCGTTCTCGCCGGCTGGCGGACGCAGCCGAAGATATTGTTCGATGTCGCACCGACGGCGTTCGTGCCGCCACCGAAAGTCACCTCATCGGTCGTGCATCTTGTGCCACGTACAGAGTATGAGCCCTGCGAAGGCCGCCACCTCGAAGCCGTAACGCAGGCGGCGTTCGGCCAGCGCCGCAAAATGCTGCGGCAAAGCCTGAAGAGCGTGTTCCGCGATCCTGTCGCGGCGCTGGACAGTGCCGGCATCGAGCCGACGCGCCGCGCCGAGGAAATCGATGTGAAGGGATTTGCGGCTTTGGCGCGGGCGCTCGCGGCCGAACGCGGCTGATCAGCCGGTCAGCTTCGCAAGATCCGCAACAAGCTGATCGACAAGCGTCTGCACATTCTGCACGCGCTTCAGCCGCTCCGTCTGAAGTATCGATCTCAACCGCATGAAGCTCTTGTCGAGATCGCTGTTCACCAGCACGTAATCATATTCGTTCCAGTGCGGGATTTCCTCGGCGGCATTGCGCAGACGGCGCGCGATGACATCCGCCGGATCTTCCGCCCGGCGCTCGAGGCGTGCTTTCAGTTCGGCGGCGGACGGCGGCAGGACGAACACGGTGACGACATCGGGCGCAAGCACGCTTTCCTTCAGCTGCCGCGTGCCTTGCCAATCGATATCGAACAGAACGTCCTTGCCGGCGGCGAGCGCCGCATCCACGGGCTCGCGCGGCGTGCCGTAATAGTGATCGTGCACCTTGGCATGCTCCAGAAGATCGCCATTGTCGCGCATCTGGTCGAACCGCTTCTGCGTGATGAAATTGTAGTGCACGCCTTCGATCTCGCTCGGGCGCTTCTGCCGCGTCGTCACCGACACGGACATCACCACGTCGTCCTTTTCTTCCTGCAGAAGATTGCGCGTCAGCGTCGTCTTGCCTGCGCCGGAGGGCGAGGAAACAACAAGCATGAAGCCGCGGTCGACGATTTTACTGGAAGCGCTCATTCGACGTTCTGTACCTGCTCGCGGAATTGTTCGACGACCGTCTTCAGCTCAAGGCCGGCGGCCGTCAGGTTCACATGGTTGGATTTCGACACCAGCGTGTTCGACTCGCGGCCGAACTCCTGGGCCAGGAAATCGAGGCGGCGGCCGACAGCCTTGCCCTCTTTCAAAAGCGTACGAGCGGCGGCGACATGCGCGTACAGCCGGTCGAGCTCTTCGCGGACATCGGCTTTGGTGGCAAGAAGAACGGCTTCCTGATGCAGACGGTCGGCATCGAGCATGGGCGCCGCGCCGATCAGCGCCGCCACCTGTTCCTTCAGCCGTTCCTTGATGGCTTCCGGCGTGCGCGCCGGATGCGCCTCGACCTGTTTGGTCAACTTCTCGATGGTCTCCAGCCGCTCGTTCAGAACGCGCTCCAGCGCATCGCCCTCGGCGCGGCGCACGGCTTCCAGCTGGTCGAGCGCCTTGCTGAGCGTCTTCAGCATGGCTTCCTGCTCGGCCGCGCGCGCCGCCTCGTCGGGTTCAGGCTCCGATATCTCGACCACACCCTTGACCGCCAGAAGCCCGTCGAGTGAAGGCGGCGTGGCATCGACGCGCTTCTTCAGGACATCGAGCGCCGCAACGAGCGAGTCGAGCACCGGCTCATTGATCTTCACCAGCGGCTGGCCGCCTTCGCGCGAGACGGTCAGATTGGCATTGCAGGTGCCGCGGACGAGACGGGCGGAAATCGCCGCGCGTGCCGAAGCCTCAAGCGCATCGAACCCCGGCGGCACGCGCACCCGCACATCGAGCCCGCGCCCGTTGACGGTCTTGACCTCCCACGTCCAGCGCAGCCCGGCCATCGCGCCGTCGGCGCGGGCAAAGCCGGTCATACTCGCAAGACCCATGGGTGAAACGCCTGCTGAAAGTTAAGGAAGGAAAGCCGCGCGAACATACCGGTCGCGCGGTGTTCCCTCAATGGGCGGCGTCAGTTGGCCGGCGGGGCTGTGGGCGGCGCGGCCGCCCCGGGTTCGGTTGCATTTGCCGCATCGGCCGGCGCCCGGTCATTGTCGGCCTTATCGAGCGCCCGCCAGCGCGTAACATTGGCGTTGTGCTCGGCAAGGGTGGAGGCGAACGCGTGGCCACCCGATCCGTCGGCGACGAAGTAGACATCGTTCGTCTTCATCGGATTGGCGGCGGCTTCCAGGCTGGCGCGGCCGGGATTGGCGATCGGCCCCGGCGGCAGGGCCGGAATGACATAGGTGTTATAGGGCGTGGGCTTGGTGATCTCGCTGCGCAGGATCGGACGGCCGAGCGTGCCGGCGCCCTGGACCAGGCCGTAAATGATCGTCGGGTCCGATTGCAGCCGCATCTTCTTGTTGAGGCGGTTGACGAAGACCGAGGCAACGCGCGGCCGCTCCGAAGCGATGCCGGTTTCCTTCTCGACGATCGAGGCGAGCGTCACGAGTTCGATCGGCGATTTGACGGGAACGCTCTGATTACGCTTCGCCCAGATCTCGTTGAGGAGTTTCGTCTGATCCTTGGCCATACGGTCGAGCAGCGCCTGGCGTTCGGTGCCGCGCTGAACCTTGTAGGTTTCCGGCAGAAGCGTGCCCTCGGGCGGCACTTCACGCACCGTACCCGTCAGAAGGCTCTCGCCCATCAGACGCGTGACGATCTGCTTTGAGGTCAGACCTTCCGGCACCGTCACCGTGTGCTCGATGACATTGCCGCCGGAGATCATCTCGACGATCTGGCGCATCGAGGCGGCGGCGGGAATGCGGTATTCACCGGCCTGCAGCTTGCTGTGGCTGCCGGTCATGCGCGTGCCGGCGACGAAGAACCAATAGCTCATCTTGCCGGCACCGATGGCGCCCGCCTGCTGAAGGCGTTCGGCGATATCACGCGGTCCCGAGCCGCGCGGAACGGCAAGATCGGTTTCCGCCTGCAGCGGACCCGGCGCATCGAACTCCTTCTGGCCGTAATGCACGGCAGCGGCGGCCGTAAAGAGCACGACGATGAGAAGCGTGATCGCCCAATTGGCGCCGGTGATGAAGGTGCCGCGCGAGCGCTCGGAGCGCTTCACCGGCCGCTTCTTGCTGCCGGGCGGCGGCGGCGGAGGTTCCGGCGGAGACGCCGCCGAAGGACCGCGGTTGAAGAAGCCGCCGCCTGAGCGCGGCGGCGCGGGACGGATTTCGGGCTCGCTCAGCACCGGCTCGGACGGCGAGACGGGCCTAACCCATTCCGGCTCGACCGGATTTGCCGTGGCGCTCGTGCGGTATTGATCGACGATATTGACCTCGCGTACCGGCTCGGCATCGACTTCCGTCAAACGGTCGGAAGGCGGGCGCTCGGAATCACGCGGCAGCGTCGGATGCTGCTTGAACGGATTGCGGTAGGGCTCGCGGCCGAACGGTGCACCCTGCCCCGGTCTGAAAAACGGGTCGTCACTTCCGGGCGGATCGTTATCTGGCGTCATCGGTTTTTGCGAATCCCCTGTTCCGGCGGAACTATCGTCAGCGATTGCGGCAAAAGCCCATAAGGACCGCTAATTGTAGCGGCGGAATATCAAGCTCGCATTGGTGCCGCCGAAGCCGAACGAATTCGACAGGACGACATTGATTTCGCGCTCGCGTTTGACCTTGGGCACGAGATCTATGGGCGTATCGACCGAAGGATTATCGAGATTGAGCGTCGGCGGCGCGACATTGTCACGGATCGCCAACAGCGAGAAGATCGCCTCGACCGCGCCGGCCGCGCCAAGCAGATGCCCGACCGCCGATTTCGTCGACGACATCGAGATCTTGGCCGCGGCATTGCCGACAAGGCGCTCGACGGCCTTGAGTTCGAGTTCGTCGCCGAGCGGCGTCGAAGTGCCGTGAGCGTTGATGTAATCGATTTCCGACGGCTGGATGCCGGCGCGCTTCATCGCGGCCTGCATGCAGCGGAACGCGCCGTCGCCGTCCTCGGACGGCGCAGTGACATGATAGGCATCGCCCGACATGCCGTAGCCGATGACTTCGCCGTAGATTTTTGCGCCGCGCTTTTTGGCGTGTTCGAGCTCTTCGAGCACGACGACGCCCGAGCCCTCGCCCATGACGAAGCCGTCGCGGTCCTTGTCGTAGGGACGCGAAGCGTTTTCAGGCGTCTCGTTGAAGCCCGTGGACAGCGCGCGGCAGGCGCAGAAACCCGCAAAGCCAAGGCGCGTGATCGAGGCCTCGGTTCCGCCCGCGACCATGACATCGGCATCGCCGAGCGCCACAAGCCGCGCGGCATCGCCGATAGCGTGCGAGCCGGTCGAACAGGCCGTCACAACGGACGAATTCGGACCCTTCAGCTTGTGCTTGATCGACACATAGCCGGAGGCAAGATTGATGAGCAGGCCCGGAATGAAGAACGGGCCCATTTTGCGCGGGCCTTTTTCGATGATGAGCTGCGAGCCTTCATCGAGCTGCTTCAACCCGCCAATGCCCGAGCCGATCAAAGTGCCGGCCGCGATCTGATCTTCGTATTTTTCGAAAGACAGGCCGCTATCGGCGATAGCCTGATCGGCAGCTGCAACACCGAAGACGATGAAATTGTCGACGCGGCGCTGATCCTTCGGATCCATCCACTGATCGGCATTGAACGTGCCGTCCGTGCCGTCGCCGCGCTTGACCATGCAGGCGATCTTCGCCGGCAGATCGTCGGTCTTGAAATGCTCGATCTTGGCCGCGCCGCTTTTGCCTTCGAGCAGGCGCTTCCAGGTGAGTTCGGCGCCGGTCGCAAGCGGCGAAACCATTCCGATACCGGTAACGACGACGCGTCTCATTCCTGCTCCTCAGCGGAAAACGCCCCCAAAAGGGGGGCGCTCCATCAAGTCGATAACTTCGTCGAGAGTGCCGCTCAGGCGGCGTTCTTCTCGAGGAACTTCGTGGCGTCGCCCACCGTAAGGATCGTCTCGGCCGCATCGTCCGGGATCTCGACGCCGAATTCTTCCTCGAAAGCCATCACGAGCTCAACCGTGTCGAGGCTGTCAGCGCCCAGATCGTCGATGAAGCTGGCCTTTTCCGTGACCTTGTCCGCATCCACGCCCAGATGCTCGATCACGATCTTCTTAACCCGTTCGGCAATGTCGCTCATCGCTCGGTTCCTCGATACAAATGTTGAAAATTCCAGCCGCCACAAAGCCTAGCCTGAAATAGCCATGCCTGATTGGGCCTTTGATTCTGGTCCCCGTTCAAGAGCTTCCGGGCTATCCGGCCGCCTTCTCCCCTCGGGTCGCGGGGTCGATTAACACACTTATTTAGCCTTGGCCACAAGCCCCCAAATAGGGCGTGCCAAGGGCTGGAACAGGGCTAGATCATAGCCATCCCGCCATTCACATGGATAGTCTGGCCGGTCACATAGCCGGCTTCTGCACTGGCAAGATAGACGACGGCCCCTGCGACGTCGGCCCCGGTGCCCAGCCGTCCGGCCGGCACACGGGTGATGATCGTCTCTTTCTGCTTCTCATCCAGGGCGTGCGTCATCGGGGTCTCAATGAAGCCCGGAGCCACCGTGTTCACGGTAACGTTGCGGCTGGCGATCTCCTGGGCCAGCGCCTTCGACATGCCGATCAGGCCGGCTTTGGAGGCGGCATAATTGCCCTGCCCCGGATTGCCGGTGACGCCGACGACCGAGGTGATGCCGATGAGGCGGCCCGAGCGCTGCTTCATCATTCCGCGCAAAGCCGACCGGTAGAGGCGGAAGCCGGCGGTAAGATTGACCGCAAGCACCTCGTCCCATTCCTCGTTCTTCATGCGCATGAAGAGATTGTCGCGGGTGATCCCGGCATTGTGGACGAGGATGTCGAGCCCGCCGAGGGCGGCTTCCGCCTGGCCGGTCAATGCATCGACCTGCGCCGTATCCGACAGATTGCAGATCAGCGTGTGGGTGCGCTCTTTCAGTTCGCCCGCCAGCTGGTCGAGCGCCTCTTTGCGGGTGCCCGAGAGAGCCACGCTTGCGCCCTGCTTGTGCAGCGCACGGGCGATATCGCCGCCGATGCCGCCGGAGGCGCCGGTCACAAGCGCGCGTTTGCCGGTAAGGTCGAACATCTTTCTCTCCTTCAGACCGTGAACGCCGAGATGTCGTCGGGCGTGCCGACCGATTGCGCTTCGGCGCCGTCGGCGATCCGCTTCACAAGCCCGGCGAGAACCTTGCCCGAGCCGACCTCGACAAAACGCGTAACGCCGGCGCCGGCCATAAAGGCGACGCTCTCGCGCCAGCGCACCGTTCCCGTCACCTGCTCGACAAGGAGTTTGCGGATCGTATCGGGATCGGTGACGGGGCGCGCCGTCATATTGGCGACGACCGGAACGGCCGGCGTATTGACGGTCACAAGCGCCAGAGCCTCACGCATGATTTCGGCGGCGGGCGCCATCAAAGGCGAGTGGAAGGGCGCAGAGACCGGCAGCGGCAGAGCGCGTTTCACGCCCTTTGCCTTGGCGATCTCGATGACGCGGTCGGCCGCAGTCTTGTCGCCGGAGACGACGACCTGGCCGCCGCCATTATCATTGGCGACTTCCAGCACCTCGCCCTGCGCCGCTTCCTTGGCGATCTCGCGCGCCTGATCGATATCGGTGCCGATAAGGGCCGTCATGCCGCCTTTGCCGACGGGAACCGCCGCCTGCATGGCATTGCCGCGCACACGCAGCAGCCGCGCGGCATCCGCCAAGGACAGGGCGCCGGAAGCGCAGAGCGCCGAATATTCACCCAGCGAATGGCCGGCAACAAATTGCAGATCGGCAAGGCGCACGCCCCGCTCCTGTTCGAGGACGCGCAAAGCCGCGATCGAGACCGCCAGCAGCGCCGGCTGGGTGTTGGCGGTCAAAGTGAGCTGGTCTTCGGGGCCGTTCCACAGGATCGCGGACAGCTTTTCGCCGAGCGCCGCATCCACTTCGTCGAACACGGCTTTTGCCGCCGGAAACTGATCGGCCAGGGCCTTGCCCATGCCGACCTGCTGGCTGCCCTGTCCCGGAAAGACGAATGCCGTTCCCATACCCTCATCCTCACCGATGTCTTGAATTGGGGCGGAAAGACACGGACTGGAGGGGGGAAGTCAAGCACAACGGAAAAGGCCGCCCCTTTCGGGGCGGCCCTGCCGCAGTCTCGCGAACTCGGCCGTTAGTACGGGGAGTTGCGCGTCTCTTCGCTGAAATATTCGGGATCGTTCGGTCCGCCGGGGCCGAGGCGCTCGGTTGGCTCGCTTCGCGTTGCAGCGCGGCCCTCGAACATCTGCGACGACGGATATTCGCCGGCGGCGACTTCGTAAATACTACGCTGCAGTTCACCGCGGCGGCCGCCGTCGCCATCGCCTTCGGCATGGGCCACGGAAAGCATGAGGGGTGTAACGACAAGGAAAGCTGTGATGAGTTTCATCTTCTTCCTCCGTTCGGGCGCTGGGGGAGAGAGAGGCGCCCTTTGCCGGACATCCGGCGCGCGAAGGTTTGCGCAGTTTGCGAAGCTTTGCTTGCCCAAACAGGGAATGCGGGTAATGGGAGAAGAAACGGCGATGATGGCTTTTCGCCAGTTTCGGAAAAGCTTCGTGTCAGTTTTAGCGAAGCGGGCTGTGGCGATTTTGTGATGAAGCGGCAGAGCACCCGATTAAGAAGAACGCCCGGCGGCACATCTAAAACTTGAAGCGTTACGCAGATGCCGCAGGAGGCTCCCCCCGGCCTTGCGGCGGGAGGAGCACATTTTCGCTCAATAGCCCTTGGTGTTTTTCGGCTGATATTTCTGATGATGCGGCGCATCCATCGTCATGCCGCGGCCTTCATGCATGCGCTCGGTGTTGTGGTAGTCGCCTCTCACAACTTCATAAATGCTGCGCTGGCGCTCCGCCCGGGCTTGGGTGTCGTCGCTGCCGGCATAAGCGGCTGTGAGCATTGCGGGCGTGACGAGAAGCAAGGCTGCGATGAGTTTCATATCGTCCTCCATTCGGGGTGATCCGTCAGAAGAACTACGCACGGCATCGCCGGATGGATGCGGAGCCGGCTGACACGATGTGCTGGAACGGCAATCGGCCCGCTTATGACAAAGCGGGCCGATCAGAGATGCCGAGGGCCTGCCCGTGGGGGAGCAGGCCTTCGGCATAGGAGGCGTTAGTTGTTGTCGTCGCTCGAGCGGCGATCGGTCAGGAAATTACGGTTTTCCTGCTTCTGGAGGTAACCCTCCACGGCGGCCGAACGGCCTTCCTGAAGAACCGGGGCCTGCTGCGAGGCCTGGGCGCCTTCATTGATGCGGGCGGCGTTACGGTTCGAGCCATCGGCCAGGGCGCCCGAGACGCCGGCAACGGAAACCAGGCCGGCAAGGATCAGGGCGCGGGAAAAAGAAGTCATAATACTCTCCATTCGGACGGGGCAAAACGGTGTTAAACCGTTGCAGCTCCGGGTGTTTCCACCTTGTTGAGGGCGGCCTTCGTAAGATGAGGCAGGTCGTCCGGACCCCTGATCTAGGGAGGCCAAAAGGGCCCTGTCAGGCGCCTAAAGGCCGTCCAGCCCTGCAAAAACGGGCTCACTCCTTGGTCGAATGACCCCTTGCGCTCGCCACAATTCCGAGGGATAAACCGCGCCTTCGCGATGCCTCGGCCGGGGGCTGAACGGACGGCTGGTTTTCCAGCAGGAGCCTTCGCGGTTCCGTCGTCCCGTGTCTCCGCCTTCGAGAGTGGTTCGAGCCTTTTCCAGGGCTTGAAGGGCTCAGCGCCGGCGGCGCATCGCATGACACGAACAAAGGCTGTTTTCAAAATGCCGCTTTACGAGCACGTCTTCCTGGCTCGCCAGGACGTGACGGCCCAGCAGGTCGAAGAGCTCACCGAGCAGTTCAAAGGCGTTATCGCCTCGAACGGCGGTGAGGTCGGCAAGACCGAATATTGGGGCGTCAAATCTTTGGCTTTCCGGATCGCCAAGAACCGCAAGGCCCACTACACGCTGATGAACATCAGCGCCCCGCCGGCCGCCGTTGCCGAGCTGGAGCGTCTGCAGAAGATCAACGAAGACATTCTGCGCGTCCTCACCATCCGCGTCGACGAGCACGAGACCGAACCGTCGGTCGTGATGCAGCGCCGCGACCGCGACGAACGCGACCGTTCGGACCGTCCGCGCCGCGACTTCGGCGATGACCGCGGTCCGCGCAGCGAAGTCGAAGCCGTTGAGGAGGAAGAAGTATGAGCATGGGTGCTTCGCAGGGCGGCCGCCGCCCCTTCTTCCGTCGCCGCAAGAGCTGCCCTTTCCAGGGCGCCAATGCGCCGAAGATCGACTACAAGGACGTCAAGCTCCTGCAGCGCTACATTTCCGAGCGCGGCAAGATCGTCCCGTCCCGCATCACGGCTGTTTCGCAGAAGAAGCAGCGCGAGCTCGCCAAGGCGATCAAGCGCTCGCGCTTCCTCGGCCTGCTGCCTTACGTGATCAAGTAATTACACAGAATCGCCGGGCGCCGTTCGCGGCGCCCGGTAATTTTCATCCGTTGGGGTATGGCATTACGACCTGCCTCTAACCGCTTCTGACGAGCGGGACAGCCGAGACCATGAACGCGACCACTCTCCTTGTCGGCCTTGCCTCTGGCGCAGCTTCTGCCGCGCTGACCTTTGCCGTCGGCGCCGGTTCGCTGTTTTCGGTCTTTCTCGCGATCTTTGCGCAGCTGCCGATCCTGATCGCCGCTCTCGGCTGGCGCCATCATGCCGGTCTTATCGGTTCGATCGCCGGCTCTGTCTTTGTCTATCTCCTGCTCGATTTCGACGGCGCCCTCGGCTATGCGCTGTCCGTCGCCCTGCCCGCCTGGTGGCTCGGCTATCTCGCTCTGCTCGGCCAGCCGGCAGATCCCGACCGGCCGGAGCAAGGCATGGTCTGGTATCCTATCGGACGTCTTCTCGCCTGGGCCGCGGTGATCGGCATTGTGCTGGTGGTCGGTGCGGTGCTCGTGCAGAGCGGCGGGGTCGAAGCCTATCGCGCAACGCTGCGCGCAGCGTTCACCGACATCATGAAGCTGCACACGGAGTCAGTGCCGAAAGATGCCGCGCAGCCGAACGAAGCCGACATCAAAAACATCGTCGAATTCCTCGTCATAATGCTGCCGCCGATGATCGCGGCGTTCTGGACGGTCGTTGCGATGCTCAATATGTGGGTCGCCGGCCGTGTCGTGCGCGCCTCGGGCCGTCTCGTGCGTCCCTGGCCCGAGCTTGCGGCGTTCAATCTTCCGGCGCTGACACTGATGGCGCTGATCGGCGGCATTGCCGGCTCTTTCGCGCCCGGCCTTTTCGGCTTTGCCGCCGGCATTGTCTGCGCCGCGTTTACGGTTTTGTTCGCAACGCTCGGCCTTGCGTTCCTGCACGTCGCGACCCGCGGCCGCCCGGGACGCTCGCTGCTGCTCGGCATCTCCTATGCCCTTCTGTGCATACTTCCCTGGGCCGGGGCGCTCGCCGCGCTCGGCGTATTCGAATTCCTGTTCGGCCTGCGCGCCCGCATGGCGGCGGCAAGCCTTCCGCCCAAACCCTCTCTTTAAATCTGACGAACTGAACGGAGACTAAAACATGCAAGTCATTCTTCTCGAGCGCATCGCAAAGCTCGGCCAGCTGGGCGAGGAAGTCCGCGTCCGCGACGGCTATGCCCGCAACTTCCTCCTGCCGAACGGCAAGGCGCTGCGCGCCACCCAGGAAAACCGCGCCAAGTTCGAGGGCCTGCGTTCGCAGCTCGAAGCGCGCAACATCGAATCGAAGAACGAAGCGCAGAAGCTCGGCGACAAGCTCGGCGGCCAGACGGTGGTCATCATCCGCCAGGCCGGCGAAACCGGCCAGCTCTACGGTTCGGTCTCCGGCCGCGACCTCGCCGAGGCGCTGACGCAGGCGGGCTTCACCGTCTCGCGCCAGCAGATCGTTCTCAACACGCCGATCAAGACCATCGGCCTGCATGAGATCCCGGTCTCGCTGCACCCCGAAATCGAAGTGAAGGTCTCGGCGAACGTTGCGCGCAGCGCCGCCGAAGCCGAGCGCCAGGCCAAGGGCGAGGATCTGACGGTCCGTGCCGAAGATGCCGCCTTTGAAACCTTCAAGGAAGACGACGATCGCGGTGGACGCGGCGAGCGTGAGGACCGCGGAAACGCGGAAGCCGCCCCGGCTGAGGACGGCGCGGACGAAAAGCCGAAGAAGAAGCGCGCCAAGAAAGACGCGCCCGCCGCCGAGTAAGCCATACCTACACAGAGTTGTGAGACGGGGCTCAAGCGGCTGTTGCCGACTTGAGCCCTTTCCATATGCGGAACCTCGGGAACACCCGGGGTCCGGGGGCTTGCCCCGGGTGTTTTGCGTTGCGGAGGGGGCGTTGATTTTCGGAGGAAGGAGCATAACCTAACGGTCGGGCGTGACTGCGGAACCGAGGGGAGAAGTCGGTTCCGGACCAGGGAGCTGGTCATGAATATTTTTCTCAAAACCATGCTCCGGCATGTGCTGCCGCATGGCGATGTACAGTTTGTCACCAAAGGCGGGGTCGACCGCTTCGGCGACGGCATCGGACCTCATGTCCGTTTGCGCATCACGGGCCGCGGAGCCGAATGGGCGCTGCTTTTCGATCCCGATCTAAAGCTCGGCGAGCTTTATATGGACGGGCGGCTTATCGTTGAAGAAGGTTCGATCTACGACTTTCTCGAGACTGTCCTCACCAATCTCCACAATCGTCCTTACCCCTTGTTTTCAAGGATTCTCTATCGCATCCGCGGGGCGCTGAGGCGCTTTGCGCAGATGAACCGCGGGGCGCGCGCAACAGCCAATGTCGCTCATCACTACGATCTCGACGCCGGTCTGTACGATCTCTTCCTCGACAGCGACCGGCAATATTCCTGCGCCTATTTCGAACATCCGCATCGCAGCCTTGAAGAAGCGCAGATCGCCAAGAAGCGCCACATCGCGGCAAAGCTGGCCGTCGAGCCCGGCCATAGCGTGCTCGATATCGGCTGCGGCTGGGGCGGGCTCGGGCTTTACCTCGCCGATGTTGCGGGCGCCGACGTCACCGGCATCACACTCTCCCAGGAGCAATATAAAATCGCCCGTCAGCGGGCGATCGATCGCTGGCTGCAAAACAAAGTAGAGTTTAGAATCGAGGACTACCGTGAGACGCAAGGCACGTTCGACCGGATCGTCTCGGTCGGCATGTTCGAGCATGTCGGGGTTCCCTATTACGACACCTACTTCAAACATTGCGCGCGGCTTCTGGATGAGAACGGTGTGATGCTGCTGCATACGATCGGCCGCACCTCGGCGCCCGGCGCGACCAATCCCTGGATCGCCAAGTATATTTTCCCGGGCGGCTACATCCCGAATCTGTCGGAAATCATCCCCTCAATCACCAAAGCCGGGCTCCTGGTCACCGATATCGAGGTCCTGCGGCTGCACTATGCCGACACGCTCCGGGCCTGGCGGGAGCGCTTCCTTTTCAACAAGGCAAAGGCCGAGGCGCTCTACGACGCCAGATTTGTCCGGATGTGGGAGTTCTATCTCGGCAGTTGCGAGGCAAGCTTCCGCTGCGGCGACGACGTCGTCTACCAGATACAGATATCCAAGCAGGTCGATACGCTACCGGTAACCCGGCGCTATATCGGCGAGCGGGAAATCCGTCTGATGCAACGCGAACGCGCGGGGCTGCGCCTCGCCGCGGAGTGAAATCAAGCGACAGACCGCCGCGCCACAGAAAGGTCTGTGGAGTGCTGTTGATTGTCCCATCGTGATTCGCGGAATCGGGCCCGCCGTTCCAGAACACGAAACACAACAGCGGACCCCAAGACCCTCTCCATGGCATTCGGCGACTCGACAGCACGCGCGCTCACCACACTGGCGCAGCAGCAGACCGGCTACCGGCAGGCGCCGCACAATCTTGATGCCGAACAGGCGCTTCTCGGCGCGATCCTTATCAATAATGAAGCGTTCTACCGCGTCTCGGATTTTCTCGAGGCTAAGCATTTCCACGAACCGATCCATCAGCAGATCTTCGAGATCGCAGGTCAGCTCATCCGGGTCGGCAAACTGGCAACGCCCGTCACGCTGAAAACATTTCTGCCGACCGATTTCGATCTCGGCGGCAAGACGCTGCCGCAATATCTCGCCGCACTCGCCGCCGACGCCGCCTCGATCATCAATGCCGAGGATTACGGCCGCACCATTTATGATTTGGCTACACGCCGTTCGCTGATCACCATCGGCGAGGACATGGTGAATGTCGCCTATGACGCGCCGGTCGATATGCCGCCGCGCCTGCAGATCGAAGATGCCGAACGGCGTCTGTACGAAGTGGCCGAACTCGGCCGCTATGATGGCGGCTTCCAGCGCTTTGCCGATGCGCTCTTTACCGCCGTCGACATGGCGGCCAATGCCTATAAGCGCGATGGCGGCCTGTCCGGCGTTTCGACGGGCCTTGCCGATCTCGACAAGCAGATGGGCGGGCTGCAGCGCTCCGACCTCATCATCATCGCCGGCCGCCCGGGCATGGGCAAAACCGCGCTCGCGACCAATATGGCGTTCCATATCGCCAAGAATTTCCGCGCCGAGGAACAGCAGGACGGTTCGCTGCAGACGGTCGACGGCGGCATTGTCGGCTTCTTCTCTCTCGAAATGTCGGGCGAGCAGCTCGCCACGCGTATTATCGCCGAGCAGGCCAATATCGCATCTTATAAAATCCGCCGCGGCGATATTTCGGAAGGCGAGTTCGTGCGCCTGTCGGATGCGGCGCGCGAGATGCAGGCGATCCCGCTCTATATCGACGAGACCGGCGGCATTACCATTGCACAGCTTGCGGCGCGCGCCCGGCGCCTCAAGCGCCAGCGCGGCCTCGACGTCCTGGTCGTGGACTATATCCAGCTTCTCTCCGGCTCGGCGCGCAGGAATGAGGGCCGCGTGCAGGAAATCACCGAGATCACGACCGGCCTGAAAGCGCTGGCGAAAGAGCTCAACGTTCCGATCCTTGCGCTCTCCCAGCTGTCGCGCCAGGTCGAAAGCCGCGACGATAAACGTCCTCAATTGTCGGACCTTCGTGAATCCGGCTCGATCGAGCAGGACGCCGACGTCGTGATGTTCGTGTTCCGCGAAGAATATTATCTGAAGAACAAGGAGCCGCGCGCCGGCACCGAAGAACACATCAAATGGCAGGCCGAAATGGAACAGGTCCACGGTGTTGCCGAAGTCATCATCGGCAAACAGCGCCACGGCCCGACCGGCACTGTGCCGGTGCAGTTCGACGCCGAAGTGACGCGCTTCTCGTCGCTGACCCGCGAATATAGCCGCGGCCCGCAAGGCGAATGAGCTCCCTGCATCAGGGACCGCCCGAAACCGAGACCGGCGGCCGGCTCACCATCGACCTCTCCGCCATCGCGGCAAATTACAAACTCCTTGCCAGCCGAGCCGCCCCGGCCGAATGCGCCGCTGTCGTCAAGGCCGACGCCTACGGGCTTGGCGTTCCGTCCGTCGCGCAGGCGCTGTGGACCGCCGGCGCGCGGACTTTCTTTGTCGCACATGTGTTCGAGGCGCGGGCGCTGCGCGCCGCCCTGCCCGAAGCCATTATTTATGTCCTCAGCGGGCTTAATCCGGGATCCGCGTCCATACTTCTCGAGATCAATGCCCGGCCCGTTCTCGGCAGCCCTGGCGAAGTCGAGGAATGGGTAGCCAAAGGCGGCGGCGCGAGTGCCGCGCTCCACATCGACACCGGCATGAACCGGCTCGGCCTCAGCCTCAGCGAGGCCGAAGAGACTGCACAGAAGAACGCCTTCCGCCCGAGCCTTGTGATGAGCCATCTGGCCTGCGCCGATGTGCCGAACCATCCGCTCAACAAGGAACAGCTTACGGCGTTCGAGGCCGTGCGCCAGCTATTCCCGGACACACCGGCAAGTCTTGCCAATTCCGCGGCGACGCTGTCGGGCGGCGCCTATCGTTTCGATCTCTGCCGCCCGGGCATCGCGCTTTATGGCGGCAATCCTTTCCATCCGCATCCTGCGCCCGACCTGAAACCAGTCGTCAAACTTCAAACGAGGATCGTGCAGCTGCGTGAAGCAGGCCGCGGCGAAAAGGTCGGCTATGGCGGGGAGGAAACGCTGGGCCGCCCCTCTCGTCTTGCCATTCTGTCGCTGGGCTATGCCGACGGATTTATCCGCGCCGCAGGCTCGCGCGACGCGCAGAAGGGCGCGGAGGTCATCATCGCCGGCAAAAGCTGCCCGCTCGTCGGCCGCATATCGATGGACCTGATCGCCGCCGATATCACCGATCTTCCGGAAAATGCCGTAAAGCGCGGCGATTACGCGACGGTGCTCGGCGATGGGATCACGATCGACGAGCTTGCGCAAAAGGCCGGGACGATCGGATACGAGATCCTGACGCGCCTCGGCCCGCGCTTTGAGCGTATTTACGCCGGCTGATCGCCGGGCACGAATTTCAGCGAAACGCCGTTCATGCAATAGCGCAAGCCCGTCGGCTGCGGCCCGTCATTGAAGACATGGCCGAGATGGCCGCCGCAGCGGCGGCAATGCACTTCCGTGCGCGGCACGCCGATCTTATAATCGGTGCTTTCGCCGACGGCATTCATCAAAGGCTGCCAGAAGCTCGGCCAGCCGGTGCCGCTGTCATATTTCGTTTTGGAGGAAAACAGCGGCAGATCGCAGCCGGCGCAGTTGAACAGCCCGGCGCGCTTTTCATGGTTCAGCGGGCTCGAGCCTGGCCGCTCGGTGCCTTCGTGGCGCAGCACGGCATACTGATCGGGCGTCAGAATCTTCCGCCATTCCTCATCAGTCTTGGTGACTTCAAACGCCTCGGCTGCCTCCGGCGACAGGGTCAGGCCGCGCCAGATAAAAGCCCCGCCGAGAATGGCCGTGCCGCTGAGAATGAGTGTTCGCCGGTTCATCGCAAAATCCTCCTGCCGACAGATACGGGAGGAGACGCATTTTGGCTTCACACGAGGTGGTGAGTGTTTTGCCCGGTCACTGCGGGAAGAAATAGGCGATGCCGAAACCTATCGCGCCGACCGCGTAAACCCAGCCCCAGAAACGGGTGCCCTCGCCGTCATCGCTGAAAGCAGGCGGTACGAAAGAAAGCACAGCCCAGAAGAGACAGAGGGCGGCGAGCCATCCGATGAACACATGCATTTGGCAGCCTTACGATACGCAGTACATACGCCAGGGGCAGCCGCCGCTTACCTTTAACCACCTGAGCTGGCGCAATATTTCTACGAGAACGTGAAAAATGCAATACATTGCATACTAGCGGATGCCATGTCGGTTCTTTCGACTTCTGCGCGCAATTGGCATTGACACTTTCAGGTTGCGATACGATCAGACCCGGATACTTCGAGCCGGCGGCGAGAATACTTACTGCCTCTGGTTCTCGCGATCCCGATTCATCGCGCGGTCGGCTTCGATCGCATCGAGATCCACAACCTCCTGATCAAGCCAGCATCTGTAAAACTGGACGCCGACAAAGCCGCCCGCCCCCACAGAACCCAGAACGATCCCGGTCAGCTCAAATAGTGAAAGCTCGAACATTACTTCCTCTCCCGAACTGAGAAGTAATTTCCGGTTGAATGGGTTGCAATTGCACCCAGGCTGCGCCCCGGCGTCGCACGGACGCCGGACAACAAATAAGAACAAAACTAGAACATTTTTCTGGCTTTCCGTCCAGAACTTCGGCATCCTCCTCCGAAGGCTGGAGATTCTCTATGGCGCGCGCGCGGTCCGTTTTCGTCTGCCAGAGCTGCGGCGGCACCCACAATCGCTGGAACGGCAAATGCGAGGCCTGCGGCGCCTGGAACACGATTGTCGAGGAAGCCTCTGCCGCCCCGGTCGCCAAGGGCGCTACGGTCTCGGTGCGCGGCGGCCGGGCCGTTGCCCTTGAGGGCCTCAATGGGCCGACTGGCGAGGCCCCGCGCCTCAAATGCGGCATCGGCGAGTTTGACCGGGTGACCGGCGGCGGCTTTGTCCGCGGCTCGGCCATCCTGCTCGGCGGCGAGCCGGGCATCGGCAAATCCACCCTTCTCATCCAGGCGGCGGCGGCGCTCGCCCGCGCCGGGCACCGCGTGGCCTATATCTCCGGCGAAGAAGCGACGGCGCAAATCCGCATGCGCGCGGAGCGGCTCGGCCTGTCCGATGCGCC
Source organism: Terrihabitans soli (assembly GCF_014191545.1). GTDB lineage: Bacteria > Pseudomonadota > Alphaproteobacteria > Rhizobiales > Methylopilaceae > Flaviflagellibacter > Flaviflagellibacter soli. The sequence continues at coordinate 1,509,249 of NZ_AP023361.1, read as the reverse complement.
GGTCGAGCTCGGCGCCGAAACGAACATCGAAGATATTCTGACGACGCTCTCCACCGGCTCCATTCCGAAACTCGTCGTCATCGATTCCATCCAGACCATGTGGACCTCGGCGGTGGACAGCGCGCCCGGCACGGTGACGCAAGTACGCGCGTCTGCTCAGGCGCTGATCCGTTTTGCCAAAACCTCGGGCGCCGCCGTCATTCTCGTCGGCCATGTCACGAAAGACGGTCAAATCGCAGGCCCGCGCGTCGTCGAGCATATGGTCGATGCGGTGCTGTCGTTTGAAGGCGAACAGGGCCATGCGTTCCGCGTGCTGCGCGGCCAGAAAAACCGCTTCGGCCCGACAGACGAGATCGGCGTCTTCTCGATGACCGGACGTGGCCTCGAAGATGTCGCCAATCCCTCCGCATTGTTTCTGTCGAGCCGCGACAGCGGTGCGCCGGGCGTTGCGGTGTTTGCCGGGGTCGAAGGCACGCGGCCGATCCTTGTCGAAATCCAGGCGCTTGTTGCGCCCTCCTCGCTCGGCACACCGCGCAGAGCGGTTGTCGGCTGGGACTCAAATCGTCTGTCCATGGTGCTCGCCGTGCTCGAAGCGCATGCGGGGCTGAAGCTCGGCGGTCACGATGTCTATCTCAATGTCGCGGGCGGGCTTCGCATCCAGGAACCGGCCGCCGATATCGCGGTCGCCGCCGCCCTCGTCTCGTCTTTCGCCAATGCCGTTCTGCCGTCCGACAGCGTGTTTTTCGGCGAGGTCAGCCTCTCCGGCGCGGTGCGGCCGGTGGCCCATTCGGGGCTCCGCATGAAGGAAGCCGCACGGCTCGGTTTTACCCGGGCCATCGCCCCGGCGGGCTCGGCCGATAAGGGGGATGGCGCCCTACAACTAAACGGCCTTAACGGACTGGAAGCCCTGGTGGCCGATGTGGCCGCAAGGGGGGTGCGCCGGGCCCGGGCCAGCGCGGCCTGAAACGCGGAGCCCCTATGCTCACCATGCGCCCCAATGTCCCGGAATCTCGCGTGACGCGAGGCCCCCGGCAGGGTTATAAGGGCGCCGCGACGGGCGGACCTTTTGAGTCCCTCCAGATTTCTTGATCCGACCGCCAGGGCGATTTCATGCCGATTGCGCTCCTCGATCTCATCGTTCTCGGCATTGTCCTGCTTTCGGCGCTTCTCGCCATGGTCCGCGGATTTACCCGCGAAGTCCTCTCCATCGCCTCCTGGGCGGCGGCGGCCGGAGCCACCCTCTATTTCCTGCCGGATGTGCGCGGCTGGGCCCGCGCCCAGCTCAATCTACAACCGGAAATCCTCGCCGATGTCATTGCCGGCGCTGGCATTTTCCTCGTGACATTGCTGCTCGTCTCGCTGGTGACGATGCGCCTGTCCGACTTCATTCTCGACAGCCGGGTCGGCCCGTTCGACCGGGCGCTGGGCTTCCTCTATGGCGGCGCCCGCGGCTTCCTTCTGGCCGTCGTCGCCTTCCTGTTCTTCAACTGGCTGGTGCCGGAACGCTCCCAGCCGAGCTGGGTGGTCGATTCCGCCTCCAAGCCCCTCCTTGAAGGGACGGGGGATTCTCTTCTGGCCATGTTGCCGGAAGACCCCGAAGCCACCATTTTGAAACAGCTGAAGGGCGGTCTGCCGGGCTCCAGCGATCCGACGCCGGCGCCGGATACCGACCCGGCCAACCCGGCAGCGCCGACTGGGGACGCAAGCCCCCCGCCGGAAGCCGCGCCGACCGAACCCGGTTATCGCCCGGCCGAGCAGCAGCAGATGGACCGCCTGACGGCGCCGACAACGCCCAACTGAGTGGGCAGAACGAAATGGGCCGGACTTCCCGGCCCTAACTGATTTTGAGGATGGCGTGCGGGCCATCCAGGAGTGCGCAATGACAGCAGGGGCCGAACCCATCGATAGCTTCTGGCGCGAGCTGGAAGAGGACCGCCTGCATGAAGAGTGCGCGGTCTTCGGCATCTTCGGCCACCCCGACGCCGCTGCCATTACAGCGCTCGGTCTTCACGCGCTGCAGCATCGCGGCCAGGAAGCTTCGGGCATCGTCACCTATGACGGCAGCCGCTTCCACGCTGAAAAACGCCTCGGACTTGTCGGCGACAACTTCTCGAACGCCGAAGTCATCGAACGTCTGCCCGGCTCGGCCGCCATCGGCCATAACCGTTATTCGACAACCGGTGAAACTATTCTGCGCAATGTGCAGCCGCTGTTTGCCGAACTCGAAACCGGCGGCTTCGCCATCGGGCATAACGGCAATCTGACGAACGGCCTGACGCTGCGCAAACAGCTGGTGCGCGAAGGCGCGCTCTGCCAGTCGACGACGGATACGGAAGTTGTTCTGCATCTTGTCGCGCGCAGCCAGCGCAACCGCTTCCTCGATCGCTTCATCGATGCGATCCGCCAGCTTGAAGGCGCCTACGCTTTCGTTGCGCTCTCGACCAAGAAACTGATCGGCGCGCGCGATCCGCTCGGCATCCGCCCGCTCGTCCTCGGCCAGCTCGATGGCCGCTACATTCTCGCCTCCGAGACCTGCGCACTCGACACGATCGGCGCCAAATACATCCGCGACATCGAGAACGGCGAGATCGTCGTGATCAGCGAGGAAGCGGGCAAACAGGTTCTGGAATCGCACAAGCCCTTCCCGCCGCAGCGGGCCCGCCCCTGCATCTTCGAATATATTTACTTCGCGCGTCCCGACTCCGTCGTCGGCGGCAAGAGCGTCTACGATGTGCGCAAGCGCATGGGCCATGAGCTGGCACGCGAGAGCATGGTCGAAGCCGATGTCATCGTGCCGATCCCGGACTCGGGCGTTCCCGCCGCTCTCGGCTTCAGCCAGGAAAGCGGCATTCCGTTCGAACTCGGCATCATCCGCAATCACTATGTCGGCCGCACCTTCATCCAGCCGACGCAGCGCATCCGCGAACTCGGCGTGCGCCTGAAGCATTCGGCCAACCGTTCGCAGGTCGAAGGCAAGCGCGTCGTCCTCGTCGACGACAGCCTCGTGCGCGGCACGACGTCGGTGAAGATCGTGCAGATGATGCGCGATGCCGGCGCGAAGGAAGTGCATTTCCGCCTCGCCTCGCCGCCGATCACCCATTCGGATTTCTACGGCATCGACACGCCCGAGCGCGACAAGCTGCTGGCCGCGCGCATGGACCTCGAACAGATGCGCAAATTCGTCGGCGCCGATACGCTGGCTTTCCTCTCCGTCGACGGTCTCTACCGCGCGATGGGCGAGGACGCGCGCGATCCGGCGCGTCCGCTCTACACCGATCATTGCTTCACCGGCGATTATCCGACGGGTCTCACCGACATGACCGGCGAGAGCCATCCGAAGCAGCTCTCGCTGCTCGCCGAAGCGGGCTGACCGCGCGCAATCATGTCTGCACCCGATCTGAAAGGTAAGATCGCGCTCGTCACCGGCGCCTCGCGCGGCATCGGCGCGGCGGTGTCCGAGGCGCTCGCGGCGCGCGGCGCGCATATCGTCGCCGTTGCCCGCACGGTCGGCGGGCTCGAAGCACTCGACGATATCATCAAAGCGAAGGGCGGCACCGCAACGCTCGTGCCCCTCGATATTACAGACTATGACGGTATCGACCGTCTCGGCGGCGCGCTTTACGAGCGCTTCGGCAAGCTCGACATTCTCGTCGGCAATGCCGGCATGCTCGGCCCGCTCTCACCGGTCGGTCATGTCGATCCGAAACAATGGGACAATGTCGTTGCGGTGAATGTCACCGCAAACTGGCGTCTCATCCGCTCGATGGACCCCTTGCTGCGCGCCGCCGATGCCGGCCGCGCAATCTTCGTGTCCTCAGGCGCCGCGACGAATGTCCGCGCCTATTGGGGTCCTTACGCCGTCTCGAAAGCCGCGCTCGATGCACTGGTGCGCACCTATGCCGAAGAGACGAAGAACACGCCCATCCGCGTCAATCTCTTCAATCCCGGCGCAACGCGCACCAAAATGCGCGCTCAGGCGATGCCCGGCGAAGATCCGCAGACCCTGCCTTCGCCCGAAGTCATTGCAGCCGAGCTTCTGAAGCTGACCGATCCGAAGCTCGAGGAAACGGGGCTCATCTATGAGGCGCGCGAAAAGCGCTTCCTCACCTTCCAGCGCCCCGCATAACGCGCTCTAGTCTTCGCCCTTGTCGAACGGATTTTTCGGCTCGCGGAATGCGAGGCGGATCGGCGTGCCGTGCAGGTCGAAGGTCTCGCGCAGGCCGTTCACGAGATAGCGCGTATAGCTTTCCGGAAGCGCTCCGGTGCGCGTGCCGAACAGAACAAAGCTCGGCGGCCGCGCCTTGTTCTGCGTCATGTAGCGCAATTTGATGCGCGTGCCGCGCACCGCCGGCGGCGGGTGCTGCTGCAGAACGCCATCGAGCCAGCGATTGATCTTGGCCGTCGGGATACGCTTGTTCCACACCTCATAGGCCTTCAGCACCGCCTGCATCAGCCGGTCGATGCCCTCGCCCGTCTGGCCGGACACGGCAACGAGCGGCATGCCGCGCACCTGCGGCAGAAGATGATCGGCCTGTTCGCGGAAACGCTTGATCGCGCCCTGACGGTCTTCGATCAGATCGAATTTGTTGAGCGCGATGACAATGGCGCGGCCCTCGCGCGCCACGAGATCGGCAATCTGCAGATCCTGCTTTTCGAACGGGATCGTCGCATCCAGGAGAACAACGACGACTTCCGCATACTGGATCGAGCGCAGCGCATCGGACACTGCGAGCTTTTCGAGCTTGTCCTGCACGCGCGCTTTCTTGCGCATGCCGGCGGTGTCGACGAGCTTGATATCGCGGCCGCGCCAGTCGAGTTCGACGGAAATGCTGTCGCGCGTAATGCCGGCTTCGGGGCCGGTCAGCAGACGGTCTTCACCGATGAGGCGATTGATGAGCGTCGATTTGCCGGCATTCGGACGGCCGACAATGGCAACGGCAAGCGGCCCACGCGGGCGCAGATCTTCCTGCTCGACCTCGTCGCCATCTTCGACGTCGTCTTCGCTGTCGCGATCGTCCTCATCTTCGTCGCTTTCAGCGCCGAACATTTTTTCGTCGCCGAGAACCTTGCGCAGCGCCTGATAGAGATCGGCAAAGCCGTCGCCATGTTCGGCGGAGAGCGCGACCGGCTCGCCGAGGCCAAGGCGATAGGCTTCATAAGCGCCGGCGGTGCCGTCTTTGCCTTCCGCCTTGTTGGCGACGAGGACGACGGGCTTTCCGGATTTGCGCACGAGGTCGGCAAAATGCTGATCGTCGGGCATGAGGCCGACGCGCGCATCGATGAGAAACAGAAGCGCGTCCGCATCCTCGATGGCGGTGACGGTCTGCGCCGTCATGCGCCCGGCCAGCGAGCCTTCGGCGGCATCTTCGAGACCCGCGGTATCGACGGCGGTGAATTCGAAATCGCCGACGCTGGCCGCGCCTTCGCGGCGATCGCGCGTCACGCCCGGGCTGTCATCCACAAGCGCGATGCGTTTACCGATCAGACGGTTGAAAAGCGTCGACTTGCCGACATTGGGCCGGCCGACAATCGCGATGGTGGGCATGGCCGGTATACCGGCGTCAGTAGCCGGTCGGCGGCGCCGGAGGCGCCGGCGGCACGGACTGGGTGCGAGCCGCTTTGGGCGTGGTCGATGTTCCCGGCGGTGGCGGAGGCGGAGGCGCCGTCTGAACCACCGGCTGGTTGGCCGGCATGGTCGCGCCGACATAGTCGGAATTGGGCGGCGGCAGTTTACGCGGACCTGCGAACTCGCCCTGCTCGAAGACCGGCCGGCGCTCGCCCGGGATAGCCTTGTCCTTCTCCGCGAACGGATTGAGGCTCTGGCACCCGGCAAGGCCGAGGCTGGAGGCGGCGATCAGGAGAATGGCTGCAGTGCGTGACATCGGCGGCTTGTGTCCCAACATCATGGCGCGGGCGGGGCAGACGGCACGCCGGCAGGCTGGCCGGCGAGATCGAGCAGAAGCTGCCCCCGCGCACGGGCGCCGGGCGGCGTTTCCGGATCGACGATCAATTCCTCCGCCCAGCGGCGCGTGTCGTCAAGATTGCCGGCCTTCCAGGCGGCGAGCGCCAGGATCTCCCGGGCCGAATGGCGCCAGGCATTTCCATTAGCGGCCAGCGGCTCGACACGGCTCGCGACATCGGCCTGGCTGCCCGTATCTACAAGGGCAAGAGCCGCACGGATGCGCGCGAGATCGCGCAGCAAAGCCGGTACCGAAATGTCCTGCGCGATAGCCTCGAAACGGGCGGCAGCGGCAGCTTTATCTGTTGTGGAAAGCTCGGTTGCGGCGCGGAAGCGTGACAGGATCGCGTAGCCGGCCGGCGCATCCTTCGCGAGAGCCTCGAGCGCGACCTCGGCTTCCTTGGCGTTGCCTGAAGTGGAGAGCGCGATCGCCGCATCGTAGCGGGCGCCGGCTTCCTGAGCCTGCTTGGCCGAATACCAGTCATAGGCGCGCCAGCCGGAAACGCCGACGACGATGAGGACCGCCGCGCCGACGAGAACCGGTCCGTAGCGCTTCCACAGCCGGTTCATGCGCTCGCGGCGCAGGTCTTCTTCGATCTCGTTGAAAATGTCCGACATGACGCCCGCTGGATTCGGCCTCCCCCAGGGAAGCGGCGCGCACCATAGACACCGCGCCCCCGGGTGGCAAACCTTCCCCGGCGCCGAATGGGGTCTGACTTTTTTCTTATAATTAATGCAGGGACTTAAGTCCCGGCGGGCGGCAGATCACTCCGCCGCCTTGCGCATGGAATAGGTGTGTTCGGGCGCCGGGAAATTGCGCTCGCGCACCTCGGCGGCATAGCCCTCGATGGCGCCGCGGATATGGTCCTTCAGCGAGCCGTACTTCTTGACGAATTTCGGCACCCGCTCGTTGAGGCCGAGCATGTCTTCCATCACGAGGATCTGCCCGTCGCAGGCGGCAGACGCACCGATGCCGATGGTCGGGGCCTGGACGAGGCCGGTGATCTTGGCGGCAAGCGGCTCGGCCACGGCTTCGATGACGATGGAGAAGGCGCCGGCTTCATCCACAGCCTTCGCATCCTTCAGGATGCCGTCCCATTCCTTCTCATCGCGCCCCTGCGCCTTGAAGCCGCCGAGCGTCAGCACGGATTGCGGCGTCAGGCCGATATGCCCCATTACAGGCACGCCGCGCTCGGTGAGGAAGCGGATGGTTTCGGCGGTGCGCACGCCGCCTTCGACCTTCACGGCGCCGGCGCCGGTCTCTTTCAGAACGCGCACGGCGTTTTTGAAGGCCTCGGCCGGCGAGCCCTCGTAGGAGCCGAAGGGCATGTCGATGACGACGAGCGCGCGCTTTGAACCGCGCACAACCGCCTGGCCCTGAATGATCATCATATCGAGCGTCACGGGCACGGTGGTTTCCATGCCGTACATGACATTGCCGAGGCTATCGCCGACGAGGAGAAGCTCCACCAGATCGTCGGCAATCGCCGCCGTATGGGCGTGGTAGGCGGTCAGCGTGACGATGGGCTCCCCGCCCTTGCGGGCGCGGATTTCGGGCGCGGTGATCCGGCGGATCGGGGGCTGAACGGACATGGTGTCCTCCACGGGGTTCCGAGCAGAAGCATGCCCGGAATGGCTGGGCAATCACATCGTCATAAACACGGTAAATCTCAAGACGGAGCTAAAAAGATCGCCTTGGCGGCCCCTGGGGCAGCCGTTACCGTCCCAAACCTTCCAAAACCCCCGAGGGCTCTGCTGCATGTTCCGTCGCCTCCTTGCCGCCCTCGCGGTGTTTGCCGCCCTTGCCCCCCTCTCCTTTTCGAGTTGGCCGGCTTCAGCCCAGGCCAAAGGCCCGGCCGATGCCGTTCTGATCCTCGATGCCTCGGGCTCGATGTGGGGGCTTGTCGAGGGCCGGACGAAAATGAGCGCGGCGCGCACGGCCGTCGGCACCATCATCGACAAATGGCAGCCGGATCACAAACTCGGCCTCATGGCGTACGGACACCGGACGAAGGGCGATTGCGCCGATATCGAACTGATCCAGCCGATCGGTCCGCTCAACGGAGATGCGCTGCGCGGCACGGTGCAGAAGATCACTCCGAAGGGTAAAACGCCGATCTCCGCCTCGCTGAGACTTGCGGCCGAACAGCTTAAATCGACGGAAAACCCGGCGACCGTCATCCTCGTGTCCGACGGCATCGAGACCTGCAATGCGGACCCTTGCGCCGTCGCCGCCGAACTCGAAAAATCCGGCGTCAATTTCACGGCGCATGTCATCGGTTTCGATGTCGCCGATCCGGCCACGCGCGCGCAGCTTCAGTGTATCGCGCGAAATACCGGCGGCGTTTATCTCGATGCAAAGAATGCGAGCGGGCTCGAAGACGCACTCGGCAAAGCCGTCGAAGCGGCGCAGGGCGAGAAGATCGCGAGCGAAGCGCCGCCGGAGCCCGAGAAGAAGGATCCTCTCGCCGGCAAGAACTGGCGCGGCGTGGTGCGGCTCGCGGAAGGGCTCGATCCGATCGAGGATTCAAACCATAACGTCGTCTGGTCGCTGTTTGTGCCCGATACGGCCGGCGATCCCGGCGAATTCGTACAGACGGAATACGGATCGCCTCTAGCGGCCGTCGCAAAACCCGGTACTTATGCGGCAACCGTCGAGTTCTTCCAGACCAAACGTATCCTGCCAATGACGGTCACCGCCGCACCGTCGGTGCAGGATGTGGTTCTGAATGCCGGCTATGTGACGAGCGAAGGTGCGCTCGCAGGCTCCGGCGCCAAAGCCGAAGGCGTCAACTGGGACATCAAGACGGCCGCCGGCGAATATGTCGCCACTTCCTACGATGCCGTCCCCCGCTTCGTCCTGCCCGCGGGCAGCTATGTCATGACGCTGACCAAGGGCGCGGCAAAGGCTGAAAAGCCGTTCGAGGTCACGGCCGGCGACAGCATCAATCTGGCGGTCACGCTCGATGCTGGGCGCCTTGTCGCCAGCGCCGTCTATTCCGCCTCTGGCCCCGACGTCACCGACGGCATTGCCGTCGAAGTCTTCAAGCCGGCGGCCGGGCCTGGCGCGAACCGGGAATGGATCGCGACGATGTTCAACGCCCAATCGGTCTTTGAGCTGCCGGCCGGGCGCTACGACCTCGCCGTCACCGTCGGCGCAGCCAAGAAATTCCAGCCGGTGGATGTCACCTCGGGCCAGACGACCGAGGTAAAGATGGATCTCAATGCCGGGGTGCTCGGGCTCGATGCCCCGGGAGCCGAGTTCATCGAGGTGATGACAGCCAAAAAGGACATCAACGGCCAGGTCCAAATGGTTCATTACTCATACGATCCCAAAATGAACGTGACTCTGACGGCCGGCGATTACGTGATCCGGACGACGAAGGCCGGAGCCGTCAAAGAGACCCCGGCCAGCATCCGGCCCGGCGAGCGCAGCGAGCTTTCCATAGCCCCTTAAGGCTCTTAGAGGGCCGCACTTGCGTCGCCTCCCCCAGTTGCTAGACTTCAGGCAACTCAACATTTGGGGTAGGCGCGGCGACGTGGCCTGCTGCCTCCCCAGAAGGAAAACACGGTGAACGACCGGGTTCCGCTTCCGACGACGGAGGCGGCGCTGCCTCATGGCACGCCGCGGACCGGTCGACGGCAAGACGCGCTCTATGCCGCGCTTGATCTTGGCACGAACAATTGCCGCCTCCTCATCGCGCGCCCGATCTGGGACGGCTTTCGGGTCGTCGACGCGTTTTCGCGCATCGTCAGATTGGGCGAAGGCCTCGGCGCCAGCGGACGCCTTTCGTCCGATGCCATTCATCGCGCCGTCGAAGCCCTCAAAGTGTGCCGCGACAAGATCAAAGCGCGCGGCGTCAAGCGCGCCCGCCTGATCGCAACCGAGGCCTGCCGCCTTGCCGAAAACGGCGAAGAGTTTTCGCAGCGCGTTTTTGCCGAGACAGGTCTTCAGCTCGAAATCATCGACCGCCAGTCGGAAGCGCGCCTTGCCGCGCTCGGCTGCGCGCCGCTTGCCGATCCGAACGCTGACGGCGTTCTTCTGTTCGATATCGGCGGCGGCTCCTCCGAACTCGTCTGGCTCGACCGCCATCGCAATTTGTCGGGCGAGCCGCGCATCCGCTCCTGGATTTCGCTGCCGGTCGGCGTCGTCAATCTCGCCGAGCGCCATGGCGGTACGCATGTGAGCGACGAAGTTTTTGAAGCCATGGTCGAAGATGTGATGCCGCGGCTTGACGATTTTCCTGAAAAGCATGCGCTGAAAGCCGCCTGCTCCAAGCTTCATATGCTCGGCACCTCCGGCACGGTGACAACGCTTGCCGGCGTACATATGGATCTGCCGCGCTATGACCGCCGCCGGGTCGACGGCGCGTGGATGACCTCGCCGCAGATCGACGAAGTGATCGGCCGCCTGCGCGCTATGCCCTATGAAGACCGCGTCGCCAATCCCTGCATCGGCCGCGAGCGCGCCGATCTTGTGCTGGCGGGCTGCGCCATACTCGAAGCCTTCCGCCGCACCTTCCCCTGCTCGCGCTTGCGCGTTGCAGACAGAGGGCTGCGCGAGGGCATGCTGATAGATCTCATGCGTGCCGACGGCGTCTGGCGCGGCCCGAAAAATCACAATGGGCATCGCACATCATGAGCCGCACCGGAGCCGCAGGCGGCAGCGGCAGTGGCCGCGATCTTACCGTTCGGATCAAGAGCAAGAAGAAGCGCACGAACTCGCAGCGCGCCTGGCTCGAGCGTCAGCTCAACGATCCTTATGTCGCGCGCGCCAAGCGCGAAGGCTTCCGTTCGCGCGCCGCCTACAAGCTTCAGGAAATCGACGAGAAGCATAAACTCCTGAAGCCCGGCGACCGCGTGCTCGATCTGGGCGCCGCCCCCGGCGGCTGGAGTCAGATCGCCGTTGCGAAAATCGGCGCCCCGGCGCGCGGGAAGGTCGTCGCCATCGACATTCTCGACATGGATCCGATTGCCGGCGTCGATTTCGTGCAGTTCGATTTTCTCGATCCGCGCGCGCCCGAAAAACTGAAGCAGATGATGGGCGGACCCGTCGATATCGTGCTGTCGGATATGGCGGCGAACACGACCGGCCATAAACAGACCGATCATTTGCGGACGATGGGCCTTGTGGAAGCCGCCGCGGAATTTGCCCGCGAAGTGCTGGCGCCGAATGGCCGCTTCCTCGCAAAGGTTCTGGCCGGCGGCACCGAGCGCGAGCTTCTCGCAATGCTCAAAAAAGACTTCCGCGAAGTGAAGCACATCAAACCGCCTGCGAGCCGCAGCGGTTCAAGCGAGCTGTATGTGCTGGCGACGGGCTTCCGCGGAACTTAAGGGATAAGGGGGCGTCCTTGTTCAATCGTCCCACAGTTATTGTGGTTGGCGCTGGAGCGAGCGCCGAATATGGCATGCCCACCGGTGATGGGTTGAAGAAGCGCATTAGAGAAGAAGTCCGTTTTGGTTTTGACAACGGACGGACTGTCTCGGGATGCGATGTATTGTTTCATTCTCTTTGGATGAAGTTCAGCAATGTAATCCAGAAGTATGTCATAGGCGGCAACGACCTCTCGAAAGCGATCGATAGCTTTGTCAGCATCGACGAAGCGTTGCATTTTTTCGCGTCGAGATCGGAGATCGTAACCATTGGAAAGATGGCCATTGCGAAAAGCGTCCTCGCGGCCGAACGCCAAAGCTCACTTTACGACCCAAGCGACTGGATAATAGAAGGTAGCTTCCGAGATTTCCGAAGTGGATGGCTCACGCAACTACTAGCCGTGGCTCTAAGCGGTGCCAGACAGGATGCGATCGAAGACATATTTTCCAACGTGACTATCATCAACTTCAACTACGATCGTGTGATTGAACAGTACATATATCAGGCACTTCAACACCACGTCGGCATTACGGAAGACAGAGCTATCGAAACACTCCGCCGTCTCCGTGTTTTGCGGCCTTACGGATCTATAGGATATCTAAATTGGCAATCTCCCGAAGGAATCCCGTTCGGACACGAGCCGATTCCCTGTCCAGTTCTGATGTCAAAGAATATTCAAACCTATACCGAACAGAAGCGGGACGACGGGCTAAGCTCGGCGATTAGTGAAGCCATAATTAAGGCTGAGCTAACCGTCGTTCTCGGGTTCGGCTTTCATCCCCAAAACATGCAGATTTTAGTGCCAACAGCGAGGTCCTCTCGAAATGCACTTTTTGCAACAGTCTATGGTTTGGACGAAAATAATTTCGACGACCTCAGAAATGAAATTACCAAAAAACTCCAAGTCGACTTCAGCCAGATCCGCCTGCTGCCAATGAAAGCTGAAGAGATGCTCATCAAGTTGAGGCCATCCATCACGACGCTCGTTTCTTAGCTAACTCCGGTCCTGCATGTTCGAGACGGGATCGGGCGCAACAAGCTTCTTCGATTTATGTCCCGACACTTCGGCGCCGGCATTTGCCGGAAGACGCAGGAAGTTGATGAAGGCCAGCGCCGAGACGACAGCAACGACGATAAACGCCCAGGTGAAATCCCCTGGCTCCAAAGTTGTCCCGCCCCGTGCCCGCATGGACGCTTCCAGCGTCAAGGCACCGATCGACACGCCGACCGACAGCGAGACCTGCTGCGCCACGCTCATAAAGCTCGTCGCATGGCTCATGCGTTTCTGATCGATATCGGAATAACCGAGCGCATTGACGCTGGTGAATTGCAGCGAACGGAAGAAGCCGCCGAAGAGAAGCAGGCTGAGGATCACGCCGTGTGGCGTATCGGGCGTAAACCAGGCCGGCATGAACACGAAGAACGAACTGAGGAAGGCGTTGACGAGCAGCACGGTTTTGAAGCCGAACCAGCGCAGAATGGGTGCGGCCGAGGCCTTCATCGTCATCGCGCCGACGGCGGTGACGAAGGTCAGCATGCCCGACTGAAACGCAGACAACCCGAAGCCGATCTGGAACAGCAGCGGCAGAAGGAAGGGCTGCGCGCCGACGCCGATGCGGAACATCGAGCCGCCGACAACCGCAGCGCGGAAGGTCGGAATACGTAGCAGCTTCAGATCGAGGATCGGCGCCTTGGCGCGCCCTGCGTGAATGACATAGGCGATCATCATCACAATGCCGGTGCCGAGAATGATCAGCGTCGTCGGCAGCGGCAGCACATCGAGCCCGATGGCGGTGGCGCCCGAGACGATGCTGGCAAGCCCGACGCCGGACAGAACGAAGCCGATGGCGTCGAACTTCACATTCTTCGCGCCCTTGATGTCGGGGATGTACAGCGTCGCAAGAAGTAGCCCGATCACACCGATCGGGATGTTGATCCAGAAAATCCAGCGCCAGTGATAATAGGTGGTGATGAAGCCGCCGAGCGGCGGCCCGACGACCGGGCCGATCAGCGCCGGTATGGTCAGCCAGGCGAGCGAGCCGACCATTTCGGATTTCGGCACAGTGCGCAGCAGCACGAGACGCCCGACCGGCACCATCATCGCGCCGCCCATGCCCTGCACGACGCGCGACATGACGATCTGATCGACGCTTTGCGACAGACCGGCAAAGACCGAGCCCAGCATGAAGACGCCGATGGCAACGCGGAAGATCAGCCGCGCCCCGAACCTGTCGGCCATCCAGCCCGAGGCCGGAATGAAGACGGCGAGGCTGAGCAGATAGGAGGTCAGCGCCAGTTTCAGGTGGATCGGGTCCGAGCCGATATCCTTGGCGATGGCCGGCAGCGAGGTCGAAAGAACCGTCGAATCGAGGTTCTCCATGAACAAGGCGGCAGCGATGATGAGGGGGACGAGAGCGCGCTGGGGAAGCATGAGGGCCGGTATAGAGGGGATTCGGGCGGTTTTGCCCCCATATCCCAACCTCTCCCGGCCATTTCCGTTCATTTTTCCGGCATTTCGGCCCGAAAATGGGGGCAGAAAGCCCCCTCCCTTCCCCCCGTCATGTTCGCGTGCTATCCACCCTCGCCAACTCCCCGGAGCGGCCGCGACCAGCGCATAAAGCGCAGGGCCGCCGCATATCCGAGAAAAGGATGATGTTGGCATGGCCCGCCTGATCTCTACGGCCTTCGGCCCCGAAGCTCTCACCTTCGACGACGTTCTGTTGCGACCCGGACTGTCCGAAGTCATGCCGAGCGACACCGATATCCGCTCGAAGGTGACGAAGACGATTTCCGTCAATCTGCCGATCCTCTCCTCCGCCATGGACACGGTGACCGAGGGCCGCCTTGCCATTGCGATGGCGCAGGCGGGCGGCATGGGCGTGATCCACCGCAATCTGACGCCGCAAGAACAGGCCGATCAGGTGCGGGCGGTGAAGAAGTTCGAAAGCGGCATGGTGGTGAACCCCATCACCATCCATCCCGACCAGACGCTCGCCGAAGCCTTTGGCCTGATGACGCAATATTCGATCTCCGGCATTCCGGTGGTCGAGCGCGGCACGAACAAACTCGTCGGCATTCTCACCAACCGCGATGTGCGCTTCGCCACCAATCCGCAGCAGCCCGTCTCGGAACTGATGACGAAGGAAAAGCTCGTCACGGTGCGCGAGAATGTCGAGCAGGCGGAAGCCAAGAAGCTGCTTCATCAATTCCGCATCGAAAAGCTTCTCGTCGTCGACGAGGCCTTCCGCTGCACCGGCCTCATCACCGTCAAGGACATCGAAAAGGCCGTCACCAATCCGCTTGCCAATAAGGACGAACAGGGGCGCCTGCGCGTCGCTGCGGCCTCGACGGTTGGCGATGGTGGGTTCGAGCGCACCGAAATGCTGATCGCCGCGGGTGTCGATCTTGTCGTCATCGATACCGCGCACGGCCATTCGCAGCATGTGCTGAACGCCGTGTCGCGCGTGAAGAAAATGTCGAACGCCGTACAGGTCATGGCCGGCAATGTCGCAACCGCCGACGCCACCAAAGCGCTGATCGATGCGGGCGCGGATGCGGTGAAGGTCGGCATCGGCCCGGGCTCGATCTGCACGACGCGCATCGTCGCCGGTGTCGGCGTGCCGCAGCTCACCGCCGTGATGGAAGCGGCCGATGCTGCGCGCAAACAGGAGATCCCGGTCATCGCCGATGGCGGCATCAAATATTCGGGCGATCTTGCAAAAGCGCTCGCGGCGGGCGCCGATGTTGCGATGGTCGGCTCGCTGCTCGCGGGCACAGAAGAAAGCCCGGGCGAGACCTTCCTCTATCAGGGCCGTTCCTACAAAGCCTATCGCGGTATGGGTTCGGTCGGCGCGATGGCGCAGGGCTCGGCCGACCGCTATTTCCAGCAGGACATCAAAGACAGCCACAAGCTCGTGCCGGAAGGCATCGAGGCGCAGGTGCCGTACAAAGGCCCTCTCGGCTCGGTTCTGCATCAGCTCGCGGGCGGCCTCAGAGCCTCCATGGGCTATGTCGGCGCAAAGACGCTGAAGGACTTTCAGACCAAGGCCGAGTTCGTGCGCATTTCCGGCGCGGGCCTGCGTGAAAGCCATGTCCATGACGTGACCATCACGCGTGAAAGCCCCAACTATCCCACGAGGGTCTGAACATGACCGTACAATCGGTTCTTCTTCCCGTCTTCGCGCAGATCGCCCTCACCTTCTTCCTGATGGTGTGGATGGCGCGCACGCGCTTTGCGGCCGTCGGTGCCGGTCATGTGACGATCAAGGATCTGAAGCGCGACTGGACGAGCTGGCCGGAACGGCCGACGCAGATCGCCGCCGCCTATCACAACCAGTTCGAACTGCCGGTCCTGTTTTACGTCGTCGTCCTGGCGGCGATCATCACCACGCAAGCGGATTTTCTCTTCGTCATCCTGTCCTGGTTCTTCGTCGTTGCCCGGCTGATCCACGCCTATGTGCATACCGGCAAGAACGAGATCCGCGCCCGCTTCAAAGCCTTTCTTCTCGGCGCGATACTTCTGATCGTTTTGTGGGTCTATTTCTTCCTGAAGCTCTTCATCGGGCTGTGACCGGAAAAACCGGCGGAAAGCAAAAATGAAACCCGCCGCGCATGCCAGCGCTGCCATCGAGATTCTGACCGATCTCGAGGCGAAGAAACGACCCGTGGCAGATGCCCTGAAAGACTGGGGCCTGACGCACAGGTTTGCCGGCTCAAAAGACCGCGCGCAGATCGCAAGCCTGATCTACGACGTGCTCCGCAAGCGCTCATCGCTCGGCTTCCGCATGGGCGCCGAGACACCGCGCGCGCTTGTTCTCGGCGCCCTCGCCTTTACCCGCGGCATCAGCGCAGACGATCTTGCGGCGCAGTTTGCCGACAGTCCGCACGCACCAGACGCGCTGTCCGATGCCGAGCGCAAAGCGCTGAACTCCTCTACGCTCGAAGGCGCGCCGGCTTTCGTGCGCGGCGATTATCCCCAATGGCTCGATGCGCATCTGCAGCGCATTTTCGGCGAAGACCGTGCCGATGAAGGCGCGGCGCTGTCCGAGCGCGCGCCGCTCGACCTGCGCGTCAATCTGTTGAAAGGCACGCGCGAGGAAGCGCTCGCCGAACTCTCCCATCTTCATCCCGAACCGACGCCGCATTCGCCGCTCGGCATCCGAATTCCCTTGCTTGCCGACGGGCGCGGCCCGCCGGTGCAGTCGGAACCCGCTTTTCTCAAGGGCCTTGTCGAAGTGCAGGACGAAGGCTCGCAGATCGCCAGCCTCATTGCGCAGGCAAAGCCCGGAGAACAGGTCATCGATCTCTGCGCCGGAGGCGGCGGCAAGACACTCGCTCTGTCCGCGGGCATGGAGAACAAGGGGCAGATCTTCGCCCATGACCGCGATCTCAGGCGTCTTGCGCCGCTGCATGAGCGCGCGGAGCGCGCCGGGGTCCGCAATCTTCAGATCCGCTCGCCGCGCGGCAAAGAAGACGTGCTGAAAGATCTTGAGGGAAAAGCCGATCTCGTTCTCGTCGATGCGCCCTGCACCGGCGCCGGCACCTGGCGGCGCAATCCCGATGCGAAATGGCGCATGCGCCCCGGTTCGCTCGAAATCCGGCAGAAGGAACAGGATGCGGTGCTGGGCGATGCCGCGCGGCTTGTGAAACCGGGCGGCCGCCTCGTCTACATCACCTGCTCCTTGCTGGCTGAGGAAAACGAAGACCGCCTCCAAGCCTTCCGTGCGGCTCATCCCGGCTTCCGGCCGGTTCCTATCCGGGAGGCCCTCTCCGCAGCGGGACTGGGGGCGCTCGACCCCTATGCCAATGCCGATGGAAGCGGTCTCCTCCTCACCCCGCGCCGCAGCGGGACGGATGGGTTCTTCGTCGCGGTGCTGCGCCAATAGAGGGCACTCAGCCACTTTACAATTTTTAATTGTGGAGCATTATTCGGCCTATGGAGCCGACAGGCATATCTTTCGCGATCGCAGAGGTCACCAGTCTCGCCCAGAGATCGGGTCCGTTTTTCTTTTCGGTTCTGTTCTCGATCTATATCGCTCACAAAGCTCGGCAATACTTTAATGAGTGCAACTCACGGACCGACCCTCCCGCCACAAAGGAGGAGCGCTACGTGTACATATTCTATTTCCTTGCGGTGGTCGTCGCCGGCTTCTCTCTTGTCGCCTTCTCCGTTCATATTTGGAATAAGAACCAGACACAGCTCGCCAAGTTTACCGTAACGATCGAGGAGGTCGACCCGAAAGCCTTCATCGATTCCGCGTTTTATTCGCGGAAGGTGCCGAAGCGGGTACCGGACGGTGTGAAGAAGATTCCGAATGTCGAGTATTTTCTAATCGTCGCCCCCGGCTTCAATGTTGGCGACAAATTTCCCATCACGTTTTATCCCGCACCGGACGAGCAGCCAACGGTGACACCGGATGGTCAGCCGCAATTCGCGGCACCCGGCGCGCCCTTGCAATTCGAATTCGAATATTCAGGCGGTGAGTTCGCCCAGTACGCGCTGGTGCGTGACGGAGCGAGCTGGAAACTCGTCAAGAAAAGCCCGTCTCTGGCGACGCTCAATCCGTACAACGATGTCGCCGGATTGATCAAATGAGGCTGCTCATCGGCATCGTCCTGTGCGTTTTCTCAAGCCCCGCCTTCGCCCAGTTCTGTGCGACAAGTTTCGGGACCTGCCCGCTCTCGGTCGGCATGGCGCCGGGAAGTCCCTGTGTGTGCTTTTCGCCTGCGGGGCCCGTACAGGGCTTTGTGCAGGGTGGTGGCGGCGTTCCAATGCCGGCTTTCTGTTGCACTCCCGCGGGGCGTTTTGGGCCATTCCCAAATAACGGAACTCCAGCGGGCGGCTTCTGCCAAGCCCCAACGCCGAACGGCTTTTTCGGCGGCCAAGCCTGTTTCTAGGCTGCGTCGGACTTCTTCCACTCCGCCGTATCTTTCGGCGCAAATTCCACATGCCAGCGCCCAGGCTTTGCCTTTGCGGGCTCTGAGCCTTTGATCAGCGCATTGAAGTCAGCGCGCGGGATGGTCTTGCCGCCAAGATCCTTCACCCAGGGGCTCAGCGCTTGATGATCGACCGCGGCAAAACCCCAGGCCGACAGATGATGGTAGAGGCTGACGATCGCGAGTTTCGACGCATCGTTTGCGGTGTGGAACATCGACAGCGCGCTGAACACCGGACCGAGCGTGACGCCGAACACGCCGCCGACCAGCTCTCCCGCTTCATTGCGCACTTCGACCGAATGGGCATGGCCGGCTCTGTGGAGTTCGCCCATCAGCGCGCGCGTTTTGGGATGCAGCCAGGTGAGATGAAGGCGTTTGCGCGGCGCGCCGCAGGCGCGCACGACATCGTCGAAGGCATCATCGATCGACACCGTGAAACCGGAATTCTTAAGCGTGCGGCGGAAGCGTTTTGGAATATGCACATCGCCAAGCATCATCACGGCGCGCTCCGGCGGCGACCACCATTTCAGCGGCCCGGCATGGCCCATGACGTGAAAGCCGTTCTTCATCCCGGCAAGGACCGCCTGGACCGAACGGTCATGTACCGGCCCGCCATAACCGTCCGGACCGGCGAGAGAGCTCTCGTCCGGCACGGCGGGGCCAGGCCTCAGGGTTCGCCAGAAGGTCACGGGGATCACGACCGCCGTTTCCCGAAGGCGCCGGGGCCGGACGGCATACAGAACCGCCATCATTTGGCGGATGCCCCATTCGGCCCAGCCCTCTGAATCTGCTCGAAAATCAGTCATTCCAGCCCTTTGGCCCAGTCCCTGGCCAGCCCCGTCAGCCGCCCTTTTCGGGCTTATGCGGCGCACCATGACCGATATTCCCAGAAATCCGGTAAACGCGGGCCGATGCGGCACCCGGCCCGTTGCGGCGCGGCGGACTTTGACTTAACCCCTTGCCATGACAGCTACCCCCGCTCACGACCGCATCCTCATCATCGATTTCGGCTCGCAGGTCACTCAGCTGATCGCCCGAAGAGTCCGCGAACAGGGGGTTTATTGCGAAGTCGTCCCCTCCCAGAAAGCCCCTGAGGCCTTCAAGACCTTTGGCGCCAAAGGCGTCATTCTCTCCGGCGGTCCGGCCTCCGTTACAGAACTCGACGCGCCCTTCGCCCCGCAAAGCGTTTTTGACTCGGGGCTTCCGGTTCTCGGCATCTGCTATGGCGAACAGACCATGATGGCCCAGCTCGGCGGCGGGGTCGAAGGCGGCCATTCGCGCGAATTCGGCCGCGCCGAGATCGAGGTCGTCTCCGAGAGCACGCTCTTCGACGGCGTCTGGCAGACCGGCAAGCGCTATCCGGTGTGGATGAGCCATGGCGATCGCGTCACGGCCCTGCCCCAGGGCTTCAAGGTCATCGCCGTGTCCGAAGGCGCTCCCTTTGCCGCCGTCGCGGACGAAGCGAGGCGCTATTACGCCGTGCAGTTCCACCCGGAAGTCGTCCATACGCCGGATGGCGCGCGCCTGATCCGCAATTTTGTGCGCGAGATCGTCGGCGCCAAAGGCGATTGGACCATGGCTGCCTATCGCGAAGAGGCCATCGCCAAGATCCGCAAACAGGTCGGCAAAGGCCGCGTCATTTGCGGGCTGTCGGGCGGTGTGGACTCATCCGTTGCGGCGCTTCTCATTCACGAAGCCATCGGCGAGCAGCTGACCTGCGTCTTCGTCGATCACGGCCTCTTGCGCCAGGCGGAAGCCGAACAGGTCGTGACGCTGTTTCGCAATCACTACAACATCCCGCTCGTCCATGTGGACGCGTCCGATCTCTTCCTGAAAGAGCTTGAGGGCGTCACCGACCCGGAGACAAAGCGGAAGACCATCGGGCGTCTGTTCATCGATGTGTTCGATGCGGAAGCCAAGAAAATCGGCGGCGCCGATTTTCTCGCGCAAGGGACGCTCTATCCCGACGTCATCGAAAGCGTCTCCTTCCATGGGGGGCCGTCCGTCACCATCAAATCGCACCACAATGTCGGCGGCCTGCCCGAGCGCATGAAGATGCAGCTCGTCGAACCGCTGCGCGAACTCTTCAAGGACGAAGTGCGCGCGCTCGGCCGCGAGCTTGGGCTGCCCGATGCCTTTGTCGGCCGCCATCCCTTCCCGGGTCCGGGTCTTGCCATCCGCATTCCCGGCGAGATCACCCGCGAGAAGATCGACATTCTGCAGAAGGCCGACGCCATCTATCTCGACGAGATCCGCAAAGCGGGCTTGTACGATGTCATCTGGCAGGCCTTTGCGGTGCTGCTCCCGGTTCGCACCGTCGGCGTCATGGGCGACGGCCGCACTTACGATCACGTTCTGGCGCTACGCGCGGTCACCTCGACCGACGGCATGACGGCCGATTTCTATCATTTCGATATGAATTTCCTCGGCCGCGCCGCGACGCGCATCATCAATGAAGTTCGCGGCATCAACCGCGTCGTCTACGACGTGACGTCGAAGCCGCCGGGCACGATCGAGTGGGAGTGAAGCGCGTCTAAAGACGCGCTTCCAGGATCAGGTTGAAGGGCGTTGCCAGCGCCCGGCGGAACTTCGTAAAGCCCGCTTTGCGGAAAACCTGCGCAAGCCTCGCCTCGCCCGCCTGCGCGCCCAGCACCATGCGCCCGCCTTCCGAAATCGCATGCGCGCAGCAGATCGTCGTTGAGGCCGCATAATATAGCCGCGCCACCGGCGAGACATTGTCCTCGACGCGATCATTGGCGAACGGCTCGACCAGCATCACCGTGCCGTCCGGCGCGATCTGCTTGGCTGCCTGCTGCGCCGCCGCAAGCGGATCGCCCATATCGTGCAGGCAATCGAAGAAGCAGATGAGATCGTATTTGCCGCCCGGAAAATCGCTCGCATTCGCCGTCTCGAACAGAGCGCGCGTATCGAGGCTCTCCTTCACCGCATGGGCGCGCGCGATGCCGATCGACTGGGGATGCGTGTCGAAGCCGGAAAAGGTTGAGGCCGGGAAAGCCTCCGCCATCAAGAGGGTCGAATGGCCGTGGCCACAGCCGATATCGGCGACGCGCGCGCCCGCTTTCAATTTCGAGGCAACGCCATCGAGCGCCGGAAGCCATTCGGAGACGAGGCTGCCGCGATAGGCATTACGGTAGAAAGCGGCAACGCCGCAGGACAGCCGCCCGTCATGATCGCCCCAGGGAATGCCATTACCCGTACGGAACGCGGTGACAGCTTTCTCTTCGTCCGCCCACATCGAGGCGGGCACCGACCAGGCGCTCGGAATGAAAGCGGGGCTATTTTCGTCGGCGAGAACGAAAGCCTGTTCCGGCGTCAGCTCATAGGTTTCGCTCGACGCATGATAATCGACATAGCCGCCGGCGACCTGCGAATTCAGCCATTCGCGCACATAGCGCTCGGCACAGCCTGCACGCTTTGCCACTTCGCGCGAACTCAAGGGCCCCGCACCCGCCATCGCCCGGTACAGGCCGAGCCTGTGGCCGAGGCTCACCATGACGCCGCCATAGCCGGCCGACAGATCGCCGACGGCGCGCGCCAGCATCGCATCGAGTTTCGCTTGATCCCGCTGGTTGGGATTTACATGTTCCATGACCGCGCTCCTGTGTTTGGTACGCGAACTTCGCAGTCCGGGCGGACGTGCGTCAGAGGCGGCTTGGCCAAAACCGGGCCGTTTGTGCCAGCGCGATTTGTGCGGGTTCGGGCGCTTGGCTAGTCTCCGGCCTCCGGAAGAGAGCCCCATGCCCAGCGAGACCGGCCAGAAACCGCTCCATGTCAGCCTCGTCGCTATCCCCGAGGCCGTCATATCGACGCTGACTGGCATTTTCGACGTGATGAACGTCTTTCACGCGATGCCGGAAGCGGGCGGCGGTCTGATGAAAAGCCCGCCTTTCGAAGTCGAGATCGTCGGCGAAAAGACTGGCGCGCTGCAGCTTGCAAGCCGCGTCCCGGTCTTTGTGCAGCGCGACATCGCCAGCATCGAAAGCACCGATATCGTCATCGTGCCCTCAATCCTTCTCGGCCAAGAGGGCTGGCGGAAAAACCGCTATCCGGATCTCATCCAATGGGTGCGCGCGATGCACCGCAAAGGCGCCCTCGTCTGCTCGGCCTGTTCGGGCATTTTTCTGCTGGCGGAAACGGGACTGTTCGACCGCGTTCCGGCGACGGTTCATTTCGGCTATGCGCAGATTTTCGCCGACACCTATCCGCAGATCCCCGCCTATCCGGAACGCGTGCTCGTCATCGGCGGTGAGCGCGACGAACTCATCACCTCCGGCGCATCCATGACCTGGCACGATCTCGTGCTCTACCTCATCGCCCGCCATGCCGGCGCGACGGCGGCACAGACCGTTGCGCGCCTCTTCGCCCTGCAATGGCATCAGGACGGGCTTGCGCCGTATATGGTGTTCGAAGGCCGGAACGATCACGGCGATATGGCCGTCATGGCGGCGCAGGACTGGATCGCTACGCATTTTTCGGTCGCAAATCCCGTCGAGGAGATGATCCGCCGCAGCGGACTTGCCGAACGCACCTTCAAGCGAAGGTTCACGCAGGCCACCGGGCTCAGCCCTGTCGCCTATGTGCAGAAGATCAGAATCGAGGAAGCCAAAAGACGGCTCGAGCGTACCGACGCTTCCATCGACGACATCAGCTGGACGGTCGGCTATGAAGACGCGGCTTTCTTCCGCCGTCTTTTCAAACGCACAACGGAGCTGACGCCCGGCGCTTATCGCAAGCGCTTTCATGTTCCTCGCTACGAGACACTCAAATCGCAGGACAAAGAGGGAGACACAGCATGATCTGGGCAGGCCGTATTCTCACCGGGCTTTTTGCTCTCTTCATTCTCGGCGCATCCGTCGCGCCGAAACTGCTTCAACTGCCCATTGCCGAGGAAACCATGGCGCAGCTCGGCTGGCCTGCCGGCTACGCCTTTATGATCGGCATCATCGAGCTTGCGCTGCTCGTACTCTACCTCATCCCGCGCACCAGCATACTCGGCGCCGTCCTGTTCATGGGCCTGTTCGGCGGCGCTATGGCGACACAAATCCGCGCCGAAAGCCCGCTCTTCAGCCATATCCTCTTCAGCATCTATCTCGGGCTTTTCATGTGGGGCGGGTTGTGGCTGCGCGATGCGCGCCTCCGGGAGCTGTTTCCCATCCGGCGGAAATGAGCCTAGGGTCCGCGCCGGATGCTCTTGAGGAGATGCGTATGCCGTCATCTGTCAACATTGTTCTGGTACACGGCGCTTTCGCCGACGGCTCCGGATGGGAAGGTGTCTACCGCGCGCTGAAAAAGAGCGGACATAAAGTCAGCGTCGTGCAGCACGCGACCGAAACGCTCGTGGGCGATGTCGCCGCAACAAACATTGTTCTCGATGCGCAGGACGGCCCTGTCGTTCTCGTCGGCCATTCCTATGGCGGCGTTGTCATCACCGAAGCCGGCAACCACGCCAAGGTGAAGGCGCTCGTCTATATCGCCGCCTTTGCGCCCGATGCCGGCGAGTCCGTCTCTTCGCTCATCGCCAATCCGCCGCCCGGTGCAGCCGCGCCGCCGATCCTGCCGCCACGGGATGGATTTCTGTTTCTCGACACAGCGAAATTCCACGACGCGTTCTGCGCCGATGTCGATGCCGACAAAGCGGCCTTCATGGCGGATTCCCAATTGCCCTGGGGGCTCGGTGCGCTGGGCGGCGCGATCACAAAGCCGGCATGGAAAAGCAAACCGAGCTGGTATCTGATCGCCGGCGGCGACAAGATGATCCCGCCCCCGGCGCAGAAACTCATGTCGCAGCGCGCCGGCTCAACCGTCGTCGAAGTTGCGGCGAGCCACGCCGTCTATGTTTCGCAGCCCGGCACCGTTGCCGATCTCATCGAAAAAGCCGCCGCAGCGATAGGCTGAGCCAAACTCAAACACCCGGTTGTGCAGACGGCACAAATGCGCAACCGTGCGGTGCCGACGCCGGACTTACCATCATGTTTAAGATAAGTCGTCCTAAGTGGCCGTAAGCATAAATGTGGCGCTCATTAACTTACAAAAAACGGGTTGGGCCTAATCACTAACCCTTGGGGGAGGCTTTTGCTTATCAGTAGGTACGGTTGATGCTCCATAAGCGAGTGCCTCATTCTTCCCCGCGATCTCATATCGCTGTTGTCTCGGATCGAGCGCCGGAGCGCGCCGAACTTGCCAGCATATTGGGCGAGATCGGCCCGATCCGCAGATGGCTGCCGGGAAGCGCGCCGGAAACGGTGACGCGGACCGCGGCATGCGCGGTGATCGATGTGGATCTCGATTCGCCGGATCCGGGCCGCGGCATGGAACTCGTGCGCAGTTTCGCTGAAAAATCGTCGATCCCGATCATCTGCGTTCTCGACTACAGCGCCGAAGAGCTCGAGCGGAAACTGCGTGTTGCGAAGATCCGGGCTCTTGGCGCTGCAGCCATCAGCCGGCCGTTCGAGCCCAGCGATCTTATCGACGCCGTGCGCAACAAGGACGATCAGGCTTTCGAGCGAAAAGCTGTCGAACATGGCGGCGCGGTCGGCCTCGGGGTTGCGGCCGCTCACGGCATGCTGACGAACATATTCCGGGCCTCGCGCGGCGGACGCCCGGTGCCCTTCGATCAAGTCAAAGTCAAAGACGTCGTGATCATCGATGCGCTGCGCACGTCCGGCATCAAGGCCTGGCTTGATCTCGTGCGGCAGCACCACAACGCGACGTACCGGCACAGCCTTCTCGTGACCGGCGTCGCCGTCGCATTCGCGCAGGCGCTGGACATGCGGATCGAGGATCAGCAAAGGCTGGCGCGCGCCGGATTGCTGCACAATATCGGCAACGCCCTCCTTCCGCTCGACATCCTGGAGAATCCGGACGTATTGACGGAACAGGAACTGGAACAGGTGAAGAAGCACCCTGTTCTCGGCTACGAGCTTCTCGTGCGCGAAGGCGGTTTCCCGGAGGAAATTCTGGCCTGCGTCCGTCACCACCATGAATTTCTCGACGGCAGCGGGTACCCCGACGGGTTGAGCGGCCTGCAAATTCCCGATCTCGTCCGCATCGTGACCATCGCCGACGTCTTCTGTGTTCTCAGCGAACAGCATGCCGAGAAATCGCGCATGGCGGTGGAAAGAACGCTCGGCGTCATGGAAAGCATGATCGGCAAGCTCGATGGCGATCTTTTGCGCGCCTTCCGCACCATCGCCTGGGACCCGGCCTAGGCAAACGCGCTCGCCGTTGCAAAGCCTCCCCGGACCTGACAAGAGACGCCGGGACAAGGCAAGGGCCGGCACATGACCACGACAATCTACGGCATTCCGAACTGCGACACGGTAAAAAAGGCGCGCACCTGGCTCGACCAGCACGGCGTCAAATACCGCTTCCACGATTTCAAGAAGGAAGGCCTCGACAAGGCGCAGCTCAAGGATTGGGTCGATCAGGCCGGGCTGAATGTGGTGCTCAACAAAGCCGGCACGACCTATCGCGCCCTCCCCGATGCCGAGAAGGAAGGCCTCACCGAGGCGAAGGCGCGCAAGCTGATGGTCGAAAACCCATCGCTTGTGAAACGCCCGGTTCTCGAACATGGCGGGCGTCTGTTCATCGGCTTCAAGCCCGACGAATACGCCGTCATCTTCAAGAAGTGACGACCTCATCCTGAGGAGCACCGAAGGTGCGTCTCGAAGGATGCGTTACGACCTCTGAACTCGCCGCCCATCCTTCGAGACGCCCGCTGCGCGGGCTCCTCAGGATGAGGCTGTAGGGGCTAGACCGGCGGGGTGCTGCGCCGCCCGTTCAGCCGTCCGTCGATGGTGAGAAGCCCGAGCCCGATCAGCGCCATGCCTGCGAAATGCCGCGGATGCAGCGCTTCGCCGAGCACCGCCCAGCCGAGAAAAATCGCGGTGACGGGAATGAGAAAGGTGACAAGCGTCAGGCGTGTTGCGCCCGCCGTCTCGAGCAGCCGGTAGAAGACGATATAGGCCAGCGCCGTCGAAAACGCCGCCAGCGCCAGAATGCTCGCAATCGCCTCAGCACTGGGCAGAGGCAATGACCATGGCCGGTCATGCAAAAGAGCGACCGGCAGAAGCATCAGCGAAGATGCGCTGACCTGCCCGGTCGCCGAAACAAGCGGCGAGATGCCGAGCCGCTTGAAACGCCGGCCGAACACGGCCGCAAAACCATAGGACAAGGATGCGCCGAGGCAGGCAACCTGCGCCAGAACATTGACGCCGAGATCGTGCAGGACGTCCGGCCCCATCATGATCGCAACGCCGACAATCCCGAGCACGACGGCGGCAAGACGCCCGCCGGTCATCTTCTCATCGGCTGTAAAGACATGCGCGACCGCAATTGTCGCCAGTGGCGTCGTTGCATTCAGGATCGAAGCAAGGCCGCTCGCGATATGGCTCTGTCCCCAGACGAGGAGGCAGAAAGGTATGGCGTTGGCGATGAGGCCGACGACGAGAAAAGTCTGCAGGGCTTCGCGCGTGCGCGGCAGCTTGAGCCCCATTACGCGCACGATGATGAGCAGAATGAGCGCCGCAAGACCAACGCGCAGGACGACGAGCGTCAGCGGCGGAATTTCCTTCACCGCCACGCCGACGAAGAAGAAAGAGCCGCCCCAAAGAATGGAGAGAAAGAAAAGGAGCGCCCATTCCATGCGGTTCATGGATCGGGCGGCGGCGGGCTGAGGCACGGGGATGATGTCCGGTTGGCGCGTCAAACTAGTGGAAGGCGCAGTGCCTGCCCACCCCGGTCCTTGCTGTCAAAGTAAGATCAGGCTTCGGCGATTTCGGTCGCAAGGCCGAGATTGGCTGCACCGCGCGCGGGTCTTGGCATCGGGCCGAAATAATTGCCGATCTGCATGAAGGGCCGCGGGTGATTGACCACGAGGTCGAGCCGCTGCAGCAGGTTTTTTGCCGAGAAGGGCTTCACCAGCATCTCGTTGATGCCAAGCTGCATGGCCTGCTGGATACGGTGACGTTCGGTGTGCGCCGTCATCAGGATGATCGGTGTCGTCGCATGCGGAGAATTGGCCGGATCGCGCACCAGGCGGATCATCTCCGCGCCGTTCAGCATCGGCATTTCCCAGTCGACCAGAAGCACGTCCGGGCGGAACTGGTTCATGACCTCGAGCCCCTGCGCCCCGTCGCCCGCCTCATAGACACGCTGTACGCCGAAGCCGATGAGAAGGCTGCGGACGATCTTGCGGAGATAGGCGTCGTCATCGACGACGAGAACGGCAATTTGGCTGTAAGGCGAGACGGTTGACACAATCTTCCCCAGGGTCACGCCTTTTATGACGCCAAGTGCCTTAGCGAGTTGTGAATCCGGGCACCCAAATGCCCCCGAACGCGTTCCTATCCACCGGAACCGAGGCAAACATGAAAAAGCCCGTCATTGTAACCCTGCCCCACCAGCACACAAAGGCCGAGGCCATAAAGAGAATTCGCGAGGGGTTGCAGAAAGTTAAGCCGCAACTCGCAAGCTATTCATCAACCATGGAAGAGGAATGGGTGGGCGACGATATGAGCTTTCGCATCGGCGCCATGGGCCAAGAGGTGACGGGGCGAATCGCGGTCATGGACAGCTCTGTCCGGGTCGAGGTCGACCTGCCCTGGATCCTCGCCGCCATCGCCGAAAAGGTGCGCGGGCAGATCGAGAAAAAGGGCGCGCAGATCCTGCTGGAGAAGAAGTAGCGGCGCCTATTTGCCGATAATGGCGTGCTTCACCTTCGAGCCGCGAACTATCCCGATGCGATCGGCGGTTCCTGCCGGCAGTTCCAGCACATAGCGGACATCGACGCCCGACTCGATCGAACGCGTGGACAGCGGCGTCGTATGGTCCTCGACCCGGTGCACCGTGCCGTCCGGCAGGATGAACACCATGTCGAGCGCCACATAGGTGTTCTGCATCCACATGGCGACCGGCTGCGTCCGGCCGAAGTCGAACAGCATGCCTTTGTCGGCATCGAGCGTGCGCCGGTACATCAAACCCGTCGCGCGTGTCGTGTCGTCGGCTGCAACTTCAACCTGGAAGGCGTGTGCGCCGCTCTTGGTCTCGATGGTGAGGGGCGAAAAGCCGGCCGCCTGCGCCGCTACGGTCAAGCAGACGCAGAAAAGCGCCGCGGCGGCAAAAGCCGCCGCCGCTGTGCGGGCTATCCGGAGGATCAGTGCGACGCCGGGAACTGGTTCGGTCCGTCCGGCAGCACTTCGGCCGCCATCAGACCTTTCGGTCCGTCGCCGAAGCGCACGAGAACCGTCTGCCCCGGCTTCAGCTCGGTAAGGCCGTAGCGGCGCAGCGTTTCCATGTGGACGAAGATGTCCGGCGTTCCCGGACCGCGGGTCAGGAAGCCGAACCCGCGCAGACGATTGAACCATTTAACCTCGGCACGCTCCAGACCGCTTGTCGGCGTAACGCTGACATGGGTCCGCGGCGGAAGCTGGGCGGGATGGATGGCCGTCGAGGAGTCCATGGAGATGATGCGGAAGGCCTGAAGACCTTTCGATCGCTCCTGGGCCTCGCAGACAATCCGCGCCCCTTCGCTTGCCGTCTGATATCCGCCCGCGCGCAGACAGGTCACGTGCAAAAGCACGTCAGCCCCCCCGCGATCGGGCACGATGAATCCGTAGCCTTTGGCGACGTCGAACCATTTGATGACGCCGGAAACTTCAACAAGCCCAAGCGGAGTTTCTCCGCCTGTCTCGTCAGCCTCCGACGGTCCCAGCCCCGCCTGGCCGTGTAAACCGTCTCTCATAATTACGCGGCTCGCTCTCTTAATGCCTCAGTTGCGAGTCTTGCTCTCAACCAGAGGAACGCACGAGTGCACGCGAAGCGGAAGGGGGGGTCTGTTCGTTAACGCCATTAGTGTTGTTGAAAAGTCGCAAATACGTCGCCCAAGTTGCCGGAAATCAACACATCTGCGATGGCGTCAAGTTCCGTTGGCTCCCGGTTGACGATCACAAGAACGGCGCCGTTGCGTTTTGCAATCACCGGGAGCGCCGCCGCCGGGTATACGACGAGCGAAGAACCGAGCGCGAGAAACACATCCGCCTGCGCCGCGAGCTGCTCGGCGCGGCGCATTTTTTCAAACGGCATCGCCTGGCCGAAGGAAATGGTCGCCGACTTTACATATCCGCCGCCCGCTTCGCACAGCGGCGATTGTTTCGTCGCTTCATAGCGTTCGCGCACCCAGTTCAAGTTGTAACGGCAATCGCAAGAGAGGCACTTCGCGTATGTGCCATTGCCGTGGATCTCGATCAGACGGTCTTCCGGCATGCCGGCGGCAAGGTGCAGCCCGTCAATATTCTGCGTGACGACGGCCGCAAGATGCCCCTGCTCGGTCAGTTTCACCAAGGCGTGGTGCGCCAGGTTCGGCTTCACACCTTTAGTGGCGTCGTCGAGCACGAATTTGCGCCGCCAGGCTTCGGCCCGCATCTCTTCCGACGAAATAAAGTCGTCGTAGTGGATCGGCATGTTCTTCGACCACAAACCTCCGGGCGACCGGAAGTCCGGAATGCCCGATTCGGTGGAAATCCGGCGCCGGTCAGCGCCACCCCGCGCTTTGCCGACAGGACGAGGCGCCGCAGGTGGTCTATCTGGGTCTTGAGATCGGCCTCAGAGGTCATAGGTTCCGCCTGACAGCATAACCGGGGTCAGCCATGCGCTATCTTCACACAATGGTCCGCATCAAGGATGTCGATGCGTCCCTCGATTTCTATTGCAACAAGCTCGGCATGGTCGAAATCCGCCGGACCGAAAATCAGGCCGGCCGCTTCACCCTGATTTTCCTGGCGGCGCCCGAAGACAAGGGCAATGCAACCGCCGCCCGCGCGCCGGAACTTGAACTCACCTATAATTGGGATCCGGAAGACTATGGCGAGGGACGCAATTTCGGTCATCTCGCCTTTGAGACCGACGACATTTACGCGCTTTGCGCCAAACTGCAGTCCGAAGGGGTAACCATCAACCGCCCTCCCCGCGACGGCCGCATGGCTTTCATCCGTTCGCCTGACAACATTTCGGTTGAACTCCTGCAGAAAGGCGGCGCCCTGCCGCCGCAGGAGCCCTGGACGTCGATGCCCAATACGGGGAAGTGGTGAGGACATGAGCGAAACACTTGTCTCGACCGACTGGCTCGCCGCTCGCCTCGGCGATCCCAAGCTCGCAGTCGTGGATGCGAGCTGGTACATGCCGAAAACCGGCCGTGATCCCGATCAGGAATATCTCGCTGCGCACATTCCCGGCGCCGTACGTTTCAACATCGACAAAGTCGCCGATCCGGATTCGGATTTGCCGCACACCATCGCCGGTGCCGAACTCTTCGCCGCGGAAGCCGGCGAGATCGGCATATCCGAAGACATGACCATCGTCGTCTATGACGGCCTCGGCCTCTTTTCGGCGCCGCGCGTGTGGTGGAATTTCCGCGTGATGGGCGCAAAGGATGTGCGCGTTCTCGACGGCGGCTTTCCGAAATGGGAGGCCGAGCACCGGCCGACGCAATCTGGCGCGGTGAAGCCGAAGCCAAAGACATTTTCGGCACAGCCCGACCGCGGCGCCGTCGCCTCTACATCCGATGTACGCGCAGCGCTCGACAGCGGCATTCAGGTCGTCGATGCGCGCTCGCCCGCCCGCTTCCGCGGCGAGGAGGCCGAACCGCGCGAAGGCGTTGCGCCGGGTCATATACCGGGCGCAAAAAACGTTCACTACGGAACGATCATTGCCGACGGCCGCCTGAAGGACGGCGCCGAGCTCACGCAGATTTTCCGCGCCGCCGGCGTCGATCCGTCCGCGCCGATGGTGACGACCTGCGGCTCGGGTGTGTCGGCCGCCATTCTCGCGCTTGCCGTCGAGAAAATGGGGCATACCGTGCCGCGTCTGTACGACGGGTCCTGGACCGAATGGGGTGGCGACCCCTCAACGCCGAAAGCGCGCGGCTAGGCCGCCTTTTCCGTGTCCTCGGCGGGCGATGTTTCGCGCGCGCCGAGGAAACGCCCGACCGCTTCCATGCTCTCCACATGGAACGAGATCACCTTGATGATCACGAGGAATGGCACGGCGATCAGCGCGCCGATGACGCCCCACAGCCAGGCCCAGACGGCGACGGCGACGAGGATGGCGACCGCATTCATCTCGAGCCGCCTTCCGACAATCATCGGCGTCAGTACCTGACCTTCAAGCGTTGCCACTCCGAGATAGACCGCGGGAGCAAGCAGCGCATGCGCGAACGTATCGAAGCTGACGATCGCAACAGCGCCGACCAGAGCAATGCCGATCGCCGCGCCGAGATAGGGAATGTAAGTCAGGAAGGTCGCGAGCACGCCCCATAGCAGCGGGTTCGGCATGCCGATGGCCCAGAGGCCGAGACCGACCATGACGCCGGTTGCGATATTGATGCCGGTAATCGTCAGCAGATAGCGCGATACTTCGCGTTCGATATCGCGCGAAATGTGCACGGCGCGCTTCTTGTCGCTGAGTGTCGGCAGAACCTTCACCAGCTTCTCGCGGAAGAGATCGCCCGAGGCGAGAAGGAAGAGCAAAAGAAAGAGCGTGAGACCGATTTTGGTGATGACTTCCGGCACGCCCGTCGCCGCGCTCTTCAGAAGACCCGGCTCCTTCAGCACGACCTTCATCACGTCCGGGTCGGTGCCGCCCGCCATCTGATCGACCTGATTTGAGACCTGCTGAACAAAGCCGAACCAGCCACGGATATGGGTCAGCTTCTGCTGGATTTCCGCGCCGATGCGCGGCGCGTCGTCGATCCATTGCGAGACCGGCCCCGACAGCGACCACCCGCCAACGGCAATGAGGGCCAGGAGGGTGAGAACAATGAGCGTCGCGCTGACGCCCTCAGGTATGCCGAGACGAAGGAGGCCCCGGACGATCGGGCTCAAAAGCACCGACAGCACGAAGGCAAGGCACAGAGGAATCAGGAGGTCCTGGGCGAAATAGAGCGCCCCGCCCGCCATCATCAGGAAAATGCCGATGATCGAGGTGCGCAAAATCCCCGTCGCGGAGACGATGACCGGTTCCTGAACCGTGACCGGGGCGACCTTTACAATGCGCGTCGGCCGCCGTGCGGCGGGCTTTTTGGGGCTCTTCATGTGGCTTCCACCGTCCGGGAATGCACAAGCAAACGCCGCCGGGGCCTCCCCGTTCCACGCGTCAAATGCCACTCTTGCGCCGGGCGCCCAAAAACCGCGAAATGCGCCCCCATTCCAGCGAGCATCCATGTCCCGTACCGGCAAAAGCAAAAAAGGCCCCGATACCGAACTCGTCTCGGCCGGGCGCGATCCATCGGCCCAGCACGGCTTCGTCAACACGCCGGTCTATCATGGCTCGACGGTGCTCTATGCCAGCGCCGACGATCTCTTCGCCAACCGCATCCGCTATTCCTACGGACGGCGCAATTCGCCGACCATTGAGGCGCTGACCTGTGCGCTGAGCGAGCTTGAAAACGCCGCCGGCACGGTGCTCGCGCCCTCGGGGCTCTCCGCCGTGACGACCGCGCTTCTGTCGGTGTGCGATGCGGGCGACCACATCCTTGTCGCCGACAGCGTCTACCATCCGAACCGGCATTTCTGCGACACGGTGCTGAAGCGGATGGGCGTGGAGACGAGCTATTACGATCCTCTGCTCGGCGCCGATATTGCCGGCCTCTTCAAACCCAATACCAAAGCTGTCTTCACCGAAAGCCCGGGCTCGCTCATCTTCGAAGTTCAGGATCTTCCGGCCATTGCCGAAGCCGCGCACAAGCGCGGCGCACTCGTTCTCTGCGACAACACCTGGGCAACGCCGTATTTCTTCAAGCCACTCGATTTCGGCGCCGATCTGTCGATCCAGGCCGGCACGAAATACATTTCCGGCCACGCCGATGTTCTGATCGGCTCGATCTCAGCCAACCAGAAAGCCTGGCCGCGTCTGCACGCAACGCATGGCGCGCTCGGCCTGTCGGTCGGCCCGGACGATATTTTCCTTGCGCTGCGCGGCCTTCGCACCATGGGCGTGCGTCTCAAACATCATCAGATCTCGGCGATCACCGTGGCGCGCTGGCTCGAAGGGCGTCCGGAAGTCGCGCGCGTTCTGCATCCCGGCCTCGACAGCGATCCGGGACATGCTCTGTGGAAGCGCGACTTTTCAGGCGCAAGCGGCCTCTTCGCCATCGAGCTCAAACCTGCAGCGGATAAGAGCGTCCGTACATTCCTCGATGCTCTTGAGTTGTTCGGAATGGGCTATTCCTGGGGCGGCTATGAAAGCCTGATCGTACCGTTCGATCTCAAGGCACGGACAATCGCGCACAAGCCCGCCGGGCAGATGCTGCGCCTGCATATCGGCCTCGAAGAGATCGCCGATCTTATTGCCGATCTGGAGTCGGCTTTCGCTGCGATGAAGGCTTAAAAAAGCCGGCCGCCTCGACGGGAGACGGCCGGCTGTAACGCAACAAGACGCGCGGTTACTTGTTGAGGTTGCTCGAATTGGTGTCGCCGCCGCTCGGCGTGACGGACGACCCAGAGCCCGTGATCGGCTTCGGTTTGGCCGAGTCTTCAGCGCTCTTCAGAACATCGTCCTG
Source organism: Terrihabitans soli (assembly GCF_014191545.1). Lineage (GTDB taxonomy): Bacteria > Pseudomonadota > Alphaproteobacteria > Rhizobiales > Methylopilaceae > Flaviflagellibacter > Flaviflagellibacter soli. The sequence goes on along the minus strand of NZ_AP023361.1, from coordinate 1,475,406 downwards.
GCTCTTCAGATTGCCGGAATTCGATTCACCGGCCGAGGAGCGGTCGCTCTGCATCGGCTTGCCCGAACCGGCGGGACCCGGCTTCGCAGACTCTTCGGCTCCCTTCAGAACTTTTTCCTGGGACTCGAGATTGCCGGAATTCGTGTTCTGAGCAAGGGCGGGCGATACCATGAATGCCGCCGCGATCGGCAGAAGAAGATACTTTTTCATTGTGCGTCTCTCCCATTGTTGCGTCGCGGTGGGAAGGATGCCTCGGTCACCGCGCTCTTAAGGACAATCCCTCAGGGAGGAAGGGAGTTCCGTTTGTACTGACGATTCCCGCAGTGCGACGGTTCCAGTAATGGGCACACGCCGCAGATGGATCGCTTTGCTTAAAAGAAAACGCGGCCGTGAAGGCCGCGTTTCATTTTTGATCGATGACCTTCCGGAGAAGGTTAGAAGGGGATTTCGTCGTCCATCACATCGCGCATGGAACCGCCGCCGCCCGCCATTGCCGGCTGACGGCGCGAGCTGGAGCCCGACTGGCCGAAGCTGTCGCTGCCGCCGAAATCGTCACTTGCGCCGCCACCGCCGCCGCTGCGGCCATCGAGCATGGTCAGAACGGAGTTGAAGCCCTGCAGGACGATCTCGGTCGAATACTTCTCGATGCCGGCATTGTCGGTCCATTTGCGGGTCTGCAGCGCGCCTTCGATATAAACCTTGGCGCCCTTCTTCAGATATTGCTCGGCGACCTTGCAGAGCCCCTCGTTGAAGATGACGACGCGATGCCACTCGGTCTTTTCCTTGCGCTCGCCCGTCGCTTTGTCGCGCCAGGTGTCGGAGGTGGCGATTCGGAGATTTGCGATCGGCTTGCCGTCCTGGGTGCGGCGGATTTCCGGGTCCGCGCCCAGATTTCCGATCAGAATGACCTTGTTGACGCTGCCCGCCATGACCCGCTCCTGTAGCTGTTCGTATTTCGAATTACCCGCACCCTAGGCCCGGGAGGCGGACGACGCGACCCGCCATCGCCTTTTCCACAATGCAGAGCCGATCGGCGTGCGCGAGCGCACCCGCATTGTGTTCTCTATTTGTTCTAGCACGCCCGAATGCCGCCGGCAACGGCCCCCGCATGATTTCATTTGCCGCGACTGACCTTCTGCCGCCACGCTTCCCAGAGAGGCGGAACGATTCTCACATGGGACGCAAACAACGCGGCGCAACGCAGCGGGGCCAGGCCGGGTCATCGCGGCCGGTTTTCGACAGCGCGCTGGCGCATCTTCGCGCGAACCGGTTGCCGGAAGCTCTCGCTTTATTCAAGCAGGTTCTTGCACTCGACCCTCGCCACGCCGACAGCCTCTATCACCTCGGATCGATCGCCCTCAGGATCGGCCATCCGCAGGATGCGATCAGCCTGTCGCGGCAAACCCTGGCTCTGGTCGCCGATCACGCCGAGGCACACCGCACCCTCGCCGACGCACTTGCCGTGACGGGGCAGCTCCTCGAAGCAGAAAAGCACTACGAGCGCGCGCTGGCGCTGAAGCCAGATGCGATCACTTATGCAAACCTCGCCACGATCTATATCCGTGGCAACAATCTGACGCTTGCGGTGCTGGCCGTCATCCGCGGACTGAAAATCAAGGAAACAACGAAGCTCAGATCGCTTTTTGTCGGTTGTCTGCAGAACGCAATATCGATTCCGGCTGACGGCGATTTCCGGATGTTTCTCACGCGCGCCGTTTTGGAAGCCTGGAAAAGGCCGGGCGATCTCGCGGCGGTTTCGCTTTCTCTTCTTAAAACCGATCCATACATCTCCGCCGCGCTTGCGCGCGCTGTTCACACATGGCCGCAGCGCCAAACGCTTGCGGAGCTGTATGGGCAGGAAGGGCTGAGCAGCATCGCCCGCGATCCCCTGCTGCGGGCCCTGCTCGAAAGCACGCAATTTGCCGATATCGGCCTTGAAAGGCTGCTTACGCTAACGCGCTCCGCTTTGCTTGATGCGATCGCCGGCAACGGCGATTTACCGGAAAACGAGGACAGCCTGGCATTTTTCTGCGCACTCGCGCAGCAGTGTTTCATCAATGATTACGTTTTTGCATTGTCTGCGGACGAGCAGGAGAAAGTGCACGGGCTGGGCGACACGCTTAACGCGGCCAAAAGCCCCGACCCACACGCGCTTGCAGCATTCGCCGCCTATCAGCCCCTTCATACGCTGGCATCCCGCGACGCGCTTCAGGATCGGGAATGGCCTGCGCCGCTCCGGGAGCTTTTTACACGGCAGGTATTGGAACCGCTCGCCGAGCGCGCGATGCGCGGCGGCATTCCTCAACTTACGCCGATCGGCAACGAGATATCCGCTCTCGTCCGCGAACAGTACGAGGAAAACCCGTATCCGCGCTGGATCAAAACTGCATCGGATGGTGAGCACCGGAGCATCGACCAGCACGTTCACACCCGGCTTCCGGGCGCGCCCTATCGTCCGCTTGGAGCGGACGCCACCGATATCCTGATCGCGGGCTGCGGAACCGGTCAGCAAGTCATCGAGCGGGCGCGCGCAATGCCGGAGTTGCGCATAACGGCTGTCGATCTAAGCCTGACCAGTCTTTGCTACGCCAAATACCGGACCGAGGCGGCGGGCATTCGCAATATCGAATACGGACAGGCAGACATTTTGGAATTGGGATCGCTCGGGCGCTCGTTCGACATGATCGTCTGCAGCGGCGTGCTGCACCACATGCAAGACCCGCTGAAGGGGTGGCGTACCCTGCTTTCCCTGCTGCGGCCGAACGGGGTAATGGACATTGCGCTTTACAGCGAGGTTGCCCGCGCCGACATCGTCGCAGCACGGGAGGTCATTGCCCGGCGCGGATATGGCGGCAGCGCCGATGACATCCGCCGTGCCCGGCAGGACATCATGGCACTCGATGACTCCGACCCGGCCAAAACCGTCACCGACAGCCGCGATTTCTTTGGAACCAGCACATGTCGCGATCTGCTGTTCCATGTTCAGGAAGAGCGCTTCACGATCCCCCGCATCAAAAGGTTTCTCGACGAGGAAGGACTCGAGTTCCTCGGTTTCCTGCTGAAGTCTCAGCAAAAGCGAAGCAATTATGCCGCGCCTTCCGCGAGCGCCGGCTTAGACGACTGGCATGACTTCGAGACCCGGCATCCCGCCTTCTTCCGCGGCATGTACCAGTTCCTCGTCCAGAAAAAATCCTAAGGGACACATGCGTCCGGTCTCCGGCCAAGACCTGGCAAAATACGCCGCAGGGGCTGGCGGAACGCCGCTGCTCTTCTTACGTCCTCGCTACTGTCCACAGTAACGGCCTCGACCAGTGGACATATTTTCCTGTTCTCGTTATGTTCTGGGCATCTGCGACTCACGGGCGCAAGGTGCGTGACGTCGGAATAGACTTAATCTCACACTGATCACCGTCGGACGGGCCCCCGGCGTGCGGAAGCCGATGACCAGCAAATTCCTCTCCATTCGCGGTGCACGCGAACACAATCTCAAAAACGTCGACGTGGATCTGCCGCGCGACACATTGATCGTCCTGACCGGCGTGTCCGGCTCCGGAAAGTCCTCGCTCGCCTTCGACACGATCTACGCCGAAGGCCAGCGCCGCTATGTCGAGAGCCTCTCGGCCTATGCGCGCCAGTTCCTGGAAATGATGCAGAAGCCGGATGTCGATCAGATCGACGGCCTGTCGCCCGCCATTTCCATCGAACAGAAAACGACCTCGAAGAATCCACGCTCGACCGTCGGCACCGTCACCGAGATCTACGACTATATGCGCCTGCTCTGGGCGCGCGTCGGGATTCCCTATTCACCGGCAACCGGCCTTCCCATCGAAAGCCAGACCGTCTCGCAGATGGTCGACCGCATCCTGTCGCAGCCGGAAGGCACGCGCATGTACATTCTGGCGCCGGTCGTGCGCGGCCGCAAAGGCGAATACCGCAAGGAAATCGCCGAATATCAGAAGAAGGGCTTTCAGCGCCTCAAGGTCGACGGCAAGTTCTACGAGATCGCCGATGCGCCCGTGCTCGACAAGAAGTTCAAGCACGATATCGATGTCGTCGTGGACCGCATCGTCGTGCGCCCGGACATCGCCTCCCGCCTTGCGGATTCGCTCGAGACGGCGCTGCGCCTTGCCGACGGCATTGCCTTTGCGGAATTTGCCGATGGTCAGGAATCCGCGCCCGCCAAGGGCAAAGCGAAAGAGCCGAACCGCCTTGTCTTCTCCGAAAAATTCGCCTGTCCGGTCTCCGGCTTCACCATTGCCGAGATCGAACCGCGACTTTTTTCGTTCAACAATCCGTTCGGTGCCTGCCCGGTCTGTTCGGGCATCGGCCATGAAATGAAGATCGATCCGGAACGCATCGTTCCGGACGAGACGCGTTCGCTGAAAGCCGGAGCGATTGCGCCCTGGGCCAAATCGTCCTCGCCCTTCTATACGCAGACGCTGACGGCGCTTGCGAAAAGCTATCGCTTCTCACTGGCAACGCCGTGGAAGGATCTCGATGACGAGATCCACGACATGATCCTTTACGGATCGGGCGACCGCAAAATCAATTTCGTCTACGACGACGGCGCACGCGCCTATGAAACGAAGAAAACGTTTGAAGGCGTCGTCACCAATCTCGAGCGCCGCTGGGCCGAAACCGAAAGCGAATGGGCGCGCGAGGAGATCGGCAAATATATGAGCGAGGCGCCGTGCGCGACCTGCAAAGGCGCGCGCCTGAAGCCCGAAGCTCTGGCGGTGAAGATCGACGGCAAGACGATTTCCGAGGTGACCGAGCTTTCGGTGACGGCCGCGAGCGACTGGTATGCCGCCCTGCCCGCGACGCTGAATGCCAAGCAGAACGAGATCGCCGGCCGCATTCTGAAAGAAATCCGCGACCGCCTGAAATTCCTCGTCGATGTCGGCCTCACCTATCTGACGCTCGGCCGCGCCTCCGGCACTCTGTCGGGCGGCGAGAGCCAGCGCATCCGTCTCGCCTCGCAGATAGGCTCCGGCCTCACCGGCGTTCTTTATGTGCTCGACGAGCCGTCGATCGGCCTGCATCAGCGCGACAATGAACGCCTGCTCGAAACGCTGAAGCGCTTGCGCGATCTCGGCAATACCGTCGTCGTCGTCGAACACGACGAAGATGCTATCCGCCTTGCCGATCATGTCGTCGATATGGGCCCCGCTGCCGGCATCCATGGCGGCGAGATCATCGCCGAAGGCACGGTCAAAGAGATTATGGACAATCCGAACAGCATCACCGGCAAATATCTGACCGGCGAGCTGAGCGTGCCGGTGCCGGCGCGCAGGCGGACCTATGACAAATCGCGTGTTCTGAAAGTCACCGGCGCGCGTGAGAACAATCTGAAGAATGTCACGGCGGAAATCCCGCTCGGCACTTTCACCTGCGTTACCGGCGTGTCGGGCGGCGGCAAATCCTCGCTGCTGATCGACACGATATTTCCGGCGGTGGCGCGGCGGCTCAACGGCGCAACCGAACATCCCGGCGCGCATGACAAGATCACCGGCCTCGAACATCTCGACAAGGTCATCGATATCGACCAGTCACCCATCGGCCGCACGCCACGCTCGAACCCCGCGACCTATACGGGCGCCTTCACGCCGATCCGCGACTGGTTTGCGGGGCTGCCGGAAGCGAAGGCCCGCGGCTATGCGCCCGGACGCTTCTCGTTCAACGTCAAAGGCGGCCGCTGCGAAGCCTGCCAGGGTGACGGCGTCATCAAGATCGAGATGCACTTCCTGCCCGACGTCTACGTCACCTGCGATGTCTGCAAAGGCAAACGCTATGACCGCGCGACACTCGATGTCGATTACCGCGGCAAGTCGATCGCCGACGTTCTCGACATGACGGTCGAGGAAGCCGCCGATCTCTTCAAGGCTGTCCCGTCCATACGCGACAAGATGCAAACCCTGTCGCGCGTCGGCCTCGGCTATATGCATGTCGGCCAGCAGGCGACGACGCTTTCGGGCGGCGAAGCGCAGCGCGTGAAGCTGTCGAAGGAGTTGTCGCGCCGCGCCACCGGCCGCACGCTCTACATTCTCGACGAACCGACGACGGGCCTTCACTTCCACGACGTCGCCAAACTGCTCGAAGTGCTGCACGAGCTGGTCGACCAGGGAAATACGGTGGTCGTGATCGAGCACAATCTGGAGGTCATCAAGACCGCCGACTGGATCATCGACCTCGGCCCCGAGGGCGGCGATGGCGGCGGCGAGATCGTGGCCATCGGCACCCCGGAAGACGTCGCCAAGAACGCGAAGAGTCATACCGGCCGGTTTTTGAAAGAAGTTCTCAACCGAAAGCCGAAAAAAACCCGACTAAAGGCGCAGGCAGCGGAATAGACTTCCAGAATTGAGGAAGGCATGGTGCGGCGCCATGCTGGGACCAAGGATTCGCGTTGCCGTCCTGGGCGGCGGGTTTCAGGGCGCGTGCATCGCGCTCGAGCTCGCCGCGCGCGGGATCCGTTGCGATCTATACGAGCGCAACGCGCTCTGCCTCGCCGAGGCCTCCTGCCATAACCACGGCAAAATACATCTGGGCTTTGGATACGGGAAAGATCCGAGCCTTGAGACGGCAAAGCTGATGGTGCGCGGCGCGCTCACCTTCGAACGGTCCCTGCAGCGCTGGATCGGTTCGACAGCAAGCCTCACAGCGCGCTCGTCATTTGCCTATGCGGTGCACAAAGACAGCCATGTCGAGGCCGATGCGTTCGAAGCGCATTGCGTGAAAGTCTCCGAGCTGCTGCGGGAGGCAACGAACGGCAAAGGCACCGACTATTTCGGCAGCGATGTGCTGCAGCCCGCCGACCGCATGTCGCGCACCGAAATCAACGCCGAATTCGAGCGCGAGATCGTCACCGGCGGCGTGCGCACACCGGAAATTGCCATCGATCCGGAAGCTTTGGCAAAGCTTGTCCGGGCGCGGCTCCAGAGCGAGCCCTCGATCGTCCTCCACGCCGGACGGGTGGTGACAAGCGTAAAACCCGCAGATACCGGCCTGACCGTCGCCTCGAAAGCGGGCGATGCCGTCAGCGAAGAGCGCTACGATTTCGTCGTCAATACGCTCGGACCCGGCCGGTTCAAGGTCGATGCCGAACTCGGACTGATGCCGAAGCGTCCCTGGCTCTACCGCTTCCGCTACGTCCTGCGCGCTGAAGCCGATCCGCCGCAGCGCCTGCGTTCGACGACCATCGTCTCCGGACCGTTCGGCGATATCGTCTCTTATGGCGGTGGCGCAGTCTGCCTGTCCTGGTATCCGGCCGATCTCGCCGCCTCCTCGAAAGACCTCACGCCGCCGGCAATCCCCGTTCAGCTTACCGGCGCCAAAGGCGCCGAACTGCGCGACAAGGTCCTCAAAGGCCTGACTGCGGTCGTGCCGGACGTCGCCCGGGTCACCTTGTCCAAGCCCGTGATCAAGGGCGGCTGGATGGTCAATTGGGGCGCAGCCGGCATCGAGGACCCCCACAGCGAGCTTCACCGGCCCTTCACGGTCGGAGTCCACCGCCACGGCCCCTATGTGAGCGTGGATACCGGCAGGCTGACCCTCGTTCCCCTCTTCGCCGAGCAGGCCGTCCGGCTCATGGAAGCCTGAGACAACCCGCCTCTGGCACACGTCACCCAAGGGGCACACCTAGTCTCAAACCGGTGCGATTTACCCTGAATCCAGGCCGGAGGCTGGAGCCGGGCCCATTTCTGGCATACCAGCACCCTAAGGATACCAATGTGACCGATACCGCGCGGACCATCCACGTCATCAATCGCACCGACTGGCTCGGCCTTCTGGCCGGGACGGCGCTGCCTTTGCTCGCGGCCATGTTCCTCTACGCCACAATGCTGGCGACCGGCGTCGGCCTGAAAAGCCCGGCCTTCTACCATCTGCCCTTCGAGCCCACCGGACGCCTGTCGGCGGCCATCTGGGTGGCCCTGTTCGCCTTCTACGGCATCACCCGCTGGGCGGCCCTGCGTCATGGCGAGCGCGCCAGGACGGCCGTGCGCCTCGTTGAAGCGCTGATGTGCTGGGCGGTGATCTACACCTTCATCGCCGGCTACGCGTCGGAGTTCTGGTTCGACGTCCTCAATGTCGGCTCGCTGTGCTTTGGCCTCTTCGTGGCCTGGCGTCTGGCGCGTCTGTCGCGCTTTGTGGCCGTATGGCTCGCCCCGACTTTCTTCTGGAAAGTGTTTGCGGTGGCGATCAGCCTCGGCCCGGTCATTGGCATAAGCTTCTTCTGAGCCTAACCACCTAAGTCATGACAGATATCGCAGTGATCGGCGGTGGCCCCGCCGGGCTGATGGCGGCCGAGCGTCTCGCCCAGGCCGGATGCAGGGTCTCGATCTATGACCGCATGCCAAGCCTTGGCCGCAAATTGCTGATGGCCGGACGCGGCGGGCTGAACCTCACCCATTCCGAACCGTTCGACATCTTCCTCACGCGCTACAGCACGCCGGCGCCGCAGCTGGAAGCCGCTTTGCGCGCCTTTCCGCCCGAAGCGCTGCGCACATGGGCAGCAGGGCTCGGCGAAGAGACGTTTGCCGGCTCATCCGGCCGCGTCTTCCCGAAAAGCTTCAAAGCATCGCCGCTGCTGCGCGCTTTGTTGCGGCGGCTCGAGGCCTTGGGCGTCCGCGTCCATACGCGGCACGCCTGGACGGGTTTTTCGGAGAACGGCGTTGTCTTCGCGACGCCCCAAGGCGAACGCGAGGTGCGCGCCGATGCCGTCGTTCTTGCGCTCGGTGGCGCCAGTTGGCCGCGTCTCGGCGCCGATGGCGGCTGGACGAAAATTCTCACGGCCAAAGGCGTTCCCGTAACACCGCTCGCGCCGTCCAATTGCGGCGTGCGGATTGACTGGTCGGAGACCTTCCGGTCGCGTTTTTCCGGGACCCCCCTCAAACGCATTGCAGTTGAAGCCTTCGCCCTCGAGGTGGCGGGCGAGCTCGTCGTCACCGACTACGGCCTTGAGGGCGGCGCGCTTTACGCTCTGACACCGGTGCTGCGAGATGCACTGTCGACAGGCGAGACCGGGCTTGCGATCGACCTGCGACCCGATCTCGATGAAGCCGGTATCGTACAGCGTCTGTCGCATCCGCGCCGCGGCGCGACGCTCACCAATTTCCTACGCAAGGCGCTGAAGCTTTCGCCGATCCAGACCGGGCTCCTGCGCGAGAGCGGCGGGCGGGAGCTACCGACCGACCCCGCCGCCCTGGCGAGATTGATCAAGCATGTACAGCTGAAGGTGACCGGCCTTCAGGGTCTTGAGCGCGCCATCTCCACGGCCGGCGGCATCCCGTTCGCGGCCGTCACGGACGATTTCGAGCTGCAATCCCTGCCCGGCGTGTTCGTGGCCGGCGAGATGCTGGATTGGGAGGCCCCGACCGGGGGCTATCTGCTGCAGGCCTCGTTCGCGACCGGCATTGCCGCTGCAGCAGGCGTGCTGGCCCGCTCAGGTGCCGGCGGCTGACATTTCCGGAGCACCGGTGCTGCGATAGGGCAGCGGAAGATCAAACAGTCTTTTCTTCGCCGAGCACATCGAGCAGACATTCTCTTCTTTCCGGCCGAAGAATTCGGCAATCTCCTTACTGGAACTGCCCGGCTCGAGCGGCTTGTACGCCAGATAGGGATCCCACTCCGGACCGAGCCCGAATTTCTCGGCCTGCATCGGCAGATAGGCTAAAGGCGCGCATTTCCAGATCTTGCCGTCATGCAACTGCGCGCAGGTACGCGCCGGGCAAATGTCCCAGCTGGTGCGCGGGTTCTTATCGGTGAACGGCTTCATATCCGCACCTTCACCCAGATAGCGACGCGTCCATCGGCCTGCTGACGGCGTATAGCTGAAAGAAACCCTTGGATGGGCCTGTTGCCATCCGGCCAGCAAGGCGCGGACCGGCTCAAGCCGGGAAAGATATTCCGGTGATCCGTGATGGACAGACACAACCAGTTCGGACGGCCCGTGCTTTTCGAGTTCGGCCGGCAGCGTCGGATGGCGGTGCAGGAGAAAACCATTGGTTGCAATGCGGATGATGCTTCTCGGCCAGTGCTTCCGGACAAGACCGACAAAGGCCGGCAGATCCGGATGGATCGCCGGCTCACCGCCAAGCAGATTGAACGTCTGGGGCGTGACTTTGCGGCTCCACGACCTCATCCAGGCATCCGCCTCCTCAATCGATACCGAGCCCTTATGCCTGTGGTTCGAGTAATGAGAGCAACTTTCGCATGTGAGATTGCACACATGCGTCACATGCATTTCGAGCCGAGGAATGATCAGCACATCGAATCCTGACACGCGTTTTCAACGGATGAGCCTGAATGTCGCCCCCGCTCTCCTCAGGGTCAATCAACCGATACCCTGCAACCGCGAAACCTGCGCGAATAAATTGCATTGTCGACGAAACTTTGTTTCGTCCCTGAAAGTTTAGACGACATCTCCGGGAAACAGGACGGCCCTAAAAACCGGGCAACACAGACACAGGGGCGTAGCCATGAGTTCTTCCGACGAATTCGCTCTCTTTGCTTTCGTAGCATGCGTTTTGATCGGCGGCGGTGCCGCTTTCATTACCTACGTCGCGTAAGCGTAAGCGTATCCGCACACACAAAAGCCCGCCTCTCCGGCGGGCTTTTTAATTTTCAGCATCGCGGCAGGGTTCAGGACGGCTTCTTCAGTTGCGCATCGAGATCGACTGCGCGCTTGAAGGCCGGACGCTGCTCAAACCCGGCAAGATAGGCGTTGAACTCCTCACGCCGCGGCACGACACCGAAACTCTGACCCCAGCGCAGCTGCGAGGCGATCACGACATCGGCCGCCGAAAATGTCTCGCCGACGATGTAGGGACGCCCCCGCACCGCATCGGCAACGACATTCATCACCGTATGAAAATCGCCATAGCCCGCAGCGCTGCGCGGCGGGGCCTTCTCCCGGGGAAAGGCGATGTCGAGGATCGCCGGTTCGATGCAGCTCGGCGCAAAGAACAGCCATTTCAGGAAACGGCCCCGCAAGGGATCGCCGATCGCAATGTTCAATCCTGCTTTCGGAAATGCATCGGCAAGATAAAGGCAGATGGCGGCGGCTTCGGTCACCAGCGCATCGCCATGCTGCAGCGCCGGCACTTTGCCCATGGGATTGATCTTGAGATAGTCGGAGCCGCGCTGTTCGTCGCGGCTGCGGTCGAGCACATGCGTGTCGTAAGGCTCGCCGAGCTCTTCGAGCATCCAGCGCACGATCGAGGCCCGCGACGGCGGGGTCATCATGTAAAAGAGAAGATCGGCCAACAGGTGCTCCGCGGGTTAAGCGCCCAGAAGAACGCGCACCTTGTCCAAAAGATCAAATTTTACGATGGCAGCCCCGCCCCAGATGAGCAGGCCGAGCGCAAGGCCGCAGCCGACAGCGGCCGAGCCCATGTCTTTCACCATGCCGATGGTCTGATGAAATTCAGGTGTCACGTGATCGGCGAGTTTTTCGATTGCGGTGTTGAGAAGCTCGATGGCGAGAATGGCGAGGATCACGCCGATCATCGCCACATACCAGCCGATGCTCGGCGCCAGAAGCAGCGCCAGCGGCACGGACAGAATAAGGATGAAAAGCTCCTCGCGCAGCGCAGCCTCGCTGCGGGCGGCGGCCTTCATGCCCCGCGCCGTGTTCAGGCTGGCAAGGTAAAGTCTTTTCAATCCGTGGGTTTCAAGGCCGTCGCGCATAGGAAAAAAACTCGCTCTTCGGCGTCATGGTTCCTACATCCTCGTGTCACACGCAAGCGGATTGAACCGGGGGACTCACTCGCCTAGGTTCCCGGCCATGAAACCAGTCCATGTCGTCGGCGGGGGCCTCGCCGGGTCCGAAGCCGCTTTTCAGATCGCCGAAGCCGGGGTGCCGGTCATCCTCCACGAAATGCGCCCTGTGCGCTCGACGGACGCCCACAAGACCGACGGGCTGGCCGAACTCGTATGCTCGAACTCGTTCCGCTCGGACGACAGCGAGGCCAATGCGGTCGGCCTCCTTCATTGGGAGATGCGGCGCCTCAACTCGCTGATCATGCGCGCCGGCGATGCTCATCAGGTGCCGGCCGGCGGCGCGCTTGCCGTCGACCGCGATGGCTTTTCGGCGGCGGTGACCTCCGCGCTCGAAAGCCATGATTTGATTACAATCGAGCGCAGCGAGATCGCGGGTCTTCCGCCCGCCGACTGGGACAATGTCATTGTCGCGACCGGCCCCCTCACCTCGCCGGCTTTGGCAGATGCGATCCGCGAGATCACCGGTCGCGATGCTCTCGCTTTCTTCGATGCGATTGCGCCCATCGTGCATTTCGATTCCATCGACATGAATGTTTGCTGGTTCCAGTCGCGCTATGACAAAGCGGGACCGGGCGGCACCGGCGCCGATTATATCAACTGCCCGATGGACAAGGAGCAGTATGAGCGTTTCGTACAGACGCTCGTCTCCAGCGAAAAGATCGACTTTAAGGACTGGGAAGCGAACACGCCCTATTTCGATGGCTGCCTGCCCATCGAGATCATGGCCGAGCGCGGGCCGGAAACGCTGCGCCACGGACCGATGAAGCCGGTCGGCCTGACCAATCCGCACAATCCCGAGGTGAAGGCCTATGCCATCGTCCAGCTTAGGCAGGACAATGCGCTCGGCACTTTGTTCAACATGGTGGGCTTTCAAACCAAGCTCCGCCACGGCGCGCAGGCCGATGTGTTCCGGATGATCCCGGGGCTTGAGAAAGCCGAGTTCGCGCGGCTCGGCGGCCTGCACCGCAATACGTTTCTCGACTCGCCGCGCCTGCTCGATCCGGTGCTGCGCCTCAAAGCCGATCCGCGTTTGCGCTTTGCCGGCCAGATCACCGGCTGCGAAGGCTATGTCGAGAGCGCCGCCATCGGCCTTCTCGCCGGGCGCTTTGCCGCCGCCGAGCGTCTCGGCCGCACGGCCGATGTGCCGCCGGATACGACGGCCTTCGGCGCGCTGCTCGGCCATATCACCGGCGGACATATTGCGGTCGAGGGAGATGAGAACACCAAGCGCTCGTTCCAGCCGATGAACGTCAATTTCGGCCTGTTTCCGCCGGTCGAGAAACCGAAACGCGAACCGGGCGGACCGCGTCTGCGCGGTCCGGACAAAGCCCGGCTCAAAAAAAGCGCGGTTACAGCGCGCGCGAAAGCCGATCTCGACGCCTGGATCGGCGGAGTCAGAGCGGCGGCGGAGTGAAGCCGCGGCTCAATAAGGCAGGATGAATCCCTTCAACTGCGCGTCCATCACATTGCGGCGTTTGAGTTCGAACACGCCCAGCCCGCTGCGGCTGCCGTCCTGATTGGTATTGCCTTCGACGGTGATCAGCGCGCCGCCGGCATTGGAGCGCACAAAACCGGTATGCCCGAGCCCCTTGCCGTAGCTGAGGATGAAAACCGCGCCCGGTTTCACTTTTCCCGGAGATGTACGTGCATCCGCGGCCGTCAGCACCGCTGATTTCGGGCCGCCTGCGACCGCATCGTTCCAGGCCTTCACGCAGCCGCCGGTGCGCGGAAACTTCACTGTCTTGCCGAGATCGGCGCCCGCCTTCTGGATGCACCAGTTGACGAACGCCATGCACCAGAAGAAGCCGGTGCCGAGGCCGACCGATTTGAGATACTGATCCACTTCCGGCCCGCCATTCGAGCCGAGAGGTTTTTCCATCACGCCGAGCTGCGAGATGGCGATTTCCAGGGAGCGGTTGACCAGATCGTTGCTGCCCGCCTCGACCGGTTCCTGTTCGAAAATCGCGCCCCAGGTGATGGGGCCGATCTTGCCGTCGATCTTCAGTGGGAAGCCGCTGGCCGAGACGTTCTGCGACTGAAAGAGCTTCACCGCCGCTGCAAAAGCGGGCGTGTAAGCGTGATGCGGCTCGGGCACCGCATATCCGCGTGCGCCGAGCTTTGCCGCGATCTTGCCGAGCAGAGCCTTGTCGGTTTCCGAGGGTTCGATGACGCGTCCAGGATATTTCATGCCGTCCCCCGACGATTGCAAAACCATTTATAGTTTATCTATGGTTGTGTTCGGTTTGCAATGCAATTTGTCACGCCGAACGCCAAAAGGCCGGACCGGAGACGAACGTAAGTACGGGGGCTTTAGCCGGCAAAAAAGGCCCAGATCGGATGCGCGGGATCCGACAGCAGCTTTATCGCCATGGCCGAACAGGCGAGCACAAGCACCGGCTTGATGATCTTGCCGCCGGCTTTTACCGCAAGCGTCGCCCCAAGCCGCGCGCCGAGCACGCTGCCGATGGCCATGCCGATCCCCGTCAGCCAGACGATCTTCCCGGCAAACAGGAAGAAAACGAAGGCGCCGACATTGCTGGCGAAGTTAAGAAGCTTGGTCTTGCCGGTGGCGCGCAGGATGTCTTCCCCGCGCAGCGTGATGAACCCAAGCGCAAAGAACGAGCCCGTGCCGGGCCCGATGGCCCCGTCGTAAAAGCCGATGGCGGGAACGACGGTGGAGGCGAACACTCCCTCTTTCAGGCGCGGCTCCGCTTCGACATCGCCGAGCCGCGGCGACAGGAGGAAATAAAGGGCGATCACCAGAAGAACGAAAGGCAGCGCCGCCTTCAGATGCTGGGTCGGCAGGCTGGTGACGAGAGCCGCGCCGAAGAGGGCCGCCACGCCCGAAGCCAGCATCATCCAGCGCATCGCCCGCCAGCTCGTCACCCCGTGCCGCACATATTGCAGCGAGGCGGCGCCGACGCCGAACATGCCCTGAAGTTTATTCGTCGCGAGTGTCGAGACCGGATCCATGCCGGCGAGCAGCATGGCCGGAACGTTCAAAAGGCCCCCGCCGCCGGCAATCGAATCAACGAAACCGGCAACGAAGGCGACACCGGCAAGGATGAGAATAAGGTCGGGCGAGAGCTCCATCGCGCCGCAATTAACACCGAATACGCCGCTTCGCACTGCGCCCTTCGTCGTCTCAACCTGATCTTAACCGTTGCAGAACACATAAGGAACAGTTACGGTCCTGTTCCTGATTTGTTTCGGCCTGATTCCGGCCGGCCAAGAGGCTCTTATGTTGACGCGCAAGCAGCATGAACTACTCCGCTATATCCATGAGCGGCTTCGGGAATCCGGCGTTCCGCCGAGCTTCGACGAGATGAAGGACGCGCTGAACCTGCGCTCCAAATCGGGGATTCACCGCCTCATTACGGCCCTGGAAGAACGCGGCTTCATCCGCCGCCTGCCCAACCGCGCCCGCGCCCTCGAAGTTGTCCGTCTGCCGGAGAGCTCGGCGCCCAATATGCGTCCCGCGGCGGGCAAGTTTTCGCCGGGTGTCATCGAGGGCGGCCTTGGCCGCTCACGCCCGAAGCCTGTCGAGGCGGAAGAGGTCGATGTCTATAATTCGGTCTCCGTCCCGGTCATGGGCCGCATCGCCGCCGGCGTGCCGATCGAGGCCATCCAGACCCGCAGCCACACCATCGCAGTGCCGCCGGAAATGATTTCGGGCGGCGATCACTTCGCCCTCGAAGTGCGCGGCGACTCGATGATCGAGGCCGGCATTCTCGAAGGCGATGTCGTCGTCATACGCAAATCCGATAGCGCCGATACCGGCGATATCGTCGTCGCTCTCGTCGACGATGAGGAAGCGACGCTGAAGCGCCTTCGTAAGCGCGGCGCCTCCATCGCGCTCGAAGCCGCGAACCCCGCTTACGAGACCCGCATTTTCGGACCTGATCGTGTGCGAGTTCAGGGCAAGCTCGTCGGGCTTATTCGTCGATACTGATCAGAGCGCGCTGTCTTCGGCGCTCTCATCATCTTCGTCCTCAATTTCGTCTCCGAAAACGGAATCCGTTTCGACCAGAGGCCCGGCAAAAGCCGGGCCTCTCGGCGTCTGGACATGCCCGTGCCAGACACGCTCCGACGCACCGCGTGCGGCTTCGACCGCGAACGACCCGTCCTTCGAAAGCGTCAGCGCCACGGCACCAGTCTTTGCCAGATCGGCGGCGTCGATCACATGGGCCGTTTCCCGGCACGTCGGCGGCGCGATGAGGCGCGTCACCACAATGGCCGCGCGCGTGCAATCCTCGCGCAAAGCGGCATAGCTCCAGGACAGCGCGAATATGCGCCCGTCCGGCAGCGGCGCCGTGCAGCCGAAAGCGTCGCAACGCACATATTGCGCCGCTGTCTTGTCGCGCGCGGGTCTCAGATCGCCGTCCGCCGCAAGCCAGGTCGAGGCGGCAAAGCCTGAATAACGGGTGCCGGCAAGACCGAGCTTTCCATCCGTGCCGCGCACCGCAGCAGCGCGCCCCGTCGCGTCGATGTAAATGTCCGGCTGTGCGGGCGATGCGGCAAGAACGATACCTGCCGCGAAGGGCGCGAGGCCCAGCCAGCGCAGGCGTGTTGTGAGCAGCGAAATAAGAACGAGCCCCGCGGCAAGACAGAGCGCGGCGAGCGCCGGAAAGGCCGGCAGCGCCAGGCTTGCCGCCGGCCAGCTGGCGATCCATTCGGCAATTCCCAGCATCAGGCCGATGCCGAAACCCATGACATGCCAGGCCGCCATGTCGAGACCGAACGGCATCAGGATGAGACCGAACAGCGCGAACGGCATCACGAGAATGCCGACGATAGGAAGCGCGATCAGATTGCCGGGCAGCGAATGCAGAGCGATGCGCTGGAAATGGAACGCAGCAAAGGGCGAGGTCGCAAGCGTTGCGGCAATCGTCGTCGCAACGATGCCGCCGAAATAGATTTTGAGAAAGCGTGCAAAGCCGCCGCGCCGGGCTTCCTGCGCCTCATCGGGCGCGCGGCGCCGCGCCCATTCAAACCATGCGACAATGGCCATCGCCGCGCAGAACGACATCTGGAAGCTCGGCCCGAGCACGGCTTCCGGAATGAGGAGAATGGCGGCAAAGGCCGCAAGGGCGAGATTGCGCATGGTGATGCCCTGCCGGTCGAACATCACCGCGAGAAAGACAATCGCGATCATCACGAAGCTGCGCTGGGCGGCAACCTCTGCGCCCGACATCGCGAGATAAAAACTGGCGCCGAGAACGGCGATTAGCGCCGCATATTTCTTGACCGGATGCCTCAGGCCAAAGCCCGGCATCAGCACCAGCCCGAACCGCACCGCGCCGAACAGGAAGCCGCCGAACAGCGCCATGTGCAGGCCGGAAATCGAAATGATGTGGTAGAGTCCTGCGGCGCGCAGCGCATCATTGGCTTTCGACGAAATCTCGCCGCGCTGGCCGGTGACGAGCGCCGCGGCAATTGCACCCTCATCGCCGTCGACCACGGACAGGATGCGCGCCGTCACCTTATTGCGCAGCACGTCCATACGCGCGGAGACACGCTCAACGAAACCGGGCTCTGCGTTGGCCGCCAGCAAAACCGGCGGGCGCCCCTCACTGCCGACGGCGCCGATCCCGAGGAAGAACGCATCGCGTGCAAAATCATGGCCACGCGGGCGCACCGGCCCCGGCGGCGGACGCCACAACGCCTCGACCGAAACGCGGTGTCCCGCCTCGGCGCCTTCGAGCCTCGGCACGGTGACGCGAACACGCTCGGGTCTTTTCACAGGCGGAAGATCGGCCAGCGTCTCGACGCGGATGACGATCCTCGTGCCGCGCGGCCGCGGCTCGACGCTTTCGACCATGCCGGTGACAGACCCACGCACCGGCTGTTCGAGTATGGGAGCCGCAACACGCTCAGTCCTCAGCGCCGCCGACAGAAAGCCCGCCGCAAACGCCGCGGCGAGCATGACAGCGGGAAAGACGGTGGGCCGTGCCCGTGCGGCCAGCGCCAGACCGGCGAGGACAGCGAAAGCGGCAAGAGCCGCAAGCGGCTCCGGGTCCCGCCCGGCGGCAAAGAACAGAAGGACCCCGCCAATGGCCGCGACCGGCAGGAAGAGGAAGAACCGCCCCTCCTCCCGTTCCGTCTCCAGCGCGGCCGTAAAGCGGCTCCAGAGCCCGCTCATCGCTTCGGAGACATCGAGACCGGCAATGGCACGTCCGGGACGGGCGGCCGCTGCCGCCCGCGCACCTTTACGTGGTTTTAGCCCCGGTTCGGACACAAGGTTTCCCTCAACCGGCGGGGATGCTACACGGGCGCGCGCCTTGGCTTAAAGGCCGTTTCCCGTATCCGTTGAAATGCCCCGAATTGCCCATGACCGAACCCGTCATTGCCCGTTTCGCACCCTCGCCCACCGGCTTCCTCCATATCGGAGGAGCCCGGACCGCTTTGTTCAACTGGCTGTTCGCCAAGAACAAAGGCGGCAAGATGCTGCTGCGCATCGAGGATACCGACCGGGCGCGTTCGACCGAGGACGCCATTGCCGCGATCCTCGACGGGCTGCAATGGCTGGGCCTCGATTGGGACGGCGACCCTGTCTTCCAGTTCTCGCGGGCCGACCGGCATCGCGCGGTGGTGGACGATCTGCTGGCCAAGAAGGCCGCCTATTATGCCTATGACACGGTCGAAGAGCTGGAGGCGATGCGCGCCAACGCGCTCGCGGCCGGCAAGCCGCCTCGCTATGACGGCGGCTGGCGCGACCGCGATCCCGCGACCGCCCCTCCCGGCATCAAGCCCGTGGTGCGCCTGCGCGTCGACAATGCCGGCGAGACCGTGGTGGACGATGCCGTGCAGGGAACGGTGACCTTCCCGAATGCAGATCTCGACGATCTTGTCCTGCTGCGTTCGGACGGCTCGCCGACCTATATGCTCGCCGTCGTCGTCGACGATCACGATATGGGCGTCAGCGACATCATTCGCGGTGTCGACCATCTGACCAACGCCGCGCGGCAGATCCAGATCTACAACGCGCTCGGCTGGCACGTGCCGCGCATGGCGCATATCCCGCTGATCCACGGGCCGGACGGCGCCAAGCTGTCCAAGCGCCACGGCGCGCTCGGCGTCGAGGCCTACCGCGAAATGGGTTATATGCCCGTCGCATTGCGTAATTACCTTGTGCGCCTCGGCTGGAGTCACAAGGATCAGGAAATCTTCTCGACCGATGAAATGGTCGCCGCCTTCGGCCTCGACGCCGTCGGCCGCTCCGCCGCCCGCTTCGACTATGACAAGCTCGAAAACCTCAACGGGCATTACATGCGCGCGACACCCGATGAGGAACTGATCGCGATCTTCAAAACCTCGCTGCCCTATCTGCCGGGCGGCAAGGACGCGCAAGCCAAGCTCGACGCGGGGCTCTGGGATGCGTTCCGCGCAGCCCTGCCGGCGATGAAAGAGCGCGCCAAAACCTTCATCGAACTGCTCGACAATGCGAGCTTCCTGCTTGATGCGCGGCCGCTGAAACTCGACGAGAAGGCTTCCGAAGCCCTCGCGGCCTCCGACACCCGCGAAAAGCTCAAGCGGCTGAAAACCCGCCTCGCAGCGCTGGATACGTGGAGCGCCGAAAGCGCCGAAGCGGAAGTGCGCGCCTTTGCCGAAGCCGAAGGCGCAAAGCTCGGCCAGGTGGCTCAGCCGCTGCGCGCAGCCCTTACGGGCAAGATGGTATCTCCCCCGATTTTCGAGGTTCTGGCCATTCTCGGCCGCGAGGAAAGCCTTGCGCGCCTGGAGGATCAGGCCGCCTGACATAAGGGTGAAGCGCCCTTCCCTTGCTGAGGGAAGGCCTTTGGCCTTTAATCAAAATTGGCAATTCCGTGGCATACGGAGTGCCTCTTGGTTGCGGACAATAGGAGAGTGCATGAGCGGGAAAACTGCCACCCTGATCGTGGACAATAAATCGATCGAATTTCCCGTTCTGGAAGGCTCTACCGGGCCTGAAGTCATCGACATTTCGAAGCTGTACGCGCTGACGGGCAAGTTTACATACGATCCCGGATTCACCTCGACGGCGAGCTGCGCCTCGACGATCACCTATATCGACGGCGACGAAGGCATTCTCCGCTATCGCGGTTACCCGATCCAAGACGTCGCCGAAGGCGGCGATTTCATCGAGTGCTGCTATCTGCTTCTGTACGGCGAACTGCCGAGCAAAAAGCAGAAGACCGATTTCGAAACCCGCGTCACGCGCCACACAATGGTGCATGAGCAGATGATGCGCTTCTTCACCGGCTTCCGCCGCGACGCGCATCCAATGTCGGTGATGGTGGCGAGTGTTGGCGCCATGGCCGCCTTCTATCATGACTCGACCGACATCACGGATCCGATGGCACGCGAGATCGCCTCGATCCGCATGATCGCCAAAGTCCCGACGCTCGCGGCGATGGCCTATAAATACCATATCGGCCAGCCCTTCATTTATCCGCAGAACGATCTCGACTACGCCTCGAACTTCCTGCGCATGTGCTTTGCCGTGCCGTGCGAGGACTACAAGGTGAACCCGGTCTTCGCCCGCGCGATGGACCGCATCTTCACGCTGCACGCCGATCACGAGCAGAACGCCTCGACCTCGACGGTGCGTCTTGCCGGCTCGTCGGGCGCCAATCCCTTCGCCTGCATCGCGGCGGGCATTGCCTGCCTCTGGGGTCCGGCGCATGGCGGCGCCAACGAAGCGGCGCTGAAAATGCTGGAAGAGATCGGTACGGCCGACCGCATTCCGGAATTCGTCGCCCGCGCGAAAGACAAGAACGACAGCTTCCGCCTGATGGGCTTCGGCCATCGCGTCTACAAAAACTACGATCCGCGCGCCAAGATCATGCAGCAGACCTCGAAAGAGGTTCTCGCCGAGATCGGCCATGCCGACGATCCGCTTCTGCAGGTCGCGATCGAACTCGAAAAGGTCGCGCTGCACGATGAATACTTCATCGAACGCAAGCTCTACCCGAATATCGACTTCTATTCGGGCATCACGCTGCGTGCGATGGGCTTCCCCACCTCGATGTTCACGGTGCTGTTCTCGGTCGCCCGCACGGTCGGCTGGATCGCGCAGTGGAAGGAAATGATCGAGGATCCGGAACAGCGTATCGGCCGTCCTCGCCAGCTCTACAAGGGCGCTGCCGAGCGTACTTACACTCCGCTCGCCAAGCGCTAAACGCCTTCAGCCGCGCGCCAGCTCCAGAAGCAGCGCGCGGCCCTTCGGCCAGGATCCGAGAGCGCTGTCGGCATTGATATGCCCGAGCGCGCCGAGATTGACGAAGCGCGATCCCCAGGCCTTCGCAAACGCTTCCGACCGCGCAATATCGGCGTAAGGGTCGTTCGTGGATGCCACGACCATCGACGCGAAAGGCAGCTTCTCCATCGGCATCGGCCCAAAGCGCCGCGCCTGCGGCGGCACATGCGCATCTGAATCGACATCGGCCGGCGCAACCAGCATCGCCGCCTGCACAGCGCGTCCGCCCTTCTTCGCCCAATGCGCGACCGTCGCGCAGCCAAGACTGTGCGCCACAATCACGACATCGCGCCCCGCCTCGCGCACGGCCGCGTCGAGGTTTGCGATCCAATTCTCCGGATAAGGATCGTCCCACTCGCCGAGTTCGGCGCGCGGCGCCGGCAGCGCCTTTTCCCAATGAGAGAGCCAGTGATCTGGCCCGGAATTGCCGAGGCCGGGAACAAGCAGAATATTCATCCGTCAGATGCCCCGCACGAGCTTGAGGATTTCGCGCGCCGCAAGCCTGCTGGGCGCGTCCTCCACTTTCATGCGTTCATCGAGCGCGCGCAATGCCGTTTCCTGTGCGCGGCGCTGCGGCGTATCGCCGAACAGCAGCTCAAGCGCCGGTGCAATCCGCTCCGGCCTGGCGTCGCCCGCGACGAATTCGGGAATGGCGCGCTGGCCGAGAACGAGATTGGGCAGAAGAATGTGCGGCGCTTCGATCTTGACGAAATGGCGGACAATGTTCGCCAGCGGCTCGACGCGGTAGGCGCCGATCAGCGGCACCCCTGACAATGCCAACTCGAGCGTCGATGTGCCGGACGCGGCGAGCGCAACATTGGCCGCGCGCATGGCCGCGAACTTTTCAGCTTCGCCCGAAACGAGACGCGGCGCGAGCGGCCAGGTGCTGGCGAGTTCGGAAATCTCATCGGCAAGTTTCGGTACCGCCGGAATGGTGACGGCAAGGTTTGCCGTGCCGAGACGTTTCAGCACCTCGCCGAAGAGAGGCATATGCCGCCGCACGACGGAGCCGCGGCTTCCCGGCAGAACGAGGAGATTGACGCCATTGGCAACGGGTTTGCGCTCGCCTTGCATTGGGCGGAGCTCGGAGAGACGTTCGATCAGCGGGTGGCCGACATAGACGCAGTCGGGTCCGCCAAGGCGAAGGTGCGCGTCCGGCTCGAAGGGCAGCAGCGCCAGAACCTTATCGACATAGGCGCGCATTTTCCGCGCGCGGCCGGACCGCCATGCCCAGACCGAGGGCGACACATAATCGACGACCGGCAGGCGCCTGAGCTTCTTGCGCACGGCTTTGGCGACGCGGTGCGTGAAATCTGGGCTGTCGATGATGACGAGAACGTCGGGCGGGTTCGCCAGGATCGCCGCAACTGTCTCATCGATGCGGCGCTTCAAGAGCGGCAATCGCGCGATCACCGCCGAAAAACCCATCACTGCGATGTCTTCGAGCGGAAAGAGGCTCGCTACCCCCTCACCCGCCATCAAAGGCCCGCCGACGCCGCGCACGGAAATATCGGTCTCCTCGCGCAGCGCGCGGATCAGCTTGAAACCGAGCTGATCGCCTGAATGCTCGCCGGCGACGATGAAGATATCGAGCGGAAAACTCATGCGCTCGGTTCCACACCGAAGATGAAGA
This sequence comes from Terrihabitans soli, assembly GCF_014191545.1. Taxonomy (GTDB): domain Bacteria; phylum Pseudomonadota; class Alphaproteobacteria; order Rhizobiales; family Methylopilaceae; genus Flaviflagellibacter; species Flaviflagellibacter soli. Next base: position 1,452,760 of record NZ_AP023361.1, on the reverse strand, counting down.
GCCCGGCTTTATCCGCGGCATCGATCAGCGCGCCGAGATCGGGCGTCATCACCTGGCCGGCCGCAACAGCGATGCCGGCAAGCCCCGCCTGCTTCACCTTCTCGACGGTCGCCGTGCCGATGGCGGGCGTATCGAGCCTGAGATCCTGCCCACGTTTTGAGGCCTTCACGAACACGCTCTTGCCCGCGGCGGTCTTCAGGCGGCCGGAGCTGCGCAGATCTGCGACACGTTCGAGCATCGCATCCGTGCCTTCCGCGGCCTCAATCGCGATGACGCGGCGATCGGCAACGACCGCGCCCTGCCCGATATCGTACGGACCGAGAGCACCCAGCACCTCCATACCAAGCAGGGCCGCCGCCTGTGCCTCGGCGGACGGCACATGCTTGCCGATCACGCCCGAAGGCAGAATGAGTCCGGGCGCGACTTCGTGCACGCCCCGCACGCGCAGGCCCTTGCTCTCCACCTCGCGGGCGAAATGCGTGAGCATGTCGTTATCGCCGCCGCCGAGATAGCGCAGCATCAGTTTGAGGAAGCGCAGATCGGGAATGAAATCGAGACTCATCGACGGACGCGGCACCGCTCCGACAAAGGCGATGTCTTTCGCGCCCGCGTCTCGCGCCAGCCTCAGCATGCGCCCGAGGCGGCCCATGCCAATCCAGTCATGCGGATATTTCGAAATGGCCGGATCGGCCGCTCCGCGCACGCCGATGAGATAGATGGGACGACCGGATGCCGTCACCGCGTCCGCTACAGCGAGCGGAAACTGCCCGGCGCCGCACACCAGCGCAAGGGGCGCGGCCGCTGTCACTTTAGCCTGCGGTCTCGCGCGGCGTGCAGATCGCGCGATCTCCGGCGCTGCGCAGGAAGTCCACCACCTCCTGCACAATGGGAACGCCGGCAAATTCTTCCGCCACATCGTTGACACGTTCCGACAGCGTGCCTTCATCGGCAAAGAGCAGGCGATAGGCGCGGCGCAGCGCATTGACCTGATCGCGATCGAAATTGCGGCGCTTCAGGCCGACGAGATTGAGACCTTCGAGTCGCGCCCAGTCGCCGGTCGCAAGTCCGTACGGAATGAGATCGCCGCGTACGCCGGTCAGGCCGCCGACAAAGGCATGCGCACCGATACGGTGGAACTGCGCGATCGCCGACCCGCCGCCCATGATGACAAAATCGCCGACGCTCACATGACCGGCGAGCATCACATTGTTCGACAGGATGACATTGTCGCCGACATGGCAGTCATGGCCGACATGCGAGCCGGCGAGAAACGCACAGCGGCTGCCGACAACGGTTTTCATGCCGCCGCCCTCGGTGCCGGGGTTCATCGTCACGCCTTCGCGGATCAGGCATTCGTCGCCGATCGAGAGCGTTGACAGCTCGCCTCTGTATTTCAGGTCCTGCGGCGGATGGCCGAGCGAGGCGAAGGGATAAATGCGCGTGCGGACGCCGATCTTCGTGCGGCCGGCGAGCACCACATGGGATTGCAGCTCGCTGCCCGCGCCGAGTTCGACATCGGGTCCGATATGGCAATAAGGCCCAATCGTCACATCGTCGCCGATGCGCGCTCCGTCCTCGATGATCGCCGTTGCGTGAATTTTCGACATGATCAGGCGTCGGCAATACGGGCGGAGACATCGGCTTCGGCGACGACCTGATCGTCGACCTTTGCGATGCCGCGGAACCACCAGATGCCCTGACGTCCCTTGATCTTCTGGATGTGAATACGGACCTGATCGCCCGGGACGACCGGCTTGCGGAATTTGCAATTATCGATCGTGACGAAATAGACGAGCTTCGGCTTGTCGGCACCATTGGCCGAGACCCACAGCGCGCCGGCGGTCTGCGCCATCGCCTCGATCAGAAGAACGCCCGGCATGATCGGCATTTTAGGGAAATGCCCCTGAAAATGCGGTTCGTTGATCGTGACATTCTTGATGCCGATGCAGCTCTCATCGCCATTCATCTCGATGATCTTGTCGATCAGGAGGAACGGGTAGCGATGGGGCAGATATTGGAGGATCCGGCCAATGTCTGCCGAATCCAGCGTCTTCGTTTCCGTCACGGAGTCTTATCCTTCAGAGCTTCTCGTCCGGGGCGCCCTTACGGGTCATCTTGCGCAGGATGGCCGTTATACGGAGCCACTCCCGCATTGGCAAAGCCGGAGAACCGCCCATCCTGGCGCCGGGCGGAACGTCCTGCATGACCCCGGACTGGGCCCCGATCTGGGCCCCCGCACCGATGTCGAGATGGCCGGCCAGGCCCACCTGGCCGCCGAGAACGGCAAAATCCCCGAGCGTGCAGGAGCCGGAAATGCCGACCTGCGAAACGATGATGCAATGGCGGCCGATCACCACGTTATGGGCGATCTGGACGAGGTTATCGATCTTGGTGCCTTCGCCGATGATCGTGTCGCGCGTCGAGCCGCGGTCGATACAAGTGCCGGCGCCGATATCGACATCGTCCTGGATTATGACGCGGCCGATCTGCGGCACTTTCAGATGGCCCTTGCGGCCCATGGCATAGCCGAAGCCGTCCTGCCCGATCCGCGCCCCCGGGTGGATGGTGACGCGGTTGCCGATCAGCGCATGCACGATGCTCGAGCCTGGGCCGATGCTGCAGGACCGGCCGATACGGACATCGGGGCCGATCACCGCATTGGCGCAGATGACGCTGCCGGATCCTATTTCAGCACGCGGCCCGATCACCGCGCCGGGATCGACGGTAACATCCTGTTCGAGACGGGCATCGGGATGGACAAAGGCGCCGGGCGCGATCCCGCGCTCCTGGAACACCGGCGCACTGCGCATCGCGGCGGGGAATAGTTTGGCGGCCGCCTGGGCGAAGACGCGGTACGGATCATCCGTCACAAGAAGCGTCAAACCGGCGGGCGCTTTGTCCAAAAGCTTGCGTGCAACGACCACCGCAGCAGCGCGCGTCGTTGCGATCGCAGAGCCGTAGGCGGCGTTGTCGAGATAAGCGAGATCGGAAGGGCCGGCTTGCTCGATGGCGGCAACGCCGGTCACGACACGGCTGCCATCGCCGCGGAGCTCCGCGCCCGTCGCCGCCGCGATGTCCGAAAGGGACACCGCATCAGGCGCAGCAAAGAAACGAGGATCACCCATCAGCCGGAACCGGAAAAAAGCCAGGCGGCCGGACGGCCGCCCAGGCCCGGTCTATCAGAACCGGCCGCCACCGGAGAAGCGGAAGTTCTGCTCTTCGTCGGCGTCGGCTTTGGTGATCGCCCAGGCGTAATCGAAGCGCAGCGGGCCCATGGGCGACTGCCACAGCAGCGACACGCCAACCGACGAACGGATGTCATCGGCCGGGTCGACATCGATGTCGAACGTGCCCGACGAAACCGTGCAGGGATCGCAACCTTCGTAGCCGGCCAAAGTGCCGACATCGGCAAACACCGCACCCTTAAGACCAAGCTCTTTCGGAATGACCGGAAGCGGGAACTGAACTTCAGCCGTACCGCCGATGTAATAGGTGCCGCCAAGCGAGTCACCTGTATCGCGGTCGCGCGGGCCGATGCCCGACGGCTCGAAGCCGCGGACGAGATCCGGACCCTTGTTGAAATGGTCGAGGATCGTCAGATCTCCATCACCCCAGCCGACGATGTGGCCGGCCTGCAGGCGCACGAAGCCGACGAGATCGGCCGGCAGCTCGTGATAATAGCGGCCGTCAAAGGTCGTACGGACGAATTCCGCATCGCCGCCGAGACCGGCAAAATCCTGGCGGAATTCGGCGCGGATGCCGTTCTTCGGATTCTGCACGCTGTCGAGCGAGTTATAGACGAAGGAGTAGCCGGCCAGCGAGGTCAGCGTGTCGCCTTCCGCTTCCTGCAGCGCGATCGACGCTTCTTCCGGATCATCGCTCGGGTCAGCGCACGGGCTCTCCGAGCAGCCGTCTGTGAGACCGGAATCGATGCTGATGTCGCGATTATATATCTGATAATTCACGCCGAAGGTCAGAGGGTCAGTGATCGGGAACCCGAGACGCAGAGCGCCGCCGACCGTATCGAGGTCGTAGGCGTTATAATCCGAATTCTTACGTTCCTTCTGGTACAGGTCGAAGCCCGCCGAGATACGGCGTCCGAGGAAATAGGGGTCGGTGAAGCTGAGGTCATAACCCGAGGTGCGCTCACCCTGGGTCGTGCCGATCTTCACATAATAGCCGCGGCCGAAGAGGTTCTTTTCGGCGACAGAGAATTCCGCGATCAGGCCGTCGGCCGACGAATAGCCGCCCGAGACCGAGAATTCACCGGTGGGCTGATCTTCAACATCGACGTTCACAATCAGGCGGTCCGGCGATGAGCCAGGCTCGGACGTGATGCGGACAGCCTTGAAGAAGCCAAGACGGTTCAGTCGGCGCTCTGCGCGATTGATCAGCGCCTGGTTATAGGCATCGCCTTCGGCGAGATCGAACTCGCGGCGAATGACGTAGTCACGCGTACGGGTATTGCCGCGGACATTGATGCGCTCGACATATACGCGCGCGCCCTCTTCCACCGAATAGGTGACGGACACCGTGTGGTTCTCGTAGTCGCGCGAGCCGCGCGGACGAACCTGCGCGAAAGCGTAGCCCTGCGTCGCAAGCTCGATCGACATCTGCTCGACCGTCTTCTCGACATCGGTCGCGCTGTAGACATCGCCCTTGCCGCCCTTGATGAGCCCTTCGAGCACTTTCGGATCGACATCGGCGACCGTCGATTCGACGCCCACATCGGCGAATTTGTAGATCGGGCCCTCTTCCACCGTCACCTTGATGACGAAGGCGTTGCTCTCATTGCTGTAGTTCACTTCCGACGAGACAATACGGAAATCCGCATAGCCCTTGCTCAGATAGAAGCGGCGGACGAGTTCGAGGTCGGCGTTGACACGATCGGTGTCGTAGACGTCCGAGGTCTTCAGCCAGCTCATGAAATTCGACTCGGTCGTCGTCATCTCGTCGCGCAGGCGGCCGTCCGAGAAAGCTTCGTTGCCGACGAATTCGATTTCAGAGATTTTCGATTTCGAGTCTTCGTTGATCTTGAAGACGAGATCGACGCGGCCATTGGGGCGCGAAATGACCTGCGGCTCGACGGTCGCGTTGTAGCGGCCGGCGCGGCGATAGAGTTCGAGAATGCGGGTGGTGTCGCTCTGGATCGCGGTCTGGCTGTACGGACCGCGTGACTTCGACTGAACCTCAGCCGCAAGCGTCGCGTCCTTGATCTTCTGGTTGCCTTCGAAATAGACGCGGTTCAGCACCGCGTTTTCGACGACCGTGACCGTGAGGCCGCCGCCGGTGCGGGCAACGCGGACGTCTTCGAACAGGCCGGTCGCGTAGAGCGACTTCACAGCTTCATCGATCTTGACGTTGTCGAGGCGTTCGCCGGGAGCGGTGGAGAAATGGGCACGGATCGCGTCGGCTTCGACGCGGCTGTTGCCGCGGACGGTGATGTTGGCCTGGGCAAGCGCCGGCGACACGGCGACAAGGCCGCCGAGCAGTGCGAGCCCGGCGACGAACAGATAGGCCGCGGTCAGTCGTACAAACGCGCGGTACACAAAGGTCATGGGGTCCCCACCCTAACAGCCGCCAGGTCCCCACCCAGCGGGCAAATGTCACCAGTTCAGCCGTATCGGTCTTAACCGGATTCCCGTTCGCCGCAACCCGTTTCTGCTTGGATTTTAGCCTTTCAGAGAGGGGCGTGGCACCGATGCCACGAGCCCCCGCGGCAACTAGGACCGGTTAAAACTCAGAATATCGTTCCAGGTTGCGAACAGCATCAGGGTCAGAACCAGGGCGATGCCGATCCTGAAGCCGAATTCTTGAGCTTTTTCACTGAGAGGACGGCCTCTTACCGCTTCGATGGCGTAGTAGAGCAGATGGCCGCCATCGAGCAGCGGGATTGGGAATAGGTTCAGAAGGCCGATCGACACGGACAGCACCGCCGTCAAGTTCAGAAGGACGTCGAAGCCGAGCTTGGCCGCCTGCCCCGAGACCTGGGCGATGCGAATCGGGCCCGAGATCTGATCGGCCGATTCGCGGCCGGTGATCACCCCGCCGATATAGTCGAACGTCCGGTCGACGACGAACCAGGTTTCCTGAACGCCGGCGACAAGCGCCTCGCCCAGCCCGTAATTCTTGTGCCGGACATCGCCCGCCGCTTCGCTGCGGCTGATGCCGATAATGCCGATCCGGTGGACCTGGCCGAAGACGTCCTTGACCTCCTGGCGCTGCGGCGTCGCCTGGACGTCGATCTCGCGGCCATCGCGCAGAACGCGGAAATTCAGCGTCCGGTCGGGGCTGATCCGCACGATGCGCTGCATGTCGGAGAAGCTCTCGATGGTCGAACCGTCGATGGCAAGGATCAGGTCGCGGACCTGAAAACCGGCCTTCTGGGCGGCGCTGCCCTCGGCGACGCGATCCACCTGCGCGACCGTGATCGGGCGGCCGACGAAGTAGAACGTGCCGGCGAAAATCGCGATGGTCAGGATGAAATTGGCGATCGGCCCGGCCGCGACAATGGCGGAGCGCTTGAGCACCGGCTGACCGGAGAAGCTGAGACGGCGCTCCTTGGCGCTCATTTTTGCGAGTTTATCGCGCGCCGGGGCGCTTGCCGCGTTCTCGTCGCCGTAGAATTTCACATAACCGCCGAGCGGGACGGCGGCGAGGCGCCAGCGCGTGCCGTGCTTGTCGAAGCGGTGCCAGAGTTCAGGACCAAAGCCCATCGAGAAGGTCAGAACCTTCACCCCGCACCAGCGGGCGACGAGGAAATGACCCATTTCGTGGATGAAAATCACGACGGCCAGCACGCCGAGATAAGGCAGGCTGTAAAGCAGCGCGGATTGAACGAAATCGATGATCTGCTGCAGCATTTTTATTGGTTTTCCCGTCCGCCAATCAGGCGGCAAAGACCGGCGGCGTGGGCAATTCCTCGACCGCCAGGCGCCGCGCTTCCCGATCGAGATTCAGAGCATCTTCCACGCTTTGCGGGGTTCTGGCGAGTCCCTTCCCCTTAGCCTTTCCGATCACGGTTTCCACAAGATGCGGAATACCCGGAAAGTCCAGTTTGTGGTCGAGGAAGGCCGCCACGGCGATCTCGTTCGCGGCGTTCAGAATGGTCGGAATGCCCCCGCCCTCGTCGAGAGCCGCCAGCGCCAGTTTAAGCGCCGGGAATCGCGCATGATCGACCGGCTCGAAGGTCAGCGAGCCGACCTTGGCGAGGTCGAGCGGCGTCACATTGGTGACGAGGCGGTCCGGCCAGCCGAGGCAATGGGCGATCGGCACCCGCATATCGGCCGGGGCAAGGCCGGCAACAACCGAGCCGTCGGAGAAGCTGACCAGGCCATGAACCACCGACTGGGGGTGGACGAGAACATCGAGCTGATCGCTTCCGACATTAAAAAGATGATGTGCTTCAATTAGTTCCAGCCCCTTGTTCATAAGGCTGGCGCTGTCGATCGTGACCTTCCGGCCCATCGTCCAAGTCGGGTGCTTCAGGGCGTGTTCGGGCTTGGCGGCGGCGATCTGCTCGCGCGTCCAGGTCCGGAACGGGCCGCCCGAAGCCGTCAGGATGATCTTAGAGACCTCATGGGCCTTGCCGGACATCAGCGCCTGGGCGATGGCGTTGTGCTCGGAATCGACCGGCAGGATCTCGGCCCCTGCCTCCCTCGCGTCGCGCATGAAGGCCTCGCCGGCACAGACGAGGCATTCCTTGTTGGCAAGGCCGATCATTCCGCCCCGACGCACCGCGGCGATGGTGGGCCGGAGGCCCGCCGCACCGGCAATGGCGCCGAGCGTCCAGTCGACCTTGCGGGTAGCAGCCTCGCACATGGCCTCTTCGCCCGCGGCGGTCTCGATGCCGCTGTCTGCAAGAAGCTCCTTTAACTCATTGTAAGAGCTAGGGTTTGAGACAACGGCGATCTTCGCTTTGAGGGTTTTGGCGACCTCGGCCAAGGCTTTGGCGTCATTGCCCGAGGCCACCGCCTCGACCGTGTAGCGGTCCGGGTCCTGGAGCAGCAGATCGACCGTCGAGCGGCCAATCGAACCCGTCGCTCCCAGAAGGGTCACGCTGCGAGGGTTGGACTTGTCGTAAGCCGTTGTCACCACATTAAAACTCCGCGTCCAGCGGCTTCAAAGCCGCCGCGCAACAGGCCCAGGATCAGGGCAAAACCGCCGGCCAGGACAAAGCCATCGAGCCGGTCCATGACTCCGCCATGACCGGGGATCAGCTTGCTGCTGTCTTTTACCCCGAAACGGCGTTTCAGGGAGGACTCAAAAAGGTCGCCCCCCTGGCTGATCACGGCGGCGATAAGGCTGACGATTGCGACCGGAATGAGGGCCGGCGCCGCGAAGAAAGAGGCGATTCCCGTCGCGGCGGCGACCGAAAAACCCGTCCCGCCGATAAAACCGGCCCAGGTCTTGTTGGGCGAGATGCGCGGCCAGAGCTTCGGCCCGCCGATCAGGCGGCCGCAGACATAGGCCATCACATCCGACACCCACACCACCGCAAACAGCCACAGCAGCGCGGCAAAACCGAGTTCATCGTCCATACGCAAAATGACGGGAGCCGCGAGCGCCAGCGCCGCATAGACCAAGCCCGGAAACTTCCAGCCGACGGACGCGCCCGTCAGCTTCCACCATTCGACGAGAATGGCGATGGCGGCAGCAAGCCAGAAGATAAACAGCAGAATGCCGCCCTGCCAGGCGCAGAACAACGCGGCGCCCGCCATCACGATGCCGGAGAAGATCCGCGCTTTCAGTTCAGAGGTTTTGCGCGGCATGGAGGCCTTTACCGCCGGCCCGAATCCAGCCCGCCGAAACGCCGCTCGCGGCCGCGATATTCGGCAAGCGCCGCTTCCAGAGCCTCGCGGTTGAAATCGGGCCAGTGCATCGGAATGAAGACGAATTCCGCGTAGGCCGCCTGCCACAGAAGAAAATTCGACAGACGCTGTTCGCCGGAGGTGCGGATAACGAGATCGGGATCGGGGATTCCCGACGTGTCGAGCCCCTGCCCGATCAGTTCGGGCGTGATCTCGTCAGGCCTGATTTTACCGGCTGCAACGTCGGCGGCGATCTTTTGTACGGACGCGGCGATCTCCTGACGCGAGCCGTAATTAAAGGCGACGACGAGCGTCAGCGCGGTGTTATTGCGGGTGAGATTTTCGCACTCTTCGATCAGCGCGCGGATATCGGCTTCAAGGCCCCGCCGCTCGCCGATGATGCGCACGCGCACATTGCCCTTGTGCAGTTCGGCCAGGTCCTCGCGCACGAAACGGCGCATCAGATTCATCAGATCGAGGATTTCGCTTTTCGGGCGCGACCAGTTTTCGGACGAGAAGCTGTAGAGCGTGAGGTACCGCACGCCGAGTTCGCCCGCCGCTTTCACCGCGCGCCGCACAGCCTCGACGCCGCGGCGATGGCCTTCGACGCGCGGCAAGCCGCGCGCAGCCGCCCAGCGGCCATTGCCATCCATGATGATGGCAATGTGCTCGGGGACCGCAGCACCGCCTCCGGCGGGCTCCTCAGCTTTGCGTTCGATCGCGCTCATCCGCGCGGCCAGACCTTTCTGGTCGAACTAGACCTGGGTGATTTCCTTTTCCTTTGTCGCCAGGAGCTGGTCGATCTCGCCAATGGCCTGATCGGTCGCTTTCTGCACGGCATCGGAATTGCGGCGCTCGTCATCTTCGGTGATATCGCCGTCCTTTTCGAGCTTCTTCAAAAGATCAAGTCCGTCGCGCCGCACATGTCGCACAGCAATGCGCGCCTGCTCGGCATATTTGTGTCCAACCTTAACAAGCTCCTGCCGGCGCTCGGCGTTCAGTTCCGGGATCGGAATGCGCAGGAGCTGGCCCTCGATGATGGGGTTGAGGCCGAGATTGGCCTCGCGAATGCCCCGCTCGACGGCGCCGACCATGCTCTTGTCCCAGACCTGAACCGACAGCATGCGCGGCTCCGGCACGGTGACCGAGGCCACCTGATTGAGCGGCATATGCGAGCCATAGGCCTCGACATTCACCGGCTCGAGCAGGTTGACCGAGGCGCGGCCGGTCCGAAGCCCGCCGAGCTCGGTCTTGAGCACCGAGACGGCGCCGTTCATGCGGCGCTTGATTTCGTCGATCTCGAAAGAGGCGGCAGCCATATCTTCTCCCCCGTGTCCTTTTTCGGACCGATCTTTGCGGAGGTCAGGCGCCGACGAGCGTGCCGCGCCCTGTGCCCATGACCGCAGCCTGGATCGACCCCGGTTCGTGAATTGAGAACACGATTACAGGAATGCGGTTCTCGCGGGCAAGGGCGAAAGCCGCCGCATCCATCACCTTGAGGTCACGGGCCAGCGCCTCGTCGAAGCTCAGTTTGTCATAGCGCTTGGCGGTTTTGTCGAGCTTGGGATCGGCGGTGTAGACCCCGTCGACATTGGTGGCCTTGAGCAGGACCTCGCAGCCCATCTCGGCCGCCCGGAGGGCGGCGGCGGTGTCGGTCGTGAAGAACGGGTTGCCGGTGCCGGCCGAGAAGATCATCACATGGCCGCGCTCGAAATGGCGCAGCGCCGCCTGGCGGGAGAAGGTCTCACAGATGGCCGGCATTTCGAGGGCCGACATGACGCGGCAGGTAGCGCCCTGCCGCTCGATCGAAGCGCCGAGGGCCAGCGCGTTCATGACGGTCGCCAGCATGCCCATATAGTCGCCGGTGGCGCGGTCGATGCCGCTGGCCGCCACCTGGACGCCGCGGAAGATATTGCCGCCGCCGACGACCAGCGCGACTTCGACATTCTGCGAACGGAGCGAAACAATATCGGCGGAGATGCGGTCAACGACTTTAGGGTCGAGGCCGAAACCGGCCTCGCCCATCAATGCCTCACCGGAGATTTTTACGAGCACGCGCTTGTAGAGCGGTCTTGCCATGCTCGTCCTGCCTCCTGCCTGCTATCAGGCCGTAACGCCTTCGGCACCCTTGTCTTTGTCGGTGCCCGCGGCTTTCGCGACTTCGGCTGCGAAGTCGCTCTCTTCTTTCTCGATGCCCTCGCCCAGCGCGTAGCGGACGACTGCGGAAACCTTGATCGGGCCGCCGGCCGAACCTTCGGCTTCCTTGATCGCCTGGCCGACGGTCTTGGAATTATCCAGGACGTAAGCCTGATCGAGAAGCGTCACTTCCTTGTAGTAGCTCTTGAGGCCCGATTCGACGATCTTCTCCTGGACGTTCGCCGGCTTGCCCTGGTGCTTCTCCAGAAGGATCGCCTTTTCGCGCTCGATCGTCGCCGGGTCGATGCCCGCCGGATCGATGGCGAGCGGGTTCATCGCTGCGACATGCATGGCGATGCCGCGGCCGAGCGCCGAGAGCTTGTCGACATCGCCCTTGGATTCGAGCGCCACGAGCACGCCGATACGGCCAAGACCTTCCGACGTCGCGCTGTGCACATAGCTCGCAATGACGCCGTCATTGACCGTGAGCTTCTGCACGCGGCGTAGCGTCATGTTCTCGCCGATCGTGCCGATGAGTTCGGCGAGCGTGTCTTTCAGGCTCTTCTTGCCGCCCGGCAGATGCGCGGATTCAAGCGCCGCAAGCGTACCGTCGGTGTTGAGCGCGACCTTCGCCGCCTCGCGCACAAAGCCCTGGAAATCCGGGTTGCGGGCAACAAAGTCGGTTTCGGAGTTCACTTCGACGGCCGCTGCCGTCTTGCCCGAGCTTTCGACCGCAACAAGGCCCTCGGCCGCCACGCGGCCGGCCTTCTTGGCCGCCTTCGACAGGCCCTTTTTGCGCAGCCAATCGACGGCCGCTTCCATATCGCCGTTCGTTTCCTGCAGCGCCTGTTTGCAGTCCATCATGCCGGCGGAAGTCTTCTCGCGCAGCTCCTTGACCATGGCGGCGGTAATCTCGGCCATTTCGTCCTCTTAAATTTCGTTGGAAACGCGCGGGCTTGTCGCCCGCGCGCATGTCAATACGATGTCAGGCGAGCAGTTCGCGCGCCTGCGAAGCCCAGCCCGCGGCCTTGCCGGCGGTCTTGAGATCGGCTTCGACCGTCACGGTTTCCGCTTCGGTCAGCGCGGCCAGCTGCCAGTAATGGAAGATGCCGTAATCGTTCAGCTTCTTCTCGAGCTGCGGACCGACGCCCGTGAGCTTGGTCAGATCGTCCGGCGCACCGCGGGGAGCGGCGAGCTTTTCGAAAATCTGATCGCCCGAAGCAGGCGTCGCCGCCGGCAGTTCTTCGACCAGAACCGGCTCGACCGCGGCGCCGAGATCCTGGCCCGAACGGCCCTGAGCGCGGCTGATGCCGTCGACCGCTGCGCGGGCAACGAGATCGCACAACAGCACGATGGCGCGGCCGGCATCGTCATTGCCGGGGATCGGATAGGTGATGCCATCCGGATCGCAATTCGAGTCGACAATGGCGGCGACCGGAATGCCCAGACGCTGGGCTTCCTTGATGGCGATCGCTTCCTTGTTGGTGTCGATCACGAAGATGAGGTCCGGCAGACCGCCCATATCGCGGATGCCGCCGAGCGCGCGGTCGAGCTTGTCCTTCTCGCGCGAGAGCGTCAGGCGCTCTTTCTTGGTGAAACCGCGGCCCTCATCCGTACCCGAGAGCAGCTCTTCGAGCTTGCGCAGGCGGGCGATCGAATGGGAGATCGTCTTCCAGTTGGTCAGCATGCCGCCGAGCCAGCGGGAATTGACGTAATACTGCGCCGAGCGCTTGGCGGCATCGGCGACATGTTCCTGCGCCTGGCGTTTGGTGCCGACGAAGAGCACGCGGCCGCCTTTGGCGACGGTGTCGGAAATCTGAACCAGAGCCTGGTTCAGAAGCGGCACGGTCTGCGCGAGGTCGAGAATGTGGATATTGTTGCGGGTGCCGAAAATGTACTGAGCCATTTTCGGGTTCCAGCGATGGGCCTGGTGGCCGAAATGCACGCCCGCTTCGAGGAGCGCGCGCAAAGATACGTCAGGAAGAGCCATTTTCTGTTGTTCTCCGGTTAGCCGCCGCGGATGTGAACCTCGTCGAAAACGAGGCACCGGGGATCGCCCGAGGGCGAATATCCGCGTGTGGAATGGGGCGGCTTATAGGGGAAGCCGCCCTCTGAAGCAAGGCAGAACAGGTGCTTAGAGCAGCCGTTCGCGCGAGGGTTCGGCAAGGCTGTCTGCAGGCACCGCCCTGGACAGCGACCAGGCCAGAGCGAGCACCGCGAGGCCGAGCACGACCGGAACGGGCAAACCCCTGTACCAGATAAGGAAAAGCCCGCCGACGCTGAGCAGGATGATGGCCGGCGCCACCGTATAGCGGCCGCCGGCCCCGGAGGCCGACGGACGGACCGGCAGATAGGCCAGGAGCGCCTGCAGAAGGACCGCGACCAGGGTCAGGGTCGCGGCGATTTTCAGGAGATGGCGTTCGAGCGGCTGCCAGGTCTCCCCGGTCAGTGCGGCCACCGTGCCATAGGCGATGATGACGACCCCGAGCCAGGCCAGCACATTGATGAGAACCGGAAGCGCGCGCACGGCTTCCCGCAGGACACGATCGAATGACATGGAACCCCCCTCCCATTTTTTTCCCAGCCTAGGAGGAAAGAGGGCGATTTTGGGTCCGGAGCCTGCTGGAGCGTCGGGTTCCCTACCTTTCGCCGCCCGATCTTCACCCGTTGACGACATCGACCACCCCCGGCACCGCCTTGATGGCGGCAGCAATTGTCGGCGAGACGCGGAAACCGCCCGGCAACTTCACTTCCACTTCGGTCGACGCCTCCGTCATCAGAACGAAGGAGACATCGCCCTCGCCCTTCTGAAGCTGTTTAGCGATGTGTTCGACCGGCGCGGGATCGCGCAGGAAAATCTGCATGCTCTGGCTGAGCTTTTCGGCCGCCTCTTCGAGCCTTTGCACCGAGATGATGCGGGCGCGCACTTCTTCGCCGTCGACCGAGGCCTGCAGCATCACGACGATGGACGTGTTCGGCTCGAGAAGATCGCGATATTCGGCGAGCGCTTCGGAGAAGAGGATCGCCTCGTAATGACCCGACGCATCCGAAAGCTTGATGATACCCATCCGGTTGCCGGATTTGGTGCGTTTTTCCTGCCGCGACAGAACCGTCGCCGCGAGCCTTCCAGCCGTCTGTCCCTGCCGCACCGCGGTCGAAAACTCCGACCAGCGCTGCAGCTTCATGCGGCCAAGCAGCGGCCCGTAACTGTCGAGCGGATGGCCGGTGAGGAAGAAGCCGATCGCTTCATATTCGCGCGTCAGACGTTCTCCCGGCAGCCAGGGCTGCACATTGCGGGCGCGGATCGGCTCGGGTGCGGCATTGCCGAAGAGACCGCCCTGCCCGCGCGCGGCATCTTCCTGCGTTCGGCCGGCAACAGCGACGACTTCCTCCATCGCCGCCACAACGGCGGCGCGGTTCTTTTCGAGATCGTCGAACGCACCGGCTTGGGCCAGGCTTTCCAGCGTGCGCTTGTTGACCTGTTTGGGATCAAGGCGCCGCGCAAAATCGCCGAGATCGGCGAACGGCTTTTCGCCGCGCGCCGCAACGATCGCTGCAGCCGCCTGCGCACCGACGCCTTTGACGGCGGCAAGCGCATAGCGGATCGCGCCCTTGTGGACGCCGAACTCGACGCCTGATGTATTTACATTGGGCGGCTGGACCTCAATGCCCAGACGCTGCGCCTCGGTGCGGAATTCAGCGAGCTTATCGGTCGAGCCCATATCGAGCGTCATCGAGGCGGCCATGAACTCGACCGGGTATTTCGCCTTCAGATAAGCGGTTTGATAGGAGACGAGCGCGTAGGCCGCCGCATGGCTTTTGTTGAAGCCGTAATCGGCGAATTTCTGCAGAAGGTCGAAGATCGCATCCGCTTCGCCCTTTTTCACTTCACGCTCGGTCGCGCCCTTCACGAAGACGCCGCGCTGCGCATCCATCTCCTTGCGGATTTTCTTACCCATGGCACGGCGCAGGAGATCGGCCTGGCCGAGCGAATAGCCGGCGAGCACCTGCGCGATCTGCATCACCTGTTCCTGATAGATGATGACGCCGTAGGTCTCTTTCAGGATGTCTTCGATTTTCGGGTGCGGATAATCGGGCTGTTCGCGCCCCTGTTTGCGCGCGCAATAGGTCGGGATGTTCGCCATCGGGCCCGGGCGGTAGAGCGCCACAAGCGCAACGATGTCTTCAAAACGGTCGGGCCGCATATCGAGCAGCGCGCGCCGCATGCCCGCGCTTTCCACCTGGAACACGCCGACGGTCTCGCCGCGGGCCATCAGCGCATAGGCTTCCGCGTCGTCGATCGGGATTGTCGAAATATCGACATCGATGTCGCGGTCTTTCAGCAGCGCGACCGTCTTCTCAATCGTTGTCAGCGTTTTCAGACCGAGGAAGTCGAACTTCACAAGACCTGCCTGCTCGACCCATTTCATATTGAACTGGGTGACGGGCATGTCGGACCGCGGATCGCGGTAGAGCGGCGTAAATTCGGCGAGCGGCCTGTTGCCAATGACGATGCCGGCGGCGTGCGTCGAGGCGTGGCGGTTGAGCCCTTCCAGCTTCAGCGCGATATCGAGCAGCCGGCCGACGCGCGGGTCCGTCTCGCGTTCGGCTTCGAAACGCGGCTCGTCCTTGATCGCCTGCGCGAGCGTGACGGGGTTGGCCGGATTCTGCGGCACGAGCTTGCAGAGCTTGTCGACCTGTCCATACGGCATTTCGAGGACGCGGCCGACATCGCGCATGACGCCGCGCGCCTGCAGCGTACCGAACGTAATGATCTGGGCGACGTGGTCCTGGCCGTATTTCTGCTGCACGTAATTGATGACTTCGCCACGGCGGTCCTGGCAGAAGTCGATGTCGAAGTCCGGCATCGAGACGCGGTCGGGATTGAGAAAGCGCTCGAACAGAAGGCCGAAGCGGATCGGATCGAGATCGGTGATTGTCAGCGCCCACGCAACGAGCGAGCCCGCGCCCGAACCACGGCCCGGTCCCACCGGAATGCCCTGCGCTTTGGCCCATTTGATGAAGTCGGCGACGATCAGGAAATAGCCGGGGAATTTCATCCCCTCGATGACGTTGATCTCGAAATCGAGACGGGCGGAATATTCTTCCTCGCCGATGCCGGGTGCGCGGCCATGCACTTTCAGGCGCTCGTCGAGGCCCGCGCGCGCCTGACGGCGCAATTCGGCCGCCTCGTCGCCGTCGCGCGTGAAGCGCGGCAGGATCGGTTTGGTCGCGCGCGGACGATAGGCACAGCGTTTGGCGATCTCGACCGTGCTTTGCAGCGCTTCAGGCAGATCGGCAAACAGCGCCATCATCTCGGCGCGCGTCTTGAAGCGGTGCTCGGGCGTCACCTGCCTGCGGCCGCTGTCGGAGACGAGACGTCCCTCCGCGATCGCGAGCAGCGCATCATGCGCCTCGTAATCGGCAACGGTCGCAAAATAGCATTCATTGGTGGCAACCAGCGGCAGAGCCTGCGCATAGGCCAGCGCGATCAGCCGCCGTTCGGCGAAGGTTTCGGATTCAAGACCGTGGCGCTGCAGTTCGACATACAGCCGGTCGCCGAAAATCTCCTTCAGCCGCGCAAGCCGGCTTGCGGCGAGATCATCGCGCCCTTCGGCAATCGCGAGATTGAGCGGGCCGCCGGGTCCGCCGCTCAGGCAGATGAGGCCCGCGCTGTTCTTCGTGAGGCGCTCGGTCGAAACGTAAGGATCGGCGGGATCGGTTTCGAGAAAGCCCGCGCTCGTCAGTGCGAGGAGGTTTGTGTAGCCCTCCTCCGAGCGCGCGAGGAGAACAAGGCGCGGCCTCTGCGCGGCGCCCGGACGGGCGCCCGGCGCCGCCTCGCGGTCGGCGAAATCCACCGCAATCGTTGCACCGGCAATCGGCTGCAGACCGCTCTCGGCAAATTTTTCGGAGAATTCGAGAGCGCCGAAGAGATTGGACGTATCGGTCAGCGCCAAAGCCGGCTGTTTATCGGCCTTCGCCAGATCGGCGAGCTTTTTGATGGGCAGCGCCCCTTCAAGCAGCGAGAACGCCGAGTGGACGTGAAGATGGACAAAACCGACGCCGCTCACCCGGAACCCCTCTTAAGGCTGGCGGCGGGATCAGATCACCGGCAGCACATCGGCCCACATCAGGACCATGGCAATGAAGACTGCGACCGAACCGAACTCGGCGACGCTCTCAAGAAACCGGCTGAACCTCTGGATGGCCATACGCGCCCCCTGTTTTCCACTCTGAACTACATGTTCATGTTTTGTTCTTTTCCGTAGAAAATGTCAAGTGGTTCCTCAATTTTCTTCTAAGTCATTTATTTAACTTGCAAATTCTGTGGAGGCGCGACTTCCGTGCCCGAAACGTTCGGGCATTGAAGGATGGTCTGCTCCCAGGTGATGTTCTTGAGGCCCGTCGCGAAGCAGAAGCCCATTGCGCCTGGATCGACATCACCACGCAGCCTCACGCCTTTGCCGTTCAACGGCACCGGCGGATTGGTGCCTGTGACGTCATAGGTTTCTTCGCCATACCGGATCAGGATACAGCCGCGCTCGGTGCCCTTCTCCGGGCACGCCTCGACATCAATCTTCTTTGCGGCAGGCAGCATTGGAGGGATGGATGGATCGGCCGTCGGCGCCACGGACGGCTCGGCCGGCGGTCCGAGATTGGGCGGCGCGGGCGCCTCCTGCGCCGCCGCGCCCCCTGCGAGGCTCATAACAAGCGCGACGACAGCGATGGATATTTTCATTTTTGCATCTCCCCTTCGTGCACAATTCAAGCGCACAGTCGATGAGGATGCAATCTATGAGTGCGTCAGACCTCGACGATCATTCCATCGCGCAAAGTGATCCGGCGGTCCATTTGGGCGGCGAGTTCAAGATTGTGGGTCGCAACGAGCGCCGCGAGCCCGGTCGCCTTGATCAGCTTGAACAGCGCCTCGAACACCTGTTCGGAGGTGACGATGTCGAGATTGCCGGTCGGCTCGTCGGCAAACAGGATGCGCGGCGCATTGGCGACGGCGCGGGCAATGGCGACACGCTGCTGCTCGCCGCCGGAAAGCTCGGTCGGGCGATGGGTGCCGCGGTCCGGAAGGCCGAGCCAGGTCAAAAGCTGTTCCGCTCTTTTCTTCGCCTCGCTCTTGTCGAGCCCGGCGATGAGCTGGGGCAGCATGACGTTCTCGACGGCCGAGAACTCCGATAGGAGATGATGGAACTGGTAGACGAAGCCGATCTCGTCGCGGCGCAGGCGCGTGCGCTCGGTGTCGGACAAAGTCGAGGTGCCCCTGCCCGCCACGATGACTTCGCCGGCATCCGGCCGCTCGAGCAGCCCGGCAATATGCAGCAAGGTCGATTTGCCGGCGCCGGAGGGCGCGACGAGCGCCACCGCTTCACCCGGCATCAGCGCAAATTCGGCGCCGCGCAGAACGTCGAGCGCGGCCTCTCCCTGCCGGTAGGTACGATGGATGGCTTCGAGGCGGAGGATTTCCATCACTCATACCTCAGGGCTTCGACCGGATCGAGACGCGAGGCGCGCCAGGCCGGATAGATGGTCGCGATCAGGGACAGAACCAGCGCCATGACGATGACGGCGCTTGTCTCGCTCCAATCGACAATGGCCGGCAGGCGGCTCAGGAAATAGAGCTCGGGCGAGAATATCGTCGTGTTGGTGACCCAGGCGATGAACTGGCGGATTTCCTCGACATAGCGGCAGACGAGCAGTCCGAGCAGAACACCGACGAGCGTGCCGAGAAATCCGATCGAGGCGCCGATGATGACGAAGATGCGCATGATCGAGCCGCGCGTTGCGCCGATTGTCCGCAGGATCGCGACGGCTTGCCCCTTCTCCTTCACCATCATGATCAGCGTGGAGATGATGTTGAGCGCGGCGACGAGAATGACGAGCGTCAAAATAAGGAACATCACATTGCGCTCGACTTCGAGCGCCGAGAAGAAGGTCACGTTGCGCTGCTTCCAGTCGACGAGGATAACCTGGCGCGCCGCCGCTTCGGACACCGGTGGGCGCAGCGCGTCCGTGTTGTCGGGATCGTTGACGAAAACCTCGATGGCGCTGACATTGCCGTCGCGGTTGAAATAGGCCTGCGCTTCGTTGAGCGGCAGATAGACAAAGACGGCGTCGTATTCCGACATGCCGACTTCGAAAATCGCTTTGACCGGATAGCCTTTGATGCGCGGTGTCGTGCCCATCGGCGTCACTGCGCCGCGCGGCGAGACGAGCGTCAGAATATCGCCGACGCGAAGGCCGAGCTGTTCGGCGAGGCGGCGTCCAATGACGACGCCCGGCTTCGGATCCTGATCGAAACCCTCAAGCGTGCCTTCCTGGACGCTTGTGCCGACAAGGCCCGATTTCTTGATATCGGCTTCGCGCATGCCGCGGACGAGAACGCCGCCGGCGTTGAAGGACGAGGATGCGAGCGCCTGGCCCTCGACGAGTGGCGCGGCGAGCCGCACACCCTTCACTTTCGAAATGCGCTCGGCGACCGCTTCGTAGTCCGTGAGGTCCGAGCCGACGGGCTGGACGATGATATGGCCGTTGACGCCGAGGATTTTGGTCAGGAGTTCCTGACGGAAACCGTTCATCACCGCCATGACGATGATGAGCACGGCGACACCGAGCAAAACGCCGAGGAAGGACAGAATGGCGTTCAGCGAAATAAAGCCTTCGCGGCGGCGGGCGCGCAGGAAGCGGCCGGCGATCAGCCATTCGAACGGCGCGAAAGGCGCTGTGCGGCGCGGCGGTTTGGTGTCGTCGGCCGAAGTCTCGGTCATCCCGTCAGCCGCGCGAGCGCCGATTCGGGCGAGAGCGTGTGCTTCTCACCCGTCTTGCGGTGTTTGAGTTCGACTTCGCCGGAGGCGAGGCCCTTCGGCCCGACAACGAGCTGCCAGGGCAGACCGATGAGATCCATGGTCGCAAATTTCGCGCCCGGCCGCTCATCGCGGTCATCGTAGAGAACATCGATCCCGGCTTTGCCGAGACCCTGATAGAGCGTCTCGCAGGCCGCATCGACGACCGCATCGCCGACTTTCAGATTGGCAAGGCCGACGCGGAACGGCGCAACGTCTTCCGGCCAGATGATGCCGTTCTCGTCATGGCTCGCTTCGATGATCGCCGCGACAAGACGCGAGGGACCGATCCCGTAAGAGCCCATATGCACCGGCAATTCCTTGCCGTCGGGACCTGCGACGACGGCCTTCATCGGCTCGGAATATTTGGTGCCGAAGTAGAAAATATGGCCGACTTCGATACCGCGCGCGGAGAGACGGTTCTTCTCCGGCACTTTGGAAAATTCCGCCTGATCGTGCTTTTCGGACGTCGCCGCATAAAGGCTCGTCCAGTGGTCGACAATCGATTGCAGTTTGGCGCGGTCGTCGAACGGCGCGTTCTCGCCCGGAATGTCTTTTTCGAGATAATCGGAATGGCCGAACACTTCGCTCTCGCCGGTATCGGCAAGGATGATGAATTCGTGGCTGAGATTGCCGCCGATCGGGCCGGTATCGGCAACCATCGGAATGGCGCGCAGGCCGAGCCGCGCAAAGGTGCGTAAATACGCAACAAACATCTTGTTATAGGAGTGCCGTGCCCCGTCCTGATCGATGTCGAAGGAATAGGCGTCTTTCATCAGGAACTCGCGCGAGCGCATGACACCGAAGCGCGGGCGCACTTCGTCGCGGAACTTCCACTGGATGTGGTAAAGGTTGAGAGGCAGATCGCGGTAGGAACGCACATAGCCGCGGAAGATCTCCGTGATCATTTCCTCATTGGTCGGACCAAAGAGCATATCCCGCTCGTGCCGGTCCTTGATGCGCAGCATCTCCTTGCCATAGTCGTCGTATCGTCCCGATTCGCGCCACAGCTCCGCTGACTGAATTGTCGGCATCAAACATTCTATTGCGCCGGCGCGGTCCTGTTCCTCGCGGACGACGGCGCAGACTTTGTCGAGCACGCGCTTGCCGAGCGGCAGCCAGGCATAGATGCCGGACGATTCCTGGCGCAGCATGCCGGCGCGCAGCATCAGCCGATGCGAAACGATCTCGGCTTCCTTCGGCGTTTCGCGGAGGATGGGGAGGAAATAGCGGGAAAGACGCATGACGGGCCCGGCTGAGAAGAAGTGCGGCAGACGAAAGCCGAACCCCCCTCAAAACACAAGGCCGCAGAGCAAAGCTCCACGGCGGTTTGATCTTAGCGAAGGAAAGTAATGTCCCGCAGCGGCGCTTTCGCGTCGCGTCTTCGACTTTGGTGTGTCAGTCGAGGTTGAACTGGACGCTTTTGACGCCGCGCAGAACTGCGAAGTGGACACCGAGGGTCGTCCCATCCTGCCAGACGAGATCGCAGAGGCGGCGGACGACGATATTGCCCGACAGGTCGAGCACGAAGCGCTTGGGCAGCTCGATTGCGGTATCGAGTTCGATCATGGCGCCGTTGCGCGACAGGTTGCGGATCGTGCACTCCACCTCCTGTGTCTGCGACAGAAGAATGGCTGCCCGGCGCGCCATTGCACGGCGCGGATAGGCTCTCTGATCCTGATATGCCGCCTCGGTCATTTGCAGGTCCCCGCTGAGCGCAATTACGTACGCAAAACTGCTACTCCTTCCTTAAGACCTTGATAAAACTTGTGTTTTGCATACAATTTGGGCACACGCCAAAGCGGTGGGCAATTTAGAAAAAAAGTTTCACAGGGGCCTATTGCGAGTAGTGACAAGGGCTTGGAACGTGGCTAGCATCCCCTCACAAGTAAGAGGCCTGACACGCTTTTAGGCGCGAACGGGTTCAAGTCTTGGGAGGAAAGAGGCTCCTTGGTTGCCGCCCCGCACGCGGCCTCCACGAAAAAAGGTCGATCCCGCATCTCGACCCAAATCGAGCCCGGCCAGCACTAAAAAAAGAGCAAGGCGAAAGCCTTGCTTTTTTGTTTTAAAGCTTAGGCTTAGGGCCCGGCAGGAAGGGTATGTCGTCGAGCGAGATGAGCCCCTTCGTCCAGACCACGTAATAGGCCGCGAAGATCAGGCTGGCGAAGATCGTGTTGACGATCACGATCCGCAAAAGCCGGGGTCTGGCCGGGGCGCCGGGATCGGACCCCTTCACCACATCGCCCTCCTCGATCTGGGAGCGGATGCCCCAGGGCAGAACGGCAAACAGGCCGATCCACCAGATGACGAAATAGATGGCGATCGCGCTGCCGGTGGACATCAGACGACCACGACCATGACCTGAACGAGGGGCTTCTTGCCCCAGCTGGCATTGATCTCGGCCCGGACGGCGCGGCGCAGCGCATCGGAGACGAAATCGGGGTCGCGCCTTTTATTGCGCGGCAGGTTTTCCAGCGCATCGAGCACGGCGTCATGGACGATGTCGGCGAAGGTGTCGCCCTCGGCGTCCTTGTCCGGCAGGCCCGAAATCTGGATTTCGGCATCGCTGGCGATTTCGCCGCGATTGTCGAGCGCAACCGCGACCGACACGACGCCGGCAAAGGCGAGACGGCGCCGTTCGCGCACCGGCTCGTCATTGGTGATGAGAAGATCGCCGTCCTTGTAAAGGCGTCCCGACAGCGTCTCGTCGATAATCTCTGCCTTACCGGGCGAAAGGCGCAGCATCTGGCCGTTACGGACATTGCCGCAGGCAATGCCGAGCTTTTTCGCCAGCTTCTCATGCTCGAACAGATGCAGCGGCTCGCCATGCACCGGCACGATGAGCTTCGGCTTCAGCCAGGAATACAACTCTTCCATCTCGCCGCGGCGCGGATGGCCGGAGACATGGACCATGCGGTCGCGGTCGGTGACGACTTCGATGCCGCGATCGATCAGATTATTGATGATGCGGTTCACCTCGCGCTCATTGCCGGGAATGGTGCGCGAGGAAAAGATGACGCGATCGCCCTTGGAGAGGCTGATTTCCGGATGATCGTCGGTTGCAATGCGTGCCAAGGCGGCGCGCGGTTCGCCCTGGCTGCCGGTAAGCAGAAGCAGCGCATTTTCCGGCGGCAGAAAGCCGAACACGTCCGTCGAACGAAATTCCGGCACGCCGTCGAGAAAGCCCGTTTCGCGCGCGACCTGTACCGTGCGCTCCATGGCGCGGCCGACGACGACAATCTCGCGTCCGACAGCAAGAGCGGCATCCGCAACGGTGCGGATGCGCGGAATGTGCGAGGCGAAGGTCGTGACCGCAACGCGCGCCGGCGCCGTCTTGATCAGATCCACCATGGTCTGCGACACGTCGAGTTCGGAGGCCGAGTGTCCGTCGCGGACGGCATTGGTGGAATCGCCGATGACGGCGAGAACCCCCTCCTCGCCCAGCGCGCGGAATCGCGCTTCATCGGTGACGCCCGACGTCGTCGATTTCTTGTCCAGTTTCCAGTCGCCCGTATGGACGACAAGGCCCGCCGGCGTGCGGATCGCCAAAGCATTCGCTTCAGGAATGGAATGAGCGACGGGGACGAATTCAACGCTGAACGGGCCGAACGCCACTTTGCCATGGGGCGCGACGACTTGGACCGGCACGTTCGGCGCGTTGCGTTCGCCTTCGCGCTTGGCCGCCAGGAGGCCCGCCGTGAACGGCGTTGCGACGACCGGGATATTCAGGCGCGGCCACAGATCGAGCACGGCGCCGATATGGTCTTCATGGCCGTGGGTCAGAAGCAGAGCGAGGATGTTGTGCTTCTCGGCCTCGGCAAAACGGATATCAGGCAAAATGAGATCGACGCCTGGCGTCTCGGACGCATGGCCGAAGGTCACGCCGCAATCGACCATGATCCATTTGCGCTGGCGCGGCGGACCATAGCCGTAAAGGCTCATATTCATGCCGATCTCGCCGACGCCGCCGAGCGGCAGAAAGACGAGTTCGTGGGTTTGATCAGTACTCATGAAGCAAGGCTCGCAGCCGCACCGAAATGGACCTCGCCCGCCGTCACGGCGCGGCGCTCTCCATCATCCGTCAGGACGATAAGGCGGCCTTCCTCGTCCAGTGTTTCGAACTTACCGCGTAGCACGCTATCGCCAATCCTCACAGCGACCGGGGCTCCGAGCCCCGCTGCCTGGGCCAGCCAGAGCCGGCGGATCTCGGCAAGACCCCGCCCCCCGTCCCAGATGAGATGGAAACGCACCCAGGCGTCGGTCAGTGCCGTAAACAGACCTTCGGCGGTGACAAAACTGCCGAGCTCGTTGAGGGCTGTTGCCGGATAAGGCAGGCCCGCAGGAGCCGCGGCGACATTGACGCCGAGGCCAATGACGACGGCGAGCCTGTCGCCCGACGGTTCGACCTCGAGCAGGATGCCAGCGAGTTTTGCACCATCGGCCAGAACGTCATTGGGCCATTTGAGCGTCAGGCGCGTTCGCGGCTCGTCGAGCCCATCGACCCCGACCCGCACGGCAATGCCGGGCGCAACCGCCGAGACGGCCTCATTGAGCGCGAGCCCGGCGACAAAGCCGAGCGTTGCGGCCTGCGGCCTCGTCGCATTGAGGGTCAGAAGAAGGCTTGCCGCGAGATTTCCGGTCGGTGTTTCCCAGGTGCGGCCCCTGCGGCCGCGTCCCGCACTCTGCTCGCGTGCGGTGATCCAGAGCGGGCCTTCGATCCCGAGGCGCGCACGGTTCAGCGCCTCAGCATTGGTCGAGCCGGCCTTCTCGAAGGCAAGGAGCTGATAGCCAGCCGCGGCGGCTACCGGCCCGAGCTCAAATCCCATCAGAAGAGACTGCTCGCGGCAGCGGACGCCGCAGCGACGAGCGGCGCAGGGAACAGGAAGTAGAACAGGACGAAGACGCCGCTGAAGCCGATCACGGCTTTGAGCTCAAGCGGCAGCTTTTCGAACGTCGCCGTCGGCTCGTCGAAATAGATGATCTTGACGATGCGCAGATAGTAGAAGGCGCCGATGACGCTGGCGACGACACCGATGACGGCGAGCCAATAAAGCTGCGCCTCGATGGCGGCGAGGAAGACGTAGAATTTCGCGAAGAAGCCGGCGAGCGGCGGAATGCCGGCGAGCGAGAACATCATCATCGCCATGACGAAGCCCATCATCGGGTTCGTGCGCGCAAGGCCCGCAAGATCGTCGACGTTTTCGACAAGGCCGTTTTTGTGGCGCATGCCGAGAATGACGGCAAACGTGCCGAGCGTCATGACAACATAGACCAGAAGATAGATGAGCACGCCCTGAATGCCGTCGGGCGTTCCGGCGGCAAGGCCGATCAGGATGTAGCCGACATTGCCGATCGACGAATACGCCATCAGGCGCTTGATATTGCGCTGGCCGATGGCGGCGAACGAGCCGAGCAGCATCGAGGCGAGCGAGATGAAAACGACGATCTGGCGCCACTGATCGGCGATGTGCGGGAACGCATCGATGGCAACGCGCACGAAGATCGCCATGGCGGCGGCTTTCGGGGCTGCTGCAAAGAAGGCCGTGACCGGCGTCGGCGCGCCTTCATAGACGTCAGGCGTCCACATATGGAACGGCACGGCCGAGACTTTGAAGGCAAGGCCGGCAAAGACGAAGACGAGGCCGAAGATCAGGCCGATCGACGGATGGGCGCCTGCGGTGACGGACTGGGCGATGCCCGCAAACGAGACCGTGCCGGCATAGCCGTATACGAGCGAGCAGCCATAGAGCAGCATGCCCGAGGACAGCGCACCGAGAACAAAATATTTGAGGCCCGCTTCCGTGGACTTCAGATTGTCGCGGTGGATCGCGGCGATGACATATAGCGCCAGCGACTGCAGTTCGAAGCCGAGATAAAGCGCAATCAGATCGTTCGCCGAAATCATGATCATCATGCCGGTCGTCGCCAGCACGATGAGAATGCCGAACTCGAAGCGCTGCACCTTCTCATGCCGCCAGTAATGCAGGCTCATGAGCAGCGCGACGATCGCGCCGCCAAGCGTCACGAGCTTCAGGAACTTCGCAAAGCCGTCCCACACAAAGCTGCCGTTGAAGGCGGTCGCGGGCGTTGCCGGCTCGAACGCGACGATGACGGCGGCACCCAGAAGAAGCGCCAGCGACAGACCGTTGACCATGCCTTCCGACTTGTCGCCGCGGATCGCGCCCAGAAGGACGAGAACAAGCGCGCCGGCCGCCAGGACGATTTCCGGCAGTGCGGGCGATAAAGCGGCAAGGTCGAAGCCGGTCATGGTCTGGTCCGTTTCAGCGCGCCGCGAGCGCGGAGGGATCGAGCAGCGAAGCCGCCGTCGACACCGAGGTGGAAATCAGGTTTTCGATGCTGGCCGTCGTCACGTGGAAAATCGGCTCCGGCCACACGCCGAAGAAGATGGTCAGGATGACGAGCGGTGCGAGAAGCAGAACTTCGCGCGGCGAAAGATCCTCGAGGAATTTCAGGCTGGGCTTGGTCAGTTCGCCCATGACGACCTTGCGGTAGAGCCAGAGCGCGTAACCCGCCGACAGGATGACGCCGGTCGTTGCGAAGAAAGCCACCCATGTATTGGCCTGGAAGGCGCCCGCGAGCGACAGGAATTCGCCGACAAAACCCGACGTGCCCGGCAGGCCGACATTGGCCATGGTGAAGACCATGAATACGGCGGCATAGGCCGGCATACGGTTGACGATGCCGCCATAGGCGGCGATCTCGCGCGTGTGCATGCGGTCGTAGACGACACCGACGCACAGGAAGAGCGCGCCGGAAACAATGCCGTGCGAGATCATCTGGAAGACCGCGCCGTCAATGCCCTGCCGGTTCAGCGTGAAGATGCCCATGGTCACAAAGCCCATATGGGCGACGGACGAATAGGCGATCAGCTTTTTGATGTCTTCCTGCATCAGCGCGACGAGCGAGGTGTAGACGATGGCGATGACCGACAGCGTGAACACCAGCGGCTGGAAGAACAGCGACGCATCGGGGAACATCGGCAGAGAGAAGCGCAGGAAACCGTAGCCGCCCATCTTCAGGAGGATGGCGGCCAGGATCACCGAGCCCGCCGTCGGCGCTTCGACATGCGCGTCCGGCAGCCAGGTATGGACCGGCCACATCGGCATCTTCACGGCAAACGAGGCGAAGAAAGCGAGCCACAGCCAAGTCTGCATATTGGCCGGGAAGTCATAGGCCATCAAAGTCGGGATGTCGGTCGTGCCCGCCTGCCAGTACATGGCCATGATGGCGAGCAGCATCAGCACCGAGCCGAGCAGCGTATAGAGGAAGAATTTGAAGCTGGCATAGACGCGCCGGACGCCGCCCCAGATACCGATGATGAGGAACATCGGAATGAGGCCCGCTTCGAAGAACAGGTAGAAGAGAACGAGATCGAGCGCGCAGAACACGCCGACCATCAGCGTCTCCAGCACGAGGAAGGCGATCATATATTCCTTCACGCGCTTTTCGACCGACACCCAGCTCGCAAGAATGCAGAACGGCATCAGGAAGGTCGTGAGGATGACGAACGGCATGGAAATGCCGTCGACGCCCATATGATAGTTAATCTTGCCGCCGAGCCACGGCATCTTCTCGACGAACTGGAAATCCGCAGTCGCGGCGTTGAAATCGATGACGATGACGAGCGACAGCAGGAAGGTGAAGACCGTCGTGCCGAGCGCGATCCAGCGCGCGTTGAGAATCTCCGCCGGCCGTTCGCCGACCATGAGAATGAACAGCGCTCCCACCAGAGGCAAGAACGTAATCAGAGAGAGAACAGGCCAGCCAGCCGAAATCATATCAGTGCCCTCCCCCGCTTGAGAACATGAACCAGGTGAAGAGCGCCGCCACGCCGATCAGCATGGCGAAGGCATAGTGATAGACATAACCCGTCTGCAGGCGCACGACGCCGCGCGTGACATCGACCACTCGCGCCGACACGCCGTCCGGGCCGAGGCCGTCGATGATCCTGCCGTCGCCGGTCTTCCACAGGAAGCGGCCGAGGCTTTTGGCCGGGCGGACGAAAATGAGATCGTAGAGCTCGTCGAAATACCACTTGTTGAGCAGGAAGCGGTACAGCGGCTCGTGACGGCGGGCCAGTTCGACCGGCACGCGCGGATTGACGATGTACATATAGTACGAAACCGAGAAGCCGAGCACCATCATCACAAAGGGCGAACATTTCACCCACCACGGAGCGTGATGCATGTGTTCGATGATTTCCGGATGATCGCCGCCGCCCAGCGTGCCCTTCCAGAACTCGGCGTAATGATGGCCGAGGAAGAATTCGTAGAACGCGACACCGGCGATGAGAGCGCCGACCGCGAGAATGACGAGCGGGATCGTCATGACGGCGGGCGATTCATGCACATGCTTCATGGTTTCCAGCGGTGCGCGCGGCGCCTGATGGAAGGTCATGAAGATGAGGCGCCATGAATAGAAACTGGTGAAGCCGGCCGCGATCACGAGGAGCACGAAGCCATACATACCCATGCCGGCATGAGTGACGAAGGCGGCCTCGATGATGGCGTCCTTCGAGAAGAAGCCGGCCGTGCCGATCATAGTCATCGGAATGCCAAGACCCGTCAGCGCGACGGTGCCGACCAGCATCATCGCATAGGTCAGCGGGATAAGACGGCGGATGCCGCCCATACGGCGCATGTCCTGCTCATGGTGCATCGCATGAATGACCGAGCCCGCGCCCAAGAACAGCAGCGCCTTGAAGAAGGCGTGCGTGAAGAGATGGAAGATGCCGGCCGAATAGGCGCCCGCGCCGAGCGCAACGAACATGTAGCCGAGCTGCGAGCAGGTCGAATAGGCGATGACGCGCTTGATGTCGTTCTGCACGAGGCCGACGGTCGCGGCGAAGAAGGCCGTGGTGGCGCCGAAGAAGATGACGACTTCGAGCGCGGTGTGCGACAGCTCGAACAGCGGCGACAGGCGCGCCACCATGAAAACGCCGGCGGTGACCATGGTCGCGGCATGAATGAGCGCTGACACGGGCGTCGGGCCTTCCATGGCGTCCGGCAGCCAGGTGTGCAGCAGGAACTGCGCCGACTTACCCATCGCGCCCATGAACAGCAGCAGGCACAGAACGGTGACGGCGGGCGCTTCGGTCCAGCCGAGGAAGCCCATCGTGGCTTCGGCCTTGCCCGGCGCATCGGCGAAAATGGTGTCGAAGGAGATCGTCCCGAAGAGAACGAAGATGCCGAAAATGCCGAGCGCGAAGCCGAAATCGCCGACGCGGTTGACGACGAAGGCCTTGATTGCGGCCGCATTGGCTTCGGGCTTGTGATACCAGAAACCGATCAAAAGATAGGATGCGAGACCGACGCCTTCCCAGCCGAAGAACATCTGAACGAGATTGTCCGACGTCACCAGCATCAGCATGGCGAAGGTGAAGAGCGACAGATAGGTGAAGAAGCGCGGGCGCTGCGCGTCTTCGTGCATATAGCCGATCGAATAGAAGTGAACGAGCGCCGACACCGTGTTGACGACGACGAGCATGACGACGGTCAGCGTGTCGATGCGGAGCGCCCAATCGACTTCAAGCGCGCCCGAGGTCATCCAGCGCAGAACCTGAATACGGCTTGCTTCTTCATGGCCAACGCCATGCTGGAAGAAGGCGACCCAGGACAGAATGGCGGCGAGGATCAGAAAGCCGGTCGTCACGAGTTCGACGAAACGCGCGCCGGGCGCAATCGGATAATCCGGGCCGTGATGATCGTCGTGATCATGATGGTCGTCATGACCGTGGTCATGCTTTGCATGGGCATGATGGTCGTCATGGCCGTGATGATGGTCGTGGCCTTGCCCGCCGCCCATGGCGATAAGCTCGGCCCGGCGCGTGCGGAAGCCGCCGAACAGAGTGACCGCGCCGCCGATGATGGCGCCGAGCAGAGGCAGGAAGACGATCGCGTAATACATAGCGAGCTTCAGCCCTTCATCATGTTGATGTCCTCAACCGCGATGGAGCCGCGGTTGCGGAAGAAGACGACGAGAATGGCAAGGCCGATGGCAGCTTCCGCCGCTGCGACCGTCAGCACCAAAAGCGCGAAGACTTGACCGACGAGATCGCCGGAGAAGGTGGAGAACGCCACGAAATTGATGTTCACGGCGAGCAGGATCAGCTCGACCGACATCAGGATGACGATGACGTTCTTGCGGTTCAGGAAGATGCCGAACACGCCGATCGTAAACAGGATCGCCGCAACGGTGAGATAATGTCCGAGGCCGACTTCCATATCAGATCCCCTGCCCCGATTTGACCTTGCGGACTTCGAGGCCCACGGCCTTGTTGCGCGCAACCTGGTCGGCGATGTTCTGGCGCTTGACGCCTTCCTTGTGGCGCAGCGTCAGCACGATGGCGCCGATCATCGCAACGAGAAGGATGAGGCCCGAGGCCTGGAAGAAGAAGATGTAGTCCGTGTAGAGGACGCGGCCGAGCGCTTCGGTATTGGTGATGCCCTGCGGCGCCTTTTCGGCGGCAAGACGCGGCGCTTCGCTGGACGCGGCCCAGCCGCCGACGACCATGACCAGCTCGATCAGGACAATGAAGCCGACAAGTCCGCCCACCGGCACATATTGCAGGAAGCCTTCGCGCAGTTCGGCGAAATCGACGTCGAGCATCATGACGACGAAGAGGAACAGCACGGCAACGGCGCCGACGTAGACGACGACGAGGATCATCGCCAGGAACTCGGCGCCCATCAGAAGGAACAGCCCCGCCGCATTGAAGAAAGCGAGGATGAGATAGAGCACCGAGTGCACGGGATTGCGCGACGAGATGACCATGAAGGCCGAAGCCGTCACGACCGCCGCGAACAGATAGAAGAAAGCCGAAGCCAGGCTCATCTAATCCCCCCGTCCCCTTCAAGGACGCTCTTTCCGATGCTCATCCGTCGGCTCCTCAGCGATAGGGCGCGTCGAGCGCGATACGGCGCGCGAGTTCGCGTTCCCAGCGGTCGCCGTTGGCGAGCAATTTATCTTTGTCGTACATCAGCTCTTCGCGCGTCTCCGTCGCGAATTCAAAGTTCGGTCCCTCGACGATGGCATCGACCGGGCACGCTTCCTGGCAGAAGCCGCAATAAATGCACTTCACCATATCGATGTCGTAGCGCGTCGTGCGGCGCGTGCCGTCATTGCGGCGCGGCCCCGCTTCGATGGTGATGGCAAGCGCCGGGCAGATGGCTTCGCAGAGCTTGCAGGCGATGCAGCGCTCTTCGCCGTTCGGATAGCGGCGCAACGCATGTTCGCCGCGGAAGCGCGGCGAGATCGGGCCCTTTTCGAACGGATAGTTCAGCGTCGCCTTCGGCTTGAAGAAATACTTCATCGACAGGAAGAACGCCGAGACGAACTCCGTCAGGAAGATCGAACGGGCAGCTTGATCAAGTCTCATATCAGGCTCCCCATCCGGTGAAGTGGAGGACGCCGGCAACGACGACGACAGCCACAAGCGAAATCGGCAGGAACACTTTCCAGCCCAGGCGCATCAGCTGGTCGTAGCGGTAGCGGGGCACGAAGGCCTTCACCATGGCGAACATGAAGAAGACGAACGAGACTTTAAGGACGAACCAGACAATGCCCGGCACCCAAGTGAAGGGCGCAAAGGGGATCGGCGACAGCCAGCCGCCGAGGAAGAGGATCGTCGTCAGCGAGCACATGGTCATGATGGCCACGTATTCGCCGAGGAAGAACATCAGGAACGGCGTCGAGGAATATTCGACAGCGAAACCGGCGACGAGTTCGGATTCCGCTTCCGGAAGGTCGAAAGGCGGACGGTTCGTCTCGGCCAGCGCCGAGATGAAGAAGATCACGAACATCGGGAACAGCGGCAGCCAGTACCAGCCGAACAGGCCATAGGGCGTGTCCTGCGCCCGGATGATGTCCGAGAGGTTCAGCGAGCCGACGACAAGCAGGACGCAGATGATGACGAAGCCGAGCGAGACTTCGTAGGAGACCATCTGCGCCGCCGAGCGCAGCGCGCCGAGGAACGGATATTTCGAGTTCGACGACCAGCCGGCCATGATGATGCCGTACACGCCGAGCGAGGAGATCGCGAAGATATAGAGAATGCCGACATTGATGTCGGAGATGACCCAGCCTTCCTGGAACGGAATGACCGCCCAGGCGGCGAGCGCCAGCACCGCCGTCACGAACGGCGCCAGAAGGAACACGCCTTTATTGGCGCCCGAGGGAATGATCGGTTCCTTGAAGACGAATTTCAGCAGGTCGGCAAAGCTCTGGAACAGGCCGAACGGGCCGACGACGTTCGGACCGCGGCGCAGCTGGACCGCCGCCCAGATCTTGCGGTCGGCGAGCAGATAGAACGCGATGAAGACGAGCAGCAGCGAAATGACCACGGCGCTCTGAATGAGCATCAGCAGCAGCGGCCACAGCCAGGCGTCCCAGTGTTCGGCGAAACTCATTCTGCGGCCTCCAGACGGCCGGATGCGATCTGGGCGCATTCAGCCATCAGCGCCGAAGCGCGGGCGATCGGATTGGAGAAGTAGAAGCTCTCGACGCTCGATTTGAACGACAGGCCGGCCGGCAGCTTGGCTTTGGCCGAGGCAAGTCTGCCGAGAGCCCCGGCATCGCCCGCAAGCACGCGGTCGACGGCGGCAAAATGCGGATGCGCGGTATAGAGCGCGCGGCGCAGATCCGACAGGCTGTCATAAGGCAGACGCGCATCGAGCACGTCCGACAGCGCGCGCAGGATCGCCCAGTCGTCGCGGGCATCGCCCGGCGGGAAGACGGCGCGGTTGCCGACCTGAACGCGGCCTTCGGTATTGACGAAGGTGCCGCTCTTTTCGGTATAGGCGGCGCCCGGCAGGATGACGTCGGCGCGGTGCGCGCCCTTATCGCCATGCGTGCCCTGATAAACGACGAAGGGACCGGCCGGCACTTCGATTTCGTCGGCGCCGAGAAGGAAAAGAACGTCGAGCTTGCCACTGATCATGCCGGCAACGTCGAGACCTTTGTCGCCCGGCACAAAGCCGAGATCGAGACCGGCAACGCGCGAGGCCGCCGTGTGCAGCACGGCAAAGCCGTTCCACTCGGCGCTGAGCGCGCCGAACTTCTGCGCAAGGGCGATGGCCGCCGCCAGCACATCGCCGCCCGCTTCGCCCTTGAGCGCGCCCTGGCCGACAATGACGATCGGGGTCTTCGCTTCTTCGAGAACCTTGGCGAAATCGGATTTGCCATCGGCGAGCTTACCGAGCGTATCGGCGCCCGCGCCGAGATAATCGTATTTATAGGTGAGATCCGCCTGCTCGCCGATCACACCGATCTTGGTGCCGTTGAGGCGCCAGGCCTTGCGGATGCGGGCGTTCAGCACCGGCGCTTCGAAGCGCGGGTTCGAACCGATGAGGAGGATCGCATCCGCCTGATCGATGCCGGCAATGCCGGGATTGAAGATGTAGCTCGAGCGGCCGCCGAGCGGGCTCAGCGCCGCGCCGTCCTGACGGCAATCGATATTGGTGACGCCAAGACGCGTCATCAGATCCTTCAGCGCGAAAAGCTCTTCGGCCGTTGCGAGATCGCCGGCGATCGCGCCGATCTTGTTCGGTTCCGCCGCCTCGACCTTGTTGGCGATGGCGTCGAACGCCTCGCCCCAGGTCGCCGGACGCAGCTTGCCGTTCTCGCGGATATACGGGCGGTCGAGACGCTGGGTCTTCAGGCCATCCCACACGAAACGGGTTTTGTCGGAGATCCATTCCTCGTTCACGTCTTCATTGAGACGCGGCAGGATGCGCAGCACTTCGCGGCCGCGCGCATCGACACGAATGGCGGCGCCGAGCGCATCCATCACATCGATGCTTTCGGTCTTCGACAGCTCCCATGGACGCGCCGTGAATGCATAGGGCTTCGAGGTCAGCGCGCCGACCGGGCACAGATCAATGACGTTGCCCTGCAGTTCGGAGGTCATCGCGCCTTCGAGATAGGTCGTGATTTCCATGTCCTCGCCGCGGCCGATGGCGCCGAGCTCCGGCACGCCCGCAACTTCCGTCGCAAAGCGGACGCAGCGCGTGCACTGGATGCAGCGCGTCATCGTCGTCTTGACGAGCGGGCCGATATATTTGTCTTCGACGGCACGCTTGTTCTCGGCAAAGCGAGACGCGTCCGCGCCATACGCCATGGACTGATCCTGCAAATCGCACTCGCCGCCCTGATCGCAGATCGGGCAATCGAGCGGATGGTTGATGAGCAGGAACTCCATCACGCCTTCGCGCGCTTTTTTGACGTAAGGCGATTTCGTCACGATGACCGGCGGCTCACCGTTCGGGCCGGGACGCAGATCCTTCACCGCCATCGCGCAGGACGCGACGGGCTTGGGCGATCCCTTCACCTCGACAAGGCACATGCGGCAATTGCCGGCAATCGATAGGCGTTCATGGAAACAGAAGCGCGGAATTTCCGCTCCCGCTTCTTCCGCGGCCTGGAGCAGCGTGAATTCCGGCGGAACATCCAGCTCGGTGCCGTCGACGATGATCTTCGCCATCCGCCCTACTCCGCTGCCGTCGGAAGAACGGTGTCGCCGTTCGACCGCGCCGTGAACTGATCGATGCGCGCTTCGATCTCATGCCGGAAATGGCGGATGAGACCCTGGACGGGCCATGCGGCCGCATCGCCCAGCGCACAGATCGTGTGACCTTCGATCTGCAGCGACACTTCGAGAAGAAGATCGATCTCCCTCTTTTGCGCTTCGCCGCGGACCATGCGGGTGAGAACGCGCCACATCCAGCCGGTGCCTTCGCGGCACGGCGTGCACTGGCCGCAGCTCTCATGCTTGTAGAAGTGCGCAAGGCGCGCGATCGCCTGGATGACGTCGGTCGACTTGTCCATGACGATGACGGCCGCCGTGCCGAGACCCGATTTCAGATTGCGCAGCGTGTCGAAATCCATCGACAGCTCCTGGCACTGTGCGGCCGGAATCATCGGAACCGACGAACCGCCCGGAATAATCGCCAGGAGATTGTCCCAGCCGCCGCGGATGCCGCCGCAATGACGCTCGACGAGTTCGCGGAAGTCGATGCCCATTTCGACTTCGACATTGCACGGCCGTTCGACATGGCCGGAGATCGTGAAGAGTTTGGTGCCGGTATTGTTCGGCTTGCCGATGGCGGCAAACCAGGCCGCGCCGCGGCGCAGAATGGTCGGCGCCACGGCAATCGACTCGACATTGTTGACGGTGGTCGGCGCGCCGTAGAGGCCCATATTGGCCGGGAACGGCGGCTTCAGGCGCGGCATGCCCTTTTTGCCTTCGAGGCTTTCGAGCAGCGCGGTTTCCTCGCCGCAGATATAGGCGCCGGCACCGTGATGCACATACAAATCGAACGGCCAGCCATGAATGTTGTTCGGGCCGATCAAGTTCGCCGCATAGGCCTCGTCGACCGCCGCCTGCAGCGCTTCCTTCTCGCGTACATATTCGCCGCGGATATAGATGTAGCAGGCGTTGGCGTTCATCGCGAACGAGGCGATCAGGCAGCCCTCGATCAGGGTCTGCGGATCGTTGCGCATGATCTCGCGGTCTTTGGCCGTGCCGGGCTCGGACTCGTCGGCATTAACGACGAGATAGCTCGGACGCCCGTCCGACTTTTTCGGCATGAACGACCATTTGAGGCCGGTCGGGAAGCCGGCGCCGCCGCGGCCGCGCAGACCCGAGGCCTTCATTTCGTCGATGATCCAGTCGCGGCCCATCTCGATGAGCTGCTTGGTGCCGTCCCACGAGCCGCGCTTCATTGCAGCTTTGAGGCCGGCATCGTGGATGCCGTAGAGATTGGTGAAGATGCGGTCGCGATCGTGAAGCATCTTAGCCGCCCTTCGTCTTGTCCGCCGGCGGCTTGGCCGCCTGCTTCTCGCCGGAGCCCGCTTCCTTCGGCTTTGCAGCCTCCGTCGCGGCAAGCTCCTTCTCTTTTGCCTTCGCCGCCTTGCGCGCCTCGAAATCCTTTTTCCAGGAGCCGACGACCGAGCCGTCATAGAGGCTGGCGTCGAGCAGCGTCGTCGGGCCGCCGACGGGCGCCGAGCACGAGCGGTCGACCTGCGGGCCGGGTTTCACCTTCTTGCCGGCACGAAGATCGTCGAGCAGCTTCTCGAAGCTCTCCGGCGTCAGGTCTTCGAAATAATCGTAGTTGATCTGCACCATCGGCGCGTTCGAGCATGAGCCGAGGCACTCGACCTCAAGCCAGGAGAGCTGGCCGTCCGCCGACACTTCGTGCTGATGACCGATTTTCTTTTCGCAGACATGGATCAGCTTGTCGGCGCCGCGCAAAAGGCACGGCGTCGTGCCGCACACCTGCACGAAGTGCTTACCGACGGGCTCGAGCGCAAACATCGTGTAGAAGGTCGCGACTTCGAGCACACGGATATAGGCCATGCCGAGCATTTCGGCGATGACGCGGATCGCAGGTTCCGGCAGCCAGCCATCGTGCTGTTCCTGCGCCTTCCACAGAAGCGGGATGACGGCAGACGCCTGACGGCCTTCCGGATATTTGGCGATCTGTCCCTTGGCCCATTCGAGATTGGCCTTGGTGAAGGCAAAGCTTTCGGGCTGGGTTTCGGCGAGACGGCGTACGGACATTAGCGGTCGACCTCCCCGAACACGATGTCGAGCGAGCCGAGAATGGCGGAGACGTCGGCCAGCATATGGCCGCGGTTCATGAAATCCATGCCGGCAAGATGGGCAAAGCCCGGCGCGCGCAGCTTGGCGCGGTACGGACGGTTTGTGCCGTCGGAGACGAGATAGACGCCGAACTCGCCCTTCGGCGCTTCGACGGCGGCATAGACCTCGCCTTCGGGAACCTTGAAGCCTTCGGTGTAGAGCTTGAAGTGATGAATGAGCGCTTCCATCGAGCGCTTCATCTCACCGCGCTTGGGCGGCACGACCTTGTTGTTCACCGAAGACGCCGGACCGCCGCCTTCGAGGCTCATCAGCTTTTCGCAGCACTGCTTCATGATCTTCTGCGACTGGATCATCTCTTCCATGCGGACGAGATAACGGTCGTAGCAATCGCCGTGCTTGCCGATGGCGACGTCGAAATCGAGTTCGTCATAGCACTCATAGGGCTGCGCCTTGCGCAGATCCCAGGCGGCGCCCGAGCCGCGCACCATGACGCCCGAGAAGCCGAGCTTCCAGGCGTCTTCCTGGCTGACGACGCCGATATCGGCGTTGCGCTGCTTGAAGATGCGGTTTTCGGTCAGAAGCGCATCGAGATCGTTCACCGTGTTCAGGAACGGATCGCACCAGTCGTAAATGTCCTGGATGAGTTCCGGCGGCAGATCCTGGTGCACACCGCCCGGCCGGAAATAGGCCGCATGCAGACGCGCGCCGCAGGCGCGCTCGTAGAAGATCATCAGCTTTTCGCGCTCTTCGAAGCCCCAGAGCGGCGGGGTAAGCGCACCGACGTCCATGGCGAACGTCGTGACGTTCAGCATGTGCGAGAGGATGCGGCCCATTTCGGCGTAGAGAACGCGGATCAGCTGGCCGCGCTTCGGAACTTCAACGCCGACCAGCTTCTCGATCGCAAGGCACCAGGCATGCTCCTGGTTCATCGGCGAGACGTAATCGAGGCGGTCGAAGTAAGGCAGCGCCTGGAGATAGGTTTTGTACTCGATCAGCTTTTCGGTGCCGCGGTGCAGCAGGCCGATATGCGGATCGACGCGCGTGACGATTTCGCCGTCAAGCTCGAGGATCAGGCGCAGAACGCCGTGCGCCGCTGGATGCTGCGGACCGAAATTGATGGTGAAGGAACGGAGATCGGCTTCAGCCATGATTTATGCCTTCGCCTTCTCGTCGCCGGGCAGCTGGTAGTCGCCGCCTTCCCACGGGCTGAGGAAATCGAAGTTGCGGAATTCCTGCGGCAGGCGCACCGGCTCGTACACAACGCGCTTCTGCTCGTCGTCGTAGCGGACTTCGACAAAGCCCGTCAGCGGGAAGTCTTTACGCAGCGGATGCCCTTCGAACCCGTAATCGGTGAGGATGCGGCGCAGGTCCGGATGGCCGGAGAACAGCACGCCGTAAAGATCGTAGGTTTCGCGCTCATACCAGTTGGCGCCGGGATAGATCTCGACGCAGCTCGGAACCTGCGTGGTCTCGTCGGCCTGCACTTTGATACGGATGCGCTGGTTCTGCTTGGGCGACAGCAGGT
This sequence comes from Terrihabitans soli, assembly GCF_014191545.1. Lineage (GTDB taxonomy): Bacteria > Pseudomonadota > Alphaproteobacteria > Rhizobiales > Methylopilaceae > Flaviflagellibacter > Flaviflagellibacter soli. The sequence continues at coordinate 1,414,816 of NZ_AP023361.1, read as the reverse complement.
GATAGACGACATCGAAGCGGCGCTTGCGCTCCGGATAATCGACGCCGCAGATATCGATAAAGGACCAGAACTGGCACGACGGATCGTCGTGCAGGAAACGCAGGACTTTCAGAATGTCCGGCGCCTCGACTTCGATGGTGAGCTGACCTGCGGGCACGGACCACGCCGTAACCTTACCGCGCAGCTTCGCGGCGATGTGCTCACCCAGTTCCTTCAGGCTCTCGTCCATATCAGCGCTCGATCGTGCCGGTACGGCGGATCTTCTTCTGCAGGAGCATCACGCCGTAGAGCAGCGCCTCGGCCGAAGGCGGGCAGCCCGGCACATAGACGTCGACCGGCACGACGCGATCGCAGCCGCGCACCACCGAATAGGAATAGTGATAATAGCCGCCGCCATTGGCGCAGGAGCCCATGGAGATGACGTAGCGGGGTTCCGGCATCTGATCGTAGATCTTGCGGAAAGCCGGAGCCATTTTGTTGCAGAGCGTGCCGGCGACGATGATGCAGTCCGACTGGCGCGGGCTGGCGCGCGGCGCAAAGCCGAAGCGCTCGGCGTCGTAGCGCGGCATGGACAGATGGATCATTTCGACCGCGCAGCACGCAAGACCGAAGGTCATCCACATCAAGGAGCCGGTGCGCGCCCAGGTGATGAGGTCTTCCGTCGAGGTGACGATGAAGCCCTTGTCGGCGAGCTCGGCATTGATCTGCGAAACGAACGGATCGTTCGTCATGACGCGGCCTTCGGACGGACCGACGGCTGCGGGCACGCCGGCTGTGCCGGAAGTCTGGCTCAATCCCATTCGAGCGCGCCCTTCTTCCATTCATAGACGAAGCCCACGGTCAGGACTCCGAGGAACACCATCATCGACCAGAAGCCGACGGCACCGATGTCGCGGAAGGCCACCGCCCAAGGAAACAGGAACGCGACTTCAAGGTCGAAGATAATAAAGAGGATGGCGACGAGGTAGAACCGTACGTCGAACTTCATGCGCGCATCGTCGAAGGCGACGAAGCCGCATTCGTAGGCGGAGAGCTTTTCAGCGTCGGGGCTTTTATAGGCAACGAGGAACGGCGCAACGAGCAGCACGATCCCGATAACGGCAGCGACGCCGATGAAAATTGCCAGAGGCAAGTAGTCCGCAAGCAGAGCGTTCATGACCAACGCCTTCGATTGGGACCCTTGCGGGCCCCACCCCTCCTAGCCGATTCTCCGCGTCTTGAGGGCCGGGCGGCCGTGACGATTATTTGGAAAACCGCCTGCAAATCTTGGGTGCGGCGGCACAAATCGGCAGGCCCTGAACTAGCCCAACGGCATGCGCCGAACAAGCCAAACCGGAATTATAAAAGGTCCAAATCCGGCTTAATTCGACAATATGTGGCGACACGTCGCGGAATTCGCTCATCGGCTGATCGACGGCGTCAATTGAGGCGGGTTTGGCGGGAAACGCGCTGCGGACTAGCTCTTGTCCTCGACTTCGGCGTCCGGCCGGTCGCTGCCGCGGGCTGTCTCGGTCCGCCAATTGCCCTCGCGGTCCTGATACTCGATGACAGCGGTGTCGCCCGGCGTCTCCTGCTCGCGCGCGGCTCTATGCGCCGCATCCGCCGCCTGCTTGTGCGTCCGGAAGGTCTCGGAGAAGACGTCGCCCAGCTTGTAGGCCCAGCCCCCGTCGTGCTCGACGACCCTATAGATGACTTCCGGCATGCGCGTTCCTCCGTTGGGGAAGAAACGATAAGCCCGAAAGACGGTTCCGTCAGATGGCGGATGTCTCCAGCCGGGAAACGGCCCAATCGTAGAAGCTGCCGGAGGCGGGCTTTGCGTCCACCAGCGCCGAACTTTTGCGGGCGAAATGAATGCCGATCACACCCGGATGATCGAGAAGCTCCCGGCCGAACGCCGGATCATAGAGGCGTAGGCAGGCTTTGCCGTTCCAGTAGTAGAATGTCTCCTTCGGTGCCGCCTGATCGATGAAGCTATGGCGCTGCGCCAGCCGGGTAATGCCGTCATTCGCGTAGATCGTGATGCCGGCCTGCGATGGCGTCAGCTCTTTGCCGAGCGCCCTGAACCAGAGGGGCCTCAAGACGCGCCGGCGGAAACCCAGCCAGTTCGGCAGCAACGCGCGCCCGGCCAGAAAGTCCTCGAGATGGCGTTCGAACTCGCCGATCACGGGGCAATCACGGGGAAAATAGAGCGCCGAAACACCGAGACGGTGTCCGTCCTCCCAGGCGAGGAACGGCTTTGCGGGATCGGGGATAAAGGGCTTCAACAGATAGATATCGGTATCGAGCCAGATGCCTCTTCCGTCCCGCATGAGCATGACGCGGAAGAAGTCGCTGAGCTGGCCGACCGTCCAAACGCCCCGGTCAACCAGAGAGAGCAGATTTTCGGGAAGAACGTCGCGGGCGTCTTCCAGGATGACGCCCTTGGGCGCATCCGGCACCGGACCGTAGCTGAACAGGCGGACGGTATGTCCGGCATGCAGCATCGATCTTACGCAGAGGCGGTCGATGGACCGAAGCGGACCCCTCATCCAGAACAGACAAATGTCCATTGGGAGCCGCACAGGGAGCGAGGAAATGGCGGGAGTGACGGGGCTCGAACCCGCGACCTTCGGCGTGACAGGCCGACGCTCTAACCAACTGAGCTACACCCCCGGAGGAGCCGCTAAAGCCGCTCCGAAGAGGGCCGTGACCTACGACACGCCCCTCCCCAAGTCAACGGAAACAGGCCCCCTTTGGGACAAGAAACGCCGGACCCCAGGCCTTAAGGCGGTAGGGCCCGGAATAAGGAAACGCCGGCCTTTCGGCCGGCGCCTTAATCTCTGGTGGGCGGTGACGGGATCGAACCGCCGACATCCTGCGTGTAAAGCAGGCGCTCTACCGGCTGAGCTAACCGCCCCTATCCGTTATTGCGGGAGCTTTATGGGCGATTTTATATCCGCGCAAGCTCAGCCCTGCCTCAGCGGTTAATCGCATCCTTCAGCACCTGGCCGGCGCGAAACTTCGGCGTCTTCGACGCCGGAATCTTGATCGCCTGTCCGGTTCGCAGATTGCGGCCGACGCCCGCCGCCCGCTTCACCACCTGGAATGTACCAAAACCGACAAGGCGCACATCGGCGCCCTGTTTCAATTGATCGACAATGGAATCGATCGTCGCTTCGACAGCCGCCGAAGCCTGAGACCGGCTGAGCCCCGCTTTATCCGCGACAGCCGCGATCAGATCGGACTTGTTCATTGTGCCTCCGCATCATTCGAAATTCCTCCGGCGGCCCCAACACCGGAAACCGGCAAACTTCCGCGAAACGTTTCCAAACGCAAGGAAATCCGGACGAAGTGATTCGGTCCTTGCGCGTTGTGTTGCGCTCGAAGCACAGAACGCGCCAACAAAAAGGCCCGCGCGAAGCGGGCCTTTTCAACTCGTCCGAAACTGCGCGTTGATTTCAGTGCGCAGTGAGACCGGGAACTTCGCCGTCTTCGATCTTCGGAAGCGGCTCAGCTTCTTCTTCCCATTCGATCGCTTCGGGCTGACGCACGAGCGCATGCCTGAGCACTTCGTCCATGTGCGTCACGGGAATGATGTTCAGCCCGCTCTTCACATTGTCCGGAATGTCCGCGAGATCCTTCGCGTTCTCTTCGGGGATCAAGACCGTCTTGATGCCGCCGCGCAGAGCCGCGAGCAGTTTCTCTTTCAGACCGCCGATCGGCAGCACGCGGCCGCGCAGCGTCACCTCGCCGGTCATCGCAACTTCGCGATGGACCGGAATTCCGGTGAGCACCGACACGATCGCCGTCGCCATCGCAACACCGGCGGACGGACCGTCCTTCGGCGTGGCGCCTTCCGGCACGTGAACGTGGATGTCGCGCTTCTCGAAGATCGGCGGTTTGACGCCGATGCTGAGCGAACGCGACCGCACATAGGACGCAGCCGCGGAGATCGATTCCTTCATCACGTCGCGCAGATTGCCGGTGACCGTCATGCGGCCCTTGCCCGGCATCATCAGCCCTTCGATCGTCAGAAGCTCGCCGCCGACTTCGGTCCAGGCAAGGCCTGTCACGACGCCGACCTGATCTTCGAGTTCCGCCTCGCCGTAACGATGCTTCGGAACGCCGAGATAGGTTTCGAGGTTCGAGGCCTCGACCTTGACGCTCTTCTTCTTCGAGGAGACGAGCTCCTTCACCGCTTTGCGGATGAGCGTTGCCATCTCGCGTTCGAGATTGCGCACGCCCGCCTCGCGGGTGTAGCGGCGGATGACGGTGCGAAGCGCCTCATCGTCGATCGACCATTCCTTCTTGTCGACGCCGTGTTTCTTCAGCGTCTCCGGAATGAGGTGACGGCGCGCGATTTCGACCTTCTCATCTTCCGTGTAACCGGCGATGCGGATGATCTCCATGCGGTCCATCAGGGCCGGCGGGATGTTGAGCGTGTTCGCCGTCGTGATGAACATCACGTTCGAGAGGTCGTAATCGACTTCGAGGTAATGATCGTTGAACGTCGAGTTCTGCTCCGGATCGAGCACTTCGAGAAGTGCCGCTGCCGGATCGCCGCGGAAATCCATGCCCATCTTGTCGATCTCGTCGAGCAGGAAGAGCGGATTGGCCTTCTTCGCCTTGCGCATCGACTGCACGACCTTGCCCGGCATGGAGCCGATATAGGTCCGGCGATGGCCGCGGATCTCGGCCTCGTCGCGCACGCCGCCGAGCGACATGCGGACATATTCACGTCCGGTCGCCTTGGCGATCGATTTGGCAAGCGAGGTCTTGCCGACGCCGGGAGGACCGACGAGGCACAGGATCGGGCCCGCGAGCTTGTTCACACGGCTCTGCACCGCGAGATACTCGACGATGCGCTCCTTGACCTTGTCGAGGCCGAAGTGATCGCTGTTCAGCACGTCTTCGGCGAACGAGAGGTCTTTGCGGACCTTCGATTTGACGCCCCACGGAATGCCGAGCAGCCAGTCGAGATAGTTGCGCACGACCGTCGCTTCCGCCGACATCGGCGACATCTGCTTCAGCTTCTTCAGCTCGTTGGTCGCCTTTTCGCGGGCTTCCTTCGACAGCTTGGTCGTCTTGATCTTCTCTTCGAGTTCGGCGGTGTCGTCGCGGCCTTCTTCGCCGTCGCCGAGCTCCTTCTGGATCGCCTTCATCTGCTCGTTGAGATAATACTCGCGCTGCGTCTTCTCCATCTGGCGCTTGACGCGCGTACGGATGCGCTTCTCGACCTGGAGAACGGAGATTTCGCTTTCCATGAGACCAAGCACGCGCTCAAGACGCTCAACGACGTTGAGCAGTTCGAGGATCGCCTGCTTCTCGGGAATCTTCACCGACAGATGCGAAGCGATCGAGTCGGCAAGTTTCGACGCGTCCTCGATCTGCGTGACTGCGGTCACGACTTCGGACGCGATCTTCTTGTTGAGCTTCACATAGCTCTCGAACTCGTTGACGACCGAGCGGGCAAGCGCCGCCGTCTCGACGCCTTCCGCTTGCGCGTCGTCGAGCGTTTCGGCTTCCGCCTCGTAGAAATCTTCACGGCCGTTGTAGTTCTTGACGCGCGCGCGGCCGAGGCCCTCGACCAGCACCTTCACGGTGCCGTCGGGAAGCTTCAGAAGCTGCAGCACGGTCGCCAGCGTGCCGATCTTGTAGATCGCTTCCGGCGCCGGATCGTCATCGGCCGGGTTGAGCTGCGTTGCCAGCAGGATCGGTTTGTCCTGCTTCATCACCGCCTCAAGAGCGCGGATCGACTTCTCGCGCCCTACGAAGAGCGGCACGATCATATGCGGGAACACAACAATGTCGCGCAGCGGCAGGACGGGATAAACGTCGCTTTCACCGGCCAGAGGCGTGCGGACCTTGGGATTGCTCATCATACTTCCTTTCCGGACGCCGCCCCGAAGGCACGGCGCCGATTGCCAGCGGCACGATCGGTCTGCGTGATTAAGCGCGCACGGGATCGCATGTGGCGGGAGGCCGTCCCGGGGATACCGGGACGGTCAAACAACTGGGGAATAAGGTGGTCCCCGGACGCAACGCTTTCAAGATAGGCAAACCCGTTACGGGGTAGCCTAAGGAACCGGCTATGGCGGGCCGGTTCTGCATGCATCAGGCGCTGGCCTCGGACTTATCCGAACCCGTATCGGAATATACGTAGAGCGGCTTGGCCTTGCCCTCGACGACCTCATCGGAAATGACGATCTCGTCGACGCCTTCAAGGCCCGGCAGGTCGTACATCGTATCGAGCAGAATCGCTTCGAGGATCGAACGCAGGCCGCGCGCGCCGGTCTTGCGCTGGATCGCCTTGCGGGCGATGGCGCCAAGAGCCTCGTCCTGCATGGAGAGCTCGACGCCCTCCATTTCGAACAGACGCTGATACTGTTTGACGAGCGCATTCTTCGGCTCGAGCAGAATCTTCTTGAGCGCGCTCTCGTCGAGATCTTCGAGCGTTGCGATCACCGGCAGACGGCCGACGAATTCGGGAATGAGGCCGAACTTCAGAAGATCTTCCGGCTCGACTTCGCGGAACACTTCGCCGGTGCGGCGATCTTCCGGAGCGGAGACCTTCGCGCCGAAGCCGATCGAGGTGCCTTTGCCGCGCGCCGAGATGATGCGCTCAAGGCCGGCGAACGCGCCGCCGCAGATGAAGAGGATGTTCGTCGTATCGACCTGCAGGAATTCCTGCTGCGGATGCTTGCGGCCGCCCTGCGGAGGCACGGAGGCGACAGTGCCTTCCATGATCTTGAGCAGAGCCTGCTGCACGCCCTCGCCCGACACGTCGCGCGTGATCGACGGATTGTCGGACTTGCGCGAGATCTTGTCGATTTCGTCGATGTAGACGATGCCGCGCTGCGCGCGCTCGACATTGTAGTCGGCCGACTGCAGCAGCTTCAGAATGATGTTCTCGACGTCTTCGCCGACATAGCCGGCTTCGGTGAGCGTCGTTGCATCCGCCATCGTGAACGGAACGTCGAGGATGCGGGCGAGCGTCTGCGCAAGCAGCGTCTTGCCCGAACCCGTCGGACCGACGAGCAGGATGTTGGATTTGGCCAGTTCGACGTCGTTGTGCTTCGTCGCGTGGTTGAGGCGCTTGTAGTGATTGTGCACCGCGACCGACAGGACCTTCTTCGCCTGATCCTGACCGATGACATAGTCATCGAGGACCTTGCGGATTTCCTTCGGCGTCGGAACGCCGTCGCGCGACTTCACGAGCGAGGATTTGTTCTCCTCGCGGATGATGTCCATGCAGAGCTCGACGCATTCATCGCAGATGAACACCGTCGGGCCCGCAATTAGCTTGCGAACCTCGTGTTGGCTCTTGCCGCAGAACGAGCAGTAGAGCGTGTTCTTCGAGTCGCTGCCGGCCTTGCTCATTGTCCTACTTTCCTTGCCGTTCGGCCCCGGCTTCGAGAGCCAAGACTCAAGAAGCCTAAAACCGTCAGCCTAACAATGTGTGTAGCGGTATCCCCGTATCCCCGGATGCCGCTGCCGAATGAACCCCTGGCCCGTCCCTAGGACTCACCCCGAATGTGACCATGTGAAGACGGGTTAGATCAACCCGTGGACCCGGGGTAGGGTTACCGACTGTGGCTGCAAGTAGCGCGCCAGACACAGTTTTCGCCCGGCATACCTCGGGCGCTGTGCGCCCAGAGGTCGCAGGTCCTTAACAGGTCCCTATCAGGCGGCCTGGATTTTCGCAGCGCCCTCTCCGTCCAAAGGACGGGTTTCGAGGACCTGGTCAATGATTCCGAAATCCTTCGCCTGATCCGCCGACATGAAATGGTCGCGGTCGAGCGTGGTTTCGATCTTCTCGTAGGGCTGGCCGGTGTGCTTGACGTAGATCTCGTTCAAGCGGCGCTTCAACTTCACGATGTCTTCGGCATGGCGCTCGATGTCCGAGGCCTGGCCGCGGAAACCGCCCGACGGCTGGTGGACCATCACGCGGGCGTTCGGCGTCGCAAAGCGCATACCCTTCTCGCCCGCCGTCAGAAGCAGCGAGCCCATCGAGGCCGCCTGGCCGACGCACAGCGTCGACACTTTCGGCCGGATGTATTGCATCGTGTCGTAGATCGCGAGACCCGACGTCACCACCCCGCCCGGCGAGTTGATGTACATCGAGATTTCCTTGTTGGGATTGTCCGCTTCAAGGAACAGCAGCTGCGCCACAACCAGCGAGGACATGCCGTCTTCGACGGGACCCGTCAGGAAGATGATGCGCTCTTTCAGAAGGCGCGAGAAAATGTCGAACGCACGCTCGCCGCGGCTCGTCTGCTCGACGACCATCGGCACCAGATTCATGTAGGTTTCAAGCGGACTACGTTCCATCTTCTTCTCAGCTCCTGCGGCCCTTAGGCCGCCTTATCGTCGTCGGGATCGGCGAACAGTTCTTCCTTGGTGACCTTCTTCTCGGTGACCTTGGCGAGTTCGACGATGTAATCGACCACTTTCTCTTCGAAGATCGGCGCGCGGAGTTCAGCCAGCGCTTCCGGGTTCTTCTGATAGAATTCCCAAACCATTTGTTCCTGGCCGGGGAATTGGCGGGCACGATCGACGACGGCTTTGGTCACCTCGTCGTTCGTGACCTGGATATCGTTCTTCTCCCCGATCTCTGCAAGGAGCAGCCCGAGTCGTACACGACGTTCTGAAATCGTGCGGTATTCGGCCTTGAGCTGGTCGTCGGTCTTGCCCTCGCGAACCTTGTCGCCGCCGCTCGCAAGTTCCTTTTCCACCTGCGACCAGATCTGGGCGAATTCCTGTTCGACCAGGGTCGGCGGCAGGTCAAACTTGTGGGTTGCGTCCAGCGCATCGAGCAGCGAGCGCTTCAGGCGCTGGCGCGAGGCCTGTTTGTAGCCCGAGCCGATCTGGTCCTTCACCGCCTCTTTCAGCTTGTCGACACTCTCCATGCCGAGCTTCTTGGCGAGTTCATCGTCGATCGCGGCATTGTTCGCCCCGGCGACTTCCTTCACCGTCACGGCGAAGACGGCATCCTTCCCGGCAAGATCGGTCGCGCGGTAATCGGCCGGGAAACCGACCTTCACATCCTTCTTGTCGCCGGCTTTGACGCCGACGAGCTGTTCCTCGAAGCCCGGGATGAACTGGCCCGAGCCGAGAATGAGCGGATGGTCCTCGCCCTTGCCGCCGTCGAATTCGACGCCGTCGATCGAGCCGACGAAATCGATGGTCACCTTGTCCTTCAGTTCGGCCTTGCCGTCCTTGGGCTCATAGGTGGCGTTCTGGGTAGCAAGGCGCGTCAGCGTCTCATTGACCTCATCGTCCTGAATGTCGGCAACCGGCTTTTCGACCGACAGGCTCTTGAGGTCGCCGATCTTGATCTCCGGCAGAACTTCGACCGCGACCGTATAGGTCAGGTCGGCCTTGCCCTCGACGACCTTCTCGACTTCGCTCTCTTCTTCCGGCAGCGACACTTTCGGCTGCATCGCGAGCTTCACTTTATTGTCGTCGACGATCTTGCGGTTCGCCTCCGTCATCAGCTCCTGCAGAATCTCGCCGAACACCGAGCGGCCGTAGACGCGCTTCAGATGCGCGGCCGGCACCTTGCCCGGACGGAAACCGTTGATCTTGACCTTGGTCTTGATCTCTTCAAGGCGGTTCGCGATGCGTCCATCCAGATCCTTGGCGGGGACGGTGATGCGATATTCGCGCTTCAGGCCCTCGGAGAGGGTTTCTGTGACCTGCATAGCTTTTTTCTTCCGGATCAGGCGGATCCGCCAAGCGGATCGCGCGTCTTTGAAATCTCAACGATGGGCCGGGTGGTGCGGGCGGAGGGACTCGAACCCCCACGACTTTCGCCACTGGAACCTAAATCCAGCGCGTCTACCAGTTCCGCCACGCCCGCGCCGGGCGCCGCCCCCCTGGTGGGGGAGCGGGGCGTCTATAGCATGGGCTAGCCGCTTCGCACCCGAAAAATGGGTTCTCAAGCCCCCTTTTTGGAGCCCCCGACATCGCCCAGATAGTCCATCTTGCCGATCTGGACGCCCTTATGGCGCAGGATCGCGTAGGCCGTGGTGACGTGGAAATAGAAGTTCGGCAAAGCAAATTTCTGAAAATAGTCCTGACCGGACAGTTCATAGGAGGTCCGGCGGGTATTCAGGGTGACCGTCCTGCCTTCCGCGCCCTCAAAGGCCTTCGGATCGAGGTCCTTTAAATAAGAGACGGTCTTGGCGATCCGCTGGCGCAGTTCCGGCAGGGTCTTCTCGTCGTCCGGAAAGCCCGGAATCTCGGTCCCGGTCAGGCGGGCGCCTGCCCCTTTGGCCGCATCGCTCGCCCGCTGGATCTGGCTGCGCAGCGGGTCCATGTCCTCGACCAGCCGTGTCTCGACCAGCTCGGTGCCGTCGATCCCCTTCTCCTTCGCAAACTCCTCGCCCTTCACGAGAATGGCGTCGAGATTTTCGAGGGCGCGGATGAAGGCCGGCACGGAAGCGTCGTAGATGGCGATGGGCATAAGGTTCTTTCCTCGGGGAAGATCGCGCTGAGATATGAGCCGCCAGTTTGAAAGCAAGGAGCGGAGTGCGATCCTTGGTCCGAAGGACTACATCCGCCCTATGAACATCACGTCCGCCCTCCCCGCAGATCAGGACCCGCGCTGGCAGAGCGTCATTGCCCGCGACCGGAGCGCGGACGGGAGCTTCTTCTTTTCGGTCGCCTCCACGGGGATCTATTGCCGGCCCTCCTGCCCGGCGCGGCGACCGAAGCCCGAAAACGTCCGATTCTTTGCCAGCGCCAAAAGCGCCGAGGCCGCGGGCTTTCGCGCCTGCAAACGCTGCCGCCCGGAACGGCCGGAAAGCTGGCAGCAGAACAGCGAGATCATCGCGCAGATGTGCCGGCTGATCGAAAGCGCCGACGACATTCCGGATCTCGATGCGCTGGCGAAAAAAGCGGGCTTCAGCCCCTATCATTTCCATCGCCTGTTCAAGGCGGCAACCGGCGTCACGCCGCGTAATTACGCACTGGCGCATCGGGCAAAACGTTTGCGCGAAGGGCTGACACAGGGCGCAAGCGTCACCGATGCCATTTATGGCGCCGGCTATGGCTCGGCGAGCCGCTTCTATGAGACTTCAGACAGGGTGCTCGGCATGAAACCGACCGAATACCGCTCCGGCGGCATTAACACCGAGATCCGCTATGCGATGGGCAATTCATCGCTCGGCAAGATCCTCGTTGCGCAGACCGAACGCGGCGTCTGCGCGATCTTCCTTGACGACGATGCCGACGCGATGGTGACCGAACTGAAACGGCGTTTCCCGAAAGCAAACATTTCGGCCGGCGGCGCAGACTTCAAGGACGTCGTCGCCAAAGTCGTGGCCTTTGCGGAAAAGCCGAACAGCGCGCTCGACCTGCCGCTCGATCTGCAGGGCACCGCCTTCCAGCAGCGCGTCTGGAATGCGCTGCGCGAGATTCCGCCCGGCGAGACGCGCACCTATGGCGAGATCGCAAAGAAAATCGGCAAGCCCGATGCGGTGCGCGCGGTCGGCACCGCCTGCGGCGCAAATCACGTCTCGCTTGCCGTGCCGTGCCACCGCGTTGTGGGGATCACGGGCGCGCTCACTGGCTATCGCTGGGGCGTTCAGCGCAAGAAGACGCTGCTGGAGCGTGAGAAAAAGTAATCAGCCGCCGTAGCGTTCGGTGCGGATCGCCCCTTCCGCAACGCCCGCCGCCATCACCGCGCCGGACGCCGCGCCGACAAACGCGTTCGAACCGCAGATATAGACGTGCGCCGGCAGTGCGGGCAGCCTCATAAGTGTCTCCATCACCATCGCGCTATCGATCCGCCGCGCATGAACGCCGTCGCGTTTTTCGACATCGCGCGTCAGCGTGAAGACGCAGTCGAACCCGTCGCGCTTTCCGTTCAACTCAAGAAGCTCGTCGCGAAAGATGACCTCGCTCCAATTGCGCGCCGAATAGAGCATCGCCATCGGAACAGGCACGCCGGACGCCGCACGGTGCCGCGCCATGGACATCAGCGGCACGATGCCCGAACCGCCGCCGATCAACAGGATCGGACCGGGATCGTCGATCCTCCAGATGAAATGCCCGCCGAGCGGACCGCGCAGTTCGATCTCATCGCCCGCCGCCGCGACCATGTGGAAGAAGGGCGAGACTTCGCCGCCTTCGAGTTCTTCGATGCAGAGTTCGATCCGGTCCGGCCCGCTTTCGGGCGCCTGCGCCATCGAATAGCCGCGCTGCGCCTGATAGCCGTCGGGCGCGGTCAGACGCACATCGACATGCTGTCCCGCTTTCGTCGTGAAAGGCTCGGACAGTTTCAGAAAGAAGGAAGAGACGCGCGGCGTCTGCGGAACGATCTTTTCGATCGTCGCGGTCTGCCAGCGCAGCGGAGGCGCTGCGTTCACTATGGATCGCCCGTGTAGCGTTGTTCGCGCCAGGGATCGCCATAGGCGTGATAGCCGCGCAGTTCCCAGAAGCCGAGCTCGTCCTTTTCGGTGAACTGCAGCGCGTTCACCCATTTCGCCGACTTCCAGAAATAAAGATGCGGCACGAGAAGCCGTGCCGGCCCGCCATGATCGGGCGGAAGCGGCTTGCCCTCGTAGAGCGTCGCGATCATCGCCTTGCCGGCGATGAGATCGGCCGTCGGTACATTGGTGGAATAGCCGTCATAGGAATGGGCGAGCGTATAGCCCGTCGGCGGCTCGACGCCGGCATCGGCGAGGATGTCGTCGATCAGAACGCCCTGCCAGGCGGTATCGAGTTTCGACCAGGTGGTCACGCAATGGATGTCGCGCGTCAGCTTCGTCTGCGGTAGTTCGTGAAACTGGTCCCAGCCCCAGACCTTCACGGGCTTGGGACCGATCTTGAGCGTGAACTTCCATTGCACGGTCTCAATCCGCGGCGTCGGCCCGGCCGATAAAACCGGGAAATCCTTCGTCAGCGCCTGTCCCGGCGGGATGCGATTGGCGAGAGCCGGGTCCTGCTGCCGCCCGAAAAATCCGCGCGTTGCCATGTCGATAGCCTCCAGCCTTAACCGCAGCACAGAATGCCGCCTGCGGCTAGCCCTTCCGAAGGTTAGCTTCCGCCCAGGAGAGGCAGGTATCCGCCACCTCTTCCCAGCCGGGTTCGCCGCACAGGAAGTGCGAACGCCCTTCGAAGAAATGATAATCGGTTTTGTTCGGGTTCTTCGACTGCGCCCGGAAGTTCTGCTTCACCATCGAGATCGCAACGATGCGGTCGAACTCCGCGGCCGTCAGCAGAAGCGGCGCACGATTGGGGTTCTTCCAGTCAACGCCCGTACCGATGCCGAGCGCGCCGTCATAATAGATGCGGCCCGGCGTCGGCACGATGTAGCGCTCATAGGCGGCGCGCTGTTCGGAGGCCGGCAGCTTGTTGGCGAAATTGGTGCAGAACGCATCGAAACTCATCGTCAGAACGCGCTTCCAGCCGTTCCACGCAGTGAACACCGGCAGCGCCGAAATCAGCGTCCGCGGAGCGACGAGAATCCAGCGCGGCGCACCGGGCGAGATCGCAACACCCGCCGCGCCGAGATTGCGCTGCAGCAGAAGCTGGGTGATCAGGCCGCCGAAGGAGTGCCCCATGATGATCGGGTTCTCAGGCAGGGTTTTGATGAAGGCTTCATAATGGTCGACGATCTCGGCGACCGTCAGCTTGGCAAGACGCGGATCGGAAGATTTCTGCAGCTCTTCAACCGGCCGCTCGTCATAGGGCCAAGACGGCGCATGAACGGCGTAGCCCTTGGCTTCGAAACGGCTCTTGAATTTCTCCCAAGCCAGGCCCGTGAGCCAGGCGCCATGGATCAGCACAATCGTCTTGGACATCGAACTTCCCCCTAACCTCAGGCGACACTAGCAAGAATTCTGCCTTGCCGCGTGACGAAAGCTTTATCCTTCCGGCCTGATATGATCCCAACCATGACTTTTTCGCCTGCCCTCACCCGCCGTGGTTTCGTTCTCGGTGCGGCTGCACTTTATGCGGCGCGTCCGGCACACGCACAGGCGCCGCTCGTTCTGCGCGCGGAAAAAGCCGACCTTCCCCTAGGACAGGCAACGCTCTCAACGCCGGCCTTCAACACTTTGAGCGCGGGGCCCTTGATCGAAATCGAACAGGGCAAGCCCTTTGCGCTGAAGATCGAAAACAGGCTCGATTTCGAATTTCATTTCCGGCCGCAGGGCCTGCGCGGCAAAGCGGTTGAAGGCGCGATCGAGGCGATCAAACCCGGCGAGACGCGCGACATCACCATCACCCCGCCCGATGCCGGCAGTTTCGTTTATCGCGCCGGCAGCGAAGGCGGTCTGAACATCACGCAGACCATTCTTCTCGCCGGCCCCCTGATCGTGCGTGCTGAGCAGCCGCGCATCGCCGACAGCGAAATCATCCTCGCTTTGAATGCTTTCACCGTGCCCGGCGCGGACGAGACGTCGGGAGCCTTGCGCATCGTCACCGTGAACGGATCGCCGGGCCTCGAGGCGACGGCGCGCCCGGGTGAGCGCATACGTCTTCGCGTCGTCAATCTCGCGCAGGAAGGCCTCGGCGCGCTGCGCGTGCCGAAAGAGGCGCAGATCGTTGCGCTCGACGGCCAGCCCTGCGAACCCTTTCCGCCGTTCGACGGAGCGCTGGTTGTCGGCCCTCTCGGCCGCGCCGATCTTCTGATCGACGCGCCGAACGCGAGCGGCACGAAACTTGAGCTCGTCGATCATTTCGATCCGGCGCATGTGCTGGTCTCGATCGCCATCGCCGGCGACAAAATGGGCGATCGTTTTCTGGCAAAGCAACTTCCCGACAATCGCGGCCTGCCGAAGGAAATGCCGTTCCAGCGCGCCGAACGCTTCACCTGGAAGCCGCTTGAGGCGCCGCCGGATATGAGCGTCAAACGCGGCGCGAGCGTCATCGTCACCTTCGAGAACAATACAACGCCGCACGCGCTGCTTCTGGAAGGGCACAGCGCGCGCCTCCTCGATGCGATGGATGACGGCTGGAAGCCGTGGTGGAACGACAGCATTCTTCTGCCGCCCGACGAGACGCAACGCTTTGCGTTCGT
This sequence comes from Terrihabitans soli, assembly GCF_014191545.1. Taxonomy (GTDB): domain Bacteria; phylum Pseudomonadota; class Alphaproteobacteria; order Rhizobiales; family Methylopilaceae; genus Flaviflagellibacter; species Flaviflagellibacter soli. The sequence goes on along the minus strand of NZ_AP023361.1, from coordinate 1,399,806 downwards.
GCCGGATGCGCCGGGCCGCTTTGCGCTCGATCTCATTCCGCTGGAAGGCAATGGCGCACCGACGCGCGCGATCATCGACGTTGCCTGATCAGACGCCGTAGAGTTCGCGCAGAACCGGCATCAGGGCTTCCGGCAAATCCTCGGCGATCAATCCCGGCCCGACATGGCGCGCCGCTTCGCCATGCATCCACACAGCGGCGCAGGCGGCCTCAAAACCGGGCATGGACTGCGCAAGAAGTCCGAGCACGATTCCGGCAAGAACATCGCCCGCGCCCGCGGTTGCAAGCCAGGGCGGCGCATTGTCGGAAATCGCCGCGCGTCCGTCGGGCGCGGCAATCACCGTATCGGCGCCCTTAAAGACGATGATGGCGCCAGATAGCTTCGCCGCTTCGCGGGCGCGCTCGAGCTTTGACGGCACCGATTGATGGATCTGCCCGAACAGGCGCTTGAACTCGCCCTCATGCGGCGTCAGTACGACCGGCGCGGCGTTTTCCCGGATGGCCGTGAACAGAGCACGCGGCTGCGTCTCGAAACTCGTCAGCGCATCCGCATCGAGCACGGTCGCGCGTTTTGATGCCAGCGCCGTTCGCACGAGATCGCGCGTCGGATTGCCGATGCCGGCGCCCGGCCCGACGAGAAGCGCGTTGCGGCGCTCGTCCTCCAGCAGATTTGAAAACTCCTCAGGCCCCGCCATCGGGCGAACGATCACCGCTTCGAGCGCCGTCTGATAGATGGACAGAACATCGGGATTTGCGGCGAGCGTGACGACGCCTGCACCGCTTCTGAGGGCCGCGCGGGCGGCAAGGCGCGCAGCGCCCGTCATTTCCGAACCGGCCGCGATGAGCGCATGGCCGCGCGTATATTTATGGCTGGTGCCATCCGGGCGCGGGAAAAACGCGTCCCACAGCGCGCGGCGGTTCAAAAACGCCCTGGTCATCATCTTTTCCAGCAGCGCATCCGAAATGCCGATGGGCGCGAGATGTTTTTCACCGCAGAGCGCGCGGCCGGGCAGCAGCACATGGCCGGGCTTGTAACGGAAGAAGGTGATGGTGGCAGCCGCCCGGATGGCGGCGCCGCGCACAAGTCCGTTATCTCCGTCGACGCCGGATGGAATGTCGACGGCGAGCACCGGTTTCTCGAAGGCGTTGACGGCTTCGATGACGGCTTTCGCCTCGCCCTCGACATCCCGCGACAGACCGGCGCCGTAGAGCGCGTCGATGATGAGGCCGCAGCCGATAAGAAGCGCCTGATCGAAGCTGCGCACCTCGCCCTTCCAGCGATTGCGCGCCTCTGCGGCATCGCCCCTGAGATCACCGCCTAGGGCGGCAAGGCGCACCTCATAGCCGCGCTCGGATAACAGCCGCGCCGCCACATAGCCGTCGCCGCCATTATTACCGCGGCCGCAGATCACGAGCACCGGCCCCGGCGACGGACACATCGAAGCTGCAAGATCGGCGACCGCCGATCCCGCCATCTCGATCCGGTCGATGCCCGGCACGCCGCCTGCGATCGACACCTCATCGACCGTTGCCATTTCACCGCGGGTCAGAAGCTCGATCACGCCTGATATTCCGAAAACTCGATGAGATTGCCGTCCGGGTCCCGGACATAGATGGAGGTGATGGGGCCGATGGCGCCGGTGCGGGCGACAGGCCCCTCCTCGACTGCAATACCGGAGGCCGCGATCTTCTCGGCCGTCTCCTCCAGACTGCGGACGATGAAGCAGAGATCGGCCGCCCCGAGCGTCGGCCGCGCCGCTTTCGGGTGATAGGGCCCCTCAAGCTCATGGAGATTGATCTTCTGGTCGCCGAAAGCGAGCGCCGTGCGCCCATCGCCGAAGGTCACCGGCTGAAATCCGAGGCCTGCATAAAAGGCGGAGGTTGCCGGAATCGAGGCCACCGTCAGAACGAGGTGATCGAGACGCAGGACGCGCATAAAGCGAGGAAACCACCCCCTGCGCGCAGGCGCAATGCGTTTCCCGCCGGGGTACACTGCTCAATCCGCAAGCATGGGGGCCAAGCTTTTGTTCATTTTTCTGCCCATCGAATAGGCAAACGCATAGGATTTAAGCTAGTGTCGGTGGCCGACCGCGGCCTTCAAAGCCCGCCGCCTGCAGCGTAAAAGGGATTCCGGCCACCCGACCCACTGGCATGATTGCTGCTTTTAGCCGGTCGGTCGCTCCGGCGTACCAGGAGACAGGGAAATTATGAAAAAGATCGAGGCCGTCATCAAACCGTTCAAGCTCGACGAAGTGAAGGAAGCGCTGCAACAGGTGGGCGTACAAGGCATTACGGTCATTGAAGCCAAGGGCTTCGGACGCCAGAAGGGCCACACCGAACTCTATCGCGGCGCCGAATACGTCGTCGACTTTCTGCCCAAGGTGAAGATCGAAGTGGTGCTCGGCGACGACATGGTCGAAGCCGCCATTGACGCCATTCGCAAAGCAGCCCAGACGGGCCGCATCGGCGACGGCAAGATTTTCGTCTCCAGCATTGAAGACGTCATTCGTATCCGGACCGGCGAGACCGGCGCGGACGCGATCTAAAACATCCCGCCTATGGCGCGGCGGCCGCCGCGCAGACCAACACACGAAATATCGCAGACAGGGGACTAAAAAAATGGCGATGAAGACTGGAAAGGACGTTCTCAAGTTCATTGAGGACAACGACGTAAAATACGTCGACCTGCGTTTCACCGACCCGAAGGGCAAGTGGCAGCACGTCACGTTCGACCTTGAACTGGTCGATGACGAGTTCTTCTCGGAAGGCCAGATGTTCGACGGCTCCTCGATTGCCGGCTGGAAGGCCATCAACGAGTCCGACATGCTCCTGATGCCGGTTCCGGAAACTGCAACGCTCGATCCGTTCTATGCGGCTTCGACCCTGTCGATCGTCTGCAACGTCCTCGAGCCGGCGACGGGCGAGCCCTATGGCCGCGATCCGCGCGGCATCGCGCTGAAGGCTGAAGCCTATGTGAAGTCGACGGGCGTGGGCGACACGATCTCGTTCGGCCCGGAAGCCGAATTCTTCATCTTCGACGACGTCAAATTCTCGGCGACGCCGTACAATACGGGCTTCAAGCTCGACCAGGTCGAACTGCCCTATAATTCCGACAGCGACTACGAAAGCGGCAATCTCGGCTACCGCGTTCCAACCAAGGGCGGCTATTTCCCCGTCCCCCCGGTCGACTCGGGCCAGGACATCCGCGGCGAGATGCTCGCGGCTATCGCCGCCATGGGCGTCAAGGTCGAAAAACACCATCACGAAGTCGCCTCCGCGCAGCACGAACTCGGCATGAAGTTCGACACTCTGACGCTGATGGCCGACCAGATGATGATCTACAAATACTGCATCCACTCGGTCGCGCATTCGTTCGGCAAATCGGCGACGTTCATGCCGAAGCCGGTTTACGGCGATAACGGCTCGGGCATGCACTGCCATCAGTCGATCTGGAAGGGCGGCAAGCCGCTGTTCGCGGGCGACAAATATGCCGGCCTCTCGCAGGAATGCCTTTGGTATATCGGCGGCGTGATCAAGCACGCGAAGGCGATCAACGCCTTCACCAATCCGACGACGAACTCCTACAAGCGTCTCGTCCCGGGCTTCGAGGCTCCGGTGCTCCTCGCCTATTCGGCGCGCAACCGCTCCGCTTCGTGCCGCATTCCGTGGACGAACTCGCCGAAGGCCAAGCGCGTCGAAGTGCGCTTCCCCGATCCGCTGGCGAACCCCTATCTCGCTTTCGCGGCTCTCGCGATGGCGGGCATGGACGGCATCACCAACAAGATCGATCCGGGCGGTCCGATGGACAAGGATCTGTACGATCTGCCGGCCGAAGAGCTGAAGACGATCCCGACCGTTGCGGGCTCGCTGCGCGAAGCGCTCGACAACCTCGACAAGGACCGCGGCTTCCTGAAGGCCGGCGGCGTGTTCACCGACGACTTCATCGACAGCTATATCGAGCTGAAGATGGCCGAAGTCATCCGCTTCGAACACACGCCGCACCCGGTCGAGTTCGACATGTACTACTCGATGTAATCCATCGGGTTGGGGGACTGGGAAAGGCCGGAGCCGAAAGCTCCGGCCTTTTTATTTGGCACCTTGCCCAACCGGGCAACAGCCGAACTGGGGCGCTCACATTTTTTTGAGAATGCGATTTGCACCTTTGCAATCAGCAACTAGCAAGGATGTCCTCAGAGCTGCTTTTTTCACGTTCCGTTTTGCGTTGACGCACGGCCCAAGCGGACGCAGACTTCGAACTGTCAAAAAGCAGTGGAGGCTAAAACAATGACTCCCCCGCAGCAGGCCAAGGCCGCTTGAAGGATCGTTCGAAGCGATATCCTCAGACGGTAAATTCGACAATTCAACCGCAACACCGTATGGACAGTTTCAGTGCGCCCGCAGGGCTCCGCACGTTCTCCCTGAAGGTCAGCGCGAAAAACAGAACATACGAACACAGAGAACGATCTCTCTAGGGTTCCACACATCGCCGTGAGCACACCGTGCCGGCGAGCAACAGCCCCTAGCCTGGAACCATAGGTCGAAGACGCTTCCGTGATCCACATCGCGGAAGCGTTTTCGTTTTGACGCACGCATGGACGACGAAAGCCGCAAAGCGCGTCACTGGCTTTACATGGAAGACTTCTAATCTAACCTCCGAACTTGGGGGTCAGCATGAACGAGCATCCACAAAGACTGCGTGCCAGCGAACTCGAAGAGTCCGGCGAGATCGGCATCAACGACGCCGACAATCCGACCATGGGAGAAATCATCGGCGCGCGTTTTCACCGCCGCGATTTCCTGCGCGGAAGCCTTGCGGTTGCGGCCATCTCTGCGGTGATCGGCAGCCGCGCGCTGGAGGCCGCGCCCGCCGCAGCCGAGGGCGATGTGACAAGCTTCGACTTCAAGGAACTCGAAGCCGGCATCGACACCAACCACCATGTCGCCGAAGGCTATGAAACGCAGATTCTTCTGCGCTGGGGCGACCCGATCTTTCCGGACTCGCCGGAGTTCGATCCGCTGGCGCAAAGCGCCGAGAAGCAGCGGCGCCAGTTCGGATACAACTCCGATTTCATCGGCTTCTTTCCCATCGACAACTCGGCCACGCATGGCCTTCTCGTCGCCAATCACGAGTATACGAATGAAGAGCTGATGTTCGCTGGCGTCGGCCGGCAGGACACAAAGGAAAATCCCTTCGCCAAAATGACGAAGGATCTTGTCGATATCGAAATTGCTGCTCATGGCGGCGCTGTCGTCGAGCTTATCCGCTCCGGCCCGCAATGGAGCGTGGTCAAGGATTCCAAATTCAATCGCCGCATCACTGCCGACACCGAAATGCAACTCACCGGCCCCGCCGCCGGCCATGAGCGTATGAAGACGTCGGCGGACGCGACGGGCGCGCGCGTCCTCGGCATGATCAATAATTGCGCGGGCGGCGTCACGCCCTGGGGCACCTGGCTCAGCGCCGAGGAAAACATCCACGGCTATTTCATCGGCGCCTTGCCCGAAGGTCATCGCGAGACGGCGAACTACAAGCGCCTTGATCTCGGCAAGCCGGCCTATGCGTGGGGCAAATTCCACGACCGCTTCGACGTCTCGAAGGAACCAAACGAGCCCAACCGTTTCGGCTGGATTGTTGAGATTGATCCGTTCGATCCGGATTTCGTGCCGAAAAAGCGCACCGCTCTTGGACGCTTCAAGCATGAAGGCGCGGCGGGCATCATCAACAAGGACGGCCGCTACGTCATCTATCAAGGCGACGATGAACGCTTCGACTATGTCTACAAATTCGTGACGGAGCGCACGGTCGACACGGCAAACGCCAAAGCAAATCTTGATATCCTCGACACAGGCACGCTCTTCGTCGCGAAATATAATGCCGACGGCAGCGGCGAATGGATGCCGATCGTGTTCGGCCAGGGCTCGCTGACAGAAACAAACGGCTTCAAAAGCCAGGCCGATGTTCTCATCGAAACGCGCCGTGCCGCCGATCTTCTCGGCGCAACACGCATGGATCGTCCCGAAGACATCGAGACAAGCGCGCACACCAACCGCGTCTATGTGATGCTGACCAATAACGACAAACGCAAAGCCGAACATGCCGACGCCGCCAATCCGCGTGCCGACAACAAATTCGGCCACATCATCGAGATGCTGCCGGAGGGGGACGATCACGCCGCGACGAAATTCAAATGGGAAGTCCTCGTGCGTTGCGGTGATCCGTCGATTGCGGAAGTCGGCGCCACCTTCTCGTCCGAAACGACGAAAAACGGCTGGTTCGGCATGCCGGACAATTGCGTCATCGACTCCAAAGGCCGGCTCTGGGTGGCGACAGACGGCAACAACGCGAAGATGACCGGCCGCGCCGACGGTTTGTGGGCGCTCGAAACACAGGGTGAAAAACGCGGCACCTCCAAACATTTCTTCCGCGTCCCGGCGGGCGCCGAAATGTGCGGGCCGTTCTTCACCGCGGACGACGAAAACCTCTTCCTTGCCGTCCAGCACCCCGGCGAATTCGATGACGATAAGAACTCAGCGACATTCGAGAACCCGCTGACGCGCTGGCCCGACTTCAAAGACAGCATGCCGCCGCGTCCTTCGGTGATCGTCGTCACGAAAAAGGGTGGCGGCGCCATCGCCTGAGGCTCGACGCAAAACAAAACCCCGCCCTTTCGGGCGGGGTTTAATTGCGGCAGGCGCGCCCCCCAAGAAGCGCGAACGGGAAATGCCGCACGGGCAGTCTCGGCTGCCGCGCCTTGTCAGCCGCTGAAGATGCGCGGGAGAGTTCGTCTCGATTTTCGGCGGGTCCGTTTACACCCTGTCAGCGCTCGCGCCGCTTGCATCTCCCTCGATAAGCTCCTGATCTCCGGTCACAATTGCCACCCGGACGTGCGCCCTCGCCTACAGCCCACCAACCCTTGATAGCGGGCGGCACATCCTTCATATCCCGCCGAGGTGCCGCCGAGACGATTTCCCGCGCCTCAATTCAATCCCGCTGCGGTACTATTACCGCCGTCGAATCAATCCCATCCTCGAAAGACCCATGGCTTCGAAACCCGATCTCTTCGGCGGTGCCGCCGCCCGCAAACCTGCCAAGGACGCTCCTGCGAAGGAGCCGGCCGGCAAAGGCACGCCCGGGGAAAGCGGCTATACCGCCAAGGACATCGAGGTTCTTGAAGGGCTTGAGCCTGTCCGGCGCCGGCCTGGCATGTATATCGGCGGCACCGACGAGAAGGCGCTGCACCACCTCTTCGCCGAAGTCATCGACAATGCGATGGACGAGGCGGTTGCCGGCCATGCCAGCGTCATTTCCGTCGAGATGGAAGAAGGCGGCTATGTTTCCGTCACCGACAATGGCCGCGGCATCCCGGTCGACCCGCATCCGAAATTCCCCGGCAAATCGGCGCTGGAAGTCATCCTGACCACGCTGCATTCGGGCGGCAAATTCGGCTCGAAAGCCTATTCGACATCGGGCGGCCTGCACGGCGTCGGCGTCTCCGTCGTCAACGCGCTGTCGGATCATCTCGAAATCGAAGTCGCGCGCGCCCAGCATCTTTACCGGCAGACTTTCTCGCGCGGCGCGCCCGCCAGCGAGCTCGAAGATGTCGGCCCGGTTCATAACCGGCGCGGCACCAAAGTGCGCTTCAAGCCCGACCCGCTGATCTTCGGCGTCAGCGCACACCTCAAGCCGCAGCGCGTTTTCACGATGACGCGCGCCAAGGCCTATCTGTTTGCCGGCGTCGAAGTGCGCTGGCAGTGCGCGCCCTCGCTCCTTGTTGGCGTCGACAATGTGCCGGAAAAGGAAAGCTTCAAATTTCCCGGCGGTCTGAAAGACTATCTCGCCGCCACCGTCGAGGGCCGCCCTCTCCTCACCGAATTCTTCGCCGGCAAGGTCGAGGCCGAGCCTGGCCCTGGCGCCGTCGAATGGGCGATCGGCTGGGCGGAAGACGGCGACGCCTTCACCCATTCTTATTGCAACACCATTCCGACGCCCGATGGCGGCACGCATGAAAGCGGCCTGCGCACGGCCTTGCTGCGCGGCCTGCGCTCCTATGCCGATCTCACCGGCCAGGGCAAACGCTTCAAGGATGTGACGTCGGAAGACGTGATGGCCGGCTGCATCAGCCTGCTCTCGGTGTTCATCCGCGAACCGGAATTCCAGGGCCAGACGAAAGAAAAGCTCGCATCAGCGGAAGCTGCGCGCCTTGTCGATGCGATCATCCGCGACCCGCTCGATCACTGGCTGGCCAATTCGCCGACACAGGCGCGCAAGCTGATCGACCGCGTCGTCGAGCGCGCCGAAGACCGCATGCGCCGCCGCGCGGAAAAGGAAACGCTGCGCAAGACGGCAACGCGCAAACTGCGCCTGCCCGGCAAACTCGCCGACTGTACGCAGGACACCGCGGCCGGCGCCGAACTCTTCATCGTCGAAGGCGACTCGGCCGGCGGCTCCGCGAAACAGGCGCGTCAGCGCCAGAACCAGGCGGTCCTTCCGCTGCGCGGCAAGATCCTCAACGTCGCCAATGCGGGCGTCGAAAAGCTCGCGCAGAACCAGCAGCTCGCCGATCTTCTGCTCGCGCTCGGCTGCGGCACGAAATCCTCCTACCGCGATGAGGATCTCCGCTACGAGAAGATCATCATCATGACCGACGCCGACGTCGACGGCGCGCATATCGCCTCGCTCCTCGTCACCTATTTCTACCGCGAGATGCCGGGCCTCATCCGCGGCGGCCATCTTTATCTCGCCGTGCCGCCGCTCTACCGCATCACACAGGGCGCGACGACCGTGTACGCACGCGACGATGCGGAACGCGAAAAGCTGATGGCGACGACGTTCAAGGGCAAGAAGGTCGATATCGGCCGCTTTAAAGGCCTTGGCGAAATGATGCCGGCGCAGCTGCGCGAGACCACCATGGACCCCAAGCGCCGGACCATGCTGCGCGTCGAGATCGCCGAGGACGACGAAATCGAAACCCGCGCCGCCGTCGAGCGCCTGATGGGATCCAAGGCCGAAGCCCGCTTCCGTTTCATCCAGGAACATGCTCAGTTTGCCGGCGAACTTGACGTGTAAGGTGTAGCCCGATGAAGTTCTGCGTAGCCCTGTCGCTGTCGTTTGCCTCGCTTTTCCTGCCGGTTTCAGCCTCGGCGCAAATCCCCGCCCCGACCTCAAGCGTCTCGCCCTCCGTCGTCATGGTGCGCGTCATCGGCGCGTGGCAGGCGGCCGGACGCCAGGGCTTTTCGCGCGTCGTCGCGCTCGGCTCGGCGAACCGGATCACATTAAGTGTCGAATGGATCGGCCCTGACAATTCGGTCGTTCAGGCGCTGCCGCTTCAGGTGCCGCCCGGCGCCGAGCAGATTCCGGTGGCGCGCATGCGCAATCAGGGCGGCGGCGGACAGACCTCGGTGTTCTTCGATACGCCCGCGGGCGACACCTTCGTGCTCGTGGTCGGCGGCCCCGGCCAGGCGAATTTCGGTCCCGCCACCAACTGATCTTCAGAGCGCTGAAAACAAAAACGCACGGCCCCCTATTTGGACGGGGCCGTGCGTTTTTTTATTCCTGTATCCGCCGCGTTCAGTTGCCGGCGATAATGCCGCGCTCGGTGATGACCGCCCAATTGCCGCCGAGACGGCGGATGGCGAGCACGCGATTGCCGCCCGGCAGTTCATCGCCCGGTTCGACTTCGAGCGGCGCACCGCGTCCGCCCTGGACAACGGCGATGCCGTTATAGACATCGCGCACGGCCCAGTTCTGCAGAACCGGCATTTCCGGCGAAGCGACCGAACGCGGATCCTCATAACTCGGCTGCGTCCGGTAGCCCGGTCCCGGCGGCGGCGGCACGACAGGTTCGGTGGTGCGCGCAACTTCGGTGGGCTTGGGCTTCGGAGCCGGTGCCGGCGCGGTAGCCGGAGGTGGCGTCGGTTCGGCGCGCACCGTCTCGGCGGGCGGCGCGGTGTTCGACGGGCTTGCTGCTTTCGGCGTCGGCTCGCTCGTCGGCGCAGGCGCGACGGCCTGCGGCGGCGGGGCCGACGGCGTCGGAGCGGCCGGCGCATTGTTGGCGGCGCCCGGAGCCGGGGTCGGCCCCGGTATGGACGTGACGACCGGCGCGGGCTGCGGCTGCGCCGCGGCCTGCTGCGCCGGAGGCGGCGTATCGGCCTGGTTGGCGGCGGCCGGCTGATTTTCCGGCGTCGAGGCCGGAACAGAGCCCGGCTTGTCCTGGCGCATCTTTTCCAGTTCGGCCTGCAGCGCGGCGACGCGATCCTGCATGGCCTTCAGCTCTTCGGGATTGACGGCAGGCGTCGTCGACGGCGCCGCTGTGCTGGCCGTCGTGTCGGCGGATGTACCGCCGCCGTCACCGCCGAACTTCAAGCCGAGCGCCGACGAGCCATAGACGAAACCGACGGCGCCCAGCGCAAGGGCTACGACAATGCCCGCCGCCATGGCGACGAAACGGCCTGTCTTGCTTTCCTGCGGATCGTCGAGCGCCGGCTGCTGCCAGTCAGCGGCATCGAGCACCGAGACATGACGCTCCTCGCGCGGCGGCACATAAGCGGGTTCGGGCGCCGGATCGGGCTCGACGGAAACGGGTTCTTCGCGGCCAGGCTCAGTGAGGAACGGCTCAGCGAGGACCGGGTCTTCCACCGGCTCCTCGTGCGGGAGGTCAGGCTCAGGCGCTTCGTCTTCCGCAACAGGCTCGGGCACTTCTTCTTCGACCGGCGTGGAATAGACTTCCGGTTCGCGCGCGATCGGCTCCTCGATCTCCGGCTCGATGCGGATGTCGGGAGCGCGATAGCCTTCTTCCGGGCCGGCGCTGAATTCGGCTTCCGGCAGTTCGACTGCTGCGGGCGGCGCCACAACCGGAGCGGCATAGGCGGCTTCGTCCCGCGGCGGAACCAGAACCGGCTCGACCCGGACATTTTCGTGCGGACGCGGCCACAGGCTTCTGGCCGGCTTTACCTCAGGAATCGCCCCCTTCGGCTCAGACACGCTGCCGGCCATATCTTCGTTCTTCTTCGTCATTTCCCGCGGCCCCATATTCGAATAAATCGAACCTTTACGTTGTGTGCCCGTCAATCTTGGCGGGAGAACGGCAAATAAGGCACTCTCTCATGAACCATGCCCCAGGGCGACCTTGACTTAGGGGTGCTAACCCCTATGTTGCGCCCAATACGGAAACGCCCGCAGACGTCAGTTCTTTAACCTGCGGATCCGGAAACAAAAATCTCAATGAGCTTCGATCAACTGGGCTTGAGCCCGAAAGTACTCGCCGCTGTCGAGGCGACGGGGTACACGACGCCGACTCCTATCCAGGAGCAAGCGATCCCCCATGTCCTCGCCAAACGCGACGTGCTCGGCATCGCCCAGACCGGCACCGGCAAGACGGCCAGCTTCACGCTGCCGATGCTGACCCGGCTTGAAACCGGCCGCCCGCGCGCCCGCATGCCGCGCACCCTCATCCTCGAGCCGACGCGCGAACTCGCAGCGCAGGTCGAGGAAAGCTTCAACCGCTACGGCGTCAATCACAAACTCTCGGTCGCTCTTCTGATCGGCGGCCTTTCATTCGGCGATCAGGATGCCAAGCTGTCACGCGGCGTCGACGTTCTCATCGCAACGCCCGGCCGCCTGCTCGATCATTTCGAACGCGGCCGCCTTCTGATGACGGGCATCGAAATCCTCGTCATCGACGAAGCGGACCGCATGCTCGATATGGGCTTCATCCCGGACATCGAGAAAATCTGCAAACTCATTCCGCCGCGCCGCCAGACCCTGTTCTTCTCGGCGACCATGCCGCCGGAAATTCAGCGCCTCGTCTCGCAGTTCCTGAATGACCCGGTGAAAATAGAGGTCGCCAAGCCCTCGACCACCTCGTCGAACATCACGCAGAACCTCATCGCGTGTTCTTCGGATCACGCCGAAAAGCGCGACGTGCTGCGCCGCTCGATCCGCGCCGAAGAGAATTTCAAGAACGCGATCGTGTTCTGCAACAGAAAGCGCGATATCGGCACCCTGCATCGTTCGCTCGAAAAGCACGGTTTCAAGGCGGTGGCGCTGCACGGTGATATGGACCAGCGCGCCCGCATGCAGGCGCTCGATCAGTTCAAGACCGGCGAAGCCCAGCTGCTCGTCGCCTCCGACGTCGCCGCCCGCGGTCTCGACATCCCGGCCGTCAGCCATGTCTTCAATTACGATGTGCCGATCCACGCCGAAGATTATGTCCACCGCATCGGCCGCACCGGCCGCGCCGGACTCTCGGGCATCTCAATCACCCTCGTTGCTCCCTCCGACAAGCGCTATCTCGCCGCCATTGAGAAGCTGACCGGCCAGAGCATTCCCTGGACGGGCGAACCGGTGGCGCAGGGCGAAGCCGAAGGCGACCGCGCCTCGCGCGGCGAGAACCGCGCCCGCGGCGGCGACAGAAACCGTGGTGGCCGAGGCGGCCGCGGCGAGCGCCGCCCGGAACGCACCGAAAAACCCGCCGCCGAGCGCGCTGAACAGCCCCCGAAAGCCGCGGAGCCGGCGCCGCGCGAACGCACCGAAGGCCACAAGCATCCCGGGCATAAGCCTCAGCCTGTACACGCAAAACGAGAGAATGACCGGGATCGCAAGCGCCATAACCGCGATCAGGACGACGGCCCCTCGCCCGTCGGCATGGGCGATCACGTCCCGCAGTTCCTGCTCAAGCCCGTTCGCCTCAAGAGCGTCTAAAGTACGGGCACGCGTGCATTTTTAGAAACTCCTGCCGCACTCTTTAACGCTGGATTAAGCGTTGTCTTGCAGTGTCGGAGCGTTGCGCTGATGCGGCCCGCAAGGGAATCGGCGCGCATGCGGGGGGAATTTGAGCATGTCCGACGGTTCAGGTGACGACTTCGAACGAACTATCGTTTTCGGGGAGTCGGCGATTGAGCGCATCAAAGCTTACCGGCACCCGGCGTACCCTCGTATTTACGAAGTCTGGTACACCTACGCGACGTGTTACAACCCGCTTCTCAACCAGGCCATCAATGACGTCCTGAAAAAGCGCGGCTCGCTGTCCGAACAGGATCTCGACGCGCTCTACGACATGCATCTGTCGGCCTCGCGTTTCCCGACGCGCTATGACGAAGTCGGCACCAAAATCCGCGAAGAAGTCGACCATATGGTCGCGATGCTGGACAAGGCGCGCGGTTCGGCCGACGAATATTCGACGACGCTGGACTCGATCAACAAAACCATCGAGGACGCCGACAAGGACAAGATCAAGGCGATCGTCGAAATGCTGATGCGCGCGACGATCGATATGCGCTCGACGAACGGCGAGCTCGAAGATCAGCTCATCACCTCGCGCGAGGAAATGCTGAAGCTGCACGACAAGCTGGAAGCCATCCGCGCGGAATCGCTGACCGATCCGCTGACGCTGCTGTCGAACCGCAAATTCTTCGATATGGCACTGGAAAAAGCGCTCAGCGACGGCAAACCCTTCTCGCTGCTTGTCACCGATATCGACCACTTCAAGAGCTTCAACGACAAATACGGCCACCTCACCGGCGACCAGGTGCTGCGTCTTGTGGCGACCGCTGTGAAGCAGAACGTCAAAGGCCAGGACATCGCCGCGCGTTACGGCGGCGAAGAATTCGCCATCATCCTGCCGGGCACGACCTTGCGTCCGGCCGTTACGGTCGCCGACCATATCCGCCGCGCGGTGATGGGCAAGGAACTGGTGAAGCGTTCGACGGGCGAAAATCTCGGCCGCGTGACGATCTCCATCGGCGTCGCGAGCTTCCACTCCAACGACAATGCGGCAACGATCATCGAACGCGCCGATATGTGCCTTTACGCCGCCAAGCGCGCCGGCCGCAATCGCGTCGTCTGCGAGACCGATCCGGAAGTGCAGAATACGGGCGCCAACCGCGTCGCCTAAACGGCGCGGTTTTTCACCTTCATCTCAATGCGGGTAATTACTGCGCGGCGCGCAGATGCTCGGGCTTGGCCGGGACGATCTCGATCGACTCGCCGCAGCCGCAGGCCGAAACCTGGTTCGGATTGTTGAACACAAAGCGCGAAGCCATCTTCTCGGTGATGTAATCCATCTCGGTGCCGAGCAGGAACAGCAGCGCCTGCGGCTCGACCATGAGCGTCACGCCCTTGTCCTCGATGATCTCGTCACCCTTCTCCGGGGCTTCGGCATAATCCATCGTGTATTCCATCCCCGCGCAGCCGCCCTTCTTCACACCGACGCGCAGGCCGGTGAGCGGTTTGTCGGAGCGGGAGATGATGTCCTTGACCCGTGCCGCGGCGCGGTCGGTCAGGCGCATGATGGGAAGTGCCATTCTGATCCTCTACCGGTTCAAGGCCGGCGCGAATAATGGGCGCAATATAGCGCAATTTCAGCCCCTTAGATATGGGCGGGCCCCGGGCGGCGCAACCACCCGGGGCCCTCATAACCGGCTGGCCTTAATCCTTCAGGTCGGCCGGGACCTTACCGCCGTTTTCCTCAAGCTTTTTAATGACCTGCTTGTGCAGCCAGATATTCATCTTGGCCGAGTCATCCATATCGCCGGTGTAGTTCAGCTCCTTGGCCAGCGACTGGCGGGCCTTGAGGCTGGAATCGATGTCGAGCGCCTTCATCAGATCGACGATCGAGGTCTTCCAGTTGAGTTTCTGGCCGCTGTCCTTGGCCGCCGCATCGAGGATCTTGGCGACATCGACTTTCTCGGCGGCAGCCGCGCCGCCAGAAGGCGCGGGCGACGATCCTGCGGACGGCGCTCCGCTTGAGCCGGGAGCTGCATCGGCCGGAGCCGCTTTCGCGTCCGTGCCGAAAATGGCGTTCATGATCTTGCCGAAAATACTCATGGGGAAGCCTCCATTACCGCGTTGGGCAACGCTCCCCATCAACCCGGCGCGAAGGCACTCCGTTCCTCAATCAATAGCAGGGGGTGTCCTCGCCGGTCTCATCCGCCGTCAGGCGCGCAACCTCGTTAGCCTTGGGAGTTGAACCCGGAAGCGTCGAGACGGCGCAGGGCGTGCCCGTGAGGCGGTAAATGACAAGGCTTGAGTGCGGCTGGCTCTGGATGCTTGAGCCCGTGTGGTAGCGGACAATAGCCGTCTGAGGCTGGATGACACCGTTCTTGACCGGACCGCGCCATTCGATCGTCGTGCCGACGACAAAGAAGCTGCCGAGCTTCAGATCCTGCGCGGTCTCGCTTGCAGCAAACTCGATCCAGGTCGCATCGGGCGCGCCGCCCCAGCGCACCTTGAAACCGCCAAAGCCGTCGCATTCGCGCAGATCGATGACATCGGGCTCGGGCGATGGCAGTTCGCGGCACGTCTCGTAATCGTGCTTGGTATAGGCCGAAGCGATCTCCTGCGCGAAGGCAGGCGTGTGAAAGAGCGCGGCCAGAAGAAACAGGCCCGGAAGACAAAAGCGGATCATTCCGCTTTGTCGCTCCGGGCCGGCCAAAAGTTCAACTACTTTCCTTCGACCATTTTGAGAATGACCTCGCGGCCGCGGATCATGTCTTCCAGCGTGCCGAACGAGGTCATGTAATGGCCGGCAAAGCCGCGCGCTTCGAGCTTGTCGAACAGATCCTTGAAATCGAAATCGCCCTTGCCCGGGAAGAGATGCTCTTCCTTGCCGTTGCGCCAGCAATCGGCGAGCCGCACTTCATCGCAGGTCTTGATGTCGAAGTTTTCGAGGAAGGCATCGACGCCGTCTTCGACGATATGGGCGTGGTTCGCGGTGAACGCCCAGCGCAGCTTCGGCGAGTTGAGGCGGTCGAAGTAATACTTCGTCTCCTCGACATTGTGCGCGAGGTAATGAACCTCCGCATCGTCCGGCTCCCAGTTCATGTTTTCGAGCAGAACGTTCAGATCGATCTTCTCGGCATAATCGGCGAGCCGCTTCAACCGTTCGAGCCCCGCTTCCATGCGCAGCTTCACATCGGAGGTGAAGTGATAGCCGGCATGAACGACGATCCATTCGCCGCCGAGCTTCTTGCAGGCGTCCATATGGCCGAAGAGATATTTATCGACGCCGTCGCGCACATGCGGCGCGATTTCGGCCATGTTGACCGCCGACATCGTATGCAGGCCGACATGAATGCCGTGCTTTTCTGCGGTATCGCGAATGCCCTTGATGCGCTCGGGCGTCAGGCTCTCGATATTGTTCGGCGCGACGTCGATCTTGACGTCGAGATATTTGGCATCGTGCTCGATGGCCGCGGCGAGACCATCTTCGATTTTGGCACGGCGGCCGAGATCCAGCCCGATCCTTTGACGCAAGTTCATATGAACACCTGCTCCAGCATTTCGACATAAACGCCCGGCGCTTCAGCGTTTTGCGTCCAACGCTGCGGCCCGAACGGTGCATTCATTATTCAATTGCCGTCGCCCGCGCAACAGCCAATGCGTCCCCTCAGAGCGAGGCGGCGCGTCCCGCAACGAGCGGCACGAAGCGCACCGCCATCAGCGATTTTTCGGTCAGCTTCCCGTCCTCGCCCTTCACCACCTTCATGAGGCGCTGGTCTCCCGTGCCGACGGGGATGATCATGATGCCGCCTTCGGCCAGCTGATCGATCAAGGGTTTGGGGATCTGATCGGCCGCCGCCGTCACCATGATGCGGTCGAACGGCGCCTGCGCCGGCCAGCCCTGCGCGCCGTCGCCCGGCATCGCCGTGACATTGGTGATGCGCAGGGATTGCAGCCGCGCTTCGGCGGCAGAGACGAGCGTACGGTAACGGTCGATCGTGTAGATGCGGCGTCCGATGCGCGCCAACACCGCCGTCTGGTAGCCGGTGCCGGTGCCGACCTCGAGCACTTTGTGCGTGTCGTTCAGCTCGAGTTGCTCGGTCATATAGGCGACGAGGAAAGGCTGGCTGATCGTCTGTCCGCAGGCGATGGGCAGCGCCCGGTCGGCATAAGCGTGCGGCGCCATCTCGTCCGGCACGAACATCGTGCGCGGCACGGTTTCCAGAGCCCGCAGCACATTGTTCGAGCGAATGCCGCGCTGGCGCAAAAACAGCTGAAACTCGGCGCGCTGACTGGCGTCTTCGTGATCGCGCGGGCCAAGTTCGGGCATGGTCTAACCCCCGCCCTCGATGGCCCGGTCGAAACGGGCCTTGAGGTCGTGATCGGTCATGTCGATCTTCAGCGGCGTCACCGAGATATAGCCCTCATGCACCGCCTTCAGATCGGTGTCGGCGTCAGGATCGCCGATTTCGTGTCCGTACACGATCCAGAAATAGGGATTTCCCCGCCCGTCGCGGCGTTCTTCGACCTTGGCCTGCCATTGCGGGCGCTGGCCCTGGCGGGTTGCGCGAACCCCTTTGACATCGGCCGCCGGCAGCGCCGGGAAATTGATGTTCACCAAGCCGCCGCGCGGCAGGCCGGCATCGAGCACTTTGCGGATAACGGACGGGCCATGGCTGCGCGCTGCGGAATAATCGACCGCTTCGCGATGGCCGGGCGGATAGCCTTGCGACAGGCCGATGGCGGGAATGCCGAGGAGCGCGCCTTCGATGGCGCCCGCGACCGTGCCGGAATAGGTGACGTCTTCGCCGAGATTGTGCCCGCGATTGACGCCGGAGAGCAGCAGTTCGGGTGCCTTGTCTTTGAGCACATGCCGCGCGCCTAAAATGACGCAATCGGTCGGCGTGCCCTTCACCGCAAAACGCCGCTCGCCCGCCTGACGCAGGCGCAGCGGATCGTTCAGCGACAGCGAATGCGCAACGCCCGACTGATCGTATTCAGGGGCTACGACCCACACATCGTCCGAAATCTCGCGGGCGATCTCTTCCAGAACATCGAGGCCGGGCGAATGAATACCGTCATCGTTTGTGATGAGGATGCGCATCTCTCACCTCTCCCCGTTTACGGGGAGAGGTCGGCACGTCAGTGCCGGGTGAGGGGCAAAGCCGAACAGCAATACCCCCTCACCCCGACCCTCTCCCCGCCCGCGGGGAGAGGGAGCGCGAGCGCCTCTCACTTTCCGACCCCAATCTTCTCTTTATTACCCATGTACGGACGCAGAACCGACGGCACACTGATCGAGCCGTCGCCGTTCTGATAGTTTTCCATGACGGCGATCAGGGCACGGCCGACGGCCACGCCCGATCCGTTCAGCGTATGCACGAAACGGGTGTTCTTGCCGTCTTTGGCCTTGCAGCGCGCCTGCATGCGCCGCGCCTGGAAATCGCCGCACTGCGACACGGACGAGATTTCGCGATAGGCGCCCTGCCCCGGCAGCCAGACTTCGATGTCGTAGGTCTTCTGCGAGGCAAAACCCATATCGCCGGTGCAGAGCGTCATGACGCGATAATGCAGATCGAGCTTTTTGAGCACGGCTTCGGCTGCGGCCAGCATGCGCTCATGCTCGTCGGCGGTCTGTTCGGGCGCGGTGATCGAAACCAGTTCGACCTTCGAGAACTGATGCTGGCGGATCATGCCGCGCGTATCCTTGCCGGCAGCGCCGGCCTCCGCGCGGAAGCACGGCGTCAGCGCGGTGAAGCGCAGCGGCAGCTCCTCTTCGGCGACGATGCTCTCGCGCACGAGATTGGTCAGCGGCACTTCAGCGGTCGGGATGAGCCAATGCTCGGTCGGCATCGCCTTGAACTGATCGTCGGCAAATTTCGGCAGCTGCGCCGTGCCGAACATCACCTCGTCGCGCACCATCAGCGGAGGCGCAATTTCGGTGTAGCCGTGCTCGGTCGTGTGCAGATCGAGCATGAACTGGCCGATGGCGCGCTCAAGCCGCGCGATCTCGCCCTTCAGCACGACAAAGCGCGCGCCGGACAGTTTGGCCGCGGTTTCGAAATCCATGCCGCCAAGCGCTTCGCCGAGTTCGAAATGCTGCTTGGTCGCATTGGAAGTCGGCTTTGTACCCGAAATGCTCTTTTGCACATTGCCGTGCTCGTCCGTGCCGACCGGCACATCCGCGAGCGGCAGGTTCGGAATCTGCGCGAGTTCGGTTTCGAGAGCGGCTTCGGCGTCCTTCTGACGGGTTTCTTCGGCGGCAAGTTCGCCCTTCAGCGCCGAGACCTCGTCCATCAGCTTCTGCGCCTTGGCCTCATCCTTCTGGGCTTTGGCGGCGCCGATGTCTTTCGAGGCCGCGTTGCGGCGTTCCTGCAGCGCCTGCGCCTTGGAGATCGCAGCTTTGCGGCCGTCATCCAGTTCGATCAGTTTTTTGACCGTCGACGACACTTCGGCAGCAGCTATTCCACGCGCCCTCAGGCGCTCCTGAAATGCGTCGGGATTGTCCCGAATCCAGCGGATGTCATGCATTGGGAAAGCCGAAGATCATTTTGAATCAAAAAGAAAAAATCAGGCCGCTTCGGGCGCCTGTTCGGCGCGCTTCTTCTCGACCAGCCGGACCAGGAAGATAGATAGCTCGTAGAGCAGCAAAGTGGGCACCGCAAGCGCGAACTGGCTGATCACATCGGGCGGCGTCAGCACGGCCGCGACGGCAAAAACCACAACGATCGCGTATTTCCGCTTGGCTCTCAGCCATGCACTGTCGATGAAACCGGCGCGCGCCAGAAGCGTCAGGATCACCGGCGTCTGGAAGCAGATACCGAAGGCGAGGATCAGCGCCATGATCAGCGACAGATATTCGGACGTGCGCGCGACAAGCTGGATCGAGGCGCCGCCTGTCGTGCCCGTCTGCTCCATCGACAGGAAGAACTTCATCGCCAGCGGCAGCGCCATGAAATAGACGAAGGCCGCGCCGGCAAAGAACAGAACCGGCGTTGCGATGAGGTACGGATAAAAGGCCGCGCGCTCGTTTTTATAGAGGCCGGGCGCCACGAATTTATAGACCTGCGCCGCGATCACCGGAAAGGCGATGAACACCGCGCCGAACAGCGCAAGCTTGATCTGCGTGATCAGATATTCCTGCGGCGCCGTGTAGATGATCTGCAGCTCCTTCTGCGGCCCGGCGGCAAATTCATAGGGCCAGAGCAGAATGTTGAAGATCTCGTCGGCGAAGGCGAAGCAGATAACGAAGGCCACCGCGATGGCGAGCAGCGTCTTGATCAGCCGCGAGCGCAGCTCGATCAGATGCTCCATCAAAGGCGCGCGCGAGGATTCGACGTCGCTCTCATAATCGTGCGGGTCTTTGGGCGGCACGTCGGTCACGACTTCGCCCCCGGCTTTTTGGCTTTCGCCGCAGTCTTCGGCTTGGCCACAGCTTTCGGTTTGGCAGCAGGCGTTTTCGGCTTGGCGGCAGGTGTCTTCACCTTGGCGGGCGCTTTCGCCTTCGCCGGTTTTTTCGGCGCGGGTTTGGCTGCCGGTGCGGCTTCGGTTTTCGGTGCTGGTGGCGGCAGTGCAGGCGGCGTTTCGACCAGAGCCCGCATCTCGCTCTCATGCTGGCGCACGGGCTCCGACAGGCCCGATTTCAAATTCTGGACTTCCTTGCGCAGCTCATCGAGCTCGGCCTCGCGCATGGCCTGATTGACCTGGCCCTGGAAGTCGGCCGCCATGCGGCGGACCGTGCCCATCCATTTGCCGGCCTGGCGCAAAGCCGCCGGCAGGTCCTTCGGCCCGATCACCACGAGGGCGACGGCACCGACCACCATCATTTCGGACCAGCCGATATCGAACATTGGATACGCCCCGGCGCGGGGCCGTTAGCTCTTGGCCTTGGTCGAGCGCTTGGCGGGGGCCTTTTTCTTGGCCGCCACCTGCTTCGGCGGCTCGTTGTCGATGACCTCATAGGCCTCGGTGCGCTTCGGGATATGAGCCTCGTCGTCTTCGGCCATGCCCTTCTTGAAGCTTTTGATGCCCTTTGCGAGGTCGCCCATCATGTCCGAAATCTTGCCGCGGCCGAACAGCAGCAGCGCGATAACGATGACGACCAGCCAATGGGTCAGGCTCATGACAAAATCCTCGAAACATCTGGCCGTACGGGGAATCCGGCGGCGGAAAGGGTGGGATCGAAACTAGGTTTCAGCCGCCGGAAACACAAGCGCCTGAGCCTCGTCGAAGCGGACACGAACGGCTGATCCTTCCGGCCATGCGCCCGCCTGGGCCCGGGCCAGAATGGGGCTGTCGAGGCCCTGGACCGCAATTTCCAGATGATCGGTATCGCCCAGAAACCGCGAGCCCATGATCCGGCCGTCCCGTCCGGGACCGCCGAGAAGGATGGCGGAGGGCCGGAGCGCCACAACAGCCGGACCGTCGGGCCAGCCGCCGGCCGCCGCCCGTCCGAGCGCCGTTTCCACGACCCCGCTCTTAACAACCCCATCCAGCTCGTTGATTTCGCTGAAGAAGCGGGCCGCAAACAGGGTTTTCGGCCGCCGGTAGAGCTCCTGCGGCGGCCCGATCTGGATGAGCGAGCCCTTGTCCATCAGGGCGATCCGGTCGGCCATGCGCATGGCCTCTTCCGGATCGTGGGTGACGATCAGGGAAGTTGCACCCGTCTCGCGCAGAACCGCCAATGTCTCTTCGCGGACGCTGTCTCTGAGGCGCCGGTCGAGGCCCGAAAACGGCTCGTCCATAAGTAGAACGCCCGGGCGCGGCGCAATAGCGCGGGCAAGCGCCACGCGCTGCTGTTCGCCGCCCGAAAGCTCATGCGGATAATCGCCGGCATGGTGGCGAAGCCCCACCCGCTCGAGCGCGCGCAGTGCGACTTCCCGGGCTTCGGCCCTCGCCATGTTCTTCAGGCCGAACGCGACATTGTCCTGTACTGACAGATGCGGAAACAGGGCGTAGTCCTGAAAGACATAGCCGATGCCGCGCTCTTCGGGCTGGCGGAACACCTTGGCGCTCGCAACTTCCTCACGGTCGAGCAGCACCCTGCCCGCGCTCTGCCGCTCAATGCCGGCGGCAACACGAAGAAGCGTCGTCTTTCCACAGCCGGAGCGTCCGAGCAGAGCAACGATCTCGCCCGGCGCAACATCGAGCGACAGATCGGAGACGGCGGTCAGCGTGCCGTAGGCGTGCGTGATGTGGTCGAAGGTCAGCCGCGCGGGGATGGCCGGGCCGGCCGTGCCGCGCTGGCCCCAGCGCGGCCAGACGCCCTTGGCCGGCGTATTCACTTCTCTTCGTCCTCGGCCCCCTCGGACTCGGGCGTCTCCTGGTCCGCAGCTTCAGACGCCTCTAGCGCCTCAGGCTCGGGCTGCTCGTGTCCTTCCCGATCGAGCGGCGTCAGGAAGTCGAGATCGTCCGGATCGAGTTCGTCCTCGTCCTCGCGCAAGGTCGGATCGTCGGAGGGCATCGGCACATCGAGCCCGTCGGGCAGACGCGCATCGAGAAGACCCGCGGCTTTCAGCTCGTCGACGCCCGGCAGATCGCCGATCGTCTCAAGACCGAAATGATCGAGGAATTCTTTGCTCGTCCCGAAGGTCACGGGCCGGCCCGGCGTCTTGCGGCGGCCGCGCAGGCGCACCCAGCCCGTCTCCAGCAGAACTTCGAGCGTGCCTTTGGCGACGGAGACGCCGCGAATGCCTTCGATCTCGGCGCGCGTCACCGGCTGGTGATAGGCGACGATGGCAAGCGTTTCGAGGGCTGCGCGCGACAGCTTCTTCGTGTTCTGGCTTTCGCGGCGCAGGATCGGCGCAAGATCGGGCGAAGTGCGCAGCCACCAGCGCCCGCCCGTCGAGACGAGATTGACGCCGCGCACCGCATAATGCGCCGTCAGTGCATTGATGATGACCGGAATGTCCGCGCCTTCCGGCAGACGCGAGGCGAGCGTTGCCTCATCGAGCGGCTCTTCGGCCGCAAACAAAAGCGCTTCGGCCATGCGTACATGTTCGAAGTTCACCACGTCATTGTCGGTGACGTTGCGCAAAAAACTCGTTCCATCGATCACGATGCGCCTCCCGCATTGGCGCGCAGATACAGCGGCGCAAACATTTTTTCCTGCCGCAGTTCCACATGGCCCTCTTTGGCCAGTTCCAGACTGGCGCTGAAGCTCGACGCCAGCACCGATTTACGCTCCTCTTCCGGAGCAAGATAGGAAATGAGCAGCGCATCGAGCGCCGTCCAATCCGAGATCGTACCGACAAGACGCTCCAGCGCCTCGCGCGCTTCGGCCAGCGGCAGAACCGGCTGGCGCTTGATCGTCACATGCGCAAGCGTCGTCATCTGCCGCTGATGCGCATAGGCCGTCAGAACATCGTAGAGCGTTGCGTCCCAGATGCTCTTGCGCTCGATACGCACACCTTCCGGCGCGCCGCGCTTGTAGACGTCGCGGCCGAGACGATCGCGCGATTCAAGCAATTCGCCGGCACGCCGCATGGCTTCAAGACGGCGCAGGCGATGCGCGAGCAGCGCCGCCATGTCCTCGCCCGACAGCTCGTCGGGCTTTTCCGCCTGCGGCAGAAGAAGGCGCGATTTGAGATAAGCGAGCCACGCCGCCATCACGAGATAGTCGGCGGCGAGTTCGAGCTTCAGCTTGCGCGCGGCTTCGATGAAAACGAGATATTGCTCGGCAAGGCGCGCGATCGAGATCTTGGCGAGATCGACCTTGTCGCGGCGCGCCAGATCGAGCAGCAGATCGAGCGGGCCCTCGAACACTTCGAGATCGACAACGAAAGCGCCGTCGACGCTCTCCCCTTCGGGCGCGTCCTCGAAGGTCGGGAATGGCGTCGCTTCAATCACAGCAAATTCTCTAGATTCTCAGAGGGCAGATTCTCTGGGGGCCAGTATACGTCAGGCAACCTGGGCCGGGAGAAGGCTCCGCACCGTCGCACGGGCGCTCTCCACATCAAAGGGCTGGGGTGCGCCCAGCCGTCCCACAGCCGCATGGCAGCGCCGCTCCGCCTCCCCGTCGAGACGGGGCGAGACGGCGGCGATGTCCCGCATTTCGGCCAAATCCCCGTTGCAGTGCAAGGCGATATCGCAGCCCGCGGCAAAGCTTTGCTCGGCCCGGAGGCCGATACTGCCGCTAAGGGCCTTCATCGACAGATCGTCGCTCATCAGGACCCCGTCAAAGCCGATAAATCCGCGGATAACGTCCTGGATCACCGCGCGCGACAGGGTCGCCGGCTGGTCCTGGTCGATCGCCGTGTAGAGGACATGGGCGGTCATGGCGAGCGGCATGTCGTTCAGCAGGCGGAACGCGGCGAAATCGGTCCGCTGCAGTTCGACCACTTTGGTATCGACGCGCGGCAATTCGAAATGGCTGTCGCTGAGCGCCCGGCCATGGCCGGGCACATGCTTGACCACCGGGAGAACCCCGCCGTCGAGGAGGCCCTTGCACACGGCTTTTGCCAAAGCGGCGACATCGGCGGGGGTTGCGCCATAAGCGCGGTCGCCGACGATCTCATGGGCGCCTTCGACGGCGAGATCGAGCACCGGCAGGCAATCGACGTTCATGTGCAGAAGGCGCAGTTCATGGGCGATGAGCCGCGCGCCGAGTTCAGCGGCGGCCAGCGCCGCCGCGCGGTCTTCCTTATAGAGCTTGGCATAGGCGGAGGCCGCCGGATGAAGTTCGGCCAGCGGCGGCTTTACGCGCTGCACGCGCCCGCCCTCCTGATCGACCAGAACCGGCATGTCGCCGCGGCCCAGAAGACCCCGCACCTCATCGACAAGGCGGCGCACTTGGGCGCCGTCGCGGATATTTCGGGCGAAGAGGATGATGCCCCACGGCTCGGCGTGATCGACGAAGAGGCGTTCCTCTTCGGTCAGTTCGGTGCCGGACAATCCGCAGATGAAAGCGCGTGGGCTCATACGCGCGCCTTAACGGCGCTCAGGAGGATGGTCAAGCATGCTTCAGCGGCGCTGAACGATGCAGTCCACCCCGGCGGCTTTGAACTGGATGCAGAGATTGGCGGCGTCCGACTGGTTCGACGCCGGCACCATCGCCCGGTAGAAGATGCCGCGATCGGGGCCGAGATCGGCGCGCGCGATCGCCGGGCTGTAGCTGCCGAGAACCGCGGGATTGCGCTGCTTGATGGCGTTGAACGCGGCGATTGCTTCCTGCTCGGTGCGCTGTGCGGTGAGCTGGACGCCGAAAGCGCCGCCCTGCGAACCGGCGACGGTGGCGATCTGCGGAGCAACAGCCGTGGCCGTCGGCACCGGCGATGCCATCGCCACCTGCGTCGGGCGCACGCTCTGCGTCGTCACCGGGCTTGCGGCGACCGGGCGCGGAGCAGCCGGAGGCTGCGGCGCGGCGAGCTGCACGGGTTCCGCCGAACGCGGCTGCGCCGCCGGCGGTGCGGCGGCGGCTGGAGCGGCGGGGGGAAGCGCGGACTGCCTGTTGCCCGCCGGCGCATTCACCGGTTTGAGCGGCCGTTTATTGGTGACCTGCACCTGCGGCTGCGGCGAAGACGGCGGTCCGCCGGTTGCCTGCGGCGGCGCGGGCGGAGCCGGAACCTGCGTCGCGGCGCGTGTCTGCGGCGCGGCATCCCGGGCAAACGGATCGTTGACTACGGTCGGGTTGCCGACGGTCGCCGGCGCCATGGCCTGGCTGGACGGGCTCTGGGCCGCGACCGGGCGCGGCATCGGCATCGGCACATTGCCGACGCTCGCCATTTCCTGCGGCGCGGGCGGCTGATCGGACGACAGGATGCCGTAATCGCGCGTCGTCTGCATGGACATGCCGGCGGCCTCGCCCGTGCCCTGGATCGGCATTTGCGGCGCGGGTTCGGCGGCGGCAAGCGCCTGAACGTTCGACGACGGCTGTTCGGGCGACGGCGATCCCATCGGAGCGTCCGGACGGATGACCATCGTCTTTACGCGGCGGCCGCCATTGGCGTTCTGTTCGGCGTCGGCCATGGACGAAGGGGAACTGGGCGAAGCGGGGGCCGCTTCGGCAACGCGTTCCTGAGCGCCGCCCGGCATGGGCGCGCCCGGAAGGATCTGGCGCGGCGCCGTCGGCTTCTCGGCCGGCTCTTCGACGCTTGTAACGACATTGGCGTTGGCGTTCGGATCGACGCGGTCATAGCTTTCTTTGGCGCGCACGATCGGCTTGGCCTCGGCAACAACCTTCACCGGCGTCGTGTTCTCGGCCTTGATGACCGGCGGCGTGCCGCCGGAGGATCCGCCGGTCAGCGCGCCATACGCCCACACACCGCCGCCGATAACCGCGACAAGCGCGGCGGCAATCGCTGCGAGGCTGACGAAGCGGCCGCCGCGGCGGCGCACCGGCATATCGTGATCCGTCTCGCCGTCATCGGCATAGACCGGCTGATGCGAGAGATCGTCGTAATCGTCCTGGAACGGGCTGCGCGTCTGGAAGCCGCTGTCGAAGCCATTGTCGAAATCGTCGGACGGATAACCGTAATCGCCGTGCCCATTGGTCTGGCCCACGCGCGGCGAATCCAGCTGGCTGCCGCGCTGCGGCGCCGGAGCGAGGGGCTGAAGATCGGCGAAGAAATCGTCGGAAGGGCCGTAGCCCTGCTGCGCGGAGGAACCATAGGCGCGCTGATCGCGCGCATCGAACGCCGGCGGAGCTGCGGGACGCGTATAAGCCGGCGGCGCTTCGAAACGCTCCGCGGCCTGAGGCGCGCGCGGCGCTGCGGTATAGCTCGCACGCGGTTCGCCGGCCGTAGCCTGCGAGGACGGCCTTACCGGTTCATTCTGGGAGACGAGACGGGCCAGCTCTTCGAGCGGGTCTTCGGCCGTGCGCGGCACACGGCCACCGGCACCTGCGCCCATGCCGCGCAAAGTGTCGTAATCGGTACCGCGACGCTGTGTACTGTCGGACATTCTACACCCCGGAGAACGCGCCCTGCTAATCGCAAATCACGGACAGAATAAGGCCAAACCGTTACCGGCCCTAACGCATCTCGTCCGGAGCCCCTACACCCAGCAGGTTAAGTCCCCCCTTTAATATTAACCCCACTCCGCGAACCAATGCCAGACGCGCCTGGGTGAGTTCTACATCCCCTGTCTGGACGAATCGGAGGCCCGGATCGTCATTGCCGCGGTTCCAGTGGTGGTGAAAGTCCGACGCCAGTTCGTGCAGAAAAAACGCAATCCGATGCGGCTCATGCACAAAAGCTGAGCTTTCCACGGCCCGCGGGAACTCGCCTAACTTGCGGATCAGCGCCAACTCGCCCGTGTCATTTAGGCGTTTCAGGGCCTCCGGAGCCGCCGGAATATCCACAGCTTTTCCGAGTGCCTCCCGGGCGTTTCGGAGGACCGACTGGGTCCGGGCATGCGCGTATTGGACGTAGAAGACCGGATTCTCTCGTGACTGCTCGACCACTTTGGCAAAGTCGAAGTCGAGGACGGCGTCGTTTTTGCGGAACAGCATCATGAAGCGGACGGCATCGCGGCCCACCTCATCGACGATCTCGCGCAGGGTCACGAAGTCGCCGGAGCGCTTGGACATCTTCACCGGCTCGCCGTCGCGAAACAGGCGGACGAGCTGAACGAGCTTCGCATCCACATGGACCTTGCCGCCCGACAGCGCCGCGGCGATGGCCTGGAGCCGCTTGACATAGCCGCCATGGTCGGCGCCGAGGATGAAGATGAGATCGGCGAAACCGCGACCGATTTTGTCCTTCATGTAAGCGACGTCGGAGGCGAAATAGGTGTAGGAGCCGTCCGATTTTGCGAGCGGACGGTCGGTGTCGTCGCCGAACTCGGTCGTGCGGAACAGAAGCTGTTCGCGGTCTTCCCAGTCTTCCGGCAGCTGGCCCTTGGGCGGTGGCAGGCGGCCTTTATAGACAAGGCCCTTGCTGCGCAGCGTATCGAGCGTGACATCGACCGCGCCGCCCTGCCCGTGCAGCGAAGCTTCCGAGAAAAACACCTCGTGGCGGATGCCGAGCGCCGCGAGATCGTCGCGGATCATGTCGAGCATCGCATCGATGGTCGTGCCGCGGATCAGCGGCAGCCATTCGCTCTCCGGCATCTTCAGCAGCCTGTCGCCGTATTTTTCGGCGAGGAGCTTTCCGACCGGAACGAGATAATCGCCCGGATAAAGCCCTTCGGGGATCGCGCCGATATTCTCGCCGAGCGCCTCGCGGTAGCGTAAATACGCCGAGTTTGCGAGCACATCGACCTGCGCGCCGGCATCGTTGACGTAATATTCGCGGACGACATCGTGGCCCGTAAAGGCAAGCAGGCTCGCGAGCGCATCGCCGAACACCGCGCCGCGGCAATGGCCGACATGCATCGGGCCGGTCGGATTGGCCGACACATATTCGACATTCACCTTGCGGCCGGCGCCCGTTGTGCTCTTCGCAAATGTCTCGCCCGTTGAAAGCAGGTTCGCCAGGACCGACAGCCAGACATCGCCCTTCAGGCGCATATTGATGAAGCCGGGACCGGCGATCTCGACGGCTTCGATATCGGCATCTTCCTTCAGCTTTTCGGCGATCTTTTCGGCAAGATCGCGCGGCTTCATGCCGAGATCCTTGGCCAGGACCATCGCGGCATTGGTCGCCATATCGCCATGCGAGGCATCGCGCGGCGGCTCGACGACAACGCGCGAAAGGTCGATCTTCTGGCCGGCCACAGCGGCGACGGCCAGATTCACGCGTTCGGAAAAGACGGCAAAAAGGTTCATGTCAAAGCCTTGGCCCTCATCCTGAGGAGGCCTGAAGGGCCGTCTCGAAGGATGGGCAATTGAGCACTTGGTTCATGGTTCGAGACGCGAGCTGCGCTCGCTCCTCACCATGAGGAAAGAGGTGGGCCGCGCCTAACCCAGATCGGGGGTCACGTCAAACAGCCGCTTGTGTTCCTGGATGGCGTAGCGGTCGGTCATGCCGGCAATGAAGTCGGCGGCCGCCCGCGCCGGGCCGTCGCCGAGATCGCGCCATTCCTCGGGCATTTCCTCATTGTCGGCGCGGTAGATCGCAAAGAGATCCTTCACGATGGTCTCCGCATGGCCCATGACCTCCATCACCCAGGGGTGGCGGTACATCTGCGGATAGAGAAATTCCTTGATGTGCGTGTCGGCGGCGGCGATCTCCGCACCGAAACCGATAATCGGCCGTCCCGCGCCGCGGATATCGTCGACGCTTTTCGGGTTGAGCGCCGCAATGTTCGCCCGGCTCGTCGCAATCGTGCTTTCGACAAAGCGCGTGATGACGCGGCGCGTCAGTTCGTGGATGCGGCGCGAGCGGTCGAGCCCCGGCCAGCGTGTGTCGATCTCATCGAGAAGTCCGGACAGGAACGAGACGGCGCGCAGATCCTCGATCTCGAACAGTCCGGCGCGCAAGCCGTCATCGATATCGTGCGCGTTATAGGCGATGTCGTCGGCAATCGCCGCCGCCTGCGCTTCGGCGCTGGCATAACGCGACAGTTCGAGATCCTGCACTTTTGCATATTCGGCGATGCCGAATGGCAGCGCCTCTCCTCCCGAACCGTCGGCGTTGAGCAGCGGCCCGTTATGTTTGACGAGCCCTTCGAGCGTTTCCCAGGTGAGGTTGAGGCCGTCGAACGCCGCATAGCGCCGCTCGAGCCGGGTGACGATGCGGAGCGTCTGCGCGTTGTGATCGAAATGCTCGTGCTCTGCCATGCAGGCATCGAGGGCACGCTCCCCGGCATGGCCGAACGGCGTGTGGCCGAGATCGTGCGCCAGCGCCAGGGTCTCGGCGAGGTCCTCATCAAGGCCGAGCGCCCGCGCCAGGGAACGGGCGATCTGCGCGACTTCGAGCGTGTGGGTCAGGCGCGTGCGGTAGTGGTCGCCCTCGTGATAGACGAAGACCTGGGTTTTATGTTTCAGGCGGCGGAAGGCGGCCGAGTGCAGGATGCGGTCCCGGTCGCGCTGGAAATCGGTCCGAGTCGGGCTTTTGGGCTCGGCAACAAGCCGCCCCCGGCTTTTGGCCGGATCGGTCGCATAGACGGCCCGCGGACGGTCGAGAAAGCCCGATTCCATGCCTTTTTCCTGCTGGAGGCACGGCCTTATAGGCTGAAATCGCAAAACAAAGGAGACGCTTGAGGGCTTTCCCCAACCGCGCCCCGGGCCATGCCCCTTGCCTAACCCCTCCCCAATCCTCACATAATCGGCAGCGGAGCCACTCTTGAGTCCCCATGACCACTGAAGCCCTCACCCCTGTCACCGTGTCCGCCAATGCGGCGCGGCGGATCAAGGAAATCCTCTCCTCCGAACCGGCGGGCGCGCATCTGCGCGTCTCGGTCGAAGGCGGCGGCTGCTCGGGCTTCCGCTATGAATTTGCGGTCGACACTGTCCGCCAGGACGAGGATCTGACCGTCGAGCGCGACGGCATCACCGTCGTCGTCGATCCGGTCTCGCTCGAATATATGAAGGGCGCCGAGATCGACTTCGTGGATGAGCTCATTGGCGCGAGCTTCCAGATCAAGAACCCGAACGCCACGTCGGGCTGCGGCTGCGGCACGAGCTTCTCGGTCTAAAAGCGATCGTCTCTCAAAACGAAAACCCCGCCTTCCGGCGGGGTTTTGTTTTTAAAGCTCAGTCGGCGGCGCCGGGTTTGTCGAAATCGTCGTCATCATCGAGCGCGGCGGGAGCCGGCTTCGGCTTGTCGGCGACCGGCGCGGGCTTGCTGGCGAGCGGCGCCAAAGGCTTCGGCGCGGCGACATCGTTTGCGGGAGCTGCGCCCGGCGCGGGCTTGCCGTTCTTCGCGCGCTTTACGGCAGCTTTCGCCTTCGGCAGTTCGACAACAGCACCCGTGGCCTTCGCAGCCTTATGCGCTTCGATCACACGCTGGGCGGCGGTCGCAGCGCCCTCGATCAGCGCCTCGCTGAGGATACGGCGGCCCGCGGGCGTCGCCAGCAGCGAGCGGATGGCCGGCGCCTGCCGGATCGATTTCGGAAGTTTCAGGCCCGCGATTTTCTTCGGAGCCCGGTCCGCCTTCGCCATGTCCAATCCTCCATACAACTTCGCTCGCGGCGCCATAAGCGCCGGTATTGAAGGATTCATAGGGTATTGGGTTGTCACAATCGAGACGGGGTTTGTCCGATTTGATGCTTTGCCCGAGGCTCCGCCTCCCCTAGTTATAGACGCCATGCGCATCGCCACCTGGAACATCAATTCGGTTCGCCTCCGCCTCGACAACGTCTTGCGCTGGCTGAAAGAGTCGACGCCCGACCTCGTCTGTCTGCAGGAGCTGAAATGCCAGACCGATCAGTTCCCCAAACAGGCGTTCGAAGACGCCGGCTATAATTGCGCCGTGCACGGCCAGAAGGCGTGGAACGGCGTTGCCATCCTGTCGCGCTTTCCGATCGAGGACACGCACACCAATCTTCCGGGCGACAGCCAAGATGAGCAATCGCGCTATATTGAGGCGCTGGTTTCGACGAAGGACGGCGTCTTGCGCGTCGCTTCGCTCTATCTGCCGAACGGCAATCCGGTTGCGGAGAAATATCCCTACAAGCTCGCCTGGATGGACCGGCTGATCCAGCATGCCCGCGAACGGCTTTTGCTCGAAGAGCCGTTCATTCTGGCCGGCGATTACAATGTCATTCCCTCAGCCGAGGACGTGCACAATCCGGCGGGCTGGGTGGAAGACGCGCTGTTCAAAATCGAGACGCGGCAGAAGTTCAACGAACTTCTCAATCTCGGCTTCACCGAGGCTCTGCGCGCAACGACCGATCAGGCCGGGCTCTATTCCTTCTGGGATTATCAGGCCGGAGCCTGGCAGCGGAACCTCGGCCTGCGCATCGATCATCTTCTCTTGTCGCCGCAGGCGGCAAACCGGCTGTCCGGCGCGCGCATCGACAAATATGTACGCGCCTGGGAAAAGCCCTCGGACCATGTGCCTGTGCTGGCCGATCTCGAGATCGAAGCCAGATGACACGTACCGGCGGGTGTCTGTGCGGCGCGATGCGCTACCGGGTCGAGGGCGAGCCGCGCGAGACGGTGCATTGCCATTGCTCGATGTGCCAGAAGGCGTCGGGCGCGCCCTTCATCACCTGGGCGACGTTTCCGAAAAACGCCTTCACCTATCTTCCTATGAGCAAGGAACCCGCGGGCTACCGCTCATCGAAATATGCGGTGCGCGAATTTTGCCGCGGCTGCGGCAGTCAGCTCGTCTTCCGCAGCGATTGGGATTCGACGATCGACATCACCGTCACAACGCTCGATGAGCCCGACAGCGTGAAGCCGCAGGCCAATACCTGGGTCACGACGCGCCGCGCCTTCGTGCACGGCTTCGACGCGAGCCTCACCGATATGGAAGGTGAGTTCCCGGCGAATAACGATTAGCGATTGAAGAGGCGGTCGAGAAAACCGGTGGCGCCCTTGCGCTCAGCTTCCGAGCTTTCGGCCAGCGCCTTTTCGTGCAGATCGATGATCCACTGCGCATCGGCTTCGCCCGACTGTTCGGCGGACTGGCGGGCAAGACCCATCCAGGCAAGGCCGATTTCGGGTTGACGCTTGCCGACTTCGCCTTTGAACATCATGTGGCCGAGCAGCGCGCGCGAGGGGCCGTGGCCCTTCTTTGCAGCATTGGAAAAGAGCTGCATGGCGCGCTTCGGATCTTTCGGCACACCGTTGCCCTCGACATACATCATGGCGAGATTGAACTGCGCGCTCGGGTCGCCGAAATTATAGGCGGCGCGGCTGTAAAGGCTGACGGCGAGCGGCGGATTGGGCTTCACATTGGAGCCCGGAATGCCCTCGCGGTAATAAGAGCCGAGCTGGACGAGCGCGTGCGAGATATAGGCCGCGTTCTGACGGCTCTCCGGCGTATCATCCATGTCTTCGACATTGGCGTCGGCGACGATGTCGCGGAAATATTCGAACGCCTTGTAGTCGTCAGGCGCCGTGCCTTCGCCGCGGGCATACATACGCCCGATCATCCAGCGCGCGCCGATATGGCCCTGATTGGCAGCAAACTGCAGCACGTTCATGGCTTCGGTCTTCTCGCCGCGGCGATAAAGATTGCGCGCCATGTTGAAAGCTTCGGAAGCCGTCGTCTTGTCGCCGAGTGTCGGCGGCACTTCGTCGGACACCGTCGTGTTCATCAGCCCGAGGGTCTCGGCCGTGGACGCGCCGATGCCGCCCGCGGTCAGCGCGCTCGCCGCTTCCGGCGGCGGCAGCTCGGAAGCCGCATTCGCCATGGAAGCGTCGAAGGCGTGCGCCGGCAATGCCGCGACAGCGGCCATCACCACAACAACAGAGCTGATCGCACTAAATATCCGCATACACATGTGACTCGCCGGCTGCACCCGGATGCGTGACCGCGCCGTAGCGCGCCGGTCCCACATTCTGGGCAAACTTCCAGATAGCCCCCGACCCATATTTCGTAGCGCGCGGCTTCCAGTCCGCTTTGCGCTTTTCAAACTCTTCTGCCGAGAGCTTCACATTCAGCGTGCCCTCGATGGCGTTCATCTCGATGATGTCGCCGTCGCGGATATGCGCGATCGGACCGCTGACGGCTGCTTCCGGACCGACATGGCCGATGCAGAAGCCGCGCGTTGCGCCCGAAAAGCGCCCGTCGGTGATGAGAGCCACCTTGTCACCCATGCCCTGGCCGTACAGCGCCGCCGTCGTCGACAGCATTTCCGGCATTCCCGGAGCGCCTTTGGGACCGACATAGCGGATGACCAGAACCTCACCCTCCTTGTAGGTACGGTTCGTGACGGCTTCGAAACATTCTTCTTCGGTATCGAAGCAGCGCGCCGGACCCGTGAACACCTGGTTCTTGAGGCCCGCGACCTTCACGATCGCACCGTCAGGGGCAAGATTGCCGGAGAGCCCGACAACGCCGCCTGTCGGCGTGATGGGCTTATCGGCAGGAAAAACGACATCCTGATGTTCGTTCCAGCGGACTTTCGCCATGTTCTCGGCAATTGTGCGGCCGGTCACGGTGATGCAGTCGCCGTGCAGGTAACCATGATCGAGCAGCGTTTTCATCAAAAGCGGAATGCCGCCGACCTCGAACATGTCTTTCGCGACGTAACGGCCGCCCGGCTTCAGGTCCGCGATATAGGGCGTCTTCTTGAAGATCTCGGCGACGTCGAACAGGTCGAACTTGATGCCGGCTTCATGGGCCATCGCAGGCAGATGCAGCGCGGCATTGGTCGAGCCGCCGGAGGCGGCGACAACTGTCGCGGCATTTTCCAGCGATTTCCTCGTGACGATGTCGCGCGGACGGATATTGCGGGCGATGAGTTCCATCACCTGCTCGCCGGCCGTCATGCAGAACCGGTCGCGGATCTCATAGGGCGCAGGCGCGCCGGCCGAATACGGCAGAGCCAGGCCGATGGCCTCGGAGACCGTTGCCATGGTGTTGGCCGTGAACTGGGCGCCGCAGGCGCCGGCAGACGGGCACGCCACCTGCTCCAGTTCGTCGAGATCGGCGTCGGACATATCGCCGACCGAATGCTTGCCGACGGCCTCGAACAGGTCCTGAACCGTGACCGGCTGGCCGCGATACGAACCCGGCAGGATCGAGCCGCCATAGATGAAGATCGACGGCACGTTGAGGCGGATCATCGCCATCATCATGCCGGGCAAAGACTTGTCGCAGCCGGCAAGGCCGACCAGGGCGTCATAGCCATGGCCGCGCATGGTCAGCTCGACCGAGTCCGCGATGACCTCGCGCGAGGCCAAAGAGGATTTCATTCCCTCGTGGCCCATGGCGATGCCGTCGGTGACGGTGATGGTGCAGAACTCGCGGGGGGTGCCGTTGGCGGCCGCCACGCCCTTTTTGACCGCCTGCGCCTGGCGCATCAGGGAGATGTTGCAGGGGGCGGCCTCGTTCCAGCAGGAGGCCACGCCGACCAGCGGCTGGTGGATCTGCTCCTTGGTCAGCCCCATGGCGTAGAGGTACGAACGGTGCGGCGCGCGCGCGGGGCCCTCCGTCGTATGGCGGCTGGGCAGTTTGCTCTTGTCGAAAACCTTGGCGTCCATCTCGATCCTCACCCCGGGCGTCCGCCGCGCGGGGGTTCTAGCTCTTCACGGAAGGCCGGATCGGGGGCTCTTGCGGGACCCTTGGATACGGCCGTGCGCATCCGTCAGGGCCGCGACATGCGGCTTTGTTAGTGGCGCAATTGGGGCAATTTAGCCCAGCTGAACCAGGGCTGAACGCAATCGTGCAACAGAGTTGCTGAAGTGTCACACAGCTGTTTCCGGGTCCGGCCCGGGAGTGTGAAATGGGTGCCGCAAGCACTTACAGCAAGCGCGGATGGTTACTGAAAAGCGTGGGGCCGCCGGATATGGCGGCCCCTTTTGCTCACTTCGTGCGCTTGAAGATCATGGACATGAAGGGCGTCCACGTGCCGTCCTCGCCGAGGACCTGAGACCGGAGTTCGTATTCCTTCTCGCTCCTGATCTCGATGATGTCCTGATACTTCGCGAGCGAGCCGTCGCCCTTGAAGCTCGGGCCTTCGGCGTCGAGGGTCAGCACATTGCCTTTGCGCGTGCCCTCATAGACCCAGAGATAGCCCATCATGTCGGACACGAAGGTGCCGACATACTTCTTCTTGGCGACGTCATAGCCGAGCGTGATCACCGATTTGCTCTCGACATCGCTGCCCGGCATTTTTCCGCGCATCTCGCCGACGGTCCAGAAACCGCCAAAAGCCGTGATGGTCTCGGTGCCGGAGCTTTTCATCTCCTCCTCGCCCATCTTCATTTCGCCGGTCGAGGTCCACTCGCCGATGAGCTCTTGCAGCCATTTATGTTCTTCGACAGGTGCAGGCATTTCCATTGTCTGTCTCCCTTATTTTTTCGATGCGAGAAGATCGTCGAGATTGTCGAAGGTGCCGCCATAACCGCCCTTCATGCTCGGCGCGCCGGCTTCAAACGCTGCAATTTCCTCCGGCGTCGCATTGACCGGATGGCTTCGCAGCGAAACCTCCGTCTTGCCGCCCTTCTCGGTGAAGGTGACCACGTGGAGAATTTCCAGCGGCCAGCCCTCGTTCCAGATATTGCGGGCGATATTGGCGTCCTCATCCGCAAACGACATCACGAATTCCAGATGCGACGGCGGTTCGATGGCGCGATAGATGAAACGTCCGCAGAAAGCTTTTCCATCGGGCGTCTCCAGCCCGTAATGGAACATGCCGCCGGGCCGAAGATCGACCTTGGCAAAGCGCGTCTTGAAACCTTTCGGATGCCACCATTCGAGAAGATGGACCTCATCCGTCCACGCCTTCCACACGACATCGCGCGGCGCGTTGAAGACGCGGCTGATCTTGAACTGAAAGTCCGGCTGAACATTCATCGCTGAACTCCCGCGGTCAGGCCTTTGCCGGCAGCGGCGCGTTGAACATCCAGCGATGGCCGAACGGATCGGCGACGACGGCAAAGCGCGCGTTCCAGAATGTGTCTTCCGGCGCCATGATGCTTTTGGCGCCCGCGCCCGTCGCGCGCTTGTGCATTGCATCGACGTCGGCCGGCGTCTTGAAGTGCAGCGCGACCTGCACCGGCGCCGGTTTGTCGATCGACGGCAGCGTGACTTCGCCGTCCGAGCAGAACTCCGGAAAATTATCGCTCAGCATGACGACACCGCCATTGAGTGCGATCTCGGCATGCATCAGGCGCTTGCCGTCCTGCGCCGGCATGCGGGCCTTTTCAACGGCGCCGAACGCTTTGGCGTAGAAGTCGAGCGCGGCCGCAGCTCCGTCGACCGTCAGATACGGGTTCACCGTGTAATTGAAGTTGTCGTCCATGACGTGTCTCCCCTGTTATCCGTTGAACGCCGCTTCGAGCGCCGCGACATCGAGCTTTTGCATTTTGATCATGGCCTGAAAGGCGCGGCCGGAACGCTCCTTGTCCGGGTCGTTCAGAAGCCGCGGAAAAGCCTCCGGCACGATCTGCCAGGAGACACCGAATTTGTCCTTCAGCCAGCCGCATTGCGAGTAGGAACCGCCCTCACCGAGTTTGTCCCAGTAATAATCGGTCTCGGCCTGGTCATTACAATTGACGGACAGGCTGAACGCCTCGTTCAGTTTCCAGTTCTGCGGTCCGCCCTGCAGGATCATGATGGGCTGGCCTTCGAGTTCGAACAACCCGACCATGCCGTTGAACTTCATGCCGTCGATCTTCGACTGTTTAAAGACAGTGGCATAGAACTTCATCGCTTCTTCGGCGCGATCCTCGAACCACAGGCACGGCGTTATCTTGTGCGCGGACATCAGTTCGCCTCCTGCATTTCGAGGAGCAGATTTTCGAGCCGGGTATAGCTGGTCGATGCGCCCTTATCGAAGCCGGTCGCAAGGCAATTGTCGCGATCCTGTTTCGTCTGGTGCAGGATGGTTTCCGTCAGCGTCGTGCGGCCGCCGCGCTCGGTCAGAAGAATGGTGACGATCGCGCCGTTATCGGGAAACGGCTCGTAGATAAAGGTGTAGACGAGACGCGAGGGCGGAACGATTTCGCGGTATTCGCCGTGAAATCCCTGCTGGCCGAGATCGGCCATGAACAGCACGAAACGCCATTTGCCGCCGACGCGAAGATCGATGTCGAAGGTCGCTTCGGTTTCCTCGCAGCCCCACCATTTCCTCACATGCTCGACCTTGGTCAGGCAGTCGAACACAAGATGGGCGGGCGCATCGAAGCTGCGCGTCAGGACGACCTCAAGATCGGTCGGAGTGGTGACGGCAAGCTTGTTGAATATCGCGTCCATATCCTCTCTCCCCTAGATCGGCAGTTTCTGAAGATGTTCTTCGAGGCGGTCGAAGGCGGAGTTCCAGCCGCCATTGTGGCCGTCGCGCTCCATGACGGTCGCAAACGGCTCCTGCCGCAGCGTGAACTTCGTCCGGCCTTTGCCGGCATCTTCGAAGGTCAGCGTGACAAGCATGTCTCCGAGGCCGCGATCTTCGTCCCAAATGAAGGTGAAGGAGATGAGCTTGTGCTTGACGATGTCGCGATAGACGCCGCTATGGGCCAGAAGCTCGCCGGTCTCGACGCTTTTCAGAACCGTGCGGTATTTGCCGCCGACGCGAAAATCGCCCTCGACGCTGACCGCCGGATATTCGCGCGGGCCCGCCCATTGCAGAGCCTGTTTCGGATCGGCCCAGGCATTCCACACGAGGTCCCGCGGCGCTTCGAAAATGCGCGTAATGACAAGAACCTTGTCATCGACGGAGGCATCACTTGCCGGCATCGCTGTCTCCTTTGGCCTGGATTTCACGCAGATAGTCTTCGAGGCGGTCGAGGCGCGCGCTCCAGAGCTTGCGGTAGTCCTCGAGCCAGTCCTCGACGGCTTTGACGCCTTCCGGTTCGATCCGCGCCGGGCGGGATTGGGCGGCCCTGCCGCGCGTGATCAGACCCGCCTGCTCCAGCACTTTGAGATGCTTTGAGACGGCCGGCAGGCTGATGTCGAAGGGTTCGGCCAGTTCGTTGACACAGGTCTCCCCGAGAGCAAGGCGCGCGAGGATCGCGCGGCGCGTCGGATCGGCGAGAGCCGCAAAAGTGGCGCTGAGACGGTCGGTATGCATGACGGTGTTTCACCGATCAGTTAAATAACTCTCCGGTTAAATAACCCCGGGGAGGAGAGCCGTCAACCCCGGGCCAGCATGTTCTGAAAACTTCCTATCGGCGCGCTTCGCTCGCCATGCGCACGGCAAGCCCGGCCAGCACCGTCGCCATCAGCCAGCGCTGCACAACAAGCCACAGCGGATGGCGGCCGAGAAACAGCGCGATGCTGCCGGCGGTCAGAACGATCAGCCCGTTGACGCTGACGCTGATGAAGGTCTGCACGAGGCCGAGCTGGATCGACTGCAAAAGCACGCTGCCGCGCTCCGGCACGATGAAATGCGGCAAGAGCGACAGATAGAGAATGGCGATCTTCGGGTTCAGCAGATTGGTGAGAAAGCCCATCATGAAGAGCTTTTTCGGGCTGTCGGGGGGAAGCTCCTGCACCTGGAACGGCGAGCGGCCGCCGGGCCGGATCGCCTGAAATGCCAGCCACAACAGATAGAGCGCGCCGCCAAAGCGTAGCGCATCATAAGCAAACGGCACCGCGAGCAGAAGCGCGGTGATGCCGAGCGCGGCGCTGAAGACATAGAAGACGAAACCAAGCGCAACGCCGCCGAGCGAAATGAGCCCCGCTCCCCTGCCCTGACAGATCGAGCGCGACACGAGATAGATCATGTTCGGCCCCGGCGTCATCACCATGCCGAGGGACACGAGCGCGAAAGCGGAAAGAGATGCGGCGTCGATCATCGCCGCTGAGCGCTAGGCCGAAATTGTGC
Source organism: Terrihabitans soli (assembly GCF_014191545.1). Classification (GTDB taxonomy): domain Bacteria; phylum Pseudomonadota; class Alphaproteobacteria; order Rhizobiales; family Methylopilaceae; genus Flaviflagellibacter; species Flaviflagellibacter soli. The sequence goes on along the minus strand of NZ_AP023361.1, from coordinate 1,360,824 downwards.
CGAAAACAAGCAGGCCGGAAAACACGCTCAGTTGCGCGTCTTGGCGGGCTGGTTCGATTGCGCGACGGGCGCGGCAGCCGCATCCGTCTGGCTGACAAGGGCGCGGAGTTCTTTGATTTTGCTATTCACGAACCAGCCGAAATAATTCTCTTCCGGCAGACCGCCACGCGCCCGCAGGGTCCGCGCGCGCTCTTCGGAACCGCCGATATTGTAGAGCGTCGCGGTGATGCCCGGGTTTTTCGAGATGTCGAGACGGGCGATGGTTTTGTAATCTTCGATCGATGAGTGAATGCTCGCCGCCATATAGGCCAGCGATTTATCCGGATTCATGATCGCGTCGTAGACTTCGGCGGCGCGGTTTTCGCTGAGCTTCGGATAGCCGGAAATTTTTGCGACCGTATCCGAATAGGTCAGCGCCATCAGCGGCGTCTGCTGGCCGAGGCCGAACGTCTGGCCGGCATAGAAAGGCTGGAAGAAGACTTTGTTGAAACGGTCTTTCGGGAAGGCCGTGCCCTCCACCGTCTTGCCCTTGAACGTGCTGTCCCAGATGTCTTCGCGGCAGGTCCACAGCGCGTAGGAATCGTCGGCGAATTTCGCGCACTTCTCAAATTGCGGACGCGCGATGAACTGCGCGATCGTCTCTCCGTTATAATCGAAGCGGAAGCGGTTGCCGGCATAAGACAGCGCCTGGACATAATAGGTCTGCAGGCGGTCATAGGCGTCGACATTGTATGTATGCTCGCCGACGATGGCGCCGATCATATGGACCGGATCGATGTCATAGGCGGCGGCCGTCGACTTGATCTTGGCGATCAGCGTTTTGTCGCTCGTCAGAAGGTCGATGACCTTCTTGTACTTCGCCTCGAAGGTCGTCTTCGTCTCTTCGGTGCGGGCCGTCGAGTCACGCGGGATCGGCGGCTGGGTCGCGTTGCGGTTTCCGGGAGGCACGACGGTGAGCCCCGCGGCCGAAACCGGCACGGCAGAGACAGCGGCAAGCAGCATGGCCAGCAAAACACGCTTCAAGACGGGATCCCCTCGGGATTTCGCAATATTAGCCGCTTGTCGGCACCGCAAAAGCGAGTCTCGTCGAGGGCCCGGGATTTTTCGCAGAGCCCGCCGGTGAAGGCGAGCTTATCGTCACCGGAGCCGCCCGGAAGCGGCGACGCCGTGACGGAAAAGAGACACTTCTGACCGGTCCTTTGCCTCAGGCAACACCTTTAAGCCGTTCCAGCGCATCGGACAATTTGATCCGCCGCGCTTCTGCTTCTTCCCGGCGCTCACGCTGCTCCTCGATCACCTCTTCCTTGGCGCGGGAGAGGAAATCGGGATTGCCGAGCTTTTTGTCGATCTTCTCGACTTCCTCGGTGATCTTGGCGATCTCCTTGGCAAGCCGCGTCTTCTCGGCGGCGAGATCGACGACGTCGGCGACGGGAAGAGCCGCAACACCGCCGCGCACCAGAACCTGCACGGCGCCCGCGGGCGGCGCATCGGCAAAGCCGATTTCGGACAGGCGCGCGAGGCGCTTCAGCGCGTCCTGATAACGCCCGGCCCACTCCTTCACATTGGCCGGAGCGCCGATCAAGAGCAGCGGAATCTGCGCGCCGCCCGGAACGTTCATCTCGGTGCGGACCGAGCGGACCTCGGAAATGAGATCGACCAGCCAGCCGATTTCGGCTTCGGCGTCGGAGGTGTCGCCGCCCGCCGGCAGCGGCCAATCGGACATCGCCAGCACCGCACTGCGTCCGCCCGCCGGCGCGTTCAGCGCCCAGAGCTCTTCGGTGATAAAGGGCATGAACGGATGCAGCAGCTTGACGATCTGATCGAGCGCCCAGGACACGGTGGCGCGCGTCTCATCGCGCTCGGCACTCGCCGTTTCGGTCTGCAGCACCGGCTTTGCGAGTTCGAGATACCAATCGCAGAAGATCGACCAGACGAAACGATAGGCCGCGCCGGCCGCCTCATTGAAGCGGTAGGAGGCGAGCGCCGCATCGATCTCGGTGACGGTCTTGTTCGTCTCGCCGATGATCCAGCGGTTCAGCACCGCTTTTGCTTTCGCCGGATCGAAATCCGGCACGACCTTGCACTGGTTCATTTCGGCAAAGCGCGCCGCGTTCCAGAGCTTGGTCGCGAAATTGCGGTAGCCTTCGATACGCTGTTTCGCGAGCTTGATGTCGCGGCCCTGCGCCGCCATCGCCGCCAGCGTAAAGCGCACTGCGTCCGCGCCGTACTCGTCCATGAGTTCGAGCGGATCGATGACATTGCCTTTCGACTTCGACATCTTGGCGCCCTTCTCGTCGCGGACGAGCGCGTGGATGTAGACGTCCTTGAACGGTACCTCGCCCATGAATTCGAGACCCATCATCATCATGCGGGCGACCCAGAAGAAGATGATGTCGAAGCCGGTGACGAGAACAGATGTCGGATAATAGGCTTTCAGCTCCGGCGTCTTGTCCGGCCAGCCCATGGTCGAGAACGGCCAGAGCGCCGACGAGAACCAGGTGTCGAGCACGTCCTCATCGCGCGTGAGTTCGACCGCCTTGCCGTAATGCTTTTGCGCCGACGCCTCCGCATCCGCTTCCGACATTTCGACGAAGACGTGTCCGTCAGGTCCATACCAGGCCGGGATCTGATGGCCCCACCAGAGTTGGCGCGAAATGCACCAGGGCTGGATGTTCTCGAGCCATTCGAAATAGGTCTTTTCCCAGTTCTTCGGCACGAACTGCGTGCGGCCGTCGCGCACCGCTTGCAGAGCGGGCTGCGCCAGAGTGTGCGCGTCGACATACCATTGGTCGGTGAGATAAGGCTCGATGACGACGCCCGAACGATCGCCGAACGGCTGAGCAATGACCTTGTCTTCTATCTGGCGCAGAAGGCCTTCGGCCTCGATCTCGGCGACGACTTTCTTGCGCGCTTCGAAACGGTCCATGCCGCGGAAGCGTTCGGGCACATACTCGCCCGCCATCTTCGCGTCGGCGTCCATCAGCGAATACATCGGAATGTCGTTACGCTTTGCGACTTCGAAGTCGTTGAAATCGTGCGCGCCGGTGATCTTCACCGCGCCCGAGCCGAATTCGGGATCGGGATATTCGTCGGCGATGATCGGGATATAGCGTTCGGCGACCGGCAGGCGCACGAGTTTGCCGATGAGGTTCTTGTAGCGCTCATCGCTCGGATGCACGGCAACCGCGCCGTCGCCGAGCATGGTCTCGGGACGCGTCGTCGCAATGACGATTTCGGAAAGGCCGTCGACCGGGCCGTCTTTCAGCGGATAGGCGAAGTGCCACATATGGCCCTTCACCTCGCGCGTCTCGACTTCGAGATCGGAGATCGCGGTTCTGAGCGCCGGATCCCAATTCACGAGGCGCTTGTCTTTGTAGATGAGCCCCTTGCGGTGCAGATCGACAAAGACTTTGAGCACCGCGCGCGACAGGCCCTCATCCATGGTGAAGCGTTCGCGCGAAAAATCCGCCGAGGCGCCGAGACGTTTCAGCTGATTGATGATCGTGCCGCCGCTCTCTTCCTTCCAGGCCCAGACGCGTTCGAGGAATTTTTCGCGGCCCATGGCGCGGCGGTTCGGCTCCTGGCGTTCCATGAGCTGGCGCTCGACCACCATCTGCGTCGCGATGCCGGCATGGTCTGTGCCCGGCTGCCACAAGACGTTGTTGCCGCGCATGCGCATGTAGCGCGTGAGCACGTCCTGCAGCGTGTTGTTCAGCGCATGCCCCATATGGAGCGAGCCCGTGACGTTCGGCGGCGGGATGACGATCGAGAACGCCTCGGCGCCCGGCTTGGCGTTGGCGCCGGCCTTGAACGCGCCGGCCTCATTCCAGGCGGCGGAGATGCGTCCCTCGATCTCGGAGGGGTCGTAGGTTTTTTCGATGGTCATAATGATCGCGGAAACGGGGATTTGCCCGCTTTAGAGCCGGACGCGTGCGGGGGTGTCAACGCCCCCACCCTGTTGCCTGTTTTCGGAGTTAGCGGCGCGGACCGCGGGAGACGCGCTCGATCTCGGCCCGGACCAGCCGCTCGACAATGGTCGGCAGGTTGTCGTCGAGCCAGGATTTCAGCATCGGCCGCAGCATTTCCTGCACCAGGTCATCGAGGGTGCGGGCATTTTGCGAGAGGATGGTATGCGCCAGCGACGAGAATGCGCTGGCCACCGCATTGCCGGCTTCCGGAGCAAGCAGGCCCTCGCCGACATTCTGGGCAATGGCGGCAACCGATATCGGCTTTGCCGGGGGCGGAGGCGGCGCAGCCTCCTCCTCTTCCATGGCCTCGGCAGCCGCCCAGGCATCCAGTTCGGGTTCAGGCTCGGCCGCGGCGGGCTCGGGCTCGCGGAATTCGACCTCTTCGGACGTGCCCTTGGCCACCGGTTTGGTCAGATCGAGGACATCCTCGTCCTTGGCGGCGGGCGTTTCGGGCTTTTCTTCCTTACCGGGGACGGCCGGCGCATCGAAGCTCGCCAGCATGGCGTCGATATCGTCCTGGCCGAGTTCGGCGGCAGGCTCTTCGGCGGCGGGGGGCGGCGGGGGTGCAGGTGCGGGCTTGGCCGCGGCGGGCGCAGGCGCAGCCGCCTTCGGCGCGGGAGCGGCGGGTTTCGCCTCCGCGGCCGGCTCGTCATCGGCGATGATCCGGCGGATGGAGGCTAGAATTTCCTCCATCGTCGGCTCATGCGCTTTGGCCGCATTGCTCATTTAGCCCCACCCACGACGAAACACGCGCCAGAATCAGTGTGTTCCCAGCATGTCCGAGTATCGCAACCGCCAGTGTGGTGGCAAGGCACGATCCGGGTTATCCCGATCCTGCTCTTTCTGGGGTAAAGACTTAGGAAATCAATGGGTCAGCGGCCGTCCGGGGTGCGCAGGCCGAACCACTTATCCCGTACCTGATCGTAGTGGATACGGGCGTCATAGGCCGGGACGTTCAAAGCGAGCGTCGCGACATTGAGGCGGCCGATGGCCTGCAGCAGCGCATAGGAGGCGACGACCCGGTCGCGCTGGGCGGTGATCAGAGCCACCCGCGCATCGAGCTGTTCCTGCTGGAAGTTGAGGACGTCGAGGGTCGTGCGCTGACCGACCCGCGCTTCTTCGCGGACGCCCGACAGAGCGATGGTCGAGGCTTCGACCTGGGCCTGGGCAGCGATGATCTGGGCTTTGGCGCCTTCCAGCGCGCCCCAGGCGGAGACGACGGCGGCGCGCACCTGATCGCGCACCGAATCCGCTTCCAGACGGCGCTGGCCGAGAATTTCCTTGGACTCGCGCACGCGCGAATATTCCTGGCCGCCCTGATAGATCGGCACGCGCAGAACGCCGAGCACCGAGGCCGACGAGGTGTGGCGCTCGAGATCGGTCACGCCGCCATCAGGGCTGGAATTGGAATTGTCCCATTGATGGCCGGCATTGCCCTGCAGCGACAGCGACGGCGCAAGCTCGCCCTGAATGACGCGCACCTGCATCTCGGCGGCATCGACCGCATGCAGTGCGGCACGGCTTGCCGGATGTTCGACATAGCCGATCTCCAGCGCCGCCTTCTCGCTTGGCGGCAGCAGCTTGTCGATCGGCTGGCCGGGATGAAGCTTGGTCGGATCCGAACCGATCACCTGACGGTAGATGGCGCGGCTGGCTTTCAGATTGGCTTCGGCGACGGAAAATTCCGAGCGCGCGCCGGACAGGCGCGATTGCGCAAGCGCGGTATCGGTGCGCGTCACCTCGCCGACTTCGAACCGCTCGTTCGTTGCGCGCAGTTCTTCGTCGAGGAGGTCGACGTTGTTGCGCCGCAGATCGAAGATCGCGAAATCGCGCAGCACGTTCATATAGGCTTCGGCGCCATCGAACAGGACGTTCTGCTCGGTGTTGAGCAGCGTCTCGCGCGAGGCCAGCACGCTCGATTCCGCCTGGCGGACGGAGTTCTTGGTGCGGAAGCCGTCAAACAGCGGCTGTTCGACAGTGAGGCCGGCGCTGGCGGTGAGCGTTTCGGTCTTGGTCGAAAAGCCCTGCGAGGGACGGCGCACCCGCGTGCCCTCGACACCGCCATCGGCGGAGGCGCCGATCTGCGGGCGATAGCCGGACAGAGCCTGCGGTACGAGTTCGTCGGTGGCGCGCGTCGAGGCGCGCTGCGCATTGAGCGTCGGGTTGGAAAGATAGGCCTGAACCAAAGCTTCGTTCAGCGTCTCGGCCATGGCCGTCGCCGGCAACGAGACCGCGCACAAAATCGCAACGCAACTCAGGGCGGCGCGACGGATAACGCGCATCCGGCCGACAGTCCCTGTCATCCCCAAAATCATCTAATGCGGCCCCGGACTCACAAACCCCTCCGGCACATGATGCGTTATGGCCGGGCTGCGCGCAATTTAGTGATGGGAAGCCAGTTGAAAAACCCGACCTCGGGCTAAGTCCAACGCAATAAAACGGGGTGGCGCAAAATTACCACAGCGCGCCGCGCCGGATTTCAGAACGTAAAGGCCGGCGGTTTGACGAAGCCCGGCAGAAGCGGCGCTGCCGCATCGAAGAAAGGAAAGCCTGAGAGCCCCTTGGGCGTCTTGCGGAACAGCGTGCCGCGTCCGGTGCGGCCGGTGCCGATGATCGAAACGAGACGGCCGTCTTCTTTCAGCTGATTGGACAGCGTATCGGGCAAAGTCTCGATCGCGCCTTCGATCACGATGACGTCATAGGGGCCTTCCGCCGGATAGCCTTTGGCCAGGGGACCCGTGACGACGGCGACATTGTTGATTCCCAGCGCCGAGAGATTCTCGGATGCGGCTTTGGCGAGCCCGGCATCTTCTTCGAGCGCGACGACCGAATTGGCGATCTTGGCGAGGATGGCCGTACCGTAACCGGTCGAGCAGCCGATATGGAGCACGTAGTCGGAGGCCTTGATGTCGGCGGTGCGGATCAGGCGCGCGGTGACGATGGGCGCCGGCATCAGACGCTGCGACCCCTCGCTCACCGGAATCTGCTTATCCGAATAGGCCAGGGTCTTGAGCGAGGCCGGGACGAAGCGCTCGCGCTCCAATTCGAACATGGCTCCGGTGATGCGGGGGTCCGTCACATCATTGGTGCGGATCTGTCCCTCGACCATGAAAGCCCGCGCGGCCTTGAAATCGAACATGCCCATGCTCCTCTGCCCTCTTGGGATTAGCGGTTTGGACCGGTTCTAGGCAAGCGGCGCGCAGTCGCGGTCCCCCGCTCCATAGTCTTTTGATTTCGGAAGCCTCGTCTGATATGGCCTTGCCCCTCCCGCGCAACCGCCGCTCGGGAGTTTAAGAGGCCTCGTGGCGGAGTGGTTACGCAGAGGACTGCAAATCCTTGCACGCCGGTTCGATTCCGGCCGAGGCCTCCAATTTTACCGATTTCCTTCCGGTCAGATACATGACGGCCGAAACCGCCCCAAAGCCCAAGATCGTCATCTCCTACTGCACTCAGTGCAATTGGCTGCTGCGCGCCGGCTGGATGGCCCAGGAAGTGCTGTCCACCTTCGGCAACGATATCGGCGAGGTCGCCCTCGTCCCGGCGACCGGCGGCGAGTTCACCATCTCCTATAACGGCGATCTGATCTGGAACCGGGTGTCCGATGGCGGCTTTCCCGACATCAAAACCCTCAAACAGCGCATCCGCGACCGGCTCGATCCCGGGCGCGATCTCGGCCATATCGACCGTTAGAGATCGCCGAGTGCGATCGGCTTGAACGCGCTCAGAAGCTGGCCGTCGAGCTTGCCGTGCATGCCTTCCATGATGGCAAAGGCTTCGGCCTTCGTCGACTGCGCCTTGTAAGGACGCGGCTCGATCAGCGCCGCATAGACATCGCAGATCGAGATCAGCCGCACCGCATCGGATATGTCGGCGGCCTTCAGCGCCTCGGGATAACCCGAACCATCCAGACGCTCGTGATGGCGGTAGACGATATCGATCAGTTCGGTTTCCCCACTGTGATGTTTGCGCAGGAACTCGCGGCCGCGCGCCGGATGGGTGCGCATAATCTGCAATTCGGCCTCGGTCAGTTTGTCCGGCTTGTCGAGAATTGCGACGGGGATGCGCGCTTTGCCGACATCGTGCAGAAGCGCGCCGCGCATCAGCCGTCTGCGGCAGGCCGCACCGATGCCGAGATGCTGCGTAAATGCGGCGGTTACGCCGGCGACGAGCATGCAGTGACGGTAGGTGTAGGAATGATGTTCGCGCACCGCCGCGATCCATTGCGTGATCTCGCCGCGAATAAGGGCGGCATCGATCATGTCGCCCTCCTCTTCCATCATGCGCAGATCGATCGGCGCATCCTTCACCATTGCATCGAAGAGGTTCGCGACCGTGCCGGCCGCAGCTTTCGATGCGGAGACAACTTCCCCCGACACGATGACGGGCGCGGGCTCCGGCGGCGGGCCGAAAATGGCAAGGAGAAGTTTTTGCAGTTTGATCGGCCGGTTGATCACCGCCGCGCCGCCGAACGCGGCGGCCTGAACGCGCGCGTGATGGGACACTTCCTCGGTGAGGAAAATGCGCGGCGGCCCACCCTTTCCGGCTTTGGACAGTGCAGCCTGAAGTTTTTGAGCGCTGTCGTGATCGCCGAGGTCGACGTCGAAAATTACCGCTTTGTGCGTTTTGGCCGCCGCCAGAAGCGTGGCGTCGAGATCGACCATGTCGCAGGCAAGATTGCCCGCCAGAAGCGCGGGCACATCGGCACTGCGCATCCGGTCATCGGTGACCAGGAGAACGGCGTTGGCGACCAAGGTCCCCCCAAGACTGGACCTAGAGTTCCAAATAGATTGCCTTTCCGACCTTACTAAAAGGTTGCAACCAGAACATTATCGTCGGTTGAGTACACTTTTAGCGTTTGCCGTGAACCGCTTGCCGGGCCGCCGCGACTAAAGGGCAAGACCCTTCAGGAGGCTCACATGTTCAGGAAAGATATCGGTGAGGAATTCGCGCTCGGACTGTTCTCGCTCAGCGTTGCCGGCGGACTTCTCTGGTTCATCGTCGCGGTGCTCGGCCAGGCCTAGGCCTCTGCTCCCTCGCGGGCGGCCCTCCGCCGTTGCCGCCAGCGGCCCCATTTGACTTCCATCCGGCGTCGGAAGCGCCTCACTGCCGGAACGTCCACCGACAGGACGAGAAGCCCGAACGGCACCATCCAGAAGCCGAGAATCGGCAAGAATCCCACAAATCCGCACAGGATCAGCAGGATGCCCAGACTTATCCGCACCGCCGGATGGCCCGGCAGGGGCACGGACCTTCTTCCGAACCTCAGTTTTGTGCTCATTTGACCCGTTGATGGCACCCGACCACCCTCTATTTAGAACGATCGGAGCCCAGGGCGAGAGCCGGTGCTTGGCACAGCGCGAGACTCTGCTATATCGAGGCCCCGCGAGCGGCGCTTGTTAGCGCTCCGCCGATCCCTGATAGCTCAGCGGTAGAGCATTCGACTGTTAATCGAATGGCCGTAGGTTCGAATCCTACTCAGGGAGCCAGTTTCCGAAGGGCCGGTCCAGAAATGGGCCGGCCCTTTCTTCGTCAGGCTTTCATGCCCGCAGCGATGCCGCCGGTGGTGGTCGCCTTCTGGTCGTTCGGCGACAGAGCGATCGGCGGAAAGGCGATATAGGCATCAAGCTTGCGATAGGCCGTGTTCATCATGCCGTTGAGGCTGAAGGCCGGAAACGGCCGCATGCCTTCGGAGAACTGAACCGGGCGGCTATCGAGCGGAAAGCACGCTTTGAGCAAAGCCGCGGCGCCCTTCGGCGAGATGGCGTAAGCACACCCGCCGAACATGCCGCGCAGCGGCAAGAGCGCGGGCCGCTCGGTTGCCCCGGCAAAGGCCTCCATCTGCTCCGGTTTCGGATAAGGAAGCGAGAAGCTGACAAGTCCGTCGCAGCCGGGGAAAAGCCCCGCGCAGACCGGATGATCGGTGTTGAAGCCGAACATGACGATGTCGAAATCGCCCGCCTCCGCGAGAAGAGCTGCGGCCTGCGCGACAAAATCCCGGCGCAGCCGCACATCGTCTTCGAAGACGAGGATCGGAGAGCCGATTTCCACCGCCTTCTCCCACAGCGCGCCATGCGACAGGGCCGAACCGATCATACCCGGTTTGTAGTTCGCGGTTTCGGTGATCTTGCCCCACTTCACCAGCTTGTGGAGCTGGATACGCTGCCCGTCAGTGCCCTCGAAATGCTCGATGTCGAGTCCGATCTGAGCATTGAGTGTGCGAAACGCAGCGAGCCGCGCCGGCGTGCGCGACAGGCTGATCACGAAGGCCGGCAAAGTCTTGAGTGCAGCGATCATATCCGGCCCGTCCCGCGACGCGGTCAGTCGCGCCCATCGTGCGGGTTTTCTCATCCAACTGATCGAGAAACGCAATCATCGCTTTTGCGCGAGGTCCCTGGACCTCACGCGTTCCGAGGCGGGACAGCTTTCAAGAATTCGGTTCACAATCTCGAAATGAAGCGCACACTTCTCGCGCCGCTGACCTAGGCTATGCCCTGGCACCAAACTCAACCTGCTGAATGGCGATGACCCAAACGCAAACGGTCCCCAAAGAAGTAGCGTATCAGAGCATCGCCGAAGGCTGGCAGATGCGTATGACCGTTCCCGAGATGGAGGCCTACAGGCACGCGTTGCGCGGCACAAAATGTCTTGTCGAATTCGGGTGCGGCGGCTCAACGATTTTCGCAGCTCAAATGGGGGTCTCTGAAATTTACTGCGTCGATTCCGACGCCGACTGGATCAAGCGTGTGAGCAGCTCCCCGGAGATCGCCCAAAGCGGCGTTCGGCTTAGTGCCCGGTACGCCGACATCGGACCTGTCGGCAACTGGGGCAGCCCCCAGGATGAAAGGACGAAGGCCCGCTGGCCCAACTATCACAGCCAGATCTGGAACGAGGTGCGCGCGGATACCGTCGATTGCCTGCTCATTGACGGGCGCTTTCGCGTTGCGTGTACGCTTCAGGCCCTGCTCCGCGTCGGGTCGCAGACAAAGCTGGCCTTTCACGACTTTTGGGAACGCGAGCATTACCACGTCGTACTTCCGTTCCTGAACATCTGCGAAAAAGTGGATACGCTCCTGATCGCAACGCCGAAGGCCGGGCTCATTCCTGCGAATTTGTACAGATATCTGAACCCGCACATGTTCGATCCGCGATAAAGCGGCGAAAGGTTTGAGGGGCAGTTCGGAAGCGCTCTTTGTGTTCCGAGGTCTATTTCGGCCCGAAGGGAATGTCGCGGCCAAGCGGCGGCCGGTAGGGCCAGGGCCGGGCATGGATCGCCTGATACTGCTCGAGCGTCACGGGCTCCTGCCCTTTTTCGGTGACCTTGATATCCGTCATGTCCATGGCGCCGAGGCCCTCGGCCAGCTTCAGCGCGCCCGGCGCGTCCAGAGCCGTGCCGACAAAAATGCCTTTGGGCGTCACAGCCGTAATAAAAATGCCCATCTCGTTCCCCCACCCGTCGCCTGAGGAAACACGCGCCCGGTGAAAACCGCGTAAAAGTATGGACGGCTTCGCACGGACCGGACGAGATCGGGGACATGCCGCCGGGGGTGCCGCGGCCGGCCCGTTAAGCCCTTTGCAGGTTAGCCACCTGACGCCCTTGCCCCCATTTGACGGGAGATATACTTTGCGCCAACGCATAACCTCCTAATTCACACCCCCGACATGACAATTCGCCGGACCCTCCTCGACGCCATCGGCAACACGCCGCTTATCCGCCTCAACCGGGTGTCGGACGAGACCGGCTGCGAGATCCTCGGCAAAGCCGAGTTCATGAATCCCGGCCAGTCGGTGAAGGACCGCGCTGCGCTCTTCATCATCCAGGATGCTCTGAACAAGGGCACGCTGAAGCCGGGCGGCACGGTCGTCGAAGGCACCGCCGGCAATACCGGCATCGGCCTTGCCCTTGTCGGCAATGCGCTTGGCCTCAGAACCGTGATCGTTATCCCGGACACGCAGAGCCAGGAGAAAAAGGACATGCTGCGGCTCGCGGGCGCCGAGCTCGTCGAAGTCCCGGCGGTCGCCTACGCCAATCCCAATAACTATGTGAAGGTCTCGGGCCGCCTCGCCGCGCAGCTGGCGAAGACCGAAAAGAACGGCGCTGTCTGGGCCAATCAGTTCGACAATGTCGCGAACCGCCAGGCGCATATTGAAACGACCGCGCCTGAGATCTGGGAACAGACCCAAGGCAAGATCGACGGCTTCGTCTCGGCGGTGGGCACCGGCGGCACGCTCGCCGGCGTCGGCATCGGTCTCAAAGCGAAGAACCCGGGAATCACCATCGCGCTGGCCGATCCGCCGGGCGCGGCGCTCTTTTCCTATTACACAACCGGAGAGCTGAAGGCCGAAGGATCCTCGATCACCGAGGGCATCGGCCAGGGCCGGATCACCGCCAATCTCGAGGGCGCGCCGGTCGATAAGGCCTATCAGATCCCCGATGCGGAAGCCGTGAAGATCGTCTTCGATCTCCTTGAACATGAAGGGCTTTGTCTCGGCGGCTCGACCGGCACCAATGTCGCCGGCGCCGTGCGCCTGGCCAAGGATCTCGGCCGGGGGTGCACGATAGTCACAGTGCTCTGCGATTACGGCACGCGCTATCAATCCAAGCTGTTCAATCCGGCTTTCCTGCGCGAAAAGGGCCTCCCCGTTCCCGCCTGGCTGGAGCGGCCAGGTACGGTCCGGCGCGAAGACGCGCTCCTTCCGACGCCTGCGGCATAACGGCTACTAAAGGCCAAGGCCGCGAACCAAAGTGCGATACGCCGCGTTAAGGCGTTCGAGTTTTTATTGCGCGCGGTCCATACGACCGCTTGAGGGGAATTGAAATTGGAACAGTTGCCGCTTCAGCTCGCCATTGCCTTTTTCGCGTTTGTCGTCGCGTCCTGGGCTGCTCTTGGTCTTTATATCCGCGCCGAGCGTCAGCGCCGCCGCGAAGAAATCCTCACCGTCGAGATCGCCGACGCGCCGGTCGCTCAGGCCGCCTAATCAGGTTTCGAACGGCTTATGAAAAAACGGCGCCCTTGTGGGGCGCCGTTTTCGATTCCAGACCCTGCGGGCCATTAGAGCCGCCAATAGGGATCGGTATCGTAGTGTTCGTGCAGCGCGCGCTCGGTGCTGCGATCCAGACCGGCCTCGCCTTCCGAGTTCAGAACCGGAGCCGATTGCAGCTGCGCCTTGGTGACGTCGAGCACATAGGCCATGAGCTTGTCGTCGTAATCGAGCTTGGCCCAGGGCAGCGTGTAATAGCGCTCGCCGACGCCGAGCAGCCCGCCGAAACTCATCACCACATACGCAACCTTACCCGAGATCTTGTCGAGCATCAGCCGCTCGATCTTGCCGATCTTTTCGCCGTCGGGCCGGCGGACGGACGCACCCTGCACACGGTCGCTCGCAATCAGCGGATTGCGGCCGAGCGGCTTCTTGGCCGTAGTCGCCACAGTTTCCATTGGGGCCTCCTTGCTAGCGGGGACAACCCGCCCCGAAGCTGGAGGTTCCCGCTTAAGGCCGGGCCGAGACCTTCCAGACATGGCCGGTGCCGTGGCCGATGACGAACAGGGCGCCGAGCTGGTGCGCCAGAGCGAGCGGGATCGGCACGAGATGGACAAGAGTGAGGATACCGAGCACCGCCTGCAGCGTCACAAGCCCGGCCAGCACGATGGCTGATTTCCCGGCCGCGGTGCCCCGCGCCTGAAACGCGTGGAGGATCGCGGCGATCAGAAGAAGATAGGCCGTCATCCGGTGCACGAATTGCGAGGTCATCGGGTTCTCGAACAGATTCCGCCAGGCCGGCTCCATGGCCGTCAGGCTGTCGAGGCCCGGAATGAAATGCCCGTCCATCAAGGGCCAGGTGGTGAAGGTCATCCCGGCATCGAGGCCGGCGACGATGGCGCCGAGAAAGACCTGCACGAATGCGATGATCATCACCGCAAAAGCGCCGCGCCTCACGCCTGCTGGCACCCGCTCGCCTTTTGCTGGCGACAGCGAGCGCACCACCCAGATGATGGCGGCGAACAGAAAGAAGGCGAAGGTTAGATGCACGGCGAGCCGGTAGGGCGCAACGGACACGCGATCGACAAGGCCCGACGCCACCATCCACCAGCCCACGGCGCCCTGCAGACCGCCAAGGACGAAGAGAACCGCAAGCTTCGGCGCAAGGCTGCGCGAAAGGTAGCCGCGCCACCAGAAGAAGATCAGCGGCAGAAGAAAAACAAAGCCGATCACCCGGCCTAAAAGCCGGTGCCCCCATTCCCAGAAAAAGATCGTCTTGAACTCATCGAGGCTCATGCCCCGGTTGATCTGCTGGTATTGCGGGATCTCTTTGTATTTGGCGAATTCCGCTTCCCAGGCCTCTCTGGAGAGCGGCGGCAGCGTGCCGGTGACCGGCTTCCATTCGGTGATGGAGAGACCGGATTCCGTCAGACGCGTTGCGCCGCCGACGAGCACCATCACGGCGACCATAAGGGCGACGATCAGGAGCCAGATGCGAACGGGGCGGAGCGAGCGAGTTGCGGCCATGGGCGCTGAACCTTAAACAGGCGCCTGAAATAGGCCCCTCGCCCGCCCGGCGCAACGCGACCCTTTGGACCGGAAAAACCGAGATGAAAATCCGCACCCGCAAGCTGATCGGCACCGCGCTGATGATCGTCCTCGTGATGGGCTGGGCATTCCTGTTCATGTCGCTGGCGCAGACGCGGCTCGGCGAAGGCGGCAAGCTCTGGCAGTTCTTCTATTACGTCATCGCCGGGCTTGGCTGGACGATCCCCGCCGCTGTTCTCATCAAATGGATGTCGCGGCCGGACTAGTCGACATTCACCCTTCGGAAGCGGTTGTTGATCGCAAACGGCAGACCCGAGACGAACAGCTCGGCATATTTCTTTTCCTGGTAATAGCCGTTGAGCGAGACGCGCGGCAGCGCGCTCGTATGGTCCTTGTGCTCCGGAAAAAGCAGCCCGAGCCGCGTCGTCCATCCGCACAGGCCCATATCTTTCGCCGCGCGGAATTCGCGCGCGCCAGCCGAGGTCGGATCGCCGACCGGATAGGCGATATGGCGCGGCGTGATGCTGAGCTCGCTGGCGATGCGGGTTTGAGTCTCCGCGATCTCCTCGCGCATCACCGACTCCGGATGCTTTGCGAGCATGTAGTGATGAACGGTGTGATTGCCGATCGTCACTAGCGGATCCTGCGCCACGGTGCGCAGCTCGTCCCAGCTCATGCAGAGATGCTTTGCGGCATCGCTCGCATCGGTCCCCGCCCGTTCGGCAAGCCCCGCGATCTCCTCGCGCATGCGCATTTCACTCATCGCGCGCAGCTTCCAGTAAATCTTCTCCCAGGCCGCGTCCTTGGCCGCGACCGTCGACGTGTCCATCTCTTCGCCGCCGAACCGCACCGAGGATGATTTAGCGATCGCGGATTCCAGCGTCAGCCACCACAGATCGCCCGTGCCGTCTGCGAACGATGTGGTGATGAACAAGGCCGCCGGCGCATTGAAGCGGCGCAGCACCGGCAGCGCGTGATCGCGCACATCGCGATAGCCGTCATCGAAGGTGAAGCTGGCGAAGCGCCGCTCACCCGGATGCGCAAGACGCGCCACCGCCTCATCGAGCGAGACGACCTCGTAGCGGATCTCTGCAAGATAGGTCAGCACGGTTTCGAGAAAGTCCGGCGTGATCTCAAGCAGCCGGTTCGGCGCGAATGCACGCCCGTCCCAGGGACGGACATGATGCAGCGTGAAGACGATGCCGGCGCCGCGCGTCAGCGCGCTGAAGACATGATGCAGGCCGCTCGCGCCGATCAGGTCGAGCGCGGTGCGGAAACGGTTTGTGCGGGCATCGGCCATTGTACGGCCTTTTAAGCGCGGCGCGGAGGATCGGTGAGAAGCACGATGACATCGCCGACGCCGGCCGCGGCGAGCGCGTTATGCGCGGCGACCGTCGGCGCATCCTTCGCCTGCGATACGAGGATCGCGGCATCGGTACGTTTGGCCAAAGCCGCCATATCCTCGGGGCGCTCGGCCGACGGCGACAGAACGATCACGAAATCATAAGTCAGCCCGAGCGCATCGAGCACGATGCCGATGCGCGTATAGGCGGCGGTGTTGAGAAGGTCCGCCGCGCCCGGCGCGATCAGATGCACCGACGAGCCGCGGTCGCGCTGAATGGCCTGACCGAACGAGGTCTTGCCGGCGATGAGTTCGGCAAGGCCCCATTCATTGGGATTGGGCAGCGCCGCCAGATATTCGCGGCTGTCGCTGCCGGCGTCCGCCACGATCACTTTGCGGTTCGCTTCGCCGAGGGAACGCGCGAGCGTCAGCGCAACACCGCCCGCATCGACGCCCGCCGAGGCCGAGACCGACAGGATGGTCAGCGCGCCGTCATCGCCCTTTGGCGTTCCGGCAAGATGTTTCGCAAGATCGCCGAGGACGCGCATATCCGCGGCCTCGATGTCCTGCGCCGCGGCCCGGAACAGAGGCGGAGATGCGGGCGCTGCCGGTGCGGCGGGAGCAGCTGGCGGCACAGCGGGAGCCGGAGCAGCGGGAGCCGCAGACGGCGGAGTCACGGGGGCCGCTGCAACGGGCTGCGGCACGACGGCCACGGGTTCCGATGTGGGTTCGGGCGCAGGAGGAGCTACCGGAGCGGCAACAGACACTGGAGGCTCAGGCGCTTCGGCAACGGGCTTTGCCGGCGGCTCGGTAACCGGCGGCGGTCCATAAGGCGGCGCGGCCGGGCGCGCAGCCGGAAGGCGCGGCGCGACATGCACCACAGGCTCTTTGGGCTTGCGGAATCGCGAGAAGATTTTCGGCAGGTTGAAGGCGCGCTCTTTGACGGGCTTTGGCGCGGCCGCCGGCTTCACAACGCGAGTCAAAGGCAAGGGTTCGACGTCCGGCTCGGACTCAAGATCCGGTACGGGCTCGGGACTCGGTAGCGGCTCGACCACCGGATCGGGCTGCAGAAGCGCGCTTCTCGTGTACGGATTTTCCGGTTCTGCAGGCGAGGCAGCCGGCGGCAGCGCGGATGCGCGCGGGGCCGTCTCCGCACCGGCCGGAACGATCATGAATTCGCTGGCGGTGAAGAGGACGACAAGAAGGATGAACACCGCAACACCCGTCAGCGCGGTAATGGCGACAGGGCGCGGCGCATAAGGCGTGTTCGTCGGCGAGGCGCGGGAGATGATGCGTGCATCGGGCGGAATGGCTTCGACGCGTTCGCGCGCCACCGCATCGCGATAACGGGAGAGAAACTGTTCCAGAAGATCGCGCTGGGCCTTTGCCTCGCGGTCGAGCGCGCGAAGCTGCACTTCCTGGCCGCTGGCGCTGCCGGAGATCTTCTTCTGCGCATCGAGCGTCGCCTGCGCGGAGGCGACACGTCCGGCCGCGACGTTGGCCTCGTTCTCATAGGCGCGGGCGAGCTTCAAAGCCTCATCGCGGATTTCCGAATCGAGCGAGGCCTGCTGCGCCGCAAGCTCCTTCATGCGCGGATGGCCCGGCAGATAGATGCGGCCTTCGCGGGCCATGGTGGACGCCAGCCCTACGCGCTGCTGCGCAAGGCCGCGCAGAAGATCGGAATTCTGGATATCGAGCGATTCAAGCCGTCCGGCCTTCAGCGTGTCGCGGATGCTGTTGGCCTTCGCAATGGCATCGGACTGCTGGGCGCGGGCGCGCGACAATTCGGTGTTCAGTTCGCCGAGCTGCTGGGTCGTCACCGTCGCATTGTTCGAACCGAGGAAGAGATTTTCCTTCGAGCGGAATTCTTCGACCCGCGCTTCGGCTTCGGCGACGTTGCGCGACAGATCCTTGATCTGCGCGGCGAGCCAATCGGAGGCTTTGCGCGTCGTCGACTGCTTGGCCTCCTGCTGGAACTCCAGATAGGTCTCGGCGACCGTATTGGCGACAAGCGCCGCGCGCTCCGGATCGACGGAAGAGAATTCGATGACGATGACGCGCGAGGACGGCACGGCATAAACGGCAAGCTGATCGAAATAGGCATCGAGCACGCGCTCGTCGAGATTCATCCGCATCGGATCGCGCGACAGTCCGAGCAGAACCATGATGCGCTTCAGCACCGAGACGGTGCCGCCGCCCGGATCGAATTCGTCGGTCTCGGCAAGCTTCAGACGGGTGACGACTTCACGGGCAAGATCGCGCGACAGGAGAAGCTGCACCTGGCTCTGCACGGCGAGCTCGTCCGCCGCCTGCTTCTCCGTGCCTTGCGTCCCCTCGGGCGCCGGGCGCGTATAGATGGTGTCATTGCTTTCGACGAGAACCTGCGCGTCGGATTTGTACATCGGCGTCATCGAGCCGGTGACGAACAGCGCAAGAACGGCCGCAAGCAGCGTCGGCCCGAGAATCAGCGCCTTCTTGTTCCACAGAGAACGGCCGATGGCGGGAAGATCCGCCTCGGACTGAGGCTCGCTGTAGGTGGCATATCCGTTGTACGCGCCGGCCATATAGGCAAACCCCGGGGTGCTGAGAACTCATCTTCCTTGTCGGAGATCATGGTTAGGATGCAGTTAATTCCCCAATGGTTTGTTAACCATAGCCGTTTTATCTCAAGGACAGTCGAAACGGCGATGAAGAGCCATGTCGCGCGTCCTTTTCCGTACTGCCGCCCTTCTTTGTCTCGCTCTCAGCCTTAGCGCCTGCGCCAAGGATCGGCCGGGGCTTGTCGCGCGCGGCGGTCCGACGAGTGAAGTGCCGTACCGCCTAGGCCCCGGCGACAAACTGAGAATCACCGTCTTCAATCAGCCGACTCTGTCGTCGACCTATGCGGTCGATGCGAGCGGCAATGTCGCCATGCCGCTGATCGGCGCGGTGCCCGCCGCGCAGCAGAGCCCGGCGGAATTGAAGCGCGTCATCGAAGCGCGACTCGGCAAAGATTATCTCCGCGAGCCGAACGTCTCCGTCGAAGTGGAAGGCTACCGGCCCTTCTTCATCTTCGGCGAAGTCAATCAGGCAGGTCAGTATCCCTATGTCGCCGGCATGACCGCCGAGCAGGCTGTTGCTATCGCCGGCGGCTATACGGCCCGCGCCAGACAGGATTCGGTCCAGCTGGCGCGCCGCGACGATGCCGGGGTGGCGCGTGTGCGCGTACCGATGACGACCGTGATCCGTCCGGGCGATACGGTCTTCGTTCACGAACGCTGGTTCTGATGCCGGGCGAATCTTCGCCGCTCCGGATTCTGCATATCTTCCGCACGCCTGTGGGCGGGCTTTTCCGACACGTCATGGATGTCGCGCGCGGCCAGATTGCCCGGGGCCATGCGGTGGGCATTGTCTGTGACTCATCTACCGGCGGCGCCCGCGCGGAAGCGGCTCTCGAACAGATCGCGCCGCTTCTCGCGCTCGGCCTGTCGCGCTTTCCGATGAGCCGCAATCCCGGGCCGAGCGATTTTGCGGCTCTGAAGGAAGTGCGCCGTATCGTGAAGGAAAGACGGCCGGACATTCTGCACGGCCACGGTTCCAAAGGCGGGCTCTATGCGCGCCTGCCCGCCTTCTATGACACCTCCTGGCCGGCGCGAATCTATACGCCGCATGGCGGCTCGTTCCATTTCGCGGGCGATGCGCCGCGCGACAAGCTCTACCGGCTCGTCGAAAAAATCCTGTTGTTCAAGACAAGCCTGTTCCTGATGGAGAGCGCCTATATCGCCCGGCGCGCCGACCAGGATATCGGCCCGATCAAGAAACCTCTGGTCATCGTCCGCAACGGCGTCACCGACGCCGAATTCGAGCCGGTGACCCAGCAGCCCGACGCGAAGGACATCCTTTATCTCGGCGAGATGCGGGTGCTGAAAGGCGTCGATACCCTCCTCCACGCGCTGGCCCGCCTTGCCCGCGACGGGCGCCGCCTGACCGCGCTTCTCGTCGGCGCCGGCCCGGATGAGCAGAACATCAGGAATGCGGCGCAAGAGCTTGGGCTTTCAGCGCAAGTCACCTTCTCGCCGCCGATGCCGATCCGCGAGGCGCTGAGTCTTGCGAAGGTCATGGTCATGCCCTCGCGCGGCGAAAGCCTGCCCTATGTCGTGCTCGAAGCCGCCGCCGCCCGGATGCCGCTCATCGCAACCAATGTCGGCGGCATACCGGAAATCTTCGGTCCCTTCGCCGACCGGCTGGTGCCGCCGGGCGAACCGGGATTCCTTGCCGCGACGATCAAGAACACGTTCAGCAAAAGCGAAGTCGAGCGGCTGACCGAGGCTGCGGCTCTGGCCGCCCATATCCGCAAGAACTTTTCCTATGACCGGATGATCGAGGACGGGATCATCGCCTACCGGCAGGCGTTGGGTCCGAGACACCGCGATTGGCCGGGCCGGATTAAGCCTTCCGCTACGCCTTTTAGCTAATTTTTCGGCGCGCGCAGGAGCGCGCCAATTCGAGAGATTTCAGGATGAGCCCCCACGGACGCGGACGCGCAAGTTCAGGCACCGAAGACCGCCGCAGCGGACCGCGCGACGGCCAGCGCGACCGGCGCTCTGCTCCCCGTTCGGAAAGCCGCCGCGCTCTGTCAGATCTTGCGCGCGCTTTGTCCGACGATCCGGTCCAGGCCCGCTATTCCCCCGCCGTCATCACCGGCATCGCGCGCGGCGTCGATCTCGGCCTCATCATGGCGACCGGCGCCATCGCCATCAGCTTTTTCACCCCCGAACAGCCCGGCTGGTACTGGCTCGAGACGCTGCTGCTGACGGCCATCGCCATGTCGGCTGTCATCGCCATGGAAGCGGCGCAGCTATATTCGGTGACGATGTTCCGCAGCGGCTTTTCGCAGGCGGTGCGCCTCGTCGGCGCATGGTCGCTCGCGATCTTCGTGCCCTGGCTCGGTCTCGGCGCGGTAGGACTTGCCAGCGCCCCCGGCGACAGCTGGCTCAGCGCGTGGTGGATATTGGGACTTGCCTTCCTCGGCATCGGCCGCATCGTGCTGCACACCCTCGTCAGCCGCTGGATGCGCGACGGCCGCCTGACGCGCCGCACCGTCATCGTCGGCGGCGGCCCCGCCGGAGAGGCGCTCATCGATCAGATCCGCGCCGATACATCCTCCGACGTCCTGATGCTCGGCGTATTTGACGACCGCGAAGATGGGCGCTCGCAAAGCGTCGTTGCCGGCCTGCCGAAGCTCGGCACGGTCGACGATCTCATTGCCTTTGCGCGCCGCACCCGCATCGACCTCGTCATCTTCACACTGCCGATTACCGCCGAAGCGCGCATTCTCGAAGTGCTGAAAAAGCTCTCCGTGCTGCCGGTCGATATCCGTCTGTCGGCGCATACCAACAAGCTCCAATTCCGCCCGCGTTCCTATTCCTATGTTGGCGACGTTCCGGTCATCGACATGCTCGACCGCCCGATCGCCGATTGGGATGTCGTGATGAAATGGATATTCGATCGTTTTGTCGGCGCGCTGATGCTGCTCGCGCTATCGCCGCTGATGCTTGTGACAGCGCTCGCCATCAAGCTCGACTCGCGCGGCCCGGTTCTGTTCCGCCAGAAGCGCTATGGCTTCAACAATGAGCTGATCGAAGTCTTCAAATTCCGCTCGATGTATCACGAGAAAGCGGATGCGAGCGCCGTCAAGCTCGTGACCAAGAACGATGACCGCGTCACGCGCGTCGGTCGCTTCATCCGCAAGACTTCGATCGATGAGCTTCCGCAGCTGTTCAACGTCGTCTTCGCCGGCAATCTCTCGCTCGTCGGCCCGCGTCCGCATGCCGTGCACGCCAAGGCCGCAGCACACCGTTATGACCAGGCCGTCGACGGCTATTTCGCACGCCACCGCGTCAAACCCGGCATCACCGGCTGGGCGCAGGTCAATGGCTGGCGCGGCGAGACCGACACGGCCGATAAGATCCAGAACCGCGTCGCCCACGATCTCTATTACATCGAGAACTGGTCGGTGATGCTGGACGCGCTGATCCTCATCAAGACGCCCGTCTCGCTGCTGACGAGTTCGGAAAACGCCTATTGAGCGCGCCCGCCGCAGAGGCGGCCTATCCTCTCCGCAGAATCAGTGTCGCAGAAACGCTTGCGCGCTTCGTCCTCGGCCTCTTTGCATTTTCGGGCAGCTTCGTTCTCTTCGAGCCGTCGCCCTATGAGGTGATGTTTATTCCCGCTTTGCTGTTTGCGATGCTGGCGGGAATTTTAGTGCGACCGACCATATTGCCGCTCACCGTCCTGATGATCCTCTTTCAGATTGGCGGCGTCATCGCGCTGTTTCAGGTTTTCGACGAGCCCAAGACCAAGATGTATGTCGTGGTCTCGCTGTTTATGGGCGCGAACGCGATCTTCTATGCGCTCGTTCTGTCGCGCTATCCGCTGGAGCGGTTTGCGGCGATCAAGACCGGCTATATTCTGACGGCGGTGCTGGCGGCGCTGCTCGGCATTGCCGGCTATTTCGGCGTGATGGGCGAGACGCTAACACTCTACGGACGCGCCAAGGGCCTGTTCAAAGATCCGAACGTCTTTGCGCCCTTTCTCATCCTGCCGCTGATCCTGATGTTGCAGGACATGCTGACCGGCAAAAGCCGCAACATGATCCTGCTTGCGCCTCCCTTCGGCATCATCCTGATCGCGCTGCTTCTCGCCTTCTCGCGCGCCGCCTGGGCGCATTTCATGCTGTCGGCGGGCCTTGCCGTCATCTTTCTTCTGGTGCTGTCACCGTCGGCGCGTCTCAGAATGCGCGTGATCGTCGTGTCGATCCTTGGCGCTGCGGCCTTGGGCGCGGGACTTGTGGCGATTCTTGCCATCCCCGCCATCAGCAAGACCTTCATGGCGCGCCTCAGCCTGCAGAGCTACGACACCGGCCCGGGCGGCCGCTTCACCAACCAGCTGCAGAGCCTGCCGATGATCCTCGACAATCCGATGGGTCTCGGCCCGTTCAAATTCGGCGAGATATTCCACGTCGATACGCACAACACATATCTGAACGCGTTCTTCTCGTATGGATGGCTGGGCTGGGGCAGCTATGCGATGCTGGTGCTGCTGACCTGGCTGTTCGGCGTACGCGCGCTGATGCGCCCTTCACCGTTTCAGCGGCCGCTCGGCGCGCTGCTTGCGACCTATATCGGTCTCAGCCTGATGAGCTTTGTGATCGACACCGATCACTGGCGTCACTACTTCCTGATTTTGGGCTGCACCTGGGGCTTCATCGCCGCCGTGTTCGCCTATGAGGCGGAGAACCGCCGTCACTTGCGCCCTTACTTACGAACCACGGCGTAAGCGTAGGACGACAGGCTTGCGAGATTCTTCCTGCGGGCGATGTCGTGGATCGCATTGTCGATCTCGCGCAGCACCGGAAGCTTCTTGAAGTAGTCGTGGCCATAGAACGGCATCACCGCCGTATCGCTGAAGCCGATCTGTTTGAGCATCGGCTCGACCTTCTTCGCATCGCCATAGCAATGATCGTAATAGGCCGGAAATTTCAGCATGTTCTCGCCCTTGCGGAAACCGTAGAGCATATCGACGATCTTCGTCGACACGCTTTCGGGGATCAGCTTGTTGACGAGGAAAGGCAGCGCATAGAGCGTCGGATAAAAGGCGATGGCGACGCCGCCCGGCGAAAGCAGCTGATAGATGTTCTTCCAGGCCTGCTCCACATCCTTCACATGCTCGAAGACCATGCGCGAATAGATGAGGTCGTAATGACCCTTCTTGATCTCCGGCGAAGAGATGTCGCCCGAAATGTCGAAACAGGCGGTGGGGAAGATCACCTTCATGTTCTCGAGTTCGACCGGCGAGATATCGTTAATGGTCGTCTCGAAGCCGTGAGCTGCGCATTCTTCCGGCGTGAAGAGCGGACGGCGCCCGCCGCCGATCTCCATGAGATGCTTCAGGCCGTATTCCTTGGCGAAGGCAAGAATAGCGAGGCGGTAGCCCTGCCAGGCCCAGTCTTCATAGGGGGTATAGCCGGCGTCCTGGATCAGCACGTTCTTGAGCGAACGGCCTGAGGCCGACTCGAAAGGCATGGAACGGGCTGCTGACGAACTTGGCATTTTGACTGGTCCTCCGCGCTGTCAGGAGTACCAGTAAACCGCTGATCGGCAAGGTGAATTACGCGGTAATATTAACGGATAGAGCCGCTTTTTCGTGAAATTGCCTTCCAGCCGAGGGCCATCACGAGGAGGTAAGCGGCCCCGCCGAGGCCGAGCTTGAGAGCGACGGGAACGAGATCGGGAAACGCCGGGATGAGATCCGTAAACCGCTCAGCGAACGGCTCAAGCCCTGTCACGACAGCGGCCAGCGCAAAGCTCGCGGCAATCGCCAGCAGCACAAGCCGGATGAGACGCTGATCGAAGGTCAGACGCCCGGCACGCGCGAGCAACACGGCCAGGATCAGCGCGTTGACCCAGGCGCCGGCCGCGGTGCCGAAGGCAAGCCCCGCCGCACCGAACGATCCCATGAGCGCGATCTTCAGCGCGATATTGACGAGCGTTGCCGCGCCGAGCGCCAAAACCGGCGTCGTCGTATCGCCGCGCGCATGAAAGGCCGGCGTCAGCGCGCGCAGCGCGACGATGGCGGTCAATCCCACCGCATAAGCTTCGAGCACGCGCGCCGAGCCTGTCACCGCCGCCTGATCGAAGGCTCCGCGGCCGAACAGAACCGCGATCACAGGCTCCGCCATCAGAAGGAAGATCGCGACGCAGGGCAAAGTGAGAATGAAAATGCCTTCGAGCGCGCGGTTGAGGCCATCGCGCACGCCCTTCTCGTCTCCCGCCGCAACTTTCTTTGACAGGTCCGGCAGCAGCACGACGCCGATCGCAATGCCGATCACGGCGAGCGGCAGCTGGTAAAGACGGTCGGCGTAGTAGAGGTAGGAGACCGAGCCTGTCGGCAGAAAGCTTGCGATGATGGTGTCGGCGAACATCGCCAGCTGCACGCCGGCGGAACCCAGAACCGCCGGGCCGAACGCGCGCAGAAATTTCTTGATGTCCGGCGACAGAACGGGCTTTGCCAGAACAAGACGGCGGCCCGAGCGCCAGAGATCCCAGACGACATAAGCGAGCTGCACGAAGCCCGAGATCAAAACGCCCCAAGCAAGCGCATGCGCGACCGTCGGAAAATGCCGCGCAAGACCCAGCGCCGCGATCATGCAGACATTTAGAAGGATGGGGGCGGCGGCGGCCGCCGCAAAACGCTCATGCGCGTTGAGCATTCCGGAAACGAAAGTCGCGACGGAAATCAGCGCGAGATAGCCGAAGGTGATGCGCGTCAGATCGACCGTTGTTGCGAACTGATCCGGCGTATCGGTAAAGCCCGGCGCGAGCAGCGTCACAACGGCGGGCATAAAGACGAGCGCGCCGACAAGCAGCACCGCCTGCACGATGAGGATCAGCGACAGGACCGCGCCGGAAAAGCGCCGCGCTCCCGCCTCGCCTTCGGTCGTCAGGACGGCGGCATAGCGCGGCACGAAAGCCGCGTTGAACGCCCCTTCGGCAAAGATCGCCCGGAAATGATTGGGCAGGCGGAAGGCCACCATGAAAGCGTCGGCCAGGGGGCCGGCGCCAAGCAGCGCCGCCATGGCGACGTCGCGGACAAAGCCGAACAGGCGCGAGACGAGCGTCAGCCCGCCGACCGAAGCCGCATTGCGCCACAAAGCCGAATCCTCCCCGAAGTCCCCTGCCCGGTTTAGCGGTTTGCCGGGGTTTCAGCCAAGCCCGGCCTCAGCGCTTGCGCTTTTTCCCGGTCTTGGCCGCCCTGGAGCCCCGGGCGGCCGCCGCCCGGGCTTTCGGTTTCACCGAGGCCCGGAGTGCCGCGAGTTCCTTTTCGATCCGCGCCAGAGAGGCTTCGATGTCGTGCTCGAAATCCATGAGTTCGGTATCGCGCTTCTGATCCTCTTCGGCGACCGCCGCCTGCACGCCGCTCTGCATGGAATCGACGATGACGGCGACGACCAGGTTGAGGATGGCAAAGGTCGCGATCAGCACGAAGGGCACGAAGAACAGCCAGGAGAACGGATGCGTCTCCAAGGTCGCGCGCATGATGTCCGGCCAGCCCTCAAGCGTGAGGATCTGGAACATGGTCAGGAGCGAATTGCCGAGATCGCCGAAGCGCTCGGGATCGGACGTCCCGTAAAGCCGCGTTGCGATGACCGCGCCTACATACAGAACAAGCAGCAGAAGCGCCGCGACCGAGCCCATAGCCGGCATGGCACGGAGCAGCGCATCCACCACGGCCCTGAGTGAAGGCATGATCGAGATAAGACGCAGCACCCGCAGCACCCGCAGCGCCCGGAGCGAGGACAGAGCGCCGGTCGCCGGCAGAAGCGCCATGCCGATGACGATGAAATCGAAGACCGACCACGGATCGCGGAAGAAGCGCGCGGGACCGAACACCGCAAGGCGGATCACGATCTCGGCGACGAAAATCCAGAGGATGAGGTGATCGAGCGCGATCAGCAGCGGACCGATCTTCTCGACAACGGCCGGAATGGCCTCAAGGCCGAAGATCAGGGCGTTGAAGAGGATGAGGCCGATGATCGCCGCCTGGAACGGCGGGGCATCGAGAAAGGTGGTCAGGCGGTCGCGAAGCGAAAAGCGGGAAGGCTCGACGGCGGCTGCCATGGGGCTCCTTCAGGTGGGGAAGGGTTTGAAGGTCAAAAAGAAATGGTCGGGGCGGCGGGATTCGAACCCACGACCCCCTGTCCCCCAGACAGGTGCGCTAACCGGGCTGCGCTACGCCCCGACTGGTGAGGGCTTAGAGGATCGGGGGGGATTTTTAAAGGCGGGATTTGACGCCGCACCGAAAGAACACCCGGAGAGACTATTTTCCTGAACAAATCGGCCCCGGACGTCTCGCCCGGGGCCGTCTGGATCAGGCAATGCCCGACAGGCCGTGGATGCCGACATAAAGGCCGACCAGGATCAGCAGCGCACCGGAGAAATAAGGCGCGCGGCGCGCAAAGGTCGAAAAGCCTGAGAAACGGCGTGAGGCATGGCGCATGCCGATGGCGGCCAGCGCCCCGACCGAGACAAGCGTCACCGCAAGACCGATCGAGAAGCTCAGCACGAGAACCGCGCCAAGCGGGATTTCCTTCAGCTGCAGACAGAGCAGCAGCACGGTGATCGCCGCCGGGCACGGAATGAGGCCGCCCGTCAGGCCGAAGGCCGTGATCTGCCAATTGCTGACATTTGTCTGCCCGGCAAAGCGACGGCGGATATCGTTGGCGTGCGCAAGCTCATGCGCGTCCTGATAGCCGTCGGTGCCGAGATCGAGGCCGCGCATCTCCTCATGCATGTGATCGTGACCTTCGACACTGGCAAGGAACGACACATCGAAATCATGCGAGTGATTGCCGTGGCCGAGCGCGAGGCGGACCATAAAATCGTGCGGCGCGGGCACTTCCTCGACGCTCTCGATAAAGCCTTCACGTTCGCGGAAGGTGAAGGCCTGCTCGCGCCCGCCCGGACGCTCGATGGTGAGCTTCACTTCCTTCGCGCCCCAGGGCTTGCCGACCTGAGGCGAGAAGCGCCAATGCGCGTGGCCGTGCGACTTGTTGAGTTCGAGCTTGTGCAGGCCGTGACCGGTGTCGATCTTCCGCACATCGCCGGCGTTTTGCGTGACTTCAGAATGATCGTGGGAATGGCCGTGATCGTGGTCATGCGAATGGCCGTGGCCATGATCGTGCACATGGCCCGCCGCGAGCTTGGCCATCTGCTGATCCTTCCAGGTGCGCCACAGCATCCAGACCGCAAGCGCGATAATGACGGCGCCCGACACGGCCTGCATATAAGGCTCGACCGTTTCCGCATCGACACCCTGATAGAGGTACATACCGATCAGCGCGATGGCCCAGACGACGGCGGTGTGGGAGATGGTGGCCGCGAGGCCGAGAAGGATGGCCTGCTTAACCGTGCCGCGGATCGCGACGATGAAGGCCGCCATCAGCGTCTTCGAATGGCCCGGCTCAAGCCCATGCAGCGCGCCGAGAAGAATTGCGCTCGGAATGAACAGCCAGGCATGAGCGGAGCTCTGGGCGATGAGCGAGGCAAAGGACGGCATGGGCGAAAGCTCCTAGAGGTACTTCGTGATTTCCTTGAACTCGTCGATCGGCGCGCGCTCTTTGCGCGATAGCGTGCCGATGGCTTCTTCGAGACAGTGATCGAGATGGTCCTGGATCAGGGTTTTCTTGGCCTGCCCGATCGCCTTCTCGACGGCGTGCAGCTGTTGCGCGATGTCGAGGCAGGGCCGGCCCTCCTCGATCATTTTGACGACGGTTTTTAGATGCCCTTCGGCGCGGCGCAGGCGCTTGGCGACCTGTTCGTGGTGCATATGCGGATCGTGGGAATGTTCGGTCATGCGGTCAGTCCTATCCTCCGGGAGGGGATATAGATAGGCGACAAAAGTTGAAGTTTCCAGAAGCATGGGTTTTCAGGGGGCGAGGCGCTTTGAGAAGAGCTGGCCGTAGCCGGGCTTGGCACCGTTGACGTCGCAAAGCTCCAGGCAATGCCAGAACGAGGCCTGAACGGCGGAGATCACCGGTTTGCCGAGCTTCTGCTCCAGTGCCTCGATGACGCCGACGGTGCGGAAATTGGTGCAGCTGATGAAAATGGCGCTGGCGTCCGGATGATCGACGGACAGCACATGCTCATAAACCTTATCGAGCGGCACTTCGGCGAGCGCATGATCGGAAGTGATGTCGAGCTTTGCGCTCTTCATAACCTGATGTCCGTTTTCTTCCAGGAAACGGATGGCGCGGTCGTGAATCTCGCCGACATAGGGCGTTGCGAGCGCGACCTTCCCGGCTTTGACTTCTTTGAGCGCCGCAAGCGTTGCGGTCGAAGCTGTCGTGACTTTCGGGCCGGGAACCCAGGCCTGCAGCTTTTTCGTCAGCGCAACATCATAGGCCGTGCCGTGAAGGAAGGAGGCGCTGGTGCCGCCGAAGCACATGACATCGATCGGCGCCGAGCCGATCAGGCGCGCCGCCTGTTCCAGCATCGGATGGTTCATCATCTCCTCGATGCCCTGCACCGTGACCTTCGGCAGATGGATGCGCGTCGTATGGACGGCAACGCCCTCGGCGGCCATCGCGCCCATCTCGGCGTCCATAGCAACGCTGGAAGCTATGAAGATCAGCCCGATCCGCGCTTTGGAGCCGTAACCATCGGGGCGGAACTGTGGGGCACTCGCGGACATAAAAACTCCAATCGAACTCGGCGCGAGCATAAAAGCCGCCTCCCGCCGATGAAACCGGCGGACTGACCATTATTGTCCGATGCCTCGCATAGAAAAACACGATTTAGTGTTTCGCTTCTCAGCAATTAGCCTATGCATATCGAAGCCACAGGATGTTTAGATGCCGACGCCGAAAGTGTTCCTCCTCAACGGGCCTAACGCCAATCTCTACGGGCTCGACCCGTCGGGCACTTATGGCACTGAGAGCTTTCCGGCGATCAAGGCGCGCTGCGAAAAGCGCGCGGCGTCCCTCGGACTCGACCTCGATTTCCGTCAGTCGAACACCGAAGGCGAGATCGTCACCTGGATTCAGGAAGCGCGGGGCTCGGCCGCCGGCATCGTCATCAATGCCGCGGGCCTGACCTATACCTCGGTCGCGATCCTCGATGCACTGCTCGCCTTCAACGGCCCGATCATCGAAGCGCATATGAGCAATATCTGGAAGCGCGAGCCCTTCCGCCATCACTCCTACGTCTCGAAGGCCGCAACCGGTGTCATCGCCGGGCTCGGCGCCTCGGGCTATGAGCTTGCTCTGATGGCGATTGCCGATCTTATCGGCGCGAAGCCGCTTTCTTCCTGACCGGGATGTCCGGCGCGAACATTTCGCGCAGATGCGCGACGAAGGCATCAACCGCCGGACGCTGCGACTGACGCTTCAGAGCCAGGATCATCAGTTCGACAGGCTCGGGATCGCCGGAGATCGGGATCGCCGCGACGCGCCCGCCGTCATAGGTGTCCATGCTTTTGGCCACGAGATTGGTGATGGTGTAGCCGCGGCCATGGCCGACAAGACCGCGCGCCAGTTCCTGCGTGCGGGCGCGGAACGCGACCTTCGGCTCGAGCCCCTGCGCACGGAAGAGATTGAGGAAGTAATCGCGCGAATAGGGCATATCGAGCAGGATGAACTCATCCTCCGCCAGTTCAGCCAGCTCGACGTCCTTCCGCCCGGCGAGCCGGTGACCGGCCGGCAGAACCGCATAAGGCGGAAACGCCGTCAGCTTTTCGCCGGCGACCTCGTCGGGAATGGCGAAGCGGTAGGACAGCGCAAGCTCGGTGCGGCCCGCCGCGAGCGAATCCAGAATGTTCTGCTGATCTCCCTCCTCCAGGCTGACGACGACGCCGCCATGGCTTTCGGCAAAACCCGACAGAATGCTCGGCATCAGATGCGAGGCGATGGTCCAGAGGCAGCCGACCGAGATCTCGCCGCGCAGCTCCGAGCCGAGGTCTTTGGCCGATTGGGTGAAATCGCGGGCGTGGTTCAAAAGCCCCCTCGCCTCGCCGATGATGCGGGCGCCGGCGGAAGTGAGGGTCACACCCCGCGCATGGTGGCGGATGAAAATCTGCACCCCGAGCTCGTCCTCGACCTGGGCAATGGCCGAAGAAATTGAGGGCTGAGAGACATTTAGCTTCCGCGCGGCCTCTGTGAGATTGCCGCTGTCGGCGGTGGCCACGACGTAACGCAGGGCCCGCAGGGAGACATTCATCAGCTTTTTCTATCCCGATCCAATATTTAAAATATTTTATCAATCCACCCGGCCAACGCAAGCTTCCCTCAGAATAGTGGTGAGGGACCAAGATGATCCGGACAGGTGACGAGTATCGGGCGGGGCTGCGTGACGGCCGTGAAATCTGGATCGACGGCGAACGCGTTTCCGACGTCACCAAGCACCCGGCGTTCAAGCCCATCGTCGATATCCGTTCTCGTATGTACGATATGCAGCACGATGCCAAGTATAAGGATCGTCTGACCTATCAGGAAAACGGCGAAACCCTCACGAAGTTCTACAAGCCGCCGCGCGAAAAGCAGGATTGGAACGACAAGGTCGATATCGTCGACGCCGTGATGAAAGATATCGGCGGCGTCGTCACCCGCGTCGGCGACGAGACGATCGGCGAAGTCTGGTCGCTGATGGATGGCCGCGATGTCCTCGCCGAGTTCAATCCGGAATTTGCCAACAATGTCGACCGTCATGTGGCGCGCGTTCTGGCCGAGGACATTTTCCACGTCTCCGCGAATACCGATCCGAAGGGCGACCGCTCGCGCGCACCGAAGGATCAGGACCCGGACATGCTGGTGCATGTCACCAAGGAAACGGATGCCGGCATCATCATCCGCGGCGCCAAATATGAGACCGCCGCAGCCTATGCCGACCAGGCCTTCCTGAAGCCGACCGTCGGTGCCTGGACCAATGAAGAACTGTCCGACTACGCCGTGGGTTGCATCGTGAAGATGGGCGCGCCGGGCGTCAAACATATCTGCCGCTCGGGTTTTGCCGGCAAGAACAGCCCGGCCGATTATCCGCTGGCCAACAAATTCGACGAAGTCGAAGCGCTGGTTGTGTTCGACGATGTACTGATCCCCTGGGAAGATATTTTCTTCTACCGTCATACCAAGGCGGCGCAGTTCATCCGTTCGACCCTGCACCGCTATTCGGCGTTTCCTTATGTGCTGCGTCTTCTCTACGTCGCCGACATGATGATTGGCGCCGCCATGTGGAACGCCAAGCAGACCGGCCTCGAAAAGCTTCAGTCGGTGAAGGAAAAGCTCGCCGACCTCGTCTGCTACCGCGAAGGCATCAACGCGCATCTCACGGCCTCGATCGCCATGGCCGAAAAGAGCCCGGGCGGGCTTCTGATGCCGCAGCAGTCGATGCTCTATGCCGGCCGCGTCTTCGCCTGCTCCCAGCTTCCGGCAATGATGCACATCGCGCGTGAACTCTGCGGCGGCCAGATCTGCATCACCCCGAATGCCGCAAGCTTCAAGGCCGAAGGCTCCGGCGACTGGCTGAAGAAGTTTTACACGCTGAATGAAAAGTGGGAATCCGAAGACCGCCGCAAGCTTCTGGCCTTCGCCCGCGATCTTCTGAACTCCGACTATGCCGGACATCGCCTGACCTTCGTGCAGTTCGCGCAGGCCCCGCACTTCAACCATCTCGCCGCCGTTTACGGCAGCTTCGATTTCTCCGGACCGCTCGACTTCGTCCGCAAGGCCGCCGATCTGTCCGACCGGATTGGATCGTCAAAATGAACACGGTCGATGCAACTGAGTTTCGCGATGCGATGGCAACGACGGCAACCGGTGTCACCGTCATTACGACGGATGGCAAGGCTGGCCGCGCCGGGGTCACGGTTTCGACGCTGTGCTCTCTCTCGCTCGAGCCGCCTTCAGTAATCCTGTGTGTGCACAAGGAAAGCCGGGCGCTGCCGACACTGTTCGAGAACGGCGTCTTCGTCGCCAATGTTCTGGCGTGCGGCCAAGAGCGCGTCGCCGACACCTTTGCCGGCCGCATCGCCGAACTGCGCGATGACCGCTTCGCCTCCGGCGAATGGCAGAACCTAGTCACCGGCGCGCCCGCCCTTATCGGCGCCGTCTGCGCCTTCGATTGCACGGTCGCCCAGGTGTTCGATTTCGGATCGCACCGCATCATTGCCGGCATCGTCGTCGGCCTTGCACAGACCGACAGCCCGCCGCTCGTTCACGCCCAGCGCGCCTACCAGCGACTGCGAGCCGCATAGATGGAAGGACTGCCCGCCCCCTCGATCCTTGGAACCGGCGGCGACGCCACCGGCGCCAATGTCGCGCGGGCGGTCGATATTCTGTCGAGACTGATTGAGTTCAAAACAGTCTGCGGCGGGCCGAACCTCGATGCGGTGTCCTATATCGCCGCCTATCTCGCCCAATACGGCGTGACCTCGAAGATCATCCACGATCCGTCGGGCACGAAAGCCTCGATCCTCGCCAGCATCGGGCCTGTCGGCCGGCCCGGCGTCGTCCTCTCCGCGCACACAGACGTTGTACCCGCCGACGACCAGAACTGGTCGACGCCGCCCTTTACCGCAAGCCGCCGCGACGGACGCGTTTTCGGACGCGGTGCGACCGATATGAAGGGCTTCGTCGCGCTTGTTCTTGCGCATCTGCCGAGCTTTTGCGCCGCAAAGCTGACGGCGCCGATCCACATCGCCTTCTCCTATGACGAAGAGCTCGGCTGCAAAGGCGCGCCCGATCTCGTGGCCGCTGTCGCAGCTCTTCCCGCAAAGCCTGTACTCTGCATTATCGGCGAGCCGACCAAGATGCGCGTCGTGCGCGGCCATAAAGGCAAGGTCGCGCGCCGCATCACGATCTCCGGCCGCGGCGGCCACTCCGCCTATCCGGACCGTGGCGCCAATGCCGTCTATGCCGCGGCGCAGATCGCGACCGGCCTGCGCGCCCTCGGCCAGGAATCCGCACTGCGTGAAGAGGCGCCCGGCTTCGACCCGCGCTACGCGACCGTGCATGTCGGCTCGCTGCATGGCGGCACGGCGCTCAATCTTGTGCCGGAAAAAGCCGTGCTCGAATTCGAGATCCGCTTCACGCCGAAGACGGACATCAAGGCGCTGCTGCGGCGGGTCGACCTCATCGTCGAGACCGCCCTCGCACCACTGCAGGCCGTCGCGCCCGAAGCCTATGCGCAGATGGAAAACATGATCGACTATCCGGGGCTCGATATTCCGGCGCAGAGCCCCGCGACCTCCATCGTGCAGACGCTGAGCGGCAGCAAAGAGACGCCCTCCACCATTTCCTTCGGCACGGAAGCCGGGCTCTACGCTGCTGCCGGCATTCCCTCGCTCGTCTGCGGTCCCGGCGACATCGCCCGCGCGCACATCGCCGACGAATGGATCGGCACGGACGAACTCGCCGATGCCAGCCGGATGTTCGACCGGCTTACCGCCCTTCTCTCCCGGCCCGGTTGGGACGCTCTTCTTCAATATCAGGAAGCACGATGACCACGCATAAACGCATCCGTCCGTTCAACACGCGCGAGACCTATCCGGAGCAAAAGCTCGACAACGATCTGTCTCAGGCGGTCGTTGCGAAAGGCACGATGGTTTTTCTGCGCGGCCAGGTCTCGCAGGATCTCGACACGCGCGAGAGCCTGCATGTCGGCGATGCCGGCAAGCAGACCGAAAAGGCGATGCAGAACATCAAGCTGCTGCTGGAGGAATGCGGCAGCGAACTCAGCCATGTCTGCCGCATCGTCGTCTACCTGACCGATATCCGCTACCGCGAAGCCGTTTACCGCGAAATGGGCAAATGGCTGAAAGGCGTTTTCCCCTGCTCGACCGGTCTTGTGGTTCCTGCGCTCGCTCGCCCCGAATGGGTTGTCGAAATCGAGGTCACGGCCGTGATCCCGGACAAAAGTTAAGGAGACCGCCGCATAATGACGTTCTCCATCGCCGCACGCTGCGCCCGGACAAAAATGTTCGGCATATCGGTCTCGTCATCGAGTCCGAGCGTTGCGGCGCGCTGCGCGCATGCGCGCGCCGGCGTTGGAGCGGTCGCGACGCAGAACATCACCGATCCGACGCTCGGACCCGACGGGCTCGATCTCCTCGCTTATATGTCGGCGCCCGACGCGCTTGCCTGGCTGACGCGCGATGCGCCGGATATCGAATACCGCCAGATCACCATGATCGATGCCGAGGGCAAGACAGCCGCCTTCTCCGGCAAGAAAACGCTTGGCGTTCACGGCACGGCCACGGCGCAGAATGTCGTCGCCGCCGGAAATCTTCTCTCCAGCGAAGCCATTCCCGACAAGATGGTTGCGGCCTTTCTTGCCGATGAGAGCGCCGATCTCGGCGACCGCATCCTTGCCGCCATGAAGACGGCGCTCGCCGAAGGCGGCGAAGAAGGCCCGGTGCATTCCGCCGGCATGCTGATCGTCGACGAAGTGCGCTGGCCTATCGCCGATCTGCGCGTCGACTGGCATGAGAGCGATCCCATCGGTGAACTCGAAAAGCTCTGGGCACTCTGGAAGCCGCAGGCGAAAGACTACGTCACGCGCGCGCTGAACCCGTCTTCTGCTCCCGCCTATGGCGTGCCGGGAGACGAGCGATGAGCAGCTTCACCCGCCCGACGCTGAAGCTGACGCATGAAGGCGCGCTGAAGGCGCTGGCCGGCGCTGTCGCGAAAGCCAAAGAACTCGGCGTGCCGCAGAACATCACGATTGTCGATGACGGCGGCAATCTCCTCGCTTTCGTGCGCATGGACGGCGCCAGGCTTTTGTCGCGCGAGACGTCGATGTCGAAGGCGATTACGGCGGCCTCTCACCGCCAGCCGACCTCGCGGCTCGATCCCGCAAACGAACTCAAACTCGCCATCGCGGCGGGCGGACGCCTCACCAATCTCGAAGGCGGCCTGCCCATCGTGATCGACGGACAATGCATCGGCGCAGTCGGCGTCGGTTCGGGCACAGGCGCTCAAGACGTCGAAGTTGCCAGAGCCGCTCTTGCTGCAATCGGGGCAGAAGATCAAAAGCCATGAGATAGAAATATGCGTACGCCATGACGTACTTCTACAGTACTCGAGCTCAAATCAATCGACGCTTAGCGCCGAAGAAAGCTTTATTGAAAGCTATTCTTCGGCGTTTTTTATTTTGTACTGACGTTGACTGCCCAAAATTGCGCCGATTCAACGATGCGTTTTTGATCAATTGCTGAAATGTTGTTTTTTTGGGCAGTTTTTTCTTTGGTTCAATTGACTGAATTCACTTTGGCCGCGAGAACACGAAGAACATGAGTACGGACCTTCTCAGTCACACGGCCCGTCAGCTGCGATCTCTGATCGGCAGCAAAGCGATTTCGCCTGTCGAATTGTTCGACGCGAGCATTGCGCGCATCGAAAAGCTCGATCCGAAACTCAACGCGGTCGTGGCGCGGGATTTTGCACGCGGACGCAAAGCGGCCGCTGCGGCCGAAGACGCCGTCATGAACGGCGAGCCGCTCGGCCCGCTTCATGGTTTGCCGGTCGGCGTGAAGGATTTGACGGAGACCGGCGGCCTGACAACGACGTTCGGCTCGCTCGTGCACAAAGATCATGTGCCGGCGAAGGACGATCCGATCGTCGCGAAGATCCGCGCCGCCGGCGGCATCATCATCGGCAAGACCAACACGCCGGAGTTCGGCGCGGGTGCCAATACGGTGAACCGCGTCTACGGCGCGACAGTGAACCCTTTCGATCCGGAGCTTTCCTGCGCCGGCTCCTCCGGCGGATCGGCTGTTGCTTTGGCGACGGACATGATGCCGCTCGCCACCGGCTCCGATCTCGGCGGCTCGTTGCGGACGCCCGCCTCCTTCTGTGGCGTTGTCGGCCACAGGCCCTCGCCGGGCGCGGTGACGCACGATACGCGCCGCCATGGCTGGTCGCCCCATTTTGTCGAAGGGCCGATGGCACGGAACGCCGAAGACGCGGCGCTCCTGATGGCGGCGATGGTCGGCACCAGCGCGAAAGACCCGCTCTCGCTCGATCTATCGCCCGATCCCTTCGTCAACCTCGCGACAACCGATCTCTCGACCCTGCGCGTCGCGTTCAGCGCCGATCTCGGCGCGGTTCCGGTGTCGAAAGATGTACAGGAGGCATTCCGCAAGAAGACCGCGAAAATCGCGCCTCTCTTTGCTTCCGCCGAATGGATCGATCCGAAGATCGAGGGTGTCAACTTCACCTTCGAGACGCTGCGCGCCGTCGGCTTCGCCGACACGCTGACCGATTATATCGGCCGACACCGCGATCTCGCCGGACCGAACGTTATTGCGAACACTGAGCTGGCCAAGCGCGTCTCCGTCGCCGATGTCGCGCGAGCGCATGCGCAGCAGACTGAGATTGTCCGCAACTTCCAGGCCTTCTTCGCCGATATCGACCTTCTGATCTGCCCGGCGGCCTCCGCCGTGCCGTTCCCGGTCGAGCAGCTTTTCGTCTCGCACATCAATGGCGAAAAGCTCGACACCTACATCACCTGGTGCGCCATCGCTTCAGCCATCACGCTGACGACGCATCCCGCAACGGTCATTCCCGCAGGCCTCGGCCCGAGCGGCATGCCCTTCGGCCTGCAGATCGTCGGCAAATACCGCGACGACGCCGGCACGCTGTCGGCGGCCGCAGCTCTCGAAGCCGCCTTTGCCGAAGACGCAGAACTTCAGCGTCCCCTGCCCGATCTTGCGGGCCTGCAAAAGCGCACAAGTTCGGCCGGCAAAATTCCGCCTGCGCTCACCGCCCACGTCAAGACAATGGAGCTGTTGTGAAGATCGTCAAAGTCGAGGTCAGTATTCATGCGTTTCAGAATTCGATCCCGCTGATCAACAAGCGGCTCGAAGACGATTACCGCATCATCTGCCAGATCGAGACGGACGACGGCCACACCGGCTTTGGCATGGCCTCGCGCTTTCTGTGGCACGGCGTTGCCGCCATCGTCGAAAAGCATATCGGTCCCGCCATCCTCGGCATGGATGCGCGCGACCTCGAAAAGATCCACGCACGACTGCAGCCAATCCTCTCCGAACGCGGCTCGATGACCGGCATTAATCTGTCGGCTTTGTCGTGCGTGGATCTCGCCATATGGGACCTTCTCGGCAAGGCCTCCGGCCGCACCGTGGCCGAAATGCTGGGCGGCGCTAAAGACTATGCCGATGTCTATGTGACTTACGGCTTTGCGGCGTTCGACATCGATCAGCTGATCGAGATGGGACGCATCCTGATCGGCAAGGGCCATAGCCGCCTCAAAATGCTGGTCGGCTCGAAGCTCGGCGTTCTCGAAGATGTGCGCCGCGTGCGCGCCGTCCGCGCTGCGCTTGGCGACGATATTATTCTCGCGGTCGACGCCAATGAAAGCATCGGCCTCGAAGACGCGATGCGGCTCTGCCCCTATCTCGAAGAATGCAACATCGCCTGGTTCGAAGATCCATTCCGCCGGGTCGATGCCCGCGATATGGGCATGATGCGCAAGCGCACGACGATCCCGCTGTCCGCCGGTCAGATGGACGGCCATTCGCTGCGCTTCCGCGAATGGGTCGAGCATGACGGCCTCGACATCTTCATGCCGAACAGCATGTACAATGGCGGCATGACGGAGACGCGCCGCGTCGCCTATCTCTCGCAAATCTACAACAAGCCACTTTCGGACGCCGGCGGCGGAGGCATCTGGTGCCTTCATCACGTCGCGGGCTTCCGCAACGGAACCCTGGCCGAAATGCATCTCGGCACGGAACAGGTGGAGGCGCAGATGTTCGTCGATCCGCCGCAGCAAAAAGACGGGCGCATCGACATTCCGAAAGCGCCGGGATTTGGGGTCACGCTTAACCAGGACAGGCTGAAAGAAACACGCGTCACGCCGTGACACGAAAATTTTCGAAGGAGACTGGGGACATGAGCAAACATATTTCGATTAAGGCGCTTCTCGGCGCCGTCATGCTGGGAACTTCCATCTTTGCGGCGCCGGTCATGGCCGAGCCGCTGAAGCTGCGTATGTCGGGCGACAGCCCGGCGAGCGGCCTCGACATCGTCGTCATGCAGATGTTCGCCGACAATCTGAAGGCCAAGCTTGGCGACGATCTTCAGTACGAGCTGTTCCACTCGGGCGCGCTCGGCGACGAAGTCGTTCACATGCAGCAGATCCGCACCGGCCAGATCGACGTCTATCCGTTCGGTTCGGACGTTGTCGGCCTCGACAAGACCTTCTCGATCTTCGACATGCCGTTCCTGTACAAGGACCGCACCGTCGTCGCCAAGGTTCTGGACGGCGAGATCGGCGAAAAGCTGCGCGCCTCGCTGCGCAAGACCAACGGCCTTGAAGTGCTGGCCTTCGGTGAGATCGGCTTCCGCCAGATCACCAACAATGTCCGCGCCATCAAGACGCCCGCCGATTTCCAGGGCATGAAGATCCGCGTGCCGGGCTCCCCGACCCGCGTTCTAATGTTCAAGACGCTCGGCGCTTCGCCGATCAATATGAGCTTCTCGGAAGTCTATCTTGCCCTTCAGAGCGGCACGATCGACGGTCAGGAAAACCCGCTGGCCGATATCGTGGCACGTTCGCTGCAGGAAGTTCAGAAGAACATCTCGATCTCGAACCACGTCTACACGCCGGTCACTCTGGTGATGAACGCCAAGAAGTACGACAGCCTGACCGACGCGCAGAAGAAGGCGGTCAAGGAAGCGGCGCATGAAGCGGCCGTCAAAGTGCGCGAGATCGGCGCGACCAAGGACATCGAACTGCTGAAGCAGCTCAAGGACAGCGGCAAGATCGCGGTCACCGAGATCGACGTCGACAGCTTCAAGAAGGCCTCGGCGCCTCTCTATGAAGAAATCGGCAAGATCGCCGGTGGCGACATCGCCAACGAAGTTCTGGCCGCCGTCAAGTAATAGGCCAGCCTATTGAACGAGAGGGCGCGGGGAGACATTCCCGCGCTCTCCCACTCGGAGAGACCATGACCATCTCAGCGCCCAGCACGCCCGAGCCGTCCGCCCATGTGCACGACACGATGGGTGTGAACGACACGCTGAGTTCGTTCGAACTTCGCGACGGTCCCGATGCGACCTTCGTCGAGCGCATCGTCGACCGGACGATCGCCGGTGCGGGCGCGGCCATCATCATCGCGATTACAGCTCTGGTGTTCGGCAATGCGACGAGCCGCTACATCTTCAACTTTACGGCGATCTGGGCCGATGAGCTCATCGTCGCCCTGATGCCCTGGCTTGCGATGTGCGGCGTCTATCTGTCGATCCGTCAACGCGAGATGATCCGTATCGATTATTTCGTCGAGAAGTTTCCGCCGAAGATCAAGCGCGTCATTACGATGCTGTCGCAGGTCTTTTCGGCGGCCGTCTTCGCCTATCTCGGTTTCGGCGGATTCCAGTATCTCAACCTGTTCGGCGGCGATCTGACGCTCTATCTCGAGCTCCCGACCGGCTGGTTCACCTCCGCCCTTCTCATCGGCTCCGCGCTCGTCGCCATTGCTTTCCTTATCGAAGCGGTGCGCGACTTCCAGAAGGACAGCACCCCAAAATGATCGGCGCACTTTTAGGCATCGTCCTTCTCATCATTCTCCTCATCCTCGGCGTGCCCATGGTGGCGGCGCTTCTGGGGTCGGTCGCCATCGGCCTTTATATCAGCGGCCAATGGGCGCTGGTCATTCCGCAGGCCATGGTCAACGGCATGAGCGATTACACGCTCATCGCCTTGCCGCTCTTCGTGCTCGCAGGCGTCCTGATGAATGTCGGCGGGCTGTCGACGCGGCTCTTCGATTTTGCCCATTCGCTCGTCGGCTGGATGCGCGGCGGCCTCGCCCAGGTCGACGTGCTGACCTCGATTTTTCTCGGCGGCATGTTCGGCTCCTCGACTGCCGACATCGCCGGCACCGGCTCCATCACCATTCCCGCCATGAAGCGCGCGGGCTATTCGCCGGCCTTCTCGGCAGCGACCTGCGCCTCCTCATCGGGCGTCGGGCCGATGATCCCGCCCTCTTCTCCCATGATCCTTTATTCGGCGGTGACGGGCACCTCGCTCGGCGCGCTGTTTTTGGCCGGCGTCATTCCCGGCATCCTCATGGGCCTGATCTTTATGGCCGTCGTCTTCGTCCTCGCGCGCCGGCACAATTTCCCGCGTCACGGCAATCTGTCGGTTTCGGAGATTCTCTACACCTTCAACCGCGCGCTTCTGTCCATCGGCATGCCGGCCATCATTGTCGGCGGCACCTCGGTCGGCGTCTTCACCCCGACCGAAGGCTCGGCCTTTGGCGTCGTCTATGCCGGTGCGCTCTCCATCTTCATCTATCGTTCTATGGGCTGGACGGCGTTCTACAAATCCTGCGTTTCCGCCGTGCAGCTCTCGGGTGAGCTTCTCGTGATGGTGGGCCTCTCCGGCACGCTCGGCGTCAGCCTTGCGAGCGCGGGCGTGCCGCAGGCACTTGCCGGCGTCATCGACGTCATCGCCATCGGCGATAGTTATTTCATGCGTCTTGCCGCGTTGATGCTGCTCGCCATCATCGCCGGCATGTTCCTCGATCCGCTGATCCCGGTTCTCGTGCCGGTGATCCTGCCGACGCTGATCGCTTTCCAGATCGATCTCATCCAGTTCGGCGTGCTGATGGTCATGGCCGTCGTCATCGGCCAGCTGCATCCGCCGATCGGCATCGCCTCGATCATTGCGGGCCGCATTGCCGGCGTCGATCAGATCCAGGTCTTCCGCGCCAATATGCCGTTCTTCATCGCCATCATCCTGTTCACGCTTGTGCTGATGGCCGTGCCGGAGCTTTCGACCTGGCTGCCCAACTACATGAAAGACTGAGCTTGTGGCCATGAAGCTTCTGTACGCGCCGACCTCCCCCTATGTGCGCAAGGTCATGGCGGTGGCGCATGAGACCGGGCAGATCGATTTTATCGAACCTGTCTTTGCGCTCGCAAATCCGGTCGGCACCAATGACGAGCTGAACGCGGAAAACCCGCTCGGCAAAATCCCGGTGCTGATCACCAAAGACGGGCCGCTCTACGACAGCCTCGTCATCTGCGAATATCTGGACGCGCGCACGCACGGCCATCGCGTTTTTCCGAAAGACGGCCCTCCGCGCTGGAAGGCGCTGAGGCAGCACGCACTGGCCGACGGGCTTCTCGATGCCGCGCTCCTGACGCGCTACGAGAAGGTCTCGCGGCCCCCGGAATTCCAATGGGATGTCTGGCGCGAGGCGCAGCTTTCCAAAATCCGCCGCGCGCTCGCGGCGATGGAGAAAGACCTTCCGGAAGAAGCGACAATCGGCGCCATTGGGTATGGCTGTGCGCTCGGCTATATCCATTTCCGCTTCTCCGACATCGATTGGCGTTCGGCTCACCCGCTTCTCGGAGCGTGGTTCGGAGCCTTCAGCGAACGCCCTTCAATGCATTTAACCGAACCTCGGGAGGCGTGATGTCTACGGACAGCAAAAGCTCCGCCGGGACATCTCCATCGGAAGACGCGATCGGGAGTCCGGACATGGCGGATTGGGCAATCATGAATTGGGTCAAGAAGGGCGAGGAGCGCTCGAAAGTCTGGGCGATCCTGCCGCTCGACACCCGCGCGGCTTTGCCCTTGATCGGCGAGAACGGCTATTGGGACGAATTCCGCAAGATCGACTCCACGCGTTTTGCCGAATTCGAGGAAGCGAAAGAAGCCATCGCCGCGGACGGCTTCTACTTCACGCGCGAGAGCACGGCCATCGGCGCCCTCACCGGCACGCCGGACTGAAGATCCTCGCAACCTTCAAAACTGTAAGGACTTATTCCGCGGCGACCGGCAGAAGCGCGCGGGCTTTTTCGCGCCAGCTCTTTTCCTGTGCGCGGTAATTGCGCACCTGTTCGGAAGAGGCCGTGCCGGCGGCAAGTTCCGCAAACAGCTTTGCCTGCGCATTA
The DNA here is from genome assembly GCF_014191545.1 of Terrihabitans soli. GTDB lineage: Bacteria > Pseudomonadota > Alphaproteobacteria > Rhizobiales > Methylopilaceae > Flaviflagellibacter > Flaviflagellibacter soli. The sequence continues at coordinate 1,318,532 of NZ_AP023361.1, read as the reverse complement.
TAATACGCGATCCAGGCCCGCGTTTCGTCGTCCAGTTGGGCGCGCGTCGTGGGGGTCATATCTTTGCTCATCGTCCGTACTGCTGGCACGGCCTGGCCGGACCAAACAATATTAACAGTCAAACTCGGTTAATTACGCGAGACGCACACCGGTGCGAATCAGTCCTATTTTTCTTCGGCGATAACGGCGATCGAGACATCGGATTCGGGCGAATCCGCGACGCCCGCCACCTCGTAGTGGACGCCGTCGTGGACGACTTCATCGCCGGGAATGGGTGCGTAAAATCCTTCTTTCACGACGCCGAGATCGACGCGCTCGGCGCGCCCGTCCTTATGGTAAAGAACAAGGCCCATACGTCCTGAGACGGCTTTCGGCGGAAAATTGTGTTCGAAGACGCGCATGACCGCTCCTCTTGAAAGCGGGCGCGCAGGAACGCGCAGCCCCGCACCTCGAAACGAGGGACGGGCCGCTCCGGTTCCTTAAGAGACTGATGGGTGGTTCAGGCGCTGCCGTCGAGGACGTGGCGCAGTTCGGTGAGTTCGCGCAGCGTCTGTTCGAGCTGTTTGCGATCTTCTGTGGACAGGCCGGCCGGCTCTTCCTCGGCCTCCTCTTCTTCGTCCTCTTCGTCCTCGTCCTCGTCTTCTTCCTCGTCTTCGTCGCTGTCTTCGGCTTCTCCGCCGTCGTCCTCGTCGTCTTCCTCTTCGCCCTCTTCGTCCTCTTCGTCCTCGTCCTCTTCGTCCGCCTCAGCGCCGGCTTCGGCGTCTTCGGTTTCCTCTTCTTCTTCGTCCTCGGCCTCTTCGTCTTCCTCGACGTCATCATCATCGACGATGGGCTCGAAGTTCGGCCGCCGTGCCGTCACGCTGCGCGCATAGGCGCCCGGACCCATCTCTTCCGAAAACACCGGTTCGAGCCCGCGCGGACGATCGGCTTTGGGCGCATAGGCCTCGTGGCCGCGCGCTGACGCCTCGCCTGAGCTGTCCGGCTCGGAGACTTCGTCGCGCCACAGACCCATCACATGCCGCAGGCCCTGCTCGCGCAGGATCCGCTGCACGCCCTTGATCGTGTAGCCTTCGCCGTAAAGGAGATGTTTGATGCCGCGCAGCAGTTGCACGTCATCGGGGCGGTAATAACGCCGCCCGCCGCCGCGCTTCAGCGGCTTTATCTGGGTAAAACGCGTTTCCCAGAACCGCAGCACATGCTGCGGAAGATCGAGGTCGTCTGCGACCTCGCTGATCGTGCGAAAAGCGTCCGGTGATTTTGTCATTTTGTCGCCCCAATCAAGACGACAGCGATTCGCTCACCCGTTCAATCCTCGGCAGGCACCTCTTCCCCGTTGATACGGGCTTTAAGGATATTGCTGGGTTTGAACACCAGTACCTTGCGCGGCGGGATCGGCACTTCCTGTCCGCTTTTCGGATTACGTCCGACGCGCTGGCCTTTGCCGCGCACGACGAACGAGCCGAAAGACGACAGTTTCACGACTTCACCCTGTTCCAGGCAATCGGCGATTTCGTCGAGCACCATTTCAACCAGGGCGGACGATTCGGTCCGTGACAGCCCCACCTTCTGATACACGGCCTCGCTCAGATCGGCCCGCGTTATGGTCTTCGTGGTCATAGGTTCCTCCCGGGAACGTTTTTGTTTGTTACCACGATGAGAAGCCTAATCTTCTGCGAAGATTGGTCAATCTCTAAAACGGTTACCAACGGATGAGGACCGAACCCCAGGTAAAGCCCCCGCCCATGGCCTCCAGCATGACCAGGTCGCCCTTCTTGATGCGCCCGTCCCCATAGGCCGTAGCCAGAGCGAGGGGGATGGAGGCCGCCGAGGTGTTGCCGTGGCGGTCGACCGTGATGACCACTTTCTCGGGGTTAATGCCCAATTTTTCAGCGCTGGAATCGATGATTCGCTTATTGGCCTGGTGGGGCACGAACCAGTTGAGATCCGCCGATGAGAAGCCGGTGGCGGCATAGGCGTCGGTGATGACGTCGGTAATCATGCCGACCGCGTGCTTGAAGACTTCCTTGCCTTCCATCGTAATGACGCCGGCATTGCCCGTGGTCGAGGGACCGCCGGTGGCGCAGAGCTTGGGACCATGGCGACCGTCCGAGCGCAGATGGCTCGTCAATACGCCGCGATCGGTTTTGACATCGCCCTTCTGGTCCTGAGCTTCAAGCACCACCGCGCCAGCGCCGTCGCCGAAGAGCACACACGTCGTGCGGTCGTTCCAGTCGACAATGCGCGACAGCGTGTCGACACCGATCACCAGCGCCCGTTTGTGACTGCCGGACGACAGAAATTTATCGGCAATCGTGACGCCATAAACAAAACCCGAGCACACCGCCTGAATGTCGAAGGCGGCGCCATGCGTCATGCCGAGCTTCGCTTGAATCTGCGTTGCCGTGGACGGAAAGGTCAGATCCGGCGTTGTCGTCGCGACGACGATGAGATCGAGATCGGCGGAGGTGAGCCCCGCATCCTTCAGCGCCGCTTCCGCCGCGGCGAGGCCGAGAGTCGAGGAGGTCTCGCCCTCGCCCGCGATATGGCGCTTTTGAATACCGGTGCGCTGGACGATCCATTCGTCCGACGTATCGACCTTTTCGGTCAGTTCGGCATTTGTCACGGCGCGCTTGGGCAATGCGCTGCCGATGCCCAGCACAACAGAACGCTTGATTGTCACGATGAGGCGGCTCCTACCGCAGGTGTGTTGCTGCGGTCATAATCCTTCAAACCCGCCGAAATCTTGGCGAGGAGATCATAGCGGACCATGTCGTAGCCAACTTCGACGGCCGAGGCGAAACCATCCGCATTGGTGCCGCCATGACTTTTGATGACGACGCCGTTCACTCCGAGGAAGACGGCGCCGTTGGAATTATTGGGGTCCATGCGCGCGCGCAGCGCATCGAAAGCCGGCTTTGCGAAGAGATAGCCGATCTTGGTGCGCCAGGAGGATCGCATGGCATCGCCGAGGAAACGGCCGATCTGCCGCGCCGTGCCTTCCGCTGTCTTCAGCGCGATATTGCCGGTGAAGCCTTCGACGACAACGACATCGACGGTGCCTTTGCCGATATCGTCGCCCTCGACAAAGCCGTGATAGACGAGATCGCCTTCATGCTCGCGCAGAATGGCGGCGGCGTTCTTGACCTCTTCGATGCCCTTCATCTCCTCGACGCCGACATTGAGGAGGCCGACGGTGGGACGATCAAGATCGAAGACGATCTTCGCCATCGCGCCGCCCATCACCGCAAAATCCACGAGCTGCCGTGCATCGGCGCCGATGGTCGCGCCCATATCGAGCACGACGCTTTCGCCGCGCGAGGTCGGCCAGATCGCCGCGAGCGCCGGACGCTCGACACCCGCAAGCGTTTTCAGATTGAGCGTCGACATCAGCATCAGGGCGCCGGTATTGCCGGCCGATATGGTGACATCGGCTGTGCCCTCTTTCACCGCATCGATGGCAAGCCACATCGAGCTTGTCTTGCGGCCCGAACGCAGCGCCTGACTCGGCTTGTCGTCCATGCGCACCGAAACATCCGTATGGACAATCGTCGAGGCGGCTTTCAGCGCGGGGCGCGCCGCAAGCAGAGGCGCGATCTGCTTCTCATCGCCGAAAAAGGTGAAGCTGCTGTCGGGCTTGCGCTCGAGCGCAAGGGCTGCGCCCGGAACGACAACGGACGGCCCATGGTCACCGCCCATGGCATCAAGCGCAAATCGTACGGGGTTTGGCATAGAGAAAGCGGTTTCCGGACCGGGTCCGGCGCAGCGAGAGGCGCGCCTGGAAGCGGAGCGCCGGGACAATAGCGTTTGGCCGCGCGCGCGCAACCCATGGCGCTAACTAGTTGATTTATTTATTTTTTACCGGGTTTGGCCAAGCCGACCAGTTTGTCGAGTCCGGCAAAAGGCTTGTGCGTCGCCGGCGCCTCCTCCGCGGGAGCCTCCGGAGCCTGCACCCCGGGCTTGCGCGGATAGGGGTCGAGCCCGAGCGCCAGATGCTCGGCGGCGAGCATGCCGAGATCGGCCGTGCCGTTGATCAGGACATCGGGCGCATCGAGATCGGCCTCATGCTCTTCGCCCGGCTCGGTCGGCGGCACCTCATCCGTCTCGACATAGCGGACCGCGATCTCTTCCTTCACCTCGGCGGGAAAGTCCTCCAGCGTGACGACGCAGGTCTGCACGATCTCGGCATCGAGTTCGCCCGTTACCGACAGGCCGCCGGTGCCGCGGGGTTTCAGAGTGAAGTGCGCCTCGAACCTGCGGACCTCCGGGATCTTCAGGAATTTGGCCAGAGCCGCGCGCTCGGCGGGATCGGCCGTCACGGTCACCTCTTTGCCGCTGGCGGACACATCTTGCACCGGCACCGGCCGGCTGAAGGGGATTTGCGTCATCCGGCTTTCCTCCGCGCCGCTCCCGCCGAGGGAAATTCAGGGCCTACGGACGTCAGAATCGCCGCGTCCTGCCCGGCCAGGGCCTTGGCGGCCCGGCGCATATAATCGGCGACGGAAGCGGCATTTGCAGCCGAAGAGGCGCCGCCGCCGAACACATTGCGCTGCACGGCTTCGCCGAGATCGGGTCCGGCTTTGGCCAGGGCCGCATCATAGGCGGAGGCCCGCCCGTAAAAGGCCTGGGCCATTTTCTTGATCTTCTTGGGGACGGAGAGATCCCCTACCCCCATTTCGCGCAAAGAGCGGTCCATGTCGGAGAACATGAAGTCGAAGACGTCCTGCGCCACATCCTTCACGGGCTCGGGCTCGTCCTTCAGCCGGTGCATATAGAGGAAGGCGTGCAGCATCAGCATGTCGTAGCGGCCTTCCAGCGTGTCCGGCACGCCGAGTTCGGCATAGAATGCCGGCTGCCGCGCCTGTGCCACGATCGCGGCATAAATGGCCCGGACGCGGGCTCGGTCCTTTCGGGGGCGGAACAGGCGAAGGATCATCTGCACTCTCCGGGCGGGCCGTTGCGCCTGCCGTGCGGGCGGGTTAGGGCATGGCGCCCCGGCGGGCAAGTCCGCCGTCAGGATAAAGAAGAAAGTGGGTTGGGAATGAGGACCTCGCTTCGCCGCATCGCGGTACCGGTCGCCGCGGCTCTGGCCCTGTCGGCCTGCCAGAGCGTCAGCACCACCCAGGTGCGCGGCTACATGCCCTCGGAAGACGCCATCAGCCAGATCACCCCGGGCTCGAGCCAGGAACAGGTCATGGTGGTTCTCGGAACCCCGACCACCACGGCGACCGTCGCCGGCGAGGTCTATTACTACATCTCCCAGACCGAGAAGCGCACCATGCGCTTCATGAAGCCGACGGTCACCGACCGCCGCGTCGTCGCGGTGTATTTCGACAAGGAGCGCCGGGTCGAGCGCGTTGCCAATTACGGCCTGCAGGATGGCGTCGTGTTCGACTTCATCAGCCGCAAGACGCCGACCACCGGCACCGAGCGCTCGCTCGTCGGCCAGCTCTTGGGCCTGATCAACTTCTGATCTTCCGGACTGCGAAACGAAAAAAGCCCCGCCGAAGCGGGGCTTTTTGTTTTTGAAGCCGACCCGCTCAGAGGTGCGCGAGAACCGCGAGGAGCAGAAGAGCCACGATGTTCGTGATCTTGATCATCGGGTTCACGGCCGGGCCCGCGGTGTCCTTGTAGGGATCGCCGACGGTATCGCCCGTCACCGCGGCTTTATGGGCTTCGGAGCCCTTGCCGCCGTGATGGCCGTCTTCGATGTACTTCTTCGCGTTGTCCCAGGCGCCGCCGCCCGCCGTCATCGAGATGGCGACGAACAGGCCGTTGACGATCACGCCGAGCAGCATCGCGCCGACCGCCGAGAACGCCGCCGACTTGTCGGCGATCAGAAGGATCGCGAAGAAGACAACGATCGGCGACAGAACCGGCAGAAGCGACGGGATCACCATTTCCTTGATCGCGGCTTTGGTCAGCATGTCGACAGCGCGGCCGTAATCGGGACGCGACTTGCCTTTCATGATGCCCTTGTCCTCGCGGAACTGGCGGCGGACTTCCTCGACCACAGCCGCGGCAGCACGGCCGACGGCCGTCATGCCCATTGCGGCGAAGAGGTAAGGCAGAAGACCGCCGAACAGGAGGCCGACCACGACATACGGGTTGGCGAGCGAGAAATCGAGCGTGACGCCTTGGAAGTACGGGAACTTCGCGGAGTTCGCGATGAAGTAGTTCAGGTCTTCCGTATAGGCGGCAAACAGGACGAGCGCGCCGAGACCGGCGGAGCCGATGGCATAACCCTTCGTCACGGCCTTGGTGGTGTTGCCGACCGCGTCGAGCGCGTCCGTCGTGTGACGAACGTTCTTCGGCAGGCCCGCCATTTCGGCAATGCCGCCGGCATTGTCGGTGACGGGGCCGAAGGCGTCGAGCGCAACCACCATGCCGGCAACGCCGAGCATGCTGGTCACCGCAATCGCGATGCCGAACAGGCCCGCAAGCGCGTAGGTCACGAGGATGCCGGCGATGATGATGAGTGCCGGCAGCGCCGTCGACTCAAGCGAGATCGCAAGGCCCTGGATGATGTTCGTGCCGTGGCCCGTGACAGATGCTTTGGCGATCGACTGGACCGGACGGAACGGCGTGCCGGTATAGTACTCCGTCACCCAGACGATGAGGCCGGTGACGGCAAGACCCGCAACGCCGCAGAAGAACAGATCCCAGCCGGTGAAGCTGAGACCGCGCACCGTCGAAATCGTCGTGTCGAAGCCGAGAACGTAATGCGTCACGATCGCAAGACCGCCGACCGACAGGACGGCGGTGGCGATGAGGCCCTTATAGAGCGCGCCCATGATCGACTTCGAGGGACCGAGCCTGACGAAGAAGGTGCCGAGGATCGAAGTGATGATGCACACGCCGCAAATGGCGAGCGGATAAAGCAGCGCGCTTTCGAGCGTTGCGGTTCCGGCAAAGAAGATCGAGGCGAGAACCATGGTGGCAACGACCGTCACCGCATAGGTCTCGAACAGATCGGCCGCCATGCCGGCGCAGTCGCCGACATTGTCGCCGACGTTATCGGCAATCGTGGCCGGGTTGCGCGGATCATCTTCCGGAATACCCGCTTCCACCTTGCCGACGAGATCGCCGCCGACATCCGCACCCTTGGTGAAGATGCCGCCGCCAAGACGCGCGAAGATCGAGATGAGCGAGGCGCCGAAGCCGAGCGCCACAAGGCCGTCGACCACGACGCGGTCACCGAGCTGATAGCCGAGATAGTGGGTGAGAATGGCGTAGTAGCCCGCAACCGACAGCAGAGCGAGGCCAGCAACCAGCATGCCGGTAACGGCGCCGGCGCGGAAAGCGACGGAAAGGCCGCCCGCAAGGCTCTTGGTCGCCGCCTGCGCGGTACGTACGTTGGCGCGCACCGACACGTTCATGCCGATGAAGCCCGCCGCACCCGACAGGATCGCGCCGATGGCAAAGCCTGCGGCGACGATGGGCGACAGAAGAATGGCGACCAGTACGAAGATGACCGCGCCGACAGCGCCGACCGTCATGTATTGGCGCTTCAGATAGGCTTGAGCGCCCTCCTGGATCGCACCGGCGATCTCCTGCATCTTCTTGTTGCCGGCCGGCGCCGACATCAGACTTGAAATCGTCAAGGCGCCGTAGACGAGCGAAAGCGCGCCGGCCCCTAAAATCCCCCACAATGCGAGCATGGTTGTCCTCGTGCGTTCGGGGCGATGCCGCCCCACTCCCAAAATGTTCGGCTTGCTTGTTTTTTTACTCCGGCCCCGAATCCCGGCCGGCGGCGCGCACCTTGCCCGTTTTCGGGAAAGCCCGCAATTCCCTGAGTTTTGTGATTTTTGTCCGCGGGCGCCCATTTCCGCACCTTTTTCAGGGGCTTTTGGCGATCGGCTCCTGATAGGTGAAGCCGAGATCCCAGGGGAAGTAGATCCAGGTGTCCTGGCTGACCTCTGTCACAAAGGTGTCGATCTCGGCCCTTCCCTGCGGCTTGGCATAGACGCAGGCATAATGCGCCCGGGGCAGGATCGCCTTCAATTCCCGGACGGTCTTGCCGGTATCGGCCAGATCGTCGACCACCAGAACACCCTCCCCGCCCTCCGCACAGAAAACCTCCGCCGGACCCTTCAGCAGTGCGAGATCGCCCTGATTGAGATAGTCGTGATAGGAGGCGATGCAGGCGGTCTCGATCATGCGGATGTTCAGTTCGCGGGCAACAATCGCCGCCGGCACAAGCCCGCCGCGTGTAATCGAAACGATGCCCCGGAACTCCCGGTTGAGGCTGGCAAGGCGCCAGGCCAGCGCCCGCGCATCGCGATGAAACTGATCCCAGGAAACCGGGAAGGCTTTTTCAGGAAGCGACATGTGTCGATGATCGGCCTCCCCGCCCCATCCGGCGAGCAGACAAATCCCCGCATCAGGGGCGGCGCGCGAGCCAGACCGTGTGGCCGCCGCACTCCGGATCATGCGCGGCATAGCTGAGAACCTCAAAGCCGTTTGCGGCGAGAAGCTCCTGGTATTCCGCCGGGTCGAGGCTCGCATGATAAAGCGGCTCACCCTCGAACTCGCCGATGGCCTCACCGGCCGAAGGTCCGCTGGTAAACATCAGCGCAGCGCCGGGCGCAGCCTGCGCTTTAAAGACGGAAAACATCTTTCGCTGATCGTCCCCGGTCAGATGAAAGAAGCTGTCCCAGGCGAGCACGCCGGAAAAAGCTTCGGGCTGTTCGAAATTACGCATGTCGCCGACATGCCAAAGATGTTCGGGAAAACGCGCCCGGCAGCGCTCGATCATCGCGGCAGATGAATCCAGGCCCGTCATTTTGCATCCCTGCCCGATCAGATAGTGGGCCATGGGCTCACCCATGCCGCAGCCGAGATCGAGCACAGTGCGCGGTTCAGGGAGAAGCGCAATGAAACGGCCGAGCCAGGCGCGCTCGAAAAGAGAGCGGCCGCGCAGACGGTCATAGGCGTCGGCATACCGCTCATAGAGTCCGGAAATACGCGCGGCCTCTTCGGTCATGGCTCAGAAATGCCGGAAGGCCAGCCGGTCCAGCGCCAGGGGATGACCGCCGCGTTCAATGCGCACGCGGCCGGTGAACGCCGGAACAATCTCACCGATTTGCGTGAAGGCGATCCCGGCTTTGGCCACTGCCGCTTCAAACGCCGCGGATTTTGCCGCATCGACCGCGGCGAGGATTTCATAGTCGTCGCCGCCCGTCAGAACGGCCGAGAGCGCCGCAGGATCGGCCTCGACGGCTTTCTTTGCCGCGGGCGAGAGCGGCACCTGCCCGGCATCGAGGACCGCGCCGGTATCGGACGCCGCGCACATGCGGGCAAGATCGCCGGCAAGCCCGTCGGAAATATCCATCGCCGCGCTTGCATATTCGGCAACGAGGGCTGCCGCGCCGAGGCGCGGCCGCGGCAGGAGATAGCGCGCCGACAGATGCTCGGCATCGGCGGAGTTCAGGCCCCACCGCGTACGTACGCCATCGTCGAGACGGATTTTCAGGCCGAGTGCGGCATCGCCGATCGTGCCGGTGACATAGAGCTTCTGGCCGACACTCGCTTTGGTGCGGCGCGGCACACGGCCCTCCGGGGTCAGGCCGAAAGCGGTGACGGACACAAACAGCGGACCGGGCGTTCGGACCGTGTCGCCGCCATAGAGCGAGATATCGAATTCCTTCTGATCGGATGAGAGCCCTTCGCAGAAGGCAGACAGCCAGTCTTCCGTCCAGTCTTCCGTCAAGCCGATCGTCAGAAGATAGCCGGCGGGCGCGGCGCCCTTGGCGGCGAGGTCGGAAAGATTGACACGCAGCGCCTTGCGCGCGACGGCGCCCGGCGGATCTTCGGGAAAGAAATGGATGCCCGCCACAATGGCGTCCGTCGTCAGCACCTGTTCGAAGCCCTGCGGCGGACGATAGGTCGCCGCATCGTCAAGCAGACGGTCGGCGCCGGGCGCGGTCGCGAGCGGGCGGAAATAACGGGCGATGAGCCCATCTTCGTCGGGCCGCCCATCCTTACTCATGATGTGGCTTTCGTCATGACGCCGCACTCTCAAATTCGCCGGCGCGGTAATCGCGGGCCAGAGTGTCGAGCACGCCATTGGCCATGCCTGCCTCATCCTTGTCGACGAAAGCATTCGCGACATCGACATATTCGGCAATGACGACGCGCGCCGGAACATCCTTGCGGTTGGCAAGCTCATAGGCGCCCGCGCGCAACACCGCGCGGAGAATGGCTTCGATGCGCTTCAGCGGCCAGCCCGTCGCAAGCGCCGCATCGATGCCCTTGTCGAGCGCGATCTGATCGCGCACCACGCCTTCGACGACATCGCGGAAGAACGCGACCTCGGCGGGCTTGTAGGCATCGCCCTCGACCTCGCGGCCGAGCCAATGGCTTTCGAATTCAGCGAATACTTCGGTCATCGGCGTGCCGCCAATGTCCATCTGGTAGAGCGCCTGGACTGCGCCGAGCCGCGAAGCGGAACGTTTCTCGCGCGACATGATCAGGACTCCAGACTTTTCGCGAAGGCGCGCGTCTGGCGGATCACCGTCAGCACTGCTTCCACCGCGCCGCCACCTTTGTCGCCCTTGTCGGTCTTGGCGCGCTCCCAGGCCTGTTCTTCGTTCTCGACGGTGAGAATGCCGTTGCCGACCGGAAGCGAGCGCTTGACCGACAAATCCATCAGCCCGCGCGAGCTTTCATTGGCGACGATTTCGAAATGATAGGTCTCGCCGCGGATAATGCAGCCGAGACCGACGACGCCGTCGAACGGCGCATCTTCGTCTTCGGCGATGTCGAGCGCGATCGCCGCCGTGCCGGGAATTTCCAGCGCGCCGGGAACCGTGATCTTCGTATAGGTCGCGCCCGCAGCTTTCAGCCGCGCTACCGCGCCCTTCAGAAGCTCATCGGCCAGCGCATCGTAAAAGCGCGCTTCGACGATCAGGATATGCGCGCGGACCGGCTCTTCGGCCTTATCTTTGCGCTGTGGGGCTGCCATCTACTTTTACTCCTGGGCGAGAGGGATTAAGCCCCGTCGCCCGCCTCTGCAAGGCGCGCCGCATAGCGCGCCAATTGATCGACTTCGAGATTGACGCGATCGCCCTTTTTGCGCTCGCCCCAGGCCGTGACGGCGAGCGTGTGCGGAATGAGCGTCACGTCGAACGCATTGCCTTTGACATGGTTCACGGTGAGCGAGGTGCCGTCGATACAGACCGAACCTTTCACCGCGATGAACTTCGCAAGCGCCGCCGGCGCCGCAAAGCGGAACGTCACCGCCTCGCCGGCATCCTCGCGCGCCGTGATCTCGGCAACGCCATCGACATGGCCGAGCACGATATGGCCGCCGAGTTCATCGCCGACACGCAGCGCCCGTTCGAGATTGAGCCGCGTGCCCTCGCGCCAGTCTTTCGCCGTGGTGACGGCAAGCGTTTCCGGACCGAGATCGAAGCCCGTCAGCGTGCGCCCGTCGGCGCCGATCTCGACGCCGGTGACGGTGAGGCAGACGCCCGAACAGGCGATGGAGGCGCCGAGATCGATCCCTTCCGGGTCATAGGCGGATGCCACGACCAGCCGCACCACCGCGCCGTCCGGCTCGGTGGAGACGATTTCGCCGATCTCTGAAACGATACCCGTAAACATCAGTCCCGTTCATATAGGAACATCGTGTCCCCGCCCGCATCGTGCCTGCTGCGAAGGTTAAGGCCCGCCTCAGGAAAAAGCTTCTGATGGGGGGCCGGAAGACCCTCTATGCCATCATCCGGCAAAGGATCGGGACTCTGAAATATAACCGCCTGATCTATAAGGTCTTTTTTTAGAAACTGGGCGGCGACCGCGGGCCCACCCTCGACCATCAGCCGGCCGATCCCCCGTTCGGACAGGATGTGGAGCGCGACGATGAGATCGCCCCCCTCCTCGGTCAGCGGCGCGCGGATGACCTCGATGCCGTGGGGGGCGAGCGAGCGCTCATTGTCCGGGCTCGCGCCCTGTTCGGCGATGACCCAGACCGGCACTTCGCGGGCGGTGGTGACGATGTGCGAGGCCAGCGGCAGGCGCAGGCTCGAGTCGAAAATGACCCTGAGGGGCGAGCGGTCTTCCATGCCCGGCAGGCGGCAGGTCAGCAAAGGATCGTCAGCGACGACGGTGCCGATGCCCGCCGCGATCGCATCGGTGCGCGAGCGCATCAGATGAACAAGGTCGCGCGCCTTCTCGCCGGTGATCGGCGCCGGACGGCGGCCGGAAAGCCCCGCTTTGCCGTTCGAGGACAAAGCGAGCTTCAGGGTGACATAAGGGCGCTTGCGGGCGATGCGGGAGATGTGGCCGGCATGCACGCGCACGGCCTCATCGCGCAGCACATTCTCGACGACTTCGATACCGGCATCGCGCAGTCTCTTATGCCCCTGCCCGGCAACGAGCGGGTTCGGATCTTCCATGGCCGAGACAACGCGGGAGATGCCGGCAGCGATGATGGCATTGGCGCAGGGCGGCGTGCGGCCCTGATGCGAACACGGCTCGAGGCTGACATAGAGCGTTGCGCCGCGCGCCTGATCGCCCGCTTCCTGAATCGCCACCGTTTCGGCGTGCGGGCGGCCGCCGGTCTTTGTCCAGCCGCGGCCGACGACAATGCCGTCTTTCACAAGGATCGCGCCGACGGAAGGATTGGGCCAGGTGCGGCCGAGTTCCCGCTCGCCGAGGCGGAGTGCGGCGAGCATATACCGCGCGTCGTCGTCCGATCCGGCCTCGACCGGATTATGCGCGGCCGTCGCGATTGTCATTGCCGCGTCGTGGGCGCTTCACCGGCAAGCTCGGCGATGGCCTTCTCGAAATCGCGCGTTTCGCTGAAATTGCGATAGACCGAAGCGAAGCGGACATAGGCGACGCTGTCGAGCGCTTTCAGCTCTTCCATCACATATTCGCCGATGACCTTGCTCGGCACTTCGCTTTCGCCAAGGCTTTCGAGCCGGCGGACGATGCGCGAGACAAGCTCCTCGACCTGCTCCGGCTTCACGTCGCGCTTGCGCGTTGCGATATCGATCGAGCGTTCGAGCTTCTCGCGGTCGAACGGCACCCGGCGGCCGGTGCTCTTGATAACGCCGAGCTCGCGCAACTGCACGCGCTCGAAGGTCGTGAATCTACGGCCGCAGGCCGCACAGACACGGCGGCGGCGGATTGCGGTCTCGTCCTCGGTGGGACGCGAGTCCTTCACCTGAGTGTCGAGGCTGCTGCAATATGGACAGCGCATACCGCCCCCCTGACGGATGTTTAGGGCTTACTGCCGATCATAGATCGGGAAACGCTGCAAAAGTGTTTTCACCTTCTCACGCACCGCGGCTTCGGTGAGGCTATCCTCTTCGACGCCCTTCTGCGACAGCACGTTGAGCACTTCGGTGATCATATCGCCGACTTCCTGGAACTCCTTGACGCCGAAGCGGCGCGTCGTGCCCGCGGGTGTGCCGAGGCGGATGCCGGACGTCACCATCGGCTTTTCCGGATCGTAGGGAATGCCGTTCTTGTTGGTCGTCAGATGCGCACGGCCGAGCGCGATCTCCGAGACCTTGCCCGTCAGCTTCTTCGGACGCAGATCGACGAGGACGAGGTGAGTATCCGTGCCGCCCGAGATGATGTCGAAGCCATGGCCCTTGAGATTGGCCGCAAGCGCCTTGGCGTTCTCGATGACGTTCTTTGCGTAGATCTTGAAATCCGGACGCAGCGCTTCACCGAGCGCGACGGCCTTCGCCGCGATCACATGCATCAAGGGACCGCCCTGCTGGCCGGGGAACACCGCCGAATTGATCTTCTTCGCCAGTTCCTCGTCATTTGTCAGGATCATGCCGCCGCGCGGACCGCGCAGCGTCTTGTGCGTCGTCGTCGAAACGACGTCCGCATAATCGACCGGGTTCGGATGCTGGCCGCCCGCAACGAGGCCGGCGAAATGCGCCATGTCGACAAAGAACTTCGCGCCGACCGCATCGCAGATTTCACGGAAGCGCTTGAAATCCGGCGTGCGCGCATAGGCCGAGCCGCCGGCGATGATGACCTTCGGCTTGTGCTCATGCGCCAGCTTTTCGACCTCATCGTAATCGATGAGGTGGGTGTCGCGCGTGACGCTATAGGGCACCGGCTTGAACCATTTCCCCGAGACGGTGACCGGCGAGCCATGGGTGAGATGGCCGCCCGCGGCGAGGTTGAGGCCGAGGAAGGTATCGCCCGGCTGCATCAGCGCCATGAACACCGCCTGGTTCGCCTGCGCGCCCGAATGGGGCTGCACGTTTGCGAACTTGGCGTTGAAGAGGCGCTTGGCGCGCTCGATCGCGACCTGCTCGACGACGTCCACATACTGGCAGCCGCCATAATAGCGGCGGCCCGGATAGCCCTCGGCATATTTGTTGGTCAGGACCGAGCCCTGAGCTTCCAGCACCGCCTGCGAGACGATGTTTTCGGAGGCGATCAGCTCGATTTCATCGCGCTGGCGGCCGAGCTCCTTCTTGACGGCGTCAAAGATTTCCGGATCGGCCTCCTGCAGGGAAGACGAGAAAAAGCCGTTGCTGCGCCCCTGGGCGCCTGGATTGGTCGCGGACATGAACGAAAAACTCCCTGCCGCCGGTGGCGTTTACCCCGGCCGGCACATAAGCCGTGGGAATTACCATATCCGGTAGGACCGGGCAAAGGGGGATACTAGCCGTCCTTCCGCTGCCGGTCCGGCACCTCGCACCCCAAATCCGAAGCCGAAATCTAGAACCTTGAGGTGAACCCGGCCCGGATCGTCCGGCCGGGCGCCGGTACCAGCGCGAGACTCAAGGGCTCGACGTAATAGATGTCGCCGAGGTTCTCGATGCTGAGATCGAACGCGGCGTTCTCACTCACCTTGTATTCGGCGAAGAGGTCGACGAGCGTGTAGGGGTCCCAGTCGATCATCGCGATGAGCGGCGCGCCGCCCGAAGCCGGCTTCTCGGCGCCCGCGGCACGCGGTCCGGTATAGGATACGCGTCCGCCAAATGTCAGCGCATCGTCGAACAGCTTCTGCGTCAGGGTCAGGCTGACCTGATATTCCGGCGGCACGTAGTTCGTTCCGTAATCGGACGCGAGCGAGGAGTTGATGCAGGTGTCGGCGGTACGGCACAGCGTGACATCGGTGTAATATGTACCTGCGAGTTCCGCCGTCAGACCGAAATTCGTCTCGTGACGGCCGGAGAGCTCAAGGCCCTGAAAATGCGCCTGATGAATGTTCTCAAGGATCAGAAACGCGCCGGTCCAGCGGCGGCTGATATAGTCGTCGATGGTGTTGTCGAAGAATGCGAACTTGACCGCGGTGCGATCGCCGTCCGCAGCTAGGTCGTCCTTCAGGAGATTGACGCCGAATTCCCAATTGTGAGCCGTTTCCGGACCGAGATCGGGATCGACCGTCAAAAGAAAGCCGCGGGCCGATTCCAGAAGTGAAGGCAGGCGCGAGGCGTCCTTGTAACTGCCGAAAAGCTGCACGCCCTCGAACGGCGTCACCGTCGCGCCGAGCGAATAGCCGAGGGCGTCGCCCTCGCGCGGGTCGGCAGGGACAAAGCTGGGGTCGATCGAGATCTTGTCTTCGGTACGGTAGCGCTGATAGCGCAGCCCGCCGTCGAGCATCAGCCAGTCGGTCGCCGTCCATTTCACCTGGCTGAAGGCGCTGGCTTCCCAACGTTCTCCCTCGCGCGGCGGCGGTATGACCCACGCCGAATCCGGCTCCGGCCCTGTTGCTTCGCTAAGATAAGACCCGCCCGCCTCAACCGACAGCGCGCCGAACGCCGTATCGAAAATCGATGTGTTCGAAATGTCCGTACCGTACATATCAACCCATTTACCGACGCCTTGCAGGCCGCTTGCGCTCCCTTTGCTGTATTCGACGAGCGAGGTGTGGAACGCATTCCAGCGCACATCCACCGCATCGGTATCCGAAGGATCCCAGCGATAGCGCGCGGTATAGGATTTGAGATCGGATTCCGACAGGATGCCCTGACGGATGGGAGTGCCGCCACCGACCGATGTGAGGCCCGCGGGATAATTCTCGCCGAATTCGCTGTCGGAATGGTTGAAGCCGATTTCGAGCGCATGTCCGTCGCCGCCGCGCACCGTGCCTTTCAGAAGGATCGACGTCGTATCCTGGGACGTGTTGAGCACCTCTTCTCCGCCAAGGAAGGGCGTCAGACCGGGCGCCGAATAGGAATTCGGATAGGTCGTTCCGTTGATGACCGTCGTAGCGCCGGTGGCCTTCGCGACCGAATCGCCGTTCTCGCCCGCGTGATAATTGCCGGATGCCCGGTGCGACCAGCCGGCGACCAATTCCGCGTTCTCGCTCTTGCCGGCAACAATAGCGCTGCCGAAACCCGAGGTCGGTTCGAACCAGTCCGGTCGCTCGATATCCCAGCTTGCGTAAGCGCCGGGGCCTCCTTCCATCTGCTGGCGCCGGCCGAACTCCGGTTCAGTCGTGTTGGTGCCGAATCCGGCCCTCACCTTCGCACCGATAGACTTGCCGTCGAGCAGGATGTCGTCGGCATTGACGGTGCGCATAGCGACAGTGCCGCCGATCGCACCCGCGCCGCCGGCGCCGAAGCTCGGACCTTTGGTGATATCGACTCCGCCGATGAAATCGGGATCGATGAATGTACGGCTGGAAACACCCTGATAGCCGCGATAGACGGTCGTCGTGTTGAGGGCGCCGTCGACTGTGACGGGAACGCGACCTACCCCCTGCATGCCACGAATATTGACATCGACGGCGCCGCTATTGCGGTTCTCGCCGACAAGCACTCCCGGCGCATTCTTGAAGATGTCGCCCGGAGACGTGCCGCGAAAGCGCTGGATCTGCTCTTCGGAAATATGGCCGACCGATCCAGGCGTCTGATACGGCACGTCCGCCGCATTGCCGGTGGCGCCCGACACATTGATCGTCTCAAGCTGGACCGATCCGCCGTCGTTGTAAGCGCCGTTCTGCGCGCCGGCATTCGGGTTGAACACCGTCACCGTATTGCCGTTGGTGAAGCTGTAGGTGAGGCCCGTGCCGGCGAGCGCCGCCGAGATCGCCTGCCGCGCCGTGAGATGTCCGGAGACAGGCTGCGCACTGACGCTCGGAAGCTTGCCGTTGACGACGACGGAGAGGCCTGTCGTGCGGCCGATCGCGTTCAGCGATTGAGAGACCCGCTGCGATGAAATGCTGAACTGATAGTGCTGCTCAGCCGAATTTTGAGCGTGCGCGGAGACAACAAAAGAACCGGACAACATGGTCGACGCCCACAGCACCGCACCGAAACGCAACGCGTACACACGCATAACACAACCCCAACCCTGATCCCCTGCCCGCGCTTTCGCTCGGGCTTTCATCAGGATTCACGGGCTGAATAACGCCTCCCTCATCATTGGTGGCGAATTTTCTGCGTGATCAAATTCGATCAATTCAAAACAACAAGACGCCCGGCGATTGTACGCATGGAGAACCCGACCGAAGATTGCAGAGATTTCAGCGCCTCGTCCGGATCGTCGAGCGGCAGCGAGCCGGAGACGATCCAGTCCGCGAGCTTCTCATCGGCAATCACGATGCGCCCGCCGCGATAGCGGCCGATTTCGGCAACGACATCGGCCAGACGCGCTTCGCTGAAGACGAAACGCCCTTCGCGCCAGGCGAGAGCCGCATCGAGATCGGCAGGCGTCACATCGCTCAAACCGCCGCCTTCAAGCCTGATCTGCTCGCCCGGTTTCAGCCCCGCATGATGCGGACCGGCATCGACCTGCACTTTGCCTTCGGCGAGCGTGACCGTTGACCCGCCGCCGGTCATACGTACATCGAACTGTGTTCCAAGAACGCGCACTTCGCCGCCATCGGTTTCGACGATGAAGGGCGTTCCGGTTTTGGCGACGGAGAAGAAGGCCGTGCCGCGATGCAGGCGCACGCGCCGCTCGGACGATGAAAAATCCTCATCGATTGCGGTGTCGGCATCGAGCAGAACGGTCGAGCCGTCGGCAAGCACAACACTCCGCCGCTCGCCGCGCGCCGTCACATGATCGGCCATCAGATCCTGAAAGAGATGCGGCCGCTCGAGCCACATCGTGCCGGAGAAAATAGCAAACGCCGCGATCAGGGCCGCACCGGTCTGGCGCAGCGCGCGCTTGCGGCGCGTTCTGTCCATGCTGTCGAGATAGGCGGTGAGCTTCGGCTCTTCTTCCGCCGCAACGCGCAGGCCCGCATCGCCCGATGACGCCCACAATGCCTCGGTGCGCCGGAAGGCTGCGGCATGGGCCGGGCTTGCATTGAGCCAGCGCTCAAAGCCCGCGTGGTCGGCCGATGTCGGCTTACCGCGCAGCCTTGTGAACCAGGCCAAAGCCGCTTCGTCCGGATCGCGTGAAAAGAGGTCTTCGGTCATGGAGCTTTCGGGAAGCCTTGAGGATGCCGTTTCAGCGGCACGGAGGTGCCTACCATGCTCACGTATGAGACCGGCGATCCCTCAGGGTCAGCTTTCTTCCACGGCCCTGCGGAGGGCTGAGAGCGCACGGGCCATGTGCTTTTCAACGGCACTTGGCGAGATGCCCATGGCGGCGGCGATGTCCGGATATGAGCTGCCATGCACGCGATTGAGCAGGAAGATATGGCGCGTGCGCTCGGGCAGCCCGCGGATCGCGGTATCGACCTGGGTGAGGCCCTCGCGCGCTTCGAGCACCGCATGCGGCGACGGCAGGCCGGCGTAATGCTGTTCGGGCACCGTGCCCTTGACGAAATCTGAGCGGATGCGCTCGGCGCGCAGATGATCGATCGCGGCATTGCGGGCGCTGCGCGTCAGATACGCCGCATCATTGCCATCGAGCGGCTCGGCTCTACGCCACAGCCTGAGGAAAATGTCGTGAACGAGATCGGCGGCCGTCGCCTGATCGCCGACCATGCGCGCCACTTTGCGGCGCAGCCGCGCGCTCTCCGACAGATACAAAGCCGCGATGTCTGCGGGTTCGGCCATGACGCTCACACCGGGCGGCACGACGCCTGCCCGTCATCTGCGCTTACGGCAAAAGTAATTAGCCTGCAATATCAGTATTTTAGATGCGCTCTAAGGTAAAACGGGTGAACCGCCGGTATCGCGGCCCACCCGCACTCCCTCAAGCCGTTATCGTCCTTCGGAAATTCGCCGCCCAATCGGCGAGAACGACGATGAGAAAACTGAGGCCCGTCTTTTCAGTGTGCCTCAATCCGTGTCACGCTTCTTGCATTGGAATTGACGCTTTTTGCCTCTCAAGGGTCGGGGAACCACGCATGAAGATCAGATCTCTGCACGCCGCCATCGCCATGGCCGCGCTCTTTCCGTCGATGGCTTTCGCCCATACCGGAGCCGGCCACGCGTCCGGCGTCTTCCACGGCTTTGCGCATCCGGTCTCGGGCCTCGACCATATTCTGGCGATGGTTCTTGTCGGCCTTCTCGCCTTCCAGCTCGGCGGCCGCGCGCTCTATGCCGTCCCTGCGAGCTTCGTCCTTCTGATGGCCGCGGGCGGCGCGCTCGGCATTGCCGGCATCCACATGCCCTTCGTCGAAACCGGCATTGCGCTGTCGATCATCGTCTTCGGCGCGGCGGTGGCGTTCGGCGTCAAGGCGCCGGTCGCAGCCGTCTCGGCCCTTGTCGGCTTGTTCGCGATGTTCCACGGCCATGCGCATGGCGCGGAAATGCCGGCGGATGCGAGCGGCCTTTTCTACGGTCTGGGCTTTATGCTGGCGACGGCGATCCTGCATGTGAGCGGAATTGCCGGAAGCTTCGTTCTCGCCACGATCAGCGCGCAGCAGAGCGACGTTCTCGTCCGCGTCGCGGGTGCTGCGGGGGCGCTGTCCGGCATGGCCATTCTCGCCGGCATTCTCTGAGAAACGTAAGACAAAGAAAAAAGGCGCCGCATCGTTGCGGCGCCTTTTCTCTATTCAAATCCGCCCTTCGCGCTTCAGGCGGGCGCGTAATTTACCGAGCATCAGGCGCTGCAGATCGGCGCGGGCGGCATTGGCCGGCGCCATGCTCGAGACTTCGACGCCCGTTGCGACATGAATGGCGGATACCTTCAGGGCCCCGCCGATCGAGGTCATTTCGAGATAGACCTCGCCGAGGTCCGGCTCGTTCGGATCACTGAAGGGAGGCGACTTCACCAACGCCGTCGAGATTGTAAATGTCGTCGCGGAACTGGACGACGCCGTCCTGATCGGCCCAGGCCGTGATGTAGACCCAGTGCACCGGAACCGGCTGCTTGATCTTGGCGTCGATGCGCCCGCCCGACTTGATGGCCTCGTCGATCTGCGCACGCTCCCAGCCCGGCGTTTCCGCCAGAAGCCACGTGGCGAGTTCGCGGATGTTCTGCACGCGCACGCAGCCCGAAGAATGGAAGCGCGCGTTTTCGCCGAACAGGCCCTTCGAGGGTGTGTCATGCATGTACACGCCGTCTTTGTTCGGCATGTTCAGACGCATCGAGCCCATGGAATTGAGATCGCCCGGATCCTGCGTGAAGCGGTAATCCATCGCCTCGTCCGACTGCCAGTTTACCTGCTCGGGAAGAAGCTCATCGCCGCGCTGCGTGAAGATGCGGATGTGGTTCTTCGTCAGATAGTCCGGCTCTTTCTGCATCTTCGGGATCAGATCCTTGCGGATGATCGATGTCGGCACCGTCCAATACGGATTGAAGTTCACTTCCTGGATTTTCACCGCAAGCTGCGGAGACGCGCGGTCGATCTTGCCGACGACCGCGGTGTGGCGCAGTTCGACGACGCCGTCGGTGACCGCTTCGACCTGTGCGCCGGGCAGATTGACGGTGACGAAGCGGCGGTCGAGCTTTTTCGTCAGCGTCGCCAGACGCTGCATGCTGGTTTCGATCTGATGGCGGCGCACGCTCGCCGGAATGTTCATCGCCTTGCGGCTGTCGGGACCGACCGCGCCGTTGACGATCAGGCCGTGGCGCGCCTGGAAGCGCTTCACCGCCGCATCGACATAGCTGTCGAACACATCCGAGGTGCCGAGATTGGCCGGCAGATCGCCCGAGATCTCAAGACGGCGGCGCAGCACCGGCACATCCTGATGGCGCGTCCCGAGTTTGAGCACCGGGCCTTCCGGAATGGCCGGCCAGCCACCCTGGGCTTCGATCTGCTGATATTGCTGAAGCGCGTACTGGCTCGCATCGAGTGTCTGCTTCGAGAGGATCGGCACCGAGCTTTTCGGCATGGTTTGGCCGGCCGGCGCGCTGTCGAAGCGCTGCTGCCACTCGACCTGCGCGACCTGCTGCGCAAAGGCGGAGCCTGCTGCGAGCGATGCCGCAGCGCAGGCGAACGCGAAAATCCCCGATACCCTCATCTCGACAAAAATCCCCTGACGCGAATGCCCCGTGCCAGCGGAGTTCCGCGTAACACGCACCCGGTTAATGGACAACGACCGTAGCCCGGACCCTTCGGGCGACTCGCGGCTTCGTGACATCAGGAAAAGCCAGCACTTTGGGGCCAAAGCGTGTCGCAATGGCCTCCGTTTTCAACCGGTCTGGACGCTGTGGCCGAACTGTTACATTCCCGGCGGCGGGGGCTGCAGCTGAACCGACTTTTTGAAAGCCTGATCAACCCCTTTCAGCGGGGATTTGTAGTGCAGTTCCGGGGGTCTCGGCACCGGCATGGGCACATCGGCTAGGACCAGCGAGGACACCATGATGACCGGCGGCAAAGGCGGAACGAGCTCGTTTGCGGCCGGCATGACCGGCCTCTCGACCCGGCAGCCGGAGCCAACGGCCGCGTTCATCCCGGCCCAGAGCGGCAGGACCATCAGAGCCACGCCCAGCGCCGGAGCGCCCGGATGCCAACGGCCCATGGCCGGTTTCCAGACGGCGAGAACGAGGAAAGCCAGGCAGGCCGTCAGGAAGATCGAGCCGAACAGAACGTCCCACCATTCAAGGCACAGCGCATAAGGGTTCACCCCGGCGCGCACCGCCAGAAGGCTCGCCGCCGCCGCGACCGGGACAATGGCCAGCACCGACCAGTGGCCGATGCCGCGCAGCTTCGAGGAGTTCAGCTTCCTGTGCAGGATTTCGGGCGCGAGCGGCGTCCAGGGCGCGATGTCGGGCGAGATTTCGGCATCGTCCACCGATGCATCGACCTCGGTCGCGTAGACCGGCGCGTCTTCACCGTCGGGTTCCGGGCCCTGCAGCGGCGGCGCCGTGCCGATCGACTGGCTCACCGCCGGCCGTTCGAGTTCGGCGACGGCCGTGTTGGAGAGAACCTTGCTCTTGCCCGCTTCGCGGAATGCGTGCCACGCGCCTTCGGTCATGGCACGTAATCCGCGTCAAAGCCGAAACGAAGCGTGCAGGTGAAATGCGTCTCGCCGTTCTTCATCACCGGCTTGTTGAGGAAGAGCAGATACGGAACGAGGCTGCCTTCGCTGCAGAAATCCTTGAGCCAGGCCCAGTCTTCCCAATCGCTCAGCTTCTCAAGCAGCGATTTCGGGATGAGGCGCGGGATCGGCACGAAGCGCCGCCCTTCCTGCAAAGGCGTGATGTAGCTCTGTTCGAGATGCTCGCGCAGCGGCTGCTCGCCGAGGACATGGCAATCTTCGGCTTCGAGCCGCACCATGGACAGAAAATATTCCGCCGTCGGCACGTTGAGCGCCAGACGGTTCAGCTCCGCAGCCGAGCACGGCCGGTCTTCCGGCAGCATGGCTAGATCGAGAATATGCGGAACGTATAGCCGGTATAGGTCCGCACCCGTTAAGACCTGGTCGTCCAACGCACTACCCCCCTGCGCCGACCAACTCCTCAACGCCGCGGACCCTCAAACTGTCGCGCGGCAGCCGGCTGGCGCCCCCAGATACTTCTCAACAGTTTTGAAGGATTTTGAACGAAGTTCAACAGCGCTCTTCTAAGCGCGGCGCAGCAAATTTGTCTTCGCGGTGGGCTCCGTGAGGCGCCAGCGCAAAGATTCGCTGAGAATTGAGCATGCTAGCGAACCGCGCGAGCGATTCGGGGCGCCGCGATTTTTCTCCAAAAATATTTTTCTCACCTGTGCATCGCCACGCGGTTTGAGCGAGCCGCCATAATTTCCGTCCGGAGGGGGTGCATACACAGCGGGAACAAGAGGTAAATGGGGCGTCCCGAGGGGTCCGGACCCAAGCCCTTCCAGCCTCTTGGCCTGTTCGTGTCGGGGGGGCTATACAGCCCGCCAGAGGGTTTTGTTTTGAAGACTTGGCTTTCGACCGACGTCCCCCCGGCGGATAACCGCTACTGGATCGCAGACGGGGACGAAATCTGGAAGGATCCGTCCGGCCGCACGCCGGAGGATCAGCGCATGGCTGCGCTGAAGGCCTATCCCGATCCGCCGCCGGCGGAAGCAGCGCTGCCGATCCGTGCGCCCGCGCCGCCGCCGACCTTCGACGAAATCTTCGCGCAGCTGCAGACGCTGGTCGGCCTCGACAGTGTGAAGGCCGATCTCACCGCGCTCTACGACGCCGCCTATTCAATTGCCGAGATCACGCGCGCCGGCGGCACGGTCGAGGAAATGCCGACGCTGCATATGGCGTTCCTGGGTAATCCCGGCACCGGCAAGACAACCGTTGCGCGTCTGTGCGGCGCGATGTTCCGCCAGATGGGTTTTCTGCGCAGCGACGCCTTCGTCGAAGTCGACCGCGGCTCACTCGTCGGCTCTTATATCGGCAAGACGGAAGAGAACCTCAAAGCCAAGGTCGCCAGCGCGATCGACGGCGTTCTGTTCATCGACGAAGCGCACGCGCTCTTCAAGAAAGAGAGTCCGCGCGATTTCGGCGGCGATGCCGTCAATCTTCTCGTCAAGGCGATGGAAGACAACCGCCAGCGTCTTGTCGTCATCCTCGCCGGTTATTCCGACGAAATGCATGAATTCCTGGATTCGAATTCGGGCCTGCGCTCGCGCATCGGCCGCATCGTCGAATTTCCGGATTACAACACCGAGGATCTCATAAAGGTCTTCCAGCAGTTCGCCGGTAAGACAGGCTGGGTGCTCGACGAGAGCGGCATGGAAGCGCTGACCAAAACGGTCAAAACGCTGCACGAGACGCGCGACCGGCATTTCGGCAATGCGCGCGAAATGCGCCGCCTGCTCGATCGCGTCCGCGAGCGCCATGGCCGGCGCCTGCGCACCGAAGGCGCCGCCGATCCGCGCATCATCACCGGCAGCGATATTCCCGAAAAACTCTGAGCGTCAGTTCAGGCCCAGAAGTTCCGGCGGCATGCTCTTCATGCGCGCGATGTCGCGCACCGGCGGAAGCCCAAAGGTGCGCGCATATTCGCGCGAGAACTGAGACGGGCTGTCATAGCCGACGCGGTGCCCCGCCGTCGCCGCATCCGCAGCATTGATCAAGAGAAGACGCCGCGCTTCCTGAAGGCGAAGCTGTTTCTGATATTGCAGCGGGCTCATCGCCGTCACCGCCTTGAAATGCGCGTGCAGTGCCGAGGCGCTCATTCGCGCTTCCGCCGCAACGGACTCGATGGAAAACGGTTCGCGGTAGTTCTTCTTGATCCAGCCGATGGCGCGGTTGACCTGCTGCACTTTGCTTTCGGCGACCGCTATCTGTTTCAGCCGCTCGCCCTGCTCTCCGAGAAGAAGCCGGTAGAGGATTTCGCGTTCAGCCAGAGGCGCGAGAACCGGAATGTCCTTCGGCTGGCCGAGCAGTTTCACAAGACGCACGAAAGCGTCGACGAGTTCAGGCGTCACCGTCGAGAGCTGAAGACTCTGGCTGACGGAGGCATTCGGGGCCGCGCCAGTGCCCGCCTCCAGCATCAGCTGGCCGAGCAAGGTCGGATCGAGATCGAGCCGGACGCAGAGATAAGGCTTGTCGGCGGACGCTTGCGTGACATGCGCCACGATCGGCGCGTCGACGGCGACAACGAGATATTTCGCCGGGTCGTATTCGAAGAGCTGCGGGCCAAGCATCACCTGCTTGCGCCCCTGGGCGATCAGGCAGACCGCCGGCACATGCAGCGCATGCAGCGGCTCGGTCACCGTCGAGGAGCGGATGAGGTGAAGGCGCGGGATCGCCGTTGGGTGCATCCCCTCGGCGCTGGAATATTGTTCAACCATCTTTGCCAGCTCGATATGCGTATCCACAACGCGTCTCCTTAATCGAGCCCTCACTATAGTGCTGGAATTGCTAGATGGAAGGCGCTTCTCGAAGCGCAAAGAGCTTTAGGCAAGCGCCGGAGAGGATCGTGCAAGCCCCTGCCCGATGATCCGAAACTTCGTAGTTTTGTGCAATTTGCCGGGAGTCCTGCTCTACCGTCTTTAGGCCCGCATGCACCAGTTTCTCCTCATGCCGGACGCAAACAGCGC
Source organism: Terrihabitans soli (assembly GCF_014191545.1). Taxonomy (GTDB): domain Bacteria; phylum Pseudomonadota; class Alphaproteobacteria; order Rhizobiales; family Methylopilaceae; genus Flaviflagellibacter; species Flaviflagellibacter soli. The sequence continues at coordinate 1,293,256 of NZ_AP023361.1, read as the reverse complement.
CGGGCCGAACAGGAGAAAGCCAATGTCCAGCCTAAAGGGAAAAACCATCCTCATCACCGGCGCCTCGAGCGGCATCGGCGAAGCCGCCTCTCTCGAACTCGCTGAGCGCGGTGCCAATGTCGTTCTCGGCGCACGCCGCACCGACCGTCTCGAAAAGCTCGCCGCCGATATCAATGCGAAGGGCGGCTCCGCCCGCTTCCGCGCGCTCGATGTCACGAGCTTTGAGGACACGCAGGCCTTCGCCGATTTTGCAAAGAAGGAATTCGGCGGCGTCGATGTCATCGTCAACAATGCCGGTGTCATGCCGCTCTCGGTCATGACGGATTTGAAGGTGGACGACTGGAACCGGATGATCGACGTCAATATCCGCGGCGTGCTGCACGGCATCGCCGCCGTCCTGCCCGGCATGAAAGCCGCCGGCAAAGGCCAGGTCATCAATGTCGCGTCCATCGCCGCGCATAATGTGTATCCGACCTGCGCGGTCTACAGCGCCACGAAATATGCGGTCTGGGCCATCTCCGAAGGGCTTCGCCAGGAAAACTCGGATATCCGCGTGACCGTCATCTCGCCCGGCGTTGTCGCGACCGAACTCGGCCATGATATTCCCGGCGCCGAGACGCAGCAGGCCCTGACCGAATGGCGCAAGAACTCGCTGACACCGGACGCGATCGCCCGCGCCATCGCTTATGCGGTCGAACAGCCCGAGGGCGTGGACGTCAATGAGATCGTTGTCCGTCCGACGGTAAGCGCGTTCTGATTTGAATCGATTGCGGGCGCCGCCAGGGCGCCCGCACCTTTCTTTAGAGTGCCGCCACCCCATGTTTCCGGCACCAGCATTCGCAGGAATTCATCCATGACCACTTCGAAAACCGCCATCGTCACCGGCGCCTCGCGCGGCATCGGCGCCGCCATCGCCGAGCGCCTTGCCCGCGAAGGCTTTGCCGTCGTCATCAACTATGCCGGCAACACCGCGGCTGCCGAAGAGACGAAATCGAGGATCGAATCCGCCGGCGGCAAAGCCGCACTTGCGAAAGGCGACGTCGCCGATCCGAAAGCGGTGAAGGCGATGTTCGATGTCGCGGAAAAGGAATTCGGCGGCGTCGATGTCCTCGTCAACAATGCCGGCATCTTCAAGCCCGCTTCGATCAAGGATTCGACGGATGAGCTGTTCGACAGCCATTTTGCGATCAATGTAAAGGGCACGTTCAATGCGCTGCGGGAAGCGGCAACGCGTATCCGCTCCGGCGGCCGCGTGGTCAATTTCTCGACCAGCGTTGTCGGCACAAAGCTTGAGAATTACGGCGTCTATGCCGCAACGAAAGCCGCCGTCGAAACCATGACGGCGATCTTCTCGAAAGAGCTGCGCGGCAAGAACATCACCGTCAACGCCATCGCCCCCGGGCCGACCGCGACCGATCTGTTCCTCGACGGCAAATCTCAGGAGCTGATCGAGCGTCTCGCGAAAGCCTCACCCATGGAGCGGCTCGGCACGCCGGACGATATCGCCGCCGCCGTCTCCTTCCTTGTCAGCACGGATGGCGGCTGGATCAACGGCCAGACCATCCGCGCCAATGGCGGGCTCGTTTAAAAACCAAAAGGGCGCGTCCTTCCCGACGCGCCCTTCCGGCTTCTCTCAAACATCCCTGCGGAGGGATTTCAGAATTTAATTACAGGCGATAGCGGATCTGGTCGGTCCAGAAGCGCTCAAGGCGGACGAGCGCCTTGTTGATCACCTGGAAGTCGCCGGAATTGATGCCGCCGACCTGTTCGATCGACTTCACGTGCTTGGCGTAAAGCTGATCGACGATCTCGTGGACCTCGCGGCCCTTCTCCGTCAGGCTGATGCGCACCGACCGGCGGTCCATGCGCGAACGCTGGTGATGGAGGAAGCCGGCTTCAACCAGCTTCTTGAGATTGTAGGAAACGTTCGAACCCAGGTAGTAACCGCGCGTGCGCAGCTCACCGGCCGTCAGTTCGGCGTCGCCGATATTGTAGAGCAGAAGAGCCTGGACGCTGTTCACATCGGCGCGTCCGCGGCGATCGAACTCGTCCTTGATGACGTCGAGCAGGCGGCGATGCAGCCGCTCCACCAGCGTCAGGGCCTCCAGATAAAGCGGGCGGACGTCCTCGGCCTTCGCCGTGGCTTCGCTTCCCGCAAATGCGTGAGCAGTTTTCGACATCGTTACGCCTCACCCTCTGATTTCACGGCACGCCTTTACGGTCTTTGCCGGTGTTTGAACGAAATCTAGGGGTCACGGATAAAAATGCGCTTAAAAGCCAAGGCTAAATTTGTATTTATTTCTTGTACTGAATAACTGGTAAACGCTACTCGGCAGCGACTAGACTCAGTACTGGAAGATGAACAACTGACGAAATCTATTCGTCTGCTACTTTTGCGACCTTCCAGGTCAAGAATATATACCCGATAATTGCAGCGAACTCGAAGCCGATCAGCGGCCACATCTCGCCGAATATTTCCGGGAAGCCGATGCTGATGGCGATCTGACTGACGGCCGCTAGTAACCAGATGACCGCGCCCCAGGAAGACGTCAGCCACAGGCCGACCCCGGCCACCGGGTCCAGAACAGCAAAGTAGATATTGCCGGTCAGATATTCGGCGGTGATCGGCCCGTCGCCCGGATGGATCAAAAGTCCCCAATGGACCAGGCCCTTGGCGATCTGAAACAGGGCCAGGACCCTAAAGAAAAGGACAAGGTTCTGCGTCCAGTCGGTAACGGGGCGGTCTTCGCCGGTGACGGGCATTGGCGGCTTGGGGCGCAGGAGATGAAGCATAGATGAGGCTTAGGGGCGGCATCCGGCCCCGTCAACGCAGATGGGTAACCAAGACCAGGCAGGCTGGAGGCAACCCGGGTGCGGCAAAGCCGGGCTGTCTGGAAGGGCTCCAATATGCTAGCCAAGGGTATCATGCACGACACCGTCGGCCGCTTTCCAAAGCCCAACGATCCCAACGCCGAAGCCGCGCCCCGGACGCGCACGGCAACGCCCGATCTTGCCCAGCGGCCGCGCCGCAACCGCAAGGCCGAATGGTCGCGCCGCCTGGTGCGCGAGAACCATGTCACGGCCTCCGATCTCATCTGGCCGCTCTTCCTGATCGAGGGCGAGCGCCACCGCGAACCCATCGGCGCGATGCCCGGCGTCGAGCGCCTGTCGGTCGATGAAGCGGTCGGCGAAGCCGAACGCGCCGCAAGCCTCGGCGTGCCGGCGATCGCGCTCTTTCCCTATACCGATCCGATGCTGCGCGATGCGCGCGGCTCGGAAGCCCAGAACCCCGAAAACCTCGTCTGCCGGGCGCTGCGCGCGATCAAGCGCGCCGTGCCGGAAATCGGGCTGATGTCGGATGTCGCGCTCGATCCCTATACGAGCCACGGCCATGACGGCCTGCTCGACGGCGCGGAAGTCATCAACGACGCCACGGTCGATGTTCTCGTCCGCCAGGCGCTGCTGCATGCCCAGGCCGGCGCCGATATGGTCGCGCCCTCCGACATGATGGACGGCCGCGTCGGCGCGATCCGCAAGGCGCTCGATGCTGCAGGGCGGACAGATGTGCAGATCGTGGCCTATGCCGCGAAATATGCCTCGGCCTTTTACGGCCCGTTCCGCGACGCCATCGGCACCAATGCCGTGCTCGTCGGCGACAAGCGCACTTATCAGATGGACCCGTCGAACACCGACGAGGCGCTGCTCGAAGCCGGGCTCGATCTCGCCGAAGGCGCCGACATGCTGATCGTGAAGCCCGGCATGCCCTATCTCGACGTGCTGTGGCGCGTGAAGGAAGCGTTCCAGCGTCCGACGATCGCCTATCAGGTGTCGGGCGAATACGCGATGATCGAGGCCGCCGCCCAGAACGGCTGGATCGACCATGACCGCGCGATGATGGAAAGCCTGACCGCCTTCAAGCGCGCCGGCGCCGATGCCGTCATCACCTATTACGCGGCGACCGTCGCGGAGAAGCTGAAAAAGGGCTGATCAGCGGAACGGCGAGACGAGGTCCTTGAGCTTCGTTCCGCGCCTGTCCTTGTCGGACAATATGGGCTCCGCGCCATCGAGCGGCCACGGCGCGCCGACATCCGGATCGTCCCACGCCACAACGCCATCGCTTGCCGGCCAGTAATAATCCGACACTTTGTTCAGCACATGCGTGTTCGGCTCGAGCGTCATAAAGCCATGCGCAAATCCCGCCGGCAGCCAGAGCTGACATCCGTTCTCGGCGGACAGAACCGCCTCGACGAATTTGCCATAGGTCGGCGAGTTGGCGCGGACATCGAGCGCAAAGTCGATAATCGCGCCCTGCAGCACGCGTACCAGCTTGCCCTGCGCTTTCGGCGGCCCCTGATAATGAAATCCGCGTATCGTCTTGGCTTCACGCGAAAACAGATGATTGTCCTGGACGAAAACAATGTCCGTTCCCGACGCCTTCTGGAATATGTCGAGGCGAAAGCTTTCGGCGAAGAACCCGCGATTGTCAGCGAACCGTTCGGGCGTGAACAGAACCACATCTGGAATATCGAGCGGCGTGACCTTCATGCTTTGGTCTTTCTTTGCTTCAGGTTCTTGAACGCAAAATCTACCAAACTTTCACGGGCTTTGACGTCGGCGGCCAGCAGCGCAAGGCGCTCATGTTCGCGTCTGCGCTGAGCGATGGACATATGTGAGCGGAAATAGTCCGGCACCTTCAGCGCGTGAACTTCATTGCACGTACGGATCGTTATGTCTGGAAGGCGAAGAAACTTTTTCCACATGAATGCATCGGAGGCGATGCCCTGAGGCGCCGGGGACCAGCCCTCCGGAAGCCTTCGGTAGGTCTCCATCCTGTAGCCCGTAACGGTCGGACCGAAGAGACATTTTGAGGTTTCGAGAATGCGCTGCGCCTCTCCCTCCTCGAGCGACGCCATCACCATATTGGGGACGAGACCCGGCAGGATGCGCATTTCGAGAAAATGCCCGAACTCGACCTCCGCGAGCAGGCTGGACATCGCGGCAAGATGGGTCGGCAGCCATATATCGTCGTCGCCGATCTGCGCGACGTATGTGCCTTCGGCCTCCTGTAGGACGGTATGACGATGCGCCTCCCCATTGCGCTCGCCTTTCGGGAAGGCCCGCACCTTAATCCGCGGATCTTGGGCGGAATAACTTTCCGCTGCGGCAACCGTTTCCGGCGGCGCTCCATCACACACAATAAACAGCTCCCAGTCCGTTAGGGTCTGGGAGAGAACGCTGTCGACCGCGAAAGGAAGAAGCGCGGGCGGGCGGTAGACCGGGCACAGGATCGAGAACAATGGCATAGGGATTCTCTAGCCTAGTGCATTCAAAATGACACTCTTTCACCGGCGATGCTCCCTGCCTTTGGATGCCCCCTCCCTTTAGGTGAGAAGATTGAGCTAAACTGCGATTCCCATGTCCAAACTCCCCGTCACCCTCGCCGACATCCATGCCGCCGCCAAAGATCTCGACGGCGAGGTTTTCCGCACCCCGATGCTGCCGGCCCCCAAATTGTCGGCGCTGACCGGCGCCGAGGTCTGGGTGAAGTATGAAAACATGCAGGTGACGAACAGCTTCAAGGACCGCGGCGCCTTCATGAAGCTTGCCAGCCTTGACGATGCGGCGCGCAAAACAGGCGTCGTCACCATGTCGGCGGGCAATCATGCGCAGGCCGTCGCCTATCACGCGCAGCGTCTTGGCATTCCGGCGACCATCGTCATGCCCGAGCAGACGCCGCAGGTGAAAGTGCGCTCGACCGAAGCCTTCGGCGCAAAGGTCGTCCTCGACGGCGAGACTTTGGCGGAATCGCAGATCCGCGCCGAATCCCTGGTGAAGGACGAAGGCCTCACCCTCATTCATCCGTACGACGATCCGAAGGTGATCGCCGGCCAGGGCACGGTCGGCGTCGAAATGCTGGCCGATGCGCCGGAGCTCGACATCATCGTCGTGCCGATCGGCGGCGGCGGTCTCATCTCCGGCATCGCGATTGCCGCGAAGGGCCTGAAGCCGACCATCGAAATTATTGGAGTCGAGAGCCAGCTCTATCCGTCGATGATCAACGCCATGACCGGCAAAGAGCGGCCCAAAGGCGGCCCGACGCTCGCGGAAGGCATTGCCGTCAAGAATGTCGGTACGCTGACGCTTCCCGTCGTGCGCGGCCTTGTCTCGGAAATCCTCACCGTCGGCGAAGCCGATTTCGAGCGCGCCGTAAATGCATTCGCGACCCATCAAAAAACGATGGCCGAAGGCGCGGGCGCCGCGGGCCTTGCCGCGATGCTGGCTTATCCCGAACGCTTCAAAAACAGGAAGGTCGGCATCGTTCTGTGCGGCGGCAATATCGATCCGCGCATTCTGGCCTCGATCATGGTGCGCGAGCTTGAGCGCGAAAGCCGCATCGCTGCCTTCCGCTTCACCATCAACGATCAGCCCGGCGTCCTCGGCAAGATCGCAACGCGGCTCGGAGAACTCGGCGCCAATATTCTCGAAGTCAGCCATGGGCGTCTTTACCTCGACGTCCCGGCCAAAGGCGCAACGCTTGATGTGACCGTGGAAACGCGTGACCGCAATCACGCCGAGCTGATCTATCAGGAACTCTGCAAATTCGACGGCATCCCCTGCCGCCGCATCGATGCGCTTGGGCATCAGCCCGTTAGTGCGAAATAACGCGCGTGAAATGAACTCGCTGTTTTCGAACCTGCCGACAACGATCTTCGAGGTCATGTCGGTGCTCGCGCGCGAAACCGGTGCGATCAATCTCGGCCAGGGCTTTCCCGACGGGCCGGGCCCGGAAGACATACGCCGCAAAGCGGCGGAGGCCGTCCTCGACGGCTATAATCAATATCCGCCGATGATGGGCCTTGCCGAATTGCGCACCGCCGTCGCCACGCACTATGCGCACTGGCACGACGTAACCCTCGATGCCGAGCGCGAAGTGATGATCACCTCCGGCGCGACGGAAGCGATTGCAGGCGCGATCCTTGCGCTGGTGGAGCCGGGCGATGAAGTCGTCCTCTTCCAGCCGCTGTATGACGCCTATCTGCCGCTGGTGAAACTCGCGGGCGGCATTCCGAAACTTGTGCGGCTCGAGCCGCCGCATTGGCGCTTCGATGAAGAAATGCTGGCGCGCGCCTTCTCGGACAAGACGCGCGTCGTCGTCTTCAACAATCCGCTGAACCCGACCGCGACCGTCTTTCCGCGCGAGGATCTCGAACTCCTCGCCCGCTATTGCAAGAAATTCGACGCAGTCGCTGTCTGCGATGAAGTCTGGGAACACGTCACTTTCGACGGCCGCCAGCATATTCCGCTGATCGCCCTCCCCGGTATGCGCGAGCGCACGGTAAAGATCGGCTCGGCCGGAAAGATCTTTTCTCTCACCGGGTGGAAAGTCGGCTTTGTCTGCGCCGCACCGCATCTGATGAAGGCGCTGTCGAAAGCCCATCAGTTTCTGACCTTCACGACACCGCCCAATCTGCAGACGGCGGTGGCCTATGGCCTCGGCAAGGAAGATGCGTTTTTCGAGGAGATGCGCGCTGACCTTCAGCGCTCGCGCGACAGGCTCGCAGACGGGCTTCGCTCCATCGGCCTGCCACCGCTCGAAAGTCAGGGCACCTATTTTCTGAACGTCGACCTCGCCCCGCTCGGGTTGAACGTGAAGGACGAGGATTTCTGCAAGACGCTGGTGCATGAACGCGGCGTTGCGCTCATTCCCGTCTCGGCCTTCTATGCGGAAAATCCCGTGACGAGCGTTGTCCGTGTCTGCTTTTCAAAAAAAGACACCGTGCTCGATGCCGCGATCGAGAAACTGTCGGGTCTCGTGCGCTAGCGCTTCGGCACTCCCCTCCAGTTCAGCAGCCGCATCGCATTTGCCGTCACCAGCACCGTCGCACCGGTATCGGCCAGAATGGCCATCCAGAGACTCGTTGCGCCGATCAGCGTCGTGACAAGGAAGATCGCCTTCAGCCCGAGCGCCGCGCCGATATTCTGGCGGATATTGCCGAGCGTTGCGCGCGAGAGGTCAACGAGATCGACAACGCCTGACACATTGTTCTGCAGCAGCGCCGCGTCCGCCGTTTCCAGCGCGACATCCGTCCCACCGCCCATCGCGACGCCGACGGAAGCTGCAGCCAATGCCGGCGCGTCATTGATCCCGTCGCCGATCATCGCGACACCGCCGTCGCGTTTCAGCGCTTCGATGCGTTTCAGCTTGTCGTGCGGCAGAAGCTCGGCTTCCACATCAAGGGCGAGAGCCGAAGCAATGGCTTTGCCCGTGCGCGCATTATCGCCGGTCAGCATCAGCGGACGGATGCCGCGCGCCCGCAAGTTCAGTATCGCTTCGCGCGCATCGGCCCGCGGCTCATCGCGCATGGCAATAATGCCTTCGACTGTCTTTCCGGCCGAGACGACGACGACCGTCTTGCCTTCGTCCTCCAGCGTCCGGATTCTTGTGGCGACCTCTTCTGGCAGAGATGAAGTTTCCGCTGCATGACGCGGCGAACCGACCAAGACGAATCCATCGGTCAGCCGCGCCGTCGCGCCTTTGCCGGCGATGGCCGACGCGCCGAAACCGGTTGGAATTTTGACGCCCTTCTCCTCGGCCGCCACCAGAATGGCCTTGGCGAGCGGATGGCTCGAACCTTTCTCGACCGCCGCAGCCCGCGCCAGCACCTCATCTTCGCTTTTGCCGAAAGCGATCAGATCGGTGACGCGCGGCCTCCCCGCCGTCAGCGTTCCGGTCTTGTCGAAGGCGATGGTTTTCACGCGGCTCAGCGTTTCGAGCGGAAGCCCGCCTTTGATCAGAAGGCCGCGCCGCGCGCCCGCCGAAAGTCCCGAAGCGATGGCGGCCGGCGTCGAGATGACCAGCGCGCACGGGCACGCGATGAGCAGCAGAGCAAGGCCGCGATAAATCCAGGTGTGCCAGTCTTCGTCCAGGAAGAGCGGCGGAATGACGATAACAAGCGCCGCCGCCGCCATGGCGTCCGGCGTGTACCAGGCGCTGAAGCGGTCGATAAAACGCGCGATCGAGGCTTTCGAGGCCTGCGCCTCTTCAACGAGATGAACGATGCGCGAAATCGTGTTGTCTTCGGCGGTGTGCGTGACTCGCACGATCAGAACGCCCGTCGTGTTGATGCTGCCGGCATGAACCTCCGCACCGATGGATTTCGCAACGGGCACGGACTCGCCGGTGATCGGCGACTGATCGAGTTCGGATGCGCCTTCGACAATCGCCCCGTCCGACGCCACACGATCTCCCGGCCGCACGACGATGATGTCGCCCACGGCCAGCTGATCGGCCGCGACTTCCTTGTCCTGCCCGTCCGCCCGGCGGATCGCGGTGCGCGGCACAAGATCGATGAGCGCCTGAATTCCGGCGCGCGCTTTGCCCGCCGCGACATTTTCCAGAACTTCGCCGACCGCAAAGAGGAAGACGACGACCGCCGCCTCTTCCGCCTCGCCGATCAGCACCGCGCCGATGGCGGCGACGACCATCAGAAGTTCGATGGAGAAGGGAGAGCCGGAAACGGCCAGCACCGCGGCGCGGCGGCCGAAGGGCACGATCCCGGCAAGCGCGGCGATAATGTAGAAAATATCGGCATAGTCCGGAGCGACATGCGAGGCGATGAAGGCGATGGCGAGGATGACGCCGATAGCGATGGCGAGCTTGGCTTTCGGCTTTGCCCACCACGCGGTCTTCTCATCCGCTTTGGGCTTGCGCGCGCCTGCATTCTCTTCGCGGTGCGGCGTATATCCCAGCGAGCGGATTTTCTCTTCCACATCGCTGAGGGCCGAGCCGGCATAGCGGAAGTTTAGCTTCTCGGCGGCGTAATTGAGCTGCACATCGGCCACGCCCTCGATGCGGACGAGCGCGTTCTCGATCTTCGCCGCGCAGCTCGCGCAATCCATGCCCTCGACGCGATACCGCAACCTGTCCGACGCCATTTTGTCCTCATCCTTGATCCGGCCCTGAGGGCACCCTAAAACCTGTAGCGGCTACAGGTTCAAGGAGAAAAAGTGAGTTATTCCATCGGCGAGCTGGCCAAGGTCGCGTCCACGAAGGTCGAGACCATCCGCTATTACGAGAAAATCGGCCTGATGCCGCAGGCGGATAGAACCTCGGGCAATCACCGCTCCTATAGCCGCGGCCACCGCGACCGGCTGGCCTTCATCCGCCATGCGCGCGAACTCGGCTTTGCGCTTGAGGATATCCGCGCCCTTCTCGATTTCTCCGACCGGCCGGAAGCCTCCTGCGCCGAGGCCGATGCGATTGCGAAGCGCCACCTCAGCGACGTGCGCAGCAAGATCTCGCGGCTTCAGGCGCTTGAGCAGGAGCTCAGCCGGATGGTCGAGCAGTGCTCGTGCAATGTCGTCGCCGATTGCCGGGTGATCGAAGTTCTTGCCGATCACCGTCATTGCAACCACGATCACTGAAGCCATGATCAAAACCTACTCCGCCGCCGACGGCCCGCTCAGAGTTCTCTTCCTCATGGCGACGGAGGCCGAATATGGCGCGGCGCTGCGAACGCTGATCGAGCCGGTCATCATCGGCGTCGGACCTGTGGAAGCGGGTGTGCGCACGCTAAAAGCGCTCAACGATCATTCCGCCGATCTTGTCGTCAATCTCGGCTCGGCCGGTTCGCGGTCGCTCAAACAGGCCGAAATCTTTCAGGTCTCGCATGTGTCGTACCGCGATATGGATGCGAGCCCTTTGGGATTTGAAAAAGGCGTCACGCCGTTTCTCGATCTTCCGGCGGAGCTGTTCATTCCGCAGCGCCTGCCCGGCATCCCCACCGCGCGCATCGCAACCGGCGCCTCCATCGTCAATGGCAGTCAGTATGATGCGATCGATGCCGATATGGTCGATATGGAAAGCTATGCCGTGCTGCGCGCCTGCATGATCGCGGGCGCCGGCATGATCTGCCTGCGCGGTGTGTCCGACGGCGTCGAAGAGATCCGCCGCTTTTCGGACTGGACGTTTTATCTCGCCGAGATCGATGCGCAGCTTGCCGCTATCGTGCGGTCTTTGCCCGATGCGTTTGCGGCTTTGCCGAAAGCGTATTGGAAAGCCCCGATCTCCAACTAAAACTCACCAGCTGAAGAGATCGAGGAACCACTCGAACACCGCGCCGAAGAAGGCGAACACATCATCGAGCGTCAGGCGCGGCCAATCGAAAACCATGGCCGGGATCTGATAGAGGGCGATCGCGGTGCCTGCGCTCGCCATGCCGGCGGACACGCCGAGCTTGAAGGCCGAGACAAGGCCGATCACGATCAGAACAAAAAACGCCAGAACGAGAAGCGCGACAAGCGCACGGCCGCGGCGTTTCGAAACTTTGTCTTCCATCGCCTTTACCTCAGCGCCCGCCCTTAAGAACTTAGTCGGCGGGCGCCAAGGAAAGGTTCATGCGTTTAGCGCTGGGCGACGCCGCGTGCCTTCACGGCGTGGTCCGGATAGTCGCTGAACACACCATCGACGCCGAGATCGAAGAAGGCGCGATATTCGGCCACCGGATCGTTCTTGTAGTCGGAGGCAAGGCGCTTCGGCTCGCTACGGAAGGTCCAGGTGTGAACGAAGAGGCCGAGATCGTGCGCGGCCTTTACAACGCCCGTGTCCTTGATCAGCACGCGATCGCGCTCGTCGACCGCGCCATCGCCGTTCAGATCGTCCGGCTTGCCGTCATTGTTGGCATCGGTCTGCTTGCCGGCCATCAGATACGGCTTCCAGGGACCGACGCCATCCGCATAGGTCTTGATTTCAGCGAGACCCGCCGGAGTGACGAGGTCCTTGAAGGTGCGCTTGTCGCCGGCAACGACATAGTCATACGGCTGCTCGAGCGGCGCCACGAGAACGATATTGCCGTCCTTGTCGACATCTTCCGCATCGACGAGCTGCACGAGACGAACATTCGTGCGCGTGTGCAGATATTTCAGATTGGCCGTCTCGAAGCTCTGGATGATCACCGGCGAGGTCTTCTCGGTCCAGCCTTCCTTCTTCAGCCGGTCGACAAGCTTGTCTTCGATGGCGAGGCCCTGCGCCGCATGGAAGATCGAGTGCTTGACTTCCGGATAGATGCCGATGGTGCGGCCGGTCTCGGTGCTTTTTTTCTTGGCAAGCTCGATGACTTCATCGAGCGAGGGAATGGCATATTTGCCGTTATGGCTCTGATCGCGGTCGGCCATAGGCTGCTTGGCCTTCAGCGTCTTGATCTCGGCGAAGGTGAAGTCGGACGCAAACCAGTCGGTCACATCGAAGCCGTCGAGCTTCTTCGTCGTCTTGCGGTCGGCAAATTCCTTGCGCTCGGAAATATCGGTCGTGCCGCCGAGCATCGGCTCATGGCGGGCGATCAGAACGCCGTCTTTGGTCGAGACGAGATCGGGCTCGATGAAGTCGACGCCGCTTTCAATGGCCTTCGTATAACCCTCGATCGTGTGATCGGGGAAATAGCCGGGCGCGCCGCGATGGCCGATGACGAGCGGCTGGGCATTTTGCGCAAAGGCCGCCGGAGCGGCGAGAACAGTGGCGGAAATCAGAATCGCAGAAGCGAAAGTGCGGAGCATGGCAGTAACCTTTCGGAAGACTGCCCCAAGCTGGCCGGGAAGCATGACAGGCTGTTAACGCCCTCATGAAAGACACAACCGGCGACGCGAGGCTTGCTGTGTGCGAAAAACAAGCACCGCGCCGCCGGTAGTATCAGCTCGCCCGCTTGAGCGGCACGGCCGATCTTTCTAGCGCCTGGTCGAGATCGGCGATGATATCGTCGATGTGCTCGATGCCAACGGAAAGGCGTACATAGCCGTCGGTGACGCCGGTCCGCGCCTGTTCGGCGGCGGACAATTGCGAGTGCGTCGTCGATGCCGGATGAATGGCAAGGGTGCGCGCATCCCCAATGTTCGCCACATGATATATCATCTTTAGCGAGTCAATGAAACGGCGTCCTGCGTCCATCCCGTCCTTGAGCTCGAAGCCGACGAGACCGCCGTAACCACCCTTCAGATAGACCGCGGCGCGGCGCTTTTGTTCGGCGTCGCTGTGCATGCCGGCGAAGATTATGCGCTTCACCGACGGATGTTTTGACAGATGAGCCGCAACGAGCGCCGCGTTTTCGCAATGCGCTTTCATGCGCAGCGGCAAGGTTTCCAAACCCTGAAGGAACATGAACGCATTGAACGGAGACATCGCCGAGCCGAGATCGCGCAGGAGCGTGACGCGGGCCTTGATGATGTAGGCGATCGGGCCGAGAGGCTTCACAGCCTGCGTCCAGATCGCGCCGTGATAGCTCGGATCGGGCTCGTTCAGCATCGGGAATCGCTCGGCATGCTTCTCCCAGTCGAAATTGCCGCCGTCGATGATGATTCCGCCGACCGAGGTGCCGTGGCCGCCGATATATTTTGTCGTCGAGTGCACGACCACCGCCGCGCCGTGATCGAACGGCCGGCAGATGATGGGCGCTGCCGTGTTGTCGACGATCAAGGGCACGCCAAGCTCCCGGCCGATCTTTGCGACTTCGGCAATCGGAAAGGCATTGAGCTTGGGATTGGCCAGCGTCTCGGCAAAATAGCAGCGCGTGCGCGCATCCGTCGCGCGGCGGAAATTTTCCGGATCCGACGGATCGACGAAACGGGCTTCGATGCCCATGGTTTTCATCGTGTTCGCAAACAGCGTCCACGTACCGCCATAGAGATCGGTCGAGGTGACGAAATTATCGCCCGCATGGCAGATGTTCTGGATGGCGAAGAATTCCGCCGCCTGCCCGCTCGACGTCGCAAGCGCCGCAACGCCGCCTTCGAGCGCGGCGATTCGCTCTTCGAGCACCGCCGTCGTCGGATTCATGATCCGCGTGTAGACATTGCCGAATTCCTTCAGCGCAAAAAGATTGGCGGCATGTTCGGTACTGTTGAACTGGTAGGACGTCGTCTGATGGATCGGCGGCACGACCGAACCTGTCGTCGGGTCGGCCCGGTGCCCCGTATGGAGCACGATTGTTTCGGGTCGCTTGCTCATGGTGTTCCCTCGCTCTTATCGCCCTTCGGTTGCGGGGCGTTTAGCGAGGCAATGTTTCCGGAGTTTTTCATGGCTGAAACATTTAGCGGTGCAAATTTTAGCGTTCGCGGCGCGCAGAGCCGTATTTTGCCTTGCCGCACAGGCCGATAAAAACGCCTCAGCGGTGTGGTTTTCGCCCTTGTCCGGCCCTCTGGATTTCCCACATTTACCGGAACAGGAATGAGGGCCCACCATGACCGCCGACGACCGTTCTTTCCCCGTCTATCATCCCGCCGCGCTCGATGGCGTGCGCCGCAAGCGCATGATCGCCTTTCTGATTGACTTCACTTTGGTCTGCATTCTCTGGCTGATCGCCTGCGTGATCGTCGGCATTCTGGGCGTTGTCACGCTCGGCCTTGCCTGGCTTCTTTATGGGGCCGTCTTCCCGATCGTTGCCATTCTCTATTCGGGCGTCTCCATCGGTAGCCGCGGCGCGACCCCCGGCATGCGGGCCATGGGCCTGATCTTCCGCCTCGATACCGGCGAACAGCCGAATTTCTGGCAGGGTGCCTTCCACGTCATCCTTTTCTACGTGATCACGAGCTTCACCGGCGGGTTGGCCCTGCTCATTTCGCTGTTCAACAGCCGCAAGCGCCTGCTCCACGATATGCTGATCGGGGCGACCGTCGAAAATGCCTGATGGAAGCTTGGCGTTTACCCCTCGAGTGCTATCCTCAGGGTCGAGGAGTTTTGACCTAAGACCGTGACCGAACATCCGCGCGATACGCCGCAATTTTATCTGACGGCGCCATCACCCTGCCCCTATCTCCCGGGGCAGACGGAACGGAAGGTTTTTACCCATTTGGTCGGTGAGCGCGCGGCTGCGCTGAACGATCTTCTGAGCCAGGGCGGCTTCCGCCGCAGCCAGACCATCGCCTATCGCCCGGCTTGCGAAAACTGTCAGGCCTGCGTCTCCGTCCGCGTCCTCGTCAATGAGTTCGACTGGAGCAAAGGCTTCCGGCGTATCCGCGAGCGCAATGCCGACATCATCGGCAATATGCGTGCCGCCATCCCCTCCTCCGATCAGTATTCGCTGTTCCGCCGTTATCTCGATGCCCGTCATGCCGATGGCGGCATGGCGTCGATGAGCGTGCTCGATTACGCGATGATGATCGAGGACTCGCATGTAAAGACACGCGTCGTCGAATACCGCCAGCGCGGCCCGGACACGGCGATCAACGGCCGCGGCTCGGGGCCCCTTCTCGGCATGGCGCTGACCGATGTGCTGACGGACGGGCTCAGCATGGTCTATTCCTTCTACGATCCCGAAGAGATCGGCCGCAGCCTCGGCACCTACATCATTCTCGAGCATGTGCTGCGCGCAAAGGCCATGGGCCTGCCGCATCTTTACCTTGGCTATTGGATCCACGGCTCACGCAAGATGGAATACAAAGCGCGTTTCCGCCCGCAGGAGCGGCTTGCGCCCGGCGGCTGGGAACGCGCCGAAGCGTAAGCTGTCCTAAATTTACGCCAGAAGAATTAGCCTGAACGATTTGGAAAGAAGGTCTTGGCAAACTTGCCGGTGAGAGCAACACTCTTGCGGCAAGGCGTTCAATGACTACGGCAACGATCAAGCCTCTTCATTCCCGTATCCGTTCCGGTCAGACTCGTCCCGGCGATGACCGCCGTTTCGCCAAAGCGCTTGGCATCGGCCCGGGCGATGACCGCCTCTCCCTCTGCTCGGAAGCGCTCTCCGGTTCCGTCCATGCGGCACTCGATCTGTGGCGCTCGCTGTTCCCAGGCCGCCCCCTGCGCATCCAGGTCGAGCACACGCCGTCCGCCCTTCGCATGTGCGCCCATCTTCTGACCGAGGTCCGGCCCGCCTGATCAAGAGGGCTGATCGGCATTTTGAGACGCGGACGCACTTCCGCCGCACGGGCTTGCCATTTCGTCACGTTCCGGGCCTAACCTCAGCCCATTCAAACGGGACGGTTTTTCATGATTCGACTTCTGACAGCGGCCACTTTGGCCGGCGCCATGTTTGCGGCCAGCGCTGCCTCGAGCCAGACCGGCGCGCCTTTGCCGCTTGCGACTTCGGCTCCTCAGGAGGCTGCGAAACAGCCGTCGGCCGCGGCCTTCAACGGCAAATGGAGCGTCCTGATCGTCACCGAAAACGGTACCTGCGACCGCGGCTACCGCTACACGCTGATCATCGACAACGGCAACGTCACCTATGGCGGCAAGAACAATTTCAACGTTTCCGGTCAGGTCGAGGGCAATGGCGCGGTGACCGTCAGCGTGACCCAGGGCAATCAAGGGGCGCTCGGCGTCGGCAGGCTGTCGGGCAAATATGGCCGCGGCACCTGGGAGGCCCCGGCTGGCGGCTGCTCGGGCCGCTGGGAGGCCGAAAAACGGGGCTGAAATTACCGCTTCGCGGCAGCCTTCAAGTCCTATAATCAGGCCGCCTCACCCCTGTGAGGCGGCTTTCTTTTCCGGAGGATCCTTATGAGGATCGCGCTTATCGGCTCGCGTTGGTTCGGAGCCGAAATACTCAAGATTCTCAAGGCTCGCGGCCATGACATTCATGTGGTGGCGCCGGATGCGGAAGACCGCCTGGCCAAGACCGCCGTGGAGCTTGGCCTAACCCCGGTTCTGCACACCGGCCGCCGCAAAGTCACCCATGAGGATCTCCCGGGCGAGTTCGATGTCGTGCTCGGCGCGCATTCCCATGCCTTCATCCCGCTCGACAAGGCCAAGATCGCCTCGCTCGGCTATCATCCCTCGCTCCTGCCCCGCTGGCGCGGCATCGCGGCCGTCGAATGGACGATCAAGGCCGGCGATCCGATCGCCGGCGGCAGCGTCTATCATCTCAGCGACGAGATGGATGCCGGCGGTATTGCCGCGCAGGACTGGTGCTTCGTTCTGCCGGGAGAAGACGATGCGAGCCTGTGGCGGCGCGAGCTCGGCCCGATGGGCATTCGCCTGATCACGGAGGTGATCGATGAGATCGCCAAGACCGGCACCTGCCGCTCAGATCCTCAGGACGAGCGCTTCGTGACGATGGCGCCGAAGATCAAAGCGCCGGCCGCCTGATCAATTGCGGCGCAGCGAGAACCATTTCGTCGCGACGCGCAAAAGCCCGAGCGGAATATCGACCAGGGCCGGAAGCGGATCGTCGGTCGAAAACAGCGCCCAGGTTCTGACCTTGCCGAGCGAGGCGAGATAGTCCCCCGGCGAAAGCGCGCCCTTCAGCATCATCTGTATGCTCGCCACAAGATCGCGCGGCAGATACATCCAGGCTGTGCCCGAAGTGGCTTCGGACACGATGACCGGCTCGGTGCCGGTGGCGATATTGTAGAGCAGCGGACCGTAATCGACGCCCGCAGCTTCCGCGATCCCGAACCAGGTCCAAAGGCGCGGATTGACGTCGACAAGCTTCAGCTGGCCCGAGCGCGGATCGCGCTTGAATTCGATTTCCACCAGACCGTTGTGATGGATGGAGGCGAGAAATTTGCGCCCGAGTTCGATGACGTCCGGTGCATCGACGACATCGACAAAGGTGCCGGTGCCGAATTCGACCGGCTGCTGGCGAAGCCGCCGCGCGGCAAATTCCGCAACGGGATGCCCGCCGCTCCAGAGCCCGGTGTAAGACAGCTGCGTTTCACCGCCACCGGGCACGAGTTCCTGTACAACGACATTCTCGCCGCCGACATAGCTTGCAGCGCGCCGATACAAAGCAAGGAAGGTCTCGCGGTCGTCGGCCCGCCAGGCCTTCGCCAGCGTCAGCGGATTGCGTGCGATGCGCATGCTCGGCTTTAGAACGACCGGATAATTGAGCGTTGCGGCTTCGGCTGCCGGGACCGAAGTGATGTTGTAGATCTCAGGCACGCCGATGCCGAGTTCCTGTGCGCGCCTGTAAGCTTTCGCCTTGTCGCAGGCGAAACTGAGCTCCGCCCAGGGCGTCGTCGGCAGCCGGTACACACGCGACAGAGCTTCGAAATTCTGCGAGATCAGTTTGACCTCCGCATCGCCCGCCCCGAGCAGGACATAGCCGTTGAGGCCGCTCTCATTCGCAAGATCCAAAAGATATTGGAGAGCCGCGGGATCTTCGGCTCCAGACCAGCGCAGGCTTTTGAGAATGTAACGCGAGAAGCTGGGGACACGCGTCTCGTCGGTGATCTGCCAGACGGGAATGCCGCGGCCGCGCAGGCAGCGCCCCATTGCGATCGCACCATGGGCTCCGCCCAGGATCACGATACCCGGAACCTTCGCGCTCTCAGCCATTGCGCCGCACGAAATGAGCCTGATCCGTCAGGCTGCGCAGCCAAAGCGCAAGAAATCCCATTGCCCCAATTCCAGCGCCGCGAAAGGAAGGCGGCCACCGCGTTGTTAGCACGCCCCGGTTAATGAGTTCGCCCCGCATCGCCTCGCCAGCGTCTATGCTCTTTTTAGATGTATATATAACATCTACAATCTAACGAAGAGTGACCGCAGCGGACAAGGGGGGCACGCGATGAAGCGTATCATATTGTCTCTTATAATGATTTTCGGATTTTTTGCGATTGCCGGCTCGCCGGCTTCCGCTCAGGCGACACGCACTTGGGTGTCCGGTGTCGGCGATGATGTGAACCCGTGCAGCCGCACAGCGCCTTGCAAGACCTTCGCCGGAGCCATTTCGAAAACGGCGGCCGGCGGCATCATCAACTGTATTGATCCTGGCGGATTTGGCGCCGTCACCATCACCAAATCGATCACCATCGATTGCAAGGAAGGGGGCGGCATTCTGGCTGCGGCAACGAACGGCATCATCGTCAACGCCGCCGGCATTGTCGTCAGTCTCCGCAACCTCGTGATCGAGGGCGCCAATACCGGCCTCAACGGCGTCCGGATCATCAACGCTGCGGCGGTTCATCTCGACAATGTCACCATCACCCAGTTTAAGGCAGGCACGGCATCCTGCGTGCGTGTTGAGACACCCGCCGGCGCGACGACTGAACTTACAATGACCAACAGCAAAATTACCGATAGCGGGATAGCGCCTACGGCCGGAGGCGGTGTTGTATTGCAGCCCGCGGCCGGAGGAAATGTACGTTTTGCTATAGATCAGGTGACGATCTTGAATACGACCAACGGTATTTTCGTAAATTCTCCGGCCTCGGGCTCGGTACGGGGAACAGTTTCTAACAGCCTGATTTTTGGTAACGACAATGCAGGGCTCGTTGCCCAAACCGCGGGCGCGGCAACCCGTATCATGATCGACCAGACTGTGATCGTCGGAAATCTGTTTGGCCTCTTCGCCTCAGGGGGAGCGGGCGTTGTGGTCGGTGACTCGACGATCACGGCCAACACAACCGGCATGCAGGTAACCGGTGGAACAATCCAGAGCTTTGGCACCAACAGGCTGATCGACAATACAACCAACGGCGCATTTACGCCGCCAGCTGTTTCCCAAAACTGACGTCATTGCGAATGAACGGCGACATTGAGCGCCAAGTCGGAATGTGCCGACTTGGCTGACGCGCTCATCCTCTACCCGTTCAGACGCGCTCATCCCCCGTCTCCGCGCCTTCCCGCATGCCACGCTTGAAGCTCTTGATGCCTTCGGCGAGGTCGCCCATCGCGCCCGAAATCTTGCCGCGTCCGAACAGGACGACTGCGACAAGCGCGACAATGGCCCAGTGCGAAAGACTCATCACATCTCTCCTCAGTGCGAGATCATCCAGGGGCGGCTCGTCGGAAAGCTCTTCGAGCCGTCCTTGCCGTACCACGTGAGACGGCCCTTTTTCTTCGAGCCGGAGGAACAGCACGAACAATTGGCGCCATGCGTTTTGGTGCTTTTCGGCTCGTGCTGGCTGCGTTCATTGGTGGCAAAGGCCGTACGGCGTCCCGCATCCATATTCGCCAGCATCGGTGCCGTCAGCATGACACGCGGCGCTTCCGTTCCACACTCCGGACAGTCATGCGGATCGGCATATTCGGCCATCGGACGGAGTGCGGCGAAAGGGCCGCACTCCGCGCAGGCGTACTCATAGACCGGCATTTCAGAGATCCTTGGCCAGTGGAACGTCGATCTTGCCATCGATGAACTTCTTCGGACCTTCAGCGGTCGGATTGATGTCGAAGTCGAAGATTTCCGTCGGCAGCCACAGCGTCGCACAGGCGTTCGGAATGTCGACGACACCCGAGATGTGACCCTGTACAGGTGCCGTGCCCAGGATCGCATAGGCTTGAGCACCCGAATAGCCGAACTTTTTCAGATATTCGATCGCGTTCAGACAGGCCTGACGATAGGCGATATGGACGTCGAGATAATGCTGCTTGCCGCCCTCATCGACCGAGATGCCCTCGAAGATGATGTGGTCCTTGTAATCGGGTTTGATCGGCGATGGCTTGAAGATCGGATTCTTGATCCCGTACTTCGCCATCCCGCCCTTGATGAGCCCGACCTTAAGATGCAGCCAGCCCGCCATTTCGATGGCGCCGCAGAAGGTGATTTCGCCGTCACCCTGGCTGAAGTGGAGGTCGCCCATCGAGAGGCCGCCGCCCTTCACATAGACCGGGAAATAACAGCGCGAGCCGCGCGACAGATCCTTGATGTCGCAATTGCCGCCGTGTTCGCGCGGCGGAACCGTGCGCGCACCTTCGGTCGCCGCCTTCTTGGCGTCATCGCCCTTCATGCGGCCCATATGGGCGGTTTCGGCGTAAGGAAGCGCCGCAAGCGGCGGCGTGCGGCCCGGATCGGTGTCGAACAGCGCCTTCTCGCGCGTGTTCCACATATCGAGCATCTTCTTGTCCGGCAAACAGCCGATCAGGCCCGGATGGATAAGACCGGCCCAGGAGACGCCGGGCACATGGCGCGATTGCGTGAACATGCCCTTGATGTCCCAGATCGATTTCTGGGCTTCGGGGAAATGCTCCGTCAAGAAGCCGCCGCCGTTCTTCTTCGAGAAGAAGCCGTTGAAGCCCCAAAGGCTGTCCGGAAACGCGCCGACATCGAGGAAATCGACGACGAGGAGATCGCCCGGCTCCGCACCCTTGACGCCGACAGGTCCCGACAGGAAATGCACCTGCGAGAGATCGACATCGCGCACGTCCGACGCATCGTCGTCGTTCTTGATCTGACCGCCGGTCCAATCGACCGTTTCGATGATGAAGTCGTCGCCCGGCTCCACCCATTCGACGATCGGAATGTCGGGATGCCAGCGATTGTGAATCTTGTCGTTGTCGTAAGCGGAGCCGTTGAGATCAACCTTGATCAGTGTGTCGGCCATCTTGCCACCCTTTTCCCTTTCAGAATTTTCCCGTCTTTCCGTCTTCGCTAGACGGACAAATAAGCCGCCACTTTCTTCTCATCGATCTTGGACCGCAGATCTTCGCGGACGATGTTTCCGTTCTCGATGACAAGCACTCGGTCGGCGATGTCGAGTGCGAAACTCAGAACCTGTTCGGACACGACGATCGACAGACCCTTCTCGTCACGAATCTTCTTTAGCGTCCGGCCCATCTCCTTGATGATCGAAGGCTGGATGCCCTCCGTCGGCTCATCGAGAAGCAGAACCTTCGGCTTCGAGGCGAGAGCGCGTGCGATCGCAAGCTGCTGCTGCTGACCGCCCGAAAGATTGCCGGCACGGCGGCCCTTCATTTCGAGAAGAACCGGAAAGAGTTCGTAGATGTCGCCGGGCACCTGGTTCTCGCCGGTGACGGTCAGCCCCGTCTCTATGTTCTCTTTCACCGTCATGGTTGAGAACACCATGCGCCCCTGTGGGACATAGGCCATGCCGTCAGCGACCCGCTCGAAGCTTTTCAGATTGGTGATGTCAGCGGTACCGACTTTCACCGAGCCGCTCTTGGCCGGCACGATACCCATGAGGCTCTTCATGAGCGTCGTCTTGCCCATGCCGTTGCGGCCCATGATCGCGACGATTTCGTTGGGCTTCACATCGAAGCTCACGCCGTGCAGCACTTCGCTCTGACCGTAAGAGACATGAAGTTTGGAAACGTTCAGCATGTCCCGCTCCTAGTGTCCGAGGTAAACTTCAACGACTTTGGGGTCGTGCTTCACATGATCCATCTTGCCTTCGGACAGGACCTTGCCCTGGTGCAGAACCGTGACCTTGTGGGCGATGTCTTCGACGAATTTCATGTCGTGCTCGATGACGATGATCGAGCGGTTGGCGATGATCTTGTTGAGGAGCTCGGCGGTCTTTTTGCGCTCCGACACGCTCATGCCGGCCACCGGCTCGTCGAGCATCAGAAGATCGGGGTCCTGGATCAGCAGCATGCCGATTTCGAGCCACTGCTTCTGGCCGTGCGAGAGGAACTCGGCGCGCTCATTGAGCTTGTTTTCGAGGAAGATCATTTCCGCGACTTCGAAGACGCGATCGCGCACCGTGGCGTCGCGCTTGAAGGCAAGCGCGCCGAACACCGAGCGTCCCTTCGGGTAGGAAATTTCGAGATTCTCGAAGACAGTGAGATCGTCATAGATCGACGGCGTCTGGAATTTGCGGCCGATGCCGGCCTGCACGATCTTCGACTCGCTCATCCGGGTCAGTTCCTGACCGCGGAACTTGATCGAACCCGATGTCGCTTTAGTCTTGCCGCAGATGAGATCGAGAACCGTCGTCTTGCCGGCGCCGTTCGGTCCGACGATGACGCGGATCTCGCGCTCGTCCACATAGAAGGACAGATCGTTGACCGCCTTGAACCCGTCGAAGGACACGGTGAGCGCTTCGACCGCCAGAAGAAAGTCCGGAGCCATCTGATCGGAGATCACGCCCGCGCTGTTGATGGGGGGATTCATATTCGTTCTCTCCTCACTCGGCGGGGCTGCCCTGCGGGAGCGTCCCGCCGGGGATGATTTCGGTCTTCTTGCTCAGAAGACGCTTCACGTAAGGCTCGACATAGCTCGTGTAGATACCGGCCAGTCCGTTCGGGAAGGCGAGAACGACGGCGATGAACAGGCCACCGAGGCCGAGCAGCCAGAGCTCTGGGAAGCTTTCCGAGAACGAGGTCTTGGCCCAGTTGACGAGAAGCGTTCCGTAGACAGCGCCGAGGATCGAGAGCCGGCCGCCGACCGCGGCATAGATCACCATCTCGATCGAGGGCACGATGCCGACAAAGCTCGGCGACATGAACCCGACCTGCAGCGCAAACATCGCGCCACCGACCGCCGAAATGCCGGCCGCCAGGCAGAACACGAAGATTTTGAAGCTCGAGACGTTGTAGCCGGAGAACCGGACACGATCTTCCTTGTCGCGCATGGCGACGAGGATGCGCCCGAGCTTCGAATGCTTCACGAAGAAGGCAATGAGCAGGCAGCCGATGAGCAGCAGCGCATTGACGAAGTAGAGGATCAGTTTCGCATCGTCCGTGCGGATATCCCAGCCGTGCAGCGTGCGAAGATCGGTGATGCCGTTAATACCGCCGATATAGCCCTGCTGACCGACGATCAGGATGGTCAGGATGGCGGCGATCGCCTGCGTGATGATGGCGAAGTAGGTGCCACCGACGCGGCGGGTGAACATCGCAAAGCCGATGATGAAGGCAAAGAACACAGGCACTGCGATGACCAGGATGAGAGTCAGCGGCAGTGAGTGGAAGGGCTCCCAGAAGAAAGGCAGCTCCGTGATCTGGTTCCAGTCCATGAAGTCCGGGATGCCGGGGGTCGACTGGATCTTGGTGTTCTCGACGCTCGAAGCTTCGAGCTTGAGATACATCGCCATGCAGTAACCGCCGAGACCGAAGAAGATACCCTGCCCCAGCGAGAGAATGCCGCCATAGCCCCAGCACATCACAAGGCCGAGCGCGACGAAGGCGTAGGTCAGGTACTTGCCGACAAGATTGAGCCGGAAAGTATCGAGTGCGAGAGGCAGCACCGCCAGGATCAGCAGTGACAGGATCGTAAGACCGATCAGTTCTTTTCGAGAGAGGATCATTTGCGTTTCCTCAGCGGCGCACTTTGAGGGTGAAGAGACCCTGCGGGCGCAGCATCAGGATGCCGACCACGCTGAGCAGTGTAAGGACCTTGGCCATGGAGCCCGACAGGAAGAACTCCAGAGTCGACTGGGCCTGCGAGATCGAGAAGGCCGAGGCGATGGTGCCGAGAAGGCTCGCCGCGCCGCCGAAGACGACCACAAGGAATGTATCGACGATGTAGAGCTGGCCTGCGGTCGGACCGGTCGAGCCGATCATGGTGAAGGCAGAGCCCGCGACGCCGGCGATGCCGCAGCCGAGAGCAAAGGTGTAACGGTCGACCTTTTCGGTGTTGATGCCGACGGCGCCCGCCATGATGCGGTTTTGCACGACGGCACGTACCTGTTTGCCCCAACGCGACTTGAACATCAGCAGCGCAACCGCGACCGTGATCGCAAGCGTCAGACTGATGACGAACAGGCCGTTGATCTGCACCTCAATCGTATCGGTGATAGCAACCGAGCCCATCATCCATTCCGGCAATTCAACGCCGACTTCACGAGCGCCGAAGAACGAACGGTAAAGCTGCTGCAGAATGAGGCTGAGGCCCCAGGTGGCGAGCAGCGTATCGAGCGGCCGCTTGTAGAGGTGACGTATCATCACCCATTCGATGAACATTCCGAGCACGCCGGAGGCGATGAACGCCAGGATCATCGCGAGGAAGAAGTAGCCGGGAAACAGCGGCGGCAGATAGTTCAGGAAGAACTGAGAGGTGAAATAGGTGACATAGGCGCCGAGGATCATGAACTCGCCATGCGCCATGTTGATCACGCCCATCTGGCCGAAAATGATCGCCAGTCCGAGCGCCATCAGAAGATAAACGGAAAACAGGATGAGGCCGGAAAAGCCTTGCATCACAAAAATGGAGCCCAGCTCCGCCAATGAATAATCTGCAAACATCGGAAACTCTCCCGGCGCGCCCGCACGCCCAGTCTCAGCCATAAGTCCCGAAAATCACCTCGCGGGAGAGACCGCACGTCTCTCCCGCGAAGCTTTTTGTTGTTACTGATAGCCCTTCGGGAAGGGATCCGGCTGGATGAGTTCTGCCGTCTCGAAGACGACCTTGAACTGACCGTCCGGCTGCACCTGTCCGACGCGAGCCTTCGACCACAAATGGTGGTTCTCGTGGATCTTGACGTAACCTTCCGGAGCTTTGGTGAACTCGATGTCCGGCGATGCGGCTGCGATCTTGTCGACGTCGAAGCTGCCGGCCTTTTCGACCGCAAGCTTCCACAGGAACGGACCGAGATAGGCGGCTTGCGTGACGTCGCCGATGACGGTCTTTTCGCCCCACATCTTCTTGAACTCGGTCACGAACTCCTTGTTGTTCGGATTATCCAGCGACTGGAAGTACTTCATGCAGGCATAGGCGCCCTGGATGTTTTCGCCGCCGATACCGTCGATTTCGTCTTCGGTGACCGAGATGGTCAGCAGCGTCTGCTTCGACAGGTCGATGCCCGCGGCTTTCAGCTGCTTGTAGAAGGCGACGTTCGAGCCGCCGACCACCGCGCAATAGATTACGTCCGGCTTCTTCAGCTTGATCTTGTTGATGACCGAGTTGAACTGGGTGTGGCCGAGCGGCAGGAACTCTTCGCCGACGACTTCCGAGCCTTCGAGATGACCCTCGATGTGCTTACGTGCGATCTTCATCGACGTACGCGGCCAGATATAGTCGGAGCCAATGAGATAGTAGGTCTTCGCCTTCTTCTCCTTCGACACCCAGTCGAGTCCGGCGAGAATCTGCTGGGTCGCTTCCTGACCCGTGTAGATCACGTTCTTCGACTGCTCGAGGCCTTCATAGAAGGTCGGGTAATAGAGCATGCCGTTATACTGCTCGAACACCGGCAGCACCGCTTTACGCGAGGCCGAGGTCCAGCAGCCCATAACGGCCGCGACCTTGTCGTTGACGAGGAGCTTCTTCGATTTTTCAGCGAAGGTCGGCCAGTCGGACGCGCCGTCTTCCTGGATGAACTTGATTTTGCGGCCAAGCACGCCGCCCGCCGCATTGATCTGCTCGATTGCAAGCTTCTCGGCCTGAACCGAACCCGTTTCCGAGATCGCCATCGTGCCGGTGATCGAGTGGAGAATACCGACGGTGACTTCGGTATCGGTGACGGCAAGGCCGGTCGTATTGACTTCCGCCGTCGCGGGACCCGCGCCGAACGCATATTTCGGCATGAGCGCCATGGCCGGGATAGCGGCCATGCCCATGAGCAGTTTGCGGCGGAGAGAAGACTCCAGACCGCGTTCCTTATCGTTTTCCATGTCGTACCCCCTGTTTCGAGACAGGTTTTGTCTCGTTGACGGGGATCGTGGGTCGAGTTCGGAGGCGAGAGTTATACGTCAATTGACGTATGTGGGTTGCGGCACCGACCACGCACTCTTGGCCCCGCGCCTCCCCGGGCGAAGTGCCGCCAGTGAGTTTTGGTCTGGCGGCACTTCGCTCTTTCGCATGCGCTTAACCACAAATAAGGCGTGCGCAATCGGCGGGGACGGAACGGTTCTTGCTACCTGTTCAGCACGGCGTTTCACGGGGGATTTTGAAGGAAAATGTCGGGCAGTCAGCGCATCGTCAGGGTGCGGCGGCAATATAATCAGTGGGTCGCCAACCAGACGCTCGAGGACTTCGCACTTCGCTTCACCGCGGAGCGCGCCCGTAAATGGTCACCCCTGCGCGTAGGGCATACCGCCCTTGCGGCCATATCATTCCTCGCGCTCGAAGCCATCGGCGGCGCGATCACATTGAATTACGGATTCACCAATGCGGCATTGGCGATCCTCGTCGTCAGCGCGCTGATTTTCCTCACCGGCCTGCCGATCAGCTATTACGCGGCGAAATACGGCGTCGATATCGATCTGCTCACCCGCGGCGCCGGCTTCGGCTATATCGGCTCGACCGTCACTTCGCTGATCTATGCGAGCTTCACCTTCATCTTCTTCGCCATCGAAGCCGCCATCATGGCGCTCGCTCTGGAGATGGTCTTCGGCCTGCCGCTGGCGCTGGGCTATATCGTCTCTTCCATCGCCGTCATTCCGCTCGTCACGCACGGCATCACCTGGATCACAAGATTTCAGACCTGGACGCAGCCGCTCTGGGTTTTGCTGCACATACTGCCCTTCGCCTTCATCTTCTTCGCCAATCCGCAATCGCTGCAGAACTGGACGAACTTTCCGGACGATCACGGCGGCGGCTTCAACATTCTTCTCTTCGGCGCCGCCGCCAGCGTCGTCTTCTCGCTCGTTGCGCAGATCGGCGAACAGGTCGACGTGCTGCGCTTCCTGCCGCGCGAGCGCAAAGGCAACAGGTTTCGCTGGTGGATATCGCTCGTTACCGCCGGCGCCGGCTGGGTCGGCCCCGGCGCGCTCAAAATGCTGCTCGGTTCCTTCCTTGCGGTCCTTGCCGTCTCGCACGGCTATGATTTCGAACAGGCCGCGCAGCCGACGGATATGTATCTCGTCGCCTTCAGCTATGTGACCCACTCGCCGGGCGCGGCGCTCGGCCTTATGGGCCTGTTCGTCGTTCTTTCGCAGCTCAAGATCAATGTCACCAATGCCTATGCCGGCTCCATCGCCTGGTCGAATTTCTTCTCGCGCCTGACGCACAGCCATCCCGGCCGCGTCGTCTGGCTGGTGTTCAATGTCGCGATCGCTCTGCTTCTGATGGAGCTCGGCATTTACCGGGCGCTTGAGCAGACGCTCGGCCTCTATTCCGTCGTCGCCGTCGCCTGGGTCGGCGCGCTCGTTGCCGATCTCGTCGTCAACAAGCCGCTGGGCCTCAGCCCCAAACATATCGAGTTCAAGCGCGCCCATCTTTACGACATCAACCCTGTCGGCGTCGGCGCCATGGTGCTCGCCTCGGCAAGCGCGCTTCTGGCCTTCGGCGGCACGTTCGGCGAGGTGCCGCAGGCGCTCGCGCCGTTCATTGCGCTCGGCACGGCTTTCGTCGCCGCACCTGCCCTCGCCCTTCTCACCCGTGGCCGCTACTACCTCGCCCGCAAACCGCGCGAGGACTGGGGCGGCGCGCTGCAGGTTCAGTGCTGCGTCTGCGAGCATCATTTCGAAACGCAGGATATGGCGGGCTGCCCGGTTTATTCCGGCCCGATCTGCTCGCTCTGCTGCACGCTCGATGCGCGCTGCGGCGATCGATGCAAACCGCATGGCCGCGTCTACGAACAGATTTCGGCGGTCATGCATGCCACCCTGCCCGCCCACATCGCCGATCATCTGAATTCCGGCATCGGGCGCTTTGTCGGCGTCTTCCTGCTCAGCGCCGGCACGATCGCGACCGCACTTGCGCTCGTCTATTTCCAGGCGACCGTCAACGCCGCCGATCAGAAGAACATCATCGCCCACACTTTGTGGGTCGTCTTCTTCATCCTTCTCATCATCTCCGGCATCGCTTCCTGGCTGTTCGTTCTCGCGCATGAAAGCCGCAGAGTCGCCGAACAGGAATCGGCCAGCCAGACACGCCTCCTGCTGCAGGAAATCGAAGCGCATGAAGAAACCGATGTGCAGCTGCAGAAAGCCCGCGACGTCGCGGAAGCTGCCAATCAGGCCAAGAGCCGCTATGTCATGGGCATCGGCCATGAACTCCGGACGCCGCTGAACGCGATCCTGGGCTATGCGCAGCTGATGGAGCGCGATGAGTTCATGCCGGCCCATCGCCGCGGCGGCGTGCGCGTCATCCGCCGCTCGGCCGAACATCTGTCGGGCCTGATCGACGGCCTGCTCGATATCTCGCGCATCGAATCGGGGCGTCTGCAGCTCAGCCGCGACGAGGTGCGCCTGCCGGAATTCCTCGATCAGATCGTCGAGATGTTCCGCCTGCAGGCCTCCGCCAAAGACCTGCAATTCCGCTTCAAGCGGCCCGAACACATCCCGGCGGTGATTTCGAGCGACGAAAAGCGGCTCCGGCAAATCCTGATCAATCTTCTGTCCAACGCCATCAAATTCACATCGAGCGGACAGATCGCGCTGCGTTTGACCATCCGCAGCGGCGTTGCCGAGTTCGAGATCGCCGATACCGGCCCCGGAATTCCGGAAGAGGATGTGGAGCGCGTCTTTGCGCCGTTCGAACGCGGGCACGGGCTCGATCCCGACACGACGCCCGGCATCGGGCTTGGCCTTACCATCACCAAGCTGCTCACCGAAATCATGGGCGGCGAAATCCTGCTGAAGTCGACGCCGGGCAAAGGCACGACCTTCACCGTCCGGCTTCTCCTGTCGGCGGTCGCCGACCCGCTGCTCGATCTGCGCCCGCATCGCCGCATCGCCGGCTATACCGGCGAGCGCCGCACCATCATCGTCGCCGACGACGATGCTGCCCATCGCGACCTGATGCGCGAGGTTCTCGTGCCGCTCGGTTTTGTGCTGCTCACCGCATCGGACGGCGCAAGCTGCATTGCGCTTGCCGAAGAATGCGAGCCCGATCTTTTCCTTCTCGATATCGCCATGCCCGGCATGGACGGCATGGAAACGGCAAAGCGGCTGCGCGCGGCGGGCCATGAGCGCGCTGCCATCGTCATGGTCTCGGCCAATATGACCGCGACGAAGGCGCAAAACCCCGACGATGCACATGACGACCTCATTCCAAAACCCGTCGATCTGCAGAAGCTGCTCGACAGTATCGAGAACCTTCTGGGCCTCGAATGGACGTATGAGACGTCGCAGAAGAAGAAGGTCCTGCAGATCGCGCCGAAAATCTACGCGCTGGCGCAAAACCATGTCGAAGAACTGAAGCGCCTTGCGGGCATCGGCTATATCCGCGGCATTCAGGCCAAACTCGCCGAAATCGAAACGCAGTCACCCGAAAGCAAGGGACTTGTCGATGATCTCAATGTCCACGTCCGCAATTTCGATCTCCGACGCTTCGTCGCAGTCCTGGAGGCAATCCCGGGTGAATGACACGCTCCATCCGCGCGACATCGTTCTGATCGTCGAAGACAGCGTCGACAATCTCGGCATGCTGACCCAGGCTCTCGAAGAGTCCGGGATGACGGTCCTTATCGCCATCGATGGCGATGCGGCACTGGCGCTTGTCGGAGAAATCACGCCGGACATTATTCTGATGGACGCGATGATGCCCGGCAAAGACGGCTTCGAGACGACGCGGCTTCTGAAGCGCTCGGACAGCCTCTCGCATGTGCCCGTCGTCTTCATGACAGGCCTCAGCGAGACCGAGCATATCGTGAAGGGCCTTGAGGCCGGCGGCGTCGATTATGTGACCAAGCCCGTCGCGCCGGATGAGCTTGTGGCGCGCATCCGCGTCCATCTCGCCAATGCCAGAGCCACGCAAGGCGCACGCATGGCGCTCGATGCCAGCGGACGGCATCTTCTCGCCGTCAATGCGTCGGGCGAACTGCTATGGGCAACGCCGCAGGCGCGGCGGCTTCTGGCCGATCGGATGACGGGCGTGCCCGATCATCTCATACTGCCGCTCGCTGTCCGCGCCTGGGTGTCCAAAATTCCCGGCACCAATGCCTCGCCCTCGCCGGTTACGGTTGAGACCGGGCCGCGCAAATTGCAGATTTCGTTTCTCGCCCGCACGGGTCCCGACCAGTTCATGCTGCGGCTGACGGAAGAAGATCCGGAAAGCGCGCAATCGGCGCTCCGGGACAAGCTGTCCCTCACCAATCGCGAAGCGGAAGTCCTGCTCTGGCTGGCGCGCGGCAAATCCAACAAAGATATTGCCGAAATCCTCGGCCTCAGCCCGCGCACGGTGAACAAGCATCTCGAGCAGATCTACTCCAAGCTCGGCGTCGAAAACCGCGCCTCCGCCACCGCCATCGCAACGCAGGCCTGGAGCGGCTGAGCGAAAGCGCGAAAGCCTTAACTCGGCATATCGGTAAATTGAGGGATATCCAGCGGCTTCAGCCACGCATGGCGGCGCTTCGTGAACATTTCGACCGTCGGCTTGATACCGTCGGTGTTGTCGAGGCTGCTGATCTGGACGAATACCGTTTTCGGAAAACTATCGAGCTTGCTTGTGTAAAGGCGCGCGGCGCATTTCGGACAGAAATTTCGGTCCAATCCGTTTCCAGACTGCGCAATATAATGAAACGCCGTTGTCTCTCCGCTGATCATGGTGAAGTCGTCTTCGGGTACGGGGAACCACACCGCCGCTTCCCCGCCTGACGCCTTTTTACAGTCCAGACAATGACACATCGCTATAAAGGTCGGGTCGGTGTCGAACTCGAATTTAACCGCGCCGCACGCGCACTGCGCCGTATGCTTCTTCGCCATGACAATCGCTCCTTCCATTGATCATCCTGGTTGCCGCTCCGGAAGGAAACCACGATCATCCCTCGAAATCTAGGCGGTCGTCAGGGCTTGACCGGAATGGGCACGCAGAGCGGCGCGCCGTTTGTCGGATCGTCGATGACCATGCAGTCGACGCCGAAAACGTCTCTTATCATCTTCGGTGTCACGACATCGCGGGCGCTGCCGGACGCAACGACAGCGCCTTCTTTCAGTACCGTCACGCAATCGGCATAACGCGCCGCTTGATTGAGATCGTGCAGCACCGCGACAATCGTTGTGCCGCGTTCGACGGTCAGACGATGCAGAAGATCGAGTACCTCGATCTGATGGGCGAGATCGAGATAGGTCGTCGGCTCATCGAGAAGTAGAATTCCCGTCTCCTGCGCAAGCGTCATTGCAATCCAGGCGCGCTGCCGCTGCCCGCCGGAGAGCGTATCGAGCAGCCTGCCCGACAGAGGCTGCATGCCGGTGATGTCGAGCGCGCGCACGCACGCCTCTTCATCCGTCTCGGACCACAGTCCGAAAAAGGAGCGGTGCGGATAACGCCCCTGCTCCACAAGATCGCGGACCGTCAGCCCGTCCGGTGTGACATGCGTCTGCGCCAGCGATCCGATGCGGCGGCCGACGGCCTTGGCCGGGAGCGCTGCGATCGACTGGCCGTCGAGCAGAACCGCCCCGCGCGAAGGCTTCAGATGTCCGGCGAGTGCGCGCAGGATCGTCGACTTGCCGGAGCCGTTCGGCCCGACGAGAGCCGTGAAACGCCCCTCGCCGATGGCAAGATCAAGCCCTTTGACAATGGTCGTTTTGGCATAGCCGAGCGCGGCGTTCTCGGCCGCGAGCGATGATGATTTACCGGAATTGGGCATCGCGCCGTGTCCACAAAAGATAGGCAAAGAAGGGAGCGCCGATCAGCGCCGTGACGAGACCCGCCGGCAATTGCGCGGGTGCGATCAGAGTGCGGCCCGCAAGATCGGCGGCCATGACAAGCGCGCCGCCGCCAAGCGCCGCCACCGGCATCATCAGCGCATGGCGCGGCCCGACGAGATGGCGCGCCAGATGCGGCGCCACAAGGCCGACAAAACCGATGAGGCCGGCGGCCGCCACCGCCGCGCCGCAGATCATGCTGCACAGCAGGATCATCGCACCGCGCACGAGATGAACGCGCTGACCGATGGCCTGGGCCGGAGCATCGCCGAGACCGAGCGCATCGAGCTCGCGCGCCGACATCCAGGCGAGAAGAAGCGGCAGGAGCAGCCAGAGAAAGAGAAGCTGAAGCTTGACCCAGCGGCTGTCATAGACGCTGCCGGACAGCCAGATCATGGCGCGCTGCACCGCAGTGACATCGCCGAAGGCCGACATGAAACCCATGGCCGCGCCGCAGAGCGCGCTGATGCCGATGCCGATGAGAATGATGCGGGTGGCGGACGCGCCGCCACTCAGCGACAAAAGATAGATCGCAAGGCTTGCGGCCAGCGCGCCGGCAAAGGCGAACCAGGGCAGAAGATGCAACGGCGCTTCGCCCATCTGCACGATGAGCAGCATCGCGGCGACGGCCGCGCCGCTATTGATGCCGAGCAGCCCAGGCTCGGCCAGCGGATTGCGCATCACCGCTTGAATGATGACGCCGCCGACGCCGAGGGCAAGGCCGACAAGAAGGGCCGTCAGAACCCGCGGCAGGCGTATATCGAGCACGATCATCGCCGCCTGCGGCTCCCGCGCCTCAGCGCCCGTCAGGATCTGCACGATATCGCGGACGGGAACGGCATAGTCCCCGAGAGACAGAGATGCCGCAAGGAGCGCCAGAATGAGAATGAGAAGAACGGTAACGGCGCGGGTCATCTCATCCCCGTCCGGGTGCGCACGAGATAGATGAAGACCGGCGCGCCGATGAGCGCCATGGTCACGCCGACTGGAATGTCCTTGCCCGGCAAAAGGCCGCGCAGAAATCCATCGGCGGTGACGAGCAGCACCGCCCCCGCCAGCGCCGAGAACGGCAGTATCCATCGGTAATCCGCGCCGATAACGAGCCGCGCGATATGCGGGATGACGAGCCCGACAAAACCGATGGGCCCCGCCAGCGCCACCGCACTTCCGGCGAGCAGAACGACCACAATGCCCGACACCCAGCGCCACCGCGCCGCATTCTGGCCGACGGACCGCGCCACATCGCGGCCGAGGCTGAGGACCGTGATCTGCCGTGCGATGACCAGCGCCGCGGCAAGACCTATCAGCGCATAGGGAGCGACGGCCGCGACTGCCGCCATGCTGCGGTCGGCGAGCGAGCCGATCGACCAGAGCCGCACCGCATCGAGCGTTGCCTGATCGAAGATGAGAATGGCGGTCGTCAGCGCCGTCAGGAAACTTGTGAGGATGGCGCCGGCGAGCGCGAGCTTCAGCGGGGTTGCGCCGCCCGGACCTATCGACCCCAGCGCCTGCACCGCGCAGGCCGCAATGGCAGCTCCTGCAAAGGCAAACCAGATATAGAAGAAACTGGCCTCGGTGCCCCAGAGGACAATAGCAATGACAATGGCAAAGGCCGCACCTGCATTGATGCCGAGGAGATCGGGCGACGCCAGAGGATTGCGCGTCACCGCCTGCATGATGGCGCCGGCAACGCCAAGCGCCGAGCCGACTACAAGCGCGGCGAGGACGCGCGGCAGGCGCACCGCCGTCACCACAACATGATCGCGAGTGCCGTCGAACTGAAACAGCGCATCGAGCACATTGCGGATGGATAGATCGGACGAGCCGACGGTCAGCGCGATCGCGGCCATGGCCAGCATGGCGCCGCCGAGCACGAGAAGCACGGATATCCGCCAGACACCGGTCCGGCGGAAATCTGCGGCCGCCGGAAAGCTCTCGACGGTCGTCATTGCGTTTTCAGAATATACCGCTCGATATCGTCGAGCACGCGGTTGGCGGAGGCAAGACCGGAAAACTCCATCCATGTGCCGGCATCGACGCGGTAGACGCGGCCGGCTTTCACCGCCGGCAGCATTTTCCAGAGCGGGTTTCCGGTGACTTCCTCATGCCGCCCCGAGGTATCGGAATTATTGCCGCCGCCGATAATGTAAAGCAGCACATCGCCGTCGAGATTGGAGAGCGCCTCCCAATCCGGGCGCTTCAAACCGGTATCGTCAGTCACGGTCTCATAGGCGGAGCGTCTGACCCCGGCATCCTGCAGCACTTCGAACGGCGCATAGGCGTCAGGTCCGTCCGTATAGACCTGGAAGTCCCAGCTGGTGATGCGAAGCACGGAAACGCGAGTGTTCGGCATGCGAGCACGGATGGAAGCAACGCGCGCGTCATAGGGCGCAAAGAAATCGGTCTTGCGCGCGCCCTGCCCCGTCGCATCGGCAATGGTCGAGAAGATATCGCGCCAGTCGCGCGCATTGTAGAGAAGTGTCGGCGCGATCTGCGACAGCATCGGGTAGTAGGCATCTGCGAGCCCGGAGCCGATGATGAGATCGGGCTTTGCCCCGATCAGCATCTCGATACTCGGTTCGAGATAGCTGCCGAGATCGATGATCGATTTTTCCTGCGCGCGCGCTTTCAGCACCGGATCGCTCATCTTGAATAAAGGCGCGGCGACGACCGGAAGTCCGAGCTCCAGCGACATTCCGAGGCTGAAGGTCGGATCGATGACGGCGATGCGCTTCGGCTCTTTCGGTACGCAGAGCGGCGTGTGCAGCACAAATTTGGAGTCGACCAAGCGGCCCTCGCAGGCGGAGACGGCGGGCGCGGCCAAAAGGAAGGCCAATACGGCCAGGGCGATCTGTTTCATGGCTCTCTCAATGAGCATGGTGTTCGTCGGCGTTCTCGCCGCGCAGGCGTCTGCGGATCCTGTCTTCGATATCGCGGTTGCGCTCTTCCGGATCGCGCAACACGCAGATCGTGCACAGCTCCCCGCCCTCCACCTTGTAGGCGCGGCAGCAGCCGCCGCGCGCACGGAAGGTCCGCGTGAGAATGATGCGCTCGGGATCGTGCTCGTCGCGAATTGTAATATCGAAATAGCCGAGCTGCCGGTTCTTCAGGGGAGACCCCGTCTGCTTCAGCACCGCCATCGCATCGGTCTTGGCGTCCTCGATCCGCGAAAACTTCTCTCCGGCATCGAGAAAGCGCGCGGCAATGGAATCGCCGACAAGCCGCCACAGGGCATTGCGCGAGAGCTTGGTCCTGTCGTGCAGCGCATCGATCAGCGGTGTGAAATGATCCTCAATCGCAAGCCGCAGGCTCTCCCGCAGACCCGCGGCATCGACCAGCGGTTCGGCCTCGGAATGGCGGCTGTTCTCTTCGATGTCGGTCGTGAAGCGCGCGCTCTGCAGACGCACCGCCACCCGCTTGCCCTCTTCGGCTTCCGGCGTGAACAGTAGCGCATAATTTTCCGGTGAAAGATCCGGAACGATCCGGGCCGCAACGAACGGCACCACGGCCGTCGCCGAGAACAGGCTGGCATATTGAACGATCAGATAGGCCGCCGCGCCTTTTCGATCGAGGCCGCGGCTCATGCTCTGCTGGCGATCGAGCATCCGCTCCAGGAAATCGCCATTGGCAAAGAAATAGGCGGCTGGAGCAAAGCCGTCGCTCACCGGGCCTATGCCGTAGGACGGCGTCGGCATGAGTTTGGCTTGGGCGCGCAAAGCCGCATGCAGCGGATGAACATCATCCGCCGCCTGCGTCCGCTCGAACTCAGGCCCTCTATCCATTCTCTGTCTTTTCGCCGCACTGCGCGGCGTCAGCTCCTCAGAAGCGGCCTTCGGCGCGAATGCCGATATAGCGCCCGTCGCCGATCGTCGCATTCATATCCGTCGGGTCGCTGTCATTGATCGAGATGCCGGTGACATATTCTTCGTCGAAGATGTTCTTGGCGTAGAGCGTCATCGACATGTACGCGTTGAAGTCATAGCCGACAGCCGCGTTCACGATGCCGAACTCCGGCACTTCCTCGTTGTCGTTATTGGCGAGATCGCCGGTCGAGAAATAGCTCGTCGTATAGGCAATATCGGCCGAGGCGAAGAAGCCGCTGTCATGCTTGTAGACGGCGCCGAGATTGACGGTCGCGAACGGCGCTTCCGGGAATTCATTGCCCGAATAGTCGACGCCGCCAACATCTGCCTCATCGATCTTCGTCTTCAACAGGCCGAGGCCCGCAAAGACTGTGAGCGGATCGTTCACGCGGTAGCGCACTTCGAATTCGGCGCCATAGGCATACGCCTCGCCGATATTGCGGGTGACGGTAAAGGGATCGCCGAGTACCGGATCGTCGATATCGATCTGCAGATCGGTGAACTCGTAGTAGAAGGCGTTGGTTCGGAATTCGACGCGGTCGTCGAAGCCGCGCGCCCGGTAGGCGAGTTCGTAAGACGTCAGATATTCCGGCTCGACACTGTACACATCGCCCGCGCCGTCGACGCTGGTGAAACCGGCGCGGAAGCCTTCGCTATAGGTAAAAGCGACCGTTTGATCTTCGGTAATGTTGTAGGCAAGGCCGATCTTCGGCAGCGCGACGAGATAGTCGGTCTCCGACTCCGAATCGATCGAGTCGTAGTTGAACGTGTTCGTATTGAGGACGATACCGGCGCGCTCGTTGCGGACGGTTTCGTGGCCGATGCGGCCACCGAAAAGCACAGACCAGTCCTCAACGAATTCGTAGCGGAGGTCGGCATAGCCGGCGATCGCTTCGGTCTTGTTGAAGGTCTGAATGTCCTGGAACAGAAGCGGCCCGCCGAAATCGACGATGATGGTCGAGTCTGTCGTGTTGTCAAAATTGCCGTATTGGACGCCGACGACGCCGCTGAGCGGCCGAGCCCCCTCTTCGAATTCAAGTCGCACATCCTGCGTGATGTCTTCACCGCCGCGCAGTTCGTCGCGGATGAAAGTGGAGCCGTCCGGCGCGTTGATCGTCGCGTCGGTTTCGATAAAGGCGGTCACCGAGCGCAAGGTGATGCCGTTGCCGAAATCCTGCGAGAGGTCGGCGACATAATTCGTGACATGGGTTTCACGAATTTCGACATTCGATGCCGCGTTATCGTATTCGCGCGCGAAGAAGTCCGGCCCCGTCACCGACGCCTGACCCGGCTTGTCTTCGGTGTGGCTGACGCTGAGCAAAGCGCGGAAACCCTGGAGCGCTTCCGGCGTAATCAGCAGCTTGCCGCGCACCTGCCAGAAATCGTCGTCGTCGATCGCTTCATTGAGCGGGTCGGCATATTCGATGCCCTTCTCGCCCTGAATCTTCTCGCCGGTGATGCGGAACGCGACCTGATCTTCAACGAGAGGGCCCGACAGCATGAACGCGCCATTGCGCGCATAGCCGTCATCATATTCGGTCGCGCCAGACAGATCGCCGCGCACCGCGCCCGTCCAGGTCCAGCTCGGATCGTAGGTTTCAAGCACGACAGCGCCGCCCATGGCGTTGCGGCCCTGAAGCGCCGATTGCGGACCGCGCAGCACTTCCAGCGTTTCGACATCCCAGGTGCTGCGATTGCCGCGGCGCAGGCCCTCGCCGTTCTGCGAGGCGCCGTCGACGATCATGGCGACCGCAGGCGCGGAATTCGTCGGCTGCGTCAGGCCATCCGAGCTGACGCCGCGCACGACGATGCCGCTATTGCCGGACCGGGCTTCGGAGACGCGGACATTGGCGAGCTGATTGAGCCCACCATTCATGTCCGGAATAACGAGGTCCGAGGCCTGCTCGTTCGTAACCACGCCGACGCTTGTGAAGACCTTGTTGAGATCGCGCTCAAGCTTTTCGCCCGACACGGTGATCTCTTCGAGCTGGACCGTGCCTTCGGGAAGCGGAACGGGTTCGGCCGAGGCGGCAGCGCCGGCCGGTGCGGTGATCGTCACCGTGTTGGCATTGGCGAACTGCCAGCCGAGCCCGGTTCCCGAAAGAAGCTGCCCGATCGCCTGTTGGGGCGTGAAACTGCCGTTGAGCCCAGGCGAACGCAATCCACGCGTGATCGAGGCATCGTAGACAAGCTGGATCTGGGCGGTGTCGGCGAAACGATTGAGCGCCGCCGCCAGGCCGCCGGCTGGAATGGAATAAGATTGCGCGCTCTGCGCAATGGCCGGCTTGACCGGCGCGGCGACTGTCACAAACGCCGTCGTACCCAGCATCAGAGCAGCCAGACGGCTGCGCGTACCCTTAATCCCGAACATAACTTAACTCCCCAAAAGCCGGCGCCGCCGCACGCGGTTTGCCGGCCATCCCAGGGGTGAGACGCGGGAGGTGGCCTGAAGAGGAGGCCGGACTCGTATCTTTTCCGAAAAAAATCAGCGGTGCAGAAGCACCAGCATCGAGCCGATACGGGTCGAAGAGAGCTGGAGCGAAGCCTCCAGCGCGGCGACGACGGCTAGGGGATCGGATGTGTCGAACACGCCGCTGACGCGGCGGGAGTTCAGGGCTGGATCGACGATCTGAATTCGCCCCATATGATAACGGTTGAGTTCTTCGACAACACTGCCGAGCGGCCGGTCGGCAAAGATCAGCTTGCCGCGCCGCCATGCGGTCGCGGCATCCGCATCGATATTTGTGATTTCATGACCGCCGCCGAGCGGGCGCACCTGCTGTCCGGGTGCGAGTTCGCGGCGCGGCCCGCCATCGGCGAAGGCAACGGCAACGCGGCTTTCCAGAACGGTGACAACGGCGCCCTCGCCCGTTTCACGCACCGCGAAGACCGTGCCGAGCGCAGTCGCCGTATCACCGTCGGTTTGGACCATGAACGGCCGCGAGCCGTCATGCGCGACGGTGAACACCGCCTCGCCTTTCAGCAGGCGGACGATGCGCTCCTTCGGCGAAAAATGGAGAGCGAGTGCCGATCCTGTATTGATCTGCGCGATCGAACCGTCGGGCAGCGTGACAGAGCGGAACTCGCCGGTTGCGGTGTAGATATCGGCCCTCAGGCGCATCGGGAGATCGAAGGCATAGCCCGCGCCGAGAAGCGCCAGCACCAGGCTTGCCGCGATCGCCATCCAGCGGACAGGCGCCGATATGCCCGGCACCGCGCGGCCGGCGGCGTAATCAAGCCCCCGCGCCTCCTGCCA
The DNA here is from genome assembly GCF_014191545.1 of Terrihabitans soli. Classification (GTDB taxonomy): domain Bacteria; phylum Pseudomonadota; class Alphaproteobacteria; order Rhizobiales; family Methylopilaceae; genus Flaviflagellibacter; species Flaviflagellibacter soli. The sequence continues at coordinate 1,254,006 of NZ_AP023361.1, read as the reverse complement.
GGTGCGGCCGATCTCCGCCCAGGCGCTGCGATTTTCAGGTATGGCGAGCCACGTCTCAAAGAGCGCGCGTTCGCTCTCCGGCAAAGACTTTCCGTCCTGCCGGAAGAACCATTCCGCCGCTTCTTCCAGAGCGCTCTGCGATGCCCGCACGATTCTCAAACCCCATCCGAAGCCGCCTTATACAAAAGACGGTTTCCACCACCAATAGACGCGGCAGGCGGACCGGACAGGAGGTCTCGGGCGAAAAATTAGTGGTCGGAGCTGCGCAGAGCGAGCGCGCATTGCGTCACCGCATGGCGCAGATGCTTTTCCACCATATTGCGGCTGATGCCCATGCGGCGGGCGATCTCGTCCGGATCGACATCTTCGAACCGGCGGAGAATGAAGCATTCGCGGCAGCGCGCCGGCAGCGCATCGACAGCTTCTTTCAGCGAGGCAAGGCGCTGACGGGCGATAAGGCCGCGCTCGGCATCCGGTTCCTCATCGGCGGCAAATTCGGCCGCATCGAGCGGCAGCGCACGGGTCCGCTCCCGCGCCTCGCGCCGGCCGCGATCGATGGCGAGATTACCGATGATCCGGTAGAGCAGCGCGCGCGGATTTTCGACGCGCGTTTCGCCGAGGCCGGCAAGGCGCGCAAACGCTTCCTGCACGAGATCTTCCGCGACGACAGGATTACCCGCCTTCTGGCGGGCGAAAGCGCGCAACTCACCGTAATGCGCATCGACGATCTCGCAGAGCGAGCCGGACGCATTCGGACCGAGAACGAGCGGACGCGACATGAAACGAAAACCCGGGCGCCCCAAACCCCTCGCCGGAACGCTTGGCCCGATGAGTAAAGACGATGAAATAGTCTTGCAAGATCAATGATTTATAGAAATTCTAAACTGCAAAGCGGCGACGCTTAGTAGGGCTTATCCGTCAACGACATGCGCTTACGGCGCGGGCGGCAGCGGAGTCTGGATCAGCGGACGCTGTTGCGGCGGCGCCTCAGCCCCAAGTTTGAGCTTACCGCCCTCGAAACGCCAGCTTCAGCATAGCCTCGATGCCCGTGCAGCGCAGGGAACTCGTCGGTGATCGCGGGGGTCACAGTTTCTCAGAGATGGCGGATGCGGCCTGCTTTGATGGCTTGCCGATCGCTCGCCGCCCCTATCGGTTCATGAAGGGAGAAGAATTGGCTAGTCCTAATCTTCTCGCTCGCACACGACACCATCGTCCTTCGCCTCACACACAAACGCACCGCTTTGACGTGCGGACTGTGTGGATATTTCAAAGCTTCTTAGAGAGAGCGGCGCGTCCTTGCTGGAAAGTAGATTCTCAACCGCTTTCGCAACGTCTTCCGACCTTTCGCCGATTGTGCTGGCGACGCAGCTGCAGTCACAGCATTTGTATGCGCAGCAAGCAGCGGCGGGAGCCGTGGTCGCCAATAGGATCGCCGCGGGAAACAGTGTCAAAGCTTTCATGGAATGACTCCGGCTTTTGTGGTTTCCAGATTGATTGCGCTATTTCCGCCTAGCGCGATCATCATCGTCCTGATTTCCGTGCGCTCCTTGTCTATCACTTCGATTTTCTCCGCTAGGGACTTCGAATATACGGAGACCGTCATCAGAAATAATCGCTCTGCTGCCAAGACGTGCGACAAACGATATTCATCGATGGGTTCCGGCGACGACAGGAAATCATTCACGGCACTCAAATAACTCTGGCTATGATTGATAACCACCCCGTAGTTCGTACGAAGAAGACGCAAGTCGTTGTACAGTGACTGCATACGGGACACGTCAATCACATGGACCTTTCGCAAAATCGGCAGATTTGCATCCCATGACGCTGACGTAATTACATACCTAGAACCGGCAGTGTCAGCCAAGGACTCAATCACTCCCTTGGTTGTCTGTATGGTGCGCGTAGTCGCGCGTGCAGCTAACGCGAACTTCCGCTGTTCCGAGGAATCGTCCAAGACACCGCTGTCTTTTGCGGCGGTCAGCACCTGCCGGGCGTAAGGTAAGGAGGCTGGAATAATTTTGCTTAGATCTATGTTCTCAGCTGGAAACAATGCAGCTAAGAGCGGAATTTTTTCATGCCGTAGAACGCCGCTGACGGTTTGTACCGCGTTTAGGATGGAAACCGTGTTCAAATGAAGCTCGCGCGCGACCTGTAAGTCCCCCGCCAGCTCTTCGTTAAGCAGGCGAACGGCACCGCGCTGTTCAGCCTCAGAGAGTTCGCGATACTTCAGACCGAACCCGAGCAGCGTGACGGCCAGGCCGATGATGAAGCCGTAGAGAAGAATGCTGGATAGGATGCGATAGCCGCCCCTTCGATCCAGCACTGGGATGATGCCAGCCTTTAGAATGGCTCGCCCGAAACCAAAGAACACGACAAAGAAGAAGCCGATCAGGACAAGCGGATCCTGAAGAAACGGCGCGATCTTTGAAAATTCGACCATTGCACCCCCGCCGATTTGCAACTTATCCGTGAATACGCCAAACTCCAAGCTCCTTGCATCCACGGGTGACACGAGGCCCGCGACTGGCGGTTTATCCCCGCGGCTCGCCAACGATCTCGTGCGGCCCGACAGCATGGGTGAAGGGTGCGCGGTGTGCTTCCCGGACGCTTGGAGAGATAGGGGCGCACGGGGCCTAGACACGCCGCAGACAAGGCTGGCGGGCCACGCACACACGCCTCATCGAGGCGCACAACGCAGCAGATAAGCTATTGATTTTTATGGAGGATGGCGCGCCCTAGGGGAATCGAACCCCTCTTTTCAGCGTGAAAGGCTGACGTCCTAACCGATAGACGAAGGGCGCGGAATCGAGGGGCCCTTATAGGGTCCCGCGCCCCTTGGGGCAACGCTGTTTTCTGCGTCAGATTTGCTGGGCCGAGTTACTGGGTCAGGCGCAGGGGGCCGAGTTCCTTGGCGATGTTCCGGAAGGCCGTATCCAGCTCGGTGCCGTTGCTCGCCGTCTTGGCCATGCTGTCGCTCGAGGCGCAGTCCTTCAGGCGCTGCAGCGTGGCTTGCGCGTTCACCTGGAAGGCGATCGTGAAGATCGTGATCTTCTCCGGATTGTTCGGATCGTCGTTCTTGGCGTTTTCGCACGCCTCTTCCAGCCGGTCGTCCATGGCGGTCTTCAGCTCGGAGCCATTCATGTCGTCGCTGTCGTCGGCAAGACGGTTGTTCGCGGCGTAGCCATAGGCCGAATAGTCGGAGTTGTTGTGGTTTTCGCTGCGGCTGTTGATCGTGTTTTCGCCGTCGGTCATCAGGATGATGTATTTGCGCACGTTCGGCGTCGTATACGACACACCCTCGGTGAACGGCGCGCCCGGCGACAGGACGCGCCAGCCCCACATCAGGCCTTCGTGGATGTTGGTGTAGCCCTTGGCGCTCATCGCATTGATCTTGTCGATCACCGTCTGCTTGGTCGCGGTGAGCGGCACGATCGGATCCGAATTGCACCAGAAATTCGGGCCCTTCGTCGTCGAGCCATAGGACGAGGTCGACGGCGTCACGCCCTTATATTTGCAAACGCGCTTCTGCACAGCCTGATCGGTCGAGCTGCTGCGGTCGGACGCCGAGCAGTTCACCCACTCGTTGTCGTCCTTTTTGCCGTCGTTATCGAGATCGGTCCACTTGCCGTTGTCGTTGAGGTAGTTGTTCACGAATTCCTTCGTGTTCTCGCCCTCTTCATCCGGCTCGTCCGGCGCGAACATCGGCACAAACAGCGTGATGGGATCGGCCGTCGTCGGCGCGGTGTCATTGACCATGAGATCGCCCGGACGCGATTCCACGCAGCCCTTCCAGGCGGTGTTCATTTCGCTGTAGAGCGTGAAACGGTTTTTCGCCGACACGAAGTTTTCCGAATGCGCGGGCGATGCCGCGTTCTTGTCCATCCAGTCGGAGGTGGCGTTGTCCGCGCCGACATTGACGGCGCCCGAGAACGGCACAAGGCTGATCTTGACGCGGGTCTGCGCGGTGACGCTGTCGTACAGGATGTTGACGAGGCTTTTGGCGGCCGTCTTCAGCGAGGTGAGCTTGGAGCCCTCCATCGAGCCGGAATTGTCGAGCACGAGCGCGACTTCGATCGACTGATCGCCCATCACGGTGCGGGCTTTGGCGGTGAGATTATAGGGCCCGAATCCGAACCCGCTCAGAACCTGCGGCGTAAATTTGGCGGTGCCGGTGATATCGACGCGGCCGTCGGCGACGCTGAATTCGACCGGCTTCATGTCAGGGCTTTCAAGGCCCACCGCCTGCGACTGGAAATAGGCGTTGGCCTTGGTCTGGATGCTGTTCTGGACGGTCGTCAAATGCAGTTCGTGGTTCACGGCCAGCGCGGTCGTATCCACCGCAACCTGCAGCTTGTCATAGGCGCGGTTGATGCCGGCGAGATCGACGGCGGCGCCAACCAGGGACAGGACCGGAACGAGGCTGACGGCGAAGATGGGCATGATGCCGCCCGCTTCGTCGCGAAAGAACTTTCTGAACTGCATACGTAGTTCCGCCCAACCCACCGTAGAATGTCGGACGAGAATTTACGTACGGGCGCCTGAAGCGCGCCTGAAAACCGATCGTACAATTTGTCATGAAAAAGCCCGGTGTTTTTGCCGGAAAACAGTGTGGCCGCAGAGGAGAAAACGCCGTTTATGACGGATAAGAATGCTAAGCTTCCGCGATCGCATTAAGGGCGGCGTAACCACACTCCGAAGCCCGGGCGGCTGGAATATTATCCTGCCGCCGCATCCAGCACGCGCATGGATACCGAGGTACGGCCGTTCCATTCATCTTTCTGCAAGCATCCCGCGACCTCAACCGGCTTTCCGCGGTTGAGCGGTAGCACTTCGCCGAGCGGCTGGCCGACCGCCCGGAAGGCCATGGCGGTGACCGCCGACCCGTCCGGTGCCTTCAGCCGGAGCCGCAAATGCCCGCCCGAGCCGACCTCTTCGACCGACATCAGGATATGGCCGGACAGGGCAAAAATGGGCTCGGAATTGCCGGCGCCGAACGGCCCGGCGCGCTGGATCTCGTCATAGAGCCCGGGCGTCAGGGAGGCCGCCGTCAAAACCCCGTCGATCTTCAGCACATCCTCGCGCCGCGCGGCTGCGACATCGGATGCAAGACGCGCGCGCAAAAACGCGGCGAAGGCGTCGAACCTTGTCTCCTCGACGGTGATGCCCGCCGCCATGGCATGGCCGCCGCCTTTGACGAGAAGCCCCTCTTCCACCGCGGCGCGCACGGCCGCCCCGATATCGACGCCGGGGATCGAGCGGCCCGACCCCGTACCGACACCGTTCGAAAACGTGATCGCGAATGCCGGTTTCGAGGCGCGTTCTTTCAGCCGCGCGGCGACAAGGCCGACAACGCCCGGATGCCAGCCCATGCCCGAAGCCATGACGACATCGGCGGAAAGGTCCGCTTTCATCTCGGCGTCCGCCAGCACGCCCTTCTCGACCTCCTGGCGCTCGCCGTTGAGACGATCGAGTTCGAGCGCGAGCTTCTGCGATTCCGCTTCGTCGTCGCAGGTGAGCAGCAGCGCGCCGAGTTCGGCGCGGCCGATGCGCCCGCCGGCATTGATGCGCGGGCCGATGAGAAAACCGAGATGATAAGGGCTCGGCGCACCGCGCATGCGCGCCGCGTCCGCAAGCGCCCGCAGGCCCGGACGGCGGCGCTGGCCCATGGCCTGCAGGCCGCGAATGACGAAGGCGCGGTTGATGCCCGTCAGCGGCACGACATCGGCGACCGTGCCGAGCGCCACGAGATCGAGTAAGGACAGAAGATCGGGCTCGGACCGCTCCGCCGTCCAGAAACCGTTTTGGCGCAGAAGCCGGTTGACCGCGACGACCGTGATGAACACGACGCCGACCGCGGCGAGATAATCATGGCCCGAAATGTCGTCATGGCGCTTGGGATTCACCAGCGCCGCGACCTCGGGCAGCGTCTCTCCGACCTGATGATGATCGAGCACGACGACATCCATGCGGAGCCTTGATGCTTCGGCCAGAGCGGCATGGCTCGTCGTGCCGCAATCCACCGTGACGAGGAGCTTTGCGCCCTCCTCCGCCAGCGTCTTGATGGCCTCCGCGTTGGGGCCATAGCCCTCAAAAATGCGGTCGGGAATATAGATCCGGTGCGGGGTTCCGGCGGCTTTCAACAGGCTCGCGAGCACCGCCGAGGAGGTGGCGCCATCGACATCGTAATCGCCGAAGATCGCGACCCGCTCGCCCGCCTCCACGGCGCGGGCGATGCGCCGGGCGGCCGCCTCCATATCGGTGAAGCGATAGGGCTCGGGCAGAAGCGAGCGGATATTGGGGCTGAGATAATCGCCGACGGCATCAAGCCCGATGCCCCTTCCCGCCAGGACGCGGGCCAGCACCTCCGGCACGCCGTGGCGCTGGGCGATGGCCAGGGCCAGGCTTTGCCCTTGGCTATCCAGCCGCTCGCGCCAGAACCTTCCCGTGAAGGAGGAATTCACCCCTAAAAGCGCAGGAGCGGCTTCCCGGGGCGCCGGGGTCTGGAGGGCCTGAGGAGTGGGCATCGGGCTACCATGCCGCGAGTCCGGGGCTCACCTCAATGGAGGCTTTGGGGGCGGCTCACTCTATATGTGAGCACTGGGGGCAAGTTGCGTTGACCCGCCCGGGGCCAGCCTGTACCAAACCCGTCCGAACGGGCTTTGCCCGCTTCGGATCGCAACCCGGCGCCAACCGGTTTGCCTTTGGAGTATCGCAACTCCGAAACATCGGAGTTGCTGCGGAGACGTGGCCGAGAGGCTGAAGGCACTCGTTTGCTAAATGAGCAGACCCTGAAAGGGGTCTCCAGGGTTCGAATCCCTGCGTCTCCGCCAATTTCAACTTTTCGCTTGAAACAAATCACGTTTCCAGCCGCAGTTTCGCTGTCGACGGGTGGATCTGGGTCATGATCGGCCGCCGCATATGCGCGAGGCTAACCACTGCTTGCCCGGGCTGGAGCGAAGCCAGTGAGCGCCACATGCTTTGGTCAATTGCGGGAATCGTGCGGCGCAGCCGACCAACAACGCTCTCATCCTGGATTTTGTGCAGAATCCAGTTGTTGATCAGCGCCATCACCTCATCTGGCAAGTTTTGCGGCAACTGAGTGACAAAGGTCAGTCCAAGCCAGCGTTTGCGGCCTCGCTTGGCGATGCGGGCAACCTGTTCATACAAAGTCGGCATCTGCCGAATGCGCGCAGTCGATAAGAACTCGTGCGCTTCCTCGATGATCAAGTTTACCGGCGTTGGTGTCTCCCCCTTCGTGCTCGCTGCTTCATAGGATCGCTCCTGTTCCATCTGCAGTTGCCGCAGAACTTGTGCGATCGCAAGATTTCGAAGGATAGGGCTGTCCAGATCCGACAGATCAATAATGTTCACGCGCCCCGGCTTTAACATTTCAGGAACGTTAAGCTTAAGCGTGCCACCTCGATCGAAGATTTTTAGCCGATGCAGGCGCCAGAGCATTCCGGAAACTTTTCTCCAGCTCGCAATATTTTTCTCGGGAGATGCTCGCTCGATCAGGGCCGAGAGCTGACTTTGAGCCTTGGCTTGCTTGAGACTCGCACTAATCCAGAGAGAATTCTCAGACGAGCCTGCATAGGCGGAACATGCTGACAATACATCGATCAGAAAATCGAGCGTGAGCTTCGGGTAACCAGAATCAAGTTCGTCCCAGTCCAAGGCGGCCTGCTCATCTGCACGCTCTCCCTTTTTCGGAAAAATTTGCAGATCTCCTAATAATTTCCTGGCAATGTCATACGCGGCCAAAAAACGACTTTGCTGAGCATCGTTCATCCCGAGAATTTCGATCAAGGTCCAAGGCGATAACGTAGTGAAGTCGAGTGTAAACTCCTTGTGGCGCGGATGATCTGGATTGCTCGGTTCGCGGCCGACGAGTGTCAGCACATGCGTATCAGGAACTCCTTTGACAGGGAGTCCCTGCGCTTTCGCCAGCGCTAACATATCTTCGTCCCCGGTCACCTCATGCATTGTGGTGTACTCGCCCTCGGTATCAAGCAGAATCACCGCCGCACCTCTACCCGCGATACCTGCGGCGTAATTGGTGATTGTTGTCGATTTGCCGCCGCCTGTCGTCCCGAGCACGCCCGTGTGGCGATAGAGCACAGACTTTTTGTGTACTGGCACCGGGACTTCGACACTTTCGTGCCCCATCACGCGGCCGATCGCGAAATCTCCCTCCAGGCCAAGGATGGAGGACATCTCCGCATCGTCCACCAGAAACACCGGCGAATTAGGGACAGGGCGGCGATTTGCTGGGCCAATGCGCCCACCCTTTTCTTCACCAAGCAGTTGCAGTTGCAGGCGCCCATGATGGCCCGGCATGCCGATGGCGCCGTTGACTGCCGAGATGACCATCGCGGTCGATTCCGCGCTGATCCCGTCAGGATCGTAGAATGGTCCCGACGAAACAGTGCCGACATAGCGGCGCCCGTCCGGATGGCTCTCAACACGCAACAGAGCTTGAGACGTGACATTTGAGATGTTCTCAGGCGGCATCACCACGGTGACTGTACCGTCTGAAGAACTTGGTGTGTCATATAGCGTCCTGCCGAACGAACCCTCATACACCTCGGGCAGTTTTTTTCGGCCGCCGGCTTTCTCCGACGTCTCGATCAGACTCTTTACCGCCGCGCGGCTTGTCGATGATCGATCGACTGCGCCACCATGCGTCGCTTCTTTCGCATTACTCGCTTCTGGCATCGGATTCTCCCGGAACGATTGGCGCTCTCACGCGCGGTGTTGCGACATGATCGCGGCGGCTGGTTTGAATATTGCGTCAGAGGGGAACATTTCGCGGCATATTCCGCCGGCAAGGTCGAGCAACATAGGATATCCCCGCGCCTCGACAAGAACCGCATCCGCCATCGCCACGATTGCTGCTTCACTTGCATAATCAGCGTGCGCGTAAAAGACTTGGCTGGGCGAATGCGGCGAGACCCGAAAGACACCCGCCACGAGTTTACCGCTGGCATCCGCCTGGAAACTTTCGAGCATACGCTTGGCGTTCTTGAAAAGAACCGTTCCATAGTGACCCTGTGTAATTACGCCATGCATATAGGCGTCGAGGTCATCCACGATGGCATATTCGAGTGGAAGAAGAGCATCCCCGATCGTTCGAAGCAGGCGGTCGTTCGATCCCCGCGGAATATAAACGAAGCGCTTATGCTCGAGCAGCAGCTCGCGGAACAATGGGATCGACAATTCGATGAGCTCGGGCATACCCGCGCCTGTAAGAAGTTCCTTCGGAAGCGGATGGCCATGCCCCATTCGCCATGGCGCCTCGGCCTTTCGTGCCATCACCGCTAGTTCGGCATTGGCCATTAGACCCCTGCGGAGCATGTCGGATACGCCCGCGTCCTCCGCATCTTCGGCAGCCTTACGCTGTGCCAGCAGCGCGAGGGTTCGATCGAGGGCCGTTCGACCAGACACCTTCACGTCCTTTTGAAAGATCCGGTGGCCCCACGTGCCGTTGTTTCCGAGATATGTGGCCAGCACGATCGCCGTCTGAAAAATTGTCATCGGAAGGGTCTGATGGACGACCGAAGCCCCATCGACCGCCTGAACATGCCCGCTGAAAAGCAAATGCTGTTGAACCGCCCTTAACTCGCTCAGCTCTATTTCGTGAACGCCCGCGTCCGGCGGCGCGCCTTCTCGCTCCGCGATCAAGGGAAACGCCAGATCGCGAATATCCCGACGGGCGTCCATTTCGCGGACTTGTGCGGCGACGATCTCGTCCTGTAGCCGCTCGAATTGCTCGGCCATGCGGTCGGCGGGATTCCAGTTATCGATATCGAGGGTGTCCTCGATACGCTCGCCGGTCGCATCCTGATAACTGCGGCCAGCAGCAGAACCCGCTGCGTGACGCGCCGAACTCTCTCCATGGTCGTCGATCGTCCGGTTCTCCAAGGCCAATCCCTTTCTTCCTACATATGCCGCTCGGGTTCGATTTTGGACGCGGCCTTGCGAAGCTGTTCGATAAAGGACGGTCGGGCCCGACCAACAGCGTTCACGACCCGCGGGGCGTGACGGTCAGCGTCTCCCGCCGACAAGCCGAACTCGTCGATCAAACAGGCCGTGACCGCAGCCCGATTGACTTGGCCTTCACGCTCGTGCGTCTTCGCGATGACGATACCAATGGGCGCTAACGCGAGAAATGCTGCCTCATCGGCCTCATATTCCATGACTTCTGCCGTCGCAGTTAGTGGAATGCCGTCCTCCCGCGCAATGACGTCGGCGAAGGCACCGAGGTGACAACCGGTCAAGATACCTGCGAGGCGCTCCTGGGCCGTAGGCGCCCTGACGCCATCGAGTACGTCAATGATGCTTGTGCCCAACCGGGCAATCGTAAGCTCGCGCCTGACGACGTAATGGCCCGCAAAATGGGCTAGCTCATGGGCAAGCGCAAATCGCATCAGTCTCGGATCATCCTCGTCTAAAAAGATCATCCCGAACCCGCGATGGGCGGCTAGGCAACCGCGCAAGCGGCGCGGCTTCAACATGTTGGAACTACGGCCGGTCGCAGCCGCAAGCGTTTCCTCGACTGCGGCTGTCGTGAGACCAGAGCGCACCACGATTGACACCGGCAAAGACAGAGGTGCGATCTGGACGAGATCACGTGGAAAGCCGGAGCCGATCAGTTCGGCTCCGGCGACAATGCGGGCCGCTGTGGCCGCAGCGTCAAACGCCATTAATCCGCATCCTTTTCCTGGTTGTCGGCATCGAGCGCAGCCATAAGCATCTCGCCATCATCGTTCGCCAATGCAAAAGCATTCGCGCTCTCTGCGAAACGGAGCATGTTGACGAGCGCTAGCGGATTAAGCCCAAGCGAAGAGGCCAACGCCAGCGCCGCTTGCGGCATGCCGGGTCCGTGCAGACGCGGCGTAACGGCAAGCCGCCACAGTTGAGCTTGGTCACAGCGCAATTCAGCCTCTATCGAACGTCCAGGATTGGCGCGTTCCCAGATCGCCAATGCGCTGCCAATGAACTCGGGCTTGGAACGCGCTGCTACGGCCATCGCTCGCCCCAAACGCTCCGTCTCGGTGAAATTAACTGCCATATCGACCTCCATCTTGATCATGCCTCGCTCTTCTGCGTCATACGCCGTGCTCGCCCCCGGATGCGCTCGATGCGCTTGGCCGCCTCCGTCAGCCCCGTCTCCCCTGCGTCGAGGCCAAGCGCATGGGCGACCGCGGATACCGAGCACGCGCCCACCTTCATCAAGTTGACTATTTCGGCGTCGCCAGGATCCTTCACCAGCACGCTGCCAAACCGCATCCAGTCGATTTCATCGACCGTCGCGGCCTCGCCCCCGGTCTCGCCCTCGACCAGAGGATTGTGGGCCGAATCTTGGTCCAAGGCGTACTCGCCTTCATATTTGGTGCGACGGCTTTGTGAGCGGCGCAGCGTCTTGGCCCGACCTCTCGCGATTGCCGCCAAGTAGGTCATCAATTCAGCGCGCTGCGGATCGTAGCCGCCGGGGGCAACCAGATACTTGAACAGCGCGTCGAAACAAGCCTGTTCAACGTCCTGCGGATCGTGAAGGCCGCCGACGTCGCGTTTGATAATCGCTACCAGCGGAGCAATCGCTATCGCCACAATCTTGGAACTCGCGCGCGCATCACCGGCAAGCAACTGGCCATGGAGCGTCAGCAATTCGTTCTGGTTCGACATCGTCGTCCTCTTCATCGCCGGGCTTGACCGCCCCTGCCTAGGCCTACATTACTGCTGGTTCATATCTGCCGCTCGTCCGGGGTTTTCGGACGCGCTGTACGCGTCGTTGCGATAATATTAGAGGGTAGCGAATGGCGGGGGAACGCAGGTGACGGCGACGATCCATCCGTTTCCGGCGCGAATGGCGCCGGAGCTCGCACTGGCCGCGCTTAAGAACGTCCCGGTGGGTGGAACCATCATCGACCCTATGATGGGGTCTGGCACTGTCATTCGGCATGCGACTGAGCTCGGCCTCCAAGCAGTCGGCTTCGACATGGATCCGCTCGCCGTGTTGATGTCGCGGGTCTGGACCACGCCAGTCGACGACCGTGTCATCGGAAACGCCTACGCTCGCCTTTCGGAGATTGCGCTGGGGTCAAATTTTGACAACGAAGCCTTGCCATGGATTGACGCCGACCCCGAAACCCGGGATTTCATCAACTACTGGTTCGGTTGTCAGCAAATCGTCGCTTTGCGACGTTGGTCAGGCGCGATCGCGAAGCTAGCGAACGAACTGGGACCGAATGATACCGCCGCGCTTGACGTCGTGCGGGTTGCGCTGAGCCGGATCATCGTCACTAAAGAGCAGTGCGCAAGCCTGGCGCGTGACACATCGCACAGCCGCCCGCACCGGGTTACATTGTCATCCGACTATTGTATTCATCAAGGTCTCGATCGTTCGCTGAAGATTGTGCGCGGCCGCCTTCAGAAATCGCCACCTACTGCAGGTGCTAAGATTTATCGAGGCGACGCTCGAGCCATGCCGCTAGCGGACGACTCCGCGGACGCGATCTTGACGTCGCCACCGTATCTTAATGCGATTGATTACCTGCGTGGTCATCGGATGTCGCTGATCTGGCTTGGCTATCGGCTCAGCGAGCTTCGTACGATCCGCTCTGATAATATCGGAGCAGAGCGCCGGCCTGAAGCTGGCGCAGCCGTACAGATAGACGTTAAGGCGAGCTTGGGAAATTTGGAGAGCTTGCCACGACGACACCAAGGGATGGTGGAACGCTATGTATGCGACATAGTCGCGCTTGCATCAGAGGTAAAAAGGCTCCTTAGGCCTGGGGGCACGGCGACCATGATCGTAGGAAATTCGACCCTCAAAGGCGTTTTCATCAAGAACTCTGCCGCGGTTTTGAAAGCCTTAGAGCTTCAGGGTCTGCGATGCGTCAGTGAGTCCGTTCGGGATCTGCCAAGCAGCAGTCGCTATCTTCCGACCGCGCCCGGCAGCAAACTGGCAAATCGGATGCGGCAAGAAACTGTTCTTACGTTCGTCGCTTGAATCCGCAGCGGTATTATCGCTTTTATAATCGTCGATCACTGCCGGTCACGTAGCGGTAAAACGGGTTAAAACCCGCTCCGCCTTCACCACCCTTTCATCCGGACACCCCCATCGCACGTTGAGGGTGGACATTTTCGAGGCTCAGCCTCAGGCTGTGCACGGGACCGGGGGATTTCCATGCATCCGACACGCTTTTCGGCCGGCATCTTCGCGGCCATTGCTTTTGCCGCCATCGCGCTCTCGCCGGCCAAGGCCGGGTCCATGACGTTCAAGCCCATGGACGTCGGCGGCAAAAAGATCCTTCTGGCCGAGGGCGAAATCACCGAAAATTCGGATGCCGCCTTCCGGCGCGCTTTGCGCCGGGGCGGACAAGGCCGCGTGGGATGCTGCATTCGCCCGGCGGCAATATTCTGGGCAGCCTGAAGCTCGGCATCGCCTTCCGCGACGCGAAAAGCACGGTCAGCGTTGCGCCGCAAGGCGGCTGCTATTCGGCCTGTGCCTACGCCCTTTTCGGCGGCGTCAACCGCCAGGTGCCGAAAGGCGCGAAATTCGGCGTGCACGATTTCACCGATGTTAGATGGAAGCCGGGGCACAAGATCACGGCCGCCGAGCAGCGCGAGAACGAGCAGATCTACGATTTTCTCCGCGCCTATGCGAAGAGCATGGGTGTCAGCCCTTCCCTGGTCTCCTCCGCCCAGAAGACGCCTCATGAAGGCATGCGCGTGCTGAGCCGCAAGGAGCTGGCGCAGAACGGCGTCGTGACGGGCCGCTGAACTCTGGGTGTTTCCGCGTTCAGATTCCGCTCCACGCCCCCTCTCGCCGCTCGTCGCTAACGCGATGAGTCGGCTCTCTCCCGTGAACGGTAGAGGGGGAGTCAGTGCGCCGCGCCCGCCACAATGGCCATCAGTTCCTCATCCGACAGCTCCTTCACCGTGCGCGTCGTGCTTGAGCGTTTTTCGACGCGGACGCCGGCGAGGATGCCGATCTCCTTGATGGCGGCGATGGCGGCGGCGGGCTGCTCCGTGTCCATCGCGAGCACGCGTGCGGCTTCGGCTTTTGCGATGAGTTTCCCTGCCGTCACGCCGGTTTGTATCGCCAGTTCTTCGAGCAGTTCGGCGCGGCGCGCGACGATGTCGGGTTTGCGGATCAGGGCGGAAGCGGCGGACGCGCAGAGGCTGTAGCCGGCCGCCGAATAGGCCGCGCGCTGGCCCATGCCTTCGGAAAGTTTCTGCACGAACAGTTCGTGACGCGGATTGGTCAAAGCGGGCATGTGAATTCCGTGTGTTGTGAAGTGAGGTTTGCACTGCCTCATCCTGAGGAGCGCCAAAGGCGCGTCTCGAAGGATCGGCTGCAAATCCGGCCCATGGTTCGAGACGCGAGGCTGCGCCTCGCTCCTCACCATGAGGCACAGTGTCCGTGGGCCGTGATTTGGCGGCGAAGGTCAAGGGCGGACCGGAGCAGGCTCGATCTCCGCGCCGCCGGGGCCCGCTCCCTCCCCGAAAGTACAGGCCGGCCGCGCCTCAAGGAGGATGGAAGGCCTAATAGTTTTCTATTAGGTGCCAAAAGGAACAGATGACATAGGCTGGCCGCCGCGTTCCCTCGCCCTGGCGCGGGGAACAGGCGTGTTCGTCCGATAGGAGCATTTCGAGAATGGGCGTCTGGTCACACCGGCCCCCGCTGCAATATCTGGGGCTCTTCTATGCGGCCTATTTCCTGGGCTGCGGGTTCGCCCAGGCGTTCGTCATCGTCCCCGGGATCACCGTCTCGATCTGGCCGCCCGGCGGCGTTTTCCTTGCAACGCTGATCCTGACCGAGCGCCGCAGCTGGCCCTGGTGGATCCTTGCCGGATTTCTGGCGGAGATGACGGCGCAGGCGATCTGGTTCGGCAGCCCCTGGGCTGCGGGCGCCCTCATCTATGCCGGCAACGCCGCGGGAGCCATGACCGGCGCCCTGCTGATCACACGATTCTGCGGACGGCCGCTGCGGCTCGAGACCCTGCGCGACGTTCTCGCTTTCCTCGTGTTCGGCGCCGGAACGGCGCCGCTCGTCAGTGCAACGATCGGCAGCGCAACGCTTGCGGCCTTCAGCATCAAAGACCAGACCTTTGCCGGCGTATGGCCGATGTTCTGGATCGGCGACGCCACGGGCATTCTGCTGATCGCTCCTCTCACTTTGGTCGTTATTCAACACTGGCGCGGCAGGGACAAAATCTCCCCCGCACGTCTGATGGAAGGCGGCGTTCTGGCGGTCATCTTTCTGTGCGTCGCCGCGCTGTCGCTGACCGGTTATGAGGGCTTTGCCTATCTGATCATGCCGCCGCTGCTCTGGGCTGCGGTGCGTTTCGAATTCAAGGGCGTTGCGGTCGCGCTGATCCTGCTCGCGCTGATCACGCTTGTGCTGACCGTCTCGGGCTACAGCCATTTTGTCGGCGATGCGGCCTCGCAGCGCGAAAAGCAGGTGATGCTGCAGATCTTTCTCGCGGTCTCGGCCTTTTCCGCGCTCATCGTCGCCGCGCTCTCGCGCCAGCATCAGCAGGCGATCTCTGCCCTGCGCGAGCGCGAAGCAAAAATCCGGCGGCTGGTCGATTCAGACATTATCGGGATCGTGCAATGGGATCTCGACGGCACAATCATCGACGCCAATGACGCGTTTCTCCGCATGGTCCAGTACGAGCGCAAAGACGTTGAGAACGGGATCCGATGGATCGATATGACGCCGCCGGAATGGCAGGACGTGCATGCCCGCGAGGAAGCGGAGGAACTTGCGGCGACGGGCAAGATGCAGGCCCGCGAGAAGGAATATTTCAGGAAAGACGGCAGCCGCGTGCCGGTCTTGATCGGCGCGGCCTGTTTCGAGGGTCAGTCCCGGCAGGGTGTCGCCTACATTCTCGATCTGACCGACCTCAAGCGCACCGAAAGCGCGCTGCGCGAACGCGAGCACGAGCTGTCTCAGATCGTGAACCTCGTTCCGGTTCACATCCGGCGCCTGTCGGCAGAGGGCGAGCCGACCTTCTTCAATAAAAGGCTGGTCGATTTCTGCGGTCTCGACCTCAACGATCTCGATGCAGCGAACCGGTCCATGCGCGCGGCGGCCATTCAGACGCTAGTCCATCCCGAGGACGCGGACCGTCTGATGGCGACGGTTCAGAACTCGATCAACACCGGCGAAAGCTATGCGATGAAATATCGCTTCCGCCGGCCCGACGGCTCCTACAGCTGGGTCGACGGCCGCGGCGAGCCCGTGCGCAACCAGCATGGCGAGATCACGCACTGGTATGCGATCTCGATCGATATCGACGAGGAAATGAAAGCGCAGGAAGAACTGCGCACCAGCAAAAAGCAACTCGAGCAGATGATCGATGCGGTGCCCGCTCTCATCTGGACGGCGAACCCAAACGGCACGCCGATTTATATCAACAAGCGCTATACCGACGTCACCGGCGCGACGCTTGAGGATTTTACCGCCGGCGGCGCATCGCCGGCGTTTCCGCGCGGCGTCATCCACCCCGACGACGAGGAGATGCGGGCGCGGGTGCGCACCCATGCGTTCGAAACCGGCACGCCCTATTTCGCCCATTACCGGCATATCCGGCGCGACGGCTCCTACCGCTGGACCGAAACGCGCGCCGAGCCGCTGCGTGACGAGAACGGCAATATCGTCATCTGGTATGGCGTCAGCGTCGACATCCACGACCTCGTGACCGCCCAGGAATCGCTCCGCGCCCGCGAACGCGAACTCTCGCTGCTCGTCGAAACGCTGCCGGCGCTGATCTATTGCGCGGCGCCGGACGGCAAGCCGATCTATCGCAGCCGGCAGCTTTCCGAATATCTCGGCTTCAATCTCGAAGATAAGGACGACAGCGGAAAGACGCGGCTCGATTCCACGCTCGACGACATCATCCACCCGGACGATCTTGCCGCTGTCAAAGAGAAATACATGTATTCACTGGCGACCGGCGAACCTTATGCGCTCCGGCACCGGCTGCGCCGCTTCGACGGCACCTATCGCTGGGTCGAGACTCGTACCGCCGCGATGCGCAATGCCGCAGGCGAGATCGTGCAATGGAACGGCGTGTGCTTCGATATCGACGCCGAGATGCGCGCGCAGGAAAATCTGCGCCTCGCCCAGGAAAATCTCGCCCGCGCCGCGCAGGCCGCGAGCCTGTCCGAACTCTCGGCCTCCATCGCCCATGAGATCAACCAGCCGCTTGCCGCCATCGTCGCGAACTCGCATGCCTGCCAGCGCTGGCTCGGGGCCGAACCCGCCAATATCGAGCGCGCCAAAATCACCGCCGAGCGCATCGTCCGCGATGCCAATTCGGCGGCAGACGTCATCAGCCGCATCCGCGCCCTCTTCCGCCAGTCGACGCATATCAGGTCGTCGGAGGACATCAACCGCCTCATCCGCGAAGTCTGCCGCCTGATGGCAGACGAGGTCGGCGGCAAGGAGATCCGCATCGAGACGCGCCTCGACCCCGATCTGCCGCTGATTGCGCTCGACCGCGTCCAGGTGCAGCAGGTGTTCGCCAATCTGATCCGCAACGGCATCGAGGCGATGGACGCCTCCGCCGCCGATGCGCGCTCGCTGCACATAAGCTCAACCCGCGACGGGTCGGACGCCATCCGGGTCGAGGTCTGCGATCACGGCACCGGCTTCAACGACACCGAGCGGGCCTTCGAGCCCTTCTTCACCACCAAGCCCAACGGCATGGGCATGGGGCTGGCCATCTGCCGGTCGATCGTCGAATCCCATGGCGGCCGCCTCTGGATGACCAATAACGACACGCGCGGCGCAACCGTTGCTTTTACCCTTCCCCTGACGGCCGAGGAGCCGGCGGCGGGGGCCTAAACGCCGGTCCGGGCGGGGCAATATATGGATATCCATGAGGTACGGGCGGCCAATGCCGGGATAGAGTGCGGCATGCTTATTCGAGTGGATTCGTCGTCGGCCCGAGGGGGATTACCGGGCGGCTGGGAAATGACGTCATGACCGCAACCGTGCTTATCGTCGATGACGATGTCGGCATAAGAGAAGCGTTGAGCGATCTCATCGCCTCTCACGGCATGCAGGCCGTGACCTTCGGTTCGGCCGGCGAGTATATGCGGGCTGCAAAGCCCGAGGGACCCGCCTGCCTTATCCTCGATGTGGAACTGCCGGACATTAACGGCCTTGAGCTGCAAAAGCAGATCGCCGAGGGCGATCATCCGCCTATCGTCTTCATCACCGGGCACGGCGACATTCCCTCTTCCGTGCGCGCGATCAAACGAGGCGCCATCGACTTCCTGACCAAGCCGTTCAGCGAAGACGATCTGATGGCGATCATCCGCACGGCTCTCACCGAGGACGAAAAAACGCGCTCCGAACGCGCCGAACGCGGCGCGATCGAAAAGCGCTATCTCAGCCTCACCCCGCGCGAGCGCGACGTGCTGCCGCTCGTCGTCTCCGGCCTGATGAACAAACAGGCCGCCGCCGAACTTGGGATCAGCGAGGTCACCCTGCAGATTCACCGACGCAATGTAATGCAGAAAATGGCCGCGTCTTCTCTTGCCGACCTTGTGCGTATCGCCGGCAGATTGGGAATAACCGGTTCTCACTCTCGCCGATCGGGAGAACCAAACGAGTGAGCAAGGACAAATTCGTGGTGGCAGTTGTCGATGACGATACGAGATTGCTTGAATCGCTGGACGATCTTCTCGATTCCGCGGGCTATTCGGTGCGCCCGTTTTCCTCGGCCAAGGCGTTTCTTGCCAGCGACTGGTCGGATGTCGATCTCCTTATCACCGATATCGGCATGCCCGACATCGACGGGCTCGAGCTGCGCGACCGCGTCGGCAGAAGCCGCCCGAAAATGCCGGTCTTTCTCATCACCGGGCGCCATGAAATTGCCGATCAGCAGAGAACTCAGGGAATTCGCGATCTTTTCCGCAAGCCGTTCGACGGAAGCGCTTTGCTTTCGGCTCTGAACGACGCCTTACAAAATCGCAAACAGGGGGATGGCCATGACGCATAACGAGCTGCTCTCTCGAAAACCGCAGCAAAACTCTCTTCGATGGAAGAACGACGAGCGCGAACCGCTCGTCATCATCGTCGACGACGATGAGGCGGTACGCGAAGGTCTGTCGGAGCTTCTTCTCTCCGCCGGCCTCAATCCCGTCGCCTTCGCATCGACCCGCGAGCTTCTCGACGCCGGCGTTCTCGACCGGCCCGGCTGCCTCATCCTCGATGTCAGAATGCCCGGAACAAGCGGGCTCGATCTCCAACGGCATCTGACGGAAAGCGACAATCCCAAACCCATCATCTTTCTGACCGGCCATGGCGATATTCCAATGACCGTCCAGGCGATGAAGGCAGGCGCCGTCGATTTCCTAACGAAGCCTGCGCGCGATCAGACGCTGCTCGATGCAGTGATTTCGGGCATCGCACTCGATGCCGAACGGCGGGCGCAATCGATCATCATTAAAAAGCATGTCGACCGACTCGCGACGCTGACGCATCGCGAACGGCAGATCTTTGCCGAAGTCGCACGCGGGCGGCTGAACAAGCAGATCGCCTTCGATCTCGGCATCAGCGAAGTCACGGTGAAACTGCACCGCAGCAATGTGATGCGGAAGATGGAGGCGACCTCCGTCGGCCAGTTGATAAGGACCTGGGAGCTTCTCCCCGCCGAACTGCGCGAGCCGCCTCAGGCGTCGGCCTGATCTAGATCTGTCCGGCGGGCGAGATCGATCTCGCCCTCGGCATAGTGTCGGGCATGCGCCACTGTCGCCTATCCTCATTCGGTCAATGAGGAGCGACCGATTTGTTTGTCGAACAGATCCTGCCGCGAGCGCAGAAACGTCTCGCCAAGATTTCGTCCCATGCCTTCCTGACGGAAGCGGCCGAACTGATGCTGACGCCGGAGACCGATATTCTCGTGGTCTGCAAAACGGGCGTTATGGTCGGCGTCATCACCAAGACCGATATCGTCGCCCAGGTTCACCGGCATAGATCGGGCTCGGGATTTCAGGTGCCGGTCGATACGATCATGACGCGCGAGGTCGCAAGCTGCCGTTTGCACGATCCGCTCCACGATGTGTGGCAGGTCATGAAAACGCGCAATTTCAGACGCATCCCCATCCTCGACACGGCCGACCGGCCGGTCGGCATCGTCTCGATGCGGGACGCGCTGCAAGGATTGTGGAACCAGGCCGAGATCGAAGACGAGTTCCTGCGCGATTATATCGCCGGCGTCGGCTATCGCTGACGCCGGCGCACTCTTTCAGCTGAGGCCTTCTTCGGCGAGCGCCGTGCGCACCGCCCCGCGTTCCATCAGGCGAGCGAAATAGTCCGAAATCTTCGCCGGAAGCTGAACGCCGAACATCCTGGCCCAGCGCAGATTCACGAAGAGATAGGCATCGGCGACGCTGAAGGCCTCACCGAACAGGAACGGGCCGCGCATATTCTTCGCGATGAAGTCGAGACGGTTTGCGATGGCCTCGCGCGCCTGCGCCTTGTCGGCATCGGGCGCATGCTTGAAGAAGGGTTTTGCCGCTTTGTGGATCTCGGTCGAGATGAAAGCGAGCATCTCGATGAGCTTGGTGCGGCCGAGCGGGCCGGAGACGCCGAGCGAAGGCGACTGATCGGCGATATAGGACAGGACGGCGATGTTTTCCGTCACCATCTCGCCGCCGTCGAGAACAAGCGCCGGCACATAGCCTTTGGGGTTCACGGCGGTAAAATCCGCACCCTCCTCCGTCTTCTTGGTCTTGAGATCGACCTTGTCGAAGGTGGCGGGAATATTGGCTTCGTGGAGCGCGATGCGGCCGGCAAGGCTGCAGGCTCCGGGCGTGTAATAGAGTTTCATGGTCATGGTCCTTACCTGTTGGGTTGGGGATTTCCGGAACGGATCGCGGGCATCTGCAGAATGACGGTGGTGCCGATGCCGAAACTGCTTTCGATCACAACGCGCCCGCCGGCCTCCTCGGCAAAGCGCTTGACCATGGGCAGGCCGACGCCGCCCATGCCGTTGCTCTTTGTCGTGAAGAAGGGATCGAAGGCGCGGGCGACCGTTTCGGGCTTCATGCCGATACCGCTGTCAGAAACACGGACTTCGATCCCGTCTCCGCCCGCCTCCGCCGCGCTCAGCCGGATGACGCCGCCATCGGGCATGGCATCGCGCGCATTGAAGAGAAGATTGAGAACGGCGTTCTTCAAGGCCAGCGGATCGCAGCGGATAAACGGCAGATCGCCGCCGATTTCGACATTCAGGCGTGCGCGTTCAGTCCACGTCCCGGCAATCAGCGTCTCGATCTCGGTGAGACACTCCGGAAGGCTGATCTCTTCCTGAGCGGAGACCTCGGCACGCGCACGGCCAATCGTCTGGCGGACGAGAGCCCCCGCCTGATCGAGCGAGGTCCTGGCGCCGTCGACGACCGGAGAAAGACCCGCCCGGCGAATGCTCGGATCGTTCGCCATGATGTTCAGCGCGGAATAAGCGATCTGGATGAGATTGCCGAGATCGTGAACGACGCCCGCCGTCAGAAAACCTGTTAATTCCGAAGCCCCCAACCGGGGCTGCGTGTCGATGCGCAGCATGCCCGCCTCCTGTCATTACGTTACGGACCACTATGACTGACGGTGGCGGCCGGTCGATTGGGTCAAGAGGCAGACGGACCCATACCGGCGGACAGGGTGAGCTGGCGCTCCGGCGTCTCAGCCGGCGGGAATGAGCTGCCGCAGCCAGTCGCGGACGCTGCTCTGGCAAAGGCGCGGGCTTGTGCCGGGCATCAAGGATTGCGAGCCGAGCTCGGCGCCGAAATAGCGCGATCGCGCATCGGCAACGACATCGCGCGGATCTTCACGGGCGCTGAGGATTTGCCGCGCAAGCTCGTCGAACCAGACCGGCTCGGGGCCCGCGACTTCGAGGACGCGGTTCTGAGGCTCGCGCAGAGCGATATCGGCGATGACTTCAGCCAGCTCGTCTGAGGCGAGCGGCTGCATCTGCGCCGGCGGTAACCTAACGACATCCGCATTCGATTGCGTGTCCAGGAGCCGCTCGATGAGCTCGAAAAACTGTGTCGAGCGCACCACCGTAAACGGCGTCTTCGACGCGCGGATCAACGCCTCCTGCGCAGCTTTCGCACGGAAATAGACGCTGTCCTGCAGCCGGTCGAGACCGACGACCGACAGCGCCACATGATGGCGCACGCCGCCCGCAGCTTCCGCGGCGATCAGATTGCGCGCCACCGCGACAAAGAAATCGAGCACCGCCGCCCCATCGGACGACGGCGCATCGATTGCATCGATCAGGACTTCCGCTCCGGCCACGGCCTCGGCAAGGCCGTCGCCCGTCATGGCGTTGACGCCAGACCTTGGCGAGGCCGAGACCACCTCATGCCCGGCATCGCGCAACAGATCGACGACGCGCGCGCCGATCAGCCCGGTGCCGCCAAGAACGACGATGCGCATGGCGCTAATTCCCGGCGACGGACGGATCCGGATAGAGAATTTCCTTCTCAGCGGTATCGACGACGAAGACGGCCAGAAGCTTTGCCGGCGCGGTCGTCGAGGCATTGGCGCTCACCTGGTGATGATCGCCCGGGCGCTCGGACCAGCTCTCGCCGGTCCTGTAGGTGATGACCGGCCCGCCATTGACCTGGCTCTTGATCGCACCGTCCAGAACCGTCGCATAGATGAAGGCCGAGTTCGGATGCCGGTGCGACGGGTTGGATTCGCCCGGTCCATATTCGACGAGAATGCCGCGCATGCTTTTGCCCGGCACGTTGGGCAGCTCCTGGTCGAAGACAACCCTGACGTTGGATTTCTTTTCGCCGTGCGCCGACGCAGCGCTCGCTGTCATGGCGATCAGCGCCGCCGCACACATAAGTTTCCCGATCATATTCGTCTCCTCAGATGAACAGAGAGAGGCAGGCGCCCGACTGTGTCCGGCACCCGCCGCCTTGTGGTTCACGCAGCCTGCTTTGCCGCCTGCCGGGAGAGCCAGTCTTCGAAGCGCGTCGCGCCGATGCGGGCACCAGGACCGGCGACCAGCGAGCCGTCGTCGATGGTGATGCCGAAATAGAGTGCCTCTTTGTCGCCGATGACCTCGCGCGGATCGCCGGTCTGCTTCAGATAGCGGGCGACGGCCTCGAACATGCGAATCTTGTCGGCGCCGGCAATCTCGACAATGCCGTTCAGCGGCGCACCGAGCGCGACATCGGTCATCGCATCGGCGACATCGTCAGAATAGATCGGCTGATAGTAGGCCGACGGCAGACGGATGGTGTCGCCGCTCGCGCCGGAATTGGCGATAGCGCCGGTGAAATCGAAGAACTGGGTGGAGTGGACGATCGAATACGGGATCTTCGACGAGCGGATCAGCTTTTCCTGAGCCGCCTTACCGCGGAAATAGCCGCTGCCCTGCAGACGCTCGGTGCCGACGATCGACAGCGCAATATGATGTTTGACGCCGGCTTCGGCTTCCGCGGCGAGAAGATTGCGACCCGAGGTTTCGAAAAAATCGAGAACCGCCTTTTCTTCAAAGGACGGCGAATTGGCAAGATCGATGACGACCGAGGCGCCAGAGAGCGCATCCTTCAGGCCCTCGCCCGTGATCGTGTTGACGCCGGTGTTCGGCGAGGCGGCCAGGACCTCATGGCCTTTCTTGCGCAGACGCTCGACGGTTTTGGATCCGATCAGGCCGGTGCCGCCAATCACAACGATTTTCATATTCACTCTCCATTCGCAAAATTTGGCCAGCCGCATCGGCCGGTGGCGAAGGTTTGAGAGTGCTTGAGCGAGGCAGCTTGGCCTATTGGGCGGAAGCATCTTCGAACCCATGCCAAAGTACAGGTCGCCTGCGGCGCTTGCTCAGGGGCAACGCCGCGCTGCGGCGGCGCTGCGCTGCTTCGGTATCGGTGTTTTATGCCCGCGCCCAAATGACGGGCGGCGCGGCCAAGGTGACAGGTAGAGGCGGAGCGATGCGCCGGGAAAAGGCGGTCACTTCTTCTGTTCACCGATTTCGAGAGGAATTCCCCCATGTCCAAAAATTCATCGCTTGCCATGCGGACCGAACCGCTTGCCAACGGCCCGGTGCTCGAGCCCGAGACGCAGGACTTCGTGACCAGCATTCAAGGTCTGCCGCCGATCACCACGCTGACGCCGGAGGGTGCCCGCAACCTGATCCTGAACGCGCAGAAATCCGTCGCCGTCAGCCTGCCGGATGTTGTGAGCGAAGACCGTGTGCTGAAAATCGGCCCGACGGGACGCACGAATATTCGCGTGATCCGCCCGGCAGAGGCCAAAGGCACCCTGCCCGCCGTCGTTTACATTCATGGCGGCGGCTGGGTGTTCGGCGACAAGGAAACGCATGACCGTCTGATCCGCGAGATCGCAGTCGGCGCCAATGCCGTCATCGTCTTCGTCGATTACGAACGCTCACCTGAAAGCCGCTTTCCCATCGCGGTCGAGCAGAGCTATGCCGTCACCGACTATGTGGCCAAGCACGCCGCCGAGTTCGGCATCGATCCGACGCGGCTCGCAATTGCCGGCGACAGCGTCGGCGGCAATATGACGGCGGTCGTCGCCATCATGGCGAAGGAACGCAACGGCCCGGCGATTGCGGCGCAGCTTTTGTTCTATCCGGTGACGGATGCGTCCATGTCGACGGATTCCTATGACGAGTTTGCCGACGGCCCCTGGCTGACGAAAAAGGCCATGGCTTTTTTCTGGGAGCGTTATCTGCCGGAAGCCTCAAAACGCGAGGACGTACATGCCTCGCCGCTCAACGCTCCGCTCGATGCGCTGCGCGGTCTGCCGCGGACCCTGCTGCTGGTCGATGAGAACGATGTGCTGCGCGATGAAGGCGAAGCCTATGGCAGGAAGCTGACCGAGGCCGGCGTCAGCGTCACATCGCTGCGCTATAACGGCACGATCCATGACTTCATGATGCTGAACGCGCTTGCCGGAACACCGGCGGTGCGTGCGGCTGTCGGCGTTGCCAATGGCTATCTGCGCAACGTCTTTGCGCACTGAACAGAAAAAACCGGCGCGGGATGAGCCCGCGCCGGTCGGTGTTCGCTATCTAGGCCCGCACGGCTCCAAACAGCCCAAGGAAGCTCAAGGACTGGCAACCGACCGAAAAGAGGTGAAACACTCGCCGCGAAAATGGCCGCTCAGCGACGCGCTACTTGCTGGCGTCTGGACGACTGCTTCGTTCTGGATCGAGAATTGTGGATAAGTTACGCAAAAAAACGGTGTTCTACCCTTTCGGAATAGGCACTTACATCTGACGTAAGGTCGGATGAAGCGGGCCCCACACGGCGCCGTGTTTGACAGGCCCCCGCGAATAAGTGCTTAGATTCCGGTCACCCGAACCCGCCCGCACAGGTTCTCTTATGGAGAGGTGCGTCGTGCGGAAACGTTCCCCGTTTCGTGGTGCTTGGGCCTTTTTAAAGCGCGAAGCCCCGACTCTTTTGACACTACTGATGGTCATCACGGGTTTGGTGAAGCTCGCCGAGCATCTCGCGTCATGGCTCGGCTAAAGAGTGCTCGACATCTTCAGCTCAGTCGCTCCGTGGCGAGAAAAGGTTTTTCGGCTGGCCCGGCAAAGGCTCGACCTCGGGTTCGGACTGCACAAACTGATTGCCGCTGCCCCAATCCTGCGCGGTATCGGCGACCGGTACTTCATCATTGCCGCGCCCGGCGGGCCCGCCGCCCACCTCCTCGCGTCCTCCGCCGCCATAGCTCTTATAGTCCTTGAGCGTCATCGGCTCGAATGTGCCTTTTTCCTTCGTCACGGCGCGCTCCTCAACAAGATTCATGAAAGCTTTTCCCGGGAGCGCCCTGCGGCGCATCCCGGGAGGAAAGCGCTTAGCGATCGTCTTCGCGGCGCGGATCGAAGGTGAATTCCTCATTCTGCGGCTTATCTTCCGCAGACGCGCGGCCCTCGTACAGAACCTGTGCCCGATCGAGCGTCGAGACGCCGTCGCGGCGGTCGATATGGTCTTTGCCGTCGCCGGCCTGAGTCGTGCCGGTCGCGAAAAGAACGGCGATAGTCGCAAGCATCATAATACGGGTCATGGTGTAGTCTCCATCTGAACTGCGCTTAAGCGCATGTCGGAAAATCGTCAGGCGGGATCTCCGCCGTTGACCTGAAGACCTTGCGGCAATGCGCCCTCCTCCGATACCGGCGGGAAGTATAGCTGCTCTATCCATCGTAGTTACGCATGTCGGCCGGAGGTTTAGTTCTGTCCTGAAAATGAAAAAGCCCGCGCCGTAAAGCGCGGGCTTCGAGCGTGATGTCCTGTCAGCGGGCGGATGCGGCACCGGCAATGAAGGCCGCGACCTCTTCGGGATGCGAGGCCATGACGGCATGCGAGGCGCCGTCGATGACGACGGTCTTCTTCGCGTGGGCCCGCGCGGCCATGAATTTCATGACGGCCGCCGGAATATTGCGGTCGGCCGAGCCGTAGATCATGTAGGACGGAAGGCGCTTCCAGGCCGGTGCGCCGGCCGCTTCGGACAGTGCCGCAAGCGTGACCGGACGCTGCGTTGCCGCCATCAGAGCGGCTTCCGCCGCCGGAAGATCCGCCGCAAACTGCTCATGGAACACATCGGGACGGATATAGAGGTCCTGTCCGCCGCCTTGCAGCGCCACCGGCTGCAGCGCCTTACCGAGCGTGCTGCCGGGAAATTTCTGCGCGAGCACATTGGCGGATTCGCCGGTGTCCGGCGCAAAGCCCGCGACATAGACAAGGCTCTTCACATTGGGTGCATCATTGGCGGCTTCAGTGATGACCGGACCGCCATAGGAATGGCCGACCAGAATGACATCGCCCGGGATCGAGCGCGCGAGCGCGGAGATCGCCGCGGCATCGGTTTTGACGCCGCGGAGCGGATTGCCCGCGGCCACGACATGAAAGCCCTGCCCGCTCAGACGTTCGATAACGGAGTTCCAGCTGGACGATTCCGCAAACGCGCCGTGCACAAGGACGATGGTGGGCTTTGCCGCCGCATTGGCCTCGAACGCAGAGGCTCCGACGGCCGATAGCAGAAACAGAAAGGCAGTAAAAAACGCGCGCATAATTCTCTCCATAAGGTGATTGCGAGGAGAAGATCATGCGCGGCGAAGAATGATCGCCCAATCCGCCGGAAGCATCGCGCGCACTATACGCAAGGCGCGGATCGCTAAAGCAAAGGATAGATCGCGATGAAAGCGAGCATTGCGATGCCGAGCGTCACGGCAAGCAGAGAGAGTGCAATACCCGCGCGCGGCGGCGCGACAGAGGGCGGCGCGAATGTGACGACGATATCGCTGCGGTAAAAAGACGTGACGACGCCCGCCCCCTCGTCATCGGTCGGTATCGGCGCGGCTGATGGCCAGGAAATGGCCTTTTCCATGCGGCGCGGCGGTCTGCGGGAAAACATCGTCTCTCTCCCTCTCTGCCGGAAAATCCGAAGGGCGGCCGGTGAAACATCCACACGCCGCCCTTCGGCAGGTGTCACTGGGAGGCAAGCGATCTTGTGCGCCGCGACCAGCGCTTCTGCAGCTGGATCGTAGCGATGGTGACGACGCAAAGCCCGATGAAGAGATGGACGAGGACAGCGGCCTGCACCTCGCCGAAGCCGAGCGTGAAGGGAGCCGCGACGGCCCAGCCGCCGAGGATCAGGTTCGACCATTCCGCCCAGGCCGTGTAGCGCCACAGCCCGATCACCGAAAAGCAGGCGATCGCCGTGCCGACAATGACCGCATTCGCGGCAGAGTTCGCATGCTGGCTGAACATGATGGCGCCCCAGGCGAGCGCCGCGCCGAGAAAGAAATTCGTGACCTCAAACCATTTGTCCTTGAGCGTGTTTCTCATCTTCATCTCCCGGTTGGTCAAACACTCCCGGCGGGATGCCGGGTTTGCGGATGGAGGGAGATTGAGGCGAGACGGCGCGCACGCCTATTCTGCACAGGGATCGGCTGGATTATCCCGAAGTCTAGCTGGTCTTAGCGTATTGACGCCGCTGGGCCGAATGGGGCGGAGAAGAGCCGGACAGGTGGGGCGCTCGTGTGCCGTTTCGTTGGCTGCAGAGAGAAACCGGAAAAAGCTCTGCATCCACCATCCCTGTCGCGTCCGGTTAACACGGCTCGACAGCAGCCACTCTGAAATTTCCGTCCGCCCGCCGCATCTGGCCGGAGGGCCAGCCGGCCTACGCAGGACGGCGAGGTGCCGCCCGCATTACCACTTGCCCGTAATAAGCTCTTGAAGCAGGCCGGGCGCGAAATCGGTCTGGAGGATGACCTCGACCAGAGTGAGGAACAGCGCCAAACCTGCCGCCATGACGGCGCCTTTGAGCCATGAGGTCTTGGCGATGGTGCGCAGGAAGACGAGCGTATAGAGCGGCGCCGCGAAGTAAAAACCGATCACGATGGACAGGGCGGGCAGCGCCGCCAGAAGCCCCACGAGATAGAACGTCGCCTTCGTGCCGCTGTTCTCGGCAATGAGTTCCGCATCCGCGTCGAACAGAAGACCGGGCGCCGCGCTGCGGCGGAACATCCGCACAGCCGTGATCAACAGCAATATGATTGCGATCGAAGCAACGCTGAGCGGAAAGACGTTCGCCAGAAATTTCAGCCGCATCGCATCGACCGCCATCGCGACCACAAAAGCCAGAAGGACGGCCACGAAGGCGAGCTGCGGGACGACCGTTTTTGCCGAGGCGTCGGTGATCTCCCGGTCCTCGCCCGAGGTGCGCGACTGGGCGCGGATGGCGACAAAGAGCGAGAACGCGGCAATGGCAAGGATGATCAGGGATATCGGACGAAGGAAGATATCCCAGCCATAGATCTGCACGGCTCTGTAGAGCGAGGATTCGAGACGCTGGGACAGCACAAGCCCGATCAAGAGCGCGGCGCGCGACCAGCCGAACCGCCGCATATACATGCCGACAACGCCGACAAGGAGAACGGCGACCATGTCGCCCCAGTCTTCCTTGGCCTGATAGGCCGACATGAAGACGGTGACGATGATGAACGGCGCGATCAGCGTAAAACGGATGCGCGTCAACGAGGAGATCGGCCTGGCGAGAGCCATGCTGATCACGGTCGCCAAGACGTTGGCGATCGCCAGCGACCAGATGATGAGATAGATCAGATCGGCGTGATTGGTGAAGAGCGAACGCCCGGGCGTTACGCCGATGACCATAAGTCCGCCGAGGAACAGCGCCATCGTCCCCGAGCTCGGGATGCCGAACAGCAGCGTTGGAATAAGGTCCGCGCCGTCTTTCGCATTGTTGGCCGATTCCGGCCCGATCACGCCGCGCACATCGCCCTTGCCGAACTGGCTCCGGTCCTTTGACGTCTGGACAGTGTGCGCATAGGAAATCCAGCCGACCACGCCGCCGCCGAGGCCCGGCAGAATCCCGGTCAGCGCGCCGAGCGCCGAGCAGCGGATGACAAGGCCGATATTCTTGATCACGTCGCGGATGCCGGTGAGCCAGCCGGAGCGCGACAATTCCTTTTCCGCAATCGAATGATGCTGCCGCAGAATATCGACGATCTCCGGAAGCGCGAAAGCGCCGAGAGCGACGATGACGAGCGGCACACCCTCGGACAGATACAGCGTATCGAAGGTGAACCTGTACTCACCGGTCGCCTGTGCCGAGCCGATCGTGCCGATCAAAAGGCCAAGCGCGCAGGATGCGAGGCCCTTGACCGCGTTCGCACCCGTCAGCATGCCGACCAGCGTCATCGCCAGAACGATCAGCATCAGCTGCTCGGCAAAGCCGATGGCCAGGAGGATGGGGTGAGCTGCGACGAACGCGAAGGTCAGAACGAACGCGCCGATCAGGCCGCCGACGAGCGAGGCGGCGAAAGCCGCGCTCAGCGCGCGTGCCGCCTCGCCGCGCCGCGTCATCGGGAAGCCGTCAAGCACGGTTGCGGCAGCGCCCGAGCCGCCCGGAACGCCGATCAGAACCGAACTGAACGTGTCGGACGTCGCCGTCACCGAACACAGCCCGACCATGACCGCGAGCGCCGGTCCCGGCTCCATTCCGAAAATGAAAGGCAGGATCAGCGCCATGCCGGCGAGACCGCCGATGCCCGGCAGAATGCCGACGATCATCCCGATGCCGACGCCGACCAGGAGATAGATGAGATGCGGCCCGGTCAGCAGCTGAACGAGAGCGGGACCGGCTTGCTGGAGGAGCGAAAAGTCCATGGCTGACCTTGTTGTGGATGCGTTATCGGGAGCCGAGAGAGAAGGAGATCGAGGTTTTCAGCGCCTGGGCGACATTTTCCATATGCTCGGTCATCGCCGCGCCGGCCGCTTCCGGATCGTTGGCGGAGATCGCGGCGATGACGCGGGAATGCTCCGCGAGCGAGCGTTCCGCACGGCCGGGCACGAAGATGGCGCGATATTGTTTGCGGACGACTTTGGATTTAAGCCCCTGGAGAATGCCGGTGGCCGTGCCATGGCCGGCGATCCTCTGGATTTCCTGGTGAAGCTGCTCGTTCAGCCCCGACATTTTCAGGAAATCCTCGGTGGCGAAGGCCTGCTTCATCCGCGCGCCGATATCCTGCAGGATCGCCTTGTCGTCCGGCGTGCATTTTGCGGCCGCATGCTTTGCGACCATCACTTCGACAAGGCTGCGGATTTCGGCGATTTCCAACGCTTCCGCGCCCGAGACCGAGCGGACACGGGCGCCGCGGTTGAGCTCGCGGACGACAAGCCCCTCCTGCTCGATCTTGGCGAGCGCCGTGCGGACATTCGCACGGTTCGTGCCGAACATTTCCGCAAGATCGACTTCGATCAGACGCTCATTGGGCGACAGATCGCCTTTCATAATCGCTTCCCGCAATTGCGAGGCGACATTGTCCGACGAACTGACGGCGGCTTTTCTGCTCGTGGCGGTCATGCGGTTTGAGGCCATTTTGTCATTCGGCGGTCTCGCGGCTGAGACCGAGCGCTTTGCGGGACAGCTGCCGGTGTTCATCGCCGCGCATCAGGATATCGAACAGCGTTTTGTCCATCGCCGGACGGGCGGCATGGCTGTGCGGATCGCGCTCGGCGGCAAGCGCCTCATAGATCGCCTGGGCGGCGACAAGAAACGTCCTGTGTCCGTTCAGGCCGGCACGCACCCGCCGCGTCGTGAGATAGGATGTGTCCGCCAGATCGGGCGGCAGCCGCCCAAGAATGAACGGAAGCCGCACGGACGCCGCAACGGTGTCTAGATCGTCCCGGGTCGACAGGCCGCTGATGAACAGAGCATCGACCCCGCACGCCTCATAGGCGCGCAGGCGATCAATCATGTCCGTGCGGTCGCCGCCGAAATAGGTCGTCCGCGCAATGACCGAAAAATCAGGATCGTGGCGCGCGCCGATCACCGCGTTGAGCTTGCCGACAGCCTCGTCCAGCGAGATCAGGCGCGAACCGCGATAACCGCCATAGGGCACAGGCAGCGCGGTATCTTCGATCGTGATCGCCGATACGCCGGCCATTTCCAGCTCCTGCGCCGTGCGCGCGGCGTTCAGCGCATTGCCGAACCCGTGATCGGCATCGACGAGCAAGGGAATCTCGGCGGCACGATTGATGCGCCGGCACTGCTCGGCCAGCTCGCTTGCGGTGACGAGAAGAAGATCCGGCGCGCCAAGGATCGCGTGCGATGCGACCGAACCGCCGAGAATGGCGAACTCATAGCCCAACTGCTCGGCAATGCGCGCCGAGACCGGATCGAAGACCGAGGCCGGCATGACGCAGCCCGTGCCATCCAGCACCGCCCGGAAACGCCTGCGCCGGTCGGACCAGATCACGGGACGGGCTCGCTGCGGACGCCGATGCCGCGCATGAACCGCTCGCGGATCTGCACAGGATCGCGCGGCGTTTGTTTTTCGGGACGCGCATTGTCGATCTTCACGCCGATAAAAGCGGGACCCGGCGTTATCAGCGCCGCATCGACCAGCTGTTCGAAATGACTCTCGTCCTTGGCCCAGTCCGAACGCGCAAGACCCGAGCCGCGGGCGATCTCGACAAGATCAGCGGTGGTGGCGGAGCTCGCCGGCTGACCGCCGGTGATCTGATAAGCGCCGTTGTCCCACAAGATCAGTTTGAGATTTGGAGGATTTTGCTCGGCGACGGTCGAGAGCGCACCGAGCTGCATCAGGAGAGAGCCGTCCCCTTCCAGCGCAATGACCGTTCGTTTGGGCTGGGCCAGCGCGACGCCGAGCGCAATCGAATAAGCCAGCCCCATGCTGCCGAGCATGTAGAAATTCTGCGGTCGGTTTCCCGCACCCCAGAGATCGAAATTGGAAAAGCCGATGCCGGCGACAACGGCTTCGTCGTTTTTGAGTTTGGCGACGAGCCGCCGCGTCAGATCGGCACGGTTCATGACTTTCGGATGGGCCATCGGATTCACGCGGCCTTTCCGCCGGTCAGGAGCGGCGACAGGATCAGGCAGGTCGGCGCCTGCGTCATGATCGCCTGACGTATCGACTGATTGGCGATGAAATAGGCCTCGTCCAATCGCGAGATGGTGTGGTGCTCGATGCCGAGCGATTGCAGCAAAGGCCGCATCGTCCGGCAGACCAGAGACTGGCCGAGATTGAATTCACCGAGCGTTCCGCGTTCCGAAACGATGAGCACAGTCGGAATCTGGAAAGGCACCGTCAGCGAGGCCAGAACATTCGGCAGCGTCGCAAAACCCGACGTCTGCATCAGTACGGCCGACTTGACACCGCCCATCCACGCACCTGCGGCAATGCCGATGGCCTCCTCTTCACGAGTGGTCACCATCATGTTCACGGCATTGTCTTCACCGAGGCATTTGAACAAGGGCGTGAGAACGGTGTCGGGCACATAAGTGACCAACTGAATGTCGTTATCACGCATGGCCCGGTGAAGGACCGAATGCCAGGGCGCAGATGCAGATCCGTCTGCAGTCATATGAAATCAATCTCCGCTCAGTCTCTGGTCCGGTTTTGCGTTAGCCCCGGATGGTCTGGTTATGCGTTTTGGCCGCCCATTCGCGGAGCCACTGCATATGCTCGGGCTTGATCGTCAGCGCGCTCGTCAGAATGCGCTTGGCGTCCGCACCGACGGACTGGGGATAGTTGCCGATGATGAGCTTTGCCTTGTCGTCGGTCATGCTCGGCAGCTTGAGCCCTTCGGCGGTCGCTTTCGAATAGGCCTCGATGATGTGAGCCGGCGTTTTGGGCGGGAGAAGCAGCATCTTGCCGCCCATCACGCGGGTGTCGAACAGCGACTTCCACACATCGTATTCGAGACCCGACAGCTTCTTGCCGTGAACGGCTTCGTACATTTCGAGGAAATGCGGCGTATCGGGAACGTTCGGATCGCGGACGATCTTTCCGCCCTGCTCGAAGCCCATCGCAAAGAGGAGCTTGACCTTGCCGGCTTCGACCAGAGGCTTCACCTCTTCGGCGAACGAGGCCGTCGTATCGTGACGCATCTGGAATTCGTTGCGCTCGATGCCGGCGCGCGACTCTCCGAGACCGATGCCCCAGATCACTTTCGGCTTGATGCCGAGAAGATCGTAGCTCAGCAGCATGCCGATATCCGACGAGGTGATCGTCTGGACGGCGATGGTCGGCGGCGTCGCGATGAATTTCTTGACGTTGGCTACCGGATCCTCGCTCAGCCCGCCCGCATGATCGGAGCGGCCGAAGACGATGGACCCCGACGGCGACGACAAAAACGCTTCGTAGTCGACGAGATTGTAGTTGATCGACGGGTCCTTGAAGATCGAGTTGACGAGCGTCGAGCCCGAAATCTCGAGAATCCACAGCCCGTCGGCCTCGGCGTTCTTGTCGAATTCGTTGGTGCCGCGGATCGAGCCGCCGCCATCGACATTCTTGGCGACGATGCGCGGCTTGCCGGGCAAAGTCTGCTCAAGGGCCGCGGCATAGAGCCGGCCATGGAAGTTCGACCCGCCGCCGGGGCCGAACGGAATCATCAAGTTCACTTCCTTGCCGGCGAGGTCGAACGGCGCCTGGGCGAAGGCGGATTTCGACACCCCCATCGACGCGGCTGCGGACGCTCCCGCAAGCAGCGACAGAGCGGTACGCCGCGATATATCCGATGATTTCCTGGTCATTGTTCGTTTCCCCTTTGTTGTTACGTTTCCAACAAAATCCGGTGCCTTCTTTTTGAGGCACTCGGCTCAAGCACTATTTCGGCTGGTAATGGGACAGCAGCGGAAAGGCGCTGTGCACATGCGACGGATAGACAGGCACCGCTGCTTCCAGAAGGCTGCCGTCAAGGTCGGAGAGCCGCGCCGCTCCGAGAAGCGCCATGCAGGTAGCGATCTCGTTTTCAAGAATATTCAGGACGGACGTGACCCCGTCATATCCGTCGGTCGCGAGCCCATACAGATACATACGTCCGATGCCGACCATGTCGGCGCCGAGGATCAGAGCCTTGACGATATCGGTGCCGCGGCAGAAGCCGCCGTCGATGAAGATCTTCGCCCGGCCCTTCACCGCAGCGACGACTTCCGGAAGAGCCTTGAGCGTGCCGCGCCCGGAATCGAGCTGCCGGCCGCCATGATTGGAGATGTGCACGACATCGACGCCGATCTCGCAGGCCTTCGCCGCATCTTCCGCGGTGTTGATGCCCTTGATGATGAGCTTGATCGCATGCTTGTCGCGCAGATATTTGACATCGTCCCAATCGAACGCGGCCTGATGGTTCATGCCGGTGGCCGCTTTGCGCCACGGCTTTTCAAACCCTTTGAGCATGTCGCGTTCGCGGCGCGAGGTGACGGCGTTATCGACGGTGATGGCGCAGGCGTCGTAACCGGCGGCCGCCACGCGCTCGATGTTCCCGTCGATCCAGGCGCGGTCGCCGCGCGTGTAAATCTGAAAGACTTTCGGCCCCGATGCCGCAGCGGCGATCGCATCGAGCATCTCGGCTTTCACGGCGCTGCCGAAGACCGGAACACCGAAATCGGTGGCGGCTCTTCCGAGCGCGTCGGGCGCGTTCTCCCAGAATGAGCCGATCGAGCCGACCGGCGCGAGAAACACCGGCATCGTGACCGGCTTGCCGAGGAAATCCGCGCCGGTGTCGATCTTGTCGACACGTCTCAGAACCCGGGGACGAAACGCGAGGGACTCGATGGCCTGGCGGTTCCGGCACACCGTCGTCTCGGTTTCGCTGCCGCCGATCAGGTAGTCCCAAATCTCATCCGACAGTGCAGCCCGCGCGGCTGTCACGAAATCCTGGAGCGTCTGGAGAGAAGAAGGTCGCCTTGCTTCGGAATCCATCGAACTTTGTCCTGTCACTAAAACTGCACTGTCCGGCCCGGAAAAACGGCGCACTCGTCCGGCTCGGAACGAGCCGGCTCGTCCGATTGCTGGGTCTCATCTCGAATTGGACGTCGCGCCGACCGCGCACCCATCCGACCGTGATCCTGATAATGACTAACAGGATTGTCAACAGACTTGTCAGCAGATGCTTCGCCGCTATTCTCCAAATCACGGCG
Organism: Terrihabitans soli; assembly: GCF_014191545.1. GTDB lineage: Bacteria > Pseudomonadota > Alphaproteobacteria > Rhizobiales > Methylopilaceae > Flaviflagellibacter > Flaviflagellibacter soli. The sequence continues at coordinate 1,218,530 of NZ_AP023361.1, read as the reverse complement.
GGAGTTCTAAGATCAGGGCGGCGGCCCACGGATTCTTGAAAGCCGTTCGGCGCTGAACGGCCGGGGTGCGGGAGAGAAGAGATGACGAAGGAAACGGCAAGCGAGATCGAGACGGACTCGTCCTCCCGTGTCGAACAGATTTTCAGCGCCCTGATCTCGGGACTTCGCGAGGGAAAATATGTCCCCGGGCAGCGTATCCGCGACCGCGATATCGCGGAGGCCTTCGGTGTCAGCCGCACCCCTGCCCGCGACGCCATCGGACGCCTGCATTCGCGCGGCCTCCTGGAAGTCGCGCATGGCGGCCTCGCCGTCCGGACGCTGTCACCGCTTGAAGTCGTCGAGCTTTATACGGTGCGGCAGATCCTTGAAGGCTCGGCTGCGCGCTTTGCCGCCCAGCACGCCTCCGACGCCGACATCTTCGCCATCGAGAGCCGGGTCATGGCGTTCGGCGAGGAGCCCGATCCGAAAGGGCGCGCCAAGATAAACCGCCATCTGCACCGCGCCATCCGCGACGCGGCTCACAACAGCTTTCTGGTCAGGACGCTCGACGAACTCGACGTCGCTCTGTCTCTCCTGCCGGGAACGACCTACGAGATCGCCGACCGCTCAAAAGCGGCCTATCTCGAACATGTCGAGATTCTGAAGGCCATCAAGGCACGCGACCCGGATGCGGCAGAGGCCGCGGCGCGCCATCACATCGCACAGGCGCAGCAGGCACGGCTTTCGCCCCGGCTGTCGCGCCCGGACTAAGATCAGTTCGCAAGCCGCAGCGTAATCACGCCGCCGATGATCATCGCGACACCGAGATAGCGCGCGAGCGAAACCGGATCGCCATAGACGAGAATGCCGAGGATGAAGGTTCCCGCCGCGCCGATGCCCGTCCACACGGCATAGGCCGTGCCGATAGGGATTTCCTTCTGCGCAAGCCAGAGCAGCGTGCCGCTGGCCATCAGAAACAAAACCGCAATGGCGATGCCAGCGAGACGCCCGCCGGGCTCCTGCGCCATTTTCAAACCCACCGGCCAGCCGATTTCGACAAGGCCGGCCAGGATCAGATAGATCCAGCTCATCAGCTTTGACGCGCGGCGAAGATATAGCCGAGGAAGTTCAGAAGAACCTGGGCTGCGAGAAAACCGGTGATTCCGGAAGGATCGTAAGCCGGCGCGACCTCGACGAGATCGACGCCGACCACCTTGCCGCGCTTCACAAGACCCTGCAGCACTTCCATCACCTCGTAATAGAGAAAGCCGCCATGGCTCGGCGTGCCGGTGCCCGGCGCGATCGACGGATCGAACCCGTCGATATCGATGGTCACATAATAGCGCGCGCCGGCCGGGATCTGTTCGAGGACGCCCGCGGCACCGAGCTTGCGCGCCTGGCGCACCGACAAAATCTTCGAGCCGCGCGCGCGCGCATCTTCATAGCCCTCGCGCGCCGTCGAGGAGACATTGCGGATGCCGATCTGGGTGATGCCGGTCACGTGCTTCTGTTCGGCGGCGCGGCGCATCGGATTGCCATGGCCTTCGGTTACGCCGTGGCGCACATCGACGAAATCGAGATGCGCATCGATCTGGACGATATGGATCGGCTCTTCGTCGCTGAAGGCGCGGATGCAGGGAATGTTCACCGCATGATCGCCGCCAAGCATAACCGGCAGCGCGCCGCTTTTGATGATCTTGCGCACCGCCGCTTCCGCATTGGCGTGGCTTTTCACCGTGTCGGTATGAACCATATCGACATCGCCGACATCAACGATCCGTACCTTGTCCATCGGCAGATAGACGAGATCGTCTTCGTGGTCGTAGGCGCCGCCATGACCGAAGGAGAACAAAGTCGAAGCTTCACGGATAGCGCGCGGGCCAAAACGCGCGCCCGAGCGGTATTGCGTGCCCATATCGTAGGGAATGCCGAGCACGGCGACATCGGCATCGATCCTGTCGAGATCGGTGCAGACCGGCCGTTTGCCAAAGGTGCAATGGCCGACAAAAGGAAGATCGAGACGCCCGGTCTCGTAACCATGGCTCATCTTTTCGCCTTCCCTTCGGCGAGAACGCAGAGCAGTTCGAACATCATGGTGGCGCCGGTAATGGCGGTGATGCCTCCCTGATCGAAGGGCGGTGAGACTTCGACAAGATCGGCGCCTGAAATCTTGAGGCCGCTGAGCGCACGCACCAGCGCCTGCGCCTCGCGCGTCGTGACGCCGCCGATTTCCGGCGTGCCGGTGCCGGGCGCAAAGCTCGGATCGATGACGTCGATATCGAAGGACACATAGATCGGCTTTGCACCGACGATCTTTTTCGCCTCGTCCATCACGCTGGCAACGCCGCGCTCGGTCAACTCTTCGATGAAGACGAGGCGTATCCCCTGCTCTTTCGCCCAATCGTAATTGGACGCATCGGAGATCGCGCCGCGCAGGCCGATCTGCACGACGCGTTTGGGATCGAGAAGGCCTTCTTCGATGGCCCGGCGGAACGGCGTTCCGTGATTGTAGCGGCTCGTGCCGAAGAAGCTGTCATAGGTGTCGGTATGCGCATCGAAATGGATCATGCCGAGCGGCCCGTCCGAGGCGAGGCCACGCAGGATCGGCAGCGAGATCAGATGATCGCCGCCCGCCGTCAACGGCACGGCGCCGGCTTTCTTCACCCGCGCGTAGAAATCCGAAATCCGCTTCAGGCTGTCGTCGAGATCGAAGGGATTGGTCGCGACATCGCCGCAGTCCGCAACGCGCACAAGATCGAACGGCGAGATGCCGGTGACATGATGCACGCGGCGGACAAGGCTCGACTGGTTGCGCAGCTCGCGCGGACCATGGCGGGCTCCCGGCCGGTTGGTCGTGCCGCCGTCAAACGGAACACCGATCAGCGCAATATCGACCTCTTCCGGCTCCGCCTGCGGCAGCCGCATGAAAGTCGGGATGCCGGCGAAGCGCGGAACGGTGCCGGAATCCAGAGGCTGAAAGAAATTCCCCGATGTCACAGGCCGAATTCCTTCTTCACCGCCTGGGTGATGAGTTCGACATGATCACTCATCAGCCATTCGCCCTTTTCCGCCGTAGAACCATCGGCGCGCGCGAGAACGCCCGAGGCCGGGCCGAAGCCTTTCGGCGTCGGATAGCGGTCATAGGTCGGGAACTTCGCCGGGCCGTCGTCCGGCACTTTCGACATGTCGACGAGTTCGGGACGCAGGAGAAGCATCAGCGAGGTTTCGAGAAGGCTCGCATGTTCGAGTTCGGTGCCGGGAAAGCCGTCCGGGAACAGACGGTCGAGCGTCGCGCGCTTGACGAAATCCCAATATTCGAGACGCATCACCTGCATGTCCTTGATGCCGTCGCGCGCAAGCTCGCGCAGACCGAGATCGACGCCTTCGACAGACGGCCAGCAATTTTCGAAATGGCCGTTAACGACGACGAGGCGGCGCACGCCCTTGACGCCGAGCGAACGGATGACATCGCGGACGACGAGCGAGAATGTATTGGCATCCAGGCTGGTCGTGCCGGGGAAGCCCTCGCCGCCGCCCGAGCGCGGCATGGATTTATACCCGTAGGGAATGGTCGGCACGACAAGGCCGCCGACATTCTTCGCGACGCGCTCGCACACGGCCGTCGGCAGAACGACGTCGACATTCATCGCCATATGCGGGCCGTGCTGTTCGGTCGTGCCGAGCGGGAAGAAGACCGGCACATTGGCCTTCACCTTGGCTTCGAATGCGGGCCAGGTCAGTTCCGCCATGAAAACGCTGTCAGCCATTTTTTGTATTCCTCAGTGCATAGCGGCGCCGCCATCGACGCTCAGGCATTGTCCCGTTGTGAAGCTCGCCGCCGGCGAGGCCAGGAAGACGATCGCCGCGGCGACCTCTTCCGGACGGCCGATGCGGCCCATCGGATTGGCGCTTTCCAGCGCCTTTTGTTCGGCACTCATTTTCTCGAAGCCGAGCAGCGGCGTATCGATCGGACCGGGCGCGACGGCATTCACAAGAATGTCCGGCGCAAGCTCGCGCGCCCAGGAGCGCGTCAGCGAGACCATCGCACCTTTGGTCGCGCAATAGCCCGAGGCGCCCTGGCGGCCGAGATAGGCAAGCTCCGAGGCGATATTGACGATGCGGGCGCCGGGCTTCATGGCCTTGAGCGCCTCGCGCGTGACGATGAACGGCGCGCGGACATTCACCGCATACATCTTGTCGACTTCAGCGATATCGACCTTGCTGAGCGGCGCATCGATTTCGATGCCGGCGCAGTTCACGAGAATGTCGAGGCCGCCGAGCTTGCCGACCGCGTCCGCAACGGCGGCAATGATGGCGCTCTCATCGGTCAGATCGGCGATGACCCAATCGCCCTCGCCCTTCTGCTTGTCGAGGCCGAAGGTCCGCGCGCCCGCATTGCGCAGCGCTTCGAGCCCGGCTTTGCCGATGCCGCTGGCCGCGCCCGTCACAAGCGCGCGTTTGCCGTCGAGTGTCTTTACCAAGGAACTTCTCCGCGATCGGCGCCAAGACTCTGGCCCGTGATATTGGCGGCAAGATCGGATGCGAGGAACAGATAGGCGCCGGCAATGTCTTTCGGGTCCATCAGGCCCGGCAGCGCCTGCACGCCGGTAATGGAGGCTAAAAGCTCATCCTCCTTACGGCCGGTGCGTTCGGCCATCTTGCCAAGCGAGCGCATGCTCGCGATGGTGCGGACCCAGCCGGGATTGACGGAGTTGACGCGGATGCCGCGCGGGCCGAGCTCTTTCGCCCAGGTCTTGGTCATGCCGATGATGGCGTGTTTCGACGCCACATAGGCCGAGAATAAAGGCTCACCGACACGACCCCAAACGGACGCCGTGTTGATGATCGCAGCGCCCGGCTTCAGACCCGGCAATGCCGCGCGCGTCACCAGGAAAGTGCCGGTGATATTGATGTCGATGATCAGGCGGAAATTCGCTTCATTGCTTTCGCTTCCATCATCGAGCGGCGTCACGAGTTCAAGGCCGGCATTGTTGATCAGAACATCGATCTGGCCGGCGCTCTGGATCATGCCGTTAACATCGCCGCTGCGCGAGATGTCGGCCCGGTGGCCGGTAATGCCGAGTTTCTTGGCGGCCGCGAACACATCCTCTCCTTCGGCGGCGATCTGGACCTTGCAGCCGGCGGCGATGAACGCTTCGGCAATGCCATAGCCGATGCCGCGGCTCGCGCCCGTGATCAGAACGCGTTTGCCTTCGAGACCGAGTGTCATTCGTGGCCGCCTCCGGCATGGCGCAACAGGCGCAGCAGCTCGTTGCGCAATTCGAAGAATTTGACGCCATCGCGCAGTTCGAGCGGCCGGTCGGCGCCGAGGCGTTCGGTGATGTCGATATCGGCGATGACGCGCGCCGGACGCTTGGAGAACACGACGACGCGGTCGGCAAGGAACACCGCTTCTTCGACATCATGGGTGACGAAGATGATGGTCTTGGCATCCCGCTTCTGGATGGCGCGCAATTCAAGCTGCAGGCGCTCGCGGCGCTGGGCGTCGAGCGCGCCGAACGGCTCGTCCATCAGAAGAACTTCCGACCCCGCGGCGAGCGTGCGGGCAATCGCCACGCGCTGGCGCATGCCGCCGGAGACGCGGTTCGGAAACGCGTCGGCGAATTCATACAGACCGACAAGATCGAGATAGTGATCGCGGCGCGCGAGCTTTTCGTCTTCCGACAAATCGTCGCGATAGCGCATGCCGAAATCGACATTCTGCGCGACGGTGAGCCAGGGGAAGGACGAATAGGACTGGAAGACCATGCCGCGGCGGCGGTCCGGCGCGCCGACCGGTTTGCCCTCGATGAGGATTTCGCCGCCCGAGGGCGTGTCGAGGCCGCCGACCATGCGCATCAGCGTGGTCTTCCCGCAGCCCGACGGCCCGAGGAAAACGACGAACTCGTTGCGCTCGACATTGAGATCGAAATGCGGCGCGACAACCTGAATGTCGCCGAACACTTTCGTCACACGGTCGAAGGCGAGATAGGAGCTGTTCATCGCGGCCTCTAGAGATACCGGAAGGCGCGGCGGTGAATGGCGCGCAGGATCTGATCGGTGAGAAGGCCGATCAGACCGATCATCACGACGCCGGCCATGACTTCCGGCGTTTTCATGTAGCGGCGCGCCGTCCAGATGACGAAGCCAATGCCGCTGTCGGCGGCGACGATTTCGGCGATGATGAGATAGGTCCAGCACCAGCCGAGCGTGATGCGCAGATTATCGACAAGGCCGGGCAGCATGGCGCGGAAGGCGACATCCTTCAAAATCTGCCGCGGCTTTGCGCCGAGCGTCGAGGCGATCTCGACATATTCCTGCGGCACGCGGCGCATGTCGTCGGCCACAAGCAGGACAAGCTGGAAGAAGGTGCCGAGCCAGAGAAGATAGATCTTGGTGCTTTCGCCGACGCCGAACCAGATGATCGACAGCGGCACAAGCGCCGGCACCGGCAGATAGCGGATGAAATCGATGACCGGTTCGAGCGAAGCGCCGACGGGGCGGTAGCTCGACATCAGAATGCCGATCGGGATCGCCATGACGGCGGCGAGAATGAAGGCCGCCCAGACGCGCATGGTAGAAATGCCGGCATGCCAGAGCAGTTTCTGATCGGTGATCATCATGCCCATGGCGCTGAGCACGCGGGTCGGCGCCGGCAGGAAGGTCGGATTGGCAAAGCCGCTGCGCGCGACCAATTCCCAGATCAGAAGAAGGACGAGCGTGCCGCCGACACCGAAAGCGATTTCGGCGCGAGATGAGAGCGAGCCCCGGAACTGCCACAGCCGTGCCCGCTGTTTCTTTTCAGCGGGGACGGGGTTGATATCCGGGGCTCGCATCTCAAATCACTCGCTTTTCGGCTTGGAAGCCTGTTTGCGTCGTTTACTTGATAGCGGAGATCGGACCGGGATCGATCTGCGTTGCAGCGTTCAGCTTGTTGTCGGCCGCGCCATTTTCGAGATTGAGCGCCATGACCGTATCGAAGATGCCGTACAGCGTGCCCGGCTTGTCCTTGGTGCCGATGAGCTCCTTCGACGCCGCAAGATCGATATAGCCGATGCTGGTGAGCGTATCCTTCACCTCGGCCTCGGTCAGATTGTAGTGCGGCGCGGTGAGTTTGACGAACTCATCGGGATTGGTCTTGTAGAAATCAATCGCCTTGTAGATGCCCTTCAGGAAGTTCGTATATTTCTGCGGATTGGCCTTCAGATCGTCCTGACGCGCCGTAATGACGTCGATGATGATGTCGCTGTCCTTCGACGAAACCAGAACCTTGCCCTTGCGTCCGGCATTGGCGGTGATCGCCTGCGACTGGAAGGGCTCATAGGTGCCGACCGCGGCAATGGAGCTGTCGGCAAACACGGCGACCGAGTCGGCCGTCGCGATTTCCTTCACCTTGAGATCCTTCAGCGTCAACCCGGCTTTCTTGAGTTCGAGCTGCAGAAGAAGGCGCGCCGGAATGTTCGGCTCGACCGCAATCGTCTTGCCCTTCAGATCGGCCGCCGAGCCAATGGAGCCATCGGCCACAACGCCGTCGCCGCCGACCGATTTGTCGATCGTGCCGATGATGACGCCGGGCGTCTTCTCATCGCGCGGGCGGCCCTGATGCTCGCCGACGGTGCGCATATCCGCTTCGATGTCGCCGCGCGCATAGGCGGCCATGACGTTCGAACGGTCGTCCTCGAATTTGAGCTCAACCTCGAGCCCCAGTTCCTTGAAATAGCCCTTGTCGATCGCGACCAGAACCGGCGCGAACCCCGGCCATGTCGGGGACAGGACACGAATTTTATCGGCTGCGACCGCGGGCATGGCGGTCAGCGCAGCCAGGCCGGCGGCAAGCAGAAAGCGGGACATGGCGTTCTCCTATTGAAGACGGCACTGAGGATTTACCAGTTTAGCATCGATGGAAATTGGATTTACTGGAAAGATACATCGAAAACTGCTGAAGTGAGGGGACTATGCGCCGCCTCGACAATATCGACCTGCGACTTTTACGTGTTTTCGTCACCCTGGTGGATTCCGGCGGCTTTGCCCATGCCCAGATCGCCCTCAATCTCTCCCAGTCGACCCTGTCGACCCATCTCACTGCCCTGGAACGAAAACTCGGCGAAACCCTGTGCGACAGGGGGCGGCGGGGCTTCCGGCTGACCGAGTTCGGCGAGGCGGTCTACTCATCCGCCCGGCAGCTCTTTGCCGATATCGACAATTTCGAAAACCGCATCGGCCGCAACCGCGGCAAGCTGAAGGGGCGGCTGCGCATCGGCGTTGTGGACGGCACCGTCTCAAGCCCAATTCTTGGGCTCCAGTCCGTCCTCGGGCGCTTCCGCGCCTATGCCCCGGATGTGTTTGTGGACCTGACTTTGGGCGTCCCGGCCGAGCTGGAACGCTCGGTGACGGAGGGCACGCGCGATGTCGTTCTCGGGCCGATGTCGCAGAAATCCCCCGGCGTCACCTATTACGGCTTCTACCGGGAGCCGCATGCCCTTTATTGCGGCCGCGACCACGAACTGTTCGGCCGCACCGACAATGAGATCACCCGCAGCGAAATCGAGGAGAGCTCCTTCTCCGTCCGCGGCTATCTGCATTTCGACGATCTTTACCGCGCCAACCACCCCCGCCCCGCGGGGACGGTGATGCATATGGAAGCCCAGGTGATGATGGTGCTGTCGGGCCAGTTCATCGGCTTTCTGCCCTGCCACATCGCCGAGGACTGGGTGCGCAAGGGACAGATGCGGGCGCTGAAGACGGACATTTATAACTTCGCGTCGCAGCACTTCATCGCCGTGCAGACCTCGCAGCGGCGCCAGCCCCTCATCCAGACCTTTGTCGACGAAATCCGCCGCTCCGCCGCCCCGCAGGGCAAACGGAAAGCGGCGAAGGCCGGGGTATGAGGCAGGCGAAGCTTCTCCCATACTCAACCTATACTTTGCGGTCCTGCCTGAATAAATTACCCGCCGGCCGGGCTTTTGCCGGCGCCTGCCCTAGTTTCTCGGCTTCTACTCCGGACTGAAACCCTCCGCCCCATGCGCCTGCCCTGCCCGCACTTTTGCCCCGGACGCGCGCTTTGAAGCGCAGGCAGGTCTTTGTCCGCTCGACGGTCGCGCTGGTCGCGATCGGCATGCTCGTTCTTCTCGGCGTTGTCGGCACGACGATCTGGCTTGCGGCTCAGTCGAGCCGCCATTTCGAAGCCTTCTCCAAGGCGCGCGATGTCCGTATTGCCGCGGCGGAGCTGCGCAGCGCCATGCAATCGGCCGAAACCGCGCAACGCGGCTTTATCATTACCGGCAACCAGATCTATCTGGCGCCCTACGGTACGGCGAAAAACCGCGCCGGGCGGCAGATGACGGCGCTGAACGGACTGCTCTCCATCAAAGGCGAGGTGCCGGTCTCCGTGCAGCGCCTGACCGTGCTGGTGCGCGAGAAATTCGAAGAGCTCGACAGCGTCATCCAGCTGAAGCGCGAGCGCCGCGACGACGAAGCCGTCGCCGTTGTCCGCACGAACCGCGGCAAGGCGCTGATGGACGAGGCGAATGTCTTTATTTCCGGCATCATCCTCGACACCGATGAGAAGCTGACGCGCGATGCCGAGCAGCAGCGCGCCAATATCTACTGGCTGCGGACCATCTCCATCGCCGGCGCCGTCGTCATCGTGCTCGTTCTCGGCGCCGCGGCTTTCGTTGCCATACGCTATACGCGCGATCTGCAGCGGGCGCGCGACGAAGTGACGGCGCTGAACGCAACGCTCGAGCGCCGGGTCGAGGCACGCACCGCAGATCTCGCCCGCGCCAATGACGAGATCCGGCGCTTCGCCCATGTCGTCTCGCACGATCTCAGAGCCCCGCTCGTCAATATTATGGGCTTTACCAGCGAGCTCGAAGCGGGCGTCCGCGAACTGCAGCCGCTGAGCGATACGAGCGGATCGCCGAGCGAGCCTGTGCTGGCGCAGGCACGCATCGCCGTGTCCGAAATGCCCGAAGCGATCAAATTCATCCGCTCGTCGAGCTCCAAAATGGATCAGCTCCTGAGCGCCATCCTCAAACTGTCGCGCGAGGGCCGCCGCGCATTGACGGCGGAAAAAATCGATCTCGCCGAGCTTGCCGGCATGACCGCCGCCGCCATCCGCCATCAGATCGACGAGGCGCAAGGCACGATCTCTCTGGCGCTCGACGTGCCGGCCATCACCTCCGACCGGCTGTCGCTCGAACAGGTGTTCGGCAATCTTCTCGACAATGCCGTGAAGTATCGCGCCAAAGACCGGCCGCTGCGCATCGCCATCCGCGCCAAGCTCGTGCCCGGCGACAGAGTCGAGATCGAGATCGAGGACAACGGGCGCGGCATCGCCGAGCAGGATCATGAGCGCGTGTTCGAACTCTTCCGGAGGTCCGGCATGCAGGACGCGCCGGGCGAAGGCGTCGGCCTTGCGCATGTGCGCAACGTGATCCGCAATCTCGGGGGCGAGATCGCGCTGCGCTCGATCCTCAATCAGGGCACGACATTCGTCATCACTTTGCCGCGCCAGCTGGGCGAAGGTGCATCCGCATGAAGAACATTTCCCTGATCGCGCTGTGTCTCCTCGCATGGCCTGCGCTGGCGCAGGAGCGCCCGGCCGGCATTACAGCGCAGACCGTCTTTCCCGCCTTCGATGCCTCGGCGCCGGCCTGCACGCCGCCGCCCGGCCTCAACAAGGCGCTGGGTTTTGCCAAGGACAATGACCGCGATTTCATGGACGGCGTCGATTTCGGCCTGCGCAAGGCGGCGTCCGATCGCGGGCTCGACTACCGTGTCGATGTCGCAAACAACGATGCGGCGAAAAATGCCGAACATGTGCGGGCCTTCCGTACGGCGAATTTCGGCGCCGTAGTCGCCGCGCCCGTCGATAGTCCTTCCCTTGCCGGATCGCTGCAGGAACAGATGTGGGCGGGCGGCTATGTCAGCAGCATTGTTGCGCCGCCGGCAACCTCGCTTCTCAACGCGCCGCAATATCTCACCGGCAAGACTCTGGCCGATGAAGCGGCCGCCTATATCCGCGCGCATTTCAAGAAGGCGAGCGTTGTGCTTCTCACGCATGACAGCCTCGAATTCGTCGCGCCGCGCTTCACCGCCATGCGCGATGTTCTCGAAACCATGCCGGAGGTGACGATCGTCGCCGACATCTCGCCGCTGACCGTCGATATGGAAGGAGGCTTTGCGACAATGAAGACAATCCTTCAGGCGCATCCGAATGTGGATGTCGTGCTCGGCGCGGACACCGTCGTGCTCGGCGCGCTGTCGGCCTTGCGCGCCGAGGGCAAAGCGCGGCCCGATCAGTTTCTCGGCGGCATCGATGGCGAGCCGGGCGCGGTCGGCGAGATCGAAAAGGACGGCAGTCCCTACAAGGTCAGCGTCAGCCTGGCTTCGCCGATCTTCGGCTATGCGATGGGCCAGCATGCCGCCGACTGGCTGGAGGGCAAAAGCGTGCCGCAGGCGATGGATGTCCTGCCGGTCGCGCTGACGAAAGACAATCTCGGCAGCTACCGCGCCGATCTCTCGGATCCCGGCGCCGTCTACAAGGACGAGAAGCGCCGCGATGCCTACCTCAAATTCTACGGCAATATCTGTTACGACACGCGCGACCGCTATGTGAACTTCCCGTGGTCGTCGGAGACGAAATAGCGTGGCGAAGTTCGTCTTCGGCATGAACCAGTCGCTCGACGGCTATGTCGATCATACGGGGTTTGCGCCGGACGCGACGCTGTTCCGTCATTTCGTCAAAGAGGCCGAGGCTCAGACCGGCAGCGTCTACGGCCGCGTGATGTATGAGATCATGCGCTACTGGGACGACGAACATCCCGACTGGGACGACGATGAGCGCGCGTTTGCGGTCGCGTGGCGGCGTCGGCCAAAATGGGTCGTCTCGCGCACGCTGACAGAGGTCGGCCCGAATGCGACGCTGATTAGCGGCGATCTTGAAACCGCGCTGAAAAAGCTGAAGGCCGAACAGAGCGGCGAGATCGAGATCGCAGGTCCCAATCTTGCGAAGAGCCTCACCGAGCTGAACCTGATCGATGAGTACCGGATCTATCTGCACCCGGTCGTGCTCGGCCAGGGCAAGCCCTATTTTGCCGGGCCGCGGCCGAAGCTTCGCCTTGTTGCGAATGATGCGATGGGCGAGGACGTGATCAGACTGACCTACGTCCCCGCCTGATTCCGAGGCGTTACTTCAGCGCCTTGATGACCGCGTCCGCACCTTCGTGATCTGTATGGTCTCAGCGATCCCCTGTAGATGCTAGCAACGGCCTAAAAGGCTGCAGATTTCGCGCTTGGCGAAACGAACCCGTTCGTTGGCCCAGTCGCGCCCGCCGTGAACGCGAAAATCGGAAAAGAGAACTTCGGCATCGACATCGCTCGTTATATCGACTGCGAACCCGCAAAGAATTTTATTTGATTGCGGCCCGGCACATCGCACCGAGGAGAAAGCGTCCCCTGGTTCGCCGAAGTAATATTCAAACGAAGAACCGCCATTGCGATACATGGTCAGACCGTATGCGGATGCGCTTTGCGGCGTGTATCGCGCCTTGTCCCCTGCCGCCATTTTCGCCATCCGGCCCGGCTTTGATGTTGTACGTATTATCGCCCAGATCATCGACGGGCGCAGACTTGCGCCTGCATCGGTAATGCTGATTTTGTTATCGTTCGCCAGTTTGGAGACGGCGACAGTCCACGGCTCACCTCGATCCGTGAACATGATATCGAATTGATCGGCGTCGATCTCGTTCGGCAACGGTCCATCCGATGCCAGCCGGTCACTTAACCAGACGATATAAGCGCGAGGGACATTCGCGATGCCGACCTTCCCGAGCTTTTGGTTGAAGAGCTTTACTCGGACGGGTGCCTGATCCGTTGAGAAATAATACATGGGGCCAGAGCCTCGCCCCGGCACGAAGTCTGCTTTCGCAATCGCGAATGGCAGCGTGATACAGAGTGCCGTCAGGACCGCTACTTCACGACATTTTCGGGGCAGCAGTACGCCAAACCCAAGCGCAATGCGCCGCGCACGCGAGAGGAGGGTTCTGGAAAGAGTAAAAATCCGCGTCACGGTCCTAAGTCCTCGGAAGGTGACCCTCAGCGTTCATCCTTATCGGGTACAACCTTAAGGAAGCCCTTCCCCCACAACAAAGCCCGCCGCGGCGAACCGGGCGGGCTTTGAATTTCGGCGCGATGGATCGGACTACTTCAGCGCCGCGATGACCGCGTCGGCATATTCCTTGGTCGTCGCCTTGCCGCCGAGATCGCCCGTCTTCACACCGGACTTCAGCGTCGCCAGCACCGCATTGCGCACGCGGTCGCCGGTGGCCTGGTCGCCGATATGATCGAGCATCATGGCGCCCGCGAGCAGCATGGCCGTCGGATTGGCAATGCCCTTGCCGGCGATGTCCGGCGCCGAGCCGTGTACGGCTTCAAAGATCGCCGCGTCCTTGCCGATATTGCCGCCCGGCGCGAGGCCGAGACCGCCGACGAGGCCGGCGATGAGATCGGAGAGAATGTCGCCGAACATATTGGTCGTGACGATGACGTCGAACTTGGTCGGATCCTGCACGAGCAGCATGGCGGCGGCATCGACGATGCGATCGTCCCACGCAACGCGGCCTTCATAGTCCTTGGCCACTTCGCGCGCGGTCTCGAGGAAAATGCCGGTCAGCATTTTCAGGATGTTCGCCTTGTGCACGACGGTGACCTTCTTGCGGCCCTGCTTCACCGCGAGTTCGAAGGCGTATTTGATGATGCGGCGGGCGCCCTCTTTGGTGTTGATGCCCTGGGCAATCGCCATGCCGTGCGGGTCATCGCCGACGCGGACATAATGTTCGAGGCCGACATAAAAGCCTTCGAGGTTTTCGCGCAGCAGGATGATATCGACATTCTCGAAGCGGCCGGGAACGAGCGTGCGTGCCGGACGGACATTGGCGTAGAGGCCGAACTCGGCGCGCAGCGCCACGTTGACCGAACGGAAGCCGGTGCCGATGGGCGTTGCCAGCGGACCCTTGAGCGCAAGCCCGTTCTTGCGGATGCTGTCGATCGTCGCCTGCGGCATCGGCTCGCCATACTTGTCCATCGCTGCAACGCCGCCGAGCTGCACGTCCCAGGTGAAGGGCGCCCCCGCCGCCTTGAGAATTGCGGTCACGGCATCGGTGATTTCGGGGCCGATTCCGTCGCCGGGAATGAGGGTTACGAGGCGCGAAGAGGACATAAAAACTCCTGTCGGGTGCGGTCGTCGTTGACCGGAACGTGTTTGCAAAATGCAACGAGTGGTTTGACGGTCCCGGACGGGTCTGCTAACCAATCAGCATAAATTGCCACATTGGTTAAACGGCAATACGGGAGGAAAGCAATGAGCACAAGGGCTTGGTTCTCTACGGCTGCGCGCCTGACAGCCGCCGCTGCACTTTTCTGGACGTTTACCGCACCCGCCAGCGCCGCGGACAAAATCCGCGTTGCCTTCGGCGATATCGCCAGTGTTGAAAGCCTCAATCTTCTCATCGCATTCGAACGCGCCAAGGAACGTGGCGTAGACGTCGAAGCGACTTTCTTCAAGTCCGAAGACCTTGCGGCGCAGGCCGTTGTGGGCGGCCAGGCCGATGTCGGTATCGGAACGCCTTACGCACTCATCCAGAAGGTGAAAGCGCCGATCCGTCTCTTCTATCAGGTGTCGAACCTGCGCTTCTATCCGGTTGTGAACACCGAGTTCTACAAGGACTGGAAGGATCTCGACGGCCAGGAGTTCGCCGTTCACTCGCGCGGCTCGGGCACGGAAGCCATCATGAACCTGATGGCCCAGAAGCACGGCATCAAGTTCTCGCAGTATTCGTATGTACCGGGTGCGGAAGTGCGCGCCGGCGCCCTTCTGAAGGGCAATGTGAAGGCGACCATCGTCGACAGCGGCGCGCTGCGCATGCTGAAGGACAAGGGCGGCGACAAGTTCAAGACGCTCGATATGGGCAATGTGAACGCGACCGACGAAGCGCTCTATGCCAACACCGCCTTCCTCGAAAAGAATGCGGATGCGATCAACATCCTCGTCGAGGAACTGATCAAGACGACGCGCGAACTGAACAAGGACCCGAAAGCGGTCGTTGCTCTTCGCACCAAGTACAAGCTGCTGCCGGATCTGCCGAAGGATCTGGAAGCGGAAGTCGAGCCCTATTTCGCCGACGCGGTCGAAGCCAAGCTCTATCCCGCCGATGGCGGCAGCGCGGCTGCGGTGCGGAGCGATTTCGAGTTCTACACCGTCTCCGGCGCCCTGCAGGGTGACGCCGGTTCGCTGAAGGCCGAGGATTTCTGGATCCTCGGACCGGTCGAGAAGGCTCGCGCCACTCTCGGCGGCTGACGCGAACTCAAAACGAGGCGAGTAGATATGAGTGCACACACCAGCGTCGCGGCGGATGCCGCGGCCGTTCCGGCGGCGGCTTCGGCCGGCCGCCGGGGCGGATCGATGATCCTGTGGCGCCTGGCGTCCGTCATTCTGTTCTGCCTTGCCTGGGAAGTGGCGGGCCGCATTCCGATCAATGTGGCCTTCCCTCCCTTCTCCGACGTCGTTCTGGCGTTCGGACGGATGGTTGCCGACGGCTCGCTGCCGGCAGCTTTTCTCAACACGCTTCAGCCCCTCGTCATCGGTGTAACTCTCGCCGTCGTCATCGGCGTCGTCACCGGCGTTGCGATGGGCCTGCGCGAAGAACTGGAGTGGGCGGGCGTGCCCGTCTTCGTCGTGATGCAGGCGGCGCCCATGGCCGCCCTCATCCCGCTCATCACTTTCATTTACGGCATCGGCCTTACCGCCAAAGTGCTGTCCGTCGTGATCCTGGCTCTGCCGGTGATCGCGCTGAACGGCTATAAAGCGGTGCGCAATGTGAGCCCATCTCTCAGGGCCATGTGCCGCTCGTTCCTCGGCTCCTCGCGCCAGGAAATCTTCAAGGTCGTCCTGCCCGATGCGAGCCCGATGATCTTTGCGGGTCTTCGCCTCGGCGTCTCCGCCGGCTTTGTCGGCGTTATCCTTGCCGAACTTCTGATTACGCCGACCGGCATCGGCGACCTCATCACCTATCACCGCTCGATCGCCAATTACGCCGAAATGTATGCGGCGATCGCCACCATCATCCTGTTCGCCGCCGTGACCGTCGGGCTGCTCGAAACGATCGAGATCGCCCTGTTCAGGCCCGACAAGAAGGAGCATCACTGATGACTGCGACGGTCCGAGCCATCAGACAGGCCATGCCTGACACCGCAAACCCTGTTGTCGAAGTCCGCAATCTGTCGAAGCGCTACGGCTCAAGCGTCGAAGCGCTGCGCGATGTGAACCTGTCGTTCCCGACCGGCCAGCTGATCTCGCTTCTCGGGCCGTCCGGCTGCGGAAAGACGACGCTCCTGAAAATCATCGCGGGCCTTCTCCCCGCAACCTCGGGCGAAGTCCTGGTCAAGGGCCAGAAGGTGACGGCTCCCGGTCCGGAACGCGCTTTCGTCTTCCAGGACTTCGCTCTTCTTCCCTGGGGTTCGGTGCTCCGCAACGCGGCCTTCGGCCTCGAACTGCGCGGCGTGCCGAAAGCCGAACGCGAAGCCAAGGCCAAGCACTATATCGAGCAGGTCGGCCTGGCCGGTTTCGAGAACCGCTATCCGCATGAACTGTCGGGCGGCATGCGCCAGCGCGTCGGCCTTGCGCGTGCGCTTGCGGTCGATGCGGATGTCCTGCTCCTCGACGAGCCGTTCAGCGCCGTCGACGAACAGAACCGCCGCAAGTTCCAGGAAGATCTCCTTCGCCTGCGCCAGATCGAAAACAAGACGCTGATCTTCGTGACGCATTCGATCGAAGAAGCGGTCTATCTCTCCGACCGCATCGTTCTTCTGTCGCCGCGTCCCGGCCGCGTCTCCGACATCATCGAGCCGAAGATTTCGCGCGACCGCGACCCGGATCAGATCCGCCGCGATAGCGGTTATCTCGACACGGTCGAAACCATCTGGCGCGGCCTGCGCGATTATGCGGATTAACCGATGACCATCGCCGGCTATCGCATACCGCCGCTCGCATCCCTGCTCTTCTGGGCCCTGGTCTGGGAGATCGTCGGACAGCTCAATCTCGTCTTTCTGTTCCCGCCGCTCTCCAGCATCGTCATGGAGCTCGGGCAGGTCGTGGGGACGGGAACGTTTCTCAACGCTGCGATCCTCACCGTCACGAGCTTCTTCTACGGCATGGGCATCGCGATTTTGATCGGCGTGCCCCTCGGCTATCTGATGGGCCGTTCCGACAGCGCCGACAAACTGCTCGGCATGTGGGTCAATCTCTTCGTCTCGGCGCCCCTCTCGGCGCTCGTGCCGATCCTGATGATCCTGTTCGGCATGGGTCAGGCGACCATCGTCGCCTCGGTCGTGCTCTTTGCGGTGTGGATCATCGCGCTCGATACGCGCGCCGGCGTGCGCGACGTGCCGCCTTCGCTTCTCGCCATGGCGCAGAGCTTCGGCGCCACGCGCTGGCAGACGACGCAGAAGATCATCTTCTTCTCGGCTCTGCCGGAAATCCTCGCCGGTATCCGCCTCGGGGTGATCCGCGGCGTCAAAGGCGTTGTGATCGGGCAATTGCTCGTCTCGATCCTCGGGCTCGGCGAGCTGTTTGAGCTTTATTCCCGCAACTTCCTCATGGAGGAGTTCTGGGCGCTCACCATCATCGTTTTCGCCTTTGCACTCGGCGCCGCCGAGCTGATCGCGATCCTCGAACGCAAGATCGAATTCTACGCTGGAGTTAGACACGGATGAATGAGGCTGCTTCCCGTTCCGCAAAGCCCGAGGGCGATTTTGTCGTCGCTCCGCCCAAGCTGACGACCCTGCCCGTTCGCGGTTCCTCGAAACTCTTTCCGATCCGCCGCGTCTATTGCGTCGGCCGTAATTACGCGGCGCACGCCATCGAGATGGGGCACGATCCGAACAAGGAGCCGCCCTTCTTCTTCCAGAAGAACCCGGACAACGTCATCCTCTCGGGCGAGAAGTTCCCCTACCCGGTGAAGACCTCCGATCTGCATTTCGAGATCGAACTCGTCGTCGCACTCGGCAAAGGCGGCACGGATATCCCGCTGAACAAGGCGCTGGACCATGTGTTCGGCTATTGCGTCGGCCTCGATATGACGCGCCGCGACCTGCAGAGCGAAGCGAAGGATCTTCGCCGTCCGTGGGAAGTCGGCAAGGCGTTCGAATATTCAGCGCCCTGCTCGGAGCTCGTTCCGGCCTCCGAAATCGGCCATCCCGACAAGGGCGCCATCTGGCTCGACGTCAATGGCGAGCGCAAACAGACGGGCGATCTCAACCAGCTGATCTGGAAAGTGCCGGAGATGATCTCTTATCTCTCGGGCCTCTTCACCCTCGCCCCCGGCGACATCATCATGTCGGGCACGCCCGCCGGTGTCGGCGCCGTGAAGAAGGGCGATGTGATGCACGGTTTCGTCGAAGGCGTCGGCGAGCTGCACACGCCGGTCAGCTAATCAAAAAGGTGATCAGCGGTCGTCTTCGCCGCTGATCGCCGCTCTCTCGAGCAGCTTGCGTTCGACGGATTCGAGATGCTGGCGCATGGCGCGGCCGGCCCCTTCGACATCGCGCGATTCAATCGCCTGAACGATCTCCTCATGCTCCCGGAAACTGTGATGGCTCGGTGACGGCGCCTTGGCGTCGGCGCGCAGACGCCCCCACACCACCGCGCGGCGCACCGCATTCAGCGTGTCGAACAGGCCGATGAGCAGCGTATTGCCCGCCGCCTGCGCCACGCTGCGGTGGAAACGGTTGTCGCAATTCTCGTAGCGGCGCCAGGTCTCGGCCTCGCGGGACTGCCGGAGGCAGATCCGCATATCCTCGATATCGGAGGCTCTCGCGTTCATGGCCGCCTCGCGGGCAATCGCCGGCTCGATCAGAAGACGGGCGCGCATGACCTCGCTCGGATTGGTGCGGCTCGACAGGGTGCCGACATCGCTCTCGTCGATGGGGCGCTGGCCGATAAAGGTGCCCCGCCCAACATGGCGCCAGAGCTGGCCTTCGGATTCCAGAATGGCCAGAGCCTTGCGCAGCTCGCCGCGCGAGACGCCGAGATTTTCGCAGAGCTCGCGCTCGGGCGGCAGGCGGGTGTCTGAATCCGCATCCTGCTGGGCGATGAAGGCGCGCAGCTGGGTCAGAGCCGCATGATAGTCGGCCCCGCCTTCCCGCCCTTTGACCTGCTGATCCATTTGATTAAACCAATTGCCGATTGGGTAATTGGGTCAACCAGAGGCTTTAAGTCAAGAGCGGCGGGCCTCCCATCCCGGGAAACCCGCCGCCCCAAGGCTTTAGCTGAAATGAGGGTTACTTTGCCTTTTTGAGCAGAAGCTCGGTATCGGCTTCTTCGCCGGCGCCCGAAAACTTGATGGCCACCTGCTGCTTATCGGCTTTGACGCCCATCTGCAGATTGGCGCCGAAGGCGGAGCTTTCGATGCGCAGGCGTATGCGGCCTTCCTTGGCCTGGCCGATGGCCGCGCCGCCGATATTGCGGCTGCGCTCGGACCATTGGCCCTTCACCGAGCCCTTGCTGTCCGACTCGATCACGCCGTCGAGGATGATCGTGTAATTGTCGCTCTTGCAGTCGAATTTCAGCGACAGCTCATCGGGCGCGCCGGGCTGGGCGTAGACGGCGGTGCACTTCATGCGCTCCTTGCTGCCATCGCTCTTCCAGACAAGCGTGCCCTCTCCGACCCAATTGCCGAGATAAAGCGGGAAAGTATCGGCCGGCGGCGGGACCGGCGCGGCCTGGGCGGAGGTGGCCTGGGCGAAAGCGGGAGCCCCGCTGCAGATCAGAGCCGCGCCGAGCGCCAGCGCACTCAATTTCAATTCAAAACGCGTCATTCGAAGCCCCTGCAAGTGCGGCGGTCCAAGACCCCTATAGGCTTAGTGTCCTGAAAAGCCCGGCAAGTTCAAAACCATATATGTGTAAGCGTCACAACAGACCTAATGTCCAAACTACAATTTCTTTGGCCGATTGCTGGAAGGCCTGATCGAAGGCCCCGGCAACCGCATCGGCATTGGTCACATCCGCCGGTTTTGTCTGGCGGAAGGTCTGCGACCCGGCCACTTTGCCATCTACAAGGAGCTTTGCTGTCATTTCGATGACAACCCCCTTGGCGTCGGGCGAGACGAAGAACGAGCGCAAGTCCAAGAGGAGCTTGGCGTCCGAGGTGAACGCATCGTCTTCGGTTTCGACCTTGTCGTATTTCGCGTTCTCGAAACTCTGCACCATTTTGCGCATCACGAGCTTCGGCAGATTGTCGCTCCATTGGGTCTCGGGCAGGACCTGGGCGGTTTTCGCCCCCTGCTCGCCGAGGATCTTCTGGCTGTCGAGCGACAGGACCGCCGTCGGCTGGGCGACGACGAGCTGTTTGTCGGGCGCGGGGCCGAGCGGACCGAAGGTTTCGGCGGCGCTGAGATCTATCGACATGGTCGCGGCCTTGGGCTGACCGGCAAACATGCCCGACAGGCCATCGGCGATCTTGTCGACCTTGCCGGCATTGCGGCCGAGCGCTTCGGCAAAGGTCTTCACATTGGCAATCGCATCGGTGATCGGCTGGTCGTTCTTGGCGATCAGGCCGTCAATGCGCAGCAGCGTCGTCTTTGCGGCGCGCATGATGTCCTGGCTGGCTTCCGGCGGCGAGATCAGAAGCGGCGGCTGGCCATCGGCCGAGGCCAGAAGCGGCGCACCGGCCGCGCCGCCGAGCAATGCCACGGCCGGCGTGCCCATAAGAGACAGGCTCTCGACGCCGACCTTTGTGTCGGCGGCGATCGGCGTGCCGGACACGACGGAGATGTGGGCGATGACATCGCCGGGCGCCGCCGCATCAAGACCGAGCTGCGTAACCTCGCCGACCTTGATGCCGTTGAACAGAACCGAGGAGCCTTCGATGAGCCCGTATGCCGGGCCCTTGAAGGCGATGCGGTATTCGCTGCGGGCGCCGAAACCGGCCGAATTGTTCAGCCAGTAGACGAAGAAGAAGACGCCGAGTGCGGCGGCAAGAAGGAAAGCCCCGACCAGGACATATCTAGCGCGCGTTTCCATACATCTCCCCCATAGTCCTTTTCCGGGCGCCGCCCGAGATCGTCATGGCGCGCTCGCCGGCAAAATAGGCTTTCACCCACGGATGATCGCATTGGCGCACTTCCGCGAGCGAGCCGATCGTTGCGACCTTTCCATCGGCCAGAGCCGCGATGCGGTCGCAGATCGTGACCAGGCTGTCGAGATCGTGCGTGTTCATATAGACCGTCAAACCGAGCGTCTGTTGCAGCGTGCGGATGAGCTTGTCGAATTCTTCCGCGCTAATAGGGTCCAGACCCGAGGTCGGCTCATCGAGGAAAACTATATCCGGCTCCAGCGCGAGGGCGCGGGCGAGCGCGACGCGCTTGATCATGCCGCCCGAAAGTTCGGACGGCATCTTTCGCGCATCGTCGCGCTTGAGGCCCACCATTTCGAGCTTGGTGATGGCGATCTCGTCCATCAGGCTCTGCGGCAGATCGAGATATTCGCGCATCGGAAACTGCACGTTCTGCAGCGCATTCAGCGAGGAAAACAAAGCGCCGTGCTGGAAGAGAACGCCGAGACGGCGGCCGATGGCGCTCTGCTCGGCGGGAGACAGATCGTCCATATTCTGGCCGAGCACTTCGATCACGCCCGAGCGCTTGGGCAACAGATTAAGAATGGTGCGCAGCAACACGGATTTGCCGCCGCCGGAGGCCGACACCACGCCGAGAATTTCGCCGCGCCGCACATCGATCGACAGATGATCGAGCACGTTGCGTTCGGTGAAGCCGACGACGAGATCCTTGACGGAGATGGCGGGCGTCTCGGCCATTCAGCTCACATCCCGATCGAGGAAAAGAAGATGGCGAACAGGCCATCGAGCACGATGACGAGGAAGATGGCCTTGACCACGGATGTTGTGGTGTGCGCGCCGAGGCTCTCGGCGCTGCCGCCCGTCTTCAGGCCTTCATTGCAGGCGATGAGGCCGAGCAGAAGCGCCATGAACGGCGCCTTGATCATGCCGACCTGGAAATGGGTGATCGACACCGCCTCTTCCAACCGGCCGATATAAACCTCAGGGCTCATGCCGGCATAGGTGACGGCGACAAGGCCGCCGCCGAGGATCGCCGCCATGCCGCCGAGAAATGTCAATACGGGCATCGCGATGACGAGCGCGAGCAGCCGCGGCAGGATGAGCACTTCGACCGGATCGCGCCCCATGGCCGAGAGCGCATCGATCTCCTCGCGCATTTTCATCGAGCCGAGCTCGGCGGTGTAGGCCGAGCCGGAGCGGCCGGCGACCATGATGGCCACAAGCAAGACGCCGATTTCACGCAGCACGAGAACGCCGACAAGATCGACCACATAATCTTCCGCGCCGAACTGGCGGAAATGGAAGAAGCCCTGCTGGGCGATGATGCAGCCGATGAGAAAGGTAATCAGAAGGACGATCGGCACCGCCTGCCAGGCGACGCGGTCGAGATGATGGATGAGCGAGGTGAAGCGGAAGCTCGACGGCCTCTTGATGGCGTTGAACAGAACTTCGCCGCAGGCGCCGAACAGGGCCGTGATCTGCAGAAGATCGCGCGCCGCGTTCTTCCCCATCGTCTCGAGCCAATCGAAGGTCTCTTCCCAGACCGGACGCTCTTTGGCGGCGGAGGCCGGCGTTTTGTGGGTCGTGCCGACTTTTTCGAACAGAGCCTCGAAGCGCAGCGGCAGGCCGATGAGCTTGACCTCATAGCCGAGCTCGCGGCCGCGGCGCAGCAGCCGCTCGATCAGCCAGGCGCCATAGGTGTCGAGTTCCTGGATGCCGCTCGCATCGATCTCCAGAACCTCAAGCTCGCCCTGCTCGGCCAGAGCCATGCGCTCGACGGCGTTCAGCGCCGCGGCATTCGGCGCCGTCCACGCCCCTGTGGCTTTGAGCAGAAGACGATTGCCCGCACCGGCGCCCGACAGCAGACCGGCGAGACCCGGAAACTGCGGCAGATCAGAAGGTTGCGCAGTCATGCTCATGAAGGGCTTCGACTCAGAGCTCGCTCGGGAAATGATGCGGGCGAGAGGCTGTCATGGGACGGGGGTCGAGGCAAGGTGGGGCTGTGAGGGGCCGGCGCCGAGGGCTTTGAGGGGGTTGGGGTTTTTGGGGTTGGGGAGAGAGCCGGTTGCGCTGACGATCGGGCGGCGCTGGCTAAGTGAAGCTTTCTAAGTTGAGGGATTTCTACGTCAGCGACTTTGCCCAACAGCGGGCATACGCGCTCTGGGGGCGATGACTGTTGAAAGAAAAACCCCAGATTTCTCTGGTTGATAACGTTATGTTCACGTAATGTTCTTAGGTCAGAATCTGACATACTGTCAAAAATCGACCTAGGAGGAGCTGTGTCAGAATTTTCGTCACTGCGTCAGCAGGCAGGCCTCTCAGTTAGCGAGGTAGCTGTTCGGCTCGGGTACTCAGAGCGCACAGTCTATAGGTGGGAAAATGACCACGTTTCCCCTAAACGCGCAGTGCTGGATTTGTTGCGGTCTTGGCGACCAGCCGACAACGCTCCCAACCGCACGTCGGCCTTCACCTTCATTGATCTATTTGCCGGTATCGGCGGACTTCGTAGAGGATTCCAGACGATCGGGGGCGAATGCATATTCACGAGTGAATGGGACCGTTTTAGCCAACAGACCTATCGAGCCAACTTCTCCGAAGACACTCATGAAATTGCAGGTGATATTCGCGCCGTCGGCCTCCAAGAAATTCCCTCTCACGATGTGTTGCTAGCGGGTTTCCCGTGTCAGCCATTCTCTATCGCCGGTGTTTCAAAGAAGAATGCATTGAATCGACCGCATGGCTTCGCATGTGAAACGCAAGGCACACTTTTCTATGATGTAAAGCGGATTATTGATCATCACCGGCCTCATATGTTTGTTCTCGAGAACGTGAAAAATCTGGTCAATCATGACAAAGGAAGAACATTCAAAATTATAAATGACGTACTTACGAAGGACCTTCGGTACCATATCAAGTGGAAAGTTATAGATGCGAAGCCTTGGGTTCCCCAACATCGGGAGCGCATATTCATTGTTGGATTTCGAGACATCGAAGACTTCACCTTCGACGGAATGACAATTCCAGGCTCTCTCTCTGGACCGAAGCTAGGAAGCATCCTTCACTCGGAAGATGGCACGGAGAAGCCAGACAACGGATACACAAGCGGTCGCCACGCTACTGTATCGGATAAATACACATTAAGTCAGCATCTCTGGACGTATCTGCGCAACTATGCAGAAAAGCATCGCGAGAAAGGAAATGGATTTGGGTTTGGATTGGTGGGGCCCGACGATATCACCCGAACCCTATCTGCTAGATATTACAAGGATGGTTCTGAGATTTTGATCAAGCAGCCACGGAAGCCACCCAGACGATTGACGCCACGGGAATGTGCGCGGCTCATGGGCTTTGATAAGCCAAGCGAGTCCTCATTCAAGATTCCAGTATCGGATACTCAGGCTTACAAGCAATTTGGAAACTCCGTTGTCGTTCCAGTAGTCCAAGCTGTTGCGGCGCATGTACTTCCTTATCTGCTGCGCCAGCTTGCTACCAAATCTGAGTTGCTGCAGCCTGTCACCCAAGCCAAGGAGCTGAAAGTGGCAAATGGCTGACGTCGTCGATCAGCATACGCGTAGCCGAATGATGTCTGGCATCCGGAGCAAGGACACTGCCCCGGAACTCGCAATTCGCAGAGGCCTCCATGCTCGACGCTTTCGATATCAACTACACAGAAGAGACCTTCCCGGCAGACCAGACTTAGTTTTTCCGAAACATCGTGCCGTGATCTTCGTCCATGGCTGTTTTTGGCACGGCCATGACTGCAATCTGTTTAAGTGGCCCTCTTCGCGGGAGGAGTTTTGGCATTCAAAAATCACCGGGAATGTTCGGCGCGACTTTGAATCTGTGGCTACACTTAAGTGTTCGGGCTGGAGAGTGCTCACCGTATGGGAATGTGCATTGAAAGGCAGAGGTCGCCAGTCGCTTTATGATGTGCTTGCCCAGATCGAGGCTTGGCTGAAATCAGAAAGTGCCGAAGAAGTAATTAGGGGACTAGAAGCAGATGCCGCTGGCTGAACTTACTGAGTGGCTAAGCGAATTCGGCGGGCCATCATTCATTTGGTGTGTCAAGCGGTTATCGGGCAATGACACTCTTGCAAACGGGTCCCATCAGGCTGGCCCCTATCTGCCTAAAGAGTTCGTATTTCCAATATTCCCCGAGATCGACCGTACAGACATCAAGAACCCCGACAGATGGATCGATATCTCGGTTCAACCCTGCCCGGATAGCCGGAAAGTTCGTCTTGTTTATTACAACAGCAAGCGTCACGAAAACAAAAGGAATGGTCGCAACGAAACGCGATTGACGAATTTTGGTGGCAGCAACTCCTCTCTTTTGGATCCGGAAAGCACCGGGGCTTTAACGATTTTCGCGTTTCATCTCGACGAATCCGGCCGAGCCTTCGAAGCTCACATCTGGGTCTGTCAGCATGAAACCGAGGAGGAAACCGTTGAGGATAGAATTGGTCCTGTGGAGCCAAGCAAATGGATTGTATGGTCCCCGGATCAACCGCAGAAAAGCCTATTCCAGCCTAGCCTAGCTCGGAGGTCGAGTTGTTGGTTAGAGCTTAACGAAATACCGCACGCGTGGCTGTCAACGTTTCCAACCGGAGCTGAGGTCGTCGAAAAGGCGGTGACATTACGATCAGACTCTCATCTTACCCCCGACCAGCGTTTGGTAAAACGGCGGGAATGCGAGTTCGAGATATTCAGAAGTATCGAGCAGGCGCTTGAGCTCCCCTTGATTAAAGAGGGCTTTGGTTCTCTGGACGACTTTATTTTGAGGGCTCAGACAGTCCTGCAACGACGCAAAGCTAGGAGTGGCAATTCTCTTGAGCTCCATGCGCGAGCTATCTTTATCGAAGAGCAGCTCCAAGAAGGGAATCATTTCGCTCACGGGCGGCAATCTGAGCCAGGCAAACGACCCGATTTTCTCTTCCCCTCACAGTCTGCCTATCGAGACCCAACGTATCCGGCCGATAAATTGAGAATGCTTGCAGCCAAGACAACCTGTCGCGACCGGTGGCGGCAGATTCTGAGAGAAGCCGATCGGATAGACACAAAACACCTCTTAACGCTGCAAGAGGGGATTTCTGAGGCGCAGTTTAAAGAAATGGTCGATGCGAAGGTACAGCTTGTTGTGCCAGCACCTCTAATCGAAAAGTTTCCCAAAAGCGTTCGTCCCTATCTGCAAACCTTCGAAAGCTTTATCGCTGACGTACGCTTGCTAGCTTTGGAACGACATGGGTGACATCGTCGTCTTTAATCGCGGGAACCCTCCCCACCTCTCATCCATTCCCTCAGGGGCAGCTTCAGGCTGCATGGGGGGCGGATACGGGGAGAAACCAAATGGACAACAAGACAACGGGAATTCTGGCCATTGTGATCGTGGTCGCTCTGATCGGCGGCTATGTCGCCTGGGAGAACACACGCGGCGCCGATGGGGAGACGACCCTCAAGGACGCCAATCCCAATGCGCCGGCCATCACCGAGCCGGCCGCGCCGGGCGGCGGGCCGATGAAGCAGACGCCTTAAAGGCGGCTTGAGCCTGGAAATGACAAAGCCCCGCGTGTGCGGGGCTTTTGTTTATGCGGCGCTGCGCGACTGAACCCTGGGTCCCGGATCGGCGCTGCACTGCGTGCAGCTTGTCCGGGAAACTCCCCTCACCCGGCCGCGCTTCGCGCGTGCCGACCTCTCCCACCTGAACTCGGATGTTTCCGAGTTCAGATTTTGGATGGCCAAGTCGGGAACACCCGACTTGGCGCGGGAGAGGCGAACTAGACCCCCACCCGCTTCCGTGCCCGCGAATAATCGAGGCCGTAATTGCGCGCTTCTTCCTCCACCGCCGCGCGGACGATGGAAACCTGCGGGGCGATCTGGCGATCGATATAGGCGATGGCGCGCTTCAGCCCCTCGCCCGGCGTTTCGGCGATAATCGGCGTCCCGTAATTACTCTTGGGCGCAAAGACCATGACACCCCCGCCCTCGCTCTCGTCGATGCGGATCCGCCAATCGTGATAGAACTCGTCCATTACGTCCGCGATATCGGATATTGAAGCAGACAATGGAAGCCCCTGCGGCAGAATGGTTTTTTTGATAGTTACGAGAAGTTTGTCGCAATACTTCACGCGCGTATATACGGAATTGTCACGATCGGCGCGCGCTGCGTGAAGCGAACCTTAAGCGCAATTAGGCGGCGTAATTCCGTGCCTCAGAGCATCAGAACGCAACCGCCCCGGGCGTTTTGTGAACGTCCGGGGCGGCGCATGGTAAGCGAAGTGTTACCGCGATCTTAGGCGAGAACTTTTCGGTAAAGGTGCCAGGTGGAATGGCCGAGCACCGGCACGACGATGATGAGACCCAGAAGCAGCGGGATCGCGCCGATGAGAAGGCTGAGCGCGACGAAAAAGCCCCAGATCAGCATCGGCACGAGATTGAGGCGGAAGGCGCGGACGGATGTACCGACCGCGGTGACCAGCGAGACTTTGCGATCGAGCAGAAGCGGGAACGCAAAGACGCTCGTTGCGAGCACGGCAAGCGCAAAGACAAAGCCGACGCCGCAGCCGACGACAATAAGCGCCCAGCCGCGCGTCGTCGTAAAGACATCGCTGATGAAGCTCGTCAACGAGGCCGAGCTTTCAGGGCCCATTGTCAGGCTGTAAATGCCCCATGCGGTTGCAAGCCAGACGAAGAAGCCGCAGATCGTGATGACCGCGAGCACCAGAAGCGCGCCGAAGCTCGGCCGCGCCATGACCTGGAAACTGTCGGTCCAGTTCGGCTCGAGCCCCTGCTCGCGCCTTCGGCTCATTTCATAAAGGCCGGCGGCGGCCACAGGGCCGAGCAGCGCAAAGCCGGATATCAGCGGGAAAATGAGCGGCAGCATATCATTGCCGATGACGAGCTGGGCGAGGACGAGGCCCGCCAGGGGATAGATGATGCCGATAAAGAGGACGTCGGTGCGGCTTTCGGCGAAATCGCGCACGCCCTTCGCCACGGCGTCGGCGAGATCGGATATGCCGATTTTGCGGATCTGCGGAACGGGATCGCTCAGCTCATCCTGCGTCCTGTAATAGGCACGCGGATTGAAGCCGCTGAGGCTGAAATTATGCCAGGCCCATTCGACTGGGTTACGGATTGTCATCGGCCATTCCTCCCGAACATTATCGAGAGGCCGCAACGGCCTGATCGGGCGCCCCGCCCATGACCCGGTCACGACACAGCCGCGACCTCATCCTTATCCCTTAAAGATAGGACTGTCCGGGCTGCCCGGCAATGGACGAACTCGGGTGTCCCGCGTTCCGTGGTTCATAACTCTCAAACCCGGCAACAGCCGGTTTGAGCAGTTAGTGCGTCGAGACCCATTTGCGCGCGGCGCGCTGTGCCTCGGCAATGTCGTCCTCGCTCATTTCCGCCGCCAGTTCCTTGCGGTAACGGGCTGCTTCGCTATGGCCCTTGGAGGCCGCGAGGTTGAACCATTTATGGGCCTGAACGCGATCCGGCTGCACGGTGCGGCCGTTCGAATACATAAGACCCAGCTGGACAAAGATGTCGCCGCGGGCATTGGGGGCGCCCAGGGCGGCATTTTCCAGCGCGCCGATATCGAGATACTTCATGACTAAATTCCCCGTCGTTTTTGGCCTTTTCGGCCGGGGCAGCTTTTTGCCTGCCTTGAAGGGGAGTGTGCCGTGTGCCCGTGTACGGACGTCTAAAATTCTCGCTTAATTGGCGCTGAATCAAATTCAAATGCGACGTAAATTTCAGCCCTGATTAACTATTGGATTTCCCGGGTTTTCAGGGGAATCCACGAAAAAGCCCGCCGGGGGCGCCGGCGGGCCTTAAACTCTTCCGAAACCACAAGATCAGCTCTTGCGGCCGAGCATCAATCCGAGCGCAAGGGCGCCGAGGAGCCACGGAACCGGCTGCTGGGAGGCCGATTCCGCGATGCCGGGAATGGCCGAATTCGCTGCATTTGCCGGGGTTTTCGTGGTCGCCGCCGTGGCGGATTTCTTATGCGTACCGACAAGAACAAGAATGAGCGCAATGACGATGGCAACGCCGCCGACCGCTGCAATCGCGCCCGGAAGACCGAGCTGCGGTTCGAGCATGATCGCCGCAGCCGTGGCCAGCGCGCCGAGACCGACCAGGAGGAACACCAGCGCCACGACCGACATGGCGATCATGAACGCGATGCGCTGAGCGCGCGCCGTTGCTTCCGCCTTTATGCCGGAAAACAGCGCGCCGGAAGCAAGGAGCGCCTGCAGCATTATTTGCGCCTCATAAGACCGATCAGATAGCCGACACCGAAGACGATGCCGACAGCCGCGAGCGGATTGCTCTGCACCTGTTTGGCGACATCGGAGGCCATGCCGCGCACCTGGAGCTGCGCATCCTGCGCATATTCGACGCCGGTGTCGTAATAGTCGCTGGCGGTTTCGGTCACGAGATCGCGCGCATCCGTCGCGCGCGAGGTCAGAAGCGCCGAGACGCTCTGCGAGAGCTTGACGAGATCATCGCGCAGCTTGTCGATGTCGTTGAATGTGGTGTTGGCGCTGCGCGAAGCGGCGGCGGCTTTTGCCGCGGTGCTGCGCTTTTTCGAGCCGGCCTTTTTGCGGCGGCCTGTGCCGCGGGCCGTTTTCGGGCTCGCAGCGGTTTTCGTGCGCGGTGAGGTGGCCATAAAGAGTGTCTCCCGGAAGGCTAATAGAGAATTCCGGGATCAACGTTCCACAGCCGGGGCTAGTTCCCCATGATTTGGATCAAGCCTTAACGAGCGAGTTTTGGCCGCCCGGCCCTTATCTGGCGGTTTGGCCGAACAGGACCTTCTGTGCGTCCTTATCCTTGGCAAGGTCGGTCTTCTGGCAATCGCCCGTCACGGCCAGACCCCGCGCCGTTGCGGGCCGCGCCTGCATACGATCGAGCCAGGCCTTGAGGTTCGGGAATTGCGTGATGTCCTGGCCCTGGCGCTCCCAGCCGCGGGCCCAGCCGATTGCGGCAAAATCAGCGATGGAGACGTCGCCGGCCAGATAATCGCGATCGGCAAGCCGCTTGTTCATGACGCCGTAAAGGCGGTTCACTTCCTTGGTGTAGCGCTCGATGCCGTAGGGCACCTGTTCGGGCGCATAGAGGCGGAAATGATTGGCCTGGCCGGCCATGGGCCCGAGGCCGCCCATCTGCCACATCAGCCATTGCTCGACCTCGACGCGGGCGCGCTCGTCCGCCGGATAGAACTTGCCGGTCTTGCGGCCGAGATATTGGAGGATGGCGCCGGATTCGAAGACGGAGATCGGCTTGCCGTCCGGGCCTTCCGGATCGACGATCGCCGGCATGCGGTTGTTCGGCGAGATCGCCAGGAACTCCGGCTTGAACTGATCGCCCTTACCGATATTCACCGGGATGATGCGGTACGGCAGGCCCGCCTCTTCCAGAAAGACCGTGATCTTGAGCCCGTTCGGCGTCGGCCAGAAATAGAGATCGATCGGTTCTTTCTGCAGCGCGGCCATGGGTCATCTCCGGAGTGGATGGCCGCGAGATAGGCGCTCGGACGAGCTTCGGCAACACCCCCCTGCATCCGAAGGGCCTCCTCCCTTCGTAGCTTCCTCTCCGGGCATCGGGTCCGGGATAGGGAGACTTCCAAATGACGACCAGACCAGCCTTTGCCTGCGCTCTTCTCGCCGCCATTTCACTGAACGCCGCGGCGGCCTCCGCCGATACGCTGATCGGCCTTTCGGGCACCGACAGCCTCGTCCTGTTCGATGCCGCGGGCAAAGCCACCAAGACCGTCAGCCTCGACAAGCCGATCTGGGGCCTGGATGTGCGCCCTTCGGACGGCGCGCTCTACGGCGTCACTGCCGACGGCGCTGTCGTGACCATCGACACCGCAACCGGCAAGACGACGGAAAAGTCGAAACTCAGCGAGGGCCTGAAAGCCGGCTCAACCGCCACCATCGATTTCAACCCGGTCGCGGATCGTCTTCGTGTGATGGCCGATGACGGCACGAACTTGCGCATCAATGTCGATGACGGCAAAGCGACGGCCGACAAGCCGCACGCTTTCAAGGAGGGCGATGCCTCTGCGAGCAAGACGCCGAAAGTCGTTGCGGGTGCTTACACCAATTCGAAGAACGGCCCGAAGCCGGAAAAGACCGCGCTCTACAATATCGATGCGAGCGGCGCGCTGGTGAAGCAGGATCCGCCCAATGACGGCGTGCT
Source organism: Terrihabitans soli (assembly GCF_014191545.1). Lineage (GTDB taxonomy): Bacteria > Pseudomonadota > Alphaproteobacteria > Rhizobiales > Methylopilaceae > Flaviflagellibacter > Flaviflagellibacter soli. The sequence goes on along the minus strand of NZ_AP023361.1, from coordinate 1,187,217 downwards.
CAACACGATCGGCTCGATCGGCATGACGCCGACGGGTCCTGTCGCCTTCAACATCGTCTCCGACGGCATCAAGAATTCGGCATGGCTCGCCCATGGCGGCACGCTCTATTCGGTCGATCTCGAAACGGGCGCGGCGAAAGAAGCGATGAAGCTCGAGGGCGGCGAGAAGCTGACCGACCTCGCCTGGTGGGAATAATCCTCACACGCTGAAACGGAAACGGCGGCTTCGGCCGCCGTTTTCTTTTATGCGGGCGGCCTTCTTAAGAGGGAGACAGGCCGATGCGGCCCCAGCCCGGCAGTTTCAGCGCCGGGCGACGGATATCGAGGCCGGTGACGGCGCCGAGAATATTGATCTCGACCCCTTCGACCCAGCCGACCGTGAGACCGGCAACGCCATTCCACGAGACCTGCCAGCCGCCGCCTGACGGCGCCGCACCAGCATAAAAGCCCGCATTGCGGAAATCCTTGCCGAGCGCAGTCGGCAGAAGACCGCCGGCAAGCTCGGGCGCCCGCGTTGCGATATAGGCAACAAACGTATTGGAGTTCGGCCCCGGCCAGGCCCGGTATGTACCCAAACCGCGGAACGGATATTCGGCGACGGCTTTTCTGATTTTCGGGATGGCGGCCTCGGCGTCCGCGCCGCGCAGCGTTTTCAGCACTACGGGCGTGTTGCCGTACCAGCGGCCGTCGACATCGCGGATATTGGTTCGCACCGGCTGGCCCCAACCGACGACATCGTAGCGCGTATAGGTCTTGGCGCCCTTCTCCTTGATCACGACCCAGGAATGATGGGCGAAGATGCCGCGCCAATTGCCGACGCGCGCGCCGAGCACATGGACGACGGCCCCAGGCTCGTCTTCGGCCTTCGGCAGAAGCTCGGCGGATGCCCAATCGGCATCGGCCCAAGAATCCGGCCAGCCCTGGTTCCACCACCAGAAGGCATGGCTGCCGAGGGATACGATGAAAAGGAGGGCGAAGGCGAAGATCAGACGTTTCATTCCAGCAAAGCGAAGCGTGCAGTGGAAATGTGGAGAGGGTACGGCGGGTTCCAGCAGGTTTTCTGCAGCTTTAGTCAGGGGTCCCGGAAAGCCGCCTCACGGAAATGTTTGGAAACATACCGGACATCTTGCGGAAACGCGGGCTCGCTTAACTCCTTTCCGCGGGCATCCCCCAAGACCCCGCAGGAGTTCAGCTTGCCGGCCGCTGCACCGGCACATGCAAACCCGTCACGGCCGCAATGTTTGCCTCCCGCAGCGCGCCCCAGCGTGTGCAGAGACTCTCTCCCGCGGACGTGGCGGGTCCTTTTTTTGGTTTAACGAACGCCGATCTCTCGGCGGCAGACATCGGCATTCCTGCCGAGATCGACATAGTTCCAGACGCCGCGGCGCGGAGCGCCGATCCCGCCATTCGAGCCCACGATCTCAAGCCTCTGAGCGGAGGCGAGCGCGGATGCATCCAGAAGGTTCGGCCGCCATCTTTCGCGCGGCTCGACTTCCCAGATGACGATGCAGGTCTCGTCAGGACTATAGGTCTTCGGCGGCAACAACCGGTCCGACACTGCGGCAACGACGGAGGCCTCAGGCAAAAGCTCGACAAGATTTCCGGAAAACAGGCGGTCCGGCGTGACAATGCCGCCGGCGCCATAGCCGCGCGCCTCAAGCTCGCGCGCCAAAGCCGGATAAGGCACGACCTCGGAGATAACGCGCCCGCCTGGGATCATGGCCTCAAGGACAAGGCCGATCTTGATGAGAAGAACGACCGCGAGCGACAAAAACGCGCCATTGACGACAAAACGCGTGAGCGTCTCGCGCACCGGCGGCACCGCCATGCTGAGCCAGAAGGCGATCATCATCGGAACGGCGAGCGTGTAGACATAGCGCTCGGTGACATTGGCGATGCCGACAATGACAATCGCCGCGAACAGAACGAGCGCCTGAACCACGATAAAGCGCGTGACGATCCCGGCCGATTGATCGCCCGTCGCATAGCGCGGCCGGACGCGCAGGCGCGCATAAGCGGCGATGACGAAGACAAGGAACGGCACGAAGAAGGCGGCGGTTTTCAGGATCACGCCGCTGAGGCCCTGCAGCACGCGCCCGATATGCGTATCGGCGCCGTCGCGCAGAAGAATACGTTCGGACGCGCCGGCAAGATCGGCCCTCGCCTCCATGAAAAACACAGCGGTGGGCAGAACCGGGATGACGCAGGCGGCGATGATCAGAAGGAAATAGCCGACGCCGGCGCGGCGCGCGCGCGGATCGAGAAGGAGCACGATGAAAGCCGCCGCAGCCGGCAGCACGAAGCTCCATTTGGCAAGAATACCACAGCCCATTGAGAGGCCAAGGCCAAGCGCGCGCAGAGCGCCCGGCTTGCGGCAGAAGCTGTCGAGCAGCCGGATCATCAGCAAAAGGCAGATGAACACGAACAGTGACTGCGTCAGCGCAATATGCACCTGCCAGGTGAAGGCATAGAAAGCCAGAAGGCTAACCGAGGCGGCGGCGGCAAGACGCGTATCACGCGACAGGCTGCGCACCGTGTCGAACATCAGAACGCCGATGACGACGAGCAGCACCGAGCGCAGGATGATGTGTCCCGCAACGCCGGGCCCGGTGATCTCCTGAACGGCCCATAAAAACCATTCGTAGAGCGGCGGATTGCGCGCCGAATAGGCGGGCAGCAAGACATGCTGCGTCGCTTCGGCGGAGATGGCGTCGTCGAACGGCAAGAAACTCGAACGCGCCAGGCGCAGCAGCGCAAAGACCGCGGCATAGACCGTCCAGAACACCGCGATGGCTTTGAGGCTGCCAAGGCGATCGAGCGCCCAGTCAGCGAAAAACCAGACGCCCCGCCGGGGCCCCTGCCCGCCGGATGTCATTCGACGCCCAGTTTAGCCTTGAGCAGATCGCTCACCGCCTGCGGGTTGGCTTTGCCGCCGGTCGACTTCATGACCTGGCCGACAAACCAGCCGAGCATTCCGGGCTTGGCCCGCGCCTGTTCGGCCTTGTCGGGATTTGCGGCGATGATCTCGTCGACGGCTTTCTCGATCGCGCCGGTATCGGTGACCTGCTTCAGGCCGCGCGTCTCGACGATCTCTTTCGGATCGCCGCCATCCGTCCAGACGATTTCGAAGACGTCCTTGGCGATCTTGCCGGAGATCGTCTGATCCTTGATGAGATCGACAAGGCTGCCGAGCTGAGCTGCGGAGACCGGGCTCGTCTCGATGTCCTTGCCCTCTTTGTTGAGGCGGCCAAAGAGTTCGTTGATGACCCAGTTGGCGGCAAGCTTGCCGTCGCGGCCTTTTGCGACCGTTTCGAAGAAATCAGCCGAGGCTTTTTCGGCGACGAGCACATCGGCGTCGTAAGCCGACAGGCCGTATTCCTTCTGGAAGCGCGCTTTCTTGTCGTCCGGCAGTTCCGGAAGATCTTTCTTCAACTCTTCAATCAGGCCATCGGGCAAATCGAGCGGCAGAAGATCGGGATCGGGGAAATAGCGGTAATCGTGCGCCTCTTCCTTCGAGCGCATCGACCGCGTCTCGCCGCGGCCCGGATCGAACAGGCGTGTTTCCTGATCGATCTTGCCGCCGTCTTCGAGAATGCCGATCTGGCGGCGCGCCTCGTATTCGACGGCCTGGCCGATGAAGCGGATCGAATTGACGTTCTTGATTTCGCAGCGTGTGCCGAACGGCTCGCCGGGCTTGCGGACGGAGACGTTGACGTCGGCTCTGAGATTGCCCTTCTCCATATCGCCGTCGCAGGTGCCGAGATAGCGCAGAATGGTGCGCAGCTTCGTTACGTAAGCACGCGCCTCGTCCGAGGAGCGCAAATCGGGCTTGGAGACGATCTCCATCAGGGCGACGCCCGAACGGTTGAGATCGACGAAGGAATTGTTCGGGTCCTGATCGTGTATGGACTTTCCGGCGTCCTGTTCGAGATGCAGCCGCTCGATGCCGACCTTCACCTGACCTTCTGGCATATCGAGAACGACCTCGCCCTCGCCGACGATCGGGCTTTTGAACTGCGAGATCTGATAGCCCTGCGGCAGATCGGGATAGAAATAGTTTTTGCGGTCGAAGACCGAATGCTCGTTGATCTGCGCATGCAGGCCAAGCCCGGTGCGCACAGCCTGGCGCACGCATTCCTCATTGATGACCGGCAGCATGCCCGGCATCGCCGCATCGACGAGCGAGACGTTCGAGTTCGGCGGGCGGCCGAACTCGGTGGAAGCGCCGGAGAAGAGCTTGGCTTCCGAGGTCACCTGCGCATGGACTTCCATGCCGATGATGATTTCCCAATCGGCAACGGCGCCCTTGATGAGCTTTTTCGGATCGGCAGGACGGGTTTCAACGAGCATATCTTTACCTGTTAGAACTTGCCGTAAACGGCCCAGCGCTGGCCGGTGCGATCTTCGGGCGGCTCCTTGCACGGCACCATGGTGACGCGCTGCTGGCCATCTTTCGCCTCGACACCGAGACAGAGCTTCTCGCCCGAGGTCAGGCGTCCGTCGCGCAGCATGGCCCAGCGCTGGCCGGGGCCGCCTGTGCACGGCGCTGCGAGCACTTCATAGACAGGAGGCTTGCCCTCCGGCTGGCCCACCGCGATCGCCTGCAGGCAGAGCGAGCCGATCGAAATCGTGTTCTTTTCGCCCTGGCGCGCGTTCTGGGTCTGCTCACGATTGCAGTCCGCCAGCGTGATCTTGCGGATGTGGCGCTCTCCCGCCTTCAGCTCCTGAGAGCCATCGAGACAGACCGTCGGGTTGTCGAGCGGCCGCAATTCCGCTGCTCCCGCCGCAACGGCAAAGCCGGCGAGGAAGAGTGCGGAGAGAGCGAGCCGTTTCATGGCGTCACGCGACCGGAGCTGCAGCGAGGAGCGTTGCTGCGATCTTGTCCCATTCGGCATCAAGCGCTGTGTCGGGGCGGCGGCGGCCGGACTGTCCGTACCAGTAGGACGAATTGTCGAGATCGCCTTCGACCCAGTGCAGATAGCCATGGACCCAGGCGCCGTCCTTGGTCTTGTCGGACTGGGCGGTGGCATGCGCTTTCTCCCAATCGCCTTTCTTCGCCCACCAGAGCGCGAGCAGCGGTTTGGGCAGCCCCGCGGGCGGCGCATCGCCAGAAATGGTAGAGTTGAAAGCGTCGAGCGTCGTCATTTGGCAAGCTTCCGTTCTTCGTATTCGACCGTCCAGGCGATCAACGCCCGGTACAGTTTCTCGGCAAGATCCGGCGGCGCGCCGCAGACATCCGCCTCTTCACGGACATGCGCCACCACTTCCTCAACCCGCTCCGGCAGAAGCGCCGGAATGGAGTGTTTCTCTTTGATCGCAATGACGCGATCGACAACCTCGATACGGCGGCCGAGCAGACGCACAAGCTCGGCATCGAGCGCGTCGATTTCGGCGCGGCAGGATGCGAGGGCGTCTTTCTCGTTCACCACCACGCCTCCGGCTTGGGATGAATGCCGGCAGCGTCCTCGATCACCTGACCGAGCGCAAACAATGTCTCTTCGTCGAACGGACGGCCGATGAGCTGAAGGCCGAGCGGCAGGCCCTCGGTGGACGATCCCGCCGGGACAGAGATTCCCGGAAGGCCCGCCATGTTCACCGTCACGGTGAAGATGTCGTTCAGATACATTTCGACCGGATCGGCGGAGCCCTTCGAGCCGATGGCGAAAGCCGGCGACGGCGTTGTCGGCGTCAGCACCGCGTCCACTCCGGCGGCGAACGCCTCGTCGAAATCGCGCTTGATCAGCGTGCGCACTTTCTGGGCGCGGACATAATAGGCGTCGTAATAACCGGCGGAGAGAACGTAAGTGCCGATCATGATGCGGCGCTTCACTTCCGCGCCGAAACCGGCAGCGCGGGTATTCTCATACATCGCGGTGATATCCTTGCCCGCAACGCGCGCGCCGTAGCGCACGCCGTCATAACGGGCGAGGTTGGATGAAGCTTCGGCCGGCGCCACGATGTAATAGGCCGGCAGCGCGTATTTCGTGTGCGGCAGAGAAATCTCGACGAGTTCGGCACCGGCGGCTTTCAGGACATCGCGCCCCTGCTGCCAGAGCTTTTCGATCTCGGCCGGCATACCGTCGACGCGGTATTCTTTCGGCACGCCGATCTTGAGGCCCTTCACCGAACGGCCGACGGCTTTCTCGTAATCGGGCACCGGGATATTGACCGAGGTCGAGTCCTTCGGATCGTGCCCGGCCATCGACGTCATCAGGATCGCGGTGTCGCGCACGGTGCGCGCAAACGGCCCGGCCTGATCGAGCGAGGACGCGAACGCGACAATGCCCCAGCGCGAGCAGCGGCCATAGGTCGGCTTGATGCCGACAATGCCGGTGAAGGCGGCAGGCTGGCGGATCGAGCCGCCCGTGTCCGTACCCGTGGCGCCGAGGCAAAGGCGTGCGGCGACCGCCGAGGACGAGCCGCCCGAGGAGCCGCCGGGCACGAGATTTTCGGTCGAGCCTTTGGCGCGCCAGGGATTGATGACATTGCCGAAGGCGGACGTCTCGTTCGACGAGCCCATGGCGAATTCGTCATTGTTCAGCTTGCCGAGCATCACCGCACCGTCGCGCCAGAGCTGCGAGGTGACGGTGGATTCATAAGTCGGCACGAACTCGCCGAGGATTTTCGAGCACGCGGTCGTGCGCACGCCCTCGGTCGCGAACATATCCTTGATGCCGAGCGGAATGCCTTCGAGCGCTCCGCCCTCGCCCTTGGCGAGCTTCGCATCGGAGGCCTTCGCCATGGCGCGCGCTCTGTCGGGCGTTTCCAGAATATAGGCGTTGAGCGGGCGCGCCTTTTCGACGGCCGCGACATGCGCATCCGTCAGCTCCGCCGCGGTGAATTTCTTTGTTTTGAGGCCGTCGCGGGCTTCGGCAAGCGTGAGGTCGGTCAGATGGCTCATCACTCGACCACTTTCGGCACGACGTAGAAATTGCCCTCGCGGATGGGAGCGTTGGACAAGACCTTTTCCGGCTCGCCGCCCGCGGTGACCTTATCGGTCCGCAGCGGCAGCTTCATCGGGGTGACAGACGTGAGGGGCTCGACGCCCGAAACGTCGAGCGCCGACAGCTCCTCAACGAAAGCGAGGATGGCGTTCAACTCTCCCGCGAGATGGGTCACTTCTTCGTCTTTGACGGCAATACGCGCAAGCCGCGCGACGCGCCGGACCGTGGTCTCGTCGACCGCCATGCCAAACCCTGTTCAAGAGGACAAATTCGATAGGCGGGATAGCACCCCGGAGGGCGTTCCGCCAAGGCGTCAGGCCGCCTCAGACCTCGAAGGGCACGCCCTTTTCCGGAACCCTGATCTCGGTCTTTTTAGTCACCTGCGCCCTGAAGCTGTCGGCCGACTGATCCAGCAGGCCGAAAGTCGCATAATGGCAGGGCACAACAAGGTCGAAATCGAAGAAATTATTGACCGCATAGGCGGCTGTGCGGGCGCCCATGGTGAAGCGGTCGCCGATCGGCACAAAGCCGATCTTGGGCTTATAGAGCTCGTTGATCAGCTTCATATCGCCGAACAGGGCGGTGTCCCCGAGGTGATAGACGGTGGGCTGGCCCTTGGCTTCGATGATGATGCCGGTCGGATGGCCGAGCTGGGCGAAGACCCCGTTCACAAGCTCGCCCGAGGAATGGAAGGCCTGGACGAGCGTGACGGTGAAGCCGTCCACGGTGATCGAGCCGCCGGTGTTCATCGGCTCGACCTTCTCGACCCCCTGCCCCTGCAGCCAGGTCACGATCTCGAAGCTGGAGATGACGGTGGCGCCGGTCTCTTTGGCGATCTGCACGGTGTCGCCGACATGATCGCCATGGCCGTGCGTCAGGCAGATATGGGTCGTGCCCTTGGCGACCTCGGCAGCGCCGCCTTTATAGCCCGAGCCCGAAATGAACGGATCGAACAGAATGCTCTTGCCGTCGAACTCGATCTTGAAGGCGGAATGGCCGTACCAGGTGATGCGCATCTTGGGGTCCCTCATTGGAGCGTGAAGCTAGCGGGGCCGAAAGACGGGTCAAGCGCTACTGCGGCAGCTTCACGTCCGGTGAGGCGCAGATATCGACATTGCGCGCGGTGAACATGTCCTCATCGCCGGTGACGGCCTGGAAATCGAAGGCGCAGGCGCCCCCGTCCTCGAAGGTCACGCTGGCCGATGCGCCAGGAGCAATCTTGGTGGCGCCGCCAAGAATATTGGCCTGATAATCCCCGAGCTCGGGGGGCGAGGCATACAGCTCGACGATGATCGAGGACGAGCCATTGGTCACCTTGATCTTGCGCTCTCCGGCGCACGCGCCCGACAAGGACACGATGACGATCCCGGCGCACACCAGCGCCGTAAAAACCCAGGACTTCATCGGGGAAACACCTCCGCACGAGGACGGCCTTCCATAAAGGCGCAAGTCCCGCGGGAAAAGTGCGAATATGTCGCGGTATGAGGGCCTTAGAAGGCCTGATTCATCCTTAGGGGCGCTGACGCGCTGACAGGTTCTTGACAGGTTTGTCATGGAGTTGTCACAAATCACCTATGAGAGAGCGCATTCTGGGGGTCGCGCTCGCGCCCTGGTTTCTATCCAGCCTCGCGGCGATCAACGCGTTGGTGTTCACCCTGTCGGTGAGCATTCCGGACGATCCGCACCCGTTCCTCGATGAATGGGGTCCGGTTTCGATCCTGTCGGGCTTTCAGCTTCTCGTCTGCGGAATTCTCGCGCTCGAAATTTACAAGCTCCGCCCGGCCTGGATCTGGCGCCTGATCGGCTGGGGCTTCTTCTTTCTGTGCGCCGATGAAATGCTGCAGCTGCATGAGTCCAGCGATCGCCTGATCCACTGGATACTGGGAGTGCAGCAGACACGCATCACGAACCATTTGGACGATGTGATCGTCGGCCTGTACGGACTTGCCGGGCTCGCCGCCCTGTTCGCCGGCCGCGCCGAGATCGTCTTCTTCCGCCGGCAATGGTGGCTGTTCGCCCTCGGCTTTACCGGCTTTGCCGTGATGGTGGCGTTCGATCTGATGGGCGGCGACCTCGGCGCTCTGTGGTCTTACCTCGATGTGTCGGCGCACCAGGGCAAGGTCTGGGCGGAAGTGGTCGAGGAAGGCTTCAAGCTCGCCGGCGGCTTCTTCTGCGTCACTGCGCTTCGCAAATGCTGGGACATGCTGCAGGCGCCCGCCTCTCGCCTGTATCCGAACGCTCCCCCGGTTCCCGCAGAATGACCGCGGCATCGATAGCACGTGTGCTGGCCCGGGCCCGCGACATCACGCTCACCGAGGCGATCAACATCAGCATCTGCGTCTGCGCGGTTATCGGACTGATCGCATTCTCGCTCTGGATCGAAGAACTCCAGAACGTCTTTCCGATCAGGAACGACTGAAGCGCAGAAGATCAATACGGCGTGAAGCGGTTGGTCTTGGGGAAACCGCGCGGCGGCAGGCGGCCGGCATCGGAACGGTTGCCGATCCAGTCGCGCAATTCCTTGGCATCGAGCGTGAAGCTCCGCCCGGAACTGTCGACCCAAGTCAGGCCCGATTTCAGCACGAAGGTGATGGCGTCGGAGATCGTTCCGTCCTTGTATTTCTGCAGGCGCACACCGCGGCCGCGGCCCATTTCCGGAACCTGGCTGAGCGGGAAGATCAGAAGCTTGCGGTTCTGGCCGATGACGGCGACATGATCGCCTTCGGCCGGCACGGCGACGCGCGCTTCGTCCGGGCTGTCGACGTTCAGAACGTTGCGGCCCTTCTTCGTCGAAGCGAGAAGATCGTCTTCCGGCACGACGAAGCCGCGCCCGTCGGTCGCAACGATCAGACGCTTGGCGCCCGGCCGGTGCGGCCAGACCTGCGCGATGTCGGCGCTGTCTTCGAGATCGATCTGCAAACGGATGGGCTCGCCATGGCCGCGGCCGCCCGGCAGTTTCGACGCATCGAGCGTGAACGTCTTGCCGTTGGTCGCGAGCACGAGAATCTTCGCCGTCGTCTCGGTGCGGAACGCATGCTTCAGCGTATCGCCCTGCTTGAAGGCGAGCGTCGACAGATCGTCCGCATGGCCCTTCAGCGCACGGATCCAGCCCATGGCGGAGACGACGACCGTGATCGGCTCGCGCTCGACCAGCGCCTCAGTAAAGTCGATGGCCGGAAGATCGCCGGCTTCGGCAAAGGCCGTGCGGCGCTTGCCAAGTGCAGTTGACGGTCCGAACGTCTTGCGGACTTCGGCGATCTCTTTCTTGACCTTGGTCCACTGGCGCGCTTCGGAGCCCAGCAGCTTTTCGATATCCGCTTTTTCTTCGGTGAGCTCTTTGTGCTCGGTGCGGATCTGAATTTCTTCGAGCTTGGCGAGAGCGCGCAGGCGGATATTGAGGATCGCTTCCGCCTGAATCTCGGTGATCTTGTATTTGCGGATCAGCTCGGCCTTGGGATCGTCCTTGGTGCGGATGATCTTGATGACCTCATCGATATTGAGGAAGGCGATCAGAAGGCCGCCCAAAATCTCCAAGCGCCGGTCGATGGCATCGAGGCGGAATTTGGCACGGCGGACGATGACTTCCTGGCGATGTGCCAGCCATTCCCGCAGCACCGGCGCGAGGCCCAGCACCTGCGGCACGCGGCCCTTCACCAGCACGTTCATATTGAGGCTGATGCGCGTCTCGAGATCGGTGAGCTTGAACAGGCTCTCCATCAACACATCCGGATCGACGGTGCGCGCCTTCGGCTCGAGCACGATGCGGATATCGTCGGCGCTCTCATCGCGCACATCGGCGAGGATCGGCACCTTCTTGTCGATCACCATGCTGGCGAGCTGCTCGATCAGGCGGCTTTTCGGCACGAGCCACGGAATTTCCGTGACGACGATCACCCAGGTGCCGCGGCCGGCATCTTCCTGATGCCATTTCGAGCGCAGGCGGAAACCGCCGCGGCCCGTTCTATACGCTTCCGCAATCGAGCCCGCCGGTTCGACGACAATGCCGCCGGTCGGGAAATCCGGACCGGGGATGAACTTCAGAATGTCGTCGGTATCGGCTTTCGGATTGTCGATCAGATGCACCGCAGCATCGAGAAGCTCGGCGGCGTTGTGCGGCGGGATCGAGGTCGCCATGCCGACCGCAATACCCTGAGAGCCATTGGCGAGCAGGTTCGGGAACGCCGCGGGCAGAACGATCGGCTCTTCTTCCGAGCCGTCATAGGTTTCGCGGAAATCGACCGTGCCCTCGTCGAGCCCGTCGAGCAGAAGGCGGGCGACTTCAGTCAGGCGCGCTTCGGTGTAGCGCATAGCGGCGGGGTTATCGCCGTCGACATTGCCGAAATTCCCCTGCCCCTCGACCAGCGTCCAGCGCTGGGCAAATTCCTGCGCCAGGCGCACCAGCGCGTCATAGACCGACTGATCGCCATGCGGATGGTATTTACCGATGACGTCGCCGACGACGCGGGCGGATTTCTTGAAGGCCTGCCCGGGATCGAGCCGCAGCAGCCGCATCGCATAGAGCAGCCGGCGGTGAACAGGCTTCAGACCGTCACGGGCATCGGGCAGCGCGCGCTGGGTGATCGTCGACAGCGCATAGGCAAGGTAGCGCTGCTCCAGCGCCGAGCGCAGCTCGATGGTTTCAATCGGATCGCCGCCGGAGGGCGGTGGGGCCTGTTTTCCCATGGGGGGTGGCTACCTCAAGGCCTGAGTCGAGGCAAGAATCAGTTCCAAGAAATCGATTTAACCTTTCACGGCCGCTATATAGGCGTCGCGCGCGTCGGGCATGACCATGCCGCGCGGCTCATAGACATCGCGGGCGAGGAAGAAGCCGGTCAGCCGGAAGCCCGAAGCAATGTCCTCCGGGCGCGGATGGGCATTCACCGAGGACGAGATGAGAAAAGCCGGCAGCTTCAGCATCCGATCGGCATAGGGCTCGCCCGCCACCGCCGACACCGCGCGCGCCGATTTCGGCGAGACATAAATGAGATCAGTCATCGCGCCGGTCGAGGCGCAGGAGGAAAGATCGAGGCCGAAGCCAAGCTCGGCCAGCATCGCCAGCTCGAACCGCACCATCAGCGCCGGGCCGATATCCGGATCGCTCAAATGATCGAGCACGAGGCCGAGCGTGTCGAACACCGCCGGATGCGGATCGCGCTCGGGCAGAAGCCGCGTCAGCGTGGAGATCCAGGTGAGGCCAAAGACCGGCGCACGCGCTTCCATCAGGCGCGCAGCGCGCAGCGTCACGCCTTCCAGCGTGTAATTGCCGAGATGCTCGTCGAGCCGCGCCCGCCATTCGGCGCGCACGAGATTGCCGGGCTGCAGAACGGGGCGCTGGGTGCGCGAGCGCCCGCCCCGCACAAGGCCGAGATGGCGGCCATGGTCTTTCGTCAGCAGCTCGACAATGACCGAGCTTTCGCCATGCGGACGGGCGGAGAGGACGACGCCCTCATCGGACCAGTGCATTTATTTCTGCCTTCTATGAAAATGGAGCAACAGGCACGCGATTGCGCCTCTCGCCCTTCCATCGGCTGTGTCCAACTCTGAAGGCCCCATGAGCAACCTCACGACCCCCACAGCCAATACTGAAACCACCAACCCTCCGGGTCCTGCAAAAAATTCAAACATGGAATTGCTCCCTCGCTTGAACTCAGCATGGCCTAAGGATGGTTGCCAGCAACGCACTGGTATGGAGATGATGTGAATACGGGATCGAGGCCGCTCAGACGCTAACCTATTGTCCTACTTCGGAAACTCCAGGCCCATTTCCCGATAGCGCTCGGGATCGTCGGACCAGTTTTCGCGCACTTTGACGAACAGGAACAGATGGACGGGATGTTCGGCGATCTCGGCGATCTCCTGCCGTGCTGCGGTCGAGATGGCCTTGATGGTCTGGCCGCCTTTGCCGATGACGATCTTCTTCTGGCTCTCGCGCTCGACATAGATCGTCTGCTCGACGCGCGCCGAACCATCGGGCTTCACTTCCCAGAGTTCTGTCTCAACCGTCGAGGAATAAGGCAGTTCTTCGTGGAGGCGCAGGAACAGCTTTTCGCGCGTGACTTCCGCGGCGAGCATGCGCAGCGGCAGATCTGAAATCTGATCTTCCGGATAAAGCCACGGCCCGTCCGGCATCTCGCCGGCGAGCCAGGTTTTCAGATCCTCGACGCCGTCGCCCGTCTCGGCGGAAATCATGAACACGCGCTCGAAGGCGGATCTGGAATTGGCCTCTTCGGCAAGCTTCAGCAATTGATCGCGCTTTACGAGATCGATCTTGTTGAGGACGAGAAAGACCGGGCGTTTTACCTGGGCGAGGCTCTCGAGCATTTTCAGCGCTTCGTCGTCGAGGCCCTTTTTGGCATCGATGAGCACGCCGACGCGGTCGGCATCTTTCGCGCCGCCCCAGGCGGTCGTGACCATGGCGCGATCGAGACGGCGCTTGGGCGAAAAAATGCCGGGCGTATCGACGAAGATGATCTGGCTGTTGCCGTGAATGGCGATGCCGCGCACGAGAGCCCGCGTCGTCTGAACCTTATGCGTGACGATCGAGACCTTGGCGCCGACCATGGCGTTGAGAAGCGTCGATTTGCCGGCATTGGGCGCGCCGATCAGCGCAACGAAGCCGCAGCGCGTCTGATCACTCAACTTCTCTTTCCTTCCGTCCATACGCCCTCGCGCGTCAAAAAGGCGATGGCAGCAGCCTTCTCGGCCTCGCGCTTGGTGCGCGCTTCGCCGACCGCCGTCTCGAACCCTTTCACCGCGACTTCGACACGGAAGAGCGGATTATGGTCAGGCCCTGCCCGTTCGATCTGCTTATAGGCGGGCGTGCCGAGGGCGCGCGAGGCCGCCCATTCCTGCAGCGCCGTCTTGCCGTCGCGCAAAGGCCGGCGCGGATTGATCAGCCGGTCGCGCCAGAAGCGGTCGACGAGGCTCTTTGCTTCATCGAAGCCGCCGTCGAGATAGACCGCGGCGATGACGCTCTCGCAGACATCGGCCAACATGCTTTTGCGCTTGCGGCCGCCGCTGCGCGCTTCGCCCGGACCAAGCTTTACCGCCGCGCCAAGATCCATCGCCACCGCGATCTCGGCGCAGGTATCGGCGCTGACGAGTTCGGACAGGCGCTGCGACAGCTCGCCTTCCGGCGTGTCCTTGTATTGAGAGAACAGCATCTCGGCGATGGCGAGGCCGAGCACGCGGTCGCCGAGAAACTCAAGACGCTGATAGGAGCCGAGCCGCACATCGCCGCCTTCGGCGGCCGAGGCATGCGTCAGCGCAAGATCGAGAAGATCCTCATTCTTGAACGCATAGCCAAGGCGCGCTTCGAGCGTTTCACGGGCGGCGGCGCGCGGCGACTTCGTCACAGCAGATTGAAGATGCGCGACCAGCGCACCGACCACGGCCATTCCCAGAACGCCCAGGCATGGCTGCCTTCCTCAACCGAGAAGAAGATGATCTCGGCGCGGCCGACAAGATTTTCATACGGGACATAGCCCACCGCCGACTGGACGCGGCTGTCGGTGGAGTTGTCGCGATTGTCGCCCATCATGAAGAAATGACCCGCCGGCACTTCATAGACCGGCGTGTTGTCGTTGAAGCCGTTCGGCGTCAGATCGAGCGTCTCGTGGACGACGCCGTTCGGCAGCGTTTCCTTGAAACGCGGAATGCGGACTTTGCGGCCCGACGGTTCTTCCTCGATCCAGTCGTCAATACGTTCTTTCGGCACGGGTTTACCGTTGATCTGCAGAACGCCGTCGATCATCTGAATCTTGTCGCCCGGCAGGCCGATGACGCGCTTGATGTAATCGGTGGCGTTGTCCGTCGGCAGTTTGAAGACGACGATATCGCCGCGCTCAGGCTCGGAGCCCATGATGCGGCCCGAAAACAGCGGCGGCGAGAACGGGATCGAATATTTGCTGTAGCCGTAGGAATATTTCGACACGAAGAGGTAATCGCCGACGAGCAGCGTTTCCTTCATCGATCCCGACGGAATGGAAAAAGGCTGAAACAGAACCGTGCGGATGACGACCGCGATGATCAGGGCGTGCGCAATGACGCGCAGGGTTTCGAGAAACCCGCCTTCTTCTTTCTTGGTCTCGGCCACGCCCGCCTGCCTCTCATCCTGCATGTTCATGTCCTTGATTCGGGAAGGACGCGCCCCAACGAGCGAACCCTGATAGACTTTTGTATCCGGCCTCACAACCGGGCCTAAAGATCAAGCTTTGGGCACCGCCGTGATGACGACCAGCGCCTGAGCCATTGGATATTCATCTGTAATCGTCACATCGATCCGCGCCATGTGGCCGGCGGGAACGAGTTTATCGAGATGGGTTTTGGCGCCGCCGGTCAGCTCAAGCGTCGGACGGCCCGAGGGCAGATTGACGACCCCCATATCGCGCCAGAACGTGCCGTTGCGGAACCCGGTGCCGAGCGCCTTCGAGCATGCCTCCTTGGCGGCAAAGCGCTTTGCATAGGTTGCAATGCGCTCGGCGCGGCTGTCGGCCTTTTTCTGTTCGAGCGGCGTGAACACGCGCTGGATGAAGCGGTCGCCGAAGCGCTCGATGGTCTTCTCGATGCGGCGGATATCGATGAGGTCGGAGCCGATGCCTAAAATCATGCGGCAGCTCCCCGCATGCCACGGCCGCGCTCCATCGCCTGACGCATGCGGGCGATGGTGTTGCCGAGACCGACGAACACCGCCTCGCCGATCAGGAAATGGCCGATATTGAGTTCGGCGATCTCAGGCAGCGCCGAAATCTGTTCGGCGCTCGCATAATCGAGGCCGTGGCCGGCATGGATTTCGAGGCCAAGCGATGCGCCTTGGCTCGCCGCCGCTTTGATCCGCTCGAATTCGGCGGCGGATTTTGCGGCGTCCTGATCTGCGAGAGCATGGCACCAGGTGCCGGTGTGCAGTTCAATAACAGGTGCGCCGAGTTCGGCGGCGGCGGCGATCACCGCGGCGGTCGGCTCGATGAACAGCGAAACGCGGATGCCGGCGGCTTTCAGCGTTGCGATGGCGGGCGCCAGCGCCTCTTTCTGGCCGATGAGATCGAGCCCGCCTTCCGTCGTGCGTTCGGCTCTGCGCTCCGGCACAAGGCAGCAGGCATGCGGTTTCAGGCGCGATGCGATGGCGACCATTTCCGGCGTCGCCGCCATTTCGAAATTCAGCGGCGCGGGAAGAAGGCGCAGCGCCTCGATATCGGCATCGCGGATATGACGGCGGTCTTCGCGCAGATGCGCGGTGATCGAGTCCGCACCCGCGGCGAGCGCCGCTTTCGCCGCGCGCACAGGATCGGGATGCGCCCCACCTCGCGCATTGCGGACGGTGGCGACGTGATCGACATTGATGCCGAGACGGATCGTCATGTGCGTGCCTGCTTTCGCTGATGCCGCATCGCAATCAGCCGCCGCACCGGAAAATAGACCGCGAGCGCCAATCCGCCGCCGAGAACGACGCTGCCCAGCATCAACGGCGCGATGAAGGGCTCAAGAGCCGACCAGGAATGCTGCTCGATGAGAGCCGTTGCCGAGAAATGCGGGCTGCCGGGCAGAAAGAGCGTGCCGACTTCGTAAGATGCCGCCCAGAACATCGGCATGGTCAGCGGGTTTGCGAGCGTCGTCACCGCGGCGGAGGCGAGAATGCTGCCACCGAGGATAAAAGCCAGCGTTGCGGCGATGATGTAGTGGAAGCCGAACAGCGGGCTGAAAGCGGCAAAAATGCCGGCCGCCGCCCCCGCCGCGATGGCGTGGGGCGAGCCCGAAATCCGCATCAGCTGGCGGCCGCGATAGCGCAGCGCCCGGCCCCAGCCCATGCGCGGCCAGACCATGTCCCGGAGGCGGTCTAGAAGCGGTTTTTGGGTGCGGCGTCCGAAACTCATGGCGGGCATATGCTCCCGGGCAGCGGCAAACTCAAGGCAGGCTTTGCCAAGGCGCGATCATGCCTAACCGGGCCGAGGCTCGGCATTGAAATCCTTAGGCTTTCAGCCCGCGCGAGCCGGGCTTGGACGCCGGAATGGCGGACAGCTCCGGCGGCAGGGCATCGGCCGGATAGGCCGGAATGTCGAGGGTCGCCAGCGCCACCATCTTCACGCCGAGATCGGCCTTGCCGCCCGACCGGTCGATCAGACAGGCGGCACCCAGAACCTTGCCGGGATGTTCGCCGATGGCGGCGAGGCATTCGCGCGACGACAGGCCGGTCGTCACAATGTCCTCGACCATGACCACCTTGGCGCCGGCCGGAATCTCGAACCCGCGGCGGAGACGGAAGACGCCGTCTTCGCGCTCGACGAAAATGGCCTTGGCCTTCAGATGCCGCGCCGTCTCATAACCCGGCACGATGCCGCCGACGGCCGGCGAGACAACGATGTCGATCTTGCCGAACGCCGCTTCGATTTTCTGAGCGAGCGCCTTGCACAGAACTTCCGTGCGCGCCGGATCCTGGAAGATGAACATCTTCTGCAGGAAGACCGGGCTGTGCAGACCGGAGGACAGAACGAAATGGCCTTCGAGCAGCGCACCGGCCGCGCGGAATTGTTCGAGCACTTCCTCTTGCGTCATCCAATCACCCGTTCACCCGCTCGGCGCTCGACACGACATTCGAGCGTTTGAGATCGCGCATGATCTCGTTGAGATGTTTGAGATCGTGCACGCCGAGTTCGAGCGTGATCTCGTGGAAATCGGACGAGCGCGCGACCATGCCGATATCGTCGATATTGCCGTCATGCTCGGCGATGATGCCGGTGATCTGCGCGAGCGAGCCCGGCTCGTTGACGCAAGTCAGCTTGAGCCGCGCCGGAAAGCGTAGGACTTCGGCCGCTTCCATATCCCAGCGCACATCGAGCCAGCGTTCCGGCTGGTCCTCGAATCTCGCAAGTTCCGGCGACTGAATGGGATAGATCGTGACGCCCTCGCCCGGCACAAGAATGCCGACAATGCGGTCGCCCGGCACCGCGCCGCCGTTCGGCGCAAAACGCACCGCGAGATCGGATCTGAGACCGACAATCGGAATGGCCGAACCGTTCGCCGAATTGATGGCGCCGGCGCCGATCTGGCGGATGGTCGAGCCGATCTTCAGCCCCTGCGAGCCGGGAAGTTTTTTGGTGCGGCGCGACACCGGACGGTCGGCCTTCACTTCGGGATAGACGGCGCGCACGACATCGTTGGCCAGCATTTCGCCGCGGCCGACTTCGCTCATCACCTCGTCGATGCTGTGGCGCGCAAGGCGCGGCAGCACGGCTTTCAGCTTCTCGTCCGAATATTCCTTGTGCGCGCGCTCGAAGCCGCGCTCGACGATCTGGCGGCCGAGGCCTGCATATTGCGCTTTGACGGCGGCGCGCGTCGCACGGCGGATGGCGGCGCGCGCTTTGCCGGTGCGCACAAGGCTTTCCCAGGCGGCGGGCGGCTGCGTCTGCCCTTCGGCGCGGATGATCTCGACCTCATCGCCATTCTTGAGTTCCGTCACGAGCGGCATCAGCGAGCCGTTGACCTTACAGCCGACGCAGGAATTGCCGACGCTGGTGTGGATCTCATAGGCGAAATCGATGGCATTGGCGCCGCGCGGCATGGCGATGAGCCGGCCCTTCGGCGTGAAGCAGAAGACCTGGTCGTGGAAGAGTTCGAGCTTTGTGTGCTCGAGGAATTCTTCCGGGCTGTCGCCTTCGGAGACGATTTCGATCGTGCGGCGCAGCCATTCATAGGCGCGGCTGTCTTTCGCCAGCGCCTCGCGCTCGTCATCGCTCGCACCGTCCTTGTAAAGTGGATGCGCCGCGATGCCGTATTCGGCGACATCGTCCATGTCTTCGGTGCGTATCTGCAATTCGGCGCGCTGATGACCGGGACCGATCACCGTCGTGTGCAGCGAGCGGTAATCGTTCTGCTTGGGCGTCGAGATGTAATCCTTGAAGCGGCCCGGCACCATCGGCCATTGCGTATGGACGATGCCGAGCGCGCGATAGCATTCCTCGACGGAACCCACGATGACGCGGAAGGCGAAGATGTCCGAGAGCTGTTCGAAGGCGACGGATTTGCGCTCCATCTTCGACCAGATGGAATAAGGCCGCTTCTCGCGCCCGCCGATATCGGCCTGGATGCCGTTCTCGAACAGCTTCTTGGCGAGGTCCTTCTCGATCTTGTCGATGAGATCGCTCGAACGTTCCTTCAGGTGCTTCAGACGATCGGTGATCGTCTTGTGCGCATCGGGGAAGAGCGCGCGGAAAGCCAGATCTTCCAGCTCCTCGCGCATTTCCTGCATGCCCATGCGGCCGGCGAGCGGCGCATAGATATCGAGCGTTTCCTCGGCGATGCGGGCGCGCTTTTCCGCCGGCACGTAATGCAGCGTGCGCATATTGTGGAGGCGGTCCGCGAGCTTGACCATGAGGACGCGGACATCCTCGGAAATGGCCAGCAGAAGCTTTCTGAGATTCTCGGCCTGGGCGGCCTGCTTCGACACAAGATCGAGCTTTTTCAGCTTAGTGAGGCCATCGACCAGTTTGCCGATCGGCTCGCCGAACAGCTTGTCGACCTCCGAGCGGGTCGTGCCGGTGTCCTCAATCGTGTCGTGGAGGAGCGCAGCGACGATGGAGGCATCGTCGAGCCTAAACTCGGTCAGGATGCCGGCGACCTCAAGCGGATGGGAAAAGTATGGGTCGCCCGAGGCGCGTGTCTGACCGCCATGGGCTTTCATCGCATAGACATAGGCGCGGTTGAGCAGCGCCTCGTCCGTATGCGGATTGTATTTCCGGACTCGGTCGACGAGTTCGTACTGGCGGATCATAGCTGTCGCGCCGGTCTATGCACCCGGCGCATCTCCTGCCCGTATATGAGGTTTTGCAACACGGTTGGGCAAGAGCGGAAACGCCGCGCGAAGGGCGCGGCGTTCCTCAATTCTCAGATACTTAACAGGTGCGATTACTCGCCCTCGTCGTCGTTCGACGTATCGACCGGCGGCGCGAGGCCTTCGAGGCCGCGCAGCAGGTCTTCTTCGGTCATGCGGTCGAAGGCGACATCCGAATCTTCGCCGCCGCCTGCGGTGAGCAGCGGAACCGCCTCGGGCTCCGGCTCGTCCACTTCGACATGCTTCTGCAGGGAGTGGATCAGGTCTTCTTCGAGGTCTTCGGCCTTGATGGCCTCATCGGCGATCTCGCGCAGGGCCACGACCGGGTTCTTGTCGTTGTCGCGATCGACCAGAAGCGGCTGGCCGCCGGCGATGTTGCGGGCACGATGGCCGGCCAGAAGGACCAGCTTGAAACGGTTTTCGACCTTGTCGATGCAATCTTCGACGGTAACGCGGGCCATGGGCGGCCTTTCTCGGAATTCGGGAAGCGGGAGCTGGGTCCGGAGATAACCCGGTTCGCCTCCAGGTTCAAGGCTCCCAACCTTGACTTGAGCGGTCCCGGCCCCTCATTCTGCATGCAATTTCGAAATGCCGGGCGCCGTTTTTGCCCGAAGGTTTTTCAGGCGATCCGTACTCTTTTCCGGTTGCGCTGATGGGTCTTTGGGCCGCCCGCCCTTTGCGAGCGGATAATGAGCCAGAACCTGCCGAAAATCGCCCTTTTTATTGATGGGGCGAACTTCTACTCGACAGCAAAAACTGTTGGTTTTGACGTGGATTACCGCAAACTCTTAAAGGAGTTTGGCAGCTACGGGCAGCTGATCCGCGCCTATTACTACACAGCGATGGTCGAGGATCAGGAATATTCCTCGATCCGGCCCCTCGTCGATTGGCTCGATTACAACGGCTATACGGTGGTGACCAAGCCCACCAAAGAATATGTCGACGGTGCCACCGGCCGCCGGAAGTTCAAAGGCAATATGGATGTCGAATTGACCATCGATGCCCTGGCCATGGCCGACCGGGCCGATCACATCTACCTCTTTTCGGGCGACGGGGACTTCAGGGCCCTGGTCGAGGCGCTGCAGCGGAAGGGCGTCCGGGTCTCGGTCGTCTCCTCAGTCCAGACCCAACCGGCCATGGCGGCCGACGAGCTGCGCCGCCAGGCGGACGAGTTCATCGACCTCAACGAGCTTTCGGCCAAGATCGGCCGCCCGCAGAACGACCGTGCCGACCGGCCGGACCGCCTCCCCCGTTTCGTGCGCGGCAACGCGCCCGAAGACGAGGATGTCGAGCCTTAAACCCCCTTGCCGCTCCAGCCCTCACACGACTGCCCGCTCTGCCCGCGGCTCGTCTCCTTCCGCACCAAATGGCGGAAAGAGGCGCCGGACTGGCACAACGCGCCTGTGCCGAGTTTCGGCCCGGAAGACGCCGAGCTTCTGATCATCGGCCTCGCGCCCGGCCTTCAGGGCGCCAACCGCACCGGCCGCCCCTTCACCGGCGACTGGGCGGGCGATCTTCTCTACGCGACGCTGCTCGATTTCGGCTTTGCCAAAGGCGTCTATGACGAGCGGCCCGATGACGGGCTTCAGCTCGTTCGTGCGCGCATCGTCAATGCGGTGCGCTGCGTGCCCCCAGAAAACAAGCCGACCGGCCCCGAGATCAATACGTGCCGCAAATTCCTGATCGACGAGTTCGACACGCTGCCGAAAGTCAAAGCGATGGTGCTGCTCGGCCGCATCGCCCATGACAGCACGCTGAAAACGCTCGGCGTCAAAGCAACCGACGCCAAATTCGGCCATGGCGCCGAACACCAGGTGGGAAAAATCCGGCTCTTCGACAGCTATCACTGCTCGCGCTACAACACGAATACGGGGCGTCTTACGAACGAGATGTTCCGCGCGGTGTTCAGCGCCGTGCGCAGCTATCTCGGCTAACCGCGCTCTTTCATGAGGCGGGCTTTTTCGCGGTTCCAGTCGCGCGCCTTTTCCGTCGCCCGCTTGTCATGCAGCTTCTTGCCCTTGGCGATGGCGAGCTCCAGCTTGGCCATGCCGCGCTCGTTGAAATAGAGCCTCAGCGGCACGATCGTCATGCCCTCGCGCTGCACGGCATTTGCCATTTTGGCGATCTGGCGCTTGTGCAGCAGGAGTTTGCGCGGCCGTTTCGTTTCGTGGTTGAAGCGGTTGGCCTGCAGATATTCCGGTATGTACGCGTTGTAGAGATAAAGCTCGCCGGCATGCTCGCCCGCATGGCTTTCGGCGATGCGCGCTTTGCCTTCGCGCAAGGATTTCACTTCGGTGCCGGTGAGCTGGATCCCCGCCTCGAAGACCTCGCCAATCTCATAATGGTAGCGGGCCTGCCGGTGATCGGCGACCACCTTCTTGCTGGGCTCGGCCTTCTTGGCGCTCATCCGTTGAGTATACCCGCATGGCGCATGGCCTTGCGGATTTGTTCGCGGCAGCCATCGGTGACGGTGACGAGCGGCAGGCGCACTTCGTCCTTCACGCGGCCGAGTTCGGCGAGACCGGCTTTGGCGCCGGCAACGCCGGGTTCGACAAAGATGGCGTGATGCAGCGGGATCAGACGATCCTGGATTTCATTCGCCTTCTTGTAATCGCCCTTCAGCGTCGCGGTCTGAAGCTCCGAGCAGAGGCGCGGCGCGATATTGGCGGTGACGGAAATGCAGCCATGGCCGCCGGCGGCGTTGAAGGCGAGCGCCGTCATGTCCTCGCCCGAGAGCTGATTGAAGTCCGGACCCATGGCATGACGCTGCTGCGAAACGCGTGCGACATTGCCCGTCGCATCCTTCACGCCGGCGATGTTCTTCAGCTCGAACAGGCGGGCCATGGTCTCGACCGACATGTCGACGACGCTGCGCGGCGGGATGTTGTAGATGATGATCGGAATGCCGACGGCATCGTTCACTGCCTTGAAGTGGCGGAAGAGGCCTTCCTGAGTCGGCTTGTTGTAATAGGGCGTGACGACGAGGAGCGCATCCGCCCCCGCCTTTTCGGCAAATTTAGCCAAATCCACCGCCTCGACGGTGTTGTTCGAGCCGGCCCCGGCGATGACCGGCACCCTGCCCCGGGCTTCGTCGATACAGGCCTTCACGACCGCCCGATGCTCGTCATGGCTCAAAGTCGGGCTTTCCCCGGTCGTGCCGACAGGCACAAGCCCATGAGTTCCCTCATCAATCTGCCAAGACACGAGATCGCGGAAAGCTTTCTCGTCCACGGCTCCGTCGCGGAACGGCGTCACCAGGGCGGTGAACGATCCCTTGAACGGGGTGCTGTGCGGCATTTGACGTTTCCTTCGATTCCCAGAGGGCGGTAAGCTTTAGCGGCGGTGCCGCTCAGGGGGAAGCCCCCTCGGAAGTGGTACGGAACTCGGGTGTTCCCGAGTTCCGATTTGAGCGGGCGAAGTCGGGAACACCCGACTTCGTGGGTCACGCTTTCGCCCCCATTTTCGGGTAGCGGCTTCGTGCCCCGGTCCCCGGGCCGCGCGGTTAGCATTTCGTAAAGAGTAGCGCGTGAGAGTTGGGGCACTTTCGGAGATCGTGCGTGACCCGCGGACCGTTACTGGCCGGCCTTTCTGTTTTGTTGCTGTCGACCGCTCTGGCGTCGGCGCAAGTCCCCATGCCTGCGCCCAATCCCTGGCGCGCGCCCATCCCGGTTCCGGGGCCTGCACCTGTGCCGATGCCCGCTCCGGCGACGACACCGGCCGGCGCCGCCCATGCGGCTTTCACGACGCAGGCCGCGCCCTCCAGCATTAACGAGCTTCTGGGCGTTCAAAAGCCCGTCGAGGCCAGCCTGCCGGGCCCGCTTCCCTCTGCTTTTGCGCCGCCGGCTCCTGCGCCGACCGCCGTGCCGTCTCTTCTCGAAGCTCCGCGCGCGCCGAGCGCCTCGATCAGCGCCGACGCGCCCAAGATCAAGGAAGCCATCGCCCGCTTCGACAAGGGCCAGATGACGGAGGCTTTGACGATCCGCGACACGCTGAAAGACCGCGCCGCCATCACTCTGTTCGACTGGCTGACGATCCGCGCCGCCTCGCGCCAGGTCGGCTTTGCGATGATCGCGGGCTTCCTCAACGAAAATCCCGATTGGCCGGCACGCAAGCTGATCCGCAAGCGCGCCGAAGAAGCGCTCTATCTTGAAGATCTCGATGCCGGCACGATCCGCGGTTTCATCGGTACGGAGAAGCCCGAAAGCGCGCTCGGCAAACTGGCGCTCGCGCGCATTTCCGCGAAGAAGGACGCCGCTTCCCTCGTCAAAGAGGTCTGGCGTCAGGACGATCTGTCGCCCGACACCGAAAAGAAGGTGCTCGACGAATTCGGCGCCCTTTTGAACGAGACCGATCACGCGGCGCGCGCCGATCACTTCTTCTATCACAACGAGACTGCCGCCGCGCAGCGCAACGCCGCGCGCGCAGGGTCTGCCTATGCGCCCATCGCAAAAGCGCGCGTTGCCGTTATCGGCAAGGCGAAGAACGCCGACGCGCTGCTCGATGCGGTGCCTGCGAAATCTCGCAATCAGCCGGGCTATCAATACGCGAAGATCCAGCGCCTTCTTGCCCAGGACAAGGACAAGGAAGCGGCCAATGTCATGCTTTCGGTCAGCCGCGATCCGGATGTTGTTGTCGATACCAAGGAATGGTGGGAGCGCCGCCGCTGGCTGGCGCGCGACATTCTCGATCTCGGCGATGCGAAAACCGCCTACAGGATCGCCGCCGGCCACGCCAATGTGGAACGTGTCGATGTCGCCGATGCCGAATTCCACGCCGGCTGGATTGCGCTGCGCTTCCTCAACGATCCGCAGACGGCACGCCAGCATTTCATGCGCGTGGTGCAGGCCGGCGCAACGCCGATCACCGCCTCACGCGGCAATTACTGGATGGGCCGGACCGAGGAAGCTGCCGGCAGCCGCAATGAGGCCCAGCGCTATTTCCAGGCGGCAGGCCAATACGGCACGACCTATTACGGCCAGCTGGCCCGCGCCAAGCTCGGCATAAGCGCCGAACCGATCCAACCCTTACGGCCCTCCTCCGCGGCGCGAGAAGCGTTTGAGCGCAATTCCGCCGTGCGCGCCATCCGTCTGCTCTACGCAGCCGGTGCGCAGGACCGCGTCATTCCGCTGATCGCCGAGACGGCGGAAGGCCTGCGCGATGCCGAGAGCCTCGCCCTTCTTGCCGAACTCACCGACAAACAAGGCGATCCACGCTCGCTTCTCATCGTCGGCAAGGCCGGCGTCTCGAACGGCTTCCCGCTCGAGGCCGCCTCCTGGCCGCTGAACGGCGTGCCGAAATTCAAGCCCGTGGGCTCTTCGGTCGAGCCCGCCGTCGTCCATGCAATCGCGCGTCAGGAAAGCGCCTTCCACGCCGCCGCCGTCTCGAAAGCCGGTGCGCGCGGCCTGTTGCAGATGCTGCCGGAAACGGCCAAGCGCACCGCCTCGAAAGTCGGCGTGCCTTTCGACAAGAACAAGCTGACGACGGACCCGGCCTTCAACGCGACGCTCGGCGCCGCCCATCTCGGCGAGCTGGTCGATAACTATGACGGCTCCTACATCCTGACCTTTGCCGCCTACAATGCCGGCCCGGGCCGCGCCCGCGACTGGGTCGCGCGCTATGGCGACCCGCGCAATCCGAACATCGATCCGGTCGATTGGGTGGAGCGCATTCCGTTCACCGAAACGCGTAATTACGTGCAGCGTGTGATGGAGAATGTGCAGGTCTACCGTGCCCGCATGAACGGCGGACAGGCGCCGCGCACGATCGACGCGGATCTGCGCCGCGGTCGTGGATAAGCCTTAAATAAAGGGGTTTTTGGGGTATTCGCGTCCGAGCGTCGCGCGGAACCGCTCCATGAAATTCGCAAATATTTTCGGCGCGTCTTCGTCGCGTGCCCCATCCGAACGCACCAGCGAACGGCAAAATTGCGCGACCGAAAGCGCAACGCCGGCATCCAGCGCGGCCGCAGCCTCTCCCTCGAACATACGGCGCGCGCTATTTTCATAGGCCCGCACGAACTTCACCGCAGCTGCCGCCGGATCCCGCACGCCACTCGGCTCGTTGATAAACTGGATAGAAGCACGCCCGACAAGAACCGGCTCCACGCCACCGCGCAATGCTTCGAAATCGAAGACCGAGGAAACCTCGCCATCCGAGAAGCGAAGATTGCGCGACGCGTAATCATCGTGCGCGATTACCCTGTCTCCCGAGATCGCCTGCCCGTGAAGCTTCACTTTTTCCAGAACGGCCGATGCGCGTTCGGCCGGCGGCAATGGCGGCGGCTCGGCGATTCCCGGCGCGCGGGCCTTGAGAGGACTTGTTCCGGCCGCGAACATATCCGGAATTGAAGACCGCAGAGGAAAAGCCCGTCCGCCCTCGACGATTCGCGCGAGCATGGCGGCCGCGCCCTCGATCGTGCCGCGATGATAGGCCCGCGCCCGGTCTCCACGGGATCGAAAAGCATGCACCGTTGCGAACTTGCCGTTGCCGAACTCGGTTGCGGGGAGGACGAGACGCGCGGCCGGGATGCCTCTTTCACGCAGAAAACCCTGCGCGTCGTGAACGGCATGAAGCTGATCGAGATCAAGCTCGCCCGCATGGATCTTCAGAAAAACGCTGCGCCCGTCGGAGAGCTTCAGGCCCGCCGCACAGGCGGAAGCCATTTTGAGGAACAGGACTTCGGTGATGCGTGTCGCCAGCGTACGGGCGACAAAACGATCAATCTGGCCGGCGGCGTCCTGGCTATCGACCGTACCGAACAGTACGGCACGCTTGTTTTCGCCGAAGGCTGAGTCTGACGCCTTGTCGACACTCTCCCGCAGCGCTTCCAGAACGGCCATGGGCAACATTTTGATGGATTGCTTTTAAAAACAAAACCCCGGCGGTTGCCCGCCGGGGTCTGTTAACTCTCATCCGAGAGGTTGAGCCCAGTTGCCCGGGCTCAGACCAAACTCAGATTAGAAGTCGCGCTGCAGGCGAGTGATGACGCGGAGGTCTTCGAACTCGGTGTCAGCTTCATCTTCGAAGCTGCCGTAGATCGCGTAGAGGCCGAGGTCGAGGTTATCGACCGGGGTCCACACCACGTTGCCTTCAACGAGGAAGCCGTCGAAGTCACCGGCATCGCCCGGAGCCGCGGAGTCATAGTCGTAGTACGCGCCGGTGAGGGCGAGAGCCACGGTTTCCGAAGCCTGGATGCCAACGCTGGCACCGACCGAGAGCAGGGTGTTGTTTTCGAGATCACCAGCCGCGTTGAACGACTGATCAGAGATGCCCGGCGAGAAGTCCGTGAAGTCCTCTTCGCCACCGGCGTAGGACAGCGCGCCTTCCGAGTAAGCACCCTGGATCAAGAAGTACGAACCTTCTTCAGCGATCGGGAGGTTGAACTTGGCACCGAGCTGAACGCCCCAGCCGAGTTCGTCTTCAACGTCCGGATAGAAGGTGGTGTAGTCTTCGGTATCGCCCTGGTTATCCTGGACGGCGGCCGAAAGCTGGGCAGAACCCCAAGCCTGATCGACGCGCAGAGCGGCGATCACGTTCGGCCACACCTGGTCGAGGCCGAAGCTATCGCTGCCGACCGTGTAACCATACGGATTGGCGCGATAGTACTTGTCTTCGATGCCGATCGTGGCCGAGAAGCCCGAACCGAACGAAGCGGTGTAGGCAACGGTCCAGACGTCTTCCGACGACCAGAAGTCGGCCCAGGTCGAGGTTTCGGCGTAGTCGTAGAACGACGGAGCCTTACCAGCCGTGATGCCGGCGAACTGGATGAACGAAGCGACGTTTTCGACTTCGAAACCGGCGTCGTCATAGTTGTACTCTTCCGAGTCGCTGTTCGCTTCGTACTCGATGTACGAACGGAGCGTGCCCCATTCGGTTTCGGTACGGGCGTCGAGACCGATCACGCCACGAGCGCGCGTTTCGAAGTCGTTCTCTTCAGCAGAGCCAGCGAGACCCGTGTCGCTGTCGTAGAAGGAGATGTAACCTTCAACGCGGACGCGACCCGAGATCTGCAAGCAGGTGTCGGTGCCCGGGATGTAGAAGAAACCCTCGCCGTAAGTCGAGCAGACCTTCACGTACTCGACCGGTTCGGCGAGCGGAAGGTCGGCGGCCTGTGCCCCGGTGAGCGCGACGAAACCCGCCGCGGAACCGAGAAGAAGGCTTTTCACCGTCTTCATATTTTGTCCTCCAAAGTTTTCGAGACCCTCAGGGAAGATCGGCTCCGTCTCAGTGGACCCCGACCGTTCCCCCCGTATCCCACCCAGCAAGCCTCAGGCGAACTAGACGAGACGACCCGGGGCGAACCCCTTCGTCGTGGTGAGAACATCAACCATCGCTTCGCGTCGGGCAACCAATTCCGCCACCTCGATGCCTCATTTGGGAAAGGGTGTTGCAGCGATGTCACGGGCGTGGATACCACCCGTTTATAAAGCCTAAGAACCCCTGAAGAATCAGGCGATTTTGCCCTGCCGGCCGCCCGCTCTCTACAGAAGCGGGCTGTGGAAAAATATGGCCGCTATTCGGCAGGCTGGGTGTGGGCGGCACCCTCGCGGTGGGCGGCTTTATGACGGCCGGCCACGAGGGAATAGACTGTGGGAACAACGAAAAGGGTGAGAATCGTCCCGAGACTCACCCCACCGACGATGACCCAGCCGATCTGGTGGCGGCTTTCGGCGCCGGCGCCCTCTGCAAAGGCCAAAGGCATGGCGCCGAAGACCATGGCGCCTGTTGTCATGAGAATCGGGCGCAGCCGCAGAACGGCCGATTCGATGGCCGCCTCCATGGCGGAGGCGCCCGCCTCGCGCTTCTGATTGGCGAATTCGACGATCAGAATGCCGTGCTTGGTGATCAGGCCGACAAGTGTGACGAGGCCGATCTGCGAATAGACGTTGAGCGTGCCGCCGGTTAGCCACAGCGCGGCGAGCGCGCCGGTCATCGACAAGGGCACCGTCAGCAAAATGATGAACGGGTCGATGAAACTTTCAAACTGCGCCGCAAGCACAAGATAGATAAACAGAATCGCGAGCACGAAGACGAGTGCAATCGATTGGCTTGAGGTGCGGAATTCGCGGCTCTGGCCGCCGTAATCGGTCTGCGTTCCGGCGGGCAGCGTTTCGGCCGCGACCTGCTCGATGGCCGCCAGCGCATCGCCCAGCGTGTAACCGGGCGCAACGTTTGCGGTGATCGTTGCGGCGCGCATCTGGTTGAAACGTTTCAATTCGCGCGGCGCGATCGATTCTTTGACCTGCACGACATTCGAGAGCTGCACCATCTCGCCGTTCGGCGCGCGCAGATAGATCGTGTCGAGCGTTGCCGGCGATGTCCGTTCCTTGGCGTCGAGCTGGACGACGACGTCGTACTGCTCGCCTTCGCGTTCGAATCGCGTGACCTGGCGGCCGCCGAGAAGCGATTCGAGGGTGCGGCCCGCGACGGCAACATCGAGCCCCATATCGGCGATCTTGTCGCGATTGAGCGAAACCTGCAGCTCGGGCTTGGTGAGCACGAGATCGCTTTCGACATCTTCGACCGTCGGATTGCTTTGCAGTTTATCGACCAAGTTGTCGGCGATGGTGCGCAATTCCGTATAATCAGCAGAGCTTTGGATGACGAAGTTCACGGGCTTCGAACCGAAACCGCCCGATTGGCCGAGCGATGGCGGGTTGGACGCAAAAGCGTTCACGCCGGCGATGCGGCCGAGCTTGGTCTGAAGCTCCTTGGTGATCTCCTGCTGCTTGCGGGAACGCGCGTCCCAATCGTTGAGCAGCACGAAGCCGGCCATGTTCGTCGATTCGGGGACGCCGGAATTGATCAGGAAGGATCGCATGTCCTTGGTGCCCTGCACCGCTTTCTCGGCCTGCAGCGCATAGCGCAGCGTATAGGTGACGGTCGCGCCCTCCGGCCCGCGGCCGAACACGCGCACGACGCCGCGATCTTCGACAGGCGCTGTCTCCGACGAGAGCTGCGAGAAGAAGAAGACGCTCATGCAGGCGACGACGAGGCCGAGGACGACGATAAGCCCCCTCGCCTTCAGCGCGCGGCCGAGCAGATGCCGGTAGCCGTCAATGAACCAGTCGAACCAGGCTTCCAGCGCCAGGAAGAGTTTGCCGTGCTTCACATGGGTCTTGAGCAGTTTCGAACACATCATCGGCGTCAGCGTTAGCGCGACGAAACCCGACACGATCACCGCGCCGGCAAGCGTCAGTGCGAATTCGAGGAAGAGCTTGCCGGTGCGGCCTTGTGCGAAGGCGATCGGCGCGTAGACGGCGGCCAGAGTGATCGTCATGGCGACGACGGCAAAGCCGATCTCGTTGGCGCCTTTGATGGCGGCCTGAAACGGTTTCATCCCGTCTTCGACATGCCGGTAGATGTTTTCGAGCACGACGATGGCGTCGTCGACGACAAGGCCGATGGCGAGCACCATGGCCAAGAGCGTCAGCGTATTGATCGTGAAGCCCATGGCGAACATGATCGCAAAGCTCGTGATCAGCGCGACGGGAATGGTGACGATCGGGATGATCGAGGCGCGGAAGCTGCGCAGGAAGAAGAAGATCACCAGAACGACGAGCAGGATCGCTTCAGCGATGGTGTGAAACACCGAGGAGATCGAGCGCTCGACGAAGACGGCGCTGTTATAGCCCTGCTCGGCCCGCATGCCTTCGGGAAGGCTCTTCTGCAGCTCCGGCAACACAGTGCGGACGGCGTTGGACACATCGAGCGGATTGGCCGTCGCCTGTTTAACGACGCCGACCGAAATCGCGTTGCGGCCGTCAAAACGGCTGGTGCGGCGCTCATCGCGCGCGCCGAGCTCGATGCGCGCCACATCGCGCAGCTTCACCTGATAGCCGTCGGCATTCTTGATGACGATGTTCGAGAACTGCTCTGGCGTTCTGAGGCCGGTGCGCGAGAGGACGTTGAATTCGCGGTCAACGCTTTCAATGCGGCCGGACGGAATTTCGACATTCTGCGCCCGCAGCGCGTTTTCAACGTCCTGAACGGTGACGTTGTAGGCGGCAAGGCGCGAGCGATCGACCCAGATGCGCATCGCGTAGCGCCGCTCGCCATAAATGTTCACTTCGGCAACGCCCGTCAGATTCTTCAGGCGGTCGACGATGAAGCGGTCGATATAGTCGGTGATGTCGAGCGGGCTGGCTTTTTCGCTGGTGAAGGACAGGAAGAGAACCGGCTGCGCGTCGGCTTCGACCTTGGAGACTTCCGGCTCATCGATCTCGTCCGGCAGATCGCCGCGGACGCGAGACACGCGGTCACGCACATCGGACGCCGCAACGTCCGGATCGACGTCGAAATTAAAGCGCACCGTAATGCGCGAGCTTTCGGTGCGGCTCGAACTGTCGATGACGTCGATGCCGGCAATGCCGGCGATCGAGCCTTCGAGAATCTGCGTGACCTGCGATTCGATGATTTCGGCAGAGGCGCCCGAATAATTGGTGCGCACCGAGACAACCGGCTCATCGATGTTCGGATATTCGCGGACCGAGAGACGGTCGTAGGAGACGATGCCGACCAGCACCAGAATGAGGCTGAGAACGGTCGCGAAGACCGGCCGTTTAATACAGGTCTCCGAAATGCGCATCTTCGTTTAGCTCGGCTGTTGCGGCTGGACGATTTCGACAGGCTGGCCGTTTTTCACCCGCGCCTGGCCGGCGGTCACGACGGTGGCATCGGCGGCAAGGCCTTCGAGGATCTCGACCTCGCCATCGGCCCGGCGGCCGAGGCGGACTTTCGATTCCTTGGCTTTGCCATCGGTCACGGTGAAGACGACGGTGTCGGTGCCGCGCGGCACGATCGCGCCTTCCGGAATGATAACGACCTGTCCGCGCGAGGCGCCGATCAGGCGGACGCGGGCAAAGAGGCCCGGCCGAAGCTCTCCGTTGGGATTTGCCAGCCGCGCACGGATCTTCAGCGCGCGCCCATTGGCATCGACCAAAGGATCGATGGCGTAGACTTCGCCTTGGAATTTGCGGTCGGGATAGGCGTCGACCACGATGTCGACCGTCTGGCCGACCTTCACATCGCGCAGATTAATTTCCGGCAGACGAAAATCGAGCTTCAGCGTGTCGATCTTCTCGAGATTGACGAGTGTCTGGCCGACCTGCGCGTAAGCGCCGACCGATATCGCCCGCAGACCGACAATGCCGTCGAACGGCGCGCGGATTTCCGTTTTGTCGCGGCGCACGCGCGCGAGTTCATAAGCGGCGCGCGCGGTATCGAGAGCCGCCTGGGCCTCGTCGCGATTACGCGCCGTACCCGCACCTGTCTTCGACAGCGTCGTCGCGCGTTCGAAATTGCTCTCGGCGAGTTTAAGATTGGCGTCGGCGAAAGCGAGATCGGCGCTGGACAGGAGATTGTCGAGCGTCACAAGGACGGAGTCCGCTTTGACCGGCTCGCCTTCCTTGAAATTGATCGAGGAGATGCGCCCGACGACTTCAGCAGCGATCGCGACCGATTCATCTGAAGCGAGTGTGCCGACGGATTCCAGCTGGATCGAGGCTTCGGACGTCCGGGCCTTGGCGACCTCAACCGGCGGCGGGCGCTTCTTGCCCTCGGTCGCGGCAGGCGCTGCGGCTTGTGCCGCCCCGCTACCGTCGGTCTTTACCGAGGCGACGACCGAGGAGCCATTTTCGCCCTCGGATGATCCGGACATAAAGGCATATGCCCCGGCTGCGACGAGCACCAAGGCTGCCACGGCAATCAACGAATTACGCTTCACGTTCGTCTTCTCTCTAAGACCGGGCAATAGCCGGCCTTCCCCCCGCCCAAACTGCTTATATCCCAAGCTTTATTGAAAATGTGCGTCTGTCCGAACACATCTTCGACAGGACTATGCGTCACAGTAAATTGCAAGCAATATCAATGGTCTATACGGGGCGTAGCCTACACCATCCCGGAGCAGGGAAAGATCTTCTCCGCTTCTACGCGAAAAATGACGCTTGTACGGGCCGCTCTACTTGGGCGCCGGCTTGCCGGACATGATCTGTGCGCCATCAGCCAGGAGACGCTCGACGACCTGATCGAACACGTCCTCTTCTAGGGGAAAGTGGCCGCTGAGATTGGCCGCCCCGAACGGGTCTTTGGCCTTCTGGACCAGGCGCCGGATGTTCTGCCGCTGACCCTTGATGATGTCGGATGTAATATCGAGCGTGTTGTGGGCGACGCTCTCGATGCACTTCAGTTCCTGCGTCTTGGCCAGAGCCTCAAGCAGCGGGCGGCCGAACGCTTCGTTCGGCAATTTCGGAAGACGCTGGGTGACGCCCTCGCACGCCGAGATCCAGCGGGGCAAGAGAGCGCTGTCGCGGCGGAATGACAGAACGGTGGGATTATAGGACCGTTCGACGACGATACCTCCATCCTTCGTAAGCACGCTGACTTCACGGCACACCAATTCGGGCCGCGACACATCGATCTTGAAGTTGTCCGGATCGAACACAAGCACATCCGCGTCGACCCAGATGACGCAGTCGTGCTCACCTTCGGCAAGGAACCGGCGCGACCACAGCAGCCGTCCGATATCCGTCAGCGGTAATTTGCTCGCAGCTTTTTGGGCGACCACTTCCGGAATGCCGCGGAACAGTTCATCGCCCAGCACGCGATAGTCATATTTTCTGCCTTCCGCCCAGGATCGGGCGGTCTCCATGCATTGGTCGATCCATCGCGGATGGACCGGAGCGCAGGATTGAAATACGAGAACACGGGCGGGCATCGCCGCGTGGACTACGCACGAAGGCCAAGAGCGTCAAGGCGCCGGCGTTTCGGAACCTTGGCGCCAGTGCCATCGCATCCCCAAAAACCTTCCGCCCGGAAGACCTTGCCAATCGGAGGTGCGCCGTTTATGTCCGCAGGCTCTTGAGCGGCAGGCCAATTGCCCCGCCCCGTTGGGGAATAGTTCAACGGTAGAACAGCGGACTCTGACTCCGTTAATCTAGGTTCGAATCCTAGTTCCCCAGCCATTTTTACTTTATAGGTCAGGTAGATGGCCGACCCCAAACCCGACTTCACGCTGGAGCAGTTGGTCTGGAAATATTGCTCAAAGGCCCTCAAATCTGAAATTTCTTCCTCTCAGCAGCGCTTTCAAATCCACAATCTGACGCTTAAGGACGGACGGCGCATCGTGGCGAAAGCTACCCCCCGCTCCGAAAAGAGTCTTGCCCACCTCGCCGCGGCCTATCGCATACAGGAGGGCTTGCGCGGAATGGGCGTACCCTGCGCCCGCCTGCTCGCGGGTCCGGAACTATTGGATGACGATCGCATAATCGTTGTTCATGAGCACTTCGCGCCGGGAGTCCCTCACAGCTGCGAAACGCCCGAACATCTCGCGGCTGTCGCGTCCGCACTACACACGCTTCGGCAAAAAATGAACGGTGCGCCCTATCAGGGTCTCGGGCAGATGGCTGTTTGCCCCACCTCAGGCATGCCTCAGCGTTTGATGGAATTACTTGAGAAGTGGGCCTTCACGGTTAATTCAGCCGAAGACTGGGCCATCATGCACGGAGACTTCAAAGCCCGTAACCTGAGATTCGAAAAGGCCAGGGTCAGCGCGATATACGATTTCGAATCGCTGACTATTGGCTCGGAGGCTCACATTGTCGGGTATTCTTCCGTGGTTTTCTCCGGAGGAAGCGAGCGGCTGGCGATCAACTTTGACCTGGATACCGCGCGAGCGTTCATCGCGGCGTATGAGAAGGCGAGACGTGAGCCATTCTCAAACGTACAACGAGAGGCGGCGCACGGCGGTATGATTCATGCCATGGCATATATGGGCAGACTTCTCTTACTCGGCAAAGCTCTATCCGCCGACGAACTCACGGATCAAATCATCGCCTTTGAAAGCAAATTCTGAGACGAGCCTGCAGGCGCCATCGTGATACACGGTGATCCAGCTTTGCGCGCGGTTCGTTCCTTGAGAAAGGAACCCGCCCCCATGCAGCACCTCATCGCCTATCTGTCCGTTCTCGCCATCTTCTCGGTCATCGACACGCTCTGGCTCGGGACCATGGCCTCTAAGGTCTACCGGCCGCTGCTGGGCGATATCGTCATTCAGGACTTCCGGGTCGCGCCGGCCATTGCCTTCTATCTGTTCTATGCAATCGGCCTTGTGATCTTCGCGGTGGCGCCGGCGCTGAAAAACGGCCAATGGACCACCGCCCTCCTCTGGGGTGCGCTGTTCGGCCTGTTCGCCTACGGCACTTATGATTTGACGAACTACGCGACGCTCAGGAACTGGGGGTTCAAGGTCACGGCCATCGATATGGCGTGGGGCACATTCGTCAGCGGCACGGCAAGCCTGCTTGCATATGCCGTTTCGTCCTGGCTGCTGAAGCTGTTCGGCTCAGCGTCTTGAAGGTGTTCGCGGGAAGAAAGCCGGCACGCGCTTCTGATAAGCGGCGAAGGCTTTCTTGCGCGAGCGCAGCATATGCGCTTCGAGCGGCGGAATGCCGGAGACATGCACCAGCAGCCAGTACATGAAGGCGGGACCGCTTAGCGCGAGCCAGCCCCAGACATGCGCGCCCGCAAGATCGATCGCAAACAGCGCATAGGCGAACCAGCCGAGCCATTCGAAGAAATAGTTCGGATGGCGCGAGAAGGCCCAGAGACCGGTGTCGCAAACCTTGCCTTTGTTTTTCGAATTGTGCGCAAAGGCGCGGAGCTGACGGTCGGCGATCCCCTCGCCGGTCACCGCGACGATGAGAAGCGCAATCGCAAGCCAGTCCTGCGGGCGAAATGATGGATCTGGATTTTGCGCCGCAGCCAGCACGGACAGCACAAGGAAGGCTCCGGCCGCTGCCTGAATCTGCAGGAAGATGAAAAGCCGGCGCTGGAAATCGGATCCCCATTCTTTGCGCAACTGCGCATAGCGCGCGTCTTCCGGCCCTTTGAGCGAGCGGCGCGCAATGTGCGAGCCGAGGCGCAGACCCCAGATGGCGACAAGCACGGCAACCACAATCTGGCGCGTCGTCGGATCTTCCTCTCCCGCGACCGGGATCAGCGCCAGCACGGTGCCCGCAAGGCCGAGCCCGAACGACCAGAACGCATCGGACCAACCGGCATTGCCAGTCTTGTACTGAACGATCCAGGCGAGAGACATGACGCCCGAGAGAAAGCCGCACGCGATCAAGAGTCCGAGCAGCGGAAGCGTCATCTCGCGCCCCGGGAATTGATGAACCCCGCGACGTCATCGACGACGGGCGCGAGATAATGCAACGGGCCGATCATCGCCATGATCGTTCCGAAATGACCGCGGCCCGGATAGACCACTTGCTCGACGGACGCACCCGCGCCGCGCAGACGGGCGGCAAGGTTTTGTGAATTGCGCGGCAGGACGACATCGTCCTCATCGCCAGTTGCCAGAAATGCCGGCGGCGCTGAGGCCGTCGCGAAATTGATGGGCTGTGTTTCGGGCCGGTTATTGCCCTTAAAGACCGCGACGAGATTTTCGCTCTGCAGCGGCAGGAAATCGTAAGGACCGGACAGGCCGACAAAACCGGCAATACTCCTTGCCGGATCGAGCCCCTCGCCTTTCAGCCATTGCGGATCGAGCGCCAGCATCGCCGCAATATGCGCACCCGCCGAATGACCCATGACGAAAATGCGGTTCGCGTCGCCGCCAAACGAAGCCGCATTGTCATGCGTCCATTTGAAAGCCTTGGCACCGTCTTTCAAAAAATCCGGAAAGCGCACTTCCGGATAGACGCGGTAATCGGGAATGACGGCGACCACACCGCGCTTTGCGAGCGCGTGGCCGACAAAGCGATAGAGACTCTTGCGGCCCATCTGCCAGCTGCCGCCGTAGAAGAAGACAACGACCGGCGCGTTCTTCGCATCCTTAGGCGCATAGATGTCGAGCGTGCCGCGTTCGCCCGGCATATAGGAAACGGAGAAAGTGGGGGCCGCACCGCCGCTCGGCGTAATGAGACCGAGAAAGCTGTCGCGCATCACGGACGCAGAACCAAGGAAAGCCGCCGCCCCAACGGCGATGACAAAGAATATCTTCACAGCCGGACGAAGGGCTGCAGCAGACGCCCGACAAAGCCTTCCAGCTTCATCTTGCCCGTCAGCGCGACGATGCAGATGCACGGCTCATCGGAATCGATGACCGGGCGATGGCTGAAATCATCGCCTGCCTCCTCGAAATCGCCGGGGCCGTAGCGTCCGCTCTCATCCGAATAGGAGCCGGAAATCACGCAGGTCAGTTCCTGGCCCGAATGCGAGTGCTGGGGCATTTTTTTGCCGGGATCGATCTTGAACAGGATCAGGCGGTGATCGCCCTCCTCGGGCGTCAGCACATAGCGGATGAACGTGCCGCGTCCGGCCTTGCGCCAGGGAGACATGGGATAGTGACGCAGCGGTTCGGGAAGCGCGGCGATCTCGGCATCGGACACGGCAGATTTCGGCTCCGCGGGCATCGCATCGATGCGCGCGAAAACGCGATCGAGAGCATCGGGCGCGACGTCCACCGGATCGATATCCTCGATCAGAACGCCGCCGATCTCTTCGAGCGTGCCGGCCCAGGCGCGCGATTGTTCGCACAGCGCAAGATGCGTTTCGACGACGAGCCTCTGCGCACAGGACAGCGTGCCGGCCGCATAGGCCAGCATGGTCTCGTCGCTCGGCACATGAGTTATGCTCATGACAGATCTCCAAGCGTCTCGCGCAGGCGCGCCACCGCAAGCCTGAGCCGCGACTTCACCGTGCCGAGCGGCATATCGAGCCGGCGCGAAATTTCGCCATGGGCGAGATCGCTGAAATAGGACAGCAGCAAAACCTTTCTCTGCTCTTCGGGCAAAGCGGCCAGCGCCGCGCGCACACGGCGCGCACCTTCGCTGCCGTCAAACGCCGCATCGGGCTGCAGCGGCGCATCGGGCAGATCGCTGGGATCGATATCGCGGGGCGCATAGCGGTTGCGGCGGAGCGTATCGATCCGAAGATTGCGGGCGATGGTGAAGATCCAGGAGCTCGGCGCCGCCCGCGCGGGATCGTAGAGAGACGCCTTGTGCCAGACGATCAGCATGGCTTCCTGGGCAAAATCTTCAGCCGCGGCCGCATCCGCGCCCGCGCGCATCAGAAACGCTTTGAGGCGGGGCGCGAAATGGCCGAACAGGCGCGCGAAAGCCTCCCGGTCGCGGGCCTCGGCAACGGCCACGATAAGGCGCCCGAAATCGGCGCCGCCAGCCGGCTGCGGCATGTTCAGGAATGCCCCCGGGAAGCCCCAAGGAGCCGGAAGGGTTTGGATCGCGCCATTCATCAGGCCTTTTTACGAAGCAAAGCAGGTTTTGGATCAGTCCGGTTGATCCAAAAAGCCTGAGCCTTCGTATCAGCTTATAGCAGCCCCAGCGCTCCGGGCGATGGCTGCCGAGCTGGAGGGCTTTATGGAAGCGGATCTTTCAGACGGACCGCTTAATATCGCAGTTATCGGGTCGGGAATTTCCGGCCTTTCCTGCGCCTGGCTTTTATCGGCCCGCCACCGCGTCACACTCTATGAGCGTGCCGAGCGGCTGGGCGGGCATGCGCATACGGTCGATATCGGCACGAAGCGGCCTTTGCCCGTCGACACCGGCTTCATTGTCTATAACGAGCGCACCTATCCGAACCTCACGGCGCTGTTTTCCCATCTCGGCGTTCCGACAAAGCCGTCGGATATGTCTTTCGCCGTCTCGCTCGGCGGCGGGCGTCTCGAATATTCCGGCACCGGGTTTGGCGGCTTGTTCGCCCAGAAATCCAATCTCTTTCGCCCGCGCTTCTGGTCGATGCTGCGCGATCTGCGCCGCCTTTACCGCAACGCACCGAAGGATCTCGTGCGGCTTGCCGACAGCGACATCTCGCTCGGCAGTTATCTGAACCGCGAAGGCTACAGCGCCGCGCTCCGCGACGATCACATCCTGCCGATGGCCGCAGCCATCTGGTCGACGGCGGCGCGCGATGTGCTCGATTATCCTGCGGCAAGCTTTCTGCGCTTTTGCTGCAATCACGGCCTCCTGCAGCTGAACGACCGACCCGAATGGCGCACCGTCGACGGCGGCAGCCGCGTCTATGTCGAGAAGCTGGCGCGCCGGATCTCCGGCACGATCTATACCGGCGCCGGCTCCGCGCGCGTGCGGCGCACGGCAAACGGGGTCATCGTCGATCACGGCAATGGCCGCAAAACGCTTTTCGACCGCGTCGTCATCGCCACGCATGCCGATCAGGCGCTGGCTTTGCTCGATGACCCTTCACCGGACGAACAGCGCCTCCTTGGCGCGTTCCGCTATTCGAAGAATCTTGCCGTGCTGCATTGCGACGAGCATCTGATGCCGATCCGCAAAACCGCCTGGTCGAGCTGGAACTATCTCGATGCCAATGACGAACTCTGCGTCACCTATTGGATGAACCGCCTTCAGGGCATTGAAGGACGCAATCTGTTCGTCACGCTCAACCCCGCTTATCCGCCGCGCGCCGGCACGATTCTGATGAGCGAGCTTTACGAACATCCGCTGTTCGATGGCGCGGCGATGCGCGCGCAAGAGGAGTTGTGGTCGCTGCAGGGCGAGCGCCAGACATGGTTCTGCGGCGCGCATTTCGGCTCGGGATTCCACGAGGACGGCCTGCAATCGGGGCTCGCTGTCGCCGAACAGCTCGGCGGCGTCCGGCGGCCCTGGAATGTCGAGAACGAGAGCGGGCGCATTCATGTGCGCTCTGTCGGCATGACGGAGCACGCACCGTCATGAGTTTTTCCTCCGGCATCTATACCGGCTCCGTCACCCATGTCCGGACACGGCCCAAAAAGCACCGATTGTCCTATCGCGTGTTCTGGTTCCTGCTCGATCTCGACGAACTGGAAACCCTGTCGAAGTCGCTGCGCTTCTTCAGCCTTGGCCGTTTCAATCTGTTTTCGTTTTCGCAATCCGACCATGCGACCGCGAGCAATGTCCCGCTGCGCCGGCAGATCGAAACCGTGCTGACGGATGCCGGGCTCGATCTTCCGGGCGGCGCCATCCGCCTTCTCTGTATGCCGCGCGTTTTTGGCTATGTGTTCAATCCGATCTCGGTCTATTTCTGCCATCGCAAGACGGGCGAGCTGGCCGCGATCATCTATGAAGTGACCAACACCTTCGGTCAGCGGCATTCCTATCTCATCCCCGTCGATCGCGACGAGGCCAGGCAGCGCCAATCGATCAAGCAGTCGGCGCGCAAAGAGCTGTACGTCTCGCCCTTCATCGACATGAACATCACTTATGACTTCCGGGTGATGGAGCCGGACGAAACCGTCTCGCTCACGGTGCGCGGTTCCGACCCTGAGGGGCTTTTGATCTCAGCCTCGATGATCGGCATGCGTTCGGAGTTTTCGGACCGCGCGCTGATCCGCGCCGCGCTCACCCACCCCCTTCTCACACTCAAAGTCGTCGTCGGCATCCATTGGGAGGCGCTGAAGCTGTGGGTCAAAGGCGTGCGGCTGACGCACCGGCCTGCCCCGCCGTCCTCTCCCGTAACATTCGTGACTTCAAAGGCGGTTTCCGATGTCCGCACATAACCAGACCGCCTTCACGCTGCCGGGCACCGTTCCCTCGCGCCTGACGGCGCGGCTGCTGAAAGCCGTGCTGGGGCGCGTTCATTGCGGCACGATCCACGTCCACCTGCCGAGCGGCGAGCCGCTCGAGGTGCGCGGCGATCATGACGGGCCCTCTGCCTCGATCATCCTTCGCGACTGGCGTGCGCTGAGGCGCATTGCGATGTCGGGCGATCTCGGTTTTGCCGCGGGCTTTATCGAAGGCGAATGGACAAGCCCCGATCTGCCGGCGACCATCGAGTTCTTTGCCCGCAATGCCAACGCGCTCGATGCCGCCGGGCGCTCATGGGCGGCGCGGGTCGCCTCGCAGGTCTGGCACCGGGCGCGCAGCAATACGCGCACCGGAAGCCGCAAGAACATCCAGTTCCATTACGATCTTGGCAATTCCTTCTACCGGCTGTGGCTGGATGGCGGCATGCAATATTCCTCGGCGATCTACGCGCCGGGCGACACGCTGGAGACGGCGCAGGCGCGCAAGCTCGACCGCATTCTCGAACTGCTCGATCTCGATGGCTATGAGCGCGTGCTGGAGATCGGCTGCGGATGGGGCGCGGTGGCGGAACGTGTTCTCGACGAGGGCTGTTCGCTGACCGGGCTGACGCTGTCGAATGAACAAGCCGACTATGCGCGTACACGCCTGAACTCTTTCGGCCAGCGCGCCGATATCAGGCTCGAGGATTACCGCGATGTCACCGGCCGCTTCGACCGTATTGTCTCCATCGAAATGATCGAAGCCGTCGGCGAGAAGTACTGGCCGTCCTATTTCGACGTGCTGCGTGAGCGGTTGGCCGACGGTGGCTCCGCCGTCATTCAGGCGATCACTATCAATGAGGACAGGTTCGAGAGTTACCGCCGCAACCCGGATTTCATCCAGCGCTATATTTTTCCCGGCGGCATGCTGCCGACAAAGACCTCAATGCGCGCGCATGCCAAAGCGGCCGGCCTTGACCTTGTGCATTCGGAAGCCTTCGGCCTCGGCTATGCCAACACCCTCGCCGACTGG
This sequence comes from Terrihabitans soli, assembly GCF_014191545.1. Taxonomy (GTDB): domain Bacteria; phylum Pseudomonadota; class Alphaproteobacteria; order Rhizobiales; family Methylopilaceae; genus Flaviflagellibacter; species Flaviflagellibacter soli. The sequence continues at coordinate 1,145,896 of NZ_AP023361.1, read as the reverse complement.
CGGCAGCGTTTCCATACGGCGCGCGAAGATGTCGAGAAACTCGGCTTCGACCGCCGCTTCCTGCGCATGTGGGATTACTACCTCGCTTATTGCGAAGGCGGTTTCCGCGCCGGTACGATCGATGTCGGGCTTTACGTGTTCAAGAGCCGATAAGCCTCATGCCGCTTTGGCGCGGGCCGCCTTTTTGCGGCTGGCGACCTGCGAGGCAAGCTGCACCGCCGATTCGAACGCACCGATATTGGCAACGCCCTTGCCGACGATGTCGAAGGCGGTGCCGTGCGCCGGTGTCGTAAAGACGACGTCGAGTCCGGCGGTGATCGTCACGCCCTTGTTGAAGCCCTTGAGCTTCGTCGCGATCTGACCCTGGTCGTGATACATCGCCAGCACGCTGTCATAGTCTCCGGCAAACGCCTTCAGATAGACGGTGTCGGACGGGAACGGGCCTTTGCAGTCGATACCCTGTTTGGCCATGTGTTCGACGGCGGGGCGGATGATGTCGATTTCTTCCGTGCCGAACAGACCGCCCTCGCCCGCATGCGGGTTGAGCGCGGCGACCGCGATGCGCGGCTTTTCGATGCCGGCCATGCGCATGGTCTCATCCGCGAGCTTCAGCGCCCGGCAGATCGAATCGAAAGTGACCTGCTCGACCGCCGTGCGCAGCGAGACATGCGAGGTGACGCGCGTCATCCACTGGCCCTCGAGCACGTTCATTTCGCTGAACATGCCTTTGTGGTCGAGAAGATGGGCGAACATTTTGTGTTCGTCCGGGAATTCCCAGCCACCCTTGAACATGGCCTGCTTGTTCAGCGGCGCGAAGGTGATGCCGTCGAGCTCGCCGGCTTTGGCGAAATCGATGGCGCGGGCCAAAGTATCGCCCGTCAGCTTGCCGGATTTGGGGCTGGCGACGCCGAGGGGAAACTCGGCCGGATCGGTATTGCCGAGATCGACAATCGGGATGCCGTCCGCCTCCCAGTCGACCGCGGCCGGCGACTGATAGCGGTGGAGATTGAGCTTCACGCCCGCCTGCTTGGCGCCGAATTCCAGAACCCGGCTATCGCCGATCACGACCAGCCTTGCGACCTCATTCATCCGCCCGGCCGCCAGGAGCTTGGCGGTCTGTTCCGGACCAATGCCCGTGCAGTCGCCGGGGGTGAGAGCAATTACGGGCCGGTCACTGGCGGTCATCTCAAGGTCTCCACGGATGTGCGTGGCCCGAAGAGAGACTCCTTCCGGCCTAAGTGTCAACAGCCTCGACAACCAACAGGACCATAAAAATCATCACTGAAAGAGCCATTACTTACTGATATTATTGTATTTTCTGTCGTTTATCGGACTTCAAACACCGAACCTTCATTCAGACTATTGTTGACAATTCAGCGCGCTCTGATCAGTTTGGGCCCAAGGCGTCTCCAGGAGCGCCGGGGAGGATCCATGCGCACATACCGTATCGCCGTCATCCCGGGTGACGGCATCGGCAACGAGGTTTTGCCGGAAGGCCAGAAGGTTCTCGAAGCATCCGCCGGGGGCCGTTTCCGGCTCGACTGGCAGCAGTTCGACTGGAGCTGCGAACGCTTCGCCAAAACGGGCGCGATGATGCCCAAAGACGGGCTCGACCAGATTCGCGATTTCGACGCGATCTATCTCGGCGCCGTGGGTTTCCCGGGCGTTCCCGACCATGTGTCGCTGTGGGGTCTTCTGATCCCCATCCGCCGCAATTTCCACCAGTACATCAATCTGCGCCCGGTGAAACTCCTGAAGGGCGTCGACAGCCCGCTGAAATCGCCCGGCGATATCGACTTCTATGTCGTGCGCGAAAACAATGAGGGCGAGTATTCCAATATCGGCGGCCGCCTGTACGAAGGCAGCGAGGCCGAGCTGTGCATGCAGCAATCGATCTTCTCGCGCCGCGGCTGCGACCGCGTGATGAAATACGCCTTCGAACTCGCCAAAACCCGCAAAAAGCACGTCACCTCGGCGACGAAGTCGAACGGCATCAGCCATACGATGCCCTATTGGGACGAGCGCTTTGCGGCGATGACCAAGCAATATCCGGATGTAAAGGCCGATGTGTATCACATCGACATTCTGACCGCGCATTTCGTGCGCAATCCGCACTGGTTCGACGTCGTCGTCGGCTCGAACCTCTTCGGCGATATCCTGTCGGATCTTGGCCCCGCGGTTGTCGGCTCCATCGGCATTGCGCCGGGCGCCAATATCAATCCCGAGAAGGAATACCCGTCCATGTTCGAGCCGGTGCACGGCTCGGCACCGGACATCGCCGGAAAGGGTATAGCGAACCCCATCGGCCAGATCTGGTCGGGCGCAATGATGCTGCGCCATCTCGGCGAAGAGGAAGCAGCTCAAACCATCGAGCGCGCCATCGAAACCGTCCTTGCGGACGGTAAGAGCCTGACCCGCGATCTCGGCGGCAAAGCCAACACGAAAGAACTGGGCGATGCGCTCGCGAGCATTGTTCGCGAAACGACGCACGCTCTGGCCTGATGATTTTGAGGAGTTGATCGATGACCTTGCACCAGACCAATCCCGCGCTCGACCGTCCGGCCGTCGAAGGCCTGACCAAGGAAGCGGCGGAATTCATCGTCAACACCTCATCGGTCCCGGCCGATGTGATCGAGATCGGCAAGAAATCGATCCTCGACGGCATCGGCCTTGCGCTGTCGGGCTCGGTCGCGAAATCGGGTGAGCTCGTCCGCACCTATCTGAAAAACGTAGGCATCAAGGACGGCAGCGCGACGGCGATCGGCATGAGCATGAAAGTGCCGCCGCGCTTTGCCGCTTTCGTCAACGGCGTCGGCGTGCATGCCGACGATTTCGACGACACGCAGCTCGCGGTCGCCAAAGACCGTGTTTACGGGCTTCTGACGCACCCCACCGCGCCCGCCCTTCCCGCGGCACTCGCTGTCGCGGAAGACAAAGGCGCGTCAGGTTCGGAGGCGATGCTCGCCTATCACATCGGCGTCGAGCTTGAGTGCAAGATCGCCGAAGCGATCAATCCGCGTCATTACCAGCACGGCTTCCACGCCACGGCGACCTGCGGCACCTATGCCGCCGCGGCGGCCGCAGCGAAGCTGAAGAAGCTGAGCGTCGAGCAGACGGTGCGTGCGCTCGGCTGCGCCGGCAGTCAGTCGGCGGGCCTGCGCGAAAATTTCGGCACGATGATGAAGCCATTCCATGCAGGGCGCTCATCCGAGAGCGGCGTTGTCGCCGCCGATTTCGCCGAGCTCGGCTGGACGACGACCGACAAGATCCTGGAAGCGCCGCGCGGCTTCTTCCAGGCGGCCGGCGGCGGCTGGGACAATGGCGCGATCCACGGCAAGCTCGGCAAGCCCTGGACCTTCGCGAACCCCGGCGTCTCGATCAAACCGCATCCGTCGGGCTCGCTGACGCATCCCGGCATGACCGAACTGCTGCGCCTGATGAAAGAGCACGGTTTTGCGGCGGCGGATATAGAGCGCGTCGATGTCGGTACCAATCAGAACATGCCGAACGCTCTGATCCATCACCGTCCGAAGAACGAGCTTCAGGCGAAGTTCTCGATGGAATTCTGCATGGCGATCCTTCTTATCGAAGGCCGCGGCGGACTGCCCGAGTTCACCGATGAAGTCGTCGAGCGCGCCGACGTGAAGAAGATGATCGAGAAGATCAACTTCCATGTCCATCCGGAGGCGGAAGCTGCCGGCTACGACAAGATGACGACGATCCTCGACATCCATCTGAAGAACGGCAAGACGATTTCGGGCAAAGCCGATTTCGGCAAAGGCTCGCCGGCCAATCCGATGACCTATGACGAAGTCGCCGACAAATTCCGCGGCTGCGCCGAGTTTGCGAAATGGCCGACGCAGAAGGCCGAAGCCATTATCGAGACCGTCCGCACGCTCGAAACACTGAAGAACATTCGCGATCTGATGAAGCTGTGCGCCTGAGGCGCCGGGAGGACCCTAATGCTGACTACCGTAGACGTTCCGCCGCTCGTCCAGTCGAAAAGCCTGATGGAAGGCTTCGAGCGGCGGCGCATCAAGACACGCGGCGCCGAGATCAATGTTGCGATCGCCGGCAGCGGCCCTCCTCTCCTGCTCATTCACGGCAATCCGCTGACGCTTGTCAGCTGGCACAAGGTGGCACCGTCTCTGGCGCGCGACTTCACCGTCGTTGCCATCGATATGCGCGGCTATGGCGACAGCTCAAAGCCTGACGGGCTTGAGGATCATTCCGGCTATTCGTTCCGCGCCATCGGCCAGGACGCCTTTGAAGTCATGGACCAGCTGGGCTTCGATAAGTTCGCCATTGCGGGTCACGACCGCGGGGCGCGCGTCGGCTTCCGCATGGCGCTCGATAAGCCGGAGCGCATCACGCGCTATTGCGCGCTCGACATCGTGCCGACCCACCATGTGCTGAACAACATCACGCTCGGCTGGGCGTCGGAGAGCTATCACTGGTTCTTCATGGCGCAGAAAGCGCCCTTCCCCGAGAAGCTGCTCGGCGCCGATCTCGACTATTACATGCGCTACAAGCTCAACAAGAAAGGCGTCGGCCTCGAGATCTTCACCAAGGAAGCGATGGACGAATATGTCCGCTGCGCGACCCCGGAGCAGATCCATGCCGTGTGCGAAGACTACCGCGCGACGATCACCGTCGATCTTGAGATGGACACCGCCGATTTCGGCAAAAAGACCATTTCCTGCCCGACGCTCGTTCTGTGGGGCTCAAACAGCCATTGCGGCCGCCATTTCAAAGTGATCAAGGCCTGGTCGGAATGGTGCGACGACCTGCAGGGCTTTGCCATCCCGACCGGACATTACCCGGCCGAACACCGGCCCGATCTCGTCTATGCCGCCTTCTGGCAGTTCTTCCGCGGCGAGAAAGTCAAAACGCCGGCGGCCTGAACCTCGCAATCATCGGACAATAAAAAACGCCGGGCTCCATAAGCCCGGCGTTTTCATTTGCTGTGTCAGTATGCCCGGTCAGCGCTTGGCGCCGGCGAGCTCCTCGCGGTGCAGCGCTTCCATAGCGGCGGCTTCGGCCGCTTCCGCCCTCGCCTGCTTGCGCTTGCCCCAGGCCGTCATCGCCAGCGAAGCCAGCATGATGAAGACGATCGCCAGCGCCGCGGGCCGCTCGAACAGATAGAGCGGATTGCCGCCCGAGAGCTGATAGGAACGCAGGAACTCCGTCTCGAGCATGCGGCCGAGGAGAAGACCGACGACCACCGCCGCGACCGGATATTCGTAGCGGACGAGCGCAAAGCCGAGCAGCGCGAAGATGAAGAGCGTGATCGGCCCCGAGACGTCACCGGCCACCGCATAGGTGCCGAGCGTTGCGATAACGAGAATGACCGGCAGGATGTAGCGTGTGCGAACGCGCACCACATTGGCGGCGACATAGATGAAGCCGATGCCGACGACGAGAAGTGCAATCGCCTGGACGATATTATTCAGGATGATCGCGTAGACCATGGGCTTCTGCGACTGGATGAAGCTCGGGCCCGGCACGATGTTGTGCATCATGAAGGCGGCAAGCAGGATCGCCGTCGCGCCGCCGCCCGGAATGCCGAGCGCCAGCATGGTCGCCATCGATCCGCCTTCGGCGGAGGCGACCGCCGATTCAGCCGCGATAACGCCTTTCGGATTGCCTTTGCCGAAGGTGTGGCCGTCCGAAGACGTACGCTTCGTCTCCGCATAGGCAATGAGATTGCCGATCGAGGAGCCGACACCCGGCACTGCGCCGATAATAATGCCGATCAGCGAGCCGCGGAACAGCACGCCCGGATATTTCAGCGTGCCCCAGCAGCCGGCGAGAATGCGCTTGACGCTGACTTCGCGTGCGCCCTCGGCATCGAGGATGTAATCCTTGCCGGCAAGCGTCAGAAGCTGGCCCGCCGCCAGAAGGCCGATCATCGCCGGGACGGTCTGCACGCCGTCGAGCAGAACCGGCATGCCCATCGTGCCGCGGGTGAAGCCCGCAGTGTTCATGCCGATCATGCCGAGCAGGATGCCGAGCGCCGCCGCAAGAAGACCGCGCGTGATGTATTTCGAGCCGAGCGAGCCGAGCAGAAGCATGCCCCAGATCGCCACCGCGAACATTTCGACCGGACCGATCTTCAGCACGATATCGGCCATGGGCTCGACGACGAGCAGAAGAAGGACGTAGCCGAGAATGCCGCAAATGGTCGAGGCGAACAGCGCGTAGCCGAGCGCCTCATTGTGCATGCCCTTTTTCGACATGGCATAGCCGTCGAACGTCGTCGCATAGGATGCGGGCGAGCCGGGTATGTTCATGAGAATGGCCGGCACCGAGCCGCCGAAACCGGCGCCCGTATAGACCGAGGTCAGGAACACGACCGCCGAGAAGAAATCCATGTAGAGCGACATCGGCAGAACGAGCGCCATCGCCATGGTGATGGACACGCCGGGAATGGCGCTGAAGACAAGGCCGATAATGAGGCCGGGGACGATCCAGCCCCACGACCCGGCCGATGTGGCCATGATGCCGAGAGCATCCGAGAAAGCTGCAAAATCAAACATCGGATCGCCTCAGAGCAGCAGAGTGAACATGGGATAGGACATCAGCGCCTTGAAGCCGTAGATCGTCACGACCGTGACGATGGCCGAAAAGCCCGCAAGATGCAGCGGACGGCGCTCGCCGCAGATCACCATGGTGACGGCGGCAAACAGGAAGATCGCCACATCGAAGCCGATATAGGCCATCGAGAACACGAAGACGCCGAGCGCGGCACCAAGCGTGAGCATGCGGATGACCTGCTTGCGCTCGGTCGGCAGCTTCGGCGCCAGCGGATCGTATTGTTCGGGATCTTCTTCCACGACGGCGGCGTCGGCGCGCTTGAAGCATTGCGGCACGATGAACAGCGCGAGCACAAGGCCCAGCACAGCTGTCGGCGCAACGAGCAGAAGATTGTTGACCTTGGTCGACACGTGAACCGCGTCGTACAGGAACCAGGCCATGTAACCGAAGAGGAAGGTCAGAAAAGCAAGGTGGCCGTAATCGGCCTTATATGTAGGGCGTCCCGGACGCATATCGCGCCTCCGCTATATTTACGAAAAGCGATGCGAAGCGGGCGCAGTGCGCGCCCGCTTCGCTGATTGTCACTTCAGGAGGTCGGTGTATTTCGACATCGTCGCGGCGTTGTCGAGGAAGGCCTTCTGCGAGGCTTCCGGGCCATACCACGTCGTCGCGAGGTCCTGCTTCTTCAGGGCCGCCACCGCTTCCGGATCCTGGCTGGCTTTGGTCACCGCAGCTTCGATCGCCTTATAGACGTCCGGAGCTTCCTTCTTCAGTGCGGTGGAAACCGCCCAGCCGCGCTGCGAACCATCGACCATGTCCTGCTTGATGCCAGAGGCGGCGATCAGCGGCGCATCCGGCATCCATTCGGCCGGCTTCGCAGCATACATCGCCAGCGGCGTGATCTTCTCCTTGAGCGGAATGAAGCCTTCGCCGCCGACAAAGCCGACATCGACCTGACCGCCCGCCGTGGCGTTACGGTTCGGACCGCCGCCGTCATAGGTGACGATGCGCAGCTTGGTGTGATCGATACCGGCGGCCTTCATGGTGAGAACCATGTTGCAGAAGTCGGCCGAAGCCGGCTGCACGCCGATGCTGAGGCTGGTCGGATCCTTCTTCAGCTTTTCGATGACTTCCTTGAAGTCCTTGATGCCGCTGCCACTCGCAGTCGCGGCGAGCGTATAGTCGCGCGAGGGCAGATTGATCATCTGGAAGTCTTCGTTCTTGTAGGGCGCGCCCTGCAGATAGACCGTCAGCGGAATATACGGCGACGCCGAGGTGCAGAGGATCGTGTAACCGTCATTGGCCTGCTGCAGCGCGTAAGTATGGCCAAGCTGGGTGCCCGCCCCCGGCTTGTTGACGATGACAGTCGGCTGGCCGAGCGCCTTTTCGAGATAAGGCGCAAAGGCGCGCGACAGACGGTCATTGTAACCACCCACCGCGAACGGAACGATCACATTGATCGGACGGTCCGGATAAGCGGCACGGGCGATATTGGGCAGGCCGAGCGTGCCGGCCGCCAGAAGGCCGCCGCCCGTCAGTTTCAGAGCATCACGTCTCGTGAGTTTCGACATTGGAATCCCTCCCGACCGGCCCGTCTGGTTAGGCGGCGGCGATGAATTCGCGGCCGCCGGAATGCGGATGCTCGGTCTATGGGAAGCCTGATCCTCCCGCGGTCAACTGTCAACAGTCCAATTTCAAAATGACGGTTGCACAGGGGAGTTGCCTCCAAAGGGACACCAACTGTTGACAATTTAAGGCCCCAAATGTCCAATCCGCCGTGTCCTCGCTCCGGGCCCCATGGCCCCCGACCAACCCGCGCGGGCCTTAAAGGCAGAATTGGCTAGGGCATGAGCGTGGGACAGTTCGACAGAGTGTGCACCGGGCTCGAGGGGCGGCCCTGGACCCGCCTCGCTTTGACCCTGGTCATCGGGGCGATCGGCGGCTTTGCCGCCTCATCGATCAACATGCCTCTCGCCTGGATGCTCGGGCCTTTCATCGCAACCGCCGCCGTCAGCCTTTCGGGCGTCCCGCTCCGCGCGATCCCTCATGGACGCGAACTCGGCCAGGTCATCATCGGCCTGTCCGTCGGCATGCGGTTCACCGTCTCGGTCCTTGCCGCAACCTTCGCGCTTTTGCCGGCGATGTTCCTGTCGATCACCGCGGTCATGGTGGTGACGACGCTCGCCGCTTTCCTTCTGATCCCCCTCGCCCGCGTCGACCGCACAACAGCTTTCTTTGCGACCGCGGCCGCCGGCATGGCGGACATGGCCCATATCGCTGAGGCGCGCGGTGGCAATCCGAGCGCGGTCGCTGTCGTTCATGCCATTCGCGTCGCTCTCGTCGTCTTGACCGTGCCGCTCCTCGTTTTTGCCTTCGGCGAACATGGAACGGTGACGCCGCCGGACAGCCGGGCCAGCCACGATCTTCTACTTGTCGCTCTCGCCATCGCGCTCGGCTACGGCTTCTCGCGTCTTTTCGGCCTAACTAAATTTCCAAATCCCTGGCTGATCGGCGGCGTGCTCTTCGGCGGCGTCCTCGGCGTGACCGACCTTCTTGTCGTTTCCATCCCGCGCATCATCCTGATCGTCAGCCAGCTCGCCATCGGCGTGTCGCTCGGCGCCAAGTTCGAGCGCGAGCTGATCGTCAAGCTGCCGCGCGTTGCGATGGGCGCTGTTATCGTCAGCATCATCCTCATTCTCGCCGCAGCCGCCGGCGCGCTCGTTCTGTCGCAGCTCACGGGCCTGCCCTATTCCGTGAGCCTGTTGTCGATCGCCCCTGCTGCCGTGACGGAAATGACCTTGACCGCACAGGCGATGGGCGTCGATCCGCAGATCGTGACGGCCTTCCACGTGATGCGCGTGTCTCTCGTCGAAGTCTCTATTCTCGTGGTCTACGCGCTCTTCCGGAAGATCGCCGGCGCCACGCTCAAAGCTGAGGAGTAATCTAAATGCGCACCTACAATATCGCCGTGATGCCGGGCGACGGCATCGGAACCGAAGTCATCAGCGCGGGCTGCGAACTCCTGACGGCGGTCGCGAAAGCGCATGGATTCGGTTTCAAGTTCGAACATTTCGACTGGGGTTCGGACTATTACCGCAAGCACGGCGTGATGATGCCGGAAGGCGGCGTCGACCGGCTGCGTCCCTTCGATGCGATATATTTCGGCGCGGTTGGCGATCCTAAAATTCCCGATGCGGTGACGCTCTGGGGCCTTCGCCTTGCGATCTGCCAGGGCCTCGACCAATACGCCAATGTCCGCCCCACCCGCCTTCTGCCGGGTCTCAAAGGCCCGCTGCGTCCCGAACTCGGCGCCGGGATCGACTGGGTGATCGTGCGCGAAAATTCCGAGGGCGAGTATGCCGGCGTCGGCGGCCGTGCCCATGCGGGCCTGCCGCTTGAAGTCGGCATGGATGTCGCCGTATTCACGCGCGGCGGTGTCGAGCGCATCTGCAAATTCGCCTGCGATCTCGCCCGCTCGCGCCCGCGCAAGAAACTGACCATCGTCACCAAATCGAACGCGCAGCGTCACGGCATGGTGTTCTGGGACGAAACCTGCAAACGCGTGATTGCCGATTATCCGGATCTTGAGATCGACTGGATGCTGGTCGATGCCATGACGACGCGCATGGTGCTGAAGCCGGGCACAATCGACACGGTTCTGGCGACCAATCTCCACGCCGACGTTCTGTCGGACCTTGCCTCCGCCGTCGCAGGCAGTCTCGGCATCGGCGCAACCGCCAATCTCGACCCGAGCGGCGCCGGCCCCTCGATGTTCGAACCGATCCACGGCTCGGCCTTCGACATTACGGGCAAAGGCATCGCCAACCCGATCGGCTCGTTCTGGACGGCGGCGATGATGCTGGACCATCTCGGCGAGCCGAAAGCTGCGGCCGCGGTGATGCAGGCCATCGAGACAGTAACGCGCTCGGGCAAAGTCATGCCGCCCGATCTCGGCGGCTCGTCCGGCACGAAAGACGTCACGAAGGCCGTGCTCGACGCCCTTCAGGGCGCCCTCACCCCGGCTTAAAAACAAAAACGGCGCTGCCGGAAGGCAGCGCCGCTTCAAAACTAAAAGATCAGACCCGGTGGATCAGCGCGGCAGATTGCCGAAATCCATCTTGTCGAGGCCGAGGATCTTGAGATCCGTCTTGCTGGGCAGACGGTCCACCGAAATCGCCGCAGCGCAGCGGCGCGCCGCGCCCAGCCGCTCGAAGAAGCCGAGAATGCCGGCGAGAGGATCGAACGAACCGCCGGAAACGGCGGCGGGGGCGAAGGTTTTGGACGCGGTGGTCATCACGGTCTCCAGTTGAATCTGGAGCTATGTTTAGCGGGCCGCCGCAGCGCGAGGTATATAAGTAGCTGAATACTCGACCTGCGCCATGCGCAGACCACCTCACCAAAACCTTTCAGCGGCCCTTCCAAACCGGCGGACGGCGGGCCAGAAACGCCTCGACGCCTTCTCGAAAATCCTCGCTCTGATAACAACTTAGGTTGATTTCCCGGGCAAGGTCCGGATCGATGCCGGACCGAAGAGCGGCGAGCGCGCGCTTGGCGGCGCGCAGGGTCAGAGGGGCGTGGCCTGCGACTTTGCGTGCAAGATCGCGCGCGACTGAGGCCAGTTCGTCTGCCCTTACAATTTGATTCACCACGCCCCAGGCGGCCGCTTCTTCCGCGGAGATCAACCGTGCGGTGAAGATGAGATCCTTCACACGCGCCGGGCCGATCAGAGCTGTAAGGCGCGCATAGTTTTCGAGCGACAGCGTGTTGCCGAGCGTGCGGGCAATCGGAAAGCCGAATTTGAGATCGGAGGCCGCAATCCGCAGATCGCAGCAGGCGGCAATGGCCGCGCCGCCGCCCGTGCAGGCGCCGGCAAGCGCGGCGATGGTCGGCACCGCACATTCCTCGACAGCGCGCAGGACGCGGCCGATCCTCGCCTCATAGGCAAGCGAATCCTCCGGCGTCTGAAACTCACGGAACTTGGCGATGTCGGTTCCAGAGGCGAAGGCCTCGCCGCCGGCGCCGGTCAGCACGATGGCGCGCACGGATGTATCGCTTGCGGCACCGGAACAGATTTCGGCCAGGCGCTCATACATCTCGAACGTCATGGCGTTGCGCGCCCGCGGCCGGTTGAAGGTCACCGTCGCAATGCCGTCCTCGACGCTATGGAGGATATCGCCCATCTCTGCTCCTTACCCTTCGGAGCGCATCTGCATCAAGGCAGATAAATGCCGCCATTGACGTGCAGGGTCTGGCCGGTGATGTAACGGCCGGCGGGGCCCGCAAGATGGCGCACCATGTCCGCGACATCGTCCACACTGCCTTCCATGCCGAGCGGCGAGGAATGATGCGCGTGATGGGCGGGCTGAGCTACGCCGGTCTTGCGCCGGTCGGTCGAGATGCGGCCCGGGGCGACGAGATTTGCGGTGATGTGGCGCGGCGCAAGCTCGATCGCCAGCGCCTTGGTGAGACCGACAAGACCCGCCTTCGCCGTCACCACATGGGCGCGGTTAATGGCGCCGGTATGGGCGCTGAGGCCGCCGATATTGATGATGCGTCCGCCCTCGCCCATATGCCTGGACGCGGCGCGGGCGCACAGAAAGCTACCGTCGAGAACGCTGGCGAGAACCTCGCGCCATTCCTCGAACGAAATATCGGCGATGGGATTTTCCCGCCGCATGGCCGCGTTATTGACGAGAATGTCGACGCGGCCAAAGGCGCGCACCGCATCCGCAATAAGACCCGCCGCTTCTTCCGGAACGCTGACATCGGCCAGGACCGCAACTGCCTTGCCGCCCGCTTTGCGTATCTCTTCCGCAAGCGCCTCCGTCTCCTCGCGCGAGGAGCGCGCATTGACGACAACGCTCGCACCGTCTTCGGCAAGACCGAACGCAATCGTGCGCCCGATATTGCGTGCCGAGCCCGTGACGATGGCGACCTTGTCTTTCAACGGCTTTGTCATGACAGACGGAACCCGGTGAATTTCGACAGATCCCCGGCTTTGAACGTCTCCGCAACGGACTTCTTGAAGGTGACGGCCTGAGCCCCGCTGAGGCCGCCATAGAGCATATTGCCGGTGAACTTGCCTTCGAGTTCGCCGCGCGTCAGCGGATCGTGCGCGCCGCCCCGCATATTGTCGCGCCGCACTTCGCGCACCGAGCCGTCTTTCAGCGTGGCGCGCAGATGGCCGGTGAAGCGGTCCGGATAGGGATTGTTCGGATCGACCACATAGGAAACCTTGGCCGCAAGTTTCTGCGTTTTGGCATCCTTGGTGCGCTCATCGGTGAACGCGGCAAGACCGGCCGCGCCGTCGAGAATGCCGACGGCGACGCAATACGGCGTCGAGAATTTTCCGGCATACCCGTTCGGCACCGCCTGCTTTGAGGCCAGCGGCTCCCACAGGCGATGCACCGTCCCCTCGCCGACTTCGCAGACAATGCTCTCGATGTCGTCGGGTTTGACGCCGCTCTTTGCGAGTTCGATGGCGCAGTCGATATATGGCTGGGTCATCGTCCCGCAGGCATAGGGCTTGAACGCGATCCCGGTCATGACCCACTTCTCGCCGATGCCGCGCAGAAGCGAGTCAAAGTCCGGCGCGCGGCTCGGCGCGAAGCTATGGAAAAATCCGTGTTCGCCTTCGAGAACCGTCAGCGGTCCGACAAAGCCGTTCTTGGCCAACAGCGCAGCGCGAATGCCGGACTGCGCGGACCAGCCGGGATGCATGCGTTTCGTCCAGCTTCCGTCCTTCAGATATTCGATGATGCCGGACGACATCGAGCCGGCAACGCCGAGCGCGTGGACGAGCTGGTCGCGAGAAAGGCCGAGCGCCGCGCCGACACCCGCCGTCGCCGCCAGCGTGCCGAGCACGGCCGTCGGATGAAAGCCGGCTTTGTGGATCGCCTTGGGCGTCACAAGGCCGAGGCGGCAGAGAAACTCGATGCCGACCGCGACGCCGAGCAACGCGCGCTGCCCTGAAAGGCCAAAGCGCTCGCAGACGGCAAAGACCGCAGGAACAATGACCGCGCCCGAATGCACCGGGCCGCCTTCGAACGTGTCGTCGAAATCCTCGCCATGCGCCGCGGTGCCGTTGATCAGCGCCGCGCTGTACATGTCGAAGCGGTCCTTGTGGCCGAACGCCGTGCAGACGCCCGGCTCGCCGACCGCAACGGCGGCGCGGACATAATCGGTGTCGCGCGATGCGGCGCACAGACCGACAATGTCGAGCAGCAGCCGCTCGCTCATATCCCGCACATCGGCGGGAAGGCTTTTCTCGTCGGTGGCCGCGATCCAGTTGGCGATCTCCGTTGCGATACTCACTTTGCCTGCATGCGCATTCATGCTGCCGCTCCTGCCTTGACCTTGTTGCCGCGCCGTTCTCGAAATTCCCGGACCAGCGATCCGGCAAGGAACAGCGCCGAGAGAATGAAGAAGGCGACGGCAATCGGGTCTTCGAGGAAGATCGCGTTGTCGCCGCCGGAAATGACCAGCGAACGGCGGTAATTGGCTTCGATCATGTAACCGAGCACGAGGCTCAGAATGATCGGCAGCATGGGCATACCGAAGAAGCGCATGCCGAAACCGAGGATGCCGGCCGCGAGAACCAGGCCGAGATCGAAGGCGCTGTTGTTGATCGAATACGCACCCGAAAAGACCAGCGCCGCGATGAAGGCGAAGAGATAACGCTTCGGCCGGTTCACGAGCCAGATCGAGGCCGACAGAGTCATGTACGCCGCCGGGATCAGCGCAACGGACGCGACGAGAAGACCGGTGAAGAGGCCGTAGAGAAGCGTCGGGTCCTTGTTGAAGAGAACAGGTCCCGGAACGAGGCCGTGGATCAGAAATCCGCCGAGAAGAACCGACGTCGAATTCGAGGCCGGAATGCCGAAGCTGAGCAGCGGAATGAGACCGACGCCGGCATCGGCATTGTTGGCGCATTCGGGAGCAGCTACCCCTTCTTCCGAACCCTTGCCGAATTTCTCCGGCGTCTTCGAAAAGCGCCGCGCTTCGGAATAGGACATGAAGGAGGCGACCGTGCCGCCGGCGCCCGGCATGATGCCGCAGAACACGCCGATCACCGAGCCGATGAGGTTCGATTTCGCGGTGTCCTTCTGCACCTGCCAGCTTGGCCATTTCAGCCTCGTGACGTGGTCGGACACTGTCGACCAATCTGTTTTGGTGGCGATCTGTTCGAGGATTTCGCCAACCGCGAAGAGGCCCACCATCACGAGAATGATGGGCACACCGGTCAGAAGATCGGCATTGCCATAGGTGAAACGGCCGACGCCGGTGACGGGATCCGTGCCGATGGTTGCGATCATCAGGCCGATGAGCGCTGCGATGATGCCTTTGAAGATAGAGCCTTCCGACACCGAGACGATGACGCTGAGGCCCAGAATGCCGAGCGCAAAATAGGTCGTCGGCTTGAAGGCAAGTGCCAACTGGGAAAGCGGCGCGGTGAAGAGAATGACGCAGAAGATGCCGACGAAATTGCCGACGGAGCTTGCCTGCAGGGAGATGCCGAGCGCTTCGCCGGCCCTGCCCTGCTTCTTCATTTCATAGCCGTCGATCATCGTCGCGGCCGAGGCGTTGGTGCCGGGCGTTCGAATGAGGATCGCGGGAATCGAGCCGCCATATTCGGCGCCGACATAGGTCGAGGTCAAAAGCACGAGCGCCGGGATCGGGTCCATCGTGTAGGTGAACGGCAGCAAGAGCGCCATGGTGATCGCGGGCGAAATGCCGGGCAGCGCACCGCCGAAAATGCCCCAGACCATGCCGAGGATCGCCATCGGAACGATCAATGTCGTTCCGAGCATTTCAATACTTGTCAGGATCGCGTCCATGATGAATTCAAACCAAATCCGCCCAGATGCCGTGCGGCATCCGGACTCCAAGAAGAACGGCAAATAAAAGCCACAGAACAAAGGTGCCGCTGGCCGCCACGACCAGAAGGCGCAGGTTCAGGCGCTCGCCCTGGTACAGACAGAGCGCGAGGACCAGGAGCACGACCGACAGCAGATAGCCGGCGGACTCGAAGAAGAATACGAAGACTGCACAGATCGCCACCGTGCCGGCGGCCGAAATGAAGGCCGGGAGCGGCGTGTCGAAAACGCTCTCCGCCGGCGACGCGGGCGCCGCCGCTTCCCGGCCGATGGTGATGAGGCGCACACCGACAAACAGCGCCGAAACAACAGCCAGCGAATAACCGAGGATATGCGGGATACCCGCAGCTCCGACGCTATCGCCGATACCGCTTTCCGGAATGTCGCCGGCGGCGAACAGGTAAATGAGCGCGATGGAAAATCCCACCAGCCCACAGATGAGATCTCTATCCATCGCGCTCGTCCTCAGTCCGCCGTTACTTCTTCTTGGTGATGCCGACTTCCGTCAGGATCGCCTTCTGCTCGTCCGCGAATTTCGACGTGAAGGTCACGGCTTCGCTGTGCGGCATGAAAGCGGGCACAAGACCGGCCGCTTCATACTTCGCCTTGTATTCCGGATCGGCGAGCAGGCGCGGAATGGCTGCATCCCAGGCTTTCGCCGCTTCGGCCGACAGGCCCTTCGGGCTGGCAAGACCGCGGAACTTCTGGACGACGAGATCAACGCCGCCTTCCTTGGCCGTCGGCACGCCCACGAGCTGCGGGAGCGGCTTTTCGGACAGGACGGCGAGGACACGCACCTGCTTGCCTTCAAGCTGCGAACGCAGTTCCTGAAGTTCGCCGATGGCGATGTCGAGCGTGCCGTTCAGCACGTTGACCATGGTTTCACCGCCGCCTTCGGAGGTGACGATCGCGGCGTTGACGCCGGTCAGTTTCTTCAGCTTTTCGAGCGTGACGCGCTCAAGCGATCCGGGGTTCGCGGCACCCCAGGCGCTACGCTCGCTCTTGGCCTTGGCGACAACATCGGCCAGGGTTTTGAACGGCGCATCGGCGCGGGTGTAGATGACTTCCGGATCGTAGAAGACGTTTACGAGCGGCTCGAGCGCGGTGTAGTCCGCCGAGAGTTCGCTCATATGCGAGGTGTAGATGTAGGTCGGCGTCGTCGCGTAGAAGACGCTGCCGTCGGGCTTCTGCTTGGCCATGTGAGCCATGGCTTTGGCGCCCGAACCGCCGGTTACGTTTTCGACAACGAAATCGGCGTCGATGATCTTTTTCAGATATCCCGTCATGTCGCGGAGGAAGACGTCGCTTCCGCCGCCGGCGCTGGAATGTGTGACCAGCGTGACGACTTTGTGGGGATAGGCAATCTTGTCCTGAGCATTGGCAGAGCCGACCGCAACGAGCGCGGCAGCGGCCAGACCTGCGCAAAGCAGGCTTCTCTTACTCACCAGCATGTGTTCCTCCACTAATTGTTGTTACGTCTTTTTCTGGAACCTTGCCGGTTTCTTGTTGTCAGGCCTTATTCGGCCTTCTTGTTTGATGTGATCAGCCGCTCGCGCGCGTTCATGACATGCGCGTAGTGGGCTTCGTAGGAGCGCATCTCATCGCCCGAGGCGATGGCTTCGACCATTGTCGCGTGCTCGGCATTCGATATCCGCGCATTCTCGACATGGTCGCCAAGAATGAGATTTTTGGCGCGGAACAGATGCAGTTCCTTGATCAGGCCGTAATAGTTCGCGGCAAGCCGTTCATTACCGGCCGCTTCCATGATGGCGCTGTGGAGATCGAGATTGAGACGGTAATAGAGATCGCTCTCGCGCTTATCGATCGCGGTGTCCATATCGTGGACAAGGCCGCGCAGGCGCACGATCTCTTCCTTGCGGCGGCGCACGGCGGCAAGCCGGCCCGCCATGCTGAACAGAGCGGCACGCACCTCGTAGGCGGCCCTCGCCTGCTCTAGGCTCACCTGCCGGACAAACACGCCGCGATTGGGAATGAACTCAACCAGCCCCGCTTCGACGAGTGCGCGGAACGCTTCGCGCACCGGGCCGCGGCTGACCTGGAATTTCTCGGCAAAGTAATTCTCGTTGAGGCGCTCCCCCATGGGCATGCCGCCCTGAAGGATCATCTTTTCGATCTCCGTGCGGAGCGCCATCGCAAGAGACCGCACGCCGAAGGGCTGGTTCTTGGATGGCAGATCGCTCGTCTGCAGAGGTTTCATGATCTCGACCTTATTCTCGGTGGTGGGATTGTCAATCGTTGACAACGCGAATTGATTGAACCGTTGAACCTAAAGGGAATTTCGCCAGAACGCGTAGTTTGAGCCCAAAAATTGTTGACAATATCTGCCCCGGCGGCGGATAGGTAACCGAGACCTAACCGGCAGGAGACGAGAAAGCCATGGCCAGACGACAGGATGTGACGCGAGCCCTTGCCGAGTGGATTGTCGGCTGCGAGCCGGCCCACATCCCTGCTTCCGTTCAGGATCAGGGCGTGCGCAGTTTCGTCAACTGGATCGGCTGCGCCGTCGGCGGCGCCAGCCATGAAACGGTGGACCGGGCGCTCGACGGCATCACGCAGTTCTCCGGCCCGGCCAAAGCGACCGTGCTCGGCCGCACCGAGCGCCTCGACGTGCTGCACGCCGCCCTCCTCAATGGAATCAGCTCGCATGTTCTCGATTATGACGACACGCATCTGAAAACGATCATCCATCCTGCGGGCCCTGTGGCTTCGGCGGCTTTGGCCGTCGCCGAACTGAAGAACCTTTCCGGCGCCGACCTCCTGCACGCGATGATCATCGGCATCGAAGTCGAATGCCGCATCGGCAATTCGGTCTATCCCGAGCATTACGATGTCGGCTGGCACATTACCGGCACGACCGGCGTGTTCGGTGCGGCGGCGGCGGTCAGCAAGCTCCTGAAGCTCGATGTGCAGAAGACGGTCTGGGCGCTGTCGCTCGCCGCCACGCAGTCGTCGAACCTGCGCGAAATGTTCGGCACGATGACCAAGAGCTTCCATCCGGGCCGCGCGGCGCAGAATGGCGCAACGGCCGCCTTCATGGCCCAGGCGGGCTTTGACTCGGCGGAAGCCGGCATCGAAGGACGCCGCGGCTTTGCCGCCATCCTCTCGACCAAACAGGATTACGGCGAGATTCTCGATACGCTCGGCAAGAGCTGGGAAGCCGAACTCAACAGCTACAAGCCCTTTGCCTGCGGCATCGTCATTCATCCGGCAATCGACGCCGGCATCCAGATCCACGACGAACACAAGATCAAGCCGGAAGACGTCGAGACCATCGAGCTTCTCGCGCATCCCTTCGTGCTGGAACTCACCGGCAAGACCGAACCGAAGACGGGCCTTGAATCGAAATTCTCGATCTTCCACTCGGCCGCCTATGCGCTGGCGCGCGGCGACGGCTCGCCGACCGCCTTCACCGATGAAGCGGCGACCGATCCCCAAATCGTTGCCCTGCGCAAGCGCGTCAAGGTCACGACAGACAAGTCCGTGCATGAGGACGAAGTGACCTACACCGTCAAAACCAAAGACGGAAAGACGATCAAAAAATATATCGAGCATGCGATCGGCAGCGTTCACAAGCCGCTGTCGAACGAGCAGCTCAATGTGAAGTTCACCAAACAGTCTTCGCTCGTTATCGGCGAAGCGCGCACGAAAGCGCTTCTCGACCTGGCGTGGAAGATCAAGGACGTTGCGAAGGCGTCCGACCTCGCTGCGGCGAGCCTTCCGAAGTAAGTCCGAGGCGACCCACCTCGCCTCAAACGAAGGGCCGGTCCGCCAGGCGGGCCGGCCCTTTTGTTTGTCGGCCTTATGCCGCTCAGTGGGCGGCGCCGGCGGGAACCTTGATCTTGTAATAGGCGGTGCCGTCTTCTTCGATCTGCCGCGGCAGATCGAGCTCCCAATTGAGATAGGCACGCGAGGCCGCCGCATTGCCGAAATGGCGATCCCAGTTCCAGGTCAGGAAATCGATACGCTCGGCATCCGGAAGAGCTGACGGCGTGGTATCCGGCGGCAGGCCCGCCGCCTTCCAGGCGGCAACGCCGCCCGCAACGATCGCCGCGTCGAACCCCGCTTCGCGCAGATCGGATGCCGCAAGCGCCGATACCCCCTCTTCGTCGCCGATGACCAGAACGCGCGCGCCGGGCACAAGATCGCCGACCGCCGACAGAAGCCGCGGACGAATGCTCCACACCGCGCCCGACGGGCGTTCCTTGCGATAGGCATCGCTCGACGTCACCGAGATGAGGCGGCCTTTGTCGCCGAGCCAGGCGCGCGCCTCTTTCGGCGCGATCTCTTGAACATCCGGCTGCCAGATTTTGCGCGTTTCGTCTTCGCCGGAGACGATCTTCTGCCCGTCCAGCGCCTTGTCGAGCACATGCACGTCCCAGCCGAGCTGTTTCAGCCAATGGGCGGTGACAGTCGCACGCACGCCGTCATCGTCGACGAGGACGACGCGGGCACGGTGCACGGGGATGAAAGTGTCGGTCGCCTGCAGGAGCTGCGCGCCGGGAACATGCGTTGCGCCGGCAAGATGGCCCTTCGCATATTCACCCTTCGTGCGGACATCGATCACATAGGTCGTGCGCGCCGCGTCCTTCCGCCATTTGGCCAGCTCGTCATGCGCGATGCGGCCGACGCCATGCTGTGCGGCCAGCGCATCCGCCCAGCCCTTCGCGGTCTTGCGTCCGGCATCCGTCGGCGATGTCGAGAAGCGTTCGCCGGTCTCGACGTCAAGCTTGGCCAGGCGCCAGCCCTGCGTGCCGCCTTTCAGCACGCGCACTTTGTTCGGAATGCCGGCATTGATCAGGCTCTGCGCGCCCATAATGCCGCGCGTGCGGCCGGCGCAGGAGACGACAACGAGTTTGTCCGGCGACGGCACGAGATCGGCAACGCGATGCACGAGTTCGGCGCCCGGAACGCTGATCGCACCCGGCACATGAAAGCGCGCGAATTCTTCTTCGGTGCGGCTGTCGAGGACGACGAAATCCGCTTTCTCATCGATCAGTTTTTTGAGGTCTTCGGCCTCGATCGGCGGCGTGTGATAAGCGTGCTCGACGACTTCGGCAAAGGCCTTGCTCGGCACATAGACACCCTCAAAAAGTTTGAGGCCCGCCGTCTTCCAGGCCTCGATGCCGCCGGCAACGATGTGAAGATTGGAATAGCCGAGCGCCGTAAGCCGCGCAGCGGCGATGGCAGGAAGATTATTGTCCGCACCGATCAGAACCGTGCGCGTGTTCTTGTGCGGTACGAAGCGCTCGATATCGAGTTCGAGACGGCTGTAGGGAAGATTGGCCGCCAGCAGCGGATGACCCCAGCCGAACTCCCCCTCCTCGCGCACATCGAAGAACGCGATCTCTTTGCCGTCGGCAAGCCAGTCGCGGACGGTCTTCGCGTCAACGGTTGCAGTCGGGTTCTTTACAATCACGTTCATGGTCCTGTCCTGCGATGTGGCCGGCGAGCATTGGAGCGGATCGTCGACAATATTAGGGTCCTGGCAATCGAGAGAAAAGGCTTAGACGCTCAAGCCGCCGCTTCGGTGCGCGCACCGGAACGGAACGGCCGCAAAGCATCGACGCCTTCCCGCACCAATTGATCGAACCGCGCTTTGAGAACCGCATCGGTGATCTCTCCGTCGGAAAAATCCTTCTCGGTGAGGAAAATGCCGGTGCCCAGAACCTGCGCCTGGAAAAAGCCAAACAGCGGACGCAGCTGATGTTCGATCACCAGCGCATGGCGATCGCTGCCGCCGGTCGCCAGCAGCGCAACCGGCGTGCCGATCAGCGAGCGATAGTCGATGAAATCGATGAAGTGCTTGAAGAGCCCGGTATA
Source organism: Terrihabitans soli (assembly GCF_014191545.1). Classification (GTDB taxonomy): domain Bacteria; phylum Pseudomonadota; class Alphaproteobacteria; order Rhizobiales; family Methylopilaceae; genus Flaviflagellibacter; species Flaviflagellibacter soli. Next base: position 1,124,642 of record NZ_AP023361.1, on the reverse strand, counting down.
GGAACCCTTGTAGACCGGCGATCCGACGACCAGAAGATCGGCTTGTTCGACGGCTTTCAGCGCGGCTTCCACCGCGGGCGGCGCACCGGCCCGCGAACGGATTTCACCAAGGCCCCACAGATCCGAAATATCCAGCACGCGCGCCTCGCCGCCGCTTTCGCGCGCAATGCGCTCGGCGGTCGAGACGACGAGGGACAGGGTGCGCGAAGGACTCGCGAGATTGCCGCTGATGCCGACGATTTGAGGTTTTGACACTTTGTTCTCCTGTATTCCGGATATGACGCGGCGCATTCGCCTTTACGCCCAGATGCGCTTCGGCAAAGGCAGGCCCTCATAGAGTTCCGGCGCGATCGTGAATTCCGATCCGAACCGCCCGACCGAAATGATGTCGAGCTGGCGGGCATGCTGCGTGCAATGCCAGGTGCCGCGTTCGATCACCTGTATCGACGGCTGCTTGCCGTAATAGGTTTCGAGTTCGGCCGGGATCTTGTTCTCGCCGCGGCGGCGCCAGGCTTTCCATTCGGCATTACGCGCGGCGAGATGCGCCTGGATGTCAGCCTTCGTCACGATCGACGGATCGACAAAAGCGTGCACCGGCTTGATCTCGATGAGGCCGTTCTCAAGCTGTTCGACGAAAGCGTGCGCGATCTGTCCGATATGGACGAACAGATCCTTCACCGAGCGCTTCCGGTTCGGGATGACGTCTTTCGCGAGTTCCTCTTCCGAAAACTTTTCGAGGAGCTGCGGCACTTTCTCGAGGATCGTGTCCCAACGCTCGAGAAGCTGCGCCGGCGTCAGCGCCGCCTTGCGGCGCGCAACGCCGAGAAGGTTTGCGACATCGTTGAGATTCTGCGAGTAGACGTAACGGTCTTTCAGCCGCACCGCGGGAATGCTGCGGAGGCCCGAATTCAAGACTTCCTGAAACCCGGCTTCGTCTTCGAGGACATTGACGGATTCGAATTCGAGGCCGAGTTCCTCGACATATTCCTTGGTCTTCAGGCAGCTTGAACAGCCCGGCTTCCAATAGACGGAAATGTCGGGACGGGTTTCGTTAGCGGCAAGCGACATAAAATTCTCCTGGTTCAAGCGGATTTGCGCTGGGCTTCGGAATAGAGGCTTTTCGGCCGGTCGAGCCCGAAATGGCTGCGCAGTGTGTTGCCTTCATAGTCTTCGCGGAACAGGCCGCGCTTGCGGAGGATCGGCACGACCTCCGAAATGAACACTTCGATGCCGCCGGGCAGATAAGGCGGCATGATATTGAAGCCGTCGGCGGCGCCGTTCTCGAACCAGGACTGGATCTTGTCGGCGATCTGTTCGGGCGTACCGGCAAAAACGAAATGACCGCGTGCACCGGCGAGCTTGTGCATCAGCTGACGGATGGTCGGCTTTTCGCGGTCGATGATGCCGACGATCAGCTTGAAGCGCGTGATCTCGGTGAGATCGCCTTCGGTCGGGATGAGATGGCGCGGCACCGGCCCATCGAGATCGTAGCCCGAGAGATCGACACCGATGCGCCGCCGCAGATGCGTCAGCGAATATTCGAGCTGGGTGAGATCGTTGAACTCGTCGAGAAGATCGTTCGCCTCTTTCTCTGTCGAGCCGATATAGGGGCTGATCCCCGGCAGGATGCGCACCTGCGAGGGATCGCGGCCATTGGCGGCGGCGCGCTTTTTGATGTCGCCGTAGAATTCCTGCGCGCTTTCGATCGTCTGATGCGCGGTGAAAATCGCTTCGGCATGAAGGGCGGCAAAGGCGCGTCCATCCGGCGAGGAGCCCGCCTGCACATAAACGGGCCGCCCTTGAGGTGAGCGCGGCAGGTTCAGCGGCCCCCGGATGCGGAAGTTCTCGCCGATATGATTGATCTCGTGGATCTTCTCATCGTCGGCGAAAATGCCGGACGGCACGTCGTTGACGACCGCCTCATCCTCCCAGCTGTCCCAGAGCCGCGTCACAACATCGAGAAACTCATGCGCCCGCGCATAGCGGTCGGCGTGAACCGGATGCGAGTCCTTGCTGTAATTCTGCGCCGCATAATCGATGCTGGTCGTAACGATGTTCCAGCCGATACGGCCTTTGCTCAAATGATCGAGCGAGGAAAAGAGGCGTGCCAGATTGAACGGATCGAAATAGGTTGTCGAGGCTGTGCCGATAAAGCCGATCTTCTCGGTGACGGCGGCGAGCGCCGCCATCCAGGTGATCGGCTCAAGCCGGAAACGGCTCGCCCAGCGGATATTGTCCGGCAGAGCGAGCGCATCGGCAAAGAACAGTGCATCGAATTTTGCGGCTTCCGCCTTCTTCGCAAGGTCCTGATAGAAGGAGATGTCGAGCACGCGTTCGGGCTCGCTCCCTTCATAGCGCCATCCCGCCTCGTGATGGCCATTGGGATAGACGAAGAGATTGAGGCTGAGCTGACGCTTCGACATAGGTTTTCCGTTTACGCGGTGAGCTTTGCGGGAGGGTTTGTGCCGAAATACTGGCTTTCGGGCCGCGCGAGACCGTAATGCTCGCGCAGGGTCGAGCCTTCATATGCGGTGCGAAACAGGCCGCGCTTCTGCAGGATCGGCACGACTTCCTGGATGAAAGTTTCGAGCAGAAGCGGCAGAACCGGCGGCATGACATTGAAGCCGTCGGCAGCGCCCGTCTTGAACCAGTCCTCGATCGTATCGGCGATCTGTTCGGGCGTGCCGGCAATGGTGAAATGACCGCGCGCACCGGCAAGGCTGTGCAGCAACTGACGCAAAGTCGGCTTGTCGCGCTTGACGATGGAGAGGATCACCCCTGCCCTCGACTGCGCGCCCTGCACCGTGCTCGGCTCAGGGAAATCGTCGACCGAGAGTTTTGCATCGAGGCTGAGATGCGAGAAATCATGGCCGCCGAAACGGTTCGACAGGCGCTGCAGCCCGACGCTCGGATGCGTCGCTTCATGAAGCTCCTGTTCAAGACGTTTGGCTTCGGCTTCCGTTGAGCCGATGGTCGCGCTGATGCCGGGCAGGATCAGGATTTCATCTCTGCTGCGGCCAAAGCCTGCCGCCTGCCCCTTGATATCGGCATAGAAATCGACGGCGGTTTTCTTTTCGAGATGGGCGGTAAAAACCGCTTCCGCATAGCGCGCCGCAAAGCGCCGCCCGGTTTCCGAAGAACCTGCCTGAATATAGACCGGCCGCCCTTGCGGCGAACGCGGCAGGTTGAGCGGACCCGCAACGCCGTGATGCTTGCCGCGATGACGGATCGGCGTGATCCGGCTCTCATCGGCGAAGACGCCGCTGTCCGGATCGTCGATGACGGCATCGTCCGCCCAGCTGTCCCAGAGCTTGGACACGATATCGAGGAATTCATGGGCGCGCTCGTAACGCTCCGCATGTTCGACCTGCGTATCGTCGCCATAGTTCGGCGCAGCGCCCTGCACCCAGGAGGTCACGATGTTCCAGCCGGCGCGGCCGTTGCTGATATGGTCGAGCGAGGCAAACTGCCGGGCGAGATTGTAGGGCTCGGTATAGGTCGTCGACGCGGTGCCGATCAGTCCGATCTTGTCCGTGACGGTTGCGACCGCGGACAAAGTCGTGATCGGCTCAAGGCCCGAGCGCGCGACATGGCCGATACCGTCGGCGATGGCGAGCGCGTCAGCCAGAAAGATCGAGTCGAACAGACCCTTTTCCGCGATCTGCGCGAGCTGCTGATAGTAGCGGATATCTGTCAGCGGCAGACGCGTTGCGCCCGGATGCCGCCACGACGCTTCATGATGCCCGCGACCGTGGATGAAAAGATTGAGATGAAGGCTGCGCGCCATGATGGGCTCCTAGATGAAGTACATGCCGCCGTTGACGTGAACGGTCTGGCCGGTCACGAAACCCGACACGGTCAGGGAGCGGACGATTTCGGCGACGTCTTCCGGGAAACCTTCCTGGGTCACGATCGGCTCTGCATTGTTCGGGAAGGCGCCGCCTTTGCCCGAAGTCGCAGAACGCGGTCCGCCAATTTTGCCGGGCACGACGAGATTGGCGGTGACGCCATGCTGCGCATATTCGACCGCAATCGCTTTGGTGAAGCCGATCAGGGACGCCTTTGCGGTCGCGACGTGAACGCGATCGAATACGCCGCTATGGCCGGCGACGCCGCCGATGGCGATGACGCGTCCCCATTTTGCTTTGACGAGATGCGGAATCGCTGCGCGCGTGACCAGGAACGCACCTTCGGTGACGACCGAGTTCACGGCACGCCAATCCTCGAGCGTGATCTTCTCGAATGCCGTCTCGTTGCGGATCGCCGCATTGTTGACGACGATGTGCAGGCCGCCTTGCGACTTCACGATCCCGTCGATAAGGCCCTGAACGGACTTTTCGTCCGTGATGTCGGCCAGCGCGGTCGATGCCTTGCCGCCGAGATCGCGGATTTCCTTGGCTACCGCTTCGATTTCAGCCGATGAGGATTTTGCATGGATGACGACATGCGCGCCTTCCTTCGCCAGCTCGATGGCGCTGGCGCGGCCGATACGGCGCGCCGATCCGGTGATGAGCGCGACTTTTCCGTCAAGACGTCCGGAGAGAGCCATCAGAGCGTCCCCCGGTAAAAAACTGCGATGTTCATGATGTGAAACTTCCTTGGAAAATGAAAAAGGGCGGCCGTACGGGCCGCCCTTTGAGCATCAGTCGAGCTTGATATTGGCGGCCTTGATGACTTCGCCATACTTCTTGAAGCTATCGAGCACCGTCTTGTCGCCTTCTTCCGGCGAAGACGCCACGACGACGAAGCCCTGACCTTCGAGGAAGTTCTTCACTTCCGGAGCGTTCAGCGCTTTGACGAAGTCCTTGTTGATGCGCTCGACGAGCGGGCGCGGCGTTCCGGCCGGGACATGGAAGCCCTGCCAGCTTTCGTTCACGACATCGACGCCGGCTTCCTGGAAGGTGGGCACGTCCGGCAGAGCCGTGGAGCGCTTGGCCGTCGAGACGGCGATCGGCACGAGACGGCCGGCGCGGACGTGTTCGGTGACGGCGGCGAGCGTAATGATCAGGCCGTCGAGATGGCCGCCGAGAATATCGGTCACGGCCGGGGCGCCGCCCTTATAGGGAGCGTAGGTGTAGCTGGTATCGGTTTTCTGACCGAGCAGAAGATGCGTCAGGTGATGGGCGCTGCCATTGCCGGGCGTGCCGATATTCAGCTGGCCAGGCTTGGAGCGCGCAAGCTTCAGATATTCGTCGAGGGTCTTTACGCCGAGATCCGGGCGCACAACGAGGATCGACGGATTGGCGACGGCCTTCGTCACCGTCGAGAGATCCTTGATCGGATCGTATTTCAGCTCAGCGCCGAAAAAGATCGCGTTGAGCGGGACCTTGTCGCCGCCGACCGCAATCGTCAGACCGTCGGGCTTCGAATGGGCGACCTGCTCGAGGCCGATATTGCCGCTGCCGCCGCCGACATTCTCGATCACCGGGTCTTTGCCCCAGATCTTGCCGAGCTCACGGCCGACCGTGCGGGCGAGCGCGTCAGAGCTCGCGCCGGCCGAGGCCGTGACGATGATCTTCACATTGTCCTGCGGGTACTTCGAGACATCGACACTCTGCGCGAACGCCGAGAGCGGCGCCGTTGCAATCGCCGCGCTCATCAGGAGGGGCGCTACTACTTTAAATACGTTAGACATTTGTGTATCTCCAAATTCCACGAGCGATAATAGTTTGACTTTTTTGTTTGTCTATCGGAATTGTAGATTATTCGTTTTGGGGACACACCAAATGACCGCTTACCGCTCTTTCGCGACCGCCGCCTTCGCGCTCGGCTTCGCCGCTATCCTTCTGTATTTCGGGAGAAATCTTCCGCTCGGCACCGGCGCGCGCATGGGCCCGGGCTTTATTCCTTATGTCGCAGCCTGGGGGCTGATCCTGCTCGGCATCGGCATCGCCATACGCGGCGGGTTCGAATTGCGGGACGCTTTGAAGGCAGACGACGCGGTGCCCTTCCACTGGCGCGGCGCCGCCAGCATCGGCGCGGGCATTATCGCTTTTGCGCTTCTCGTCCAGCCGATCGGGCTTCTGGCCAGCGCCACAGTGACGGTTTTCGTCACCTCGCTCGCTCAGCCGGGCTCGGGCGTTTCGGAACGCGTGGTGCTCGCAAGCTTCCTTGCCGCCTTCTCCGGTCTCGTATTTACGCTGGCGCTCGGTCTGCCGATTCCGGTTCTGCCGCCGGTGCTGTGAGATGGACCTTCTTGCAAACTTAAGTCTCGGTTTCGACGTCGCGCTGACCTGGCAGAATCTTCTGTACTGCCTGATCGGCGTTTTGCTCGGCACGCTGGTCGGCGTGCTGCCCGGCATTGGACCTGCAACGACGATCGCGGTTCTTCTGCCGCTGACCTTCGATCTGCCCGCCGTCGGCTCGCTGATCATGCTCGCCGGCATTTATTACGGCGCGCAATATGGCGGCTCGACCACCGCGATCCTCGTGAACATGCCGGGCGAAACCTCCGGCATCATCACCGCGATCGACGGGCACCAGATGGCAAAGCAAGGCCGTGCCGGCACGGCGTTGTCGATCGCGGCGATCGGCTCGCTCTTTGCCGGCACCGTCTCGACGGTGTTTATCGCAGCGACCGCCCAACCTCTGTCCAATCTCGGCCTGATGTTCGGCCCGGCGGAGAACGTCGCGCTGTTCACGCTGGCACTTGTCGCCGTCATCATCATGGGCCGCGGCTCGGTGCTGAATTCGCTGGTGATGATCATGATCGGACTGTCGCTCGGCCTGATCGGCACCGATGTCGAAACCTCGAAATCGCGCTTCACGTTCGGCATCAGCGAATTGCAGGACGGAATCGATTTCATCCCGCTGGCCATGGGCCTGTTCGGCATCGCGGAGATTCTCCGCACGCTCGAACTACCAGGCGATCCGGATCTCATCGGCAAGAAGATTCAAGGCCTCTGGCCGAAGCTCGAAGAACTCAAGCAGTCCACCCTGCCCATCATCCGCGGCACGGTGGTCGGCATTCTCATGGGCATTCTGCCCGGCGGCGGCACCCTCCTCGGCGCCTTCTCGTCCTACATGCTGGAAAAGCGCATCTCGAAAACGCCGGAGCGTTTCGGCAAGGGCGCGATTGAAGGGCTAGCGGCGCCTGAAAGCGCCAATAACGCGGCCGCGCAAGCCTCGTTCATTCCGATGCTGACGCTCGGAATGCCGTCCGGTGCCGTCACCGCTTTGATGATCGGCGCGCTGACGATCCACGGCATCGCGCCCGGTCCGCAGGTCGTAACGCAGCGCCCCGAACTCTTCTGGGGCATTGTCTGCTCGATGTGGATCGGCAATGCGATGCTGCTGATCATCAACCTGCCGCTGATCGGGCTGTGGGTGTCTATCCTGCGCATCCCCTATCGCCGTCTTGTACCGGCGATCATCCTGTTCTGCTGCATCGGCGCCTATAGCGTGAACAATCAGGCCTTCGATGTCGGCGTGCTCGTGGTCTCGGGCCTGTTCGGCTATGTGCTGACGCGGCTCGACTGCGAACCGACGCCGCTTTTGCTCAGCTTCATCATCAGCCCGATGCTGGAAGAGAATTTCCGCCGCGCGATCTTGTTGTCGCACGGCGATTACTCGACCTTCATCCACAAGCCGATCAGCCTGACGCTGCTTCTGCTCTCGGTGGGTCTGTTGCTCGCCGTGCTTTTGCCGACGATCCGCAAGAAGCGGGACACGATCTTCGTCGAGTCGAACTGACAAACAAAAAGGCCGGCGCAAGCGCTGGCCTTTTTAATCTCCGCCTTCAGATCAATGGGCGGCCGAAGCCAGCCATTTCTGCATATCGCCCTTCAGCTGGGCGTCGGCCTCGTGGAAATAATATTCCGAGACGATGGCCGGCGTTTTGATCTTGTCGTTGATGCCGTCATTGATCGACATATGAACGCCGTCGCGGCCCGACATCTGATGGCACTGGGCGCAGGAGACGGTGTTGAAGCGCAGCGCATGCACATCCATGCGCTTGGGATCTCGGAAGGTCGTGACCGTCAGCGCATCGAGCGTTTTCTGCAGTTCGGCCTTGCGGGCGCCATCCGACTTTTCGATCTCGGCGCGCAGAAGATCGGTGTCGAACACCGATGAATAATAGCCGTAATCGATACCCTGACGGATGGTCTTGAGCGGCGTCAGCTCCTGGGTTTTGTTATCGCGCTCGATATTGCCGAAAATCCAGGTGCCGGTCAGCGTCGAGGAAAACGAGATCGAGTGCACCGGGCGCGCTTTGGTGAATTCCTGGATGAGATCGCGTACCGCAGCATCGCCATTGCCGCTCTCGCGCGCCTTGGTCACCTCGTCGAGCCGCTTTAGGAAATAGGCCTGCTGCTCGCCACGCGTCTTTTCATCGGCAAGACGATCGGCGGTGTCCCATTTCAGATGCAGGAACAGGTTCTCGTAGACATGCGCCGGATCGCGCGGATTGATCAGCTGGAAGACAAAGCGGATCTGCGGGACAATGCGCTCGCCCGCCCAGTCCTTGTCGAGATGCGGCTCCTGCGGCTTCAGCGTCATGCCGACGAGCCGGAAGTGATCCATATTCGTGACGTCCTCGACGACGTTCTTGATCTTTTCGAGCTTCAGACCCGAGGTGTAGGCATTGTTTCCGGTGACGTCCGCAAGGCGCAGCACGTCATGGCCCGGCTCCTTCGACGCGTCATAGCCGGGGAACGGATTGCCGTTGAGGTAGGCGACCACTTTGCCGAACTCGTCGGGCTTCAGAAGCCTCGATAGCGGATAGTCGCCCTGCAGTTTCGCATCCGCCTGCACCACGGTCTGACTCGGCAGTTTGAACGCATCGAGATCGGTCTGCGGACGCGGCGTGTTCACGCCGTAATCGAAGGAGTGGCCGTCCGGATAATACCAGAGCGAATTCTTTTCGAGATCGCGCAGGTCGAACAAAGTGCGCTCATAGCCGCGCTGCTCGATCATCGGCCAGTTGACGGAGAGCTTGGCTTCAAACCGCCAGAGCTGGTCCTGCGGAAAATCGGCGAAGGTCATCGCCTCGCGATGCTTCCACATGAACTCCATCGGATCGAAATTCGGATCGGGATCGTGCGCGACATGTCGGCCGCACTGCGCATCGGGACGGAGCTTGGTGTAGTGCTCGAGACGCACGACGACGCGCGTATAGCCCTCTTCACGTTCCTTCTTGAACATGTCGTCGGGATATTCGGTGATGTGGCGCAGAAGATATGCACTGTCGACCTTGCAGCCTTCGGGCGTCGTCAGCGAGGAACGGTGATCGATATGGCGCGCTTTGTCGTCGAACAGGGCCGGAATCAGCTGGCCGTAACTCGCCTGATTGCCCTTCTGGTACATCGGATAGAGCGGCTCGGTGGCGCCGAGGCCTGAATCGATGAACTCATAATTGTAGCCGGGCATCGGAGCGCGCAGCAGACTCTCGAAATAGGTCGCAACGTCGTAGACCGAGCCCGGGCGCAGCGAGGATGTGTTGCTCTCGAGGATCTTGACCCGGTTGAGGTTATAGACCGTCTCGGTGATGAAGCGGCTGTTGACCTCGCCGTCCGCATAGACCGCCGCCAGCGCTCCCCCGACGGCAAGCGTCGAGACGGCGGCAAGGGCTATGATTTTGAAACGGCGGGTAAATTTCATCGCTTGTCCCTGAGGGGGAGCCTTTGGACGCCCCGATTTGGGTCGAAACCTAATGGGACCCGTCAGAGCGCGCAACTTGGGCCGGGATGTGGCCGCCCGGGGGACGAACACAAAGACGTCACCGTTTCTTAACCGTCGCGGCGAAGGATCACACGCGCAGCAGGAAGCCGCGATCCCATGCAATTCGACCCCACCGATCCGTCAGGCCTGTCCCGCGGCTATATGCCGGCGGGCGAACGCATCACCGCGGCGCTGACCACGGGTCCGGATAACGGGGTCTATGAGAAAAATCTCATCATCGTTCACACGCCCGGCGCACAGGACATCGAGGACTTTGTCGAGGTGAAGCGCCGGATTTCCGAGCGCGCCCCCGAGATCGAAGTCTTCCTCGTGACCAATGACGCGCCGCAATCCTCGACGCGCAAGAAGGCGGCGCTACGGCCCACTCTGGTGTTCTCGCCCTATTACCTCAAAAGCTTCCAGCCGGCGCGCGGGAAGATCTATGCAGGCCAGACCCTCTCCAAGCTGCGCCAGGTGCGCATGCTGGAGGAGGCGAATATCCCCGTGCCGCACGCCGTCTTCCTGCAGGAGGACACGCGGCTCGATCGCGCGAAATGGGGCGAATACGTCATCCTGAAACCGAATACCGGCTCGCGCGGACGCGGCGTTCTCCTGACGCGGTTCGACGATCTGTTCGACAGCGCCCGCCGCCTCGGCTGGCCGGACACCCCTTACCTCGCCCAGACCTTTGTCGATACCGGCCCCTACCCGACCGAATATCGCGCGCTGACCGTGTTCGGCGAGCCGGTCTATTGCAACATGATCCGCTCCGAAGAACAGCGCCCCGATCTTGCGGCCGAACTGCCGATGGACGGCCGCATCGCTTCAAATTCCGGTCCGCGCCGCTCGACACCCTGCCACGACGAAGACGTGCTGGATCTTGCCCGCCGCACCTTCCGCGCGTTTCCGGACGTGCCCGTTCAGGGCATGGATATCATCCGCGATGTCCATACCGGCCAACTCTATGTGCTGGAGGTCAATCCGGGCGGTGCGACATGGCACCTCTCCTCAAGCCTCGGAAAACGACTTCAGGAGAGAAACGGCTACTCTTATTATGAGCAATTCGACGCCCTGTCGGTCGTCGCCGATCAGCTGATCGCCGCGACACGGCGCGAAGCGCTCTAGAGGTTGGACGAATGGACCCCGCAGACAACAAACGCAGATCGCCGCGCATGCGGACCATGAAAGGCGCGAGCGTCATCCTGCCCGGGTCCGCCTCTGCCTTTTCCTGCGTGATGCGCAATCTGTCCGAACACGGCGCGCTCGTCGAACTGCCCTCGACCATCGGCATTCCGGGCGCCGTCATCCTGCAGACCCAGGACGGCACGCTGAACCGCCATTGCCGCGTTGTGTGGCGTACCGAAGTGCGACTCGGGCTAGAGTTTACCGATTAAAGACGGCCCGCCCGGCCGCCGCCCATCTGAATGGGGGGCACGATATGAAGAGTGCGGTCCTGGATTGGCTTTTCGCCTGGCAGCAGGCGATCAACACGCGCGACTACGACGGCGGCGCGCTTTTATTCGACGAAGACGTCATCGCCTTCGGCACCTATAGCGACGCGATGCGCGGGCGCTCCAACCTCGTCGACCGGCAATGGCGCGAGATGTGGCCCTACATCAGCAATTTCCGCTTCGCCTTTGAAGAGATGACGGTTCTCGGCACCGAGGATGCCCTGACCGTCGTCATCTGCCCCTGGACCTCGCGCGGCCTTGCGCCCGACGGATCGAGCTTTCCGCGGGCCGGGCGCTGCACCATTGCCCTGAAGCATTCCGGTGACGCTTTGCTCGCCGTTCATACCCACTTTTCCATGTCCAAAGGTTCTGTGGCCCGCGTCCAAGCCGCCTGAAACATATGTTGCAAAACTGTATCATGGGCGCTAGATCGCGGTATGGCCGATAGTTTCTCAAGCCTCGTCGATCGTATCCGCGCCCGCTTCGTGGACCTCTCTCCGCAGCAGCGCGTGGCGGCGGCCTTTGTGCTGAAACGGCCCGAGGAAGTCGCCATCGTCTCGATGCGCACGCTCGCCGCCAATGCCGGCGTCCAGCCCGTCACCTTTGTGCGCCTTGCGCGCACACTCGGCTTTTCGGCCTGGGACGATTTCAAAGAGCCCTTCGTCGAGCGGATGCGCGGCGCGCCGAGCTTCTATTCGGACCGCGCCAAGAAACTCGGCTCGGCACAGCCGGGCGAGCTTCATCTCAGCCATATCAAGACGCTTGAGGCGACACAGGCGCTGAACGATGCCGCCTCCTTCACCCAAGCCGCGGTCGCGATGGAAAAAGCCAAGACGGTTTTCGTCGCCGGCTTCCGCGCCTGTTTCGGACCGGCTCAGGCCTTCAACTATGTCTACCGGCTGTTCCGCCCGGATGTCGTTCTTCTGTCCGGCATGGGCGGCACGCTGGAAGCGGAGCTGCGCGCCGTCGAAGAAGGCGATGCGGTGTGCATTATCGGCTTCCGCCCCTATTCGCGCGAAAGCGTCATCGTCGCCGAACATGCGGCGCGGCGCGGCGCAACCCTGATTGCGATTACCGATAGTCCGCTCGCGCCGTTTGCGCGCGAGGCAAAAATTGCTCTGACCTTCTCGACGGAAGGACCTAGTCTCTTTCCCTCCCTTGTTTCGGCCTGGGCGATTGCCGAACATCTGCTCGACACGCTCGTCGCGCGCGGCGGCGAAGACGCACTCGAGCGCCTGAAATCGGCGGAAGCCCAATTGCAGGCGCTCGGCGTGTTCGTGCCGGGTTACGGCCCCGAGGAATAGACGATGATCCAGCGGCTCGTGTTTCTCGGCTTCGTGCTGTTCCTCGTCGACTGGATCTTCTTCGACGGGGCGATCATCGTCTTCCGTGCCTACGATCTCTTGCAGCTCATCGCCGCCTATCTCGCAGGTCTCCTCGAGCCGGCCGTTGCCTGATCAGAGCGGCTTCAGGCCCGCTTCGATCTCGGCACGGCGAGGTTCGAGGAAAGGCGGCAGAGCAAGGCTCTCGCCCAAAGTCTCCAGCGGCTCATCCGCCGTGAAGCCCGGCCCGTCCGTCGCCAGCTCGAACAGAATGCCGTTCGGCTCCCGGAAGTAGAACGAGCGGAAATAATAACGCTCGACCTCACCCGAATTCGGCAGACGCGTCGGCTGGATGCGTTCGGCCCAGGCCGTCAGCGCCGCTTTGTCCGGCACGCGGAAAGCAACGTGATGCACACCGCCCGCGCCATAACGCGTCGGCGGAAGATCAGGCTGAACCGCAACATGCAGCTCCGCCGCAGCGCCGCCCTGACCCATTGAGAAGACATGCACCGTATGCGCCGGATTATCCGGATGGGCGTATGTACCGGATTTGCGCATGTTCATGACTTCGGTCAGAACCTGTTCCGTCTTGTCGATGACGGGCACGCTCATGACGATCGGGCCGAGGCCGCGGATCTGGTGTTTGGCCGGAACCGTGCTCTTGTCCCACGGGTGAGATTCGCCTTCCCCGCCATCGTCAACGATCGCGAGGCGCTGATTTTCGGCATCCGAGAACCAGAGAGCCTTGCGGCCCGCTTGCTCGACTTCCTTCACCTCGACGCCAGCATCCGTCAGCCGCTGTTTCCAGAAGGCGAGCGTCTCCGCACCCGCAACGCGCAGCGAGGTGCGCGAGATCGAATGCGTACCGTGATGCTCGGGCGCCGCCGGAAAATCGAAGAAGGTCAGGTCAGATCCCGGCGTCGCGGCGCCGTCACCGTAAAACAGGTGATAGGAGGTGACGTCGTCCTGATTGACGGTCTTCTTCACGAGCCGCATGCCGAGCGTGCCGGTGTAGAAGCTGAGATTCTGTTTGGCCTTGGCGGTAACGGCGCTGAGATGATGAATGCCGCCGAGTTCGAGTGTCATTGCAGTGGTTCCTCACCGGTTCCATTCCGGTTCCGCTCACATGTGGAGCAGACACAAAGCCCGCGCTAGAGACACCGATGTTACTGCTTGAGCAGCGTATTGCTCTCGCCCGGCGGCGCCTGATCGATGACAAGCAGTTTCACGGTCTCCGAGCCGACCGTCTCGCCGTAATGCCAGGCATCGAGAATCTCGATGATGAAATCGCCCGGCCCGTAGCTGAAGCTTTTCGTGTCGTCGCCGGTCGAGACCTTCAGATGGCCGGCAAGGACATAGGCGTAGCGCGGGTATGGATGCTTGTGCACGGGAAGCCTGGCGCCCGGCGGGATTTCATAGGTCAGCACCGTCACTTCCGCATTGCCCTGCGGCAGAGCGATGTCCTGGCCGAGCGCCGTCTGCGTTCCCGAGAAGATCTTTTTGACGATGGGTTTGGCAGGTCCCGCCGGCGACGGCACTGCAGGCGTGACCGCGCCGTCGGCGAACGCCGCAGCGGGCGCAAATGTCAGGACGGCTATGCAAAGAGCGCGGATCATCATCGCGCGCACTGTAGGGAGATTCGCGTGCCGCCGATGCGCTACGGATCGATTGGCTTCAGGCTTTTCAGATAAAGCGAGATGGCCTTGCGGTCGCTTTCAGCAAGCTGTGAGGTGTTTTTGATCACTTGTCCCATTTCGCCGCCGACGACATCGCCTTCCGGCGTCGTGCCGTCCGCCAGGAAAAGCGCGATGTCCTCTTCGGTCCACTCTTCGAGCCCGTCTTTGCCGGGCGTGAGATTCGGCACCTTGTCGCCGTTCGGCATCGTGCCGCCGGCATTGCGCTTGGCTTCGACGACAGCACCGGTGAACGAGCGCGGCGAATGGCACTCGCCGCAATGGCCGAACGCCTCGACGAGATAACGCCCGCGTTCCGCCGTCTCACCCGTTGCAGGCTCGATCGGCGCACCGTTGAGATAGAGCAGCTTCCAGAGGCCCATGCCGCGGCGCACCGGCCAAAGCTCGAACGGAAACTGATGCGCTTCCGGGACATTAGCGCTCGGCTTTAAAGTGCGGATAAAGGCGAAGAGATCGCGGATATCGGCCGGCGCTGCGTGCTGATAGGTCGTGTAGGGAAAGGCCGGATAGTAATGCTCGCCGGCGGGCGATGTGCCCCTCAAGAGCGCGGTTGCGAATTGCTCTTCCGTCCAGCTGCCAATGCCCTTGTCCGGATCGGGCGAGATGTTGGGAGCCGTAAACGTGCCGACCGGGCTTTCGAGCTTGAGCCCTCCCCCGAGAAGGAGCCTGTCGTCCTGACCGGGCACCGCATGGCAGGAGGCGCAGCCGCCGGCGAAAAAGACGGTCTTGCCGTTCGCGAGATCGGGCGTGCCGCCCGGAACCTGCGACGGCGCGGCGCGCTCGGGCTGCGTCAGGATGTAAAAGGCCGGCGCCCCGATCAGGCCAAGGATCAGAACCGTCAGGATAAATTTCCGCATCGGACCCCTTCTGCCACCCGGCTGCAGGCTAATCCGGAACGCTTCTAAAGAGCCACGCCTTTCTTCTGCCTATATCGGTTCGATATATGCCGGGACGGAATAGGATTGTCTCAAAATGAATATCCGCACGATCTGCCTTGCGATCCTCGCCCATGGCGAGGCGTCCGGCTACGACCTGAAAAAACACTGGGAGGACGGCCCGTTCTTCCATCTCGGCGGCGCGAGCTTCGGCTCGATCTACCCGGCGCTCGCCAGGCTCGAACAGGAAGGCCTTGTCGCCAGCCGCGAAGAAACGCAGCCCGGCAAGCCGCCGCGCCGCGTCTATTCCCTCACCGCGGCCGGCAGCAAAGCCTTTATCGAGGATATGAGCGCGGCGCCCGAACCCGACGTCTTCCGCTCGCATTTCGGCATCATCGCGCTCTGCGCGCCGTTCCTGTCGCGCGAGACGGTCGCCCGCGCCATCGACGAGCGGCTGGCGCAGCAGCGCGCCGAAGTCTCGACGCTTGAACCTCTGGTCGAATCCGAACGGCACTCGACCTCGGGCTGGCTTGTCGATTGGGGCGTCACCCAGTTCAAGAACGAGATCGCCTTTATCGAGAAAAACCGCAGCCGGCTTGAGGCTCTCGCCGGCACCGCAAAGCCCGGCGAGCACCTGCCCGTCTGCGCCCTCCACGACACCGACACCCAGACCGCAGCCGAGTAATGACAATGCGCCGTAGTTTCATCATCGCCGGTATCGCCCTCGCCGCTGTCGTGCTCGGCGGCGGCTGGCTCGTCTTCGGCGGATCGTCCGACAATGCCGATGCGGCGCCGCAGACGGCCGAAAAGCGCGCGCCTTCGGTGAGCGTCGTGCGCGCGGCACGCCGCGAAATTTCCGAAGAAGCGCATGTTTCCGGCACGCTTGTGGCGCGCGAAGAAGTTATGGTCTCACCCGAGGTCGAAGGCCTTGCCGTCACCGAAATCCTCGTCGAGGAAGGCGACCGCGTCGAAAAAGGCCAGGTGCTGGCCCGCCTGTCGAAATCGGCTTTGGATGCCGAGGCCGCGCAGGCGCAGGCTTCGATCGCGCAGGCTCAGGCGCAGATCGCCGAGGCTGAGGCCAATGTCGCGGAATCGAAGCTCGCGTTGGAGCGCGCCGAAACGCTTGTCCAGTCTAAGACGATAGCCAAAGCCGCCTACGATCAGCGGCTGGCCACATCGCGCGTTTCTGAGGCGCGCCAGCGCGCTGCCGAGCACAATCTAAAAGTTGCCCAGGCGCAGTCCGAACAGATCGCGATCCGCCTCGCCCGCACCGAGATCAAGGCACCGACCGGCGGCGTTGTCAGCCGCCGGACCATCCGCCTCGGCGCCATCGCCAGCATGGCGGCGGAGCCCTCCTTCCGCATCATCGAAGCCGGTGCCATCGAGCTTCAGGCCGATGTCGTCGATAGCACGCTTGTGCGATTCCAGACCGGCCAGAGCGTGCGTGTCACGACAGCAGGTCTCAGCACGCCGCTCAGCGGCACGATCCGCCTCATCTCCTCCGAAGTCGATCCGGCAACGCGGCTCGGCAAATTGCGGGTGGCTCTTCCTCTGGACGCCAAAGTGACCATCGGCTCCTTTGCTTCGGGCGTCGTCGAAGTCGGGCGGCAGACCGCCGTCACGGTTCCGATCTCAGCGATCACGGTCTCAGCCGGCAAAAGCACGGTTCAGGTCGTCATCGACAACAAGATCGCAACGCGCGAGGTCACCATCGGCCTGCGCTCCGCAACACGCGCCGAAATCAAATCGGGTCTTGCCGAGAACGAACTCGTCGTCTCGCGCGCCGGCTCGTTCCTGCGCGACGGCGATGCGGTGACGCCCATCGAAACCAATGAGGCGGAGGCGGCGCGGTGAGGCTCAATATCTCGGCCGCGTCGATCAAGCGGCCCATTCCCGGCATTGTGCTGTTCGTCGTTCTGACGATCCTCGGCCTGTTCGCCTTCAGCGAACTACCGGTGACGCGTTTTCCGAACATCGACATTCCGCTCGTTCAGGTCTCGGTCTCCGAAGCCGGCGCCGCGCCGTCCGAACTTGAATCGCAGGTGACCAAGCGCATCGAGGATTCGGTTGCGAACCTCACCGGTGTCAAACATGTGATGTCGACGGTCTCGGACGGTCTGTCCTCGACCGTCATCGAATTCCAGCTCGAAACCGATACCGACCGCGCCGTCGACGATGTGAAGGACGCGATCTCGAAAATCCGCGCCGAGCTGCCGCGCACGATTGAAGAGCCGGTCGTCAACCGCATCGATGTCGAGGGCCAGTCCATCATCTCCTACGCCGCGGCCTCGCCCGGCATGACGCTGGAACAGCTCTCCTGGTATGTCGACGATGTCGTCATCCGCCAGCTTCAAGGCCTGAAAGGCGTCGGCCGCGTGCAGCGCATCGGCGGCATCGCCCGCGAAATCCGTGTCGAGCTCGACCCCGACCGGCTGATGGCGCTCGGCGTCACCGCCGCCGAAGTCAACGCGCAGATCCGCTCGATCAATACGGACCTTGCCGGCGGTCGCGGCGAAATCGGCGGGCAGGAACAGACGATCCGCACGCTGGCCAATGCGCGCACGGTCGAAAATCTGACCGACATGAAAATCTCGCTGGCGAACGGACGCGAAGTGCGCCTGTCCGAACTCGGCGAGGTGAAGGACACTGCCGAGGAAGCGCGCAGCTTTGCCCGCAACAATGGCGAGCCCGTCGTCTCGTTCAACATCTTCCGCACCAAAGGCGCGAGCGATGTCGCCGTCGCCGACGAGGTGTCGAAGAAGCTGAAAGCCATGCAGGAGGCGAACCCCGAGGTCGCCTATTCGCTGATCGACGAGCCTGTGTCCTACACCGAGGGCAATTACGAAAGCGCCATGCACTCGCTGATCGAGGGCGCGGTTCTGGCCATCATCGTCGTCTTCATCTTCCTGCGCGACTGGCGCGCGACGGTGATTTCGGCCATCGCCCTGCCGCTGTCGATCATCCCGACCTTCTTCCTCATGGACCTGATGGGCTTTTCGCTCAATCTCGTCAGCCTGCTCGCGCTTACGCTCGTCACCGGCATTCTCGTCGACGACGCCATCGTCGAGATCGAGAACATCGTGCGCCATATGCGCATGGGGAAATCCCCCTACCGCGCCGCGATGGAAGCCGCCGACGAGATCGGCCTTGCCGTTATCGCGATTACGATGACGATCGTGGCCGTCTTTGCGCCTGTCTCCTTCATGGGCGGCGTGCCCGGCCAGTATTTCTCGCAGTTCGGCCTCACGGTCGCTGCCGCCGTCTTCATCTCGCTGCTGGTCGCGCGCCTGATCACGCCTTTGATAGCGGCCTATTTCCTGCGCCCGCATAAGCATGTCGAGGAAAAAGACGGGCGCATCATGCGCCTTTATACGGGCGCGCTGCGCGTCTCGTTGCGCCATCGCTGGATGACGCTTGTCGGTGGCATTGCGATTTTCATCGTCTCGCTGATGTCGACGAGCCTTTTGCCGACCGGTTTCATGCCGAACGAGGATGCGGCGCGCATTGTCGTGCAGGCGGAACTGCCGCCGGGCTCAAAGCTCGAGGACACGCGCGCCGTCACCGACGAGATCACCGCGCGCCTGAAGAAACTGCCCGAAGTGCAGTCCGTCTTCGTCATGGGCGGCACGACGCCGACAGGCGTGCTCGAAATCCGCAAATCGGCGATCATCATTCGCCTGACGCCGAAAAATGCGCGCGACCGGTCGCAAAAGGAAATCGAAGCCGAAGTCGCCCGCATCGTCGCCGAGGTGCCGGATGTGCGCGCCTGGTATGTGAACGAGCGCGGCGAACGCGAATTGTCGATCACTCTCACCGGGCCGAACCCGGACGAACTGGCGAAAGGCGCGGCCGATCTCGAAAACGGCATGCGGCGCGTGTCGGACTTCCTCAATGTCGCGCCGTCGACCGGCCTGTCGCGGCCCGAGCTCTTCGTCGAGCCGCGGCTCGACCGCGCCGCCGATCTCGGTATTACGACGGATGCGATCTCGCAAACGATCCGCGTTGCGACCATCGGCGATGTCGATGCCAATCTTGCAAAGCTCAACACCGGCGAGCGCCTGATCCCGATCCGCGTGCAGCTGCGCGAAAGCGCGCGCACGAGCGCGGGCGTTCTCGAGCAGCTCTCGGTGCCCGCAGGTTCCGGCGGGCGGTCAGTACCGCTCTCGGCTGTCGCCGATGTCGGTTTCGGCGAAGGCCCCTCCTCCATCGAGCGCTATGACCGCCAACGCCGCATCGTGCTCGGCGCGGACCTGACCGGCGGCATGCAGCTCGGCGATGCGGTGAATGCGGTTCTCGATTTGCCGGAAGCCAAGAATCTGCCCAAGGGCGTCACCATTATTCAGGGCGCCGATGCGGAGGTGATGGGCGAGGTCTTCGCCGGCTTCGCCAAAGCCATGGGCGCCGGCATCATGATGGTGCTCGGCGTGTTGGTGCTGCTGTTCGGCGGCGTGTTCCAGCCGATCACCATTCTGGCCTCGCTGCCGCTGTCGATCGGCGGGGTGATCCTGGCTTTGCTGGTGACGAACAATTCGATCTCGATGCCGGTCGTTATCGGCATTCTGATGCTGATGGGCGTTGTGACGAAGAACGCCATCATGCTGGTCGATTTCGCCGTCGAGTCCGAAGCCAAAGGCACGCCGCGCGATCTCGCCATCATCGATGCGGGCCGCAAGCGCGCCCGGCCCATCGTCATGACGACGATTGCGATGATCGCCGGCATGGTGCCGTCCGCGCTCGGCCTCGGCCAGGGCGGCGAATTCCGCGCACCGATGGCGATCGCGGTGATCGGCGGCCTTGCCGTCTCGACCATGCTGTCGCTGATGTTCGTGCCGAGCTTCTATACGATCATGGACGATGTCGGCGTGTGGGTGTCGAAGAAGCTCGGACGCTTTGTCGGCCCGACGGAGAATGACGAAGACGCGCCGAAAAAACGCGGCCACGGCACGCTGCAGGAAGCGGCGGAATAACCACCTTCTTGATTATCGGAGACTGTTGAATGACGTCCCGCACCGACACGCCGATCGCCACGCGCACGCTTAAGATCGTAGGGGACGGACTGGAACAGAAGGTGGAAATCCGAATCTACAAGCCCATCGACAAGACGACCGAAAATTTCGACTTCCACTGCGAGTATGAAATCGATTGGCCTGGCAAGACACTATCCTCTTACGCCGTCGGCATCGATCCGGTTCAGGCTTTACAGCTGGCGCTGAACAAAATCGGGATCGAGCTCTACACGAGCAGCTTTCATAAAGAGAGGCGCTTGAAGTGGTTTGAGCTTGGCTCGGGTTTTGGCTTCCCCGTGCCGCCGAACATACGCGATGTCTACGAGGGCGACGACAAATCTCTCTAGGCGAACGCCGCCCAGAGCATGGAAAGTCCGGCAACGATCAGCATGAGATCGAGCGCGCGCTCGAACATCCGCGCCGACATGCGCTGCACCACCGCCTTACCGACAAAGGCGCCGAGCATGATCGATGCACCGACCGCCGCGCCCTTCAGAACCGAGGCGAGCGGCAGCGCACCGGCCCACCAGAAAATGCCGACCTTGACGAGCTGGACGACAAAGGCCGACAGCGCCTCGGTCGACAGCAGCGCGCCTTTGGTTAAGCCGTAGGCGGCGAAAGCCGGAATACTCATCGGCCCCGATGTCAGGACAATGCCGCTGATGAAGCTGATCAGCGCACCGGAGATGACAAGTCCGACAAGGCCGAGCTTGACGCCGCGCGCCGCAAGGAAATGGCGCACCGGCACGATGAGAAGGAAGAGAATGCCGAGAGCCGCTTCCGCGGTATTGGGC
Source organism: Terrihabitans soli (assembly GCF_014191545.1). Lineage (GTDB taxonomy): Bacteria > Pseudomonadota > Alphaproteobacteria > Rhizobiales > Methylopilaceae > Flaviflagellibacter > Flaviflagellibacter soli. The sequence continues at coordinate 1,103,840 of NZ_AP023361.1, read as the reverse complement.
GGCAGAACGAGCAGCGTCATCGCACCGCCCGCCGCGCCCACCGCGCCCGCAATCGAATAAGCGAGGAAGCCGCGCAGATCGACTTCGCGCCACCACGACATGATCTTGGCGAGATTTCCCATCAGCCCGGCAACGGCCATGATCGGCACCGCTTCCTGCGCGCCGAACTGGAACACCAGGATGGGCAGAAGAATGATGCCGGCGCCGGTGCCGACGACGCCGCTAAGGCAGCCTGCCGCAAGGCCGAGAACGAAAATAAGCAGATAGACTGTCACTGAGACGTCTTATGGCCGAAAGCGGCCGCGAGTCTCAATGCAGTCGTGCGTCCGAGCGGTCTTCGCCCTCTTCCGGCACGGGCTGCGGTGCATCCGGAGCTTGCTCGGGGGCAATGCTCGCACCATAGGCGCGCGCCTGGCGCTGATAGCTCATAAACGCCACGGGCATCAGCGCGAGATAAAGGAAAACGCCGACCATCAGAAATTCGAACGTGTAGGAGACGAGCACCGCGCCGAGCAGGACGGTGACGAAGATCACCGGCACGACCATTTCGCGCGGCACGCGAGACGCCGACTTCTTGAACGACCAGGTCGGGAATTTCGACACCATCAGAAGCGCAATGAACACGCAGTAGATGAGCGAGGCCGTGGCGGTCAGCGCCGGCAGATTGAGCGTGCCGAGATGGCCGAGATAGATCGGCAGCATCACCAAGAGCGCGCCGACCGGGGCCGGAACGCCGACGAAGAAATCCTGCGCGTAATCGGGCTTGGGCGCATCGAGCGCCACGTTGAAGCGGGCAAGACGCAGTGCCGCCGCCACCGCAAAGACGATGGCGCCGGCCCAGCCGAACGAGCCGAGATCGGTCAGGGTGTAGATGTAGAGAAGCACCGCCGGGACGACGCCGAAATTGACGAAATCGCACAGGCTGTCGAGCTCGGCGCCGAAGCGCGACGTGCCCTTGAGCATGCGCGCGAGGCGGCCGTCGAGACCGTCAAGGAAGGCGGCGATGACGACGGCATAGACCGCCAGTTCCATCCGCCCCTCAATGCCCATCCGGATGGCCGTGAGGCCGACGCAGATGGCGAGGATCGTCATCAGATTGGGAATGAGGATGCGGATCGGCACCGGCCGGAAGCGCCTGGGCTTCGGATCGTGGTCGGGGTCGAAAGGCGAAAACAGGCCGGCCATGGGCATCCTCTTAACGGCAGGGCCGGCGTGCCGACCCCTCTCCCTATTTAACGCGCGAAGCGGCCTATTGGCTAATCCTGCCGGAAGGTTATCGATTCAGCCTTACCGGACAGGTCGGCCAGGACGGTTTCGCCCCCCACCGCCGTCTGGCCGACAGAGGTGGTCGTAACCGCCCCGGCCGGGAGGTAGACGTCGAGGCGCGAGCCGAACCGGATCAGGCCAAAACGGGCTCCGGGGGCGAGTGTCTCGCCCTCTTTGGCCCAGCAGACGATGCGGCGGGCGATGAGACCCGCAATCTGGACCACCGCCACCTGGTGATCGCCGGTCTTGATCAGGAGGCTGTTGCGCTCATTGTCCTCGCTCGCTTTGTCGAGATCGGCATTGAGGAATTTGCCCGGGCGGTAGGATATGCGCTCGATCGTGCCGCCGACCGGCACGCGGTTCACATGCACATTGAACACCGACAGGAAGATCGAGATGCGGGTGCGCTTTTCACGGCCGAGCCCAAGCTCCGGCGGCGGCACCGCCTGATCGACCGCGGTGACGACACCATCGGCCGGCGACACCACGAGATTTCCGCTGAGCGGCGTGACCCGGATCGGGTCGCGGAAGAAATACGCGACATAGACCGTGAGGATGAAGCCGATCCAGCCGAGCGGCTCCCACAGCAGCATGAGGATCAGCGCCGCGACAAAGGCGATGCCGATGAACGGGTAGCCCTCGCGGTGGATGGGCGGAATGAATTTGCGGATCGAGTCGATGACGGACGAGATCATGTGGCCCTCTTTTGAGGCGCGGGAGATAGCATGACCGCTCTCGCCTTAGAAGCGAAAGCGAACAGACCCGCCTACCCCAAGCTTCCCGCCGCCGTCGCGATGACCGGCGGCTTGTCGAGATGGGGGTCTTCGTCTTCGCCGTCAGTGGGCTCGGTGCCTGGCGAGGCCTCCTCCCCGGTGCGGGCCAAAAGCTCGCGCGCCTTGTCGGCTTCGCGCTGGCGGTCCCACATGCCGGCATAGAGCCCCTGCTTCGAGAGAAGCTCCGAATGGGTGCCGCGCTCGACGATCTCGCCGGCGGACATAACCAAGATCTCATCAGCGTTGACGATGGTTGACAGGCGATGGGCGATGACGAGCGTGGTGCGTCCGCGCGAGACCTGTTCCAACTCGTCCTGGATTTCCTTTTCGGTGTAGCTGTCGAGCGCCGAAGTGGCTTCATCGAGGATCAGGATCGGCGGACCCTTCAGAATGGTGCGGGCGATGGCGACGCGCTGCTTCTCGCCTCCCGAGAGTTTCAATCCACGTTCGCCGACTTCGGTGTCATAGCCCTTGGGCATGGCCCGGATGAAAGTGTCGATCTGCGCCATCTGCGCGGCGCGCTCGATATCTTCCTCGCTCGCATCCCAGCGGCCATAGCGGATATTGTAGCGGATCGTGTCGTTGAACAGCACGGTATCCTGCGGAACCATGCCGATCGCCGCACGCACGCTTTTCTGCGTGACGTCGCGAAGGTCCTGCCCGTCGATGACGATGCGCCCGGAAGAGACATCGTAGAAGCGGTAGAGGAGACGCGAAATGGTCGATTTGCCGGCGCCCGAAGGGCCGACGATCGCGACCGTCTTTCCGGCCGGAACATCGAACGAGACGCCTTTCAGAATCTTGCGGTCAGGATCGTAGGAGAAATGCACGTCCTCGAAGCGCACGCGCCCCTCGGTAATGACGAGCGACGGAGCGCCGGGCTTGTCCTCGATCTCGGGATCTTCGCCGAGCAGACGGAACATCGCTTCGATATCCGTCACCGCCTGTTTGATTTCGCGATAGACCCAGCCCATGAAATTCAGCGGCTGGTAGAGCTGGATCATCATGGCGTTGATGAGCACGAAATCGCCGACCGTGTTTTGCCCGGCGCGCACATCCATCACCGCCATCGCCATGCAGGCGGCCAAGCCGATCGAGAAGATCACCGCCTGCCCGGCGTTCAGCCAGGACAATGAGGTGTAGGTCTTGATGGCGGCTTTCTCGTAACCGGCCATGGCGCGGTCGTAGCGGCCGGCCTCGCGCTCTTCATTGCCGAAATATTTGACCGTCTCGTAGTTCAGGAGACTGTCGATGGCTTTGGCGCTGGCGTCCGTATCCTGCTCGTTCAAAACGCGGCGGATGCCGAGCCGCCATTCGGAGGCGGAGAAGGTGAACCAGCCATAGACGGCAACCATGACGGACACGACCGCCACGTAGCGCCAGTCGAACTGCCACCACAGCACGCCGAGGACGAGCGCAAATTCAAAAAGCGTCGGCACGACCGTCAGCATGGCCGTGCGCGTGAGTGTTTCGATGGCGTTGCGGCCGCGCTCGACAATACGCGACAGGCCGCCGGTGCGGCGTTTCAGATGAAAGCGCAGGCTGAGGCGATGAATGTGATCGAAGACGCGCAGCGCCAGGCGCCGCACCGCATGCATGACGACGGCGGCGGTGAGACCGTCGCGCAATTGCGCCGTGACGACCATCAGAATGCGTCCGACGCCGTAGAGCATCACCATGGCGATCGGCGCACCGAGCGCGAACGCCATCCACGCATCATCGGCTGCGGGCTCGCGGCCGCCATCGATCAGGGTCAGCGCGTCCGTCGCCCATTTGAAGGCGTAAGGCACGGCGATGGTGATGAGCTTGGTCAGGACCAGCATCAGCATTGCCAGCGCAATGCGCAGCTTCAGGTCCGGCCGGTCGCCGGGCCACATATAGGGCTGCAGATCGCGGAAGGCGCGGAAGAACTCGCCGCCCTCGGCATTGACGCGCGGCGCGGCGCCGGCTTTCGCGCGCGGTGCCGGGCGCGCGGTCGAAGGGCTACTCATTCTGTCTGTTTGTCCTGCAAACGGGCGGTTTCAGCCCTCATATAGGCCGCGGATGATCAAACCGCGACCCCGCCGTCAGCCGCCGGGCGGCATGACGAAAATCTGGCCGGGATAAATCCGGTCCGGATCGCGGATCTGGTCGGAATTGGCCTGATAGATGGTCGAGTAGCGGTCGCCGGCCCCATAGGCTTTGCGGCTGATGCGCCAGAGATTGTCGCCGCGGCGGACCTCGATGGTGCCGAGCTGGGCGACGACCGGATTGGACGGCACGCTGGCCGTGGTCTGGGGTTCGGATTCCGGTCCGGAGGCAGGCTTGGGCGCCGCCGCGATCTCGGTCGATGAGGACGCGGGGTCCGACGACCCTTCGGCCGTGAACGGCACTTCGACCCGCGCCAGAACCTTGCCTGCCTCGCCCGCCTGATCGACCCGGACGCGGTAATCGCCCTTGGTCAGGCCGCGTTCGACGGTGAGCGACCAGCGGCCGTCAGTGCCGATCTCGGCTTCGGCCAGAGGCGCATCGTTGAGATAGATAACGGTGCGGGCGCCCGGCGGACCGCTACCCTGCACGTAGAGACGGCCGTTTTCGGATTCCACCGCACCGATGCGCAGCGGCGCCGCCTGATCGGCGGCGACGATGGCGGGCGGCTGGATCAAGCCCGCGCCCGGTCCCTGCGGCGCACCGGCCTGCACGACCTGGGACGGCTTGCCCGGCTCGCCGACAACAACGAGCACTTCGCCCTTGCCGGGCTCGGGCACCGAGACGGTGACGGCCTGACGCGAGGCGGCTTCTTTGGTGCGCAAGGTAAGTTCGTGGCTGCCCGGCGAGAGCGGCGGCGGCATGATCACGAATTCGCCGGCCTCATTAGCGAGGGTCTTGTCGATCACCCCGCCATTGGCGAGAAGCTCGACCTCACTGCCGGGCGCGGCTCTACCGGCGACAATGGCATCGCCCGTCGGCTCGACGCGGACGACATCGAAGCCCGGACCTGCGGGCTGCTGGGCGGCCGGGGCCGGCACTTCCGGCATTGCGAGTTTGGGGAGCGGCGCCTGTTCGGGCATCGCATCGGGCGTCAGCTCGTTCTGCTCGGCAAGATATTGCCGCGCGAAAATTCCCGCCCCCGCCGCCAACACCACGACGAGGCCGAGCACGGCTAGCCGGCTCAAACGCGCATTCATATCTACAGCCTCCCCGGGGGTGACGTCTTGGCGTCGCCTTAAGCGCCTATTCTCACCGGGAAATCACCACGATCAAGTGGCGGAATTCCGGTCACAATTTGGAGTAACGGTTTTAGGGTATACTCCCCCTCAGATAGAAGGAAAACAGAGCAAGATCATGGGTTTGATCAAATCAGTGTGTGTGTATTGCGGGTCCGGGCTCGGCCGGGACCCCCGTCACGAAGCAGCCGCCCTCTCCCTCGGAGAGGATCTCGCGAAAAATAAAGTGGGCCTCGTCTATGGCGGCGGCGGCATGGGCCTTATGGGCACGGTCGCCAAAAGCGTGCTTGAGCACGGCGGTCATGTCACCGGCATCATCCCGGATTTCCTGCAGAACCGGGAGTTCATGCTGAAAGAAGCGCAGGAGCATATCGTCACCAAAGATATGCATGAGCGCAAAAGGCTGATGTTCGAAAAGGCCGACGCCTTCGTCGCTCTGCCCGGCGGCATCGGCACGCTGGAGGAGCTGGTCGAGCAGCTCACTTGGGCGCAGCTCGGCCAGCACAAAAAGCCGATCATGATCGCCAATATCGGCGGCTATTGGGAGCCCCTGCTCTCGATGCTCGAACATATGACGGCGCATTCGTTCATCCGCGAAACGCTGTGGGTGCCCTATCTCATCGCCGACCGGATCGAGGACGTTCTGCCGGAGCTCGAAAAAGCCGCGCAGGATATTCTGGAGGCTGGCGAGCGCCCGAAAAAGACCGTCGCCGGAACGCCGCTCGGGAAGATGTAATGACAAACATCCCGGCTGGTATGCCCCGGGGCCGACTCGCCCCGAGGCGCGGCGCTCTCAGGCCGCGGACGAACTGGATTGGCCGTTTTCCCCCACCGTAACCCGGTTCCGGCCTTCGGATTTCGAACGGTAAAGTGCCAGATCGGCATTCTCGAGAAACTGCGTTGCGGTTTCCCCGGGGCGATATTGGGCGACACCAAAGCTCGCTGTAACGAAGATGCCTCCGCGCACGGGAGCATCTGCGATCGACTTGCGGATGTTCTCAGCAATTTCCGCAGCCCTGGCAATGCTGGCTCCGGGTAGAAGGATCACGAATTCTTCACCACCCCAGCGCGCAAGAAGATCGCTTTCGCGCACCTGTTCGCGAACGCGCCGCGCAAGCTGGACGAGAACCTCGTCCCCAGCGGCGTGTCCATACCTGTCATTCACTGCCTTGAAGTGGTCGATGTCATAGATACCGAGTGACAGGGGAGTGTTCTCGCGGTTCGCACGCAGGATTTCTTCCCCCAGCGCTTGGTTGAACTGACGCCTGTTACGCAGTCCTGTAAGGGGGTCCGTCGTGGCCTTCACCCGCAACTCCTGAGCGGTGGCCTGCAAGGACAGGCGCTTTTCTGCCTGCACCGCATCACGAACCACTCTCTCGCGCCCAAGAATGTAAACAAGGGCCGTCAACGACGCGAAGAATGTAATGACGATTCCCAAAAGACGCGTCGCGAAAATTTCCCGGCTAGGTTCGACGATAACCAGCGACAGGTTGTCGATGTTCGTCGCCTCCTGGTACGCAAACACACGTTCCCCGGCCAGCTTCGTCCAAGCTCCGCCCATAATTATCTGCGGAAAGATCGAACCCGCATCGCTCTTCGAAGAAGGCCACAGCTGCCGCAGACGCAGGTCGGAACGATTGGAAGACAGGACCGTCCCTTGTGCGTCGGCTATGAAATATGTGCCATCGAACCGATTGAGGTCGGATTCGAGCGAGGACAGCGCGCGCTGCAGGACGACCGATCCGCCGTCTGGCAGGACGCGTTCGACATGGTATTCAAGGCGCCGAGCCGCGCCATTGAAGACCACCATCCCCCCTGTCGCGGCGGGCGGTCCGGGCTGACCCGGCGGCAATGCCAAACCAGAGGCAGTGACGGCAAGACGGATACTTCTGGACGGGTCGAGTAAATAGCCGGCCGAGGCGTCCGCGGCTCGAACATGGCGTTGCAAAACATCCCGTGCCGCGCCGAGCGAGCCGCCGGCAATGGCGGAGGAACGCGCGAGCAGATCGACCATGCCCTCTGTCCGCGCGATCTCACTCCCGAGACGCCCGGAAATCAGCTCGGTATCGCCACGAGCCGCTCTCTCGACGTTGCGCTTATATATCTCACCAAGATATTGTGTAAGTACCCAACCGCATCCCAGAATCATGGTCATGGCTACAAGAGTGGCGGTGAACTGCTGCGCCACATAGCGCGTATACTGCGGCGACTCCAGCTGCTCGGCAGCTCTCTGGCCCCAGATGCCCCAGACGGAGAAGGATATCCAGCAGGCGATCACGCCGCGCACGAGCTGGATCGGTATCCCCGACACGCCCGCAAAAGAATCGTAATTCAGTATATCCGCCGGCCATATTCCGGCCGCCGGCACGACCAGGCCCGTCGCCATGGCATAAAGCACAAAGCCGGTTACTGCCGCGGTAAAAAAAATCCTCTCGAGACCTTTTGTCTGGCGGCGCTGACGAAGCAGCACGAGAGCCACCGCCAGATTCCCCATGAAACCGACGCTGTAGCGCGTCGCAATTCCCGCCAATACCGATCCTTCAAAATATCCGATCAACGCGATCGGAATGACCGGTAGCAGCACAGCCCATTGCGGCGGCGCTCGGGCGCCATTCTCGACAGCGTAGCTGCGGGCCGCCTCCAGAAGCGCAAGATAGGATGCAAGCATAAGGACCGTTCGCGCGGACGCGAACAGCGGGCTGTCGTCAATGATAAGTGCCGTGAGATCCAACCACTCCAGCGCCCCGTGAAGGAAGCCAAAAGCAGCAATCGCCAGCCAGAATCGGCCTCCGTGACCGCGCGTCCCGAACGCCCAGCAGGACGCGCCCAAAAGGACGAAGGCGAGCCCATAAAAGAAGAAAATGAAGTCCATCTGCTGTGCGAAAAACGCCGCCATCTTCAGGCTCCGGACTGCCTTGAAGGAACGCTACCGGATGGCGGGTAAACAAGTGCAGAAGATCGTATCGGCGTACGTGGTAAACAGTATGTGACGACAGGCGGCTCCCCTTCGTCGGCAGGACGGACCGGCTGATCGGTCTACAACGACACTTTCGATTATCCGCTTAGGCCGCGGCTTCTATCGCGGCGAAGACTTCGCTCAGCACGTCGCAGCCCGCCTCGATCTGCTTTTCGGAGAAGGCGCTGAAGCCGAGCGTGATCAGATGATCGACCTCGGCATCGCGGGCAAGTGCCGATAGAGGCAGAACCTCCAATCCGCGCCGCGCCGCCATTTCCGCAACATGGCGCCCGCTGAGGCCGCGCGACAGACGCGCAATGATTTCCATTCCGGTGTTTGTCGGCTGAGCGGTCAGCCAGGATCCGAGCTTGCGCCTAATGCAATCCAGCAGATAATCCTGCCGCCGCGCGTACAGACGGCGCATACGGCGCACATGCACCGCAAAATGCCCCTCGTCCATAAAGCGCGCGACGAGCGCCTGTTCCAGCATAGGTGAAAAGCGTCCGACGACGGAGCGCGCCGAAACGAAAGCCTCGACCAGCGCATCGGGAATAATGGCGTAGCCGAGCCGTAGGCCCGGAAACAGGGTTTTGCTGAACGTGCCGAAATACAGAACACGCCCTTCCCGGTCGAGCGCATGTAGAGCCGGCAGCGGGCGGCCCGCATAACGGAACTCGCTGTCGTAATCGTCTTCGAGAATCCAGGCGCCCGCGGCATTCGCCCATTGCAGCAATTCATGGCGGCGCTCGAGGCTGAGCTCCATGCCGAGCGGGAATTGCTTGGACGGCGAAACATAGGCAAGGCGCGCATCCGGCGCGCGGGCGATGCCGTCAGTGACGATGATCCCTTCGGCATCGATCGGGATCGGAATCGGATTTGCGCCGACGGCAATCGTCGATGCGTAGATGCCGTCATATCCCGGGTCTTCGCACCACACATCTTCGCCCGGCGTCAGAAGAATGCGGCAGGCGAGATCGATCGCATGCTGCGCGCCCGCGAAGATAACGACATTATGCGGACCGCAGCTGAGGCCGCGGCTACACGCGACATGTTCGGCAATGGCCTCGCGCAGCGGCGCATAGCCTTGCGGATCGCTCTCGCCGAGAAGCTCTCCCGCCGTATCGGCGTCGAGATCGCGGTAGAGCGCGGATGCGAGCGACGCCCAGCGGCGCACCGGAAACATATCGACGGCCGGGAAATTGGCGCGGAAGGTCACCGGGCGGCGCATATGGCGCAAGGTCGCCGGAACATTGGTGAAGCCGGACGGAGACGTGAACGAGCGGTCGAGACTGCCGGCCGCCTTGATGGCGGGGTTGATGCGGGCCGGCGCCTTGTCGGTCAGCTGATCGGGAAGCTCGCGCGCCACATAAGTTCCCGAGCCCGTCATCGGCTCGAGAAAGCCCTCGGAGATCAGATTGTCGAAAGCGAGAAGGATCGTGTTGCGCGAGACCCCGAGAACCTTTGCGAGATCGCGGGTCGAGGGCAGCTTCTCGCCGGGCTTGATCGCCCCGGCCGAAATCTCGTCCAGAAGCCGGTCGTAAAGCTGCCGGTGCAAAGGCGCATCGGGCCGCTTTTCGATATCCAGGGCAAGTGAATCCAGAAGGTGCACGGCGTCCTCGGTGACCGGGTTACGCCGTGATCTCGCAAGTTTCACGCCAGCCTCAGACCGCGCTGCGTTCGCGCTCCGGGCGATGACCGAACGTCACGGCGCCCGTTTTCATCAGCACGAACATGACCGCAAGGATCAGGAAAACAATGAGATTTACGCAGGTTGCCAGCGCGTAGAGCTCCGGCTTGACGCCATAGCGCAAGGCGCCCCAGGCGGCCGACGGCAGCGTCGGCGTCGCGCCAAGAAGGTAAAACGAGATTTCGAGATTGTTGAACGCCATGATGAAAGTAACGACGAACGCGCCGAGCAGGCCCGGCCAGATCAACGGCAGCGTTACTTCGAAAAATGTACGCGGCGGGGTTGCGCCGAACACCATGGCCGCATCGTCGAGCCGCCAGTCGTAACGATAGAGCTGCGTCGCGATGATCAGGAGCGCATAGCTGAAGCAGTGCACGACATTGGCCAGCACCGCCGAGACGAGATTGCCCTGCAGGCCGAGAAACAGGCCGTTGAAAATCAGCGAAGCGATGCCGAGAAGAACCTCCGCGACGAAGAGCGGCGCCACAAACAGCGCGAGATAGAACAGCGTGCGATGTCCGGCATGGCGCATCAGCCCGATGGTCGCAAGACCCGCGAGCGCGGTTGCCAGAAGCGCGGAGAAGAAGCCGATCAAAAGACTGTTGCCGAGCGCCGTCTGATACAGCGAATTCGAGAACAGCCGCGTCATGACGTCGAACGACCATTTCGGCGGATATGGAAAATTGTAATTGCGCGCGAAACTGGCGAGGCCGATATGCAGGATCGGTAGATAGAGAAAGAGATAGGAGGCGACAACCGTCGTCAGCAGCGCGATCTTGCCGAATTTGATCCTTCCAAGTTTCAAGCGCATCAGCCTCTCCCGAACCCGGTAAAGCCGGTGCGGCGCAGATCGACGGTGCGCGCCACGATCACGACGAGAAGAACGGAGACGGCAAACAGGACAACGCCCATGGCCGCGCCGAGCGCCCAGGTGCCGCTTTCGCCGAATTGCTGCGCCATCGCCATGCCGTAGAGCGTGCCGTTCGGCCCACCGAGAAAGCGCGGCGCAAGCGTCGCCGACAGGCATGGAATAAAGCAGAGCGCGAAGGCGATCAGCGTGCCGAACAGATTGAGCGGCCATGTCACTTCAAAAAAGGCACGCGCCGGCCGCGCGCCGAAGATCTTCGCGGCGTCGATGAGCCGCTGATCGAAATTCAGCAGCGACAGATAGATCACCGTCACGACGATCGGCAGATAAAGGTAGATGAGGCCGATGGCACTGGCCGTGCTCGTATACATGATGACGCGCAGAGGCGCGGCGCCAAGCGACATCAGGACGCCGTTCAGAAGTCCGAGCGGTCCAAGCAGGCCCTGCAGAGCGATGACGCGCAGGACTTCGCCGGTCAAAAACGGCACGGCGAAGGCAAGCGTGAACAGAAGCCGGTAGCGGCCGCCATAGAGAATGATGCCATAAGCGATCGGCCAGGCGATTACTGTGCAGATGATCGACACGACCGTCGCCATGACGAGCGAGCGGATGAGGAAGGTCATGTAGGCCCCCTCCATCGCGATCACCTGGTAATTGTGAAAATTGAAATCCCGGATGATGTGATAGTTCTCGGTGCGCCAGACGCTCAAGACCAGCATCGAGATCAGGGGCAGGACAAAGAGCGCGATCAGGAAGACGGCAGGAATGCCGAGAAAGATCGCCGGGGCGAAGCGTCCCTTCATGCGGATTTCTCCGCCGGGAAGACATCGACATCCTCGCCCGTCCAGAACGCGACGACCTCGGCTCCTTCCTTGAACTCGACTTCGCTGCGCGGGCGGCTGGCGATGATCTCGCCGCCTTTCCAGGTCAGGAGATATTCGGCATAGGCGCCGCGCAGAATGACATGCTTGATGGTGGCAAAGAGCGTATTGGCGCCGCCATCGGCGCCCTTTTCCGCCGGCCGCAGGCGGATCTTCTCGTTCTTCACATAGGCGGCGGCCGTCATTCCCTCCGCGATCGCATCGCGGGCGGAGGTTTCGATGACAACGCCCGTGCCGCGAAGTGCGAGCTGCTTTTTCTGCAGCGCGGCGATGCCCTCAAACCGGTTCGACCTTCCGACAAATTGCGCAATGAAGGCGGTCTTCGGCCGGTCATAGATATCGGTGCGCGCCGCAAAATCCTCGATCCGCCCGCCGCGGACGACGGCGATGCGGTCGCTCATGCTGAGCGCTTCTTCCTGATTGTGCGTGACATAGATGAAGGGGATGCCGAGCGCGGACTGGTGCTTGCGGATTTCGACTTCCATTTCCTGGCGCAGTTCGCGGTCGAGATTGGCGAGCGGCTCGTCCAGCAGAAGAACTTTCGGCCTCCCGACAAGGCCGCGGCCGAGCGCGACGCGCTGCTGCTGGCCGCCGGAGAGCTGGTTCGGATAACGTTTCTCGAGACCGTTCAGCGAAAGAATGCCGAGCGCCCATTCGACCCGGGCTTCGATCTCGCCCTTTTGCAACTTCAGCATGCGCAGCGGAAAAGCGAGGTTCTCGTAAACCGTGCGATGCGGAAACAGCAGGAATTCCTGAAAGACCATCGCAACGCCGCGCAGATGCGGCGGCAGATGGGTCACATCTTCGCCATCGATAAGGACGCGTCCCTGGGTCGGCTTTTCCAGACCGGCGATGATGCGCAGCAGGGTCGTCTTGCCCGAACCGCTGGGTCCGAGAAGCGAGACGAACTCCTTCTTCTCGATCGCCATGTTGACGCGATCGACCGCCCATACATTGCCGTACTGCTTGGAAACGCCGTCAAGGGTTATGTAGGACACACATTATTCCTCAGAGACAAAGACGGAAATCGCCCCGGCCACATAGCGGCCGGGGCGCGTTGTCCATGCTCGATCAGGCAGCCTGCATCCGCGACCAGACGCGCTCCCACTTCTCGGTCGAGGACGGCTGGTCGAACTGATACATGGTCGCCAGTTCCTCGGTGCGGTCCATGAGGAAGAGCTTCTGCTCTTCCGGTGTCGAGATGGAGCGGACATCGATCGTCGACGACGAGCCGGCGATAAGCCCGATCTTCTTCATGTTTTCCGGTGCAAGGAAGGTGTTCATGAAGTCGTAGCAGAGCTCGAGCTGAGCGCCGTCTTTCACGCCGGATGTCACGAGCCAGGTATCGACCCAGCCAAGACCGCCTTCTTTCGGCACCAGCTGATGCGCGAATTCGGTTGCGATCTCGCCCTTGTCCTTCTTCTGGGCAAGAACGCGATAGGTCTGCGCGAATTCGGGAGCGGCAACGATCGCACCGCTTTCGAGCAGCTGCTGCAGCGTCGTGTTGTCCTGATAACGCGTCAGAAGCAGCGGCTTCTGCTTGATCAGCAGCTTTTCGACTTCGGCCAGCTCTTCATCGGAGAGGACGTAAGGGTTGAAGGATTTGCCGTCGGGACGCGGCTTGTCTTTCGTGCCCATTTTGGTCGCCACGAGAATGCCCGCGAGCGCGATGTTTTCCTCGAAGCGCGCGCTGGTCGCGAGCTTTCCGGCGAACTCCGGATCGAACAGGCATTCGATGCTGCCGACCTTGTCCTTCGACATTCCGGCCGTCGCATAGGTCGTGCCGTAGCTGCCCCAGCACCAGGTGACGCCGAAGTTCTCGCCCGTCTTTTCATCGCTCAGAAGCTTGTAACGATCGGGCTTGAACACCGGATAGACCTTGGCGGTGTTCGGAATCTTGGCATAGTCGATCGCGCGGATCAGCTTTTCGCGGAAGTACAGACCTGGCCAGAAGCCGTCGGCCTGAACGAGATCGAAATCCTTGGTGCCACCGACGCGGAGCTTGTTATAGGCTTCCGAATTGCCGTCGAAGAAGGTCGGCGCAAACTTGATTTTGTGCTTCTCTTCGAACGCGCCGACCACTTCCGGCACGGCGTAGACTTCCCACATCAGAGCCCGCAGCGTCGTCGGAGCTGCGGAAGCTGTGCGGATATAGGGGGCTGCGATGGCGGTCGCGGCTCCGGCCGCAATCGTCTTCAGCACCGAACGACGGTCGACGGACGATGCGGACGGGGCCGCAGCGTCGGGCGAACTGCACTTTAATTCTGTCATGGCCACGTCCTCCAAAAAGGTAACGGGATTTCTCCCACGGGCCCGTCTTTGTGCACTCCCCGGCGCGGACGGTCTGATGCCGCCCTGCGCCCCCTTGTCCTCGTGTTACGCCGCAACCTTGAACGGGTTGTCGGCGTCCGCGTAATTGACCGGCGTCATGTGCCAGCCTTCCTTGTGCTTACGCCAATAGGTTTCCTTGATCTTGGCGCTGATCGGTCCGGGGCGATCATTCCCGTAGATGCGGTCGTCGACGCGGGCGCAGGGCATGACGCCGCCGGCGGTCGTTGCGGTGAACACCTCATCGGCGTCCATCAAATCCGCGTAGGTGATCGGTCCGATAATGGGCTCAAGGCCGAGCTCGGGGCAGATGTCGAGCACCGATTTGCGGGTGACGCCTTCGAGCGCGCCGCGATCGGGCGTGATGACCTTCTTGTCCTTGACGATGAAAACGTTGAAACCGGAGCCTTCCGTCAGGAAGCCTTCCTGATCGAGAAGGATCGCGGTGTCGAAGCCCTTGTCGTGCGCCTCGAACATGCCGCGCGTGAAATCGCGCCACATATAGTTCTTCAGCGTCGGATCGAGCGATTTCGGCGAAATGCGCGGAACGGACGCGACGATAAGATGCGCACCGCGCTCCTGCACGTCCGGCTTGATGACATCGACCCACGGCACCGCATAGGCGATGAACGTGTTGTCGCAATCCATCGGATTGCGCGAGCCGTAAATGCGCGGCACACCACGGGTCGACAGCATAGCGACGAAGGCGCGTTCGAGGCCGGAGAGCGCAACGACGCGGCCGAGAATGTGGCGCATCTGATCGCGCGTCACGCCGGGATTGAGGCGATAGCCGGCCAGCGATTTATGGAAGCGGTCGAGATGGTCTTCGAGGCGGAAGAACGCGCCATCGGTGACGTGAACGACGTCGTAGGTGACGTCCGAATGGGTGAAGCCCCAATCGCCGACGGGGATTTTCGCCTCGGAGATCGGGACGTAGACGCCGTTCATGTAGGCGGCGCCCTTCGAATAATCCACGCTCATTCTGGTCTCCTTCCAACACCCGCACTGTCGGGGGCGCATGAAGGTTCGACCCGATTGGCCCTATCAGAAAGCACCGCTTCTGCAGAAAAAGACGGGGCCACTTTTATCTCACGCTCACAAACCGTGTGCCGTGCAGCATTCATGCCGCACCGCCTTCGGAACTGAGAACAACGTCAACCCCCGCTGAAACGAGCGCCTTTTCCATCGCACCAGACGGCGCGGCATCGGTGATGAGCCGGTGCACGCCCGGCAGCGGCGCGACGGCAAAAAGACTGGAGCATGCGACTTTCGACGCATCAGCGAGTACCGTCACCCGCCGCGCGCGCTCGATCATGGCCCGCGCGAGTTCGGCCTCCTCTTCGTCAAAATCCGATATGCCGCTTTCGTCGATGGCGCCGACCGTCAGCACGGCATGCAGCGCATGAAAGCGGCGCACCTGCTCCACAGCCATCGTGCCGAGATTTTCCGCGCCGGCTTCGCGGTAGCGGCCGCCGATCAGGAAAACCGAATTGCCCTCGCCGCGCGCGACGAGCGAAGCGATCTGCGCGGAATTGGTGATCACCGTCAGATCGCGCGAGCGCGCGATTTCCTCGGCGAACAGCAAGGTCGTCGTGCCGGTGTCGATAAAGAGACTGTCGCCCGGCCGGAACAGAGAAATGGCCCGCCGCGCAATGGCGCGCTTTGCTGCCGTGTTCTGCCGCATGCGCTCGCTAAACGGCCCCTCTTCCGAGCGGCCGTAGAGACCGGGCTCCGGAAGGCTGGCGCCGCCGTGGAATTTACGCAGCCAGCCACGGGCATCGAGTTCGGACAAATCGCGCCGGATGGTTTCGCGCGAGGCGTCGAGGAGATCGGCGAGCGCATCGACCGTGACCCGTTCGCGGGCGCGAACAAGTTCGACTATCCGGTTTCGGCGGTCTTCCGGCGTCACCCCAGCCCTCCAATGCCCGAACAGTCATTCCTATTGACCGAACAGTCAAGAGGGTTGAGGCTGGTCGCGGTGTTGGGGGGGCTTATGCGCGTTGCGGACATCGCGGTGATCGGAGCCGGAGCGGTCGGATGCGCGGTCGCGCGCCGCTTTGCGCTGCACGGCGCCAGCGTTCTTGTCCTCGAAAAGGAAGCCGATCTCCTCTCCGGCGCCAGCAAGGCGAACAGCGCGATCCTTCACACCGGTTTCGATGCGCCGCCCGGCAGCCTCGAGCTCGCCTGCATGCAGGAGGGCTATGCCGAATATCTCGACATTCGCGGACAGATGAATCTTCCGCTGCTCGAAACCGGGGCGATGGTGATCGCCTGGACGGAGGCGGAGCTTGCGGCGCTCGGGCCCATCGCCGATCAGGCGCGGGCGAACGGGATCGGCGATGTCCGCTTGATCTCACCGGCTGAGATCGCCTCGCACGAACCGCATCTGTCGGGCCGCGCGCTCGGCGCGCTGCTCGTGCCGGGCGAGCACATCATCGATCCCTGGTCGCCCTTTCTTGCCTATCTTCTTCAGGCCAAGGCGCATGACGCCGAGATCGCCTTTTCGAGCGAAGTCACGGGCGGCGCGTTCGACGGCGAGATCTGGACGCTGCAGACATCGACCGGCGAGCGGCGGGCTAAAACCGTGATCAATTGCGCCGGTCTTTACGGCGATGCGATCGATAAGCTGCTGCTTGGTGCGGCGGATTTCGAAATCCGCCCACGTAAGGGCCAGTTCGTCGTCTTCGACAAGGCGGCCGCAGATTTCCTGCGCACCATCATTCTTCCGGTGCCGACCGAGCGCACCAAAGGCGTTGTTCTCTGCCGCACGGCGTTCGGCAATGTGCTGGTCGGCCCGACGGCCGAGGAGCAGAAAGATCGTGTCCGGGCGACGACCGATGAGGCGAGCCTGCGGGAACTCGTCCGGCGCGCGATCGACATGCTTCCCCCGCTCAAGGATATCGGCGTCACCGCGGTCTATGCGGGCCTGCGCCCGGCGACCGAAGAGAAGCATTACCGCATCGCGGCGAAGCCCGAGCGCCAGTGGATTACTGTTGGCGGCATACGCTCGACGGGCATGACCGCGGCGCTCGGCATCGCACGGCATGTTTACCGTATGTACGACAGCAGCGCAGCGCCTCCCCTGCCCGAACAGCATCTGCCGCTGATGCCGAACCTTGCAGAGCATCTGCCGCGCGACTGGTCCCAAGCCGGCTATGGCGAGATGGTCTGCCATTGCGAACTCGTGACGCGACGTGAGATCGAAGCCGCGCTGTCGGGCCCCCTGCCGGCGCGCGATTTCGGCGGATTGAGGCGCCGGACACGCTGCGCCATGGGCCGCTGTCAGGGGTTCGGCTGCCACGCCCGCATCGCCGAGCTGACACGCGGGTATTTCGAAACTCCTCTGACCATCGATCCCGTCGCATGATCGAGGTCTGCGATGTTCTCATTATCGGCGCGGGCCCGGCGGGCCTTGCCGCGGCGGCGCGCCTGAAACAGCTCGGCGCCGGCCGCGTCATCGTCGTCGAGCGCGAGACAGCCGCCGGGGGCGTACCGCGCCATTGCCGCCACTCACCCTTCGGCATGCGCGAATTCCGTCGCGTTCTCGGCGGGCCCGCTTATGCGCGGGCGCTTGCGGAGCGCGCCACGAATATGGGGGCGGAGATCCGGCTCGGCACGACGGTCGTCGGGATCGAACGCAACGGCGATCTCGCGGTCGCGCTGACCTCGGACACCGGGGTAAGGCGCCTCAAACCCAAAAGGATTCTGCTTGCGACCGGAACGCGCGAGAAAACCCGTGCGGCGCGGTTTCTCACCGGCGACCGGCCGCTCGGCATTCTCAACACCGGCGCGCTGCAGTCCTATGCGGAGAAAGGCCTCGCTCCGTTCCGCCGCCCGCTCATCCTCGGCTCCGAACTCGTCGCCCTCTCCTCGCTGTTGACCTGCCGCGGGCTCGGCGCCCGCCCGGTTATGATGATCGAGGAACGCCCGGCGCCATTGGCGCGAGCGAGTTTTATGTTCCTGCCGCGGCTCCTCGGCGTGCCGGTACGCTGCGGCGTAAGAATTGCGGATATCCATGGGCAAAAGCGTGTCGAGGGTGTCCGTTTGGTCCTCGCCGATGGAAGCGAGATGGACCTTGCCTGCGACGGGATCGCAATTAGCGGCCACTTCACGCCGGAAGCGAGCCTTGCCCGCGCCGCTGGCCTCGAGATCGATCCTGGAACGGGCGGACCCGTCATCGACCAGTTCGGCCGCACCAGCGATGCGCGCATCTTCGCCGCAGGCAACCTATTGCATCCTGTCGAAACAGCCGGCTGGTGCTGGGCCGAAGCACGGCGATTGGCAGGGTTCCTCGCGATCAGTCTCTCGGATCAACTTCCGGAAGGGACCGTGGCGTCCGTACATCCCGGCCCGGGAATTGCTTATGTCGTGCCGCAGCGTCTGGTGCGCGGCGGAACGGGCCTGAAGCAGCTCCAGCTTCGCGCGACCGAACCTGTGCGCGGGCGCCTCGCAACCGAAGACAAGGGAAAAAGAACATTGAGCCGCCGCCGAGCCCTTTTTCCGGAACGCAGGCTCCTTTTGCCGGTCCCGGACCTCACGCAGGCGGGCGGGAATATCGTCATCGGAATCGAGGACTAGCCTGTGCGTGTGATCGCCATCGATCAGGGAACGACCTCGACCCGCGCGCTCGTCGTCGACACCAAGACGAGCGAAGCGCGCGTAGCGCACACCGTCAAGCACGCCCAGTCCTATCTGCCGCAGGGATGGGTCGAGCAGGACGCGAATGAACTTCTTGCCAATGTGCGGGCCTGCATAACAGCCTGCGGCCCGGCCGATGCCATCGGGCTCGCAAATCAGGGCGAGAGCTGCCTCGCTTGGGATGCGGTGAGCGGCGAGCCGCTCTCTCCGGTCATTGTGTGGCAGGACAACCGCACGGCGGATGACGTCGCTTTGCTCGCCGCCCGCAGCGATGCGGCGGACATGGCCATTCGCAGCGGACTGCCTTTCGATGCCTATTTCTCGGCGTCAAAATTTGCATGGCTCCTCGCGCACAATGCGGATGTTCGGGACGCGTATCGCGCCGGGAGGCTCAGGTTCGGAACAACCGACGCCTTCTTTCTCGACCGGCTGACCGGTGTGTTCGCAACCGATGCTTCGACAGCCTCCCGGACATCTTTGATGAATCTTGCCACACGGCAATGGGACCCCGCTCTGTGCTCGTTTTTCGGCGTGCCGCTCGAATGCCTGCCGGAGATACGCGACACCGCCGGCATGTTCGGCTCCGTCGACGGTGTTCCTGTATCGGCGTCGGTCGTCGACCAGCAGGCCTCTCTGTACGGGCATGGATGCCGCGTGCGGGGTGACGCCAAGATTACCTTCGGCACGGGCGCATTCGCGCTGGCGATCACGGGATCCGATATCGTGCGCGCCGCGGATAAGGGGCTTGTGCCGACCGTGGCCTGGGCAAAGGCGGGCGCTGTAATCTATGCGGTCGATGGCGGCGTCTACGATGCGGGAGCTGCGGTCGATTGGGGGATGCGCATCGGATTGATCAACGACGTCGCCGATCTCGACACATTCGACGCTCCGGCCGCCATCGACCGCGATCTCGTTTTCGTGCCGGCTCTCTCCGGCCTTGCCTGCCCGCATTGGGACCGCTCGGCCGGCGCACTCTGGCTCGGCATGAGCGGCGCGACCACGCGGTCAGATCTCCAGCAGGCCATGATCGAGGGGATTGCGCTCCGCACCGCGGAGGTCGTCGCCGCGATAAATATGCTTGAGCCGATCGGCGATACGATCGCCGTCGATGGCGGGCTCAGCCAAAGCTCCTATTTCATGCAGTTTCTGGCCGATGTACTGGGACGCACCGTGGCGCGCAGCAATTTCGCTGAACGCACCGCGTTCGGGGCGGCCGGGCTTGCCGCATCGGCCTTCGGAGAGACTATCGTGATTGAGGACAAGATCACCGAATACGCGCCTTCCGCAGATCGCCAGGCGGCGGAGTTGCGCGCGCGGCGTTTCAGCGAAGCCGTTCAGCGCAGCGGAGGATGGCGCGGGTGAAAATTCTGGCGATCAACAGCAGCGCGCACATGACCTATGCCGAAGCCGGGACGATCGCGCGCGTGGCGGAAGAGAAAGGCGCGGTGCTCGACTGGTGGAATCGCGGCTCCGGCCCGCTGCCTGAGGCGGAAGGCTATGCGGCGCTGATCCTGTTCGGCGGGGAGATGTCGGTGCACGATCCCGTCTATCGCGATTATTTCGATGCGGTCGCCGCGCTCGTCCATGCGTTCCATGAAGCGAACCGGCCGGTTCTCGGCTCATGCCTCGGTGCGCAGATTCTGGCGCACGCTTTCGGCAGCAAAGTTTATCAGGGGCCCGTCGAATACGGTTTTGCCCGTTTGACGCTGACGGAAGACGGCAAAGAGGACGCCCTGCTCTCGGGGCTCAATAACGAGCTCGATCTGTTCGAAATGCATGGCGATACGTTCGACCTGCCGCAGGATGCCGTTCTTCTGGCGCGCGGCGCGGCGGTGCCACATCAGATTTTCCGAATGGGGAATGCGACCTATGGCTTTCAGTGCCATTTCGAGGTCACGCCCGACATTGTCGAAGAATGGAGCAGCCGCCATTCCGGCACCGGAGACCGCATCACGCCGCTCGTCGCGCGTGACCGGCCGAAAGTGCGCGAGGACCTTCGCACCCTGCAGGACAGCCAAGTCTCTTTCGCCGAGACCGTGATGACGCGCTGGCTGGAACTCGCTGCGCTCTAAGGAGCCGGCGCGCCGCTTTTGACGAGCTTGTAGGTGATCGAGTCGACCAGCGCCTGGAAGGACGCATCTATGATGTTCGGCGACACGCCGACCGTCGTCCACACATCGCCGCTGTCGTCTGCGCTTTCTATGGTGACGCGCGTCACCGCTTCCGTGCCGCCGTTTAGAATGCGGACCTTAAAATCGGTCAGCTTCAGATCGTTGATGAAAGGCTGATAGATGCCGAGATCCTTGCGCAGCGCAACGTCGAGCGCATTGACCGGGCCGTTGCCTTCCGCGACCGACATGCGGGCCTCGCCCTTCACCGTCACCTTCACCACCGCTTCGCAGACGGTGACGAGTTCGCCCATCGCATTGTGGCGGCGCTCGACCGAGGTGCGGAAACTGTCCACATCGAAGTAATCCGGCACCGAGCCGAGCGCGCGGCGGGCGAGAAGCTCAAAGCTGGCTTCCGCGCCGTCATAGGCATAGCCGGCATTTTCACGCTCACGCACGGTGTCGAGCAGGCGCGCGATACGCGGATCGTCCTTGTTGACCTGAAGGCCGATACGCTCGAGTTCGGCCAGAAGGCTGGAGCGTCCACCCTGATCGGACACCATCACACGGCGGCGATTGCCCACCGCTTCCGGAGGGATGTGCTCATAGGTGCGCGGATCCTTCAGGATCGCCGAGGCATGGATGCCGGCTTTGGTCACGAACGCATTGGCGCCGACATAGGGCGCATGGCGGTTCGGATTGCGGTTCAGCATCTCATCGAGCTGACGCGAGATATGGGTGAGGTTTTTCAGCCCGTCGTCCGAAATGCCGATCTCGAACTTGTCCGCAAATTCCGGTTTCAGCTTCAGCGTCGGGATCAGCGAAATCAGATTGGCGTTGCCGCAACGCTCTCCGAGGCCATTCAGCGTGCCCTGGATCTGGCGGACGCCCGCCGACACCGCGGCGAGAGAATTCGCGACCGCGCAGCCCGCATCGTCATGCGCATGGATGCCGAGTCTTTCGCCCGGGATATGCTTCTTTACTTCCGAGACGATGGCGAAGACTTCATGCGGAAGCGTGCCGCCATTCGTATCGCACAGCACGATCCAGCGCGCGCCTTCTTCAAAAGCGGCTTTGGCGCAGGACAAAGCGTAATCGGGATTGGCCTTATAGCCGTCGAAGAAATGCTCGCAATCGATCATGGTCTCGCGGCCGGTCGAGACCGCGGCTTTGATCGTATCGCGGATGGCGGCGAGATTCTCATCAAGCGTTACGCCGAGCGCGACTTCGACGTGGTAGTCCCAGCTCTTGCCGACAAAGCAGAACGCATCGGATTTTGCAGCGAGCACGGTCTGCAGACCCGGATCGTTCGACGCCGAGCGGCCGGCGCGTTTCGTCATGCCGAAGGCGGTGACACGCGCTTTGCCGAAATCGCGCTCTTCCGCAAAGAAGGCGGTGTCGGTGGTCGAGGCGCCGGGGAACCCGCCCTCGATATAATCCATGCCCATCGCGCCGAGTTCGCGCGCGATGATGAGCTTTTCCTCAAGCGCGAAATCGACGCCGGCCGTCTGCTGGCCGTCGCGCAAGGTCGTGTCGAAGAGATAAAGACGTTCGCGGCTCATTGTTCGCGCTCCTGCGGCCAGGACTGCGTGTCATGATCCGGGTGCTGATTGCTGACGATGGTTGCGAGATAACCGACCGCGCCGCCCGGCGTTTGCCGCGTCGGCAGAAGATGAAGGCGATCAGTGTAAGAGAGTTTGCCCTCGGTGCCGAACTCGATTTCCGGCGCGAGCTTCTCCGGCTCGTCGAAGGCGCCGATGGCGATGTTCAGCCCGACCGGCGCGTCATAGGCCAAAGGCGTACCGCAGGCGGAACAGAAGCCGCGCCGCACATGGTTTGAACTCTGGAACCAGGACGGCTGACCGCGCGTCCACGCGAGCCCGCCCTCGCCTACGCTCACAAGAGGTGCGTAAAATCCGCCGAACGCTTTCTGGCACATCCGGCAATGGCACAGCGAGGCGCGGCCGAGCGGGATCGCTGCGCGGAAACGCACCGCGCCGCATTGGCAGCCGCCCGACATGAAGCCGCTCATCGTTCAACCTCCCAGGTCGAGCCTTCGGCGCTGTCCTTGATCAGAATGCCCTGCGCCGAGAGCTTGTCGCGGATGCGGTCGGCCTCGGCGAAATTCTTCGCCTTGCGCGCATGAAGACGCTGGGCGAGCAGAGATTCAATTTCGGCAACCGGGATCGACGGCTCTGGCGCCGTGGCCTTGCGCCACTCGGCAAACGCCTCCGGGCGGAAGCCGAGAAAATCGAGCGTGCCGGCGAGCGATTTGCGTCCCGCCGCGCCGCGCAGCTGATGCATTTCGGCGATCATTTTCGGCGTGTTGAGATCGTCGAGCAAAGCTTCGAGCACGCCAGGCGCCGGACGCGACTCGGCATTGCCGCCGGCCGCCTCGAACCACACCGCCAGCGCCTTTTCGGCGTCCTGGAGATTCTTCACCGTCCAGTTGATCGGCTGGCGGTAATGCGTCGACAGCATCGCAAGGCGGATAACATCGCCCGGCCAGTCGGCAAGGAGTTCGCCGATGGTCGTGAAGTTGCCGAGCGATTTCGACATCTTCTCGCCCTCGACCTGCAGGAAGCCGTTGTGCAGCCAGACATTGGCCATGACCTTGTTGCCGAAGGCGCAGCAGGTCTGGGCGATTTCGTTTTCATGATGCGGAAAGACGAGATCGATGCCGCCGGCATGGATGTCGAACATCTCGCCGAGATGTTTCCACGACATGGCCGAGCATTCGATATGCCAGCCCGGACGGCCGCGGCCCCAGGGGCTGTCCCAGCCCGGAAGATCGGGCTCCGACGGCTTCCACAAAACGAAATCCATCGGATCGCGCTTATAGGGCGCAACTTCCACCCGCGCGCCCGCTTCCATCTCGTCGAGCGTGCGGTTGGCAAGCTTGCCGTAATCCTTCATCGACGGAACGTTGAAGAGCGCATGACCCTCCGCCGCATAAGCGTGGCCGTTGGCGATCAGCTTCTCGATCAGCGCGATCATCTCAGCAATGTGTTCGGTGGCCCGCGGCTCGACGGTCGGGCGCAGCGTGCCGAGCGCATCGACATCCTTATGGAACGCCGCCGCCGTTTCCTCGGTCAGTTCGCGGATCGAGATGCCGCGCTCCTTGGCGCGCGCGTTGATCTTGTCATCGACGTCGGTGATGTTGCGGACATAGGTGACATGGCGCGGCCCGTAGAGGTGGCGCAGGAGGCGGAACAGCACGTCAAAGACGATGATCGGCCGCGCATTGCCGATATGGGCGCGGTCATAGACCGTCGGCCCGCAGGCATAGAGGCGCACGTTCTTGGCATCGATCGGCGCAAAAGGCGCCTTCGAGCGGGTGAGCGTGTTGTGAAGAACGAGCGACATGAATGATCCGTGCCTTGCGCCGGCCCCGGCAGTCGCGTCTCTCTAGATCAGGTCAGACAGATACGGCCACGGCCAGCTGGTAGCTAACCGCAAATAATAACGATCCGGCTAAGGGCGATCGTGTGGGCCATAACGGCCCGGAGATAGGTGGAAGCCATGGGGTGCGTCAAGGTATTTGTCCTCCGGGGGAAGGTCTGTCCTTCACACTTGCGCCCGAATTTACCGGTCTATCCGGGGGTTGGACGGCCGGGCCGCCCGCTTTAGATGGACCTTATGAACAACTCGATTCTGGCCCTCGCGCTCGGCGCGCTTGCCCTGTCGGCATCTGGCGCTGCGGCCCAGTACGACGCGCCGCCGCCCTACAGCCCGCCGCCGTCCCAGTATTCGCCCCCGCCCCAATACGGCGCCCCGCCCGCGCCGCAGCCCCAGAGCAATCCGGCCTGCCTCCAGCTCGAGGCGCAGCTGGCCCAGTTCGACGCCCAAGGGGCCGACCCCCAGCAGGCCCAGCTCGAAGCCGCCTATAGCCAGCAGCGCGCCCAGATGGACCAGATGACCGCCCGCTCGCGCGCCGCGGGCTGCGGCCGCAACTTCCTGTTCGGCCCCCGCGACCCGACCTGCCGCGGGCTTGAAGACCAGATCGACCGGATCAGGGACCAGGTGAAGCGGCTGGAAAGCCAGCTCAACCGCGGCCGCGGCGGTGCCAATGCGCGCGAAGGCCAGCGCCGCGGGCTGATCGCCGCCCTCGCCCGCAACCAGTGCGGCGCGCAATATCAGGCGGCGGTTCCGCAGCAGCAGGAACGTGGCGGCCTGTTCGGCCTTCTGTTCGGCAATCGCGGCGGCGGCGGTGGCGGTGGCTATCAGCAGGACTATCCGGCGCAGGTTCCGCAGACCTCGACCTTCCGTACCGTTTGCGTACGTACCTGCGACGGCTTCTTCTTCCCGGTCAGCTTTACGACGGTTCCGGCGCGTTTCGGCCAGGACGACAATATCTGCCGCCGCACCTGCCCCGGCGCCGAAGCGATCCTGTTCTCCTATCCCAATCCGGGCGGTACGATCGAACAGGCGACCTCGACATCCGGTCAGGCTTACACCTCGCTGCCGAACGCGTTCAAATATCAGACCGAGTTCGTGAAGGACTGTTCGTGCAAGCCCGCAGGCCAGACCTGGGAACAGGCTTTGTCCGGCGCGGAAGACGATACGCTGCAGAGCGGCGATATCGTCGTCGACGAAGAAAGCGCACGCGCAATGTCGCAGCCGGGTTTACGGAAGGGCGGCGAAGCGGTCGCAACACCCGATCAGGCGGCGCGCGCCGCGCAGGACAGCGCAACGCAAGTGATCAATGAAGGCGTCGTCGAAGGGCCTGCAAATACAGATCCGCCGATCGGCTATCCCGATCCGGCGCAAGCGCAAAATCCGGGCACGCAGAACAATCCGGCACAGAACAATCCGAATGAGCGGACGGCTGTCCCCTATTACGTGCCGCAACCGCAGCAACAGCGTCAGCCGGTCTATTCTCCGCCCGTGATGCGGTAACTATTCGCCTTAACTTTAACACGCAACAAACTCTCACATTAAAGAGAGCCGCGGTCCTCAGGCCGCGCGCTGTCGTGTGCGTTTTTCCCTTATTTTCAAGGCGATTCCGAGCAACCTTCCATATTAGTCAAAACTTCTAAAACATTGCGTCGAAGTTTGATCGAATTCTAACGATCTGCGTAGATGCGGACAGATGCGGCACGCCTTTGAGTGAGGTTGTGCCATGAGCACGCGTATCAAGATTTTCCTTTTCGGTGCGCTTTTCGCCGCCGTTCCGTTCACTGCTTCTCAGGCCGCAGATGCGACCGAAGCAACCGCTTCCATCGAATCCGCCGTTACAACCGCACGTGTCAGCTGGCCCTGCATCAAAGGCACCGGTAAGTACGATGGAAACTGCGATCACGCCAATCGCGACAGCAACACCCCGCGCACGTCGAAGCCGAGCGAGCCGGATCACGATCCGCATTGCGGCCCGAAGGACCGCAAGCACAAGAAGCATAAAAAGCACGACAAGAAGGATCGTAAGGACAAAGATCACAAGGATCGCCACAAGGGTAAGGACGGCCGCGATCACGATCACAAGGGCAAGGATAACGACGGCCCCAATAAGGGCGGCCCTAACAAGGGCGACGACCGTGGTGGCCCGAACAAGGGTGACGATCGCGGCGGCCCGAACAAGGGCGGCGACGACCACAAGGGCGGCGACAAGGGTGGCCCGAACAAGGGCGGCGACGACCGTGGCGGCGACCATAAGGGCGACGACAAGGGTGGCTCTGATAAGGGCGGCGACCGTGGCGGCTCTGACAAAGGCGGCGACAAAGGCGGCTCTGATAAGGGCGGCGACAAAGGCGGCTCTGACAAGGGCGGCGACAAAGGCGACTCTGATAAGGGCGGCGACAAAGGCGGCTCTGACAAGGGCGGCGACAAAGGCGGCTCTGACAAGGGCGGCGACAAAGGCGGCTCTGACAAGGGCGGCGACAAAGGCGGCTCTGACAAGGGCGGCGACAAAGGCGGCTCTGACAAGGGCGGCGACAAAGGCGGCTCTGACAAGGGCGGCGACAAAGGCGGCTCTGACAAGGGCGGC
Source organism: Terrihabitans soli (assembly GCF_014191545.1). Taxonomy (GTDB): domain Bacteria; phylum Pseudomonadota; class Alphaproteobacteria; order Rhizobiales; family Methylopilaceae; genus Flaviflagellibacter; species Flaviflagellibacter soli. The sequence continues at coordinate 1,077,146 of NZ_AP023361.1, read as the reverse complement.
GACAAGGGCGGCTCTGGCAAGGGCGGCGGTCGCTAACCTCTGACCTGTCTCACGACCTCAAAATGCGCGGGCGGCCAAACCGCCCGCGTATTTTTTTGAGCGCAGCGGCCCGATTTAGCCGCCGTCGCGGAAACGGTTGGTGATCGGATAGCGCCGGTCGCGGCCGAAATTCTTGCGCGTGACCTTCACGCCCGGCGCCGCCTGACGGCGCTTATATTCGGCGAGATAAAGCAGCCGCTCGACCTTCTTCACCGTCTCGGCGTCGAAGCCCGACGCGATGATTTCGGAAACGCTGTCCTCGCCTTCGACCAGCCGCTCCAGAATCGCGTCGAGAATATCGTAAGGCGGCAGCGAATCCTGATCCTTCTGGTTTTCCCGCAATTCCGCGCTTGGCGGTTTGACGATGATGTTTTTCGGGATGACCTCGCCGTCCGGCCCGAGCGCACAGTGCGGCTTCCAGCGATTGCGCAATTCGGAAAGGCGGAAGACTTCGGTCTTGTACAGATCCTTGATCGGATTGTAGCCGCCGTTCATATCGCCGTAGAGCGTGGCGTAACCCACCGACATTTCCGACTTGTTGCCGGTCGTCACGACCATCGGCCCGAACTTGTTCGACACCGACATCAATATCGTGCCGCGCACACGCGACTGAAGGTTCTCTTCGGTAATGCCGCGATTGGTCCCCTTGAAGAGATCCGAAAGCGTCGCCTCAAACCCTTCGACCGGGTCCTTGATCGGCACGACATCGTAACGCACGCCCAGCGCCTTGGCGCATCTGGCGGCATCGCCGAGACTCTCTTCGGATGTGAATTTGTAGGGCAGCATGATGCAGTGGACTTTATCGGCGCCGAGCGCATCCACCGCGAGCGCCGCGCACAGCGCACTATCAATGCCACCCGACAGGCCGAGCACGACGCCGGGAAAGCCGTTCTTCGTCACATAATCGCGCAGGCCCAGAACGCAGGCCGCATAATCTGCTTCATCGCCCTCGATCAGCTTCGCCTTCGGCCCCGTGCCGCAGGTCCATGTCCGGCCATGGCGCACCCATTTTGTCAGCGTGACGCCTTCGGCAAATGTCGGAAGCTGGAAGGCCAGAGACGAGTCGCCGTTCAGCGCAAACGAGCCGCCATCGAAAATCAGATCGTCCTGACCGCAATTCTGATTGGTGTAGATGAGCGCAAGGCCGCATTCGGCGACGCGCGCAGCAGCGACCTGGATGCGCTCGTCCGGCTTGCCGCGCCAATAGGGAGAGCCGTTCGGAACGATCAGGAGTTCGGCGCCGGTATCGCACAGAGTCTCGGTGACTTCCGGCTGCCACATATCTTCACAGATCGGCACGCCGATATGCACGCCGCGAAATTCAAGCGGCCCCATCAGCGGCCCCGGCACGAAGACGCGCTTTTCGTCGAAGACGCCGTAATTGGGCAGTTCGACCTTGAAGCGCAGACCTGAGACTTTGCCGCCGTCGAGCAGCGCCACCGCATTATGGACGCCCTCTTTGCCGCGCCAAGGCGTGCCGATGAGAACACCCGGCCCGCCGTCTTCGGTATCTTCGGCAAGGCTTTTCACCGCCGCCTCGCAGGCGGCAACAAAGCTCGGCTTCAGCACGAGGTCTTCCGGCGGATAGCCGCCGATGAAGATTTCTGTGAAGACGATAAGATCCGCGCCCTGCCCCTTGGCTTCCGCCCGCGCAGCCCGCGCCTTCTTCAGATTGCCGGCGATATCGCCGACGACCGGGTTCAACTGGGCAATGGCGATGGAGAGCTCGGCGGGCGCAGCAGTCATGACAGCGATGTAGCGCGAGGCGCTGATTTCAGCAAATCGCTGATCTTTATCGCCTGTTCGGCGCGGCAAATCAGGCTCAGGACGGCGATCTGTTAAGGATACGCAGCCGTTGCAGCGTCAGCACCGCCTGCTCGCGCACCGTCTTTTCGGACACGAAGAATTCCGGATCGGCGGCGATGACCTTCTTATCGGTCGTGAAGCGCTCAAGCACCGCGAACATATCGTTGAGAATGCGCCCGAGCTCTTCTTCGAGATCGAGCTTGTCGCCGCCATGCAGGAACTGATCGCGATAGCGCGACTGGAGTTCGGCGACGCCGATCCGGTCGTACAGGTAGTCCTGTAGAATCTTTAGATAACGCTCGCCACGGATGAAGTTAGGGAGGGCTGCGCCCTCCCCAACCCGGCCGAATGGCCGATCGCGCATCACTCAGCCGCGACGATGCGCGGCCGTTCCTTCCCGGCGCGCTCTTTCTTGAGCTGCTCGGCGAGAAGGAAGGCGAGCTCGATCGCCTGTTCGGCGTTGAGGCGCGGGTCGCAGAAGGTGTGATAGCGGTCCGACAGATCCGTATCCGAAATCGCGCGGGCGCCGCCCGTGCATTCGGTCACGTTCTGGCCGGTCATCTCGATATGGATGCCACCGGCATAGGTGCCTTCCGCGCGATGCACCGCGAAGAAGTCGGTGACTTCTTTGAGGATGCGGTCGAACGGACGCGTCTTGTAGCCGTTGGCCGTGATCGTATTGCCGTGCATCGGATCGCACGACCACACGACATTTTTGCCTTCCTTCTGCACCGCACGAATGAAGCCCGGCAGAACTTCAGCGACTTTATCGGAACCGGCGCGAACGATCAGCGTCAGACGGCCGGCCTCGTTCTCCGGATTGAGGAGATCGATGAGCTCGATAAGATTGTCCGGCTTCAGCGACGGGCCGCATTTCAGGCCGAGCGGGTTTTTTACGCCGCGCGCGAATTCGATATGCGCGTGATCCTTCTGGCGCGTGCGGTCGCCGATCCAGAGCATATGCCCCGAGGTCGCGTACCAATCGCCCGACGTCGAGTCGACGCGCGTCATCGCCTGCTCGAAACCGAGCAGCAGCGCCTCATGCGAGGTGTAGAAATCAGTGGTGCGCAGCTCCGGATGAACTTCCGGATCAATGCCGCAGGCGCGCATGAAATCCAGAGATTCGGAAATACGCTCGGCGATCTCCTGATAACGGCCCGATTGCGGGCTGTCCTTGATGAAGCCCAGCATCCATTGATGCGCGTTTTCGAGATTGGCGTAACCGCCCGTCGCAAACGCACGGATGAGGTTCAGCGTCGCCGCCGATTGGCGGTAGGCGCGCAGAAGCCGCTGCGGATCCGGGATACGGGATTCCGCCGTGAAGGCGCTGTCATTGATGATGTCGCCGCGATAGCTCGGCAGCGTCACGCCATTGATCGTTTCGACATCTGACGAACGCGGCTTTGCGAACTGGCCGGCGACGCGGCCGACCTTCACCACCGGCGATGACGCCGCAAAGGTCAGAACCACCGCCATCTGCAGAACGACGCGGAAGAAGTCGCGGATATTGTCGGCCCGGTGCTCGGCAAAGCTCTCGGCGCAGTCCCCGCCCTGGAGCAGAAAAGCCTCGCCGGCCGAAACCTTGGCAAGGGCGCGCTTCAGCTTCCGCGCTTCGCCCGCAAAGACGAGCGGCGGGAAGGTGCCAAGCTGCTCTTCGACGGCTTTGAGGGCCGCCTCGTCGGGATAGCCCGGAACCTGGACGATCGGCTTCGACCTCCAGCTGTCCGGCGACCAACGCTCCGTCATGACTGCAAAACTCCTGCTGAACGGCCTGAGCCGCCCTGAACCCGGGCACTTCCGAGATCACTGATATTGATAGGCGCGGTATATAGCCCCGGCACCCCGCTCACGCAAAGCATAGCTGAACTCCGGTGTTCCGGGAGTTCAGGGGCTGATGAGCCACCCGGCTCGGCTACGGCTGGGTAATGGGTACGGCCCTGCGGGCCCGGCCGAAGGCCCGGATACCGATCAGAACCCCGCCGAAAACAGCAACAATACCAATAGCTTCTGCAAAGTTCGGCAGGCGTTGCTGCCAGATGAAGCCGTAAATGACGCCAAAGCCCGGCTCGGCCACGAAAAGCTGGCCGGAGAGGACCAGCGGCAGGCGCTTGGTGGCGACGACCCAGAGATAGGAGGCCACCCAGGCCCCGAAGAACCCGACCACCAGCGACCAGATGAGGAGCGGCTTGGCCTCCGGCCACAGGAAGCCGAGCTCATGGAGGCGGACAAGGCCGAAGGGCATGGCGGCCGCCCCGAAGAGGAGGATGCCGATCCCCGCCCCGACCCCGTGAAGGCCCGTCCAGGTCAGGGTGTTCATGTCCGGCCGCTTGGCCAGCGCCCGGGCATTGATGATGCCGAAGCCGACCCAGCTGGCGACCGAGCCCAAAGCCGCCAGGATGCCGAGCGCGATCTCGCCGCGCGCCTGCGGGGTTTCGGCCTCAAGCAGCGCAAAGCCGTGCACGAGCGCAAGCCCCGCCCCGATCATCAGGATCGGCGCAAACAGGGACTTCCACGGCAATTGCTTGCCGCCATCGATATTGCCGGCGATGGCAAGGAGGATCGGAAGCAAGCCAATGACGAGCGCCGAGATCTGCGGGCCGGCATGCGCCACCGCGATGACGAGGAAGCCGTAAAAGGCGCCGTAACCGAGCATTCCGAGGAAAATGCCCGTGCCGAGTTCGTTCAGCGTCAGCTTGGCGCGGCTCGCGCGGATCAGCGCGAAAACGAGAAGCGAAGTCAGCGCAAAGACGAGATAACGGCCGATGGCGAGATCGACACCCGCATAGGGCGCGACGCCGAGAGGCGCGATGAAGATCAGGCCCCAAAGGGCCCCGGCTGCAAGACCTGCAACAATGCCGGCAAACATGAGGTCAGCGCATATCCGAAACGAGGATGCGCGGCCTCTAATCCTTCTGGACGATCACGCCATACCAGCCGAGCCCGCGATAGGTCTCATAGCCGGGCGTTGCGTGAAAAGCCACGAGACTGCGATTGCCATCGACATAATAGCCGCTGGCCTGCCCGTTGGCGCGCAGCGGGAGCTTTTCGCTGAGAATGCCCTGCCCGTCGGAGGATGCGATGACGCGATGATCGGCATCGACCAGCATCACGCGCGTACGCTGACGTTCGCTCTTTGTAAGACGCACGCCCTCGACAATTGCTTTGGCCTGCGGCGCCCAATCGAAATGCACGGCGATAACGCCAAGCGGCTGCCCATCGGCGCGCCCGCCCTCGCAGACTTTGGTGGAATAGGTCGCCGTCATGGCATTGCCGAGAAACGGCTGAGCGGTGACATCGGCCACCGCGTAATCGTCGCCGGAATTCAACGCCATCGCATCACGGAACCAGCTTTCGCGGCTCGCATCCCTGCCGACGACATCATAGGTGCCGGGACGTCCATTGGCGATAATACGGCCGGACAGATCGGTCAGCCAGATATCGAGATAGACGGTGTAAGCGCCGAGAATAACCGCAAGACGCTCGCTTGCGTATTGACGCGCGGCATCGTCTTCGGGTGCGGCAGCGCAAGCGACGGCCGCGCTATCGGTCGCCCACCAGCGCACATCGCAGGTACGCTCATAAAGATTGCGGTCCATGATCTCGATGGCGTTGAGCGCGAGATCGACAAGACGCGTGCCGCGCGCTTGGGCCGCCATGATCTGCATCAGGCGCTCAAGTTCGGAAACCTGACCGACGAGTTCCTGCTCGAGCGTCGTCGCGACCTGCTCGACTTCACCGCCGACACCGCGCACTTCCTGCGCGACAATGGAGAAACCGGCGCCGAACTCGCCTGCCCGCGCCGATTCGATCATCGCGTTCAGCGCAAGCATGCGCATCCGGCCGGTGATCTTCTGGATTTCTTTGATCTTCTGATTGGTGAGCGTATTTACGCGGCTCGTCAGCCCCGCCATATCAGCGAGCGAAACGGTCTCGTCAGCAGCAGGGTTTGTTGCAAGCACGCCAATGCCCCCAATGGCATGAACCCTTACTGACTACCTGCGTTTGGTTAATATTGGCCTTAAATTTCAGATGGCGCCGCCGGGGTTCGGCACATTGACCTTCTCGCGCATGGTCACAAGTTCCTCCGCAGCCGTCGGATGAACCGCGACGGTGCGGTCGAAATCCTTTTTCGTCGCCCCCATACCGATAGCGACGGCCGCGAGCTGGATAATCTCGCCGGCATCCTCGCCCATAATATGTACGCCTAGTACCTTGTCCGTTTTTGACTCTACCACGAGTTTCATGAAGGTCCGTTCCTGGCGCCGCGTCATCGTGTGTTTGAGGCTGCGGAACTTCGCTCTGTAAATATCGACAGGAATGAGCTTTTCGCGCGCATCCTGTTCGGTCATGCCGATCGCACCGAGCTCGGGCGTCGAGAAAACCGCCGTCGCCACAAGAGAATGATCGGGCGTCCATGCATTGTTGCCGAACAGCGTGTCGGCGAGCGCATGGCCTTCACGAATGGCGACGGGCGTGAGGTTCACACGATCGGTGACATCGCCGACCGCGAAAATGTGCCCAACATTTGTGCACGATTTATCGTCGACCTTCACCGCGCCGTTCTCCTTCAGAGTAACGCCGGCATTGTCGAGGCCGATGCCGGATGTATTCGGCGCACGGCCGGTCGCGAAAAACACGACATCGAACTCATCATCGTCACCGCTGATGTAATGCACCTTGCGGCAACCTTTCGGCGCCTCTTCGATTTTGGCGACGGTGTTGTTCATCTTCAGCGTGATGCCTTCACCGGCCATGGCCAGCATCAGCTCGTCGCGCAAATCCTCGTCGAAGCCGCGCAGGATTTTCTCGCCGCGATGGATGAGCGTGACTTCGCTGCCGAGGCGATGAAACAGGCAGGCGAATTCGAGAGCGATATAGCCACCGCCGACGATCAGGATGCGCTTGGGGAGCTCCTTCAGATCGAAGGCCTCGTTCGAGGAAATGGCGAGTTCGGCGCCGGGGATATGCGGGATGACCGGATGCCCGCCGGTCGCGATCAATATGTTCTTGGCGCGAAGCGTCTTGCCGTCGGCCAGAAGCTTTACCGTATGCGCATCTTCGAGCACCGCCCGGCTCTGATACTGAGTGACGCCCGAGCGCTCGAGATTTTGCCGATAGAGGGCCGAGAGCCGTCCGATCTCCTTATCCTTGGCGGCGATCAGGGCCGGCCAGGAAAATTGCGGCTTGGTCGACAGGGTCCAGCCATAGCCGGCGGCATCGTCAAAAGCGTCGTGGAACCGGCTCGCCAGCACCATGATCTTCTTGGGAACGCACCCCCTTATGACGCAGGTGCCGCCCGTCCGGAATTCCTCGGCGATCGCGACCTTGGCACCATGCCCGGCTGCAATCCGGGCGGCGCGCACGCCCCCCGAGCCGGCGCCCAGGACAAAGAGGTCGAGATCAAAATCGCTCATGAATTTCACCGGAAAGACGTAACTGAGCCCCCTCGACTTCTTGGGGGCGGGGCACCAAGATATGCGCACAACGGCGTCAAACGCCAAATCTAGGGAGGATTCAATGGGCTTGTGGTCAAGGCTGGCGGGCGGCGTATTTGTGGCGGCGGTTCTGACCGTCCCGGCATTCGCCCAGGACTTTTCCATCATGGCTCCTGCGGGCCCCGGCGGCGGCTGGGACCAGACGGCGCGCGCGCTTCAGGCGGCGCTGCAGACCGAAAAGCTCGGCGGTAATGTCCAGGTGACGAACGTCCCGGGCGCCGGCGGCACGATCGGCCTTGCGCAGTTCGTCAGCCAGAACAAAGGCAAACCCGACGCTCTGATTGTCGGCGGCTATGTGATGGTCGGCGCGATCCTCACCAACGCCTCGCCGGTGACGCTCGATCAGGTCACGCCGATTGCGCGCCTGACCGGCGAATATGAAGCGATCGTCGTTCCGACCTCATCGCCGATCAAAACCATCGGCGATCTCGTCGCGCAGCTCAAAGCCGATCCCGGCACCGTGAGCTGGGGCGGCGGTTCGGCCGGCGGCACCGACCACATCACGGTCGGCCTGATCGCCAAGGCGGCGGGCGTCGATCCGACGAAGATCAACTACATTCCGTTCTCCGGCGGCGGCGAAGCGCTGGCCGCCATTGTCGGTGGTAAAGTCACGGCCGGCATTTCCGGCTATGGCGAGTTCGAACAGCAGGTGAAGGCCGGCAAGCTCCGCGTCCTCGCCGTCTCGGCGCCGTCCAAGGTCGCCAATATCGATGCGCCGACGCTGAAGGAAAGCGGCGTCGATGTGGAAGTCCAGAACTGGCGCGGTGTGTGGGCTGCGCCCGGCATCACGCCGGAGCAGAAGGCCGCCATCATCTCGACCATCGAGAAGGTGAACGCGTCCAAGACCTGGACTGACACGCTCGCCACCAAAGGCTGGGCCAACACCTTCCTTGCCGGCGATGCTTTCGGTGAAGTCCTCAAGACCGAAATCGCCAAGACCGGCGCTGTCCTGAAGGATATTGGCCTCGTTAAATGACGAAAGAACCCGTCCAGCGGCGAGCGCAGCCCGACAAGGCTGCGTTCGTCGTTGCGGTCTTCCTGGCCGCGCTCGGTGCGCTCATTGCCTGGAATGCCGCGCATCTCAACGCCAATGTCGCAGCCTATTCGCGCATCGGCGCCGCCGCTTTCCCTTATGCGATTGCGGGCCTCCTGTTTGCGGCAGCGCTCGGCACCGTTGCTGCCGCAGCGAAAGGCGAATTTCCGGATCGCGAACCGCTTGAGTTTTCGCGCCTCGCCTGGATTCTCGGCGGCCTCGTCGCCCAGATTGTTCTTCTCGGCTTTGCCGGCTTTTCCATTGCGACCGGCGTTCTCTTTGCGCTCGCCGCACGCGGCTTCGGCGGCAAGCCGCTGTGGCTGACGATACCCATCGGCATCGTCCTGTCCTTCCTGCTCTACCTCCTCTTCCACAAAGGGCTTCAGCTCAGCCTGCCGCAAGGCCCGCTCGAGCGTCTCGTCTGACACATGGACAGTTTCAACGCCCTGCTCTCAGGTCTTGCCATCGCATCAGAGCCGATGAACCTGCTTTACGCCCTGATCGGCGTAACACTCGGCACCGCTGTCGGCGTCCTGCCCGGCATCGGCCCGGCGCTGACCGTCGCGCTGCTTCTGCCGGTCACGTTCAAGCTCGATCCGGCCGGCTCGCTCATCATGTTCGCCGGCATCTATTATGGCGGTATGTACGGCGGATCGACCTCCTCGATCCTGCTGAATACGCCGGGCGAAAGCTCCTCGATGATTACCGCGCTCGAAGGCAACCGCATGGCGCGCGCGGGCCGCGGGGGACCTGCGCTCGCCACCGCCGCCATCGGCTCCTTCGTCGCCGGCCTGATCGCGACGCTCTTGCTGGCGTTTCTCGCGCCTTATGTCGTCGATATCGCGCTGACCTTCGGCCCTGCTGAATATTTTGCGCTGATGGTTCTGGCCTTCACCACCGTCTCAGCCGCTTTCGGCGGTTCGGCACTGCGCGGCCTCACCAGCCTCTTCATCGGCCTGTCGCTCGGCCTTATCGGTATCGATCTGCAGACCGGCCAGGCGCGCCTTGCTTTCGGCATTCCCGATCTTCTGGACGGTGTCGAAGTGACGACGGCCGCCGTTGCGATGTTTGCGCTCGGCGAGACGCTCTATATCGCCGCGCTCGGCTCGCGCGTGAATGAAACGATCGAGCCGGTGCGCGGCTCGCTCTGGATGACGGCGCAGGATTGGGCACGTTCTTGGAAATCCTGGCTGCGCGGCACCGCGCTCGGCTTTCCCATCGGCGCCCTGCCCGCCGGCGGCGCCGAGATTCCGACCTTCCTGTCCTATTCGCTGGAAAAGGCGCTCTCGACGAAGAAGGAAGAATTCGGTCACGGCGCGATCGAAGGCGTCGCCGGTCCGGAAGCTGCGAACAACGCATCGGCCGCCGGCACGCTCGTGCCGCTCCTGACGCTCGGTCTTCCGACATCGGCAACCGCCGCGATGATGCTGGCAGGTTTCCAGCAATACGGCCTCAATCCCGGCCCGCTGCTGTTCTCCAGCAATCCCGATCTCGTCTGGGGCCTCGTCGCCTCGCTCCTGATCGCCAATTTCATGCTGCTCGTTCTGAACCTGCCGCTGATCGGGCTGTGGGTGCGCCTCCTCGCCGTGCCGCGTCCCTGGCTCTATGGCGGCATTCTCGTCTTCGCGACGCTCGGAACGCTCGGCGCCAACCCGTCGCAATTCGAACTCGGCATGCTCACCGTGCTCGGGCTGCTTGGTTTTGCGATGCGCTATTTCGATTATCCGGTCGCGCCCGTCATTATCGGCCTGATCCTCGGACCGCTTGCCGAGCAGCAGCTCAGGCGCGCGCTGGCGATCAGCCAGGGCGATCCGTCGGCGCTGGTGAGTTCGACGCTTGCCGTCGTGATCTATGCGATCTGCGCGCTGGCGCTGATCCTGCCGATCCTGTTGCGCTGGTCCGGCGGCAAAAAGGCATAAAAAAATCCCGGCAGCTTGCGGCTGCCGGGATTTCCAAAATTCTTCGACCGAGAGAAGAGCGAGACCGTTAGAGGTCGTGGCCCTTCTTCTTCATCTCGACGCGCAGCTGAGACATGATGTCGACGCTCATCCTGCGCGAATATTCCTGCATCAGCTCATAGCTTTCCTTCAGCACGCCGGGCATTTCCGAAACGAGCTTCTTGCCGGCCGGCGACTGATAGAACGCCGCGATGTCTTTCAGCTCGGCCTCGGTGAATTTCTGCGCGTAGACGAGCGCGATCTCGTTGACGAGAGCCTCATCGGAATTCTTCATCTTGTCGCCGATTGACAAAAGCGCCGTCTCGAGATCCGGCTGCAGGGTCGGACGCGTGCGCAGGATCGTGTTGCGGGCATCGCTGAGAAGCTTGAGCAGCACCCCGTCGAAGCTCGAACGGGCGCCCGTGAAATCGAGCACGGCACGCGCCAGCGCCACATGTTCAGGTGTCGGCTGCTTGGCCGGAGCCTGCGCGAAGGCGGGCATCGAAAGGGCGCACAGGATCAGGACAGCGGAGCCGAAGCGGCGGACCGGGACGAAACGCATCGAAAATATCTCCGGAAAATCAGAACGATGACCGTGCGATGTGCTCAACGCCGGACGGCCCGGCAATGAACGCCTCACTGGCTAGGCCAATGAACAGCCCGTGCTCCACTACCCCAGGAACAGCGGCCAGTCCATCGGCCAGGGCCTCCGGGTCGGGAATCCGGCCCAACGAGGCATCGAGGATGAAGTGCCCCGAATCCGTGACCAAACCATGGCCGTCCGGGCGCAAACGGAGCCTGATTTCGCCCTGGCAGCCGGCCCGTTCGATGGCCTTGACGACCGCCCTTTTGGTCGCCTCGAGCCCGAACTGAATGACCTCGATCGGCAGCGGAAACGCACCGAGCATGGCGACCTTCTTGCCACTATCGGCAATCACCACCATGCGCTTTGAGGCATTGGCGACGATCTTTTCGCGCAGCAGCGCGGCCCCGCCGCCTTTGATGAGGCGCAGTCGGCTGTCGATCTCATCCGCGCCGTCGACGGTCAGATCGAGTTCCGGCGCCTCTTCGAGCGTCGTGAGCGGAATGCCGGCATGTTTGGCGAGACCACGCGTCGCTTCGGAGGTCGGCACGCCGACGACATTGAGCCCCGCTTTCACCTTCACGCCGAGAAGCTCGACGAAATGGGCGGCCGTCGAGCCGGTCCCAAGCCCAAGCTTCATGCCCGGACGCACAAGTTCGAGCGCGGCCGCCGCGGCCGCACGTTTCGGATTATCGCTCAAGCCCCGCGCCCTCCCAGCAATGCATGTTTGAGCACGGCGCATTCCTCGACACCGTGACGCCGGCCTTCGCGGCCGAGAAGAGCTTTGTTTTCAGGTTCATCGTCAGGCGGTCTACCACGCCGGGACGTGGTCGTCAGGCCTCACTGTTTCTCACTTGGCCTGGGGCGTGCACACGACCTTATCGGTCTGGACGTAACAGACCGACACCTCGCCGGTGCGGGTGTTGATCCGGAAGATTCCGCCCTCCCGCTCATGGTTCGAGCGGACGAGATCATAATCGCCCGGAACGGCCTGCGGGCCCGCCCCTTCGCCCGCCGGATGGCACAAAGCGATGCCGACGGTGTCCGGCTTCACGGCATATTGGCAGGCGCCCATCTCGCCGGTGAGGCGATTGACGCGATAGATGCGGTTGAGATCGATCTGCGGTGCTGGCAGGAAGCGATATTCCTCGGCAGCCGCCTCGGCAGCATAACCGAGCGAAATCAGGGCGATGGAAAAAAGTCCGGAAGTAATGCGTGAGAGCTTCATGAAAGCGCGGATCCTGGCGACTCGCTTTGCGCGACGTGATACTACCCGCTCTCGCTACGCCCTTCCCACAGGCTGAGAGCTTCGCAAACAGGATATGATGCCAGCGACCTTCGTGTTCGACCTCGACGGCACGCTCGTCGACACGGCGCCCGATCTCGTGGGTGCGCTCAATCTCGTGCTTTCGCTCGAAGAGCTGAAACCGGTCACGACGGACGAATTGCGCCATATGGTCGGCCACGGCGCGCGGGCGCTTATCCAAAAAGGACTAGCTTCCCGCGGCCGGGCCGTCTCGGATGCGCGGTTCGAGGATCTCGTCCGCGCCTTTCTCGCTCATTACGAACTGCACATTGCCGATGAATCGGGGCTTTATCCGGACGTCGAAGCGGTTCTCGATATGCTTGCCGATGCCGGCCATGTTCTGGCCGTCTGCACCAACAAGCCCGAAAAGCTCTCTCTGCTGCTGCTGGAGAAAATGGGGCTTCTGCCGCGCTTTGCCGCCGTCTGCGGCGCCGACACGTTTCCGGTCAGAAAGCCAGATCCCGCCCATCTGACGGGCACGATCGCTTTGGCCGGCGGCGATGTTCGGAATGCGGTGATGATCGGCGATTCAAGAACCGACCGCGAAACCGCGAAGAATGCCGGCATCCCCTGCATTCTCCTCGAATACGGCTATAGCGATGTGCCGGCGCGTGAACTCGGCGCCGAAGCGCTGATCGCGCGGTTTGCCGATGTGCCGAAAGCGGCAGCAGGGCTTCTTCCCGCAAGCGGCTCCTGAAGAAAAAGAAAGCCCGCGCCCAAGGCCGGCCTCAAAAGAAGAGGGCCGGCGCAAGCGCCGGCCCTTCCCACCGATCCTCAAGCCCCCGCCTTGGATCGGCGCTAAACCCTCTTATTCGATCAGCGCAGGATGACCACCCGCGTACCGATCTTCACGCGATCATAGAGATCGACGACGTCCGGGTTCGACATCCGGAAGCAGCCGGATGAAACCGCCTGGCCGATCGTCTGCGGCTCGTTCGAGCCGTGGATGCGGAAGATGGTCGAGCCGATATACATCGCGCGGGCACCAAGCGGATTCTGCGGACCGCCGGGCATAAAGCGCGGCAGATCGGGACGGCGCTTCAGCATGGCCTCCGGCGGACGCCAATCCGGCCATTCGCGCTTCATCGTGATCGAATGCGTGCCGCCCCACTGGAAGCCTTCACGGCCGACGCCAATGCCGTATTTCAGAGCCGAGCCATCGGGCTGGATGAGATAAAGGCGGCGCTCGGCGGTATTCACGACGATCGTTCCGACGGAATAATTGCCCGGATTGGGGACGACCGTCTTCTTGATCGGCGATTTAGCCATGCCGCCGGTCGAGCTATACGAATTGACCAGCGGCTTCTTGGTCTTGGGATCGATCATGAAGCCGGAAGTCGCGGCGACCGGGATGGCGGCGGCCACGAGTGCGGCGATGGAGAAGAGAGCGAAACGGCGCATAGACGAGCCTCGATGCATTCCCGGCGAAGGCCGGTGGAAATTCTGTCATCGCTTATTCCCAAGCCCGCCACATTTTTCAATGGAAGGCTTGGGAAAACAGCCCAACTGATGCCGGTTGGCCACGGGGTGTGGCGGCTCGGTCACGACACCCGGACCGCTTGCCCGATCGCCGCGCAAATTGCCCGCTCCTTGGTCACCTTGCGGAAACTATCGCAGGTCGATGCCGCATCAATGCGGTTGAACGGCGCGTAACTCACTGAGATTGCACTTGATATATCACATCTCGGTTGAGGCGTATGAGTCAGGATCGCCGCGTTCACGTCCGAAGAAACCTGTTCGCGCAGGGCCGCCTCTTGCACCCGCAAGCGGTCATCGACTGCACGCTCCATAATATTTCGGCGGGAGGCGCCCTCGTCTCCGTCGAGACTGATCGGGAGCTTCCCAAAGCCTTCATTCTGCAGATTCCGGGCAATCTCGAAATCCGCCGGCGCTGCGTGCTGGCCTGGCGCGACGGCGAATGGGTGGGCATGCGCTTCGTTCATCCCAAAAAGCGCCCGCGCGCCGTGCCCGCGGTCTGATGCGCAAGTCCCGGCGCTGCATCGATAATTTCTTTTGCCGTAAAGACACGCGCCGCACCGGCATCGACTTTCGGCGCACATCGCTATCAGAATCTGCGTATGTACTTATAGACCTTTGGATGAGGCACGCGTTCAGATTGCGGTAAGAAGTTGGGAACGATACTGCACGCCTACGGCAAATGGTCCCCCAAGCGCCGTCGGAAACCTCGCTGCGGGCTTATGCTCCAGCGAGGTTTCCTTTTTTGTGCCTCTCTTTTCGCAACAGCTACGCTTAACTCCGCGACAGCTGCGCTTAAGCGGGAAGCATGATTTTCCCGGACATGTCTTTCGACTCCGAGCGCCATCGGCCCGGTGTCGTGCCCGTCACACGCTTGAAGGCGCGGTTGAATGCCGCTTCGGATTCATAGCCGACATCCGCCGCAATCGCGCCGATGCTTTCTTGACCGTCGCGAAGACGGCCGGAGGCGATCTGCATGCGCCAGCTCGCGACATAATCCATCGGCGTCTGCCCCATCATCGCGCGGAAGCGATCGGCAAGAACGGTGCGCGATGTTCCGGCCTCGCGCGCGAGATCATCGACCGTCCAGCGCCGCGACGGATCCTGGTGCACGCTCTGCAGCGCCCGGCTGATGAGCGGATCGCCGAGCGCCGAGAACAGGCCCTGTCCCTTGTCCGACTCATCGCTTGCATGACGGCGCAGAACTTCAACGAACAGAAGCTGCATCAGATGGCTCAGCATCAGGTCGGCGCCCGGCGCCGCCTGATCGGCAAGATCGAGGATCTGGTTCACGGTCGATGTAATGACGGCGCCGACCGGCTCGTTATGCGAGCGATAGATCATCAGCGCGGGCAATGACCGGAAGACCGGCGCGAACAGAAATTCGGAGGATTCGATAAAGCCGCAGACAATGCGGGTCGTCTCGCCGCCGCCGCCATGATTGATCTTCCACATACCGTCGATCGGTCCGGGCTTGACCAGTCCGGCGGCTGAGACCTCTTCAAAGACCTCGCCGTTCCAGATTTTGTGCGGGCCGGCGAACGGCACGAGCAGAACATCGCCCGCCGCTACCGCCCGCGGTTCTTCTCCCGGCAGTTCGACCGTACATCTGCCGCTCGCGATGAGATGAAAAATGCTGATATGGCGCAAATGCGCGAGGGGTTTGGTCTCGTCGAATTGCGGCGGGGTGACGACCCCGAAAGGCTCGGTCAGGCGGGCGTTCATATAGACGGAGCCCGTCAGCCGGACGGCCCGGAGCATATCGGCCAGCAGGTCCCGCGCCTGTCCCGCCCCATCCGGCGTTTTGGCAAATGAAGGCGGCGTTGCGGTCATTGAGAAAAGCGGTCTCCGGCCTGTATCTCCCCGGCCAAGGGAAACGGGTCCTGCTCGCAGGGGGGGAGAATAGCCGACGGCTGTGGAGGCGATCAAATCGCCCCGCCCGGCGGTTTCACCTCGAATAGGAGCCCCCTATGAACATCCAGACCGCGCCCGTTGCCGCGCCCGACTTTTCCGCCATCAAAACTCGCCAGCAGACGGCCTGGGCCTCCGGGGATTACGCCGTGGTCGGCACGACCCTGCAGATCGTCGGCGAACTCCTGTGCGAAGCCGCCGATATCGGCGGCGGCCAGAAGGTGCTCGATGTCGCCGCCGGCAACGGCAATGCGACCCTTGCCGCTGCGCGCCGCTGGGCCGATGTCACCTCGACCGATTATGTCGGCTCCCTGCTCGCGCGCGGCCGCATCCGTGCCGAGGCCGAAGGCCTTGGTGTCGCCTTCCAGGAAGCCGACGCCGAAAACCTGCCTTTCACTGACGCAAAGTTCGATGCCGTTCTGTCGACCTTCGGCGTCATGTTCACGCCGAACCAGGAACGCGCCGCGTCCGAGCTTCTGCGTGTCTGCCGCTCGGGCGGCAAGATCGGCCTTGCGAACTGGACGCCCGACAGCATGATCGGCCGCTTGTTCAAAGTGCTTGGCGGCTATATCGCGCCGCCGGCCGGCATCCGTCCGCCCTCGCTCTGGGGCACGACCGCCCATCTCAATCTTCTGTTCGGCGCGGACGCAAAGGTCTCGGCGACGGAGCGGAAGTTCAATTTCCGCTATCGCTCGGCGCAGCACTGCCTCGATGTGTTCCGCACCTATTACGGCCCGGTGCACAAGGCGTTTGCGGCGCTCGATGCCGATAAACAGGCGGCGCTGGAAAAGGACATTCTTGCGCTTTTCAACAGCTGCAACATCGCCAAAAATGGCAGCTTCACCGCGCCGGCCGAATATCTCGAAGCGGTCGTCACGAAGAACTGACGGCTTTCAGGAAACGTCCCAAGGAAAAACAAAAAAGCCCGCCGCGGAGACTTCCGCGGCGGGCTTTAAATTTGCAACGCTGGTCCCGATCAGCGCCGCGCCAGCGACGTCCTGATATCCGTCACCATATCCTTGATCGCCTCAAGGGTTGCGCCCTGCTCGGCCTGCTTGGCTTCGATTGCGCCGGAGCGCTGGCCGAGCCCGTCGATCTTGTTTTCGACGATCGCCATGCGCTCCAGCGGCACATAGTTTTCGGCCGCATAGAGCCGCACAGCCCCGAGCGTCTCCGACACCGCCTGCATCTGCCCGACAAGCTGCGCCAGAACGATTTCCGTCTTTGCGCCGTCGGCCTCGCAGGTCTCCACCCGGCTTTCGAGCCGCGACAGGCGCTGGACGAAACGCGCAAAAGCGCCGAGCACGCCGAACAGGAAAGCGAGCACCGCGACGAAGATCCCGGTTTCGGAATTCATGTCCGGCATATCCTTTTGTGAACGGCGTTATGGGCTTTCACCGCGCGGATGGTTTCATCGGTGTCGCGGGCTGACCAGGAGATCGGAACGAAGGCGGCGCAGATGGCGCGCCGTTCAATCGCGTCGATGGCCATCGTCCCGGCGCAGCTCGCGATCATCAGCGTCAATCCCGTGCTGAACAGCGCGAGCGTTGTCAGCTTCCGCAAGCGCGTCATGGCTTTTGTCCTTGATCTCGATGATGACCTCGGCGCGGCCGGCTTCCCGGTCGCGCCACTGGCGCATAAGCGCGATCAGCCCGTTCCAGGCCTTGAGAAGACCAAGGGCGAGCTTCAGCCAGTCCATCAGCGCGAAACGACTTTGGCGCTCGGCACGCTCCCGGCAAGTTCAGGCGCGGCAATGATCTTGCCGACTTCGGCGAGCGATGCCGCCTGTTCCACCAGCGCGCTGCGGCGGCGGAAATAGATCGAGCCCGCAAGACCCGTCAGCGTCACGATCGCTGTGACGACGAGCTCGCTTTCTGCCTCGACGATAAAACCCTTGGCGACAAGCCAGACCGTGAGATAGCCGGCAAGCGTGCGCGCGGCGCTGGTCAGCGCCGGAACGGTTATTCCGAACATCAGAATTCTCCAGATTTTCAAGGAATGCGCGACAAACCCGGCCGCGCGGCGGGATCAGGCCTCGCTGTCGGAAACAGCGAGTGCGGAGCTTTGCGCGGCAACCTCGCCCGTTTGCGGCGCCGGTGGCGGTGCCGTCAGCGGCCAGCGCGTGCCGTTCTTCAGAAGGCGCCTCCTGTCGATGCGCATGATGGAAATCGCATTCGACTGATTGCCGCCGAGAACATGGAAATGCGTCGCATCTTCGCCGGCATAGAAGCAGACATGGCCGGAGGGCGGCGGCCGCTTCCCGCCGTCAAAGACCATAATGGCGCCGAGGCAGGGCTTCACGAGCTTGCCGAAGCTCAGCCAGTTGCGCGCGAGATAGGGATTTGCCGGGACCTTTTCCTGCGGCAGCGCCGTCCGGATCGCCGTCTCCACAAGGTCGCCGCACCAGGGAAGCCTCGACGGATCGCCAAGCGTGCGGCCATCGGACTTCAGAAACGCCGAAAGCAAGGATCTGTTCTTGACTTCGTGAAGTCCTTTACGGCGCTCGACTTCCAGATACCAGAGAGGCTTTGGCATGCGAGGAACTCCGGCTTTGCTCACTCAGACTGACACGCGGCCTTTGTTCAGTTGACGCTTAAGCCGATCAGCCGCTAAAAAATTCGAGCGGTGGAGGCGGCACATGGGTTTGCGTAGCTCTTTGGGACTTCGGAAGAGGCGCGAAGAGCTGCAAGCTCCGACTGAATGGCAGCCAGCAAAATTTGAAGGTACCCGGCCTCCGAACGTGGCTTCCGTTCTGGGTGGCTCCTTCGAGCGCCGCATCGACATAGCCAAACTGATCCGCCCGGGCTGGGTCGGCATCGAACTCGGCGTCGCACGTGGCGAATTTTCAGAAGCCCTGCTTGCTAACGCCCCTCTCAAAAAACTCTGGAGCGTCGATATGTGGGCCGGCGATCGTGGGCATGACCTCTGGGAATATTTGGGCGCTCGCCTACGTCTACTGAAATTTGGTGGGCGCAGCATCGTCCTGAAGCTTCGGTTCGACGAAGCGCTGCCGCGCTTCCCTGACAATTTTTTCGATTTTATCTACGTTGACGGCTATGCACACACAGGTGAGGATGAGGGTCGGACGTTGCGCGACTGGTGGCCGAAGCTAAAGGCCGGCGGTCTATTTGCGGGCGACGACTACTCTCCGCGCTGGCCGAAAGTGATGCAGGAGGTCGATGTATTCGCGGCCGAACACGACCTGTCGCTGATGCTGATTGAGCCTCAAAGCCGCGCCAATTCCATGTCGAAAAGCCCGAGCTGGCTCGCCTTCAAAAGCCGTCAGGATAAGACCCCGTAAAATGGTTCAGACTCGAAACCTCGCACAGTACGCGGAAATTCATCGAGTACGCCGATACGGCGACACCGGCGTTCACAAGCTCCGGGTCATCCAGCCTTGGGTTAAAGAACGCAAGCCGGCTTCGGTACTGGATTATGGTGCTGGGCAAAGCCGCCTGATCAACGAAATCAATTGTGCCAGCCTGACTGTTCGCGACCGCTACGACCCAGCAATCCCGGCAATTTCCGCTATCCCTCGCGAACGCTACGACTTAGTGATATGTACAGATGTATTTGAGCATCTCGACACGGAGGAAGTCCCGGCGGTCCTCAGCGACATCGCAAGGCTCGCGAACGATGTCATCTTCTGCATAGATACCCGAACCGCCAACGCAATTCTGCCGAACGGCGAAAACGCGCATGCTACGGTAAGGCCACCGGATTGGTGGCTAACAAAAATCCGCGGAGTATTTCCTTACGCCGAAATGGTCGGCATGCGGCACAGTAATGTTTACCTCAAGACGTGGCGAAGCGGGTTTACGACCCATGCTCTCGTAAGCCTCGGTCGCTATCTTGTAAAACCTGTGCGACGGGATTGAGGCATGGGCCTTCGCTCGCTCCTCGGCGCCACAAAACGCAACCGCCCACGCGACATTCTAGACAGCCTTCTTTCCAAACCTCTTCGCGCTCCTCCCAGCATCCGCGGCCCGGTCTGGGTAGTCGGCTCCGGCCCGGGCGCCGCAATTCCCGCAGATCTGGACGCCAATTGGTCCGTCGCTTCTGTGAATGCGTCCGAAGTCGTTGCCGACCGTCTCGGAGCGTCTCCGAACCTAACGCTTTTCGGTACGGTTCTAAAAAACACCCCCGCAAATCGCGATGCCAAAAAAGTCCTTGCCGGAGGCGGAACCGGCATTCTGATCCTGCCCAAGAGCAACGGTCTCGTGAATTTGGCTCCCTTCAGGCTTGCAAGGCTCGGTTACACATATTCACGTCGTTACTACTACACGCGCTCTGAGAACCTCGCGATCGTCCGGGATTTCATCGGAGAGGAAATCCCGGATCGCGCGCGTCCATCGAACGGCATTATCCTTCCATTTCTGTGTCTCAAATTCGGTGCGCAAAAGGTTGTGATGAGCGGCTTTTCATTCTCAAACGCCGGCCATGCTTATAACGACAAAGGCCTTACGAGACGCCATATCGACGAGGACCGCCACATTCTCTCCCGCGCCATTGATCGCGGCCTGCCGATCTTCACAAATGATCCGGCTTTCGCAGCAGAGTCCGGTCTACCGCTCTATTCCGGGACGCCAAGCTGGCGCGATCTCATCGGAGTTCCATCCAGATGGTCGCTGCGCCACTGAGATTAGCGATTCGATAGTACCAACCGGCTGGAACTGTGAAGGAACCAAACGCTTGGTGCGACCCACCCGTGCCCGTGAGTAGCGTATGCCAAGTCACATTATCTTCGGATACTTGCACGCTTCCACCCGAACTGCTGGGTCGCGTCAAAACCTCGATCGGCCTTCCAGTAATATTTTGATATGATGTTCCTTGAAGTCGCGTTGCAGCAAAGTTTTGCCAAGTATGTTGATACCCCAGCGGTCTCACCGGCGTGTCCAGTGCCCATACCGTTCCTCCGCCCGATACTACAATGTCGCCCTTGTCACCGTCGGTGATGCCGGCGCCGGTGCCGCCAATCCCTCCGATCGCACGCCACCGCTGCGTCGTGCCGTCATATTCGATTTGAATGCTCTGATCCTGCGAAAGAACGATATCGCCATTAAGCGCGAAGCGGTTCGTGAAGGTGCTCGTAACGTCGTCTTTTAGAGTAATCGCAAAGGCCGAAATGTTATGCAGGACGACCCGTCGGCCGTCCGACCCTGTCGCGAGGCCAGTGAGATTGACGGCTCCAGACGCCGAGAGACGCACGCGCGAAGCCGCAGCAAGGCCCGAAGGATTGTAGTCGTCCGTACTGGACGATAACGGAGACGGTGAAATATCTCCACTAAAGATTTCTGCGCCCTGAACTTCGACTAGTCCCGTCAGTACGGGCGACGCTACATTTGCTTTCAGAAGAAGGCTGGCGGCGTGTGTGGCCAGCGTCGTCCCGTGATCGCTTAACTGAGCCTGGACCTTCTGCAGTGCACCGATCACCGTATCGGTCGCCGATATGGCGGCCCCCGCAACAGCCGAAAATCCCGTAAGAAGCGTCGAGCGGACACGCGCGGCCGTAAAATATACATTCGTAGACCCCTCTGGCACAGCATCCGCCGAACCGGGGCTCGCCGCGATCTCGACATAGATGCTGCCCGACCACCGGTAGATATTCGCGGTGTCCAGCGCCAGATAGATTTTTCCTGTTTCTCCCGCCAGCGGAAATGCACCTGTGTTCGCATACTCCAAAACGTCGTCGACATAGGATGGAAGAAAGGCCGCTGGAATCAGCGCGCTTGCATCGAGCGGGGGATAGCCGTTTGCCTGACCTTTTTCAGAGTGCAACTGACGCAAGCTGTCGGCGACTGCCTGCGCAGTTGAAACAGGTTTGTCCGCATCCGAGGTATTGTCCACTTGATCGAGTGCCAGCGTTCCCCGTTGAGCCGTCGCGTCCGGATCGGCCAGCAGCGCTCTGCCGGCGGCTGTCACCGGGATTTCCTCCACCTCTCCGCCTCCGACCGAACCGAGCAGGCTGTCCGCTGCAACAAGTTGAAGCTTTGTATAGTCAACGGCGTGATCGGGTACATTCGCAGAGACGGCATTCCCCGAATTCCAGTCCCACACGATCGTCGGACTATCATTCAACGCGCGGGCCGCGGGTAAGGTTGTCGGAACCGCGCGTACCACAAACTCAGAAGATACCGACAATCCGAGCGCTTCTTCGCTCGCGTGCGCTGCTACGGCGGCGGCCTCGGCGCGCTCTGCAGAGCGTTGCGCCGCCACCGAGCCCGGTAGGACTGCTAGGCGAATCTGCCGGGCTGGGTTAGGCACCATCTTGATTTTTGGTCTTGCCAGACGTGAGGACCTGATCTTAGGCTGAGCATCGATCAGTAGCACTGTCGTCATGAAACGACTCCATCCAAGATCACGATCTCTCCTGTAAAGAGCTGTTCACGAGCTCCTTCAATCGTCAGAACGATGCCCATATCGTAGGTTCCAGCAGAAAAGCCGCGAAGCTCTTCCGCCTTCAGAATAAAAGTAAACTCCCCGAGTTCTTCATCGTAACTTATCTGCTCCTGCGAAAGGAGTTTGCGCAGCGCGGCACAACGGTTTGGATTGCCCACAACGATTTCGATTTCTTCGATCTCGAGAAAATTCGCATCATCCGCTGTTCGAAGTTGAATAGTTTCGCGATAATCCGCGCGATTCGAAGCGGGGCCAAAAGTTCCCGTGTACATATCAGCGCCTTATAGTTTGATGTAAAATGAAATACCGAAGGTCGGTTGAACTCGAGAAACCGCACTTGGCACCGCTGAGCCCACGGTGACCGTATGGCTGTGAACTCCGGATCCACCGATGAGGTGACCGAGGCTTTCATCCGGCGTTCCGGTATAAGCTGGGTAGTTGAGTTGAGGTCCCCCATCGACCCGATCGACCATAAAACCGCCGCCATCGGCTGAACTCTCTCCGCCCTGTAGATTCAAGCGATACGAATGGCCGTGCAAACCGTCTGAGCTGGTAAAGCCGTCGATTTGAGGAATCTGGCCACCAGTAAGCAAAACGGAATCGTCTCCGGTGATCTCTCCGACTGCGTCCAGGCCGGGCAGAATACCGGCAACTCCGTTGCCCATGGTATCGAGGCCAGCGAGCACACGCCCCCGCATATCGGGTAAACTTAGCCGTTTATTCGCCCCCCAATCTGCAGCCGCAGTCACACCTCTACCTCCGACGACACTTAAGGTTTCATCCGCCTGCCATAGGAACAGAAAGAGAGCTTCGTTATCTGACGATGCATAGTTTGCCCCCGAAACCGACGATCCAATGGTCAAACCGTTGCACGGCAGCCATCCAATATGGGTGCCCACGCCATAACGGGCTTTGATATCGCCGGTCTTGGCGAGGGCCGTCGCTTCGACCGGCTCCGGTGGCCCACCGCCCTCGCCTTCAGATGGTCCGATATTCGGAATGACAGCGTCGTCGGATAGTACAGACCCAAACGCGGTTGTTACACGGAACCGGTAAAAGTCTTCGCTGCCATCAATATAAACTCCAGGAAATACGCCGTTGGCGTCAGCCTCTACTGGATTTGTGTGCGGCGTCGCCAAAGAATATTCGCGATAAACGATGATCGGATCGCCAGTCGAGGCATCATAGAAATACGCTTTGGCACCTGGATAAGGTCTGCCGTTCGCATCGTGGCGCTGCGAATAGGAGAGTGGCCATAACCCCGCCGCATCGGCCGGAGGTGCTGCAGTAAGCAGGAGAACGATCACAGCGCTAGAGAGGTATCGTATCACGGATGCTCCAGAAATTGATTGAATTGGCAAAATGCTTGCACGGCGGCTTTTATTTGGAATACAAACCGCTTTATGCGTATCGCAGTTGTTGGAAATGGAAGAGTCGGCCGCGAATTCTCTCGCGTCATTGACCAGTACGATCTCGTAATGCGCTTTAACCGTGCCAAGACTTTCGGCCTGGCGGGAAGACGTACAGACGTACTTGTCATGCACACTTGGCGGCTTGCGTTCACCGACGGCTTCCATACAGGAGCCTATCGCTCGGCCAAGCAAATATGGATCGTCAATTACAAGCGGAAAGACGTAGACGCCCTTAAGAGTGAGGCGACCGGCGTTATCGATAAGCCCTTGAAGGTTGTCGGATACGCTCCTGCCTGTGTCGAGCAGTTGCGGCGGCTAAAGTCCGAAGAAGGAATGAAACCAAGCACCGGTTTAGCCGGCGCATTTCATCTGATGGAACTTTATCCCGACGCCATTCTTCACCTGTTCGGTTTTGGCCATGCCGGTGAGTATGGTCACGACTGGACTGCAGAACGTGCGCTCTTCGACAAGTGGATCTCGGAGGGACGCGTTGTCCGCCACGTAGCCTCAGAAATAACGTTTCTTGAAAGGGCGTCGCTCAGGCTCCACCGCCTGCGGCGCGCCGGAGAAAGACTCATTACGAAGATGACCAGCCACCGCGATCTACAGGCCTGGGCCGCTGAGGATTAGTGGTTTGCGGCTCCAAAACTAGGTCTCAAGGTTGACCCTAGCTCTCGTGTATCCTATGGCCTTTTAGCTTTTTCGGGCCAATCTATTGGCCCGAACGCTCTCGGTTTAGGTGCCAATCACGTAATGAGACTGTTTAAAAAGCGCCTGCCCTTCTCCAAACATCTTCGCATCGATCCTCCCGCGCCTCGACCCAACCGCCACGGGGTCGCCATCGTGACAATGCTGAAGGATGAAGAGAGCTACATCGACGAGTGGCTTGCCTTTCATCAGGCCGTCGGAATCCGCCATTTCATCATTTACGATGACGGCTCAACCGATGGGACAGCGAGCATAATCAAAGCAAGATTGTCCGACGCGGAATTGACGCTGGTGCCTTGGGCCGGGCGCATGATCGACATGTCGGACGGCCAGCAGTTCAATAGCCAGGTGGTCGCTTTCGCTCATGCAATTCTAAACTTCGGCGCCGCCTTCCGATGGATGGCGCTGATTGACGTCGACGAGTTCCTGCTGCCGAAATTGGGAAACACTGTCGAAGAGGCCCTCAAAGGTACAGGCGGATTTCCGAATGTCTCCCTCCCCTGGCACATGTTCGGGACCAGTGGTCACAAAGCTAAACCCGATGGTGGTATTCTCAGAAACTTCGTCCAACGTGCGACCGATCCGATCAGTCGAAAAAAAAATGCGACGAATTTCAAATGCGTTGTCGACCCCTGCGAGGTCACGGAAGTCAGCGTTCACCAGTTCGAAACGCGGCAATACGGTGAGATGACCTGCAACGACGTTGGAAAGGTGTTCACGCGCAAGCAGCGAAAAACTCCCGATTTCTACGCGTCACAAAATCTACAGCTCAACCACTATTACACAAAATCGCTCGAAGAGTTTGAAGAGAAGATCCGCAGGGGGCCTGTCTCTCCCGCAACTCGCGACGCCCATCAGCACCGCCTGCGGACGGCTTTGGAAAGCATCGACTCGGATGTTGTCGAGGACCGGCAGATCATCGATTTTATCGACGAGAACGATATCCAACTATAGAAGCCGCCGTCCCAAGCAATAGCTCATTCACAAGCTCATCGCATCCAACCCGCACTGTACGGATTGAAGTACGCACCGCCGCTTTCCGCCTCGTGGTAGTCCACATCCGCCGCCATGCGCGAGGGGCCGAAAGGTCGAGCGCCGTATGCCGGCTGCGCCGGCCCCATAAATTGCTGGGGTTTCATCCGCCCGGTGAGCATTTCGATAGCAATATCGCGGTATTTCGGGTCACGGCCGAGCGCAAACATCTGCGCACGCGAGAAGCCGCCCGGATTTTCAGGGAAAGCATTCAGCGTATCGCGCCACTGATTTTCGTCGGCTTTTTCCGCCCGATACGCGTCGAGCCGCGGCCCGAGGCTTTCCGCAAACCCCTGCACAAGGCCTTGCCCCGCCACCGGGACGGAAACGGCCTGAGGCGTCAGATCGTAAAAATAGCTCATCGCACCTCCTCACATTCCGCCGAACGCGGCTTTGCCAGTCATATTGCCGAGCGCCGAGCCGAGATTGGCCCAGGCACCCTTGTTCGTTTCCTTGCCTTCGGCATATTGATTTGCCGCGCCCATACGGCCCGCAACAATCGAAGTGTCGAGGCCAAGCCGCTGACCCGTCGTCTGCTGATAGATATTGGCGAGATTGTTCAGCATGCCGCTTTTTCCTTGCGCGGCCTGCAGCCCTTGTCCGGCTTGGTTGGAAAGCCGGTCGAGCCATCCTCCATATTCCTGATTGGCAAGGTTCTGACCGCGCGCCAGCATCTCCGCCATCAGATTGCCGGAGGCCAGCATGCCGCCGGCCGAGGCCGCACGCTCGGCGCCACGCATGGCTTCATCGACTTGGAAGTCATAACCAGGCCCGGCGCGGAAGGCGGCGCGGGCGGCATCGGACCCAGCGGCACCGTTCAGCCCCGTCGCATTGGCGTACATATTGCCCGCCTGCGTGCCGGTATTCGCATAGGGATCGTAGAGTCGCGCCGCTTCGTTCAGCGCGGCCTGCGATCGGTCCTCGCCCTCGTTGATATAACCGAAGCCGCGATTACCGAGCGCGTCGATCTCGGCGCGGTTTTGCTTTGCGGCCTTCATTTTTGCTTTGCCGGCATCGAGGCCTAAAAGTCCGGATAAAAAGCCCATATGTGTTCAAGGCTCCAGTGCTGCAATCCGCGCTTCGAGCTCACGGATCTTTGTGACGAGTTCTTTGACGAGCCAGAGATAGAAAATCTCGGTCGGACGGCCGGTGTTAGGATTGACGAAATCGGCCTGCGGCGGCGGCGGCGGCGGAAGATCGGCCATCGGATCGCGCTATCGCCATAATCCGAGGTAGGATCGATCGCGCGGCAGCGGCTGATAGTCCACATCCATTGCCATCCGCGTCGGAGCAAAGGACTGAAGGCGGGCATGCGCCTGATCGACCTTCTGATTGGGCGTCACCCGGCCCGTCAGCATTTCGATGGCAAGCTGCCGGAACTTCGGATCGCGTCCGAGCGCAAACATTTCCGCGCGCGAAAGGTCACCCCCGCTTTCCGGAAAAGTATGTACGTCGTCCGGCCAGCGATTTTCGCCGGCGGTCGCGAAGCTGCCGCGCGCAGGACTGATTGCTCCGGGCATGGTCGGCGATACGGACAGTCCCCGCTCGCGAGCTGCCCGGACGGACCGCGGGGTTACACCCTGAGTGGACGGCGCCGCCCACATACCAAAATCAGGCGCATACTGATTAGCCATTCGCGCAGGAGACATCAGCGCTTCTTGCTGAGACTGCGGGTGGTGCTGCCGAACCGCGTTGGTGATCGTGTATCCCTCATCGGGACGTTTGTGGCCGTTCAGTTCTCCATGCCCATAGGCAGTCTTGCCGGGGTCGAACCCGTAAGTCATCCCCATATCGGCGGCCCATTTCAGGTTCGCGGCAATCTCCTCAGGCAGAATGTCGCCATCGTCCGCCGCCGACACTTCCATACCCAGCATGTTACTGTTGTTGAACCGGCGGATTGCATCGGGCGGATTCTTCATTCGAAAGCCGCCTGGCCGCATATGCGAAGCATAGGCTCCCGGAGTAACACTGTAAGCGATATTCCCGTCACGATCCGTGACGAAATTGGATGAGAAACCACGCTCATTAAGGACCTGGATGGTACCCGGATTGTCGCGCCGTCCGCCGGTGTGATGGAATACAATTCCCTCAGGCTGAACTTTACGGCCTTTTGAGTCGTAAGTAGAAAGGTGGCTTAAATTCTGATAATCAGACATGCGCCCTCAAATTACGAAATGTGGGAAAATGCTGTGCCGAGCCGTCGAAAAATTATGATGTCCGCTGCTTTCGTGTTCGGTCTTGCCCAAGCCGCGCAGGCGGCGCCGGTCGTTTACGATTGCAAATGGGGCTCGGAAAAAGCCCGCCTTAACTTCACCGATCACACCGCGACATATGCCGGCAAGACTGTGGATCTGAAGGAGGGCATTGTCTTCGGTTTCGATGACCCGCAGGGTAAGTACATCCTGTTCGACATTCCGATTGCCATCGACAAGATTCACGAAAAGCGCCCATGGACGATGTCCGGGGTTATCAGGCCCGACGGAGACTTCGACGACCCCAATACGATACCGGTGCGCTGTACGCTGCGCCGTTAGGGATCAAGCGGCCGTCAATTCATTCGCGCTTCGGCTTCGTGGCTCGCCGTCAGAAGGCCGACATAAACAGGATCCGACACTTCGAGCTCGTATACACGTCCGAACGGCCCGGTCAGACCAAGGCGGTTGACGGTGATGCGCGTGTCGAATTTTGCATGCCGCCCGAGCGAACGCTCAATCGGTTGCGAGAAGCTATTGCCGCCGTCGTCGGAGTAACGGATGCGAACGACAGGATCTGTCTCGATCGGCTCGCGGCCGTCGACGAGGCCCCGCCCCATCACAAAACCGAAATCGGCTCGGTGGATCCGCACACGGTTCGGAAAGGCTGCGGCAGGTTTTGTTCTGAGACAGAAGATCAGCGGCTCACCGGATTCCTCCTGCGCACTCTCGCTGATCTTATGCACCTGCGCGTTCTTGCGGTCTCCCGTGAACCAGGCATCGAAAGCGCGCGCCGACATCGAGGCCCGCCAGTTCGGCGTCCGATAGCTTGCGCGCTCATGCCAGCAATTGGTCGACAGATCGTAGACCCATGTGAAGTCCGGGCCTGTAATGGCGCAACAGGCGTGCTCGCCGGCGGTAAAGATCAAAGTTGAGATATCGGCGGCGGCGATTTCGCTCAGAGCGCGCGCCACATCGGGCGTTGCGATCGGCTGCGGAGTATATCCGCCGGTCAGCTGCCACACGCGGCGGTCCGAACCCACCCAGATCAGCGCAAGATTGAACCCATCCTCCATGCCGGCAACCGCCGTCGGTGCAACGAGGCCGACCGGAATGACGCTGGCGCGGGTAAAAGGAAAGCCGGTGGGGTTCGCCGCGTTGTACCAGACCTCGGTCGCGTTCGGCCCCATCAGATAGAGCTGCTGCCCGAAGACGACGCCGCGATAAAGCCCGCCGGCCTTGGCTTCCGCCTTTGCAAAATCGACGCCTGAGAAGGTCGTAGAGTTGAGACCCGACGCGAAGACGCGCCCGTCGCGCAGCGTCATGATGAAATAGCCGTCGATGAAACACACCGAGTTCGGCTGCGGCAGATCGGGATCCGTGAAGGAAACCGGCGCACCGGAAATCGTCAGCGCGTAGATTCCCGCCGAGGTGACACAGAGAATATCGGGGATCGGCGCCTTGTTGTTGGAGGCGATCGTCACCGCTCCCGTGCCCGGCAGATCGCCGAGAACGCTGCGTGTCCCGTCCGCAACGATCTTGCACAGCTTGCCGCCCTGCGCGATGAGCAGCGTGTTCGACACGAAATGAAATCCGCGCACCGGCCCGAGCGCCTCATTGTCCGGAGCCGCTTCGATCAGGCCCGGCACGCGGCGGCGCACATAGCTGCCCTCGCCGCCTTCGAGCGGCTCGACATAGGCATTGATCAGCCGCCCCTGCGCTTCGAGCGGTGTCGCGCCGGGCGAAGATGAGAGCGGCAGCGGAATATCCGGCATCAGAAATACTCCGCGGCAACCGTCTCGGGTCTGGAGCCGCCCAGCATTTCGATCAGTCGTCCCTCTGCCTCAAGCCGGACGCCGAGATCGCGCGGCCTTCCGAATTTCGGCCCCGCTTCTTCCGCCAGAAGAGTTGCCAGCGCATCGAAGATTTCGTCGTCAACCGCATCGGGATCGGGCACATAAACAATCTCGCGGCGCGACAGCTCGGCGAGTTTCGGTTCGATCTTGCCGTCGATCACGGCGCGGTCTTCGGCCGACGGGGTCTGCCCCGTGCCGGTGACGCCGAGCATATCGAGCGCCTCGTTGATGAGATCGGTCCGCGTTTTCGGCATCACACGCTCTCTTTGCCGGCCTCGGCCTTCGCGGTCTTCAGAGCGCGCGCCTGCAGCGCCGCACGCGTCTTTGCGTCCTTGCCGTCATTGCTTTCATCGGCGGAGGGATCGGCCGGCAGCTGAGGCTCCACATCCGCTTTCGCCTTCGTCCTTTTCTCTTTGCCGTCGGCGGAAAATTCCGGATTGCCCTTCAGCCGCGCATACGCCGCTTCGTCCTCGCCGAGATCGAGCGGCACGCCCGCGGAAAACACATGGCCATAGGTGGTGACGGATGCGTCCGTCTCGTCTGTCGGCGTATAGGTCAGAATGCGCTTGGTCATGATGTCTCCCTTAAGAAGAACAACGGGGAGAGCTCATCGCTCTCCCACTCAACCCGGCTGTTGCCGGGCTTGAGCAAAAAGATCGCCGGACTCGGAAGCATCCGAGTCCGGCGTCCGGCTCAGGCTGCGGTTTCGCGCGCGTTGACGAACTCGACGACAAAGGTCGCCTTGCCGGTGGTGGCCGGCGTGCCCGTCTGCGTGTACTTCGCGAAAAACACGGTGTCGGCCGCAAGCGGCGTGCCGAGCAGAGCGCCGGTCCCGGCTTTCAGGCCGAGTGATCCGGCCACCGCATTGGCGGACGTGACAAGACCGTCATCGTCCGCCGCCGAGCCGAGCACGAGCACATTGGTCGTTGCGGCATTGAACGCCGTCTCGATGACGGCATAGGCCCGAAGCGGAACAGTGCCCGCTTCGAGCGCGCCGACCGGAATGCCCGTATCGACGCTTTTCTGATCGAACGTGACCGTGCGGCGGATATGCCCGACACCCACATCTTCCGGATGCCGGACAGAGTTTGTCCAGTAGTTACCCATGATGGGCTCCTTTCAAAAAGTCAGAAGTGGTGCGAGGGGTCAGTCGCCGACGGCGGAGAAAAAGCCGGTCACGACGCCGCGATGCTTGCCGTGCACGCTCGCATCGTCGCCGCCATAGCCGGCATTGTAGCAGAGCTTTTTCATGCCCCATTTGCCGATCATGCCGAGGCCCTGAACCTGGCCGTAATCGTCTTCCTGGGTGCGCGATTTGTAGCGCTGCTTGATGGCGAAGCCGAGCGCCTCCTGGCCCAGCAGGTGCACCGGCGAGATATCGATGCCGCCATTGCCGATGCCCGTATAGACCGGCATGTCGTCGACTTCGTGCAGGATGACGCCGTCCCATTCGCGGTCGCCGCCGAGGAAAATGCCCTCATTGCGCTCGATCACCGCGACATTGGACGTCACCTCTTCGGCGTCCGCGACGAAATCGCGGAACACGAAGGGATGCGCGAAGGCCACGAAATAGCGGCGATTGTTCTTCTCCTGCACGCGGATCGGCGTGATGCGCGGCGAGGCGGAGAGCGCCAGCCGCTTCAGGAGGGACAGCGAACGCCGCGTGAGCTTGTCGTTTGTCGCATCGACATTGCCGGCGGCGGTGGCGAAATTGGTCGAGTAGTTCGCGCGCGCCGCGCCGAAGAGAACGCGGTCCTGATTGTTCTCCACCCAGGCGCTTTTCTGCGTCGGCGTTGCGATCTCGAACGGCACGTCGCAATTCTCGCCGACATCGCCGAGCCGGTCGATGGTCTCCCATTTGACGTCTTCGTCGGCCCAAATTCGAAGCGCACCGCGCGAAGCTTCGCGCAGGTCGATGGCGGCATTGTCGCCATCCAGTTCATGGATCGAAATGCCCTTCTTGCGGAAGCGCCACGAAACCTTGTCGCCATACTCGCCGAGCTTGTCTTCATGGCCGCGCAAAGGCTGGCGGTCGAAGATCGTGCCGCGCTTGAGATTGGTGATGAATTCGAAGGTGATGCCATTGCCGCGCCGGGCGGCAAAATCTTCCTTCATCACGATCGGGTTGTTGGTGCCGGTCCCGGAATAGGCGGCGAACGGATTGGTCTGGTAAAACTCGGTTGAAAAATCGTCGTCCCAGATCGTGGGCGACAAAGCGGGAGTGGCGCGTGTCTCGGCCATGTCCTGTTACCTCATCTGTTCATGATTTCGGAAAGCGAGCGCGGCCCGCCGCCTCCGCTGCCGCGCGGCCCGCTGGAGCGGGCGGCGGCGAAAGAGGAAGGAAGCTGTTGCCGCGCGGCAGGCGCTGCGTGAGGAGAAGCGCGCCCATACAGCCGGTTCTCGATCTCGGACGCGATATAGGCGTCCGGATCTGCGCCGTACTTTCTGAGCGCGCTCTGCTCCCGGTCCCATCTGACAAGTTCGTCCATCGGGTGGCGCGAGCGGGAAAGCCGCGCCCACAGGCCCTGAAACTCAGGCGCCCCCGACCGTGCCAGGTCTTCGGCGTTTCGTTTCGCAGCCTCCACCGCATCGGAGCCATAGGTCTGGACCGCGAGCGTTTCGGAGACGAATTCCTTCATTTCGCCGATCTCGCTGGCCAGCGGCGCCATGCGGTGGTCGAGGTAAAGATCGGGGTCGTCCCAGAGTTCGGGCGTGCGCTCTCGCTGCGAAAGCTTTGTCGCAATGCCGTCGAGATGCTGGCGCAGCTCCGCATTTTCCTCTTCCAGCCGTCGGGCTTTCTGCCTCTCGGCGTGAAGCGCCTGATGCGGAACGGTGCCGTGCCGCGCTTCGCCTGTGTCTTCGGGAGAAGCAACAGGCTCGGCGGTCTCGGGGTTAAACTCTGCCGGCGCATCCGGCACGGCTTCGCCGTCCCGGTCCGCCATGATGGCGTCCAGATCTTTCATGTCAGTCGGGTTCCTCTATGCGTGGAAGGAATGCACGTACGCCCGGCACCGAAGCCGGATGTTTCCGGTTTCGGCGAAATCAGCACCCGGCGGCGGTGATTGCCCGTTCAGAAGGTCGGCACCACCCTGCCCTCATTTTTACGCGCAGGCGGCGCGATCGCCCGTAACCCCGGCGGCGGGATTTTTACCCGACGAAATACACAACCCACCTTGTGCGCCGCTCAACCCCCGGTAATATTGGTGGTCGGGAGGCTGACTTGGAAGCGCCTTTAGAAGACGCCGAGATCGGACAAATTTCGTTCTACTTGGCCAAACCAGCTCTGACCTTCGACGAGGTTATCGACTGGGAAAGCGACCTTAGAGAGCGCAACGCTTATTCGAACCACTCGTTTCGAGTGGAAGATCACGCCTGTCGATTTTTGTACTTCGAATCTATCACCACGAAGAAAACACCTGCGTGGCTTGAGTTCATAAACGCTCAGTTGGCTGACGACGAACAGAAGTCACTCGCAGCTATAAAAAGCCCGAACGCCAACGGTATTCTCGGCATCGAGATAGCCGGACGTTGGGTACTTTCAGTTTTCGGTCGAAGCGCTGGAACAGCGTTAAATCGCAAATCGATAGAAAGAGACTTCGGCATAAAGACCGCGATGAATATGTGCGGGAACGAGGAAATTCGTCAAACCCACACCCACAGCAACTCATTGGTACCTACAAGCATCGCAAGACAGGTCAGTCGCCCCTCGGATGCATTCTCCTTTGCACTGAGCGACGGCGAAGATCTCAAATTCATTTCCGCTCATATCAAAGGCGAACAAGGCGTAACGCTTCAGGGCCGAGATCATTTGACAATTAAAATTCTTGGCAGGGAAAAGCTTTCTTGGGTTGGTCTGGTCAAACGCTGTAGGGCGTTTTTGGACGCATATGATCGTAACGACTACGTCGACCTGTTCCCAAACTATCGTAACTTCCAGCCAGCGCCCGAAGAGAAAAGTTTGCTTCTTGATAAAATTCTGCTCGCCACTCTCAAGGAAAGGAGGTTTGACGACGTGCAGCTGTGGGTGCCTGAGTTCATTCCAAACGATGAGTACAGCTTCAGTTATTCAGACAACGCCAAGAACGACAATAATATCTACGCGTATTTGGATACGGAGCAGCTAGCTGATGAAGTTGGCCTGAATAATCTGACACTAGAAGGTCTCAGGAAACGTCGCATCTTTGCATACTCACATTCAGAAGAGCGCGTCATCTCCCAGAAATGGTGGTACCTGTACGATTGCTTGATTTTTGAGTCGGCGCTCGACGACGAGTATTATGTTTTGTCAGACGGCGAATGGAAGATCGTCAGCAGAGATTTCAGGCAGGCGATAGAGACTTTTGTTAAGACGCATGTTCGCGAAGAAGCATGTGAGCAGGAATACAAGAATATCGCGATAGGCAACGTAGCCGAAATGAAGAACAAAGAGGAGCTGTTCAACCAAGAGGTCTGCAAACGTCGTCCCACGGCGATACTTTTTGATCAAGCGAAACTTAGAGTCGGAACTGGACGTAAGGACAAAGAATTTTGCGATATCCTCGATCTGACCGACGATGGAACGATGAGGATTATTAATTGCAAGCCACTTAAGGGATCTTCAGCGGTCACATATCTCTTTGCGCAAACACGATTTTATTGCGAAGGATTTTTAAGAGACGAAACATTTCTGCGCGATATCCGAGAACGAATCGCCGCTTCAACAAGCGCTACAAGAGATAAGTATCTGAACCACATCAAACCGGACCTAAAAGACGTACTAGGCTCGGACTATCGGGTCTGTGTGTGGCTTCTCTGCGATAATCGGAAAGCCCTGCCGTCGAAGCACGACCTCCCTCTAATTGCACAGTTTGAATTGAAGCTGATGAGTGAGCATCTTCAACACGTCTGCAAGTTTAAAGATATCGTTTTGCGTTTCATTCCAGTCTCTCAGATGTCGTTCAAGAGAGCGAAAGCACCTCGGAAGGCCAACTAACTTCTGAATGTCAATCAGCGCCGATGCGCTCGCCAAGGCTGGCCAAATCTCAAGCCGCCTGGATCCGCGCCAGGCTGATTTTCGAGCCACTCGTTGAAGCCGTCGTGTCGCGCGAAGCGACAAACAGCGCATCGCCGGCAATCAGGCCGACTTCGCGCAATTCCCCGCGCGTGCATTGCGCGGCGATCGCCTGTGCGAGCTGGCGCAGATGGCCCCGCCGGTAACAGAACAGAGCAAGCTGCGCGCGCAGCGGATGATCGAGCGTGTTGATCAGCGCGCCGGCGGCAACGCCCTGCGTGCGCATCAGATCGGAGAGAAATGACAGCGGAACGGGACAGATTTCTTCATTAGGGAGGTTCATCACGTGTGCCTTCTGGCAGACGCCCCCCGGCGTCCCTCACCGCTACAATGCGGCCCCAGAAGTTTACCACTCGTTAAGCGCGTGCGGTCCGCCAATGAGGATAGGTCACATAGGCCGTGAGCGCACCCTCTTCGTGCGAACGGATAATCACCTCGCTGCCCTTGGGCATATGTACGATCTCGCCCGGCCCCGCCGTCACCGTTGGACCGTCCGACGACACCGAGATCCGGCCTTCGAGAACGATCATGATGTCGTCGACCGCCATGGTCTCCGAAAGACTCTGCTCGGGCGCATAGCGCCCATAGCCGATGGTGACAGCCGCACCGTCCCTTTCATCGACAAGATTGCCGGCGAAAATCTCGGCGTCCTGTCCCGGCGATCTTTGCAGCGCCGCATCGGCGATGGAAAATTTTCGCACCTTCATGGCTTTGGTCACGAAGGCTGCGGCCCGCCGCCGGTCGCCGCGAAAATCTGCCCGCTCGAAAAGCCGAGCGTCGGATCGGCGGCGGCGACATACAAAGCCGCAATTTCCGCCGGTTGGCCGGGACGCCCGAGCACGCTTTTCGAGCCGAACTTCTTCAGCTTCTCCATCGTCGCCCCGCCCGAAACCTGCAGCGGCGTCCAGAACGGTCCGGGCGCCACCGCATTGACGCGGATGCCTTTCGGCCCGAGCTGTTTGGCCATGGACTTTGTGAAGTTCAGCATGGCGGCGCGCGTGATGGCGTAGTCCACGAGATCTTCCGAAGGATCGGCCGCCTGTTCGGAGGATGTATTGATGATGACGGCGCCTTCCGTCATCAGCTCCACAGCCGCTTTGGTCAGGAAGAACGGCGCATAGACATTGGTCTTCATCGTCGCGTCGAAATCATCGCTTGTGATATCGGCGATCGACGGCCGCGTCTGCTGGCGCGCGGCGTTGTTGATCAGAATGTCGAGCCCGCCGAGTTCCTTCGCCGCCTCTCTCACAAGTTCCCGGCAGAAGGCTTCGTCGCGCAGATCGCCGGCTATGGAGGAAATCTCAAGGCCCTCGCGGGTCAGAAGGTCGATAACTTCCTTCGCGTCTTCCTCCTCGGCGGCAAGATGATTGATCACGACGGACGCGCCCTCTCGCGCGTAAGCAATTGCAACAGCCCGGCCAAGGCCGCTATCACCGCCGGTGATCAGCGCGCGTTTGCCCTTCAGCTTTCCCGAGCCTTTATAGCTTGTCTCGCCATGGTCCGGCCGCGGCTCCATTTTCGAGGCAAGGCCCGGCCAGGGCTGGCGCTGCTCCTTGAACGGCGGCGCGGGATAGTTCTCGGCCAGTTTGGTGGTCGGGGCGGCGGTCAGGGTCTCGGCCATGGGTCATGTCCTTCGGATTGATGCTCGAAAAACGAACACCTCCCGGAAAACATGGTTCCTTGCCGTCCGGAGAAAGGCTCAGCGGAGCCAAACGCCGTCCTCGGACGTTACTGAGGACGTCAAGGAGCACCCCATGATCAAACTTCTGCTGTGGGCCGTCGGCATCATCTTCGTCATCGGCCTTCTGGTCGTCTTCGGCGTCATCGATCTGATCTTCTAAAAGCCCGCCTCCTCCCGCATCGCTTTCGCATGCTTCAGCCGCGCCTCGGCGCGGAGGCCCTCAAGCTCGGCCTCGGCGCCCGCGGTCTGCAGCGGGTTCGGCGGCTGCGCTTCCCTCTCGTCGATCATGCGCAGCATGTCCTGTTTGGCGCGCAGATTCGGCGCTGCTGCGATAATCGCCTTGAACGGGATTTCATTGCCCGCATCCATGCGTTTGAGGTTCACCAGCATTTCGAATTGCTCGTCCAGAAGCGTCGCGCCCGCCGGCGCCTCCTCGATGACGATATCGACATCCATGCGCGCGATGTCGTTTTTCAGCCCCACCACATTGCCCAACGCGTCGGTGAGCGGTTCGTTGAGGCCGACAAAGCGCAGAGTGCGGTCATCGTCCGTCACGCGGATCCAGGTCTCGCTTGTCCAGTATTGGCGCACGCGGTTCCAGATTTTGCGGTAGGCGTCATAATCGAGCTGCCGCAGCGCATCGGTCAGCGGCCCCATCTGCACCTGCCCGCCCTGCTGCTGCGCCAGCAGCGCGCGCCCGCTCTCGGCGCGGCCTTTCTTGCCGACCATGGCGGCGTTCGGCCCGATGGTCTCGAAAGCCGCGGTCGCCTGCTGTAACAGTTCGAAATGCCCCGCCGCCTGGTCGCCGGTCGGGATGATGCCGAAATCGGTGCCGAACTGCGCGGTGCCCGCCAGTTCGATATGCCCATCGGGGCGCGCCAGCTGCTTCTTGTTTTCGGCCGAGCCGGCCTTGAATTTCTGATTGCCGAAGGTCTGCCGCGCCGTGAAATGGTGCAGCGCTTTCGAGCGCCGTTTGTTGATCTCGTCCTGCAGATCGATCATGTCGCGCACAACGCCGTAGCGGTTGTTCTCGCGGTCCACATAGGCCGAGCGCCAGACAAACGGGTCCTCGGTATTGCCGTCTTCGTCCAGAAAGGGCGAAGGCCCGTCGCGCAGAATGCCGCCTTTGGTGAATTCGCAGAAATCCCAGCCGCCATCAGAGTTGCGTAAATAGATCAGCACGACACGGATGCGCTGCCTTTTGCCGGCGCGGGCCCAGCTGCCTTTCGGCCGGTCGTCGAAACTCGTGCCTGCATTGACCGCCTGCACCGTGTCGTCGAACACCTCGGCGGCGTCTTCGCCGTAATGACGCACCGCCTCTTCGCGGTCCATCCAGACGACCATGCCTTTATAGGCGGCGTCGGAAAAATCTTCTTCGGAAGAGTGCGGGTCCCAGAACATGCGGTCCCATTGGCAGCGGCGGACAATGACGCGGAATTCCGGCCCCGTCAGCGCACTCGCGCCCAGCATATTGGTCTTCGGCTCGACGCTGATCTCCACCCCGCCCCAGCCGGCCTTGAGCAGGTCCGCCCAGACGCGCGAGCGCGTCTCGTCATAGCGGTTCTGGCGGCAGATGAATTGCAGCGCGTCCGTTGCCGAATGGCTGTCCTGTTCGTGGCTCGGCGTGTTCGGCAGGGCTTGCGGTTTGGTGCGGCGGTTGCGCTCATCGCCCTGCAGATAATCCACCTTCTCGCGGATGCGGTTCCAGGCGATGACGGGCTGGCCGCGCTTTTTCAGAAGCCGCGCTTCGTCGGCGGTCCATTGCTTGCCGTCGTAATAATCGAGGTCGCGCCCGGCGCGGTCGCGGCTCTGCGCGCTCGCCTCCTCCGCCTCCTCGAACATGTCGATCAGCCGTGAATGAGTGGTTTTGTCGTCCATAAAGACGCGGCCCTCGATCGATGCTCTAACGATTGTGGGAAGTGTTCCCCGGACCGCGCACGGCGAAGCCGTGTCGCGTGATCCGGGGTCCAGATATGAGAACGGCACTCAAGTCGGGTGTTCCCGACTTGAGCATGTTGGAATCGAACTCGGAAACATCCGAGTTCGAACGCCGTTCATTATGCGCTTCGCGCTTATGTCTGGGTCCCGGATTGGCGCTGCACTACGTGCAGCTTGTCCGGGACACCTCATAGCTTCGCACTTTGCCTCGGCGCATTTTGCGGAGGCTGGGGCACGCCGGGCCTCTCCAAAAGGTGGCCTCAGGATCGCGTGCTCGTCCGGGAATGGAGAGGCGATGATTTGGTGGAGGGCGTCAACGGCTCCACACACAATCTGTCGTCAACTCCCGATGCGTAGAGGTCCGAAACGACTCGCGGAATTCTTCCGCGATGGGCGTTTACGACACCATCGGCCAACTCATCGACAGCGAGACGGACCTTAGCGCCTACTGCTACGCGCGGGGCTGCAATCACGGCCGCGAACTGGATCTGAAAGCCTTGGCCCGAAAGCTCGGGCGCAGGCACGGCGCGAAGCATAACGATCTGGCACCCAAACTCGTTTGCTCGAAGTGCGGCTCCAAGCGTGTCGGCCTTCGGCTCGGCTACTCGAAAGCCCATAAGAGCATTCATCAAAGCTAGTTCGGAAGAAGCTCTTCCTCTTCTTCATCCTCTTCGGCGACTAAATCCTCAATCAACGGCGGCGTCCCGGACAGCGCAATCAGAGTCAGCTCATCATCGGTCAACTGCCTGACCGGACGAATAGTGTTGTCGCGCTTTTCGACACGCAGGCCCGTGAGGACGCCCATCTCTTTGATGGCGCCGACAGCCGCTGCGGGCTGCTCGGTGTTCATCGCTAGAAGGCGTGCCGCCTCAGCCCTTTCGATAAGACCGTCCATCGTCACTTCGAAGCGACGCGCGGCTTTCTCGCGAAGTTCGGAAACGCGGGCGACGATTTCGGGCTGCTGCGCCGTCCGCCAGGCCATCTGCTTGCTCGCACGATAACCGGCGGCGTAATAGGCGGCGCGCTGGGTCATTCCTCGTGCGAGGTTTTGCGCGAACAACTCATGCCGCGCATTCTTCAAAATTGGCATCGAATCTCCCCGGAACATAGCTACGCACTTTGCCTCGACCGGTTTCCGGGAGGCTGGGGCATGCCGGGCCTCTCCTAAAAAGGTGGCCTCAGGATCGCGTGCTCGTCCGATGAGCGATGGGCGGTGATTTGGTGGGGGGCGTCAAGCGGGTTCGGCAGACAGCCGAAATCAACAGTCCGGACAATCCGGGCAGGTCTCAAGCAGCCCGTTTATTTCCGTCCTGATCGCCTTCTTCAAATCCGCCGGATCGCATCTGAACTGGCGGCGCTTCACGATATGGGCGCCGAGCGAATAGGCGTATCTCTCGGCGCTCTTGTCGTCTTCCCATCTGAGATAATTGTGGTCGTCGCAATAGGTCGCGACGCCCGTATGGACGAGAATGCTGCGTGCCAGTTCCGAAAGTTCCAGCGCGCGTTCTTTCTGCTTTCCCACGCCCGCTATCGCTTCGCAGCTTCGAGAACCTTCTGGCGGTCCGGCCCGTGCTGCTTGATCAGCTCGCGCGCTTTGTCTGCCGAAATCCCGGCCTCTTCGGCGATATACGCCACCTCATAATCCTCGCTGCCTGAAACGCGGCTGCGATCCTCCTGCCCGGTTTTCGTCTTGTCGTCCGCCATGATGGCCTCCTTGAAATCCTCACAGTCAGAATCTCGGCGCGGCCGGAAGGTTCCGGAAGCCGAGAACCAGACTGTGTGTCGGAACGTTCCTGCCTGCGGAGATCGGTCATGCCGTCAGACACAGAAGCGGAGCACAGACACACACAAGCCGCCCGATGGCTTGCCCTCGGCATCGGCGCATCGCTGGCCGGACTCAGTGTCTGGCGGTCGCGGCGTCCGCCCGCGCCGCGCCCTGCGCGCGCTAAACTTGCCGGCCGCCTCGAGGCGGGACCCGAAAAGGAAAATGCCGATCCCGCAGCGGAGCTTACCCGCGACAGCGCCGCTGAACGCGGCCGCTATGCCGACACTCCGGCGCAAATTCCGCTGCTCGGCTGGAAGGACATTCTCTACCGCACCTTCGGCGAGATATCCGACGACCGGCTTTTGGCGGTCGCTGCGGGCGTCACCTTCTATGTTCTGCTCGCCGTCTTCCCGACCATCAGTGCCTTCGTCTCGCTCTACAGCCTCGTCGCCGACCGGGCGACCTTAGCCGAACATCTGTCCCTGCTCGCGGGCGTGGTTCCATCCGGAGGCGTCGAGATCATCGGCGAACAGCTTGTCCGCCTCACCTCGGGCGAAGATACCGCGCTCGGTTTCGCCTTTCTCTTCAGCCTCGCCATTGCGCTGTGGAGCGCCAATGCCGGTGCGAAGGCCTTCTTCGACGCGCTCAATGTCATCTACGACGAGACGGAGAAGCGGTCCTTCGTCCGGCTCAATCTCCTGTCGCTGTGCTTTACAGGCGGCGCTCTTGTCTTTCTGGTGCTCGGCCTGTCGGCCGTCGCCGTCGTTCCGGCGCTGATCGAGGCGCTTGGCCTGCAAAGCCTTAGTGAAAGGCTGATTGCGGCGCTGCGCTGGCCGGCTCTGTTCGTGCTCGCGAGCTTCGCTTTGTCTTTGCTCTACCGCTACGGCCCAAGCCGTTCCGAGGCGCGCTGGAGCTGGCTGTCGGTCGGCAGCGTCATCGCCGCCTGCCTGTGGCTCACAGCTTCGCTGCTCTTCTCATGGTATGCGGCGAACTTTGCGTCCTACAACGAAACCTATGGCACGCTCGGCGCGGCGGTGGGCTTCATGACCTGGATTTGGCTGTCCGTGGCCATCGTTCTTGTCGGCGCCGAGCTGAACGCCGAAATGGAACATCAGACGGCAAAAGATTCGACGACAGGTCAGCCGCGTCCCTTGGGCAGCCGCGGTGCGGCAATGGCCGATACGGTCGGCGAAGCCAAGGCGAAAGCCTTCACCAAATAGAAAGCCCCGCATTGCTGCAGGGCTTTCATACTCCGGCGCCGGCTTGTGGGGGCACGTCACAGGCGCCTATGTCTTTACAATTCACGGATGATTCTTTCGTTCCGTATCGCTGCCGCGCCAAACAACCGGCCGAAACCATCCTCATTTGAGGATAACCTATGATAGGTACGCTCCCTGTACGTATGCGAGCGGCGTTTGGATGCGACCCGGATATATATTTTTAGCGGCGTCTAGATACCGGAACTGCTTTGATCGCCGGTGACTTGTCTGTCCACGTGCAACGCGGGCACATCTCCCATGCCGCGCTGGAAGGAAACGACGTGAAAGCAGTTCTCGCACTCGCCGTCATCGCAGGCTTTGCCGCCTCGCCCGTGCTGGCTCAGACGACGAACGACAGCAATCTGAAGCCGCAATCGGATGTGGTGAAGGGCGCCGAAAAGTCGGCCGAGCCGGGCATGGCCGCGCCGTCGACCGGCGAAAAGGCCGCTCCCGGCAGCACCAGCAATTCCGGCAATCTCAAGCCTCAGTCCGACACCGTGAAGGGCGCCGCGGAATCCTCGAAGCCCACGGGCGCGATGGACGCTCCGGTCACGCCGTCCACCAAGGCCGGCGGTTCGGATACGAATTCCGGCAATCTGAAGCAGTAAGCCTGGCCGATCGCTTTAAGGGCCCCTCGCGGCAGTGTCGCGGGGGTCCTTCCTTTTGCCTGGCACGGCCTCTCCTGGACCGGCAGTGGAACGTCTGGCGGTCGCCACCCGTTAGTCTCCTGCGCGGCACTCTGTTCCCCCATGCCGTGTTGGAGGGTAGCCGTGTGGACGACCGGATTCCGCTTTCGCTCCTCTTATCCAAGATCGTGTCCGCCGAGCTTGATCACTGGATCAGCAAGGAACCTGAACCCAAGCCGTCCCGCGAGGAAGCCGCCGGTCTTGCAATCGCCGAGTGGCTAGAAACCATGAAGATCATCGCGTTACGCCGATAGTACTTACGCAGGAGGATGACCGCATGTCGAAGGTACCCGATCAATCGCCTCAAACCGGCAAAGCGGTCGCAGGCGGAGTGACCAACGAGCTTTCGCCCGATCGCACCGACAGTGAGGCTGTACGCCGCCGCGACGATCTCACGATCCGCGGCGCCGACCCGAAAGAAATCGTGCCGGAGAGCGCCAAAGACACAAGCGGAAACTCGAAATAACGGCCCTGCACGCTTGATATGA
Source organism: Terrihabitans soli (assembly GCF_014191545.1). Lineage (GTDB taxonomy): Bacteria > Pseudomonadota > Alphaproteobacteria > Rhizobiales > Methylopilaceae > Flaviflagellibacter > Flaviflagellibacter soli. Next base: position 1,035,094 of record NZ_AP023361.1, on the reverse strand, counting down.
AGCCATTTAGGGAAGCATCAAATAGAGAGGAACACCCCATGGGCCTGTTTTCCAAGGACATCAAGACGATGGACGATCTGTTCCTGCACACGCTGCAGGACCTTTATTACGCCGAACAGCAGATCGAGAAGAACCTTCCGACCATGATCGAAAAAGCCACCAATCGCGAGCTTTCGGCAGGATTCACCAAGCATCTCGAGGAGACGCGCGGGCATATCAAGCGCCTCGAACAGGTCTTCGCCGATTACGGCCAACCGGCCAAGGGCGTCGATTGCGAAGCCATCGACGGTATCCTGAAGGAAGCCAAGCATGTGATGGGCAATATCGAGGACAAGCAGGTTCTCGACGCTGCATTGATCGCACTGGCCCAGGCCGTCGAGCATTACGAAATCACGCGCTACGGCACGCTGATCGCGTGGGCGAAGGCGCTGGATTACAACAAACTCGTCAAGCCGCTTGAACTCAACCTCAACGAAGAAGACGCGACGGACAAGAAACTGTCCAAGCTTGCGGAAGCAAAGCTCAACAAGAAAGCCGCCTGAACAAGGGCCCGGCGCGGCGCGCGCCGGGCTCACTTGTCTGCTGGGGACGTATTTTTGGAAACCGAAGCTCGCGATCTGCGCACCGGCAAAACCGTCTGGGAAGCGCGCCCTCTTCTGTCCCTCCCCGTTCAGCCTCTGATCAAAGACATCAAGACCGATGTCCTGATCGTTGGCGCCGGAACCTCCGGTGCCTTCATGGCCGAGGCTCTGACGGATGCGGGCCTCGATGTTGCGGTGGTGGACCGGCGCGGCCCGGCGGAAGGCGCGACAACGGCATCGACCGCGCTAATCGAATATGAGATCGATACGCCGATTATCGAGCTTGCCAAGAAGATCGGACTCGCCAAGGCTGAGCGCGCCTGGAAGCGCAGCCATCTTGCGCTCACCTCCCTTGCCGCCCGCACGCGCGCGCTCGGCATCGATTGCGCGCAGACGCGCCGCGACAATCTTTATCTTGCGGGCAACATGCTCGATGCGAAAGGCCTTGAACGGGAATGGGCCGCGCGCCGCGCCATCGGCATCGAAACCGTGCTTTTGTCACGCAAGGACGTGAAGGAGAGATTCGGCATTTCGCGTCAGGCCGCTCTTCTCTCCTTTGACGATCTGTCCTGCGATCCGCGGCAGCTTGCCGTCGGCTATCTCGATGTCGCCGCCAAACGCGGCGCGCGCCTGTTCAGCCCCGTCACCGTCATGGATGTGAAGGGCAGCGGCAAACAGCTGACGGTTAAAACGCAGGAAGGGCCGCGCATTCTCTGCCGCCATATCGTGTTCTGCACGGGCTATGAGCTTCCCGATCATGTGCCGAAACGCGGCCATTCCATCATTTCGACCTATGCCATCGCCACGCGCCAACAGAGAGACAATCTATGGCCGGGCGAATGCTTTATCTGGGAAGCGTCGGACCCCTACCTCTATATCCGCACCTCCCCCGAAGGCCGCGTCATTTGCGGCGGCGAGGATGAGGAGTTTGAAGACGAAGCGAAACGCGATGCCCGTCTTGACCGGAAGACGGCGGTGCTCGAACGCAAACTGAAAAAACTTCTGCCCGATCTCGACACCAAAGCCGAATTCGCCTGGACGGGTTCGTTCGGCACGACGGCCACGGGCCTGCCGACCGTCGACCAGATTCCGAAATATCCGCATCGCTGGTTCGTGCTCGGCTTCGGCGGCAACGGCATCACCTATAGCCGCCTCGGCGCCGATATCGTGCGCGCCGCGCTCACCGGAAAACGCGATCCCGATGCCGATCTCTATGCACTGGGCGGACCGGCGCGCACGCGCTAAACAACCCTTTCTGGCGTTACGTCGCAATCCATCCTAAGATTGCGACCGCGCTTGGGGAGCCGCATGACCGGAAAAGCGAAATCGCACGCCTCGGCAGACGCTTCTCTGCGGTCTGCGCAGTCTGAAAAGCAGCGGCTCTTTACCGAAGCCAATATTCTCCGGGTCGCCGACGACACTTGGAAGAACGTGGTAGGACCGGCGTTGTCGGTAAACCCGCCGCTCTCGGCAATCTGGTACGTTGCCCTGTCGGCAGCCTGCTTCGTTGGGCCGTTCCTTTTAAGGTCCGAGACACTTCCGATGGGGCTCCTGCTGATCCCCGCGCTTCTGTCCGGCTCGCTCGGCGCCTTTCTCATCACCGTCTTTGCGCGCATGACCCTGATCAAGATCGACCTTGCGTCACTGCCGCCCGATCCGGCGTCACCGCTTTTGCGTCGCAAACGGCGTCGCCGGCCACGCGCCGAAACTTAAGGCGGCCAGTGACGAATGCGACGAAATTCTAAGCACTCAGTTCGGTGCTGATCCTTTCCGGCTCTGCAACCTTTTCCGGCCGGCTCGTCAGCGAGCATCCGGCACTGGCCGACATGATGAGCGCGATCGCCGCCCATTGATGCAGCGCAAGATGTTCGCCGAGCATGATGACGCCGACAAGCGCGGCAATCGCCGGGGCCGAGCTTGTCACGACGCCGAACACCCGGCTCGACAATCGCTCCAGCGCCAGCATTTCGAGAAAATACGGGATGGCGCTCGACGCCAAGGCGACGACGGCGCCGAGCATAAGCACGTCGGGCTGAAGAAGTTTTTCGCCCGCATGCGAGACCCCGAAGGGCACCGTCACCACACAGGCCGTCGCCATGCCGAGCGCCACCGCCGTGCGGCCGCCGATGCGCGAGGCCTGCTTGCCGCAGAGAATATAGATGGCCCAGAACACGGCGGCTGAGACAGCGAAGAGAACGCCGAGCGGGTCGAGGCTCGCATCAGAACCCGGCCAGGGCGTCAGCAGAATTATGCCGCAGACGGCCATGGCCAGCCACAGAAAGTCCTGCCGCGTGCGCGAGGTCAGCAGCACGACGGCAAGCGGCCCGCAGATTTCGATGGTGACGGCAAGGCCCATCGGAATGCGCGCGATGGACCAGTAGATCAGAAGGTTCATCGAACCGAGCGACAGCCCGTAAAGAACAAGCCAGCCCCATTGGCTGCGGCTTGCGGTGACATGCCATGGCCGGATGAGCACCAGCAGAATGACGGCCGCAATCGATGTGCGGAGCGAAGCGACCCCTTCGGGGCCGACCAGCGGAAACAGGCCTTTCCCCAGCGCCGCGCCGGTATTGACGGATATTTCCGCAACGAGAATCGCAAAGGCGGCGGACAGGGAGGCTTTATGCATGGCGCCGGACGGTACGCTGCGGCACCCGGCGCGGATATGCGACTTCCGCACGAAACCCGTCAGAACCCGCCCTGATAGCTCGCAAGCCCGACCCATTCGGTCTCGGCATCCGCATCATGTCCCGGATTGAAGCGCATCAGCCCGCCGAAACTCAGCGTGCCGTCGCCCATTTCGGCGGCATAAAAGCCCTGCACGCGCAGCTCGCGATCCTCGGGCGCCATATCGACATCTTCGCTCGAATAGCTCATCGAGCCGTCGGCATTGCGCGCCTGCGGCAGCAGCATCTCCGCTTCCGACGAGAAGACGCGCAGCGGCTGCGACACGATCAACCCGTAGCGGTCGCGCTCCTGAAACCCGCCTTTGCCCAGAAGGCCGAGGCTGAAACTGTCCGACAGCACATTGCTGAAATCGGAAAACAGGCTGTCCTCGGCGGCGACAGCCGAGATGCCGATATCGTAGGCGGCGACGGCGGACAGTCCGCTCGCAAGCGTGTAGGTCACCGTTGCGCCGGCAAAGGCCGTTTGCGTCTCGGTCACCTCGAAGCCGCCTTCCATCTCCGCGCCCAAAAGCTCGTCCGCCTCGGTCATGACGCCGCTTCTGAGCGCAAGGCTGAAGCCTTCGGCCGGCCGCACCGTCCATTCGGCGGCCACGCCATAGGTCCAGTTTTTCTCGTCCTCGCCGGAAAGGCGCGCGTCGAGTTCGGTTTCCTCGGGGCGGTAATCGGTACCGCCGAACACCATAAGCGCAAGATCCGAGTCTTCGCCCGAGCGGCGGATTCCCGTCGTCATCGCGCTTTCGGCAAGGGCGAGATAAGAACTCGACAGTGCGACGGGATCGATCAGAAGTTCCGGGGCCGCCGTCCCGCTGGCGTAAAGACCGAGCATTTGAGAAGCATCGATATTGTAGCCGCTTTCCAGCGTCGCTGTATCGGTCAGCGCGACCGACATGCGCGCCTGCGTCTCGCCGCCGAGCGAAACTCCGTCGCCCTCTTCGCCGAACGAGCCGCGCAGCGCCAGCTTGAAGCCGCCTTCCGTCACGACATCTTTAAAGCCGTTCCCCTGGCCGAAATTGGCAAGCGCCCGGTCGAGATCGATCGGCTCGGGCGCCTGCGCGGCGAAGCTCTCGAGATCGATGATGACGGCGCGGTTATATTCGTCGAACACCGCGAGCGTCTTGCCGGACAGCGCGGCGCTGATCCCGCCGCCAAAGGCAGGCCCGTATGAAATGCCGGAACTCGACAGGCTCGAGAATTGGCCGCCGGAGGTCGTGAACACAAGATCGTGCGTGTCGGGCGTCGTCGCCGCATCGAGATCGAGAAGGCCCTGCCCGTACAGATCCGACACGCCGTCGGCATTGGCGACATAACCCGGAAGATTTTTGTCGGCAGTGACGAAGAGGATTTTCACGATCTCCTGCGGCGTCAGATTGGACGGTGTTCCCGGCCCGAACAGCTGCAGCATGATCGCAACGGCGCCGGTCACTTGCGGCGCCGCCATGGACGTACCGAAGTTTCCAGCGAAACTGTCATTGGGAATTGTCGATATGATATCGTCGGCAACCTGCCCCGATCCGCCGGGCGCGGCAAGACACCATTCCGCCGCCGCGCCGCAGGCATCGGAATAAATAGAGAGCGAACCGTCCGGATCGACGGACGTCACGGCGATCCAGATATCGCGCATGCTGGGATCGTAGAGGGGAAAGGCGGCTTCGACGGTGGGCTCGAAACCGCCATCGTTTCCTGCCGCCCAGACCATGATGATGTCGTTGTCGCGCGCCTCTTCCAGCGCGGTTCCGAAACCGGCGGCGATATGACCGAGATTATAGTCCGCCGGACGATCGGTGTGCGTATAGCTTCCGAAAGAGTTGTTGATGACGGCGACATCGTTTGCAGCGGCCCAACGTATCGCGTCGTCGAAACGCGCTGAAGATGCGACCCAGCCGCCTCCGCTGTTGAACGCACGCATGCTGTAAAGTTCGGCCTCGAAGGCAACGCCGAACATCGTGTCGCCGTCGCGCGCGGCGGCAATCGAGCCCGCGACATGCGTGCCGTGATCGGCGGGGTCGTCGTCGCAGGCCGAGGGCAAAGTGCTCGAACTGCCGAACTGGATATCGAAACATCCGCCGAACCTTCCGGAGAATTGATCGTGCATCGGGTCCACGGCGCCATCGATCAACCCGACATTGATCCCGTCGCCCGTACCGGCGCGCGCATAGGCGCTCGAGGCATTGATGAGGCCTTTGGAATAGTCGACACCGTATTCGGCGTCTTCCCAATCGGCGACGTCCTCCTCCCAGCCCGGCGGCACCGGAGGCAGTACTGTCGTTACTCTCCGCGTAAAGCCGCCGCCGACGCCCGAGCCATCTCCCTCGCCGCTTGCGGTCGCCAGGAACGCCGCAGCGCCTCCGGCAAGCACGAGCGCCCCGCCGGCCATAACGAGACCGCCTTCGAACTTTCCTTTAGGCTCGATCCAATCCTGAACCGGTTCGGCGAGCGCCGGCTCCGGATGGGATAGGACCGGCCTTGGATCGGCAAAGGCGTCGGCAAGATGCGGCCTCAGGCGCATCGCCTCCTCGGCCAGCGCATAGGCCGCTGCCGGGTTCAGATGTTGCAGCCGACGAATTTCCTGCAAGAAAACTGCGTCCGGCACCCCTCGAAACACCGAGAGATCGAACGACGGCGCGGCGGTCTCGCCGCGGAGCGCGAAATTCTCGTAATAGTGCTGCGCCCTTGCGGGCACGCTCGACACAAGGCCCGAACAAAGCACGAGAGCGGCGACGTATAATCGGTCCATCCCCTCCGCCCCGAGCAACCGGTTGTGACCTGGGGCGGATTACACGGGTTTATGCTTAACAAAGGGGAAATGGGGCGCCGATTTGCAACCGGTGGTACGTTGGCACCTTCTCACCGCCGCCGGCCGACGGATCGCTCCGGACGATGCCGAAAAGCGGCGCACAAAAAAGGCTCCGCCAACAGGCGGAGCCTTGTTCGTTTGACGGCGCGCGATCAGCGCCGGGGCCATTTTCCTTCGATAAAAATTTCGGCGATCAGAAGCGGCATTGGATTTCCTCCACTCAATATCCACTCCCCCGCCATACACGGCCATGCGCGATAGCAATGCGATGTTTCGGGAACATTTCGTCCATGCAAATTGCGCATGCAGCGGCGCGGATTTTGCGTGTCATACTTTGCACGCACTCTGCGAATGCGGGAGCTGCAACAAATCGATGCGATAGCGGGCAAACATGAACGCTGATGCCGTCGTTTTCATCATCTGCGCACATGACAATCCGGCGGCGCTCAAGCGGCTGGTCTCGCGGCTCGCATCGCCCTGGGCGCGGGTGCTCGTCCACATCGACAAGAAAGCCGACATCGCAGACTTCCGCATCCAGGACGCAGACTTCATTCCCGACGGCAAGCGTGTTTCGATTTTATGGGGCGGCTCGCGTCATATGCTGGCGGTGCTGAACTGCCTTCGCCACGCGCTGCAGACTTATCCCGGAGCCTGCCGCTTCGTCATGCTGTCGGCCGCCGATTATCCGATCAAGCCGCTCGGCGACATCCGCGATTTTCTTCTGGCAAATGAGGACACGGATTTTATCCGCGTGGGTCGCAAAGTCGTGTGGAACGGCCCCACGCCGCAAGATCACAATCTGAAATTTCACATCGGAGACATCGAACTGTTCAACGACAGGCTTTCGCCGGTCCCAAAAATGGCTGCCTTTGCCCGTAAGCTGGCGGCAAAAATCCCGCGTCGTCCGCCCCGCGGATATGTGATCTATCACGGCGCGATGTGGTGGGCTCTGTCGCGCAAAGGCGCCGAAACCGTTCTGCGCTTTGCCGACGAAAATACCGTCTTCATGCGCTGGATCGCGCGCGCCCGCGACCGCGGAGAACATTTCGTACAGACGGCTCTCAAAGCCGACGCCAATACGGTCATCTCGCAGGATGCAACGCGCGGCGATGCCCTGCCCGCGACCTTGCATGGTGTTCATTACATCGACTGGAGCGCCGGCGGGCCGCACCCGAAAACACTTGGACTCGAAGATCTGCCGGCGCTTGTCCAAACATCGGCGCTGTTTGCCCGCAAATTCCATCCCGCCACGTCGGCTCGCGTCCTCGATGCGCTCGATGAGCGGATCGGCCGCTAAGCGGACGACCTCAGCCCGGAGGTCATCGTGCGATTGCGGCGCGCCGGGTGACGTTTGCCGGCGGTTTCAGCCGCGCGGGCGACACACGAACTCTTCTCGGAAACTCACCGTAGAAGTACTTTAGACGCCCGGCCAATGTGCGCATCTGTCCATACAAGCGCGCTTGACGCGCCCTCCGGCTGAACCCATCTCGTGATGTCTTCAGTGACAGGAGGAAATGCGGGTGAAATGTCCGATTGACGGGACGGATCTTACGATGAGCGATCGCCAGGGCATCGAAATCGACTACTGCCCGAAATGCCGCGGCGTGTGGCTCGATCGCGGCGAACTCGACAAGATCATCGAACGGTCCGACGCCGCACCGCAGCCGGCTCGAGCGCAGCCTTATCGCGAACGGCCGCAGGAGTTTCGGCCCGATCACGGCTACCGCCCCGACAGCGGCCATCGCGATGGCTATGGCTATGACAAGCGCCGCCGCAAGAAATCGCTGCTCGGCGAGATTTTCGATTTCGACTGAAATTCCCGCGCGCGGACCGCAGAAAATCAGGAACCGGACCGGGACCTAGGATCCGGTCCGGCCCAACCGCAAGCGCGTTTAAGGCAGAGCACGCTTCGGCGTGCGACATAGATAGGACGCCGCCCGGCGTCTTACATTCCGGGACATTGCGTACGGCCCGGTGGAAACTTGGCGCCGGGCCTGCAAAAAACAGGTGCTAGAGTGTCGTCCGAGATGAACGCCCGTTCATCGAACAGTCGTGTAATCGCGCCTTAATTCAGACACTTGCATCGCAATGCTCAGGCGTCTCTCCGATCGGGGAGCGAGGAGCGAATGTTCGGCAACCTTACCGATTGTCGTGCGTTTGCAAGCGGGCCTTCAGCCCGCGCGGCGCACGGAAGTTCGCGTCTTGCTCCTGTCTCTACACATAAAAGAAAGCAGCTTACGGGATGAAACACTTCGCCTCCGTCCTTCTTGCCGGCACGATGATGTCCGGCGCTGTCGCTTTCGGCTCCTTCGCCTTTGCCGAAAGCGCGCCGCTTGTCGTGGCGCAGGCGGAAGTACCCCCGCCGCCGCCCGGCGTGGTTCCGCCGCCCGAAGAACAGAAAAAGCGGGGCGAAGGCCGCGAGCAGAAGAAGCAGGAACGTCAGGAACAGCGCCAGCAGGGCCAGGAGCAGCGTCAGGAACAGCGCCAGCAACGCCAGGAGCAGCGGCAGCAGCGCCAGGCTCCGCCGGAACAGGCGCCGCCCGCGATCGAAAAACAATTGCCGCCTCCGGTCGAAAGGCAGCTGCCGCCCCCGGTCGAACGCCAGGCCCCTCCGCCGCGTATCGAAAGACAGGCTCCGCCCCCGGTCGAGAACGCTCCCCCGATTCCGCCGGTTCAGAAACAGCTTCCTCCTGCGGCCGTCGAACCGCTTCCGCCTGCCGCTGCGCCCGGAGCGCCGCCGTCAGCGCCGGACGACCGTAAGCTGCGCCGCGAGGAGCGGCAGCAGGATCGCCAGGAACGGCGCCAGGACCGTCAGCAGGAAAAGACCGGTGGTCCCACACCTCCGGTCCCGCCGCTGCCGCCGCGCACCGAGACGCCGGCTGCACCTGTGTCTCCGGATCTGTCTCCGCCGCCGGCACCTGTTACGCCGGAAGCTCCCCCGCCGCCTCGTGGCCAGCGCGACCGCGGCCCGGGCGATCAGGGTCCGGGTGCGCCGCCCGCAGGTGCCGGCAAGCAGTTGCCGCCGCCGCCGCCCGTGCAGACCGCGCCCGAGGCGCCGTCCACAGCGCCCGCTCCGCCGCCCGCCGGCGAGCAGCCCGCCATTCCGCCGGAAGAACTCAAGGGCGGACAGCGCACGCCCGAACAGCGCATCCGTGCCGAACAGCGCGCCAAGCGCGACTTCCAGCAGCGCGATGAGAAGCTCGACCGGCGCTTCGACCGCCGCGTCGAGGAACAGGGCAACCGCACGGTGATCCGCGAGGGCAATGACCGCGTCATTATCCGCGACGGCGACCGCACGACCATTCGCAGTGATCAAAGCGAACGTCTACGCCGCAACGCCCGCGATGTGCGGGAAGAGCGCCGCGGCAATCAGACGGTGACGGTCATTCAGCGTCCCGACGGTTCGGAAATCGTCACGATCCGCGACGATGACGGCAATCTCGTCCGCCGCGTCCGCCGCTTCCAGGGGCGCGAAGTCATCATCATCGACAACGAACGCGCCTGGGAGCGCGGCGGCCGCTGGGATCGCGACCGCGGCTGGCGCGACCGTGACCGCAATCGCGGTCCGCATTTCGAGTTCTATCTCGATCTGGCGCCGGTGCGCGTCGGCATTCCGCGCGATGAATACATCGTCGATGCGGATGCTGCGTCCTATGAGGACTTCGAGGAAGCGTTCGATGCGCCGCCGCTGGTGGAGAGCGAACGGCCCTATTCGCTCGAGGAAGTCACCCAGAATGTCCGTCTGCGCGAACGCGTGCGCTCGGTCGATCTGAACTCGCTCACCTTCCCGACCGGCGAATGGACCGTTCCGGACGATCAGATTGCCAAGCTCGACGATCTGGCGCGCGCCATGAAGGCGGTGATCGATCGCGATCCTGCCGAGGTCTATCTGGTCGAGGGCCATACCGACGCCGTCGGCTCACAGGTCGACAATCTCTCACTGTCGGATCGCCGCGCCGAAGAAGTCGCGGCCATCCTCACCCAGTATTATCAGATCCCCGCCGAGAACCTGGTCACTCAAGGGTACGGCGAGGACTATCTGAAGGTGAACACGCTCGCGGCCAATCCTGAAAACCGCCGCGTGACGATCCGCAACATCACCTCGCTGCTCAACACGCAGCAAAGCCAGGCGGCGCCGCAGTAAGGCTTCGCTAAACTGCTGAGACTGCAACGGCCACGCGGTTGAACCGCGTGGCCGTTTCGCTTTCCGGTGCCTCATCCTGAAAAATACGGCGCGCTGCGAAGCCGAAATTGCGCGCTTCGCCGGGAACGATTCGCCGAAAAAGCGACTCATCTCACAGCGGCCTTGGCGCCGCGATGATCGAAAATTCGTGGCGTCATGAAAAACCTTCCCTTGCGGAGGGCAGGCCTTTGCCTTGCCTTCTCCCTCCTCGGATATCAGCCCGCTTGTGCGCAGGACGCTGCAACGCCGCAGGAGATGGAGCGTGCGCGCGATGCCCTGCGTGAAGGACTGGACCGCGCCGCGCCGGAATATGTGACTGATATGCCTTCACCCTTCGATCCGCGCACGGCGAAGAACTGGGACATCGATCCCGCCTCGGTCACCGCGCCCGAACTGACCGCACATCTGTTTCAACCATCGACGGACATCCTCTCCGTCACCGCGGATGGAGAATGGCTGCCGGGCAGTATCACGCCGAAGACCGGACAAACCGGCGCATCGGCATCCGCCGATCCCGAGACGGTTGAACCGCCATCCAGTCTTCCGGTGTCGCCAACGCCCGTAGAAAAACCGCGCCCGGAGCGCAAGCCGGGCAAAGCCCATTCGGTCCTGCGTTCGGGACGCGCCTCCCTCGTCGATAAGCCAGCGAAAAACACAGACGCACCGGCGCGGCGAAACCCGGATCGCGCCGCAGCGAAACCGCCTGCGCTCACTCTGCCGGGAGAGCTGCGGCCATGACATCGAAACGCAATTGCCAACGAGGCCACCGAAGGGAGGATCCAATGTTCAGGAAAACCGCGGCGACAGCGGTCGCCATCACATTTGCGCTTGCGCTGCCGGCCGATGCGCTCGGCCTTGGCGGGTTGGGCGGCGGCCTTGGCGGCCGCGGCAAAGGCAAGAGCACATCATCCGGCTCTTCGAGTTCGGGCGGCGCAGCGAGCAGCAGCAGCTCTTCGAAAAGCAAAAGCGGCGGCATCTCCGCCGGAGCCTCGGTCGGGCGCGGCGGCATATCGGCCGGCGCATCCGTCGGTGGCATCAGCGCCGGCGCATCGGTCAGCCGCTCCGGCGCATCCGTCAGTTCCTCGGTCGGCAGTGCCGCGGGCGTCGGCGCTTCGGTCAGCCGCTCGGGCGTCTCCACCAGCACGTCCGTCGGTGGCCTGAGCGTTGGCACATCGGTCAGCGGCGCGGGCATATCAGCAACGGTCGGCGGTCTTGGAACATCGCAGCCCTCGTCCGGTCAAGAGGCGCAGTCGCCGGCGATTGCGGCCGTTTCTTCGCCTGCCGCGGCGGCGCTTCTTCTCCTGCCCCTTCCCGCCTCTCTCCAGCCCGGCGGCGGCGGAAGTTGCGTTCAGCAAGGAAGCTGCAGCGAGGCTCGTCTTCAGGAAGGCCGCGCCTCGGCGAGTGGTCCTGTACGGACAGAATCTTCCGGATCGAAACTGGATCCGAAAGCCGGAACTCCGGCCAGCATCGTCTCGGCGTGCCAGCTTGCTGCCGCCCGCGCGGCGAAGGCTTATGGCGCGCTCTCCGTCGAAGCTGCGAGCGGCGGCAGGTTTTCGCCCACGGCCAGCGGCGGCGGCGTCGCCCCGGTCAATCTGCGTGTGGTCTATCCCGGCGCAACCGGAAGCCGTCAGGCCCGCGTGTCGTGTGCCATCAACAGCGACGGTGTCGTTACGGGCCTCGCCGTCTGAGCGAGCGATCTGGATAAAGAAAACCGCCGGACATAATCGTCCGGCGGCTTTAGTCTGTTTGGACTTTTCGACGCCGGCGAACTAATCAGGAGTCTCTGAACGAAGCAATAAAACGAGCTATTTTATAGATGTTTGAAGCTGTCGCCGCGATTTTATCCGGCGTGATCGTCGGCACAATCACCGCCGCCCTTGGGGGCGGCGGTTCTATTTTGTGCGTTCCATTGTTGATCTATTTTGTCGGCATTGGCGATACGCATCTTGCGATCGGAACGAGCGCGGCCGCCATCACGGCGATTTTACTGCTGAGCTTCTTCGCCCGCGCGCGTGCGGGTCATGTGCGCTGGGACCTTGCAAAATGGTTCGGCGGCTTCGGCCTTGCCGGCGTATGCGCCGGTGCAATCGCAGCGCAACAGGTGCCGGGCGATCAACTCCTGATACTGCTCGGCGGCCTTATGCTTTATATCGGTGTCCGCTCGATAATCCCGCGTTCCTGCGAAACGCATCACGCGGCGGGAAAAACCTCCCATCCCAAACTCGCTTTGTGCGGCACCGCGGTCGGTCTCGTCTCCGGCTTCTTCGGCATCAGCGCGGGATTTCTGATCGTTCCGGCGCTTCGCCGCGTGGCGCGCATTGCCATGTCATCGGCCATCGGAACCTCGCTCGCCGTCGCATCGGTTTTTGCGCTGGCGACATCCGTCACCTACACGCTCCACGGCTCCGTGGATTTCCGCCTCGCCGCGGCAACGACCGCCGGCGGGGGTCTGGGAGCCGCTTTCGGTATCTTCCTGGATCGGCATCTGGCCTCAAAGCCGCGCACGCTTGAAGTGCTGTTCGGCGTTTCGGTCTTTATCGCCGGGGCCGTCATTTGCCTGAAGCAGATCTCCCGGCTGATTGGATAGTTTAAGAACTGAGCGCCCAGCGCACCAGCGCGCCCACACCTTTGGTGCCGGCGCGCAGCGCCGGGCGGCCGATCTTCGGCACGGACAGGCCGTGCAATCGCGCCGCCCAGCCCGGCATAAGGTCGACGCCAGCCGTCAATACAATCCTCTGAAACGGCGCCAGCGCAAGACTCGGCGGCCTTTGCCAGAGGATCGCATTGCGGATTTCGCGCGTGCGGTTGTCCGAGCGAAGGCCGGGTCTTATCGCTTCGAAATATTCCTCAACCTCATAGACCGAGCGCGGCACGCGCTCAGCGCCAAGCTTGAAGGCGATTTCCGCCGCTTCCCGGTAATAAAGATCCTGCGCCCGGTGATCGAACGCAGGATTGCGATAGAGGCGGTAGGCCTTCAGAAACGAGCTTGCCCCCGCAACATGCACAAAGGTCAGAACATCGGGATCGTTGGCGCTGTAGGAAGTGCCGTCCGGCAAAGTGCCGTGCACCTGATCGTGGATCGCCTTGACGCGCTCGATGGCTTCATAGGCGCTTTCGACCGAGCCGAAGGTCGTCGTCGAGATGAACTGCGCGGTCCGCTTGAGGCGTCCCAGAATATCGCCGCGGAAATTGGAGTGGTCCCACACACCCGCCAGCGCCGCCGGGTGAAGCATCTGGATCAGAAGCGCCGAGACACCGCCGATCATCATCGAGGTGAAATCGCCATGCACTTTGCGGCAGGCCGAACCCGGCGGGTAGAGCGAGTCCTCAGGCTTGACCGGCGGCAGACCGGCCCTGCTGCCGACAAGGCCCCTCACCTGGTCCCGGATCGCACGACGCAAAGCATCCATAACGGCGGGAGTGTAGACCGCGCTTTGGGTGCGGAGAACCACGGGACAGCACAATACAGGAGATGTCGAATCGTTTTCCGCGCGCTAACAAAAGGGTGCACTTCCCTGAGTTTGTTCGGGAAACAGTACACATGTCGCATGATACTTGGGTTGAGTTCACCGCTTGCATCGAAAAGCAGATCGAGGCGAATGAGCGCGCGATCAGGCAGCTTTCCCAGAGCGGCGCGACCCATATCGGGTCGAAAGATCCTCAGAACGTGATCAATGGCCTTAAGGGCAACAACGCTCAGCTGCGCGCGCTGGCCGAACGTTCGAGAGCAAAGGCCGCTCGCTAGCTCAGCTCACACCAGGCGCCAGTTCACGCTCTCGTTCTCATCCGGCTCGTCTTCATAGGAAAAGTCGAACCAGTCGCGGCGTGGGCGCGGTCCGGGCTTTGATGCGGCCGAGCCTTCCGTCATCGTATCGAGCAATTGCCCGAGCAGGCCGAGCATATCGACCTGATCGTCGTGCACGCCCGCCGGAAAACTCATCAGCTCGGCCAGAAAGTCTGCGACCCAGGGCGCCTTGCGCGGCAGACGGATCGGCCTGAGCGCGGCGCGTCCGCGGATCGATTGCGCGCGCACCGCTTTGTCGCCGCGCGCGGCAAAGGCCTCGCGCGCCACAAAAGCTCCGCGCTCCTGCATCCGGCGTTCGAGAAACGGCCCGACCCCCGCTCTTATCTGCCCCTTCTCCTCCGCCCAGCCGAGCGGCTTCCATTTCAGCACGAGATCGCAGAACGCTTCGACCCAGCGGTCGGCGGCGCTCTGCCGCCGCCAGAGATCGAGCAGAAAAAGATCGCCGTTCGCATCCATGCCGCCGACGCCATGAACGGTGTAGTCGCCGCCCTGCGCCGTCACCGCATAATCGGATGCGCCATAGATGTGCAGCGTCTCGAGCGGCGGCGGCATGTCGTAGAAGGAAAACCATTCCCGCTTGAAGAAGTCGCCGGTCTCCGGCGCCGGCCGCTGCTGATAGAGCGCCGACCAGGTGCGCGGCGGCACGCTCGCCCTTATGTCGAGCAGCTGCGCGCCATAGCCATAGTCGCCGTCCGTCCACAGCGGCTCGCCTTCGCCGCGTCCCAGCGCATCGCCGGGCTCGGCCAATGCGGGCAGCGAAATAACCTCCCAGTCCTCGTTCTGCAGCGCACGGCCGGCAAGATCGTCTTCGTGCCAGCGTGTCTGGATCAGGATTTTCCGTGCGCCCGGCACAAGGCGCGTGCGGAAATCGTTCACATACCAGTCCCAGACGCGGTCGCGCATGACTTCGGAATCCGCGTCCTCACGCGAGCGGACGGGATCGTCGATAAGGCCGAGCTTGGCGCGAAAGCCCGCAATCGCCGTGCCGACGCCGGCCGCATAATATTCACCGCCCGTGCTGAGCGCCCAGCGTCCCGCCGCCTGGCTTGTGTCCGACAGATCGATGCCGAGCGCATGTCCGTGTTCGGAAACGAGCCCGCGCACCCGCCTGCCCCATTTTTCCGCAAGCTCCGTCGTGTGCGAAGCGGCAAGAACCGGCCAGTCCGGATGCTGCGCCATCGCCCAGGGCGGAAACAGCACGCTGGCATAAGTCGACTTCGCCGAACCGGGCGGCATGAAGACGGCGAGGTTTTTGATCTCGCCGCTCTCGACCTGCTCGAGCTTGCGGTTGAGCAGACGATGATGCAGCGCCGGTTCAAACCCCGCCAGCCTGCACCAGTCATCGAGACTGCGGCGGACCTCGCGCCGCAGCAAAAGCTCCTCAGCCGCCGCGACGGACGATATCGGCAAGTTCATCATCGCTGAGGTCGCTGGCGTTCTGGCGCGTGTGTTCGCGCTTTTCGACGCGAAGGCCCGACAGCACGCCGATTTCCTTGATCGCGGCAATCGCCGCCGAGGCCTGCTGGTTCTGCAGCGCAATCGCCAGCGCCTGTTCGGCCTTGGCGATCAAGTGCTCAATGCTCATGTCCATACTGTGAGAGGCGGTGATTTGCGCCGGACGGTCAATGATGAAGCTCAGTGCGAAAGAATGGGCCTTCGGACCGCCAGCGCCAATTGCTGGAACACATTGCCGATGTCGTTCACGGTCGCAGCCGTCAGATGATTGCCGGTACCGCTGGCGCAATCGGACAGCACATCGGCATCGCCGCCGATAAAGCCGACGGTGTAGATCTCGATCCCGGCATCTTTTGCAGCCTTGCATGCCGTCTTCGTCCAGCCGTCGAGCGTCGTCTCGCTGTTCGAGAAGCGGTTCTTGGTGTTATGCCCGTCCGTCATTAGGATCATGATCCGGCGCGTTTCGCCCGGCGCGGATGCGTGCACGAAGGGCAGTTGCTTCGTCAGCATCGCATGTCCCCAGGCAACGCCGATCACGAGATTGGTGTAACCGCCCGATCCCATCGCATCGACCGCCGCCTTCAAATTCGCGGGCGTCGTGCCGAGATCCTGAACGAGACCGATATGCGTCTCATCGCCGATGCAGGACTGGATCGCCGGGTATTTTTTCGAGTCGGCGTAGAAGGTGTCGTCGGTGTGATAAGGCTGCGGACGATCGATGAGGCATCCCTGCCATGTCGATTTGTTGATCTGTGTCGATGACCCGTCTTCACCGTCCTCTGAACCGGACGATGAAGTGCCCCAGTCGATCCACACAGCATCCTTGTAAGCCTGCGTGACCGGCACGCGCACCGCCTGCGCAAACGGCACCATGCCGTAGACCATCGCATTGTCCGAGCCGGCGGATTTGTCGACGAAATCCTTCACCGCCGATTTCAGCATAGTCAGCCGGTTGCCCGATCCCATCGAGCCGGAATTATCAAGAACAAGAACGATTTCGGCCTTCGCCCAGCGTGCTGTGGCCTTGGCCTCGATATTGAGCTCTTTGATTCCCGCCATCTTCATCACGGTCGTCGGCACTTTCGCGGTGGCTTTAGCCGACAGCGTCTGGCCGTTACGCGAAATCGTGACCGTTCCGAGTTCGCCGGCGGGATAGCCGATGCTCAGAATATACGCGCGAATCTTAGCCGCGACCTGATCGTCGGACATCGTCACCGAAGATCGCGATACTGAAAGAAGTGCTGAATCGATAAGGGCTTGCAGCTCGTCGCGCTTCTGCACGCCGCGCGCAAAATCGAATGCCGCGCCGATCGCTGCCACAACGGGAACGATCGCAAGCGCAAATATAATGGCAACGCTGCCTTTGCAGTCGCGCCGGAAACGTTTCAGAGCGTTCATTCCCCTGCCCTCTCAGGCCGGATGAGAATGGAGGCAAACCCTTTAGAATCCCTCACCTGCAATGGAATGCTTTGTCCATCTCCCGGCTGGAGATACGCGCAAATCCCGTCTGCACAAATGTGTCATGGCGCAACAAATTGCTGATTAGCGAGTTGTAGCAATGGGATGAAAAAGAAAATCGGAGGACTGGAGGGTCGCGGCGTCCTGCGCGTTGAGGGGCAGGAAGACCTTCCCGTTTATTATTCGCTCGCCGTTATGAAGGAGCCGTCGCGCGTGGCGACGTCCGGAGAGGGCAAGATTTGGGCGGAAATCGAAGCGCTTCAGAGCCGTATAGGTCTGTGCCGCCTGAAAGTCCGCGGCGGCGATGAACTTGAAATTTCGCTCCGTCCCGCCGGCAAGGAAACCTTCGTTTCCTTCGTCACGCAGAGCGCCATTCCCGGCTATTAGACACGATAAACCGGCGTAAGCGCTTTTAATCGCGCTTCAATTGATCAGCGGCGCGACAAATATTCTGAGCACCAAAGTGCACAGCACAGGAATGCCGATCACGATCAGCATCCATTTCATCAGATCGTGCCTCATGGGCGCGCCTTCGCTCGTATCGGTGATGCGAGCATGCGGGGCACACTATCTGTTCGGAAGCATCGCTGCCGTCGCAGCGTCAAAGCGCCTCGGAGACGATCACGCCGCCTTGATCAGATCTAGATCGACTCTAACGAGAGTGGAGCGCCCGAGCAGATCGACCAGGATTTCCGCATCCTGACCGGACAGAGCCTTTTTCACTTTCGCACCGAGCCCGGCAAAGGGCCCCTCTTCGATGACGACATCTTGCCCCGGCTTGAAGATCGCTTTCTTGTCTCTCGTGCTGTCGAACAGTCCGAGATCGATCGCGACGCGCAGATCCTCGATCACATCATTCGATATGCGCGCCCATTTTCCGTCGCGCCGCAGCACACCGTTAACGCCATCCACCTCGCTGAGGTCAATCCTGTCCGCCGCAGCAAACACGTAACGCGGAAACATCACGGCTTCGACCGTTTTATACTTTGGTGTTTTGTATTTACGTGTGTGACGCAGAACGCGGTCGCGTTTGATCTTCGGCAGAAAAACCGGAACGCCGCTTTTCGAGAGCGCGAGAGCAACGCCCTCCTCGCCTTTCGGCTCCGTATAGAGAATATGCCATTCCTTCGGCGCCGCGGCGTTCATGCGGCTTCTCCCAGGTTGCGGGCAGCCTTCGGCTCCTCATCTTCACCGGCCTCTTCGGGCGGCGCCACGCTTTTGGCCTTGTGGTGCGCGCAATAGGACGAGCCGGGCAGAGTCCGGTGTCCGCAGACAAGCCCGCGCCGTCCCTCTTCTCCCTTGAGAAACCAGGTGCAGACCGGGCGTCCCATCGCTTCGAGAAACGAGCGCGCTTTGCTGCGGTCTTCGCTCGGGTCCGGTTCCTCGCGATATTCGCGGTAGAGTTCGATCTGCTCGAGCCGTCGGAGATCGAGCCCCGTTTTCGGCGCCATGCCCGGAAAGAAGCGGAGAGTCTTTGCACCCTCGCCGTGAAAGCCGATGCCGAGACGGAACGCGCGCCCGAGCACCGAGCTGCGCGAGCGGCCAAGTTCTGTCGCCGTTTGAGCCGCCGAACGGTTGGCTTCGATCAGGCATCGGAGACGCGCATCTTCTTCCGGCGTCCATTTCGTCTGAACGATTTTGATCTTGTCGTCCGCGCAGCTCATCTGCGCCTCGCGGAGACGTTGCCGGGCGCCACGTCTTTGGGGCGGCGGATCAGAAGACAAAGACCCATCAGCCCGCCGGCTAAAAGTGCGGCGGCAAACAGCCCGAACAGGGCGAAAACGGTGATCGATTGCATGCTGGAAGATTGTCACCGATTTGGTGACGACACAATCTACTTGTCACCAAATTGGTGACAGGCTAGGCTTCTATCTCCTTAAGGAGGGTAAGCGCCATGAAGGACAAATATCCGAACGGTCTGCGGGCGGCCATGGACGCGAAAGCGATCGGCGTGACCGATCTGGCGACGTCCGTCGGTACCTCGAAACAGAACATCCAGCGCTGGAGGGATCAGGAGCGGAAGCTTCCGGTCGAATGGGCGGAAGAAATCAGCCGCGAACTCGACATCGATCTCACTTCGCTGCTTCTTCCGCAGGTCGGGCCGCGCGGCGCGCCGCTGATCTCCTGGGTCAGTGCCGGCGGGCTGAAGACGCCGAGCGTCGTACTCGAGGCGAACGAAGCAAAAATGGTCTATGCGCACGATCTCGATCCGAAAGGCGACTGGATCGCGTTGCAGGTCGAAGGCGACAGCATGGATCGCATCAGCCCGCCCGAAAGCGTCATCTTCGTCAATCGCAAGGATCGCCGTCTCGTCCCCAATGCCTGCTATGTCATCGCCGATGCGGAAGGCGGTCAGGCCAGCTACAAACGCTTCCGTCCCAATCCCGATCGCTGGGAGCCGGTCTCGACCAATCCAGATCATCAGCCGGTCATCGTCAAGAAAGGCCGCGAGCCGGTGATCGTCGGCCGTGTCCGCAAGACGCTCCTCAGCATGTGAAACTTGTTTCGTCACCAAATCGGTGACAGATAGGACGCATGCCTTCCGCGTCGTGCTATGTCGAAACTCTGCTCATCCGAAGCGAGACACGAACCGAGGCGGATGCACGGCGCAAAGCCGCTGCGCCGGTTTGCGCCTTTCTCGTGATCGAGACGTTTCCGTCCTCCGGCGCCGCCGTCATTCGCGAAACAGATCTTCCAGCGTCATCTCGTTCCGCTCTCGCAACAGATCTTGCGCAAGGCCAATGGGACAGGCCGCACCGCATTCTGTTTGTCGACGAGAGAGCCGGCACATGCCGCGATGCATCCGGCGAAATTGCACGTCTCCTCGCCTCCGATCCCGATATCGCGCTCAGCTCCGCCGCACGCGAGTTCTGCGCACGTCACATCGCACCGGGTGCGGGATGAGAAGTTTCGCCAATCATTATGCCCGCACGCTCTATAGCCGCGACTGGCTGGCGGCGTTTTTCGCACGGCAGGAAGGCACGACGGCGATTCATCAGATGCGTGCCTTGCAATCGCTCTCGCGCGATCAGCTGATCGGCCTTCTGCGCGACATCATGCGGCTCGACCGGCGTTTCGGCCGCCGCCCATCAAACAGCATACGTGCTGCCTATATTCGCGAGCGTCATGCGCGGCTCGTCGATCGCGCGCTTCTGATTATCGAGACTGTACCCGAACAAGCCGCCTAGTCGATCGGCGCCCAGGGTTCCTGCCCGGCGCGCACGGCAAACCAGTCGATAAACACGCGCAGCCGTCTGAGCTTTTGCAGGCTCTTCGGGAAATAGAGATAGATTCCGGGATACTCGGTCACATAGTTTTTGAGGATGTGTTCCAGCCGCCCTTCCCGCACATGATCGCGGATCGACGCCTCGTAGAACGAGGCGATGCCGTAGCCGGCAAGCGTTGACTCCAGGAGAAAGCTTGTATTGTTGACGATCATCCGTCCGCTGACGGGTATCTCGACCTCCTCGCCATTGATCAGAAACCGCCAGCGTTCCAGCCGCTTCGACACGACATAGCGGTAGATGATGCAGGTATGCTCGGCGAGGTCTTCGGGAGTTTTCGGGCGGCCGTGCAAATCGAGATAAGACGGCGCTGCGAAAAACGCATCTTTCAGCGGCGGCGTCAGACGCACCGCGACCATGTCTTCATGCAGTTGATGGCCGGATCTGATCCCGGCGTGAAAGCCTTTCGAGATGATATCGACGAGCCCGTCATCCACCGAAACCTCAAGCGTCACATTGGGATAGGCCTTCTGAAACTCCAGAAGCTTCGGCATGAGGACGAGTTTCAGCGCAAATTCGGGAACCGTGATTTTCAGGATTCCGGAGGGCACCTCGCTCAGCGCCCTTATCTCCTCAAGCCCCTCGACCAGATTGGCCATGGCGGGCTGAGCTCGCATCAGAAGCAGTTCGCCGGCATCGGTCAGGCGAATAGACCGCGTGGAGCGCACAAAAAGCGGTGCCCCCAGTTCAATCTCAAGCGCTTTCAATTGCTGGCTGATGGCAGAAGGACGAACGCCGCGATCAGCGGCGGCGGCGCGAAGCGAACCGTGCCGTGCGACCGAGAGAAAAACGTCAAGACCCGGGAGCGGGTAGCGCTTCATCTATGGCATCAGTTCTGTTTCACGCAATTTCTCTATGGGGGAATCCTGGGATCATCGTCCCCCAAGGGGACGATGATTGAATTGTATCGCGATTATCTGCCGTTTTTCGGCGGACGTCTAATCGTCTGCGACGGATGCGACGAATTCCAGAATCCGCCGGCGCACGATCGGGCTTTTGATCCGCATAAAGCCCTTGGCCAGCGTCAATCCCTGCGCCGTTGCGAGGAAAGCCATCAGATCGTCGCTCTCGGTGTCTGATGTACCTACGCCCATGCCTTCGAAGAAATAGGAGATCGGCACCTGCAGGGCATGCGCGAGCTTTTGCAGCCGAGATGCGCCGATACGGTTGGCGCCCTTCTCATATTTCTGAATTTGCTGAAAAGAGACCCCGACAGCCTTGCCGAGATCTTCCTGAGAAATGCCGAGCACGAGGCGGCGCGCGCGCATACGCGAACCGACCTGCGAGTCGACAGGATTAAGCAGTGTTCTTTTTGCAGCCATGGCTGGCCCCCATCCCCCATGGGAGCGCCATCGTGATAAAACGAGCCGCCCGCCGCAAGACGGTTCTGCAACCGGCATGCGCGCGATAAGGACGCGGGAAAACTACAGTCAGTGCAGGCGGTTTTCGACCGGGGCCTTACTTGCGGCCACGGCCGTCTCGCACCTCTCGATCAGTTCCCGAGCCACAAGGTCGTAAACCTTGGCAAGGTCGGACTGACCGAAGGACCTCATCTGATCCGCGAGATAGGCCGTCATGGCGATGCTGGCCTGGACGTCACGCAGATCGGCGTTGCTCCGTGCTTTCAAGGAACGTCGCTTCACGGCTTTCCCCCAAAACGGCGACGATGCGAGGCCGCAAGCCTTTGCGTATCCACGCTATCGCGCCCGAAAGTTGCTCTCCGGCTCGGCAGTCTTCTGCTTGATGCAATTCGTTTTTCTGCCCTGCAATCACATTCGCCCGTCGATCCGCGGCGCAAAAGCCGCAAATCTTCGAACACTGTGTTCAGCAAAACTGAATAAACCGGGTTTTGCTGAGCCGGGCTTAATTTAGTTCGGGAAGGCGCGATCGGGGAAGCCCGGAGCACTGATGGGCTTCCCCGCTCAGACGCCCCCAGCGTCCTCACGCCCAGGCAGTTTGGTCTTCGCGCGCTAATCCCGGGTTAGTTCGATCGCAGAAAGTCGGGGGCATTTCCGTCTTTTCGGCCGGGCCTAAACATTTCATCTATCTACAACTTTAGCGGATGAAAATTATGCATTCACACTCATAAGAGGCGAATTGCTAGGCTTTTCAAGTGCTCACGCATGCGAACGGGCGCGCATGCAGCCGCTTCTGCGCACCCAAAATCGATTGTGGATAAAATGGTGGGCGATACAGGGATTGAACCTGTGACCCCTCCCGTGTGAAGGGAGTGCTCTCCCGCTGAGCTAATCGCCCGTTACCGGAAGGGCTTGGTATGGGGTGGCCCTCTGCCTGTCAAGCAAAGCCGCTCCTCAGCCCCGGTTCAGCCCCCGCGCCGCGAGCGCCTCCAGGTATTTCATCCAGATATCGCCGCGCTCGTCGGTCAGCTTTCGCAGATAGCGCCAGGTGAAAATTCCGGTCGAATGACCGTCGCTGAAAACCAGCCTGACCGCATAGCTGCCGACAGGAATGACGTCGCGGATTGTAACCGCCTTTTTGCCGGGCACGATCTGCTTTTCGGCGGGCGTGTGGCCCTGCACTTCGGCGCTCGGGCTTTCGACGCGCAGATATTCCGCATCGAGCGTGTCATGCCGGTTGTCGTCCCAGCAGATGTGGAGCGCGTGTTTTTCGTCGACGAGCTTCAGCTCTGTCGGCCAGGGTTCGGTTTTATCGGTCATGATCAGCTCAGCGCGCGCAGGCCTTCGCTCTGCGGTTCGGTGGCCTGAGAAAGAACGTCGAGATAGCTCCGGCACCAGGCGGCAACATCATGCTCGCGCAATTTCGGCATCATCGAATTATAGCGCTCGCGCCGCGCCTCGACGGGCATCGAGATGGCGCGGCCGATGGCGTTGGCGGTGGCTTCGGTATCGTAGGGATTGACGATCAGCGCGCCGTCCATTTCGCGTGCCGCGCCCGCAAAGCGCGACAGAACGAGGACGCCGGGATCGTTCGGATCCTGCGCCGCAACAAACTCCTTGGCGACGAGATTCATGCCGTCTCGCAACGGGGTGACGAGGCCCGCGCGGGCGATGCGGTAAAGCCCTGCGAGCGCCGCGCGGCTCACCGTCTTGTTCACATAGCGGATCGGCACCCAGTCGACATCGCCGAGCTGGCCGTTCACGCGGCCGGTCAGCTCCGCGATCTCCTTCTGCATGTCCGCGTATTCGGGCACTTCGGAACGCGATTTCGGTGTGATCTGCAGGAAGGTGACATGTCCCTTGGCGCTCGGGCTCATCTCGATGAAGCGCGAGAACGCCTCGATACGCTGGCCGATGCCCTTGGAATAATCGAGCCGGTCGACGCCGATGACGAGGTCGCGGTCGTTGAGGCTTTCCTTCGTGCGCTTGGCAATGGGGTTTTTCAGCCCCTCCTCCGCCATCTGCACAAAGATATCGGTGTCGATGCCGATGGGGAACGCACCGACCTGGAACCTGTGGCCGTAGCTTTCATACCAATTGCCGCCGAGCGCGCGGCCGAAACCTTCGCGCACCATGCAGCCGGCGAAATTCTCGACATCGTAATCGGTTTGCAGACCGACGAGATCGTAGGCGGCAAGGCCGCGCATGATCGTGTCGTGCACGGGCAGCGTCGACAGCACATCGGCAGGCGGCCACGGGATGTGGTGAAAATAGCCGATGCGGTTCTTCACGCCCATATGGCGCAGCTCCGCTGCCAGCGGGATCAGATGATAATCGTGCACCCAGATCAGATCGTCGGGGCGCAAGAGCGGCGCCAGAAGCCGCGCAAAGGAACGGTTGACGCGGAAATAGCCCGCCATGTCCTTGCGCGAAAAATCGGTCAGATCGAGCCTGTAGTGGCAGAGCGGCCAGAGCGCGCGATTGGCGAAGCCTGCGTAATATTCGTCGACATCGCGGCGGTTAAGGTCCGCCACTGCATAAGTGACATTGCCGAAATCGCGGATTTCGAGCCATTCGATCTCGCGGTCGCCGCTCGTTTTTCCAGACCAGCCGAACCAGAGACCGCCATGCGATTTGAGGGCGGCTTCCAGGGCAACGGCGAGTCCGCCGGCCGTGGCCGTCGAGCCTTTCGGCGACGGCACGGGCACGCGGTTTGAAACGACGACGAGACGCGGCACTCAAATCTCTCCCAGCATGGCGGCGAGCCAGCGGCGCACGGCCTCCGGATCGGGCAGGCTCTCATTGGCTTCGGTCGGACGCTTGTCGCGTCCGACGCGGATCGATCGTCCGCCGCGCGCATTGGCGGTGCGAAATCCCGGCTCGTCGGTCCAGTCATCGCCGATCACGAGCGGCGTCCTGCCGACATAGGGTTCCGTTTCAAGAAACACGCCGATTGCACGCCCTTTGTCGATTTTTGCCGGCCTGACTTCGACGACCATTTTCCCGGGCTGAATTTCCAGACCGTCCGTGCCGCGGTCGACGACCTCGCGCACAAACGCCTCGACATCTTCGCCGAGCGCTGGGTTGAGACGGTAATGGATCGCGACCGCCCGCCCCTTCGGCTCGACGAGAAGCCCTTCGTTCTCGGCTGCAAAAGTCTTCAGCTCTTCAGTAATGCGGGCGAGTTCGGGGTGGATCGGCGTGCCCTTCAGCGTGCCGTCGGCAAAGCGAAGCTCGGCGCCGTGCACGCCGGCGACCGGCAGTTTGAGCGGCGCAAACATCGTATCGACAACGCCGATCTCGCGGCCTGTCACAAGCGCCAGCGCGCCGCCGAGTTTCAACGACAGCCGCTCAAGCAGCGGAATGAGTTTGGGCGGGATGACGACGAGGTCGGGGCTCGGGGCGATATCGATCAGCGTCCCGTCGACATCGAGGAAAAGAGCAAGGTCCGAAAGCTCAGCCGGAAGCTCCGGCTGCGATATGGCTATGGCTGCCGGCGGGCGCGTCATGTCCTCGACCAGGTTCATTCCCGCTCTTTCTGACCGCACAACCTTAAGTTCTTGGATTACCTAGAGAATAAGTAACGTCCAAGACCGCAAGAAGGTTCGCGTCACCGTCGCCGCAGGTTGAATCTCCGGCGGAACCGCAAATTTCGCAATAGCTTATGTGCGATTTACTAATTGACGATGATCTTCGGCGCGGCGCGCTGGCCCGTGCCGGCCTCGAGCCGGGTCCAGATCATGTCGGCAATGGCTGAATAGGCCTTGGCATGCTCGCTTTCGGGCTCGACGGCAACGATCGGGGTGCCGGCATCCGACAATTCGCGAACGCGCGCATGCAGCGGAATTTCGCCGAGGAACGCAACGCCGAGCCGTTCGGCCTCGGCTTCCGCTCCGCCATGCCCGAAAATATCTGTCCGCGTGCCGCAATTGGGGCAGCAGAAATAGCTCATATTCTCGACGACACCGAGGATCGGAACGTCGACCTTTCTGAACATCGCAACGCCGCGCCGCGCATCTGCGAGTGCGATGTCCTGCGGTGTCGATACGATGACGGCGCCCGACAGGCGCGTCTGCTGCGCCATGGTCAGCTGCGCATCGCCGGTGCCCGGCGGCATATCGACGACAAGCACATCGAGCGAACCCCAATCGACGTCTTTCAGCATCTGGGTGATTGCGCTCATCACCATCGGTCCGCGCCACACCATCGCGGTATTGGAATCGATCAGAAATCCGATCGACATCAGCTTTATCCCATATGCGGTGATCGGCTGGATGATCTTGCCGTCGGATTCAGGCTTGTGCGTCAAGCCGAAGAGGATCGGCACGGAGGGTCCATACACATCCGCATCGAGCAGGCCGACGCGCAGATTTTTTCCGGCCAGAGCGAGCGCAATATTGGCGGCGGTCGTGGATTTTCCGACACCGCCCTTCCCCGATGCGATGGCAATGATGTGGCGCACATCGAGCTTGGCCTGACGGATTTCGGCGCCGCTTGTCGCAACTTGCGGAGACGCCTTGCTGGCGCCCGCCGGCCGGTCGGCCGTCAGCGCAACAAGAACATCGGTCACGCCCGGCACGCTTTTCACCGCAGCCTCCGCCGCCGCACGCAGCGTCTCGAGCGATTTGGCCTTGTCGGGCGTCGTCTGGATGGCAAACGATACCCGCCCGTCATTGATCGCAATTTCAGAAATCTGTGGAGAGTCCGCGAGGCTGCCACGCCCGTCCGGGGCGGGAACCGCCGCCAGCGCGCGCAGAATATCGTCTCTGGAAAGGGTCATCTTCAGCCTCTGTTTGCAATTTGGCCGCCACCATAAACACGGCGCGGTCATGGTCAATTCGGGCAAGAAAACATATTGCCCGGCATGAACTTATGTACCCAAATTACCGCGGGTAGGATTCGTATGCGAGGCAGCCCTATGGGCCTTGTTCGATGCTTGGTTCTCGCACTGGCCAGCCTTGTGCTGGCAGCGCCCGCTTCGGCCAAAAACTGGACCGAACTGCGGATCGGTGTCTCAGGAAATTATCCTCCCTTCACCTTCGTCGACGAACACGACCGCTTCCAGGGCTTCGAAATCGACCTCGCGCTCGCTTTGTGCCAGCGCATGGGTGTCAAATGCGAATTCGTGAAAGAGGAATGGGAAGATATGATCCCGAGCCTCGTCGCGCACAGCATAGACGCGATCTTCGCGTCGATGTCGATCACCGAGGACCGTAAAAAGCAGATTGCTTTCTCGAACCGCTACTACACGACGCCGACCAGCCTTGTGGCGCGCAAAGCCCTCAATCTCCGCGACACCTCTCCCGCCGGTATGAAAGGCCGCGTCATCGGCGTTCAGAGGGACACGCTCCAGGCCGATTATCTCAAAGAAGTCTATGTTTCGGCCGGCGCCGTTGCGCGCATCTACACGACGCAGGCCGAGGCCCAGTTCGAACTCGCGCGCGGCCAAATCGATGCCATCATGGTCGACAAGCTGAGTGTCTATGACTGGCTCGCTCAGACGCAAGGCGAATGCTGCGCCTATGCGGGAGAAGACCTCACCGATGCGCATTATATCGGCGAAGGTGTCGGCGTCGGCCTTCGCAAGGAGGACGGCGATCTCCTGCAGATGATCAATCGCGCGATCGATCAGATCATCGCCGACGGTACCTACAAGAAGATCAATGATAAATATTTTCCGTTCAGCGTTTATTAACCAGCCAAACGCCTCAAGTTTCACGGCCTAGGCCCAAAGCGTCCGCGCTTTAAATAAAAACCAACCATATTGCTGAGGCCGCTCTTAAGGTTTTCAAATTCAGATAAGGCCTGAACATTTTTTGGGCCCCATGACGGACGCGGCTAAACAAGAACCTGCGGCAACGGCCAGCGGCGATGCGCTGCTCGCCGCGGACGATGCTGCATGGACCATGAATGAAATTCGCCGGCGTCTTGCCGTCGAGCAGAGCGATGAGACCATCAAGGCGCGCGAAAAGCGTCGCCATGTCTCGCAGAAGGTCCGCGAAGCCCGCGAGAAACTGACGTCGGAGACCGGCACGCGTCCGGCCTTCGATACCGAACTCGCACGCCTTTACGCCCAGAACCGCTACACGGCGGCCTATGCCATCATGGCGCTTGAGATCGCGGTCGCGGTCACGATGAGCCTGTGGCTGTCCTTGTTCACGGTGTCGAGTTGGCTTGCGGCAGTGCTGGTCTTCCACGGCCTGATCCTGTGGCACGTCCACCGTTTCCTGTCGCCGACGGCAAAACCGCAGCCGCTGCGCTCCTGGCGCCAGCGCTTCGCGCTTGCCGAGTTTGCCCACGCGACCACGTTTGCGATGGTCGTGCCGCCGCTTATCCTTGTCGACAATGACAGCGCGCGCATCTTCCTTGTCTTTGCGATGCTGCTCATCGTTGCGATCCGCACGCTGTTGTCCGCGAGCCTGCCGGCCGTGGTCTATGCCGGTTCGCTGCCCATCACCGTCGCGATCGCCGGCTTCTTCCTCCTGATGCCGGATCCGGCGCTGCGCATGGTCGCGGTGATCGCGCCGCTGTCGCAGATTTTCTTCGTGCTGCTCGGCCAGCGCCTGTTCCGCACCTCGCTGATGACCCTGCAATATCGCGCGGAGAAAGACGCGCTGATCGCCGAACTCGAACAGGCCAAGTCGAACTCCGACGAAGCGCGCCGGCGGGCCGAAGAAGCCAATGTCGCCAAATCGCGCTTCCTTGCCACGATGAGCCACGAACTCAGAACGCCGCTCAACGCCATTCTCGGCTTCTCCGAAGTCCTGAAGAGCGAGGTCTTCGGCGCCCACATCAATCCGACCTATAAGGAATATGCAGGCGACATCCACGCCTCGGGCGAGCATCTCCTGACGCTCATCAACGAGCTGCTCGATCTGTCGCGCATCGAGGCCGGCCGCTATGAGCTCAATGAAGAAGCGATCTCGCTCGTCAGCATCGTCGATGATTGCCGCCATCTCCTGAAACTGCGCGCCAAGAACCGCGGCATCACGATCCGCGACGAGTTCGAGCACGGCATGCCGCTGCTTTGGGCGGACGAGCGCGCCATCCGTCAGATCACCCTCAATCTGTTGTCGAATGCCATCAAGTTCACGCCGCAGGGCGGCGAGATCTTCATGCGCGCCGGCGCCACACCCAATGGCGGACAGTTCCTGTCGATCCGCGATACCGGCCCCGGCATTCCGGAAGACGAAATCCCGGTCGTTCTGTCCTCCTTCGGCCAGGGCACGCTCGCCATCAAAACGGCCGAACAGGGCGCGGGTCTCGGCCTGCCCATCGTTCAGGGTCTTACCGATCTTCACGGCGGCACGTTCGAACTGAAGAGCAAATTGCGCGAAGGCACCGAAGTCACGGTCACCTTCCCGGCCTATCGCGTCGTCACCGCGCTTGCCCCGATGGGCGATGAGCCCGAGCCGTTGATCCGCCGCAGCGCCTGACGCTAAGGTTCGCCCCTCACAGGGGACGGATATGCGAATTTACTGGATTGCGCTCGGCATCGTCGTTGCCGGCATCACCTTCCTCGTCATCGCCGATGTCTTTACCGATTTCGGCTCGGTCCGCGGCGATCAGATCGTCAGCGTCGTTGCCATGAGCGCACTTCTGCTGGTGTTCGGCGCGGGAGCGGTCGGCCGCTATGCCGGCCAGGGCGGCATGTTCCTGAAGCATGTTGCGCTCTGGCTCGCCATCATCGCGGCGCTGGCGCTCATCTATCAGTATCGCGAAATGCTTGGCCTCAACATCGACTAGCCGCCGCGCGGGGCCCGCGCGCTATCCGGCATAGCGCAGCAGCAGCTCGACCAGAAATCTCCCGCCCATGATGACGAGAAAAACCCCGAGCGCCATTTCAAGCTGGCGGCGGGTGAAAGCGTGCGCGATGCGCACGCCGATCGGCGCGATCAGCATCGAGACCGGCGCAATCAGAAGCGTGCCGATGGCCGACACATAGCCGAGCGAGAACGGCGGAAGCCTCGCCATTTCCGGCCAGCCCGCCACCGCAAAGCTGATCGCGCCGGGGATCGAGATCAGAATGCCGATCCCGGCGCCCGTCGCGACGCCCTGATGGATCGTGCGGCCATGCGTCGTGTAGAGCAGCGTCAGGAGCGAGCCGCCGCCGACGCCGACCAGCGCCGCAAACACGCTGATGAAGAAGGCCCAGACCGAAAGCCCGGCACGTCCCGGCAGATCCTTCGCCATCTGAATATGCGAGGTACCGAGAAACAGCATCTGCCCGCCGAGCATGAGCCCGAACGCCGCGAAAGCGAGTTTCAGAAGATCGCCGCCGAGAACGGCCGCCAGCGCCGCCCCCGCAAACACGCCGGCAAGTACCGGAATCGCAACGATGCGCAGTGTCTTGTGATCGACCGCGCCGCGCTTGTTGTGGCTGATGTAAGATCGGGTCGTGGTCGGGATGATGACGGCGAGCGATGTGCCGACCGACAAATGCATTCTCACATCCTCCGGCACGCCGAGAATGCCGAAGAGGTAATAGAGAACGGGCACGATAATCGCGCCGCCGCCGATCCCGAGAAGACCGGCGAGAAGACCGGTCGCGATACCGCCGGCCAGGAGAACCGCGCCGAGGATCAGGACTTCTTCGAGGGGAATGCCGAACATAGGAGGGGCTTCCTGCGCTCCCGGGAGAGGCTTTGCAAGCAAGCCTTTGTGATGATTTCGATCGCCGCCGATCAGGCCGCCGCGAGCGCCGCCCCGCCGCGCACGAGGCCGAGCGCCTCAATCAGAACCTGTTCGGTCGCGCCGGGCTTTACCGCCTCGACGGCAAGATGCCGGCGATAGGCGCGTGCGCCGGGCAGGCCGGCAAACAGGCCGAGCATATGGCGCGTCACATTCGAGACCTTGCCGCCCTTCTCGATATGGGCGGCGATATAGGGCGCCATGCTCAGCGCTGCAGCGCGGGCGTCCGTGCGGTCCGCCGCGCCGAAGAGTTCGGCATCGACATCGGCCACAAGCCCGGGGTTCTGATAGGCGGCGCGGCCCAGCATCACGCCGTCGACATGGCGCAGATGCTCCTTCGCCTCATCCAGCGTTTCGATCCCGCCATTGATGGCGATGGGCAGATGAGGAAACCGCTCTTTCAACCTGTAGACGCGCGCATAATCGAGCGGCGGCACATCGCGATTTTCCTTCGGCGACAGGCCCTGCAGCCAGGCCTTGCGCGCATGAACGATCAGGCCATCGACTCCTGAACCCGTCACATGATCGGCCAGCGCATCGAGCGCGCGTTCCGTGTCCTGCTCATCGACGCCGATCCGGCATTTGACCGTCACCGGCACATCGACCGCAGCCTTCATCGCGGCAACGCAAGCGCCGACAAGCTCCGGCTCGCGCATCAGGCAGGCGCCGAAGCGCCCGTCCTGCACCCGGTCCGAGGGGCAGCCGACATTGAGATTGATTTCGGCATAGCCGAATTCGGCGCCGATCTTCGCGGCTTCCGCCAGATCCTTGGGGTCCGAGCCCCCGAGCTGCAGCGCGACCTTCTGCTCCTCGCTTGAGAAGCCGAGCAGCCGCTCGCGCGGGCCATGCAGCACCGCGCCCGTCGTCACCATCTCGGTATAGAGCAGCGCATGGCGGCTCAGACGGCGGTGGAAGACCCGGCAATGCCGGTCCGTCCAGTCCATCATCGGCGCCACGGAAAAGCGCATGGTTTCGGGGAAAGCCTTCATGGGCCGGGGTTTTAGCCGGTTTGCCCGGCCGCGTCATGCTTTACGGGAACCCCGCTCTCGTCCCGGCGTTAAACCTTTCTCTGGACCGTAAAGTTTATCGCGCCAAAGGACCCCTCAAATGGCCCTTCGCCAAGGCGATGCCGATCTTCTGCGCCGCGCCCTTCTGCTGATCGGCCTTGGCGCTCTCGTCCTTCTGCTCTGGCAGATTCAGGACGTCCTTCTTCTCGTCTTCGCCTCGGTTCTGGTCGCCATCATCCTGCGCCTCATCGCAGCGCCCATCGGCCGGTTTTTGCACCTGTCGGAAGGCTGGGCGCTGACGCTCGCCGCCCTCCTCCTCGCCGGCTTTCTCGGCGTGACGTTCTATCTGTTCGGCTCGGAAGTCGTCGGCCAGGGCAAGGAGCTGGCGCGCATCCTCCCCGAGGCTTGGAACGCCTTCAAAACACGCTTCGGCCTCGAGGCCTTCGGCCAGGAAGTCGCCGAGCAGGCGAACAATCCGCAATCGGCGCTGCTCTTCAATGTCGCCGGCTGGGTGTTTTCGGCCGGCGCCATCGTCGTCAATCTTGTCCTCGTCATTGTCGGCGGTCTGTACATCGCGGCAGCTCCCGAACTTTACCGCAAGGGCCTGCTTTTGCTCTTCCCGGAAAAGCGCCGCCCGCTCGCGGAAGATACGCTCGATACAGCCGGCAATGCGCTGCGCCTGTGGCTGATCGGGCAACTCGGCGCGATGGTTCTCGTTGGAACGCTCACCGCCATCGGCCTCCTCATCATCGGCATTCCAGCGCCCCTGGCACTGGGGCTTCTCGCAGGTCTTGCCGAATTCGTGCCTCTGGTCGGCCCGATTGCGGCAGCCGTTCCGGCGCTGCTCCTGGCCATGGGTGGCGGCATCGAGACCATGCTCTGGACGGCAGCTCTCTATCTCCTCGTCCAGCAGGTCGAGAGCAATGTCATTACACCGCTCATCCAGCACCGCACGGTTGATATCCCCCCGGCCCTCACCCTCTTTGCGGTGATCGCGGCCGGCGTCGCCTTCGGCGCGGTCGGCATCGTCCTTGCCGCCCCGCTGGCGGTCCTGGCCTTTGTTGCCGTCAAAAAGCTCTATGTCCGCGAAACCCTTGGCGAAACGACAAAGGTGCCAGGAGAAAAGCCGTCCGGGCGTGGCAAACCGCGTATTGGTGCCCGGCGCGTCAGGGCTTAAAAGGCGTATTTAAGAAAAAGAGCACCTGCCAGGAGACCTCATGCGGTCCGAAGAACCCCGTTCCGTCCGTCTGTCCGAATATCGCCCCCCGGACTACCTGATCGATCAGGTGGATCTGGATGTCGTCCTCGACGGCGACAAGACGCTCGTCACCTCGGTTCTCGAAATCCGCCCAAATCCCGAAGGCCGTTCCAATGTGCCGCTCGTCCTCGACGGCGACGAGATCACGCTCGCAGGTCCGCCCCTCCTCGACAATGATGAGCTGACGCCCGAGGCCTATGTCGAAACGCCCCAGGCGCTGCGCATCCATATGCCGCCCAAGCGCGCTTTCTCGCTGAAGATCACCACAAAGCTCGATCCGGCAAAGAACACCAAGCTGATGGGGCTGTACCGTTCGGGCGCTGCCTATTGCACGCAGTGCGAGGCGGAAGGCTTCCGCCGCATCACCTATTTTATCGACCGGCCCGACGTGCTGTCGACTTATCGCGTGCGTATCGAGGCCGGGCGGAAAGAAGCGCCGGTTCTGCTGTCCAACGGCAATCCGGTCGAAGCCGGCCTTCTGCCGAACGGGCGTCATTACGCGGTCTGGGACGATCCCTGGCCCAAGCCCTGTTATCTGTTTGCGCTGGTCGGCGGCGATCTCGGCGTCGTGCGCGACAGTTTCGTCACGGTGTCCGGCCGCCATGTCGGGCTTGCGATATATGTCGAGCACGGCAAGGAAGATCGCGCTTCTTACGCCATGGATGCGCTGAAACGCTCGATGAAATGGGACGAGGACGTGTTCGGCCGCGAATACGATCTTCAGGTGTTCAATATCGTCGCCGTCTCCGATTTCAATATGGGGGCGATGGAGAACAAGGGCCTCAATGTCTTCAACGATAAATACGTCCTGGCCAGCGGCGATACTGCAACCGACGGCGATTATGCCGGCATCGAAGCCGTCATCGCCCACGAATATTTCCACAACTGGACCGGCAACCGCATTACCTGCCGCGACTGGTTCCAGCTCTGCCTGAAGGAAGGTTTGACCGTCTTCCGCGATCAGGAATTCACCGCCGATATGCGCTCGCGTCCGGTCGAGCGCATTTCCGATGTGCGCGGTTTGCGCGCCATTCAGTTCGTGGAAGATGCGGGCCCCTTTGCCCATCCGGTGCGGCCCGACACCTATCGCGAGATCAACAATTTCTACACGGCGACCGTCTACGAGAAGGGTGCCGAAGTCATCCGCATGCTGCAGGCGCTGATCGGGCGCGATGCCTTCCGCCTCGGCATGGAATTCTATTTCAGCCGCCATGACGGGCGCGCGGCGACGATCGAAGAATTCATCGCCTGCTTTGCCGATGCCTCGGCGACCGACCTCTCGCAATTTCTACTCTGGTATTCGCAGGCCGGCACGCCGGAAGTCGCCGCGACGAGTTCGTGGGACGAAGACACCGGCACCTACACGCTCAATCTTCTGCAGACCGTTCCGAAAACGCCGGGCCAGGACATCAAGAAGCCCATGGTCATCCCGCTCGCGTTCGGCCTTCTCGGCATGGACGGCGAGGATCTGCCGATCGGCGGCGACAATGCCGAAAGCGGTCTTATCGTTCTCAACAAGGCCGAGCACAGCTTTGCTTTCCGCGGCCTGAATTCGCGCCCGGTTCTGTCGATCAACCGCACCTTCTCGGCGCCGGTGAAACTGACCACCGATCTCACCGAGAACGATCTCTTCTTCCTCGCGCGTTATGACTCCGATCCTTTCAATCGCTGGCAGGCGCTGCAGACGGCGGCGCTGCGCGTTCTCATCCGCTCGGTGCATGCGGTGCGCGGCGGCAACAGGCCGCTGAACGATCCGCGCCTCGCCGAAGCCTTTGCATCGGCCATCGCCGATCCCGAAATCGATCCGGCGCTTCTGGCGCAGCTTCTGGCACTGCCGAGCGAGACGGATATCGCCCGAGAGATCGGCAATGATGTCGATCCGGATGCAATCTACGCGGCCCGCATCGGGCTGAAGCGCGCATTGGCGCGCTTTGTCCGCGGCGCGCTCGCCGATCTCTACAGAGGCCTCGTCAATGACGGCCCCTATTCGCCGGATGCCCGCGCCGCCGGCCGCAGAGCTTTGCGCGCAACGGCGCTCGATCTCATCTGCGCCGAACAGGACGATGCCTCGGCCATGCTGGCCTTCGCGCATTATTCGGCCGCCAACAACATGACAGACCGCATGTCGGGCCTCGCCGTGCTGTCGGGCATCGATCGTCCCGAACGCGATCAGGCCTTCGCCGACTTCTACAAACGCCATAAAGGCGATGCGCTCGTCCTCGACAAATGGCTGTCGCTGCAGGCCGTCATTCCGGAGGCCGGAACGCTCGATCGCGTCCGGAGGCTGATGAAGCATGAGGCGTTCTCGATGGCCAATCCGAACCGCGTGCGCGCGCTGATCGGCGCCTTCGCCGCCTCGAACCCGACCCAGTTCAACCGTGCGGACGGTGCGGGATTCGATTTCCTCGCCGATATCGTCATCGATCTCGATCCGAAAAACCCGCAGGTCGCGGCCCGTCTCCTCGGCGCGTTCCGCTCCTGGCGGGCGCTCGAGCCCGGACGCCGCGGCCGTGCGGAGTTCGCGCTGAAGCGCATTGCCGCAACGGACAAGCTGTCTCCGGACGTATCCGACCTTGTCATCCGCGCGCTCGCGTGAATGAAGAGAATCAGCTGACGAATCTGATGTTTGCGGCGTGCAAAAATTTTCCCTGCGCACAGGCCAAGGGATTCACACGACTCATGTTTTAAGTTTTCGTTAACCATACTCGAAAGTGCGCTAGACAAATCTGTGGCAAACGATTCCAATCATCTTGCGTTAAGCATAAATGCTGAAGCGCAGGGGGCACGAGGGGAATCCATGATGCGGTCCGGCGCGGCGTCCGTACGGTCGAATTCTGTTGGACAGGTTGCCCTGTCGAAAAGCCGCAACCGCCGATTCGCTCTTTCCGAATCCACGCGCCGCTGGCTGGCGCTCTCTGCCATCACACTCTTCCTCGGCGCGATCTGCGCGGGCCTTGTCGTCCAGGTCCTCGATATGCGCGAGCGCAGCCTCGCCGGCATGTCCGAGAGTCTCGGCCATCTCGCCGCTCTGATGGCGCAGGATCTGTCGCGGGGTGCATCCCTCGGTCCCGATGCGCAGACCATCGCCATCGACTTCATCCGCTCCGCGCCGGCCGAGGCATCGGCTTTCGGGCGCGGCTTTCTGATTTCCGATCCGTCGGGCCGCATCCTTGCGGCGGCGGGCACCGGCGTCGGCGCCATGGGCGGCGATCTCAATGCCGCGCTGGGCGCAGGCGATGCGCTGACGACGTTCGGCGAACGCGCCGGCGTGATGACGGTGACGGTGCCGGGCGGCGAGACGGTTCTTGCCACCGTCCGCACCCTCCCCGCGCCCTTCGGCCAGATCGCCCTTCTGCAGCCGGTCGACCATGCTCTGGCCGGCTGGCGGCGCGATGCGCAGATCATCTCGCTCTTTCTCATCGGCATCGGCGCGGTGCTTGCCGTGTTCGGCATGGCCTTCCAGTGGCAGGCCGCCCGCGCCCGCCGGGCCGATCTCATCAACGAACTTGTCCAGCGCCGGGTCGACACCGCGCTGACGCGCGGTCGCTCCGGCCTCTTCGATTGGGATCTCGTGCGCGGCCGGGTCTTCTGGTCGCGTTCGATGTTCGAGCTTCTCGGCATGGAGCCGCAGGACGATCTCATCCCCTTCGGCAAGTTTCAGTCGGTCGTCCATCCCGGCGATATCGACCTTTACGAACTCGCCGACGAGCTTCTGCGCGGCGAGACAAACGTCATCGACCGCGCCTTCCGTGTGCGCCATTCGCGCGGCGGCTGGATCTGGATGCGCGCCCGCGCTGAAGTCGTCCGCGCCGCCAATGAAGCGCCGCGCGTCGTCGGCATCTGCGTCAACGTTACTGAGGAGCGTAAACTGGCGGAGCGCAGCGCCACCGCCGATCTTCGCCTGCGCGATGCCGTCGAGACGATCTCGGAAGCCTTCGTCCTCTGGGACGCCGACAGCCGCCTCGTCCTTTGCAATTCGAAGTTCCAGCAACTCTATCAGCTGCCTGATCAGGCGGTGCGCCCCGGCACGCCTTATGAGCATGTCATCGCGACGGGCCGCGCCCCGGTCGTGCGCACCCAGATCAAGCCGGAAGGCCGGCCCGAGGAAGGCGCCCGCACCTATGAGGCGCAGATCGAGGATGGCCGCTGGCTGCACATCAACGAACGCCGCACCAAGGATGGCGGCTTCGTGTCGGTCGGCACCGACATCACCTCGCTGAAAAAGCACGAAGAAAAACTGCTCGACAGCGAAAAGCGCCTGACGACGCGCGCCAACGAACTCTTCAAATCGCGCCAGGCTGCCGAAGTGCAGGCCCAGCAGCTGCACGATCTCGCCGAAAAATATGCCGAGCAGAAAGCCGAGGCCGAGAAGGCCAATACGGCAAAATCGGAATTCCTTGCCAATATGAGCCATGAGCTCAGAACGCCGCTCAACGCCATTATCGGCTTCTCGGAAATCATGACCTCGGGCGCTTTCGGCCCGCTCGGCTCGGCGAAATACGAAGAATATTGCCGCGATATCGGCGATAGCGGCCAATATCTCCTCGACGTCATCAACGACATCCTCGAAATGTCGCGCATCGAAAGCGGCCATCATCCGCTGCGGATCGAAGAAGTCGATCTCGATGCGACGGTGCTCGAAGCGCTGCGCGTCATCACGCCCCTTTCCGAGGAAAAGGGCCTCGCGCTCCGCGCCGAAGCTGCGACCGGCCTCATCGCCCGCGCCGACCGGAGAGCCATCAAGCAGATCCTCCTCAACCTCGTCTCCAACGCGGTCAAATTCACCCCGCCCGGCGGGCGCGTTGCGGTGCGTCTGCGCCAGGTCGGCGGCGGCGTGAATATCTATGTCGAGGATACCGGCATCGGCATTCCGAAAGAGGCGCTCGCCAAACTCGGACGGCCGTTCGAACAGGTCGAGAACCAGTTCACCAAGACGCACAAAGGCTCGGGCCTCGGCCTCGCCATCGCGCGCTCGCTTGTCGAGATGCATGACGGGACGATGCGCATCCGCTCGTCCGTCGGCATCGGTACGGTCGTTCTTGTCCGCCTGCCGCTGCAGGAAGTGGAAGCCGGCGAGAAAGCCGCCTAGGCCGAGACCAGACGCTCGAAGATCGCGCGAACCTCGTTCTGAACGCGCCTCAGATCGGCATCGAGCGAGGCGAAGTCCGGGGCATTGCCGGCACGCGCCAGAAGCGCCTTCACCCCCCCGCCGGCTTTTTCCGGCTCGAACGGTCCCGACAGGCACAGCCGCAAAATCTGCGTCAGATTGTGCTGCAGCTGCGTTGCGCCGCGCAGCACCTCCCAATCCTCGGTGCCGATGAGGCTCAGACGCAACGCGGATTCCAGAACATTGAAGGTCGAGGTGTTCAAAAGGTCCTTATGCTCATGCGCGTGCACGAGCTGCAGGAACTGGGCGAGGAATTCGAGATCGACGAGCCCGCCTTTGGCGAATTTGATGTCCCAGGGGTTCGTCTCGCCCTTCTCCGTCGCAAGCTTTGTGCGCATCTCGCGCACATCCGTCGCGATCTTGGTGCGATCGGATTTTTGCGTCAGAACCCGGACGATCTCCGTTTCGACGATTGCGCGGAAATCATCGCTGCCGGAGACGGCGCGGCCGCGCGTCAGCGCCATATGCTCCCAGGTCCAGGCTTCTGCGGCCTGATAGGTGACAAACGCCGCGAGGCGCGTTGCCAGTGGACCGGCGCGTCCGGAGGGCCGGAGACGCAGATCGACTTCGTAGAGCGTGCCTTCGCTCGTCGGGGCTGACAGCGCCGCAACGAGCCGCTGCGTCAGGCGCGCATAATACTGGCTGGGCGCCAGCGGCCTTTCGCCGTC
Organism: Terrihabitans soli; assembly: GCF_014191545.1. Lineage (GTDB taxonomy): Bacteria > Pseudomonadota > Alphaproteobacteria > Rhizobiales > Methylopilaceae > Flaviflagellibacter > Flaviflagellibacter soli. The sequence continues at coordinate 996,698 of NZ_AP023361.1, read as the reverse complement.
GGACTGAAGATCGCCCTCAGGGTGTTCGTAGATCAGGATGAGATCGAGATCGGAGGCGGCGGTCATTTCGCGGCCGCCGAGCTTGCCCATCGCCATCACGGTCGAATTGCCGCCGGGCATCCGGCCATGCGTCTTGGCAAGCTCATCTTCGACGACGCCATGCAGACGGCGCAGCAGAATATCGGCGAGCCGTGCGAACGCATCGCCCGCCCGGTCGGCGCCGACCATGCCCGACAGAACCCGCATGCCGATGAGAACGCGCTGTTCCTGTCCGAAAATGCGGGCGCGGTTCAGAAGGTCTTCGTAATCGGTCGCCTCGCTCAGCGTGTGTTCGAGCCGCTGTTCGAGCTCTTCATCCGTCGGCAGGCGCGAGAAGAAGGCCGGCTCGAAGACGCTGTCGAGGACATGCGGACGCCGCGCAACGGTCCCGGCCAGATGCGGCGCGGTGCCGAGCGCATCGGCCAGAAGGCCGAGGAAATCGGGATTGGAACGCAGGATCGCAAAGAATTCGACGCCCGCCGGAAGACGGCCCAGCACGCGGTCGAACACGAGAAGCGCATAGTTCGGATCGCTCGTCTTGCCGACAGCGGCAAGAAGCGCCGGTACAAGCTCTGTGAGCAATTCACGCGCCCGCGCCGAGCGCGTCGCCGGCACGCGGCCGTGATGCCAGCCGCGGATCAGCGCGGACGCCTGCACCGGATCGGCAAAGCCGAGATTGCGCAGGGTCGCGAGCGTCTCCGGGTCGTCCTCATCCCCGGTGAAGACAAGGCTTCCGGCAGAAACATCGAGCGCCGGCGCGTCTTCGAAGAGATGCACATAATGCGATTGCACGCGCTCAAGCGTTCTCTGCAGCGCCGCGGCAAGGTCGTCGCGTGTCTCGTATCCGGCAAAATGCGCAAAACGCTCCATTGCGGCCGGGTCGAGCGGCAGCGAATGGGTCTGCTCGTCGGCGACCATCTGCAGCCGGTGTTCGATGCCGCGCAGGAAGCGATAGGCAATGACGAGATCGTTCTCCGCCGCCTGGTCGATCCAGCCCTGTTTGTTCAGGGCGGCGAGCGCCTCTTCCGTGCCGCGCACGCGCAACGCGGGATTACGGCCGCCCGCGACGAGTTGCTGGGTCTGGACGAAGAATTCGACCTCGCGGATGCCGCCGCGGCCAAGCTTGATGTTGTGACCTTCGATCGCAATCGTGCCATGGCCGCGATGCGCATGGATCTGCCGCTTCATCGCATGAATGTCGGCAATGGCGGCGTAATCGAGATGCTTGCGCCAGATGAAGGGCGTCAGCTCTTTCAGAAACGCCTCCCCGGCCGGAATGTCTCCGGCGCAGGGCCGCGCTTTCAGCATCGCGGCGCGTTCCCAGTTCTGGCCGACGCTCTCGTAATAAGACAGCGCGGCCGCCGTCGTGATCGCGACCTGCGTCGAGCCGGGATCGGGCCGAAGCCGCAGATCGGTGCGGAAGACATAACCGCCGCCCGTCCGCTCCTGCATGATCTTGGTCAACCGCTGCACAAGGCGCACGAAGAACGGCGTTGCCTCGACGCCTTCGGCGACAGGCGAGATCATCGGCTCGTAGAAAACGATGAGATCGATATCGGAGGAATAGTTCAGCTCGCGCGCGCCGTGCTTGCCCATCGCGAGCACGATGAGGCCTGAGCCCTTTTCCGGGTCGCTCGCATCCCCTTTGTATTTGCCGCTGGTAATTTCCGCGCCGAGCAGAAAACGCAGTGAGGCCGAAAGCGCGGCGTCGGCAAGATTGGACAATGCCTGCGTGACATGCGGCACATCCCAGACGCCGCCGAGATCGGCAAGCGCTGTCAGCAGCGCCATTTCCTGCTTGGCCTTGCGGAGCTTTCGCATCAGCTCGGTTTCGTCCGTGGCGTGCTCGCTGCGCACCGCACCGAGAATGCGGTCGCGCGCCGCTTCCGGCGCCTCATTCAAAAGGTTTGCGGCGCGCACCGGATCGGAGGTCAGAAGCTGCCAGAGAAAGCCCGAGCCTTCGGCAATGCCGGCAAAAAGCTCTCCGGCGACGGAATTGGTCTTCACCAGTGACGCGAGCTCGCCCTGCCCGCCGAGAAAATCCGCAAGCTTCTTCTGCCCATCGCCGGTCGCAACAGGGCCCGTCTTGATGTCGGCAAGAAGCGTCACAGCGAGGCCTCGCGCGGCAGGTCGAGCACGACGCGAAGGCCCGGTTTGTTATCGGCAAGTTCGAGCGTGCCGCCATGCAGGCGCGCAATGGCATTCGCAAGGCTGAGGCCAAGACCTGAGCCCGGCTGCGTGCGGCTTTCCTCGAGCCGGACGAAACGCTCAAGCACCTTGCCCCTGTCATCCGCGGCAATGCCCTGCCCGCGATCGGCGACGGTAAAGCGCACGCGCTCACCGAGGCCCTCGACCGACACTTCGATCTCGCCCTTCTGATCGGCGGCGCTGCCGTATTTCACGGCATTGTCGATGAGGTTTGCTAGTGCCTGGCCGATCAGTTCGCGATTGCCGTGCACCGTCAGTCCCGGCTGCGCCTTCACTTTCAGCGCAAGGCCCGCTTCTTCAGCGGAGGGTTCGTAGAGTTCGGCCATGCTTTCCACGAGTTCGGTGGCATCGAGCGCCGACATGCTTTCGCGCGCCGCGCCCGATTCGGCACGGGCGATCAGCAGCATGGTGTTGAAGATGCGGATGAGATCGTCGGATTCCGCGATCACCCCGTCGAGCGTCGAGCGGTAATCCTCATCGGTCTTGGCGGTGCGCAACGCTTCTTCCGCACGGTTGCGAAGGCGCGTGAGCGGCGTTTTCAGATCGTGCGCCACATCGTCCGTCACTTGGCGCAGGCCCGCCATCAGCTCGCCGATGCGCTCCAGCATCTGATTTGTCGTATCGGCCAGGCGGTCGAATTCGTCACCGGAGCCCGAGACCGGCAGCCGTCCCGACAGATCGCCGGCCATAATGGTGCGGCCGGTATCGGTCATCGCATCGAGGCGCACGAGAACGCGCCGCGCCAGGATGAGACCGCCGCCAAGGCCGACGACAATGACGAGCGCCAGACCGCCGAGCAGCGTCGAGGCAAGGATTTCGGCGAAGCGTTTGCGCTCGGTCAATTCGCGGCCGACGAGAAGCCGCGAGCCGTTCGGTAGGCGCTCGACCCGCACGAGCGCGGGCGTCGCCTCGCCGTCGTTTGCGCCAAGGCGCGTATATTCGGTTTCGCGCACGCCCGGTTTGTCGAGAACGTTTTGCGGCAGGGTCGCGACATTGCCGGTGATCGGCTGGCCGTTCGGCGCGGTGACGATGTAGAGGAAGGAGCCGGGCTGCCGCGCCCGCTCGTCGATGGCCGACAGCATGCCGAGGAAACCGGCGGCGCTGTAGCGTTCGAGAAGGCTGGTCGTTTCGGTATCGACGAGATGCGCCGCCTGCTGCTGGATGGCGCGGCCCGATTGCCAGACGACATAGCCGAGGCCGAGGCCCGCCGCGAGAATGAACACCGCCAGAAGGCCGAGCGCCAGTTTGAAGGCGGTGGTGCGGAAGAGCTTAACGAGCGCCGTCACGGACCATGTATCCCGCGCCGCGCACCGTGTGCAGCAGCGCCGTGTCGAAGCCTTTGTCGATCTTGGATCTGAGGCGCGAAATATGGACGTCGATCACATTGGTCTGCGGATCGAAGTGATAGTCCCAGACATTTTCGAGCAGCATGGTCCGCGTCACGACCTGCCCGGCATGTCGCATCAGATATTCGAGCAGCCGGAACTCGCGCGGCTGCAGCACGATCTCGCTCGCACCGCGCATGACTTTATGTGCAAGCCGGTCGAGTTCGAGATCGCCGACGCGGTAGACGGTCTCGGCCGCATTCGGCGCGCCGCGGCGTCCCAGCGCTTCGATGCGCGCGAGCAGCTCGGAGAAGGCATAGGGCTTGGTGAGGTAATCGTCGCTGCCGGCACGCAGGCCCGCCACGCGGTCGTCGACCTGTCCAAGCGCAGAAAGAATCAAAACCGGGGTTCTGACGCCTTCGGCACGCAGGCGCCCGATGACGGAAAGCCCGTCGAGCTTCGGCAGCATCCGGTCGACAACGAGAACGTCATAGGAATTGGCGGCCGCCTGGGCATAGCCGTCCTCGCCGTCCACGGCATGGTCCGGCACATGACCGGCCTCCCGCAGCGCCTTTACGAGATAGGCGGCGGCATCGCGGTCGTCCTCGACGAGCAGGATACGCATGGCAGCTTCATACATGATTGGGCCGGAAACGAAAAAGCGGGCGGCTGGGGTTTGCCGCCCGCTTTTCTTCGTGAAGGTTCAGAGAGGGTTAGCCCTTCTGGACCGGGATTGCGACATAGCGGGTGCCTTCGCCGCGCTTCACACGGAGGGTCATGAAGCGGGGCGAGCCCTTTTTGCGCACGTCCTCGACGGCCTTGGCGACGTCCGCGGGGCTTGAGACGGATGTGCCGCTCACCTCGAGGATGATATCGCCGACATTCAGCTTGTCGCTGAGAGCGCCGTCGCTATCGACTTCGGCCACGGCCACGCCGGCGCCGTCCTTGGACGGCTCGAGCTTGAGGCCGAGATCGTCGAGGGTCGACGGGGTCGGCTTGGCTGTGTCTGCCGGCGCGCTTTCCTCGCCCTGACCGAGCTTGGCGACATCGTCCGGACGCTTGCCGAGTTCGACAGTCACGTCCTTTTCGGCGCCGTCACGCCACACTTTCAGCTTGGCGTCCGAGCCCGGCTTCAGCGCGCCGACCATGCGGGTCAGCTCGCGCGGATCGGCGACCTTCTGGCCGTTGAGCGACAGGATGACATCCTGGTTCTTGATGCCGGCCTTGAACGCGGGCGTGCTCGAATGGACTTCCGAGACGAGCGCACCGTCGGTGCCCTTGAGGCCGATGGCTTCCGCCATATCCTCTTCGACCGGCTGGATGCCGACGCCGAGCCAGCCGCGCGTCACCGAGCCGGACTGGCGCAGCGAATCAACGACATTGGCGACGACATTGGCCGGAACCGCGAAGGCGATGCCGACATTGCCGCCGGACTGCGAGTAGATGGCGGTATTTACGCCGACAACTTCACCCTTCAGATTGAAGGTCGGGCCGCCCGAATTGCCGCGGTTCACCGCCGCATCGATCTGCAGGAAGTCGTCATACGGACCCGAACCGAGATCGCGGCCGCGGGCCGAAACGATGCCGGCCGTCACCGTGCCGCCGAGGCCGAACGGATTGCCGATGGCGACAACCCAATCGCCGATACGCGGCACGTCCTTGCCGAGGCTGACGAAGGGGAATTTCTCCTTGGCGTCGACTTTCAGCAGAGCGAGATCGGTCTGCGGATCGGTGCCGACGACCTTGGCCGGCAGCGTTTCGCCGCTATCGGTCACGAGTTCGACCTCTTCGGCATCGGTGACGACATGGTTGTTCGTCACGACATAACCGTCGGCCGAGATGAAGAAGCCGGAACCCTGGGCCTGGCCGAACTGACGCGGGCTGCCTTTACGGCCGCCCTTTTCGCCGCGATCGCCGCGGCCGCCGTCCGGCATCATGCCGTATTCTTCGAAGAAGCGGCGGAAGGGATGGCCTTCCGGCAGATCCTTGAACATGCCCGGCAGTTCGTTCTCGTTCGACGAGACTTCGGTCGCGGTCTTCACGCGCACCGACACGACGGCCGGCTTCACGGTCTCGACGACATCGGCAAAGCCGATCTGGTCCTGGCGCGGCGCGTTGTTGCTGAGCTGATTGTTCTTGGAGAGATCCTGCGCCTGAACGATCTGGGCGTTCGCGGGCTGGGTGTTGGCAAAATAGGCCTCGCCCGCGAGAACGCCGGTCAGGCCAAGCGCGACGGCGGAAGCGAGCAGAACTTTCTTGCGGTTCTTGAGCGGACGGACGGGGGTTTCCGGCTGCATGATAATCATGTCCCTCTTGGTGGCTAAATCACGCGGGGTCTTCCCCGCTTTCGGGAACAGAGATGGGGAATCTCGCCTTACGGCTCCATGTCGCCAAGATTAATTCGGCGTAAGGTTGGAAAAGCCATTGTTTTTCATACGGTTGCCGCGGGAGAAAAAGCGCCATCCGGTGCGTTAAATGCCGGGAACGCAGGCTTGCCATGCGTGCCGATGACAGAACCAACCGAAGCCTTGCGAGTTAAACCGCAAGACGGAGGGTTTCATGAGCGATCGCGTCGAGGGCAGGCCGAGGAATTTCAACATCCTGATCAATGCAGGGATTCTGTTCGTTCTCGTCTCGGCTTCGGCTGTCGCCGGAATGGTCATGGGGCCGGAGCAACCGCAGGGCATGACCGTCGTTGCGACGGTGAAGAAGAACTAGCCCGCCAGTTCGTCGAGTTTGCGCCGCTCGTCCGCCGACAGCGGCGCAGCTGATTCCACCGCCCGGCGGCGGCGCAGCGCAAGAAGCGCGATCCCGCCGCCGATCAGAAGAATCGCAACCGGCGTCCCCCACAGGATCAGCGTTTCGCCGGCGAGCGGCGGTTTCAGCAGAACGAAATTGCCGTAACGCGCGACGAGGAAGTCCTTGATCGCGTCATTGCTGTCGCCGGCCTGAACGCGTTCGCGCACCAGCGTTCTGAGATCTTTCGCCAGCGGCGCGTCGCTGTCGTCGATCGACTGGTTCTGGCAGACCATGCAGCGCAGTTCGCGGAAGAGATCACGCGCTCTGGCCTCCTGCGCGGCGTCTTTCAGTTCGCCGCCGGGATCGTAGGCGAAAGCGGGCGAGGCCAGCATAAGAAGGACGAGGGCAAGTTTCTTCACCGCCCTACTCCGCCGGCTGGAGTTTGGCGCGCGCCGGACGCGGCGCACCGATGCGCAAGCGCCTATCGGCCAGCGACAACGCGCCGCCAAACGCCATCAGCACAGGGCCGATCCAGATCAGCAGTACGAATGGCTTCCACACCGCACGCACGGCAACCGAGCCGTCATCGTTGAGCTCACCGAGCGACACATAGAGCTGCGACAGGCCGAAGGTTGCGAGCCCGGCTTCCGTCGTCGTCATCTGCCGCACTTCGAACACGCGCTTTGAGCTTTCGAGCACCGGCTGCACGACAAGCCCCGCGGTGCGAATTTCGAACCGCGCGACGAAATCCTTATAGTTCTGGCCCTCGCGTACGCCGGTCTCGGTCAGAACCAGACTCTTGTCGGCGATCTCGATGGCTTCTCCGCTTTTCAGCACATGAATGCGCTCGACCTCCCAGGCCGTCGCGGCGGTGACGCCGAGAAGGCAAAGGCCAAGCCCGCAGTGCGCGAAAGCCGAACCGAAGACCGAGCGGGGCAGATGCGTGGCGCGGCGCAAACTCTCGGCAATCGATGCACGGAACAGAAGCGTGCGCTCGGCGAGTTCGGCAAAGGCGCCGAGAATGACGAACACCGCAATCGAAGCGGCAAACGGCGCCAGCAGCGGCCCGCCATATTCAACGTAGCCGATAACAGCGCCGGCAAGGATCGCCGCCCCTGCGGCGTAGTAGAGACGCTGCATGGCCCAGAAAAGATCGCCGCGTTTCCAGGCAAGCATAGGCCCGAACGGCACGACGATGAGAAGCGCCAGCGAAAGCGGCCCGAAGGTCGCGTTGAAATAAGGTGCGCCCACCGAAATCTTCTCGCCGTTGAAGGCTTCGAGCGCGAGCGGATAGAGCGTGCCGACAAGAACCGTCGCCGTCGCCGTCGTCAGCAGAAGATTATTCAGAACAAGGGCGCCCTCGCGCGACACCGGCGCAAACAAGCCGCCCTGTTTCAGCGTACCCGACCGCAGGCCGAACAAAGCAAGTGAGCCGCCGACAAAGCCTGCGAGAATGATGAGGATGAAAAGTCCGCGCGTCGGATCGACGGCGAAGGCATGCACCGAGGTCAGAACGCCGGAGCGGACGAGGAACGTGCCGAGCAGCGACAGTGAGAAGGTCAGGATCGCGAGCAGGACGGTCCAGACTTTCAGCGCCTCGCGCCGTTCCATCACCAGCGCCGAATGCAAAAGCGCGGTGCCCGCAAGCCAGGGCATGAAGCTCGCATTCTCGACCGGGTCCCAGAACCAGAAGCCGCCCCAGCCGAGTTCGTAATAGGCCCAGTAGGAGCCCATCGCGATGCCGAGCGTCAGGAACAGCCAGGCCGCGAGCGTCCAGGGACGGACCCAGCGCGCCCAGGCGGCGTCAATACGGCCCTCGATAAGCGCCGCCACAGCAAAGGCAAACGCGATGGAGAAGCCGACATAGCCGAGATAGAGCAGCGGCGGATGGATCGCGAGGCCGATATCCTGCAGCAGCGGATTGAGATCGCGCCCTTCCATCGGCGCCGGATCGAGCCGCGTGAACGGGTTCGACGCAAAGATGATGAAGAGCAGGAACGCCGCGCCGATCCAGCCCTGCACGGCAAGCACATCGACTTTCAGGCGCGCCGGCAGATTTTTGCCGAAGAGAGAAACCGCGCCGCCGAAAATGGCGAGGATGAGAACCCAGAGCAGCATCGAGCCTTCATGGTTCCCCCAGACGCCGGTGATCTTGTAGATGAGCGGCTTCGCCGAATGCGAATTCTCGACGACGTTCAGAAGTGAAAAATCCGACGTCACATAAGCGATCGTCAGCGCCACAAAGGCAAAGAGGATGAACATCAACTGGCCGAGCGCGGTGCCGTCGGCAACGCCCATCAGAACAGCATCGTTCTTCCGCGCGCCCCAGAAGGGCACGAGCCCCTGCACCGCGGCAAGGATGAGCGCCAGAACCAGCGCGTAATGTCCGGCTTCCGCCGTCACTTCGTCTCTCCGCCTTTCCACACGCCCTGTTTCTTCAGGGCGTCGGCGACTTCCTTCGGCATATAGGTCTCATCGTGCTTGGCAAGCACGGTATCGGCCGCGAACACGCCGTCTGCGCCGAGCGAGCCTTCGGCGATTACGCCCTGCCCTTCGCGGAAGAGATCGGGCAGAAGCCCTTTGAAATTGACCTGAACTTTGTTAGCGCCGTCAGTGACGGAGAATTTCACGTCCGGACCCTGCCGCGCGACGCTGCCGTTCTCGACAAGACCGCCAAGCCGCAGCCTCGTGCCGGGTGTCGGCGGATGTTCGATAATCTGCGTCGGCGCGTTAAAGAAGACGATGGTGTCGTTCAGCGCCGTCAATACGAGACCCATCGCCGTCGCGAGCACCGCGCCGGCAAGTCCGATCAGAAGAAGGCGCCGTCCTTTGCGTGTCACGCCGGTGTGTTCTCCAATCCAAGACCGAGAAGAAGATCGCCGATCCGGTTGAGCGCCTCCGGATTATTGGCGAAGGCCGCTTTTGCGGCCTCGGCCTGCTTCAAGGCTTTGTCCTTTTCGCCCAGAAGCGTCCAGGCCCGGATCAGCCGCAACTGGCCGCCGAGATCACCTGGCGCGCTGTTCAAGCGCGCGGCGAGCCCCTCGACCATGCCGCGTATCGTCGCGAGCCGCTCGTCTGGGCTAACCCCTTCCAATTGCTTGGGATCCACCGCCGGACCCCGACCCTCTTCGCCAAGGGCGATCTCGGTCAGGGCCTGCGCAACGGAGCCCCGCCAGGAGGCGTCGGGCGGCGCGGTCTTCAGAAGATCCCGGTAGATGTCGGCTGCCCTTTTTCGATCGCCTGCCTGCTCGGCCTGTTTTGCCAGATAAAAGCGCGCACGGGGTTGATGTGGGTCAAGCTTCGCCGCCCGCTCGAACGCAGCGGCGGCTTCCGGCGTCACTTTGCCTCCGGCAAGAACGGTCAGCGCCTCGCCATGTCCCGCTTCGCGTTCGGGCGTCGACCCCAGAAGCCGGATGGCGTTGGCGAAAGCGGTTGCCGCTTTCGGCACATCGCCGACCCGCAAATATACGGGTGCGATCACATCCCAGCCCTGCCCGTCTTCGGGCCGTTTCTTCAATTCATCTTCGACTCTACGGACGAGTTCGGCGAGCTGCTGCCCCGCCGCGTCTTCCGGCGTGCGCGAGACGAGCGGCAGATCGGGAAGATCGGGCCGTCCGAGACCGAGATAAAGAACGCCTGCGGCGACGGGCAGAAGAACGAGCGCGGCAACGGATACGATACGGCGGCGCGCACGGGCTCCGCGCCCGAGATCCTGAACCGCTTTCGGTTGTTCGGAGGCGGCGATCAACCGGCGCGCAACTTCGATGCGTGCGGCTTCCGCCTCGGCCGAACCTATCGTGCCTGCGCTTTTGTCGCGCTCGATCTCATCCAATTGGTCGCGATAGACCTCGGCCTCGCCGCCTTCATTTATGGCGCGGCGCCGGGACAGGGGGATCAGCACGGCAAGGACGGCCGAAACGGTCATCCCCAGAAGAACAAGCACAAGCATCATGGCGGGCGTGGTCTAGCACAGTCCGTTGCGGCGATCCCCTTCCACCCTTAGGAGCAGACGGCTACTGTCTGCCGCACTCGATTTTCGACTCAAAGAAACCTTAAATCCGGCCCGCTTCAGCATGCGACGACCCACTCGCCGCTATTCCCTGTTCTCGCTCATGCGCGAGGCGCGGCGCCAGCATACGGGCTGGGAGCCGGCCTGGCGGAGGGCTCAGCCGAAATCCTCCTATGATGTCGTGATCATCGGCGGCGGCGGCCATGGGCTGGCGACGGCCTATTACCTCGCCAAGCTCCACAATGTGACCAATGTGGCCGTCCTGGAAAAGGGCTGGCTCGGCGGCGGCAACACCGCCCGCAACACGACCATTATCCGTTCGAACTATCTGAGACCCGAAAGCATGGCGCTTTACGGGCTCTCTCACTCTCTGTTCGAACATCTGTCCGGCGAGCTCGACTTCAACACCTTCTATTCGCCGCGCGGCCTTGTCGATCTCGCCTATACCCGCAGCGATGTCGACCGGCTGTCACGCACGGCCGACGCCAACCGCCATTTCGGCATCAAATCCTGGATGATCCCGCCCGACGAGGTGCGCACCATCGTGCCGCAGCTCGACGACGGGCCGCGCAAGCGCTACCCGTTGATGGGCGCGCTTTGGCAGCCCTCGGGCGGCATTGCGCGCCATGATGCGATTGCCTGGGGCTATGCGCGCATGGCTTCGCGCCTCGGCGTTGACATCATCGAAAATTGCGAAGCGGAAAGCATCGAGCACGAAGTCGGCCGCGTGGTCGGGGTAAAGACCTCGCGCGGCTATATCCCGACCAGCACCGTGCTGATTGCCGCCGCCTCCGACACGCCGGCGCTCACAGCCCCGCTCGGCATCAGACTTCCGATCGAGCCCGTCACCTTGCAGGCGCTCGTCTCCGAACCGCTGAAACCGTTTCTCGATGTCGTCGTCATGGCCGGCAGCGTCGAGGGCTATGTCAGCCAGTCCGACAAGGGCGAACTCGTCATCGGCGGCGGCACCGATCTTTATCCCGGCTATTCGCGCCGCGGCGCGCTGCCGGCCATCGAGGACACGGTCGCATCCCTGCTCGAACTCTTTCCGGTCCTCTCGCGCGTCCGCATGATGCGCCATTGGGGCGGCACGGTCGACATCACACCCGACCGCTCGCCCATCATCGGCCCCGCCGGTCCGCGCGGACTCTACCTCAATTGCGGCTGGGGCACCGGCGGCTTCAAGGCCATTCCGGGTTCGGGCTACGCCACGGCCAGCCTCATCACCTCCGGCAAGGCGGCGCATGTCGTCGAGCCGTTCGGGCTTGAGCGCTTTGCGCAAGGCCGCATGATCGACGAAAGCGCGGCTTCGGCCGTGGCGCACTGACGATGCTGCTCATCACCTGCCCTGTCTGCGGCGTCAGAGCCAGCGAAACCGAATTCGCAAATGGCGGCCTGTATGCACAGGAAGGCGCGCGCGACCGCTATGTGCGCGGCATTGTGCGCGAATGGTGGAATTGCGAAAGCGGTTGCCGCTCCTGGTTCGGCATGGCGCGCCATGCCGGAAATCAGCGTGTTTTCGCCACCTGGGTCCGCGGCAAGGAACCTGAACTCTTTCCCGGTGAGAGCGCATGAGCCGCCTTCCGGAAAGCCAGCGCTTCGGCCGTCTTCTCGACCGCTCGAAACCGCTCGACTTCACCTTCGACGGCAAGAGGCTGAAAGGCTTTGCCGGCGACACGCTGGCGAGCGCGCTTCTTGCCAATGATGTGTCGACGGTCGCGCGCAGCTTCAAATATCACCGCCCGCGCGGCATCACCGGCATCGGGCTCGAAGAGCCGAACGCCTTTGTCGAGATCGGCCAGGGCGCACACCGCCTCTCCAGCCAGAACGCCGTCGCAGTGCCTCTGCGCCAGGGCCTTGCCGCACGCAGCCAGAATGCCTGGCCCTCGCTGCGCTTCGATTTCGCCGGCGTGCTCGACCGGGCGCGGCCGCTGCTTCCGGCGGGCTTTCAATACAAGACGTTCAAATGGCCGCTGCGGGCCTGGAATCTCTATGAGAGCCGCATTCGCCGCCTCGGCGGTCTCGGCCGCGTGCCGGACGCCGTCGATACTGACCGGTACGAGCATGTTCATGCCTTTGCCGATGTCCTCGTCATCGGCGGCGGCATTGCCGGCATCGCCGCGGCGGAAGCGGCCTCCGCTGAAGGGCTTAAGGTCATTCTGGCCGAAACGTCCTCGCGCCTCGGCGGCATTGTCGATGCCTATGACGGGCGTCTCGACGGCTGGTCGGTGCTCGACTGGACGAAGAAGAAAGTCGGCGCCCTCGCCGCGTCCGGCAATGTTCATATCCTGACGCGCACCGAGGCTGTCGGCCTTTACGATCACGGCCTGGCAATGCTCGTCGAAACACTCGATCCCGCAACAGCGGGACCGGAAGCCGGCAATGTGCCGCGCCAGCGCGTGTGGAAGCTGCGCGCCAAATCGATCGTCCTGGCGACCGGCGCGCATGAAAAGCCGCTGATCTTCCCGGAGAACGACCGGCCGGGCATCATGCTCGCAACATCGGCGCGGCTTTATCTGCGCCGCTATGCGATTGTTCCCGGCAAACGCATCGTCATCGCAACGACCGGCGATGAAGGCTATCGCACCGCCGCCGATCTCGACGCCGCCGGCGCCAATATCACGCGTATTGTCGATCTGCGCCTCCTGCCGGACTCGCCGCTCTTCCACATCACCAAATCGCAGGGCCGCTCGATCTCGGTCGGCTCGGCGCCCGTATCGACGCGGGCGCGCGGCCGCCGCCTCTCAGCCGTCACCTTCGCCAACCGCCTCACGGTCGATGGCCCGGCGCTCCGCAACGAAGTGAATTGCGATACGCTCCTGATTTCCGGCGGCTGGGCGCCGATGCCCAATCTTGCCGGACATCTCGGCGCGCGCCTTGTCTTCAATACCGAGCGCGGCTGCTTCATGCCCGACGAATTGCCGGCGGGCCTTTTCGTCGCCGGCGGCGCCAATGGGCATTTCGATCTTGGAGCCGCGGTAGACGACGGCTACCGCGCGGGCGCAGCCGCCGATGCGCATGTGCGCGGTCTCGACGACTTCTCGCCGCGCCGCCTCGAAAGCGTGGACATCACGCAGGACGATCCGTCCGAAGCCGTCGGCGCCCTGCCTGATATCTCGACGCCGAAAGAGCGGCTGCGCAGTTTCATCGATCAGCAGACCGATGTGACGGTCGGCGATATGGAGATCGCGGCGCGCGAAGGCTATGGCTCGCCCGAACTCGTCAAGCGCTATACCGGCATGACGCTCGGCGTCGATCAGGGCAAGAGCGTCTTTGCCGCTGCAGCAGCAATCCTGCCGAAACTCGCACGGACAAATCCCGCCGATGCCGAACACACGACCTTCCGGCCGCCTTTCTCGCCCGTCTCCTTCGGCGCGATCGCCGGCGCGCGCCGCGGGCCGCTGTTCCGCCCGACACGCGCGACGCCGCTGACGCCCTTGTTCAAGGACGCGATCATGGAGCCTGCCGGCCAATGGACGCTTCCCGCAGCCTTCCCGCAGCCGGGCGAAGCGCGCGAGGCCGCGGTGCGGCGCGAAGTGCGCGCCGTCAGGAGCGGCATCGGTCTGTTCGATGCGAGCGCCGGCGCCAAGATCGAAGTCTTCGGCCGCGACGCGCTCGATTTCCTCGAACATCTCAGCGCAACCGATCTCGGCGACATGGCCGCGGGCACCTCGCGCTACGCGCTATTCCTCAACGACGCCGGCTTCGTCATGGAAGACGGCGTCGTCGCCCGCATCTCCGAAGACCGCTTCCTGGTAGCGACCGGCATCACACAGGCAGCGCCCCTGCTCGCGTGGTTCGAGCGCTGGAAACAGCAGGTCTTCGACGATCTCGACGTGCGCTTCATGTACGAGACCGAGCGCTGGGCGCAGATTTTGCTCGCCGGCCCGCGCGTCCCGGAGCTTCTGTCGCGCATTCCCGGCGATATCGACATTTCGCAATTCACCGTCGACAGCTTCGCAGAAGGCGAGATTTTCGGAACGCCCGCTCGCGCACTCGCCAGCCGCTACACCGCCGGGTCCGAAGTCGAGCTCTCGGTCGCCTCCGGTTATGCACCGGCCCTGTGGACTTATCTCCTCAATGCCGGACAGGATCTCGGTGTCACGCGCTTCGGCGGCGAAGCGATGCACCGCCTTCGCCTTGAGGCCGGCGCGTTCGATCTCGACCGCGAGACGGACGGCACGGTGACGCCCTTCGATCTCGGCCTCGGCTCACTCGTCTCCTCGCGCAAGGATTTCTATGTCGGCCGCACGGGGCTTGAGCGTCCTGCTTTGACGCTCGGCAATCGCCGCCATCTTGTCGGCATCCTGATGGACGACAGGGCGCTCGTACCGCCGCCGGGCACCCATCTCATTCTCGATCCGGAAGAGCCGCCGCCGCGCCGCGTCGTCGGGCACATCACCTCGTCCGGCTATTCCCCGACCTTGCGCCGCTCGATTGCGCTGGCTCTCGTCAGCGCCGGCGAGCAGCATCTCGGCCAGTCGGTCTATGTGCTGATGTCCGGCGATGGACATATCGCCCATATCGCCGCGCCCGATTTTCTGTCGCTGACGGAGATCCCCGCAGCCGGAGACGATGCCGATGAGTGACGAGGCGATGCCCGAACTCAGATGGACCGATACGCTGTCGGCGCCGCGTTCGCTGGCAACGCGCGACGACACCGCTGTTGCGATCATCGAAGATCCGGGCGTCATCGAGATCGCATTGGAGGCGCGCGACACCTATCTGGCCCGCCGCGCCGGAAAGATCGCCGGCGTCAAACTGCCGTCGAACCCATGGGAAGTCGTGGAGAAGAAGGATCTCCGCGCCGTTTGGGTTGGCCCCTGGCGCTGGCGTCTCTTCCTGCCGCGCGAGCGGATCGCATCGCTTCTTGCGGCCTTCCGCGAGGACGTCGAAACCTCGATCCTCTCGGACCTCACCGGCGGCTTTGCCTGCTTCCGCGTCATCGGCGGCGGCGCGCCGGACATCCTCATGCGGTGCTGTCCCGTCGATCTCAGCGCTGTCGATACGCACACCGCCCGCGGCACATCGCTTGCCGGCGTCAAATGTCTTGTGCTGCGCGAAACCGAACCCGCCAATTCCTGGCTCGTGATGGCGCCGCGCTCGCTTGCGGAGCATGTCGCCCGCGCGCTGACGGAAGCCGCGCGGACGCCGGGGCGTCTTGCGTTGTTTGAGCCGGCGAAACCCCCGCCGGTTTAATCCAGGCTGTTCGGAAAATCAGGCCGAGCGGGCTTGCGGCTGCGGCGTCGGGCCCTGCCCGGCGACCGAGATCGCTTTGGTCAGGGTCTGCGCATATTCCTCGCCGAAGATTTTCGCCGAAACCTTGGCAATCGATTTCAGCCGATCGCGCAAATCCGGCTTCTGTTTCTCATTGGCGGCGCGGAAGCGCTCCATCAACTGCGGAATGCCGGTATCGAGAAGATCCTTCACCTCGCTGTAGACGCGCCCTGAGAGCGCGTTCAGAGCGATTTCTTCGGCGTAGGAGCGTGCGATCAAGAGCAGATCGATATCGGCGAGAAGACGCGTGACTTCGTGTTCTTCGAAATTGCGTTCCTTGTCGCGCGGCCGCACGAGCCGGCGCACGCGCGGCGACAGATCCTGAAGATCGCTGCGCACGCATTCGGCCATTTCCGAGCGCAGCGTCGCAAGTTTGCGCGCATGCGGCCCGTCGGGCGGAAGATCGATTTCGGTGCCGAGCGCACGCGCCGTCGCGCCGAAGGTGCGCACGGCTTTCAGGAAAGCCGGACGTTCATTAGTCGAAGTGTTGCGGCGCGCGCTGCTGTGCTCGCGTTCGGCTTCGGACAAAGCAAGATCGAGAATCCGTACATAAGGCGTCTCGACGATGCGGCCGCCATCGATCGTCTCCACCGCTACCGCGGCAAGACGCACGAAGGTCTGCGGATTGGGAAGCTTCTGGCGGATGAGGACGAGCGCAAAGGACAGCGCGTCCGGATATTTGATGGCAACGGGATCAAGGCGCGCCTTGATGGCTTTAAGCGCCTCTTCCACCGGGCCGCTCGGCGCATGCGTTTCCGCCGCAAACTTTTCCAAAAGAGCTCTGCGCCGCAGCGCGACGATCAGATCCTGAAGGTCTTCCGCCCCGCTATCGCCGCCGAGCTGGGCGGCGAGACGGTTACGGGTCTTGGCGGTTTCGGCCCGTTGCAGGACTTCGGTCAGAAGCGGGACGAGTTGATCCTGAATCTGATCGACGGCCGTGTCCTGCGCGTCCTTGTCGAGATTGCCTTCGAGCCGGCGGCCGAGTTCCTGGACAAGATCGGGCGCTCCGGTCGTCACCAGCCATTGCGCGAGCCGGTCCCGGCTCGTCTTGCTGATGATGCCCGATGTCTTGTTGCGGCTGTCATCGGCGACCGTGAACGGATCGATGACGGCGAGCAAAAGCTGTTCAGGAGCAACGAGTTCGGGGATTTCTCCAAGACGTCTCTGAGCCTGCAGAAGCGGCTCGAGGATGACATCGCGGAAGGGAATCTGGGCGCCGGCCGGGCTCGAGATCGCGGCAGACAGCCGGGCGCGCGCCGCGGGCGTCAGCTCGCAGAAGAATGCGGTCAGCTTTTCCTGGTCGAGGCCGTCGGCCATTCCCCCTCAGCCGGTTCGTTGATCGTGCACCGAATCTTGTACCCGGCGCATGCTTAACGCCGCGTTGAACAAAAAAGGCGGCCCCGTGGCCGCCTTTGTCTTTTTCCAAGCCTGCCGAGACTCTTAGACAGGCGCCCAGGTGCCGTCCGACTGGCGGCAGGCAACGCCCTTCGCCGTTTCCGGGCGGCCATCGATATAGATCGTGTGGGCGTATTCGCGGCAGCGCGCATAACCCTGGCGCTCATAATCGGGACCCGGCGTGACCGTGCCGTAATAGCGGTCCGACTTCCAGGCGACAGGAGCGCCCGGAGCGCCGCCTTCGAGGGCGCGGTATTCCGCAAGTTCCGCCTCGCGACGCGCTTTATCGTCGAGCGATTTACCGATCGCATTGCCGATCATGCCGCCCGCCACCGCGCCAATGACGCCGGTGGCGATACGGCCGCCGCCGCGCGGGCCGAGCGCCGCGCCGAGAATACCGCCGGCCACCGCACCGACCGCAGTGCCCGTCGATTGGCGGCTTGAGCCGCCGCTTGTCGTCGTGCAGCCGGCAACGCTCGCCGCCGTAAAAGCGATTACGAGCACATGTCTGAAAATCATTGGAGCACCCTCATGTCCCATTGGCGAGTTACGTCCGGAATTAGGCGAAACTCTGTCATATCGCTTCCGGAAGCTTCAGTTCCGCCCTTAATCCACCCAAAGGCGCATCGCCGAGCGACAGCGAGCCGCCATACAGCGTTGCAAGATCGGAGACGATAGCAAGCCCGAGGCCGGAGCCCGGCTTGGTCTCATCCAGTCTGCGGCCGCGCCTGAGCGCCGCCTCGCGCTGCTTTTCACCGAGTCCCGGCCCATCATCGTCGACGATGATCTGCAGGTGCGAAGGCTCGGCATCTTTCTTTTTGCCCTCGGCGGTGATCGACACCAGAACCCGTCCCGCCGCCCATTTGCAGGCATTGTCGAGAAGATTGCCGACCATTTCTTCGAGATCCTGCTGCTCGCCGCGGAAATTGACATCGTCCGCCGCAGTTTCAATGCGGATGTCGCGGCCGCGATGCACTTTCTCCATCGCCCGTACCAAGGCTTCGACGACAGGCTTTGCCTCCGTCACGGCGCCGACGACGGCGATGCCGGCTGAGACGCGCGCCCGGTCGAGATGATGGTCGATCTGATGGCGCATGATGTCCGCCTGCTCGATCACTTTCTCGGCCATCGGATCGGTCGAGGCATTGGCCTCGTTGACGATAACGGACAGCGGCGTCTTCAGCGCATGGGCAAGATTTCCGGCATGGGTGCGGGCACGTGCAATCACTTCGCGGTTCGAATCCAGAAGCCCGTTGAGTTCGCGCGCCAGCGGCGCGATTTCACGCGGCACCGCGCCCTCAAGCCGCTCGCTCTTGCCGGCGCGGATCGCAGCGATCTGCTGCGAGATATGGCTGAGGGGCCGAAGACCGAACAGAACCTGGATGGCGGCCGTCGCAACAAGTCCGAGGCCGAGCAGAATGAAGGTAATGATGAGATCGGATCGGAACGCGCCGACCTCTTCCGCGATCTCGCTCGATTCACCTGCCACCGCGACGACGAAACGCTGATCGCCGACCTGGATGATGCGCTCGACCTGCCGCAGATTTTCTTCGTCCGGACCGGTCGTATAGGTGTCGCGCGTTGCGGTGACGTCTTTCTCGGGGTCGGTATCGATCAGAAACGGAAGATTGCGGTCAAACAGGCTCGGCGATGTGCGGAGAACGTTCGTTGCGTTGTTTTCCATCTTTCCGATCTGCCAGTACCAGCCCGACAGCGGCAGTTCGAAACGCGGCTCGCCGACCGTGAACTCGATCTTGTCGAGATTTGAATTGCTGGCGAGATCGGCGACAAGGGCTTTCAGATAGACATGCAGGCGCTGATCGAAGCCGCGCTCGACAAGCCCCTGATAATAGGATGAGAGCGCAAACCCTGCGACGGTGAGCACCGCCGCCGTCCAGAGTGCGGCGGACAGAAGAAGGCGCGAGGCAAGCGACAGGCCCATCAGGCTTTCGTTTCGGGCGGCATTGCCACATAGCCGAGACCGCGCACCGTCTGGATGAGATCGACGCCGAGTTTCTTGCGGATGCGGCCGACAAAGACTTCGACCGTGTTCGAGTCGCGATCGAAATCCTGATCGTACAAATGTTCGACAAGTTCGGTGCGCGAGACGACGCGGCCCTGATGATGCATCAGGTAAGACAGCAGCCGGTATTCGTGCGAGGTCAGCTTCACGGGATTGCCGTCGACCGAGACGCGGCCGGTGCGCGTGTCGAGCCGCACGGTGCCGCAGGCAAGTTCGCTCGTCGTGTGGCCGGCGGCGCGCCGCACAAGCGCCCGCAGACGCGCCAGAATCTCTTCCATATGGAAGGGTTTCGGAACGTAATCGTCGGCGCCGGCATCGAAGCCCTGCACCTTGTCGCTCCAGCGGTCGCGCGCCGTCAGCAAGAGCACCGGAAAACGCCGTCCGCCGCGCCGCCATTCTTCAAGCACGCGCAGTCCGTCCATTTTCGGCAGGCCGATATCGAGGACGACCGCGTCATAAGGTTCGGTCGAGCCGAGAAAGTGCCCCTCCTCGCCGTCGAGCGCGGCATCGACGGCATAGCCGGCATCGGTCAGCGCCGCTTTGAGCTGGCGGTTGAGATCGGGATCGTCTTCGACGACAAGCACGCGCATCAGCGGGTCCCTATGACTTGGCCGTTCGTGGCGTTGAGCGACACATACACGACCTTGCCGGTGACGCTCAGCACCGTCACGACATAGACCAGCTGGCCGCCGCGATAGCAGAGTTCGGCATTGATCATCTCACCGCGCGCCGCCTGTTCGGCGGTGCCGCGGATATGGCGCAACGGAATCGCCCGTCCGTTGAGAACGGTGGCGATTGCTTCGCGGCGCGGCAAGCAGCCGTCGGCCGGGTAATCCTGCGAGGACGCCGGCCCGGACAGCGAAAGCGCCGTCAGGACCGCTGCAGGGACAAGACCGCCGAGGGAGAGATACCGGAACATTGCCGCGATCCTAGCGGGGACGGCTGAACTCTAGCTGAACGGCGGAAAATTATGCAATTTCCGTGGCTTGTGTCCCCATTTGGGGCTGTGGCGACCGGTCCCCACGGCCCGAAAAAGGCCGCCCGCCCACTCGCCAAAGTTTAACGCCCGTGGAATCCTCCCGCCCGCACAAACTGGGGGGATATGAGCGTGTCGCGCAGCGGCTTCAAAGCCGCTATCGGATCTTTTGTGGATGTCTTCACCACCGCCGCGCGATGCCGCTGACTTACATCGTGCTGTTTCTGCTCGGTGCCGTTCAGACGCTGGTGCTTTTTTCGCTCGACAAGACGGGCAAGCTTCAAGGGATTTACGACCAGCAGGCAATGATCTCGGATGCCGTGAGTTTCGGTGGTGTCTTTGTCCTCGTCCCGCTCTTCATCGTCGTGCTCCGCTATTTTACCCGTGCCGAACCCACCTATCCGCCGGGACTTTTCTTCTTCTGCCTGCGCCTGATCGGCTGGACGATCGCTTTGCGCTCATCGCGGCGAGCACCGTCGTTTTAACCTGGCTCAGCCCTTTCGCTGCTCTATCCGCTTGTCGCGCGCGGCGAGCCTTCGCCGCTCTTCAACAGTTTCCGCCAGACGAGCGGCTCAGCCTTCTTCGCTTTTCGCGCCTTCTTCTTCGCGTGTCTGCTCAGCATCCCCGTGGGTGCGGTAATGGTCGCTTTTCAGTTCTGGATGCTCGATATCTCATTGGACGACTTCCGAGCCGGCAATATTACGGCGCTGCTTGAGCCGCAGCCGCTCGAAAAGAGCGCCGTTTTCGCCTTCGCAGCCGGCGTCGGCACCATTCTTGTCACCGTCTACTACACAGCTTTGCTGGGCCGCATTTTCCGCGCGATCCGCGCGCCGTCTGACGTCTACTCATATGAATAGGGAAGATACGAAAATGGCCCCCATTCGCGGGGGCCGAAGTTTCAGGAGGACGTCCGTCCGAAAGACGGGCGAGAACGCGCGCGCGTGAACTCCTAACGCACCCTGCTCCGACAGCGCGCAGGCCGGAGCATAAATCCTATCGGCGGAAAACGGGAGCGCGCGCAGCGATTGGAGCGGGGATAGCGTCGGCGCCGAGCACAAAATCGGTGTGTTCGGTCAGAATCCGGCGCGGCGTGCCGAGCAATGCATCGATCCGCACTGAGACGCGTGCCGCAAGACGCCGCGTGAAGCCTTCATAGCCCTTGATGGCACCGGAAAACGTCATCCCGTTTCTCCTCGAAGAAGCGATCCGGACTGCTCCGGGCTCGTGTGGGAAGAAAACGTTTTGGTAAACAGCAGGTTCCATCGCTCAAATGCCGCCCCCTGCATGATACTGGCGCCTATATATAAAGAGTGGGGCAAGCGAGATGACCCCGCTCTACAATCACAAGCAGCAAGAGAGTGTTTACTCTCAATTTTGACGGAGTTTTTGCGGGTCGCTGTCAAACTTCTCCCCATCGCCAAACGCCGGAAACAAGGCTGATGGCTCTTCAGGGGGAAGTCACATGACCTATGCCATGCTGTTTCTTCAGGTTCGCCGCGCCTCGTTGCGTATCGCCGAGGACGTTGAGGCTCATCGCATTCCGCTTCGCGCCGATTTGAAGCTTCTTGGCCTCAAAGCCCAGATGTTCGCCCGCAGAATGGGCTGAAGGCCCTTTGTCCGGCCGCGGATCCTCGCGATGAGGCCGCGGACCGGACGCGCGCGAATCAATTCCGGGCCTGTATGGACAATCTGCGCGCTTTTCCGCGTTTTCTCCGGGCAAAAGTATAAATCAGAGGCTCTTTAGATCGCGTCCTGTCTTGGTCCGCGAGCAAGAGTCTAGACCCGATTCGACCGCGCTGCTGTTTGAGTCGTTGCAAGCAACGCCGAACGCGAATCTTCCGCCTCAGACTCGTCGTCGCTTGATTGTTCGAACCGATTTCGGGTCGAAAAATCTTTCGAAGCGCGCTTGCTTAACTCAAAATTACCAATCAACATGACAATTGCTGTTGGTACACGTCGGAAAAAGCTTGCCGTGTTTGCAAAAGCAGGGTCATGGTTCTGGCGTGTGCGTGATTGAGTCGCGAACAACCGCGGAGAAAAAAGATATGGCTACGAAACCGAAGGCGAAGAAGAAGCCGGCTGCTAAGAAGAAGCCGGTGAAGCGCGCTGCTGCGAAGACGACGAAGAAGTCGGCTACGCGCAAGACGGCTGCTAAGAAGAAGCCGGCTGCCAAGCGCAAGACCGCCAAGAAGAAGTAATGGCCTAGCGGCGCTTGCGCCGCGGCCACCTATTCGGCCAGCGAACGATCCGCTCCACGATTTGCTCTGGATCCAGATCGTCCTCGCTGGCCGAAATGCGTTTGCGGACCGAAATTCCGGCGCGGTGCACGCTTTCCGGATCGCCGCTCACCAGGGGATGCCAATCCGGCAGGTCCTCTCCCTCCGACAGCAGACGATACGCGCAGGTCGGCGGCAACCAATTCAGATTCCTCACCGTTTTCGGCGTCAGGCGGACGCAGTCGGCAACCTTCTTCTGCCGGTTCTTGTAGTCGCGGCACTGGCATGTTGCGCCGTCGAGCAGCGTGCAGCCGACATCGGTGTAGTGGATCTCGCCCGTGTCCTCGTCCTCGAGCTTGACCAGGCAGCAGCGCGCACAACCATCGCACAGCCCTTCCCATTCGAGGCGTGACATCTCCTCGAGGGTTTTTACCTGCCAGTATTTGCCGCGCGCCATGCCTGAAACTGTCCTTAATCGGCCATTAATCGCTCTTGCGCCCGGCCGCGAGCCGGGTCAAGAGAAGCAATAGAAACGCGCAATTCGCCGCGGGGATGTTCGGGTGCAAAATCCGTTTTCTGCCGAACGGCTGGAGAAAATAAGACGGGCTCTTTTGGCGGCCGATTCCGCCATCGATGCTGGCGTCTATGAAGCCGGTTCCGTCTTCGGCCGCATCTGGGGCCGCTTTGTCGGCTTCTCGCAGGATCTGAAGCTGCGGTCTTGGCGCCGCGCACTCGCGGAAGTGTGTTCGGAAGGTCTCACTTGGGGCGCGCTCGGCGCAGTCGGCATGCTCGCGCTGGCCCAGCCCGCATTCCACGCCACCGAAGAAGACTGGCGCGACCGTGTAGATCTCGCGGTGACATTCGAAGATCGCACCGGCGTCGAGATCGGCCGCCGCGGCATCCTGCAGACCGACGCCGTTTCGCTGTCCGAAATCCCAGACCATATGAAGAAGGCGGCGATGGCAATCGAAGACCGCCGCTTCTATCAGCATTTCGGCATCGACGTGCTCGGCACCTTCCGCGCCGTCGTCGAAAACGCGCGCGCCAACACCGTCGTGCAGGGCGGCTCGTCGCTGACGCAGCAGCTGGCCAAAAATCTGTTTCTCTCGAACGAGCGCACGCTCGAACGCAAAGTCAAAGAGGCCTTCCTCGCGTTCTGGCTCGAGTCGAACCTGACCAAGGACGAGATTCTGAAGCTCTATCTCGACCGCGCCTATCTCGGCGGCGGCACGTTCGGCGTCGAAGCTGCGGCGCAGTTCTATTTCAACAAGTCGGCGCGCCAGCTGACGCTCGCGGAATCGGCGATGCTCGCCGGCATGTTCAAGGCGCCGACGAAGTTTGCGCCTCATCTCAACCTGTCGGCAGCGCGCGCCCGCGCCAATGTCGTGCTCGATGCGCTGGTCGAGTCAGGCTTCATGACCGAAGGCCAGGTCCATGCCGCGCGCCTCAACCCGGCAACGCCCGTCAATCGCCTGCGCGACGGTACGCCTGATTATTATCTCGACTGGGCATTCTCGGAAGTGAAGAAGCTTGCCGACGAGGACAAGCTTAAAGGCGTCCGCTCGGTCATCGTCAAAACGCCCTTCGATTCCACCGTGCAGAAAAAGGCCGAAGAAGCCGTCGACAACAATCTGCGCCAGTACGGCGCTCAATACGGCGTCAAACAGGCAGCGCTCGTCGTCATGGAGCCGCTCGGCGCGGTGCATGCGATGGTCGGCGGCCGCGATTACGGCGCAAGCCAGTTCAACCGCGCGAGCGACGCCGAACGCCAGCCAGGCTCCTCGTTCAAGGTCTATGTCTACACGACGGCGATGATGAACGGTTACACGCCGAACTCGATCGTCACCGACGGCCCCATCACCATCGGAAACTGGTCGCCGCAGAACTACAGCCACGGCTATGCCGGTCCCACCACGCTGATGAACGCGCTGACGCGCTCCTACAACACCGTTCCGGTGCGGCTCGGCCGCGCGCTCGGGCTTGAGAAAGTGGTTCAGACGGCCGTCAATATGGGCGTGCGCACGCCGCTGCGCATCAACAAGGCGCTGGCGCTCGGCACCTCGGAAGTCACGGTGCTCGATCAGGCGGCGGGCTATTCGACACTCGCCAATGGCGGCTTCAAGACCGTGCCCTACGCCGCCGTCGAGATTCGCGACAATCTCGGCAATATCCTGTGGTCGCATGAGCGCGATGCGCCCCAGCCTCAGCGGGTGGTCCCGCCGCAGGCCGTCGGCGACATGAACAAGATTCTCGTCAACGTCGTCGAGAACGGCACGGGCCGCAGAGCCATCCTTCCCGGCCTCACCGTCGGCGGCAAAACCGGCACCAGCCAGGATTATCGCGACGCGTGGTTCATCGGCTTCACCGGCGATCTCACCTGCGCAGTCTGGTTCGGCAATGACGATTTTACCGGCACCCGCAACATGACCGGCGGCTCGCTGCCCGCGATGACCTTCCATGACGTGATGACGATCGCGCAGGCCGGTATCGAGCCGAAGCCCATTCCCGGCATCGCGCCGCGCGGCGGCGGCGCAGCAACGCCGGTTGCCGCTTCAAACCCCAACGAGCCCGACAGCGCCGCCCAGGCCGGCCGCCTGCCGCGCCGCGCGTCTGTCGTTCTCGACGAAATCCATACGCTGATGATGCGCGCAGCCGGCGCGACGGCCGGGGTGGCGCCCGAGCGGCGCGCTTCGGCGGTCCCCAGCGAGGGTCCTGTCACCTCCTCGATGTTCGTCGGGCGCGGCCTGAACTGAATTCCTCCGGCGCCAGCCGGCACCACGGTCTTTATCTCTGTGCGCCTGATCATCAATCTCATCGTCATCTGCATGATCGCGGCGGGCGTCGGCCTCGGGCTCACTTTCCTTGCGGTGCGCCATCCCTTGGCGCTCGACGTCATTCAGGACGGTGCGTGGGAAGCGATCGCCAATGAAGGCGGCCCGGATGTCGATGCCTATGCGCTGGCGGCGCTGGCCCATCGCGGCGAGGCGCCGCTGTCCATCGCCGACGGCCTTACCTTCCGGGCCAGCGAAGACGAGGACGGCAACCCGCTCTCGGGCGCGTGTTCCTACGTCATCTCCGGAGCGCTGCCGCCGGTGCGCGTGTGGTCGCTCTCGGCCTTCGACCGCGACGGCCGCCCCTTCCCGAACCCGGCCGGCCGCTACGGCTATTCGAATGCGGATGCGATGCGCGATAGCGATGGCGCCATCCGCATCGCACTATCCGCCGAAGCGCAGCCCGGCGACTGGATCCCCGTCGCAAGCGATGCGCCGAAGATCATGCTCGAACTGCGCCTGTACGACACGACGGCCGCCGCGATTTCCGGCGGCCGCAGCGCGCCTGAACTGCCGGCGATCAAACGCACGGGATGCCGGTCATGAGATGGCCTTTCCTCATTGCCGGCATTCTGATCGGTTGCGTGCTGCATATCGTGTCGCTGCTCGCAGTGCCGGTCGTTGCGCCGCGCGATGCCTATTCGCGGCTCGCTGCGATGGGGCCCGAGAACACGCCGATCCTTCTGGATCAATCCGATCCCGAAAAGAGCCTGCCCTATCTCGATCCGGCTTTCGTCCATATCGGCTGCCGGTTCGACCTCTCGCAGGGTCCGGTGCGCGTGCGCATCCCGCTCGCCGGGCCTTACGTCTCGCTCTCGTTCCACAGCCGCGACGGAACGGCGTTCTTCTCACTCAACGACCGCTCGGCGCTCGGCACGGTGCTCGATGCGGAAATGCGCGACGAGCGCGACGAAGCATCGAAAGCACTGCCGCTCAGCGCCGGCACGATCTCGGTCGTGTCTCCGGGTTCGACGGGCTTTGTTCTCGCGCGCGCCTTTGCCGCCGCGCCGAGCGCGGTCAAACAGCTGCGTGAGGATTTTGCAAAAGCCGTGTGCGCACCGCGCGGCTAGGGATTATTTGCTGACGAGCTTCATCGGCATCTGCGCCGGCAGAACGCCGATATCGGCTTCGAGCGCGAGCAGCGCCCTTTCCGCACCCACCGCCGTGGCATCCGGCGTCTGCATCATCAGGCGCTGGAACGCATAGCGGTAGATATCGACCCGCTCGCGCATCGAAGTCTGCACCGCATAGACAAGCCAGCGGTTCTCTTCGATACGCGCAAGAGCGCTCTGCACTTCTTCGTCGCTCGCATCGGGCACTTCGGCAAGGCTGCGCTCGCGCACGCGGTCAAAGCTTGCGACCACATTGGCGCTCTGCACAAACAGCGGGTAGCGGACGCGATCGTTCTGGATGTCCATTTCAAGCCGCGCAAAACGCGCACCGCTCGACCGGAAATCTTCCGTCAGAAGCTCGCGCACATAATCGCCGCGTTTGGGAACTGTCTTTTCGACGGTCAGGATGCGGGTGCGCCGGATTTCGGCAAGCCAGCCCATGAAAAACTGCTTTTCGAGCTGCGGCATCAAGAGCGACCAGGCGCGGTCGCGCAACTCGCGCTCATTATCGGTGAACGGGAATTTGGATCTTGGCTCTTTGCGGTATTTGGAGGCGAGTTCGCCACCGAACGGCAGAACATCGTCGCTCAGAACCGACGGCTTCGGGCGCTCAAAATCGCCCATGGTCGGTGCGCATGCGGTCAGCAAAACGGTCAGCGCACAAGGCAGGACCGCCGCACGAAACGTTTTCAGGTACGCCGCCGCGATTTGACCCGGCGGCGACGCGGCTTCTCCTCTTCCCCATCCGGCTCGCGCTCGTAGCGAATGCCGGTGAAGAGAAGCAGTTTGCCCATCTCCGCTTGTGGCGCAGCTGTGCGCGCGTCGCGAGTTTGGGGCTGAAACCTCAGAAGAGTTCCCATCAAAAATCTCCGCGTTGGGCACGCGGCCCAGCGAGGCCATAGGAGAGCATCCGTGTTGGAGTTCGCCTGCTGGGATTTAGAGGCCCGTATGGTTAACCATTGGTTATCGCCGGAGGCTCGCGGGCTTGCGCCTGGGGGCTGTTGCCTATTGCACACAGCGGTCTCCCCGTGAGAGGCCCCGACCCAGGGTTAACGAAACGCTAAGCCGCACCGCGTAGCGTCTTTGCGGGGCACCCCGACCGTGACCGACAGCAATTTCCGCCTTCTCGGGCTTCAGAGACTGGTTTCCGAGCATGGACTTGATGTCCAGGCGACGGTGCTGCGCGTCGCCACCGATCTTTTCTGCCAGTCGCGCACACATGCGCCGGCCGATATCGCCCGCTACACCGATCTTGCGCTGGCGCTCCTCGACCAGGTGGATGCTGCAACGCGCAATGCCGTTGCCGACAAGCTGTCGCGCCTGCCCAACGCGCCCGAGAAAGTCCTCAAGCGCCTCCTCGACGACAATGACATTGCAGTTTCAAGCGCCGTGCTCGCCCATTCGCCGGCGCTGAAGCTCGAAAATCTCACCGCCTTCCTCGCCCAGTGCGGCGCCGGAGAAGCGGCTGCCGTCGCCCGCCGGACGGATATCGATGCGGATACCGTCCGCACCCTTACCGGCCATGCCAGCATTCTCGTCACCGAGGCGCTTCTCGAAAACCACGCTTTGTCTTTCGATGCGTCATCCGCCGCCCTTCTGATCGCGCGCGCCGCGAAAGAGCCTTCGCTGACGAAGATCATCTTCGGCCATCCGGGATTTCATGCCGCCGATTTCGCGCCACTCTACCCGCGGGCGCCCGATGCTGTGCGCACGGATATCCGTTTAGCCCTCGCCGAGCGCGCGCCGCGCGTTATGCCGCCGGTGCTGTTCGAGGCCGTCTCGGCGCTGAATGAGGCCGTCACGGCGCTTGACCGCGAACGCATCGCCGCCGCGCTCGTCAAAGCCCTGCGCCTCGATCCTGCGGGTATCGGCCGCGTTCTGGAAGACGAGACGGGCGAAGTCTTCGTCATGGCGCTGGCGGCTGCCGGCATCAAGCGTCCGCTCGCGATCAATCTTCTTCTGGTGCTTGCGCCGAAAAGCGTGCGACTGTCGGTCGAGCGCATCTTCGCCGCTGCCGATATCCATGAAACCACATCGCGGCGCGTTGCCCGCGAGATCGTCTCGGCTGTGGCCGGCGAACGCCGCACCGGGACTCAGGCGAGCTTTGAGCCCTTCATGCATCCCTCGGGAACGCCTATGCGCTCGGGCGCTGCGCGCCGCGCGCTCACCAAACCGCAGCAGGCAACGCGCCGTCCCGATATCATCGGCAAAGCCTGATCAGGCGAGTTCGAGGAAATGCCGCCCGTTGCGGTCCTCGACATCGACGATCCACAGGTCGGGATCGAATTTGATCTCGCGCTCCATGCGCGCCTTCACGGCCTCGGCGTCCGCAACATTGTCGAGAGCAATGAAGAGACGGTCGCGCACCTCCCCGTCGGGGATCAGAGCCTGCGGCGCCTGGCTGAAGAGGGTGCGCGTTCCATCGAGCCTGTCGAGCACGACAAAGACCGCGCCCGCCTCGGGCGAGCCGCGGCGCGTGACGACCGCATAGGCGCCCTCGACATGGCATCGCCTGACATAGGCGGCCACCCACATGGAAGATGTCAGACGCATGGTGTGAGACAATGGCGCGGGCTCTCGCCCGCGTCCATCAATTGATCTCGGTGCCGGTTGCGATGGAGAGCTGGCGCATCAGAGCGGGCGTGATCTCGCCCTTCTGCGGCAGGCCGCGGCTCGCTTCGAAACGGCGGATTCCCGCACGCGTTGCTTCGCCGAATACGCCATCGGCTTTCACCGGGCCGAATTTCAGCTGTTCGAGCGCCCGCTGCACCGCAGCGACGCGCGGCGAGGCCACGATCGACGGCTGATTGCTGGCGCGCATGGCGGCCAGCACCTGCGGATTGGGGCGGCCCGTGGGTTTAAGCCCCGCGCCGATCTCAAAATCGAAAATCGCCGCTTCCGTTTTCGGGCCGAAAACCCCGTCGGCTGGACCGTCATAAAGACCGCGGCGCGACAGTTCGGCCTGAACCTCGCGCACTAGCATGTTCGGATCTTCCTGGGTCGCGGCCGGCTGCGGCGCTGTCGGCGCAGCGGCTATGGGAGCTGCGACGGGACGTGGGGCGGGAGCCGCCATGGGCGCTTCGCGCCGGATGGTGGCCGCGCTTTGCAGGAACAGCGCATTGACGCCGATCGCCAGCGCGACTGTGGCGGCCAGGAACAGCGCGAAACTGTCGAGCGGACGCTCGCGGACAATCGCCGGCATTTTCAGATTGAAGCCGGACTCTTCGTAGACCGGAGTGCGGCGGCGGCGGGATGCGGTCTTCTTCTTCGCCATGTCTCTTACCCGATAGCAGCCCGCCGCTCACGCTGCGGCGGAAGGATTTGGGTTGCGGGGGATGTGCGGATGTCTCCGCGGTCACGCGGCAGGCGCACGATGACGCACGTGCCCTTGCCGATTTCGCTTTTCACGTCGAAGCCGCCATCGTGAAGGCCGATCAGGCCCTTCACAACCGACAGGCCGAGGCCCGTGCCTTCATAGGGGCGGTCATAGGACGAACGCGCCTGGAAGAAGGAGTTGCCGATATGCGGCAGATCCTCAGCGGAAATGCCGACGCCGGTGTCCGCGACTTCGATGCGAACGGAGGTCTGTTCCTCATGCGCCGAGATGCGCACTTCACCGCCCGCGGCCGTGAACTTGATGGCGTTCGACAGAAGATTGATCAGGATTTGTTTGCAGGCGCGCTTGTCGGCGACGAGATCGGGCAGCCCTTCGGGAATATCCGCAACGAGGCGCACCGCGGCCTTGTCGGCTTTCAGCGCAAAGAGCTGCAGGCACGACGAGACGACCGGGCGGAACGAGAAAGGCTCGGCGACGATCGAGAAATTGCCGCTGTCGATGCGCGACATGTCGAGGATCGCGTTGACGACCGACAGAAGATGCAGGCCCGATTCATGAATCAGGCGTGCATATTCGAGCCGGCGCTTCTCGTCGACCTTTCCAAGCTCTTCATGCGCCAGAAGTTCGGAGAAGCCGATGATCGCATTCAGCGGTGTGCGCAGTTCATGGCTCATACTCGCCAGGAAACGGCCCTTCGCCGCTTCGGCGGTATCGATATCGCGGCGCACCGGCACAGGCGGCGCGCTGTCCCCAGCCGTGGCAGGCACCGCGGGTGCAACGCTGCGCTCGGCCGCAATGCGCGTGACGGTCAGCACATGGCCAACTTCATCGAGTTTGTCGGAGGGCCGGCAATTCATGTCGACATGCACGAAAGACGGCGGCGCGCCGTAGGGCGCATCGATCACATCCTTGCGCATGCGGATCTCGGCCGACGATGCGACGCCCTGCCCGGCTTTGTTCAGCGCGGTGAGATAGGCTGGACGGTCGGCGACGTGCACGCGCTCGAACAGGCCGCGGCCAAGGAGTTCGTTTGCGCCCGTGCCGATCACTTTGGAGGCGGCAGGCGATGCAAACATCACCGCGCCGCTTGGAGCATGGCGCGTGATGAGATCGGACATGGAGCCGGCGAGAAGCTCATAGTGCGCGTTATTGCTGATGCGCACGCGCGCCATTGCGCGCTGCACGCTGTCCCAGCGAAGCGCAAGCCCGGTCGCATAAAGAAGCGCGCCGAGCGCCGACAGATAGTTCAAAGATACAGATGACGGCGCGGTCGCGCCTGGCAGGCCGGCAGCATGGAGGCCGAGAAGAAGAACGATCGCGAGCGCTCCGGCGCCGAGCGAGGCGAAGATGACGCGGCGCGAGCCGGACAAAGCCGCCTCGAACGAAAGAAGCGGAAGCCAGATCAGCGCAAAGGAGGAAAGCCCCCCGCTCACACCGGCGACGGCGACGATGATGCCGGCCAGCGAAGCCGCCGACAGGAAATGGGCGCGTTCGAGATTGCCGGTACGTGCAAGGTCGAGCGCGGTCAGGATCGGCAGAACCAGCCAGGCGAGAACCGCGATCTCGGCCGCGGACGGCGCACCGCCGCGCAGAAGCAGCGCCAGCGGGAAAACGGTGAATGCGATGATGCCGCCCGTCAAATGGGCGAGAATGAAGCTGCGATGGCGCGCGGCCGCCACCTCATCGGCAGCAGCCGAGTGATGGACGAAGCCCGCGAAATATTCGCCGATCGCCGAGAAAGACGCCATGTAACGCAACGCTACCCGGGGCGCGCACAGCGCCCACTGCTCCCACGCAACAGGCCGCGAATATGGCAGGCCGCGCTTAAGCGAACGCTAAAATGAATGGGCGTGATCCGGACTTAGGCTCGTTTGCCTACAATTTTAGGCAAATTTGCCCCTCCGGTTTGGCCCGGTTTTTAGGGGCTTTGTGGAACACTTGGCCTCGAAGCCGGTTCATCCGGACACGAGGAACCTCGTCCATGATGTTCATTTTGCGTGCAATTTTCTGGCTGGCGGTGGTTTCCGCCTTCCTCCCGTCGCGCCATGAAGGCGAGCCCGGCTATGGCGAACAGGCCGGCCGGATGGTCGGCGCCGCCATGGACTATTGCGCCAAAAACCCGGGCGAGTGCGTCGGAACCGCCAAAGCGACGGCCGATGCGATCCGGATTCCGGCCGATTTCATCCTGCGCGCCCAGCAGAATATGGCCCCGGCCCCGAGCCGCCCGGTCGTTCCGCAGCCTCTGCCCCGCCCCGCTTCGCTCTGATAGCCGGGGCCGCTCCAATTTGAGGGCCGCCCTGTTCTTTTGGGGTTTCAGACGACATATTCCGCCCCAATGAGTATCGACGACATCATCGAATCCTTTGGCCTTCTCGACGATTGGGAAGACCGCTACCGCTATCTGATCGAGCTCGGGCGCGACCTGCCGCCCTTCCCCGACAGCGCGCGCACCGCGGCCAACAAGGTCGAGGGCTGCGCCAGCCAGGTCTGGCTTGAGACGCGTGTCGGCCCCGGCCCCGATCCCGTATTGACCTTTGTCGGCGACAGCGATGCACATCTCGTCAAAGGCTTGGTCGCAGTTCTGCTTGTGCTTTATTCCGGCCGCCCGGCCTCCGAAATCCGGTCAACGGATGCGCTACAGGTTCTCGACGGACTTGGCCTCAGGGAACATCTGACGCCGCAGCGCTCAAACGGCCTCCGATCCATGGTCGGCCGCATCCGCGCTGAGGCCGAACGCGCCCTCGCCGCGGCCTGACCTGTAACCCCAAAAACAAAAACGCCGCCCGAAGGCGGCGTTTTCCGATTCAGCAGACAGGGATCAGCCGCGTTTACGGCGCTGTTGGCCGAGGCCCATTTTCTTGGCGAGCTGCGAGCGCGCCTGGGCGTAATTCGGAGCAACCATCGGATATTCGGCCGGCAGGTTCCAGCGCTCGCGATATTCCTCGGGCGTCATATTGTACTGCGTCCGCAAATGCCGCTTTAGCGATTTGAACTTCTTCCCGTCATCCAGGCAGATAATATAGTCCGGCGTGATCGACTTCTTGACCGGCACGGCGGGCTTCAGCGCCTCCGACGGTGTCTCAACCACACCGTTGGAAACGCGCAGCAGAGCCGAATGAATTTCGCTGATGAGCGAAGGAAGATCGGACGTCGCAACGGAATTGTTGCTCACATAGGCCGAGACGATATCGGCGGCAAGTTCGACATAGTTCGGAGAATTCGTGTTGTCCGGCATAAGAAAGCAATCCTGATATAGGCGGATACCTTGAGGAAAGAGCTTACCTCTTTCCGGCAGCCCTGAATGATCCTTGGGGCTTTGCGCCAATGCGCTGCGGCCACCCTTCGAATCTTGTGACCACCTACTTTGGAAAGGTCGTAACTCTTTCGGCGCTATCGTACAAGATGTCCTAGCATAGAATCGCATTATTTTTCGCGACAAAACGCGCAATGACTTTGAAAAGCGCTGATTTTCTAGATGTTCGCCAATTGAGTTGCTTCAGCGGACAGTAGGCGCGTTCATAAACATCTCAATAGCCAAGTCTATGGAATTGCTTGCCGTGCGGGCATCGGGACACCGGCACCGCCGCGATGGCCGTGCCCCAAAACTCAGCGCTTATTGGCTTTCGGATCGGCAGGCGGCGCATCGCCGCGCAGCAGCATGCGGAACGGCTCCGACCACTGATCGTCATCGGGTAAGCGCGCCGGTTCGTTCTCGGCCTTGCGCCCGCCGGACAGATAGGCGTCCCAGGTCAGATCCTGTTCCTGCTTCGCCGCGGGACGCTGGCCGGGCGGTGTTTCCGCCTCGGCCGGCATGCGCGGCGCACGCGCCTCGTCCGGTGGGCGGCGATCGGCCGGCGGCTGGGCCGGTTTCTGGTTTTGCGGCGGCTCGGCGCGGTCGCGCATGATCTGCTCGCGCGCTTCTTCGATCGAACGGAAACGCCTGATGCCACGCGGGCCCTCGGCCTCGATCGAACCGTCCTCGAAGAAACGGAAGCGCTGGCCTTCGATCACCCCTTCCCGGACGACCTTCGGCCCCGCTTCCACCGGCGGCGCGGCAGGCGCTTCGCGGCGGGCGGGTTCAGGTTGCGGCTTGATATCCGGTTCGGCCTGCGGCGGCCGCCTTTCGGGATCGGCGGGCGGCCGGCGTTCACCCGAAACCGGCACCTGGGGATGAGGCTGCGGCTGAAGTTGAGCGTGAGGCTGCGGCTGGGGTTGCGGCTGAGCCTGCATCGGGGGGCGCGGCGCCTCGACCGGGCGCATCACGGGCATCTGATTGCGTTCGGCCAAAAGGCCGGCGATCCGCTCGAGCGCCTTCGCCACCTGGGCCAGCGCAATGACGCCGATGCCGGAGGCCACAAGGCCCGCCGCAATATCGACCGTCGCAACGAAGTCGCCGGTCACGAGTACAAAGCCGCCCCAG
Source organism: Terrihabitans soli (assembly GCF_014191545.1). Classification (GTDB taxonomy): domain Bacteria; phylum Pseudomonadota; class Alphaproteobacteria; order Rhizobiales; family Methylopilaceae; genus Flaviflagellibacter; species Flaviflagellibacter soli. The sequence continues at coordinate 962,791 of NZ_AP023361.1, read as the reverse complement.
GCGATCAGGAAGCCGCCGAGGAGCGAAAGAAGTCGAGTCATGCCTAGAAACTGTACCAATGGCGGCCTTTTCTCAATCCAGAGAGCAAAAATCCTTCTAGGGCGCAGCAAACCTCGGTTGCCGGGACCGCCCCAGAGCCTTAATTAGTCCCATTCCACGACCGGGAGACGCCTTGATGTCCTTCACCCTGCCCGACCTGCCTTATGCCTATGACGCTCTTGGCTCTTATATGTCCAAGGAGACGCTCGAATTCCACCATGACAAGCATCACAACGCCTATGTCACGACGGGCAACAAGCTTCTCGAGGGCACGGGTCTTGAAAACGCCAGCGTCGAAGAGGTCGTGAAGGCCTCGTTCGGCAAGAATCAGCCGCTCTTCAACAATGCCGGCCAGCACTACAACCACCTCCACTTCTGGAACTGGCTGAAGCCGAATGGCGGCGGCAAGCCCCCGGGGGCCATCGCCAAGAAGATCGATGAGGATCTCGGCGGCTACGACAAGTTCAAGGAAGACTTTATCGCCGCCGGCGTCGGCCAGTTCGGCTCGGGCTGGGCCTGGCTGTCGGTCAAGGACGGCAAATTCGTCATCCAGAAGACCCCGAACGGCGAGAACCCGCTGGTTCACGGCGCGACTCCGATCCTCGGCGTCGATGTGTGGGAGCACTCCTACTACATCGACTACCGCAATCGCCGTCCCGACTATCTCAAGGCGTTCCTCGAGAACCTCGTGAACTGGGAATATGTCGAAAAGCTCTACGGCGAGATCAAGTAATCCGGCCGGATATTACAATAAAAACGGGGCCTTACGGCCCCGTTTTCATGTTTGGATCTAGTAGTTTTCAGGCGACCACCAGGGCGGCACATCGGCGCCCGGCTCATAGCCGCGGCGGCACTGATTGTAGATCGGCCGGGCGTTGTATTTGGTCTTCAGCGCCAACATCCAGGCCTCGCAATCGCGGGCGGTACGGAAACAGCCTTCGCTGGTGTAGGTGATGTATTTCTGGCCGCCGCCGCTGCCGCGGAACGTCGCTTTGCCGCCGGCAAAGCGGCCCCACCACACGCCAGACGCCCCTTCCGGAATGCCGTCGCATTTATTGCCGTCGAAGGCGTAAGGAGACGCCGGCGCCGAACCGCCCGGACGCAGATGCAGGAAGCGGTCGGCAGCGCCCGACAACGGATTGTCCTGGGCAAGGCCGAGGCCCGCGCTCAGGGTCAGCGCGCCGAGCGCCAGGGCAAAGCTCAATTTCATACGGACACCTCAGATCTCACAACACTCAGAACGGACGCGGAGGGCGGCCCGGCCGGTAGCCGCGCCCGCACTCGTTCCATCTCGGCATATATTGCCAGTCGCTTTTCAAACGGTAGAGCCACGCCTCGCAATCCGATCGCGAGGTGAAGCAAAGTTCGGTCGTCTTGTATTCGATTCCGCCGTCATTGAAGCCCCATTTGGATTTACGGCCGCCCGAAAAGCGGCCCCACCAGAGCTTGTCGGGCCCATAGCTCGCACTCAGATCGCGGCAATCGCCATAGGACGCGCGCGGCTGGGCGGCGGCGGGTTCGTGCAGAAGCGGCAGAGCCGCAAGGGCACAGGCGGCAAACAGGGCTTTCCTCATTTCAGCCTCCATTATTATGCGGGCGCGGCGCGGTCTCGAGCGCCGCAATCTCCAGAACAAGCTTGTTGCGGATGGCCTGCGCAAAACGTCCGCGGCCATCGGCCGTCTCTACGAATGCGCCCGGCCCACCGATCACATTTTGCCGATAATACTCTTCGAGCGGCATGCCAAGCGATGGGGCGACGACGCTGCCCGGCTGCCGGATGGCGAGCGCATTGATCGTAATGCCCTTGGCCACAGCCTCGTCCCTCGCCTGGAGAATATCCCGGCCGCCGATATTGGGCCCATCGCCCGACACATCGATGACCTGGCGGCCGGCAGTAAAGGGGGCAGACCCCAACAAGCGCACACCGAAATCGAGCGCATTTGAAATGGAGTTGTAGCCGAAGGTCTTTTTGGGCGCCCCACGCAACTTCGCAGCGAAATCAGCGGCCGATGCCTCGCCATCGATCACCGTCCAGTCGACGATGATCTCCTGGCTCGACGGCGCGCCCCATTCGACGAACACGACGCCGATCCTCTGGCTGGGATTCGAGCGTATGGCCGACAGGACTTCGGGGCTCGTCAGCGCCTCGGCATAGCCCTCGCGCTGCAGCTGAAACTCTTCGGGATCGATCGACCCCGACCCGTCGGCAAGAAGGACAAGCGCCACATCGACCATGTCCTGCGCCGCCGCCGGGCGGCCGGACACCAGCGCGGCAAGGACGAGCAGAAAGGCAACAAATCTCGTCATCTAGCGACTTTAGCGGACGCCGTGAGGATAGGCGAGCCAGCCGCAGCCAGCTGTGCTAGATGGGCTCATCGGATTGGGAGACTGCAATGAGCGCGGATGGAAAGCTGTTTGTCGGCAAGAGCACCAAGCCTGAATATCTCACCTTCAAACTCGCCAACCGCCACGGCCTGATCACGGGCGCAACGGGCACCGGCAAAACGGTGACGCTGCAGATCCTCGCTGAAGGCTTTTCGAACGCCGGCGTTCCGGTTTTTGCGCCCGACATCAAGGGCGATCTTTCAGGCATCGCCGCGAAAGGCGAAGCAAAAGACTTCCTCGTCAAGCGCGCCAAAGAGATCGATCTCGATCCTTACGACAACGAAGCCTTCCCCACTTTGTTCTGGGATCTCTTCGGCGACCAGGGCACCTGCATCCGCACCACCGTTTCCGAAATGGGCCCGCTGCTGCTGTCGCGCCTTCTCAATCTCAACGACACGCAGGAAGGCGTCCTCAACATCACCTTCCGCGTCGCCGATCAGGAAGGGCTTCTGCTGCTCGACCTCAAGGATCTGCAGGCGCTTTTGACGCGTGTCGGCGAAACCGCCGAACAGCTGACGCTGCGCTACGGCAATGTGTCGAAGACCTCGGTCGGCGCCATCCAGCGCGCCCTCCTCGTTCTTGAAACGCAGGGCGGCGCCAATTTCTTCGGCGAGCCGGCGCTCAAGGTCGATGACCTGATGCGCACGACGCGCGACGGGCGCGGTTTTATCAGCATTCTGGCCGCTGACAAATTGATGCAGTCGCCGCGTCTTTACGCGACCTTCCTCCTCTGGCTGTTGTCGGAACTGTTCGAACAGCTTCCGGAAGTCGGCGATCCGGATGTTCCGAAGCTCGTCTTCTTCTTCGACGAGGCGCATCTTCTGTTCAACGATGCACCGGGCGCGCTTCTGGAAAAGATCGAGCAGGTCGTGCGCCTCATCCGTTCGAAAGGCGTCGGCGTCTATTTCGTTACGCAGAACCCGCTCGACGTTCCGGACCGCATTTCCTCGCAGCTCGGCAACCGCGTGCAGCATGCGCTGCGCGCCTATAGCCCGCGCGAACAGAAAGCGGTGAAGGCCGCGGCCTCCACCTTCCGCCAGAACCCGGCCTTCAACACCGAAGAAGCCATCACCCAGCTCGCCGTCGGCGAAGCTCTGGTGTCGATGCTTGAAGACAAAGGCGTGCCGAGCATGGTCGAAAAGACCCTGATCCGCCCGCCCTCCTCGCGCCTTGGCCCGATCACGGCAGCCGAACGCAAGGGCCTCGTCCAGAACAGCCCCGTCTCCGGCGAATACGACACGGTCGAAGATCGCGAAAGCGCCTATGAGATCCTGCAGAAGCGGTCGAAGGAATCCGCGGCGACTGTAGAAGAAGCCAAGGGCGAACCCGGCGCCGACGCGCCGGTCGGCGGCAGCATCGGGTCGATCATCGGTTCGATCTTCGGCACCAATAAAAAGCGCGGCGAACGCTTCACGCCGGGCCAGCGCGTCGCGCGCGAAGTCACCCGCACGGTGACGAACCGCGTCGCCGGACAGATTGCCGCGAGTGTCGGCAAATCGGTCGGCGGTTCGGTCGGCGGCTCGATCGGCCGCGCGGTTGTGCGCGGCGTTCTCGGCAGCATTCTGAGAAGCTGATCTCCATGAGCGATGTGAACGCCGTCCTTCAACGGATCGACGCCAATCTTCCGCAGAGCCTTGAGCGCCTTTTCGCGTTTCTGGCGATCCCGTCGATTTCGACCGACAGCACCTATCGCGCCGAATGCCGCCGGGCCGCACAATGGGCAAGCGATCAACTGTCGGGCATCGGCTTCAGCTCACGTGTTGCCGATACGAATGGCCACCCGATGGTCGTCGCGCATCGCAAGCCCGCGGGCGCCAAACGCCATGTGCTGTTCTACGGTCATTACGATGTGCAGCCGCCGGACCCTCTCGATCTCTGGCAAACGCCGCCTTTCGAGGCGCGCATGGAAGACGGCCCGCGCGGCAAGCGCATCGTTGCCCGCGGCTCCTCCGACGATAAGGGCCAGCTTCTGACCTTTATTGAGGCGGCGCGCGCCTTCATCGAAACGATTGGCGAGTTGCCGGTCGCCGTCACGGTTCTGCTTGAAGGCGAAGAAGAATCCGGCAGCCCGTCGCTGAAGCCGTTCTTCGACCAGAACAAGGCCGAGCTGAAAGCCGATCTTGCCCTCGTCTGCGATACCGGCATGTGGGACGCAACGACGCCGGCGATCACAACGCGCCTGCGCGGCCTTGTCGGCGAAGAGATCACGGTGACGACATCCGGCCGCGATCTGCATTCCGGTATGTATGGCGGCCCGGCGCAGAACCCGATCAAGGTTCTGTCGGCGCTCGTCGCATCGCTTCACGATGCCGACGGAAAAGTGCTCGTGCCGGGCTTCTATGAAGGCGTATCCGAGCTTCCCGAACAGATCGCCGCGCAATGGCGCGGCCTCGGCTTCGATGAAAAGGCTTTCCTCGGTGAAGCGGGCCTTGAAGGGGAAGCCGGCGAAAAAGGCCGCAGCGTGCTCGAAAAAATCTGGGCGCGTCCGACCTGTGAGATCAACGGCATCTGGGGCGGCTATACCGGCGAAGGTTTCAAGACCGTCATTCCTGCGCAGGCGCATGCCAAAATTTCGCTGCGTCTTGTCGGCCGTCAGGATCCGGTGGCGATCCGCGTTTCCCTCCGCAAATATCTGACAGAGCGCCTGCCCAAGGGCGCGAAGATTTCGTTCCACGAACATGGTGGCTCGGGCGCAATCGAGCTCGCCGCCGACAGCCCCGCGCTGGCGCTTGCGGCCTCGGGTCTGCGCGAGGAATGGAACAAGGAGCCCATACTGATGGGTTCGGGCGGCTCGATCCCCATCGTCGGTGCGTTCAAGAAAGAGCTCGGCATGGACACGCTGCTCATCGGCTTTGCGCTCGATGATGACCGCATCCATTCTCCGAACGAGAAATACGAGCTGTCGAGCTTCCACAAAGGTGCTCGCTCCTGGGCGCGGATTCTCGCGCGTCTCGCCGAATGGAAATGAGCCGCATCTGGCGCTTTTGCGATCTCGATCTGCCGATCGGGCCGCGGACGCTTCTGATGGGTGTCCTCAACATCACGCCCGACAGTTTCTCGGACGGCGGCGATTTTCTGGCGCCGGATACCGCCCGCATACAGGCTGCGGCCATGGCGCGCGACGGCGCCGACCTCATCGATATTGGCGGCGAGTCGACACGCCCCGGTGCGGAAAAGCTTTCCGCCGAGGACGAGATCGCGCGTGTTCTGCCGGTTCTGGAGGCGCTGCGCGGCAGAAGGCTGCCGCCCCTGTCCATCGATACCTACAAGGCGAAGACGGCGCGCGCCGCGCTGGAAGCGGGCGCCACCATCGTCAACGATGTCTGGGGCCTGCGCTATGACACCGAAATGGCGCGCGTCGTCGCCGATTTCGGCGCCGGCATCGTCCTCATGCACAATCGCGAAACCGTCGACGAGACTCTCGACATCATGGACGATGTGAAGCGCTTCCTCGATCGCTCGCTGTCGATCGCGATGACGGCGGGTATTGCCGATGACCGTATCGTCCTCGATCCGGGCGTCGGCTTCGGCAAGACGCCCCGCCAGAGCGCCGAAGTCATCACCCGCCTCGGCGAGGTGGCGGCTTTGGGCTTCCCGGTCCTGCTGGGGGCCTCGCGCAAACGCTTTATCGGCCATATTCTGAGGATCGATAATCCCAAGGACCGCCTCAACGGCACGCTCGGCGCTCATCTTGCCGGCGTTTCCAATGGTGCTGACATTATCCGCGCCCACGATATAAAACCGCATCGCGAGGCGCTCGACGTATTCGACGCCGTCCGGAGACCAGAATGAGTATCGACCGTATCGCCGTCCGCAATCTGGCGCTTTTTGCCTATCACGGCGTCTTCGAAGGCGAGGCCGAGATCGGCCAGCGCTTTTATCTCGACGTCGTCGTCGAGGCCGACCTCCTGCCCGCCTCTGCCGCCGACGCCGTCGACAAGACCGTGGATTACGCCGCCCTCGTCAAAGTCGTCAGCGACGCCTTCACCGAGAAGCGTCAGAAGTTGCTCGAGACTCTGGCCGACCGCGTCGCGGCGCGCGTCTTCGAACGCTTTCCCATCGTCAGCGCGATCGAGGTCACAATCCGCAAACCGAGCGCGCCGATCGAAGCCGTGTTCGATTTCGTCGAGATTCAGATCCGCCGCCAGCGCCATGGCTGAGGCCGCCTTAAGCTTGGGTTCCAATCTTGGCGACCGGGCTGAGGCGATCAACGACGCGCTGCGTCTTCTTGAGAAAAGCCCGAGCGTGAAGCTTGTCTCCCGCTCGCGCCTTTATGAGACCCCGCCCTGGGGCGATGAAAACCAGGACGCGTTTTTGAATGCCTGCGCACTCATTGAGACCGATCTTCCGCCGCACGATCTGTTGCGCCTGTGTCTGGACATCGAAAGGCGGCTTGGCCGCGACCGCACGACATCGCGGCGCTGGGGTCCCCGCAGGATCGATCTCGATCTTCTGTTCTATGGCGATGAGCGCATAGCGGACAATGAGCTGACGCTCCCCCACCCGCATCTGTTCGAGCGCGCTTTCGTCCTTGTGCCGCTCAGCGAGATCGCCGGCGCGCGCAGCATCTCTGGCCGCAACGTCAATGAAGCGGCCGATGCGCTCGACCGGTCGGGCGTCAGTTTGTGGGATCAGTCCGTCACGAAATGAAGACCGAGGCGCGTCTCGGTGCGCCACACGACGTCACATAAGCGCTCGGGCGTGCCGTCATCCATGCGCAGCGTCACGCGGTTCGGAACCGACAGCGTCGACGGCATCTCGGCGCAGGCGCCGGTCGCAGACAGATTGCGGATCGTGCAGGCGAAGGTGCCAATGCGGTTCGGCAAAACCAGATGCGCGCCCTTGAGGCTTCGCAACCTTGCGGCAGTACGCTTGTTGTCCGTTTCAACGCCAGCGTTCATGCCCGCAATCTAGTGCGGACGTGCTTAGCGAAAGGTTACGGAATTTAAGGGTGTAGACGTAAAGACGCCCCGGCGGGACGACACCGGCGGGACTGGCCCGCCGGCGGTATTTTTAATTCACTTCAGATGGCCGGCGAGAAGCTTGTTCATCTCGAACATCGTCACCTTGGGCTTGCCGAAGATCGGCTGCAGCTTGTCGTCGGAAATGATTTCGCGTTTGTTCGCAGGGTTCTGCAGGTTGTTCTTCTTGATGTATTCCCACATCTTGCTCACGACTTCCGAACGTGCGAGCGGCTCCGAGCCGACCACGGCAGCGAGCTCAGCCGAAGGCGTCAGCGGTTTCATGAATGCCGCGTTCGGCTTGCTTCCAGGTGTCTTGGCCATGCTCTTCCTCCAATTTCAATGTACCCGCGCCGCCGGGCGACTTGGGCGCTTACTGTGAATGTACCCGATTCCGTCATCTGAGCCCCTCTGCAAAAGGCTCATTTGGTTCACAAGTCAACAAGTCTGGCTGGGGCGCCTGGATTCGAACCAGGGGATGGCGGAATCAAAATCCGCTGCCTTACCGCTTGGCTACGCCCCAAAAGAAGGTGTTTCCGAGATAACCAAGCGCTTTGGGCGCCGCAAGGTAAAGCCGGGAAACGCGGCTTTCTTTTTACCTCCAATGAAAAAGCCGCCCGAAAAGGGCGGCTTTTTGGCGTTTTGCAAAGGTTAACTCAGCCTTTGAGGACTTCAACCAGGGTCTTGCCGAGCTTTGCCGGCGACGGCGAGACCTTGATTCCGGCCGCTTCCATGGCCGCAATCTTGTCTTCCGCGCCGCCTTTACCGCCGGAGATGATGGCGCCGGCATGGCCCATACGGCGTCCGGGAGGCGCGGTGCGGCCGGCGATAAAGCCGACCATCGGCTTCTTGCGGCCCTTCTTGGCTTCGTCCTTGATGAACTGCGCGGCGTCTTCTTCCGCCGAGCCGCCGATTTCGCCGATCATGATGATCGACTTCGTCGCATCGTCCTTCAGGAAGAGTTCAAGCACGTCGATGAACTCGGTGCCCTTGACCGGATCGCCGCCGATGCCGACAGCCGTCGTCTGGCCGAGGCCTTCATTCGTCGTCTGGAACACGGCTTCATAGGTCAGCGTGCCCGAACGCGAGACAACGCCGACCGAACCCGGCTTGAAGATATTGGCCGGCATGATGCCGATCTTCGATTCGCCGGCGGTGACGATGCCCGGGCAGTTCGGTCCGATGAGACGCGACTTCGAGCCATCGAGCGCCCGGCGCACGCGTACCATGTCGAGCACCGGAATGCCTTCGGTGATGCAGACGATCAACGGAATCTCCGCATCGATCGCTTCGAGGATCGCGTCCGCCGCGCCCGGAGGCGGAACGTACACGACACTCGCGTCAGCGCCGGTCTTGTCGCGCGCTTCCGAGACGGTGTCGAACACCGGCAGGTTCAGATGCGTCGAGCCGCCTTTGCCCGGCGAGGTGCCGCCGACGACTTTGGTGCCGTAGGCGAGCGCCTGTTCGGAATGGAAGGTGCCGTTCTTGCCGGTAAAGCCCTGAACGATGACCTTGGTGTCTTTGGTGAGGAGTACGGACATCTTACTTGGCCTCCTTCACGGCCTTGACGATCTTCTGCGCAGCATCGTCGAGGTCGTCGGCCGCAATCACGTTGAGGCCCGATTCCTTGATGATCTTCTTGCCGGCTTCGACATTGGTGCCTTCAAGGCGCACAACGAGCGGAACCTTGAGGCCCACATCCTTGACCGCCGCGACCACGCCTTCGGCAATGACATCGCATTTCATGATGCCGCCGAAGATGTTGACGAGAATGCCCTTCACTTTCGGATCGGCGGTGATGATCTTGAAGGCTGCGGTGACGCGTTCCTTGGTGGCGCCGCCGCCGACATCGAGGAAGTTCGCCGGCTCCATGCCGTAGAGCTTGATGATGTCCATCGTCGCCATGGCAAGGCCTGCGCCGTTGACCATGCAGCCGATCGTGCCGTCGAGCGCGATATAGTTCAGCTCGAACTTCGAGGCTTCGATTTCCTTTGCGTCCTCTTCCGTCTCGTCGCGCAGCGCCGCGACGTCCGCATGGCGGTAGATGGCGTTCGAGTCGAACGAGATCTTGGCGTCGAGAACCTTCAGCTGGCCGTCCTTCGTGACGACGAGAGGATTGATCTCGAGCATGCTCATGTCCTTGGCCGTGAAGGCGGCGTAGAGCTTGGTCACAAGATCGCCCGCCTGCTTGGCGAGATCGCCCGAAAGCTTCAGCGCTTTGGCGACGGCGCGGCCATGATGCGGCTGGATGCCCGTCGCGGGATCGACCGAGAAGGTCACGATCTTCTCGGGGGTGGAGTGAGCCACTTCCTCGATGTCCATGCCGCCTTCGGTCGAAACGACGAAAGCAACACGGCTCGTCTCACGGTCGATCAGCATCGACAGGTAGAATTCCTTGTCGATCGCCGCGCCCTCTTCGATGTAGAGGCGGTTGACCTGCTTGCCGGCATCGCCGGTCTGCAGCGTCACGAGCGTGTTGCCGAGCATCTCCTTGGCGGAGGCTTTCACCTCTTCGACGCTTTTGACGACGCGCACGCCGCCCTTTGCATCCGGGCTCAGTTCCTTGAACTTGCCCTTGCCGCGGCCGCCCGCGTGGATCTGCGACTTCACAACCCAGACCGGGCCGCCGAGCTCGCGTGCTGCCTTTTCGGCCTCTTCCGGCGTGAAGGCCGGGATGCCGCGCGAAACCGGGGCGCCGAATTCCTTCAGCACGGCTTTCGCCTGATATTCGTGGATATTCATGGGGAGCGTCCCCTCTCCGTGTTGTCGTTGTCATGATCGGGGCCGCTCCCCGTAAGAAGCGGCCCCTGAATTGGAATGCGTTCTGGGCGGAAACTAAATTATTCCGCGGCTTCGCGCACCTTATCGCCGGTTGCACCCGACGCTTTGATCTCATCAATGCGGCTCTTGTCGAGCTTCAGCACCTTGGTGAGGATCTCGTCGGTGTGCTCGCCCAGAAGTGGCGAACGCTCAACCTTCACGTCATTGTCCGACAGTTTGATCGGATTGCCGACGGTGATGTAGGTGCCGCGCTCCGGATGATCGACATTGACGAGGGTGCCGGTCGCATAGAGCGACTGGTCCTCGGCGATTTCCTTCATCGAGAGGATCGGGCCGCACGGAATGTCGAACTTGTTGAGGATATCCATGACCTCGAACTTGGTCTTGGTCATCGTCCACTGCTCGATCGTGCCGAAGATCAGGTTGAGCTTCGGCAGACGCTGGGCGGGCTTTGCAAATTCGGGGTCTTCGACCCATTCCGGTTTGCCGATGACTTCGCACACCTGCTTCCAGACCTGCGCCTGGGTGATGAAGTAGATGTAGGCGTTCGGATCGGTCTCCCAGCCCTTGCACTTCAGAATGCGGCCCGGCTGGCCGCCGCCCGAGTCATTGCCCGAGCGCGGAACCGCGTCGCCGAAGGGAATGCCTTCGCCGAACTGCGAGAACTCCTGCAGCGGGCCGTGCTGGAGACGCTGCTGATCGCGCATCTTCACGCGGCAGAGATTGAGCACCGAGTCCTGCATGGCGGCGAGGACGCGCTGGCCCTTGCCGGTCAGCGTGCGCTGATAGAGAGCCGTGACGATGCCGAGCGCCAGATGAAGGCCCGTGCCGCTGTCGCCGATCTGGGCGCCGGTGACGAGCGGAAGCCCGTCGCGGAAGCCCGTCGTCGAGGCCGAACCGCCGGTGCACTGGGCGACGTTCTCATAGACTTTGCAGTCTTCGAACGGGCCCGGGCCGAAGCCCTTCACCGAGGCGACGATGATCTTCGGGTTGATCGACTGAATGCGCTCCCAGGTCAGGCCCATACGGTCCAGGACGCCCGGAGCGAAGTTCTCGACCATCACGTCGCAGATCTTGATCAGCTCTTCGAGGACGAATTTGCCCTCAGGGTTCTTGGTGTCGAGCGTGATCGAACGCTTGTTCGAGTTCAGCATCGTGAAATAGAGGCTGTCGACATTCGGAATGTCGCGCAGCTGCGAGCGGGTGATGTCACCCTCGCCCGGACGCTCCACCTTGATCACATCGGCGCCGAACCAAGCCAGAAGCTGAGTGCAGGTCGGACCCGACTGAACATGGGTGAAGTCGAGTACACGGACGCCGTCTAGCGCTTTGCCCATTTTTCGGTTCCCCTTACGCTGTGTCCAGTTTCTTTAGGTTTTGTTATTTCCGGCCCGCCTCATCGAGGACGCGGGCCGGTAACGCTGATGAGTATGTACGAGGCTTGTTAGGCCTTTTTCTTACCGACGACCGATTGCGGGTTGAGGTTTCCGATATTGCCGGATTCGGAGCCTGCTTCGGGATCGATGACGGCGTTGATGAGGGCCGGCTTCTTTGAGTTCATGGCCTCATCGACCATGCGCTTCAGCTCGTCGGGGCTCGTGGCGTAATAGCCCTTGCCGCCGAAGGCCTCCATCATCTTGTCGTAGCGCGCATCCGGCACAAACACCGTGGTGCCCGGATCGCGGCCCGTCGGGTCCTTGTCGATGCCGCGATAGATGCCGTTATTGTTGAAGATGACGATCGTCACCGGCAGCTGGTAGCGGCAGATCGTTTCGACTTCCATGCCTGAGAAGCCGAAGGCGCTGTCGCCTTCGACCGCCAGAACCGGAAGACCGGTCTCGACGGCCGCTGCGATCGCAGAACCCATGCCGACGCCCATGACGCCCCAGGTGCCGACATCGAGGCGCTTGCGCGGCTTGTACATATCGATGATGCCGCGGGCCAGATCGAGCGTGTTGGCGCCCTCATTGACGAGGATCGCGTCCGGACGCTCCTTGATGACCTGCTTGAGGGCACCCAGCGCCGAGTGGAAGTCCATCGGCGAGGAGTTCTTGCCGAGCTTGGACGCCATCTTGGCGATGTTCTGCTCTTTCTTGTCGTTGATCGTCTTGACCCAGTCGGCCGGCGGCGCCTGCCACTTGCCGTCGATCGCCTTGTTCAGCTCGTTCAGAACCGAGCCGATATCGCCGACGAGCGGCGCTGCGATCTCGATATTCGAATCCATTTCCTTGGGCTCGATATCGATCTGGATGAACTTCTTCGAGCCCTTCGGGCCCCACTGCTTGCCCTTGCCGTGGCTGAGCAGCCAGTTGAGACGGGCGCCGACGAGAACGACGACATCCGATTCCAGAAGAGCGGTGGAGCGGGCAGCACCGGCCGACTGCGGATGGTTGTCCGGCAGAAGACCCTTGGCCATCGACATCGGCAGGAAGGGAATGCCGCTCTTCTCGACGAAGGTACGCACTTCCGCATCGGCCTGCGCATACGCAGCACCTTTACCGAGAATGATGAGAGGCTTCTTTGCGCCCTTCAGCACATCGATCGCACGCTTGACGGCATCGGGGCCCGGGATCTGGGCCGGGGCCGCATCGATCACCTTCACAAGGCTCTCAGTGCCCTTCGAGGCTTCGAGAACCTGGCTGAAGAGTTTGGCCGGCAGATCGAGATAGACGCCGCCCGGACGGCCCGACACCGCCGCGCGGATCGCGCGGGCAACGCCGATGCCGATGTCTTCGGCGTGCAGAACGCGATAGGCCGCTTTGCAGAGCGGCTTTGCGATCGCCAGCTGATCCATCTCCTCATAATCGCCCTGCATCAGGTCGACCACTTCGCGCTCCGAGGAGCCCGAGATCAGGATCATCGGCCAGCAGTTTGTGGTGGCGTGAGCCAGAGCCGTCAGGCCGTTGAGGAAGCCCGGCGCCGACACCGTCAGGCAGATGCCCGGCTTCTTCGTCAGAAAGCCGGCGATGGCAGCCGCGTTACCCGCGTTCTGCTCGTGGCGGAACGAGATGACGCGCATGCCGTTCGCCTGCGCCAGACGTCCAAGATCGGTGATCGGAATACCCGGGACGCCGTAGATCGTCTCAATGCCGTTCAGCTTCAGCGCATCGATGACCAGATGGAAGCCGTCCGTCAACTCCTGCTGGCTCTCGGCGTTCGCAGCCAATTCTTTTACCGTCTCCACAGCCGTCACCATGGACGTCCTCCTTCAAAAATCGTTGCCGTCGCCTCTTCGGGGGCTTAGCGCAGGCTCGCCCATAGCCGAATTGGCCCTTGAATGCCACCGTAATCGGACAGGCCCGAACCCGGACTGTAACGATTGCGGAGGCACCCCCTCCCCCTCCCGCGTACGGGCCTTAAACCGGCCCTTTACTCGGGAAAAACTCCATGCCGTTCGACATGCGTGCCGAGCCCCAGAGTGTGCTCGCGCACCAGCCGTTCCGCCCGGTCGCCATCGCGCGCTTCAAGCGCGGCGATGATCCCCGCATGCTCGCGCCGCGAGGTCTCAAAGCGGCCCTCCTGGCGGATCGACACCGCCCGGATCGCCCGCATGTGCAAAATAAGATTGTCCGACAGATCCATGATCTGCTTGTTGCCGCCGAGCCGGATGATGGCCTGGTGGAAGGCGACGTTCTTCTCCGAATATTCGGAGACATCGTCTTCGCTCTCATCGCCGCCATAGACGCGCTTCAGCTGAACGAGGTCCTTGTCACTGGCGCGCGCTGCCGCCAGCCGTGCCGACATGCTCTCAAGCGCTGCCCATACGGTAATGAGTTCGAGGATCTGCGCCTTGGTCTTGCGGACCACAAAAATGCCGCGCCGCGGCACCGAGCGCACAAAGCCCTCTTGTTCCAGAAGTGTAATGGCTTCGCGGATGGGCGTGCGCGACACGCCAAGCTCCGCCGAGAGCTGGCGCTCATCAAGGCGGATCGGCTGCTCGGAGCCGTAAATGTCCATGCCCATGATCGCCTTCTTCAAGGCGTCATAGGCCAGAACCCGCAGGCTGACATTGACGCCCAAGGGCTCCACATGGAGCTTCGGTGACGCAAGCTGCTGCAAAAGATCAAAATTCCCACGGGAACGCGCCCTTTAAAAGCCTGCCTCAAACGGGCGGCCGCGGGACGCGATGCGCGCATATGGTCTACTGTATGCCACAGCCCCACGCAATCAGATTCACACCAATGTCATGCGGCTCTGGGCGCCTTTTTGCCAAGCCTCGGAACGGCCTTGAGATTCGCCAAAACCCCAAGAGCCTCAACGGGTCCCGCACCCTGCCCTGTCCGGTCTTTGACGTCAAAAAGACCAGCCCGAAGGGCCCCAACTGGGTGGGCTAAGGGGTATTGCGGAGGGACCGGAAAGACGCCCCGGACGCAAGGGATTTGCAGTCCTCTGCCGATCCTCCGTCCCCTCGCCCCTTAGCCGGGGTTCGGCCGAATATAAGGGGGCAACAGCCCCCGTTTCCGGCCTTTGGTTTGACAGGGGACCGGCCCGCCCTCACCCTTCTGCGGTCATACGAACACGGCACAAAGACTTGGACCGCGGCTCTCTTTTTCTGCCGGACCCTCCCAACAGCGAGGTTCGGCTGGCAAGGGTCGGTCAAGCAAGACCGTGACGTCTCAGCTAGCGGAGAACTCCGATGAAGGTCGCCGAACTCCTGAGGAAGAAGGGCACGCGCATTCTGACGGCGCGCATGGACGAGCCGGTCGAGACGGCGGCGCGCCTCCTCAGCAAGGAGAATGTCGGGGCGCTGGTCGTCAAGGACTCGGTCGGCACCGAAGGCGACACGATTGTCGGCATGTTCTCCGAGCGCGATCTTCTGCACGCCGTCGTCGAGCATGGCGCGGCCGCACTCAAAAAGCCGGTCTCGGCTCTGATGTCGCGCAAGGTCATCTCCTGCCATCCGAACGATGATCTCAAAATCGTGCTCGAGCTGATGGACCGCCATTATGTGCGCCATCTGCCCGTCATCGACGGTACAACGCTTATCGGCGTCGTCTCGATCAGAGACTTCATTGCGCTCCGCCTTGAGGAGTTGGCTGGCTGAACCTCGCTGTTGCGAGGGTTCAGCAACCAAAAATCGGAGCACAGGCTCAAAACAAAAAGCCGGGCGCTTGCGCGCCCGGCTTTGTCGTTACGTTGTCTGACGTCGATCAGACGGCTTTGGTCTCAACCTGACCGTCATCCTCGTCGGCGCCGCCCTTCTTGCCGAGCAGGCGGCCGAGAAGGAACGAGATCGCCGGCCAGAACAGCATCAGCAGCGCGAGCGTCACAAGACCGCCGACAAGCCAGTTCGACCAGAAGACCGTGAGGTCGCCCTGGCTGACCAGCATGGCCTGACGGAAGGCCGATTCAGCCATATCGCCAAGCACCAGCGCCAGAACCAGAGGCGCCAGCGGATAGTTCAGCTTCTTGAACACGTAACCGAGCAGGCCGAAGAACAGCATGACGGCAACGTCGCCGAACGCATTGTGCACCGTGTACGCACCGACCGCGCAGATCACGAGGATCACGGGAGCGATGATCGAGAACGGAATGCGCAGGATCGAGGCAAACAGCGGCACCGTCGTCAGAACGACGAGAAGGCCCGCGATATTGCCGAGATAGATCGAGGCGATCAGACCCCAGACGAATTCCTTCTGTTCGACGAACAGAAGCGGACCCGGCTGAAGACCCCAGATCAGAAGACCGCCGAGCATGACGGCCGCCGTCGGCGAGCCGGGAATGCCGAGCGTCAGCATCGGGAGCAGAGCCGAAGTACCGGCGGCATGCGCCGCGGTCTCGGGCGCCACAACGCCTTCGAGTTCGCCCGTGCCGAAGAACCGGCCACGCTTCGAGAAGCGCTTGGCCAGACCGTAGGACATGAACGAGGCCGGCGTTGCGCCGCCCGGCGTGATGCCCATCCAGCAGCCGACGACCGCCCCGCGGATGATCGTCGCCCAATGCTGCGGGATCTGCTTCCAGGTCTGCCAGACAACGGTCGGCGAGATCGTCGCCGACTTGCCCTTGAACGACAGTCCTTCTTCGATCGTCAGCAGAATCTCGCCGACGCCGAACAGGCCGATAACCGCGATCAGGAAGTCAAAGCCGCGCAGCAGCTCGACCGTGCCGAACGTCATGCGCAGCGTGCCCGTCACCGAGTCGAGACCGACCGCGGCAAGAGCAAAGCCGAGCATCATCGCCGCCAGAACCTTGAACGGCGATTCCTTGCCCATGCCCACGAAGGAGCAGAAGGTCAAAAGATAGACGCCGAAGAACTCGGCCGGGCCGAATTCAAGCGCAAAGTCCGCGATGATCGGCGCAAGGAAGGTGATCAGAAGGACCGCCACCGTGCCGCCGAGGAAGGACGAGGTGAAGGCTGCTGTGAGCGCTTCGCCGGCCCGTCCCTTCTGCGCCATCGGATGGCCGTCAAAGGTCGTCGCAACAGACCAGGGCTCGCCCGGAATGTTGAACAGGACCGAGGTGATCGCGCCGCCGAACAGCGCGCCCCAATAGATCGACGACAGCATGATGATCGCCGACACCGGCGACATCGAGAATGTCAGCGGCAGAAGGATGGCAACGCCGTTGGCGCCGCCAAGACCCGGCAGCACGCCGATGAGAACGCCCAGTGTGACGCCGAGGAACATGTAGAAAATGTTCCACGGATCGCCGAGAACGCCGAAGCCTTCAATGAGTGAGTATAACGCGTCCAAGACCCCCTCCGGAGCGCCGGTCCTGCCTTAAGGGCTGAAGGACTTCTAGTGGCGCTGTTCTTTTGTGAAACTCAAATGACGCCGCAGCAGACCCCCTGCCGCGGCGAGACTGATCGTCAGTAGCCGAGGAAGTTCTCAACCGGGCCCTTGGGCAGCGGAATGAGGAACCAGATCTCGAACAGGATGAAGAGTGCCAAAGGCACGCCGATCGCGACCGGGATCGCTTTCAGGATGTTGTACTTGCCAATCGCCACCATGAAGAAGGCGATGAAGATCGCGCCGGCCACGTAAAGGCCAAGGAACGGGATCGCCGCAACATACACAGCCGTCGGAACGAGAACCGCCAGAACCATTTTGAGCTGGCCCTTCTCGACGAAGGTCTCAAGGTTCGGCGTCTTCGTGATGATCGACTGCACGAGCGTACCCAAGCTCGCGATAAACATGATCAGCCCGATATAGAACGGGAAGTAACCCGCCTGCGGACCATCCGACGCCCATTTGGCGCCGATGCCCCAGCTGTCCCACATCACGACGCAGGACAGCGCCATGAAAAGGAGCGCCACGACCGCGTCGACCGAGCGGTACGACACCGTGTATTCGCCCGGTGCGCTGCTATGCTTGCTCATCTGACCCCCTCAAAACTTCAAAAGACGGCCCATCCTCAGGACGGCCGTACACCCCAAAACCTCAGGACCTGTATGTACAGGCCCCGAAGACACTCAAGGTCCGCCCCCTATCCCGGGACCGGAAGAAGAACCCGGCACGCTGAAGAGCCGGAAGAAACCATTGTTCTTCTGAACTCCGGCAACAGCCGGGTTCAGTGCTGTTGCCGAACCCTTCCAACAGTCAGGTTCAGCTCCCTTTTGCTGAACCCTGACAACAGTCAGGTTCAGTTAACTTTTGCTCTCACAGAAAAAAACGCCCCTGGCTCAGTGGAGCCGGGGGCGTTCTCTCATCTCGTCAGATCACTTCAGGAAGCCGGCCTTCTGCATCAGGTCCTTGTGGCGCGCTTCCGCGTCAGCAACCCAAGCTTTGTATTCGGCTCCGCTCAGAGTGGTCGTGTTGAACGCACCCTTGGCCATGAACGACTTCCATTCGTCGGTCGCAGCGACCTTCTTGAAGAGGTCGACATAGAAGTCGACCGCAGCCTGGTCCACGCCCGACGGCATGAAGATGCCGCGCAGCATCAGATAGTCCGTGTTGATGCCGGACTCGATGCAGGTCGGGATGTCCGACCAGGCCATGTCCGAGGTCACCTTGTCGGTGTACTTCAGGCGTTCCTTGTCGAACACGCACAGCGGACGGACCTTGCCGGCGCGCCACTGGGCAACCGCTTCGATCGGGTTGTTCACCGTCGAGGTCACGTGACCGCCAACCAGCTGCGTGACGACGTCGCCGCCGCCCTTGAACGGAACATAGGTGAACTTCGCACCCGTCGTCTGCTCAAGAGCCGCCGTGATGATCTGGTCTTCCTGCTTGGTGCCGGTACCAGCCATCTTGAAGTCGTTCGGCTTGGACGCCTTCAGAGCCGTCAGGTAATCGCCCGCCGTCTTGTACGGAGACTCCGAGTTCACCCACAGGACGAATTCGTCAAGCGCCAGCATCGAAACCGGCGTGATGTCCTGCCAGCTGAACGGAATGCCCGTCGACAGAGGCGTCGTGAACAGGTTCGACAGCGTGATGATGATCTTGTGCGGATTGCCGGCCGAGCCCTTAACGTCGAGGAAGCCCTCGCCGCCGGCGCCGCCCGACTTGTTCAGAACAACAAGCGACTGATCCATCAGCTCGTGCTTCTGAATAACACCCTGAAGCGTGCGCGCCATCTGGTCGGCGCCGCCGCCCGTGCCGGCCGGCACGATAAACTCAACCGTCTTCGTCGGCTTCCACTGCGCAGACGCACTCACCGTCAGCGCAAGAACAGCAGCCGCAGCCACCGCACCGCAAGACGCAATTCGGGATAGCTCTTTCTTCATCGCGTTCTCTCTCCCATGACCGATTTCCGCTTTTTTTCGCGTGGGACGCGTGGCGGATTTCGTCGAAAAGGCAACCGGCGGAGCGCCGGTAGCTGGAGGGGAGTATATTGGCTGCCACACAGAAGGCAACCGTTACGAGATGTGAATTAGCCATCTTCGCTAACGCCAAGACGTTCGCGGGATCAGATGCTTAATAAGCGTGCAGACAAGCCGCCAACAGCCGCCTGCGGCCTTCCGGCTCAGCCCGTTTTGCCTTGAAGCCGGCGGTTTGAAGGCAGGCGCCGGCCCCGAAAAACGGCTCAGCCGCCCCGGACGAGGAGCGCGATTTTGCCGATGTGCTGGCTGGATTCCATCAGGGCGTGAGCCGCCGCCGCCTCTTTCAGCGGGAAGGTCTTGTACAGCTTGGGCGCGATCTTGCCGCTCGCGATCAACGGCCAGACCTTGTCGCGCAGCTGGTCGGCAATGGCCTTCTTGTCGGCAACCGAACGGGCGCGCAGGGTCGAGCCGGTCAGGGTCAGACGCTTGGTCATGACCGGGAAGAAGTTGAGCGTGATCTTCGGGCTTTGCAGGAAGGCGATCGAGACATGGCGCCCATCGACCGCCATGACCGAAACGGTCCGTCCGACATAATCGCCGCCGACCATATCGAGCACGACATCGACGCCCTTGCCTCCCGTTTCGGCTTTGATGACCTCGACGAAGTCCTCGTCCTTATAGTTGATCGCCCGATCGGCCCCGAGCTCGACGCAGGCGGCGCATTTCTCGGCACTGCCGGCGGTCGTAAAGACCTTTGCGCCGAAGGCTTTGGCGAGAGGAATTGCAGCAGTTCCGATGCCCGACGAGCCGCCATGGACAAGGAAGTTCTCGCCCGCTTTGAGGCGGCCGCGATCGAACACATTGCTCCAGACCGTAAAGAAGGTTTCCGGCAGGCAGGCCGCTTCGACCATGGAAAGGCTGCCCGGCACCGGCAGGACCTGGGCCGCGGGCGCCGTGACATATTCGGCATAGCCGCCACCGGCGAGGAGCGCACAGACCTTGTCGCCGAGCTTGAACTCGGAGACGCCCTCGCCGAGCGCGGCGATCACGCCCGCAACCTCAAGGCCCGGAATATCGGTCGTACCCGGCGGCGGCTCATACTTGCCCATGCGCTGCAGGACGTCCGGACGGTTGATGCCGGCCGCATGGATCTCGATCAGAACCTCGCCTTTGCCGGGCTGCGGCACCGGACGCGTCGTCGGCGTCAGCCCTTCCGGACCGCCCGGAGTAGAGATTTCAATGGCGGTCATTGTGGCAGGGACGGACATAGAGGTGCTCCGGTTTCGGATTTGCCCGATCCGCTACAGGGATTTGAGAAGGAAGTGAACCCCACTCCTTCCTATGTACTGGAGAGCCTTAGTCTATGCGGACCGTAGCCGAGGCCGAGCGCCCGGCGGCATCAAGCACGGTCAGGCGGGCAAAGCCCCGGCCCTCCGGCGTCCAGAAGCTGTCGCGGCGGCGGGCATCGGATGTCACGGGTTTGCCGTCGACCAGCCAGGTGAACGGCGCCGTGCCGCCCGCGGCCTTCAACGCCAAGGCCTGCGGCGCGCCCTGCCCGGCGCCGAGATCGACGCGCACCCCATCCGCAGGGAAGGCAATGGTCAGGGGCATATCCCCCGCCTCGAGAAGCGGCGCGGGTTCGCCGCGCGGCTGGAAGCGCTTCAAGGCAGGCGGGAGTTCGGCCAGTCGAAGCGTCGCCTCATAGGGCGGCGGCGGCAAAGGTTCGGTGCGCGGCGCAATGCGGGCAAACGCGTCGAACAGGATCGGCCCCGCACTGTCGCGGCCGACAAGGCCCGGGCTCGAAGCGCCGTCCGGGCGTCCCGTCCATACGGCAACGGTGGTGCGTCCGTCGAAACCGACGGCCCAGGCGTCGCGGAAGCCGTACGAAGTCCCCGTCTTGTAGGCGATGCGACCCGTCACGGCGCTTTTTGGCGCCGGGGTGCCGAGCAGCGCATGGGCGATCTGTGCCGCGGCGACCGGATCGAGAAGGCGTCTTCCTTCGACCTCGGGCTTCTCGCCCATCTCATAAAGAGGAATGCTCTCGCCGCCGCGGGCAAGGCCGGTATAGAGCGTTGCGAGATCGAACAGGCTTGTACCGACACCGCCAAGGCCGATGGCAAGGCCCGGCGCTTCTCCGTTCGGAAGTTTCAGTTGCGCACCACCATCCTTGAGGCGCGTGACGAGACGCTCGGGCCCGACCGCATCGAGCACGGCGACGGCCGGGACGTTCAAGGAAAGCTGCAAGGCCTTCTCCATCGTCACCGTGCCCTGGAAATCTTCACCGAAATTCTTCGGCGCATAGCCGCCGAAGCGCGTCGGCCGGTCTTCGATCAGGGTTTCCGGCAGGCCGATGCCTTCTTCGAACGCCATGCCGTAGATGAAAGGCTTCAGCGTCGAGCCGGGCGAGCGCACCGCGCGCGCCTGATCGACGGAACCGGCACGGCTCTCATCGAAATAATCCGCCGAGCCCACATGGGCACGCACCGCGCCCGTTTTGTGATCGACGGCAACGATCGCCATCGAATGACCGGGGCCGAGATTGCGCGCGCGCTCAAGCGCAAGACCTTCGAGCGCGACTTGAATCTCGCGGTCGATGGTCAGCTTGATGACCTTCTCATCCGGCGCACGGGCAATAGCGCCTTCCGCCGCATGCGCGGCAAAGGCCGGAAACGCTTTGCGTCCGTCGGGTACATCTTCGGATTTTGCGAACTCGGCTTCGGCAGGTTCGATGACGCCCTGCCCGACCAGACGATCGATGACGCGATTGCGGGCGCGCTTGGCCGCCACGCGGTCGCGGTCCGGACGGCGCGCTTCCGGCGATTGCGGCAATGCCACGAGCAAGGCGGCCTGTGCCGTCGTCAGCCGCGCCGGCTCCTTGCCGAAATAAGCCAGGGACGCCGCGCGCACGCCTTCGAGATTGCCGCCATAAGGCGCAAGCGTCAGATAAAGATCGAGCACGCGCTGTTTGCCGACTTCGCGCTCGAGTGCGGCCGCCGCCCCGATCTCCCAGATCTTGCGCGACAGATTGCGCCCGCGTTCGGGCTCAAGCAGACGCGCGGTCTGCATCGACAGCGTCGAGCCGCCGGAAACGACGCGCCCATACAGAGCCGCCTGCCAGGCGGCACGCATGAACGCATAAGGATCCGCGCCGAAATGCTCGTCGAACCGCCGGTCTTCATAAGCCTTCAGATAGGTCAGGAGTTTCGGATCGACCTCCGCGCTCGTGACCGGCAGACGCCAGATGCCTTCGGGCGTCGTGAACGGACGCAGAAGCTTTCCATTTCTGTCGGTGACAAGCGTCGACAGCTTCCCCGCGCGCTCCAGGGATGGCGGAGACGCCGTGGAAAACCAGAGCGCGGCGGCACCCGCGATAAGGGCCGCCGCGCTTGTGGCTGTGCCGATGATCCGGCTTATTTTCACTTCGCCGTCACCTCAACCGTGCCGCTGTCCGAGCGGCCGAAGCGCTCGATGCGGTACATATCCTCGACCGTCGCCGGCGGATGCACATATGTGCCTGGCGAGACGGCGCGGACGATATAGGCCGCGACCATATCCGTATCCTCGCCCGTGCGGTTGAAGGCCGCAACGAAACGGTCGTCGCGGAATTCCGCATGGCCCGGCGCATAGTTCTGGTCGAGCCAGGGGAGCAGCTTCACTTCGGCACTCGTCACGAGACGCGGATTGTCGATCTCGAAACCGCCCGGCAGATGATCGACCACAAGAAGTCGCCCGTTCTGCTCCGCCGTCTCTTCAATCTGAAGCACGACGACAAGGCGCGTGTTCTGCGCGACCTTCGATGGGTCCACTTCCTCACCGGCGAGCGTGTAATAGGCACGCGTCACTTTGAGGCCCATCTCCGTCGCCGGCGGCATGGCCTTCGGCGCACCGCGCACCGTGACCATGGCGTTGACCGGAACATCGCTGGCATTACCGACCTTGACCGGCTCGACCAGAGCGACCGCATCGAGCGTCTTGTTATAGACGCCGGCATGCGCGGCGCCGTTGACGGTGAGCGACAGCTTGGCGCTCTCCTGCTTCAGCGCCTGCGAAGCGCGCAGCAGCCAGGCGTTCTCCTGTGTTGAGAAGCTGTTGCGTGCGCCGCGATTGGCGACGACCTTTTTTGCCACCGCCGGAATGACGGAAGCGATGGAGGTCTCGGCCGCGAGCGCCAGAACGCCCGCGCTGTCGCGCAAATCCGTGCCGTAATCGAGCCGCGAGACCTGATCGACATTGATTTCGCCAAGCGCGGTGTCGGCGGCGGCAAAGGCCTTTCCGGCCCGCGCCTGATCGCCGGCCAGTGCCAAAGCCGCACCGATCTGCGCACGCGCGAGAGGAGATGCGATCTCATTGACCTTCGAGTCAGCGAGATAACGCAGATCGCCGACAATCGGGCGGCCGTTCCGCGCCAGCACATAATGCGCATAGGCGAAATTGGTCGCTTCGTCCTGATCGTCGAACTCGCCTTCATAGCCGAGCACGTTTTTGAGGCGCGCAAGACCCGAACTGATGGCGCGTTCGGACACGGCATAACCCTTTTCGCGCGCCCGCGTCAGAACGTCGACGACGTAACTGTCGAGCCAGAGATCATCGTCCGTTCCCGCCGACCACAGGCCGAAACCGCCATTCGAAGACTGGCGCGCGAGAACGCGGCCGATCATCTGCTGCGCCTTCTCGCGCGTGTCGTCGGCAAGCTTGATGCCGTAATCCTCGGCATAGAGGATAGCGATCAGCTTGGACGAGAGCTGTTCCGAACACCCGTAGGGATAGGTGTCGAGCGCGCCGGCAAAGGCCGCCGGCTCGAACGCCGCGTTGGATCCGACCGTCAGCGCGATCGATGCCGTGCCGGGGACGTAATCCTTCAGCATATCGGAGGTGACCGAGATCGAACCGGTCTTCGGCGCAAGCTGCACGACCGTGCGGTTGACGCCTTCGGGCGATGCCGGCTGAACCGGGAGGTTCAACGCCTGCGCATAGCTCTTGCCATCCGGCGCCGTCAGCGAGACATCGATCGAGGAGCGGCCCACGGCTTTCGCCGTCAGAGCGATCTCCACGGACTTCCGCTCGCCGTCCTTCAGCGCGAGTTTCTGTTCGGCCTCGTTGAAGGAGATAACATCGCCGGCGCCGTCGAGCTTGACCTTGTACTCACCAGCCGCACCCGAAACATTGTGAATGTCGAGGCGAAGGCGCGAGGCATCGCCCGGGGCGAGGAAGCGCGGCAGAGCGGCCGTGACGACGACGGGATCGGCGATCACGACATCCTGTTCGCTATGGCCGAGCTTGTCCTTCGACCAGGCGATGGCCATCAGCTTCACGGTGCCGTTAAAGGCCGGAATATCGAAGCTGACTTCCGCCGTGCCGTCGGCCGCCACCGGCACAAGGCCCGAGAACAAAGCCAAAGGCTGTTGCGTCGGCGGCTCGCCCATGCCCATGCCGCCCATATCGTCGCCGCCGGTGCGGATCTTGCCGCGTGCGGCGCGCATGCCGTCAATGAGCTGCCCGTACAGATCGCGGACTTCGGCGGAGAGCTGACGCTGGGCAAACGCATCTTCTTCCGGTGCCGGGGCCTTGAAGCCGGTGAGATTGAGAATGCCGACATCGACCGCGGCAACGACAAGATGCGCCTTCTCGCCAGACGCAAGATTGGCGATCTTGACAGGCACACGGACGGTGCCGCGCGGCGGCGCCTTATCCGGCGCCGACAGCGCGACCTTCAGCGTGTGCGGCGCGGCATCGATCTGCGCATGCGCAAGACCAATGGCGCGGCCGGGCATGCGGCTGGCCTTGGCGTCGAGCGGACGGTGCAGGAAGGCCATCACATAGGCGCCCGGGCGCCAGGCTTCCGTCACATCAAGCGCGATTTCGTTTTCGCCCTGCGTCAGGTCGAGAACCTTCGACGAAATCACCTCATTGCCGACGACCACGACCGTCGCCTTGCCGGCAAAGGGTGCATCGATGCGCAGTTCCGCCTTGTCGCCCGGCGCATAGAGATCCTTGTCGAGCGCGACTTCGAGCGTGTCGGGCGTTTCGGCATTGTCGGCCGACGGGTTCCAGCCCGAGGTGAAGACAATGCTGGTCGCCGGGCCATTCGGCTCGGCGCTCATCACGTCGAGGCGGTAGCGCCCGTAGCCGAGCTTGGACGAGATACGCGCCGGCGATTTGGCGTCGGCATCGACGACGCCGTCAGCAGTGCGTGTTGCCGTGGTGATGGTCTCATAGTTCCAGTCCGAACCTTCCGAATACCACTGATAGCGGGTGTTGAGACGCGACAGCTCCCAGCGCAGGCCTTTGGCCGCAGCGAACGCATTGTCGGCGGCGAGCACGCGCACATCGAATTCGGCAAGCTGGCCTTCGGCCACCTGTTCGCCGAACAGCGGTTTGACGCCGATGCGCTGCGAGGTCGAAGCAACCGGCAGCGTCAGCTGACGCTCGATCGTGCGGCCTCCCGGCTCGCGCAGGCGAACCGCGATGCGCGCCTCAAGCGGCTTTGTCGTGTTCGGCAGATTGGGCTGCGGAACGTCGAACTTGGCTTTGCCGTTCGCATCGGTCTTGGCGAGATCGTTCAGCTCGCTCGTCACCGGCGAGACTTCCTCATCGGCAAGGCCGAATTTATAGCCGGCAAGACCTGCGATCTCAGCGCTGGACGAACGGATCGAAACATTGCCTTCGATGGCAAGATCGCCGGCCGGCGCGCCGTAAAGCCAGCGGCCATCAAGTTCCACCGGAATGCCCGCCGCGGTCATGGTCTTGGCCGTCGTTGTCACGTCCATATCGAGGCGTTCAGGGACGTAGTCCTCGACAAGGAACGTCGCCTCACCGACCGGCGGCTGCTTCAGTTCGGCATAGGCCTTGACGCGCCAGGTGCCGGTCGTTGCATCGGAGACCAACGGCAGGCTGAACGCGCGGCCGCCCGCGCCTTCGTCCTCGAGCACTTCGCGGCGCTCTTCGGCACCATCCGGGCGCTCGAAGACCAGCGTCAGCGGCAGGTTCTCGACCGCAAGCCCATCGGCATTGCGCAGCAGCGTCGTGACATGCACCTGCTCGCCCGGACGGTAGACGCCGCGTTCGGTATAAACGAGTGCATCGAGAGGGCCCGGCGCGGCGCGGCCTTCAACGCCGCGATCGGACAGATCAAAGCCCGCGGCCGTCAGCGCAAGGAAACCGTAATCGCCAGCAAGCGATGCCGTCAGCACCGCGGGCGAAAGACCGCCCTCGCCTTTGGTCAGGCCCTTCTCGAAACGGACATAGCCGTTCGCATCGCTTTTCGCGGTCGCCAGCACTTCATTGTTGCGCGCAACGAGCTTGAGCTCGACGCCTTCCAGTGCCTGCGCACCTGCAAGCGAGCGCACAAAGGCATGGATGCCGTCGCCGGACGAAAGCGCCGTGAGGCCGATATCGGAGACGACGAACCACTGCGTCGGCTGCGTCTCGTAATCGTCGTTTTCCTGGGAATCGTAGGCGCGCGCCGTCATCACATAGACGCCGGGCTCCATGGTCTTGATCGTCTCGTCGAGCGGCACCGCCGTCGTGATCTCTTCGTTCAGCTTCTTCGTGACGTCGATCTCGCCTTCGAAAATCTTGGCGCCGCTATCGGCCTGCAGTTTGTCGAACTCGCTCTTGTCGAGCTGGGCCTGGAACTTGCCGTTGGTGATTTCCGGACCCATGCCGCGGTCGCCGACACGGAAGATTTTCACCGCAACGCGATCGACATTGACCGAGACGAAGGGAATGCCCTGCTGGCCGGTGCGCGGCAGAACATAGTTCTTGCCGGTAAAGCGCACATCCGGCTTGCGGTCGCGGACATAGATCGTGGCATTGGCCGGCTTCAGGCTGTTTTCGCCGAGCGCCGAGGGAACGCCCGCGCGGACATTCACTTCATAGGTTTCGCCGTGCTTCAGGCCGTCCACGCAGAGCTTGTCGTTTTCGGCAGCAACCGCCGGCTTGTCCATACCGACGACCGAAACGAAGGGCGCGAAATCGACGCGGCCTTTGGCAAGGTTCTCGGAGAATTCCATGCAGGCGCGCGGCGAGGCCGTATCGGCATCGACCGAATAGTTCGTCACGCGGAAGCCGTGCTCTTCCAGCGCCGTCTGATAGGCGGCGCGCACTTCCGGGTGATCAAAAAGCTTCAAGCTCTCTTTATAGGCGTTGAGCGCCTGGCGGTATTCTTCGGCACGGGTATAGGCTTCAGCAAGGATCGCGAGATTGCGCGCTTCGGCCTTGGCGTCCTTCGACAGGAGATAGGCTCTATAAGCCGAAGCCTTGGCCTTTCCCGGGAACTCATAGGTTTCGCTGCTCTCGGCTTTCACGCGCAGAAGCGAGATGGCGTAATTGCGCCAGGCCTGCTCGCTTTTCGGGTCGACGGCGATCGCCGCGCCGAAGGCGTTCAGCGCCGCGCGCCAGTCGTCCTTCTTGACCGCCTCGACACCTTCCTTGATCCAATCGTCCAGCGTCCGGTCGGCGGTTGCGGTGTTGTTGATGATCTCACGTTCGTAACGGTTCGCATCCGTGTTCAGGTAAGGCTTGTCGAACGGCTTTGCGTCGGCGGCCATCGGCAGAAGCGCAAAGACAAGCGCGAACAGCACGAACACGAAGCGATGAACGGAGGTCATGAAATTTGGCTCCCGGGCCGGAAAGGCGATGTAAATCTCGCGCTTGGTTTGGGGCGAATCTGTGCCGCCTGCCCTGCGCGTTGCCGGCTCTCTACCGGCCTTTGATTTCACAGGTGTTTCGTCTGTGTTGCGGGAGTTTGTCGGGTGTGCGATTGACCGCCCGGCAGGGTCTCCCGGCCCCGGCAAAGGCGGCTTGAAAGCCGCCGGAGAGGTCCTCGTACCCTAAAATGACCAAGGACAGCGGACACAGGCTGAGCCGGCTTCTCATCGCCGAGCCCTGGGACGATTACGAGCTTCTGGACATCGGCGGCATGCGCAAGCTCGAACGCTTCGGCACGCTGACGGTCGACCGGCCGGAACCGCAGGCGCTGTGGGCCCGATCCGCCCCGGACAAGATCTGGCAATCGGCGGACATGAAGTTTCTCGCCCCGGAAGACCAGGAGAGCGGCACCTGGGAATTCCGCTCGAAGAAGCAGGAATGGACCATGGGGTTCGAAGGCGTGCGCTTCCAATGCCGCGCCACCTCCTTCCGTCATGTCGGCGTCTTCCCGGAACAGGCTTCGCACTGGCGCTTCATCTCAAAAGCGCTCGGCGCGCGCCAGAAGCCGACCATGCTCAACCTCTTCGGTTATACCGGGATCGCGAGCCTTGTGGCGGCGGCGGCCGGCGCCGAGGTCACCCATATCGACGCTTCAAAAAAGGCCATCGCCTGGGCGCGCGAGAACCAGGCTTTGTCCGGCCTCGACAAGGCGCCGATCCGCTGGATTTGCGACGATGCTTTGAAGTTCGCCGAGCGCGATGTCCGGCGCGGCAAGACCTATGACGCTATCGTGCTCGATCCGCCGATGTATGGGCGCGGACCCGCCAACGAGGTCTGGCACTTCTTCGAGGATCTGCCGAAACTCCTCGGCGCGCTGTCGCAGCTCATCTCCGACAAACCGGCCTTTGTCCTGATCTCGGCTTACGCCCTGCGCCTGTCGAGCGTCTCGCTCGCCGAACTCCTCAAGGATTTCACCCCGAAGAGCAAAGGCGCGGTCGAAGCCGGCGAACTTGCCGTCGCCGCAAAGCATGGCGAGCGCCTGTTCTCGACCTCGCTCTATGCGCGCTGGCAGCCCGAGAAGGACAGCGCATGAGCGGCCCCCTGCAAGGCGTGAAGATCGTCACCAGCCCGGCCAATCCGCAGGTCAAATATCTTGCGGCGCTCAGGACACGCGACCGGCGCGAGGATGCGGACCTGTTTCTGGCCGAAGGCGCCCGCATGGTGCGCCAGGCGCTTGAGTGCGGGCGCGCGCCGCGTGTGCTCGGCTATGAAGACGGCATGCGGCACGATCCGATGGTCGGAGAACTGATCCGCGCTACGCTCTCGGCGCGCGGCGAGGTTCTCGAACTCACCCCGTCCCTCATCGGCAAGATCACGCGCCGCAACAATCCGCAATCGGTCATTGCCGCCTTCGAGCATGTGGTGAAGCCGCTGGCCGAGATCGCCCCGAAGAAAACACGCGCTGTTCTCGGCCTCGATCGCATCAAGGATCCGGGCAATCTCGGCACAATCCTCAGAACAGCGGATGCCGCAGGCGCAGATGTTCTTATCATCGGCGACAGCTGCGATCCGCACGGCACTGAGGCCGTGCGCGCCAGCGCCGGTTCGATCTTCGCGGTGAACATTTACGAAGGCAGCGAGGCCGATGTCATCGCGCTCTGCAAGAGCTGGCCGGGCGATATCCTCGGCACGAGCGTCGTGCAATCTTCCGACTACCGCACCGTAAAGCCGAAATCGCCGTCTTTGCTCCTCATGGGCAATGAACAATACGGCCTGTCGGATGAACTTTCGGCTGCCTGCATCGGCATGGTGCATATACCGACATCCGACCGCGTCGAGAGCCTGAATGTCGGGATCGCCGCCGGGATTTTGCTGTTTACGCTCTTCCCGCCTGAAAAGGCCTGACGGTCAGAACCCGTCCGGCGCCGCATCGTGCAGTTTGGGGCTCAACGCCTCGACCTTGTAGATCGAGAAGCGGCGCTGCACGCGGCCATTATTGTGGAAGCGGAAAAGCCCGGTCGCTCCGGTAAAGCCCGTCGCCGATTTCAGTTCGGCCGCCGCGATATTTTCGATGCCCTTGGCACGGACAATGCCGGCAACGACCGCGACCGCATCGAAGGCATAGGCCGCATCCGCCGAAAGCTTGCGCCCATAGGCCGTCTGGAAACGCCCGGCGATCTGGCCAAACCCGTTCTGATCGATCGCCGCGAAATAGCCGCCCTCAATATAGGTGCCGGGTTTCCATTCGGATGTGCCAAGAACCCACGCATCCGTGCGCAGCCCCGCTTCGCGCAGCGGCGTCAACAGGGCCGACGGCAAAGAACCGAACAACACAACAGCGTCCGCCTGCGCCGCGAGATTGCGGTCGATGGCGGCACCCGGCACCGTGACCGGACCGAGTACAGTGCCACCGGCAAGCTCGATCGCGGCTTTCACCTGCGCAAGATCTGCGGGCGCGAGCGGCGCGGCGGACGCGAGGAGGACGGCCTTCTTTCCGGAATTCACCGCGTAAGTCGCGACCTCGGCGGCGCTGTCGGGTTCGCTTGAGACGAGCCAGAACGATCCCGGCACCGGCTTTGCCGGCGCGGCGGCCAGCAGAATGGCAGGCGGCTTTTTTCCGGCGCTCGCCTTCAGCCAGCCGGGCGTTGCCGCCAAAGACGGCGGGCCGATAAGAAGCTTGGAACCGGCCGTCATCGCTGCCCCGACTTCGGCGCCGATATCGGCGCCATTGGCGCCGGCGTCGAACACGGTCAGCGTGATCTGATCCTTGGCAAGCTGGTTGACCGCCAGCGCCGCGCCATCGCGGTGATCGACGGCAAGCTGCGGCGAGTTTCCGGAATCGGTGAAGATCGCGATGGCGACCGGCCCTGTGCCGATGATGTTCGGCGTCGTGCTCTGCGCCACGACAGGCGCTTCCGTCTCTATCGAGCCCGTCGTGCCGGAAGTTTTGCAGCCGGAAAGAAGCGCGGCCAGAAAGCCCGCAATGAGGACAGCTTTCGGACAGCAGACGGCGGTCCGGAAACCGGACAGTCCCGCGCCCTCACCGGCCGCCGCATTCATGGTTCTGACCTTAAGCCTTGCGAGCGCTCCCCGCGCCCGCTCGACGCGTTGTCCGCGCCTTAGTGCATGTAGCTGATCATGCGCGAGTGAAAGCACTCGCACTTATAAAGGTATTCCGCGTCCTGATAGCCGGAGCGGAGATATCCGTAGGCCTTGCCGCAGGCGACCTTGGCTTCGGACGCCCAGAGGAAGACCGGGCGCGGCGACGCTACCCATTCCGGGCTCTCGGCGACGGCGACGGCCTCATCCATCAGCTTGGTGACTTCGACCCGAAGGGCGCCGTCGCTGGTGGAGGTCAGAACAACCGGCGCACCGGCCAGGCACTGGCCGCCGACCGGAGCCTGAGTGTCGCTAATATCGGCTGCGTAAGCCGCGGCGCCCGCCGCAACCAGAAGTGCGGCCGCAAAAACGGTCTTGATGGAATTGCGCATCTTTAGCCTCCGGCTCCGAAGAGCCCTGCCCCGAGGTGGAAACTACTCAAATCCCCTGCGGCCCGCAACGGGCCGCAGGACACAGGTCCTGACTTTAAGCCGACGACGAGGCCGAACCCGTCTGATCGTGGCCGTCATCCTGATACAGGATCGTAACGCCGGCATTGGCGTTGAGGAACGCGACGGTGACGAAGTCCGCCGCATTGCCCGTGCCGGCCGTGTTGACCTGCAGGGCGTCGTTGGCTCCATCGCCGCCTTCCGTCCAGCGGACGAAGTCGCTGAGCTCGCCGCCATTCGTATCGAACAGGCCGGTGAGATCGACGACGTCCCCTTCAGACGACGAGTAATCGGCGATGATGTCCGGCAGATCGATGCCGGCCAGCGCGTCGCCGTCGACGACGAAGGTGTCGGCGCCGCCGAATTCGGTGTCGAGGCCGACTTCCACAAACCCGCCGGTCGTACCGTCGGTGTTGGTGTAAGTGCCCTCGCCCACGACTTCCTGGCCATCGACCGTCTCACCGCTGACGCTGGTCTTCACCGTCAGCGAAGCGATGCCGCGGCTCGACAGAGACGAAAGCTCGCCGGCTTCGCTGATGCCGTTGGCATTCGCATCCTGCCAGATGAGCAGGTTGGCGAAGGCGCCGTCCTGATGATCGATCAGACCGTCGCCATTCTCGTCGAGCGAACCGAGCGCTTCGCTGCCGGTCGCAAAATCGCCGCCGTTGAAATCGGGCGTGAAGATTTCGCTGCCATTGTCGATTACCCCGTCGCCGTCAAGATCCATGGCGAGGATGCCGTCATTCGACGTGTTCCAAGCCACGCGATCCATAGAGCCGTCGGCGTTGAGGTCGAACGTCGCGCCGGAGTCGGTATCCGAGAAGGAATAACCGTTTGCGTCGAGATCGAGGACAATTGGGTCCACCTTCGTCCCGATTAGCGCGTTCAGATTGGCTAGGGCGACCGCCGTAACGCCAGTCAGCTGCACAAGCGAGTTAATGCCATTGCCGTTGTTCGAACCACCCTGCTGGTAAAGGAAGGTGTGCGTCGTACCGCTAATGGTCGCGCGGAATGCAACTGTCGAACCGGCGACACCGATATCGTTACGATTCAGGTAGTCGACGGCCGCAGCCACTCTCGACATCGAGTTGAGATCGAGCGCCGCAGAGAACGTGTTTGCATCGTCGAATGCGACAATGCCGTTCGTGATGCTGTGCGACGAGATCGGGTTCCCGCCAACGGTGAGGGCCGAGTTGTTGCCGTTCACGGTCGCGACGTCCGCGACAGCCGCCGGCGCGATGCTGAAGTCGATTTTGTCCAGAGCCGGGTTGAAGTCGGTGATTACATCAAATCCCGCAACAGAACCGCTGCCTCCGCTTCCGCCCAGAGTAAAGGAAGACTCTCCAGCCGTGACGGTGAACCGGTCCTCGCCGGCGCCGCCGGTCAGTGTATCGGCACCTGCGCCCCCGTTCAGGAAGTCGTTTCCGCCATTGCCATTCAGCGTGTCACTACCAGCTTCGCCAAACAGGAAATCAGTCGATCCACCACCCGTGATCGAGTCATCGCCGCCATGTCCGGCAAGGAACGAGGCGGCGTAAGCCCCGGCGGGTATCGTATAATTGACCGCATTGCTGTCGAGCGTGTCGACGGCATGAATGGTAACATTGCCGGTGGCGCTGCCGCCCTGCCCGTCGCTGAGCGAATACGTCAGAGCGCCGCTGTCGCCGCCGGAGAGGGACGGAATGTTGAAAGTAACATTCCCTCCCGAAACATTTGCCGCGATCGTTCCGCCGATTCCGGTCACATCGCCAGCATCGGTGATCGACAGCGTGCCGCCATCGGCGTCCGTATCGTTTGCAAGCAACAGCGCCGTCGGAATGACGATGTTCGTATTGTCCGAAACATAGATCACATCGGCATTCGCGGTGGGCGCCGCGTTCTCCGACGTGTCGGTGATGTTGATCGTCGCGGTGTCGCTGTTCTGCAGCGCGCCGCCGCCGACATTGCCGTTGTCGTTGACGTTGAGGGTCAGCGTGACGCTGGCCGGCGGCGTGTCGCTGTTGTGGATGAACGCGACCGTGCTCGTGCCGTTGGTGTTCAGCAGAGCGTTGATCTGGCTCACGGTGCCGGTGATTGTCACCACCGCCGTTCCGGTGCCCGAAACGCTTGCGCCGCTGGTGCCCGCCGTGACGTTGAGAACGCCGCCGGTCACCGAGAGCGTAACACTCATCGAGCCCGAATTGCCGTCATCAGCATCGCCGATCGACAGGCCGGCATTCTTGAGATTGAGCGAGACCTGCTCCGTCGCCGCAAAGCTCGCCGGGGTGATCGTCGCCGTCGGCTGATCGTTCACCGGCGTTACGGTGATCGTCGCGGTGTCCGGATCGTCCGAGAACGCGGTCGATCCGCCATTGCTGTTGGTGCTGACCTTCTCACCGGCATCGCCGCCCGCAAGCGTATGATCCCAGGCGCGGAACGTGATCTGGCTTGTGCCGTTGAAGTCCGCATCCGGCTGGAAATACAGCCGATCGTCGGCATCCAGCAGCAGCGCGTTATTGTTGGCGACCGATCCGACCGGGATCCAGGTCGTGCCGCCGTTGAGCGAGTAGAACCATGTGCCGTCGTCCTCGTCGGCGCCGGTCACCGCAATACCCAGCGCCCCGCCGTCCGGATCGTCGACATTGTCGATTCCCGAGCCGTCTGCCACCAGCTGCGAAACGAGCGTGCCGACGGCACCGACCGGCGCGAGGGCATCTTCAGCGATGCTCGAAAGCACCGGCGATTCCGACGTGTCGAGCACCGGCGCGTCATTGACCGGGACAACCTCGATCGTCGTCGTCACGGTTTCCGTGCCGCCGTCGCCGTCGGTGAGCGTGAACGTCACCTCACGGTCGAGATTGCTCGGATCATCCGAGGTGTTCTCGAACTCGATACGATCCATCAGCTCCTGCACGCGATCGGGCGTCGCATCGCTGTTGAACGTGATGACGAGCGGATTTCCGTTCGTGCCGCCGGTGAAAGTTCCGATCAGGACGGAGCCGGGTCCGGGCGTGTCGAAGAATATGTTCTGGCCGGTGATATCGATATCGCCGCCCTCGTCGATGGTGAGCTCATCGGTGCTCTCACCGTTCTGGGTGATTTCGACCGTCAGCGAGCCGCCGTCGAAATTGGCGGAGTCCGGATCCGAGACGTCGACGTCCTCGGCGAGACGGATCGGGCTGTCGCCCTCTTCGAATTCGAGAGAACCGTCGAGATTGGCGATCTGCGGCGCCGCGTTCGGCGGCGGAGTGACGTTGATTTTGAGCGCTGCCGGGCCGGACTCATCGCC
Source organism: Terrihabitans soli (assembly GCF_014191545.1). Taxonomy (GTDB): domain Bacteria; phylum Pseudomonadota; class Alphaproteobacteria; order Rhizobiales; family Methylopilaceae; genus Flaviflagellibacter; species Flaviflagellibacter soli. The sequence continues at coordinate 928,459 of NZ_AP023361.1, read as the reverse complement.
ATCGCTGTCGACGATCTTGTAGATGAAGGGCTCGACGAAGGCCACGGCAGGCGCCGTGCCGGTAACATAGCTCCACGCGCCGGTCGCGAAGTTGAACGTCATCGCTCCGCCATTGCCGGTCTGGAACGTGATTTCGCTGTCGGTTTCGACAATATTGCCGACGCCGTCGCGGATTACCGAGCCGTCGAAGACATAGACGCCGTCATCGATATCGACCGTCTCGTTGCCGTCCGCGTCGAAGCGGAGTTCGGAGACATAGCCGGGGCCGTCCGCGCCATAGCTGCTGTCGTCGCTCGTGTCGCCGATCAGGCCCGTAATCGCATTGCCTACGGCAACGCCCTGCAGCGTATCCTGCAGCGTGGCGGTGAGGTCGCCGGCCGAGTCGATGATGACGACATTGTTCGTTTCACCGGGCACATTCGGCCACGCGACTTCCTGAAGATCGATGTCGCTGACGCTCGTGCCGATGCCGATGGCATAGGCATTGTCGATGCCCTCGGACTGCAGGAACGCTTCCCAGGCCGCCTTTTCGGCTGCCGTCAGACCGTCGGCATCGCCGGTTTCGGTGCCGGGCGTGTCGTTGACGCCGTTATTGCTGCGTTCCGTCGGATCGCCGTCCGAGATGAAATAGACATTGGTGAAGTCTGCCGGCGTGACCGGATCCGTCCAGGTCTGCTGCGCCTGATAGATGGCGTCTTCGTAGTTCGTATTGCCGTCGCCATCGATGGGAGCCAGGAAGGCTTCGAGCGCATCAAATCCGGCCGGTGTCGTGACATCGAACCAGACGGACGGTGCGTCCGCCGGGTGATCGAAGGTCAGAACCCGGATCGATTTCACATTGCCGGACGACGCGAAGTCCAGAATGGCCTGCTTGGCGAGAGCCATGTCCTCGTCGCTCATCGAGCCCGACTTGTCGAGAATGACAAGCGCGTTGACGGACGCCTGGAACGTATCGACGTTTACTTCCGCCGTACGGTCCTGAACGACCGGAATATCGTCGACGACGGTGACGTCGAAGGAACCGGAGGTCTGCGTGCCGTCGCTGTCGGTCACGGTAAAGCCGACATCGTCGATCGTGACGCTGTCTTCGCCCGCCGCAAGATGCTCCACCTGTTCCTGGAGCGTGACGGAATAGGTATAGGTCACCGCACCGGCGACCGGCGCCGACGCTGCGGTCACGGAAATCACGATGACCGGCGTACCGCCGACCGAGCCGGTCAGCGTATGGTCGTTGTTCGACAACGCCCAGGTGACGTCGCCGCCGAGGGCATCGATCTCGTCGTCGAGACCGGCCGCGGAAAGCTTGAACGCGGCCATGGGGTCGACCGGCACGTCATTGCCGTACTGGACGGTGATCTGACCGGTGGTGCCAGCAGCTTCGCTCGAATCCGTCTCGCCCGCCCAAAGCGGGTTGTGATCGGGGTTCGCATCGGAAAGCCCGTCCTCATCGACCGTGGCGTTCTCGGCCAGCGTGATCTGCGGTTCGGAATCCGCGGTCAGCGTGATGTAGACCGTCGCCGTCGACGTATCGCCGTCACCGTCCGTGATTGTATAGGTGAAGCTGTCCGCTCCCTCCGCGCCGTCATTCGGCGTGTAGGAGAAGGTGCCGTTGTTATTGTAGACCACCGTGCCCTTCGCCGGATCGGAGGCCTTGGCCACATCGCCGAACGCAACGCCGTCGGCGCCCAGAGCGTCATTGGCGAGAACGTCGATCAGGATCGGCTGGTTTTCAGGCGCGGACGGCGCGGTATCGTCCGCCGCGACCGGACCGTCATCCGTGATGTTGATGCTGATGGTTTCGGCGTCCGAAACGCCGCCGGTTGCGGTGCTGTCGCCATCGTTGTCGACCACGGAGACCTTGAAGTCGTCCTTGACGGCATCGTTGGTGCCGATCTGGCCCGCAATCGGGTGATCCAGATTGTTGTCCAGCGTATAGGTCCACTCCAGGACGCCCGCCCCGAGGACCGTGACAACAAGGGTGCCGTAATCGCCGACGACGGTGCCGCCCGCCGTGACGTTCTGCTGAACGCCGTTCTTGTCCTCGATCAGCACCTGAGCCGGGCCATCGCCCGGATCGAAATTGATGGCGCCGACGACGCTTTCCGTCGGATCGCCGTTATCGCCCGCGATCACAGCTTCGTTCGAACCCTGATCGTCGGCGGTCGCGCCGAGCGCCCATTCATTGACCTGCCCATCGGTAACGTTGACCGTCGGGATAAGATCGGTCGCGTTTTCGACCTCGATGCAGAGCGGAACATTCGTCGAGTCGCCGTCATCGTCCGTCACGCGGATGATGGAGCCGAATTCGATGTGCTTGATGTCTACCGGGCCGTGATCGATGTCGCCGGAGAGCGTAAAGACCGCCGTGCCGTCGGCTTCCACCTTCAGCGTGAAGACCGTCTCGCCGCCCGGTCCAGCTTTCGCCGTCAGCGTGTCGCCGACAACAGTGTAGACGATAGCAACACCGAGAGATTTGAGGCCCTGTGCTTCGAGGCCCGACGTGTTGGTGTTGAGGCTGAATGTGTGGTCTTCGTCCGCACCGGTGACATATTGCGCGAGTTCGATGCTGACATCGTTCACGGGACCGCCGCCGGGGATCTCGGTCTCGCCGAGCGAGTCGATGAGGTCGGCCAGTTGGTCGGCGAGGCTTTCCGGTGTCGGGATATTCAGCGCGTTGCCGTCGGTATCCACCTGATCGAGGATCGACAGAGCCGGCACGATCTTGGTGACCACTGTCTGGAGGTCAATGCGGCCGCTGCCGCCGGTCGAGGTGAACTCGATATAGGCGATTTCCTTGCCGGCATTTCCGCCGGTACCGGCGATCGCGACCTGATCGGTGTCGTTATCGGCCACAGCATGCGAGCCCGCTTCCGTCGGGCCGCCGCCGACGAAATGGATGACCCAGCTGAAGCCGGCCGGGCCGGAGCCGGTTTCGATCAGATTAAAGGTCGTCGAGATAACCGGCGGGCCGTTGAAGCCCACCGCATCACCCGCAGCGGCATAGTTATCCGTACCGCCGAAATTATCGAACGCGCCGAAGTCGAACCGCAGAACCTCTTCGCTGCTGTCGAGCGGATCGCTGCCGTTTTCGTCCGGATCGTCGCGGCCGACGCCGAAATCATCGCCCGAGTTCGAAACGTCAACCAGTTCGCTGCCGTTCTGGTCCCAGGCCGAGACAACGGCAATCTTGGTCGTGCCGCTGTAAAGAACAAGTCCGGTATCTTGATTGCTGCTGCCGCTAAGCGAATTGGCGTCGAAATCATCGCGGTCGTCGACGCTAAACGTCTGCGGCTGCAGATTGAGGCCGATCGCCGTGATGTGGAAGGGCTGATCCAGACCGCCGTTGCCACCTTCGGTCTCGCCGATTTCATCCGAGCTGTCGTCAATGCCGGTGATCTGGTCGATCGCGTCCTGGGCGCTCTGCGAGAAGTCGTCGCCGGTGGCATCGTCGACGGCACGGTTCGGCTCGCCATCCGACAGGAAGATTACTTCATTGATGTCGGCATCCGGGATCGTGCCCGGCGGGACATAATAGGTGACGGACTGCAGATCGAGCTGCGCGTCACCGCCATTTGTCACGGAAAACTCGATATAGGCGATCTGTTTGGCCGGATCGCCAAGCGTCAACGTCTCGTCGTTGCCATTGACGTTGTTGGACGAGGACGACGCGCTGCCGTCGGTGTAGTGGATCGTCCAAGCGATCGTAACCGAATCCGACCCGGCATCTTCCATGCGGAAGGTCGCAGTGTTGACCGGCGTCGCCGCGCTAAACGTTCCGGCATTGAACTCGCCGCCACCGTCAAAGTCTTTGAACGCGCCGAAATCGAAGCGCAGCAGTTCGCCCGATTGAAGAGCAGATCCGGGAGCCCATCCGCCGCCCGTGCTGCCATCGACGTCGGTCAGCTGCGAAACTGCCGTTCCGGGCGCGCTCCAGCCGGAAACCAAAGCGATCTGCGTGCCGTCACTGGTGAGGATATGGGCGGTATCGTTATTGGTTCCGCCACCGGAATTGCCATTGGCATCGAACGAAGAAGAGCCATCGATAGCGAGGGAGACATTGCCGCCCTGGATGAAGAGCAGAGCCTGCTGGAAGCCGGCTTCGTAATTGGTGTAGCCGCCATCGGTCAGCGCCTGGACATCGGCCAGCGCCTCATCGAGCGCCGACTGCACAAGCTGGCCGTCGACAATGAGATCGTAAGTGCCGACCGCGCTCGATTCCGAGCCGAACTCGACGATATGGACGCGCAGATCCTCCGCTCCCGAATGGCCGAGCTTGTCGAGCAGATCGTTGACCGCGTTCTGCAGCAGCGTGAACTGCGATTCGACGCTGTCCGAGGTGTCGAGGATGAAGACGAAGTTCGCGACCTTGCTCTCCACAACCGGCGGCGGCTCTTCGCTGACGAGCTGGCATTCGATATCGCCGACGACCGGAACATCGTCATCGACACCGACATAGAACGAACCCGTGGCGACATCGCCGTCCGAATCCGTCGCCTTGAAGTCGAACTTCAGCGCGATGTTGTTCTCGTCCTGCCCCGGGGCATGGTCGAGCTGATCGTTGAGTTCGAAGCTGAACTGTCCCGAACCGTCGTCGGAGAGTTTGACTTCGAAGACGACGCGTTCACCCGTGCCGTCATTGGCAACGCCGCGCAGCACCGTGCCGTCGGCGGAAAGAACGAAGCTGACGACATCGCCGTTCGAGGTGAGCGTTAAGCCCTCCTGCCCCGTCACTTCGACCGTATTGCTGGCGAAGGTGACGCTGCGGCCGGTGAGGCCCGGCGTTGCATCGCCCGCGCCATCTTGCACGCCGCCGGCATCGGCGACGTCATAACTGTCCGCGCCCCAGGTAATGCCGAGAGCGCCGGTCGCGCTCGTACCGCCGAGGTCATCGCCGGTCTGGAAATCGCTATTGCCCTGCGAATAATCGGGCGGCAAATCCAGTTCGTCCTCGTCGACGAGCACGGTGACCTTATTCAGGCTCACATTGTCGATAAAGGCGCCGAATTCATTGGCCTGGCCCGCACCCTGGAATCCGACCGTGGTCGAGGCACCGGTCGCGGTGAAGGAGACGGTGATCTTCGTCCAGCCTTCGTCGGTCGCGTCGGACACGATGGCTTTGACGATCTGACCGTTCACCAGCACGTTCATGCTGGAACTGTCGGGATCGCCATCGCCCGGACGCGGCGCATACCAGAAGGTCAGCACATAATTTGCGCCGGCTTCGGTCGCGACCGTCTGCTGGATGATCGTGTTCGTCTGTGTGGTCTGGTTGATGTCCGGACCGCCATTGCCTTCGAGGTCGGCGTCGAGCTCGACGAGCGCATTGCCGTCCTGCGCCGGCAGGCTGCCAACGCCGCCGGTCTGAACTTCAAAGGGAATGTCGTCGCTGGTGTCTCCGGGCGTGCCGTTATCGTTTGAGGTCCAGCCGGGCAACGAATGGAAATTGTTCCAGTTGGCGCCAGTGCCGAGGTCGTGGCCTTCTTCGAAGCTGCCATTGACGATCAGGTTTTCGCCGAGCCCGATGACCGGCGCATCGATCACCGGGACATCGTTTTCGATGATGACGGTAATCGAGTCCGGATTGAGCGCGACGGTGTCGCCATCATAGTCGCGGGCCTGGAAGAGCGGGCTCAGATCGAGCGCAAGCGTCTCATTATCACCGCCGCCGGCGTCCAGCGGCGCGTGGTCGATCTTGTCCTTCAGATCGAACGTAAAGGTGCCGTTGCCGTTATTGGTGAGCGTGAAGACATCGCGCTCGCCGCCATCGCGATTGCCGTCACTGTCGGCATCGGCATAGCCGATGATAACGCCGCCGACGACCGCATACTTCACGGTCACGCCCTGCGAGGTGACAGCCGTGCCGTCGGTCGTGCGGACGATCTTGTCGCTGATCTGCGCATTGCCCTTCAGCGAGAAGGTGATGTCTTCGTCGGCGCCGGCCGAGATGAGGTTCTTCAGCTGCGCGGAGGAGAAAGTCGCTTCATCGGTCTGCGCATCGCCGTCGGTGATGCCGTTGGTCAGATCGCCCGTGCCGGTCGAGAGTTCGTCCTCATCGACCTGGATCGAGGCCACCTGCCCCTGCTTTGCGACCGGAATGTCGTCGCGGATCGAAATCTTGAACGCATCGAGCAGCGAAATGCTGTCGCCGTCGGCGTCCGTCGCCTTGATGATCAGGCCGAAATCGAGCGTCGAGATGTCGCCGAGAATGCCATCCTGAAGATCGAAATTTTCATCGGCGCCGGTGCTGTTGGAAATGCCGTCCAGGATATTGCTGTCGTTATAGGGATCGTGGTCGAGCTGGTCGAACAGTTCGAACTTGTAGGTACCGTCGGACGACAGCGACAGCTTGAAGACCGTGCGGTCCGTCGCCTCGTCGGCGAACGCGACAAGATTGCCGTCGCCGTCGAAGGTGTAGCTCAGCCCCGTGCCGTGCGATTTCAGGCCGGCAAGCGAAAGCGCGGCAATCGCAAGGCCCGGATCAATGAACGAGAACGTGACGCTCTCGTCCGCGCCGGACGAGACCGTGCCGGCGAGTGAGCCGCTGACCGTGGCCGGGCCGCCGCTGTCGGTGGCCGCATCGCCCGTATAGGAACCGTCGGCATTGCCGTCTTCGGGATTGTTGCCCTGGGAGAGTGAGGTGACGATGTCGTCTTCGTCGACGATGACGCTGACCTTGCCGCTGTTCACGAGAACCGGAATGTCGTCACGAATCTCGATCTTGAAGACGTTGTCGAGAACGACGCTGTCGCCGTCATAATCGGTCGCCTGGATGATTTCGCCGAAATCGATGAAATCGACATCGCCATCGATGCTGTCCTGCAGATCGAAGTTCTGATCGGCGCCGAGACCCGGCGCATCATGATCGACCTGGTCGAACAGTTCGAACTTGTAAGTACCGTCCGAATTCAGCGTCAACGTGAAGACGGTGCGGTCCGTCGCCTCGTCGGCGTAGGCGGTTAGAACGCCGCCGACAACCGAATAGCTGAGTTCGGTGCCCTTCGAGCTGAGGCCGAGATTTTCGAGGTTCGCGGCCGCGCCCCCGATGAACGAGAAGGTCAGGCTTTCATCCGTGCCCGATTTGACGAGATGAGCCAGCGAGCCCTCCACCGTCGCAGGACCGCCGCTGTCGGTGGCCGGATCGCCGGTGTAGGAGCCGTCGGCATTGCCGTCTTCCGGATCATTGCCCTGAGAAAGCGGCGTGACGATATCGTCTTCATCGACGCGGATTTCTTCCTTCTGGCCGGACACCAGTTCCGGCACATCGTCGCGGACCTTGATCACGAAGGCGTCGTCCAGAGTGACGCTGTCGCCGTCATGATCGGTTGCTTCGATCAGATAGCCGAATGGAAGCTCATCGATGTCGAAACCAGGCAGAACGTCCTGGAGGTCGAAGTTCTCATCGGCACCGGAATTCGGGACGTCATGGTCCAGCTGGTCGAACAGTTCAAACTTGTAGTCGCCGTCCGTATCCAGAGTCAGCTTGAAGACGATGCGATCCGTATCGCCGCCCTCGACAAACGCGGTGAGAACGCCGCTCACGATCGAATAGCTCAGCGCCTCGCCCTTTGACGTCAGGCCGCCGGCCTCAAGCTCACTGATCGCTTCAGCGGTATTGTCGATGAACGAGAAGGTGAGGCTTTCGTCCGCACCCGATTTGACGAGATAAGCCAGGGAGCCCGAAACGGTCCCGGGACCGCCGATATCAACTCCGGCATCGCCCGTATAGGAGCCGTCGGCATTGTCGTCATCCGGCGAAGTGCCGGTCGACTGGCCGTTCAGAATGTCGTCTTCGTCGACCGTCTTCGATTCCGAATTTTCACCGACGAGTTCCGGAACGTCGTCGCGAATCTGAATGTCGAGCTGATCGGTGAGCGTGAGCGTATCGCCGTCGCCGTCGGTCGCGGTGATGTACTGACCGAAATCGAGCGCGGGAAGAACGCCCGCACCCTGATCGAGGTCAAAGTTCTGACCGTCAGCCGACTGATGATCGATCTGGTCGAACAGGCGGAATTCCCAATCGCCGGTCGTGCTGTCGAGCGTGAATTCGAACACGGTGCGGTCGTCATCGCCGTTCTCAACATAGGCGGTCAGCGTCTGGCCGTCGGCGCTGAGGCTATAGGCGAGATCCTGACCCTTTGAGCTCAGGCCGAGCGCAAGGAAGCCGGCCGTCGCCGTCGAGGAGATGTCGAAGCCGCCGCCCGGCGCCTGGCCGTCGGCGCCGAAATTGACGAGGAAACCGAGCGAGCCGGAGATGAAGGCCGGACCGTCGCTATTGTCGCTCGACGAACCGGTATAGGAACCGTCGCCATTTGAGTCTTCCGGCGAAGTGCCGAGCGAGTCATCTGTTTCGATATCGTCTTCATCGACCGTGCGCGTCGAACCTTCGTTCTGGCTGACGATTTCCGGGATGTCGTCGACGATGGAAACGCTGAGAGTCGCAGGCGCTGAATCCAGAACGCCGTCGGAGACGACGAAGGTGAATTCGTCGGCGCCGGCCTCGGTCTGCTCGCCATTATTGGCGGTCGGGCTGTCGACATTGTCGTGCAGCTCATATTCAAACGTGCCGACACCGGTTGCGGTGTTGTAGCTGACAATCGTCAGAACGCCGTACGTACCGAACACCTGCGAACCGGCGATCGTCGCCAGATCGAAGGTCACCGGCACGCCGCCGGGCGGCGTGATGGTCAGCGTTTCGAGATCGTCGACGCCGTTTGCGTCCGAGAGCTGGAACGAACCCGTGACGATTTCGGTGTTGCCCGCAACCTTGTCCGGATCGGTACCGTCCGGATTGACCGGAAGGCTGCCGTCGCCATTACCGTCTTCGGCGCCGCCGAGGGCGTCTTCGTCGACAATGACGTTCTGGAACGCGCCGCCGGGAACAAAGGAGATTTCGGGCGCGAAATTGACGTCGCTGCCCGGCTCGATGTCCTCAAGCGCGCCGAACTGCAGCGCCGTCGGGGCCAGAAGATCCATCGGAGGGCCGGCATCGCCGATGCCCGGAACCGGAATCGCAAAATTGTTGCCGCCGCTGTCCGGGCTCGAGCCGGCGATCGAAAGGCCGCCATCGGGACCCGCCGCGACGTCGATATCGCTGGCCTTGAACGCCAGAATGACCGCGTCCTGCGGGATTTCCGCGCCGCCGATCATAAAGGTCGGAATGTCGAGCGCACCGTCATCGATGACGATGCGCGTGCCGTCAGGCTGCACCAGGACGATGTCGTCGCCCTCGATTACAACCTGTGTGAGAGACGTGCCCTGCGGCAGCTCGGCAATATTGCCGGGGCCGGGCTTGATGATGATCGTCGCGGGCGCGTTCGCCTGCTGGAGCGCGGGGGGCGTGGCCGCTGCCTGTGCGACGGCCGCGAATGCGGGGTTTGTTTCGGAGGCTTCAGCCGGTTGACCGGCGATTTCGTGCAGGCCGGTTTCGTTGGTGCCGGAAGGATCCCGCGTCATGACTAATGCCCCCTTAGTAGAAGGTCAGAAGGACATGGCGGTCCGTCACAAGCAACTGCTTTTTAGATAAGTTTATATACTCTTATATATTCACTTTAGGAATCCACACCCTTAGTTAAAACGTGAATATAACAGCGTATATACTTTCTCTGTAGCGGCTGAACCGGCGCCAGCGTCTGTACACAGCCCCCTTCCCTAAAACTTTAATCAAAGTTCTTCTACACGGTCAATCCCGTGTAATCCAGTATTCTTGCCTAAGTGTTTAGACCCTCCTGATAGCTTTCCAACGTAAGTGCGTTGGAGGCGTCAATGCTGGTCGGTAAAGCAGAGATTACAGCCCGTGCAATACTTCCAGTGGCTTGCGGACTACTTCTAAGTATTACTACTGGTAGCTCCGTACATCCTTCGACGTCCGATTTTATCTCTACGGTCGATAAGAAAGCCGAGCGGGCTACGCCTTACGTGGCGCCCGCACCGGTAAAGGCACGTAAGGAGCCCCAGGCGGGCCCGGCCTTCGATACCGTAGCGCTCGTTCAGAAGCCCCTAGCCCAGCCGGCCCCGGCCTTGGCCCAGCCCGCCCTTGCGGCGGTCGAACCGCAGCTGAGCCAGCCTGCCCCGGAACTGCCGGCGCCTGACCTTAAGGCGGCGGCGCTGCCGACCGACGGCTCGGTCTTCTCTTCGGTGGCTTTCCAGATCGGCGGCATCCCCGGCAAGGCCCGCTGGGCATCCGTGCGCTCGGCCGCGATCGATACGGGCTGCGGCGAAGCCTGCCCGGCCGGCAAGGAGATCGGCGCGGCCATCGACGCCGCCAAGGGCAAACCTGTGGCGGAACGGCTTTCGGCCATCAACAGCGCCGTCAACCGCGCGATCGCCTATCAGAGCGACCGCGAGATCTATGGGACGCGCGACTATTGGGCGAAGCCCCAGGAGACGATCAAGCGTGCGAAGGGCGATTGCGAGGACTTTGCCATCCTCAAAATGGCAGCCCTCAAGGCCGCGGGCGTGCCCGAGCAGAACATGACGCTGGTCGTCCTGCGCGATACGCGCCGCAATCTCTTCCATGCGGTGCTCGCCGTTGCGACCGAGCGCGGCCAGTTCATTCTCGACAATCTGCGCATGGACGTGCCGCGCGACACCTCGCTCGGCAATTATCAGGCGCTGTATTCGATGAACGCGGACCGCACCTTCATCCACGGCTACAAGAGCGGCAACCGCGTCGCGGGCGGCATGTCGTCCCTCGGCAATGTCCAGCCGGGCGAAGGCGTCTAAGCGGCGCCTTCCAAATCTGGCTCTTTAGTCCGGAAGAATAAAGCAGACGATCACCGGCCGGTCGCCCGACGGCACCAGCACCGCGTTCATGCGGCCGCGGAAGCGCTGGGTGTCGACGCCAATGACAAAGCCTGTCCCGACAGGCGCATTGCCGCTCTTCTGCAAAGCGGGAATGAGGTCGCTGATCTGCACATCCAACGCCAGGCGCAGATTCTTCGCCATAGCCCCCGCTCCCGCAATCGCAAGCCGCGACTGGATGAGATTCAGGAAATGCGGATTATAGGCGACGATCGAGCGGTCGGGCCCGAGCGCAAAAGCCGGCGACGGACTGGCGATGACAAGATTTTGCGCAAGATTGCGGTGCACGAGCGACTGAAGACGCGCCAGCCGGTCCATGAACCAGGACAGGCACAGAACGCGCAGGCGTGAGGTTGCGTTGCCCTCGTCTTCGCCCGACGCTTCCTCGACCTGGCGCACCAGCCCGCCGACATTCAGGCCCGCCGAGGCCGCAACATCCTTCAGCGCCCGCCAGTAGATTTCTTCGAGCCGGAGACCGCGGCGAAATTCCCCCGAGCGCACAGCGACGAAGCGCGTTGCCGCATCTTCCGCCTTCGGGATGACGATGGGCTGACCGGTTTCGGGTTCGCGCGCTTCGGTCGACATCCGTATCAGCGCTCCCTCAGGGCCTCGTTGCGCGCCTTGTTCACCGGCTTCAGGAGGTAATGCAGAATGGTCTTCTTGCCGGTCATGATGTCAACAGAGGAGACCATGCCGGGAATGATCGAGTGGACACGGCCGTTGTGGTGGATCTCCGAGCTCTGCGTCTTCACATAGACCTGGTAGTAGGTCTCTTCCGCCTTCTCATCGAAGATACTGTCGGCCGAGATGTTGACGACTTCGCCCTGAAGACCGCCATAAATCGAGAAATCATAGGCCGAAACCTTCACCAGCGCCGGCTGGCCGACGCGCACGAAGGCGACATCGCGCGGCGAGATGCGGGCCTCGATCAAAAGCGTGTCCGCGGTCGGCACGACGCCGGCAACGGTTGCGCCGGACTGAACGAACGAGCCGATCGTATTCACATCAAGCGTATTGACGACGCCGTCGACCGGCGACCTGAGATCGGTGCGCTTCACGCGGTCGTTTGCGCCGCGCATTGTCTCTTCGGTGACCGAGAGTTCGGCAAGTGCCTTGGTCTTTTCGCCGAGAGCCTCCTGCGCGATCTGCAATGCGAGCTCTTCAACCTGCAGATCGGCCTCCTTCAAGGCCGCCTCAAGCCTGATCTTCGATTCTCTCAGCGAGGCAAGCTGACCGCGTGAATCGGTAATTTCCTTCTGCACCCGCAGAAAATCCGTCTGCGCGGCAAGCTTGCGCTCGACCAGCGGCGCCAGAAGATCATGTTCGCGCTGGGAAAGCTCAGCCGTTTCTTCGAGACGCTGAATATTGGCAAGCGCCTCGTCGAGTTCCTTCTCGCGCTGGGTGCGGCGTTCGCGCAGCACCGACAGCTTGTTCTGGAAATTGCCGCGCCGCGCCGTCAGAAGGCGCATTTCGTTGGCGCAGATCGTATCCGTCGCGGGGTCTTGCGACCACGGGCACACGAGGGGGGATTCGAGATCGCCCTTTTCCTCCATTTCGAGCCGGGCGATCTGCGCTTTGAGCGCCCGCGATTTCGCCTCGACCTCGCCGCGTGCCGATGTCGTTGCGGTATCGTCGAGGCGCAGGATCAAGTCGCCGCGCTTGACGATCTGGCCGACCTTCACCGCGATCTCCAGAACGACACCCGGCTCGCTCGCCTGGATGACCTGCGTTTTCGAGATCGGAATGACCTTGCCCTCGCCGCGCGCGATCTCGTCAACTTCGGCGATGGCCGCCCAGATAAGGAAGCAGACGACGAGCGCTGCAATCGAGACGAGGCAGATGCGCGCGAGGAATGGCGGCCGGTCGACGACGCCGGGCTCCGGCTCAATCCATTCGCGGACGGTGGACACCGCCTTGTCGAAACGGCTACCTGGCCATTGCATATTCATGGCCTACTTCGCCTTCTTCTGCAGCTGATCGATCACAAGGTCTTTCGGACCGTCGGCGATCACCCGGCCCTGATCGACGACGATCAGGCGATCGACGAGCTCCAGCATGCTGTGGCGATGGGTGGAAATGACGACCGTCATTCCCGGCTTGATGACCTGTTTCAGCTTCGAAATCAGATGCTTTTCGGAGGCCATGTCCATGGCGCCCGAGGGCTCGTCGAGGAAGACGATCTTCGGCCGCGCCATCAGAAGACGCGCAATGGCAACGAGCTGCCTCTGGCCGCCCGACAGGTTTGAGCCGCGCTCGCCAACCGGCATGTCATAGCCGCGCGGATGGCGCGATGCGAAATCGTCGATGCCCGTGACCTTGGCGACTTCGAGGATCTCCGCATCGGTCGCGTCGGGGCGCCCCATCAGGAGATTTTCTTTGATCGTTCCGGAGAACAGATCGGCCGACTGGGACACGACCGCGACCGCGGCACGCACCACAGCCGGATGATACTGGCGCACATCGACGCCATCGATGAGAAGATGACCCTCGCCCGGCGGATAAAGACCGCCGAGCAGACGTCCGATCGTCGTTTTGCCCGAGCCGATTTTGCCGATGATACCGACACGTTCGCCCGGCTTCACCGAGAACGACATGCCGTTCAGAACCTTGAAATCGCTTTCCGGATAAGTGAAGGCGACCTGCTGGAACGCAAACCCGCCGTCGAGAACCTCGCGATTGACGAAGCCAGCATTGTCGGGCCGGTCTTCGGGCTGTGCCATCACCGAATTGAGAATGCGCAGCGACAGGAGCGCCTGACGCATGCGGGCAATCGTCATCGAGATCTGGCCGAGCGGAGCGACGGCGCGCGAGGACAGCATCACCGCGGCGATGATGGCGCCGGACGACATATTGCCTTCGGCAAACTGATACGCGCCGCAAACGACGATCGCGATCGACACGAATTGCTGGACGAAGCCGGTCGCATGCGAGGCTGCGGCGGATGCCTCCTTGATTTGCTCGGAGGTGCGCGAGGCGCGCTTTGCGAGTTCATGCCAGCGGCGCAGAAGATGTTTTTCGGCGCCGAGCGATTTGATCGTCTCGATGGTCGAAATCGTCTCGATCAGAAGCGCCTGCTTTTGCGTCGCATCGTTCGAGGCGGCGGCAATGCGGCGGCCGATACGGTCCTGGGCGATAAAGCCGATGCCGATCGTCAGCAAAAGAGCGATCGCCGGGATAACGACGATCCAGCCCGCCAGCGCATAGATCACGATCAGGAAGATGAACATGAAGGCGGCATCGATGACGACGCTGATCGTGTTCGAGGTGAAGAATTCGCGGACGAACTCATATTGCGTGATGCGGTTGGCGTAATCGCCGGTCGAGGCCGGGCGCGAGGCCATGGTCGCGTGCAGCACCTTTTCGAACAGCACGTAAGAGAGTTTCAGATCGGCGGCGCGCCCGGCATAGTCGATCAGCGCCGCGCGTACGCTCTTCAGAATGAGATCGAACAGAATGGCGGCGGAGACGCCGATCGCCAGCACCCAGAGCGTCGCCATGGCCTCGTTCGGCAGGATGCGGTCATAGACATTCATCGTGAAGAGCGGCGCCACAAGCGCCAGAATGTTGATGAACAGCGCCGCCAGCGCGACCTGGATATAAGATTTCCAGAACGGCCGCAGCGCGTTGACCAGCCAATGCCGGCGCATTTTGCCGGCGGGCTTGCCGCTGATCGCCGATTCAATGGTGTCGGCCGTCACCGCGCCGAAGGTCAGAACGCACCAGACATCGCGTGTCGAGGCGCCTTCGAGATCGACTTTCAGAGCCTCGGTCGCGGCGGCATCCGTCGCATAACGGCCGCGTATGTCGCGCTCGAGCAGAGAGAGAGCGGTGCCGTCGTTGAAGATGATGAGCGCCGGCACATCGAAACTGCGCTCGAGAAGACGCGCATCGCCGCTTTCGAGAATTTCGAGCCCTGCCCGTTCCGTCAGCCGCTCGATCTCCTCGATCGAGGGCGCGCCGGGATCGAACGGCACGTCTGAAAACAGGATGATCTCGGAACCGGAGTGGCCGAGATGAACCGCGATCTCGCGAAAAGCGGTTTTGAAGTCGCTCGCCGGAAGAATGTCGTTCAGGCGAGAGCCATGCGCGCTGTAAGCGCCGGAACTCGGTTCCATCGCACGCATTCGATGCGCCCTTCTAAGCGCAAAAGCCTACGGACGGCGTCACAGCCCGATCTTCGTAAGCGTCTGCCCAGCCCGCCTGAAATTACGGCGTCTTTACCGGTGCTAGCAGATCCATCGGCGGCGTATCGCTCTGCCTCGAAGGCACGCGGCGGTACGTCTCGGCAGCCAGCGCCGGAGGCACGTTGTACTCCGTCCGCGCGTAAGCTTCAGCCTGCTGCGGGGGACGAACTTGCATTGTCCTTAACAGCGAGCCGGTCGCCGCCAGAAGGCGATATTCGGCAAAACGCGCCGCAAACCGGGCCGTACGGGCCAGGATCGCCGCATTGTAATGCGTGTTCTGGGCATCGAGCACGTCGAGCAGCGAACGCTGGCCGACATCGAGCTGCTCACGGTAAGAGCTGACCAGACCAGCGTTTTCGTTCGCCTGGGCGCTCAACGTCGCCGCCTGCTGCGTCTGGCGGGCGCGGCGGTCCCAGGAGATGCGTACGGCTTCCTCAACCTGACGGTGGCTCTGATGGAGCACGAGGCGGGCCTCGCTGGCGCGCCGGATCTGTTCCTGCTCGTCAGCGCTGTCGATGCCGCCGCGATAGAGATTCCATTTGGCGACGATACGCGCCGAATAGTCGTCCGTCCGGCCATCATCGCCGTCGATATCGGTACCCGTGCGGGCAGCGCCCTCGGCGAAGATTTCCGGCGCGTATTTGGAACGCGCACCCTTAACCATGGCCTCGGCGACATTGATGTCGGCCAAAGCCGCATGGATGCGCGGGTTGTTCTTGCGGCCGATCGCGATCGCCTCATCCAGCGTCCTCGGAATGGCATTGGCCACCGAGCCGGGCATCGACCAGCCGGTCAGTGGCTTGCCGACCAGAGTGTAGAAGCGGATTTTCGCGGCTTCGAGTTCTTCGGTCGCCTCGATCATGCGGGCGCGGGCGCCGAGCAGACGCTCTTCCACCTGCTGGCGGTCGGCATCGGTGAGCTTGCCGCCGGAAATCAGATCGCCGACATCCGAGCGCGTGCGCTCATGGAATTCGAGATTGCGGCGGGTCTCGGCGACGATTTCGGCCTGCAGCACCACTTCGAGATATTCGCGCACGACCTGGAGGCCGATGGTCTCGGACCGTTCGAGGACGCGGTAGGAAGCCGAATCGACACGGCTCGCCTGGCGGTTCTTCTCGGCGGAACGGGCGCCGCCGTCGAACAGCTTCTGCGTGACGGTAACGCCGACATCGCGCGGGTAGAGTTCGTCGTCGTCGGTGCCGGCCAGACGGCGGCCCTCATTGTCGAGGAGACGTACACCGGCGGAAGAGTTCAGATCGACGCTCGGCAGATAGAGGCCGCGCGCCTGACGCAGTTCAAATTCAATGGCTTCGCGATTTTCAACCGCCTGCCCGATTTCAGGATTGGCCTCAACGGTTACCCGGAGTGCCTCCTGCAGAGTCAGCGCGTGCGTAGGACTCGTCAGCGCTGTGCTCATGCTCAACGCCATAACGAAAGCGACCGCAGTCGCCGTGCCGCATCTCATAGTCCGCCCCTTGCCTCAAGGTCCCCGCTTCCTTGTTAGCAGAATGTTCCTAATTCAGCCCACATGAATCTAAATTGAGGCAAATGTGAATTGAATCTGTTGCGATTCTGCATCATCTACAGTTGCATTATGGAATTTGAATACAACCCCACATTGATTGGCCATCGGCCGTCTGTTCCACCGCGCGCGCCGTGAATTGCAGAGTTTTCGGAGCTCGCGCGGACATTTGGTCCGAGCGCCAAGGATTGAATTGCGCAAACGGGATTGCGCGTTTATACGGGCCATCCGCTGGTGACGGAGTGTAGCGCAGCCTGGTAGCGCACCTCGTTCGGGACGAGGGGGTCGTAGGTTCAAATCCTATCACTCCGACCAGTGTTAGCTGCATGTGAGCTCCGACCAGGGTGTTTACGCAAAGTGCAGTTCCCGGCCATGGCCGTGCAAAGCTTTTCGTAGAAGCTTCTGTTTCCATTCAAAAATCTTCTTTTCTGACAGAATCGTTGGCGCCCGTGAGAGCGGTCGGCGGCCCGGCGCTTGGAGGCGTGACCGATTGATGTCCGGCGGTACTTGCACGATGAATAGATCAATGCCCGACACGCTTCGTTTCGACCGCTCGCATCCCGGGCCTTACGGACTTTCGATCCCGCTCTCGCCTCTGGTGCGGCGGGTCGTCGCCAACAATTCGGGCCCCTTCACCTTCACTGGAACCGTGACGCATCTGATCGGCCGCGGCGAGGTCGCGGTGCTCGATCCTGGGCCGGACGACGGCGATCACATCGCAGCGCTGCTGGCGGCGACGGCGGGCGAGACCATCACCCATATTCTCGTGACGCACACCCATCGCGACCACACAGACGGCGTCGAGGCGCTGCGTGCGGTAACCGGGGCGCCCATCCTCGGCTGCGCACCGCATGAGAGCACCGCGTCAAATCCACTCGAAGCGAGCGTCAATACATCCTACCGGCCCGACCGTATTCTCCATGACGGAGATATCGTCCAAGGCCGCGGCTGGACACTCGAGACGGTGGCAACGCCCGGCCACACCGTAAATCATCTCGCCTTTGCACTGAGCGAAGAGACCTCGCTCTTTCCGGGCGATCATGTGATGGCCTGGTCGACGACGGTCGTTGCGCCGCCCGACGGCAATATGAAGGATTACAAAGCTTCGTTGCGGCGGCTCCTCGCGCGTGACGAAGACATCTATTACCCCGCGCACGGGCCTTCACTCGCGAATGCCAAAGCCTTCGTCGCCGCGCTCCTTGCGCATCGCCAAGCGCGCGAGGAACAGATCCTGTCGGCGCTCGCGCCAGGCGGCCGCACCGTCGAGGAGATCGTGATTGCGGTCTATCCGGATATTGCGCCGAACCTGCGCGGCGCGGCAGGTCTTTCGGCGCTCGCCCATCTCGAAGAGCTGAAAGCGCGCGGTGTGGTGTCGGTCAAGCCCGGCGCGGGCGATGCGGTCTATTTGCGGGTCTGAAACTTAGCGCGCTTGCGCCGCAAGTTCGGCGAGATAGGCGCGAATGCGCTGGGCATTGGTGCCGAGATCGCGATCGCCGCGCCGCGAGGCCGAGCGCATATCGACGCGCGCGCCCGTTCCGTCCGGGTTCACGGTGATCACGACATCGTCCGACATTTTCAAAATCAGCGAGGTCGCCACCGCCTCGATGCGGCGTGAGGTGTAGCCGGAATCGAGAACGCGCCAGCCGCGCGATTCGACGAGCTGCAAAGCGAGCGCATGCACTTCGTCCGGCGGCTGCGAGACACGCAGCGGCTGGATATCCGGATAGGCCGCCATCTGCGCGACAGCCGCGCTTTCGCCGGGATAGGCAAGCGGGTTTTCGCCGGGCTTACGCTCGGCGCCGACAAAGACAAAGGCCGGCGGATTTGCCGGATCGGTCGCGATATCGGCAAGCGCCGGCAATTCCCAGCCGCGCACGAGGAAATAGGCAGGCGCCGACAGGACGAGAATGCCGGCCAGAATGCCGGCGGTCGCAGCACCCGCACCGCGATTGCCGTGCACCCAGATGATGGCGAAGGCGGCGATGCCGAGAAGGATGGCGATGACGGCGAGCGCCATGCCCGAGCCGAGCGCGGCCACCGCCGCATTGAAGTCGATCTTGCCGGCGCGCTGCGCGACAACGGCCAGCCCCGCCACTGGGATCGCAAAAATGCCGAGCCGGCGCGACCAGACCGCGGCGGGGGTAAAGGGTTCATCCATCATGGCGGTGACGGGTTTGCGCCATTGCGCGGCAAGCTGCAAGGCGCGAGCGGGGTTGCGCCCACCTCTCCCCTTGTGGGAGAGGACGATGCGGAAAAGCGGAGATCGGGAACATGCGTGAAGTCGTTCTGCCGGGTGGCGAAAAAGTAGCGCAGCTCGGCCAGGGAACCTGGTTCATGGGCGAGCGGGCCGAGCGGCGCAAAGCCGAGGCCGACGCCATCCGTCTCGGGGTCGATCTCGGCATGACTCTCGTCGACACCGCCGAAATGTATGCCGATGGCGGTGCCGAGGCGATGCTGTCGGAGGCTCTGAAGGGCATCCGCGACAAGGTCTTCCTCGTCTCGAAGGTCTACCCGCACAATGCGAGCTTCAAGGGCGTGCGCGCCGCGGCCGAACGCAGCCTGAAACGCATGGATACCGAAGTCATCGATCTCTATCTCCTGCATTGGCGCGGCAGCGTACCGTTCGAAGAGACGGTGCGCGGCATGGAGGCCCTCAAGGCCGACGGCCTCATCCGCCATTGGGGCGTTTCCAATCTCGACACCGACGATATGGAAGAGCTGCTCGATGTGGAGGGCGGCGAAGCCTGTGCCGTCAACCAAATCCTCTACAATCCGACCCGCCGCGGACCGGAATTCGATCTCCTGCCCTTCCTGGCGAAAAACGAGATTCCGGCCATGGCCTATAGCCCGATCGAACAGGGCCGCCTTCCAACCTCGGGCCCGCTCGGCGACATTGCCAAGAAGCATGGCGTGGGCCCGTTCCAGATCGCTTTGGCCTGGGCCATGCGCAATCCCGGCGTCATCGCCATTCCCAAAGCCTCGAACCCGGACCATGTAAAGGCCAACCGCGCGGCGGCGGATGTCGTGCTCGACGCTTCCGATCTGGCCGCGATGGACAAGGCCTTCCCGCCGCCGACGCGCAAACGCGGCCTCGAAATGCTGTGAAAGAGTGTACGCACAGCGCTGAATAGATTGAGGTTTTAGTCCGTGACCGATGTCCTGGACGGAGATGTGGCGGAAGCGCCACTGTGTGGCGGCTGCGCCCTGCAGACCATTCCGCTCGACGAACAGCTCGCCGCCAAACGCGAGTCGGTTGCGGCCGCTCTGCGCAATGCCGGCGTCGAGGCTGAGGTCGCGCCGTGCATCGACGCACATGGCACTGGCCGCCGCAGGGCCACCTTCCATGCCCGCCGCGGCGAAGACGGCGTTCTGCGCGTCGGCTTTTCCGAAGCTCGCTCGCACCGGATTGTGGACCTTGCCGAACATGAATGCCCGATCCTCCTGCCCGCAGTGCAGGCGGCGGCGGAACCGGTACGGCTGCTCGCCAAACATCTTCTCGGTCTGAAGAAGCCGATCGATGCGGTGGTCACCTCAACCGAGACCGGACTCGACATCGATCTGCGCGGCGCCGGCAAGATTCCGGAAAAGCTGAGGCTCGGGCTTGTCGAGATCGCCGGACAGACAGGCCTTGCCCGCCTCGCCGTCCACGGCGACACCGTGGTCGAGATGCGCCCGCCCGTGGTGCGCTTCGGCCATGCCGAAGTCGTGCCGCCGCCGGGCGGCTTCCTGCAGGCGACGCAGGCCGGTGAGGAAGTCCTCGTGCGGCTCGTGCTCGAACATCTCGAAGGCGCAAAACAGGTCGGCGACCTCTTTGCGGGTTCGGGCACGTTCACTTTGCGCATCGCCGTCTTTGCCGAAGTCAAAGCCTATGAAAACAATCGTGACGCTTTGGCCTCTCTCGACCGCGCCTGGCGGGCCACCGCCGGATTGAAAAGGATCACGATCGAGGGCCGCGATCTGTTCCGCCGCCCGGTGACGACCGGCGAACTCAACGCCATGGATGCCGTCGTCTTCGATCCGCCGCGCGCCGGCGCCGAAGCGCAGGCCTGGGAGATCATGCGCTCGCGCGTCAACCGCGTCGTTGCGGTGTCCTGCAATCCCGGCACATTTGCCCGCGATCTGAAAATCCTGACCGAGGGCGGCTTCAAGCCCGGCATCGTCACGCCGGTCGATCAGTTCCGCCATTCGGCGCATGTCGAAGCGGTCGCGGTTCTGACGCGCTGAGAGCGAGATTTTAAGCTTTGAACCTCAGGGTTCGGGGCCATGTCTCGACCCATCGTCTCCTCCGATCAGCGCCGCGCCATCGTCGAGAAGCTGGCCGCCGAGCTTGGCCTTTTCCGCGACATACCTCCCGCCCGCGTCAAACTCATCATCATCGGCGCGCTGATGGCCTGGCTTTTCATTCTGAGCGGCGGCTGGGCGCTGAACCCGGGGGACGCGATCGACTATGGCGGTTCAGGTCCCGCCGGAGGCGTCATCATCGTCCTCAATCTCGGCGACGCACCGCTGCGCTTCGTGCTGAGGAGCATCGTCGCGCTCGCCAGTCTTGGCGGCGCTCTGTTCTTTCTGCGCCTCGCAACGCGCCCCTACATTCTCCGGATCAGCAGTGAAGGAATCGAAGTGCTGCAGATAAAGCGGCACTATCTGCGCTGGACGGAGATCGCCGGGCTGAAGAAGACGCGCAGCGCCTCGGTCGAACTCGACACCATGCCGACGACGTTCGGCAAGAAGAAGAATGTCCGGATTTACGGGCCGGCGATCAGAGGCGGAAAAAAGAAGCTGACGCGGTTCTTCACCGAGCTTTTCGAGACCGTCAAACCCAGCGTGCGTCAGCGCCGCTGAACAGCAGCGCCCGTCCCTGCTTGATGTCGCGCAGCGGCAGTTCTTTCTGCGACACGCCGACGATAAGACCGAGCAGAACGCGCGCGACGCCGCCATGCGTGACGGCAAGCGTCGGGCCCTTCAAATCCGCGAGCCACACAGCGATACGTGTTGAGAGCATCTCATAGCTTTCACCGCCCGGCGGGCAATAGGCCCATTTATCGGCCTCGCGCGCCGCGCTGCCCTGCGGATCGCGTTCCACCATCTCGCGCCAGGTGAAGCCTTCCCAGGCGCCGAAAGTGAGTTCCTTCAGCCGGTCGTCGAGCCGGAACGCGTCCGGGTCGAGGCCCATCGCGCCACGCATCAGCCGCATCGTGTCCTGCGCACGCGCAAGCGGGCTTGAGACGAAATCGAATGTCAGAATTTCGGGATGATCGCTCTTGAGGATCTGACCGACGGCGGCCGCCTGATCGCGGCCGCGGCCGTTGAGATCAATATCGCGCTGGCCCTGGAGACGCCCTTCGACATTCCAGTCGGTTTCGCCGTGCCGGACGATGCAGAGGGGATGCGCGAGTGACAAGGAGAGTTACGGCTCCTTGGCGACCGCGATGTCGGGCGCGTCGGGATGCTTCATGCCGACGATGTGGTAGCCGGCATCGATGTGATGCACTTCGCCGGTGACGCCGCGCGACAGGTCGGACAGGAAATAGAGCGCGCTGTCGCCGACTTCATCGATCGTGACTGTGCGGCGCAGCGGCGAGTTCAGCTCGTTCCATTTCAGAATGTAACGGAAATCGCCGATGCCCGATGCGGCGAGCGTCTTAATCGGACCGGCCGAGAGCGCATTGACGCGGATCGCCTTCTCGCCGAGATCGGCGGCGAGATAGCGGACGCTGGCTTCGAGCGCGGCTTTCGCAACGCCCATGACATTGTAATGCGGCATCCATTTCTCGGCGCCGTAATAGGTCAGCGTCAGAAGCGAGCCGCCATTGGTCATCAGCTTTTCGGCGCGCTGCGCGACAGCGGTAAATGAATAGCAGGAGATGTTGAGCGTCTTGTCGAAGTTCGCCGAGGTCGTATCGACATAGCGGCCGTCGAGTTCGTCCTTGTCGGAGAAGGCAACGGCGTGGACGACGAAATCGAGACGCCCCCATTCCTTCTCGATCTTGGCGAAGACGGCATCGAGGCTTGCGGTGTTGGTGACGTCGCATTCGCCGGCCAGCATCGCGCCGAGCTCAGCTGCCAGCGGCTCGACACGCTTTTTCAAGGCATCGCCCTGCCAGGTCAGCGCGAGTTCCGCGCCGTGATTGGCGGCGGCCTTGGCGATGCCCCAGGCGATAGAGCGATTATTGGCGACGCCGAGGATCAACCCCCGTTTGCCCGCCATCAAGCCTTTCGCATCGCTCATAATAACCCCTGACCTGAGAGAGCGGCGGTATGGCATGGCCCGATTGCCGCTTCAAGGCGAAGAGGCGAAGCCTCAACCCTTACGCGGGTCGTAAGGCGCGCCGTCCTTCATGCGCTTGGCGAGATTTTCGAGCTCGGCGTCCGGCCCTTCCGGCATGACAATGCGCGGCGAGACCAGAAGATCGCCCGGCACCGGCTTTGCCTGCACGCCTTTGCCTTTGAGGCGCAGCGCTCCCTTGCCCGTGGTCTTGGGCGGCAGCGTCAGCTCGACCGTGCCGTCGAGCGTCGGGACGCGGATCTTCGCTCCGAGCACCGCCTCATAGAAGGTGACCGGAATTTCGACGCGGATATTCTTGCCCTCGGCGCGGAATTGCGGATGCGAAGCGATGCGCACCGTGATCAGGACGTCGCCCGCCGGGCCGCCATAGGGGGACGCCGCGCCCTGCCCTTTGAGCCGGATGGTCTTGCCTTCCTCGATACCGGCCGGGATCGCGACATCGAGTTCCTTGCCATGCAGGAGATTGACGCGGACCTTGCCGCCCATCGCCCAATCGACGAAGGGCACGGTGACATCCGCTGCCAGATCCTGACCGGCGGGAGCCTGCTGCTGGCGCGGGCCGCCGCGGCCGCCCATGCCGCCGAACAGATCGAAAATATCTTCGGCCGAAAAACCGCCGCCGGCTCCGTCGCCGGCGCCCCAGGTGAAGGTCTTGTGCGACCGGCCGGTGCCGAAACCGGGGCCGCCCTGGCCCTGCCCGCCAAAGCCCTCGAATCCGCGAAAGCGCGGCTTGCCCTCGGCGTCGATCTCGCCGCGGTCGAACTGGCCCCGCTTCTGGGCATCGGACAAAAGATCGTAAGCCGAGGAGATCTCAGCGAACTTCTCCTTGGCCTTGGGGTCTTTGCTTTTGTCGGGATGGTGCGTCTTGGCGAGTTTGCGGAAAGCCTTCTTGATCTCGGCTTCGCTGGCCCCCCGGGGCACACTCAAGACATCATATGGATCGCGCATGCGCGTAGTTTGTCCCTCAACACCTGGGTTCGGTAAAGGCTTGGCCGGGATGTAGGTTTTTGTTGCTGAAATGCAACAGACGGATCAGAGAGCCGTCTTGGTCGTCTCGGAAATATCCCACTGACCTTCGGGGGTCCGGCAGGCGCGGCCGGACAGCTGAACTTCCTTGCCGTGCTCGCTGCGGGTGGCAACGAAATCGCGGCAGGTGCGGCCATCGGCCTGCACGGCGGCCGCGGCAGGAGCGAAATTGCCCCGCGCCCCGGTTTCCGGGTTGGCCCACGGTACCGGCGGGCCGGTCTCGTTGGAGGTCAGGGCCAGACCGAGCGCCCCACGGGCATAGTTCCAGTCGGCGGCGCTGAGCGGGATATTGGAGGGAGCAACGGAGGTGTTGCTCACCGTAGCAAGCTGCGGGCTGCCGGCAGCGGCGCGGCCGGTGGCGGCGCTGCCCGTGGCCGTCACATCCGGCTTGTCATCGCTGCCCATGAGCGAGCCCATCGGCATGCTGCAGGCGCAGAGAGGAATCGATAGGAGGCTCAGCGCGGCAAGGCGCGCGGCAGCGGGACGGCGAAAACGCGATAGGCTATACATCAACTCCGAAGCCCCTTGGCCCTCTCCGGCAAAGCGTAACATGCACGAAGTTTATTCAAATGGAACCCCGGAAATCTTAATGAAGAATGACTTCACCAACGCTGGAGACCCATTTTCGCTGTTTGAACTGTGGTTTACCGAGGCCAGAGAGAAAGAGCCCAACGATCCCAATGCGATGGCGCTTGCGACGGCAGATGCCAATCTGTTGCCCAATGTCCGCATCGTTCTGCTGAAGGCCGCCGACTCCAATGGCTTTGTCTTCTACACCAACTCAGAAAGCCAGAAAGGCGGCGAGCTTGAGGCAAACCCGCAAGCTGCGCTCGTTTTTCACTGGAAGAGCCTGAACCGGCAGGTCAGGGTTCGCGGCACGGTCGAGCGCACCGGCGCTGCCGACTCGGATGCCTATTTCGCCTCGCGCCCGCGCGACAGCCAGATCGCCGCCTGGGCCTCGCAGCAATCGCGCGCGCTCTTCACGCGCGCAGAATTCGACGCCGCCATCGCCGCCACCGAAAAGAAATATGACGGCAAGACCGTGCCGCGCCCGCCGCATTGGGGCGGCTATCGCGTCGTGCCGCTGTCGATCGAGTTCTGGCACGACCGCCCATTCCGCAAACATGACCGCATCGTCTTCAGCCGTCCCAATCCGGATACGGCCTGGACGAAGACGCGGCTTTATCCATAGAGGTTTTTAGTTTGGCCGAACGCCGCACGCTTCTTCTTACCGGCGCCTCGCGCGGCATCGGCCATGCGACGGTGAAACGATTCTCAGCCGCGGGATGGCGCGTCATTACCGCCTCGCGTCACGCCTTCCCCGAAAACTGCCCCTGGGCGGCGGGGCCCGAAGACCATCTGCAGGTCGATTTGTCGGATCTTGCAAACACGAAGTCAGCCATCGCCGAAGTCCGCAAACGTCTCGACGGCGGGCAATTGCACGCCCTCGTCAACAATGCGGCGATTTCACCGAAGGGTGAAGGCGGCGCGCGCCTCGGCACGATCGAAACACCGGTCGAAGACTGGCTGCATGTGTTTCAGGTCAACTTTTTCGCACCCATCGTTCTGGCGCGCGGATTGCTCACCGAGCTGAAGGCCGGCAATGGCGCGATCGTCAATGTGTCGTCGATCGCCGGTTCGCGCGTGCATCCTTTTGCCGGCGCGGCTTACGCGACGTCGAAAGCGGCGCTCGCATCCCTCACCCGCGAAATGGCATCGGATTTCGGCGCGCACGGCATTCGCGTCAATTCCATCGCGCCGGGCGAGATCGACACATCCATCCTGTCGCCGGGAACGGAAAAGATCGTCGAGCAGATTCCGCTGCAGCGGCTCGGCCGCCCCGAAGAAGTGGCGAGCGCGATCTACTTCTTGTGTTCGGAACAATCGACCTATGTGAACGGCGCCGAGCTGCACATAAACGGCGGCCAGCACGTCTGAGGTCACGCGACCTGTTTGGTCGCCTTTTTCTCGTCGCCGCCGAGATGCGGTGCAAGAAGCCCGATCGGCTGCGGCTTGCCGATGAGATAGCCCTGGATTTCCGCGCAATCGAGTTCGGCCAGGAAGGCCTGCTGCGCCTGGGTTTCCACGCCTTCGGCGGTAACCGGCACGTCGAGGCCGCGGCCGAGGCCGACAATGGCGCGGATGATCGCTTCCGAATGCTTGTTCTCGTGCAGCGCGGCGATGAACGACCGGTCGATCTTGATGCGGTCAAACGGAAACGCCTGCAAATAAGCGAGCGAAGAATAGCCGGTGCCGAAATCGTCCATGGCGACGAGGACGCCGAGCCCCTTCAGCTGTTTCAGAATATCGAGTGCACGCGATATGTCGTCGATCAGAACGCTCTCGGTGATCTCAAGCTCGAGCCGTTCCGGATCGAGGCCCGTCTCGCGCAGCACCTGGCGCACGGTTTCGACAAGATCGCCGTGCTGGAACTGAACCGGTGACAGATTGACCGAAATCGCCAGAGGCTTCGCCCAGCTAGCGGCTTCCTTGCAGGCTGTGCGAAGGACGAATTCGCCGAGTTCGACAATGAAGCCGTTCTCTTCCGCCTCGGGCACAAAATCGCTTGGCGAAATGAGGCCGCGCTTGGGATGCTCCCAGCGCACAAGGGCCTCGAAACCCGAAATGACGCCGGTCAGGGTTTCGGCCTGCGGCTGATAGTAGAGACAGAACTCATCGCGCTTCAGCGCATCGCGCATATCCATCTGCAGCTGGCGGCGGGCGCGCAGCTGCAAATCCATTTCCGGCTCGAAGAAGCGGTAGCTGCCGCGCAGTTCTTCCTTGGCGCGCGAGAGCGCGGCATCGGCATTCGGATGCAAGCTCGTCACGGTTTCGCCGTCACGCGGATAAAGCGCAATGCCGATGGAGGCCGCGGTGCTCAACGTCGTTCCCTCGACATCGATATCGCGCGCCAGGCTATCGAGCAGACGCCGCGCCAGATGTTCGGCGCCTTCCGGCTGCGCAACGCCTGACTGAACGACCAGAAATTCGTCGCCGCCGACACGGGCAAGGATTTCTCCGGCGCGCAGTTCGCCGCCTATCGTGGACGCAACCGAGCGCAGAAGATTGTCGCCCGCCTGATGGCCAAAAATATCGTTGATCTGTTTGAAGCGGTCGAGATTGACCGCCAGAAGCGCGACCTGCCCGCCTACCCGCTCGGCCTCTTCAAGACGCGCGCGCAGAGCGTCGTTGAGAAAAGCGCGGTTCGGCAGACCCGTGAGCGGGTCGTGATAGGTCATGTAATGAAGGCGGCGTTCCGCTTCGGCGCGGCCCGCGGCCATATACTGATCGCACACCACACAGACGAGAACGATCGCAAAGACAAAGCAGGCGACAACGGCCGCGGCCGCTGCAAAGATCGCATTGGGCACCGGGCTCGGCACGAAGTGAGCCGCAGGATCGGCGACGACGGACAGCGCATCTGTTCCGGTAAAATGCAGCGTCAGCGCGCCGGCAACGAGAGCGACCGAGCCGGACAAAAGCCCGCGATCGTTCGGCAGGCCGCGGATGGCCAGAAAAGCCAGAACGCTGAAGCCGAAGGCATAGACCAGCGGCATCACCAGAGCGGTCGCATCCCAGGCAAAATGGCCGGCGATCTGCAGCGAGGACAGACTGAGGAAATCGGCCGTCGCAAATCCATATCCGAGCAGCGCGCCCGCAAGGATCGGCGCCCAAGCCTCGCGGCGCGTAAAGACCGCAAAGGCAAGCCCTGTCATGACAATGGCAGCCGCAAGCGACATCAGCGCGGGAAGAATAGCGTAGGAAACCGCAACGCCCGGATTGAAGGCGAAGGTCGCGATGAGGAAGGTCGCCCAGATAGCGACACCGCCGACAAGGGCGGCCGCCGCCGTCCAGATGTGACGGCGCGAACCGGTTGAGGAAAGTGCAAACTGCAACACGCGCGTTGCGGCGATTGCGCCGAACACACAAAGACTTGTCGCCAGAAGGACAAGTCTGTGATCGTGGCCTGAGGTCACGGCTGCTGTTAGCTGCTCGTGCATGGTCGTTTCCCCTGGATCACCACCATAAAGGGTGAAGGATGCTGGAAGGTGAATCCGCTGCCCAAAAGGCGGTCAAAGTGAACGCGGCGTTAAAGCCGTGTCCGGACAGGCTAGAGCCAGCGGTTCAGGCGGAAAACGAGATAAGGGACGACGGCGGAGACCAGCATCGCGATAAGCGCCGCCGGATAGGCCCAGGGTTTGGCGAGTTCGGGCATGTGCTCGAAATTCATGCCGTAGATCGACGCGATCAGCATTGGCGGCATCAGGATGACGGACACGACAGAGAACAGCTTCACAAGA
Organism: Terrihabitans soli; assembly: GCF_014191545.1. Taxonomy (GTDB): domain Bacteria; phylum Pseudomonadota; class Alphaproteobacteria; order Rhizobiales; family Methylopilaceae; genus Flaviflagellibacter; species Flaviflagellibacter soli. The sequence continues at coordinate 900,340 of NZ_AP023361.1, read as the reverse complement.
TCGTTCTGTTCGATCGTCACCATGCCGACCGTGGCGTCGAGCAGAAACGTGACCTTGTCGTTGAGATAGGATGTGTGCTCGCGCAGCGAATTGAGGTCGCGCCGCATGACGTTCAGCGCTTCGAGCGAGCCCGAGCACACTTTCAGGCCATCGAATTCGCCGAGGAGATAGCCGACGACGCGCGTCAGCGAGACGAGACTCTCACGCGCCATAGACGCAAGATCGCCCTGCGCGCCGATCTCGCGCATGATCTCCATGAAATCCTTCTTGGCGCGGATCGGACCTTTGTGCCGGCCGAACACACGCTGCGAGACGATATCGACGTCCATACCGACATGTTCGATGATATCGGCCGTGCGGTCGATCACAGCTTCGAGCAGTCCCATCAGAACGGCTTCGCCGGTTTCCGGGGGCTTTGCGATCGAACAGACGCGCTGGATGTAGAGCTTCAGCACACGCGGCTCGGTATGGCGCACTGTGATGAGGCGGTTGCCGGCAAGAATGAAGCTGACGTTCACAAGGCCGGGACGGCCGCTATCGGCGCCGGCCATCACCGAGGCTGTCATGTAACGCGCGCCGTTCTCGACATAGAGACGGCTCGAACTTTCGATCTCGCGCATCTCTTCAACGGTCGGGATCAGAATGCCGATGAACTGCTCGACGGCTTTGTCTTCTTCAACGGTCGGATCGAGAAGATCGAGCCATACCGCTTCCTGCGGTATGGGTTCGCCGGACTGCCATACTTTGTTGTCGAGCGGTCCGGAAGTCGGCGTGTAGATCGTCAGCATGCTTTTAGGATCACGCCGGATCGAGCGGCGTCGATCCGACAGGCTTGCCGGACGCATCCGTCGTGATTTTCTCGACGCGCGCCTCAGCCGCCTTCAAAAGCCGATCGCAATGTTCCTTGAGTTTGACGCCACGCTCATAGAGCGAGATCGATTTTTCGAGCGGGACGTCACCACGCTCCAGCGCTTTGACGCTCTCTTCGAGCTCGGCCAGCGCCTGCTCGAAGGGCAATTTCGCGATATCGGTTTCCGCCACGTTCAGCCTTTCATCAGTTCGCCGACATGGGCGCCAACCGAATCCGCAAGCCCCTGCAGATCGTAGCCGCCTTCCAAGACAGAGACGAGACGTCCCTCGCAGTTCTTCTCGGCCGATTTCATCAGCGCCCGCGTCACCCAGGCGAAATCCTCCGCCGTCATGCGCAAGGAGCCGAGCGGATCGCGCTCATGGGCGTCAAAGCCGGCGGAGACGATGATCAGTTCAGGCTTGAACGTGTCGAGCGCCGGCAGGATTTTGCCCTCGAACGCGGCGCGCAGCTTGTCGCCGCCATCGCCCGGCGCCAGAGGCGCGTTGAAAATATTGCCGACGCCGGTTTCGCGCGCCGCGCCCGTGCCCGGATAAAGCGGCATCTGATGGGTCGAGGCGTAGAGCACGCTCGGATCGGAATAAAAGATTTCCTGGGTGCCATTGCCGTGATGGACGTCGAAATCGACGATCGCAACGCGCTTCAGCCCGTGCTTCTTCTGCGCATGGCGCGCACCGATGCCGATATTGTTGAACAGGCAAAAGCCCATCGCCCGCTCGCTCTCGGCATGATGACCGGGCGGGCGGCAGGCGACGAAGGCATTCTGCACTTCGCCGTCGAGAACCTTGTCGACCGCCTGAAGGGTGCCGCCGACACCGCGCAGCACGACCTCCCAGGTCGAAGGCTCCATCATCGTGTCGCCGTCGAGATAGACATAGCCCTCATTCGGGCGCGCATCCTGCAGCGCATCGACATAGCGGTCGGTGTGGACGTAACGGGTGGTGTCGAGATCGGCCATTTCGGCCTTCTCGCGCACAAGCCCGTCGAATTCCTGCTGGCCCAGAACCGCCTCGACCGCGCGGTAGCGATCCGGCCTCTCCGGATGGCCGGCCGAGGTCTTGTGATTGGCAAAGGTCGGGTGGTGCAGAAGAAGTGTGGCCAAGGGCTTGAGCCTCATTTCGGGATAGGGATTGGGCCGGAGGGAACACTGCCCCGCCGCGGAAGGCAAGACTTTCTCCTATCCCTTATGTTGGCGAGTTTCCCTTCATCTCAAGTGCGTGTAGGCAGACATTGTGACCGCCCCCGAAAAAGCCCCGTCCGTGACCAAAATCCTGCCGCCGACTTCGGAAGCCCTCGGCCAGGCCTCCTGGGCTTTGGCCTCAGGCGAACTCGTCGCCTTCCCGACCGAGACCGTCTACGGGCTCGGCGCCGATGCGCGCAACGGTGTCGCCGTCGCCAAGATCTTCGCCGCCAAAGGCCGGCCGAGTTTCAATCCGCTGATCGCCCACACCGTCTCGCTCGAAGATGCGCGGAAAATCGGCGCGTTCGATGCGCGCGCAGAAAAGCTCGGCGCGGCATTCTGGCCCGGCCCGCTGACGCTCGTCGTGCCCTCCACGCAAGATTGCCCGGTGCATGAGCTGGCGCGCGCCGGCCTTCCGACCGTTGCGATCCGCGTGCCGTCCCATCCCGTCGCGCAAAAACTGCTCGACGAATTCGGCGCGCCGGTCGTCGCCCCCTCCGCCAACGCGTCCGGCCGCGTCTCGCCGACCTCGGCCGAACATGTCGCACACGATCTCGCCGGCAAAGTCGCGATCATCATCAATGATGGCCGCACCGAGATCGGCGTCGAATCGACCGTCATCGCCTGCCTGCCGGGCGAGCCGGTGCGCCTCCTGCGTCCCGGCGGCCTTGCGCGCGAGGACATCGAACGCGCGCTCGGCGAAAAACTCGCAGAAGCCACCGAGGCCGTGCAGGCACCGGGCATGCTCGCCCAGCATTACGCGCCGAACGCTCTTGTGCGCCTCAACGCCGAAGACGTCGCTTCGAACGAGGCCTTTCTCGGCTTCGGCGCAACAGAGCCTTTGGGCGGGCGCGGCATCGCCCACCTCAACCTGTCGCCCTCGGGCGATCTTTCGGAGGCCGCCGCAAATCTCTTCGCCTATCTTCGCGAGCTCGATGCGCTCGGGCCTTCCGCGATTGCCGTGGCGCCGGTCCCCGAACACGGGCTCGGCGAGGCGATCAATGACCGGCTGAAGCGCGCGGCGGCGCGCTAGCCCTCACCGCACCGGCTGGCCTAAGATCGCTCCGTTATGTCCTGGCACACCTACCTCCTCTTTGTCGGCGCGAGCTTTCTTCTCAGCATCTCGCCCGGCCCCGATATGATCTATCTCCTCAGCCGCTGCGTGGCGCAGGGGCCGCGCGCCGGCGTTGCCGCCTCGCTCGGCATCAATCTCGGCTGCTATGTACATCTTCTCGCCGCCATCACCGGTCTCTCCGCCATCCTGATGACCTCGGCGCTGGCCTTCACCATCGTCAAATGGGCGGGCGCGGCCTATCTCATCTATCTCGGCATCAGCGCCCTGCTCGACCGCTCGAATGTCCAGCTCACCTCATCGAAACTGCGCGGCCGTTCCACGCGCGCGATCTTCCTGCAGGGTTTCATAAGTGACGTTTTGAACCCGAAAGTCGCTGTCTTCTTCCTCGCGCTCTTGCCGCAATTCGTCGATCAGCAGGCCGGAAACGTTATCGGCCAGCTTCTGATCCTTGGCCTGACCGTCAATTGCATCGGCCTTGCCGTCAATCTTGCGATGGTCGCTTTGTCCGGACGAATCTCTGCGAAATTGCGCGAAGATGAGCTGATGGCGGCGCGGCTGCGCAAACTGATGGGCGTGATGTTTATCGGCCTTGGCGCCAAACTCGCCGCGGAGCGCGCCTGATGGCCGCTCCCGATTTCATCGCCCGCCTTGCCGCCATCTGCGGAAAGGAGAATGTCGCATCCGGCATCGATCTGTCGGAACGGCGCGGCCTGTTCCATGGAAACGCGGCGGCTTTCGTGAAGCCCGGCTCGACGGAAGAGGTGTCCGCCGTCGTCCGCCTCGCCGCGGACCTGAAGATGCCCATCGTGCCATATGGCGGCAATACCGGGCTTGTCGGCGGCCAGACGCCGGAAGGGCTCGACAACGCCATTGTGATTTCGCTCGCGCGTATGGACAAAGTCCGGGCGCTCGATCCGGACGGCAACACGCTCATCATCGATGCCGGGGCGACGCTCGCCACAGCGCGCAGAGCCGCCGAAAGCGTCGACCGTCTTTTCCCCTTGAGCCTTGCTTCCGAAGAAAGCTGCACGATCGGCGGCAATCTTGCGACCAATGCCGGCGGCCTTGCCGTGCTAGCCTATGGCTCGGCGCGCGATCTTGTGCTCGGACTTGAAGTCGTGCTGGCCGACGGGCGAATCTGGAATGGACTGCGCACGCTGCGCAAAGACAATACCGGCTACGATCTCAAACACGTCTTCACCGGTTCGGAAGGCACGCTCGGCATCATCACCGCCGCCGCCTTGAAACTCTTCGCGCGCCCGCGCTCGGTTGCGACCGTGCTGGCCGGCGTGCCCTCGCCGGATTCGGCTCTGGCGCTGTTTCGCCGTGCGCGCACGGAAGCGGGGCCGGATGTCACCGCAGCCGAACTCATCCCGTGTTTCGGCATTGGACTTGCCGCAAAGAAACTCGGCGTGCCGCTGCCGCTGAAAGCGCAGCACGATTGGTATGTGCTGCTCGAACTCTCGTCGGTGTCCGCAAGCGGGCTCGATGATATTCTGTTCCGTATCGTCAACGGCGCGCGCGTCGACGGCGATATCGCCGACAGCGTGACGGCAGGTTCTCCCGAGGCGCGCGAGAAACTCTGGGCCTATCGCGAAATCATGTCCGATGCGCAGGGGCTTGCCGGCGCCTCGATCAAGCACGATGTCGCCGTGCCGGTGAAAGATGTTCCGGCCTTTATCCGCGCCGCGACGAAGGCTGCGCTCGCAGCGGTGCCCGGCTGCCGCCCCTGCCCGTTCGGCCATCTCGGCGACGGCAATATCCATTTCAACGTCACGCAGCCGGAAAGTATGGACGCGGAAAGTTTCATCGCCCGCTGGGATGCGATGAACGCTGCGGTGCATGAGGTGGTGAAAAGCTTCAATGGCTCGATTGCCGCCGAACACGGTATTGGAAGGCTCAAACGCGATCTTCTGCCCGGCATCAAAAGCGAAACCGAGCTCGATCTGATGCGCGCATTGAAGACGGCGCTCGATCCGGACAACCAACTCAATCCTGGCGTGTTGCTGCATAAGCGTTAACCCTGCAGCAAGCGGCCTCATTCATGTTGAGCCAGTCGCGGTTACCTGCCCAAGAAGACTGACAAAATGAGTGTTGCGCCCGTCGCAGTTCCTGACACACAGGCCCGTCTGGCCGAGCTGCGCGATGAGTTCGTGGGCGCGAACATCAACCCCTATACCGGCCTTTCGACCGATTACCTGAACCATTTCAATGAGATGGTGATGATGATGGAGCTTTATCCGTCATCGCCCGATCTCAAGCAGGATATCCTCGACTGGAAGGTCCTTTCCTATCCGGACCATTTCGAAGCGACCGGCTTCCGCGCCAAGGCGCTGGCCATTGAGGGCTATGCGCTGGCGCGAACGGCCGTGAAAAAGCAGCTCGACGTCATCGTTGCCGAGATCGAGACCGTGCTTCTCGTCGGCCAGGATGCTGTGGAAGCCGAAAAGGAACCTGGCGAGGCCGATATTGCGCTCACCGAGGCGACCGAAGCGGCGGAAATGCTGATCGCTCGGGCCAGCGCCCTCATCAACGGCCTGTCGCATCCCGAAGAGGTTTCGGCCGACGACGCCCAGGCGGCCGTCGACGCCTTGTTCGACAACTGATCCAGGTCTATCTCGGTGCGATGAAAAATCGTCCCGAAGTCGGCGTATCCACCGCGGTGTTCCGCGATGGACGCGTACTCCTCGCCCAGCGCGCCGTCGGATCGCTTCAGGGACTATGGTCGCTGCCGGGCGGACGGGTCGAATTCGGCGAGAAGCTTGCGGAAGCTGCTTTGCGCGAACTCGAAGAGGAAGTGCAGGTCACCGCCGAGATCGTCGATTTTGCCGGCATTGTCGAAGTCATGCCGCGCGAGGGCCCGCAATTTCATTTTATCGTCGTCGCCTTTGCCGGCCGCTGGATCTCGGGCGAACCGCAGACCGGGCCGGAAGCCTCAGCGGTCGTGTGGGCCGATCCCAAGACGCTTGACGGCCTGCCCGTGACCGACGATCTCCACCGCATCGTCGCAGAAGCTGCCGCCCTCGTTCTTCCGGAAAGCATGACCGCATGATCGCGCGGATCGTTCTTTGTCTCGTACTGATCTTTTCGGTCGTTGCGGTGGAAAGCGCGCAAGCGCAATCGCCGTTCGATTTCTTCCGCCGCCAGCAGCAGCAGAAAAAACAGCAACAGAGAAAACCGCCCGCCGCACAGACCGCGCCCGGAGCCCCGGGCACGACAGCTCCGGGCGCAACTCAGCCCGGAACGCTCGGCCTCGATCCGTCGGCCAATGAAAGCAGCGTGCCCACGGGTCCTGCCGCCGCCGGCACCGGCGCGCCGATGAAGGCGGCGCCCGCCGCGGCGAACACGCCGCCTCCGCCTTATGAAAAAGATCTGCGCCGCATCAGCGAAATTCTCGGCGCGCTGCATTATCTGCGCCCGCTCTGCGGCGCCGATGACGGCGCGGCCTGGCGCGACAAGATGCGGGCGCTGATCGATGCCGAAGGCGGCCCGGCCGATCGCCGCGAACGCCTCGCCGGCGCCTTCAACGAAGGCTATAACGGCTTTCAGCTCACCTACCGCACCTGCACGCCCTCGGCCGATCTTGCGGTGCGCCGCTATCTGGCCGAAGGCGCCAAGCTGACCCGCGAAATCGCCACAAGACACGGCAATTGAGCGGTCGAATTAACCTTCCTTAAAAGAACGTGAAGCGCGGGCCGAACTGCGCTGCTAGGTTGCTCATCCAACAACGGGCGGCACATGGGGTGTGTGCCGCGGGGATGATCATGGCCGCTTCTCAGTTTCCGCCGAATGTCGTCGATCGCGAAAAGCACTCGAACGAGCGCTTCGCAGCTCTCACTTATCTCGAAGAAGCCTGGGAAGGCGCTCTTCTCGACGGGCTGCCGACGGAATGCGTGGCGCAAGCCGCCCTGTTCCGCGCCTTTGCCGAACTCGTGCAGAGCTTCGGCGAGGAAGCCGTAGCCTCCTTTGCGGAAGGCCTGCCCGACCGTCTGCGCCGCGGCGAGTTCACGCTCGCAATGGCAACGCAGTAATCTTCAGAAAATATTGAGTGCGACGTCGGCGAGCAGAAGCCCGCCGAACACCATCAGCGCGACGCCCGCGATGATGTTGATGCTGCGCAGCCACGGCACGGTGATGCGGTGGCGGAAGCGCGCGACGGTGCTCGCCAGCAAAAACCACCAGACAATGCCGCCGGTCAGAACGCCGAGCGTCAATTCGAACGCCGATTTGTAATTGTCGGGCGCCCGGCCGATCTCGTCGAGGCCGGAAAACACCGCGGCAAAACCGAGCAGCAGCGCCGGGTTGGTGACGCACATCACAAAGCTCGACACCGCCGCGCCGAACATCGAAGGGCGCACATCCTCTTCCACGCCCTCTTCCGGATGCGGCGTGCGCGGCACGACGGACAGGCCGAAGCCGATCAGGAGAAGCCCGCCGACAATCTTGATCAGCGTGAGATGGCCGGTGATGAGGTCGGATGCCGACGTGATGCCGAAGGCGGCGATCGCCGCATAAAGCGTATCCCCGGCCACCGCCCCGAGCCCGGCGATGAAGGCCGACATGAAGCCGTGCCTGACCCCCCGATGGATGACCATGATGTTGATCGGCCCCATCGGGGCGGCCATGGCGAAACCGATACCAAAGCCAATCGCCAGCAATGCCCAATCGAGCATTCAATCTCTCCGCAGGGCCAAACGAGGCAAGAAGGGGCAGGCAGAAGGACGCGGGGGCGCCCAAGGGGTGATAATTGGAAGCAGGCTCAAGGGGCAAGCTCGCGCTTCCCCTGATAACAGGCTAGGCTGCATTCCGGTTCTGCCGCTCGGGAAAACTTCGATGCGCATGATTGCAGGTCTGACGGCCCTTCTGATCGCGTTGGCACCACATGTGGCAGCGGCGGCGGAAAGCCAGCTTCCCGCGAAAGGCCCGTCCGCGCCGCCGACAGAGGCGCCCGCCGGCGGCGCAACCGCGCCGGTCGAAAAGCCCGACGTCATGTACGATCCGGGCCTCCTGCCCGATCCGGTGCGCGCCATGCGCGACAAGATTCTCGAAGCCGCTCTTTCGGGCGATCTCGACAAGCTGAAGATCGTTATCCAGACCAACGAAATGCCTCCCGCCTTTTCCTTCGGAGAAGGCGAGAACGATCCGATTGCGGCCATGAAGGAACAGTCGAACGATGGCGAAGGCCGCGAGGTCATGGCCATTCTCGCCGAAGTTCTGGAAGCCGGTTATGTGCATGTCGATAAGGGCACGCCGCAGGAAATGTATGTGTGGCCGTATTTCGCTCAGTACCCGATCAACGATTTGACGCCGGCCCAGACAATCGAACTGTTCAAGATCGTGACAAGTTTTGAATACAATGAGATGAAGGAATTCGGCGCCTACAACTTTTATCGCGTCGGCATCGCGCCCGATGGCGTCTGGCATTTCTTCGTCGCCGGCGATTAGACAAGCACCAATAGCCTCACGGGCTTGTGCGCTCTGGCCGGTTTACGGCTCTCCTGCATTCTGCGAACATGACCTGGAAATTGGGGGCCGAGTTGGCTGATTCCACGGGCACTCTAAATTCCGCGACCCTTCAGGCGGAACTCGAAGAATTGCGGTCGCAGCTCGCTGCGCGCGAGGAAGAGTTGCGTCAGGCGGAGCTGTTGATGCGCGAGGTCAATCATCGCGTTGCCAATTCGCTGCAGCTCGCCTCCTCCATTCTCCGCATGCAGGCGCATCAGGAACTCGATGCCCATACGCGCGACCAGCTTGAAAAGGCCGGGCTGCGCATCGGCTCGATCCAGCACGTGCATAACCGGCTCTATCGGTCCGGCGATATGCGGACGATCGAGTTCTCTCAATATCTGCGCGATCTCTGCAACGATCTGTCGGACTCGGTGCTTCAGGACGAAAGCCCGAAGGCCTTCAATCTCACCGCCGACTGTGACCGGATGCGCGTTGAGACCGACATTGCCTCAAAGCTCGGCCTGGTCGTCAACGAGTTCGTCACCAACGCGTTCAAGCACGGTCATCGCGATAACGAGGATTGCGCGGTGCGCGTCTCGGCGCATCTTGCGGAAGGTGTCCTGACGATCGAAGTCGCCGATGACGGGCCCGGCCTGCCGAAGGATTTCGACATCGGCCGCATTAAAGGTCTCGGCATGCGCCTTGTGCGCTTTGTCTCCAGCAGCCTTGGCGGCGAGAGCGGCGCGCGCAACGGCGCAAAGGGCGCCGTCTTCTTCGTGACGATCCCCCTGCCCGATCACGCCGAGCGGGTCTAGACGCTCAGCTCGGCCAGAGCCGGTTCGAAGGCTTGTCCGGGGCATGCTCCCGCGGCAGCGTTTCCAGAAACTCGATCGGCTTTCCGGTCGCGGGGCCGACGAGCTCTCCGTTCCACATCACTCTCTTGCCGCGCAGCACGGTGCCCACCGGCCAGCCCTGAACCGGCACGCCGTCATAGGGAGTCCATTTGGACCGCGAGGCGATCCAGGAATTCTTGATGGTCACGCGGCGCTTGAGATCGACGACCGTGATGTCGGCATCGAAGCCGACGGCAAGACGGCCCTTGCGCGAGATGTTGAAGATGCGCGCCGGGCCGGCGCTGGTGAGATCCACAAGCCGCTCGAGAGACAGCCGCCCCTGAGCAACGTGAGTGAGCATGATCGGCACGAGCGTCTGCACGCCCGTCATGCCGGACGGCGAGTCCGGATAGGGCTTTGCTTTTTCCTCAAGCGTGTGCGGCGCGTGATCCGAGCCGAGCACATCGACAACGCCCTGATGCAGGCCCCACCAGATGCCGTCGCGATGTTCGACCGAACGCACCGGCGGATTCATCTGCAGCTTCGTGCCGAGCGTCGCATAAAGGCTGTCGTCGAGCGTCAGATGATGCGGCGTCGTCTCGACCGTCGCGACATCCTTATGCGCGGCGAGGAACTTCATTTCGTCGGCGGTGGAGATGTGCAGCACATGGATGCGTGCGCCCGTCTCATGGGCGATGTGCACGAGGCGCTCGGTGCATTTCATCGCCGCTTCCACATCGCGCCACACCGGATGGCTCGACGGATCGCCCGGCACACGCAGATGCTTGCGCTCGTTGAGCCGGGGCTCGTCCTCGGAATGGAAGCTTGCGCGGCGGCGGATGACTTTCAGAATATTGCGCACGCCCGAATCGTCGTCGACGAGGAGCGAACCGGTCGACGAGCCCATGAACACCTTCACACCGGCGCAGCCCGGCAGGCGCTCGAACTCGGGAAGATCCGAGACATTCTCATGCGTGCCGCCGATGAAGAAGGCGTGGTCGCAATGCATGCGCTTGGCGCGCTCGAGCTTGTCGGCCAGAGCCTCGGCGGTGATCGTCAGCGGATTGGTGTTCGGCATCTCGAACACGCCCGTGACGCCGCCCATGACGGCGGCAAGCGAGCCCGATTCGAGATCTTCCTTGTGCGTCGGCCCCGGCTCGCGGAAATGCACCTGGGTGTCGATGACGCCGGGCAGAAGATGAAGGCCGCGGCAGTTGACGATCTCTCCCGCCGAGGCACGCGCCAGGTTTCCGATGAAAGCGATCCGGCCATTGCGGACGCCTATATCCGCCCTGCGAATCCCGTCCTGATTGGCGATGATGCCGCCGCGGAAAATGCTGTCGAAGGTCTCGGCCATTTCAATCCTCATGCCCTTGTGGGGCGTCATATGGGGGCTTACGTTCCGCCGCGCGCGGGCGCAAGGAGGCGTACTTGGCTTTTGCCGCAGTTCTTACCGATCGGGCCGCCATCCGTGTCGCGGGCGAGGAAGCCCCGCATTTCCTGCACAACCTCGTCACGAGTTCGGTCGAGGAGCTCGCTGAGGGCAAGGCCGCCTATGCCGGCCTCCTGACCCCGCAGGGGAAGATCATTTCCGACTTTTTCGCCCTCCGGACGCCTGACGGCTATCTGCTCGACGTCCCCGCCGCCCGGCTGGAGGAGCTGAAGAAGCGGCTTACGCTTTATAAGCTGCGCGCCAAAGTGACGATCACAGCCGAGGATCTGGCTGTCGCCGCCATCTGGGGCGGGTCCGATGATGAGGCGCTTTCCGCATTCGAGGATCCGCGCCTTCCAGTTTTGGGTAAGCGCGCCTTCATCTCGAAAAGTGAAGCTAATGCAACGCTGAAGACTGCGGGCCTTGAAGTAAAACCCGAAGACGAGTTTCACGCCCATCGCATTGGTTTGGGCATCCCCGAAGGCGGGCGCGATTTCGCCTTCGACGACGCCTTCCCGCATGAGGCGGATATGGATCAGCTCGGCGGCGTCGATTTCCGCAAGGGTTGTTATATCGGCCAGGAGGTCGTCAGCCGCACCCAGCACCGTTCAACGGCCCGAACCCGCATCGTCCCGGTGACGCTCTCGGGCCCAGCCGAGGCCGGAACCGAGATCATGGCGGGCGACAAGACCGCCGGAACGCTCGGCTCGGTGTCGGGCACGCGCGGCATTGCCCTTCTGCGCCTCGACCGCGCCGAAGATGCCCTCGCCGCCGGCGAGGTGCTGAAAGCCGGCTCCGCCGTTCTCACCATCGACAAGCCGGATTGGGCGAAGTTCCGCTTTCCGGGCGAGCCGGTGCCGGACAAAGCGTCATGAGCACGCTGCGCGGCGCCATCAAAGGCGATGACGGCAAGAAGCGCTGCCCCTGGCCGGGCACAGACCCTCTCTATGTCGAGTATCACGACACGGAATGGGGCGTGCCGGAATATGACGACCGGGCCCTTTTTGAAAAACTCGTGCTCGACGGATTTCAGGCCGGTCTTTCGTGGATCACGATCCTTCGCAAGCGCGAGAATTTCCGCACAGCCTTTGACGGCTTCAAGCCGGAGAAGATCGCCCGCTACAATGCGAAGAAAACGGCTTCGCTGATGAACGATGCCGGCATTGTCCGCAACCGCATGAAAATCGACGGCGCGGTTCTGTCCGCTCAGGCTTGGCTCGAGATTCAGGAGAAGGACAGTTTCTCCGAATTGCTCTGGAGCTTTGTCGACGGCAAGCCGGTGCAGAACCGCTTCAAATCGATGAACGAGGTTCCCGCCGAAACCGATATGGCCAAGCGCATGTCGAAAGAGCTGAAAGCGCGCGGCTTCAAATTCTGCGGGCCGACGATCGTTTATGCGTTCTGTCAGGCGACGGGTCTTGTGAACGATCACCTCGTCGACTGCTTCCGCCACAGCGAAGTGAAGAAACTCGTGCGCTGATGGCAAAGCCCCCTCCGCCCCGCGCCTGGCAGCGCATGCTGTCCGGACGACGGCTCGACCTTCTCGACCCCTCGCCGCTCGATATCGAGATCGAAGACATTGCCCACGGCATTGCGCGCGTGCCGCGCTGGAACGGCCAGACGCGCGGCGCGCACATCTTCTCCGTCGCGCAGCATTCGCTCGTCGTCGAAGAAATCTCGCGCGTGCTGAAGCCCGATCTTGCCGACCGCTGGCGGCTTGCGATCCTTCTGCACGACGCGCCGGAATATGTCGTTGCCGATCTCATCTCGCCGTTCAAGGCGATGCTCGGCGGCAATTACAAAATCATCGAAAAGCGGCTGATGACGGCGATCCATCTGCGCTTCGGCCTGCCCGCCGATATTCCCGACGTGCACCACAAGCTGCTGAAAAAGGCCGATCAGGCCGCCGCCTATATGGAGGCGACGAAACTTGCGGGCTTCGACAAAGACGAGGCGCTGAAATATTTCGGCCGCCCGGCGGGCATTCCGGCCAATCTGGACCTCACGCCCTGGCCGGCCGACAAGGCCGAAAAACGCTTCCTCGCCCGGTTCAACGCGCTCTGCGAGCAGTGATAGACTGCCCGCCATGCTGACCGGCTCACCCACCCAGATCGAGATCAACCTCACCGCCGCCATCGTCGCGGTCGAGGAAGCGACACCCTTGGTGCTGGTGACCAAGCCCGGCAAAGGCGAACCGGAAGGCCAAATGGGCCTTCCCTCCGGCCCCTTCGATCCGCGCAATCACCGCACCTTCGATATGGGCCTCAGATCCTGGGTGCAGGATCAGACGGCGCTCGGCGTCGGCTATGCCGAACAGCTCTACACCTTCGGCGATCGCGGGCGTCATATGCATATCGGCGATACGGGGCCGCATGTTGTCTCGGTCGGCTATCTCGCCCTGACGCGTCAGCCCGAAGACGGTGCGGGCCTCAGCGACGCCGGCGCGGTGTTCGAACCCTGGTACGATTATTTCCCGTGGGAAGACTGGCGCGAAGGCCGCCCCTCTCTGCTCGACAGTTTCATACCTGTATTGACGGAATGGGCGTCCGAGAAAGCACCCGGCCCGATCAAGCAGAGCGGCGGGCGCCGCGAGCGGCTCACCTTTGCCTTCGGCCACGACAATGGCTGGGATGAAGAGAAGGTGCTCGACCGGTATGAGCTCTTATATGAAGCCGGCCTCGTCGAGGAAGCAAAACGCGACGGGCGCGAAGCGGCGCTCAAGCGCGGCGAACAACTGAGGCTCGGCCGCATCATGCGCTTCGACCATCGCCGCATTCTCGCAACCGCGATGGGACGCCTGCGCTCGAAACTCAAATACCGACCCGTCGTGTTCGAGCTCATGCCGGAAGAGTTCACCCTCACCGCGCTGCAGCGCACCGTAGAAGCGATTTCGGGCCGCCATCTGCACAAACAGAATTTCCGCCGCCTTGTGGAGGCCGGCGCGCTCGTCGAGCCGACCGGCGCGACCTCGATCACAACCGGCGGACGCCCGGCCCAGCTCTTCCGTTTCCGCCGCGATGTGGTGGCCGAACGCCCCGCCGCCGGCCTCCGCTTGGGCGCCCGGGGATAGAACCCCAAACCACCTGTGCCGCCTCCCGCGACTGGGCTAGCATCCCGCCTGGCTTGGGAGGCTTAAGGTATGGAAGTTCTGTGGCTCGTCCTGATCGGGTTTGCGATTTTTCTCGGCCTGCAGAATCAATCCCGGCTCGCCGAACTGCATCGGCGTCTGGAGCAGTTTGAGGCCGGAACATCCCCCGCGCCGAAAGCCAAAGCTCCTGAACCGGAGCCCAGGCCTGCGCCCATCGCCCCGCCGTCTGTTATCGCGCCTCCCGTCACCCCGCCGCCTGTTGCGGCGCGTTCGGCCTCCGCCGGACCCTCGCGCACTTCCCAGCCCGATGTTCCGAAACAGAGCCTCGAAGAACGACTTGGCACGCGCTGGACAGTCTGGGTCGGCGGTCTTTCTCTTGCTCTCGGCGGCATCTTCCTCGTCCGCTATTCAATCGAGGCCGGACTTCTTGGTCCGGGTGCCCGCATTTTCTTCGGCGCTCTTTTCTCAGCCTTGCTCGTCGGCGCTGGCGAATGGTTCCGCCGCAAGGAAGGCCCCGTCCCCTTCGGAATTCCCAGCGCGCATATTCCGAGCGTATTGACGGCGGCCGGCACGGTCGCTGCGTTCGCCACCGTTTACTCGGCGCATGCGCTCTACGGCTTTATCGGCCCAGCCTCGGCCTTCGTTCTTCTGGGCGCCATCGGCATTGCCTGCATTCTCGCCGCCGCTCTGCACGGCCCCTGGCTTGCGGGCCTTGGCCTTGTCGGCGCCATGGTAACGCCGGTTCTTGTGTCGTCGGATGAGCCGAGCGCCTGGGCGCTGTTTATCCATGTCACGGTCGTCACCGGTGCATCGCTCGCGCTGGCGCGGCTGCGCGACTGGCGCTGGCTTGCGGTCGCCGCAACCGTCCTCGCCTTCCTCTGGGGGCTCTTCTTCATCCTGGACGCCGGAGACGCTGTTGCGGCGGAGGCGGCCTTCATCTTCGCCATCACGCTTCTTCTGTTCGGCTATCACATGACGAGCGAGAATGACGGCAAGCCGGATGTCGTCGTCTCGATCCTGATTGGCGCGTTCGGCTTCCTTGCTACGCTGCTGCTTGTCGATCAGTGGCACGGCGATGGTATCCTCGTGATCTTCACGGCACTCATCGCTCTGCAGGTGCTCGGCGCCTGGAAACTGCCGCGCCTCACTCCCATCCTGATCGTCAGTCTTGCGATGAGCGTCTGCGCGGCGATCAGCTGGGATCTCAGCCCGCAGCTGCTGCAGGACCCGACCACAGTCTTCCCCGGCCCCGGCGAAACCGCGCCCATGGCAAGCCGCCTTGCGCTCTATCTGACGGTCTGCGCGATCCACGGCGCGCTGTTTCTGGCCTCAGGCATTGCCGTTGCGCTGAGCGCCCTCAAAAGGCCGGCGCGCATCGCTCTGTCCTGGGCCGGGCTTGCGACCCTCGGCCCGCTTCTGCTTCTCGCCGCCGCCTACTGGTGGGCGAACGATCTGACGCCGGAAGTGCGTTATGCGGCGGTCGCCGCGGCTTTGGCCGCGGCCTATGTCGCGCTGACCGCCCGCTTCATCAAATATGAGGCTGACTACCCGGTTGCCGAAGGCCCGACCGGTGTCTTCGCCGCAGGGGCCTCTTCAGCGCTGGCGCTTGGTGTCGCGATGGTTTTGCGCGACGGCTACCTCACCATCGCGCTGTCGCTGCTCGCCGCGGGCCTTGCCTGGGTCTATTCGATGCGGCCGATCTGGGCACTGCGCATTCTGGCGCTTGTTGCCGCCGCCATCGTGATCGTCTGTACCGCCGCAAGTCCGCTCGTCATCGACGAGCCCGGCACGACACCGATCTTCAACGCGCTTCTCTGGGGCTATGGCATTCCCGCCCTCGCGTTCGCGGCGGCGGCCGTTCTGTTCCGCAGAAGCAATGCGGCGCGCGAAGCCGGTGTCTTCGAGGCTCTGGCGCTGCTGTACACGGCGCTGTTGCTGTTCTTTGAAATCCGCCATTGGGCCCAGGGCGGCGATATGTTCGCGCCGAATCTCAGCCTCTACGAGACCGGCCTTCAGGCCATGACGGCGTTCCTTCTCGCCATTGCTGTAAACCGGTTGAACCTCAAATCGGCAAGCCCGGTCTTCGGCGCGGCGGTAAAGCTCGCCGGCCTTGCCGGCATTGCGCTGTCGGTGCTGAGCCTCATCGTCACCAATCCGCTGATCTCCGGCGAAGAAGTCGGCGACGGGCCTTTCCTTGCGGCACTCTTCCTCGGCTATCTCGCACCGGCCATCGCCGCGGCGATCTATGCGCTGAAGCTGCGCGGACACGATGGCTGGCAGGCGCCGCTCGGCGCCGGTGTCGCGCTCGTTCTGACGCTGGCTTATGTTTCGCTCGAAGTGCGCTCGGCCTTCCATGCGCCGACACTCGTGGCCTGGCAGATGAGTGATGCGGAGCAATATACCTATTCGGCCGCCTGGCTGATCCTCGGCATTGCGCTTCTCATCGCCGGCGGGCTCCTGCGCTCGCGCGTCATTCGCCTCGGCTCGGCGCTCGTGATCGTGCTCGTCGGGCTGAAGGTCTTCTTGATCGACATGGGCGACCTCACGGGAATTCTCCGCGCGCTGTCGTTTATGGGGCTCGGGCTCGTTCTCGTCGGGATCGGCGTGATCTACCAGCGCCTCCTGTTCCCAAGCGCGGCGAAGGCCTAGACGCCCCCTCTAGACGCCTTCGTCCGACCAGTTGCGCACGCGGTAAAAGACATGCGTGCCGAGGCGGTGGCGGTCCGTCATGTCGCGGACCCAGCGCGGCCGCACATAGGTCGCGTGATAATGCGTCGAGGTGCCGATATCCGGCAGATAGGCGCCGTTCATAAGGACGTCGTCGGCGATGCGCTGGGCAGTCGCCCAGCTTTTCGGATCGCGCACGCGGTCCGGCTTGCCGTCGCAGGCGAAGGAGAACTGGCAGCTATTGCGCCGGTTCTTGTTCTCGTAGACGACGCCGCAGACCGTCGCCGGATAATAGCCGGTGCGCGTCCTGTTCATCACGACCTGCGCGACGGCGTATTGACCTTTTTCCGGCTCCGAGCGGGCTTCGAAATAGATCGCCTCCGCAAGACACTGCTTCGCCTTGCCGAGATCCTCGCCCTGCAAAGCAAGGCTCAAGCCCGCTTCGGGATCGGGCATCGGAAGCTCAGCTGCCGGAGCGCCGATACTGCCGGTGATGTCGGGATCGACGGGATGCTGCGGATCGACCGGCAGCGCCGCGACCTCGTAATTGGTGATCTCCTCGAACGGCGTCAGCGAGGTTGCGGCCAGAGCGGTCGGCGTCGCACCGTCTGAGGGCGCGGTGATGTTTGTGGTGTCGGCGGGCGCCGCCGGAGGCGAGGCTTCGGCATAGGCGCCATAGCCGGTGAAGGCTTCGAGGGCCCTGTCATCGGGAAAGGCGATGGCAAAGCGCGCCGCAAGGCTCGGCGGTAGCGGCACCCTTTCGCGCTTCGGCGCAATATATTCGGGTTCGGCCTGGCGGATCACGAAACCGGCGAAAGCAAGCTCGACTTTCCCGGCGGCCTGCGCCGTCGTGTCGGGGGTCTGCGGATCATAGGCGAAATAGGAGAGCCAGCGCGGCGCAGCGTCGGGCGGCGCAAAAGCTGCCGCATCCTGAAAGGCGACCGCCGTCGGCGCAAGCAACAGCCCTCCAAGAGCCATACTGCCGAGCGGACGCAACGCTACGCAACGCAACAAACGCATTAACAGACGCAACCCCACGCATACGCTTGGTTTTTGGTGACTGAACAAGTCACGTCAAAACAACAAGGCTGCGATTATCGGCGGGTAAGGTTGCGGCTAGGTAAACGCGCCTATCGGGGCGGGTTCAGCCCCTGAGAACCGCCTGGGCGGCGGCAAGGCGCGCGATCGGCACCCGGTAGGGCGAGCAGGAAATGTAAGTCAGGCCCGTCTTGTGGAAGAAGGCGATGGAGGCCGGGTCGCCGCCATGCTCGCCGCAGAGGCCGAGCTTCAGATCGGGACGCGTCTTGCGGCCGCGCTCCACCGCAATGGCGATGAGTTCGCCGACGCCCTCGACATCGATCGAAGTGAACGGATCGGCCGGCAGGACGCCCTTCAATATGTATTGGCCGAGAAAGCTTCCGGCATCGTCGCGCGACATGCCGAAGGCCGTCTGCGTCAGATCGTTGGTGCCGAAAGAAAAGAATTCGGCGCTTTTGGCGATCTCGCCGGCGGCGATGCAGGCGCGCGGCAGCTCGATCATCGTGCCGACCTGATATTTGACATCGGCGCCCGTCTCGCGGCGCACGGCTTCCGCCGTTGCATCGATGCGCGCTTTGACGACATCGAGCTCCGAGCGCGTGGCAACGAGGGGCACCATGATCTCAAGCTGGACCGGCTTGCCCATATCCTTTTCGACGGCGACCGCCGCTTCGAAAATCGCGCGCGACTGCATCTCGGCGATTTCAGGGTAAGCGATGGCCAAACGGCAGCCGCGGAAGCCGAGCATCGGATTGAACTCGTCGAGCTCCTGCGAGCGGCGGCGCATCTTTTCTTCGGACATTTTGAGATTTGCCGCGATCTCGGAAAAATCCTCATCGCTCTTCGGTAAGAACTCGTGCAGCGGCGGATCGAGCAGACGGATCGTCACCGGCAGCCCGCCCATGATGTGGAACATTTCCGCAAAGTCCTGCCGCTGCACCGACAGAAGCGTCGCGAGCGATGCGCGGCGCCGCTCCCCGGTTTCGGCGAGGATCATTTCGCGCACGGCGCGGATGCGCTTGGCGTCGAAGAACATATGCTCGGTGCGGCACAGACCGACGCCTTCGGCGCCGAAACGGCGCGCGGCAGATGCATCGGCGGGCGTGTCGGCATTGGCGCGGATGCGCAGTTTGCGGATCGAATCCGCCCAGCCGAGCACGGTGGTGAAATCGGGCGGCAGTTCCGGCTCGGTCATGGGGGCTGCGCCTTCCAGCACCTGCCCCGCCGTACCGTCGATCGTGATGATGTCGCCGGTCTTCAGCGTCATGCCGCCGGCCGACATCGTGCCTTTGCGCTCATCGACACGGATATCGCCCGCGCCGGTGACGCAAGGTTTGCCCATGCCGCGGGCAACGACGGCGGCGTGCGAGGTCGAGCCGCCGCGCGCCGTGACGATGCCGGCTGAGGCGTGCATGCCGTGAATGTCTTCGGGGCTGGTTTCGACCCGCACCAGAATGACGGGGCGTCCCTGTTCTTTCAGGCGCTCGGCCTGCGAGGGCGAGAAGGTGATTTCACCCCAGGCCGCGCCGGGCGAAGCCGGCAGGCCGCGCGCGATCACGCAGCGCTGGAAATCCGGATCGATCATCGGATGGAGAAGCTCATCCAGCATCAGCGCCGGAATTTCGAGCAGCGCCTCTTCGCGCGTCAGAAGCCCGGCTTTGACCTTCTCGACGGCGAAATGCAGCACGGCCGCGGCACGGCTCTGCGGCACCGCTGTCGCGGTCGACATCGGCCGCGAAATGGCCTTCGCCCGAATCTTCGGTCTTGGCTCCCCATCCTCCATGGGATCGCTGCGCACGCTCTCTTCCTTGGGTCTTGGCGACCTCGAATGCTTCTAGAGGCAGAATATGGCGGCTTACGGTGATCCGACAAAGAGAAACGGCCGGCGGTTGCCCGCCGGCCGTCTCTTAACCTTGATACTGTGCCTTTACGGTGCCGGGGGCGCCGCCGGAGGAGCCATCGGAGCCGGAGCCGGTTCGACCGGAGCCGCAGGCTCGGCCGGAGCGGCCGGGGTCGAAGCGCGGCCCGTATCGGCCGGAGCCTCAATGGCCGGCGGCGCCGTCTCGGCCGTCGAATTGGCCGCATCATCGCCGAAGTACAGATAGGCGAGCACGCCCGCGGCGATCACCAGCGCACCGACGATGAACCAGGTCACGCCCGAATCGGACGAGGTCTCGACGTAGGTGTTGTCGATTTTGCGATCGACGGGGTCCTGTTCATAACGTTCCATGTTGCCACCTCTTCGGTTGCCCCGGCTAATGGCCGAGGAGTCCGGAAAGGCCGATGAAGATCAGGTAGATCGCCACGATAAAGTTGAGCAGCCGCGGCATTATGAGAATAAGAACGCCCGCGATCAGGGCGATGATGGGCTGCAGCGTGACGATGTTTATCTCCACGGGCATTTCCTCTCGATTTACGGCCGTTTAGCCGCATGTGGTTGGAACGTTGCGGGAGGCGGCAAGTTCCGACAATTCGAGGAAAGCCACGTTCCCGCAGGAGGGAGGCTAGCCGTTTTCGGGCCTTTTGAAAGCGGGAAAATGCGGATTTCGGGCGTAATTTCAGCCCGAAATCAGCCTTCGATTTTCGAGAAATCGGCCACGGTCCGCGTTGCCGCCCGCAGGCGCGCCAGGAGCTTCAACCGGTTGGCGCGCAGCTTCGCCTCATCGGCATTGACCGTCACCTTGTCGAAAAACGCATCGACCGGCGCGCGAAGTTTCGACAGCGCCTGCATGGCGGCTTCGAAATCTTCCTTGTGCACGGCATCGCGCGCCGCCGTCTCGGCATGGTCGAGCGCGACGATGAGATCGCTCTCTTCGACTTCACGCACAAGGCCGGGATCGGGCGCCTTATCGAACACGCCTTCCCCGTCCTTCTTTTCCTCGATGCGGAGAATATTGGCCGCGCGCTTTTGCCCGGCGAGCAGGTTCTTGCCGTCATCTGTGCCGAGGAAGGCCGCAAGCGCTTCGACGCGGCGGACGATCAGAACGAGGTCATCCTGATTGCCGAGCGCAAACACGGCATCGACAAGGTCATGCCGCGCACCCTGATCGCGCAGCTGCACTTTCAGGCGGTCGGCGAAGAAGGAGATGAGATCGGCATTCGCGCGCTCAGACAGCGGCAAACGCAGTCCATTCTCGAGCACGATGCGGATAACGCCGAGCGCCGCGCGGCGCAGCGCATACGGATCCTTCGAGCCCGTCGGCTTCTCATCGATCGACCAGAAACCGGTCAGCGTATCGAGCTTGTCGGCCAGCGCCACGGCAATCGCCACCGGCGATACCGGCACGCGGTCGCCCTGCCCCGCAGGCTTGTAATGATCACCGATTGCTTCCGCGACCTCGGCGTCCTCGCCCTGAATGGCCGCAAGATAGCGGCCCGCCGTGCCCTGCACTTCCGGAAATTCGCCGACGGTCTCGGTCACAAGATCGGCCTTGGCGAGCTTTGCCGCGCGTTCGGCCTTCGCCGGATCGGCGCCGAGAAGCGGCGCGAGTTCCTTGGCAAGCTTTGCGATGCGTTCGACGCGCTCGGACTGCTTGCCGAGCTTCTCATGGAAGACGATCTGTTCGAGCTTCTTGGCGCGCTCTTCCAGCTTGATACGCTTGTCCGTCTCCCAGAAGAATTTGGCGTCCGACAGGCGGGCGCGCACGACGCGCTGATTGCCGGCGATGATCGCCTTGCCGCCATCACTCGCTTCGAGATTGGAGACGAGCAGGAATTTATTGGCGAGCTTGTCGCCTTTCCTCAAAACAAAGCATTTCTGATTGGCGCGGATCGTCGTGCGGATGACCTCATCCGGCACGTCGAGAAAGCTCTCGTCGAACGAGCCCATGAGAACGACCGGCCATTCGACAAGGCCCGAGACCTCATCGAGCAGCGCCTCGTCCTCGACGAGTTCGAGCCCCTGCGCGAAGGCCAGGTTGCGCGCTTCGTTGAGGATGATCTCGCGCCGCCGCGCCGGATCGAGCACGACCTTGGCCTTTTCCAGCGCCGGAACGTAATCGTCGAAACGGCGGACCGTAATGACGCCGGGCGCAAGGAAGCGGTGGCCGACGGTCGTATTACCGGACTGGATGCCGTCAACATCGAAACGCACGACCTCCGGCTCTTCATTCGATGTCCCGAACGTGCAGAGAATGCTCTGCAACGGGCGCACCCAGCGCAAGGTCCCCTCGCCCCAGCGCATGGATTTCGGCCAGGGGAATTCGCGCACGATCTTCGGCACGATGTCGGCGACGATCTCGTCAGTCGCGCCGCCCTTTTTCTCGGTGACGGCGATATAAAAATCGCCCTTCGGATCGTTCTGGACTTTCGCCTGCGAAATATCCTTGAGGTTTGATGCTTTCAGAAAACCCTGAATGGCGCCGTCGGGCGCGCCGACGCGCGGCCCCTTGCGCTCTTCCTTGCGGTCGGGCGCACGGCCCGGGAGGCCCTGAACCGTCAAAGCCAGACGCCGCGGCGTCGCAAAGGCTTTGGCGCCCTCATAGGTCAGGCCGCTCTCGACCAGGGCGTCGGTGATGAGCTTTTTCAGGTCCTCGGCGGCACGCGCCTGCATGCGGGCCGGGATTTCTTCGGACAGAAGTTCAAGCAGAAGATCGGGCATCAGACAGCGCCGCCTTCCGCGGTCTTCAGCCAGGCGGCGCCGCAGGCTTTGGCAAGTTCGCGCACGCGCAGAATATAGCTCTGCCGCTCGGTCACCGAGATCACGCCACGCGCATCCAGAAGATTGAACACATGGCTCGCCTTGATCGCCTGATCGTAGGCCGGCATCGCCAGTTCATGGCGCTCGCCTTTGTCGCCCTTTTTCAGCAGGGACTGGCATTCGGCTTCATAATCGCGGAAATGGCGGAACAGCATTTCGGTATCGGCATGCTCGAAATTGTAGCGCGAGAATTCCTCCTCGGCCTGTTTGAACACTGTGCCGTAGGTGACCTTCTTGTCGCCGTCGAGCCCGTTGAAGTTCAGCTCAAAGCCGTTGTCGACACCCTGTAGGTACATGGCGAGGCGCTCGAGGCCGTAGGTCAGTTCGCCCGAAACGGGCGAGCATTCGACGCCCGCGACCTGCTGGAAGTAGGTGAACTGCGAGACTTCCATGCCGTCGCACCAGCATTCCCAGCCGAGCCCCCAGGCGCCGAGCGTCGGGCTTTCCCAGTCGTCTTCGACAAAACGGATGTCGTGAAGCTTGGTGTCGATGCCGATCGCCGCCAGCGACTCCAGATAGAGCTCCTGCAGGTTCGGCGGGTTCGGCTTCAGGATCACCTGAAACTGGTAATAGTGCTGGAACCGGTTGGGGTTCTCGCCATAGCGGCCGTCTTTGGGACGGCGCGAGGGTTGCACATAGGCCGCGTTCCAGGGCTTCGGACCCAGCGCCCGCAAGGTCGTCGCCGGGTGAAACGTGCCCGCCCCCACTTCCATGTCATAGGGCTGCAGGATGACGCAGCCTTTCGCCGCCCAGAAGGTCTGGAGGGTGAGGATAAGTCCTTGAAAGGACTTGGTCGGGTTGAGAGGGCCTGCGGTCGTTTCCGGCATGAATCAACGGGTGTTTTTCGAGGTGGCGGCACCCTAGCCATCGCCCTCCGGCGGAGCAAGCGAGTGAGGCAATGGCCGGGATGGTGAACAAATCTTTGAACGCAATCGGCGGCTGCGGCGACGAACGGGCAAGGGAGGCGATCAACGCACCTCGGAAAAGGAAACGACAATGACGAATCTGAACAAGCGCGGCGTCGGCCGCTTCATGGCAGCGGCCCTCATTCTGACCGTTGTGATCCCCGCAAGCCTCGCCCAGGCCGCCGGCAACGGTGGACATGGCGGCGGTGGCGGCGGTGGTGGTGGCGGCGGCAACGGCAATGGCGACGGCGGCGGCTTCCGCGTGCAGAGCCCGATCGAGTTCGCTCGCGATCCGAACTGCACAGCCGGCCGTGGCTGCTATGACCGTCCGGAAATCACCTATGTGAAGAAGGACAATGCCTGCGAAATCCGCATCTGCGAAATCGAAAACGGTATTCGCAAATGCTCCGTCGAGCTCGACGACATCAAGGTCTGCGTGACCAAGCGCAGCTAACCTTCGACAGATTGGCGGCCGTCAGCGCGACGGCCGCCATTCGCCCGTCACCGCATCGCGGCGAAGTGTTCCAGCCGGCGGCACTTCCCGGCCACGCGTGCGATCAAGCTCGGCGTTCACGCGCCGCCATTCGCGGCGCGCGACAAAGACAACAGCGGCGGCAAGCGCCGCAAAAGGCAGAAGCCGGTTCATAGTTTCTCCTTCGAGCCGAACATATTGGGCGCAAAATTGCGGCGGCAATGGTGCACGCACCCCCAACTCGGGCCTGCCCGAAGTTGGGATTTCAAATGCTCAACTCGGCAACAGCCGAGTTGAATACATGAACGCCATATGAACGCGCATCTCAGATCAAGTTCAGCGCCCTCTCTCTACCCTCCCAAAATCGCACAGAGCGGGTCGAAAGATCCGCAGATTGGGAGAGGACAATGTTTCGCAAACTTGCCATTGCTGCTGCGGCCGCGGTGACGCTCGGCGCGGGTCTCGTCTCCGCCCCCGCTCCGGCAGCGGCGCACGGCCACGGCCATCATCATGGCCATCACTGGCGCGGAGGTCCGGGCTTCGGTTTCGGCTTCGGCTTTGGCGGCCCCGGCTACGGTTATTACGGCGGCCCGAACTATTACGCCCCGCGCCGCTATTGCGAGCGCGTCGTCGTACGCAAGCGTATCCATGGCGAATGGCGCCGCGTCGTCGTGCGCGAATGCTATCCGCGCCGTCACCGCTACTATTACTAAGAAATACGAAGAAAAACGCGGCAGGACCTTAAACAGACGGGGCGCTCATCGGGCGCCCCGTTTGCATTTCAGCCCATATCGAGCGCGGCAAGATCGCGATGCAGCGCCTCGGCTTCCGGCGTAAACGCGCCTTCCCCGGCATTGAGGATCAGAGGCGGCAGAACGCGCAGCGGAGCGCGGCGCGCTTTCCTGGCCTGAACGATGACGCGGATTGCCGGAACATCCGCCGAACCGTGAACGAAGCGCAGCACAACACCGCCGAAACGGTTGCCGAGCGCGGCCAGAATTTCCGCCTGAGCTTCCGGCCGGTGGATGAAGGTGATCGTGCCGCCGGGCGACAGGATGCGCATCGCCGCGCGCATCCAATCCTCGAGCATGCCCTCGGGCGCGATGCGGGCGCGCGCCGTCTTCTCATCCGCAGGCGCGCGTCCGCCCGGCGCGTTATAGGGCGGGTTCGAAACGATGTGATCGACGGTGAGCCCCGCTTCCAGATCTTTGCCGAGAGAGGCGACATCTCCCGTGACGACGCGCGCGTTCAGCCCGTTCTCGGCGATGTTGATCGCGGCGAGCTCGGCCAAATCCGGATCGATCTCGATGAGAACGCCCTGCGCATCCGGCACGCGCATCAGAACCGCCAGGCCCGCCGAACCCACGCCCGCACCGAAATCGGCCAAGACCTCGCCCGGCTTGATCGGCACCGCCGCCGCAACCAGGACCGCATCCGAGCCGGCCCTATGGCCGCGCGCCGGCTGATTGAGGATCAGCCGGTCACCGAGGATCAGGTCTTTGGTCGTTGTCATTTCAGGCATCGGAGGGACGCAACTGCTCTCGGAGGCCGTTTTCGGAAAGCAGCCGTCGGGCGGCGGGCACGAAATCGTCCCCGACCAGAACCCGTCTGGCCAGAATTCCGAGGGAGCCCTCGACCACGCTCATATGATTATCCAGAACGAGATGGGGAATTTCGGCCTCGTCCAGGAGGGACCGGACGAAGGAAACCAGGACCATGTCATTGGTACGCAACACTTCCTGCATTCCGGCCACCCGCCCTCTATACTATTGCCGCGTCTATTCACCGCTTGCCCGGCACCGGCCCCGCTGCATATGGTCCCGGGCCACCCGGATAGGGAGTTTTCCGTGGGAGTCGTCATACCGCTTGAAGAGCCGCGCCGCGAGGCCGGTATCCAGGCGCTTTCAGAGCTCGTCGCTGCCGATCTGGAACGCGTGAATGCGCTGATCCTGTCCCGCACCGGGTCCGACGTCCAGATGATCCCGGAAGTCGCCAATCATCTGATCTCCTCGGGCGGCAAACGGCTTCGGCCGCTGCTGACGCTCGCCGCGGCCAAGCTTGCCTCCTACACCGGCGACGGCCATGTCCGGCTCGCTGCCAGCGTCGAGTTCATGCACACCGCGACCCTCCTCCATGACGATGTCGTCGATGAGAGCGAGATGCGGCGCGGCAAGCTTGCGGCGCGCATGATGTGGGGCAACCAGGCGAGCGTGCTCGTCGGCGATTTCCTGCTCGGCCAGGCCTTCAAGATGATGGTCGAAGTCGGCTCGCTCGCCTGCCTCGACATTCTGTCGACCGCCGCCACCGTGATCGCCGAAGGCGAGGTCATGCAGCTCGCCGCCGCCAAGAATATCGCAACGACCGAGGACGAATATCTCGCGGTCATCCGCTCGAAGACCGCCGCCCTCTTTGCCGCGGCCTGCGAAGTCGGCCCGGCGCTCGTGCAGCGCCCCAAGCCCGAACAGGCCGCCTGCCGCTCCTATGGCGCCAATCTCGGGATTGCTTTCCAGCTCGTCGACGATGCGCTGGATTACGGCGGACGCGAAGCCAAGCTCGGCAAAAAGGTCGGCGACGATCTGCGCGAGGGCAAGATCACTTTGCCCGTCATCTTCGCAGTGCGCCGCGGCACGCCGGGCGAACGCGAATTCTGGCGCAAGACCCTGGAAGACGGCGAGATCGGCGACAACACGCTTGAGATCGCCATCGATCTTCTGCAGCGTCATGGCGCCATCGACGAGACACTCGCCCGCGCCCGTCATTACGGCACTATCGCCCGCGATGCGCTCGCCCTCTTCCCGGAGAGCGAGCCGAAAAAGGCGATGCTCGACGTCGTCGATTTCGTCACCAGCCGCGCGCACTGAAGCAATAAGCGTTTAGCGCAGCACCGTCGGCTTCACCCACCAGTCGGGGTGAGACGCCTTGATGATTTTGGCGGCGCGCGCGGCGTGGCGGCAGCTGTCGAAGAGGCCGAACACCGTCGAGCCCGATCCCGACATCCGCACAAAGCGTGCGTCCGGCGCCGCCTTCACCGCATCGAGCGCCTGGGTCACGACCGGCGACAGCGCCCGTGCCGGCGGTTCGAGATCGTTCGCATCGCGGGCAAAGAGATCAACGAGCGCCGAAAGATCGCCCTCGAACGTCTCGACGCCCGGTCCCTGCGAGGGACCCTGAGCGCCCGGCTCAAGCTTCAGCGCCCGGAACACATCGGGCGTTGAGATGTGAACGCCGGGATTGACGAGGACGGCCGCCAGCACCGGCAAAGCGATGCGCGGCCCGACATGATCGCCGCGGCCGCGGAACATGCGCGCCGTCGGCGTCAGGCACACCGGGATGTCCGATCCCGTTTCCGCCGCCGCTTCATGGATGCGCGGATCGTGCAGATGAAGACCGTTGAGCTGAGCAAGAAGCCGCAAGGCGGCTGCGGCATCAGACGATCCGCCGCCGACGCCGGCGCCGACCGGCAGACGTTTTTTCAGCGCAAACTGTCCGAGCTTCAGATTGGGCACTCGCTTTTGCAAAGCGCGCGCCGCGCGGATGATAAGATTGTCGCTGTCGGGGCCGGCGGCTTCCGCGGTCGGGCCTTCGACCACAAGGCCGAAGGGCTTTTCAGGATCGAGTGAAACGAGATCGCATACGCCGGCGAAGGCGACGAGGCTCTCAAGCTCGTGGAAGCCGTCCATACGGCGGCCGAGCACGCGCAGCGTCAGATTGATCTTGGCCGGAGCGCGCTCGGTGCGCATGAGAGAAAATCAGGGCGTTGCGGGCTTCTGTGCGTCGGGCGAAGCCGCATTCTCGGCCTGCTTGGCCGCCTGCTGCTCGGCTTCGACGACATCGAGACCTTCGGAGATTTTCTTTTCGATCGGCCCGCGCTTGTCGGCGTCGATTTCGAGCGTCAGCGCATGCAGCCACTGGAATTTGGCTTCCAGCTTGCGGTCCGTCTTCCAATAGACGTCGCCGAGATGGTCGTTGATTTCCCAGGACTGCGGCTTCAGTTCGACGGCGCGCTCAAGCTCGGTCGTCGCTTCCGGATATTTGCCCTGGCGGTAATAGGCCCAGCCGAGACTATCGACGATGTCGCCATCGTTCGGGCGCAGATCGACCGCCTTTTTGATGAGGTCCATGCCCTTTTCGATGGCGGTGCCGCGGTCGACCCAGGAATAGCCGAGATAGTTCAGCGCCACGGCCTGTTCGGGATCGAGATCGATCGAGGTCTGCAAATCCTTTTCGGCTTTGCGCCAGTCCTTGGCCTGATCGTAGGACACGCCGCGCGAGAAGTAGACCGACCAGTCCGATTTCTTCGGCTCGGCGAGACCATCGACCGCGAGCGAGTAAACTTCGGCCGCTTCCTTGTAGTTCTTCTCGCGGTGCAGAAGGCCGCCGAGCGCGATGATCGCATCGGTGTCGTTCTTGTCCTCGGCGACGAGGGCGCGGAGCTGATCCAGCGCCTCCTTCATCTTGTCGGCCTGGGCAAGATTGAGCGCGATCCGAAGCGCGATGTCCTCGTGGAACACCGAGGTCTTCGGCACGCGGCGATAGGTTTCAATCGCCTGTTCGTTCTGGGCGATCGTTTCCTGAAGATCGGCGAGCGATATCAGCGCAAGTTCGTGCTGCGGCGACAGCGCCAGCGCGAGATTGAGATAGATGAGGCTGATCTCGGCCGTCTCGCCGCGGCTCGCCATCATGCTGAGGCTGAGCAAGGCTTCCGTCACGCCGTCTTTGGCGTTCGTCACCGGGATCGGCAGCTTCTTGTTTTTCTCGAGATAGGCGGCCGAAGCGTTGAGGCGCGTATTGCGCGGCATCTTGTCGGTCAGCGCCTTGTAGACGCCGAGCGCCTCATCGAGCTTGCCGGCGCGCGCCAGAACGCGCGCATAGCTGTCGATGACGATGTATTGCTGCTGATCGTTCTTGTAGGCCTCGGTCAGCCGCTTCTCGGCTTCCGGGAAATTGCCGGCCGCCTCATAGATCAGGCCGGCATGCAGATCGCGGAACATGGTCGCATAATCATTGCCGGTCAGAATGTCCGTCGTCTTGACGGCTTTCGCCGTGTCGCCCGAACCCTGCCAAGCCCAGGCCGCGACGAGAGTTGCGACGAGATCGGCCATCGGCCCTTCGAGCGAAGGCTGCAATTGCGTGCGCGCGGCCGCATACTGCTTGTTCTTGATGGCGCGGACGGCGAGCGTCAGGCGCGCGATGCGGTTATTGGGATCGACGGCGATGACGCGGTCGGCGAGATCCGCCGCCTGATCGAAATCGCCGGAGGCCAGAACGATGCGGAAGGTGCGGTCGAGAAGCTCGGCATCCTTCGGCGCAGCGCGCAGCGCCGAGCGCAGGAAGGTTGCAGCGGCATCCATGTCGCGCAGCGTCACCGCGGTGCGGCCGGCAAGATAATTGCCGGTGGCGGAGGACGTAGCGGCCTGGGCGGCGACCCTGTCGGAACCCTCGGTGGTAGCGAAAGCAGGCGCGGCTGAGAGCGCCGCCAGCACGAGGATGGAGCACCCGAAACGGAAAGAGCGGAGCAAGAATAAGCCTCTCAATAAACGGCCGGATCGAGGTTGTAACCTCCCCTCTCGCGGCTTCCAAGGGCAATAAACCATAGCTAAGGCACGATTGCGGCGTGATCGCGCCCCTCAATTTGGCTAATCTCCTGTCATGAACAGTATTCCGGGCCGGAACGAGGCCGTCCAGCTGCTCGCCTGGTACGCCGAAATGGGCGTCGACCTGGCTATGGAGGACGAGCCGCAGGACAGATTCGCCGAGACGGCCGCCGCACATGCGGTGACCGGGAATGCTTCGGGCGGTTCCCCGATACAAGCATCGCGCGAGCGGCCGCTACCGACGCTCGAGAGAGCCCCCTCCGAACGATTTTCCGGCGAACGGCCGCCCCTTGTCGTGCCCGCCGCAGCATCGACCCCGGCGCAGGACGTTGCCGTCGCCGATGCAAGGTCGCGGGCGCGCGAGGCCAAGAGCCTCGACGAATTGCGATCGATCCTCGAGACCTATGACGGCGTGCCGCTGAAGAAGACCGCAACCAAGCTTGTTTTCGCCGACGGCAATCCGCAGGCAAAAGTGATGTTTGTCGGGGAAGCGCCCGGCATGGAGGAGGACCGCGAGGGCCTGCCCTTTGTCGGCCGCGCCGGCCAATTGCTCGACAAGATGCTGACCGCCGTCGGCCTCGACCGGACAAGCGTCTACATCGCCAATATTTTACCGTGGCGGCCGCCGGGAAACCGCAAGCCCACGCCCCAGGAAACCGAGCTCTGCCTGCCCTTCGCCCGCCGGCAGATCGAACTCGTCAACCCGGATATTCTCGTGCTACTCGGAGGGACGCCGACCTCGGTCCTGCTCGGCAAAGATGGAATCATGAAGCTGCGAGGCCAGTGGCATGATTATGAAATCGATGGACGCGCGATAAAGGCGCTGCCGACGCTGCATCCGGCCTTCCTGCTGCGCACGCCCTCGCAGAAGAAGTTTGCCTGGCGCGATTTCCGGGCGCTGAAGGCGGAACTGAATGCGGGCGTCCGCTAAGACGCCCGCCCCGCTTTCAAACCGCCGGCCGATCAAACGACAGATTGCTTGGCTGCTCGGGATAATAAATCGCGGTGCTTTTCTGCTCAGTCGTTTCCCCGATTTCGAGGTCACGCGCCCAGACACAGCCCGTCCCGGCTAGATAAAAGCCGAAATGCACGCTCTCCGCGTCGTCCGCCACATCGAGAACGATTTCGCGGCGCGTCCAATCTTGGTTGCCTTTCAGCGATCCCTCACGCGCGCGCGTCTCCATATTGTCGAAGCAGAGCGTATGTCCGGCCGAGCGGTCGACCCGCATCCACAAAGTCCCTGAGCCTCTGACGTCTTCCGTTTTCAGCTCGCCCGTGAAACGCAGCTTCCGGCCGCGGAAGCGGTCGGCACGGAAGCTTTGCATCAGATTGCCGTATATCCCTGCTTTGGCCGTCTCGGCGCCGGGCAGCGACCGGATGAGCGCGATTGAATCCCCCTCAGCCGTATAGGCTCCCATTTCATAAAATTCCGGCCGCGTGCCCGATGCGACCCAGCCCTCCGGCAGATAAAGCGTACGGGTCCGGACGGCGTTGTCGTCTTCTATGCGCGCCGACAGCACGTTCCAGTTATCAAAGCCGAGCTGCCGGGCCACGAACTCCAGGCAATCACTGTGCGAAAACTCGCTGCCGCGCTCACGCAAGGCGGCACGCAGCGCTTTGGCCATGTCTTTTGAATCGCGGAATGTACGCATGGTTCGACCTCTCTGCAGCGGGCGAACCGGCAAGTCAGTGCTCGCATTGCTGACGGGTCCACCCTTGCAAAGGGTTAGAACCTGCGAAGTCGACGTGCGTTCACCATGCCCAAAGGGCGCGAGCGGCAGGCCGCACAGCCTTACTGGATTTGATCAGACCGGCGCGCGGCCTGTCAATCGCGCCAAGGGGGTGCGCAAACGGCGCGCGGCAAAGCCGCCCACAGATGATTAGAATGATTTCATTTTCGCTGTTCACGGCGTAACCCCGGCGCACTAAGCTGCTTTCCGGGAGGCCCCGCGGCGATGGAATTCGATCCGGTCCTGCTTGCGCGAATACAGTTCGCGTTCACGATCTCCTTCCACATCATCTTCCCGGCTTTCACGATCGGCCTTTCGGCTTTCGTGACGGTTCTGCTGCTTCTGTGGCTGAAGACCGGCGAGGAGAAGTTTCACCGCCTCGCCCGCTTCTGGACCAAGATCTTCGCCGTCTCGTTTGCGATGGGCGTCGTCTCCGGCATCGTTCTCTCCTACCAGTTCGGCACGAACTGGAGCCGCTTCTCCGAATTCTCCGGCAATGTCATCGGCCCCCTGATCGGTTACGAGGTGCTGACGGCGTTTTATCTCGAGGCGACGTTCCTCGGCATCATGCTGTTCGGCTGGAACCGCGTGCCGCCCTGGCTGCTCACTCTGGCGTCGGGCCTCGTTGCCTTCGGCACCGCCACCAGCGCTTTCTGGATCCTCTCCGCCAATTCCTGGATGCAGACGCCGGCGGGCTACGAGATCCGCGACGGCATCGCTTTCCCGCTCGACTGGCTCGCCATCATCTTCAATCCGAGCTTCCCCTTACGCCTCGCCCATATGCTGACCGCCGCCTATCTCACGACGGCGGTCGTCGTGCTGGCCGTCGGAGCGCGCTATGTGCTGGCCCGTCAATACACGGAAGAAGCCCGCACCATGCTGCGCATGGCGGTCGGCATGATCGCCGTCACGGCGCCTTTGCAGCTTGTCATCGGCGACCTCCACGGCCTCAACACGCTCCACCATCAGCCGATGAAGGTCGCGGCGATGGAGGGCAATTGGAACACCGCGACCTCCGGCCATTTCGTGATCTTCGGGATTCCGAGCCAGAGCGCGGAGAAGAACTATCTCGAACTCGCAATCCCCTATGCCGGCTCGCTGGTTCTGACCCACACCTGGGACGGCAAATATCCCGGCCTCACCGATGTGCCGCCGGAAAACCGCCCGCCCGTCGCCAATGTCTTCTTCGCCTTCCGCATCATGGTCGGCATCGGTCTCTTGCTGATTGCGACCGGCCTTTTCGGCGCGCTGCTGTGGTGGCGCGGCAAGCTCTTCACCACGCGCTGGTACCTGACCGGCACGAGCTATATGTGGCCGCTCGGCTTCATCGCGATCCTCGCCGGCTGGTTCGTCACCGAACAGGGCCGCCAGCCCTGGCTCGTCTACGGTCTCCTAAAAACCGCCGACGGCATTTCGCCGGTGCCGGGCGCCAGCGTCTTCGGCACGCTGATCCTCTTCATCTTTGTCTATGGCGCAGTGTTCTCGACCGGCGTCTATTACATCAACCGACTGATCGCCAAGGGACCGAAAGGCTCGCTCGCTGCGGCGCCCGCCGGGCTGCCGAACCGTCCGATCTCTGCCGCCGAGCCTGCCGCGCGCGAAGCGACCGGCAAAGATCCCGGCAAGAGCATCAAGCCGAAAAAGGGAGGCCGCTGATCATGGAATGGTATCTCCCCGTCATCTGGGCCGGACTGATCGGCACTGCGGTTGCGATGTATGTCGTGCTCGACGGCTTCGATCTCGGCATCGGCATTCTGTTTCCCTTCGCGAAGAAGGAAGACGAGCGCGATGTGATGATGAATTCCGTCGCGCCGTTCTGGGACGGCAACGAGACCTGGCTCATATTAGGCGGCGGCGGTCTGTGGGTCGCCTTCCCCAAAGCCTACGCCATCATCATGCCGGCCTTTTATCTGCCGATGATCATCATGCTGCTGGCGCTTGTGTTGCGCGGCGTCTCGTTCGAGTTCCGCTGGGTGGCAAAGCCGAACCATCACTGGTGGGACATCGCCTTTGCCGGCGGCTCGACGCTCGCCGCCTTCTCGCAGGGCGTCATTTTAGGCGGGCTGATCCAGGGCGTGAATGTCGCGAATGGCCAGTTCGCCGGCGGCGCCTTCGACTGGCTGACGCCGTTCTCGATCCTCACGGGTCTTGCCGTCGTCGCGGGCTACGGCCTTCTCGGCGCGACATGGCTCAATATGCGCACCTCGGGCCCTGTGCGTACGCTGGGCCGCAGATTCGCGCCGCTTCTTCTCATCGCCGTCCTGATCGGCATGGGGATCATCAGTATCTGGACACCGCTCTCGGTCGAGCGCATCGCCGAACGCTGGTTCAGCCTGCCCAATTTCTATTTCCTGTGGCCGATCCCGGCCGTCACGCTGATCGTCGCTTATCTCATCCTGCGCTGGCTGAAGACCGGGCATGACGCCCTGCCCTTCCTCGGTACGATCGTCCTCTTCCTGCTCGGCTATGCCGGGCTTGTCATCTCAACCGTGCCCTATCTGGTGCCCCCGCATTTGACATTCTGGGACACGGCGGCGGCCCCGGAATCGCAGATTTTCCTTCTGATCGGCACGCTTTTCCTGCTTCCCATGATCCTCGGCTACACCATCTTCGTGTACTGGACCTTCCGCGGCCGCGTCGCCCCTGGCGAGGGCTATCACTAGGCCAGCCCCCGGATTGAACTTGACGCCGGGTACGGCGTTCTTTCCATTGCGCGGAAAGCTTGGAAGGGACTGCATATGCGTTGGGGCGATCTCAGACGTTCGGGCAATATCGAAGACCGCCGTGGCATGGGCGGCGGTGGCGGCGGCGGTTTCCGCGGCGGCGGCCTCGGCATTGGCGGCTTGATCATTGTCGGCCTTCTCGCCTGGGCGACGGGCATCGACCCGCGCATCATTCTCGGCGGCCTTGAAATGGTTCAGGGCAACAACCCCGGCATGACCCAGCAGGAAGGCAAACAGGGCGCGCCCTCCGACGAGAGCGGCCAGTTTGTCTCCGCCGTCCTCGGCTCGACCGAAGATGTCTGGCAGCAGATCTTCCAGCAGAACGGCCAATCCTACCGCGCGCCGCGCCTCGTCCTGTTCGAAAACGCAACGCCCTCGGCCTGCGGTCTCGGCCAGGCGGCGATGGGCCCCTTCTATTGCCCGCCGGATCAGCGCGTCTATCTCGACACGGGTTTCTTCAAAGAGATGGAACGCCGCTTCAACGCGGCGGGCGATTTCGCCGCCGCCTATGTCGTCGCGCACGAAGTCGGCCACCACGTGCAGAACCTGATGGGCATCATGGAGCGCGTGCAGCAGGAACGTCAGCGTGTCTCGCGCACGCAGAGCAATGAGCTTTCGGTGCGCACCGAATTGCAGGCCGACTGCTTTGCCGGCGTGTGGGCGCATCACGCGAAAACATCTCTCGAACCCGGCGATATCGAGGAAGCGATCAACGCCGCGACCGCGATCGGCGACGACAAGATCCAGAAGCAGACTCAGGGCACCGTCGTTCCGGACAGCTTCACCCATGGCTCGTCGGCGCAGCGCGTGCGCTGGTTCAAGACCGGATTCGAGTCGGGTCAGGTCAAAAGCTGCAATACGTTTGCGGCGCAGAGTCTTTAGAACGATCCGGTGAGCTTGGCGCCGGCGTAATAGCTGAGCGCATTCTCGAAACCGAGATGCGCCGGCTCCACGCCATCGGACGGCTCGATCTGCGGCACGCCGCTGTCGAACTGAAGACCGGCAAATCCCGTCACGGCCAGCCCGTCATTGTGCAGCGACAGGCTGACTTCCGGCGCCGCCTGGACGGCGAACGTCCCGTCCTCGTCTTCGATCGCGCCAAGCCAGCTGATCGAACCCAAGCCCTCGTCATAAGCCCAGAGATCGGCTGTCCGGTATAAAAGCCCGAATTTGCCCGAGACGCCGAGCGCGATGTGATCGGTAAGATCGAACCGCGTTTCGAGCCCGCCGGTGATGCCGGCATCCCAGCTGTCGATCTTCGTGCCGATAATCACGCCGGTGGTGAGGCCTGAATCGTAGGGAAGGTCTTCGCCGGAGACGTCCGTGTAGAGAAGCTCCTGCAGATATTCGTAGGCGAGCTTGGAACGCCCGGCTTTGATGCCGAGCGACGGTGTCAGAACAAAGCGTCCGAACTCGAAATCGCTCTTGGCGTCGATCTCAAGCGTGCGGGACTCATAGTTGAGCTCGACATCGGATTTCGTGACGCAGGGTCCGAAATCGCAAAAATAAACGCCGCTGAAATCGCCCGAGAGCGAGATAAATCGGGCGGTGTCTTCACCGGACCGCGTTTCGGCATAACTCGTTCCTTCGCTTTCGAGCCAGTCGGCACGAAAGGCAAGACGGACGCGCGATCCGAACCTCTGATCGAACGTGCCCTCCGCAAAAACATATTCGGCAAAGCCGAAATAGTTCTCATCGTCGAGATCGAAGAAATGGCGGTCGCCCTCACCCGCGCCATCCGGCGGGACAATGCCGAGGCCGACAAGATCGGGCAGATCGACATGCCGGTAGTCGCCGCCGAAGCCGATGCTGAACCCCGCCTCCTGCGCTGCGCCCGGAGAGGTCTGCATGACCAGTACGGCCAAAGCCGCCGCCGCCAGAATACCCCGCATGTGATCCTCTCCAGCCTCGCCCATGGGACGTCACTATGCGTGCGGACACGGGCGTGTCTTGGAGCCGGGTGAAGGGATGCGGACTCCAGCGAAGTACTCTGATATTTATGCGGAAATGACGCTTTTTGATCGAACCTGTTGTCACTAGAACACCACCAACCCGGTGGGAGGGCCGATCCGGTGCGCTATCTTTTTTCGACCGACGACATGGAGCCCGCGGGGCGTTTCGAGGGCTTCCGCGATGCCGCGCGCAAACTGTTTCAGCTCGATATCTCGGCCGATCCATCGCTGCCCTATCGCGGCAAAGTGGATCTGCAAATCGGCGGCCCTGCGGTGTTCGGGCAGGTTCTCGGCTCGGCGTCCGAATTCTTCCGCACGCCCGAACTGACGCGGCAGACCGAAGAAGGGGCCTGGCTGCTGATGACCCGCACCGGCCTGATGCATGTACGGCATGGCGATATCGACTGCGATCTCGAACCGGGCGAAGCCATCATCTTCAATTCGATCAAGCCGCATGCCGGATCCTCCATCGGCGAAAGCGATACCTGGATCGTGCAGGTCTCCGACACGCAGCTGCGCGCCCTGGGCCTTTCGGACGCCGGCGAGCGCACCGCGCTGCTGAAAAAGGACAACCCGATCGCCAAATTGATCGCGGGCGTGTTCGAAGCCTTCGACACGAGCGACACCGACGCGCTCCTGTCGCAGCCGACCGCGCTTTATCTGACGGATCTGATCGCGCTTGCGCTGCAGGCAAGCGGCGACGGGCGCGATATCGCGCAGGCCCGCGGGCTGAAGGCGGCGCGTCTGCGGGCCGTGCTCGACGACATCAAGCGCTATTTCTCGAAACCCGATCTCGATGCCGCCGATATTGCGGCGCGGCTCGGCGTGACGCCGCGCTATGTGCATCTTCTTTTGGAGGATACGGGACGAACTTTATCCGAACATGTGCTGGACCGCCGCCTTGCGGCGGCCTGGCATATGCTGCGCGATCCGGCGCAACGCGGCCAGCGCATCGCCGACATCGCCTTCTCCGTCGGCTTCACCGATCTTTCCTATTTCAACCGCACCTATCGCCGCCGCTTCGGCGAAACGCCGTCCGATACGCGGAGCTAGCGCCGGCCGCGCACCGCGCGCCAGCCGCTCCGCGTCATGATCATGCCGATAATGCCGCCGAACCAGAGGATGAAGGCGTAGAGGTTTTCGAGGATCACCGAGACGATCCGCACACCGGTCTTGAAGGCGCGGAGACTCGCCCTTCCCGTCAGTTCGACGACGCCGCGCGTCGTGCGCCCGAAGCGCGTCGACATGGTCGCGAGCTCCGACAGCTCCTCCGGCGTATTGGCATATTTCATCAGCCGCACCGTCTCGCCGGGACCTGTGACTTCGCCGAGATGGCGCGCATCGCCGATCATGCGCGCAAGATCGCCGTCGGAGGCACGGCGCACGGTCTTGGCCGCCGCATCGCGCACCGCAGCCGAATCCATGGTGGCCGCGGCTTTCAGCACATTGCCGAGTTCGCCGAAATCGACGCTCTGGCGCAGC
Source organism: Terrihabitans soli (assembly GCF_014191545.1). Taxonomy (GTDB): domain Bacteria; phylum Pseudomonadota; class Alphaproteobacteria; order Rhizobiales; family Methylopilaceae; genus Flaviflagellibacter; species Flaviflagellibacter soli. Next base: position 863,154 of record NZ_AP023361.1, on the reverse strand, counting down.
GCGCGGCCGAGCGCTTCGCCGAGACCTGCCGTCAATGTCCCGGCCTTTTTCGCGACTTTGAGCGCCGAGACGCCGAGCTTTGCCGGCAGCGCGCCGCCGCCGGTCGCAACGGTTGCGCCCGTCGCCACGATGCCGATGGTGGACAGGCCGAGAATGATTTCGGAATAAGGCTGGCCCGACACCATCAGCCCGCCTTCATGGACGAGATCGCGCACATCGCCGACGACGGTGAGGTCCGACGTCACCGCGCCGGCAAGACCCGCAACGGTCGTCCCCTCGCCTTTGAAAAAGCCCGCGCCGAATTCCATCGCATTTCTTTGCGCCGTCGGGGCCGCCGCCGTCTCGGCCTTGATCCGCTCGACGAGATCAGTGCGGATCGGCCGCTGAAACTCGGTCGCAAGCTCCGCATACATCGCCGCATCGTCAATATCGCCGCGCGCGAGCGCCGCCTCGATCTTGGCTTCGATCGCCGGTGCGGTGATCTTCTCATCGAGTTCGCGGCGGATCGCCTCTTCCGGATCGAGCGGAACCTCGACCTCGGCAAAGATCAGCACGGCAAGAAAGGCGAGGCTGAGAAACAGCGCACCCCAGAGCAGACGTCCCAAATTCACCCTCCGGTCCAACCCCGGAACATAACGCGCCGGACAGTAGATCAGCCCCCCGGACATTGAGAAAGTCCGCCACAACGTGCATTTAGCAGGTCCGAGGAGAGCAAAAGCCGTGAAACTCGACGAAAGCCGCCCCTTCATCCCGATGAAGATCGCCGTCCTGACGGTGTCCGATACACGCACGCTTGAGGACGACAAATCCGGCTCAACGCTCACTGAGCGTCTGACAGGGGCCGGCCATGTCCTCGCCGACCGGGCCATCGTGACGGACGATGTGGCGGCCATTCAGGCCAGAGTGAAGGCGTGGATCGCAGATCCCGGCATCGATGTCGTGATTACGACCGGCGGCACCGGCTTTACCGGGCGCGATGTGACGCCCGAGGCGCTGGAGCCGGTGTTCGAGAAAAAGATGGAGGGCTTTTCCGCCGTCTTCCACCGCATCTCCTATGACAAGATCGGCGTCTCGACTGTGCAGTCGCGCGCCACCGCGGGCACCGCCGGCGGGACTTTCATCTTCTGCCTGCCCGGCTCGCCCGGCGCCTGCCGCGATGCCTGGGACGGCATTCTGCAGAGCCAGCTCGATTACCGGCACAAGCCGTGCAATTTCGTCGAGATCGCGCCGCGCCTCGACGAACATCTGAAGCGGAAGAAGAGTTAGGCGTAGAGCCGCGCCACAAGACGCGCGGGCACGCGCAGCGCCAAAAGCGCAGCCCCGATCGCGCGCCTCGTCCCGGTGCCGAGCGCCGCATTCGCCGCCGCGCGTTCGGTGACGAACAGGTTCGAGCGCAGACGCGTCAGACGCGTCGGGCCGATGCGGCGGACGAGATCGACATATTCGACCGCCGGAAGATGCCGGAAGCCGCCGAGGCTTTTGTAGAACGAGCGGTGGATCAGAAGACCGTAAGACCCCGGATGCGGACCGAACAGGCGGCGCAGGACGCCGCTGCGGTGATCATCGTGGGAAATGCGGAAGGTCGCCGCGCGCGCGGTCGCGACGCCTTTGCGCTCGGCGCGCTCGATGAACTGGCGGGCTTCGCGATACCAGCCCTCATCCGGCTCGACGCCGGGCGCGAGGAAAAACAGCCACGGCCCTTTGGCAGCTTCGGCGCCGATCGACAGGCGCTGCTCGCGCCGCTTCGGCCCCTTCATATAGATGCAGCCAGCGGCATCGGCGATCACCGGAATGCCCGGCGCCGTGCCGCCGTCGACGACGATCACATCGCGGACGGCGCCGTCAGCCGCGCCCGAAACGAGCGAGGCAAGCGTTCCGACAAGGGCCTCCTCATCATCAAAGGCCTGAAGAACAACGCTGATCATATTTCTCCTCTACCACCGACTGACCAAAAGGCGACATTCTTCCTTTGGTCGCAGTAAACTTGCTAATCTGTTCTCGTTATGTTCTTATGCCTCTCATCGAGGATTTGAACATGGCTGCCCTGGCCCGCGAACTGGATTACGAGACGGAGCGAGAAGCCCCGATCGGCATCACTGCCGACAGGAGGCGGGGCCGGGGCGCCGTGACCAATCCATCCGGCCGGTTCGAGCCCTATTCGCGCTCGCTCGCGGATGACGGCTGGGAGAGCCTGGCCGATCTGCCGCCCTTCAAGACGGAAGTGTCCTACGAGGCGGCCAAGAAGATCATCACCCGCAATCAGTCGCCGGACATCAGCTTCGACCGCTCGATCAATCCCTATCGCGGCTGCGAGCATGGCTGCGTCTACTGCTTCGCGCGGCCGACCCACTCTTATCTCGGCCTGTCGCCGGGCCTCGATTTCGAATCCAAGCTGACCGTCAAACCGAACGCGGCCGAGCTTCTGACCAAGGAACTGGCGGACCCGAAATACGAAGTCCGCACCATGGCGCTCGGGACGAATACCGATCCCTATCAGCCGATCGAGCGCGAATACCGCATCACGCGCTCCATTCTCGAAGTGCTGGCCAGGACGAAGCACCCGGTCGGGATCGTCACGAAATCCGCCCTCGTCCAGCGCGACATCGACATTCTCGCGCCGATGGCGGCGGACAATCTCGCCCGCGTTGCGATCTCTATTACGACGCTCGATCCGAAACTCGCGCGCACGCTCGAGCCGCGCGCCCCGACGCCGCCCAAACGCCTCGAGACGATCAAGGCGCTGACCGATGCCGGCATCCCCGTCACCGTCATGATGGCGCCGGTGATCCCTGCTCTGAACGATGAAGAGATCGAGCGCGTGCTCGACGCGGCGAAAGCCGCCGGCGCGACCGGCGCCGGTTACGTGCTGCTGCGTCTGCCCTACGAGATCAAGGATCTCTTCCAGGAATGGCTGCGCGAGCACCGGCCGGAGCGCGCCAATCACGTCATGAGTCTTGTGAAGTCGACACGCGGCGGCAAAGCCTATGAAGCCGAATGGGGCAAGCGCATGATCGGCGAAGGCGTGTTCGCCTGGACGGTCGGACGGCGTTTCGAACTCGCCTGCAAAAGGCTCGGCCTCAATGAAGAGAAGCGCTCGCTGAGCAAAGACCTGTTCATGCCGCCGCCGCGCCCTGGCGAACAGCTGAGGCTGTTCTAGATGAACGCGCATGTACCCATTGGAAGGAAGCCCCGCATGGTGATGAAGCCGCGTATCAGCCTCATCACGCTCGGGGTCGCCGACGTTGCGGCGGCCACAGAGTTCTACTTAAAGATCGGATTGCAGAAATCCGGCGAGAGCAATGACAGCGTGAGCTTTTTTCAACTTTCCGGCGGCCTTGTACTGGCCGTCTGGAAGCGCACGGATCTCGCCAAGGATGCGCATATCGAAGACGGCGGATCGAAAGGTTTCGGCGGCATGGCGCTTGCCTATAACGCCGCCTCGCCGCTCGATGTCGACAAGCTGATCGCCGCTTTTATTGCCGCCGGGGCAAAGCTTCTGAAGCAGCCGGACAAGACCTTCTGGGGCGGCTATTCGGGCTATGTCGCGGACCCCGACGGCCATGTCTGGGAGATCGCGCACAATCCGTTCTGGGAACTCGACGAGAGCGGCGGCATCACACTGCCGTCGTAAGTTTCGGCGCGTTCAGGCGCGGATATCGAGACGCAAGCCCACACCCTCTTCCAGCAGAGCGCGGCTTGGCACACCGGATGTTTTTGCAATTGTCTGGGTGGGATCGCTGTCCGCGCTTACGCCGTAAGGGCCGGACAGAGGATGTTCGGGATCGATATTGCGCTTGGCCAAGGACACGTCCTGGCAGTTGCGGCAGGAAAAGCCGTTGACCGTAACCGGCCGGGAATAATCGCCACTGATCGCCATGAGCGCACCCTGAAGTCTCGTCTACGCGAGATACGTAAACAGACCCGGAAAAGATGCTTAGAGCTCGCCGGACAGTTCCATGATGCGGATCTGAAGCAGACGCTTTTCTTCTTCGAGCTTTTTGAGACGGCGCGCCATATCGAGCGAGACCGTCTTCGTGGCGTCCGCAATATCGAAGGCGACGCCCGCTTCCTTGTCGCTGCGCCAGACAAGACGCGCGTTGATCGCCTGTTCGCGGCTCGGGATCGACAGGACGAAGCGCTCCGGCAGGGAAGTCGTCTCCGCGAACACCAGGCGGCAGCCGTCTTCAGAGATATTGCGGATCAGGCAATCGCGGGTCGCGTAGAGATGATTGAAGGCGACGCGCCCGCCGAGATAGCTCGTGGTGCGGATATGCTTGCGGCGTTCGGTCTGCATCACGTCCTCCCTCTCCGTCTCCCACCAAAGTTGCAGCAAGAAGGGGCCTCGCGTCTCCTTTAAGCTGTCGTTAACCTTAAACCTCCCGACTCGATGCGCGGCATGGCATTGTGCGGCCATGGCCGAGGCCCGTCCGAAAAAAGCGAAACCTGCTCCGCGCTCCGTGGCGCGCCCCTCCTTCCGCTTCGAAAAGAAGGCGATGAAGGACGGCTGCGAACTGATCGCCGGTGTCGACGAGGCCGGCCGCGGGCCGCTTGCCGGCCCCGTGGTTGCAGCCGCCGTGATCCTCGACCCGAAAAAGATTCCGAAAGGCATCGACGATTCGAAAAAGCTGCTCGATCCGGAGGTGCGCGAGGCGCTCTATCTGAAGATCATGGCGAGCGCGGATGTGGCCTTTGTCTCGGCCTGCCCGTCGCGCATCGACCGCATCGATATCCGTAAAGCGACGCTCTGGGCGATGTGCGCCGCGGTCGAGGCGCTGCCGCGCAAGCCCGACCGCATCTTCGTCGATGGACGGGAATTTCCGAAAGGCCTTCCCTGCCCGGCGGAAGCCGTCATCGACGGCGATGCGAAAATCCTGTCCATCGCCGCGGCCTCCATCATCGCCAAGGTGACGCGCGACCGGCTGATGAAAAGGCTCGCACAGTCCGTACAGGGCTACGGTTTCGAGCGACATGTGGGCTACGCAACGGCCGAACATCGCGCCGCGCTGATTGAGCTCGGCCCGACATCGCATCACCGGCGCAGCTTCGCGCCGGTGCGGATTGCGTTCGAAATGAAGGAAGGACTTGTTACGCCCGCGCAGGCCGCATTCCTCTTTGAGGAAAATGCGGCCGCACAGGCGATAAAATCAGAAGGCGCTTAGCTCAGGAAACCCGTGAGCCAGAGCACAAGAATGATCGGCAGCGGAATGCCGATGAGCCAAAGAAGTCCACCCTTCATCATGGTTGTTGCCTCCAACAGGGGTTGTCGTATGAGGCAATGTCCGAACCTGCTAAGTGGTTCCCGCAATGAAAAAGGCCGCCCCGAAGGGCGGCCTTTTACTCTTTGACGCTTCCCCGAACCGTCAATGAAGCTTGCTGCGGACTTCTTTGAGTCCCTTTGTCACAAGCTCCTCACCCTTTTTCCCAGTCGCGCTCTTTTTGAGCACCTCGCCGGCGGCCTTCACGGCAGCATCGGCGGCAATGGCACGAACTTCGGCGACCGCCTGGCTTTCGGCCTGAGCGATCTTCTGCTCGGCCATCTTGGTGCGGCGCACGACAAAGTCTTCCGACTTCTGCTTGGCCTCGGCGGCAAGACGCTCAGCTTCCGATTTCGCAGCAGCGATGATGGCCTGGGCCTCGCTCTCCGCTTCGCGGCGCTTGCGCTCATACTCGGCGAGAACCTTCTGGGCCTCCTCGCGCAGAGCGCGGGCCTCATCCAGATCGTCGGCGATCTTCTTCGAACGCGCGTCGAGCGCCGACAGGATCGTCTTGTGAACGCCGACATAGCCGAGAATGGCCATGAAGATGACGAAGGAGACGAGAACCCAGAATTCAGCGGTCTGCAGCATTCCAGTCTCCTCAGCTCTTCAGCGTCGCATCGACGGCGGTTTCGACATCCTTGGCATCCGGCTTGTCGCCGAGAAGCTGCGCAACGATATCGGAAGCCGCTTCGACCGCAATCGTGCGGACATTGGAGAGCGCCTTCGCCTTGGTGTCGGCGATCTGCTTCTCCGCTTTGGCGAGACGCTCGGAGAGATCGGCTTCGATCTTCTTCTTCTGCGTATCGGCCTCGGCCTGCACCTTGTCGCGGGTTTCACCGGCGATCTTCTGCGCCTTCGAACGGGCCTCCGCGAGCGAAGACTCATAGGCCGCGATTGCCTGCTCGGTCTCGGTCTTAAGGCGCTGGGCCTCGGCGAGATCGGAGGCGATGCGGTCGCTGCGCACTTCGAGGATCGAGGCAACGCGCGGCAGCGCGATGCGGCTCATCAGGAAGTAGAGCGCGCCGAAGGTGATCGCGAGCCACAGAATCTGCGAGGCGAAGGTGTGGGACTCGAAGGGCGGGAACCCGCCTCCGTGACCTTCCTGCGCCTGATGCACTTCCGTGTGCACGCTTTCGACCGGCGCGGTTGCGCCGGGCTGCATTTCGTTCAGGACCTTGGCCGTTTCCGACATGCTTTGTCCTCACAAGGGCGCTGCTTGAGCGCCCTTCCCCGTTATTAGACGGCGAACAGGAGGAGGAGCGCGACGAGCAGCGAGAAGATGCCGAGCGCTTCGGTAACGGCGAAGCCGAAGATCAGACGGGCGAACTGGCCGTCGGCAGCCGACGGGTTGCGCAGCGCGCCGGAGAGGTACTGGGCGAAGATGTTGCCCACGCCGATGGCAGCGCCGCCCATGCCGAGGGTGGCGAGACCGGCGCCGATGTACTGACCGAGAGCTTCCATAACTGATCTCCTTAAGTGAAGTTTGCGCCTGGGCTTAGTGGCCCGGGTGAATCGCGTCGTTGAGATAGATGCAGGTGAGAATGGTGAACACGTAAGCCTGGAGGAAAGCCACCAGGAATTCGAGGCCCTGAAGGGCGACCGCCATGCCGAGCGGCAGGACCGCAAGGCCCCAGCCCACCGCGCCGAGCGCGGCGACGAGCTGCACGACAAAGCCCGCAAAGACCTTCAGCGTGATGTGGCCAGCAAGCATGTTGGCGAAGAGACGAACCGAGAGCGAGATCGGACGCGAGAGGAAGGAGATGACCTCGATCGCAACGACCAGCGGCATCAGGAACACCGGAATGCCCGACGGAACGAACAGATGCAGGAAATGCAGGCCGTTCTTCCAGAAGCCGTAGAGGATGACGGTGGTGATGACGAGCATCGCCAGCGCGAAGGTGACGATGATGTGGCTCGTCACGGTGAAGGCGTACGGGATCATGCCGAAGAGATTGGCGACCAGCACGAACATGAAGAGCGAGAAGACGAGCGGAAAGAACTTCATCCCCTCATTGCCGGCGGACGAGCGCACGGTATTCGCCACGAATTCGTAGGAGAGTTCGGCGAGCGACTGCCAGCGGCCCGGAACGAGAGCGCTGCGGCTCGTCGCAAGAACCAAAAACAGCGTGATGGTGAGGACGGTCGCCACCATGAACAGCGAGGAGTTCGTGAAGGCGAAGGTGCCTTCGCCGAACAGCGGAACGATATTGAATTGGTGGATCGGATCCATGTCGCCCTGTGTCCGCCCTTAATCGGTCTCGCCCGGTTTTTTCGTGAGGCCGGCCGATCTCAGAACGTTGAGAACGCCGGCCACGAAGCCGAGCAACAGAAATACAATCAGCCCCCAAGGCGATATGCCGAACAGCCAGTCGATGCCCCAGCCCAGTGCCGCGCCGACGAGAACGCCGGCTGCGAATTCGCTGGCGAGCCGGAGCGCCTGGGCCATGCCCTGAACGCTCTTGCCTGCCCGCGGGCTGTGTTCATCCCCATCCGCCCGGTCGGCCTGCGCTTTCTTCAGCGCGGTGTCGAGACGGCGGAGTCGTTCGGAAAAATCACCCCCGGACGCGCCCGGACGTGCACTGTCCCGGCCGTTCGTGTCGTTATCGCTCATGCGAGGAAGACCCAAGCGCCGGAAAGCTCGCCGGAGCTTCCGAAATTGCGCGGCACCATAGTTGCGCCCCCCACGCTAGTCAAGAAAGTGTGAGGGTGTTCGCGTGTACTCTAAATCTTTGGAACGCTTACAGAAACGCCTTGCGTAACCTGCGTCAGACCGCCTCACGCAGGCGTTCGGCCGCTTCGAGGTCGACCGAGACGAGCTGACTGACGCCGCGCTCGGCCATGGTAACGCCGAACAGGCGGTCCATCCGGCTCATCGTCACCGGATTATGGGTGACGACGAGGAAGCGCGTGTCGGTCTCCTTACGCATGGCGTCGAGGAGGTCGCAGAAGCGGTCCACGTTCGCATCGTCCAGAGGCGCGTCGACTTCGTCCAGCACACACAACGGCGCCGGATTGGTCAAAAAGATCGCGAAGATCAACGCCATGGCGGTCAGCGCCTGCTCGCCGCCCGAGAGCAGCGACAGGGTCTGCGGCTTCTTGCCGGGCGGCCGGGCGACGATTTCGAGGCCGGCTTCCAGCGGATCGTCCGATTCGATCAGTTCGAGCTTGGCTTCGCCGCCGCCGAACAGCGTCGTGAAGAGTTTGCTGAAATGGCCGTTCACGGTGTTGAACGCCTCGGACAGGCGCTCGCGCCCTTCCCGGTTCAGCGACTGGATGCCCTGGCGCAGGCTCTTGATGGCCTCCACGAGGTCATCACGCTCGGCGATCAGCGCATCATGTGCGGTCTGCACTTCGACGAGTTCCTCATCGGCGCGCAGATTGACGGCGCCGAGGCGGTCGCGGTCGGCTCTCAGCTTGTCGAGCTCGGCGGTGATCTCCTCGCTCGGCGCGCTTTCGGCGGCGCTGGCGCGGGCCTCCGCATTCGGCGGCTCGCCGACCGAATCGACATAACGGCGCAGCGCATCGGCCAGTCTTTCGTCGGCGGCGTCGCGGCGGGTCTCGGACCGCGCCAAAGCCTCGCGCGATTCGCCCAGCGCCCGCATGGCTTCGCGGGCGACGTTCTCGGCCGCCTGCTTTTTCGTTTCGCCTTCGGCCAGCCGGTCGCTTGCGGCTTTCGCTGCGGTCTCGGCCTCGCCGATCGAGGTCAGAAGGCTGCGGCGCTTGGCGGCGACTTCGTCCGGCACACCCTGCAGGGCTTCGTGCTCGGTCGAGGCCGTCGTGTGGCGCTCCTTGATGTCGGTCACGCGGGTCGCGGCGCCCGAGCGGCGCTGTTCCCAGGACGTGCTCTCGCGGACGATGTTCTCGCGCTGACGCTGGCGCGTCTCTCGCTCGCGGCTGAGCGTGCCGGCGGCAGCGCGCGCATCGGCGGCGACGGCGCGTTCCTTTTCGGCAACCGCGCGCAGCTCATCGCGCTTCACTTCGAGATCGGCAATCGGCAGGAGCGATGCAATCGCCTGCTCGGCTTCTTCGAATTTCTTGCGGGCTTCTTCCTCGTCGACCGTCACGCGCTGGAACTGTTCGGCAAGCGCCGAGCGGCGGGCCGACAGATGCGCCGTCTGGCGTTCGGCCTCGGCGGCGCGGCCGCGCGCTTCTTCGAGCGCCTTGCGCGCAGTGCGCACGGCATCCTTTTTCTGGTTCTCGGCAGCCTGCGCCGCCTGAACGGCCTGTTCGTTTTCGGCGTTGGCCGCTTTGCGGTCCTTGACCACTTCGAACGCGGCAACGAGCGCAAGCTCGATTTCCTTGAGGCGATTGCGGCCGGCAAGACGCCGCGCCGACACCGTCTCCGCATCGGCACGCGAGGTGTAACCGTCCCAGCGCCACAAATCGCCTTCGCGCGACACAAGCCTCTGGCCGACGGCGAGCTCTTTCTGCAGGCGCGGGCCGTCTTCACGCGAGACGACACCGATCTGCGCGAGACGCCGCGCCAGAGCCTCCGGCGCGTCGATATGATTGAGCAGCGATTCAGCACCCGCCGGCAGAAGCGGATCGCCGGACACATCCTCGGTGCCGCCCCAATGGATCGGCGCTTCCGCGTCCAAAGGCACGCTGAGATCTTCACCGAGCGCTGCGGCAAGCGCCGCTTCATAGCCGCGCTCGGCCTGCAGCTTGTCGATCACCGGCTCCCACTGGTGCTTGGTGTCGACATTGACCATGCGCGCCAGCGTCGAGGCTTCGACCTGCAGGCGGTTCAGTTCGGTTTCGGCTTCGCGCTGCGCCTGGCGGGCGCGCGAGGCGGCTTCGCGGGCGGCGGTGAGCGCCGTTTCACCGGCGACGGCGGCAACTTCGGCGGCATGCAGCGCGGCGGATGCGGCTTCGGCTTCGGCGGCAAGATCGGAGAGTTCGCGCGGCGGAGCTGCGGCTTCCAGCGCGCGCGCTTCACCTTCAAGGCGCTGCAATTCGCCGGTCAGGCGCGTCAGGCGCTGATGGGCGTCATTACGGGCGCGCGTCAGCGCATCGCGCTCGGCGGTGCGGGCGGCGAGCGCGGCGCTGGCCTCGGCCAATGCATCTTCAGCGGATTTCAACGTGATTTCGGTCTCGGCAACGCGCGCCGTCGCCGCCGTCTCGCGTTCGCCCGCGGCGGCATCTTCGCCGTCGAGCTGGGCGAGTTCCGCCTTGAAGCGTTCAAGCGTTTCCGCGGCGTCGGTGACGAGCGTTTCTTCGCGGGCGCGGTCGCTCTCAAGCTGGGCGATGCGGCGTTCGAGATCTGAGATCTTTTCGCGCGCCTGGCGTTCTTCGCGGTCAAGATCCTCGCCCGCCCGCTTCAGGCGCTCAAGGCCCGCGGCGGCGGCGGCCGCATCGTTGCGGAGCTGCGGCAATTCATGGCCGGCAACCGCATCGTTACGCGCAGCTTCGCCCTGCGCGACCGTGCGTTCGGCAACCACGCGTTCGGCTTCCGCCAAAGCCTGCCTTGCCGCATCGCGTTCGGCTTCGGCTTCGGTGTGGGCGCGGGCAAGCTGCAGGGATTCCAGCCGGCGGATATCGGCGGAAAGCTGTCTGTACTTGACGGCCTGGCGCGCCTGACGCTTCAGGCTTTCGAGCTGGGCTCGCATGCGCGACAGCACATCTTCCGTGCGCTCGAGATTTTGTTCGGCGGCGCGCAACTTCAGTTCGGATTCGTGGCGGCGCGCATGCAGGCCGGCAATGCCCGCCGCTTCTTCGAGCACGCGGCGGCGCGCTTCGGGCTTGGCATTGATGATCTCGCCGATCTGGCCCTGACGCACAAGCGCCGGAGAGCGCGCACCGGTCGAAGCGTCGGCGAAGAGAAGCTGCACATCGCGGGCGCGCACTTCGCGGCCGTTGACGCGATAGGTCGAGCCCTTTTCGCGCTCGATGCGGCGCGTGATCTCAAGCTCTTCCGCATCGGTGAACGGCGCGGGCGCTTGCTTATGCGCATTGTCGAGCGCGATCAGAACTTCGGCGGTGTTGCGCGCCGGACGCCCGGCCGAGCCGGAAAAAATCACATCGTCCATCGCCGAGGCGCGCAGCGTCTTGTGCGAGCCCTCGCCCATCGCCCAGCGCAGCGCTTCGACGAGATTGGATTTGCCGCAGCCGTTCGGACCGACAATACCGGTCAGGCCCGGCTCGATCTCGATCTCCGAGGAGTCCACGAAGGATTTGAAGCCGACAAGGCGAAGTCGGGTGAGCTTCATGTGTTGATTGTCCGGTCCGTGCCCCAACGGGCCTTACTTTTTCAGAAGGGGTCCGAGCTCCTGCTCGAACTCCTCGATGGTCATTCCGCCGCGCCGGACCTTGCCGTTGAAGAAGAAGGTCGGCGTGGAACTCACCCCGAATTTCTCTGACGCGCGTTGGCGGACGGCGAGAATGTTGTCGGTGAGGCTTTGATTCGACAAGCAAGCCTCAAACGATTCCTGCGTGAATCCAACCTGTTTGGCGAAAGACTGAAGCCAAACGAAGGGATCGGGAGCCGCGCGCAGCTGATCCTGCTGATCGAAGAAAGCGTCGGCGATGGGGAAATATTTCCCCTCGCCCGCGCAGCGGCCCAGCATGGCGCCGGCGGTCGCGAACTGATCGAGCGGGAAATCGCGGAAAATGAAGCGGATCTTGCCGGTGTCGATATAGCGCTTCTTCACCTCGGAAAAGGTTTCTTCGTGGAAGGCTTTGCAGTGCGAGCAGGTCAGCGAGGCATATTCGACGACCGTCACCGGCGCATCGGCCGGGCCGAGCACATGATCGGGAATCGGGCCGGGCGCGAGCAGCTCTTCCATCGAGACCTGCGCCGGGCCCTCGCTCTGCTCGGCGCCGGGCAAAAGCGAGCTGCCGCCGCTCTCGGACTGGATGGCGTAGACGAAATAGCCCGCAATGCCGGCCACAATCACGGCGGCGGCGGCAACGGCAATCATGGTCTGGCGCTTCATCTCGGGTCCCTTTTCGGCACGGCGGCTCTTCTACACGCTTTGCCAATCCTGCAAATGTGGCAAGTTTAGGCAGTCAACGCCGTTGTGATCCGGTCACGGCCCGGCCAAGTCGTTGAAGGGCCTCGGCAAGACGGCTGTCTTCGACGCCCGAAGTGAGCTTGGCGATGCGCGCTTCATCCTCAGGATTCAGCGGTTTCAACACGGCGGGAGCGGGCTTTTTGCGGCCGATGGGTCCCTGCTTCGGCTTGATCGACCCCACACACCGCCAGCCGAAATAGCGGTTGATGCGCTCGATGATCACCTGACTCTGCATCTGCAGTTCGAGCGCAAAGGCGCTTTCCACCTGCACATGAAGCACCGCCGGATCGCGTTCGCTTTTGTCGCTTTTCGCACCGCGCGGCCATTGGAGACGGATCGGCTCCGAACGCTCCGCCAGTTCCGCGCCGGCAATATCCGGCCAGCGCAGGAGAATCTCGCCATTGGCGAAGCCCTGCGCGGCCAAAGCATCGCCCATCGCGCCGGGGGTGAGCTCGGCCAGCGTCCGGGTGACGCGCTTCTTCCTGGAGGGTGCGGACATGGCCCACATTTGCGCTCCGCTGCCGTGCACAGGCAAGCACTCGCCGAACAAAGACAGAAGCTGTGGAAGCCGGGGAGAACGCCGTCATATCCGCGCTATAAGCGCCCTATGGCCCTCGCCGCCCGCAAAGCCCAGCCGAAACGACCCGACCCCGGCGCCCTTCTGGCCTGGTATGACCGCCACCGCCGCCGCCTGCCCTGGCGCGCCGAGCCGGGGCAAAGCTCGGATCCCTATCGCGTCTGGCTGTCGGAAATCATGCTGCAGCAGACGACGGTCGCCGCCGTCGGCCCGTATTTCCACAAATTCCTCGGCCGCTTTCCCAATGTGACGGCGCTGGCGGATGCGCCGTCCGACACCGTCATGCGTCTATGGGCGGGGCTCGGCTATTATGCGCGCGCCCGCAATCTCCACGCCTGCGCGAAGGAAGTCGCGGCACGCGGCGGGACATTTCCGGACACGGAAGCGGGCCTGCTCGAGCTTCCCGGCATCGGCCCCTATACTGCGGCGGCGATTGCCGCCATCGCCTTCAATGAGAAATCGACCGTCGTCGACGGCAATGTCGAGCGCGTCATTACACGCCTCTACGCCGTCGAAGAGGAAATGCCGCGCGCCAAGCCCATTATCCGCGCGCTGACCGAACCTCTGGTGCCATCCGATCGCCCCGGCGATTTCGCGCAGGCGATGATGGATCTCGGGGCAACGATCTGCACGCCGAAAAGCCCCGCCTGCTCGCTCTGCCCGTGGACCGACCCGTGCGAGGCGCGGGCGCTCGGCATCCAGGAGAGCTTTCCGCGCAAAGCTGCGAAGGGCGAGCGCCCGGCGAGGTTCGGCGCGGCCTTTTTCGTGACGCGCAAGGACGGCGCGGTGCTGCTGCGGCGGCGCGCCGAGAAAGGCCTTCTCGGCGGCATGACGGAAATTCCGGGCTCCGACTGGCTGCCGAAATTCGACAAACAGCCTGCACTCGAGCAGGCGCCGCTGAAAGCTGAGTGGCGCAAGCTCACCGGTTCGGTGAACCATGTGTTCTCGCACTTCTCGCTGGAACTTCAGGTCTTCGCCGCCGAAGTCGCGCAAAAGACCAGAGCGCCGGAAAACTGCTGGTGGTCGCAGGAAGTCGACGCCGAAGCGCTGCCGAGCGTGATGCGGAAGGTGGTCGATCTGGCCCGCCGTTAAATAACGACGATGCCCTGATGCTTGGCCTTGTTGTCGGGCTCGACATGGATCGTGACGGCCGTGCCCTCAACACCGTCCTCCACTGCCCGCTCGATCCGGTCGCAGATATCGTGAGCGTCCGAGACGCTCATCGTGCCGGGCACGACAAGATGGAATTCGACAAAGATATTGCGTCCCGCCTGACGGGTGCGGATATCGTGTGCTTCGATCGCGCCCTCGGCTTCCTTCGAGATGATCGCCTTGATCTCGGCCAAAGTGTCCGACGCCACCGCCTCATCCATCAGCCCGCCGACGCTCTGGCGCATCAGCATGACGCCCATCCACACGATATTGAGCGCGACAAGCGCCGCAAAGATCGGATCGAGGATCGGCAGATCGAACACCACGGCGCCGACAAGGCCGAAAAACACGCCGACCGATGTAATGACGTCGGTGAAAATGTGCTTGCCGTCGGCTTCCAGAGCCAGCGACCGTTCGCGCCTTCCGGTGCGGATAAGCACGAACGCCCAGACGACGTTGATCACCGTTGCGGCAAGATTGACCGCAAGGCCCTCGAACGGCGCATTCATCGGCTTGGGATCGAGGAAACCGTAATAGGCGTAGCGGGCGATCGAGATCGCCGCGAGCGTAATCAGAACACCGACCAGAACGGCCGACAGATATTCCGCTTTGCCGTGCCCATAGGGATGATTGTGATCGGCCGGCTGATGGCTGAACCACAAAGCCGCCGCCGCCGTGATCGCGGTCACGACATTGATCACGCTCTCGAGCGCATCCGAATAAAGGGCGACCGACCCCGTCAGCCAATAGGCGAGCACTTTCAGCCCGAGAACGATCAGGCTGACGAGAATGCTGCCGAGGGCGAGACGGAAGAGTTTGTGCGCGGACATGAGTGGCCGCGCAATAAACCCGCTTGCTGCAGGTTACAACAAGGATGTTTGCAGTTGAGAAGCGTTCGCGGAATTAAGCGGGAATTGCCGCCATTTCGATGCGAATCTGCTCGCGCAGGCGGTCGATCGGCGAGAGCCCCTGCTCCGTTTCCATATGCCAGTACGTCCAGCCATTGCAGGCTTCGGCATTCTGGGCGAGCGCGCCCATTTTGTGGATCGAACCCACGGACGGGCCGAGCGCGATCGTGCCATCGGCACGCACCAGCGCCTGAACTTTCTTCTTCGAGTCGACGAGAATGGCACCGGGCGACAGAAGCCCGCGTTCGACGACGGAAGAAAACGCTACGCGGGGCGCCTCACGCTTGGCGGGGATTTCTGCCAAAGCTTCGTCCGGGAGGGTCTCGACTCCTTTGAGCCGAGCGCGAGACGCCGCCGCGTATTCGGGATCGCGTTCGATGCCGATGCAGGACCGGCCGAGACGCTTGGAAACGGCTGCGGTCGTGCCGGAGCCGGAGAAAGGATCGAGCACGGTATCGCCGCGCTTGGTGGAGGACATCAGAACGCGGGCGATCAGCGCTTCGGGCTTTTGGGTCGGGTGGACCTTCTTGCCCTCTTTGTCCTTCAGGCGCTCGCCGCCGGTGCAGATCGGCAGGAGCCAATCGGAGCGCAGCTGAAGATCTTCATTGCCGGCCTTCAGCGCTTCGTAATTGAAGGTGTATTTCGATTCCGGCGAGCGCGAGGCCCAGATCATGGTCTCATGCGCATTGGTGAAGCGCCGGCCGCGGAAATTCGGCATCGGATTGTTCTTGCGCCACACGACATCGTTCAAAATCCAGAAGCCGAGGTCCTGGAGGATCGCGCCGACGCGGAAAATGTTGTGATAGGAGCCGATGACCCAGATGGCGGCGTTGGGCTTCATCACCCGGCGCACGGCCGACAGCCAGGCGCGGGTGAACGCGTCGTAGGCTTCGAAGCTGGCGAACTGGTCCCATTCGTCGTCGACGGCATCGACGAGGCTCTGATCGGGACGGTGAAGTGTCCCCTGCAGCTGAAGGTTATAGGGCGGGTCGGCGAAAACGAGGTCGACGGAGGCAGCCGGGAGCTTTTCCAATTCGGCGATGCAATCGCCAAGGATGATCCGCTGCTCGGAGATGTCCATCCCAGGCGCGATGGAGCGCGCCTGGGTACGCAGTACCGAACTGGACATGGAAATTCTCTACGCGTGACCTTCGCGTGAGAACATGGACGGTCAACCTTAAATGCCGCCTAAAAAGCAGGGTTAACAAAGGGTTGGCGAAGGTGTTTCGCCCCATTGTTAGACTAAAGGAGGATGTAGGCGGGTTGTGGTGCGCGGATCAGCCCTGAGGGCCCCCCGGCTTGCTGTCGAAGCCGACACGAAAACCCCAGCGGCGGAAGGCATTGCCGGGGAAAGGCAGGCTGCCGATGTCCTCGACATGGGTAAAGGTGATGCCCGTCTGGCCCGGCGGGATCTCGACCTGGAGGCGCGTGACTCGCGACAGCACGACCTTCTGCTGGTCGTCGATGACCACAAAGCGGATCGGCACTTCCATCTTCTGGCCCGGAACGCCCTTGGGGCCGACCAGGGCCCGGCCGGCAATGCCGATGCGCACGCCGACCTCGGCGCCGAGATCGACGCATTCGCGGGCGAACTGGTTGAAATTGGCCTGATAGCGCACCGATGTCGGGTCGCCCTCTTTGCCGCGCTCATACTGGATAAAGGCGGCCGTGCCGGGCTGGACGAGGATCGCCGGGCAGAACATCGGCTCCTTGTCCTTGGGCGGCGGGGGTGGCGTCGGGGCCCCATCCTTGGATTTACCCCAGCCGAAAAGCGCCATCTGAACCCCTTCCGCGGCGGCAGGAAGCCCGCTCGCACAAAGGGTTAGAAGGAGAATGGAGGCCGCCAGAAGGCGGTTTGAATAACGTCCGGTCTTGCCCATATGACCAGAAACTCCGGAATTTGGCCCGATTTGCGATTTACGCTCTTTTAGGTCGCCGGGCCAGAACCTTGACAAATCCCGCCTCGAACCCGCAATTCTCGACGAGATGACGAACTCCAAGCCGCCTCTCAAGATTCTTCTGTGCGCGCCGCGCGGTTTCTGCGCCGGCGTCGTTCGCGCTATCGACGTGGTCGAAAAGGCCCTGAAGCTCTACGGGGCCCCGGTCTATGTCCGGCACGAGATCGTCCATAACAAATACGTCGTCGAGAGCCTGAAGCGCAAAGGCGCCGTCTTCGTCGAGGAGCTCGACGAGGTTCCGGACAACACCCAGGCCCCGGTCATCTTCTCCGCCCATGGCGTGGCCAAGACCATTCCCGCCGAGGCCGAGCGCCGGAATTTCCAGATTCTCGACGCCACCTGCCCGCTGGTGACCAAGGTTCACCGCGAGGCCGAAATCCATTTCAAGCGCGGCAAGGAAATCATCCTGATCGGCCATGCCGGCCATCCGGAAGTCGTCGGCACGATCGGCCAGCTGCCGGACGGCGCGGTCAAGCTCGTGCAGACCGTCGAAGATGTCGATGCGTTCGTCCCGAACGATCCGGACAAGCTCGCTTTCGTCACGCAGACCACTCTGTCGGTTGAGGAGACGTCGGGGATCATCGAAGCGCTGAAGCGCAAATTCCCGAACATCACCGTCCCGCACAAGGAAGACATCTGCTACGCGACGACGAACCGCCAGGAAGCGGTGAAGCAGATCGCCCATCAGTGCGATGCCTTCATCACCGTCGGTTCGCCCAACTCGTCGAACTCGCAGCGTCTGCGCGAAGTCGCCGAACAGCGCGGCGTCAAGGTTTCGCGCCTTGTCGACGGCGCGCATCAGATCGACTGGTCGGAATTCCAGCATATCGAAACGCTCGGCATTTCCGCCGGCGCCTCGGCTCCGGAAGTTCTCGTCGAACAGATCATCGACGCGTTCGCCGAACGCTATGATGTCGAAGTCGAGACCGTCGCTGCCGTGGAAGAGAACATGTTCTTCCCGCTGCCGCGCCCGCTGCGCGGCATGAATGTCGACGCCGCTTAAGCGTTAAGCACCACCACAACGCCGACAATCACCAGCGCGATGCCGATAAGCTCGCGCGCGGTCGCGCCTTCGCGCAGAAGGCGCGCCGAGACGATCTGCGCGAAGAGAATTTCGATCACGCCGAGCGTGCGCACCCTCGCCGCGCTCTCGAGCGCAAAGGCGAAGAACCAGAGCTGCGTTGCGGTGGCGCCCGCAGCTCCGGCCATGAGCGATATTTTCCACGCCGAGGCCACGGCGCTGAGGCCCGTGCGGTCGCGCCACAGCATAAAGCCCGTCATCAGAATGCTCTGAATGATGAGCGCGGTGAGAAGCATCGTCGTCGCCGCGAGCGTAAAGGGGGCGTCGAGTTCCTGGACCGCAGCGCGAAAGCCGATGGCGGACATGGCAAAGGCGCTGCCGGCCAGAATGCCGAGCACCACGGGACGCGTTTCGAGCTTCATCCCCGATTTCGGCCAGGACAGGCACAGCACGCCGAGCGTTGCCGCAAGGATGGCCACCGCCAGCAGCAAAGTCAGCGGATCGCCGAGAACGATCAGGCCGAAAATCGCGATCTGCACCGGCTCGGTGCGTGAATAGGCGATGGCGACCGCGAAATTGCGTTCGTTCATGGCGGCAAGGAGAAGCCCAGTCGCCACGATCTGCAGGACCGCGCCGAACACCGTCCACGCCCAGAATGCCGCATCGGGCTCCGGCGGCAAGCCGTGTACCGAGACAATCGCCGCGAAAAACAGCACCGCAAACGGCAGGCCGTAGAGAAAGCGTACCAGCGTCGCGCCGAACACGCCGGCAGCACCCGTGACCTGACGCTGTGCCGCATTGCGCAAAGTCTGTGCAGCCGCGGCGATGACGGTGAAAATCGCCCAATACCATTCGGAGGGAATCACGGCCTGCCCGCTGTTTGACGCCTGCCCGTCGAGCCGATAACACGCCATACGCGGCCCCGCCAATTCGCCGCTAGGCTGATTCTACCCGAGCGAACATGGCCGTTTACACCGACGTCCCGGAAGACGATCTCGCCCGTTTTCTCGCGGCTTACGATCTCGGCCACCATCTGACCTGCAAGGGCATTGCGGAAGGTGTCGAGAATTCGAACTTCCTTCTGCGCACCGAAGGCGGGCAATTCATCCTGACGCTCTATGAGAAGCGCGTGAAGCGCGAGAGCCTGCCCTATTTCCTCGGTCTGATGGAACACGCCGCCGAGCACGGCATCACCTGCCCGCTGCCGGTGAAAAACCGCGACGGCAAAGTGCTGGGCGAACTGTGCGGCCGTCCCGCCGCCATCGTCACCTTTCTCGACGGCATTTCGCGCCGCCGCCCGACCGTCGAACATGCGGCACAGGTCGGCGATGCGCTGGCGCGCTTTCACAACGCGACTTTCGAATTCCAGATGTGCCGCGACAACGATCTGTCGCTCGAGGGCTGGCAGCGCCTTGCGGACGGCGCACTCGACCGCGCCAATGAAGTGCGCACCGGGCTTGCGAACGCGATTGCCGAAGAGCTTTCATATCTGTCGCGCAATTGGCCCAAAACCCTGCCCAAGGGCACGATCCACGCCGATCTCTTTCCGGACAATGTTCTGTTCGTCGAAGGCCGCGCGCCGGGGCTGATCGATTTCTATTTCGCCTGTACCGACATTCTGGCCTACGATCTGTCGATCTGCCTCAACGCCTGGTGCTTCGAACCGGATCACTCCTATAACGCCACCAAAGGCCGCGCCCTTCTTGCCGCCTATCATGCGGCCCGGCCGCTGCGGGAAGACGAGATCGAGGCCCTGCCCCTCCTCGCCCGCGGCTCGGCCATGCGCTTTCTGCTGACGCGCCTGATCGACTGGCTTTCCGTTCCCACGGGCGCTCTCGTTCAGCCGAAAGACCCGCTCGAATACTGGCGCAAGCTGCGCTTTCATCAGACCGTCAACTCCGTCGCATCTTATGGGTGGGAAATATGAGCGCGCGCGTTGCCATCTGGACGGACGGCGCTTGCTCGGGAAACCCCGGTCCCGGCGGCTGGGGCGTCGTCATGAAGTTCGCCGACACGGTGAAAGAATTGTCCGGCGGCGAACAGCTCACAACGAACAACCGGATGGAGCTTCTCGCGGCGATCCGCGCCCTCGAAGCGCTGACACGTCCCGTTGCGGTCGATCTTTACACCGACAGCCAATATGTGCGCGGCGGCATCACCGAATGGATGAAGGGCTGGAAGAAGAACGGCTGGAAGACGTCTGACAAGAAAGCCGTCAAAAATCAGGAGCTGTGGGAACAGCTCGACAAGCTGACCGCCAAACACGAAGTCGCCTGGCACTGGGTGAAGGGTCACGCCAACGATCCGGACAATGAGCGCGCCGACGAACTCGCGCGCCAGGGCATGGCGCCGTTCAAACCGGCGAAATAAAATTGTCCTTCGGCGTCGTTCTTCTCGTTCTGATTTCGGCCGCGACCAATGCTGCCTGGAACTTCCTCATCAAAAGCGGCGAAGGCGATCCGCTCGGCCGCTCTGCGGCGGTTCTCATCGGGGCGGGCGTCACTGCAGCGCCGATCCTGCTTTTTACCGGGCTGCCGCATGGGCAGAGCCTGATCTTCGCCGCCAGTTCCGCCGGCATTCACGCGACTTATATGCTGCTGGTCGGCCTTTCCTATCGCGGCGCCGATATGTCGGTTGCCCATCCGATCATCCGCGGCGGCTCGCTGATCTTCACCGCCTCGCTTGCTCCCCTGCTCTTCGCCGAAAATCTGCCGCTTCCGGCCTGGGTGGGCGTCTTCATCATTGCCGCCGGCATCATCGCGATGGGACTTGAAGCCATCGCCCGCAAAGGCACGACGCCCGGCACGCTTGCCGTTGCCGTTCTCGCCGCCGGCACGATCTCGGCCTATACGCTGGTCGACTCGACCGGCGTCAGGATGTCCGGCGATCCGGTCGCTTATGTCCTTACCCTGTCGAGTCTGAGCGGGCTTGCCGCCTTCATCGTCTCACTCGCCGTGCGCCCGCGATCGGTTCTTGCAATGCCGCGCGGAACGGCGCTGCGCGGCCTTGCCGGCGGATTTCTCTTCACTTTGTCCTATGGCATCGCGCTCTATGCCATCACCATCGCGCCGGTCAGCCTTGTCGCGGCGGTGCGCGAAACCTCGATCCTGTTCGGCGCCGCGCTTGCGGTGTGGCTGCTGAACGAGAAATTCACCCGCTGGCGCTGGATCGCCGCCTTCGTCATTCTTGCCGGCCTCGTCCTGACGCGACTGGCACGGGGCTGAAACGAAAAACGGCGCCCGAAGGCGCCGTTTCGTAAATTCAATCAGTCCAGATCAGAGGTGCTTCAGAACCTCGTCCGCCTTGGTCTTGTCGGTCTTCGGCGGCGCGTCCTCGACATCGAACCATTTCACGACGCCGTCTTCGACGATCGCCGCATAGCGCTTGGAGCGCAGGCCGAGCCCGGCTTTGCCGAGATCGATGTCCATGCCGATGAGCTTGGCGAAATCGCCCGAGCCGTCGGCGAGCGCATCGATCTTGCCGGAAGCACCCGTCGCCTTGATCCAGGCATCCTGCACGAAGACGTCGTTGACGCCGGTAACGACAATGCTGTCGACGCCCTTGGCTTTGAGCGCGTCGTAGTTCTCGACATAGCTCGGCAGATGGTTCTTGTGGCAGGACGGCGTGAACGCGCCCGGCACGGCGAACAGAACGACCTTCTTGCCCTTGAACACCTCGTCGGTGGTCTTCTTGGCGGGGCCTTCGGGACCCATCACGGTGAACGAGGCTTCCGGAATCTTGTCGCCGGCTTTGATGGACATGAGCAGTCTCGCTGTTTTTCGTGGGAAAATAGACAGGCGCTTCTTTAAGGCTTTGCGGCCGGAAGGTCGAGAGCGATCGGCACGGCAATCGCCTCCCCGTCGGCCACGGCCACGAGCTCGATTTTTGCCGGGGTCGAACCCGGCTTCAGCCTTATGCTGTAGCTGCCAGGTGAATTCAGTTTGGGCAGCGGCAAGGCGACGCCTTCGGCACGGGCGAACAGATCGCGCGTCTTGGCCTTTTCCGGGAAGCGCACGCTGACGCCAAGGCTCTCGGACGTTCGCGCAATGGCCGTCACGGCGAGTTCGCCCTCCCTGCCGAGCTTTGCCGGTTTCGGCACCCGGCTTTTGAAGCCTTCGATCAGAGCCGCGGCCATGGCCTGCGGTTTTGCGCCGGGCACCAGTTCGAGTTTGAGATCGGCACTCGCCGGCACGCAGATTTTTTCGCACATGCCGAAATCGATATGCAGCTTCAGCGCAACGGGCTTTGCCGGATCTTTCGGCGTGACGGTGACAGGCACCACGAGAATTCCCGTATAGCCCGCCGCCTCCGCATCGCCATCGGCGATGCGCGCGGGCGCCGGCCACAGTGCCTCCGCCTTTGCGAGGTTCTCCGATCCGGTGAAATCGATCCGCGGCGGAATGCCGTTCGGACCGGGATTGAGCCAATAGGTCTTCCAGCCTTCGCCGAGATGCAGTTCGATCCCTGCCCCCAGCGTTCCATCGCCGGCGGCCGGACCTGCCGAGAGCCGCATCCGAAAGCCCGTCTCCTCCACCCATGGCGAAACCGTGTCCGCGGCAAAGCCTGCTCCGGGAAGGAACATCGCGGCGGCGACAGCCGTTAGCAGAAGACGAAGGGCGTTCATGCAGGGTGCCCTAGCGCCGGAGAGGATGACCGGCCAGCCACACTTGCGTGAGCGATGCGATATGAAACATGCGGGCACCTTTCAAACCAGCCGGTCGATGCCTACACTCATAGACATGATTCCCGCCGGTACCAGACCGATGTCCGGGGAAGGCTATCTCGACGGTCAGCTTATCGTCGCGATGCCCGGAATGATGGACGAGCGCTTCGCGCGCTCGGTGATTTACATGTGCGCGCACTCCCCCGAGGGAGCGATGGGCATCGTAGTTAATCAACCCGCTCACAATATCCGTTTTCCGGACCTTCTGGTTCAGCTCGACATTCTCCCCGAGGGCGAAAGCATTCATCTGCCGACCGCCGCCGAACAGATTTCGGTGCTGCGCGGCGGGCCGGTCGAAACCGGGCGGGGTTTCGTTTTGCACACCGCTGATTTCTTCATCGAGAATTCGACCCTGCCGATCGACGAAGGCGTTTCGCTGACGGCAACGCTCGACATCCTCAAGGCCATCGCCACCGGCGGCGGGCCGGCGGCGGCCGTTCTGGCGCTGGGCTATGCCGGCTGGGCGCCGGGCCAGCTCGAGACCGAGATCCAGGCCAATGGCTGGCTCAATTGCCCGGCCGACAGCGAACTTCTCTTCGACACGCCGACCGAGGCTAAATACGACCGCTGCCTGCGCAAAATCGGCGTCGATCCGCGCATGCTGTCGAGCGACAGCGGCCACGCGTAGTTCTTGATTTGGCAACTATCGCGTGTAGCATCGCCCTCCGCTGGGAGGGGCGATGTCGAATTACTACGCCGATATCGAAGACGTCGGAAAATCTCTGAATGATTCAACCATGCCGGGCCGCTGTGCCCGGCGATTGCTGAAGCTTCGCAAAAACCTGGAGCCGATCTGCGCGCATAAATCGGATTCGAGCCTTTTGCTGGCGACCTGGAACATTCGAGATTTCGACTCCGACAAGTTCGGCTTCGGCCCGCGCCTCGACGAGAGCTTTTATTACATCGCCGAGATCATATCCGCGTTCGATCTCGTCGCGCTGCAGGAGATCAATCTCGATCTGCGGCCGCTCCAAAAGATCATGAAAATTCTCGGGCGCGAATGGGATTACATCGTCACCGATGTGACGGCCGGCACCGCGGGATCGAACGAGCGCATGGCTTTCGTCTTCAACCGCGAGAAAGTGTGGTTCCGCAAAGTCGCCGGCGAAATCGTCCTGCCCGAAGGCCAGCTTATCGTCGCACACAAGAAAGTCGCGAAAAAAACATCGGACACCGCCGCCCCGCAAATGTCCGATGAGACGGTTGAGACGGTCAAAGAAGAATTCCAGGAAGTAAAACAGCAATTCGCGCGCTCGCCCTTCCTCGTCGCCTTCCAGTCGGGCTGGTTTCGCTTCAGCCTGTGCACCGTACATATTTATTACGGTTCGGAGAGCGGCCAGCAGCTGAAGCAGCGCATCCAGGAGATTGAAAAGCTCGTCGAATTTTTCGCCAAAAGGCAGGACACCGAGATCAAGCTGGCAGAAAAACAACTCAAGGACGGCGAAAAAATCGATCCGAGCCTAATCGAGAACTATATCCTTCTTGGCGATTTCAACGTCGTCAGCCCGGAGCACGAGACCATGACGGCGTTGGTGAGCCAGGGTTTCGTCGTTCCCGAACCGATCGCAGGTCACAATGTTCGCGACGCGGAAATCAATGGCAACAAGAAGGGCAAGAAGAAGAAGCACTATTACGACCAGATCGCGGTGCGCGTGAAAGACGAACGATTCAACGTCATAACCGGCGGTCTTCTCGACGTGTTCGACGTCGTTTTCCGCGACAACGCAAAGGATATGGGAGTTTACAAAGCCCTCATGCTGAACAACCGCGTCACTAAAAATAAACCGCTAAAGACGAAACCGGACACGCACTATCGCAAATGGCGTTCCTGGCAGATGTCCGACCACCATCCTCTCTGGATAAAAATAGGCACCGATTTCGCCGCTCATTATCTAGAAAAGATTGCTGAAGCCGACGACGAGATTACGGAGCCGGTAAAACCTTGATTTCGCTGCCGTCGAGATTGAGCAGCTTCATCTCCTCGCCGTCATAGGCCATCAGAACGCCGCCGCCGAGCGGATCGACGCTGTCATATTTCGGCTCGATGACGGTTTTGCCGGTCGTGTCGATCAATCCGTATTTTGTCTCGTCCGGCGAGAAGGTGATGAGCCCGTCGCGCCAAATGCCATCGCCGATGAATTTCTTGTCGACCGGCGTGATTTCCTTGCCGGTCTTGTCGATCAGGCCCCATTTCTCGTCGATCTGCACGCGCGCCGGCCCGCCGTCGAAGCCGATGGCGAAGGTGTATTTTGCCGGAATCTTCCAATTGCCGCAGGTGTCGATGAAGCCCCAGCGTTCGCCCTGCTGCGCCGGCGCAAGCCCGTCCGAGAACGGGCCTATCGCCGCGAAATCGGGTTTGGCGATCCAGTTGCCGGTCTTGTCGAGAATGCCGTAGCTGGCTTCCTTGAGCGCAACGAGCACGCCGCTATCGGCGTAGATGGAATCGAAATTCGGTTCGACCACGAGTTTGCCGGTCTTGTCGATCAGGCCGTATTTACCTTCCTTGCCGACAACCGCAACGCCATCGACGAAAGCGGAGAGATCGTCAAAGCCAGGCGGCGGCGCAACGACCGTCTTGCCCGCCGTGTCGATGTAGAAATGCTTGCCGTCCTGTTCGACCGCAGCGAGCCCATCGACAAACGCCGCGCCGTAATCGAATTCGGCGGGAACACGGAGCTTGCCCGTTTTGTCGACATAGCCGGCCTTCTCGCCGCTGACGACCGGCAGCAGGCCTTCGGAAACCGGAAGATCCTCCTCGACACTGATCGTGTATTCGCCGCTGCCCAGGCTCTCGCCATTGGCGCCGAGGAATCCGTATTTGGTCCAGTCGTCGTTTTCCGGAACGACGATGAAATCGTCCTTGATCAGAACGTCCCGAAACTTCGGCGGAACCTTCCACTCGCCTTTCCGGTCCACCGCGCCGCACTTGGTTTCCTCGACACAGTGGGAGAACAGCGCCGGCGCCGGGTCGTCCGCGCCGATAACGGGCGTGCTGCTCGGGGTGCAGGCCTGCTGGGCGGAGGCCGCTGCGGCCGGAATGAGGGCCACGAGGCTGAGGAAAAGGCGCAGATGCATGGGAGGCTCCAGAACCGGGCGGTTTGATTCCGCCGCGAAGACGACCATATTCCGACGATGCCCCGCAAACCAAGGCAACAGGAAGGCCTCAGTGAGAGGCCACAGGCGGAATTTGATGCCGGCGAGGCCGGTGACTTTTCCGGCCTGATCGGCGATCCCGCTCTGCTCGATGCGCTCGGCCGCGGCCCCAAAGCGGCCGAGGATGCGAGCGTGCGCGCCAAGAAGGTCTCGGCGCGCACAAAACGCAATGCGACCCCCGAGGCGCAGCCCCGCGACCGCCGCTGGGATGCCGCCCGTGAGGGCGACGCCCCCGAGCCGGAGTTCAAGCGCCCCTCGCCCTTCCAGAAGCCCGAGCTTTCAGACGGCGGCGCCGGCGGCGTCTCCGCCACGGTCAAAGCACTTGAGGATCTGATCCAGCACGGCCGCCCGGAACTTCAGGGCAAGGTCTGGACCCCGCACCGGCCCGAACGTCCCGAAAAATGGGAAGGCGGCATCAAATTCGACTTCGCCTCGGACTATCAACCCGCGGGCGACCAGCCGGTTGCGATCGATGAACTCGTCGCCGGCATCAAAGAACATGAGCGCGATCAGGTGCTGCTCGGCGTCACCGGCTCGGGCAAGACCTTCACCATGGCCAAGGTGATCGAGGAAACGCAGCGCCCGGCGCTGATCCTTGCGCCGAACAAGACGCTTGCCGCGCAGCTCTATGGCGAGTTCAAAAGTTTCTTCCCGGGAAACTCGGTCGAATATTTCGTCTCGTATTACGACTACTACCAGCCGGAAGCCTACGTTCCGCGCACCGACACCTATATCGAGAAGGATTCGTCGATCAACGAACAGATCGACCGCATGCGCCATTCGGCGACGCGCGCTCTGCTCGAACGCGACGACGTCATCATCGTCGCATCCGTCTCGTGCATTTACGGTATCGGCTCGGTCGAAACCTACACCGCCATGACCTTCGGCCTCAAAGTCGGCGAGCGCGTCAACCAGCGCCAGCTGATCGCCGATCTCGTGGCGACGCAATACAAGCGCGCCGATGTGAATTTCACGCGCGGCACATTCCGTGTGCGCGGCGACACGATCGAAATCTTCCCGGCCCATTATGAAGACCGCGCCTGGCGCATCGGCCTGTTCGGCGACGAGATCGAAAGCATCCAGGAATTCGACCCGCTGACCGGACACAAGACATCCGATCTGGCCTTCGTGAAGATCTACGCGAATTCGCATTATGTGACGCCGCGGCCGACTTTGCTGCAATCGGTGAAGGGCATTCGCGAAGAGCTGCGCCTGCGCCTCGACGAGCTCAACAAAATGGGCCGCCTGCTCGAAGCGCAACGCCTCGAACAGCGCACAATGTTCGATCTCGAAATGATGGAAGCGACCGGCTCCTGTGCCGGCATCGAAAATTATTCGCGCTGGCTGACGGGCCGAAAGCCCGGCGAGCCGCCGCCGACCCTCTTCGAATATCTGCCCGACAATGCGCTCGTCTTTGTCGACGAGAGCCATGTCACCGTGCCGCAGATCGGCGCCATGTATCGCGGCGACTTCCGCCGCAAGGCGACGCTGGCCGAATACGGCTTCCGCCTGCCAAGCTGCATGGACAATAGGCCCATGCGTTTCGAGGAATGGGACGCGATGCGGCCGCAGACCGTCTATGTCTCGGCAACGCCCGGCAAATGGGAAATGGAGCAGACCGGCGGCGTGTTCACCGAACAGGTGATCCGTCCGACAGGCCTGATCGATCCGCCGGTCGAGGTGCGCCCTGCCCGTTCGCAGGTTGACGATGTGCTCGGCGAAATCCGCGAGACGGCGAAAAAGGGCTATCGCACGCTCGTGACGGTTCTGACCAAGCGCATGGCCGAAGACCTCACCGAATATCTGCACGAAGCCGGCGTGCGCGTCCGCTATATGCATTCGGACATCGACACGATCGAGCGCATCGAGATCATCCGCGATCTACGTCTCGGTGCATTCGATGTTCTGGTCGGCATCAATCTTCTGCGCGAAGGCCTCGATATTCCCGAATGCGGACTTGTCGCGATCCTCGATGCCGACAAGGAAGGCTTCCTCCGCTCCGAGACCTCGCTCGTCCAGACCATTGGCCGTGCCGCGCGCAATGTCGACGGCAAGGTCGTGCTCTACGCGGACAATGTGACCGGCTCGATGGAGCGCGCGATGGCGGAAACGGCGCGCCGCCGCGAAAAGCAGGTCGCCTACAATACCGAACACGGCATCACGCCGCAGAGCGTGAAAGCGCGCATCGCCGATATTCTCGACAGCGTCTACGAGAAGGATCATGTGCGCGTCGATACCGGCCTCGTCAAAGACGGCACGCTGGTCGGCCATAATTTCCAGGCGACTTTGGCCGATCTCGAAAAGCGCATGCGCGAATCCGCGGCCAATCTCGAATTCGAAGAAGCAGCAAGGCTGCGCGACGAACTCAAGCGGCTGCGCGAAACCGAGCTTCTCGTCGCCGACGATGCGCTGGTGCGTCAGTCCGAAATCGAAGACGGCGCCGGTAAATTCGGCGAGACGCGCTCGCGCGTCCACAAGCCGACGCTCAAGGAAATGGGCCCGCACAATCGCGATCTGCCGCTCGCCGCGCCGCGCAATGTCGTCGAGGGTCTTGCCTCCGAAGCACATGACGAAGAGGTCGAAATTCGCCGCATCACGCGCGGCGGAACGTCTTCGGGCGGAAGGGCCGGCGGCGGCCGTGCGGGCTCTCGCGGCAAACGCCGCTGATTTCGCGATAATAAATGACGAAATCTTGAATGACCAAGTCGGGTTTACCCGACCTGATGCGAGCCAGAAGTTTCACGCTTCTGCCCCCTCACTGCCCCATTCAGCCCTAGACTCTCCTCTGCCCCCGAACACAGGAGATTTTGCATGCAGAAAATTATCCGTACGAGTGCGCTCATCGCGCTCCTTGCCACGCCGCTCGGCGCAGCCGTCGCCGCGGATCGCGCGCCGACCGCCGATGAAACGGCGATCATCAGCAATGTTCTGCTCGATGAGGGCTTCACGTCCTGGGGCAAGGTCGAGCTGGACGACAATGAGTGGAAGGTCCAGAACGCCATCGATCAGGACGGCAACCGCCGCGATATCGTGCTCGACTCGCAATTTGTGGTTCTCAACGAGGGTCAGGACGACAGCCTCGTAAAGGTTCAGATTCTCAACTGAGGCGCGAATGCACATTCAAAACCGGCCGGTTTTCCGGCCGGTTTTTTCCTGAGGTTACTATGACGCATGGTGGAACTAGGAGCGATGTCTCATGGTTTGCCTCTCGTAATCAGGAGGATAATCCATGCCTCGCACACTGCTGACTCTGGCTGCTTTGGCGGCCGTTCTTGTTCTTCCCCTCACCGCCGCGAACGCGGCCGAAGACACCGATCTCGGCGACAAGGTGAAATCCTTCTTCGCCGGAATCGGCGATGACGCGGCCGATGCGGCCGACGAAGCCGAAGACACCGCGAAGGACACGTTCGCGTTCTTCAAGGACAAGGCCGATGATGCCGAAGACGATATCGATCTCGGCTTCAAGGCTCCCTGGAAAAAGTGATCGCACACCGGCGGAAGGCTGAAGTCTTCCGCCGGAGCGCTCCCCGATGCTGAAATTGGCCGCCGCCCTTCTGTTGCTATTGGTCGCGGGCGGCGAGGTTCACGCGCAGGCGTTCGGCTCGGTGCATTGCAAAGCCGCCTTGCGGCAGATCGAAACCGATCTGCAAGCGACCGGGCGCAAACTTCAATCGACTGAAAATGGCGCGACCGCCGAGAAATGCTCGGCGATGAATGTGCATGTCCTGACATTGGAGCATGCCGCTGAGGTTTACGGCCGCTGCATCGCGGGACAGGAACGCGATGAGAAACTCGGCAGGACGAATGTCTCAGCCGCCGATCTCCGCGACCTTATCGCGAAAACCTGCGGCTGAGATTTTTCAGATCAGCGTTTGTCGATGCTCCACGGGCCGGGACCGGCCGTGACGAAATACAGGAACACGAAGCAGTAGAGGATCGCGAGTTCGCCCTGATTGAGGATCGGGTAGAGGCTCTGCGGTGCATGCGCCATCCAATAGGCGACGGCGGTGAAGCCGGCGGCGATGAAGGCGACCGGCCGCGTGAACAGGCCGATGATAAAGAGAATGCCGCCGATAAATTCGATGGCGCCGGCGAGGCCCATCAGCGACGCGAAATCGACCGCGGGCTTCGAGGCGTCGGGAAAGCTGAAGAATTTCTGCGTGCCATGCTGCAGAAACAGCAGGCCGGTGACGATGCGCAGAATGCTGCGCATCTGCGGCTCATAAACAGCAAAACGATCGAACATGTTTTTGCCCTCCCAGGCGAATGCGGGGAGAGTTTGATCGAGCCCGCGGGAGTCGGTCAATAACCCGCTCCCGTCACCCATGAATTCGTGATCGATTTCAGCCGCTTCTAATGCGCTGTTGAGACCCTGCCTCAGTTACACCGGCGATACCGTCAGCGGTTCTGCCGATTGCCCTGCACCGTCGTATTGATGC
This sequence comes from Terrihabitans soli, assembly GCF_014191545.1. Classification (GTDB taxonomy): domain Bacteria; phylum Pseudomonadota; class Alphaproteobacteria; order Rhizobiales; family Methylopilaceae; genus Flaviflagellibacter; species Flaviflagellibacter soli. The sequence goes on along the minus strand of NZ_AP023361.1, from coordinate 832,952 downwards.
GGGTATTGGCGTTCTGGCCGCGATCTTCGGGACTTTCCCGGTCATGCTGCTTGGCGGCCTTGTCCTGCGCATCCTGGCGCGGGCTCGTGGTCTTCTTGTTTTCGTTGGCAGGCGAATTCGGCTTTGTCATCGCGTCCTCCTGTCGGAGGGTAACCCCTCGCGGGATGACAGGGTTCCCCAAAAGCAAAGGGCGGGAAAATCCCGCCCTTGCCGATCAGTTCGAAGCGACCTGGGTGCCGACCACCTGGACGCTGACTTTGGCGGTCCCCGCCCCGATCATGCCGAGATGGCGGGCCGCGCCGCGCGAGACATCGAGAACACGCTTGCCGGTGAACGGGCCGCGATCGTTGACGACCACCTGCACCGATTTGCCGTTGCGGACATTGGTGACCTTCAGCTTGGTGCCGAAAGGCAGGGTACGATGCGCGGCGCTGAGGCCGTCCGGATTGAACCGGGCGCCGGACGCGGTGCGCGTGCCCATCTGATACCAGGACGCCGTGCCGGAAAAATCCTTGGCCTGCGCCGGCAGAGCCGCGCAGCCCATCACAAAAACCGCAGCTCCGGCCGCGGCGAACTTTACGAGATGCATTATTATCCCCCTCAAGAACCCAACCCAGATGGGCAGATGCCGGGCGGATGGGGCAGAAATGGGGCACCGCCGAGATAGTTCCGGCCAGTAGCCGAAATGCGACCATCTGACCTGATTCATCCCGCCACATGACATTAAAGGTTAAGGAGACGTTAATGGCCTCGCAGATCCTGACCTTCGACCTCGATAAGCTTGTCCCCGATGTCGCTTCTATTGCCGACGAGAAAGTAATCTCCGGCAAACCTCAGACCCGCACCTGGAACTTCGAAGAATCACCGGACGGAAAGCTTTATGCCGGGGTGTGGGAAGCAACACCGGGCAAATGGCGCGTCAGTTACGACGAGTGGGAATATTGCCAGGTCGCGAGCGGGGTCTCGATCGTCACCGAAGACGGCGGCAAAGCGACCACGCTGAAGGCCGGTGATTCGCTGATCCTGCGGCCCGGGTTCAAGGGCACCTGGGAAGTCATCGAGACGACGCGCAAGACCTATGTGATCCGTCTGCCCTGATCAGCCCGCGAACCCTATTGCGGCGTCACGCGCCAGATGACGTTGCCGACATCGTCGGCGACGAGCAGCGCGCCGTCTTTTGCGTTCTTGACGCCGACGGGACGTCCATACGCCTTGTCGCCGGGGCTGAGGAACCCGCCGAGAATTTCCTGCGGCGGGCCGGACGGCATGCCATTAGTGAACGGCACGAAGATCACCCGGTATCCGGCGCGCGGCTTGCGGTTCCACGAGCCGTGCTGTCCGACAAAAGCACCATTGCGATAGGCTTCGGGAAAGAGCGTGCCGGTGTTGAAGGTGAGACCGAGCGAGGCAGAATGGGCCCCGAGCGCGTAGTCCGGCTTTACGGCTTTGGCGACAAGGTCCGGGTTTTGCGGCTCGACGCGCTCATCGACATGCTGGCCGTAATACGAATAGGGCCAGCCATAGAAGGCTCCGTCCTTCACGCTCGTCATGTAATCGGGGACCAGATCCGAGCCGATTTCGTCGCGCTCATTGACGGCAACCCACAGCGCGCCCGAGTCCGGCTGCCAAGACAGCCCGTTCGGATTGCGCAGGCCTGACGCAAAGACGCGGTATTGCCCCGTGGCCGAATCGACTTCGAGGACGTTGGCGCGATCCTTCTCCGCCTCCATCCCGTTCTCCGCCACATTGGAGTTTGAGCCGACGGTGACGTAAAGACGCGAGCCGTCCGGTGACGCCGTCACATCCTTCGTCCAGTGATGATTGATGCCGGACGGAAGGTCCGTCACCTTTTCGCCCGCACCGTCGATCTTCAGCGCGCCGTCCGTATAGGTGAAGCGCATCAGAGTATCGGCATTGGCGACATAGAATTTGTCGTTGTCGCCGGTGAGAACCATGCCGAAGGGCGAAGTGAGATTTTCAAGAAAGGTACTGCGCTCTTCCGCCATGCCGTCGCCGTCGGCATCGCGCAGGAGAGTGATGCGATTGGCGCTCGGCGTTGCGCCGGAACCGGCGGACTTCATGAAGAAGCCCATGATCATGTCGCGAAAGCCCTTCGCTTCTTCGGGCTTCGGCGGCGCCTGGCTTTCGGCGACCAGCACATCGCCGTTGGGCAGAACATAAATCCAGCGCGGATGGTCGAGCCCATCGGCGAAGCGGTTGACCTTGAAACCCGGTGCCGCTTTCGGCGCCGTGCCGGGCGGCCAGGGTTCCGTCTCCGCGATATGTACGGTCGGAAACAAAGTCGGATTGGGCTCGGGCAGAACCGGATCGGGCCCGTAGCCCTGTTCGGCTGGAATGGTCGCCTCTTCACCGCATCCGGCAAGAGACAGACAGAGGAAAGCGGCAAGGCCCGCGCGCCAAAGGACGGTTGTCATACCGTCTAAATCGGCGGGGCCGGTGAAGGGTTCCCCTATTCCGCAGCCCCTACTCCGCCGCCATGCCGCCGCGCGGTTCGACATTGGCAAAACCTTCTTTGCCGCTCTCATCCTCTTCGAAGGGTGTTGTGAGCTCAACAAAGGTGTCGGGGTAAAAGCCGTTGAAACGGGTGCGCAGCGACAGCGAATAGGCGCCGATATGGCCGATTTCGATCCAGTCGCCCGTATCGACATTTTCCGGCAGCCAGAACGGGCGCGACAGAATATCGACCGAGTCGCAGGTCGCGCCGAAGACACGGAACGGCACGAGCTTGTCGGACCCGCCGCGTTTGGCTTTGCGCGCCGGATCGGGAATGAGCCGTGCGGGAAGAGTAATTTTGCCGGTCCAGGCATCCGAGAGCGAGGACCAGATGCCGTCATTGATGTAGATGCGCTGACCCTTTTTCAGCATCACGCGGACGATGACCGAGAGCGAGCGCGCAACGATGACGCGGCCCGGCTCGGCGATGAGCGGCAGATCGGCAAGTCCCCATTCTTCGATCTCGCTATGGATCTCGCTCAGAAGATCGCCGATGGGCGGCGCCGGCGGCGGCGCCTTGCGCTTGGGATCGTGTCCATACCGCGCCGGGAAGCCGCCGCCGATATCGAGGGCGGCGATCTCCGCGTCGGCGCGGTTGCGCACCCAGGCGGCGGAAGCGAGCGCCCGTTCATAGGTGTCGAGATCTTCGATCTGGCTGCCGACATGGAAGGTCAGCCCCGGCTTGAAGCCGATGCGGGAAATGCGTTCCACAAGCTCCACCGCATGGCTCGGGCCTGCTCCGAACTTCTTCGACAGCTCATAAGCTGCATGGCCCTTGGTCGCGAGCCGCACAAACAACGTGATATCGGCAGGATCGAGATCGAGCGCACGGACGATGCGCAGGATCTTCGCGACCTCGTCTTCGTGGTCGAGCGCCAGCGAACGGATGCCATAGGTTTCGAGCGCCAGCCTGATATCGGACTGCGCTTTCACGGGATGCATATAGAATTGCTTGGCGCTCGGATCGGCTTCGCGCACGGCGGCGAATTCCCCGGGGCTCGCCACATCGAAGGCCTTGATGCCGGCTGCAACCAGAGTTTTCAGAATGCGCGGGTCGTCATTCGTCTTCACCGCATAGGCGGTTGTGCCGCGAAAACCGGAGAGGAAATCCCTGGCGTCGGCGGTCAGCACCGAGGGCCGGAAGCCATAGACCGGGCGGTCTGGCCGGAGCGCCAGGGCCGCATCTCTGGCCGTCTCGAAAACCTGCATTCCGGCTCCTGACCTGTGGCGGCGTCTGTGGCGGTTTGGCCATGCCGGGGCATAACGCGCAAACCTGTCCTGTCCAGCGCTTGACCCGGCTTTTGCACCGCCGCACTGTCCTCAAACATAACGCAACAAGTGACGAACCGATGATCCGCATTGCCGCTGTGCTTGCTTTTTCCTTAGCGACGGGAGCGGCTTTCGCCGCCGATACCCCCTATTCGCCCGAGGCGCGGGGCACCACGGTCGTGGATGACGGGGTCCGGCTGCCTCTGTGCAACAGCCGCGGAGTCTTCGGCTCGATCGCCGCGGCCTTCCACGACAAGGAAAGCGAATACTGGGATTCGGATCTTCGGCTCGAATCCTTCGATGAACCCATCGAAGTCGGCTACCGGCCCTGGGGCACCGAATTCTTCGCCCGCCGCTTCTGCGTGGTACGCGCCCAGGTCTCGGACGGCGTCGTGCGCGAAGTCCACTACGCGATCATCCATAAGGCCGGCACGCTGGGCATCGCCCACCGGGTCGAATGGTGCGTGAACGGTCTCGACCGCAATCTGGCCTTCGCGCCGGGCTGCAAGATGGCCGGTCCTTGAGACTCACAGCTCTCGCGGCGGCGTGGCTTTTTCTGTGCAGCCCGTCGCTTGCCCGCGATTTCGATTTCTACGTCCTGTCTCTGTCCTGGTCGCCGAGCTATTGCGCGGCGGAAGGCGCACAGGCTGAACCCGCGCAATGTTCGGGGGGGCGTCCTTATGCCTTCGTCGTCCACGGACTGTGGCCGCAATTGGAAAACGGCTTTCCGGAATTCTGCGATCCGTCGCCGGAATGGGTGCCGAACAATGTGGTCAATTCCATGCTCGATCTGATGCCGAGCCGGCGGCTGATCATCCATGAGTGGAAAAAGCACGGCACCTGTTCGGGCCTGCCCGCCGCGGATTATTTTGCCCTCGTCCGCGACGTACGTACCAAAGTCAATATCCCGGCGGCCTACAGCAATCCGCAGAGCTGGCAGACCGTCTCGCCCGCCACGGTGGAAGCCGAGTTCCGCAAGGCCAATCCGGGCCTGAAACCCGACGCCATAGCCGTGACCTGCGACAACCGGCATCTGCGCGAAGTGCGTCTGTGCCTGACGCCCGATTTGAATTTCCGGTCCTGCCCGGAGGTGGACCGCCGTTCCTGCAAAAGGCAGGACGTGGTGATGCCGCCCCTCCGTTAGGGACAGGTCGCAAAGACCGCTGTCGCGCCGCGCTCGGCACGCATCTCGGCAAGTTTTCCATTCCAAGCCGCCGTGACGAGACGCTGCGGGTCGAGGATGCGCCAGCCGCCCTTCACCGTCTCGACCTTGAAGCCGCGGTTCTGAAGCTCGAGCACATAGCGCTTCTTGTCACTCATCACGACGCACGGCGCCTGCATCGGCACGGCGTCGATCGTCTTGACCTCGTGGAACATCTCCGCCCGCGGCGCATGCAGCCGGACGGCGGCCGCAAGCTCTGAATCGCCCCAGAGGAAGGCGCGCGACGGATCGATATTTGCCGCCACAAGGCGGTCGGCAAGGATGTCGCCCGGATGCGGCATAACGAGGTGGCGCAGCGGCACGGCGCTCATCGCCGTCACGAGCACCACCGAAACGAGGAGAACATAAGCCGCCCGCCTGCCCGTCCAGATCGCATGCACGACAACAGCGATGATCGCAGCGGCAATGAGCGAAAGTAAAACGGCTTCCCAGAGCGGCGCGAGCTGATATTCGATTGCAAGATAAAGCGCGATCGCGACCGTTTCGACGATCAGCATGATTGCGAGAAGCACGCGAGCGGCGCGCGTCAGCACAAAGCTGTCAGGATCGAGCTTGGAGAAGCCGAGCGCCAGAAGTGCGGCGCACACCGGCACCGCCGGAATGAGATAGCGCTCCGACAGAAAGCCGCCGAGGCTGAAGGCGAGCGGCACGGTGAGAACCCAGAGGCCGAGCATTTTGACGGCGGGCGGAAGCTCCGTGAGCTTTCTGCCGCGTCCGGCAAGCCAGAGCACCACCGGCAGGAAGAAGAAGGAGGCGATGAAGATCGCAAGATAGAGCAGCGCCGCGAGAGGTATTTCGAGGGGGCTGCGCGCCACTTTCTTCGTCAGCTGATCGCCGATGAACTCGGCGTAGAAGACATCCGGATATTTGAGGATCGCATAGAGATACCAGGACGAAACGAGCGCGATCGCAACAAGGACTGGCCCGGGCGCGAGAAGATTTCTGAAGCGCCGGCGCGCGAACAGGAAGGCCGACGCAAAGACGATGGCGAGCAGGACGAACGGCAATATGCCTTTCGTCAGCACGGCAAGCGCCGCGCTGGTATAGGCCAGCCAGGCGGCATGACGCGGCGGGTTGTCGTCGCGCAAAAGTTTCGCAAAGCCGAGCGCCGACATCAGAAGAAACAGCGTCAGCGGCATATCGGGAATGGCGTTGACCGAGGCGCGCATGAACAGCGGATTGCCGCCGGTCAAAAGCAGCGCAAACAGGCTGACGCGTTCGCTCGCGCCGAGCGCTCGCGCCAGCGCATAGGTCAGCGCCAGAATGCCGAGCGCGCAGAATACCCAGAACAGGCGCGAGCCGAGCACGCCCATGCCTGCGGTTTCAAAGCCCGCGGCGGAGATCCAGTACGGAATGATCGGTTTGCGGAGCCGCAGCTCGCCTTCGGGCGTCGTCGGGATGAGCCAGTCGCCGGTCTCGATCATATGCGAGGCCGAATAGGCGTAGTGGCGCTCGTCCGGATGCATGACGACGAGGGTCGAAGCGAAAGGCAGCTGGAGAATGAAATAGCAGCCGATAACGAGCGCGGCAGCGACCCAGCCGCGGAGCTTTCGGCCTTGCTGTCCCCTCTTCGGCTGCACCTTTTCCTCTGAAACTGGCCGGCGCCGGAGTCCGGTCCGCTAGCTGGAGCGCGACCGGTTGAGGGTCGCGAGAATCTGTTCGATCGGGCGGTCGAGCCAGGCGGAGAAATCGGCCATCAGCCGTTCCGCACGGGTCGGCCCACGGCCGAAGGGTTCAGGATTGGCGCTGGCTTCAAGAGCGACCCGCGGATAACAGATCGCATAGGCAAGCAGAACAATCGCGAGGACGCGATACATCGAAAAAGCTGCGTTCACCACCCCGCCTCACAGGGTTAAGCATTTGTTGCCGCGGCGGCATTTAGACCGCCGACTGTGGCGCCCGCAAGAAAACCGGATCGATGAATTACCGACATAGTTATCACGCGGGGAACTTTGCCGATGTGCTCAAGCATGCGGTGCTGGCTCTGATAGTCCGTAGCCTTCTGAAAAAAGAAAGCGTTTTCAGGTATTTGGACACGCATGCGGGCATAGGACTTTATGATCTCAAAGCCGATGAAGCGGCCCGCACCGGCGAATGGCAGGGCGGCGTCGGACGGCTCTGGGACAAGGTGACCGACGCGGCCCTCATCGAAAAACTCGAACCGTGGCGGCAGGCGGTCGAGGCCGTGAACCCGGACGGCGGGCTTCGCTTCTACCCCGGCTCGCCGGAACTCGTCCGTTCGCTCGCCCGCCCCGGCGACCGGCTGACCCTGTGTGAACTCCATCCCGAGGATGCCGCCGCCTTACGCCGCCGCTACCGGCGCGACGAGCGGGTCACCGCGGTCGAGATCGACGGTTATACGGCCCTCAATGCCTATCTTCCCCCCAAGGAGCGGCGCGGCCTTGTCCTCATCGACCCGCCTTTCGAAGAGGTGGGCGAATTCCACCGCATGACCGAGGGCCTCAAGCGCGCCCATAAGAAATGGCCGACCGGCATCTATGCCCTCTGGTATCCGATCAAGGATGTGCTCGAGACCGAAGCCTTTACCCGCGGGCTCGGCAAAGCCGGCATCCCCGACATGCTTGCCGCCGAACTCCTGATCCGCAGGCCCAACGACAAGACGCGGCTGAACGGCTGCGGGCTCGTCATCGTCAACCCGCCCTTCAAGCTGAAAGAGGAGCTCGACATCCTCCTGCCCGGCCTCGCCGGGCATCTCGGTGAGGATGCGGGAGCGCGCGGCCGCGTCGTGACTCTTGCCGCCGAAAGCTGAGCCGCCTGAGGCGCGACCGGTACGCCTTGCCAGCGCTAGGGAATCTTCGCTACGACTTGCCGATTGATGCGCGCGACAGACGCGCACAAGGGTTGGAAACGCTAGAGGGGGAGTTGACCGTGGCGCAATCGGGTACGGTAAAATTTTTCAATTTTGACAAAGGCTTCGGCTTCATCAAGCCGGATTCGGGCGGACCGGATGTGTTCGTCCATGTCAGCGCTTTGCAGAGTTCGGGCCTCGACGGGCTGAACGAAGGCCAGCGCGTCGAGTTCGACGTCGAGCCCGACAAGAAGGGCAAGGGTCCGAAGGCGGTCAACCTCGTCACCGCGGCCTGATCGAGTAACAAAGCGGCGGACGGGAGTTTTTTCACATGTTGGTTCTTCGCTCGTCCGCCGGTTCGCCCTATGGCCGCAAGATCAAGATCGCGATGGCCCTGCTCGGCCTCAGCGACCGGATTTCAGTCGTGTCCGCCGATACTCTGGATCCGGCGGATTCGCTGCGCACACAAAATCCGCTCGGCAAGATCCCGATCCTACTTCTCGAAGACGGCACCGCGCTGTTCGACAGCCGGGTGATCGCCGAATATCTGGATTTCATCGCCGGCGGCAACCGGCTCATTCCGGCTGCGGGACCGGCGCGCTTTGACGTGCTGCGCCTGCAGGCGCTCGCCGACGGCATCATGGATGCGGCGCTTCTGCGCGTTTACGAGGGGCGTTACCGCCCGGCGGAAAAGCACGAGCAGAAATGGCTCGATCATCAGACGGGCAAAGTCGAGCGCGCTCTCGCCTCGCTTGAAAGCGCGCCGCTGCCGGACATCACATCCACACCGGATATCGGGAAGATCACGCTCGCCTGCGCGTTCGGTTATCTCGATCTGCGCGCACCGGGCTGGCGCGCCGCCCACCCTCGTCTCGGAGCATGGGTCGACGATTTCGAACGGGCGGTCCCGGCCTTTGCCGCGACGCACCCGCCCAAATAAGCCTTAGAACTTGTAGTTCACGCCGAGACGGAAGGTGTGCAGGTCGGGCTCGATATCGCCGCCCGGCGTGTACAGCTCTTCGCTGAAGTTCATGTACAGATAGTCGAACTTCGCCGAGATATTGCCGGTGAGCGCCGCTTCGATGCCGCCGCCGACAACCCAGCCGCCGTGGAAATAACCGTCATCGCCGCCCGGGCCGTCATATTCGGCATTCGTCCAGGCAAAACCGCCGGTACCGAACACGACGAAACGGTCAAAAGCGTAACCGATGCGGCCGCGCATCGTGCCGACCCAATCCATCGAATAATCTTCGGTGCCCTCATCGCTGACGCCGGTATAGGCAATGTCGCCTTCCGCGCCGACCAGGATCTGTTCGATCTGGTAATTCACGCCAACCGTCAGACCGCCGAGAAAGCCGTCCGGCTCGAAACCATCGGCATCGCCGAGGCCATAGCCAAGCAAAGCGCCGGCGTAAAAGCCCGTCCAGGCTTCTTCGACGGCCGGCGCGTAAGCCTGATCCGAATAGGAGTTCGGGAAATCTGCAGCCTTCGCGGCGCCCGCGGCGAAGACGAGTGCGGCGGCAGCCGCCGTAAAGTTCAGAGAACGCATTACAAAAACTCCGGCTCTACAAGCCCGATGGAACTGGGGCTCGACGCTAGAGGCGCGGCGTTTTGAAATCCTTAACGGGGCGTAACCTGAATGATTTGCTTTTTACAGAGTCAACGGAGTCTTAATAAAAAAGGGCCCCGGCGAAACCGGGGCCCTTCAGTCTTGGGAGGTAATAGGATCAGAAGCGGTAGTTGATGCCGCCGCGCACCGTATGTGCGTTGATGTCGACATCGGAGCCGCCGAGTTCTTCATCGCCGAGATCGACGTAAAGATACTCACCCTTCACCGAGATGTTGTCGGTCAGAGCAGCTTCAACGCCCGCACCGGCCGTCCAGCCGAGACGCGTGTCGCTTTCGTCGGTGACGCCATCGTCGATGTTCACTTCGCCGATCGCAGCACCGCCGGTGCCGTAGATCATGAAGCTGTCGAACGAATAGCCGACGCGGCCGCGAACCGTCGAAAGCCAACCGATATCGGCATCATAGGTCGCCGCGTCGTCGTCATTGTCGGCACCCGACCAGCCGCCATCGGCTTCGATACCGAGAACGAACTGACCGTACTGCTGATTGTAGCCGACGGTGCCGCCGGCAAGAGCGCCTTCGATATCCGATTCACCGAGACCGTCGACATTGCTTTCACCGAAAGCGTAGCCGCCGTAGGCACCGACATAGAAACCCGTCCAATCGAACGATGCTTCTTCCGGAACCATCGCCTGCACCGGCGGAGCTGCCACCGGCATATCGGCTGCGAAGGCCGCAGGCGTAAGCGCAACAAACGCGGCCGCAGCCGCGAGGGAGGCAATCTTGGTTTTCATAACTAACCCCTACTTTGACTTGCTCGGCTCCCCAACGAGATCCTGCCCCCCGGCGGCTCCCGCGTCTCCCCGTGCGTGGATGAGCTTATAACTCCGAAGCACCCCAAAAGTGCGTGTCCTGCGGGTCACAGCTCGCTTTGCCATATTTCGGCGTGGCCACCTCGTTGCCGTAATTCAAACGCTCGAGGGCCGAATTCCCTTCGAGAACATTAAGAAAATCAGAATTTCAGATTGGCGCCGAAGCGCATGACGTGTCCGTCCCACTGCGCATTTGTTTCGCTCGTGCCTGCGTCGAAAGCCTTCTCCTGAAGGTCAACGTACAGATATTCCGCTTTCAGGCTGAGATTGTCGGCGATGGATTGCTCGACGCCGGCGCCGGCCGCGAAACCTGTAAGTACTTGATCGTCGCTGCCGCCGCCCGCGCCGGAGACAGACGTCTCAACGCCGCCGATGGCAAGGCCGGCAGTGCCGTAGACAAGAGTGCCTGTCTGATCGAAGGCGTAACCGACGCGGCCGCGCGCCGTCGAAAACCAGTCGAGGCTCGTCGTGGTTGTCGCGCCGCCGCCGGTCGTCGACTCTTCGATATTCGTCGCCTGCAGATCGCCTTCGACGCCGATCACGACCGTGCCGAGCTGTTTGTTGTAGCCGATCTGGAAACCGCCGAGCGCGCCATCGCCGGAATAAGTGGGATCGTCGAGCGTCGCGGGTCCATCGGCGTCGAATTCGCCCCAGCCATAGCCGGCGTTCACGCCGACATAGCCGCCGGCCCAATCATGGGCCGCGTTGACGATTGCCGCATCGATGGGAGAAATGACGGGCGCGTCGGCAGCAAGAACCGAAGAGGGCAATGCCCCCAACGCCGCTGCGAAAAGTATCCCTTTGACGCGCATAACTCACACTCCGGCCGGGTCAGCGCGCACGATGCCCGCCGTCCCCTGAACGCTCCGGCCCCCGCCGAGGTTCGTTAATGGTCCTTGACCAGCCCTCTAAGCTTCGCAACCTGCCCGCAGATTCGGGGCAAAACGTGGCGCTGAAGCGGCGGTTCCCGGTCAGGAAAACCCGTGGGGACATGGAGTATTAGGCCCGCGCCACCTACATTTCGGTTAAGCCTTTCGCCCTCGACCATGACCGACGACCCTAAAAAGCAGAATCTCGAACCCGACGACATCCTGGCCGCGGACCGTGACACCGCGCCGGAAGCCGCTGAGGCTGCGCCCGTTATGGATTGGGGCAAAGCGGAGGAAATCGAAGGCGCACGCGGCATCGACGTCATCCAGCGGGCGCTGAAGACCCTGCCCAACCGGCCCGGCGTCTACCGCATGATCGATCGCGACGGCGAGATTCTTTACGTCGGCAAAGCCCGCAGCCTGAAAAAGCGCGTTGCAAATTATGCGCGCGGCATCGGCCACACCAACCGTCTCGCGCAGATGATCGCCGATACGGCGAGCATGGAATTCGTGACGACGGAAACCGAATCCGAAGCGCTGCTGCTCGAAGCCAATCTCATCAAGCGCCTGCGCCCGCGCTACAATGTGCTGCTGCGCGACGACAAGAGCTTTGCCTATATCCTTGTCGCCGAGGATCACCCGGCGGCGCGCATCGCCAAACATCGCGGCGCGCGCACCATCAAGGGCGATTATTTCGGTCCCTTCGCTTCGACCTGGGCCGTCAACCGCACGATCACCGCGCTGCAGAAAGCCTTTCTCCTGCGCTCATGCTCGGATGCGGTTTACGAGAGCCGCACGCGGCCCTGCCTTCTCTTCCAGATCAAGCGCTGCTCGGGCCCCTGCACCGGCGAGATCGCACTCGACGATTACAACAATCTTGTCGGCGAGGCGCATGATTTCCTGTCCGGCAAAAGCCAGACGGTGCAGCGCCAACTCGCCGCGCGGATGACCGACGCATCCGAGCGCATGGATTTCGAAACGGCAGCACGCTATCGCGACCGCTTGTCCGCTTTATCGTCCGTACAATCGCATCAGGGCATCAATCCGCGCTCCGTTGAAGAAGCGGACGTCTTTGCGCTGCATCAGGAAGCCGGCCAGACCTGCGTGCAGGTGTTCTTCTTCCGCACCTTCCAGAACTGGGGCAATCGCGCCTATTTTCCCAAAGCCGACCGGAATGTTCCGCCGGAAGAAGTTTTGGGCGCGTTTCTCTCGCAATTCTACGAAGACAAGCCGCCGGCGCGGCTCATATTGCTGTCGCACGAGATCGAAGACCGCGCGCTGCTCGAAGAGGCGCTGTCGCTGCGCACGGGCCGCAGCATCGAAGTCGCGGTTCCAAAGCGCGGCGACAAACACGATCTCGTGCAGCATGCCGCGCAGAACGCCCGCGAAGCGCTCGGCCGCAAGCTCGCCGACAGCGCAAGCCAGGCCCGCCTTCTCGATGGTCTCGGCCAGACGCTGGGGCTCGAAAAGCCACCCGGGCGCATCGAGGTCTACGACAATTCGCACATACAGGGGACGGCGGCGATCGGCGCGATGATCGTCGCGGGGCCCGAAGGCTTCCAGAAAAACTCCTACCGCAAGTTCAACATACGCTCGGAAGAGATCACACCGGGCGATGATTTCGGCATGATGCGCGAAGTGCTGCAACGGCGGTTTGCGCGCCTTGTGAAGGAAAGCCCGCGCACGCCACCGGACGGCACGCCGGACCGCGACGCGGCTCCCGGCGATGCGCCACCCTGGCCGGACCTTGTGATCATCGATGGCGGGCCGGGCCAGCTCTCGGCGGTTCAAGACATTCTCTCAGGGCTCGGCATTACCGATCTGCCGCTTGCCGCCGTCGCCAAAGGAAAGGATCGCGATGCGGGACGCGAAGTGATCCACATACCCGGCCGCCAGCCCTTCCGGCTCGAGCCGCGCGATCCCGTGCTCTATTTCATCCAGCGCCTGCGCGATGAGGCGCACCGCTTCGCCATCGGCACGCACCGCGCCAAAAGATCGAAAGAGTTCGTGCGCTCGCCTCTGGACGAGATCGCCGGCATCGGCCCGTCGCGCAAGCGCGCCCTCCTCCACCATTTCGGCACGGCCAAAGGCGTCGCTCAGGCTGGGCTTTCGGACCTTGAGAAAGTGCCCGGCATCAACCGGGCGACGGCCAAGCTGGTCTACGACTTCTTCCACGAAGGCCGCGGCTGATTTCGGAACGGCCCCGCCTGGCTTTCCCACACCGATAAACCAGGCCGGATCAGCAGCTTGCTGCGACATTGAGGATAGTGCCGGGGGTCTCCATTGACGCCCCCGGCCCCCGGCCCCTATCTGAGCCTATGTCTTCGATCCATGCCTCCCGGGCCTATGCCTGGAGCCTGCCCAATCTGCTCACTTACGCGCGGATCGCCGCCGTGCCGGTGGTCGTGGCCTGCCTTCTCGGCGAGACGCATGGCTGGCGCTGGCTGGCCCTCGGTCTGTATATCGCCGCCGCCGTGACCGATTATGTCGACGGCTATCTCGCCCGGGCCTGGGGCCAGCAATCGCCGCTCGGCCGGATGCTCGATCCGATCGCCGACAAGCTTCTGGTTTCATCCTGCCTTCTGGCCTTTGCGGCGACCGGCACGCTCACCGGCATTTCCTTCTGGGCGGCAGTCGTCATTCTGTGCCGCGAAATCCTCGTTTCGGGCCTGCGCGAATTTCTCGCCGAACTGCGCGTCGGTGTTCCTGTGACCAAGCTCGCCAAATGGAAGACCGTCGCCCAGCTGGTCGCGGTCGGTTTCCTTGTCGCCGGCCCGGCGGGCGATGCCGTTATCCCTCATGTCAGCGATGCCGGTCATATCCTGCTCTGGGTGTCGGCGGTGCTGACGCTCTATACGGGCTATGACTATTTCCGCGCCGGCCTGAAAAGCGTCTTCGAGGACGGCAAGTGAAGATCCGCTACTTCGCCTGGGTGCGCGAGCGTATCGGGCGGGCGGAAGAAGAGATTGCGCTGCCGGATGAAGTCCGCACGGTCGCGGGGCTTGTCTCCTTTCTCAAAACCCAGGGCCCGGAATATGAGACGGCCTTTGCCCGCGAAGGCGTGGTGCGCGCCGCCATCGACCGCGTCCATGTCAAACCGGACGCCGTCATCTCCAGTGCGAAAGAGATCGCGTTCTTCCCGCCGATGACGGGAGGCTGACGATGGCCGTGCGCCTGCAGACCGAGCGCTTCGAGACCGGCGCCGAGATCGTCCGCCTCACATCCGGACGCACGGATGTCGGCGCCGCCGTCTCCTTCACCGGCCTTTGCCGTGCCGACGGCGAGACCGGCACAATCTCAGCCATGGAGCTCGAACACTTCCCCGGAATGGCGGAAGAAGAACTCAGCCGGCTTGAGGCTGAAGCACGCAAACGCTGGCCACTGCTCGATATTCTGATCGTTCACCGGTATGGCCGGCTCGTTCCCGGCGATGAGATCGTCCTCGTCGTCACATTGTCCGCACATCGGCAAGCGGCCTTCGAGGCGGCGAATTTCGTGATGGATGCGCTCAAGACATCCGCGCCGTTCTGGAAGAAGGAAGAGCGCGCAGACGGCACATCATGGGTCGAAGCGAAAGACAGCGACGAGCGTGCTCGCAATCGATGGTAGCCGATCGGTTGTTGCGCCTCTGCTGAAAACGACTTTTCTTACCCAAAGGAATAAGCAGATCGCCCGATCCGGCGGATAATCCGAAATACGTATCGGCCTCAGTGCGTTACGTACATACGAGGCGGCCGCCCGCGTGAAAGCGCCGCGCGAAAATGTGTTTTGTTAAATCTTTATTGGTGTCCGCCCCGCAATTTCACGTTGCTTGGTCTCGCTAATGAGTCCTGGCCGGCAAGGGGCACCTCGAAATGAACGTCAGGAACAAAGTTCTCAGCATCGTCGCGGTCATGGGGATCGTGGCCGCTGGCATCGCCGGTATCGGCCTGTATGCGGCCAATGAGTATGAAAGCCGCATGGCTCATCTCGAAAACGCGATGCAGCGCGCTCACAATGGCGAGCGGCTGAACCGTCTCGTGTCCGTCGTCGTGATGGAATCGCGCGGCATCTATCTCGCCAAGGACTCGGCTGCAGCTAAGCCTTTCGCCGACAAGCTGAAAAAAGGTCTCTCGCAGATCGACGAACTGATGGCCGGCTGGCAGCCGATCGTGCCGGAAGCCGATGCCGAAGTGTTCAATAACGTCGCCGGCAAAACCGGCGAATTCAACAAGCTCCGCACCGAGCTCGCCGATAAAGGCGTCAGCGAAGGCCCGGAAGCCGCCAGCGCCATCGGCAATAACGACGCCAACCGCTCAAACCGCGCCGCCTATCAGGAAGTCATCGACAAGCTGATTGCCTACGACGAAGCGCAAGCGGCTGAAATCGAAGCCGAAATCGACACCTTCTCGGCCTGGATCGACAAGCTCGTCATCGGCACCGCGGCCGCCGGCATCCTCGCTGGTGTTGCGATCGCTCTTTATATCGGCACGACCATGCTCAGCCGCCCGCTGCAGCGCGTGTCCGCTGCCCTCCAGCAGATCGGCAAGGGCAATTACGATGTCGCCATCCCGGCCAAGCGTTCGCGCGACGAAATCGGCGACATCTGGGGCGTTGTCGGCCAGGTCACCGCTTCGCTGAAGGAAGTCGAAAAGCTGAAGAAGAAGCAGGCGGAAGCCGAAGCCAATGCCGAAGCCGAAAAGCGTCAGCTGATGCACCGTCTCGCCGACGATTTCGAAAGCGAAGTCCTCGGCGTCGTCCGCACCGTGTCCTCTGCGGCGACCCAGCTTCAGCAGAGCGCCACGCAGATGAGCGCCGTCGCCGATGAGACCAGCCGCCAGTCGATGGTCGTGGCTGCCGCCTCCGAAGAGGCGACGACCAATGTCGAAACCGTCGCCAGCGCGGCGGAGGAACTGACGGCATCGATCCGCGATATCGGCGGCCAGGTCGCTTCCGCGGCGCAGATCGCCGGCCAGGCTTCGGGCCAGGCACAGACGACGGCCCAGGTGGTCGGCGGTCTGGCCAACAGCGCCCAGCGTATCGGCGAAGTCGTCGGCCTGATCAGCGACATCGCCGCCCAGACCAACCTCCTCGCCCTCAACGCCACGATCGAAGCGGCCCGCGCCGGTGAAGCCGGCCGCGGCTTTGCGGTCGTTGCGACCGAGGTGAAGAGCCTCGCCGCACAGACTGCGAAGGCCACCGAGGAAATCTCGGCGCAGATCCAGGCCGTGCAGACCGCGACCTCCGATGTCGTCAGCGCGATCAACTCGATCACGGCCACCATCGAACAGGTGAACGAGATTTCGCGCACCATCGCCGATGCCGTCCAGCAGCAGGGCGATGCGACGACCGAAATCGCCCGCAGCGTCGCTCAGGCGGCCGCCGGCACGTCGGAAGTCACCCAGAACATCTCGGGCGTCAGCGAAGCGGCGAAGGAGACCGAGGATGTCTCCAGCCAGATGGTCAAGGCCGCGGACGAACTCTCAACCCAGTCCGAGCTTCTGCGCAACCAGGTCGACGGCTTCATCAACCGCGTCCGCGCTGCCTGATCCCGCACCCCTGCCCCAAACAAAAAAGCCGCGCTTCGAGCGCGGCTTTTTCTTTTTCAGGTCCTGAACGCTTACGCAGGGCGGCGCCAGGCAAAGATGCGGTTCGCCGCATACTGGCCCTTCGAGACTTTGCCGCCGCGGCTATTGCCGGAAATGATGATCGCCTTGCCGTTCGGCGCCCAGCCGACGAAGTAGCCGACATGGCCGCCGCGCTTGCCGCGCGCCATCACCGCGATATCGCCCGGCTTAACGCTCGAGCGGCTCACCGACTTGCCGTAGCTCGCATAGGAGCGGGCGAAGTTGGAGCCCGAGCCGGAGCGTCCGGCCTTCTTCTCGACCATGCCGAGGAAGTTCGCGCACCACAGGCGGCGCATCGAAGTCGGGTTGGTGCCGATATAGCGCTCGGCAATCCGCAGGACTTCGGCGCTGCGGCCGCTGCCGCGAGAGTCATCGTCATTGGTGACGAGCGCCGAGCGACCTTCCTGAAGGACCGCACGGGCCCGGGTGTCGGCGAGAGAGGGAGAAGCGAACGCGCACAGGGACACGATCACCGCGAGGAGGATTCGAAGCATTTTGTTTTCTCCAGGGGGACCGGCTGCGTAACGAGGCAGCATCGGTTTCAATGGCAGGGCGTATGCCTGAGATTTTCGAAAGGTTCCAGACCGATTCGTGCGGCCGCCTGACGCACACGCGATAGTATTTCCCGCTTAGACCATCGTATAATGCCAAGCTTATGATGCGGATACTTCTGGTGTCTCGTCACATTTATTAATCGGATACAGGCGCGCTATTCTACTTTATACATCGACCGAATACTTTATTCGCAAGTATAGCCTGATTGTTACAAAGCAATTACAATGCAGAAACACTAGAAACAATCAAGAAACCCTCAAGAAACAAATGTGGCGTCGGCCGTCCTGAATTGGGCAGAGGTGAGTCCGCAATCGGCTTTTCTTCCTCTCAGGCCACCTTGGAACCCCGGTTTCGCCTCCATCGTTGCCGAAACGGACCGGCCCCGCTGAATGCATGGCAGGCTTGCGGATCAGGAATCCTCCCGTGCACACTGCTTGCATGGCCTCAAGAGGTGAGAACTCACAAGGGATTGTGGTCATGCCAGCAGCGAAACGCTTCATTTTGGTGGCCGCGGCGTATCTGGCGGTGGTTCCCGCGTTTGCGTGCGATACGGTGGACGATGTTGTCCGGGGCGCTCGGGGCGAGCATTCCCGCATCACGGTGATCAGCGAAACGGGCGCTCTCAGCCGGGCCCTGGCCTTCATGATCGGCAATGCCGACGAGGTTCAGCCGGCCGATACGCTCGTCGTCATCGAACAGGGGCTGCAAGCCGAAGTCGTTCTGATGCAGCGCGGCTGCGCGACGATGAAAGCGGTGTCGAGCCGCGACCTCATCGCCGAGCTCCTGCGCCGCGCCAAAGGCGACGAGGCTCCCGGCGAGTTGATTTAAGCGTAGCGAGGGTTTGAGAACCGCGGCCCGTCAGGCCGCGGCGAAGGCCTTTTTGGGCTGAACCGCGGTCGTGTAATCGGCCATCAGCGTCTTGGTGATGTCACCCGGGGTGAAATTCCAGTCGGCGATCTTGGCGACCGCCGTCACTTCCGCCGCTGTGCCGGTGATGAAGCATTCCTGCATGCCCGAGAGCTCTTCCGGCAGGATCGCCCGTTCGATAACCGGAATCTGCCGGTCCTTGGCGAGACCGATCACCGTGCGGCGGGTGATGCCGTCGAGGAAGCAGTCCGGCGTCGGCGTGTGGATCGCACCGTCCTTGACGAAGAAGATATTGGCGCCGGTGCATTCGGCGACCTGGCCGCGCCAGTCGAGCATCATCGCGTCCGCGCAGCCTTTGCGCTCGGCGGCGTGCTTGGACAGGGTGCAGATCATATAGAGACCGGCGGCTTTGGCCTTGCAGGGAATGGTGCGCGGATCGGGCCGGCGCCATTCGGCGAGATCAAGCGTCAGGCCCTTCATCCGCAGTTCCGGATCGAAATAGCTCGGCCATTCCCAGGCGGCGATCGCCAGATGGATTTTGCTCGATTGGGCAGCGACCGCCATCATTTCCGAACCGCGCCAAGCGACCGGGCGGATATAGGCGTCCTTGAAGCCCTGCTTGGCCAGGGTCTGGCGGCAGGCCTCGTCAATCTCTTCGACCGACCAGGGAATTTCGAAATCGAGGATACGGGCCGATTCCTTCAGCCGCTCGGTATGCTCGGTCAGTTTGAATATCTCGCCGCCATAGGCGCGCTCGCCTTCGAACACCGAGCTCGCATAATGCAGGCCGTGCGACAGAACATGCAGCCGCGCGTCGCCCCACGGCACGAAGCCTCCGTCCAGCCAGATATGACCGGGGCGATTGTCGAACGGATTGACCAGCATGATTTTCTCCCGAACCGGCCGGTGATTGACGTGATGACCGGTATTTGCGGCGCAGAGCCCGATTGGGCATAGGATAAACCGCCCGGGCCCTCCGGGCCACGGCGTCCTTGCCGATTTGGAGCATGGGCCCAATCCGAGTAATATGTCAACATGGCTGACGTAATTGCCCGATCGCAGGCGCAAGCCTTCCGTGCCGACCCGGCCGGGCCGCGCTATGACCTGATCGAACTTCTGTTCTTCGCCTACCGCGATTTCGTCCAGGAGGCGGATGCGGTCCTGGAACGCTATGGCTTTGGCCGCGCCCATCACCGGGTTTTGCACTTCGTCAGCCGCAATCCCGGCCTGAAAGTCGCCGAACTTCTGACCATTCTGAAGATCACGAAACAGAGTCTCGGCCGCGTGCTGCGCGATCTTGTCGAACAGGGCTTCGTCGAAGCCAATGAAGGGGAGCACGACCGCCGGCAGCGCCTTCTGCGGGTGACGCCGCGTGGCGAAAAGCTCGCGCTCGAACTTGCGACGCTGCAGACCAAGCGCATCGAGACGGCGCTCGCCGGTGCCGGCCCCGGCGCACACGATGCGGCGGTGAAATTTCTCACCGCCATGATCAATGGCGAAGAGCGCGACGCCGTCGCGCGGCTTGTGGCGAACGCCTCCTGATGGCAAGCGCCCTCGCTTCCGTGCCGGACGGCGCGCCTCACCTTCTCATTGTCGACGACGACGCGCGCATCCGCACGCTTCTGGCCCGCTATCTGTCGGAAGCCGGTTATCGCGTGACGACAGCCGCTTCCGCCGACGATGCCAGGTCACGCCTGAAGGGTCTGTCCTTCGATCTTCTGATCCTCGACGTGATGATGCCGGGCGAAAGCGGCATGGATCTCGCCGCATCGCTGCGCAAGACATCGCAGGTGCCGATCCTGATGCTGACGGCGCTCGGCGATCCGAAAGACCGGATCAAGGGCCTTGAGAGCGGCGTCGACGACTACATGTCGAAGCCGTTCGAACCGCGCGAACTTCTTTTGCGCATCAACGGCATTCTGCGCCGCACAATGTCGGCGGCGTCCCTGCCCTCCGAAACGCCGGAAGTGACGTTCGGCGCGTTCAGCTTCCATCTCGGCCGCGGCGAGCTGCGCGATGGCGACGACATTCTCCGTATCACCGAACGCGAACGCGAACTGCTCCGCCTCCTCGCCGAGCAGCGCGGCGGCGCGGTGTCGCGCGAAGCGCTTGCCGGCAAAAGTGCCGCCAATGAGCGGGCCGTCGACGTGCAGATCAATCGCCTGCGCCGCAAGATCGAAAAAGATCCCTCGAACCCGCTTCTGCTGCAGACCGTCCGCGGCTCCGGCTACCGGCTCTTGATCGATCCATGACAGCTCCCGTCCATACGGCCCGCACCCCGGTGCAGCGGGAGCGCTCGCGCTGGCGCCTCGGCGCGATCATGCCGAAGGGCCTTTATACGCGCTCGCTGCTGATCGTCGTTCTGCCGATGCTGCTTCTGCAATCGGTCGTCGCGCTTGTCTTCATGGAGCGTCACTGGGAGCTGACGACGCAGCGTCTGTCGCAAGCCGTCGCGCAGGATATTTCGGCGATCATCGATCTCTACAGCGAATTGCGCGATCCCGACGACCGCCGCAAGCTTACTGAGATCGCATCGCGCGAGCTTGGCCTCGATATCAGCTTTCTGCCGAACCAGGCTTTGCCCGCACCGAAATCGGCGCCGCTCTTCTTTATTCTCGACCGCGTTCTGTCGGAAGAGATCGCGCAACGGACCGATCGCCCCTTCTCCGTCGATTCACAGAGCGAGCCGCGCCGTGTCGAGGTACAGGTCAAACTCGAAAACGAAATTCTGCGCGTGCGCACACGCATCGGCCGCGCCTATGCCTCGAACTCGCACATTTTCCTTGTCTGGATGGTCGTCGCCTCGGCCATCCTGATCGCCGTATCGATCCTCTTCCTGCGCAATCAGATCAAACCGATCCTGCATCTCGCCAACGCCGCCGAAAATCTCGGCAAAGGCCGTGACGTCGCCGATTTTACGCCGCGCGGCGCCGCCGAGGTCCGGCGTGCAACGCAGGCGTTCTTTGCCATGCGCGACCGCATCCACCGGCAGATCGAGCAGCGCACAACCATGCTTGCCGGCGTCAGCCACGATCTCCGCACCGTCCTGACACGGCTTCGCCTGCAGATCGCGTTGATGAAGGGCAAGGAGACACAGGATCTCGAAGCCGACATCGACGAAATGGAACGCATGCTCGAAGGCTATCTCGCCTTTGCGCGCGGCGATGCCGGCGAGACGGCAAAGCCGCTCGATATTGCGTCTCTTCTCGACGAGATCGGCTCGGACGCCGAGCGCACCGGAAAATCGATCAGCGTCGAGTTCGAAGGTCCGCCCGTCGTCACCGCGCGCCCGGATGCGCTGAAACGCGCCATCACCAATCTCGTCATCAATGCCAGCCGCTTCGGCGGGACGGTGAAGGTCGAGGGACGGCACGAGAAGGCGCAGCTTGTCGTGACCGTCGACGATGACGGCCCGGGCATTCCCGGCGACAAATATGAAGAAGTATTCCGGCCGTTCCTGCGGCTCGACGAAGCGCGCAATCTCGACCATCCGGGATCGGGGCTCGGCCTTACCATCGCCCGCGATATTGCGCGCGGTCATGGCGGCGACGTGATTTTGTCGAAGAGCCCGCTCGGCGGCCTCAGAGCCCAGTTCTCGATACCGGTCTAAAACAGACGTCCGCCGTTCGGAACCGTGCTTTCCGGATGGATGAGAATGACCTCGCCGTTCGGCCCCGGTACGCCCAATGTCAGTACTTCCGACATAAAGGGACCGATCTGCCGCGGCGGGAAGTTGACGACGCCGAGCACCTGTTTGCCGACCAGCGATGCAGCATCATATTGCGCGATCTGCGCCGACGAACGCTTGGTGCCGATCTCCGGCCCGAAATCGATCGTCAGCTTGAAAGCCGGCTTGCGCGCTTCGGGAAACGGATCGACCGCAATCAGCGTGCCGACCCTGACATCCACTTTCATAAAATCCGCAAACGCGATCTCGCCCGGCCGTTCGCTGCCCGCACTCATGCCCTGCCCCTTGTTTGTTTGAAAAATCAGACGGCCGACGCCGCGTCGTCTTCCTTGCTGCGTTTCTTGCGCTGTTCGCCGACAAAGCTCGCAAGCGCATTGAACACCGGCGAGACGGTGCGCTGCACGATATCTCCGGTTTCGACGAGACGCTCGGCGCGGCGCAATTGCACATCGAGTTCGCGCATCGTCTTGGTCAGATCGGGATCGTCATCGTCGAGGAAGGTGCCGAGAAGACTTGCGAAGATCACCGCAAGGCCCTGCGCCTTGATTGCAGCATAGGCCCCGCTCTCTTCGATGCCGGCCGCCGCCAGCATCCATTGCGCCGAATTGACCTCGACCTTGTTCCAGCTCGATGCCGCAACGGGATCGGCGAGAAGACCGCGCCGCGCGCTGCGGATCGCCGCTTTGTAGGGTTTCAGCGCTTCGAAGCGTCGCATCATCACGTCGAACAAGCGCTCCCGCGCCGGCTGGCCGTCGATTTCGGGGCTCGGCTTCAGAACGCTCTGATCGATGCGCCTGGCAAAACCGGAAAGGATCGCGCCCTTGGACGGATAGGCGGCGCGCAGTTCGGCAAGGCTCATCCCCGCTTTGGCGGCGATGTCGCCGAGCGTCACCGCGCTCCAATCTTTCTCGGTGAGAAGCTCAAGAAGGGCGTCCACCGCCCGATCCTGGCCGGATGTCTTTGCGGTCACTTCGGTATCTCCCATCTGAACTCGGATGTTTCCGAGTTCAGCTATTGAAATACCAAGCCGGGTATACCCGACTTGGTTCGCCCCACCCTAATCTAGGGCGGTTTGACCGTAAGGCAAAGCACGCTCAAGCCGGCTTTTTACGGGCTTTTTCGAACGGATCGAAGAACAGGTCGATGGCGATTTTCAGAGCGATCAGAACGACAAGGCCGATGCGGCTGCCGATCAGCTGGATGGCCCAGGCACCGGCAATGAGCGTGAACTGCATGACGATGATCCGGCGGTAGAGATCGAACACCACGTTTTTGCTCGAGACGGGATCGGGCGACATGCCGGCAAGGCCGAGCAGCGTGATGAACCCCCGCACCACAAACAGGCCGGCGAGCGGCGCCCAGAGCCCATTGCCGATTACAAGCTGCTGAACGAAAGAAGCCGGGCCGGAAATGACGGATCGCCATTCGCCGCCCATCAGGCTCCACAGGAATACCATGTGGACAGCCATGAAGATTCCGGCATGTATTGACAGGAAGATCGCGCGGCCGAGACCGCCGAGCGCGCTGCGCGACGTGGGCGATAAAAACGCATCGAGACGTTCGGGCTGAAGACCGATCTGAAAGATGGTCCAGAAGGCGATCACCGCCGTCTCGCACCAGTAGAGAACGAGAAGCTCGAAAGCGTCCCAGCCCCAGAAGGCGACGCCGATCAGCGGCAGAAGATTTGCTGCAAAAAGAAGAATACGCGCCGGCATGCCGGTGGTTTAGCCTTTGCCGAGCTCGCGCGAGCGCTCGGTCGCAGCTTTCACCGCTGCCGTCAAAAGCCATTCCAGCCCGTCCGGCGCCATCAGGATTTCGAGCGCGGCAGCCGTCGTGCCGCCCGGCGAGGTAACGTTCTTGCGCAAGGTTTCCGGCACGGTGCCGGTGCGGTGCATCAACTCGCCGGCGCCGGCGACGGTCGCGGACGCAAGCTGAGCGGCAAGTTCAGGCGGCAGTCCGGCTTTGACGCCGGCCCGCGCCAGCGCCTCCGCCAGAAAAAAGACATAGGCCGGGCCGGAGCCCGAAACCGCCGTCACCGCATCCATCAACGCCTCGTCGCCGATCCAGGCGACATCGCCGACCGCTTCCATCAGCTGGCTCGCAAGCGCGCGCTGTTCGGGCGAGACTTCGGCATTGGCAATCATCACCGTGACGCCGCGTCCGATGGCGGCCGGCGTATTGGGCATTGTGCGGATGATGGCGGTGCGCGAGGGCAGCCCCGCATCGAGCGCGCCGAGCGTTGCCCCCGCAAGAATGGAGATGACGAGCGTGTCCTTGTCGACATGCAGCGCGACGGCCTTAAGCGCGCCGGACAATATCTGCGGCTTCACCGCCAGCAGCACGACTTTCGGCTGGACCATGGAGGCCGGGTTGAGCGCGATGCCGCGGTCGCGGAGATCGGTTTTGAGTTCGAAACTCGGCTGCGGGTCGACAACATAAATAAGGCTCGGATCGAGACCGAGCCTTAGCCAGCCATTGAGAAGAGCGCCGCCCATTTTCCCGGCGCCGACCAGAAGCAGCGGCCCAGGAAGCGCGAGCTGCGCTTTCTTGCCCGGGTTCATGCGTTGCCCGCCGTGTCGAAGATGACGGAGTCGAACGCCTCGCGCGCCGACTTGCCGGCCCAGACGACGAACTGGAACGCCGAATAGTAGCGCTCGCAGGCAATCGTCGCCGTGTGCAGCAGGGCCTCGATCTGCCGGTCGCTCGCTTCCGTGCCGCCGGCCAGAAGCAGCGCATGCCGGTAAAGGATCAGGCTGTCTTTGCTCCACATGTCGAAATGACCGATCCAGATCTGCTCGTTCACCAGCGTCATCAGCCGCCGCACTTCGGGGCGGCGCGCCTCCGGAACGCGCAGATCGAAGGCGCAGGCAATATGCAACGCTTCGATGTCGTGCATCCAGGTGATCGAGACATGATAATCGGCCCAGCTGCCGGCGACATTGATCGTGATCTCGTCTTCCGCCGAACGGTCGAACATCCAGTCATGGGTCGAAGCGAGGTGCTCGACCATGTCGACGGGATTGGCGAGACGTTCATCCGGCTGCAGATTCATGAGCATATCCCGATAGTGGCAGGTCGCGGCAGAACAACCCTCGCCACGCGGCTGACTCCAAATCGAATCAGCACGTTACCTGTATATCGCCCGGCGGGATTCCGCCGGAATCCCTCCCTAGCAATTATACTGAAAAAATCAGGAAGACGGATTTTTCCGAGCCTTGGCCTTGCTCGAAGCCTCGGAATCAGAACCGGCAAAAGCCGAAATCTGCGCCTCGAGCGCCGCGACCCGCGCGGCGAGCCGCTCGCTCTCGGCCCTGGCATTGGCGGCAAGGTCCCGTGCCGCCTCGAATTCCTCGCGCTTGACGAGATCGAGCTCGCCGAGAATGCGCTCGGCCTGGCTGCGGACGACGGTGTCGATTTCGCGCTTGAGATTGTCCGCGACACCGGCGGCATCGGTCATCAGCTTGCCGAGGCCGTCGAATAGGCGATTTGAGTTCTGGGTCATCGCGGCCCCTCTTCTTTCCAAAAAGCGCCCTGCTGGACAAATCCGACATGGCAATCGCATATCGCGCGTTCAAGGAAAAGCCATGCCAAATCTCGTCATTCCCTTCCCGGAAATCGACCCGGTAGCTTTGGCCATCGGCCCCTTCGCGATCCGCTGGTATGCGCTGTCCTATGTGGTCAGCCTCCTGCTCGGCTGGTGGCTGGCCCGGCAGCTCTGCCGCAAGGAGGCGCTCTGGGGCCGCAAGCCGCCCTTGAACGATCAGGGCGTCGACGACTTCCTCCTCTATATGGCCTGCGGCATCGTGCTGGGCGGACGGCTCGGCTATGTCCTGTTCTACAATCCCGGCTATTACGCCCAGAACCCCCTGGAGGCTCTGGCTATCTGGCATGGCGGCATGTCCTTCCATGGCGGACTGCTCGGCTGCATCCTCGCCCTGTTTCTTCTCGCCCGCCGCTACAAAGCTGGCGTTCTTGAACTTTTCGATCTCGGCGCGGCCGTCACACCCATCGGCCTGTTCTTCGGCCGCATCGCCAATTTCGTGAACGGCGAACTCTGGGGCCGCACGACGGACGTGCCCTGGGCGATGATCTTTCCGGCCGCCGGACCCGAGCCGCGCCATCCGAGCCAGCTCTATCAGGCAGCACTCGAAGGCCTTCTCCTCTTCACCATCGTGATGGCGGCGGTGCGCTTCGGCGGCTTCAAACGCCCCGGCACTGTCTCCGGTCTCTTCCTTGTCTGCTACGGCATCTTCCGCACGGTCGGCGAACATTTCCGCCAGCCCGATGCGCAGATCGGCTTTCTCGCTTACGGCCTGACCATGGGCATGCTGCTGTCGCTGCCGATGATCGCACTCGGCGCCGCCTTTCTTATGCGCGCCCGGAAAAGCGCCCGGAACAAAGCATGACGCCGGTCGAGGCCGATCTCCGCCGCAGGATCGAAAGCGAGGGGCCGGTCACGGTCGCAACGCTCATCCAGCTCGCCAATGCGCACTACTATGCAACACGCGATCCGTTCGGGACTGCGGGCGATTTCATCACCGCACCCGAGATCAGCCAGATCTTCGGCGAGCTTATCGGGCTGTGGTGCGCGGCCATCTGGTCGGTCGGCGGGCGTCCCGATCCCGTTCATCTTGTAGAGATCGGTCCCGGCCGCGGCACGCTGATGCTGGATGCACTGCGCGCGCTGAAGGTCGCGCCTGCCCTCCGTTCGGCTGTGAAAGTGCATCTCGTCGAGACGAGCCCGCTGCTGCGCGCGGCGCAGGAGCGTACGCTGAAGGATGCGGGCGTTCAGATCGAATGGCATCACAATATCGGCCAGGTGCCGAAGGGCCCGGCTTTCTTCATCGCCAATGAGTTCTTCGATGCACTGCCCGTGCATCATTATGTGCGCGGCGCAAAATCCTGGCATGAGCGCGTCGTCGGCCTGATCGACGATGTGCTGACATTCGGCCTCTCGCCGCTGAAGGTTCCGGATTTTGCGATCCCGGAGGCTTTCCGCGGAGCGCCCGAGGGCTCCATCATCGAGATCTCGCCCGAAAGCGCCCGTATCGCCCGCGAGATTGCGGCGCGCGTTGAGGCGCAGGGCGGCGCCGCGCTCTTCATCGATTACGGCTATGCGCGGCCCGGCCTCGGCGAAACGCTGCAGGCGCTGCGCGGACACGCTTTTGTCGATGCGCTGAAAGATTCGGGCGAAGCCGATCTCACAGCCCATGTGGATTTTTCGGCGCTCGCTTCTGCCGCAAAGGACGCCGGCGCCGCGCCGCACGGGCCGATGACTCAGCGCGATTTCCTGCTGGGGCTCGGCATTCTCGAGCGCACCGCCATGCTGATGCGCCAGGCGAGCCTTGAACAGGCGCTGGCGCTTGAAAGCGGCACGGCGCGCCTGATCGAGGACACAGAAACCGGCATGGGCCGCCTGTTCAAGGTTATGGCTGTGACACCGCGCAACTTGCCTGCTCCGCCCGGCTTTACGAGCATGCCGGCATGAACATGCCTGCCGTCCCCTTCATCGCCGCGCCGGCATTGTCGAAGATCGACAATGTTGCGCACGCCTTCTTTACGCGGGATGGCGGTGTCTCAACCGGTCTTTATGCCTCGCTGAATGGCGGCCGGGGTTCGAACGATGATCCGGACGCCGTTGCGGAAAACCGCGCGCGCATGACGGCGACGCTGGGCGTCAAACGCGACCGGCTCGCAACGCCCTATCAGATCCATTCGCCGACGGCGGTCGTGGCGTTCGAACCCTGGGCGAAAGGCGAAGCGCCCGAGGCCGATGCCGTCGTCACCGCAACGCCCGGACTTGCCGTTGGAATTTCGACAGCCGATTGCGGGCCGATCCTTTTTGCCGATGGCGGCGCGGGCGTTGTCGCCGCGGCTCATGCCGGATGGAAAGGCGCGCTCGGCGGCGTCATCGAATCCACCCTCGACGCCATGGAAAAACTCGGCGCGCGGCGCGGCTCGATCACGGCGGCGCTCGGCCCCTGCATCCGCCAGCCGAGCTATGAAGTCGGCCCGGAATTCGTCACCAACTTCCGCGCCGCCGACATGGACAATCTGCGCTTCTTCAAACCGGCGGCGGACGGCAAAAGCCTGTTCGATCTCGGTTCCTATATCGTCTCGCGCCTCAAAGCGGCGGAGGTCGCAACCGTCGAAGATCTCGGCTTCGACACTTATGCGGACGAGACGCGCTTTTACTCATTCCGCCGCACGACCCATCGCAAGGAGCCCGATTACGGGCGGCTGGTTGCGGCGATCGCGTTGCGTAGCTGAAACTGCGAACCTTCCACCGCGGAGTTCTTATGAGCGGATTTTCGAAGATCGCGTTTGCGTGTTTTGCGCTGATCGCGTGTGCGGCGTGGACGATCAATGTGGAGCCGATATCGGTTTCGGTCGGTGGGCTGTCGCAGACGCGGCCTCAGTCGGATATCGGACCCAATGACCGCCAGAAACCGCCATGGCGCGAAATCCATATCGACATCGATCAGGCCGGCCTGCGCAGCCTGTCGCGATGGGAGCCGACTTTCCACCTGACGATCGACGACTGTGCGGGCAAAGTGGTGAGCATCGAAGGCCTGTATATCGACGGCAAATCCATCGAACGCATAAGGAGCGACGGAGCTGCTATGGATGCTCTCCGCGCGACCGATAATCCGGTACGCCTGACGGCGTTTCTGCTGGAAAAGGTGTTTCAGGATAATGCGCAAATCTGCGCCAGCCTTTCAGGCGGCAACATGCTGGGCGGCGCCGTTAAACAGCATTGCTTTCGCCTGAAGCCCGAGCCCGCGCAGGCCTTTGGCATCCGGGCGGAAGCCCCTCCACGCCTGAACGGTGAACTTGCCAGTGTCGGCCTCTGCGGTCCGCTGTGAGCCTTCTCTCCCGCAGATAAGCCCTTCGTAGGGCCAGCCATTTCGTCACATGCCTGCAACAATTAACCGATCCGTCGTGCCCGGCATTGAGCCGGGCCCCGCCGCCTGTTAAGAGCCGCTCGAAAGAGGCTGAAAGCGGCCTTTTCGGCAGGGGTTTTTCATGAAGATCGTCGCGGGCAATTCCAACCGTCCGTTGGCCGAGGCGATCGCCGCCTATCTCAAGATCCCCCTGACCAAAGCCAATGTCCGGCGCTTCGCCGACATGGAGATTTTCGTCGAGATCCTGGAGAACGTCCGCGGCGAAGACGTCTTCGTCGTCCAGTCGACCTCCTTCCCGACCAACGACCATCTGATGGAACTGCTCATCATCATCGATGCGCTGCGGAGAGCCTCGGCGCGCCGCATCACGGCGGTTCTTCCTTATTTCGGCTATGCCCGCCAGGACCGCAAAGCCGGCCCGCGCACGCCGATCTCGGCCAAGCTCGTGGCCAATCTCATCACCCGCGCCGGCGCCGACCGCGTTCTGACGCTCGATCTGCATGCCGGCCAGATCCAGGGCTTCTTCGACATTCCGACGGACAATCTGTTCTCGGCACCCGCCCTTGTGCGCGATATCGAACAGCACATCCCGCTGAAGAACATCGCCGTCATTTCGCCGGACGTCGGCGGCGTGGTGCGCGCCCGCGCGGTCGCCAAGCGCATCGATGCCTCGCTCGCCATCGTCGACAAGCGCCGCGAGCGCCCCGGCGACTCGGAAGTGATGAACGTCATCGGCGACGTCGCGGGCAAGAACTGCATCCTCGTCGACGACATTGTGGATTCAGGCGGCACTCTGGTGAACGCGGCCGAAGCCCTGCTCGAACAGGGCGCCGAGTCGGTCTACGCCTACATCACCCATGGCGTGCTGTCGGGCGGCGCGGTGGCCCGCATCGCCAATTCCAAGCTGAAGGAGCTCGTTCTGACCGACTCCATCCAGCCGACGGAAGCCGTGCGGGTTGCCGCCAATATCCGCTGCATTTCGGTGGCGGAGCTCATCGGCGAGGCCATCGCCCGCACTTCGGAAGAAAAATCCGTCTCCAGCCTGTTCGACTGAGACTTTATTCCTTTTTCTTCTATCAGGCGTTGCCCTCACCGGGCCCTTCCGCTATAGGAACGCGCGTTCTGGCGTCCACATCCCTGGAGGTGCGCCGGACCTTCGAGGGCCGCCCAATGCGGCCTTCTTTACTTCTGGAGATAGACTATGTCCGCGACCAAGGTCCTCAAGGCCGAAGCGCGCGACCGGGTTGGCAAGGGGGCCGCCCGTGCGTTGCGCCGTCAGCATCGTGTTCCCGCCGTCATTTACGGTGGCAAGAAGGAACCGACTGGCATTTCCCTTCCCGGGAACGAACTGTACATCCTCCTCCACGCCGGTGGCTTCATGACCACGCTGTTCGACATCGATGTCGGCGGCAAAGTGGAGAAGGCCATTCCGCGCGATTACCAGCTCGATCCGGTGAAGGACTTCCTCACCCATATCGACTTCCTGCGCATCACCGAAGACTCGATCATCACCGTCGAGATTCCGGTTCACTTCATCAACGAAGCGGCGTCCCCGGGCCTCAAGGAAGGCGGCGTGCTCAACATCGTCGAGCACACGATCGAACTCGCGGTTAAGGCGACGAACATTCCGAAGGCCATCGAGATCGATCTCACCGGCCTCGACATCGGCGACACGATCCACATCTCGAGCGTCAAGCTGCCGGAAGGCGCACGCCCCGTGGACCGCAGCGACTTCACCGTCGCGACCATCGCCGCGCCGACCATCGTCACCGAAGAGCCGAAGGCTGCTGCGGCGGAAGCCACTCCTGCGGCCGGTGCTCCGGCGGCGGGTGCGGCTCCGGCGGCTGGCGATGCCAAGGCCGGCGACGCCAAGAAGCCCGACGCCAAGAAGTAAGCGGAGAGCCCAATGCGGCTCTTCGTCGGCCTCGGCAATCCCGGAGCCCAATATTCTGGCAACCGCCACAATATCGGGTTCATGGCGATCGACGCGATCGCGGCGCGCTGGAACTTTCCGTCCTGGCGCGCCCGCTTTCACGGCGAAACCACCGAGGGAGAGATCGGCGGCGTGAAAACACTGCTGCTAAAGCCGAAGACCTATATGAACGAGTCGGGCCGCTCCGTTTCGGATGCGGCCCGTTTCTTCAAACTGGCCCTCTCCGACATCATCGTCTTCCACGACGAGCTCGACCTCGCCCCGGCCAAGATCCGCATCAAGGCGGGCGGCGGCAATGCCGGCCATAACGGCCTGCGCTCGATCTCGCCCGCCATCGGCAATGATTATACGCGGGTCAGACTGGGCATCGGACATCCGGGCGACAAGAACATCGTTCATTCGTATGTACTGTCGGATTTCGCAAAATCGGAGCGCGACTGGGTGTCGTGCCTGATCGATGCGATGGCGACAAACGCCGATCTTCTCGCCAAGGGTGACGAGACCGGTTTTCAAAACAAGGTTCACACGGCGCTCGAAGCCAAGGGCTTCAAAGCCCCCAAACGGCCGGGCGAGCGCGAAGAGGATTAGAGATGGGTTTCAAATGCGGGATCGTCGGCCTGCCGAATGTCGGCAAGTCGACCCTCTTCAACGCGCTGACGCAGACCGCGGCGGCGCAGGCGGCGAACTATCCCTTCTGCACGATCGAGCCGAATGTCGGCGAAGTCGCGGTGCCCGATCCGCGCCTCGATACGCTGGCCGAGATCGGCGGCTCGGCGCAGATCATCCCGACGCGCCTGACCTTCGTTGACATCGCCGGCCTTGTGCGCGGCGCATCGACGGGTGAAGGCCTCGGCAACCAGTTCCTCGCCCATATCCGCGAAGTCGATGCGGTCGCTTATGTGCTGCGCTGCTTCGAAGACGACGACATCACCCATGTCGAGAACAAAATCGATCCGCTAGCCGATGCCGACACGGTGGAGACCGAGCTGATGCTCGCCGATCTCGACAGTCTCGAAAAGCGCATCGTCGCGCTGGAAAAGCGCGTGCGCGGCGGCGACAAGGAAGGCAAAGAACAGCTCGATCTCGTGCAGCGCGTGCTGCCCCTCCTCCGTGAGGGCAAGCCGGCGCGCCTTGCGCAGGTGAAGGACGAAGAGCGCAAAGCGTTCGACGGCCTGAACCTCCTCACCTCAAAGCCCATCCTCTATGTCGCCAATGTCGACGAAGGCTCGGCCGCGACGGGCAATAAATATTCGCAGATGGTGGAAGAGCGCGCGAAGAAGGAAGGCGCCGTCGCCGTCGTGATTTCCGCAAAGATCGAAAGCGAAATCGCCGTCCTGCCGCCCGAAGAGCGTAAGGACTATCTCGACGCGCTCGGCCTCACCCAGGCCGGTCTCGACCGGCTGATTCAGGCCGGTTACTCGCTGCTCGGCCTCGTCACTTACTTCACCGTCGGCCCGAAAGAAGCACGCGCCTGGACGATCGAAAAAGGCACCAAAGGCCCCGGCGCCGCAGGCGTCATCCATACGGATTTCGAAAAAGGCTTCATCCGCGCCGAGACCATTGCCTACAACGACTACGTCCAGTTCAAGGGCGAAAGCGGCGCGCGCGATGCCGGCAAGCTCCGGCTTGAAGGCAAGGATTATGTCGTCGCCGACGGCGATGTCCTGCACTTTCGCTTCGCCAACTGATGAAGCTGAAGCATCTGCATTCCTGGGACATCACCCCGAAGGATGCCGTTCAGCTTCAGCATGCATTGCGCGATCAGGTCATTGCCGACCGCCCGCTCGATCTTTCGAAGATAAGAACGGTCGCCGGCGTCGATGTCAGCGTGAAGAACAATGTTTCGCAGGCGGCGGTGACGGTTCTGACTTTTCCGGATTTCAAACCGGTCGAGACCGCGCTCGCCCAGAGGCCGACCACATTTCCCTATGTGCCCGGCCTTCTCAGCTTTCGCGAAGGCGAAGTCCTGGTCGATGCCTTCACCAAACTCAAAAATGTGCCGGATGTCTTCATGTTCGACGGCTCCGGCTATCTGCATCCGCGCCGCATCGGCATCGCCTCGCATATCGGGCTGTGGCTCGGCGTACCGACGATCGCCAACGCCAAGAACCGGCTATGCGGGGCGCATGACGGGGTCGGCCCGGAACGCGGGGACTGGCGGCCCGTGACGCACAAGGACGAAGTGATCGGCGCAGCGCTCAGGACGAAAGCCGGCTGCAAGCCCGTCTTCGTCTCGGCCGGACATCTCAGCGACCTTGAGAGCGCCGTTTCGCTTGTGATGTCTTGCCTGACGAAATACCGGCTGCCCGAGCCTGTGCGCGCGGCGCATAAGGCGGCCGGCGTGTTTGGCTGATCTCTTCGAGCACGTTCAAACGGCGAACGGTCAGCTCGTCGATCACCAGCGATTTGACCCGTGCCCGGCGGATCGCGAGAGCACCGATGGCGATGCTGCCAAGGGCAACGGCTCCCAGAGCAAGAATGCCGAGCGCGCCGGCGCCCACGGCAAAAGCGGGCGTTTTCGCCGGCGGAAGTTTCTGGATTTCCTTAAGCGACATGCCGTCCACCTTTCCTCAGCCGAGGTGAGTGCGGGTGACGGGCGCCGTCAGTGTCCCGCGAACGTGACGAGGCTCTGCACATTGACGCCCGCATCGCGAAGACGCTGCGCCCCGCCGAGTTCCGGCAGATCGACGACGAAGCCTGCACCGACGACAACGCCGCCAAGACGGCGCACAAGACCGAGGCTGGCTTCGGCCGTGCCGCCGGTGGCGATCAGATCATCGATGACGAGAACCCGCTGGCCGGGCTTGCAGGCGTCCACATCGACCTCAACGGAATCGACGCCGTATTCGAGCGCATATTCCTGGCTGAGCGTGACGGAGGGCAGCTTGCCCTTTTTGCGGATCGCGACGAAGCCCTTGCCGAGTTCATGGGCGACCGCGCCGCCGAGAATAAAGCCCCGCGCCTCGATGCCGGCGACGAGATCGATGTGGTCGTCCTTGAAAGCTTCGGCGATGCCGTCGACCGACAGCTTCAGCCCTCGCGGGTCCTGCAGCAGAGTCGTGATGTCCCGGAACATGATCCCGGGCTTGGGGTAATCCGGGATCGCCCGGATGAGGGCTGCGATTTCCTCCGCGGCGGACATCAGTGCGCCACGTCGCTCCACACCTTCTTCTTGGTGAAGTAGACGAGAGCGGCGAACACGCCGAGGAAGATGAGAACCATGAAACCCATGCGCTTGCGGGCTTCGAGATGCGGCTCGGCGGCCCACATCATGAACGCAGTGACGTCGCGCGAATACTGATCGATCGTCGTCGGCGTGCCGTCGGTGTATTCGACCTGGCCGTCATTGAGCGGCTTCGGCATCGCGATATTGCCGCCCGGGAAGAACGGATTGTAGTGCGAGCCCTGCGGGACGGTGTGCTCCGCCGGAACCGGCTTGTCATAGCCGTTGAGCAGCGAATGGATGTAATCCGCGCCGTGCTCCTGATAGCCGGTGATCAAATCCCAGATGATGTAGCCATTGGTCCAGCCGCGCTCATAGGTGCGCGCCTTGGCGAGCACCGAGAAATCCGGCGGATAGGCGCCGCCATTGGACACACGCGCGGCCTGCTCGTTCGGGAACGGCGCCGGGAAGCGGTCCGAAGGACGGCCGGGACGTTCGAACATCTCGCCGGTCTCGTTCGGACCGTCGGTGATCTTGTATTCGGCCGAGAGCAGACGGATCTGGCCTTCGGTGAAGCTCGGACCGCCCTCTTCCATGAGGTTGCGGAACGAGACGAGCGTCAGGCCGTGGCACGAGGAGCAGACCTCGCGATAGACCTTGAAGCCGCGCTGCAGCTGCGCCCGGTCATAATGACCGAATATGCCGCCGAAGCTCCAATGCTCCTTATGCGGATGCTCGGCGGTGCCCGCGGCAAAAGCCGGGACCGAGAGCGCGAGGAGAAGACCTGCGGCCTTCAGCGTAACGGAGAGCTTGGACATCTCAGACTCCCCGGTCCGGCGCATGGACTGATCCTTTGGGCGCGGCAGCCGCGCCGCCTTTCTTCGCCAGCACCGCTTCGGTGATCGAAGCCGGCAGCGGCAGCGGTTTTTCAAGCCAGCCGAGCAGCGGCAGGATGATCAGGAAGTGGGCGAAGTAGTAGATCGTGAACAGGCGCCCGAAGAACACGTACCAGCCTTCCGGCGGCATGCCGCCGATATAGCCGAGGCCGAGGCAGACCGCGACGAAGATCCAGAAGAACACCTTGTACTGCGGACGGTAGTTCGCCGAACGGACGCGCGAAGTGTCGAGCCAGGGCAGGAAGAACAGCACGACGATCGCGCCGAACATCGCAAGCACGCCGCCGAGCTTGGACGGGATGGCACGCAGGATCGCGTAGAACGGCAGGAAGTACCATTCCGGAACGATGTGCGCCGGCGTCTGCAGGGGATTGGCGCGAATGTAGTTGTCCGCATGGCCGAGGAAGTTCGGCACATAGAAGATGAACCACGAGAAGAAGATCAGGAAGAAGACGACGCCGACGGCGTCCTTCAGCGTCGCATGGGGCGTGAACCGCACCACGTCGGACGAGGACTTCACTTCAACGCCGGTCGGGTTGTTCTGGCCGGTGACATGCAGCGCCCAGATATGCAGGCCGACAACGCCGGCGATCATGAAGGGCAGCAGGTAATGCAGCGAGAAGAAGCGGTTGAGCGTCGGATTGTCGACGGCGAAACCGCCCCACAGCCAGGTCGTGATGTGCTCGCCGACGAAGGGAAGCGCCGAGAACAGATTGGTGATGACGATGGCGCCCCACAGCGACATCTGACCCCAAGGCAGCACATAGCCCATGAAGGCCGTTGCCATCATCAGAAGGAAGATGACGACGCCGAGGATCCAGAGAACTTCGCGCGGGTCCTTGTAGGAGCCGTAATAGATGCCGCGGAAGATATGGATGTAGACGGCGACGAAGAACATCGAGGCGCCGTTCGCATGCATGTAGCGGATCAGCCAGCCATAGTTCACGTCGCGCATGATGTGCTCGACGGAATTGAAGGCGAGATCGACATGCGGCGTGTAGTGCATGGCCAAAACGACGCCGGTCACGATCTGGACGACCAGCATGACCGAGAGGATCGCGCCGAAGGTCCAGAAATAGTTCAGATTGCGCGGCACCGGATAGGCCACGAAGGAGCCGTGGGCGAGGCTGAGAATAGGCAGCCTTGCCTCAAGCCACTTCACGACCGGATTTTTAGGCTCAAACGTGGAATGTCCGCTCATCGCTGTCTCGCCTTAAAGGCCAGGGGCCCCGGTCAACCGATCCGGATCGTGGTGTCGTTGGTGAATTCGTACGGCGGGATATGCAGGTTTTCCGGCGCCGGGCCTTTGCGGATACGTCCCGCGGTATCGTAGTGCGAACCATGGCACGGGCAGAACCAGCCGCCGAAATCGCCCGAGAGGCCGATCGGAACGCAGCCGAGATGGGTGCAGGTGCCGATCATGATCAGCCAGGGTTCCTTGCCGGCCGCCGCGCGGTTCGCATCCGTCGCCTCGGTCGATTCGCCCTTGAGGTTCGGATTGCGCGCATCGGTATCGACGAGCTCGGACATCGGGACAGCCTTGGCGTCCTCGATCTCCTTGGCCGTGCGGTGACGCACGAAGACCGGCCGGCCGCGCCATTTGATGGTGATGGCCTGACCTTCGGCGATCGCCGAAACGTCGACTTCGGTCGATGCCAGCGCCAGCGTCGAAGCGTCGGGATTCATTTGCGAAATGAAGGGCCACACGGTGGCCGCGGTGCCGACGGCGGCAATGGCGCCGGTGGCGATGTAAAGGAAATCGCGGCGGGTGGGTTCAACCAGACTCGGCGTCGCCAATTGGGTGCCCTCTCTCGGCCAGTATCGGCTGATCATGCCACTCTATAAGGAGCGGATTCTTCCGGACACACGCCCCCGTGCATCCGTTAATTGGCCGCGTTTTTGGCTCGCAGATTGGTATTTGTCCAGAGTGCGGCTTTCCGCACGACATCATGCCGCACGGAAGGTTCATAGCTGGGGATTTCACGTCCCCAGGTGTTTTTCACTTTTGACCGCATTTGCGCGAAATTGAACCCGGTCCAAAGCTTAAAGGGCCACGCCAAAAGACTAGAAGGACTACCGAAACCGGCCCGGCCCTTGCCCCTCTCCCGGCTTGCGGCCGGCCCCCTTGAGGCCGATCAAAGCCTCCTGCCCTAAACCTGCTATATGCCTGCCGCCATGGACACCAAGACCCAAGCCCATCTCACGACGCCTCCCTGGTTCGAATCCCTCCGGGACCGAATCTGCGCGGCTTTCGAGACCCTGGAAGACGAAGCCGGCTCCGCCCCCGGCAATGAGGGGCTTGAAGCCGGACGCTTCGTCCGCACCCCCTGGCAGAGGAAAGACCATTCCGGGGCGGACGGCGGCGGCGGGGTCATGTCCATCCTCAAGGGCCGCGTCTTCGAAAAATGCGGCGTCCATGTCTCGACCGTCCATGGCGAGTTCTCGCCCGAATTCCGCGGCCAGATCCCCGGCGCCGAGGAAGACCCCCGCTTCTGGGCGTCGGGCATTTCGCTGATCGCCCATCCGCGCAATCCCAACGTGCCGACGGTGCATATGAACACCCGCCATGTGCGCACCACCAAGAGCTGGTTCGGCGGCGGCGGCGATCTCACGCCCGTGCTCGACCGGCGCCGCACCCAGGACGACCGCGACAGCCGCGACTTCCATGCCGCCTATGAAAAGGCCTGCGCCGGGCACAAGGTCGCCGACTACAAACGCTACAAGGACTGGTGCGACGAATACTTTTTCCTAAAGCACCGGGGTGAGCCGCGCGGCATTGGCGGCATTTTCTACGACTGGCTGGACTCCGGCGATTTCGACGCCGACTTTGCCTTCACCAAATCCGTGGGCGACGCCTTCCTGGCCATCTATCCGGAACTCGTGCGCCGCAACGTCAATACACCCTGGACCGAGGCCGACCGCGAGGAACAGCTCGTGCGCCGCGGCCGCTATGTCGAGTTCAACCTGCTTTACGATCGCGGCACGATCTTCGGCCTGAAGACCGGCGGCAATGTCGACTCCATCCTGTCGTCAATGCCGCCCGTGGTGAAATGGCCCTAAGGCTTTTTGAGATCTGCGACTGTGATCAGGACCTTGAAGGCCTGACACCAGACCGTGACCGAAGAATATTTGCTCGCGTCCTCGCCAGGGGGCAGCGCATAGCGCTGACTGCCCTGAAAGGCGCGCAAACGGCCGAGATCGACCCGCAGGCCTGACTGCGCCAGCGCGTTCTTGTCGTCAGCGCGGCGAAGCTCCTCCGCACTGCTCTCCGAAAGATAGACGTGATAGGCGGGGCCGGGCCCGACTTCGAAATCGCTTTCGAGGAAGACGGCGCCATCAAACAGCGCAACGCCGCCTTTACCCCAATGCACCGCGTCCGACGGATCGGCGTGAATAAAGAGACCGGACGCCAGCCTTGTTTTGTCGGCTTCGGTCCGCTGTTCGACCGCGGGCGGCGGAGCAAAGACGAAGGGGAAGACGATAAGACCGGCCGCAAGGCCGATCACGATGCCGACGACGACACCCAGAATGAAAATGCCAAACTTGCGCAGCAAGCGTCGCATGCGATTCATGAATCTCCGCGCTCGCCCGCACGGAATCTCTTGCGGAACCAGCGCCGCACTTCGCTGCGATCGTTCGAAACGCCGCCGCCATAGCCGAAGCTGTCGTTCCAGCTTGTGATGGTCTCGATATTGGAGGCGATCACCTTGCCCCTCTCGCGCAGCAAATACTGCACCGTCAGATGGCCGGGACGCCCGCGATCATAGCCGCCGAAACCATAGAACGGATCGCGCCAGCCGTAGCGCGGGCCATAACCGTAGCCGCGATAAAAACCGTATGGACGGGTGAACGGGTCGCTGAAGCCGCCACCGAACCCGCCGCGCGAGCGTTTGTAATCGAGAATGGTGATGTCTAGCTTCTGGTTGGGAGCGAGATATTCCGTCCCGAGGCGCTCGATATAGCGCGCGATGCTGTCGGCGCCGTGCACATCGCTGTCCACGCGCACCCGCACATCCGCAGCGGCGGCGAACACAGAGGCCATCAGAAAAGCTGCTGCAAGAAACGGTGTTCTCATTGCCGATCTCCGTCCCACCGCGAACAATATAGGCGGGTTCTAGACGGCTGCCAGACCGTTCGTCGTCAGCCGGTCGATGGATTTTTTGTCGTCGGGAAATCCCGCCGCGATCCAATCCTTCTCTATACGCGCGAGCGCCGCGCCGAGATGCGGGCCTTTGGCGACACCGCGCGCGATGAGATCGGCGGCGCTCACCGGA
Organism: Terrihabitans soli; assembly: GCF_014191545.1. Taxonomy (GTDB): domain Bacteria; phylum Pseudomonadota; class Alphaproteobacteria; order Rhizobiales; family Methylopilaceae; genus Flaviflagellibacter; species Flaviflagellibacter soli. The sequence continues at coordinate 793,941 of NZ_AP023361.1, read as the reverse complement.
AATTTCGGCGCGGTCCAGCGCTCGGTGAGCGAACGGGCCTCGGAACCTGCGCCAGTGAAGAGAACGCGGTCATGATAAAGCGCAGGGCCGAGTTGATAGAGGAGAGCTTTCAATGCGCGCTCATCCGCTCCGGTCGGCACCGGCCCGCCCGCCATGCTTTTCAGCCGCGCGGTTTCCTCATTCGACAGACGCAGCCGCTCGCGCAATCGCTCGGCATTGTCTTCGATGAACAGCGCGAGCGCGCCGAGGCGCTGCACTGCATCGGCCTCGGGCGCACTCTCGAGGAGGCGCGCAAGACGGCGCGGCCGCGCAACACCGCCCAAGACCTGTCCGAGAAATCCCGCATCGGCCATCAGCTTTGCAAGCTCGGCCGCGCGCGGCGTCATCAGAAATTTTAGAAGCTCGGCGCGGATGCGCTCGCGCGACAGCTGGTCGAGACCGTGCCGTTCGGAGATGGCGGCCGACATCGCCTCTGCATCCGGCGTGCCTTCGCCATAGCGCGCCGTGAAGCGGAAGAAGCGCAGGATGCGTAAGTAGTCTTCGCGGATGCGCGTCTTCGCGTCGCCGATAAAGCGCACAAGATGCGCTTTAAGATCGCCCTCGCCGCCGACGAAATCGTGAACCTTGCCTTCGCCGTCGAGAAACAGACCGTTGATCGTGAGGTCCCGCCGCTGCGCATCCTCCGCCCAATCGCGGCCGAACGCGACTTTGGCGTGGCGGCCATCGGTCTCGACATCGCGGCGGAGCGTTGTGATCTCGAACGGATGGCCGTCGATGATGATGGTGACAGTGCCGTGTTCGATGCCGGTCGGCGCCGATTTCAAGCCGGCAGCGGCGGCGCGGCGCACAATCTCCTCCGGCACGGCGGTCGTTGCGAAATCGACCTCCGGCGGCACGCGGCCGATCAAGGCGTCGCGCACCGCGCCGCCGGCGATCCGCGTCTCCTCACCCCCGCCGTCGAAGACCTCGAACATGCGGCGCACGCCTGCATCGGCCAGAAGCGCTTTCACAGCCTCGGTCACTTGGCCTTCTCCCGCGGCTCGAAATGACCGGGCGTGACCTTTCCCCCCTCATAGACCGGCGGGAAGTAGACGGCATCGGGGTCGGCTCCCCGGAAGTCGCCGAAGATCACAAATGCGCCAGCCGCCAGCAGCATGCCTAGCCCGGTTGCCCAAGCGAGATATTTGCCGCTAACCGGGATTTCGGTCCCGGCGACGCTCCGCCTCTTCAGCCCAAGCCACAGAAAATACACAGCAAAAGGCAAAAGGAAGAGGACAATGGCAGGCAGTATTGAACGGATCATGACAGCCCGGCGGTTTATGACACGCGATTATGACGAAACGCCTCGGCACATCGGGCGGAAGCGCCTGTGGGACGTCACGTTCTCGCCCTTTTCAAACCCGCACCATACCCTGAAGGTACATAAGCCATGCAAGCGCTGCGCGGAGTGCGGCCCGGAAGTTGCGTGGATTGCATTTTAAGGAGTTCCGATGAGCCGCAGCAGCAGCAAAGCCCAGTCCCTCGATGACGCCATCCTCCGCAATGCCGAACAAACGATCGCCCAGGTTACCGCCGCCAAGGAAGCCCTCGGCGAGGTGATCTTCGGTCAGGAGCTCGTGGTCGAACGGGCGCTGCTCACGGTCCTGTGCGGCGCGCATGCGCTTCTCGTCGGTGTGCCGGGCCTTGCCAAAACCAAGCTCGTCGAGACGCTCGGCGTCGTGCTCGGACTCGACGGACGTCGCATCCAGTTCACGCCCGATCTCATGCCGTCCGATATTTTGGGCTCTGAAGTTCTCGAAGAAGGCGTCAAAGGCACGCGCAGCTTCCGCTTCCTCGCCGGCCCGATCTTCGCACAGCTTCTGATGGCCGACGAAATCAACCGCGCCTCGCCGCGCACCCAGTCGGCGCTGCTGCAGGCGATGCAGGAACATCACGTCACCGTCGCCGGCGTGCGCTACGACCTGCCGCGTCCGTCCCATGTATTGGCAACGCAGAACCCGCTCGAACAGGAAGGCACCTATCCGCTTCCCGAAGCGCAGCTCGACCGCTTCCTGATGCAAATCGATGTCGCCTATCCCGGCCGCGACGACGAGCGGCGCATTCTTCTGGAAACCACAGGCGCCGAAGAAACGCGTCCGCGCCAGGCGATGAAGACCGACGAGCTTCTTGCGGCACAGCGCCTCATTCGCCGCCTGCCCGTCGGCGACAGCGTTGTCGATGCGATCCTCGATCTCGTGCGCTCGGCGCGCCCCGAAAGCGCCGATCCGAAAATCGCGCCGCTGATCGCATGGGGCCCCGGCCCGCGCGCCTCGCAGTCGCTGATGCTCGCGGTTCGCGCCAAAGCTCTGGTCGATGGCCGCTATGCACCCTCGGTCGATGATGTGATCGAACTTGCCGAACCGATCCTCAAGCACCGTATGGCGCTGACCTTCGCAGCGCGCGCCGAAGGCCAGACAATCTCCGACATCATCAGCCGTCTTACGGGGCGGATCGGCTGAGGGTGATGGTCCGGGCGCGCACGCTCACCGAAGACGAAGTGGCGGTTGCGCCGCGCCACAGTGCGGCGGCCCATCTGCTTGCGGCCTCGATGCCGCGGCTTGTCGTTGCCGCGCGCCGCACCTCCGCCTCGATCATTCACGGCCTGCACGGGCGCAGGCGCGCCGGCGTCGGCGAAAACTTCTGGCAGTTCCGCCGCTACTCGCAGGGCGAAAGTGCCTCACGCATCGACTGGCGCCGTTCGGCACTCGGCGATCATCTGTATGTGCGCGAACAGGAATGGGAAGCCGCGCACACTGTCTTCATCTGGATCGACCGTTCGCGCTCGATGGCGTTCAAATCCGATCTCGCAACCGACTCCAAGCTTGAACGCGCCGTGATCATGACTTTGGCGCTCGCCGATCTTCTGGTGCGCGGCGGCGAACGCGTGGGACTCATCGGCCTTGGCGCGCCGACCGCAAGCCGCAGGGCCGTCGATATTCTCGCCCAGCAATTGCTCGCCGCGCCTCCGGACGAACAGATGCCGGCACCGCGCCCGCTCTCGCAGCTCTCGGAAGCCGTCCTGATCGGCGATTTCCTCGAGCCCGAACAGGAGATCGCAACCGCCGTCCGCGGCCTTGCCGGCAATGGCGCGCGCGGACATCTCCTGGCGATTTCCGACCCGGCCGAGGAAACCTTCCCGTTCTCGGGACGTACTGAATTCATAGACCCCGAGATCATGACCCGTTTCACGTTGGGCCGCGCCCAGGATCTGCGCGAGGACTATGCGCTGCGGCTTGCCGCGCATCGCGAATCCGTGCGCCGGATCGCGGGTCCGCTTGGCTGGTCGACCGCGCTGCACCGCACCGACCGTCCGCCCTCCGAGGCGCTGCTGTCGCTTTATACGCAGCTGACCGAGAGCCCGAATGAAACCCGCAGCGAGAGGCTTGCGGGATGAGCGGGCTTCCCCTCGCCTTCCTGAATCCCTGGCTGCTGACGGCGCTGATCGCGCTGCCCGCACTCTATTTCCTGCTGAGGCTGATCCCGCCCCGGCCGCGCAGCGTCCATTTCCCGCCGTTGAGACTTTTGCTCGACATCGTGCCGAAGGAGGAGACCGCGGCGCGAACGCCGTGGTGGCTCGTGCTGCTGAGGCTCGGGCTCGCCGCCTTCGTCATTCTGGCGCTCGCAGGTCCCGTTCTGAACCCTGCGCCGCCGGCACCGCCGGGCGGCGGCCCGCTCGTTCTGATGCTGGACGACGGATGGCCGGCCGCTTCCGATTGGGATGCGCGGCTTTTGACGGCGGAAGCTGCGATCAACGGCGCCGAAGCCTCCGGCCGCAGCATTGCGCTCCTCGCCCTCAATTCCGAACCGCAGGACATCGCGGTCGGCACCGGGGCCGCCGCGCGCGAGAAGCTGCGCGCGCTTGTTCCGCAGCCTTATATCCGCGATCGCATGACCCATCTGCCGGCGCTGACGGCGCTCGCCGGACGCACCGCCGGCGCCGACCTCGTCTGGCTCGCCGGCGGCCTCGACACCGGCAATGGCCGCGCCTTTTCCGAGGCGCTCGGCAAACTTGGAAACGGCAGCCGGCTCACCGTGCATGTGCCCGAGCACACGGCGCGCGGTCTTGCCGGTTCCGACAACAGCCCGCAGGCGCTGACCGTGCGCGTGCTGCGCGCCGACACCGGCGCAAGCGAGACCGGCATTGTCCGCGCTTTCGATCTGCGCGGCCGCCCGCTCGGCGAGACGCAGTATAATTTCAGCCCCTCGGCCACCGAAACGCAGGCGAGACTCGAATTGCCGATCGAACTGCGCAACGAAGTCGCGCGGCTCGATCTGGCGCAGAACCGGTCTGCTGCGGGCGTCCAGCTTCTCGACGAACGCTGGCGCCGCAGAGCCATCGGCCTTGTCTCGGGTGCGACAGCCGATCAGGCGCAGCCGCTTTTGTCGCCGACCTACTATCTACAGCGCGCGCTCGAACCCTTCGCCGATGTCCGCCCCTCCAATGCCGGTGCGCCATCCGAGGCCATTCTGCGCTTCATCGAGGACGGCGTTCCGGTCATCGCGCTGGCCGATGTCGGTACGATCACGCCCGAAGCGCAGGAGGCCGTGCGCAGCTGGATATCGAAAGGCGGCGTCCTGATCCGTTTCGCAGGTTCACGCCTTGCCGCAGCTGAGAACGACGATCTCGTGCCGGTGCGTCTGCGCCGCGGCGGCCGCGTGCTCGGCGGCGCGCTCGCCTGGTCGACGCCGCAAAAGCTCGGCGAGTTTCCGCAGAACAGCCCGTTTGCCGGGCTGAACATCCCCGAAGACGTCGTCGTCAACCGCCAGGTCCTCGCCGAGCCCGATCCTGAGCTTGCCGAACGCTCATGGGCGGTTCTGGCCGACGGTACGCCGCTCGTCACGGCGGAGCGCTCGGAGGCGGGCCTGCTTGTCCTGTTCCACGTCACCGCCGACACGGTCTGGTCGAATCTTCCGATTTCGGGTCTCTTTGTCGACATGCTGCGCCGCACCATCGCGCTTGCCGGCGAAGCGGCTCCCGCCGCCACGGGCGCGGACGCGGCAAATGCCAGCCAGCCCGTCGAGGCGGCGACCCTCTCCCCGACCCGCACGCTCGACGGTTTCGGCGCCTTCCGCAGCCCACCGCCGACCGCGCGTCCGGTTCCCGCCCGCGGCCTTACTGAGGGTACGCCCGATCATCCGCCCGGCATTTACGGCCCGCCCGACGGCTTCATCGCCGTCAATACTCTGGCGCCGGACGCCAAACTGACACGGCTCGATCTTTCCAATCTTCCGGTGAGCGTGCGCGGTTATGCCAATGCCGAGCCGACGCCGCTTGCGCCCTGGCTTCTCGGCGGCGCGCTTCTGGCCTTTCTCATCGATACGCTCGTGATGTTGTTCCTCGCCGGCCGCATGCCGCGCTGGGGCCGCCGCGGCGTAACGGCTGCGCTCGTTATTCTCGCCGCGCTCGCTATCGCTCCGCAGGCCGATGCGCAGCAGACCGATGCCAAAGCGGTCGATGCGGCGCTGAAGACACGCCTTGCCTATGTCGTCACCGGCGATGCAAGCGTCGACGAAGTGAGCCTTGCGGGTCTGCGCGGCCTTGGCGCGCAGCTCGCACAGCGCACCGCGTTCGAGCCGGGCGAGCCTGTCGGCCTCGATCCCGCCAAAGACGAGATGGCGTTTTATCCGCTGATTTACTGGCCGGTCTCCGAGACGGCGCAGGCGCCCTCGAGCGAGGCCCTCGCGCGCATCGACGCCTATATGAAGCGCGGCGGCACCATCCTCTTCGACACGCGCGATGCGATCTATTCCTCCTCCGGCACCTCGCCCGCGGGGACTGCCGGCCTGCGCCGCATTCTGTCCGGCCTCGACATTCCCGAGCTTGAACAGGTTCCGGCCGATCACGTCCTGACCAAAAGCTTTTATCTTCTGCCCGATTTTCCGGGCCGCTTCCGCGGCGCGCCACTCTGGGTCGAGGCGATGCCAAGCGTCGAGGAAGAGGAAAGCGGCGCGGCCTCTCCTGTCCGCTCCGGCGACGGCGTCTCGCCGATCCTTATCACCTCGAACGATTTTGCCGGCGCCTGGGCCATCGATGAGCGCGGCCAGACGCTGCTGCCCACCGTGCCGAGCGACCCGCGCCAGCGCGAACTCGCCTACCGCGCGGGCATCAATATCGTGATGTATGCCCTGACCGGTAACTACAAGGCCGATCAGGTTCATATTCCCGCCCTCCTCGAACGGCTCGGCCAGTAGGAGGCAGGATGGATTTCAATCTCGCCTTCACGCCTCTGATCGGTTTCTGGCCGCTGACGGGCTTTGCCGTTCTGGCCGTCATCGCGGCGATTGCGCTTGCGATCTTCCGGCCGCGCGGCTGGTGGCTGCGCGCCGCGGCACTCGGCGTGCTTCTGCTCGCCATCGCCAACCCTTCCCTCACCCGCGAAGACCGCGAAAAGCTGACCTCGGTTCTCGCCGTCGTCGTCGACAAAAGCGCCAGCCAGTCGCTCGACGGACGCGATGCGCGCACGGCCGATGCCCTCAAAGACATCGAGGAGAAGGCAAAGCGCCTGCCGAATACCGAAGTGCGGGTCATCGAAGGCGCCGCGCCGTCATCCGGTTCTGACGGCACCGAGCTTTTTAAAGCTCTGCAGGCAGGTCTGTCCGATGTGCCGCCGGATCGGGTTGCCGGCGCCGTCCTCATCACCGACGGCGTCGTCCACGATATTCCGGCCAGCGCCGCGGCCCTTGGCTTCACCGCGCCGGTGCACGCTCTCGTCACCGGCCGTCCCAATGAGCGCGACCGCCGCATTGTTCTCACCGCAACGCCGCGCTTCGGCATCGTCGACAAGAGCCAGATCGTCGGCTTCCGCGTCGAGGACACCGGCTTTGAGACGCGTGGCTCGATCGCCGTCACCGCGCGGCGCGACGGCGAAGAAATTGCCCGCCTGATCGTCGTGCCGGGACGCGACAGCGAAATCGAAGTGCCGATCGCCCATGCCGGGCCGAATGTCGTCGAACTGGAAGCGGCGCCCGCCGAAGACGAGCTGACGCGCCTCAACAACAGAGCGGCCCTTTCCATCGAAGGCGTGCGCGAAAAGCTCCGCGTTCTTCTCGTCTCGGGCGAGCCGCATTCCGGCGAGCGTACCTGGCGCAATCTTCTGAAGGCCGACGCGAATGTCGATCTCGTGCACTTCACCATTCTGCGTCCGCCGGAAAAGCAGGACGGCACGCCGATCAACGAACTCTCGCTCATCGCGTTCCCGACGCGCGAGCTGTTCGTGACGAAAATCGAAGATTTCGACCTCATCATCTTCGACCGCTATGCGCGGCAGGGCATTCTGCCTCTGCTCTACTTCGACAATATCGCCCAATATGTACGCAATGGCGGTGCGGTGCTTGTGGCGGCTGGTCCCGACTATGCGGGACCCGGCAGCCTGTCCGAAACCCCGCTCGGCGATGTTCTGCCGGCAACGCCGCTCGGCGGCGTCATCGAGCGCCCCTTCAAGCCGCTCGTCACCGACGCCGGCAACCGTCATCCGGTGACGCGCAATCTGCCGGGCGGCGGGCCCGATCCAAGCTGGAGCGAATGGTTCCGCATCGTCGAAACGCGCGCCCGCTCCGGCGACAGCCTGATGTCCGGCGCAGGCGACCGCCCGCTGCTTGTCCTGTCGCATGAAGAGGAAGGGCGCGTTGCGCTGTTTCTCTCCGATCATGCCTGGCTGTGGGCGCGGGGCTTCCAGGGCGGCGGGCCGCATCTGGATCTTCTGCGCCGCCTCGTCCACTGGCTGATGAAGGAGCCGGATCTCGAAGAGGAAGCGTTGCGCATGAGCGGACGCCAAGGCACGCTGAACATCGAACGCCAGACCATGGGCGATACCGCGCCGCCGGTGACGCTGACTTATCCTTCGGGAGAGACGCGCACGATCACGCTGACGCAATCCGAACCCGGGCTCTTCCGTGCGGAGATCGACACCAACGAACAGGGCCTTTACCGCGCCGAAGACGGCACTTTCACCGCCATCGCCAATCTCGGCCCGGCCAATCCGCGCGAATTCCAGGAGATCGCGTCGAGCACCGAGCGCCTGCAGCCGATTGCGGAAGCGACCGGCGGTTCTGTCCGCCGCATCGCCGATGAGGACGGCGCACTTACCCTTCCCCGCCTTCTTCAGGTGCGCGACGGTGCGCGCGCTTCAGGCGGCGACTGGATCGGCGTCCGCGAAGCCGAAGCCAGTGTCGTGCGCGGCCTCGACATGTTCCCCGTCTTTGCCGGGCTGATCGGGCTTCTGCTGCTGCTTGCCTCCGTCACCGCCGCCTGGGCGCGCGAAGGCCGCTAACTCCAACCGCAAAAGCAAAACGGCCCGCTCAGAGCGGGCCGTTCGCGAACGCAATACAGATTCACATCACAGCGAGAACGTGCCCTTGCAGCCGCCCGAGACTTTGGTCTCGCGGCGCACGAGCGTGCCGCTCTTGATCGAGCCCGAGACCTTCAGGCCCGTCGAGGTCGCGGAACCGAGGAACTTGCCGGAGGCGTCGGTCTTGATCACGCCGTCGCTCGACTTGCCGATAAAGAATTCGGCGCTGCCTTCCTTGGTGACGATGCGCAGGCCCGTCTTCAAACCTTCGCAGCCTTCCTTCGATTCAAACGAGATCTTGCCGGAGAGCGTTTCGGCCGAAGCCGAAGTGACAACAAGGGCGACGAGAAACAGCGAGGTGATGGCGGTGCGCACGGAAATCTCCGGAAATAAAAGTGACGGAGAACCGGCTAGCCCGGCTTGATGACAGTGCCGTGACAGCCCGCCCACCGCCCTCCCGCTCTGTGCGGCGCAGGACGTCATCAACCGAAATAGGGTTCCGCCAGTCCCTCGACGTCCGCAAACACGCCCGGCTTCAGCTCGGCGACGAGAAGCCGGTCCGGATCGACCGGCCCCGGCAGGCGAACTTTTCCATGCGGGATGCGGGTAAAGCCGCTCTTTGCATAGAAGGGCTCGTCACCGACGAGCAGCGCCAGGGCATGCCCCTGCTCGCGCGCAGCGTCGAGGGCAGTCTTCATCAGTTCGGTGCCGATGCCGCGGTTCATGAAAGCGGGTTCCACTGCGAGCGGCCCGAGCAGCAGCGCCGGCACACCGCCGATCCGGATCGGCGACAGCCGCACGGAGCCGACAAGCAGCGTGCCCACCAGCGCGACATAGGAAAGCCCCGGCGTCGGCCGAACACCTTCCCGCAAACGGAAAGCCGTACGTGCAAAGCGGCCGGGGCCGAAACCGCGGTCATGCAGGCTTTCGATGGCGGCGGAATGCTCCGGCGCTTCGGGCAGGATGCTGATGGACAGGCTGGTCATGGGAAGCGAACTCGTGACGGCAGAAGGACTCTCTCGCCGTTCCGCTTCCTTGAAGGAGGGATCGGCGGCTGATCAGGCGCTCAGGAGCGCCGCACGGATCGATCGTCGCAAGTTCATGCGCGGCGATTAGCACGAGCCTGCATTTCACGCAATTGTGGGATGATCTGAACGCGGGCCTGTTTTCCGCGACAAATCCGAATGTTAATTTACAATCCGATGCTGTGGAGCCATCGTGCATCACACCGGCTGCCGTCCGAGCGGGCCGGATAAAACATAAAATTGGTGGGGGAACGATGGGCCTGCTCGTCGACGGCGTGTGGCATGACCAGTGGTACGACACCGCCAAGACCGGCGGACGCTTCGTTCGCGAAAGCTCGCAATTCCGCAATTGGGTGACGGCCGATGGCAGCCCCGGCCCGAGCGGCGCCGGCGGGTTCGAAGCCGAGTCCGGCCGCTATCACCTCTATGTCTCCTATGCCTGCCCCTGGGCGCACCGCACTCTGATCTTCCGTGCGCTGAAACGGCTCGAAGACATCATCACCGTCTCCGTCGTCGATCCGCGCATGGGCAATGAAGGCTGGGAGTTCGGCGATTTCCCGGGTGCGACGACCGATGAAGTGCTCGGCAAGTCGCGTCTTTACGAAGTCTATCTCGCCGCAAAACCGGGCTATACGGGGCGCGTCACGGTGCCGGTTCTCTGGGACCGGAAGACGAAGAGCATCGTGTCCAACGAATCCTCCGAGATCATCCGCATGATGAACTCGGCCTTCAACGCCCTCACCCCGGCCAAGGAAGACTATTACCCCGCGCCGCTGCGCGCCGAGATCGATGAGATCAACGCCTTCGTCTACGACAACATCAATAACGGCGTCTACAAAGCGGGCTTTGCCACCGACCAATCCATCTATGCGGATGCGGTGCGTACATTGTTCGACGCCCTCGACCAGGTCGAACTGCGCCTGTCACGCCACGATTTCCTTGTCGGCGACGACATGCCGACGGAAGCCGACTGGCGCCTGTTCACGACGCTGATCCGTTTCGACGCCGTTTATGTCGGGCACTTCAAGTGCAACATCCGGCGTATTGCGGACTACCGACATCTGCGCGATTTCGTACAGCGTCTCTACCGCACGCCGGGCGTCGCCGAGACCGTGCATCTCGACCACATCAAGACGCATTATTACTGGAGCCATACGACGATCAATCCGACGCGCATCGTGCCCGTCGGACCTGTTCTCGAATTCTAGGCTCGAATTCTCAAGCGCTCATCGGCAGCATCTCGGCCCCGATCGCGCTTTTCAGTTTGTTGGGATCGACCGGGAATACGGCGTTCGGCGTTCCCGCCGCGGCCCAGACTTCGTCATAGGTCAGAAGATCGGGATCGATATAGGCGGCGAGCGTCATCGCATGTCCGAGCGGCGGGATGCCGCCGATGACAAAGCCGGTGATCTCGCGCACGCGCTGCGCATCGGGCCGCACCAATTTCTCGCCGAGCCGCGCGGCAACCGCTTTCTCATCGACGCGGTTCTTGCCCGAGACGAGGAGGAGCAGCGGCCTGCCGCTGTCCTTGCCCTCGAAGATCAGACTTTTGACGATCTGCCCGACCGAGGTGCCGCAGGCGGACGCCGCCTCTTCCGCCGTCCGTGTGGTCTTGGTCATCACACGAATGGCGATGGCAAGGCCGAGGCTTTCGGCAGCGGAGGCGACTTTTGCGGCGCTCGGCGGCAGATCCTGCGTCATATCTCGTTCCTGTGGGGCAAATCCGGTTGGCGCATGCGCGGCCTTTTACTCATTTCGCCGTGCCGCTAGGTTGAAAGCAGTAGCAGTGGATGTGTCCGATGGAAAACCCGAGCCGAAATCCGGTCGCCCAGCCCAGCCTCAGAGAGGCGCTGCGCCGCGCGCGGACCGCCTCGGCCGAAAAGAGCGGGGTTCTTGTCGAACTGCGCACCGCGGAGCTCGCCCGCCTCGACCTTCTCAAGGATGAGTTGCAGCCGCTCTTCGCGCAGATCCCACAGGACATCGACCTGTTCGACGCCGCGATCATGCCGGGCGATCCGGCGCGCCTTTTCGTCGACGTGCTCGGCTTTGTCGAGATGGGGCGCGACAAGCGCACCTATCAGTTTTTCCACGACACGCGTTACGGACGGCAGCTGATCGCCGAGACGGAAGACATCGGCAAGATCGTTCAGGCGATCACCGATTATGTCGCCCACCGCATCGTCGAGCGGGAGAAAGCGCTGATCTCCGACACGGTCGATCTGAAGCCGCGGACCGATCCCGCACCGCCCCCCGCACACGTGACCGAAGAAGCGCCGAAAGCAAAAAAGAGCTCGCCGCTGCAGCTTCTGATCGTTGCGGTGATCGTCGGCCTTTTCGCCTATTGGGCGGCCGGCGCGCTGTTGCGCTAAGAGGCGAGATCGCGCGGAACGGAGACGCGCGGCGCTTGCGGCTCGATCAGCATCACGCGCTGGCGTTCGACGACTTCCGTCTGTCCCTTCACATAGCCGCGCTGGATCATCTCGCAGCTCCAGGCGCCGGGCTCGCCGTCGATCCGGTAAAGATTATAGGCGCCCGGTTCCTTGTTGTCGGTCGGCGCGGCGGAAGCCGACGGCACGCCGATGACCGGGATCATGCCGTCGAGGCCGAGCAGGCTGCGCCGCTCCGACAGATGATTGTGGCCGTGCAGAATGAGTTCGGCGCCGGCCAGAAGCATTGCGCGCTTGATACGCCGCGCATCGGTCAGGCGGCGGAGAATATCTTCAGTGCCGCCCGGCGGATGATGAATGAGGACGACGCGAAAAAGCCCCTCTTCGCCGAGCCCCTTCAGAATATTCGTCAGCGCCCGTGCCTGTTCCTTGCCGATGCGCCCCTGCGCCGAATGAAAGCCCGTCGGCACCGCGGTCGTGACGCCGACAATCGCGACCTTGCCGCGGCGGCGGATATAGGGGAAATGCGGCTCGCCTTCGACGCGCTCGCCATCGCCGGTCATATATTCCGACCAGTGCAGCTGCGGATGATCTGCCGTGCCGCGCACATAAGAGTCGTGATTGCCTGGAACGAGCGAGACGTGCTGCGGATCGCCGAGCTTTTCGAGAAAGGCGCGCGCCGGGGTGAACTCGGCATCAAGGCCGATCACCGCAAGATCCCCCGTGCAGGCGATATGGTCCGGCCCCTGGTTCTGCATATCGAGAGTGAGGTTTGCGAGGCACGCCATATCGTGCCGACCGCGCCGCCGCACATGCCAGTTCGCATAGCCCATGATCCGTTTGGAAAAGAGCTCGCGGAACTTGGCCTTGGGCAGAGGCCCCAAATGGGGGTCCGACAGATGGGCAAGGGTGAACATTGGCGCCACTTACCACAAACAGCCGGGTGGCGGTCCAGTTCCTAACTGCGCGAAGCGTTTAACCCCTGTAAACTCCCGCCATGCTGCGCTTCATTTATCCTATCGCCCGCCCCTTCCTGGCCCGCATGTGGCTCATCCTCCGGGGGCTCACCCTGGGCGTGCGGGGCGTTGTGCTCGACGGCGAAGGCCGGGTTCTCCTGATTCGTCACGGCTATGTCCCGGGGTGGAATTTCCCCGGCGGCGGGGTCGAGGCCGGGGAAACGACCCTCGAGGCCCTGAAACGGGAACTGGCCGAGGAATCCAATGTGACAGTGACGGGAGAACCGGTCCTGCACGGCATCTTCCACCAGCCGAGCTTCAGCCGCCGCGATCATGTCCTCGTTTATGCGATCCGTGCCTATTCCTGGCCGGGGCCGCACAAGCCGAACCGGGAGATCGCCGAATGCGCCTTCTTCCCGATCAACGCTTTGCCCCCGGATATGAGCCCCGGCGCGAAGCGGCGGCTGACCGAAATCCTCGACGGCACGCCCCCCGCCCTGACTTGGTAATCAGGCGGCTTTCTTCAGCACGAGATGCGCGAGCTTCAAATCCTCGACGAAGCGCGCATATTCCTCGGCCTTCCTCTCCTCTTCCGGCACGCGCAGCAGATAGGACGGATGCACGGTGATGAGCGCCCGCGCATCGCCCGCCCGCAGAAACTGGCCGCGGTTTGGGCCGATCGGCATGGCGCGGCCGAACAGGCTCTGCGCCGCGGTCGCTCCCAGCGCGATGACGAGTTTCGGCTTTACGATATCGAGTTCCTGATCGAGCCAGGGACGGCAGGCGCGGATTTCGGTGGTGTTGGGTTTCTGATGCAGGCGGATCTTGCCGCGCGGGGTGAATTTGAAATGCTTCACCGCATTGGTGATGTAGGCACTTGAACGGTCGAGCCCCGCCTCCCCAAGCGCACGATCGAAAAGCTGGCCCGCCGGGCCGATAAAGGGATGACCGGCGAGATCTTCCTTATCGCCCGGCTGCTCGCCGACAAACATGATCTCGGCTTCCTGCGGTCCTTCGCCGAAGACGGTCTGTGTCGCCGGTTTCCAGAGCGGGCACATGCGGCAGCCGCGCGCCTTCTCGCGCAAGGCATCGAGCGCATCGCCCGCCACAGGGATGGAAGGCACGCGCGCGGGGATCGGAGTCTGGCGGTTGGCTTTCGGCGCCGTTGCACCGCGCCTCACCATGTCTTCGGTTCTCTTGCGGGCCTCAGCCATCAGCGGCGCAATCAGCTCCGCCTCAGGCAGGTTGTTCCAATACTTCTCCGGCATTTCGGAGCGCATGGCATTGGGCTTCAGCCGCGCCGGATTGAAGATCGAGGCGTAATAGGCCTTCCACATCTCCTCCAGCCGGTCATGCTCCGGGGCGTCTTTGCGCCCGGCGCCCGGGCCGAAAGAGAGGTCATCGCCGTTCCAATGGGCGCTGACTTCGGGCGACAGGATCGACCACAGCATGTTCGGGAAGCGGCGGGCGAAGAACGGCGCGCCCGCTTCGATGATGTGATGCTCGGGCTCGAACCAGGCGACCATGCGCTCGCCCTCGCCCGCCGGCATTTCCCGGAAGCGAACAAAGGCGTGCATTTTGTGAATGTCCCGGCGGACATTTTTGGCCATGTCATTGGCGCGGGCGATGTCGGCATCGGTCGAGAGATCGAGCAGAGCGGGCTGCGACCTCAGGCGCCAGAGGATGCGGTAGAGCAGCGCAAAGCGTTCCGGATCGGAATGGAGCGACGCCGCGGCGGCCAGATCGAGGAAGCGGCGCGAGACGCGGAACGTGCCTTCCGCCTCCGGCGGCGGCAGGTCGGACCCGAAGAGATCGGGCGTGTCCTTGAATGAGAAGACGACCTGCCAAGGCGGCACACCGGCCAGCAAAAGCCGCCGCGCCGCCGCGCGCCATCCGGAGAAATCCGTATGTCCGTACAGTAGGATACTAAAGGACATTCGCAAACAAGGAGAGCTGGCGAGGCGCCGGGACTTGAAGCAGTGCTTTAAGATCGGCGCGGTCGGTGAGACGGGTCGGACGATGATCGGGCGTGACGATGAAAGGCAGCGCCGTCTTCAGCGGCACATGCAGCCGCTTCAGATCACCGGTGCTGACGGAATGGATGCGGCGGGCGGCGATGATGCGATCGACCGTCTTCAGCCCGAAGCCCGGCACGCGCAAAAGCTCCTCCCTGCCCGCGCGGTTGATGTCGAGCGGAAACAGAGCCCGGTTCCGCAGCGCCCAGGCGAGCTTCGGATCCATATCGAGCGGCAGCATGCCGTTGGTGCCGGCGAAGACTTCGTCCACCGCAAAGCCGTAAAACCTCATCAGCCAGTCGCCCTGATAGAGCCGGTGCTCGCGCATCAAAGGCGGCGCTGCGAGCGGCAGCGCGGAAGATGAATCCGGGATCGGGCTGAAGGCGGAATAGTAAACGCGCTTTAATCCGAACGAGCCGTAGAGATTGGCGCTGGTCGACAGAATGTCGGCATCGTTCGATGCGTCCGCACCGACGATCATCTGCGTCGACTGGCCGGCGGGCGCAAAGCGCGGCGCCCTCTTCTCTTCGTTCGCCTCGTCGATCTTCAACCGCATCCGCCCCATCGAGCGGCGAATGGCGCGTACATCCTTTTCGGGCGCAAAGCGCTGAACGCTCTCCTCGCTCGGCATTTCGATATTGATCGACAGCCGGTCGGCATAACGGCCCGCCGTCGCAAGCAACTCGTCATCGGCGTCGGGGATGGTCTTCAAATGGATATAGCCGCGGAAGCCGTGATCCTCGCGCAGCTGCCGCGCCACTTCGACGATCTGCTCCATCGTGTAATCGGGCGAGCGGATGATGCCGGAGGAGAGAAACAGGCCCTCGATATAATTGCGTTGTAGAAATCGAGCGTCAGCCCGACGACCTCCTCCACCGTAAAGCGCGCCCGGGGCACGTTCGAGGAGGCGCGGTTGACGCAATACAGGCAGTCGAAGGCGCAGGCATTGGTGAGCAGCACCTTCAACAGCGAGATGCATCGCCCGTCCGGCGCATAGGAATGGCAGATGCCCATGCCCTCGGTGGAGCCGAGGCCGGTTGCCTTTCCCTTCGAGTCCCTTTTGTCGGTGCCCGACGAGGCGCAGGAGGCATCGTATTTGGCGGCATCGGCGAGAATGGCCAGCTTGGCTTTAATGTCCATGCGCGGATTGTAGTGTTCTCTTTTTGTTCTGCAAGCGTCGGCTTTGCCATTTGCTCGAAATCGCGGCTACTTATCGAGACGCGCGGGGGTTTGCCCAATGACGAAAAGGCAGTTCGAGCTGATCGCTCTGGCGCTCGTCATCGGCTATCTGATCCTCTTCTTTTACGCCCGCGATCCGGTGTGCCGGATCGGCCAAATCGGCCGCGCGGGCATCGAGTGCGCGCCGCCGCCCCCGCCACCCAAACTCGAACAGCGCCCCGGCGGTGGGTTCACCGTCTAGCGGATGAGAAAAGCGTGCAGATCCTTCAGGAGGTCGGCGGCTTCGGGGTTGCCGGCAACGAGGCACGGCTCGTCCCATTCGGCCTGATAGGCAAAGCTTTCGCCGCCGAACGTGATTTCGGCGACATTGCCCGTGACCCATTGCTGATCGGATGGGCCGTATAGCGCCCCGATCGCCTCGCGCAAAACCTCCTGATCCCGCTCCTCGAATTCGAGCGAGACCAGCCCGTCGGGCAGGTTATGCAGGCGAAAGGCCATAAAAGAGCATCTGGCCCAAAGCCGATGCCCGTCAATCAGCCCTAATCCTTAGCGCGTTCCATATAGGAGCCGTCTTCGGTCGCGATGACGACGCGGGTGCCCGCCTGAATATGCGGCGGAACAAGGGTCCGGACGCCGTTCGACAGGATGGCGGGCTTGAAGGACGAGGAGGCCGTCTGGCCTTTCATCGCGGGCTCGGTCTCGGAAATCTCGAGAATGACGCTGCGCGGCAGGGTCATGGACAGGGCGACGCCGTTATGGGTCGCCAGCTGCACCTTCATGTTTTCCTGCAGATAGGCGGCCTGATCGCCGACCACGTCGGTCGGGACGGCGATCTGCTCGTAATTCTCGGGATTCATGAAGTGAAAGGCGTCGTCGTCGGAATAGAGGAAATTGTAGTCGCGGTCCTCGACGAAAGCCCGTTCGACCTGTTCGGTGGTGCGGTAGCGCTCGGAGACCTTCACGCCGTCCGTCAGGCGGCGCATATCGAGCTGCGTGACGGGCGTGCCCTTGCCGGGATGAATGTTTTCCGCGGTGAGAATGACATAGAGCTTGCCATCGACATCGATGACATTGCCTTTGCGCAGGGAGCTGGCGATAACCTTCACGACCTGTCCTTGGGTAAATATGGCGGCCTTGCCGCCGATCCGGGCGCCCGTGTCGCACATATTTCAGCCGCGAGGAACCCCCCGATGTCTCTAGCCTCCCCCTGGTGGGAAAGGTCCAGGCATGCGGACCGGAGGCCCTTTCTGGAGGCTCGGGGCCGCATCAAGACGGCGATCCGGGACCGTTTCCTGAAGGAGGGCTTCACAGAGACCGAATGCGGCGCCCTGCAGACCTCGCCGGGCAATGAGGCGCATCTGCACGCCTTTGCCACCGAACTTCTTGAGCCCGACGGCACGCCCCGGCCGCTTTATCTCCACACCTCGCCGGAATTTGCAGCCAAGAAGCTTCTGGCGGCGGGCGAGGAGAAAATCTTCGAATTCGCCCGCACGTATCGAAACAGGGAACGCGGCGCCCTGCACCACCCGGAATTCACTTTGCTCGAATGGTACCGCGCGGGCGCGCCCTATGCCGCTTTGTTCGAGGACTGCGCGCATATCCTGCGCACCGCTGCGGGCGAGTCCGGAGCCACCGAACTCTCCTTCCGCGGCAAAAACTCCGATCCCTTTGCCGAGCCCGAACGTCTGACTTTAGCGGAAGCGTTCGACCGATATGCAGGTATCGATCTTCTCTCTCTCCTCGACGACCGCGACGGATTTGCGGACGCGGTGAGCGGCAAAGGCATACGCGTGGCCGATGACGATGTATGGGCGGATATCTTTTCGCGCGTGCTCGTCGAAAAGATCGAACCCAAGCTCGGCATCGGCCGTCCGACGCTTCTTTGCGAATATCCGGCGTCGGAAGCCGCCCTCGCCCGCCGCACGGACAAAGACCCGCACGTCGCCGAACGCTTCGAGCTTTATGTCTGCGGCGTCGAGATCGCCAATGGTTTCGGCGAACTCACCGATGCGAAGGAACAGCGCATACGTTTTGAGAGCGAGATGGCGGAGAAGCAGCGCGTCTATGGCGAGTTTTATCCGATCGACGAGGATTTTCTGAGCGCGCTCGCGTACATGCCCGCTGCGTCCGGCTGCGCGCTCGGCTTCGACCGTCTGGTGATGCTGGCGACCGGGGCGGACCATATTGAAAAAGTTATATGGACGCCGGTGCCATGACGCTGCGCACGATCCCCGATCTTGCCAAAGCCGAACTTATTTCGGCGTCCGATGCGGAGGCGCTCGAAGAAGTCGCCGCACGTTACGCGGTGGCGATACCGCCTGCCCTTGCTGCGCTGATCGACAAGAACGATCCGAACGATCCGATTGCGCTGCAATTCGTTCCGCATGCGGACGAACTCGAAACCTCTCCGGAAGAGCGTGCAGATCCTATCGGCGATCTTGCGCATTCCCCGGTCGAAGGCATTGTGCACCGCTACCCGGATCGGGTGCTGCTGAAACCGCTGCATGTCTGCCCGGTCTATTGCCGTTTTTGCTTCCGCCGCGAGATGGTCGGGCCGGAGGGTCTCGGCACGCTGAACGCGGAAAAGCTCGACGCCTGCTTTGCCTATATCACAGCGCATCCGGACATCTGGGAAGTGATCCTAACCGGCGGCGATCCCTTGATCCTCGCACCGCGCCGTCTGAAGCACATCGTCGAGCGCATCGGAGCGATAGATCACGTCAAAATCATCCGCATCCATACGCGCGTGCCGGTCGCCGACCCCGACCTCATCGACGAAGATCTCATCGCCGCGCTGAAAGCGGCGTCAAAGCCCGTTTATATCGGCGTCCACGCCAATCATCCGCGCGAGCTTTCGCCGGCGGCTCGTACTGCGCTCAAGCGTCTTGCCGATGCCGGCCTCCCGCTTCTGTCACAGACCGTCTTGCTGCGCGGGGTGAACGATGATCCGAAAGTGATGGCGGAACTGATGCGGAGCTTCGTCGAGAACCGCGTGCGGCCCTATTATCTGCATCATCCCGATCTCGCGCCGGGTACGGCGCGCTTCCGCGTCACCATCGATGAAGGCCGCGCGCTGATGCGCGCGCTGCGCGGACACCTTTCGGGCCTTGCGATGCCGACTTATGTTCTCGACATTCCCGGCGGCCACGGCAAATCGCCGGTCGGGCCGGATTATGTGCATGGCGCCGAAGTCGAAGACTTCCGCGGCGCCCGCCACTCTTATCCGGAGTAGTTACTTCCCGGCTCTGAGCGCCGCGAGAAGTTCGCTGTCGGGATAGGAATCCGCCGGAAGGCCGAGCCGCAGCTGCTCCTTCTTGATGGCGGCGCGCGATCCCGCGCCGATGACGCCGTCGATCTTGCCGACGTCATAGCCTTTGACCTGCAGCAGACGCTGCAGCTCCTTCACGCCCGCCGGATCAAGATCGGGCGTGCCGTCGCCCTTCGACATCGGCGGCGCGCCTTCGAGCCGCGTTGCGAGATAAGCGGCCGTCGTCGAATAGGTCAGCGAGTGGTTCCAGACGAGATAGATGTTCTTGAAATTCGGATAAGCAAGAAAAGCCGGACCGTGGCGGCCCATCGGCAGATGCAGGGACGATGAAGGCCCTGTGATCGGCTTGCCGTCGACGCGGGTCACACCCCAAGATGCCCACTGCTCCGGCGTATGCTCGATGGTGAGATCCGCCTGATCCCACGGAACTTTGCCCGACACTTTCACTTCGACGAGCCAGGGCTCGCCGGCGCGCCAGCCCAGACTCTTGATGTAATTGCCCGCCGAACCCAACGCGTCTGCATCGGATTTGATGAGGTTCACATGGCCGTCGCCGTCATAGTCGAGGCCATAGGTCACGTAATGCATCGGCAGAAACTGGAACTGGCCGAGCTCGCCCGCGGAGGGGCCCCGCATATCGGCAGGCGCAAGATCGCCGCGATCGAGAATTTTCAGCAGCGCGAAAAGCTGCTGGCGGAAAAGATCGGCTCTCCGGCAATCGTAAGCGAGCGTCGTCACCGCGCGGATCGTGTTGCCATTGCCGAGGAACGCGCCGAAATCGGTCTCGAGGCCCCAATAGGCGGTGAGCACGCCGGCCGGAATACCGAATTCCTTTTTGATGCGGGCGAACGTCTCGGCATTCGCTTTGATGCGCGCAAGCCCCGCCTGCAGGCGGTTGTTGTTGGCCATGCGGTCGGAGAACTGCACGAAGCTCTGCTGAAAGACGCCGGGCGCGCCGTGATCCTTGTTCTTGATGTCCTGGTCGAACACCATGTCGGGCGCGGCCGCCCGCAGAGCGCGGTCGGAAATGCCCTGCCCCTTGGCTTCGGCTTTCAGCTCAGTCAGCCAGACATCGAAGCTCTTGCCGCCCTGACAGGCATTGCCCTGGGCGAAAGCCGGTCCGGCGAGGAGCGAAAAGGCCAAAGAAAGACCCGCGAGCGTGCGCACGTTCATCCGACTCAAATCCTCAAATGGAAGGAAACGGAGTGTGCCCAAGGACTATGGCAGGTCAAGGACAGGCTTAAAGAAGCTCGATCGGTTGGGCCCGGACGATCACGACATCCTGGCGGAAGCGCTTTTCCAGCTCGGCCCGGTACGAGGACCACCACGCGCGGTCGAGATTTTCGTCCATGACCTCGACGACGACAATGTCGTCGTGTCCGGTGCCGGCATCCTGCTTCCATCGCCCCTCGGCCGGCGCCCGGCTATAGGCGGTGACGCCGCCGAAGCGCTCCGTCAGTTCGCGCGAAACCTGTTCGAACGCTTCGGATGGAAAACCCTCGCCCTCATTGTCCCGCGTCGGCAGGAGAAGCTGGACGAGATGGCGGGTGCCGCTCACTCGGCGGAAAAGCGCAGAACGACCCGCGTTCCCTTGTGCTCCCGGTCGAACTCGACCGGCGAGCCTACCGCGCGCGCCATGGAATTGATGATCTTGGTGCCGAGCCCCGAGCCGGTCCCCACGGCGCCCGTCCAGCCGACGCCGTCATCTTCGACGCACATCGACAGACCCTCGCCTTCCCGCCCCAGCCGGACGCGGATCTCGCCTTTGGCCCCGTTCGGATAGGCGTATTTGTAGGCGTTGGTGACGAGTTCGGTGACGATCATGCCGAGCGACACCGCGCGGTCGGTCGGCACCAGAACATTCTCAGCCGAAAGCTTGATGGCGTGCGAGCGTCCATCGCCTTTCAGCGCGTGCTGCAACTCTTCGACCAGACCTTCGAGATAGGTGCCGATTTCGACGAAGCGCACGTCATCGGAGGTGTAAAGACGCCGGTGGATCTGGCCGATGGCGGCGATACGACCCTGCGTTTCTGCTAGCGCATCGCGCGCCGCGCCATCCTTCACCTCGGCCGATTGCATGGTGACGAGCGAGGAAACAAGCTGCAGCGAATTTGCGACGCGGTGATTGACCTCGCGCAGCAGCATCACCGCACGGTCGCGGCCTTCACGGACAAGACGCTCGGCTTCATCGCGCTGACGTTTCAGATCGCGCTGCTCGACCGCGGCGGCAACGGCGCTGCGCAGAAGTTCGAGGAATACGCCGTCGACATCCTTGATCACATAATCCGCAGCGCCGGCTTTCAGCGCAGCGACCGCGATGCGGCTCTCATCGGCGCCGGTGACGTAGATAACCGGCGGCGGATCGGGCAATTTGCGTACGGCTTCGAGCGTCGCAAGCCCGTCTTTGCCCGGCATATAATGATCGACGGTGACAACATCGAAGCGCTGCGATTGCAGGAGTTCGAGGCCCTCATCGCCATTCGCCGCAAAATGCACAACAAAGCCGTGGCGCGTCAGCGCCTTTTCGACGAGACGCCGCAGACCGGCATCGTCGTCGATATACAGAACCGAAATGCTTCCCGCCGATGGCGAAGAAGCGGACGTCTCGCTCATTTGGGTTCCGGAACCTGAATGACCGAGAGGAAGAGGCCGAGCTGGCGGATCGCCTGGGCAAAGGTCTCATAATCGACGGGCTTGGTTATGTAGACATTGCAGCCGAGATCGTAGCAGCGCTGGATTTCGGTCTTGTCGTCGGTGGTCGTCAGGACGACGACGGGTGCACGGCGCAGCGTGTCGTTCGATTTGATCTTCGCCAGAATGTCCGTACCTGTCATATCGGGCAGGTTGAGATCGAGAAGAACAAGGAACGGTCCGTTGGCAAGGCTCGGCTCGGAAAACAGATGATCGAGCGCCGCGGTGCCGCTGACGAAATGGCGGATTTCATTGTTGACGCCGGCGCGGCGGATGTTCCGCTCGATCAGCCTCGCGTGCCCCTCATCGTCTTCGATCATGATGATCGTGACAGCCTGGTCGCTCATCCCTCGTCCCCTTCTTCCGTTCTTGTCATCACGCCGGGCAGACTGACCCGGAATGTCGATCCTTCGTTCGCAGCGGAATTGAGAGTGATCGTGCCCCCAAGCCGCCTGACGAGAGCGCGGACATGGGCGAGGCCTATGCCTTCTCCAGGGCGGTCCTGCGCACCTGCGCGCCGGAACAGATCGAACACCCGGGCATGATCCCTCGGATCAATGCCGCGGCCGTTATCCTCGACGTCGTAAAAGACCGTCGAGCCCTCTTGCCATCCCTGCACCCTTATCTGCCCCGGGCGTCCGGGCGCAAGATATTTGACGGCGTTTTCGAGCAGATTCGTAAAGATTTGCTCGATGGCCAGCCGGTCGCCGACAAGGTTCGGCACATCCTCGATGTTAAGCTTGGCGCCGGCCTCCGCCAGCTGGTGGGCCAGGCTCTCGCCAATACCCTCGAACAGGCGCTTCATATCCAGCGGTTCGGGCGTCAGTACGCGCCCGCCCTCGCGGGACAGCCGCAAAATGGCATTGATCAACCGGTCCATTTTGGCCGTCGAAGACCGGATGAAGTCGATCGCTTCCGGCAGTTCTTCCTCGATCGCCTGTTTGACGTCGGGGGTTGCCCTTTCGGGCAGGGTTGCAACGACATTGTTGTAGAATTTCGAGATCGTCTCGCGGGCGACCTGCAGCTCGCTGGTAAAGCCCATGACGTTGACGAGCGGCGACCTCAGATCGTGGCTGACAATATAAGCAAAGCGCTGGATTTCATCGTTTGCCGCTTTCAGATCCGCCGTTCGTGTATCGACGATCTGTTCCAGATTGCGATTGAGGGTTTCGAGCGCACCGCGCGCGCTTTCAAGCTGCGCCGTGCGTTCTTCGACACGCCCTTCGAGACTGGCATTCATTTCGCTGAGCTGTTCGCGCGCGGTTTCCGCGGAGGCCGTGGCCCGCACCTGCGTCAGCGCCGCGCCGAACAGGATGACGGTTGCGAGCAGACCGCCCGCCGCGACGATCGGAATGAATATCCGGTTGGCATCGGGCAAAAACGCATCGGTGCTTGTGAGTACCACGGTCCAGTCATGGTCGCCGACGGACATCTTCCGCACCGTCGAAAAGCTTTTGTCGTTGTGCGGCTGATTGGTGGACGGACGATAAAGAACCGTCTCTTCCGATATCGCGTTGCCGTCATAGACGGTGATATCGAGCTCCGGCATGCGCGCACGCTGCTCAACCGCCCGCACGAAAAGAGTGCTGGCGCGGAATGGGCTGAAGACCCAGCCGCGAAGATATGCGCGGCGTTCCTCGACCGTTGCCGGTATGCGCCCGAGGGGCCGGTCATAGACGGGCAAAAAGATCAGAAACCCGGCTTCCTGATCCGCGGGATTGAGGCCGAGTATGACCTTTCCGGAAATAGCGCGCAGCCCGGTATCGCGCGCATGATCCATGGCCATGGCCCGGACCTTCTGTGTGTACATATCGAAGCCCGAACCGGCCACCGATCGAGCATCACGCGGCTCAAGGAAATTGATGGCCGTGTAGAAGTCGCGCTCACCGTCCGGCTTGATGGCGAAATCGGGAAGCCCGTCGGCGCGGATCTCAGCGAGGATCTCATCGCGGCGGGCGGCCGGAATGGCCCGGATAAAACCGATGCCCTGAATGCCGGCATAAAGTTCCGGCAGACGAAGGCGATCGATATAGGCCGCAAACTGATCCGATCTGACGTGACCCCCGGCGGACGCGAACAGCCCGGCCGTGCCGCGCAAAAGTGCGATATAAGTGTCGAGCCGGTCGGACACGACATCGGTG
Source organism: Terrihabitans soli (assembly GCF_014191545.1). Lineage (GTDB taxonomy): Bacteria > Pseudomonadota > Alphaproteobacteria > Rhizobiales > Methylopilaceae > Flaviflagellibacter > Flaviflagellibacter soli. Next base: position 769,952 of record NZ_AP023361.1, on the reverse strand, counting down.
CGCTCGCTTGCGAGCGCCTCAAAACGCAGCCCCTCGGCGCGGTCGACAGAGGATTTGATCTGCACGACGGCGAGCGCCGTGCACAAAAGCCCCGCCGCCAGAACCAGAAGCGGCAGACCGATCCGAGACGTTCGAAAGGAAGAGCGACGCGAAAGCGGGCCCGAGGACAACATGGGGGATGTCTTTAAGTGAAAGGCCCAGCCAACGCGACCACATAAGTTATCCGCGTGGGGTAAGCTTTTGCACTTCCCATCACTCTGCCCGGCATCCCTGATTAGGCTGCGGACGCATCACCTAAAACGCTGATAGATTTGAGCTTTTCTAATTCCAATCGAACGCGGCTATGTTGACTTAATTGGCGTGCGATGTTGGAAGAAGGCGCGGAGCGTTGCGGGCTCCTTCGACATTCCTTTTGCGATACGGGGTCGGCGATGACCGGCGGGCATGATCTCTCTTTTATGAGCCTGTTTATGCAGGCGGATCTCATCGTCAAATCGGTGATGGCGGTGCTTGCCCTCGCCTCGCTCGTCTGCTGGACGATCATCATCGAAAAGCTGTTCCGCCTCACCGCCATGCGCAGTCAGGTCCGCCGCTTCGAAAAGGCGAACCGCTCGGACGAAGGCTTCTCCGACATCAAGGGCGATCTTCCGCAGAGCATCATGACGGCCGGGCTTGCCGCCTGGCGTGACAGCGACAAGAGCGAAAGCCGCGCCGAGCGCCGCGACCGCATCGAGCGCGCCATGAAGCTGGCTATGACCATGCGCCTGCGCCGCGCCGAAATCGGCCTGCCCTTCCTCGCAACCATCGGCTCGGCGGCGCCCTTTATCGGCCTGTTCGGCACGGTGTGGGGCATCATGAATTCCTTCTCGGCCATCGCCGAAAGCCAGGACACCAGCCTCGCGGTCGTCGCGCCCGGCATTGCGGAGGCTCTGTTTGCGACCGCCATCGGCCTCGTCGCCGCCATTCCCGCCGTCATGGCCTACAATAAATTCAGCGTCGATCTTGGCCGCATCGCCTATCGGACCAATGCCGTCATCGCCGATGTCGGCAATCGTCTGTCGCGCGATCCGGTGAGCCGCGTCCGGGCAGAGGCGGCGGAATAATGGGCGCTTCGTTCACCGGCGGGGGCGGCTGGGACGAAGAGGACGGATTCCGTCCGATCTCCGACATCAATGTTACGCCGCTTGTCGACGTCATGCTGGTGCTGCTCATCGTCTTTATGGTGGCCGCACCGCTGATGACAGTCGGCGTGCCGCTGCAACTGCCCAAAAGCGCCGCCGCAAAAGCCCAGGAGCCGAAAGAGCCGATCGTCGTCTCCATCGATAAGGAAGGCAAAGTCTTCCTCGACAAGGAAGAGCTGGCGGAAACGGCGATCGTCGAGCGCCTGACGGGACTTGCCACGCAGGATGCCGAACAGGTTGTCCTCGTGCGCGGCGACAAGGAAATCCAGTATGGCCGCCTGATGGAAGTCATGGGCCAGATTTCGAGCGCCGGCTTCCGTAAGGTTTCTCTGATCGCCGAAAAAGCTCCCGGCGCAGCTCAGGCGGTGCCCACTCCGCTCACCCCGGCTCCCGCCGGCGAGACCAATAGTGCGCCTGCCGCGGCGGCACCGGCTTCGCCGATGCCGGACCAGCATCCGCCGATCCCGCCGTCGGCCGTCACTCCCGCGGAGCCGGCAACACCGTGAGCAAAGCGGGACGGCGCGTCCTCGAAACCTCACCCCATGCCCTGGAAGAGCGGCTTGTCCGCCGCGATCGCGTGCGTCTCGGTGTGGCTTTCGGCGCCGCCGTGCTGCTGCATGCCTCGACCGCACTTAGCCTCGTCTATTGGGAACCGCCGGAGCCTCTCGCTCCCCCCGGCGAGATGACCATCACGATCGATCTTGCCGCCGCCTATTCGCAGGCCAGCGCCGATCAAGCCGGCGTTACCAAGGAATTGGTGCCGCAGACGCCGCAACCGCCGACGCCTCCCGAAGAGCCGACGAAGGAGGAAGAGGTTGTCGAGGAGGTCGAGCCGGCGCCCGAGCCGCTGATCAAAGAGGAAGTCGCGGAAGTGCCGAAGGCCGAGGAGGCCGAAGTCATTATCGCGCCGAAACAGCAGAAGGAAAAAAAGAAAAAGCCGACGCCTCAGGCCGTCACGCCGAGCCCGGCCGCCGCTGCTGCCGCGACGACGAAATCAGAAGTCTCAGGCCGCGGCGCGAGCGCCAGCCCGAGCGAGATCAACGCCTATCTCGCTCGCGTGCGATCCGCCATTGAGCGCAACAAGAAAATTCCGTCCGGCGGAGGCAAAGGCATCGCCTATGTCGCCTTCACCATCACCCGCTCGGGCGACATAACCGGACTTCGCCTCTCCCGCTCGTCAGGCGCCGCCGTCCTCGACAGCGCCGCACGCACGACGGTGGCCAGCGCCGGACTTCCGCCGATCCCGGAAGGCATTCCGGCGCCGATAAATTTGGGCGTCCCGATCAATTTCCGCTAAGCAGGAATCCTTAACGGGCCGCTTTGCCGCCACCGGATCGTTCCGGGGCTCTGGAAGCGCTGGGTACATACGTGCTTGCACAAATTTTGTTCAGCATTCACGTATTGCGACAACAGCATGAAATTCCACGCAGATGGCGGCCGGACGCGCGGCATCGCGCGTATCCGCAATGCGATAGTGCATCGTCAAGTCTTTTTCTTCGCGATGTCTGCGGGTACGGTGCTCTGAGTTAGTGATCGCGGACCGAACGGGCCACCATCATGCAGTTGCGTATCACCCTGCTTATCGCCGGCGTAGACGGCGGCCGTCAGTGCCCCTTCCAAGTCCGGATTTGAATTCAAATGGTTTTCGCGCGTCCGAAATCCGCTGACGAATTGCGCGCCGTATCCGGCGATGAATTGCGGGCTCTCGTCGAGAAGAGCCCGCAGATTGGTGCGCGGCTTGTTGAATCCGCTGCCAAATACGGACTGCTCTCCGCCCAGCTGACCTTTGCGCGCATGCTGCTGCACGGTCATGGCGTGCCGGTCGATCAGGCTTCGGCCTGCCGGTGGTTTGCGGTCGCGGCCGAAACCGGCGATCCGGAAGCCATCAATATGCTGGGCCGCTGCCACGAATTCGGCTGGGGCGTGCCGGTGAACCGGCACAACGCCGCCTCCTATTACCGTCAGGCGTCCCGGAAGAACTATGCGTCCGCCCAGTACAATCTTGGTCAGATCCTTCTCGCCGGACAGCCGAGCCCGGCCGAGCGCCGCGAGGGTCTGGGCTGGCATCTTGTCGCCGCCAAGGCCGGCCATGCCAAAAGCATGAATGTTGTCGGCCGCTTCTGCGAAGAAGGCTGGGAGATGCCCAAAAGCGTCGACAATGCCATCGGTTGGTTCCGCAAGGCCGCCGAGGCCGGCGATTGCTGGGGGCAGTTCAATCTTGGCCGGGTCCTTGCCGATGACGGCGATATCGACCAGGCGCTGGTCTGGCTCGCCCGCTCCATCGAAGAAGGCGACGATGAGTTCGTAGCCGCCATTATTCCTTCCCTCAGACAGCACCCTGACCCGGCGGTCCGGGCTCTGGGCGAGGCCGCAGCCCGCCAGGACCCCAAAACCGCCTCGGCCGGGCCGGAGCTCTATCCGGAGCCGCACCGGCAGGCGCGCAGCCGCCTGGGGCTCGGCTGGCTGTTCGGCGGCCCTTCCGGTGCCCCCGCCCGTTAAAAATTCCCGTTAATCTCTCCCCACAAAGGTTTTGGGCGGCGCGACCCCCGAATTGCCAAAATCTCGGTGATGTTGCATCCGTCTAGAGGGGTGCAGGAGCCGCACGGGACTGGAACTTATGAGCATCACTATCAACGGCCTCCGCCGCCGCGCCGCTTTCTGGCTCGGGGCGATCATACTGCTGACGGCGACGGGCCTCGGCTCGGGGAGCGCTGCGGCGCAAACCTCGATTGTCGCGCTCGTCAACAATACCCCGATCACCTCGACCGAGGTCGCCGAGCGGCGCGCCGTCATCCGTCTGATGAAGAAGCAGGATATCGCCGCGCGCGCGGCGCTCGACCAGCTCATCGACCAGCAGCTGCTATTTGCCGAAGCGTCCCGCCGCCAGATCAAGATCGCCGACACCGAAGTCGATGCCCGCTTCAACGCCATCGGCGCCAACGCCAAGCTAAGCCCCGAGCAGCTCGGCCAGGCTCTGGCGCAGACCGGCGCGTCGACACGCGCCTTCAAGGCCGAGATCCGTGCGACGCTTTTGCAGCGTAAGATGATGGGCATGCTGTCGCGCACCGCGACCGGCGTCAGCGAAAAGGAAATCGCCGCCGGGATCACCGCGAAGAAGACCGGAGGCGAAGGCGCCGCCTACCGCTACAACATCCAGCAGATCATCTTCATCACGCAGAAAACGGCGAGCCCGGCGCAGATCAATCAACGCAAGAGCGAAGCCGAGGGCTTCCGCCGCCGCGTGACCGATTGCGCGCAGGCGATCAATCTCGCCAAGGAACTGCGTGAGACGGCGGTGAAACCGCCGGTGACACGCATGAGTGCCCAGCTGCCGGGAGATTTTCGCGATCAGCTGGCGGCGATGAAGATCGGCCAGACGACGAAGCCCGATACGACGCCGAACGGCGTCGAAGTCATCGTGATCTGCGACAAGCAGGAAGTGGCTGACGATTCTGCCCTGCGAAACGAAGTTCAGAGTGAACTCGCGCAGGAAACCGGCAAAGCCGAACTCGATAAATTTGTCGCCGATCTGCGCAAGCGCGCCCTGATCATCTACAAATAATCAGGCGCGCTTTTCTTTCTCCCGCAGAATTTTCTGCGTCTGACGGCTGGCCCGTTCGAGAATGAAAGCGAAAAAGAAGAACGCCGAAAGTACGACGGCGAGAACGATCTTGGTTTCGAGAGGCATGGCCCTTCTCCGTGCGAGAAGGCCATTTTCAAGCACCGCCCGGGCTGATGCATTGATCGCAATCAAACGCCGATAACTGCCCTCAGGCGGCGCTTGAGGCTGCCCCTGAGCCGATGCGCCCGGCATGGGTGAAGACTTCGAAACTGTCGCCGCGGGCAATCGCGATCAAAGTGATCCCCGCTTCCTCCGCCATTTTCACCGCAAGCGCCGTCGGCGCCGAGACGGCGGCAATGACCGGCGCGCCAATGGCGGCCGCCTTCTGCACCATCTCGACCGAGACGCGGCTCGTAAGTACGATAAGACCGTCTTTGGCCGAGCGCTCCGAGCGCACCAGATGTCCGACCAGCTTGTCGAGCGCGTTATGACGGCCGACATCCTCGCGCACGGCAACAAGCCCCTCGCCCGGTGTCCAGAAGCCGGCGGCATGGATGGCGCGGGCTTCTTCGTTCAACACCTGCCGGGCGGGAAGCGCGGCCATGGCGGCAACAATGTCTTGCGGTCTTAGATGCCCGGCCGCCGAAACCGCCGCCGGCGCCTTCACCGCTTCCGTCAGGCTTTCGATGCCGCACAGCCCGCAGCCCGTGGGACCGGCAAGTAGGCGCCTCCGTCGCGAATAGGTCTCGGCAAGTTCGGGCACGAGCCACATGCGCAGCTCGACGCCTTCCGCCTCCTCGATGACCTCGAGCGAGGTAATGTCTTTCGGTGTCCGGATCAGGCCCTCGGTGGTGCTGAAGCCGACGGCAAAGTCCTCAAAATCCGCGGGCGTTGCCATCATCACGGCCTGCGTCGAGCCGCCATAGGTAATGGCGATTGCCACCTCGTTCGGAATCGGGCGCTCGGCAACCGTGAAGCTGTCGCCCTTCCATACCGTGCGCCTTACGCGCTCGATCGGATTAGGCATGGCCGCCTTCTTTCTTTGACGCCGCCAGACGGTTGGCAACATCGGTCAGCGCTTCGGCGAGCTGACGCAGTTCGCGTTCGCTGAAAGCCACCTGCACGGCGGCCGTGGGCTGGCCGGGCTTGGGCGGTGCACCGACTTCAAGCCGAAGCCCGCCGCGCTCATTGGCGAAGACGGCCGTCGTGAAACCGAGAAAGGGCCACAGCTTCAAATGGCCCTGCTCGTTCTTGTCCCAATCGTCAAAATCGGCCATCGCCGCCTCGCGCGGATCAGCCCGCGTCGCTGGCCATCTGGCCGGTTTCGGAGGGGCTCGGCACGCCCTTATGGGTCGGGCTGGCCGTCTGCGACTGAGTCATACGATGGAAGGCTTCGATCACCGCCGGGCGCAGGCCCTCGCCGCCATGCTCGATATGCGCCGCAAGATCGCGTCGCATCACCGGCGACCAGAACTTCTTGATATGAGTCTGGACGCCCGACACGCATTGCTCGCCCGAATAGGGAGCGAAGAAGTCGGCAATCTGGTTCGCCATGCGAACCAGCGTCTTTGTGTTGTCGCCGGCCATGTCTTACTCCGCCGCGTCGAGAATACGGGTGAGCGAGATTTCTTCTTCCAGGAACTTCTCCTGCCAGTACGAGGGACCGTTGGTCTTGCGGACCTCAACGGCGGTCACCTTGTATTCGGGGCAGTTGGTCGCCCAGTCGGAGTAATCGGTCGTAATCACGTTCGCGCCCGTCACCGGGTGATGGAACGTGGTGTAGACGACGCCCGGCTGCATGCGGTCGGTGATCTTGGCGCGCAAAGACACTTCGCCGACGCGGCTCTGGATCGCCACAAGATCTCCATCGCGAAGGCCGCGGTTTTCCGCGTCGAAGGGATGAATCTCCAGCACGTCTTCCGGATGCCAAGCCACGTTATCGGTACGCCGCGTCTGGGCGCCGACATTGTAGTGGGCAAGGATACGGCCCGTCGTGAGGATGAGCGGGAATTTGTGCGTCGTGCGCTCCTCGGTCGGCACATATTCGGTGAGCATGAACTTGCCCTTGCCGCGGACGAAGCGATCGACATGCATCATCGGCGTGCCGAGCGGCGCCGCCTCGTTGCACGGCCACTGAACCGAGCCGACCTTTTCAAGCAGATCGAACGAGACATTGGTGAAGGTCGGCGTCAGACGCGCGATCTCATCCATGATCTCGGACGGGTGGCTGTAATTCATCTCATAGCCGAGCGCCTTGGCCAGCATGAGCGTGACTTCCCAGTCGGCATAGCCGGCCATCGGGGTCACCACCTTGCGGACGCGGCTGATGCGCCGCTCGGCATTGGTGAATGTGCCGTCCTTTTCGAGGAAGGACGAACCCGGCAGGAAGACATGCGCATATTTCGCCGTCTCGCAGATGAAGAGATCCTGCACCACGACGCATTCCATCGCCGACAGACCGCCCGCCACGTGCTGGGCGTCCGGATCGGACTGAACGATGTCTTCGCCCTGGATGTAGATGCCCTTGAACCGGCCGCCGATGGCCTCGTCGAGCATGTTCGGAATGCGCAGGCCCGGCTCGTTGGAGAGCGGACGGCCCCACAGGCTTTCGAACATTTCACGCGTCGCATCGTCGGAGACGTGGCGATAGCCCGGCAGTTCGTGCGGGAACGAGCCCATATCGCACGAGCCCTGCACATTGTTCTGGCCGCGCAGCGGATTCACGCCGGCGCCTTCCTTGCCGATATTGCCGGTGGCCATGGCAAGGTTCGCCATGCCCATCACCATGGTCGAGCCCTGGCTGTGCTCGGTGACGCCAAGGCCGTAATAGATGGCTGCATTGCCGCCGGTGGCGTAAAGACGCGCCGCACCACGGAGATTGGCCGCCGGAATACCGGTGTACTGCTCCATGTTCTCGGGTGAGTATTTCTCGTCGGCGACCATCCGCGCCCAGCTTTCGAAATCGGCGATTTCGCAGCGCTCGCGGACATATTTCTCGTCGATCAGCCCCTCCGTCACGATGACATGCGCCATCGAATTGATGAACGCGACATTCGTGCCGGGCTTCAGCGGAAGATGGAAATCGGCGGCGATGTGCGGGGACTTCACGAGATCGATGCGGCGCGGGTCGGCGACGATGAGCTTCGCACCCTGGCGGAGGCGATGCTTCATGCGCGAGGCGAACACCGGATGGCCGTCGGTCGGGTTGGCGCCGATGACCATGATGACATCGGCCTGTTCGACCGATTTGAAGTCCTGCGTGCCGGCGGAGGTGCCGAGCGTGACGCTCAGGCCATAGCCGGTCGGCGAGTGGCAGACACGAGCGCAGGTATCGACATTGTTGTTGCCGAACCCGGCGCGGATGAGCTTCTGAACGAGATAGGTCTCCTCGTTCGTGCAGCGCGAGGAGGTGATGCCGCCGACCGAGTCTCGGCCATAGGTCGCCTGGATGCGCTTGAACTCGGAGGCCGCGTGATTGATCGCCTCTTCCCAGGACACTTCCTTCCACGGATCGGTGATCTTGGCGCGAATCATCGGCTTCAGGATGCGGTCCTTGTGCGTGGAATAGCCGAATGCGAAACGGCCCTTCACGCAGGAATGGCCCTCATTCGCCTTGCCGTCTTTCCACGGCACCATGCGCACCAGCTTGGAGCCGGCCATTTCGGCCTTGAAGGAACAGCCGACACCGCAATAGGCGCAGGTCGTCACGACCGAATGTTCGGGAGTACCGATTTCGATGACAGCCTTCTCGTTCAGCGTCGCGGTCGGGCAGGCCTGCACGCAGGCGCCGCAGGAGACGCATTCGGACTGCAGGAAAGGCTCCTGCATGCCGGGCGACACGCGGCTGTTGAAGCCGCGGCCGGAAATCGTCAGCGCGAAGGTGCCCTGCACTTCTTCGCAGGCGCGGACGCAGCGATTGCAGACGATGCACTTCGACGGCTCGTAGGTGAAGTACGGGTTCGACTCGTCCTTCTCCATATAGAGATCGGACTTCTTGTCGAAATGGCTGTAATTATCCATGCCGAAGCGCACATCGCGCAGACCGACGGCACCGGCCATATCCTGAAGTTCGCAATCGCCGTTCGCCGAGCAGGTCAGACAGTCGAGCGGATGGTCGGAGATGTAGAGTTCCATCACACCCTTGCGCAGGCGCTGCAGGCGGTCGGACATCGTGACGACCTTGATGCCAGGCGCGACGGGCGTCGTGCACGATGCGGGCGTTCCCGCGCGGCCTTCGATCTCGATCAGGCAGAGACGGCAGGAGCCGAAGCTTTCGAGCATGTCGGTCGCGCAGAGCTTCGGAATCTTCGTTCCGACCTCCATCGCGGCGCGCATGATCGAGGTGCCTTCCGGCACCGTCACTTCAAACCCGTCAATGGTCAGCGTGACCATATTTTCGGAACGCGACCGGGGCGTCCCGTAGTCGATTTCCTCAACGAGTGACATGGCCTTCTCTCCTCTTATTCCGCAGCCTGGAGCTTCTGCCCGCGGCGGAAGTCCTCAGGGAAATATTTCATGGCGCTATCGACCGGGAACGGCGTCATGCCGCCAAGGGCGCAGAGCGAACCGAGACGCATGGTCTCGCTGAGATCGCCGATGAGCGCGAGATTCTTCTCGACATCGATGCCGGCGCGGATCTTGTCGAAAGTCTCGGCGCCGCGGGTCGAACCGATGCGGCAGGGCGTGCACTTGCCGCAGCTCTCAATGGCGCAGAACTCCATCGCAAAGCGCGCCATTTTCAGCATGTCGACCGTGTCGTCGAACAGCACGATGCCGCCATGGCCGACGCCGGCGCCGATCTTGGCGAATTCCTCGTAGTCGAACAGCGTCTCCCACAGCGAAGTGGGCAGATAGGCGCCGAGCGGACCGCCGACCTGCACGGCGCGTTCCGGACGGCCCGAAGCCGTGCCACCGCCATAGTCATAGACCAGCGAGCCGAGAGTGCAGCCGAAGGCGATCTCGACGAGACCGCCATATTTCAGATTGCCGGCGAGCTGGACGGGCATCGTGCCGCGCGACCGGCCCATGCCGAAATCGGCATAGTACTTACCGCCCTCCGACAGGATGATCGGCACCGATGCCATGGACATGACATTGTTGATGACGGTCGGCTTGCCGAACGCGCCGACAAGGGCGGGCAGCGGCGGCTTGGCGCGAACCAGGCCGCGCTTGCCTTCGAGCGATTCCAGGAGCGAGGTTTCCTCGCCGCAGACATAGGCGCCCGCCCCCATGCGGACTTCCATATCGAAGTCGTAGGACGAGCCCATCACTTTCTTGCCGAGCAGGCCGGCCTTGCGCGCGATCGCGATGCAATCGTTCAGCGCCTTGATGGCGTGCGGATATTCCGAGCGGACATAGACATAGCCATAGGTGGCGCCCACAGCCATGCCGCAGATCGTCATGCCCTCGATGAGCACGAAGGGATCGCCTTCCATGATCATGCGATCGGAGAAGGTGCCGCTATCGCCTTCGTCGGCATTGATGACGACGTATTTACGGTCGGCCTTTGCCGCCGCGACCGTGCGCCATTTGATGCCGGTCGGGAAACCGGCGCCGCCGCGACCGCGCAGGCCCGAATTGAAGACCTCTTCGACCGTATCTTTCGGACCGAGCTTGATCGCTTTCTCGAGGCCCTTATAGCCGCCGAGCGCCTTATAGGCCTCGAGAGAACGCGGATCGGTGATGCCGCAGCGCGCAAAGGTCAGGCGCTGCTGGTTCTTGAGGTAGGGATGCTGGTCGATGAGACCGATATGGAGCTTGTGCTTGCCCTTGCCCTCATGAAAGCCGTCGTCGAACAGCGCCTTCACATCCGACGCTTCGACCGGACCATAGGCGACACGGCCTTTCGGCGTTTCGACCTCGACCATCGGCTCCAGCCACAGCAGGCCGCGCGAACCGTTGCGCACGATCTCAACGGGCAGTCCCCGCTTCAGCGCTTCGGTCTGAATGGCGAGCACGACCTCGTCGGCGCCGCAAGCGAGCGCAGCGACATCGATCGGAACGTAAATCTTGATGGTCATGACTGCGCCTCGGACAAGAGGGCGTCGAGCTTGGCTTCCGTCACGCGGCCGACCATGCGGTCGTCGAGTTGTGCGGACGGGCCGTTGGCGCACAGGCCAAGGCAATAGATCGGTTCAATCGTCACGCGACGGTCCGGCGTCGTCTCGCCGAGTTTCACGCCAAGACGCTTTTCGGCGCGTTCGCGCAGGGCGTCCGAGCCGTTCGACTGGCAGGCTTCCGCCTGGCACAGCTTGAGGACGTGACGGCCCGGAAGTTCGCGGCGGAACTCGTGGTAAAAGGTGACCGTGCCGAAGACTTCCGCCCGCGAGAGATTGAGGGCCTCGGCGATCATCGGGATCGCGGCGTCGGGCACAAAACCGAATGCGTGCTGAATGTCGTGCAGGATCGGCAGCGTTGCGCCGTCAACGCCTTGAAAGTCTTTGATTATTGCCGCGGCGCGCTCGGCAGACCACGGTTCGAAGTGGGACATTGCAAAATCCTGCACTCTCTTTGGATATACTCCAAAGAATGTAACAGGAACTGGAATAGTTCAATAAAGCGGTCTCGTTTCCCGATAGATAAAGTCTATCGTCAGCCCTTGCTGCCCAGCTCCGGCGCAAACAGGCGGGCTTCGCTCAGAAAGGCCGCGATCAGGGGCGTCATCGGATCGCGCTCGGCGACGACAATCCCAACAGTTTGAGAGACTTGCGGCTCAACGAGCGGAACGGCGTGAACGTTTTCGAGGTCGAACAATTCGGCGAACTGGCGGGGCACGATGCTCGACCAGGCACCGGTCCGGACATGGGCGACCAGGGCCGTGGCGGAGTCGGATTCCAGCGTCGGGGGTGTCGCATCGCCAGCCTGGGCGAGCAGCCGGTCGATGATCCGGCGATTCTGCATGTCCGGCGACAACAGGCAGAGCGGAAGTTTTGCAGCTTCTTTCCAGGTGGCCTTGGCCTTCTTGCCGAGCGGCCCTTCCCGGCCGGTGAGAAGCAGATACTCCTCCTGATAGAGCGGGAAGGTTTTGACGCGGCCGAGCGGCTCGTTCTCGACATAGGTGATACCGACATCGACATCGAGATTTTCGATCTGGGTCAGGATCGACAGCGACGTCCGCGAGACAATGTTGAAACTGACATTGGGATGGCGCGCCCGGAACGGCGTGGTTAGCGCCGCCACCATATTGAGGGCCGTCGGGATGGCGGCGATGCGCAAATGGCCGGAAAGGCCCTTTTTCAGAGCGTTGATCTCCTGCCGCAAAGCACGGCTATCGCCGACAATGCGGCGGGCCCAGTCGAGCACGCGCTCGCCCTCGGCGGTGAAGCCCTGAAAGCGCGATCCGCGATCGACAAGTCTGACCCCCAGCATGTCTTCAAGCTGCTTCAGCCCGGCCGACAGGGTCGGCTGGGTGACGCCACAGGCCTCGGCGGCGCGGCCGAAATGCCGCTCGCGGGCGAGCGCCAGAATGAATTCGAGCTTGTCGATCATCGAGTTTGGAAATCCTGCGGGTTGCCCGCGATTCCACATAAGACGCAGGAGATTGCAAGAAACCGCATGGAAGGCGGCAGGAAACGGCCGGCCGGAGCTTCGCCGGCCTTCGTAAATTATTCGCCTAAGTCATTGAAAAGATTGGTAGCGGAGGCCCGCTACACGAGATCCCCCCGACGATCCCGTTCCGGCTTGTGGCGTGATATCCTCGGATTCGAAATGACGAACAACGTTCTCAGGATTTTTGATACTGTTGATGTCTACCACCCTTCAGGAGGCGTCTCGGCATTGCGCGTGGTGGCGTTCGAGAACGATGCAGCCATCTTAGGCGATGGCATCCGGTTGATTTGCCCCCTTGCCCATCTCAGTCAGGGCGAGCACGGCCGCTTCGAATGGCGATATCAGGCACCAGCCTTTTACTACGGAATGGAGGTCGTCGAAACCATCCCGATGGATGAAGTTCGCTTCGTGCACTCCGATGGACGGGTCGATATCTTCAAATGAAGAGAGATCGGAAGCCGCCTATCCCGAAGCCAGTCACGGAAGACGGCAGGGCTATTGTCGCAATTACCTTCTCTGACTCGATCGAACTCGATGCGCCCTACTCGCCGGAGCCGCCCCCTCGCCATCGGTTTGCAGTCCTGTGGCTAATGCGGGATGCCATCAAGCGCGCTCGCCGCATTTTGGAATGACTCGCCTCCTGGCGGCTCCTGCCCTAGTTTCCGTCGCCCCATGGGCAGCGTCTTCGAACTCACCCGCCGCACGATCCTCAGCCAGCTCCCCCAGGCGGCGTTCACGCACGTGCAGTTCACATGCGCGGAATGCGATGCGGTCTGCCGCGTGCCGCTCGACGATCTGACATGGAAACAGAAGATAAACACCCTCGCCAGCGCCGAGCCGCTGATGGTCTGCCGGTGCGGAGGCCCGGCTGTCGAGGGCTCTATCGGCGCATGGTCGCCGACGAATTTCTACCGCGGCCGGCGCTAGCCTCAGGTGAAGATCTTGCCGTCTTCGCGGATCTCATAGGCCAAGCGCGCCAGCACCATATTCTTCGGCCGCAAATGCTCGCGGAAGAAGGGCGGGCGCTCGATCGGGCGAGCGTCCATCGCCGCGATCTCCGCATCGGTCATTGCGTGGAAACTGTATTTACCGCGGTTGAACGGAAACAGCCGCAGCCGCTGGCGCCCGCGCCGGAAGAGCGTCGGGAACGGCACATGCATCACGATGGGCGAAAACGGGAAGAGCCGCATTCTGCCGAGTTCGGCGAGCCGCTTTTTATTGAGTTGCTCGGAATCGAGCATGCGCCAATCGATATCGTGCAGCCGGTCGAGATGGGTAATGCCGACATCCGAATAGGATGTTTCCGGCCCGTGCCGGTAGGCGCCGTTATGGACGACGATGTCGTAATTCCCGCGCCGCAGAAAACGCGGATCGACCTGAATGACTTTCTCGTCGCTCGCGAAGATCTCGGAATATTGCTGCAGCACCGGCTCCGACAACGGCCGCACGAATTGCATATCGTCCTGCAGCATGAAGAGGTAGCGGAAGCCGCGCGCCCGGGCGAAATCCATCGCCGCCTGGATGTTCTCGTAGAGGTTTCCGTGCCGCCTTCCGTCCTTCGGCCGCGGATTGGTGAAATCCGCATAGAGCAGAGGACGGCTGCGCTCGATGACCCGCAGCGTCTCGGGATCGTCGCTGGCATCGTCATAGACCGCCGTCTTGAACCCGGGGGCCATGGCCCGCACCGACTCCAGACAAAGCTGCAGCGTGTGCCCCCTGTTGTAGGAGAAAACGCAGATGAGCGTATTACCGGGCGCGATCATCCCGCACTTCATACGAGATTTTCGGCCAACGCTCAACTATGGGGCAATTCACGGGTTGCAAACGCAAAAAAAGCCCGCCCCGGCTTTTGGCCGAGGCGGGCAAGTTCAGGAGGATACGCTCCAAGAGGCAGCAGCAACAGAAACCTGTCACTACCTACGCAGACGCCACGCGCACATCCGGCGAAGCGGTGCCGGAACTCATTCCGCTGCGAACAGATCCGGTGCCGCGGCGCGGCGCACCTGTCCGTGCGGGAAAATCAGGACTTCCTTTGCATCCGGCGCCTTGTCGCCGCCGGCGATCGTGTAGGGAACCTCGAACTCTTCGAAGGCGAAGGCCGAGAAACACTCGCGCACGCCCGGGCAATCGTTCAGCGACATGAGGAACGTGCCCGATATCTTCGTCAGCATCTGGGCCAGGCGCTGGAAATCGGCACGCGAGAACAGGCCGCGGCCGTAGTCTTTCTCCGAGCCCCAATAAGGCGGATCGAAATAGAACAGCGTCGTCGGCGCGTCATAGCGCGTGATGATTTCGCTGTAGCAGAGGTTCTCGATGACGACGCCGGCGAGCCGTTCATGCGCGGCCTCGAGGACCGGGCCGAGCCGGGTGACATCGAAATTGCCCGGCTTGTCGCGGAAGATGCCGAAGTTCTGGCCCGAGACTTTGCCGCCATAGGCCAAGCGCTGCAAATAGAGAAAGCGCGCGGCCCGCTGCATATCCGTCAGCGTCGTCGGATCTGTGCGCGCCAGGCGCTCGAATTCGCGCCGTGACGTGATCTGGAATTTCATCATGTCGAGGAAGGCGACGTAATGACATTGCAGAACCCGAAAGAGATTGGCTACCTCCGATGACAGATCGTTAATCACTTCGAGCTTCGGCGCCGATCGGCGCCGGAGGAAGATGCCGCCCATGCCGATGAAAGGTTCGACATAGGCGACGTGCGGGATCTGATCGATGCGGGCGATGATATCGCTCGCGAGAACCTTCTTGCCGCCGATATAGGGCGCGACAGGATGCGCCGGCGCAACCGCGCGGCGTTCGAAACCTTCCATATTGGGAATGCCTTAAGGATGAGAGGCCATCCTGCCGGGCGGCAGGGCGGCGTTATCCTTTAGTGTCGTCGGGCGGGGACCGTCGCCAAACTGTCCCCCGCTGCGGGCGTAAGCCCGCCCCTGCCTCTATGGAGTCTTGCTCACGAGAGCGACCAGAGCTTCGCTGAACCGATCGCTCATCCGGTTCACACTGTCCTTTATCTCGCCCATCGAATCCACGAGATCCTCTTTCACGCCGTTCAGCATTTTGAACGAGGCGTAGTCCTTGGAGACGCGGAGTTCGAGTTCGTGGATGGCATCGGCCGCGGCCAGTCGAACTTCGTGAACCATATCCTTGGTCTGAAGTTCGAGCTGGTGATGAAGCGCCTTGGCTTCATCGGCTTTCATCAGGGCCGTGCCGACCTGTACATTGCGATCGTGCTTTTCGGCTTCCAGCCTGCGATCGACCCAAGCCCGCGCCGCTGCGCCGGCGCCCAAGATGGCGAATATAAAAACAACGATGGCCGAGACGATCTGCCATGTCTGCCAGGCGTGTTCCGCGTTCTCCGCCATCTACTGTTCCTTCGGCGCTTCCTGTGAGAGACGACGCAATTCCGCACACGGGTCTTTGGGCTTCTGGGTACGCCCGAACCACTTCCGCTTCTGCACTTTGCCGCCGATCGTTTCGAAGTATCGGCGTAGGTTTTCGGTCGTCAGCTTGCGGGCGCAGACTTCCAGCTCCCAGCCCGTCTTGTACTTATCTGACGTGTCCGGCCACGAGTCGTCACGTGTAATCACCGGTTCCGAAGCCGGGGTAACGACAATCGACTCGACCGGAGGCGTCGAACGCTGCTGCGCCGCAAAGACCGCCTTATCGGGGTTGTGCGCGCATCCGCTGATAATCAGACTCAGAAGGCATGCAGCCAGTATCGCCGGCAGCTTTCGGGCGGGCGCGGCGCTGCTTGCGGAGGCGATCGTTCTCGGCATCGGCATTGGCTTTCAGCTCCTGCAGGTCGAGAACCTGCTTCGTCATATTGAAGAGGGCTTCGGTGGATGCGCCGCGGTCGATCTCGCCGGCGACGGCAATGCTCCGGTCGGCCGCAGCTTTACAGACGGCGCGTTCGATCTTCGTGGCGCGGTGATGGAAGAACAGCCCGCTGACGACTGCGGCGATGAGAACGCCGCCGATCCACGTCCGTGCAAACGCGCGGACGGCCGGGATCGCAGCCGTCGCGAAGTTTTTGAGCCCGAACCAGATGGCCCAGAGCGGGAGGCCGAACATCAGGCGCCATCCTGACCGGGCGTCGTCGTGATCGCGCCCGTCTTCTCCGCCTCCAGCCGCGCCGTCTCGATGCGCTCGAAGCGATTGCGCAGGATAAAGCAAAGCAGGAGCGCCGCGGCGCCGTAGGCCCAGAGCGGAATGTCCGTCGCGATCTCGCGCACGGGTGCGAGATAATCCCAGGCATCGCCGAAGAAATCGACAACCGCGGAATAGACGGTGGTCAGGGCCGCGCCCGCCGCGCCGATCCAGATTTCAAATTTGCTCTTCTGCGTCGTCTGGACGATGGGGCTGTTTTCCTTGATGTCCTTCGCCGTCACGTTCTGCCGTGCTTTGGCGATCGGCCGCGAGCCTGGCTCGGCGGCATCGAGAAGAGCGATGTTCTCGGCGTTCGGAAAGCCCGTGATCGGCAGGCCGTTGTCGTTCTCGAATGCGGACATGGCGGCGACGGATTTTCCGCCCCAGTCATCGTCCACATAGCCCACCTCGGTATATCCGACCTCGCTCAGCTTCTCCTTCACCGACTTTGCGACGAGCCCGTCGACCGCCGGTGCGGGGGGCGCCGCCTCCGGCTCTTCCTCGACGGCGGGCGAGATCAGGGAGGCGCGCTGCGGCGCGTCCTGCGGCAACGCCTTGTAGGCGCGCGCCAAAGCCGCCTTGAATTCAGCCAGGCCGTGCGTGCCGCCGTTGACCGCCTTGCGCGAAGCGATCGGCGCATCGGCGTCGGCATGCTTGGCCACGCGCTTTGCGAAATAGAGTGCCGAAGCCTCCGTGCCGCGATCGGGATCGAGCAGCAGATCCGGCTCGGCGATGACGTCGAGGCCCGTTGCGTTCTTCACCATCTGGAAGTTCGAGCGGCCGGTTGTCTGCATCGGCCCGAGCCCGCGATATTTCCAGCCGTCCCCCGGCTGCATGTTTCCGAGATCGCGGCGGTTGCCGTAGACCTTTTCGGCAAGAGCGACGGGATTTCTGACGAAGGGCTGTGCGGCGGCATCGGTCTTGAAGCGCGACGGCCAGACTGCACGGATGCGGGCCGCGGTCTTGTAGTTCAGATTCTCTTCGAGCCGAGTGAACCCGCCGGTTTCGACCGACATATGGGACAGCCAATGCCCCACACGCCGGCGTGTCGTGATGTCATGCTCGGCGGCATAACGGTTGATCGGCCCTACGAGCTTTCCGGCGAGCGGCGCCGGGCCGTTCGCAATCGCCCGGAGATGGGCGGCGGTGACATGCATAAGTCTCTCCCCGAAACGAGAAAGCCGCCCGGAGGGGGCGGCGGATAGGAGGCAGATCGACCGAGCGTTAGGGCCGTCCGTACACGGCGACAGCGTGAATTCGGAAGCGCTTGTTGTTTGCCGAGACGAACCGCGCGGCGATATCGTCGGCCGAGCTTTGACCGCTCACATCGATGCCGGTGGCCTGCCACAGATAGAAGCCGGCCGCGATCTCGATCTTCTGTTCCGTCCCCTCTTCCCAAGCCGAGCCGGTACGAGAGCCGTAGATTTTCAGATCCGTATTGACGGTCAGGCTGTCCGTTTCCTCAATGATGGCATACACGTCCACCGATAGCGGCACGTCCGGAATGTCGCTGGCGACCAGTCGCAGATCGAGATTGTCCGCGCCCGTCGCTTCGCTGAAGACCACCTCCGCGAGGATCGAATTGTCGAGCGCATTGTGCATCCAGACGTAGTCCCAAAGCGTGTTGGGGTCGTTCGACGTGATGATTTTGGTGTCGGCGGTCGTGCCGTCCGTGAATGTGACCGAACCGAGCAGCGTCCCGTCCGTGCCGCTCCCCGGTGCGCCTCCCTGCTTGGCGTATAGGTTCCATGTCGTCGAGGGGTTCGACGACTGCATATAGCCTTGATCGTTCGAGCCGTAGATCTGCACCGACTGAATGCGCTTCGGCGATGCGCTGTAGTTCTTCCCGACATAACTGTTTGCCGCCGCCGAACGCGCCGAGTTTGCCACCGCGGCGTTCGTCACGCCGTTGAAGGCGGAGGCGATGCCTCCGCTGTTTATCATCGTGCCCATCGTGGTGCCTGTTGCACCCGATATCGGCGTTCCCGTTGCTGTTGGCTGCGCCGTCCCGCCGATTATCAGTTCATTCGTCGAGTTCGGTGCATCGACGCCCGCCGCACTCGCGAAAGGCTCGGCAAAGCAATTGACCTGCTGCAGTCGGCCGCCCAGCAGCTGCGCCAATTGCATGTCGCGCTCGGCAAGCTGAGCCTTGGTGACATCGCCGCCGCCGCCGGCTTCCGGCTCGGCATAGGACGGGTCGGCGCCGGAGCCGTTGCTTGTCAGCACGAAGCCCGAGGTTCCGGGATTAAGTTTCTCCCAACCGGTGTCGCCGCGCAGCAGGATCGCGCCGCGAGTAGAGCCAAACACGGCATCGAAGAGCGCCGTCAGCGTTGACCAGTCCGGATCGTTCGCGCCCATCTTCAGGATGGTGTGTTCGGTGCCCTTGGCAAAACGCTCGGCGCCGGATGCGCCGCGGCGGATCATGTCGCCGCGCGTCGTCATCAGTGAGAAGATCGCGGTCTTCAGGTTTGCGAGAGACAGCTTCTTCGTCGCGTTCGACGCGGCGCTGTCGCTGATCGCGAATTCGTCGGCATCGACCGGAGTTGACTTGTTGGTGCCGCCGGCGATCAGCGCACCCCAAGCCGCCCAGAGGGTAGCCTTGATGTTGGCCCATGTGACCTTCTTCAGCTCGCCGGAGGCAGCGCTGTCGCCGAAGCCGACGACATCGGCATCGACGGGTGTCGTCTTTGCGGAACACGCAGCGAGCGCAGCGCCGAGCGTCAGGCCCGTCAGAAGGTCGGTGTAATCTGCCTTGAACCAATTCGACGCGTAGACGGTCGTGGAAGGTGCGTCCGTGATGGCGATGAGCCGGTCGCCGTTTGTGAAGGCAACGCCCCCCACGGTGCCGCTGACGGACACGATGAAGCTGTCGCCGGCAATGACAGCGCCCGCGGTACCGCCGCCGCCCGAGTTCGGGAACGTGCCCGCCGAGGCATCCCAAGATCCGCGCAGCACGACCGCTGCATCGAGGGATTCGACCCTGATGCGGATCGTGTCGAGGTTCGTCGCCGAAGTGACGGTGACGTATTGGAGCTTGTCGCCAGAGGCGTCGAGTGCCTCTTCGACGGTGTCCGCGCCGGGATAGGCCGCGTGCCCGCCGTAGCTGACTTCGCTCGCCTGGCCTGGCCCGGCCGGCGTGAAGATGAGCGAGATCGGATCGCCAGCGGTGAACGTGCCGTCGACATCGACGAACTCGATCGGCACCTTCTTGTAGTTCACGGCATCAATCACCGCGCCGGTGATGACGGCCTCGCGCCAGGTCGAGCCGGAGCCGGCGGACTGGACCCTGATCGTACCCTTATGATTGGTGCCGCCCGTCCGGTCGAAGCTTTCGATCAGCGCATCGATCGAGCCGCCGAAAACATTCAGCTCACTGACATAGACGAAGCCCGTATCGCCCTCGTCTTCGAGCGAGGCAGAGAAGCGGAGACCGCCCTGCGCCGGCGCGGCGTCGGCGGTTTCTTCCTCGAACACAAGCGGCGTGCCCCCGCTGCGGCCAACGTCAACATCGGTCGCGGCATTGGTGCCGATCGAGACGTTCTCCCACTCATCGACCCAGGGTTCGTCATCGATGATGGCCTCAGCGCGGATGCGATAGAAACCGCCGCGGGCGTAGAAATCGAAGCGCCCGCGCTCGTCCGCCGTGATGTAGTTGGCGGCGGGATCGGTCTCATCCTGATCGTTCCAGATCGTGGCGAGCCGCCCGAGATTGTCCTCGCGGCGCACATACACATGTGCGCCAGGCACCGCGGCAACGCCATTGAGTACGACGCCGTGAAAATGGGCGAGAGTTGCCATTCGGGCCTCTTAGAATGTCAGTTGGTTTGTGCGCCGCGAAGATCGCCGGATGCCCCGACGAAGTTCACATAGCTGACGCCGTCGATGGCGAGACCGGCCGGGCCACCCGCGCCTCTATCAGGGCCAGGGCCGGGGCCAAGTTGTCCGGGCTGGCCCGGATCGCCGCCACGCCCGCCAGCACTGTCCAGCGAGCCACCGAACCCGCCGGATTCGGTCGTGCCGTCCTGTGCACGCTTGACGCCGTCACGGTCGGGCGCACCAAGGCCAGGCGTTGCACCCGCACCGCCACCGCCGCCGCGTGCTCGCAGATCGATAGCGCCGCCATCGCCGCCACCACCGCCGCCGCCCCATCCCTCACCCTCGGAATTATCGAGGTTGAAAGGCGTGCGCGCTTTGAGCGCCGTTCCGCCGGGGCCACCGTTTTGCGGGCTCGTGCTGCCCTTGCCGCCGTCGCCGCCCTTGCCCTCGAAACGGCCGCGATTGATGACATTCAGGATGACGGTCCAGACCGTCACGGCACCGCCGGAACCACTCGATTGCGCATTCTTGTCGAGCGTAATCTGCGACGACGAATCGACGCTGACGATCTTTGAGCCGGTCTGAATGCCCGTGCCGCGCACAAACATGCCAGGCGCCAGGCCGGCCGTAACGGCATTGAAGCTAAGAGCGGTTAGAACTGGACTGCCGCTCGACCGCGTCGCGGTTCCCGCTTCCGAAGGCCACGTCCCGATATCGAACGAAGGCAGATCGGCGTTGAGGGAGCCGACGATGACATTCTCTTCGATGATGCAGGTGACGGTGTTGCCCGGCGAAGGATCGGGGTAAAGCTGATTGTACGCATCGCGAAGATCGACATTGTATCGGTTGCCTTCGATGATGATCGAACGATCGGTCGGATCGAAATCGTCTAAGACCGTGAACAGCATCTCCGATGCTTCGACGATGTAGCGATCCGGCGTCGGGATCAGGCGCGTAACCTGTATCGGTACGGATACCGGTGCGCCGGTCTCGTCCTGCAGACAGATCGGGTCCATGACCTGATAGCCGCCACCGAGAACCGGCGGGACGAATTCTTCACGATGCACGGCAAGCTGGATCTGGCGCGGCGGATCGACGAAACGCCCAAGCTGGATTGCGCCCACTCTTTCGGCCGGCTGCCGCCCGAAATCTGCGATCCAGCGCGCAAATATCTTCTTGACGGCCGGTGACCCGTAATCCTCCTCTGCATCAAGACTGAAAACGTTCGCGATCGAGCGATAATTCTCTGGGTCTTCGACACTCTTCAAAGGATTGATAGGCGCAAAGTAGACCAAAACCTGCGATGCACGACGCTCCGGCGCGTCCGAAATCTGCAGTGTATTTTCGATGATGTTGGAGCGATCAAAGAGCGCTGCGTCCGTCGCGATGACACCTAGAACTTGAAAACGAATCTGCGCTGCGAGATCGTCCCAGAAGACTGCGAGTCCGCAGACCTGGACAAGCTCCGAGATCAGCTTATTGCAACCGGTCGGATCGCCGATGAAAACCGTGTAGACTTGGCTGAGTTTGGTCGCGCTCTCGGCCTGCCACGATTCAAACGGAATGAAATCTTCCGACAATCCGCAATAGTTCACCAGAAGGTCTTTAAGGATGACTTCCGGCAGTTCGGATTCGTGGAAGAAAGGGAGTTGGACGCGATCCTGAGCCTCATGAGCGACTGCAGGCGTGTTTCGCTGGCCCCGCAAAATGGTGAGCGTGTCGCCGGAACGGTTAGTCACCTTGACGACTTCATTGCCGCCAAAAATCGCAAAGTAATGGGTCGAGGGCGAGCCGGTCGACGCGGCTGGATACTTCTCATTGCCGATGCCCGCCGGAGATAGAACGGCGGTCACATCGTCAGCGTCGATGGCTCCGTTCAGGAAGCCGTCGATAATACGCGGCGCCTGGGAACGTTCATCATCCGCAAACTTCAGCGCATCTTTTGCGGTAATTGTGAACTTGCCCTCCGGCGAGGGGCCTTCAAAGCTATCGACGAAGAAATGACGGATCTCCATCTGATCGAGCGTCTGCCCGACTTCGCCCTTGATCCACCGGATGGCCTTGCCGCGGAGCGAACGGTGCCTGCCTCGCAGCTTGCCGAAGAATGTGCCTTGCTCATATGGATTGTACGGACGATCCGCAAGATACTTATCGAATCCGCCGGAATCGCTATAGGGGAAATCGCTGAACGTGATCACGAGAGACGCACGCGTTCCGAGATTTTCTCCGAGAGAGACAATGCTCGCGGTAAAGCTCACATTCTCGATGGCGGGCAATGCCTCGATCTCTGCGGAGGGGTAGTGATCGCTCGCTTCACTGAAGCGGACGGTAAAGACCTCCTCGTCGAAATCGTTCAGAACCGGGCACGTCTTCCGAGTGTTGAAGCACTTGATCGCGCTCGACACGCCCAACACCGCCGAACACGGCGAGACGCCGTATTCGAGACTGCATCGCGGAAAATCGACTTCAACAAAGTTCAGCGCTCCAATCACGGTGCTGTGCCGCCGACTTGGAAGTCAATCATCATTGCGCCGTTGGGCAACTGGTTCACCGGCTGCGGATCGTTGAGTGCGATGACATACCCGACTTCGAGCGGATAGGCGGCGGGTCGCCACGACCAGAACCACGGCCGCTTCTTACTCACGGCAACGAACGGCTTCAGCGTGCTGCGCACCCATGCCGGGTCGAGATTTTTGAACCCGAACGCGGTCGACCGCTTTTCATTGAGCAGCACGCTTCCGAGATAGTCTCCGCCTTGTGACCAATTTGTCTGGACGGTGACATCCGGCGCGAGCGTGATCGGCTTGTGATCAACATAGAGGCGGCTGTGAACGACGAGCAACGCGCCGACATGGACCACAGCGATGCGCGGCGCAACAGACTGCGGCGAGAGTTTGATGCGTATCTGTTCGAGGAATTTTCCGACGAAGCGCAGGAGCAGCGGCGCGTCAGTGTCGGGCATGAACGGCTCGACAAGAACAAGCCATTCGCCAGGGTTCTCCGTGTCAGGATATTCAATCGTGATTTCGATACGCCCGGTGCCCGCATTGTGGCCGGCGATACCGACGTAATCGACCTCGTGATCGCTGGAGATGTCGAACGTCACATACTGATCTGACGTGCTGTCGCTTTTCCAGCTCTGCTTGATTGATGTCGACGGATTGGAGAGGTTGCTTGCGGGATAGAGTGTGTCTTCGTGATCGGCGACAATGCCGCCGAAGACCACGAGGTTATGCCAGCCGATGAGCGGATCGTTGGCGTTCGGACTTCCGGCGAGCGAGAGAAGAAGCGCTTGAGAGAGGACGATCATCAGGCGACCCGAATCTTGGCGCCGTCGCCGACTGCTTTATTGATGCCCGTGATAATGCGGCGAATATCTTCGCCGCTATAAGCGCGATCAGGGTCGAAGCCTTTCAGGTAAATCACCTGAGAAGATTCCGCCGCTTGCGGCGCCGCGGCAGCTTGACCACCGCCGCCACCACTCGCAGCGCCGCCGCTCGACGAGCCCTTTGAAACGGTCTTCATCCGCGCGATCGTTGCAAAACCCTGCGCGGCCACAGAAGCGGCGGCGGCAATGTTCGCCGGGAACGGCAGACGCAGCGCCGCAGTGATGCCCGTATAGACGTTGATCAGAGCTTCCGCGAGCGACAGCGCCTTGACGATGCCGAGCTGTTTGTCGCCCTCCTTGCCCATGATCTTCGTCAGGCTTTCGATGATCGAACCTGCCGAACCGAGCGTCGATGCGAAATCATTAAGGCGCTGCTCGTTGATGCGGGCGACCTCCTCGGCATAGTCCTTCTCGACCTGCGTGCGCATGGCGGCGGCTTCCTGCTCCGACAGAAGCCGCGCATTCTCGAACTCCTGCACCTGCGCCAGGCGCTTTTGGTAGGATTCGTATTCGCTCTCTTCCTCGGTGCGCAGATATTCGCGCAGCATCTCAAGCTTGCGTTCGAGCTTCTCGCGCTCGCGGTCTTCCTTATCGGTCGTGCCGTACCCGCCGCCGGCGGCCGGATCGTTATCGTTGACAGGAGACCAGCCTTCATTTCCGCCCGCGCCGAACCCTGTCTGAACGATGGGAAGTGAAGCCGTCTGCATGTACGATTGCAGTTCGGCCTTCGCATCTCTCAGCCGCTGGCTGTTCTCTGCGAGAATGACGTTGAAGTTCGTCCACGCGGCCTTCGTTTCCTCCCAGGACATAGGCTTTGTAAAGAACTCCCAGAGAGCCGTGGTCTCGCGGTAGAGGTTTTCGACATCGACGGCAGCGAGGCGCGCAAATTGAACGATCCAGCGGAAGCCCGTCGCAATGCCGTCGAGCGCACCCTCAACTTTGGCTTTGTCGCGCACGAACCCTTCGAAAATGCTGGCGAGCGTGTTGAGATGAGGCAGGAGCCGCACGGTCAGTTGCACGCCAAGCCCGCCCGCCATCGCCTTGATGCGATCCAGCGTATCGTTGAAGGCGTCGGCATCCCGCGCCGTATCGCTCCCGAACGTGATACCGAGGGCCTTCGCTTCCTCCATCAACCGCTGCAGACCGTCGCGGCCCTCATTAAGCAGCGGGATCAGGTCGGGTCCGATCTTCTTGCCGAACAGATCGATTGCGAGATTCGTCTTTTCGACACCATCCGGCATGGCCGCAAACTTTGCGGCAAGATCCGCCAGAACTTGGCTCTGCGAGCGCATATTACCGTCCGTATCGCGGACGGCGATGCCGAGCCCCTTGATGGCGTCCGCAGTCGGACTGATCTTCCCAGTTGCCGCATCGGAGATGCCCTGTGCCATCGACTTGACACCCTTGTAGAGCGTCTCGACCTCGACATTCGACATCTGCGCCGCGTAGCGCAGCTTGGTCAGTTCCTCGACAGGAATGCCGAACTTCTGGGAAGCCTTCCCCATATCGTCGGCATCGTCGATAACGCCCTTCATGACCAGGCTGACGGCGGCGCCGGCCGCAGCGACGGCCGCCGCCGCAGCGAGGAAGGATTTCTCGACACGATTGGTGAAGCGGTCGAGCGAGCCCGAGGCGCGCTTGGAATCGGCCTCGATCGTCGCCGAGTCCAAACCGAGATTGATGCGCAGCGCGCCGATGATGGCGTTTGCAATGCCCATCCGGTCACCCCCGCGTCAGCATTTTTTGTAGAGTTCTGCGACCTGCGCTTCGGTGAGAGAGCCGTAGGAGACGGGCTCTCTTCGCACTTCCAGAAGCCAGTAAAATTCGGTCGGATGCAGCGCCCAGAACTCGGCCGGGCGCATACCCCAATTGCCTACCGCGGCTTGGTACGCCGCCTTGACGAACTTGAGCTCGCCCGGCGGCTTTTGCGGTTTCCCTTTTTGCGTCCCGCCGGCTCCTTCACAGAGCCGGGCGGAAGCATCAGCGAGAGGAGCCCATTCAGCGAACCCATGATGTTCGCCTTAGTCTCAGCGCCGTCGAACAAGCCGGCATAGACCTCTTCGTCCGTGACCGGCTCGCGCACGATTTTGTCGTCGCGCTTGTGCTCGACGGTGACGCCGGCATAGCGCATCACCTGCCCGTAAGCCCGCGCAATGCGCGTGAGCTTCATGCCGCCCGACGCGGCGACCTCGTAGAGTTTGTCGATCGTAATGACGTCTTCGACAAGCTCGATCGCACCCATGATGCGATTGGAGGGGATCGAATAATCGACCCCCTTCCAGTTGAATTTGAAGTCCTGAAAGACAGCCATGGGCTATGCTCAGGCTGCGAGGACGTTAGCGGTTGCGCCGGACGTGGCGCTCGCCGCGCCGGCGCCGTTCGTCAGCGTCACCGCCACCGACAGCGCGTCGCCGACATCGCCGACGACCGGCGTGTAGGTCTTCGCCGTCGCGCCGCCGATATTCGAGCCGCCGTTCTTCCACTGATAGGAGAACGTACCGCCAGTGTTCCAGACGCCTTCGAAGGCCGTGAGCTGCACGCCCTGTTGCGCGATGCCGGAGATCGCCGGGAGGACAGAATTGACCGGGCTCGCCGCCTCTTCGTATGCCGCCGCGCCCGAGGACGAGAACGTCGCCTCATACGTAAAGGCGTCCTCATAGGCGCCCGTGTCGCTATAGGGATGCATGAAGGCGGTCATCGAAAGGATGTCGCCGTTCGGATATTCGACCTCCAGCGCACCTTCCTGATTGCCGCCGAAATAGTCGACACGAAGAATGTTGTTCTTCGTCACGCCGGACACGGTGATATCGACGCTCTTCACCGCCGGATTGTTAAGCGAGGTCCGCCAGCCAGCGGAATCGTCATTCGTGATATCGACCGCCTCGCCGTTCAGAGAGACCGATTTCTCGCGCGCGCCTCCGATGAGCACGCCGTTCCACCGAACGATCAGTTCGGGTCCAAGAGCTTCGCCTGCCATGTCAAATCTCCCTATGCCAGAAGATGTAATCTTCCTGAGTGGTGAAAATCGTCTGCCCGCCGGCAGGCGTCTCGTCGGAGTCGTCGGGGCCTTGGGCGTAAGCCCGGACCACCTGAACTCCCGATTGCGTGAAAGTCTTTCCGCTCAGCGCCGCGCGAACGGCGCGATGCAGCGCCAGGCGCGACTCGCGGGATGATGCGAGCGCGTTGATCTGGACCCGCGTTGACTGGAGATCCGTCTCGCCGTCATCGGTATAGACGGGCGGACCCGTCACGAGATGCAGCACCAGCGCCGGCAGAGGCGCGCCCTGCTTACGCTTCCCCCAATCTATATTCGTACCTACCAGCGTTGAAATGCCCGGCTGTGCGAGAAGAAAAGCCGTGAGAGCCTGTTGCATGTCACGACTTCTTTCCCGCCAGGCGCTTTGCCTTTGCGATATGGCGCTTCATCGCCTTCTCGATTTCGTCCCACAGCATCTTCTTGAGCTTGTCGACGAGCGTGGGGCGCGCCGCGTCCCATGCTGGGCGAAGGCCCGGATGCGGCGCCTGATCGACCGTGCCGAATTCCTCCGTGATGGCCTGGACGAGGCCCGGCGCGCCGACGAAGACCTCGACGCTCGCCTTATCGGAAGCAAACGCCTTCTTGTGCTCGCGCCGCTGCCGCGTCGTCAGCCGCGTGCCGACGCCAATGCCTTTCTTCAGCTTCCCTTTGGCGACACGAACCGAAGCTGCGAATGCCTCTGCAATGGGCGTCCCGATCGCGAACAGCACGCGCTTGAGAACGTTCTTCCGGGTGGCCTTCGGCAGATCCTTAAGCGCCTCATCGCACTGCTTGAGTCCCTCGATCTTGACCTTCAGTTTCACTGATCGGTGCGCGCGACCGCGGAAATCTCGACGCCCTCCCGCCGGCCGATCTCCTTCACCGCGACGATCTCGTAGCGCAGCCCATCCAGCTCGACGCTATCTTTCGCGTTCACCGTCGAGGTGTTGACGAGGCTCGACCATCGGACCTGAAAGCGCGTCGTGATCTCGGCGCCGACTTCCTGCGCAGACACGCGCTCGCTGTCGCTCACATCACGCTTTGACGCGGGAACCGTGATCTCGGTGACCGGACCCGGCACATATTCGTTGAGGCCCCCAGAGCGCGTGCCAGGCGTTGCCAGCCGCAGGATAACCTTGCGATCGAAATCCTCTGAGCGCACAGCCATCAATAGGCCCGCAGCGGCGCGAGAATGTTGCGGATGGTCTCGCGATAGCCAGGCGGGTCTTTCATGTCGAAGTGCAGCTTCACATGCGTGCGAACGGCGTTCTTCGCGACTTCACGGCGCGGATCGTCGTCCGCCAGACCAACCGCGTATTGAATCTTGACCGCTTCTTCGCGGCCCGAAGTGGAAGGCCATGACTGCCCCGCGGCGGGCACGAGGCGATCATCGGACAGAAGCTCGTAGACGGAAGAGGCCAGCGTCTGCGTGACGCCGGCCCCGTCCTGATAGGTGATCTCGACGACCTCGATGACCGGTCCCTGCGGAAGCTCGATCTCCGCCGCGAACGACGCGCAGCGAACTTCGAACACCTGATAGGCGACGGTCACATGCACCCCGTCCGGGCCGAAGAATTCGGACTCGGCTGCCGTAATCAGGCTCGCGATAAAATCGTCGCGGTCTGAATCGTAGACGCCGAGCACCTCTTTCATCTCGTCGATATCGACGAGCGGCTCGGGCGGGGTGATGAGGATCGGGATCATGGCCGTTGCATCAGTCGGTTACGACGATGAACGTGCCGAGCTTGGCATCACCGCCGTTCGTGATCGCAATTTTTACGCGGTCATTCGCGATGCCGACTTTGTCGCGAAGTGCGCGTGTGCCGTCGAGCGTCGCCGCAACACCGACAAGATCGTCGCACGCTACACGCGGATACTTCGTCACGCCGGCCGTGACATTGGCCTGCGTCCACAGCCCCTCGGACGTGGCCTCGACGGTAATCGCGAAATCGACCGTGTCAGCGAACGGCGTGGACCCGTGCTTCTTGTAAGTGATGCTGTGGATCTTGCCGGCGATCCGCGGGGTGTATTCGGTCGCGGAGCCATCGCTCGCCGTGGTGACAGGAACATTGTAACGACGCATAATCAAGTACTCCCTCTTGCTGTGAGCGCCGCGGCGCTCGGTGAGGGCGGAAGCGGCCTTCAAACGCGGCCTGGACAGAACCCCGCCAAATCTCAGCTTTTCTTGGCTTTAGCCTTCGCCTTTGCGGCCTTCGCCTTCGGCACCGGTTTCGGCGCCGTGTCGCCGGAAGCGGGCGCGGTATCCGGCGCCTTTGCCTTGGCACCGGGGGCATTCGGCCCTTCGATGACCTCGAAATAATGCGGGTGCTTCTTGATGAGCTCGCCACCGAGCGCATCGCCGACTTCGAACTCTTCGTTCTTTTTCAGCGGCTCCGCAGGCTTCACGGCGCTGATATGGATCTGATCGAGGGCTTTGAGTTTCACGGTGTGACCTCCTTCGGTTCATGGAAAGGCCGGCGCGCGTTTCCGCCGCCGGCCTTCTGCATCAACCGAACTTGTCGTTACGCTGCGAGAGCGTCCGAGAAATCGCCCTTCACGAAGGCTTCGGTGCGATAGACCGAGAGCGCCAGGCGCTGCTCGCCACGGATCGTCACGAGGTTTTTGCGGAAGTTCTGATCGTCTTCCGTGGAGATCGCGACGTTGGCATCTTCACGGTCGAAAATCTGAGCGCCGAGCTGGAAGGCGCCGACGAGGAACTTATCGACCGTCATCGCCTGCGTTTCGACGACCGGAAGGCGCCACAACCGCGCCTCCGAGCCGCCCTGCGGATTGGCGAAGAGGTACGCGCCATCTTCCGTCTTGGTCAGTTCGATATCAGCCCAGTCGACGGGATTCATCGCGATGCCGCTCGGCGGATATTCCGCGAGGAATGCCTGCAGGATCGCCATACGGATGATGTCGATCTTCGTCAGGTTGCCCGCAGCGCTCGGCACAAGCAGAGCCGGATTGTAAGCCGTCGCCTGCGTGTAGATGCCGTTCAGGTCCGTGCCGACGCCGCTACCGTTGAGAAGCTGGTTCTCTTCAGCAAGGGCCAGCCCGTAACGCAAGCGGCCGTCGATGTAGGACGCAAGCTGCGGGACATCGTCGAGGATCGACTTCGTCGCGAGAACGAAATGCGCAATCGTCGTCACCGCCGCATTCATCAGATCGAACTTGAGTTCCGACTGGGGCTTGGTGCCGCCGGACGTTTCGGAATGCGTGGCGGCGCTATTCGTGAAGCCCGTTTCCTTGACATATTGGATCGCGTTCGAACCAGTGCGGCCGGGCGTGATCAGATCGCGGATGGTCATACGGCGCTGCGGAGTGGCCACAATGCCGGGGACGCGCTGCGGGATGATCAGATCGCCAGCCGAACCGTTCGCGTCGGTCGTCAGCGAGCTGATGATCGCTTTGATCTGGACCTGAACGCTCTGCTTACCGCTCCGCGAAGACTTCAGGAAGGTCTTAACCTCTTCCATATCGCAGACGCGCTGGCCAATGCTCTTGACCTCGGCGGCATCGCCGGCGCCATCGATAGCCTTGGCGATCTGCTGTTCGAGCGCCGTCATGCGGTTCGAAATCTCGCCGTGCTTCACCAGCGCCTCGTCAGCAGCCTTTTTGGTTTCCGCCGTCAGGTCTCCAAGACGCTTGAACTCCGTGTCGGCCTTGTCAGCAGTCTTCTTGACCTCGTCGGCCGCTTTCTTGAGTTCGACCGTCGCGGTTTCCATCTCCTTCTGCGCGGCAGCGAGCGCACCGGCATCCGCGAGGATGAGGCCGACATGGTCGGTGTACGGCACGAGATCGTACGCGGCGACGAGGACCGTCACCGCGACGAGGCCGCAGATCGCGGCCATGAGAAAAATCTTCCGGTTCATGTGAGGGTGTCCCTTCAACGAGAGATGATGGACTGCGCAGCACTGCGCAGATCGGATGCGGCGCGTTTCAGCGCCAAACTCGCCTCTTCACCCCCGGAGTCACTCCGGATGGCAGCCGCATAGCCCACAGAGGCGATCTTCAAGGCCATGCTTCTCGGGACCCCTGCGTCACGCAGGATTTCCTCGAATTCTTTGATCTCAGGCGGCGCGCCATCGCGCAGCCGCTTGGCGAAGTCATTCAGCGCGCCGTCGACCCGCGCAGACTTGATAGAATGCACGCGAGCCTTCGCATTGCTCGGATCGTCAACGAGCGATATCTCGACGATCTCGACCTGTTTCAGCGTGCGCCGCGGCTCGCCGACTTTGGAACCGAAGACGGCGCCGCCTTCCGAAACCCTGTAGCCGATCGAAAGGGCGCCGAGCGCGCCGGACTTCACGAGGCTGTAGATCCGCTTGCCGTGTTCGGTGTCCATCGCAACGATCTCACCGACGCACTTCAGGCCCTTCTGATCCTCTTCGACCGATTTCCAGACACCGACCGGCAACGGGTCCGCGCCGAGGCGGAAGCCGTGCATCGCATACATCGGGATCGTGCGGCCCTCAGACTTCTTCTGGCGAAGGTTTTTCTTGAATGCGCCAGGCAGAATGAGATCGCCGCTATCGTCTTCGACGTTGAAGACGGAACCGTAGCCTTCGAACGTGCCGGGCGTGGTATCGTCCGCGAGCTTGATCTCCAGCGGAACGAAGGCGTGATTGCTGGAGAGGAGAGCGAGATTTTCCATGACCTATTCCTCTTCGTCGTCAGCCGGAACAGTGTTTGGGACGGGGCGCGGCACCGGGGTCAGTCCAAGCTTTTTGAGCGGCGTCAGGTTCGACTGAACCGTCAGCTCGTCGGCATCCGGCCGAGGTGGGAAGTTGTCGAGCGCGCGCATCTCGTTGCGCGTGCGCAGGCCGTTCTGAACCAGCGTGCTCATCAGGTTCGCGCGACCAGCCGAATCCGCACGGACCAGTCCGTCGATGTTGTATTCGAAGTAGATGCGGCCGCGCTCAGCCACGGGAACGAGCCGCTTGTTGACGGCGCTTTCGTTGCGCTTGATGTATGCACGCAGGCCGAGTGTCAGCCATCCGATCATGATCTGCTCGATGCCCGAGCCCCACATCGTCTGACCTTCGGCGGCGTGGCCGATCAGAACAGGCGGAATGCCGAGCCAGCGGCAGATATCCTCGACGTTGAATTTGCGCGACAGGATCATCTCGGCGTCCTTCGCCATGATGCTCGTCGGCTGCCATTTCCAGCCGGCTTCCAGAAGGCCGATCTTGCCCTCACCTTCCGGCCCCGAAAGCGGATCGATCAGGTTCTTTTGCGCATCGCCGCGCTGTTTGGGACTGAGCGTCTGCGGCGAGAGCAGAAATCCCGCGGCACGAAGCCCGGTACCGAACATGCGGGCTGCCGCCTCATCGGTATCCATCGCGCCGCCGAGCGAGTTGCGCGCATGCGATACGGGCGATAGACCCATATCGCCGCCGGCGCCGAACCCCTTCAGATGGAAAACCTTGGACTCAGGCAGTTCGAAGGTCTTGCCGCGATCTACGCCGCGGAAATGCAGACTTCCATCCGACTTCCGAAATGGCCGGGTCGTGTCGAACGGCAGCGGACGCAGCGCGACGAGCCGGTCCCCAATATACTGCTTCTCTGCATAGCTGTTGCCGACGATACAAACCGGCGCAACCTGCCCCTCCCAGAACTCGACAGGCGTCTGATCGGCGTTCGGCGAAATCGTCAGAAGCTCGTGTAGCGGATGGTCTGGTCTCGGCCTCCTGCTGCCGTCCGGCATACGCTCGTACATGCCGCCGGGCAAAGTCGCCATGGTCTCCGATATCAAGCGAACGCCCGCCCAGAACGCGGACAGCTTCATTGCGCCTTCGATCGTGACCTCGCGCCCCGACCAACTGGAGCCGCCGAAGTATTGACGCCAAAACGCGCCTTCAGTCAGGCCGATCTTGCGGCCAACCCAAGATGCAAGCTCGCCGATGACGCTCACTGGATAATCACCGGGTTCGCGAGGAAGCCGTCGAGATTCATGCCCGGTTCCTCCGCCATAGCGAGCCCGACCGCCATCACCGCGCCAACGATGCCGTCGATCTTTTCCGCCGACTTCTTCTTCGCCGGCATGTAGTTCATGTTCTCGTCGAACCGCACGGCGCAGTTCTGTGCCATCCAGCGCATGACCGGATGCCCGCCGTGATCAAATAGCCCGGCATAGACGAGACGTTCGAAGTCACGCGACGGACCTGCGAAACTGTGAATGCCCTGCCGGAAGTCGTGCAGCTTCTCGACATCGATGCCTTCGCGCTGCAGATCCGCGTTCAGCTTTCGCGTGTTCCACGGATCGAGCGCCCAACCCGCAATGTCGAAGTCCTCTTCTGACTGCAGCATCGCGCGCAGAACGTAGTTCTGATCGACGAAGTCGCCCGGCGTTGTCTCGAGCGCACCATCCTTGTGAAACCGATCGTAGGGTACGCGATCGTTCTTCACGCGGATTTCGAGCGAGTCTTCCGGCACCCAGAAGCGGGACAGCACCCGCCATTTCGGATCGTCATCGGTGGGAGGAAAGACAATCTGCTCTGTCGTCACGTCCTGCGTCGAGGAAACGTCGACGGCACCAAAGCCCCGCCTTCCCTTTAACGCCTCGCGATACTTCTTCCATGCTGCCTTATCGGCAGCGCACGCATCCCACTTGCGGACATTGATCCAGCGAACCGCGGCCTCCACCCACTGGTTGAGGTGATAGCGCCGGAAATGTGCCTCCGCCCGTGGATTGTCTTTTGCGATCGCCGCTTCGCGCCGCAGGAATTGAATAGTCGGCGAAAGGCCGAGCGACGGATTAGGCCCGGGCCAGTTCCTCTCATCCTGCCAATCGGCTTCCTGATCGGCCGCGAAGATGACCGCGAGTGTCGTCGGGTCGTCAATACGCCGTTCAAGAATGGCGACCGTTTCTTCCCAAAGGCTATAGCCGACGAGCGCCGACTTGATGCCCGCGGTCGATGCGTAGAGTTCGATCGGCTCCAGCCTGGCGCCTGTACCCTGACGGAGCGTTGTCGCGAGATCGATGCTCTTCCATTCGTGCATCTCGTCGCCGGCGATGACCGTCGGCGAGCGGCCGTGCTTGCCTTCGGGCTTGCCCGTGAGAAGCTCGAACACTGCTCGGATCTGCGGAACCCAGATCGACTTCTTGAACGGTTGGATGCCCGACGCCAGACGCGGCGACATCGAGATCATCGCCTTCATCTTGTCGAAGACGATCTTGCCCTGTTTCTCATCGCGGGCGAACGCAAAACCCTGCCCGCCGATTGTACCTTCAAGGACGAAGAACAGAAGCGCGAGCGCCGCGAGGAATTCGCTCTTTCCGTTCTTGCGCGGAATCCACAGCATCAAGCGCCGGAAGAGCCGGACATGCTCGAAGCGCGGAGTGAACGTTTCCTCGTCGAGGACTTCGACCGGGTGTTTCCAGCCGACGAGAAGGCGAACGATGATCTCTTGCCACAGGATCAGCCGGAACGGCTTGCCGGCGAAACGGTCCTCCGTAAGTTTGAAAACTTTCGGCCAGAGCCGAACGACCTGGTTTGCCTTGCGCTCATCGAACCAAGCGCCGGGCTGCATCGCCGCCGTGCGCCAGGCGAACCGCGCCCATTCATAGTTCGGATCATCGGCCGGTATCCATTCCGGCAAAGGGAAGACCGACTCCGGCGCGCCTGCCCGAAGCGCAGCTCGCGAAGTGGCGCTCGCCGGCTCGGCGGCACGCATGATCAGTTCGGGCGACCGACCGGCGGCGGCGAATCCATCCCCTTCATTACGCCGATGACATCGCCGATATCGTCTTCGTCCACGGCGTCGGGCTGCGCCGGCGTCTCGGTGTTATCTCCGCTCGCGGCGGGCTGGTCGAACAGACCGCCGAAACCGAGTGCGCGCGCCTGTTCGGCGAGCAGCTTGTAGCGCGAATCCGGTCGCATCCCGAACTGCGCCTCGATCGAAGACAGGCACTTCTCCAACTCCTGCCGCGCGTGAAACGCCGGATGGCGCTTCTTGGTCTTCTCGCCGTTCGTGTCGGTGGCGTTAAACCAGACGCCTTCCTTCGAAACAGCCTTATCGGCCGCGAGCCAGTCGACGACATAGCGGCAATATCGAGCGAAGGGGAACGCATCGAGCGGGGTCAGAAGGTTGAGCTTCGTGAGCAGCGGGGCGAATTCGTTCCAGACTTCGGTTGCCGCCGGCGACCGCCTCAGCCATTTCGGCGGCTTGACGCCACCCGCCGCAACGGGTGTCGGCTTCGGCTCCGCAGGTTTTGAGGCCTGCTTGGCCTTCGACTTCTGCCGCTTTCCGGGATTGCCCTTTGCCTCCTGAAGGCCGGGCGCATCGGGCTTCCTTCCTCGCGCCATAGCATCACGGCCAGGAAGCCCCGACCCTCCCTCAAGAAAAAAAAATATCGCGGAATTTCGCGGAAGAATTTTTCCTATTGGGCGCCGGTCAGGAAGCGCGAGCTTCTGGACTTTTGACCCGCCCTACCCCTGCCGCTTCAGGAGAAGAGAAAGCTTGATGGCTCTCGGACTGTTGAGCCAGAGATCGGCCAGCTTGGCCCTGCCTTGTGCATACAAAGCTTCGAGCTGTGCCTTGACCGTCTTATGGTGCCAATCGCATGAGGCTTGCCAAAGCTCTGAGTTCCAGAACTTGGCCGTATCACCCTTGTGCGGCTCGACGTGATCAACAACCTCGGTAGGCACCGGGTCATTGAATGCAGCAAGGCAGCCTATGCAGAGGGGGTTGCGCTTGATGAACTGATCGCGGGCCACTTGCCAACGATAGTCATAGCCCCGGCTGGATGCGCTGCCCCTTCTCTCATCGCTCGCCTTTACAGCCTCACATCGGGGCGCATGCCCGGCAGGACGGAAGATTTTAGGGCGGCGGCTGATTGTATCCTCCGAAACGCGAAAACCCGGCGCGGGGGCCGGGTTTTCTCAGAGCGCAGTGCTCTTGCTCGACATACCTCCAAATTCCAAAAGCAAAGTCAAACAGGCACCTTCTTGCCCTTGGACAACGCGCCTTTGATCGCCTTGCCGAACGCTTCCATGTTCTTAGTCCGCTTCAGCTTTTTGTCGCGCGGCGGAGGTCCGGGGCGCGCCATGCTGTCGGGCCTTCCCGGTATCGGCTGCACCGGGCGCAGATCGTCGAGGATGCGTTTATGATTCGCAGGCTGTGCCGGCGCATCCTCCCAAGGCCGGAACGGGATATCGAACGGCAAGAGAGCGACATCGTCGAGCGCGCCTTCGAGCGCCTCCGAAAGCGAGGCCAGCGCATAGGCCCACATCTCGTATTCCAGCCGCTCGGCCGCCGCGATGACGGGATCGTTCGAATATTCGTATTTGCGGTAGGCGTCAGGGAACGGCCTGCCATTTTTCGCGTCATATCCGTTGACCTCGATGATGTTCGATTTCAGCAGGCCCTTGTCGTCGGTATAGGGCACATCGACCTGCCGGAACCACAACGGCTTGCCGTTCGGGCCTTTCATGATCGAGCGCTTCGGCTTCTCGGTTTCCCATGGCGGGCGATGGCCGAGGGCCGCGTTCATGATGACGAAGCGCCACATGCCGCGTTTCAGCCGCAACTGCCCGTCCTGCCCGAAGACGAGGCCCATCTGCTTGGCCTTGCCGACAAACTCGCGCATCTCATCCTCGTCAAGCCCGAGATCCGCGATCGGATTGTAATCGTCGGGCAACTCGATCGCCGCTTCGTCGAGCGCGCGCATCGCCTCCGAGATCGTCAGCGCATCGGGGTGCGGCGGTCGCATCGCGAAGAAGTCGGGCACAACGCCATGGCTGTTGTCGCAGCTCGCAAGGCTCTGCGACCAGTTCGACGCCGTCGCATCGGTGCCGCGGCTATATCCGCCTTTCTTTGCGATCTCCAGCGCCGCCGCCTTCGGCAGCTCATCATTGACGGCCCATGACAGCAATTCTTCGATATCCATCTCCCTCACAGCGATCCGCCCCCTTCGAGGAATTGTTCGTCTTGCATCCGCGTGGCATCGGCGCCGCGTTCGGCATCGGTGAGCGGCGAGAATGTGCCGTCTGCCCTCGGGGGCCAGGGATGGGGAAACCACCATCCGCCGCGCGCCTCATCGACGGGCGAGTGCGTGCGCGCCCAGACCGAACCGGGCGGCTTCGGGCAGTTGTGAAGCCATGTCTGCCAAGCGCCCCAATTCTGCGAGCCGCGCTGAAGGAAGAACCATCCGGCGGCGGCCTGAGCGCCTTCGGGCGGCAGTTCGAGCGGGGCGCTGAAGCCCGGCAACAGCGTCGGCGCATCCCAACCCTCGCAGCCTTCCGAAGGGCGATATGCCGTGTAGATGCGCCGAACGCCCGTAAGCACAAACCGGAAGACGAGCCATGAGCGATGTTCGTCACTGTCGCGTTTCACAAACCTGAAATCGGCTGCGCTGACGCGCTGAACCTTCAGCTTCGCATCGTCGAACATCTTGTTTTTGAGCCAGTGCCCGGCCCTCACCCATCCCCGGTTTTTGCCATCGAACAGCCGTGCGTAAGGCTCCGCCATCTCGTAAGCCCGCCTTCGCTGGCTTGACGACATCGCCTTCCATTCGGCGATAGCGGCGGCATCGCCCATCGCATTCGGATCGGGGTGCCTTCCGGCAAATTCAGCGAAGCTCGGCTCAGGCAGTTCGGGGGATAAAGGGGGTATGGTTCTATCTGACTCTTCAAGGGGACTCACATAGGTGAGTCCCTCCCCGGACTCATCCAGATGACTCCCCCCGGGTTCACTCTGTTGAGTCCCCCCGGACTCAGCCTGTTGACTCGGGGGGGAGGGATTCAATTTGGACCCCTCCCCATCTTCGGCTGTACGCACATCTTCGGGGTCAAGCCCCACCTTTCCGACCTTGCCGAAGCTCTCCGGCTGGCGCGTCAACGCGAGGTGATAGCGGTTCGAGGTCGTGCGTCCCGTCTCCGGCTCTTCCTGCGGAAAGACGACGACGACGCCCGCCGCCTCGAACTCGCGCAGCCGTCTCTTGGCCGTGCCGACGCTTGTCATCGCAAAGCGCGCGATGCGCTTCATGCTCGGCCAGGACACGCCCACCGGGTCCGAATGTTCGGCTAGGGCAAGCAGCACAAGCCGCCCTGTCGCCGAGCCCGCCTCTACTCTCCAAGCCCATGCCATCGCCTGTGTGCTCATCCAGCCCTGCCCTCTTTCTCAGTCGTTCCGACGCACCCGACGAAAAGCGAGCCCGCGAGCCTGTCGCGCGCGGCGCGGGCCATCTCAGGGTCAATCTCGCATCCCACATACCGGCGCCCTGACATCGCCGCTGCCTCGCCGGCGGAGCCAGATCCGGCGAAGAAGTCGCCGACAATCCCGCCGGGCGGGCAGCTCGTTCTGATCAGCTTTTCAACGAAGCCGGAGGGCTTTTCGGTCGGATGGATGGCGCGCCCATGGCACGAGCGCGCATAGATGACCGAGCGTTCAATGCGCGGCCCGCCATCTTCGGAGACATAATGGCCGCGGCCGATATCGCCGGTATGAGCCGGGCGCTTCTTGCGGCGCACCACGCGCGAGCGCGCGTCGGATGTTGTCTGTACCTCGTTCCAGACCGCCGCCCATTCCGTGTCCGCGCGGTAGAACTGCACGGCATGTTCGTGGACGCGCTTAAAGCGGTCGCAGTGGAAGGATGAGCCGTTGTGCTTCTCCCAGACCACATCCTGCGCATAGCGAAGGCCCGCGGCCTTGAAGAGCCCGCCCTGATCGATGAAAAACCGCATGAACCCGAAGACCCACATCGAGCCGCTAGGCTTCAGCGCGGCGACCGCCACGGCAATCCAGCCTTCAACCTTCCGGTCCCATGTCAGCGATGTGTCGCCATAGGGCGGGTCCGCAAAGACCATATCGAACGGGCCTCGAACCGACATTTCGGTGCGGCAGTCGCCCGTGATGATTTCCGGCGCGCTCATGTCTTGGCCCTCAGAGCGAGGACAAGGAGGTCCGCATGCACGGCGCGCGCGGTCCCTACAACCGCGAGATTGACGGAAAGCACGTTCTGGAACTCGGCCAGAGCTTCCCGAAGCATCCGGCAGTGTTCGGGCACGACGCGACCGATCCAATGGGCCTCGTCCCGAACGGCGGAAAGCTGCCTCTGGTAGTCGCCGGCCAGGCGCGCTTTTTCCTCGATCAGGGCCGCAGCCGATTTGAGATCGCCTTTCCGGATGAACTCGGTCTCGCTCTGCATGAGCTTCGACAGTGCGCCGATGGTCTCGCCGAGCGGATAGATCAGATCCTTTGCCGCTTCGCGCTGATGCTGGATGGCCGCACGGCGGCGATCGGCAATGCTGACGGGCTCGCTCATGCTCCAACCCCCGCGAAGAGAGGGCCAGGGCGCGCGCTATCGGCTTCCAGCGCGGCGACAGCGGCCGGGCTGATCCACAGCACTTCCATGCGCGGCCGCGCGCCATCGGCCAGCGCCGGCGTTTGTACGCGCCGCCAATCGGCCAGCGCCGCATCGTACATATCGTCGGGATAGCCGCAGAGCAGCACCATGCCCTTCAGGTCGCGCAGGAGGCGCAAAAGGTCTTCGTGCCGCGAGCGCGAAAGCTCGTGGCGGTAAAGCGCGCGCATGCCGCCTCCGGCTTTCCGGATGGAGCGCGTCTCATGCAGATATGGCGGATCGACAAAGTGCAGCGTGTCCGCGCCGTCATGGCGCACCATGATGTCGAAGGCGTCCCGGTTTTCGATAACGACGCCGGCGAGCCGCTCGACGATAAGGCGCAGCGCATCGGGGTAGGACCGCCAATCATGCGCCGGCGTGGTGCCGCTGCGGTTCGAGTTCGAGCGGAAGCCCGTCGAAGTCGCGCCCTTATAGGCCGTGGCATGGCTGTTCGAGCCGAAGCCCATAAAGCAGCGCGCGATGAGACGGCGCGCCCGCTCCACCGGATCGGTGCAGGGCTCATAGGCAGTCTGAAATTCGGCGCGGGCGAAGGGCGTCAGTTCGAGCGCGTTGATCAATTGCGCGGCCTGGCCGGCATCGCGCAGCACGCGGAACAGCGTGACGGCGTCGTCGTCGAGATCGTTGTAGATCTCGCCATAGCTGCGCGGCTTGCGTAGCAGGACGCTGGCCGCGCCGCCGAACGGTTCGACATAGACGCGATGTTCGGGCATGTGGCGGATGATCCATGGCGCAAGCAGCCATTTGCCGCCATGCCAGCGGAGCGCGGGGCGCGTCGGCTCGCTCATCGGCCTACCCCCCCCCCCCCCCCAGCCACGGATTTTCACCCGTGCAACAGGTCAGAAGAAGCGCGAGGGTGAGAGTGATCGCGCGTTTCACGGCTCGATCCTTTCGGCCATGATGGTGATCGGCCCGACCCGGATGTCGCGGAGGCCGCACGCGCCGCAGCACACAAAGCGGCTTTCATTCCGGGGCTCGAAGCGGGCCGATGTCTCGCACTCCGCAACATTCGGAAGTGGGACCGCGATGGCGAACTCACAATGCGGGCAGCGGACACACCACGATGCGGCCTCAAGCCACGCCGCGCGCGGTTCCTGCGCCTCGGTGTCGAGCTGGATGGCCGCTTCTTCGCGGCCCTCATCGGCGAGCGCCTTTGCCGTCGCATCCCTGCGCCGGCGCGCTTCGCCCAGATTGACGATGTCGTCTGCCATGTATGTATCCGGTGAAAAGCGGAGCGCGGCGACAGCCGCCGCGCCCCGGCTTCGCGTCAGGCTTCGGGCGAGCCTTCGAAGGTCGGCAGCTTCGTCTGCTCGCCGACATAGGCCAGATCGTTCAGCACCCGCTGGCGCAGGTCTTCTTCCCAGCGATACATCTGGTAAAACCAGAAGATGCCCGGCCCATCGAGCCGGTAGCGCAGCCGCACCGGGATGCGGACTTCGTCGCCGTCGACGAACGGGCGGACGTTGAGGATGAAGATGCCGGGAATGTCGATCTTCTGGCCGGCCGCGTTGTGATGCTCGGTCGTGAATTCGAGCTGCGTCTCGCCGGTCTGAATACGCGCGCCCCGCTTCACCTTGGCGCCGACAAAGACTTCCAGCTCGCGCGAGAGATCGATGAGCTGGTTCGGCGTGGCGAATGCCGATTTGAAGAGCGGGCCATACAGATTGATTTCGGCGTCGGTCGGCGAAGCAAGTTCCGCCGCGTGCTCTTCGAGGAATGCGGCGAACTCGGCCTGTTCCATCTTCTTGCCATCGAATTCCATCCAGACCTTGAATTCTTCGGTCACGGGGAAATCGTAGGCGATCTTGTGGCGCTGCCAGTCCGGATTGTGATCGACCTTGTGATAGTCGATGACCGCGAGGAAGCCCGGCTGCGGCCACGCCGTCTTGGCGAACACGACGCTGTCGGCAGACTTATGCCGATTGATCAGTTCGATGAAGCTCGCCAGCGTGCCCGTCTGAGCCTTGCCTTTGATCTCTGCCGGCTTCTGACGCTGCGACTCGATCAGATCCTTGACGCTGATCAGCTTGTGTTCCTTGCGATCGTAAAGCGCAGGAATCCCGCTGGGCAGGCCGGGTCCGAGCCCTTCGGTCGGAATGAGAACGATCTCCGCCCGCTGTGCGCGGTCGGCAAGATCGACGATGGCGTGAAGCGTTTCGGCAGGAAGGTTCAAGCCCGACCCAGCCGACACCGCCGCCGACGCGGGTGCGCCGGGTTTCGGAGTAGTCATATCAAAACCTCAGTTTGAGCCCGCGATGATCAGGCGGTCGCGCGCCAGTGCCGCCGTGTACGCATACGCAACACGCGCAAAGCCTCAATCGGCTTCGCGGAACATGTCGTGCTGCTGCGGATGAACCGTCGAAAGACGGCCATCGACGAGCCAGAAATTATTGCCGGAGAAGCCGCCCTTCGGCTGCTTCGAGTTGACTTCGGGCCGGATTACGATCTGGCCGTTTTCGTAGATAAGGGTGAGCTTCACCGTGACTTCGGCCTTGCCCTTTCCACCCGGCAGAGCTTCGAGCGCCGCATAGGCCATCTCGATCTCTTTATTGACCTGTTGGTGGAACGTGCCGCGGTTGAGCATGCCCACCAGCTCGGTGAAATAATCGACAATCCCCTTTGCCATGGTGCGTTTCCTTTCAGATGTCTGTGCGTCCATTGTCTTCCTCCATCACAAGCCAGTTGAACTGCGTCGGCATGCCGATGGCCTCGCGGTCCCAGACGATCCAGCACCAATCGGCAGTGCCGCCCTGCGGCTTATGCCCCGCCTCGATGTAAGTACCCGGAGGGCAAGACGGCCGCGGCAGAACGATGTGAATGCGCGTCGGCGGATGCTCGCGGAAAAGCCCTTCGGCACGGCTCTTCGAGCCGAGGAAGCGCAGTTCGGTGAAGATCGCGACTTTGCCCGTGGCGAGCGACAGCGCCTTGCGGATGAAATCTTCGGTGCCCTGCGCGCCGAAATAAGGCGGGTTATTGATGATGTTGAGCGGCGCGTGCCGGTGATCGATGCCGAGCTTCTCGAAATCGTCTTTCAGGAAATCGTGCTCGCGCAGGAACCATGCGGTTTCCTCCGGCACACGCCGGACGATATCGGAGCCGAAGACGGGAATGCCACGCGGATCGGCCAGGACGGCCTTGACGACATTGCCGCCGCCGCAGGACGGATCGAGGATCTGGCCGAAGAAGCTTTCGACGCTGAGCAGCGCTTTCGTGCAGATGACCGGCTCGACATACCATTCAAGATCCGCGCGCTCCCAGACATGCGCCTCGCGCCGCTTCCTCGCGCCCTCGACGAGCGCGGGCTGTTCTTCCTTCGGCGCCGCGGCGATCTTGGCGGCGGTCTTGACCGGCAGTTCGCCGGCATCGACAGCCTTGATCGTTTCGGGCGCGCCTTGGCGCAGCACCTTGGCGGCGGATGCCACGCTCCGGGTGGACACGCCGACGATCTCTGCCGCTTGCGCCTGGCTCACCTTCTGCACCGGTGCAGAAGGTTCGGCGTCATCGGCGGCAGCGGGCTGAAGATCCGTGCGCTCGCCCTGCCGCATATTGGCCAGCCGCGCGCCGGCCAT
Organism: Terrihabitans soli; assembly: GCF_014191545.1. GTDB lineage: Bacteria > Pseudomonadota > Alphaproteobacteria > Rhizobiales > Methylopilaceae > Flaviflagellibacter > Flaviflagellibacter soli. The sequence goes on along the minus strand of NZ_AP023361.1, from coordinate 727,356 downwards.
GGCAAGCTCGCTTTCGTCCATATGGCGGCGGGCGATGTTCTTCGAGAACACCCACGCGACCGGATCGCCTTCTCTGCGGACATCGTATTCGACGAAGGGCGGCTTATAGGTCTTGGGCTTGCCGTCGCTGTCGCGATGGCAGAAATCGTCGGTCGGCTTAATCAGGCCCGACGCGACCGCCGCCACATAGCGGTTGCGGCCGTCGAGGATCATCCCCTCGTGGATGACGATATCTTCCCGCAGGCCATGACGCGCGACATCGAAATCGAACTTCGCCCGCGCCGTGCCTTCGATCATCCGGAAGCAGTTTGCGATCGGATGAAACGGAATCTGGCCGGGCGATACCGGCGCGAGGATTTCGCCTTCGAGAATGGGCCGGAATTTCAGGGCTGCGCTCATGCGTGCCCCCCGAATTCACCCCTTGCCATGACATCGTTGGCGGATGGCTCCGCGCTGCCCTTCAGCTGCTCGATGGCTTCAACGGCGATGCAGTTCCCGATATGAACGCAGAACGCCATCGTCGTTTCCGACACCATGCGCTCTTGGCGAACCGTGCCCGCGCAAAGACTGGCAACCATGTTCGCCATCGTCTTTCCCGCTGCGATCTGGACCTGGGCGGAATCGGTGCCGCGGTTTACTTCTTCAAGCAGAAGGCGCGAAAACAGCGGCAGAACTTCTTTTGCGATCCGTGTGAAAATCGCGTCGAGAGGATCGCTCGTTGCCTCGTTGACGATTTTCTTCCGAATCTCGGCGCAGAAGCGGTCGATCTCTTTCTTCGAGAAGTGTGCGTTCATGCCGCCTCGCTTTGCACGGCGAGGTGCGGACAGTTCGCGGCAACGAGCGCGCGGGCCAGCGGCGGCGGTACGCTGTTGCCGCACATGCGCGTCTGTGCGGCCTTGGAGAGCGGCTTGCCCTTGTAGTCGATGTCGATCTTGTAGTCGGGCGGGAAGCCCTGCGCGCTGTAGAGTTCGCGCGGCATCAGCATGCGGAGCGTGATGTCGACGACCACATAGCCGCCGACGCCAAGCATCGACGCACGCGAATGCGGATAAAGCGGCTTCGGCTCTTCCGGCCCGTAATCCTCCATGAAGCGCGCACACCACCATGCGGCGTAACGCTGCTCTTCCGAGAGATCGAGGCTAGCCGTCTCGACCTCGACAAGGCCGAAGCGGTCTTTCGTTGTCGCCGTGTCGAGAGGCGCGCGCAGATCCGGCTTCTGATCGGTACCGTAATATTTGATCAGCGTGACGCCGATGGCTCCAAGATGATTGCCCTGCCCGGTGATTGTGTTGACCGGCTTGTCGGTGCCGGCCATGCGGCGGTCGCTGCCGCGCATATTGATGAGGCCAGCCGAGGCAACAGCGGCGTGCGAACCCGAACCGCAGATGGTCGACAGCGGCTGTTCGGCATCGCGGCCCGCGTGCCCCTCTTCGCCGTTGTGATTGTTGTTCTGCGCGATGAAGGCGGCGTGCAGATCCGCGGTCACGGCCGCGAACTTGTTTCCCTGTGCGACGGCAGTGCCGAGAGGTTTGTCGATATCGAGCGCCCGCGGCGGCTGGCCTTCGTGTTCGCCATAACCCATCTGCACCATCGTGCCCGCAGCAAGATGGGCTTCGACAACGCCGAGCGGCAGCGCGCCGCCCGGGTGATAGTCCGAATGCGCGCATGTTAGCGTCGGCACCGGCTCGGTCGGCATCTGGCCGACCGAGCCCGTGGTGAACTTCGTCAGATGGACAGCCGCCAGGCAGTTCTGATCCTTGCGGCTCGCTGTAATGGTGTGCACCGGCTCGTCGCCGTCGCGCATAGATCCGCCATGCTGCGCGGCCTGAATGTGCGGCGCGACAAGATGCGCCTCGACCGCGGCAAGCCCTGCCCCACCGGCCGTGATCGTATGCGTCGGCTCATTCGAATCCGTGTGCGGCTTTTCCGAATTCCGCATCGTCATGAGATGCGTCTGCACGGCGGCAAACGCATTCGACGACATCTGTGTCCGGAGGGGCTCTTCGAGATCGTAGACCCCGTTGCGCTCATGAGCCGATGTCATATCGGTGCGCACAAGATGGGTCTGGACAGTGGCGAACTCCGGCGAGGCCATGACGGTCGGCAAAGGCTCCTCGATCGAGTGTTCGCCCTTGCCGCGCTTCTTGCCGCTCCGGTCCTCGTCGCCATGCGCTACGCGGGCCAGCGTCGGGGACACGACGCCGTGCGCATCGCGCCGCGCGGTCAGCGTGCACATCGGCTCGGTCAGCGCCTGGCCGCGGAAGCCGTCGCCTTCGTGGTTGATCAGAACGAGGAAGGGATCGGCGGCGGTCAGCACGAAGCGATGCACGCCCTTCGCCACACGGCGCAGCGTTGCGGGCTCCAGCGGGCGGTTGACGCGCACCCCGGTGCCCTCGCGCAGCTTCGTCGCTTCATCTTTCGACATGAAGATCGAGTAGCCGCGCTTGCTCCAGTCGATGATTTCGGCCGCCGTGCGCCAGGGCTTGAGGCTCTGAAGATCTGCGAGGGTCAGGCCGTGACCTTTGGCCCACGCCGTGACGATGCCGTCTTCGTTGACGCTTTTCGGCTTGTGCGTCGGCTCGGGCCAAACGATGGGCTTGCCGTCGCGGCGCCCGATGAGGAAGAAGCGTTTTCTGATCGTCGGCGCGCCGAAGTCGCAGGCGCGCAGCTCGCGCCATTCCAGCACATAACCGAGCTTGCGGAGCGCCTTTGTCCAGCGCTTGAACTCTTCGCCCTTGCGCGATTTGTCGGGCATGTTGTCCGCCGTCAGCGGACCCCAATCCTGAAACTCTTCGACGTTCTCGAGGATGATGACATCGGGGCGGCACTCGGGCTCGCAATCCGCGATCGTCTTCGGCACGACCCACGCAAGGCCGCGGATCTCTTTCTCGACCGGCTTGCCGCCTTTGGCTTTGGAGAAGTGCTTACAGTCGGGCGAATACCAGACAAGCCCGATCTTGCCCTTCGGGCCGATCAGGTTGAACGGGTTGGCCTTGAAGACGCTTTCCTGCAGATGCGTTGTCTCGGGATGGTTCGCCTCGTGCAGGGCCAGCGCTTCCGGATCGTGATTGATCGCAAAATCCGGCGAGCGCCCGAGCGCCTGTTTGATGCCTTCCGACGCGCCGCCACCGCCCGCGAAATAATCGAGGATGTAGCGGTATTGCGGGCCAAGGCGTTCGGCCCATCCGCCGGCGATGTAGTCGAAAGGTAGAAGCGCGCTCGGCGTATGGACGTTCAAGAGCGGTCACCCCACTCAGCTCGCTCGGCGAGCTTGGAAAGCTCCATCCGGTTCAGTTCTTCGAGCTGCTTGTCGGCGCGGAGCGATGCCTGAATGAGTTCGACGCCATAGTCGTATGCGTCCTTCGGCGTCTGGGCGAAGCTGTCGACCTTCTCGCCTGCACCGTCGAACAGCTTCGATAGGACCGCGCCGGGTGCGGCGGTTACGGTCGGCTTCTTCTTCAGCGAGACCGCGAGCTGAGAACCGGAGGCGACGGTCTTGTCGGTCGCCGCCTCCGGCCCTTCCTCTACGGCCAACTGAGCCGCAGAGTGTGCGGAGGCGCCGTGGCTACCGGCGTCCCGCGGAGAGATTTCTGCGCCGCTCATGCGCGCGCACTCGATTTGGGGCGCGCGCGCCAGAACAGGATTGGAATGGCGATAAAGAAGTAGGCGACGAGCGCCCCGATGATCAGCCAGAAAGGCCAGTTGAGGTCGTTCACGCCGCCCTCCCGTGAAGAAGGGCAAAGCCCGGATTAGCTTGTTTTCCGCGTAAACCATTGCGCGCAAAAGCTGTCACAATCGGCGCACCAACCGTTGTTTGTGCTTTGCGAAACTGCCGGGAAGCGCAAGAGTCTGTACGCGGGCGGAAGGCTCGTCCGCAGGGGGGACGTACGAAATGGGCAGCGCGGCGCGCGCGGAAGCCCTGCCCCTCACGGAGCCTGTCCCGATTGAGGACACCTTCGTGACCGGGCTCGGCGGCGTTGAGACTGATGACGGGTGCGTTCGCTTGAACTTCACGGTCGAGCGCATGCTGGTCGACGGGACCGACGAAGGCACCCGGGCGCGAGTCATTGTGTCGCGCCTGGTCCTGCCGCGCGGCGGGCTTCGGAGACTGATCCGACAACTGGAAATAGCTGAGGAAGCGCCCCATCAGGCATGGCCTCCGGCGCGCGCACTCTGATCCTGCGGAACCACGCCCATCAGCGTGACGAAGGGAATCCCAGTGATTTCGTGAAGCCGAATGGCCAGATTGCGGGAGGGAAACTCGCCATCGTCACAGATCTGGGTAATTCGACCCGGGGTGCAGCCGGCCAAGGCGGATAGCTTGCTGCGCGACCTCTGGGCGGGATCGAGGCTGATCCAGCGGTCGATCGGGTGCGAATCACTCTGTTGCATAACGACAGGATTTGAGTGAGACTCAATTTTAGTCAAACTCAAATTCTAGTTTCATCGTGTTCCTTCCACATGCACCCCTCGCGCATCCTTTGCCTATGGCAAAGACACCGACGCGCGCGCCGCTTTTCTTCAAAGCCTGGCGGAAATCCCGGGGCTGGACACAGGACTATGTGGCCGAAAAAATTGACATGAGTGGAAGCAACTATTCGCTGCTTGAGCGGGGCGAAATCGACTATACTACCAAGACTTTAACCAAGCTTGCCAAGCTCTATGGCTGCTCGAACGGAGACCTCATTTCCCGAGGCCCCAACCAGACCGAAGACGAGCTGATAAGGCTCGCCCGCGACCTTCCCGAGGAAAAGCGGGATCAGCTCCTAAAAATCGCCAAAACCTTCCTGAACTGACGCTGGATTTAAGGCCAGCTATCCACAGAGTTTGAGCCAAACTCAAATTTTACTGGAAGGTAATTTTAGTTTGGCTAAAGTTCTCTCGCGAATCAAGCGGGGGTACTCATGGGCCAGCGCAACCTTCTTCCTGCCGACCGGGCCGAACTGGATGCCGCCGCCGCGCGCACCAGAGAGATCTTCGCCGAATGGGATGCGGCCTTAGCCGGTCCCCCTCCGCTCCGCCAGTTTCTCGATCTCGTCCAGAACGGTGAACCGCTGCGTGCCATCGAGCTTTTCGGCGAGCATCAGGCCCGCGAGGCGCTGCAGTGAGCGCCCTCCGCAAATCGCCTCTCACCAATCAGCAGAGCGGAATCCTGCGCCGCATGCGCGGCGGCACGGAACTCTTCAAGTTTTCCTATCGCGGCAACTTGAAAGACCGCTTCGTCATCGGCACCAACGCGGTTCGCGCCGCATCTGTCGTGCGCCTTCTGGAAGAGGGCCGCATTCAGCGCAAAAGCGTCAGGGTGATTTCGCCAAAATTGGTCGAAACCCGCTATGCCCTCGTCAATGACGGGCGGCTGCAATGATCGCCGCCGTCACTGCGCAGCGCGCCTTCCGCACCGAGTTTCCGGATTTTCCGGAAGCCGATCTGCCGGAGCTTCCCCCGGGCTTCACCGACGAAAGCTGGCGCAACGATACGTGCCCGTCCTTTCACAACGCGGCGGCGCGCCTCACCCTCTATTGCGATTATGCGGACCCCGCCAGTCGCGATCATCCCGAAGTGCCGCGCTATTCGCTCTATGAGACGGATGAGGATGGCTGTCTGACCGGCACCGAGATCGTCAGTACCGACGACTGGACGATCATCCTCGCCAAGATCGAGGCGCGCGCCTGATGAGCCTCATCCTTCGCGCCCGCAAAGCCGGTCTGTCCGAGGTCGAGAACCGCGTCTTTCTCGCCATTGTCGCGCGGACGGATACGAACGGCGAAGCAATCATCTTTCCGTCCGCCGTTGCCATCGGCGCGCGCGCGTCGAAAGAAGCGACCGAAGCTGCAATCGAGAAATTACGCCTCGCAAAGCTGATCTCGATAGATCCGCGAACGCGCCTCACGGACGGCCGCAAACCCGCGCCGCGCATTTCTCTGAACTTCGGGGATGCGCCATGAACGGCAACATCTTCCCGACGCTGAACGGGCGCGCGCTCGATGTCACGGCGCTGAAGCCGGAAGACATCTGCTTCCGCGAGATCGCCGGAACGCTTGCGCGCATCTTCCTCTATCAGGGCGCGACCGATCTGCCCGTGTCACTCGCGCAGCATTATCTGATCGGGCTCGATGCATGCCCTGTCGAGCTGCGCGCCGAATGGCTTCTCTACGCCACGCCATGTTGGGCGACAGGCGGGCTCGCTCGCTTCGGTTCGAGCACTCACGAAATGGGTCTGCGGCGGAAGGTGCATGGCGTCATCCGCGCGGCTGCCGGCATGAACCCGGATTACCGCTGGTCCGACAGCACCAAGATCAATGACATCCAGCGACTCGCAATGCGCACGGCGCTGCGCGATTTCAACGGCGACAGGCTCGCCCGCGGCGCTTGGCCTGAAGAAGTCGTCGCGCTCGACGGCATCCGCAAAACCTATCGCCTTCGCGGCATCGAAGACGTGGCGTCCGAACTGTATGTGCAATTCCGCACCTATCTCCCCAAATGCCCGGCAAGGAGCTGACTAATGAGGAAGTCCGCTGAGAAACCCGCGCGCGCAGCCGCCAAAGCCGCCGCGCGCTCGCCCAAGAAGACAGCGGCGCTGCCGAAGAAGGCTACGCGCAGGACACCGGCAGCCTTTGCCGATCTGCTCGGCCAGTTCGACATCATCACCGACCGGCTGACGGGCTCGCTTGAAGCGCAGCGCAGCGGCCTCGACCGCCGCCAGAAGGAGATCGAGCGCGCCGCCGGCGAACAGCGGACGATGCTTCTCGCCGTCGCGAAAGAGAATGCCGAGCTGCGCGACCATGCCGACGATGTGGAGCGCCTGGCCGAAACGATGATCGCCGCGGCGAAGGCGGCATGTGCAGCCACGCTGCAGCGCGATTTCTCGGCAGCCACACTCGATCCGCTCGGCGACACGACACACGCCGCGGATCTCGCGCTCGCCGAATTCCGCAAAACCCGGGCGGCGATCTATGCCCCTCCTCCCACCGTCGCGACCGTTAGCGCGGCGGCGCCTGCCGCGGGGGCCGAGGCCCCCACCCAAATCGAAGCCCCCGCGGCGCTTCCCTCTGCCGAACCGCTCGAAGACGACATCGCGCGCGAACTCGCCGAGATCGGCAGACAGAGCGAGGTCATTACCGACAACCCGCCCGCTAATGATCGCGTGCCCCCGACGAGACTATGGCAACCGCCGGAGCGACGTGCTGAACCAGCGATCCAGCCCGACACGGCGCGCAACAGCGTCACCGCTATCGCCAAGCGCAAAGGCATCTTTGCGCGCCTCAATGGATGGATAAACGCGGAACTCGGCGATCTCCGCACCATCGGGCAGCATCTGCGCGGCGAAAGCGAATTCGCGTGGGAGGGAAAGAACGGCACCCTGCTCGAAACCCGCGACGGCTATCTCGCCTCCATCGTCTTCCACATCGAGCAGAATGTGTGGGAGGCCGAACTGTGGGTCCGGGTCTCGGAAAGCACGGCTGACGGCAAAGGCAAGATTAGCGTCGAGCGTGTCGGCGGGCGCAGCCTCCGCACGCTGGAAGCTGCGCAGAAGTCCGTCGAGCAGGCGATCTTCCGCCATCGCGCAGCTGTCGCCCGCGCCGAACGCTTCAGCGCGGGCCTCAACATTCTGCCCGATATGGCGGACGCACGCCCGTGAGCCCGCTCGGTTTCCTCGACCGCTTCGACAACTGGCGGGCGCGCTGCGCCCGCCTCTTTGGCTCTTGGACCGCATGGTCGCTCATTCGGGTCAGCGGCGTATGGGCCTATTCCGAAAACGCCGTCACCGGCCAGCGCCGGGCCGTGCGCGTCCGCGGCGGGCTTCAGCCGCTCGACATGAGTTTTCTGCGCGACGGCGATGTCGTCGTGAACCTTCAGGATCGCTGGACCGTGAAGGGCCATGTGCTCGTCATGCCGGGTCGCCCCACCGTCCGCGCCGCAAGGCTTCCTCTGAAGGACGCGCGGCGATGAGCGCGCTCTCCGAAACCACGCAGCAACGCATCGCTGCCGGCCGCGTGGTCTATCTTCACGGCTCGTTCCTCTGGAACAGCGACGGCGCAACGCTGCGCACAATGGACGGCTATTACGGCGGCGTCTGCGCCCGTGACGATGGCGGGCTCTATGCGTGGAGCATGACGCCGCCCGGCAGCGTCCGCCCCGCTAAACGCGGCGAAGAGCGCACGCCCGATAAAGCGCGCACCGCCGTCGAGCAATCCATCGCCGAACACCGGAGCGACAATGCCTGATCTCCGCCAGATCATGCCGCGCACCTTCGTGCATACGCGCATCAAGACGCGCGATGCCGTGAGGAAGCCCGCACCCGCCACACAAGATATCGCGCGCAGACCCGGCCGCGCGAGCATCCTCCGGCTCGCGCCGGAGGCCAATCAGAACCGGGCACATCAGGAGTAATCGCGTCATGGCAACACAAGCACTCAAAGCCTCAACGGCTGTCCCGTCTACGGTCAAACTGCCGAACCCGATCGACAAGCATGTGGGCGCCCGCGTCCGCATGCGCCGCCTTCTCATCGGCATGAGCCAGGAGAAGCTCGGCACGGCGCTCGGCATCACCTTCCAGCAGATCCAGAAATACGAGAAGGGCGCAAACCGCGTCGGCGCATCGCGCCTGCAGCAGATGTCGGAAGTCCTCGGCGTGCCCGTCTCGTATTTCTTCGAAGACGCGAACGGCGAGGCCATCGCGCCGGCGACGGTCGGCAAGGACAGCGACGGGATTTCCGAATTCCTCGCCTCCGATCAGGGTCTGCGCCTGGCGCGCAATTTCCTGCGCATCCAGAGCCCGGCCGTCCGCCGCCGCATCGTCGAACTCGTCACCGATCTCGTGCCGGAGGATGTCGTCGTTCCTCTGAAGCGTACCGGCACGCGCTGAAACCCGGCGCGGCGGTCGAAAACCCGCCGCGCACTTCCTTTTGAGGCAAGAATGAGCATACGCGGCATTATTGATCGTTTAGCTCGCGCGGTCGGTGCGGTTCCCCCCGTGGACCGGACACAGCGGACGCTGACGGACGGCTCTCCGATTACACCCGATCATCGCGAGTTGCAGCCGAGCGGGCAGCAAAAGGCATACGTTGTCTTATCTTCGGAGGAACGCTCGCGCGGCTTCGTTCGGCCTGTGCGCCGGAGCTATGTCCACACGGGTGTAGATCCGGTGATGGATGGGCCGGTCATCATCAGGCTCGGCAAGAACGGATGCGGCGCGGCGACGAAGATGTCCAACGAGATCGCCGAAACATATGCGCGCGATCCGTTCTTCTATAGCGGCACGTTCTGCGTGGGATGCGGCAAGCATTTCCCGATCGGCGATGACGGCGAGTTCATGTGGGAAGACGGCACGAAGGTGGGCACATGACCACCAAAGATTCACCGCTCCGCGAGCTGAGACGCCAGGCCGAGAAGATCGCCGCTACCTTGAAGGCGTTTGAGCGCGGCGAACAGATCGAACCGCGCTTCGCCGAAAAGCTTCACGTTGCGCGGACGCAGGAGACTTTCACCGTAGGCATCGTGATGGACGACAAACTGATCAAGCTCGAATTGTATTGGACGCTGATCCGAAGCTCTACAGAGACCGGGCTCGCAGAATACGTCCTGAAGCTGATGCGGGAGACGCGAGACGATGCTTAATCGCACCCGCTTCTTTGCCTTCCTCGCGCGCTGGACCGGCTACACGCACGACAGCCTCTACGGCTTCGATCTCGCCGCGCCTTTCGATTTTCCGCAGGGAGTGCGCGCCGATGTCCGTTAACACCAAGATCGAATGGGCGCGCCATCCAAAGACCGGCAAGAGCGCATCGTGGAACCCGATCCTCGCGCAGACGCGCACGGGCAAGCTCGGCTATCATTGCGAGAAGAAGAGCCCGGCCTGTGCCAACTGCTACGCCGAAAATTTTAACATGCGGCGTCTGCCCGAGCGCGGCACCGGCCTTCCCTTCAAGCCGGGCCACATGGCCAACGGCGATGTGAAGCTCGTGCTGGACAGGGCCGCGCTGCTCAAGCCGCTCGAATGGAATGCATCCCGCGGCGTCTTCGTCTGCTCGATGACGGACCTTTTCGCCGAGTTCGTGCCCGACACCTTTATCGATCAGATCTTCGCCGTGATGGCGCTGTCGCCGCATCACGTCTTCTTCGTCCTGACAAAGCGGCCCGACCGCATGCGCGCCTGGTGCGAGGAAGAAGGCGCGCGGATATGGGGCCTCCGCCGCGCCTTCCAGACGATGGGCTGCGCGCCGAACCGGCTGGAATGGCCGCTGCCGAATGTCTGGATGGGCACGAGCGTCGAGGATCAGGAATGGGCCATGCACCGCATGGACGATCTGCTTGCAACGCCGGCGGCGCTGCACTGGATCTCTGCCGAGCCGCTGCTCGGCCCGCTCTTCCTCGATCGGTGGATAGATCGCCTCGGATGGGTCGTGACCGGCGGCGAAAGCGGACGCAACGCCCGCCCCTCGCATCCGGCCTGGTTCCGCTCGCTGCGCGATCAGTGCAGTGGCGCGCTCGTCCCGTTCTTCTTCAAGCAATGGGGCGAATACGCGCCGACGCGTTTTGACGAAGACGGCCAGACGGCGGACGTGCTGCCGAGCTTTGCCATCGCGGTCGACGGCACGCTCGATGAGAAAAAGCCGTTCTCTCTGCCCGATATCGGCGTCAAACAGCCCCGATGGTCGCCCATGTCGCGCTACGGCAAGCAGGCCGCGGGCCGCGTTCTGTTCGGCCACGAGCACAACGCTATGCCGGAGGCCAGCACATGAGCCGCCGCACCGAACCCGGCACGTCGCACAAGCAGGTCGAGCGAAGAAATCCGCGCGCCGACAAGCATCTCTCCGCGCAGCAGCTCGCGCGGCTGACGCGGCTCTATGTCGACCACCCGGAAATATCTGTTTCGACTATCGCAGCTCGCTTCGGCATTGGGCCGGATACGGTCACGAGCCTCATTCCCTTCGATAAGCGCCGCGTGCGCGGAACAAGGCGGTAACCAAAAAAATGGCGCTTCATCAAGACAATCAGCCGCGCGGCACGCCTCCTTTATTTCCTGAACTCGCTGGAAATCCGAAGGCGCATATCGCAGCGCTTCGCTCGAAGGAGAAGACGGCCGGCCAGGAATGGACGGAGTTTAAGTCGAACTTCCGCGCATGCGATCTGCTCGGAAAACTCACCGTCATCTTCGCATGCACCATCGTGTTTTTTTGCCTCGCGGCCATCGGCGCGATCCTCGGCGCCGTGCTGCAGTTTCCCGCCGCTTTGATCGTCGGCATCTCCTTCCTCATCCGCGCGATGGTGACCTGATGCCTGATCTCTTCGGCCCGACGCCGGCAGAGCAGCCGGGACGCATGCTGAAGGCGCTATCGGTACGCCAGCCTTGGGCGTGCGGCCTTCTCTATCTCGGCAAGCCGGTCGAGAACCGGACATGGCGCACCGAATTTCGCGGCCGCGTTCTTCTCCATGCGGCGAAGGCCGAGCCCGACGAAATCGAAATCGAAAGCGTGCGGCAGCTCGGCGCCGCGGCCATTGCGCGGCTGCGCGAGGAATGCGCCGAGACAGGAGATCACTTCGACTTCCCGCAATTGCTCGACCGCGGCGGCATCATCGGCTCGATCGAGATATTCGACTGCGTGACGCACTGCCCGTCGCCATGGTTCGTCGGGCCTTACGGCTTCCTCTGCCGAGATCCGAGACCCCTGCCCTTCACGCCCTTTCGTGGCCAGCTCGGCTTCTTAGACGTGCCGGCCGAGGCGGTCAAGGGATTGGACTTCTGATGAAGACCCGCCCGCCCCGACTCTTGCCAGAGAGTCCCGACCCGGCCATCCTAGCCTTGGCGCGCTTTCTGGGGCGGCAGGCCGCGCGCGAGGACCACGAGGCCGAGACGGGGGAGAAAGCCTTCTATGAGCCGCCGCTGCGCGATATACGCCCGGTTCTCGACCGACCTTCAGAACGAACGCTCGGTTGACGATCAGATAGCCCTGTGCCGCGATTACGCGGCGCGAGAGGGCCTGGCCGTGACCGCATGCTATTCCGACGCCGCCCGCTCGGGCGCGTCCATCATCGGCCGCGACGGGCTTCTGTCGCTTATCGCGGAAAGCGCCGCCGAGCCTCTGCCGTTCGAGATCGTGCTCGTCGAACATGCCGACCGCCTGTCGCGCGATATGGAAGACCTCGCGGGCCTTCACAAACGGCTACTCTTCCGCGGCATCGAGATCCGCGCCGTCAATTCCGGCACCATGGATTCCGCCATGATCGGGCTGTTCGGCCTTGTCGGGCAGATGCAGCGCGAGGAAGGCGCAAAGAAAGTGCGGCGCGGCATGATGGGCGTCGTGCGCGGCGGGCGTTCCGCCGGCGGGCGGCTCTACGGATACCGGCCGGTGCCAGGCGCGCCGGGCGAGCTTGAGATCGTCGAGGCCGAGGCCGCGATCGTGCGGCGCATCTTCGCCGAATATCTGGCGGGCTCGACACCGCGCGAGATCGCGGCGCGCCTCAACCGCGACCGCATCGCCCCGCCCCGCGGCGCGCGCTGGAACAGCTCAACCATCAACGGCAACGCCAAACGCGGCAACGGGCTTCTGCAGAACGAACTCTTCGCCGGGCGCCGCGTCTGGAACAAAGTGTCCATGATCCGCAATCCCGCGACCGGCAAGCGCGTCTCGCGCCCCAATCCGCCGGCGGAGTGGATGCACGCCGAGGCCCCGGCCCTCGCGGTCGTCACACCCGATATCTTCGCCGCCGCCGCGGCCAGGAAGCGCGCCAGAGGCTCGGTGCACGCCTCGCATGCCAGGACGCCTAGGCACCTGCTTTCGGGCCTCCTGCGCTGCCGGTGCGGCGCGGGGCTGGCCTCCAAAGGCAAGGATCAGACGGGACAGGTCCGCGTCGAATGTTCGGCCGCGAAAGAGGCCGGAACCTGCCCGGGCTCGATGTTCTATCTGCCGCGCATCGAAGCGGCCGTTGTCGGCGCCCTTCAGGCCGAACTCCTCCACCCCAAGGTTATCGCCGCCTTCGTCCGGTCCTATCAGGAGGAGCGGACCCGCCTGGCCGCGGGCCGTGTTAAGAATCGCGCCCGGATCGAAGGCCGCATTGCCGAGCTTTCCCGGGAACAGTCCCGGCTCATCGACCTCATGGTGGCGGCGGACGGGGCCGTGCCGGAGCTTCTGGCCCGGTCCAAGGCCGTCGCGATCGAGCAGGAAGCCGCCCGGGCCGAACTGGCCGCGGCGCCGCCCGAGCCGAACATCGTGGCCCTGCACCCCGCCTCGCTGGCCCGCTATGAACTCATGATCGCCCGGCTGCAAGCATGCATGGCGGCGGGCCTCGGCGCGGGCGACGGCGAAGGGGCCAAGGCCCTGCGGGAGCTTGTGGAATCGGTCACCGTCACGCCCGGCGACACCGTCGGCACGGTCCGGGTCGCCATCTTCGGACGGCTAAATCGGCTGCTTGAAATCCACCGCCCCATCGTCGGGGGGAAAGGTGGTAGCGGAGGAGGGACTCGAACCCCCGACCCCAGGATTATGATTCCCGTGCTCTAACCAGCTGAGCTACCCCGCCAATCTGCGGCGATATAGGTGCGCTGAAGGCGACAAGTCAAGAAATCGGGTGCACCCCTTAGGGATTAAAGACAGCGGCACGTCGCCCCCGCCGGGTCCCGACGATACAAGCGCTCGCATCGGCCCTTTCCCCGGCCCCGGCCGCATCGAAAAAGCTGGACCTAAACCTTTTTCGTGTAGTCGAGATACCAGTCGACGAAGGCGGAAACGCCCTCCTCCACTTTCACTTTCGGCTGATAGCCTGTCAGCGCTTTCATCAAAGTCAGATCGGCAAAGGTCGCGGGCACGTCGCCCGGCTGCATCGGCAGCATGTTCTTCTTGGCCGACCGTCCGAGCTTCTTTTCGATGGCGCCGATGAACTCCATCAGGCCCACCGGATCGCCGCCGCCGATATTGACGACGCGCCAGGGCGCGATGGGCGACAGCGTGTCCGTCGTCCCGTCCACTGCAACGGGATTGCCGGTCTCCGGCACCTTCTCGATCAGAGCGGTAATGCCGTCGACCAGATCTTCGACATAGGTGAAGTCGCGCTTCATGCGCCCTTCCCCGTAAACATCGATTGCGCGGTCCTTGAGGATCGCATCGACGAATTTGAACAGCGCCATATCCGGCCGGCCCCACGGGCCGTAAACGGTGAAGAAGCGAAAACAGGTCGTCGGCACCGAGAAGAGATGCGCATAGGAATGCGCCATCGTCTCCATCGCCTTCTTCGTCGCCGCATAAAAGGTCAGCGGATGATCGGCCTGATGGCTTTCGGCGAACGGCATCTCCTCATTGGCGCCGTAGACCGAGCTCGTCGAAGCCAGAAGAAGATGTTTCGGCTGAAGCGCCCGCGCGAGTTCGAGCACGTTGAACGAGCCGACGAGATTTGAGTCGGTGTAGGTGCGCGGATAGTCGATCGAATAGCGCACGCCCGCCTGCCCGGCCAGATGGATGATGACATCCGGCTCGGCGGCGTCCGCCGCGCGCTGCAGCGCATCCATATCCTCGAGCTGACCGACATGCTCCGAAAATCCATTGGAGCGTTTCAGGAGCGCATGCCGCGCCTCTTTGAGCGCGACATCGTAATAGGGCGTCATCCCGTCGAAGCCCGTGACGAAATGGCCGCTATCGAGCAGGCGCCGCGCGAGGTGGAACCCGATAAAGCCGGCCGTGCCGGTGATGAGGACTTTCATTCGGCGGCGGCTTGCATATCTCCGGCGCGCCCGTCCTTGGGGCGGCCGACACCGGCATAGGTGAAGCCATGGCGCGCGACTTCCTCGCGCTTGTAGATGTTGCGGAAGTCGATAAGGACCGGCGCTTTCATGATCTCTTTCAGGCGGCGGAAATCGAGGGCGCGGAACTGGTTCCACTCCGTGACGATGGCGAGCGCATCGGCGCCTTCCGCCGCGGTGTACGGACCATCGGCAAAAGTAACGCCCGGCGGCAGCATGCCCTTCGCATGTTCCATGCCTTCGGGATCGTAAGCCTTGACCTTGGCACCGAGATCAACCAGCGCCTGAACGATGGCGAGCGAAGGCGCATCGCGCATATCGTCGGTATTGGGTTTGAAAGTCAGGCCGAGAATGGCGACCGTCTTGCCGCGGACCTCACCGCCGCAGGCGGCAACGACCTTGCGCGCCATCAGGCGCTTGCGCTGATCGTTGACGGCGACCGTCGTCTCGATGAGGCGAATCGGCGCGCCGGCATCCTGCGCCGTCTTGACGAGCGCAAGCGTATCCTTCGGGAAGCACGAGCCGCCATAGCCTGGACCGGCATGCAGGAATTTCCCGCCGATGCGGTTGTCGAGGCCGATGCCGCCGGCAACTTCCTGCACATTCGCGCCGACCTGTTCGCAGAGATCGGCGATCTCGTTGATGAAGGTGATCTTCATCGCGAGGAAAGCGTTGGCGGCGTATTTGATGAGTTCGGAGGTGCGGCGGTCGGTGAAGATCAGCGGCGCCTTGTTGAGGTAAAGCGGCCGGTAGACTTCCTCCATCACCGGGCGGGCGCGTTCGTTTTCAATGCCGACGACGATACGGTCGGGCCGTTTGAAATCGTCGATCGCCGCACCTTCGCGCAAAAATTCCGGATTGGAGACGACGGTGACGTCGGCCTTCGGATTGGTCTCGGCGATGATGCGATCGACTTCATCGCCCGTCCCTACCGGAACCGTGGATTTGGTGACGACGACGGTGAAGCCGGTGACCGAGGCCGCAATCTCACGCGCCGCGCTATAGACATAAGACAGATCGGCATGGCCGTCGCCACGGCGCGAGGGCGTACCGACGGCGATGAACACAACATCGGCTTCCGCAACGGCGCGCGGAATGTCGGTCGAGAACACGAGGCGGCCGGCCTTCGCATTGCGCTCGACGAGTTCTTCAAGCCCCGGCTCATATATCGGAATACGTCCGGCGTTCAGGGCCTCGATCTTGTCGGCCGCCTTGTCGACGCAATGAACGTCATGGCCGAAATCGGCGAAGCAGGCGCCGGACACGAGCCCGACATAGCCAGAGCCGATCATCGCAATACGCATTCAATTCTCCCCGGGCTAGACGAACCGTTCTACGCCAGTTCGACCCGCAAATCGACACTTGCGGCGCCGCAGCACGACACCGCTCTAGCGAGCCTTATAGACGTTCATGTGACGGCGGAAAGTCCTTCTTCTCAAATGCTTAATACGCATACCCGCAATCGCCCCCGACACCGGCCGCAAAGCCTGCCCGCCGCGACATTGACGAATTTCCGTTTCGACCCCCGAAAGTCTAGTTTGCGGGTGTTCCAGACTTTGAGTCGTCGCCCTAAATCTCTGTCCGAAGCGAGAACAAGAATGACGGACTGGACCTCCTGGCGTCCCTTTCTCATCGAAAAGAAGACCCCTGAAAGCGGGATCATCACGTCTTTCTATCTGCGCCCCGAAGACGGCGCGCCCGTGCCGCGCCACAAGCCCGGCCAGCATCTGACCTTCTTGTTCGACATTCCGGGCAAAGGCGAAATCAAGCGCAATTACACGATCTCCTGCGACGCCAATGGCGAGCATTACCGGATCTCGGTGAAGCGCGAGCCCGAAGGCACCGTGTCGCGCTGGCTGCATGACGAGGCAAAGCCCGGCACGAAGATCAAGGTTATGCCGCCGTCCGGCAGTTTCCTTCTGCCCGACCATCAGACACGGCCCGTCGTGTTTTTATCGGGCGGTGTCGGCGTCACGCCGATGATCGCCATGCTGGAAGCCTTGGCCGACCGGCACACGAAACTGAAAGCCGATTTCATTCACTGCGCCATTGACGGCTCTGTGCATGCATTCGGACCGCATGTGAAGGATCTCGCAAAACTGCACGGCGGCACGGATGTTACCGTCTTCTATTCCGCGCCGCGGAGCCAAGACGTCAAAGGCCGCGACTATGACGAGCCCGGGCGGCTCAGCCTCGACTTCCTGCGTCAGAACACGCCGCTCAAAGACGCCGACTATTATGTCTGCGGCCCGCTGCCCTTCCTGAAGGCTTTCGTTTCCGGCCTTGCGAAGGAAGGCGTTCCGACAAGCCGCATCCACTATGAATTCTTCGGCCCGGTCGAGGAGCTTCTCGATGAAGACCTTCCGCCGGCGGAAGATGCCGAGCCGTCAAAACCTCTCGCCGCCCGCGGCCCCTATCAGCGTAAGGACTCAGAGATGGTCACGCCCGCAGAGCTCGGCCTTGCCATTATCGGCAGCGCCTCGGACGCCGTGGTCGCGAGCGATCGCGCCGGAAACATCATTCTGTGGAACCCCGGCGCCGAACGCATTTTCGGGTTCACCGAGGAAGAAGCGCTCGGCCAATCGCTCGACATCATCATTCCCGAGCCGTTCCGCGAGCGCCATTGGGAGGGCTATCATCAGACGGCCGCGTCCGGCCAGAGCCGCTACGGCGCGGGCGATATGCTCGCCGTGCCGGGTCTCAAGAAGGACGGCACGCGCAACTCCATCGAATTCACTATCGTGCTCATCAAAGGCAAGACGGGTGAAGTCGAAGCCATGGTCTCCGTCATCCGCGACGTGACCAAGAATTTCATGGCGATGAAGGAGCTGAAAAAGCAGCTCGCCGAGAAGGAGAAGGCTTAGGCCTTCTTCTTGATCCGCACGAGTTTGAAGAAGCCCCAGGGGAAAACCGGCGCGACTTCGACGACATCCATATCCGGATGCCGTGCCGCCCATTTTTCAAGGCGGCTCACTTTGAAGTGCGAGCTCCAGCCGACCTGACGCATCAGAGGCGCGAGCCATTCCTCGATTTTCGGAACAATGCCGCGATCGGCGCCGAGCTTCGACGTCACGATGATTTCGCCGCCCGGCTTCAGCACGCGCCGCATCTCATCGAGCGCGCCTTCGGGATCGGGAACGAGCGTGATGACGAAGGGCACCGCCACCGCATCAAAGCGCGCATCGGGAAAGCCGAGCCGGCACGCATCCATGGACGCCAGAAGCTTCACATGCGTGAGGCCCAGTTCATCGACCTTTTCGATCGCCTTCTGCAGCATGTGCACCGACAAATCGACGCCGACGACATTGCGGTCCGGCGGATAGTAGCGAAGGACAAGGCCCGTACCGACGCCGACTTCGAGAATATCGCGCCCGCAATTCGAAGCGGCAGCGGCCGTCTTCGAATGCGCATCGGAAAGAAACTTATGATAGATGGCGTCGTAGATCGGCGCCCATTTTTCGTAGACGCGCTGCTGGCCTTCAAGATCGTATTGGATCGCCATAAGGGTCAGGCAACCGCAAATTCGCTAGAGGCCGGCTCGACTTTCGTTGCCGAAGCGATGACGCCGCCGCCGAGCACGCGCGCCTGAGCTTCCGCGCCGTCATAGATGACGCAGGCCTGTCCGGGCGCAACGCCCTCTTCCGCATCCGCGAACGCGACTTCGATGCCGGATGCGCCGCGCGTCAGAAGCGCCGGCTGCGGGGCGCGCGTCGAGCGCACCTTCACGAATACATTCTGTCCCCGATTGCCGATCTCTTCGTCGCCGAGCCAGTTGACGTCGCGCAGCACGATCTTCGGCGTCGCCAGAGCTTCGCGCGGACCGACAATCACGCGATGCTTGCGCGGATCGAGACCGACGACGAACAGCGGCTCACCGACGCTGAGCCCGAGGCCGCGGCGCTGGCCGACCGTGTAATGCATGATGCCCTTGTGCGACCCGAGCACGCGTCCATCGACATGCACGATCTCGCCCGGCTCGCCGGCTTCCGGCTTCAGGCGTCCGACAATGTCGGAATAAGAGCCCGTCGGGACAAAGCAGATGTCCTGGCTGTCATGCTTGTCGGCGATGTGCAGTCCGAATTCGCGCGCCAGTTCGCGCGTCTCGGTCTTGGTGAGATCGCCGAGCGGAAAGCGAAGAAGGTTCAACTGCTCGCGCGTCGTGCCGTAAAGGAAATAGCTCTGGTCGCGATCGGGATCGGCGGCGCGATGCAGCGCCCGGCCGCCGCCGGGCAGCGCGCGCGACGACACATAATGGCCCGTGGCCATGACGGCGGCGCCGAGTTCACGCGCCGTGCCGAGAAGATCGGCGAATTTGATCTGCTGATTGCACTCGACGCAGGGGATCGGCGTCTCGCCCGCGGCATAGCTTGCGGCGAACCGGTCGATAACCTTCGTGCGGA
This sequence comes from Terrihabitans soli, assembly GCF_014191545.1. Classification (GTDB taxonomy): domain Bacteria; phylum Pseudomonadota; class Alphaproteobacteria; order Rhizobiales; family Methylopilaceae; genus Flaviflagellibacter; species Flaviflagellibacter soli. The sequence goes on along the minus strand of NZ_AP023361.1, from coordinate 708,222 downwards.
AGCGCTCTTCATAGTCGAGGACATAATGCGGAATGCCGATAGCGTCGGCGACTCTGCGGGCATCGTAGATGTCCTGGCCCGCACAGCAGGCGCCCTTGCGATGGGCGGCCGCGCCGTGATCGTAAAGCTGGAGCGTGACGCCGACGACGTCATAGCCTTCACGCTTGAGCAATGCCGCAACGACCGACGAATCCACGCCGCCCGACATCGCCACGACGACACGATTCGTCGCGCGGGGTCCGGAAAGGTCGAGGTCGAAAGCCATGGGCCACCAGGGTCAGTTTGGAGGCCGGAATGTAGGCGCTTCAGCCGCCACGTGCCAGAGGCATAAGGCCTCCCCTTTCGGGGAGTGGCGTTAAGTATCCGAGCTGTCGTCCGCCGGCGGTGCGGCAGGCGGCGTGACCACCGATTTGATATTGGCCAGCTTGACCCGGATCGTATCGCCGATCTTCAGCACCGGCTCACCGTTCTCGAGCTCAACGCCGGTAACCTTGCCCTGGATGTCGGTTGTGGCCGTCACAGGCTGACCCTTGGCGTCGCGGGCAACGACCTGGATCGTATAGAAGCCGTCCGGCATGACCTGGCCGCTCGAGCTCTTGCCCTGCCAGGCATAGACGTTGTTGCCCTTCGTCAGGTTGATGTCCTGCGTGTAGACCTGATTGCCGGCGGCATCGGAGACGACGATCGTCGTCTGCGGCGCTTCGGATCCGACATTGATGTTCCACACCGCGCTCTGTTCATCGAGCACGGTGGTTGCGCCTTCGGCGGTGATCTGTTTGCCGATATAATCGACGGCGCCCGTGAGGCGGCTCGTATCCATCACCTGAAGCAGCGCGGCGAGCGTCGAGTTCGTCGAGATCTGCTGTTCGACGCCGGCGAACTGCACGAGCTGCTGGGTGAACTGGTTGGTATCGAGCGGATCCAGCGGGTTCTGGTTCTGCAACTGCGTCGTCAGGAGCTGAAGGAAGCTCTGGAAATTGTCAGCGATCTGCGCCCCGCCGCTATAGGACTGAGCGGTAATGGGAGGGGCGGACGTTACACCGTTGAGACCGGCCATGACGATACTCCTTTACACACGTAGATCGAAGCCACCCGGACCGCGAAGTGCGGCACGGTAGGCGCTATCGGCAACATGCCGGACCGGTTCTTCTTCGGTCTCGGCGGGATCAGATGATTGCTGCAGCTGACGCTGCTCCTCGAATTTCGCCTGACCGTCGCGCTGATCTTTCAGAGAGAAGGACAGCGAGTTCTGTTCGGATTTGAAGCCGGCATCGTGCAGCGCACGTTCCAGCGCGCGCTGGTCGGCCTTCAGCAGATCGAGCGTTTCGGTCTTCTCGACCATAAGACGCGACGTCACGCGGCCGTCCTTATCGACGTCAATACGAACGTCGATACGGCCGAGTTCCGGCGGGTCGAGGCGGACCTCAAACCGCGTGACGCCGCGCTTAACCTTGGAGACGATCTCGCTGGCAAGCTGCGGAATTGCCGTTGCCGGCAGGTTTTGCGACTGCTGCTGCACGCTTTTCGCCGCAAGTTCGGTCACGGCGGGCTTGTCATTGACCGGCACAGGCGCCTGAGAAGCACGCGTATCGGCCTGCTGGACAGGCTTCTCCGCCGGAGCGGGACGCTCCGCTACCGGTTTTTCCGGCGCGGGCTTTTCGTCCACGGAGAGTTTGGGATCGGCGGCCTTCACATCGGAAGGCGCATCAGGCGCGGCCGCAACCGGCTGCGCTTGAGGCTCGACGGGCGCCGCGGGTTTTGCCGGCGCGGGCGCCGCCTCCGGCTTCTGCGTCAATACGGCAAGCGCGCCATCGGCGGCCTTGGCCTTGGTTTCAGGATCGGCGGCGAGAACAGGCTCGGCCGGGACAGCGGGGATCTCGGCATCCGGCGTCGCCACTGTCTGCGTGAGCGGAGTAATCGTGGGCGCAACAGCGCGCGGCGGCGGTGTCACGCTGGCGGGCGCCGAAGCATCGCCGTCTTCATATGCATCTTTCGAAATGACGGCGCCGGCCTGCGCCTGCACCGAAATCACATCGGGATCGGACGCGATGTCCTGCAGAGCCGCCGGGATCGGGGCGCTCGGCGCTGCCGTCACAGGAGGCGCAACGGGTTTCGTCACCGCGGCGGCAATATCTTCAGCGGCGGGCAGAGGCGCGCGCGGCGCCAGTGCATCCACCACTTCTTTCGGCAGATCGGGAATGGTGTCGCCCGTGCTCAGCACCGGCGGCAGAGAGGAAGGCGGCGGAGCGCCGGCTGCGGACGCGCGGCCTTCGAGCAGCGGCGCCGTATCGGGCTCGGCATCCGCCAGCGGCATCTGCGGCATGTCCGGCGGCGTCTCGGTCGAGACCGCAAGAGTAAGAGCTGCGTCTTCCGTCACCACGGGCGCGACAGGAGCAGCCAGCGGCGCAGGCGCGATAACGGGCGCGGCAATAACAAGATTGGGATCGGTCACACCGTCCGGCGCGGCATCGGGCGTCTCGCCCTCGCCTTCCGCCGGGATTTCGCCGGTGAGAACCGGCGCGGTCACAACGCCATCGGTCGCGGGAACCGCCGCGCCGGGAATAACAGGTGTCTCGACGGCCGCATCGCCTTCCGCCGGCGGGGCCGGCAGAAGAACGGCTTCAAGGCCGATCACAGCTTCCGTCTGGATGCGGACCGGCAGCTCCGGAACCCCGGCACCGATCTCTCCCGGCACGGGTATGGCAATTCCCGCCTCCCCCGTCGCCGTCTCGGCGCCGGCCCGGAAGGCTTTAAGAGCCTCGGCAAAGGCGCCGCCATCGGCGGTTTCGGAAGTCGCGACGACCCCGCCTGCCGCGGTTTTCGGCATTTGAGGGGTCGGAGACAGAAGATCAGCCAAAGTTAAAGACATGCGGCGCACCTTATTGCGCGTCGTGTCTCGCAAGCCCTGTTCCACCCCGTGCCGGAACAGTCATCCTATTGAAATATCTTACTTTTGTTCCGGAATGCCGGTCTCTTCCCGGCGTCTCACGGAGGTTTCGGCCCGGCAGAAACTGCCGCCTGCGGCAAGTCCTGCCCGGCCCGGAAGGGGCAACCCCTCTATTGGTGTAAGCCCCTGATTCTACAGCTTAGGCAAATTTTAAATCGCGATAGGTAGTCTCCCGGAAATTCTGGTCAGTCTTCGTTGCGAGTATCCCATGACCGAACTGCCGCGTTCCAAGGTGAAATACGTTATCGGCCCCGATGGAAGCCCGCTTACAATTGCGGATCTTCCTCCGACCGATACCAAGCGCTGGGTCATCCGCCGCAAGGCGGAGGTGGTGGCCGCGGTGCGCGGCGGCCTGCTCTCCCTTGAGGAGGCATGTGCCCGCTATACCCTTACGGTGGATGAATTTCTCGGCTGGCAGGCATCGATCGACCGGCACGGCCTGGCGGGTCTGCGGACGACGCGGATCCAGCAATATCGCGTCGGCTGAGCCTTAACGCGAATTCATAAAGATTACTTAAGTTTTACACGACGCGGGTCCGAAAAGGCCCGCGTTTTTCTTTTCTTAATCCCCACCTCTCTGCGGCAGGCTCGGTCCATGAGCGACCTTAACGCGCGCGTTAACCAGCCGTTTACCCAACACCCGGCAATTTCTGCCGGGTAGCGCCGCGCTGCGTTGGTGCTGCAGGGGGCCGTGTCATCAGCCACGGATCAAAAGCTTGGGCGGATTTATCGATTTCCTGAAAGGTCTCGGCGCACCGCGGCTCGTTGCCATGCTGGCCGTGACATTGTCGCTGATCGGGTTTTTCGGCTTCGTGGCGCTCAGGGTTTCGGACGCCGGCCTGGTGCCGGTCTTCTCCGACCTGACGCTTCAGGACTCGTCCGCCGTCATCAAGGAACTCGAAGCCCAGAACATTCCCTACCAGACCTCGCGCGACGGCTCGACGATCATGGTGCCGAGCGAATCGGTCGCCCAGGTCCGCATGAAGCTCGCCGAACAGGGCCTTCCCTCGGGCGGCGGCGTCGGCTGGGAAATTTTCGACAAGGGCGACGGCCTTTCCTCCACGAGCTTTCTTCAGAACGTAAACCGGCTGCGCGCCCTGGAAGGCGAGCTTGCCCGTTCGATCCGCTCGCTCGACCGCGTTGCGGCGGCGCGCGTGCATCTCGTCGTGCCCGAGCGTCCGCTGTTTGCGCGCGATGCGCCCAAGCCCACCGCTTCCATCGTGCTGCGCGTGTCCGGCGATCTCGGCCAGGGCCAGGTGCGTGCCATCGTCCATCTCGTCGCCTCCGCCGTGCAGGGCCTCGATCCGGAAGCGATCTCGATCGTCGATGAAACCGGCCGCCTCCTTGCCGACGGCGCCAATATGGACAAAGACGGCCTGCCCTCCGGCGCGCAGGAGCGCGAAGCGGCGTTTGAGCGCCGGGTGAAGGATCAGGTGCAGGGCATTGTCGAGCGCGTTGTCGGTGCCGGCCGCGCCCGCGCCGAAGTGAACGCCACGTTCGACTACTCCAAGGTCACCAACACCTCCGACACTTTCGATCCGGACAGCCGCGTCGTCCGCTCGACGCAGACGAGCGAAGAGAAGAACGACAGCACCGAAGGCCCCGGCACCGTTTCGGTGTCGACGCAGCTTCCGAACCAGCAGGGCTCGAACCCCGCCGATCCCGCCGCCGCCTCGCGCGAAAAATCCGAGAAGGCCAACGAGACCGTCAATTACGAGATCTCGCGCTCGACGCGCACGGAGGTTCTCGAAGCCGGCCGCCTGAAAAAGGTCTCGGTCGCCGTTCTCGTTGACGGTATTTACGCCAGCGACCCGTCCGGCTCGGTCACCTATGCGCCGCGCGCTCAGGAAGAGCTCGACCGCATCGCCGCCCTTGTCCGCTCCGCCATCGGCTTCGATCAGGGCCGTGGCGACCAGATCGAAGTCGTGAACCTGCGCTTTGCCGAACCGCCGGGCGTGCGCCCGATCGACGATGCGGCCGGCTTCGCCTCGCTCGGCATCACCAAGAACGATCTGATGCAGGTGATCGAGATGATCGTTCTCGGCATTGTTTCGCTGCTCGTTCTCCTCCTCGTCGTCCGTCCGCTGGTGCGCCGCATCCTGACGCCGGAACAGCGCGCCGCACTGCCGGCTCTCGCTCCGACCGTCTCGCCCTCCTCGCCGCTTGAGCAGGCGCTGGCTCCCGCCAGTCCCCCCGATCCGACCGCCCGCATGATCGAGCTGTCGCAGGTGAACGGCAAAGTGCACGCCCAATCGCTGCAGAAGGTCGGCGAACTCGCCCAACGCAACCCCGCCGAAACCGTTTCCATCATCCGCCAGTGGCTGGCGGAACCCGCGTGAGCTGACCCATGGCCCTCCCCGCCCATCTCGCCCCCGCCAAAAAGACGATGAACGGCGCCTCACGCGCCGCCATGCTGATGCTCGCGCTCGGCGAAGAGCACGGCGCTGGGATCTGGAAGCAGCTCGACGACGACGAAATCCGCGACATCTCCCACGCCATGTCGACGCTCGGCACGATCGATGCCGAGAACGTCGAGACCATGATGGTCGAGTTCGTCTCGAAAATGTCGACAACCGGCGCACTGATGGGCAATTTCGATTCCACCGAGCGTATTCTCGGCGGCTTTCTGCCTAAAGATCGCGTCACGCAGATCATGGAAGAAATTCGCGGTCCGGCCGGCCGCAATATGTGGGAGAAGCTGTCCAACGTTCAGGAACAGGTTCTCGCCAATTATCTGAAGAACGAATACCCGCAGACCGTCGCCGTCGTGCTGTCGAAGATCCGGCCCGAACATGCGGCACGCGTTCTTGCGATACTGCCCGACGAGTTTGCGCTCGACGTCGTCAAGCGCATGCTGACCATCGAGAGCGTGCAGAAGGACATCATCGAGCGCGTCGAAGAAACGCTGCGCACCGAATTCATGTCCAACCTTTCGCAGACGAGCCGCCGCGACGCGCACGAAATGATCGCGGAAATCTTCAACGCCTTCGACCGCCAGACGGAAACGCGTTTCCTGACCGCGCTCGAAGAAGAAAACCGCGACAGCGCCGAACGCATCAAGGCGCTGATGTTCACCTTCGACGACCTGATGCGCCTCGACACCGCCTCGGTGCAGACGCTGCTGCGCAATGTGGCGCGCGACCGTCTCACGGTCGCGCTCAAGGGCGCGACGCAATCGGTCCGCGACTTCTTCCTCGGCCATATGTCGCAGCGCGCCGGCAAGATGCTGCAGGACGATATGCAGGCCATGGGCCCCGTGCGCCTGCGCGATGTGGATGAGGCGCAGTCGCACATGGTAGCGGTCGCGAAAGATCTCGCCGCCAAGGGCGAAATCCTCATTACCAAAAACCGCGGCGACGACGAGCTGGTGTTCTGATGATCGGCGCCAAACCCTTCCTCTTCGATCGCGACTTCGACGGCCGCCGCCGCAGCGAAGAAATGGTGCCGATGTCGCGCCATCTCGCGGAGATTTCCGAAGCCGAGCAGCGCGCCTTCAAATCCGGTTTCGCCGAAGGGCGCGCCGAAGCGCTCGACCAGCAGCCTTCGCGCATCGCCTCCGCGCTCGAAAAGCTCGCGGTGCAGGTTTCACTCGAGATCGCCCGTTCCGATGCGCGCGCGATGGCGCAGGAGATCGAAGCCATCGAGCTTGCGCTCGAGCTGGCGCGCAAGCTCGCGGGCCACGCCATCGGCCGCTACCCGGCGTCCGCCATCGAAAGCGCGGTGCGCGAATGCTTCTCCGAAGCCCGCACCGCCCCGCATGTCGCCGTGCGCGTGCATGAGAGCCTTGTCGATGACGTCAAAGCCCATCTCGGCGCACTGGCGGCCGAACGCGGCTTTGCCGGCAAGCTCATCATTCTCGGCGAGCCCGAAATTGCGCCGGGCGATGTGCGTCTCGAATGGGCCGATGGCGGTGTCGTGCGCGAACGCGCCGTCATCGAACAGGCGATTGAACGAACGATTCATAATCATATCGCGTCGGTCGAGACCTCGGCCGCGCAAGGAGATAAGTGATGAGCGATGATCTTCCGCTTCCCGATCTGGAGGCGCAGCCCCCGGGCGGCCCGACGGAAGACAATAGCGGACCGAAGACCGCCGACGATCTCGAAGCGGTTTTCGACGTTCCCGTCTCCGTCTCGGCGGTGCTCGGCCGCACCAAGCTCGAAGTCGGCGAGCTGATGAATATGCGCCCCGGCACCGTGCTCGAACTCGATCGCCGGGTCGGTGAGGCGATCGACATCTATGTGAACGACCGCCTTGTGGCGCGCGGCGAGGTCGTCCTCGTCGAAGAGAAGCTGGGCGTAACCATGACGGAAATCATCAAGAGCGAGCGCTGAGCGCCGCCTCCAACTGAGGAGTAAGAGCCATGCGGCTCATGATCGTCGGAACCCTTTCGGGCCAGCTCACGCAGGCGACCAAGATCGCTATGGATCGCGGCGCCAAGGTCACCCACGCCGAGAATGTCGAGCAGTGCCTCCGGGTGCTGCGCGCCGGACGCGGCGCCGACCTTCTGATGGTCGATGTGGGCCAACCGATCAGAGAACTGGTCCGCGCCCTCGAAGAAGAACGCATCCATGTTCCGCTCGTCGCCTGCGGCATCGAGAACGATGCGAAAGCGGCGGTCGCGGCGATCCATGCCGGCGCCAAAGAATACATCCCCCTGCCGCCCGATCCCGAACTGATCGCGGCTGTCCTCGCGGCTGTGGCCGAAGACCGCCACGAGATCGTCTTCAAGGACGAGGCGATGAAAGTCGTCGTCGATATGGCGGCGCAGATCGCCAAATCCGACGCCTCGGTCCTGATCACCGGCGAGAGCGGCACGGGCAAGGAAGTTCTGGCGCGCTACATCCACAATCGCTCCAACCGGGCGCATGCGGCGTTCATCTCGGTCAACTGCGCGGCCATTCCCGAACAGCTGCTCGAGTCCGAACTCTTCGGCCATGAGAAGGGCTCGTTCACCGGCGCAGTTGCCCGGCGCATCGGCAAGTTCGAAGAGGCCGATGGCGGCACGCTGCTGCTCGACGAAATTTCAGAAATGGATGCAAGGCTCCAGGCCAAGCTGCTGCGCGCCATACAGGAACGCGTGATCGACCGCGTCGGCGGCCAGCGTCCGGTGCCGGTCAATATCCGCATTCTGGCGACGTCGAACCGCAATCTGGCCGAAGAGGTCAAGAAGGGCACCTTCCGCGAGGATCTGCTCTACCGCCTCAATGTGATGAATCTAAAAATCCCGCCGCTGCGCGAACGCCCGGCGGACATCGCGCTGCTGTCGGATCATTTCGCAAAAAAATTCGCCGAGGCCAACGGCCTGCCCTACCGGCCGATCTCCGCGGATGCGCAGAAGGAACTCGCCCGTGCCCGCTTCCCGGGCAATGTCCGCGAACTCGAAAATACCATGCATCGCGCCGTGCTTCTGGCGAATGGCCCGGAAATCGGTGTCGACTACATCCGCTCGCCGGACGGCGCCCGCATGGACGCGCATTCCGGCCCGGCCCAGCAGGCGGCCCTTGCCGCCGAGGCGGCGACGCGGTCTCTCGTCGGCCTGACCGTCGAAACGGTCGAGCGGGCGCTGATCCTCGATACGTTGAATCACTGTCTCGGCAACCGGACGCATGCCGCGAATATCCTTGGCATTTCCATCCGCACGCTGCGCAACAAGCTGAACCAGTACGCCGCCGAAGGCGCCAATATCCCGCCGCCCGCAGCAGGCCAGGCGGCTTAACGCGCTTTAAGAAAGAGAGAAACCGCGCCGCTCAGGCGGCGCGGATGCTCGCCCCGAACCCGGCATAGGCGGCAATGTCTTTCGCGGCCATCGGCCGGGCGAAATGATAGCCCTGCGCATGCGAGCAGCCCGCGGCGCGCGCCAACGTCAGATCGGCCTCGGTTTCGATACCTTCCGCGACGACCTGCCGGTCGAGCCCGTGCCCGAGCTGGGCGATGGCCGAGACGAAGACGCGGTTGGCATGGTTCGACGCCATGTCCTGCACCAGCCCCTTGTCGATCTTGATCACATCGATGGGAAAATCGCGCAGATAGGAAAGGCCCGAATAGCCCGAGCCGAAATCGTCGAGCCAGATGCCGATGCCCAGCGCGCGGAGTTCGCGCAAATGTTCGGCCTGCCCCGCCATCTCATCCATGATGACGCCTTCGGTGATCTCGATGGCGATGTTCTGCGGACTGCAGCCGGTCGCGAGGAGGCATTTCTTCACCATGTCGAGAAAGCCGCGCGCCTTGAGCTGAACCGGCGAGACATTGATCGAGACCTTCAGCCCCGGCCAGTGTGCGGCGTCGGCACAGACGCGGGCGAACACCCAGTCGCCGAGCTTCTCGATCAGGGATGAGCGTTCGGCGATCGGAATGAAATCGGCCGGCGAGATCAGGCCGCGCACCGGGTGGCGCCAGCGCACCAGAGCCTCGAGACTGCTGATGCGGCCATCGGTCAGGCCATGGATCGGCTGATAATGGATTTCGAGCTCGTTCATCAGAATGGCGCCGCGCAGCTCGCGCTCGATCTGACGGCGGTAGCGCTCTTCCTTCATAAGGCCGCTGTCGAAACAGGCGACGCGCCCGCGCCCGCCCTGTTTGGCGAGATAAAGCGCAAGATCGGCACATCCCATCAGATCGAGCCGATCGATATCATGCTCCGGGCTCCAGGCCACGCCGATCGAGGCCTCGATCTGGACACTGCGTCCGGACACGGTGACGGCTTCGTTCAAGGCTTCGAGAACGCGGTTGCCCACCGTCTCGCAGATCGATTGCGAGACCGCGCCGGTGAGCATGAAGGCGAACTCGTCGCCGCCGAGGCGGCCGGCATTCTCGACGCCGACTTCGCGGCCGAGCACATGGCCGACACGCTTCAGCACTGCATCGCCGAAAGCGTGGCCGAAAATATCGTTCATCGCCTTAAAGCGGTCGAGATCGACCACAAACAACGCGACCGGCGCGCCGGTCTGGGCGGTCCGGATCTTCGCATTGAGATCGTCGAGGAAGGTCGCACGGTTCAGAATCTTCGTCAGCGGGTCGATGCGGGCGAGAAGGCGCGCCTCTTCGCTCTTCCTATGATGCTCCGTCGCGTGCGAGCGCAGCTCCCGGATCAGGCCGTTCGCATAACCGCCGAACCCGGCCATGAAGACGAGCATGAGCGCGGGGGCGAACCACTCCGCGTCGGAAATCCCAAGCAGCTCAGGATGGAAATCGGCGAGATACCAGAACAGGGAGGTTGAAATCAGACCGAGTGCCAGCACCCAGCGAACCCGAAGGGCCCTGCGATCATACACCGTGAGGTCCACGGAACGCCCCCAACACAACTAAAAGCAACTGATCCGAACGATTGGCACTCTGCTAACCCATTGAAATTAACACGCGATTACGCCCACCGTCATGAATCCGGCACAAACTGCGGCAGGACGCCTCAAAACAGGATGAGCAAAACCTTTCCAAACATTCAGGTGCCGAAGCAGGCGTGAAATGCCATACCGCCAGCGACCTCTTTCAGGAGCAGCCCTTTGTTTGTTTCCTTTTTCCCCCGCCCGAAAATGTTCTTCTGGTCGGTCGCGATCTGGTCCGCCCTGTGTATCGTCCTCTGGTATTCGGGCGGCGCGGATCTGGGCGCTCAATTCGGCCTTACCGCGGGCGAGGCTGGCGAAGTCGGCAGCGTGACCGTGTTCTGGTCGCCGGCCTTTGTCTGGTTCTACATCTACTTCACGGTCGCGGTTCTGCTGTTTGCGCTGTTCTGGCAGCTTTATGCACCGCATCCCTGGGCAAGATGGTCGATCCTCGGCTCGGCGCTGATCCTGTTTCTGACCTATTTCCAGGTTCAGGTATCGGTCGCGCTCAATGCCTGGTACGGCCCCTTCTACGATTTGATCCAGGGCGCGTTCGCGAAGACCGCCGTCGTTACGGCCGATCAATATTACGGGCAGCTCACAACGGTTTCGGGTCTGCTTCTGGTCGCCATCGTCGTCGCGGTGCTCAACGCTTTCTTCGTCAGCCACTGGATCTTCCGTTGGCGCACGGCGATGAACAACTACTACATGACGCATTGGGAAAAGCTGCGCACGGTGGAAGGCGCCTCGCAGCGCGTTCAGGACGATACGATGCGTTTCGCTCGCACGATGGAAGATCTCGGCATCGATCTGGTCCGCTCGGTCATGATCCTCGTGGCCTTCCTGCCGATCCTGATGAATCTGTCGAAGCATGTCGCTGAACTGCCTCTCATCGGGCCGGTGCCGCACGCGCTCGTTTTCGCTGCGATCTTCTGGTCGGCTTTCGGGACGGCTTTTCTTGCCCTTGTCGGCATCAGGCTGCCCGGACTGGAATTCAAGAACCAGCGTGTCGAAGCCGCCTACCGCAAGGAGCTGGTTTACGGCGAAGATAACGCCGACCGCGCCCGCCCGCCGACAGTCAGCGAACTGTTCGGCAATGTCCGGCGCAACTATTTCCGGCTCTATTTCAACTATATGTACTTCAACGTCGCCCGTTACCTCTATCTGCAGGTCGACAATATCTTCCCGCTGATCCTGCTCGGCCCGACGGTCATTGCCGGCGTCATCACGCTCGGCATTTTTACGCAGATCAACAACGCCTTCGACAAGGTGCGGGAGTCCTTCCAGTACCTCGTGAACTCCTGGTCCACGATCGTCGCCCTGCTTTCGGTCTATAAGCGCCTGCGCGAATTCGAAATGGTCATCACGGGCGAAGTTCCGCCGCCGCCGCCGCGGCCGGACCCACTGGAAGTCTCGGCTACTGCCTGACCACTGTGAGTTCAACCGTCCCTTAACCGGCTGGAACAGATACAGAAAACAGGCGCGGCCGAAGGCCGCCGCGCAGATTGCATCCAAAATCGGGGTTTCGCGTTTAGCTCTCTGGACGTTCCAGAGAGGGGCAAAGGCGTGGCCAAGAAGACTTCCGATTTAACCGAGCAGGCGTCGACGGGGATTCACGGCCTCGACGACATCACCTCGGGCGGCTTCGAACGCGACCGCCTGTATCTGCTCGAAGGCTCCCCCGGAACCGGCAAAACCACGTCGGCTCTGAGCTTTCTTCTCGCCGGCGTGAAGAACGGCGAGCGCTGCCTCTATATTTCCCTGTCGGAAACCGAAGAGGAACTACGGTCGAGCTCCCTCTCCCATCATTGGGATCTGAAGGGCATCGACATATTCGAACTCGTGCCGCCGGAAAGCCTGCTCGATGAAAACCAGCAGCAGAGCCTGCTCTATTCGTCGGATCTCGAACTCGGCGAAACCACGCGGCTGATTTTCGAGACGGTCGAAAAATACAAGCCGCACCGCGTCGTCGTCGACAGCCTGTCCGAAATCCGCCTCCTCGCGCAGAGCTCGCTGCGCTACCGGCGTCAGGTTCTCGCCTTGAAGCACTACTTCGCAAAGCACGGCGCCACCGTTCTGCTGCTCGACGACATGACGACGGACACGCAGGACAAGACCGTGCACAGCGTCGCGCATGGCGTGATACGGCTCGAAGAACTGGCGCCCGAATACGGCGCAGAGCGGCGGCGGGTCCGTGTCGTCAAATATCGCGGCCGCAGATTTCGCGGCGGCTTTCACGATTTCACGATCAAGACCGGCGGGCTCGACGTCTATCCGCGGCTTGTTGCGGCCGAACACCGGACGAAATTCGACCGCACGCCGATCTCGAGCGGCAATGCGAGTCTAGATGCATTGCTCGGCGGCGGCGTCGAGCGCGGATCGAGCGCACTCATTCTTGGCCCCGCAGGTACGGGCAAATCGCTGTTTGCGATCTCCTTTGCGGTCGCTGCGATCAAGCGCGGCGAGAAGGCCGCGCTGTTCATTTTCGACGAAGAACTCGGCCTACTCTACGACCGGATGAAGGTTCTCGGGATCGATCTGGAAGGGATGATCGAAGAGGGTAATCTCAGCGTCGTTCAGGTGGACGCCGCCGAGCTGTCGCCCGGCGAGTTCTCGTCAAAGGTCCGGTCCTGCGTCGACGAGCATCAGATCAAGACCATCGTCATCGACAGCCTCAACGGCTATCAGGCGGCGATGCCGGAAGAGAACTTCCTCATCCTGCACATTCATGAACTGCTGCAATATCTGAACCGCCAAGGCGCGACGACCTTCCTGACCGTCGCCCAGCACGGCCTTGTGGGCGATATGAAAGCGCCGGTCGATGTCACCTATCTCGCCGATACCGTGATCCTGCTGCGCTATTTCGAGGCGGCGGGACGCGTGCATCGCGCCGTGTCCATCATCAAGAAGCGCGCGGGCGTTCACGAAAAGACAATCCGCGATTTTGAAATTTCAAAAAAGGGGCTTTCGATCGGCGAGCCGCTTGAGGGCTTCCACGGCGTGCTGCGGGGCGTTCCGAATTTCGTCGGCAAGAACGGACGCCTCATGGGCGATCCCTCGGAATGACAGACGCTCCCCTGTCCGAACGCGTCCTTGTCCTCGCGCCCTCGGGACGGGACGCGGCGATCGCATCCGCGGTGCTGCGGGAAGCCAGCATTGCAGCAGACGCTTGCGCGGACCTTACTGAGCTCTGCGTGCGTCTCGAACAGGAAGCGGCTGTTGCGCTGGTCGTCGAAGAGGCATTGATCGATGCCGATGCGACGTGCCTTTCCGAATGGATCGAGAAGCAGCCGGCCTGGTCCGATTTTCCGTTCGTTGTTCTGTCGCCGCGGGGCGGAGGTCTTGAGCGCAACCCGGCCGCCGGCCGCCTTTTGACGATGCTCGGCAATGTCACCTTTCTCGAACGGCCGTTTCACCCCACCACACTCGTCAGCGTCGTGCGCACCGCCTTCCGCGGACGCCTCAGGCAGTATGAAGCGCGCGAGCGCATGGAAGAGATCAAACGCGGCGAGGCTTTGCTGGAACGCCGCGTCGAGGAACGCACTTCGGAGCTTGAAGCTGCGAACCGCCAATTAGCCTCGCAGATTACCGAGCGTGAAAGGGTGGAATCCGCGCTGCGTCAGGCGCAACGCCTGGAAGCCGTCGGCCAGCTGACATCGGGCGTCGCGCACGACTTCAACAATCTTCTCACCGTCATTCTCGGCAATGTCCGGCAGATGCAGAAAGGCGCGACCGATGCGGCGCAAACGCGCCGCCTCAACATGATGGCGGAAGCCGGAGAACGCGGCGCGAAGCTAACGGCGCAGATGCTGGCCTTCTCGCGCCGGCAGAAGCTCGAACCGAAGCCGGTCGATCTCAACGAGACCGTCGCCAGCATGCGCGATCTTCTGCAAAGCACGATGGGCGGCAGCGTGCGCATCGAGACCGTACTGGCAAAGCGGCTCTGGCCGGCCATGATCGATCCGACGCAGATTGAGCTCGCGATCCTCAATCTCGCGATCAATGCCCGCGATGCCATGGCCGTCGGCGGCACGCTCGCGGTTGAGACGTCCAATGTGTCGCTCGGCGAACCGCGTTCCCCGTCCGAGCCGCCGCCGGGCGAATATATCTGCGTGTCAGTCAGCGATACCGGATCGGGCATGCCCGATGACGTCGTCACCAAAGTTTTCGAGCCCTTCTTTACGACCAAGGAAGTCGGCAAAGGGTCCGGGCTTGGCCTTAGCCAGGTTCTCGGTCTGGCGAAACAATCCGGCGGCGGCGTGCGCATCCAGACCAAGGTCGGCGAAGGGACCTCGGTCAAACTTTATCTGCCGCGAGCGAGCACGGCGACGGAAGTGGAGCCCGCTCCCCCGCCCGCCGCCGTAACGCAACGCGCGTCGGGCCTCACGATCCTCCTGGTCGATGACGACAGCGCGGTCCGTGAAGTGACGCGGAGCATTCTTCAGGATCTCGGCTATGCCGTGGTCGAGGCCGGCAGCGGCGGCGCCTGCCTCGATATGCTCGACACGCACAAGGACATCGATCTCGTCCTGCTCGATTTCGCTATGCCCGGCATGAACGGCGCGGACGTCGCCCGCGAAATCCGCGCCCGCAGCGCTTCAATGCCCATCTTGTTCGCCACCGGCTATGCAGATGCCGACGCCCTGACCGAAGCCGACGAGGACGGGATCGTCCGCAAACCGTTCGTGGAATCCGAACTCGCCGACAAGCTGAGCCGCGCCCTGAACCGCACCCCCGACACCGCCAAGATCATTCCGATCCGGCGCTAAGTCCCGGAACGGCCTGTCTCTTAACCAGCCATTAACCATGCACCCGGCAAATTCTGCCGGGTAAAGAGCCGGACCTGTCTGCGTCCGGCGCGTCATGGTGATTGAAGTCGCGTGCCCCGTACCGCCCGCCGGAAGTTAGGCGAGCCAGGAGGCGCAGATGAATGTCAGTCCGCTCGCGCCGACCCCGACGCCGCATTACGGCTCGTCGTTCCGCCGCGTGCCCTCGGGAGAGAGAATGGCTGACCTCAGCGCCGCGAACGCCGCCGCCGGCTCGCGCCAGTTTGCCGGCGATATGCTCGATTTCCTGAAAAAGGGCGATATCGGGCTCGCGCTCGGCGTTCTGACCATCCTTGTCGTGCTGATCATGCCGCTGCCGCCGGTCATGCTCGACATGTTTCTGGCGTTCTCGATCATCTTCTCGGTTCTGATTCTGATGACGGCGCTGTTCATCCAGGCGCCGCTCGAATTCTCGTCCTTCCCCACGGTTCTCCTCGTCGCGACCATGATGCGCCTGGCGCTCAACCTCGCTTCGACGCGCCTGATCCTTGCCGAAGGCCAGAACGGCACCGCCGCCGCCGGCCACGTCATCGAGGCGTTCGGCAATTTCGTCATGGGCGGCAATTTCGTCATCGGCATTATCGTGTTTGCGATCCTCGTGATCGTGAACTTCGTCGTCATCACGAAAGGCTCCGGCCGTATCGCCGAAGTCGCCGCGCGCTTCACCCTCGATGCCATGCCCGGCAAACAGATGGCGGTGGACGCCGATTTGTCCGCCGGCCTCATCGACGAGGCGACGGCAAGAAAGCGCCGCAAGGATCTCGAGGACGAAAGCTCCTTCTTCGGCGCCATGGACGGCGCCTCCAAATTCGTGCGCGGCGATGCCGTCGCCGGCCTTCTGATCACCGTCATCAACATCGTCGCCGGCATCATCATCGGCATGGCGCAGCACGATATGTCGCTGTCGGAAGCCGGCTCCACCTACACGCTTCTGACCGTCGGCGACGGCCTCGTCACGCAGATCCCCGCGCTCATCGTCTCGACCGCCGCCGGCCTCCTCGTCTCGAAGGCGGGCGTTTCGGGCTCCGCCGACAAGGCGCTGATGGACCAACTCTCGGGCTATCCCAAAGCGCTCGGCATGTCGGCGGGCGTTATGGCCGTCATCGCCATCCTTCCCGGCATTCCCGCGCTGCCCTTCCTCGCGCTTGCAGGCGGCGCCGGCTATCTCGCTTTCAGGGCCGACCGCACGAGCCGCGCCAACGCCGCCGAACAGGTGCGCCTTGCGCAGATCCAAGCCGTGCAGGCGGCAGCGCCTCCGGCGGAAGAACCGATTTCGGAAAGCCTGCGCATCGACGATCTGAAGATCGAACTCGGTTACGGCCTCCTGCCGCTGGTCGATGGCCCCGAAGGCCAGGACCGTCTGACCGAACAGATCAAGGCGCTGCGCCGCCAGTTCGCGTCCGATATGGGCTTTGTGATGCCGTCGGTGCGCCTGCTCGACAATGTGCATCTCGGCGCCAACAACTATGTCATCAAGGTCAAGGAAACGCCGAGCGGCACCGGCCAGGTCTTCCCCGGCCAGTTCATGGTCATGGACCCGTCGGGCGGCCAGATCTCCCTGCCCGGCCATCACACGCTCGAGCCGACCTTCGGCCTCCCGGCGACATGGGTGGATTCGGCGCTGCGCGAGGAAGCCTCGGTGCGCGGTTACACGGTGGTCGATGCGCCGACCGTGATGTCGACGCATCTCACCGAAATCCTCAAGGCCAACATGGCCGAGCTTTTGTCCTATGGCGAAGTCTCGAAGCTGCTCAAGGACATGCCGAAGGAACAGGCAAAACTCATCGAAGACATCGTCCCCGGCCAGATCTCGATCACCGGCATCCAGCGCGTGCTGCAATTCCTCCTCGGCGAGCGCGTCTCGATCCGCGACCTCGGCACCATTCTGGAAGGCGTCGCCGAGGCCGTCGGCTGGACGCGCAACCCGGCCTCCATCGCCGAACATGTACGCACCCGCCTCGCCCGGCAGGTCTGCGCGCAATATTCCTCGCCCGAAGGCACGCTGCCGCTCATCGTTCTTTCACCGCAATGGGAGCAGGCCTTCCAGGAATCAATCGTCGGCCAGGGCGACGATCGGCAGCTCGCAATGGCGCCGTCGAAACTGCATGAGTTCATCGGCCTTGTCCGCGACCGGTTCGAGGACGCCGCGCGCCAGGGCGAGGTTCCGGTGCTGCTGACCAGCGCCGGCATCCGGCCCTTCGTCCGCTCGATCATCGACCGCTTCCGCAGCCAAACTCCGGTGCTGTCGCAGTCGGAAATCCACCCGCGGGCGAGACTTAAAACGGTCGCCGCGATCTAGCCAGCCATGCATCGGAAGCGGCGGTAGAAGTGTCGCAGCCTTAGCCGCCGCTTAGGCTTTCGGTTTTCAAACACGTCATTGATGCGGAAAAGCTTCCGTAAACCTCACTCCGTCTCGGTGACGGAGTGTGGCCGATTCCCCCTGAACCGAAGGTCGTTTTTGCCGTTTACTCCGCGCCCAATGGACTGGGGGGAACAGCCATGCTCGACGTCGGAGCCGTGATCATCTTTGCCTGGTGTGTGGTGATCTACATCATCGTCCAGGTTTGCGCGTACGCGCTTATCTTCTGACCCGAATGTGCGTGCGGACTCTGAGTCGCCCGGGCGGTCAAGAAGTTAACAAACTGTTAATAACGGGGGTAAACCCCGAACGTACTGGCTTTCCCGGCAGATCGGCACAGGATGCGATCAAGGGGGCGACGGAGAGTCGTGGAGTCAGTCATGTATCGTTCGCGGTATGCGGTTCAGGCCGACACCTATGCTCAGCTCGCAGCTGCAGCTAAGACGACGGCTGAGCGCGACGTCCTTCTATCTATGGAAAAATCCTGGCGCCATTTCGCCGAGAGCGATCGCCGGATCAACGAGGTGCGTACCCGCAACAAAGCGGTGTTCACGCGCAAGCCCGATCCGCGGCTGATGATCGCCGCGGAGTAAAAGTACCGATTCGAGTTTGGATCAGGAGGCGCGCCGGTTGTGCGCCTGCAGGCCGATTTCGTCCATGCTCGCCTGATCGCGGGTCTTTTCCGCCACCTTTTCGCGGGCCTGGTCGCGCTCATCGAGCAGTTCGACCTTCTTCAGCTCTTCGAAGGCTTCCGCCAGTTCGTCCTGAGCCTCAGCCAGCTGCCCCTTCATATCCTCGGCGGAGCGCAGAAGATTGTCGCGGCGGGCGCCGGCGGCACGGGCATAGGTCGGATAGGCGAAATGGCTTACATCGTGGATGCCGGCGCGCTGCTGCTCGGCGGCGATTTCGCGGTCGAGGTCCGACGCCATGCGCTGGAACTCGGCGATCATGGTTTCGATCTGCGAAACCCGGCGGCGCTTCTCATCGACATGGAAGCGTTTCAGGCGGATCAGGGTGTCACGCGATTTCATAGTGGCCTACTCATTACACAAGCCGGTTAGCGTTCAGTTTCCGAACTCGAGATAATTCGGGATAGACGCTCGTAAGCTTCCCTCATTGTGGTTGCTTCTTCCTTACCTTGCGAAAGAAAAGCTTCGAGAGGCTCATGCAGGGCAATGGCTTCGTCGACTTCGGCGCTCGAGCCGGCCCGGTAGGCCCCCAGCCGGATCAATTCCTCCATATCCGAATAGGTCGCCATGACCTGCCTTGCCTTGGCGACAAAAGGCATGAATTCCGGGTCGGCCGAGCGCGGCATGGTCCGCGAGACGGATTTGAGGACATTGATGGCCGGGTAGCGCCCGCGTTCGGCAATCGAGCGCTCCATGACGATATGGCCGTCCAGAATGCCGCGGACGGCATCGGCCACCGGCTCGTTATGGTCATCGCCGTCGACAAGCACCGTGAACAGGCCGGTGATGGTCCCCTCGCCGGCTCCCGGTCCGGCCCGTTCCAGAAGTTTCGGCAGTTCGGAGAAAACGGTCGGCGTATAGCCCTTGGCCGTCGGCGGCTCACCGGCTGAGAGACCGACCTCGCGCTGCGCCATCGCAAAGCGGGTGATCGAATCGATCATGCACAGGACCGCATTGCCCTCTTCGCGGAAATATTCGGCGAGCGCGAGCGTCATATAGGCCGCCTGGCGGCGCATCAGCGCCGGCTCGTCGGAGGTCGCGACGACAACGATCGAGCGCTTCAGACCGGCTTCGCCGAGATCGTCCTGCAGAAATTCCTGCACTTCGCGGCCGCGTTCGCCGACAAGGCCGATCACAGCCACATCCGATTTCGTGTATTTCGCGAGCATGGCCAGAAGCACGGATTTACCGACACCGGAGCCGGCAAAGATGCCCATGCGCTGGCCGCGGCAGCAGGTGAGAAACGTGTTCATCGCCCTGACGCCGAGATCAAGCGGCGCGCCCACCCTTTTTCGGGAATGCGCCGGCGGCGGAGAATTGCGGAACGGGAACAGCAGCGGCCCTTCGGGCAAAGGCCCTTTTCCGTCGATCGGCCGGCCCATCGCATCGATGACGCGGCCGAGCCATTTGGAATTGGGGCGCACGCCGGCATGGTCGGTGCCGACCAGCGCCTTGCAGCCGCGGCGCACGCCTTCCAGAGTCGCGAACGGCATCAGGAGCGCGCGCTCGTCCTCGAAGCCGACGACCTCGCACGGCACGGTGCGGCCCGGCCCGACCTCAATATCGATGCGCCCGCCCACCGCCATGGATCCGAGCGGGCCCGCAACTTCAATCAGAAGACCGCGCACACCGACGACGCGACCGAAGAGTTCGCGTTCGGGAATG
This sequence comes from Terrihabitans soli, assembly GCF_014191545.1. Classification (GTDB taxonomy): domain Bacteria; phylum Pseudomonadota; class Alphaproteobacteria; order Rhizobiales; family Methylopilaceae; genus Flaviflagellibacter; species Flaviflagellibacter soli. Next base: position 688,414 of record NZ_AP023361.1, on the reverse strand, counting down.
TCACGGGCTGCCTGAATGAGGCCCTTCATCGGCGTTTCCTTTGATCGCCTTTATGATTCGCTGTGGATGGTAACGGTTCGTTTACGTCCAGCGTTAATGATTTGGCATCGGAAATTTAACCACGGGAATCTCCTCAACCGGACCGGGGCGGTCACTTGAATACGAGTCTGGAGAGTCGGTTAGCGGCTGAACCTAAGGTTTTCGTTTAAACTTTATTCAGCATGAAAATCGAGACTCCACAGTAGCTTAACTCAACCGCCCAGCCAGCTTGCCGACGCGAATCAAACTCTGTTAACCATTCGCGGGTAGCGTCCAGTTCAGGTGATTTGCCGGGCCGCAAGGAAGCGGTGGAGGGATAATATGCGCGTGCTTCTGATCGAGGACGACAGCGCGACCGCGCAGAGCATCGAGTTGATGCTCAAGTCGGAAAGCTTCAACGTTTACACGACCGATCTCGGCGAAGAGGGTGTCGATCTCGGCAAGCTCTACGACTACGACATCATTCTTCTGGACCTGAACCTTCCCGACATGTCGGGTTATGAGGTTCTGCGCTCGCTGCGTGTTGCCAAGATCAAAACCCCGATCCTCATTCTCTCGGGCCTTGCCGGCATCGAAGACAAGGTTCGCGGCCTCGGGTTCGGCGCCGACGACTACCTGACCAAGCCCTTCCACAAGGATGAACTGGTCGCCCGCATCCACGCCATCGTCCGCCGCTCGAAGGGCCATGCCCAGTCGGTCATCAACACCGGCGATCTGACGGTGAACCTCGACACCAAGACGGTCGAAGTCGGCGGCAACCGCGTGCATCTGACGGGCAAGGAATACCAGATGCTGGAACTGCTCTCTCTGCGTAAGGGCACCACCCTGACGAAGGAGATGTTCCTCAACCATCTCTATGGCGGCATGGACGAGCCGGAGCTGAAGATCATCGACGTCTTCATCTGCAAACTCCGCAAGAAACTTGCCTCTGCAACCGATGGCAAAAACTACATCGAAACGGTGTGGGGCCGCGGCTATGTGCTGCGCGAACCGCCGGAAGATATGCGCGCCAGCGCCTGATCTTAAGGTCTCGAGTCCGAAACAAAAAAAGCCCCGCTTCGGCGGGGCTTTTTTTGTTGAGGTGATTCGCGTTTTTAGCGCGTCGCGCCGACGGCAATCCGCATCGGCTGGCGGGCCGCATCGGCCGCCATATTGCGGATATACATGCCGCGCTTGTCGGGAACCGATTTGAAGCGGTCGCACAGACCGACCACGGTTTCTGCCGCGCCGAGAACCAGGAACCCGTCCGGCGCAAGCGAGGCCGAAAGGCGGTTCAGAATGTCGACCTTGGTCTGCTCATCGAAATAGATGAGCACGTTGCGGCAAAAGATGATGTCGAACGTGCCGAGCGGGCCGAAATCGCGCAGAAGATTGATCGGGCGGAAGGTCACCTTGCTGCGGATCTTCTGCGAGAGCTCCCACAGATCGCCGACCTGCTCGAAATTCTTGACCAGCAGCTGAATCGGCAGACCGCGCTGCACTTCGAACTGGCTGAAGCGGCCGGCCTTGGCCTTGGTGAGAACTTCACCGGAAAGATCGGTCGCCAGGATCTCGATGTTCCAGCCGGCGAGCTTGGCCCCCTGCTCTTCGAGCAGCATGGCCAGCGAATAAGGTTCCTGGCCCGTCGAACAGGCGGCGCACCAAATGCGCAGGCGGCGCTGCGAGGAGCGCTGCTGGATCATCGCCGGCAACATGGTTTCGGTGAACAGGTCGAAGGGCAGCTTGTCGCGGAAGAAGAACGTCTCGTTCGTCGTCATCGCTTCGACGACTTCGCCTTCGAGATTGGGCGAGCCCGCCCGAAGCTGCTGCATCAGCACCGCAAGCGAAGCCATATTATGCTTGCGCGCGATCGGCATAAGACGGCTCTCGATGAGATAGGTCTTGTCGCCGACCAGCACGAGGCCCGAGCGTTCCTTCAGGAACTTGCCCAGGAATTCGAGATCTGCGGGTGTCATCTACGCTCCCCCGTAACAATGCTGACAAGCTGGGGCGCAATCGAATTGAGCGGCAGGATCGCCGAGCAGGCACCCGCATGCGCCGTCGCGCCCGGCATGCCCCACACCACGCTTGTTTCTTCGTCTTGAGCAATAACCGCACCGCCGGCTTCGGCGATCGCCAGCGCACCGCGGGCGCCGTCCGAACCCATGCCCGTCAGAACAACGGCCAGAAGATGATTTCCCCACAGATCGCGGGCCGAATAAAACAGCGGATCGACCGCCGGCTTGCAGAAATTGACCGGCGGCTCGTCGGTGATGCGGACCACCGGGCCCTCCGCGCTCTGCGCCACCTTCATGTGCTTACCGCCCGGTGCGACATAGATCGTGCCGGCGTGGATGTGTTCGCCGTCGACCGGTTCGTGGCAGGGCACGCCGGCAACGCGGCCGAGATGCTCGGCCAGAATGGTCGTGAAGCTCGGCGGCATATGCTGGGTAACCAGCACCGGCACGCGCGGCAAAAGCGGCTTGATGCCGGCAAACAGCACCGCAAGCGCCTGCGGACCGCCGGTCGACGACCCGATGACGAGCGCGCGCGGCACGATGGCGGGCATTTTACGGACGCGCAGCGGCTCGTTGGAGCGGCGCAGGAACGAATTATCCGGCGGGCCGGAACGCTGTGCCGGATCGTTCAGAACTTCGCTGACGGCCGGACGGGTGCGCGGCGCAATCGGCGGGGGCGCGGGTTCGCCCTGACGGCGGGCGCGGGCGACCGCACGGCCGCCGAGCGCGCGGACGCGGTCGATCAGTTCGCGGCGGAAATCGTTCGTCGACGTCATCTCGCCGGACGTCTGGGGTTTGGCCAGGCAGTCCATCGCGCCGAGCGAAAGGCAGCGAATGGAAAGCTCGGCATTGCGGCGCGTCAGCGTCGAGGCGACGATCACGGCAAGGCCCGGCTGTTTCGACAAAAAGAGCGGCAGCGCGGTGACGCCGTCCATGTCGGGCATTTCGATGTCGAGGATCAGGACGTCGGGACGGACCCGGAAAAGATCGTCAAGGCCGCCTTTTGCGGAGCGGTGCGTCGCGACAACTTCGACGCCCCTCTCCTCTTGGAGCCAGCGCGAAACGATGCCGCGTACAACGAGCGCGTCATCGACAACCATGACCCTTATCGGGCGGTCATGTTCCAGGGAGGGGGCTACGGCAGGGATGGCCATACTCAATTACGCTCGCAAGTCTCGCTTTGCAGATTAGATCAGTCCGACTTCCTGGAACTTCGCCTCGACGATGTCCTTGTCGAACGGCTTCATGATGTACTCATTGGCGCCGGCGCGAAGCGCCCGGGCAATGTGAGCGACATCGTTCTCCGTCGTGCAGAAGACAACTTTCGGCGCATCGCCCCCCGGCATTGCGCGAAGTTCCTTGAGGAACTCGTAGCCGTCCATGACAGGCATGTTCCAGTCGAGGAGAATGGCATCCGGCATAGCCTGCCGGCACAGTTCAACTGCCTGGCTGCCGTCTTCGGCTTCCGAAATCTTGAAGTCGAATTTTTCGAGAATCCGGCGCGCGACCTTTCGGATCACGCTGGAATCATCGACCACCAAACACGTTTTCATCTCTAGCTCCTTTTACCCGCCGCCATCCCTACGCGGCCAGGTTTTCGGGTCCGTTGCGCAGAACTTCTTCGACATCGAGAACGACGAGCAATTGTCCATCCAAACGATGAACACCGTCTGAAATCTTCGCCCAGCGCGGATCGAGATTTGCCGGGTTGGCTTCGCGTCCGGACGCCGGCAGCTTCATGACTTCGCCGACCTGATCGATCAGAAGACCGTAGGCTTCGCCCTGATGGTCAATACCGACCGCCATCGGCGGCCTGGAACCGTCGCGCTTCGGCAGGCCGAGGCGCACGCGCATGTCGATCGCTGTCACGATACGGCCGCGCAGATTGAGAACACCGGAAACTTCCGCCGGGCCGAGCGGCACGCGCGTCAGCCGGTCGGGCGAGAAGACGTCCTGGACGCGGCTGATCGGAAGCCCGAACAGCTGCTCGTCGATGATGACGGTAACGTATTCGACGACTTCGTCGGAATTGGTGGTGGCTGCCGGCTTGTTCATGCCGCGTGCTCCATCTGAGCGGTGTTTTCTTTCAGCGCCGCGATCAGGCCGGGCCGGTCGAACTTGGCGACATAGTCGTCAAAGCCCGCTTTGCGGCCGCGCTCGAGCGCGTCTGCGGTGGTCAGCGAGGACAGCGCGATGATCGGCACGTTTGCATGACGTGAATCGGCGCGCACAGCTTCGGCTAGATCAAATCCGCTCATTTCCGGCATTTCGATATCGCTGACGACGACATCGAAGGTCTGGCCCGCCTTCATCAGGTTGAGCGCTTCGGGACCGCTGCCGACCGCCGTCACTTCGTAACCCGTCGCACGCAGAACCGGCAGGAGCATGTTGCGGAAGAAGGCGCTGTCGTCGACGAACAGAAGATGGCGCGGCCGTGCCGGACCGGTCTTGTTCTGCTCCTTGCGGATCAGCCAATCGTCGAAGGCGAGCGGCAAATAATGGGCGATGTCGATGATCTCGGTCGCCTGACCCTTGACCACGGCCGAACCGAGAATGCCCTGCTGAGTGGAGGCGACTTCGATATTCAGCTGATCCTCGACGATGTCGACGATCTCGTCCACGATGAGGCCCATCGAGCGTCCGTCTTCCGAGAAGACGAGAAGCGGCTGGGCGCCGTCTTCGCGGATTTTCGTTTCTTCCGTCACTTCGATCAACGGCATCAGGCTGCCGCGATACTGGACGAGGTTGCGGCCGTTCGAGACCTCGATCTTCTTGACGTCGATCTCTTCGAGACGCGTGACGAGCGACAGCGGAACCGCTTTGAGCTCCTGGCCGCCGGAGCGGAAGACCAGCATCGAAACCAGCTGGTTGGTCGTCGGGCCCTTGTGCTCTTCGGACTCGGCCGACTTGAACGCGGCGGCGGTGACGTCCGAGCCGACCGCATGAGCGATGCCGTTCGGATCGATGATCATGATCACCGAGCCGTCGCCGAGAATGGTCGTGCCGGAGAACATGGTGATGTGACGCAGACGCGAAGACATCGGCTTGACGACGATTTCTTCCGTGTGGAAGACGCCGTCGACGACAATGCCGAAGGTCTGCGGGCCGACCTGCGTCACGACGATGAAGCCGTTGCCGGTTTCCACGTTATCGGCATCGGCAAGGCCGAGCAGCTTGCGCAGATGGATGAGCGGCAGGAGCTTGTTGCGCAGGCGAAGAACCGGCGTGTCCTTGATGTGCTCGATCTGATGCTCGGACTGGGCGTTGGCGCGGACAAGCTCGATCACCGCGATCTGCGGGATGGCGAAGCGGTCGCCGGCGACTTCGACGATCAGCGCCGGAACGATGGCGAGCGTCAGCGGGATCTTGATGGTGAAGGTCGTCCCCTCGCCCACCACCGATTTCAGGTCGATCGTGCCGCCGATGAGATCGATGTTCGTCTTGACGACGTCCATGCCGACGCCGCGTCCGGACACGCTCGTCACCGCCGCGGCGGTCGAGAAGCCCGGATGGAAGATGAACTTCTGGATCTGGCTTTCATTCATGCGCTCGAGTTCGGACTCGGTCGCAAGGCCGTTTTCCAGGGCCTTCTTCTTGATGCGGTCGACGTTGAGGCCGCGGCCGTCATCGGCGATCTGGATGATGATGTGGCCGCCTTCATGGAAGGCCGACAGCCGGATCGTGCCCTTTTCAGGCTTGCCCAGCATTTTGCGGTCTTCGGTCGGCTCAAGGCCGTGGTCCGCCGAGTTGCGGACCATGTGCGTCAGCGGATCCTTGATGATGTCGAGGATCTGGCGGTCGAGCTCGGTCTCGGCGCCGTGCATGTCGAGTTCGATCTTCTTGCCCAATTCCTGAGCGAGATCGCGGACGACGCGCGGCAGCTTCTGCCAGGCATTGCCGATCGGCTGCATGCGGGTCTTCATCACGCCGTCCTGAAGTTCGGCGGTGACGTTCGACAGGCGCTGCAGCGGCGTCTTGAATTCCGACTCCTCGTGATGGCGGACGATTTCGAGGAGCTGGTTGCGGGTCAGCACCAGTTCCGAAACCATGGTCATCAGATGTTCGAGCGTATCGACGCCGACGCGGATCGACTGCGAGGCGATCGAGTTTTCGAGCTTGCCGCCACCCTCATCGTCGGCGGCAGCAGCAGCCGCCGGCTTTTTCGGTTCGGGCTTTTTGGCCGCGGGCTTCTCGGCAGCAGGCGCGGCCGGAGCCGGTGCGGCCGGAGCCGCGGCTGCAGGCGCCGGGGCCGCTTCGCGCTCATATTTCACCGGGCCGAGTTCCGGGCCGTCGGCCTCGCGGAACGCGCGCTCCAGCTCTTCCTCGGATACTTCGCCGATGCGCACTTCCTTTTCGGAGGGAGCGGCCGGAGCGGGAGCTGCGGCCTTCACCGGCGTCTCTTCGGGTGCGGTTTCGCGGAACGCCTTTTCGAGATCGTCGAGCGAAACTTCGCCCGGACGCAGATCGCGCTCGAGCGTCTGAACAATGATCGGCTTGTCTTCGGCCTTTGGCGCGGGCGGAGCCGGCGGCGGGGCGGCATGAGCCGGTGCATGAACGGCACTCGCCGTTCCGACCCCCTGCGACATGGCTTCGAGCTGGGAAATGATATCGCGATCCTCGCCTTCCGGCTCGGCTTCGGTGCGCTCGAGCTCGGCGAGAAGCGATTTGATTCGGTCGATCGAGGTCAGAACCAGCGAGACGGCTTCGGTATTGACCGCAGCACCGTCGCGGAACTTGCCCATCAGGGTCTCGGAGGCGTGCGCGATGGCTTCAAGCCGCGGCAGGCCAAGGAAACCGCACGTGCCTTTGATCGTATGGACCAGACGGAAAATGTTATCGAGGATCTTCGCGTTATTGGGATCCTGCTCGAATTTCACGAGTTCGATGTCGACTACATCAAGTGACTCGTTCGTTTCGGTGAGAAACTCCCGAAGAAGATCATCCATAACTGTCTCCCGACGCCAGCCCCCAAGCTTTTTCGGGCGTCAGGATGATTGGTAAAGTGAAACGGTTACCGCCGGGTTGAGGCCGATTTTCTTCCCAGGGCCGCCAGACGCCGTGCCCGTCAAACTCGGGTTATGGTTAACCGCGAGTTAAACCGAAGCTGTACGTGCGTGCAGCACGACAGTTTCGCCTTCCATATCAATCGATACGGACATTCCGGCCTCGCGCGCGACGAGCCCCGTATAGAAGGGCTGGATGACATGCGCATCGACCCGCCCGTCCGCCGGCGTACCGGCAAGGAGTTCGACGACGCCCGCGGCGACCCGCACCATCGGCCCCGTCGTTACGATCTTGAACACCGTGTCCGGTTCATTACCCTCGACCGTCACCGTGATCGTGCCGCCGCGCGGCACCGTGCTCATGGCGATGACAAGCATGTTCAGCAGCAGCTTGACCTTGTTCTTGGGCAGCAGCACGCGCGGGGCCGACCAGCTCATCTCAGCCTTGGCGTCCCGGACGATGCCCTGCGCCACCTGTTCGGCATCGCCGACATCGATCTGGGCGCCGGCGGAACCGGCCGCGCCGAAGGCAAGGCGGGCAAACTGCAGACGGGCGGAAGCCTGTTCGGCGCTTTTGCGCACGAGGTCGAGCGCGATCTCCCGCATCGCGGGGTCTTTCTCTTCCTCAAGCACTTCGAGCCCGTTGACGATGGCGCCGACGGGGCTGATCACGTCATGGCACAGGCGGCTCGCGATCAGGGCGGCGAGGTCGAGGCTCGCGAGTTCGATCGGCGTTGACATGACGTCTCCTTAGAGGGCATTGGGCGCGCAAGGACCCGAGGCGTGATACACCGCGCCTTCCAGATTCGCACCCGGCCCTTAGCTTTTAGCCCCAATATCGAGAACGCCGTCCCACCATGGACCGCCCGTCCCGCGCCCATACCGAACTCGTCCCGCTTCTCGCCCGGCTTGCCGCGGAGGCCGGACGGCTGATTTTGAGCTTTTCGGAGGGCGGCCTCGAAGTCCGCAGCAAGAAAGACGAATCGCCCGTCACCAATGCCGATGTCAGGGCCGAGGAAATGCTGCTCGAAGGCCTCGCGCGCATCCTGCCGGGCGTTCCTGTGCTCGCCGAAGAACAGGCCTCGGACGGCAAGGTCCCCGATACCAGCGGCACTTTCCTCGTCATCGATCCGCTCGACGGCACCAAGGAATATCTGTCGGGCCGCGCCGAATATACGGTCAATATCGGCCTGATCGAGGGCGGACGGCCTTGCCTCGGCATTCTCGCCGTCCCGGCTTTGGGCCGCTCCTATCGCGGGCTTGTGGGCGCCGGCGCCGCGCGGGCGCTGCATGCGCCGGGTCTTGTGCCGGCGGAAGACGCCTTCGCACCCATTGAGACCCGCCCCCTCGCTTCACCGCCGCTCGCACTCACGAGCCGCGGCCACAACGATGCGCAGACGGAGAAATTTCTCGATCTTCTGGGGGCGAAAGAACGCCAGCGGCTCGGCTCGGCCTATAAATTCGCGCTCGTCGCGGAAGGGAGTGCCGATGTCTACGCCCGTTTTGCGGGAACCATGGAATGGGACACCGCTGCGGGCGAAGCGCTTCTGACGGCGGCGGGCGGCGGGGTGCGCGATCCCGACGGCAGGCTTCTGCGCTACGCCAAGACCGACACCCGCTTCCTCAACGGGCCGTTCATCGCCTGGGGACGTGTGCCCCAAACATAGAGACGACGTTTCTCCCAAAACTAGCGAACACGTGTCCTCAAACACAGGGGATGCCGTTGCGAGGCGTAAAAAAGCCTTCGCTCGGTCACGATTCCGGGCGAAATTGGTGACGGATTCGCAGCCGCCGCCCGGCGGACGCCAGAAGATTACAAGAGCGTCGACGTCCTCGCCGGATCCAGCGGCCCAAAAGGGGTAACTTTCCATGCAGCTTCTTGCTTTGCGTACGGCCCTGGCGCTGGCGCTCGCGCCACTATGTGCCGCTGTCCTGACTGCGCCGGCCGCCGCGCAATATGAGCGCGATACCTATTCGACCGAAGAAATCGTCTCGAAGGGCCACAAATTCTTCGGCACCACCTCGCGTGAACTCGCAACCCTCGTCGAGCATGCCGGCAGCCGCTGGGGCCGCCCCAACGGCTATATTCTCGGCCAGGAAGGGTCGGGCGCCATCGGCGTCGGCCTGCGCTATGGCGACGGCAAGCTGTACATGAAGGACGGCGAGGAGCGCTCCGTCTACTGGCAGGGCCCCTCGGTCGGCTTCGACCTCGGCGGCGAAGGCGCCCGCACCATGATCCTCGTCTACAATCTGCCGAGCGGCGACAGCCTGCTGCGCCGCTTTCCCGGCGTGAACGGCTCGGCCTATGTCGTGGGTGGCCTCGGCATGACCGCGCTGTCGCTTGATGGAATTGTCCTGGTGCCGATCCAGACCGGCGTCGGGGCGCGGTTCGGCGTCAATGTGGGCTATCTGAAGTTTACCCCACGCGGGACGTGGAACCCCTTCTGAGCCTCTGGCCCTTATGCCTTCCGCGTGGCATATGACATCCACCGATAGGCGGAAAACAGGCTGACGAATGGTCGAGCCGCTACTCTACGCCGCGCTCGGCTTTCTGACGGCAAGCCTTGTTGCGTTGTTCATGGGACGAGCGTTGTGGAATCGAGCGGTGCGTCTGACGACGCATCGCATCATGCGCCGTCTGCCTTTGTCGCGGGACGAGATCGTCGCCTCGCGCGATCTTCTGCGCGCCGAAGTCGCCATCGAACACCGCAAGCTCGAGCGCCAAATCAATATCATGCGCGATAAGATGACCCAGAGCATGGCCGATGTCGGCCGCCGGGACACCGCCAATCTCGCACTGCGCAACGCGCTGGCCGACGCCAATTCGAAGCTCTCCTCCTCCGATGTGCGCGACAAGGCCTCGACGGACACGATCGAGTCGCTGCGGCACGAGGTCGAAGCCTTCAAGGCGCGCCTTGCCGAAATGAAGGCCGGCCTTGCCGAAGAGCAGCGCAAGGTCCGCGCCCGCGAGAAGGAGCGTTCGGACATCGAGTTCGTCGCCAATACGCGCCAGACCGACCTTCAGAACGCCTCCATCGAAATCAAGCAGATGAAGCTGACGGCCGAGACGCTGCAGAACCAGCTCGAAGCGACGAAGAAGGAATTGGGCGACGCTCAGGCGCGGCTCGAAAAGGCCAATGAGGCAGCGCGCGGCGAGACCCAGCGTGCCGATGCCGTGCAGAGGCTGCTCGCCACAAATGAGAAGAAGGCCGATATCGGCACAGAAGACATCAGCGCGCTCCGCCAGCAGATCGAATGGCTGGCGCTGGATCTTGCCCGGATCACCGCCTCGAACGGCAGCGCCGCCAGCTCGGCGAGTCCGGCCGCAACAACGAGCCCTGTGAACACGGCGGGCCCTTTGACCACGGCGATCCCTGTGACCAGCCCCGCCAATCCGACGAGCCCTGCCAATCCCGCCGAACAGGCGGCCTCCCAACAGACCGCGCATCAGCAGCAGACTTCGGTCGAAGCCGATATTTTCGGCAGCTGACTTTACCCTGCGCGTGAACCTCGCAGCCGTTCGCTGCGTTTAACCTAAGTGAACGTGCTCGCGCCTGCTCTCCTCCTGTTTGTGAGTTTGACCCTTGCTGCCTCGGCAGCGCCGGCGGGGCCGCCGCTGCACGCCAGCTCGCTGATTTCCGAAATAGCCGCGGCGATCGACGGGAAGACGAAGAAGCCCAAGAAGAAAAGGGCCGCGAGCAGCAAGCCCGCCAAAGCCCCTCTGCCCAAACCGCGTCCCGAGGCGCTGGCCGCCAAACCCGCTCCTGCGACCGAGGCCACGCCGAAGGACGGCACGGCAGAGCCCAAACCGACTGAGGCGAGCACTGAGCCCAAGCCCGAAGACATCGCCAAGATCCCGGCGCCCGTGCCGACACCGCGGCCGGATGCGCTGACGGTCAAGCCCCCGGCGGCGGAAGCCAAAAAGAACGAAGAGAAAAAGGCCGAAGAGAAAAAGGCAGAGAAGACAGAGAAGTCCGGCAAGACCGAGAAGACGGCGGAAAAGCCTGAACAGACGAAGGAAAACCCCGCCAGCACAAAGACATCCGAGCACGAGATGATTCACGCACCGGTGCCGGAGAGCGATACCGCCGAGTTCGTGCCCCTGCCCGCGCCGCGGCCCAAAAACATCAAGCCCGATTACGGCCCGCACCCGCCGCCGCCCGGCCTCGTCGAGGCCGAGGTGCCGAACGATCCCCTGCCCGATCCCGTCTGCGACGAGCTCGAGGCCAAAGGCGAGATCGAGTTCGAGCGCCTGCCGCGGATCATGGAAGGCCAATGCGGGGCGCTGACCCCGATCAGGCTCAAGGCCTTCACGCCCAAGGACGGGCCGAAAGTCACGCTGGAGAACCCGGTCACCACCAGCTGTCAGGTGGCGGGCACGGCGCTCGGCTGGCTGACGACCTCCGTTCAGCCCGCCGCCATCAAACATCTCGGCGGTACGATAAGGGAGTTCCGCCAGACCGGCGGCTATGAATGCCGGGGCCGCAACCGCGACCCAAGCGCCAAAATGTCGGAACACGGCATCGCCAATGCCCTCGATATTGGCGGGTTCGAGCGGGAAAACGGCGTCGTCGTCCCGGTCAGCGACAAGGGCGAGGCGGAACTCGGCTTCCTCAACGATATCCGCAAAGAGGCCTGCGGCCCCTTCACCACCGTGCTCGGCCCGGGGGTTGCGGCCCATGAGGAGCATTTCCACCTCGACCTCGCCCGCCGGGGCAAAGACGGCCGCACGACTTATTGCCGGTGAGGCCCTGGGCTGTTACCTGAAGGCCAATTCCGATCTCTAGAGAAAAGCCCCCGCGGCCATGACCGCAGATAAAGCCGTTGCGCCCCACGCTTCCCGCCGGACCTTTGCGATCATCTCGCATCCGGACGCCGGTAAGACGACGCTGACCGAACGCCTGCTTCTGGCGGGCGGCGCCATCCGCGCCGCCGGCGATGTGAAGGCGCGCGGCGAGCGCCGGCGCGCGCGCTCGGACTGGATGGACATCGAGCAGAAGCGCGGCATCTCCGTCACCTCTTCGGTGATGACCTTCGAGCGCGACGGCATCACCTTCAACCTGCTCGACACGCCCGGCCACTCGGACTTCTCGGAAGACACCTATCGCACGCTCTCCGCCGTCGATGCCGCCGTCATGGTGATCGACGCGGCGAAAGGCATCGAAACCCAGACACGCAAGCTCTTTGAAGTCTGTCGTCTCAGAGACATCCCGATCGTCACCTTCATCAACAAGGTCGACCGCGAAGGCGTCGATCCGCTGACTTTGCTCGACGATATCTCCTCGGGCCTTGCGCTCGATCTTGCGCCGCAGACCTGGCCCATCGGCCTCGGCACCGATTTCCGCGGCCTCATCGACATCACCGGCAAGCGCGCCATCCTGCCCGAAGAGCGCGGCGGCCGTGCCGCAAAGATCGTCGCTTTTAAAGACGCGTCCGAACTCTCAACCACCGGCATCGAACCGCATATTCTGACGCCGACGCTGGAGAGCCTTGAACTGGCCGAAGGCGTTCTGCCGAAATTTAATCTTCAGGCCTTCCGCGAGGGCCATCTGTCGCCGGTTTATTTCGGTTCGGCACTGAAGGAATTCGGCGTCGCCGAACTTCTGCAGGCGCTGGCCGATTTCGCACCGCCGCCAACAACGCGCCCCGCCAATGTGCGCAAGGTCTCGGCCGAGGAAAAACCGGTGACCGGTTTCGTGTTCAAGGTGCAGGCCAATATGGACCCGCAGCACCGCGACCGCGTCGCCTTCATCCGCCTGTGCTCGGGCAAGTTCAAACGCGGCATGAAGCTCTTTCATGTGCGCGAGAACCGTCTCGTCACCATCGCGGCGCCCATCTTCTTCTTCGCCCAGGAGCGCGAGACGGCGGACGAGGCCCTGCCCGGCGACATTATCGGCATTCCGAACCACGGCATGCTGCGCGTCGGCGATACGCTGACCGAGGGCGAGACGATCCGCTTCGAAGGCATTCCGAACTTTGCCCCCGAGATTTTGCGCCGCGTCCATCTCGACGATCCGATGAAGGCAAAACAGCTCGGCCGCGCTTTGCAGGACATGGCCGAGGAAGGCGTGACGCAGGTCTTCCGGCCTCTCATCGGCTCGCAGGCCATTGTCGGCGTCGTCGGCCCGCTGCAGCTCGACGTTCTCGCCTCGCGTATGGACAAGGAATATGGCGTTCCGATCCGCTACGAGCCGGCGCCCTTCGTCACCGCGCGCTGGATCGCCAGTGACGACAAGGGCCAGATCGACAAATTCCTCGATTCGAACAAATCCTCGGTGGCCGAGGACCGCGACGGCGCGCTCGTCTTCCTCGCCCGCAATGCCTGGACGCTCGATCAGGCCAAGCAGGACTGGCCCTCGCTGAAATTCGCCGATACCCGCGAGCGCGGCTAACCCGTCATAACCTTGTCATCCGCTCTGCCCTAATTGGCGGGATTCCCAGTTCGGGCATTTCCTCAATCGGAGATCGGATGAGCGTCACCCTCGTGGCCGCGGGTCTTGCCGCCGCTTTGGCCGGGACCAATCTCGTCAGCCTTGCCCTCTCCGCCCGGCGGCTGAAACCTTATGAGCGCCTCCCCGCGCATGCGAGCGAGCCCTGGGTTTCGGTCGTCATTCCGGTGCGCGGCGTCGAGACCTTTTCGGACGAGACGATCGCTCGCGCCTTTGCGCTCGACTATCCCTTCTACGAACTGATCTTCTGCCTGCAGGACGAAGGCGATCCTATCGGCCCGCGCATCCGCCGCGCCATTGCCGCCCATCCCAATGTCAGCGCCCGCCTCCTCGTCGGCGACGACGCTTTCTGCGAAAATCCCAAACTCAATAATTGCGTGAAGGGCTGGGACGCGGCGCGCCATCCCTGGATCGTTCTTGCGGACTCGAATGTTCTGATGCCGCCGGATTATCTGCAGCAGCTCTTTGCCGGCTGGCGCGAGGATACGGGCCTTGTCTGCTCGACGCCGATCGGATCGCGCCCGCAGAATTTCTGGGCCGAAGTCGAATGCGCCTTCCTCAATACGCTGCAGGCGCGCTGGCAATATACGGGCGAGTCCTTGGGCATGGGGTATGCACAGGGCAAGAGCATGCTCTGGTATGCGCCGCTGCTTGAAGGCGAAGGCGGCATCCGCGCGCTTTCGGCCGAGATCGCCGAGGACGCTGCGGCAACCAAACTTGTCCGCCGCGCCGGGCGCCACGTTCACCTCGCCGACACGCCGTTCGAACAGCCGCTCGGCCCACGCAGCTTCCGCCAGATCTGGTCGCGGCAGATCCGCTGGGCGCGCCTGCGCCGCGTCACCTTCCCGGCCCTGTACGCACCGGAAGTCTTTATCGGCGGGCTGATGCCGGCCGTCTTCGCCGCAATTGCGGCGGGCAGCGCCGGCCACAATCCAGCCGGAATTGGGGCAGCGGTTCTTGCGCTGAACTATCTTCCGGAAGTCATGCTGGCAGCGAGCAAAGGCTGGCATGTCTCCTGGACGCAGCCTATCGCCATGCTGATCCGTGACTTTTTACAGCCCGCCTCTTGGCTGCGCGGGTGGCTGCCGGGCGAGATCCTCTGGCACGGGCATTCGATGAACATTCGACCTAAATCTTCGGAAGATTTGGAAACCGCACCGATCGCGTGAAGACCATCTAGACGACGCGGAACGGCGCGCTTAGTCTTGGCGTTCGAGGTACGCCATGGCTTGCAGTCAAGCATGCAATAGGGGCCCCTTAGAGCCCTCGGCCGACTACCTGACCCGGACTATCGCCAACGATAACCGGCCGCCATCCAACTTTGCCGAATGGCTGACGCATGCCGCCGGAGTGGCCGCATGTTTTGCCGCGCAATGGATGTGGTCGGCGTTCCTGGTCGGGCAGCTTCAGTCCTACTGACCGCGCTCTCGTATCGAGAGTCGGCGGGCAATGCCCGCGCATGCGCGCGTTTCTCTCCTGGCATACCAGAAGCTGATCAGACGAGGAGCCAGACCGTGACGGTATAGGTCGCCGCCGCAATCAAAGCGGCCGCCGGCAGCGTCAGCACCCAGGCGACAACGATATGGCGCGCAACGCCCCAGCGCACCGCCGAGGTGCGGCGGGCGGCGCCGACACCGACAATCGCGCCGGTGATCGTATGCGTCGTCGATACCGGAATGCCGAGATAGGTCGCCATGAAGAGCGTGATCGCCCCGCCCGTCTCGGCGCAGAAGCCCTGCATCGGCGTCAGGCGCGTGATCCGCGATCCCATCGTATGGACGATCCTCCAGCCGCCGAGAAGCGTGCCGAGCGCCAAAGCCGCCTGACAGGTGATGACGACCCAAAACGGCACATAGAATTCCGGACCGAGAAGCCCCTGCGAGAACAGAAGCACGGCGATGATGCCCATGGTCTTCTGCGCGTCATTGCCGCCATGGCCAAGCGAATAGAGCGAGGCCGAGATGAATTGCAGGACGCGGAAGGTCGAGTCGACGGCAAAGGGCGTGTGCCGCACGAAGATCCAGGACACGGCCAGGACGAGAAACAGCGCGAGGATGAAGCCGGTCATCGGCGACAGGACGATCGCGGCGGCCGTTTTCGCAAGACCATAGATCACAACCGAGCCGGTGCCGGCTTTGGCGACCGCGGCGCCGACAAGGCCGCCGATCAGCGCGTGCGAGGAGCTGGAAGGAATGCCGAGCACCCAGGTGATGATGTTCCAGGCGATGGCACCGACGAGCGCGGCGAAGATCACCGCAGGATCGATGACATCGGGATGGACGATGCCTTTGCCGATCGTCTCGGCGACGTGCAGGCCGAAGAACAGGAAGGCGATGAAGTTGAAGAACGCCGCCCAGGCCACGGCATATTGCGGCCGCAACACACGCGTCGAAACGATCGTGGCGATGGAATTCGCCGCATCGTGCAGGCCGTTCAGAAAATCGAAAAGAAGCGCGACGCCGACCAATGCGAACAGAACAGGCGCGGCTAAAATGACATCGCCCATGGATCAGACGTTCTCGATGACGATGGCACTGATCTCGTTGGCGACATCCTCGAGCCGGTCCATGACGCGTTCGAGATTGCCGTAGATTTCGGATCCGACGATATAAGGCATCGCATTGCTGTTGCGATGAGCCAGATAGAGCGCTTTGAGCCCCTCTTCATGCAGATCGTCGGCGCGGCCTTCGATATGCGTCACCTGCTGCGCGAGCGATGAGAGACGCGAGGCGTTCTGCCCGACGCGGCCGAGCAGCGATACGGCCTGCGCCGTCAGGCGCGAGGCTTCGGCAATGGCATCGCCCATCGCGGCCATGGCCGGGTCGAATTCCTTGACCTCGAACAGCTCGATCGATTTCACCGTCTTCTTCATCTGGTCGATTGAATCGTCGAGCGACTGGATGAGACGCTGGATGTCCGAGCGGTCGAACGGCGTGATGAAACTGCGGCGCACCGCCAGCATCACCTGACGGGTGATTTCATC
Organism: Terrihabitans soli; assembly: GCF_014191545.1. Classification (GTDB taxonomy): domain Bacteria; phylum Pseudomonadota; class Alphaproteobacteria; order Rhizobiales; family Methylopilaceae; genus Flaviflagellibacter; species Flaviflagellibacter soli. The sequence continues at coordinate 671,943 of NZ_AP023361.1, read as the reverse complement.
CGCATCGTCTTCGCGGTCCATGACGATCTTGGCGTAGTGCGAGACCTCGTCGCCGCCGCGCAGCACGCCCTGCAGCGCCTCGGCGCCAGCCACCACCAGCAGCGAATGCTGCATGAACAGGTCGAAGAAGCTTTCCTCCTTCGGCATCATATTCCTGAACCAGCTCAGCATCGCATCTCCCGGGCGGCAGCCCTTCTATCCGGGGCCTATACGCAGGCTGTCATATTTCTGCAATGAAGGCCCGCCGAGGCCGGCCATCTTCGCGGCTTTTGGCCTCATAACTGGGGACGAATCCGCCGGTTTCGCGGAAATCCGGACTTAATTCCCAGCCTCTTACGGTTCGGTCTATTTCTTCGGGGAAGATGCCGCCGGGGCCGGTTCGGGGCGCGCGCCCGGCCGCAATTTCTCCCGCACAGCCTGGAACAGGACATAGAGCGGCGGGATGGCGAAGATGCCGATGATCGAAGCGAAGAGCATGCCGCCGAAGACGGGCGTCGCGACATCGCGGAAGGCAAGCTTCGAGGCGCCGGAAGCGATCACCAACGGCACGAGACCGAGGATGAAGGCAAAGGACGTCATCATCACCGGGCGGAAGCGCAGCCGCGCGCCCTCGATCGCGGCTTCGAGCAAAGGCATGCCCTGCTCGCGCCGCATCTTGGCGAATTCGACGATGAGAATGCCGTTCTTCGCGGCAAGGCCGATCAGAACGATCATGCCGATCTGCGCGTAGAGATCGAGCGTCAGCCGCGCGACGACAATGGCAAAGAACGCGCCCGCAACGCCGACGCTGACCGACAGAAGAACCGGGATCGGGATCGTCCAGCTTTCGTACAGACCGACGAGGAAGAGATACGCAAAGAGAAGCGCGAAGGCGAGGATGATGGCCGTCTGTCCTTCGGCACGCTTTTCCTGGAAGGAAATGTCCGTCCACGAGCCGCGATAGCCAGCGGGCAATGTCGCCGCCGCAACGCGGTCCATCTCGGCCAAAGCCTGTCCGGACGAGACGCCGGGCGCGGGCCCGCCCTGCACCGTTGCGGCGCGCGTGTTGTTGTAGCGGATGAGGCCCTGCGGCCCGAGCACGATGCGCGTCTCAACCAGGCTCTGCAGCGGGATCATCTTGCCGTCGCTCGAGCGCACATTGATGCGGTAGATATCGTCGATCGAGGCGCGGTCTTCGCCTTCGGCCTGGATCTGCACCTGCCAGGTGCGGCCGAACAGATTGATGTCGTTGACGTAGAAACCGCCGAGCGAGGCCTGCAGCGCCTGAAACAGCGATGAGATATCGACGCCGAGAATGCGCGCCTTGTCGCGGTCGATGTCGAGATAAATGGATGGGCTCGTCGCCGAGAAGGTCGAAAACACCCGCTGCAGGTTTTCATTCTGATTGGCGGCAATGACAAGGCCGCGCAAAACCTGGGCGAGGTTCTGCGCCGAGCCGCCCTGCAGATCCTGCAACACGAAACTGAAACCGCCGCCCGAGCCGAGGCCGATGATGGGCGGCGGCGCAAGCGGCACGGCAACGCCGCCCTTCACCTGATGCAGGCTCTGCGCAAGACGGGCGATGACGGCATCCGCCGTCTGGTCGCTGCTGCGCTCATCGAACGGCTTCAATGTCAGAACGAGAAATCCCGCATTCGGCTGCGAATAATTGTCGACGAAGTTGAGACCGACAATGGAATTCGCGTCGGCGATCGCGTCTTCCTTTTTCACGATCTCTTCGACCTGCGCCACGACATCGAGCGTGCGGCCGACGGAGGCGCCGTCCGGCAATTGCACAATGACGAAGAAGGCACCCTGATCGTCGGAGGGCAGAAAGCCGCCGGGCGTGATGCGCGACAGAAGAAGAATGGCGGCAAAGGCCGCACCGACAATGCCGATGCCGACAATCGCCCGGCGCACAAGGCGCGAGACCACGTCCGCATAGCGGTCGCGCACATCGTCGATGCGCGTCATGACCTTGCCCATGAAACCCTGTTTGGGCCCATGCGCCGGTTTCAGCAGGATCGAGCACAGCGCCGGCGAGAGCGTCAGCGCATTGATTGCCGACAGGAACATCGACACGGCGACGGTGACGGCAAATTGCCGGAAGAGTTCGCCCGAGATTCCGGGGATGAAGGCGACCGGCACGAACACCGCCAGAAGCACAAGCGTAATCGCGATGATCGGCGCGAAGATGCCCTGCATCGCAAGCTTGGTCGCATCGGCCGGGCTGAGTTCCGGGTGCGCGTGCATGGTCTCTTCGACCGCTTCGACCACGACAATCGCATCGTCAACGACGATGCCGATGGCAAGGATCATCGCCAGAAGTGAGACGGTGTTGGCCGTATAGCCGATCGCGTTCAGCACGATGAAGGTGCCGATCAGGCTGACGGGCACGGCGATCATTGGAATGAGCGTCGCGCGGAAATTGCCGAGGAAGATGAAGACGACGAGAAGAACGAGCGCCGCCGCCTCAAAGAGGGTGTGGATCACCTTGTCGATGGTTGCGGTCACAAACGTCGTCGGGTCGTAGGTCAGCTTCCAGGTGACGCCTTCGGGGAATTGTTTGGCGTTGTCCGCCATCAGCTTCTTCAGCGCGTCCATGGTCTGCAGGGCGTTCGCCCCCGGCGCCTGATAAATGCCGATGAGCGAGGCGGAGACGCCGTTGAGCCGTGTGGCGCGGTCAAGGCTCGCCGCGCCAAGTTCGACGCGGGCGATGTCTTTGAGGCGCAGCACGGAGCCATCCGGGTTCGTGCGGATGATGATGTTCTCGAATTCCGCGGCTGAAGACAGGCGGCCTTTGGTCTGGATGTTCAGCTGCAGCTGCTGATCTTCGGAGATCGGCCGCGCGCCGATACGGCCGACAGCGGCTTGCGTGTTCTGCGACTGGATGGCGGAAATGACATCGCCCGTCGTCAGCCCCATGCCGGTCAGCTGATTGGTGCGGATCCAGATGCGCATGGAATAATCCTGCGCACCGAAAAGCGTCGCATCGCCGACGCCGGGCGTCGACTTGATCTGATCGAGAAGATTGATCGTCACATAGTTCGAGAGAAACAGCTCGTCATGCGTCTTTTCCGGAGAATAAACGGCGATAACGCCGAGCAGCGCGGATGACTTCTTTTGCACGCGCACGCCCGAGCGCTTCACTTCTTCGGGCATTTTCGCCAGCGCGATCTGCACGCGATTGTTGACGTTGACGGTGTTGATATCGGGATCGGTGCCGAGCTCGAACGAGACGAGCAGCGAATAGCTGCCGTCATTGCCGGAGATGCTCTTCATATAGATCATCTTGTCGACGCCGATGACCTGCGACTCGATCACCTGCGCGACAGTGGCTTCCACGACTTCGGATGACGCGCCGGGATAGTTCGCGACGACCGAGACCTGCGGCGGCACGATGTCGGGAAACTGCGCGACGGGAATGGAGAGAAGCGAAACAAGGCCGGCAATCGCGGTGACGAGAGCGATAACGATCGCAAGCCGTGGCCGATCTACGAAAATCGACGACAGCATCGGCGTCTACCCGCCGACCGGTTTTTCGATGGGCACAGCCGTCACCGGCGTTCCCGGTCTCAGGCTCTGCAGCCCGCCGACGATCACCGGCTCGCCGCCCGACAGGCCTTCGGTCACGACGATGGAGGCGCCCGAGGGCTGGCCGACTTTCAGCCGGCGCTGTGCGACCTTACCTTCCTCGACGATGAAGACATAAACGCCTTCCTGATCGGCGATCAGCGCGTTCTGGGGGATCAGCACATGCTCCTCGGCGGCGCTGGTCTCGACATCGACCTGGACGAGCTGACCATCGACCAGCTCACCTCCGGAATTTGCGAACGAGGCGCGGACGGGAATCGTATCGGTCCCGCGGTCGACCTTCACATCGACAAAATCGATTGTGCCTGCTTGCGCATAGCGGCGGCCGTTCGAGAACGTGATGAAGACCTTGAAGTTCTCCCGGTTCTCCTTCTGGCCGTGCCGTTCGGCAAGACGCAGGAATTCGCGCTGGCTGACCGGGAAGACGACATACATCGGATCGGAGGACACGATCGTCGTCAGCACGCCGCTGTCGGGGCCGACGACATTGCCGCGCGTCACCGCGGTACGGCCGATCTGGCCGTCGATCGGCGAGGCGATGTCGGTATAGGCGAGACTGATCTTTGCGGTTTCGAGCGCAGCCGTTGCGGCAGCAAGATCGCCCTCCGCCGTCTTCTGCGCCGCCACCTTGTCGTCGCGGGCGGCGACGGAGGTGGCGTTGGTCAGCAGCAATTGTTCGGCACGCTGGCGCTGCACGACGGCGTTGTCGACCGTCGCCTGGGCGCGCTGGACATTGGCTTCGGCCTGCTGAACGGCGGCCTGGAACGGTGCCTGCTCGATCCGGTAGAGCGGCGCGCCCTTCTTCACCGTTTCGCCGTCCTTGAACAGAACCTCTTCGAGAAAGCCGGTCACGCGGGCGCGGATATCGACCCGCTCCACCGCCTCGACGCGGCCGACAAACTGAGCGGATTGAGAGATGGCGCGCTTCTCGGCCGCGACGGTGCTGACATTGGACGCTGCCGGCGCCTTCTCCTGGGCTGCCGCCGGCAATACAAATGTTAAAGCGGCAAAGGCGAAAAGAAGCGCGAGGCGGGCGCGCACCGCCCTCTCACCGCGTTGCCACTCGGCGCACCGAAGGCTGAGCGAAATCAGATACATCATCCCTCTTGTTGCCATAGGGATTGCGCTCGCAACGCGGCCGCACACGCGGATTTCCGCTCGGATATTATGGACAGGCCGCCACCCGAATTTGATCTAGGTCAAATCCGCAGCCGAAGCCTTTTCGCTCCCGAGATATTTCAAATGCGATGTTTCGGCAGCCGCGACCTACTTGATTGCCAGAACGACCTTTCCCGAGACGGCATCCGTCACACCCAGCCCGCCTCCGAGATCCTCGAGCGTCGCACGGAAGCTGTTCAGGGTTGCGATCATCAGCGGGCGGGCGGCAGCCAGGACCTCCAGGCTTTCCCATTCCGCAACGAGGCAGTAGCGCCCCTCGCCCAGCTCGATGATGTTGGCATGGCTCAGTCCGGCCCATTCGGCAGCTAGATTCCGGTGAGCATCGAGGAAAGGCGCCTCCATCCCGGATTTAACCTTGAAGCGTACGACGTTGAACGCGGTCATGAGTGCCCCCGGCTGAGAGAAACGAAGCAAATACTAGTGTAGTGACGGGCGGTCTACCAGTTAGGAGAGTACTGAGCCGATTGGCTTCGCTGCGGCGCCCCTGCTAAAATACGGGCATGCCGAAGCCGCCCGACATCCTGTCGACCGTCCGCGACTATCTCGCCAAGCGCTCACCGGCGCTGAACGAGCGCCTGCCGCCGGAACGGACCTTGAGCGAGATGCTCGGCGTCAGCCGGACCGAGCTGCGCAAGGCGCTCGCCGTGCTGGAAGGCGAAGGACAGATCTGGCGCCATATCGGCCGCGGCACGTTTATCGGTGCGCGCCCCGTCGTCAATCTCGACGACATCCGCTTTCTCGGCAGCATCACCACCCCGGCGCAAATTCTCGAGGCGCGGCTTGCGCTCGAGCCGGAGATTGCGCGGCTGGCCGCCATGCGCGGCATCGATGCCGATTTTGCCGAGATGAAGCTCTGCGAAAAGCGCTGCCGTGAAGCGCGCATCTGGCGCGTTTATGAAGCGTGGGATCACCGCTTCCATCTCGCGATTGCGCTCGCGGCGCGCAACAAGCTGATGACCGGCCTGTTCGAAACGCTGAATGCCGTTCGCCGTACGCTCGACACAGCGCGTCCGCTGAAAGCCCCGCCGGGCAATTATCCCGGCTTTGCCGAGCATCAGGCGATCTATCAGGCGATCGTTGCGCGCAATCCGGCGCGTGCGTCCGACGCCATGCGCGATCATCTGATCTCGGTGCGTCTGCGTCAGGAATCCCAGACCTCGCGCAAATGGGCGCCGGCCCGCAAAAAGAAATCGCGTCAGCCGGCGCCCTGAGCGTCAGCTCTCTTAATGGTCCTTGAGATCGTGCGTGCTCGGATGGAACAGGTCCTCCGGCCGCAATTTTCTGTCGATGAGCCCATCGCTCAGCGCGTAGCGCAGCATCATCTCGAGTTCATGCCGGCTTGCCGGCAGCCCATAGGCCCATAGATGATCGCCCATCAGTGCGCGCGTTTCCGAATAGTGCTCGTGAATCCAGGGCAGCGTGACACGCGGAATGTTGGTGTGCACCATTTCGCTCAGCGCATGCGCCTTGGCTTTGACGAAAGCCTGGAAGAGATCGGCGGCAAGCGCCGGGTTCTCTTCGACCAGCCGCCGGCGCACGACGACGCAATGCATGATTGGGAAAGCCCGCGTCTGTTTGAAATAGGCGATCTCGGCGCGCTGATAATCCGGAAAGAGACGGCCTATGACCGGATTTCCCTGCTGATAGCTTGAGGGAATGCGCGTTGCGATAACCGCATCGAGTTCACCGGACACCAGCATTCCGTTCAGCGTCGCGTCAGCGGGGATCTGTTGCAGATCGACACCCGGCGGAGGCGCGATCTTCAGACGCTCGCCGCCGCCCGGCTGTTCGAGCCCGCCGGTACGCCATGCCATATCCGCCGTCTTGACGCCGAAGCTGTCGGCGAGAATGCCGCGCACCCAAAGGCCGATGGTCTGCTGGAACTGCTCGATGCCGATCTTCTTGCCGCGCAGATCCTGCGGCTTTTCGATGCCGCGATCGGTGCGGATGAAGATCGACGCGTGGCGGAACGCCCGCGACAGAAACACTGGAATGGCGACATAGGCATCGGCGCCGCGGGCGCTCTGAACGATATGCGTGCCCATCGACATTTCGGCGATGTCGAAAGCCTCCTCGGTCAGAACGCGCCGGAAAATTTCCTGCGTCTGCCCCGGCAGGGGCACGATCTCGACGCCCGGAACTTTGATCCGCCCGTCGAGCAGCGGCGACGAACGGTCGGTATGCGTGCAGGCAAGAGTAAGCGCCAGCTTTTTGCTCTCCTGCACATCCGAATGCTTTTTACCGAGCATGGTCGTCATCTCAGGCTCCGGTGTCCGCGTTCAGCCCGGCCGCCGTAATGCCGGCAAGCGCTGCGGCTTCGTCATTGTCGCCGGTATCCCCGGAAATTCCGACCGCGCCGAGTACCTTCTTATTGGCATCGCGGATAATGACGCCGCCCGGGACAGGCGCCATGCGCCCTTCGGCAATCGAGCCCACGGCGGTAATGAAGGCCGGCGCCTTGGCGGCGCGCGCGGCAAGACCGCGCGAACCGAAGCCGAACCCGAGCGAGCCGAACGCCTTTGCAAAGGCGATTTCGAAGCGGAGAATGCCGCTCTCATCCTCGCGTTTTGCGGCAACGATATGCCCGCCGCCGTCCAGCACGACGACCGTGAGCGGCTCCATATTGGCATCGCGCGCGGCTTTCAGCGCCGCATCGACGATCATGCTTGCCTGGGTGAGACTGATATTGGGCATGTTGGTCCTCTCAGATCGAGTGTTGGTTCGCGGCCTCGCCGCGCTTCAGAAGGGATTTCGTTCGGGTCACGCCGTCTTTTGCGACTTCGACGGGATCGCGCGCCCACAAAGCGGGATTGGGCGCCTCATAGCTGAGATAGCCACGATAGCCCATGTCCTCGACGAGCCCGAGGAACAGGTCCCATTCGATCACGCCCTGCCCGGGCGGAAGACGATCGATGGGACGGCGCACGCCCGCCGCCGGCACGGGCGGCGCATCGCTGTACTGGAAGACGAAGACTTCCTCGCCGCGCACATCTTTCAGGCCCGCCGCGATGCCCGGGCCGCGATGCAGGTGATAGGCGTCGAGAAGCATGCCGCAATTCGGTCTGCCCGCTCCGGCGATGATCTCGCGCAGTGCATTCGTGCTGTTGACCACATCGTGCTGCGAGTTGAATTCGAGCGCGAGCTTCAAACCATGCGCAGCAACAATATCGGCAGCATCCTTGGTCGCGGCGATCGCCTCGGAAACCGTACCGACAACCTGGCCCGGCGCGCTCATGATCATCCCGCAGCCGAGCTCAACCGCGATTTCGCACGTCTCCTTCAGAACCTGGAACAGACGCTCCCTTTCGGCCGGCGGCGCAAAGAACCAGCCATATTCGGTGCCGAGGATGCCGAGCTCGATCCCCGACTGGCGGATCGTTTCGACGACCTCCTCGCGCGAAAGACCTTTCTCGAAACAGCGGACGAAATCGAGCCGGCGCAACTCCACGGCGTCATAGCCGGCTTTGTGCGCAGCGCTGAGGACAGCCGGCAAAGGCGTCGTGTCGATCGTCCAGCTGTGCAGCGCAAGTTTTACGTCCGGTATCATCTCAGCGCCTGTTGTTTTCCGGCGCGAGTAAACCCCTGAAACGTCTGGGGGAGAACGGGTGAATTTCAACCAATTTGAAGATTGGTTGAGACGCCGCCCGGCGATTGCGGATAAGGTCGCCGCCATCACAAAGGAGACTTCCGAAAATGCATTTGGCGACGTTCCGCGGCGCGGCCGGAGAGACGGTTGGAATTGTTGAGGGCGAAACCGTGTTTGCGCTGCCCGAACTTCTGCCCAATGCGCCGCGCGATATGATCGGCGTCATTTCGGCGGGCGCGCCACTCCTTGCAAAGATCGGCGCTGCGCTGCCGAACGCCAAAGGTGTTGCGCTGTCTTCGGTCGAACTTCTGCCGCCGCTCCCCCGCCCCGGAAAAATCCTGTGCCTTGGGCTGAACTATGCGCTGCACGCCAAAGAGGGCGGCAACCCGATCCCCGACTACCCGTCTCTGTTCGTGCGCGTGCAGAGCTCGATCGTCGCGCCGAACGCCCCGGTCATCCGGCCGAAGGTCTCGGACAAGCTCGACTATGAATGCGAGCTGACCATCGTCATCGGTAAAACCGCGCGCAATGTCCCCGAAGACAAGGCACTTGATTACGTCTTCGGCTACACGATCATGAACGATGTCTCGGTGCGCGATTATCAGCGCAAGACGACGCAATGGACGGCGGGCAAGAATTTCGACGGCACCGGCCCGCTCGGACCGGTCATCGCGACGGCGGATTCGCTGCCGCCCGGCGCTTCGGGACTTCGCATCGCAACGCGCCTCAACGGCGAGACCATGCAGGACAGCGATACATCCGACATGATCTTCTCGACGGCGCGCACGGTATCGCTGCTGTCGGACATCATGACGCTCGAACCGGGCGATGTCATTGCGACCGGCACGCCGTCCGGCGTCGGCTATGCGCGCAAGCCGCCGGTATGGATGAAACCCGGCGATGTCGTCGAAGTCGAAGTCGAAGGCATCGGCATTCTGCGGAACCCGATCGAAAGCGCATAATGCGCTCCGCGGTCTTCCGGACGCAGCCTTTCGGCTACGTCGCAAGCGCTGCCCTTTATATATTGAGCAGGCGCTTGGCGTTGCCGGAGAGAATATCCGTCAGTGCCGCCTCCGGCGCTTTCAGCTTCTTCACGCGTGCCGGGCCCTCATCGTCCGCCATGTCGAACGGATAATCGCTGCCGTAGAGAACACGATCCGCGCCCGCGGTCTTGACGAGATAATCGAGCGCTTCGTCATTGTGGGTGATCGTGTCGTAATAGAGCTTCGACAGCGATTCCTCGGGCGTTCCGCGCATGCGCAGACGCGGCTCGTTGCGCACGTCCCAGCCATGGCGGAAACGGCCGAGCTGATACGGCACGAAGCCGCCGCCATGGACGAGGCAGAAGCTGATATTCGGGAAACGCTCGACCACGCCGCCGAAAACCAGCGACGCGCCGGCAATCGTCGTCTCAAGCGGATTGCCGATGAGATTTTTCAGATAATAGGATTCAAGGCGATTGCCTGCCGCGATCTTGTGCGGATGAACAAGAACGAAAGCTTTGAGCTCGTTCGCTACTTCCCACACTTCATCGAGATCCGGCTCGTCGAGATTCTTGCCGCCGATATTCGATCCGAGATGAAAGCCCTTGAGACCTTTCTCTTTCATCGCTCGGCGCAGCTCAGCCGCCGCAAGTTTCGGAGCCTGCATCGGCAGCGTCGCCAAACCGCCAAAACGCTTGGGATTGGCTGCGGCGAAAGCTGCGATCGCATCGTTCTGCATGATCGCCAGTTCGTTGGTCAGAGCAGCTTCCGATTCATAGAGGAAGGTATGCGGCACATTGGCGACGATCTGGAAATCGACGCCCCACGCATCGAGCTCCTTGATCCGGCGGTCAAGATCCCAGGCCGAACGCGGGAACGGCTTCTGGACGATGCCGGCAATGCGTAGCACGCCGCCATCGGCGTCGATATCCGTCAGGGACACGTTGAGCGAAGGCGCGTTCTTCTGGAACTGCGCGATCATCTCCTCGGTGAAGACATGCGCGTGGGTATCGACAACAAAGCTTTTCATGCACCGCTCGATTTATGTGAGGCCTTGGCGTTTTTGCCGAAGACACGTGAAAGAATGTCGTGCGTCGCTTCGACCGCGGTCCGCACGGTCGCAATCGGATCGTGTTCCCAATAGACGGGATTGGGCGCCTCATAGCTGAGATAGCCCTTGAAGTTTTTCTCGGCGAGAAGCTGCAGCAGCGGCTCCCACTGAACCGTGCCGAGGCCCGGCGACAGGCGGTCCATCGGGCGCTTGACACCCGTCACCGGCGTTGCGCTGCAATCGCTGTACTGGAAAGCAAACAGCTTCTCGGGCGCAACGCTCTCAAAGCCGCGGCCCGGGCTGCCGCTGCGATGCAGATGATAGGCGTCGAGCAGCATGCCGGCATTGGGCGCATCGGCGCCGTAAATGAGCTCGCTCAGCACATCGACCTTGTTCAGGACGTCATGCTGCGAGTTGAATTCGATGGCGAGGGTCAGCCCGTGTTCGCCGGCGATTTCGGCGGCGTTCTTCAGATGCGGGATGGCGTCCTTGATCGTGCCGACAAACGGACCGGGCGCGCTCATCAGCTGCTTGCAGCCGATGGCCACCGCATTCTTGCAGCTCTCGCGAAATACGTTGTAGAGCCGCTTGCTGTCCTCGCCGGTCGCAAACAGCCAGCCATATTCGACGCCGAGCGTGCAGACATGCATGCCGCTGTCGCGGACGATCTGCAGAACCTGATCGTTTGTCAGACCGCGCTCATAAGACCGCACGAAATCGATGCGGCGCAGTTCGACCGCCTGACAGCCGCCTTCCCGCGCCGCGCGCAAGGCTTCGGCGATCGGCGTCGTATCGATGCTCCAGGTGTGGAGCGCGATCCCTGCAAAAGGAGGCTTCACGGGGCCTCCACCAGATTGAGGAACTTTGCGAGTTCCGCATTGAAGAAAGACGGCTGCTCGACGGCGGCCTGATGGGCGGCGTCCGGAATGAGGACGAATTTCGCACCGGGAATCGAGGCCGCGATCCCGCGCGCCATATCGGGCGGCGTCGCCTGGTCGTGCTCGCCGACCATGACCAGCGTCGGGCAGGAAATGCGATGCGTTTCGGATTTCACATCGAAATCGCGGATCGCGTTGCCGCAGCCGATAAAGCCGGCGGGATTGGTCGCAAGGATCATCTCGCGGATGCGTCCAAACTTATCCGGATGCTTGGTCTGAAAGCCTTCGGTGAACCAGCGCGACAGCGTGCCGTTGACGACGCCGTTCATGCCGTCATGCTCGACATGCTCGATGCGCTCGTTCCAGGCGGCCTGGGCCGGCGGCGGATAACCGCTGGTCGTATCGGCGAGAACCAGCTTTTCGATAAGGTCCGGCTTTTTCAGCGCAACGACCTGACCGATCATGGCGCCGAGCGACACGGCAACCCAGGTGACCTTCTTGATGCCCTGCCCTTCAAGCAGCGCAATCGCATCATCGGCCAGCTCTTCCATCGTATAGGCGCCTGCCGGAGCCGGGCTTCTGCCATGGCCGCGAATGTCGAAGCGCAGCACTGTGAAATGCTTTTCGAGCAGCGGCAGCTGCGCCGACCACAGATCGCTGTTCGAGGCGAGCGAATGCGCAAGAACAAGATGGGGTCCGCGTCCGGACACGGTAAAATGAAGTTTCTCGGTCATGATTACACCGCCTCCGCGAGCGGTTTGAGAGGCCGGCCGCCGCACCCGCAGCGTGGCGACAGGCACAAGAGTTTCTGGGCGGTTCCGCCGAGGACGGCGGTGCGATGCGGCTCGTCGATGGCGGCCGCGACCGTTCCGACGGGATCGCGCTCGGCCATATCGAACGGATAGTCCGAGCCAAGCATCAGGCGCTCCGCACCGACAAGATCGGCGAGGAAGCGCAAAGTCGGCGGATTGGACGTCACCGTGTCGAAATAGAGCGTTTTCAAAACGTCGAGCGGATCGCCCGCATAGCCCTTGGCCTTGGCTTCGGGTCTGACTTCCGCGGCACGGCGGATGCGCTCGAACTGATAAGGCAGCGCACCGCCGGCATGCGGGAATCGCGCGCGCAGGCGCGGATAGCGCGTAAAGACGCCGGAGAAGATCATCCGGGCAATCGCGATTGCCGTCTGCAGCGGATAACCGATGCAATTGTGCAGGAAGAAGTCGTCGAGCCCGGCCGGGTGCTTTTCTTCATAGGGATGGAAGAGAAGAAGAACTTCGAGATCTTGCGCTGCTTCCCAGAACGGATCGAGCGCCGGATCGTCGAGGAAACGCTGACCGCCGAAATAGGTCGCGACCTGAACCGATTTGAAGCCGTAATCCTCGACGCAGCGGCGCAGCATCTCGGCAGCGACACGCGCATCCTGCAGCGGCACATTGCCCGCGCCGGCATAGCGGTCCTTATTGGAGGCCACGACCTCGGCAATCGTCTCGTTCTGCAGATTGGAGAAGCGGACGGCATCCTCGATCGGCATCGTATAGCCGGAAAAATCGATCCAGCCCGACAGGACCTGCACATCGACCTTCTGCTTGTCCATGGTCTCGATGCGCTCGTCGATCCGCGTCAGCGGGATCGGCAGAGGTTTCGTCCAGGTCGAGCCCTCGAGACGAATGGTCGGCGCTTTTTCGCTGCCGCCGGTCTCGACGCCGTAATGCGAGCCCTTGCGCAGGATTTCCTGCACGAGTTTCGGCGGAATGATGTGGGCGTGGCAGTCGATAATGGGTGTCTGCACGGAAGGGCTCACTTATCGAGTTCGGCGGCGCCGACATCGCGCGCCATCTGATTGAGGCGCGCCAGAACCGCCGGCGTGAACGACACGCCCTTGGCGCGACCTTCGGCGCGCATCGGTCCGCGACGTTCTCCGGGCATGCGGATTTTCTGGCCGGGCAGCGGCGTTGAGGCTTTGAGATCACGGATATGGCGGTCGATCTCGGCGCCGAAACGGGCCGGGTCGACAAAGCGCGCGATATCGAGCGCGAGAATGAAATGGCCGGTATTCGTGACCGTCGTGTCGTCGTAGTTGAAATCGACGACATCGCGCCCGAACACCGCATCGTTCAGCGTGCCGGCGAGAAAGCCGAGCACCATCGCAAGCCCCGAGCCCTTATAACCGCCGATCGGCAGAAGAAGGCCGTCCGACAGACGGTCCGCATCGAGCAGCGCCTCGCCGGTTTTCTTGTCGATCATCCAGCCGGGCGCGATGCCTTTGCCGTTCAGAACCGAAGCTTTCACCGTGCCGTAGGAGACAATCGTCGTCGCCATATCCAGAACGATCGGCGGTTCCTCGCCGGCGGGAATGGCGATGGCGAGCGGGTTTGTGCCGAGAAGAGAATCCGAGCCGCCCCAGATCGCCATGTGATTGGCACTGGCAACCGCCGAGTAAATACCGACCATGCCGTGAGCGACCGGCATTTCCGCATAAAGCGCGGCCGGCCCCGCATGGTTTGAGCCGCGGACGCCGACCCAGCCGACGCCGCTGTCCTGCGCAAGCTTCACGGCCGTTTCGCCGGCACGCGACATGACGAGATGGCCCATGCCATTATCGCCGTCGACAAGCGCCGTTGCCGCCGCCGTGCGGTTCACCGTGATATTCGGCGTCTTGTTCACGCCGCCGGCGCGGATGCGCTTCACATATTGCGGCAGCCGGTACATGCCATGCGCTTCGGCGCCGGTCAGATCCGCATCGACCATGAGATCGATGATCTTCGCGGCATCGCCCGAAGGAATGCCCGAACGCACGAGCACATCGATGCCGAAGGCCTTCAGATGTCCGACGGGGACGATGATGTCATCATGCGTGACGGCAGCCTGTGTCATATCACTGTGCATTCTTGTGTTCGGAATCCACGCTGCGCGTCTCGCCGGTCTCAACCAGCGTGCGCGTCGCGTCGAGCGAGGCATAGGTCCAGAAAATCTTGACCGTCTCGTCTTTCGACGGGTTCTTGAAATGATGCGGCAGGTTCGGCGGGATCCAGGTCGTGTCCTGCGGCTGGAGATCGAAGTTCTCGCCGTTGATGACCGCGATGGGATGGCCTTCGAGAACAATCACGCTCTCTTCGCAATTGTGCGAATGCATCGGAATCTGCGAGCCGGGCCCGATGATCGTGATGCCGTTCAGAAGCTGCTTCGTGCCGGTCTTGCGCGTCACCAGCGGAATGGTGCGCGCGCCGCCGCCGCGATCGGCCGACGGAAGATCCGAGGGCCGCAGCAGAACGCCGTGATCGAGAGATTTATCGGACATAGGCGGTCTCCTATTCAGACAGGTTCGAGAGCGGCGTCGTTGCCGGGCCGATCCAGACGGTGCGGATATTGGTGAATTCGCGCATGCCGTGGACGCCGAGTTCACGGCCATAGCCGGAGCGCTTCACGCCGCCGAAAGGCAGGCGCGGGTCGGACGAGACCATGCCGTTGACGAAGAGCGAGCCCGATTTGATGCGCGGCGCGATTTTCTTGGCGCGGCCGATATCGGCGGTCCAGAGCGCAGCCCCGAGTCCGTATTCGGTGCGGTTTGCTAGATCGATCGCCTCATCGAGGCTGCCGACGCGGATGAGCGCCGCCGCCGGGCCGAACGTCTCTTCGCGGAACGCGGTTGAGTCCGGTTTGATATTCGTCAGCACGGTCGGCTGATAGAAGAAGCCCGCGCCGTCGACCGGCGCACCCCCCACGAGGATCTTGGCGCCTTCCTGCACGCTTGCCTTGACCTGACGGTCGATCGAGGCCCTGAGGTCCGCGCGCGCCATCGGGCCGATCTGCGTCGCCCGGTCGAGCGGATTGCCGATCTTCAGTTTCGAGACACCGGCAACAAAGCCTTCGGTGAAACGGTCGGCAATCGCGCTGTGCAGGATAAAGCGCTTGGCCGAGATGCAGCTCTGCCCGGCATTGAGATTGCGCGCACGAATAGCGGTCTCGATCGCCGCGTCCACATCGGCATCGTCGAGGACGATGAAGGGATCGGAGCCGCCGAGTTCCAGGACCTGCTTTTTGATCTCGGTTCCGGCCTGAGCGCCGATAATGCTGCCGACGCGGGAGGAGCCCGTAAACGTCACGGCGGCGATGCGCGGATCGGCGATGAGCTTGTGAACCGGGTCCGGCCCGATCAGAAGAGTCTGGAACAGACCGACCGGTGCCCCCGCCTCTTTCAGCACGTCGGCGACGGCAAGCGCGCATTGCGGGACGTTCTCGGCATGCTTCAGGATCACCGCATTGCCGCTGGCGAGCGCCGGTGCGGCAAAGCGGAAGACCTGGAAGAACGGGAAGTTCCACGGCATCAGCGCCAGGACAACGCCGACCGGCTCATAGGCGATATAGCTCTCGGTCGCGGCGGTCGAAACGCTTTCTTCGCCGAGAAAGCGCGCGGCGTTTTCCGCGTAGAAATCGCAGGTTACCGCGCATTTCTCGACTTCCGCCTCAGCCTCGATGATGGGCTTGCCCATCTCGTTTGTGATGAGTTCGGCGTAAGTGCCGACATTCTTTCGCAGAACCCTGGCGGCGGCGGTCAGAAGCCGTGCGCGCTCTGCAACCGGAAGATCGCCCCAGCGCACCTGCGCACGTACGGCGGCATCGACCGCACGGTCGATCTCCGCGGCCCCCGGCTGTTCGAACGCGGCAAGCTCCTCCCCCGTCGCCGGGTTGACCGAGCGTATCACGCCGCAGCTCCCGCGGTGCGGGCGGCTCGCTCCTTCCGGCGCCGGCGCCAGGTCGCAATGATCGGCAGGAGGATCGAGCCGGTCACCATCACGAGCAGGATCGCCGAGATCGGACGCTCGACAAAGATCATCGGGCTGCCGAGCGACAGCATCAGCGACTGGCGCAACGAGCTTTCGAGCAGCGGGGCGAGGACGACCGCAAGGACGAGCGGCGAGCGCGGAATATCGAACTTCATCATGCCGTAGCCGATAAGGCCGAAGGCGATGGCGATGACGACGGTGAAGATGTTGAGCGTCATCGCATAGGCGCCCGTCAGCGAGACAACGAGGATCGCCGGAGCGAGATAGTCGTAAGGCACCCGCAGGAGTGAGGCGAAGACCGGGACGAGCGGAAGATTGAGAATGAGCAGGATCAGATTGCCGATGAACATCGAGGCGATCAGGCCCCAGACGAGATCGGCATGCTGCGTCATCAGCATCGGGCCGGGCTGGATGCCCTGCAGGATCAGCGCGGCGAGCAGCACCGCCGTCGAAGCGGAGCCCGGAATGCCGAGCGCCAGCATCGGAACGAGCGCGCCGTGCACGGCGGAATTGTTCGCCGATTCCGCGGCGGCAACGCCATCGAGCGCGCCCTTGCCGAATTTCTCCGGATGCGGGCTCGCTTTCTTCTCGACCACGTAAGCAAGCAGCGAGGCGACCGTAGGACCTGCGCCCGGCAGAAGGCCGACCAGCATGCCGACAGCGCCGCCGCGAACGATCGACATCCGGCAGGCCATCCAGTCGGCGCGGCTGAGGACGAGGTCGCGCAGACGCGTGCGGATGGGCTGGAGGTCCTGCGAGTTCTCGAGCGAGACGAGAACCTCCGCAATGCCGAAAATGCCGATGGCGACGGGGATGAAATCGAAGCCTTCCAGCATATGCGTCGAGCCGAAGGTCAGGCGTTCGGTGCCGACCATGGGATCGGTGCCGACAAGCGCGACGATGAGGCCGAGCACGGCCGCCAAAAGCGCACGCACCTGCGAACCGCCGCCGATCGAGGCCGTCGCGGTGATGCCGAGCGAGGCGAGAAGGAAATATTCCGGGGCGTTGAATTTCAGCGCGAGGTCGGCGAGCGCCGGCGTGATGAAGACGAGGAGCGCGACCGCGCCGATGCCGGCGAGGAAGGAGCCGATGGCTGAAATGGAGAGCGCCGCGCCCGCTTTGCCCTGGCGCGCGAGCTGATGGCCGTCAACGGCCGTCATGACGCTCGCAGCTTCTCCGGGCACGTTGATGAGAACAGAGGTCAGCGTGCCGCCATACATGCCGCCATACATGATGCCGGCGAGCATGACGATGGCGCTGACGGGTTCGACGCCGAAGGTCAGCGGCAGAAGAAGCGCCATGCCTGCGGACGGCCCGATGCCCGGCAGCGCGCCGACGACCTGACCGAGAACGACGCCGATCAGAACGAACAGAAGATTGGTCGGCGTGAGCGCCGTTGCAAAACCGTCGGCAAGAAGACTGAGAGATTCCATGTTTCGTATTCCAGCCGAGATTTCAGAAGCCGAGCGGGCCCGTGGGCAGATGGATCTGCAGCCACCAGAAGAAAATGCCGTAAATCGTGCCGCCCGCGGCAAGCGCCGAAACGATGCTCGGCACGATGGCGCGGCGCAGAATGGCGAGCATGATCACGAGCGCGACGAGGACGGACGTGATGACGAGGCCGAGATAGGGAATGAGAAAGAGAAAAACGAGAAGCGACACGAAGGTGGCAGCCGCCCGGGCAAAACCCGGACGCGTTGTCCCCGCATCTTCCCACACATCCGTGCCCCGGAACGCCTGGAACACGAGAAGCGCGGATAGAAGAAGACCGATGAACGCGATCCACCAGGGTGCGAAAGCGGGCCCGGGAGAATAATCGCTCCAATAGGAGAGATGACGCGTTTCAAAGATCACGAGGGCCGACAGCGCCGCCATGATGATCGCAGGTGCGATTTGCATGAGTCTGGTCATTGCCGGCCCTTCGTTATCTTGCTGTTTTACTTACTGCTTTGCGAGACCGAGGTCGCGCAGCACGCCGACATAGATGCCGTGCTGCTCTTTCAGGAACGCCGCGGAGTCTTTCGAGCTGACGAGATTGCTGGTGAAGAAGCTCTTGGCGAGGAAGCTCGTCCAGGCCGGGCTTTTCACGAGCTTACCGATCTTGTCTTCCCACCAGGCAACGAGCTTGGGGTCCGAGTCCGGCGGCATGGCAATGCCCCAGAACTGCGTCCATACCAAATCGACGCCCTGCTCGGTCGCCGTCGGGATGTCCTTGAACGCGGGTTCCGGACGACGCTGCTTGGACAGGATGGCGAGCGCGCGAGCCTTGCCGCTCTCGATCAGGCCATTGCCTTCTTCGAGACTGACGAAGATGGCTTCGACGTTCTTGCCGAGGAAGGCCGCCTGAGCCGCACCGCCGCCGTCAAACGGGATGTAGTTCAGCTTCACGCCGGCTTTCTTTTCCAGAAGGCCGGTGGCCATCTGGTCGGTGCCGCCGGTCTGCGCGCCGGCAAAGCGGACGCCGCGTTCCTTTTCCTTCGCTGCCTTCACAAGGTCCTGCAGCGATTTGAACGGCGAATCCGGCTGCACGACGAGCAGAAGCTCGCCCTGCACGAACACGCTGATCGGGTTCAGCTTCTCAAACGTATTGGGCGTGCCCTGCACGATCGGCGTCGCGATCATGGGCTGAGCCAGCGCCATGAGCGTGTTCTTGTCGCCGGCTTTGCTGAGCGCGTAATTGCTCGCGACCGTCCACGAACCGCCCGTGCGGTTGGCGACGACGAGCGGGTTCTCGACGATCTTCTCTTCGTTGAGGATTTTCGCGGCGGAGCGCATCAGAACGTCCGGCGTGCCGCCGGCGCTCGATCCCACCGTGATTTCAACTGGTCCTTCCGGCGCCTGGGCAAAAACAGGCGTCGCCATGAGCAGGAGACCGGCAAAAGCCGAGCCCAGCCATGGACTTGTGTAAAGTCCTGAAGCTTTCATCTTTTTTCCTCCCGATAAGACGTCTTATGACGTTTTCTTTTCAGATTATGTGTGGGAGGCTGATCTTGTCAATTGGCCTTCGGCTGGAATAGGTCGAGTTAAGAGGTCTTAGAGACGAAAGGGGCATGGCGTGAGCGTCCAGGCGGAGCCGGACTTCAAGCTTCATCCGCTGCGGCAAGGGGCCAATATGCCCCTGTGGCTGCAGCTGAAGCATGCGCTGCGCGATCTTGTGACCTTTGAGTTGCGCCCCGGCGACAAGATCCCGTCCGAGAGCCAGCTCTGCTCTTTCTACAATCTGTCGCGCATCACCGTGCGTCAGGCGATCACCTCGCTCTGCGACGAGGGCCTGCTGCACCGCCAGCAGGGCCGCGGGACGTATGTACTCTCCCCTCGCCTCGTCCTGCCGCTGGCCGATCAGAACCATTTTCTTTTAAGCGGCTTCGATGCGTCGGACCCCGCGAACATATCGGTCTTCAGCAAGGAGATCGTGGAGGCCGCCGACTGGTTCGGCGTGCCGCTCGGCCTTGCCAATGACGAGCCCGTCTTCAAGATTCGAAAGATTCTGCGCATCGACGGCGATGCCGTCGCCTTCCGCACGAGCTTTGTGCCGTGCCATCTGACGCCGAACCTGCTCGAACAGGATCTGACGCCGCCCCTCGCCCTCGTGCTGGAGCGGAACTACCATCACGCCGCGGCCGAGGCTGATGAGGTCATCGAATTCATCATCGCCGACGAATTCCGCGGCGGCATGCTGGGCGTGCCGGAAGGCCACCCGCTGATCCTCGTCTCCCGCCTTGTGTTCCTTGAATCGCGGGACCCTCTGGAGCTGTCGCGTACCTACTACAAGGCCGACCGCTTCCGTTTCGAGCGGCATCTGACCCGCTAGAAAAGAAAAGAGCCGGTCCGAGGACCGGCCCTCATTGCTTCAGGCTTTGCTCACGAGATCTTTTTCAGAGCCGCCTCATAGAAGGAGCGGTCGATCCATTTGTCGTAATCGACCTTGCCCTTCAGCAGCCCCGACTCTTCCATGAAGGCTTCTTCGCCCTTCAGGGCTTCAATGGCCTTCGGCGTGATCTCCGGACTCTGGAAGAACTTTCCGTCCGGATAGACGGCGCGGACGGCCTGATCGCTGTTGCCGGTCTCGGCAACGAAAATCTTGATCGTCTCTTCCGGATTGGCGTCGGCCCAACGCGCCGTCTGGATATCGACGGCAAGAAGACGCGTGACGATCTCCGGATATTTACGCGCGAATTCGCCGTTGACGCTGAGAACATGCGGCACGGCCCATTCCGGCTTGCCGGACTTGCCGGCATCGAAAATGACGCGCGCAGCACCGGTTTCGACGAGCTTCGTTGCCGGGCCCGTGCTTTCGACAAGCGCTTCGATATCGCCGCGTGCGAGTGCCGGACCCGAACTGTCGATGCCGATATTCAGCGCTTCGACATCCTTGATCGAAATGCCGGCAGCCTTCAGCGCCTTGGCAAAGGTCGAGTGACGTACCGTACCTTCCAGATAGGCGACCTTCTTGCCCTTCAGCTCTTCGAGCTTCTGGATCTTCGAATCGGCGCGCACGACGACGAGCGTTTCATTCGACGGCACCCAGCTCGACAGGCCGATGGCTTTCACATCCGCGCCCTTCGCGCCGAGACGCAGCGACGGATTGTTGCCGATATAGGTGAATTCGATAGCGCCCGAGCCGATCGCGGTCGAAGCCGGGCCGCCGCCGTCAAAGGTCGCAAGCTCGATCTTGATGCCGTCTTTGGCGAACTCCTGATCGAGCAGCTTCTTGTTGCGGTAGAGAATGAATTTCAGATGGCCCGGCGCCGTCGAGCCGATGCGGATGACGTCCGGCTTCGACTGAGCGATGGCGGGCGTAAAGCCCGTAAAGGGTGCAACGGCCGCCGCGGCGCCGATGGATTTGATGAGACTGCGGCGTGAGAGAGAAAATCTGTTCGACATTCTGGAGCCCTTTCAGATGCTGATATGAGGTTTGATGGATCAAACGGCTTCGTTGTCTTCCGAGATACGCCAGCGCGTGGCACGCCGCTCCGCCGCCACGAGCCCGTAGTTCAGAAGAAAGCCGATGATGGTGAGCGTCAGGATGCCGGCATACATACGGTCGGTTTCCAGCATCAGTGACGATTTCTGAATGAGATGGCCGATCCCCGATTGCGCGGCGAGCATCTCGGCGGCGATGACGGAGAACAGGGAGCTTTTGACGCCGAGGCGAGCGCCCGCGACGATCGAGGGAATGGCCGAAGGGAAAATCACCTTTCGGAACATGTCCCAATCGGACGTGCCCATCGAACGCGCCGCCTTGATCAGAAGCGGATCGACCGATTTGACGCCGACAATGGTGTTGATCAGGAGGAAAAACACCGCGGCATAAAAGGTGATGGCGATTTTCGATGCTTCGCCGATCCCGAGCAGCAGAATGAACACCGGCAGCAGCGCAAATTGCGAGGTGTTGCGCAGCGTCTGGACGAGAAAGTCCGACAGCTTTTCGAACAGCGCATAGCGGCCCATCGCGAGCCCGAGCGGGATCGCAACGATCACGGCCAGGAGAAAGCCGAGCGTCGCGCGTTGCAGGCTGATGCCGATATGTTTGGCGAGAAGACCGCTCAGCGTCATTTCTTTCAGCGCGGCCAGAACCTCGCTCAGCGGCGGAAAGAACAGCGCATTGATCCAGCCGAGACGCGGCGCGACTTCCCACAAAAGCGCGAACGCAAAGAGCGCGGGAAGACCGAGCGCAATCGTGTTCGATGCGCTGCGGAAAGAGGCGGCAGACGGCAGGAAAGCCGGCCGGCTCCACCAGGCGCGCGGCGGGATATCCGTCGCATCATGCGTGATCAGGGCCATGGTCTGCTCCTATCCGTTATAACTTGAGGCGAGTTGCCAATCGCGCTGCGCCTTGCGGACCTCATCGCGCAGCGCGTTCCAGACGCGGGCGCGATAGGCGTTGAATTGATCGCCATTGCGGATCTCGATATCGCGCGGGCGCGGCAGATCGATCTCGATGATTTCCTTCACGGCCGCCGGACGCGCCGTCATGACGACCACGCGGTCGGCGAGGAAGATTGCTTCATCAATCGAATGGGTGACGAACACGACGGTCGTCTTGATCTGTTCCCAGATGCGCAGAAGTTCGCTCTGCAGGATGTCGCGCGTCTGCGCATCGAGCGCGGCGAAGGGCTCGTCCATCAACAGCACTTGAGGATCGGTCGCCAGCGCCCGCGCAATCGCCACGCGCTGCTGCATTCCGCCCGAGAGCTGCGAGGGATAGCGGTCCTCGAAGCCGTTCAGGCCAAACAGGCTGAGGAAATGCTGCGCTTTCTCGCGGCGTTCGGCTTTCGCAACGCCGCGCACTTCGAGGGCGTATTCGACATTCTCGAGCGCGCTGCGCCAGGGAAAAAGCGCATATTGCTGGAACACATAGGCCGCGTCGCGATGCGGGCTGGTAACGGCACGCCCGTCGATTTCGGCAACGCCCGAGGTCGCGTCGGTGAGACCCGCAATAATATCGAGCAGCACCGATTTGCCGCTACCCGACGGGCCGACAAGCGTGACGAACTCGCCCTTTTGAATTTCGAGATCGACGCCGGACAGAACCTTGATGCGGTCGCTGATCTGCCCGTCGACGCGCACCGTCTGTCCGGGCTTGAGACGAAACGTCTTATGCAGGTCGGTGACGGAGATGCGATTGGCCAAAGCGGTCATGAGTTTGATCCCTGTACCTGCATGCCGGGCACGAGGTTGTTGAGAGAGGCGAGACGGATGCGGTAGGTCGGGTCCTGATCGGTCCCGCCTTCCCGGCCCTTCTTCCAGCCGAGCGCCCGCGCGTAAGTGCCGAACAGCCCGCGCTCCAAGACTTCGGCTTCCGTGATGCCGGTCGGGCGCTCGGGATCGATGGCGACGTAGAGCGCATCGACCGGGCAATAGATCTCGCAGAGATAGCAGGTCTGGCAGTCGTCCTGACGCGCGATGATCGGCACGCCGCCGGGAACGGCATCGAACACATTTGCCGGGCATGCTTTAACGCAGACATTGCAGGAGGTGCAGCGCGTCTCGGACAGAATCTCGATCATGATGCGAGAACCTCCGCCGGAGCCGCATCCCATTCGAGCCAGGGACGGTCGATGCCGCCAATGGTGATGCGGCGGGCGAATGAAGGGTCGCTGGCCGTCGCATCCAGACGACGATGCATGCCGCGTGTCTCTGTACGCACATCGGCGGCGCGATAGGCCCAACGGCTCGAAGCCAGGAGCCCCGCGGCCTCGCGCAGTCTGAGCGCCTGATAGCCCGTGCCATGCGCATGATCGCGCAGATCGTCCCAGGCCGCGTCGAGTCGTTCGATCGAGCGTGCGAGCTTTGAAGGACTGCGGAAGAAGTTCCGGTCGACCGGCAGCATTTCTTCGCGCACCAGCGCATGAGCCGCTTTCGGATCGACATCGCCGGCGGATTTTGCGGGCCTTAAGCCGGCCTGTCCGGACGGACGAACTTTGCGGTCGCTCGCCCGCGCACCGAGGCTTGCGGCAAAGGATGCGGCGCCCTTACCGGCCCAGATGCCGGTTGCGATAGCCCAGCTCGCATTCGGTCCGCCGCCGCCGGTGGCCGCACCCGCAAGATCCTGGCGGTCGAGCGAATCTCCCGCGGCATAAAGGCCCGGGATACCGACCGAACAATCATCGTCCGCACGCTTGAGACCGCCTGTGCCGCGGATTGTGCCTTCCGAGCGCAGCGAGATCGGGAAGATATCCGCAAACGGATCGATTGCGGCGCGGTCGAAGGGTAGAAAGCAATTCGGCTGGCCGCGCCTGAGCGCATCGGGAAGAACGCCGCTCGCCCGGTCGAACCGCGCGAAGATCGGGCCTTCGAGCGATTCACGCGCCAGAACCGCAAAACGCTGTCCGGACGGAATTTCGATCTCCGAACCGTCGCCGCGATAGAAGTTCGCCCAGCCATAAGGCAGGCCCTTATTGACCGAGCTGTGCAGCGGAACGATGCCATACTGGTTGGAAAACTCCATGCCCGACAGAGTGACGCCAAGTTCAGCCGCCATCAGATAGCCGTCGCCGGTGAGGCCCGTCGCGCCGAGGATGCGCGAGCCGAACGCGCAGCCGCCTGTTGCGATGATCACCGCCGCGGCGCGCGCTTCCCAATTGCGGTCGAGCTGGCGCGCATAGCCGGCCGCTCCCGCAACGCCATCGGAAGCGACGAGAAGTTCCAGCGCCGGATGATGATCGAGAAGTTTTACGCCCGCGCGGATGACCTGCGTGCGCATGAAACGCATGTAATCGGGCCCGCGCAGATTGGCGATATAGAGCTTGTCCTCATCATCGCGCGGAAACGGATAGCCGCGCTCGGCGAGAATATTCAGATGCTGGGTTGCCGCATCGATGACGCGATGCATCTGGCGCACATCGGCAAGGCCCTCGGATTGCTTCTGCCGTTCTTCGATCAGACGGGCGCGGCGTTCCGGAGTGTTCGCAAACCAGGTGCCGGTGTTCGACGGCGCGGTCGCGCCGCTTGTACCGACATATCCCTTGTCGACCATGATCACGCTGCGGCCGGCCTCGCGCGCCGCAAGCGCCGCCCAGCACGCAGCGGGCCCGCCGCCGAGCACAAGGACATCCGATTGATAGCGATCGAGATCGGTCATGGCGTTCGAACCGGCACGGGCGCATGACGCGCCCGGCCAAACATCATTCCGCCGCGACTTTCGCGCCGAACCATGCAGGCTCGGATCCCGAAAGCC
The DNA here is from genome assembly GCF_014191545.1 of Terrihabitans soli. Classification (GTDB taxonomy): domain Bacteria; phylum Pseudomonadota; class Alphaproteobacteria; order Rhizobiales; family Methylopilaceae; genus Flaviflagellibacter; species Flaviflagellibacter soli. The sequence goes on along the minus strand of NZ_AP023361.1, from coordinate 647,229 downwards.
ATTTGATGTTGCAGCCGATGGCGTTCTTCTGCTCGGCGGGAGATCCCTGCCCGGCGAGAATGCGGTCGGTTGCGGCGCGCAGATCGGCACCGGTCACGGCGATGCCGTTGCTCGGGCGGCTGTCGTCGAACTGGCCGTGATAGAAGAGCTTCAGATCGCCGTCGAAGAGATAGAGATCGGGCGTGCAGGCGGCGCCATAGGCTTTGGCAACGTCCTGGCTGCCGTCTTTCAGATACGGAAAGTCGTATCCGAACTGCTTTGCTTCCTTGCCGAGCGCTTCCGCCGATTCCTCCGGATAGGCGGCGGCATCATTGGAATTGATGGCGACGACGCGCACACCTTTCGCTGCGTATTCACACGCATAGGCAGCGAAGGCTTCGCGGATATGCACGACATACGGGCAGCGATTGGAAAGGAAGGCGACCAGCAGAGCTTTCGATCCGGCGAAATCTTCGAGCCCGTGCTTTCGTCCCCCGGAATCGGCGAGCTGGAAGGCGGGGGCTCTTGTGCCAATCGCGATTTCATTGGAAGCGGTGAGAGGCATATGCCATGTCCTCGATTGTCTATTTGATCGATAGATAATCAATCGCGGCATACAACTTTCGCGTCAAGCTAATTTTATAATCACACGTCAATCACAAGTATATAATGATTTATCGGCCAAGTCCCTGGAAGTTCATCACTTTTGCCTTCGGGCAAGGCATTTCCGGCATTGGCTTCTGGATGCAAAAAGCCGCGTTCGGCTGGCTGGCCTGGGAACTTACGCACTCCCCTTTCGCCGTGGGCGCGGTCGCTCTCGCCGAACCGGTCGCCACAATCCTGTCGGCACCGCTCGCCGGCGTCATGACCGACCGGCACGAGCCCTTCCGGCTGATCGCGACAACACAAAGCCTTTTGATCGTAGCGCCGCTCGTCACACTGCTCGTCCACGTTCTGGGTCTGCTCAGCTTCCCGGTCGTTCTGCTTCTGGCGCTCGCCGACAGCCTTGCACAGACCTTCAACCAGCCGGTCAAATCGACGGTGATCGGATCGCTCGCGGGACCCGGGCTTCTGTCTCAGGCCATCGCCACCAATTCCATTGCCGTAAATACGGCGCGCATGATCGGCCCGGCTCTTGCCGGCATTATCATGGTGCAGACCGGCTCGACGCTTCTTGTGTTTGCCGGTGCGGCGCTGGCGTTTGCGGCGGTGCTCCTCGTCATCTTCGCTCTGCGGCGCGATCTGCGCAGTTCCCGCAAAAGCGTACCGCCGGAAGAGAAGATTCCGCTCGGCGAAGATATCCGCGCGGGATTCGACTACATCGCGCAGACGCCGCGCATAGCACGGCTCTTTGCGCTGGCTCTCATCTTCTCGCTTCTCGGCAGGCCGTTCACCGAGCTTTTTCCGGCAATCGCCGGCCAGGTCTTCAATTCGGGTCCGGAGCTTCTGTCCGCCTTTATGAGCGCGCAGGGCGCCGGCGCGCTGTTCGGCGCTCTTATAATGCTGCGCAAGCGCGGCGAAGACCGGATTTTGAAAATCACCTTCGGCGCGGGACTTATCATGAGTCTTGCGCTCATCCCCTTCTCGCTCACCGACATAAAATGGATTGCGGTCGCGCTCGTCGGCGTCGCGGGCCTCGGCCACGTCACCTGCAATATCGGCATGCAGTCGCTCGTCCAGCTGCAGACAGACGCCGCATTTCGCGGGCGTATCGTGTCGCTGTACTGGCTGATCTTCCGCGGCGCGGCCCCGATCAGCGCGGCGATCATCGGCGTCCTCGCAAGCTGGGTGCCGCTCAACATCCTGATCGGCAGCGGCGCGGCGCTCTGCGCGATCGGCATTGCAGCGCTCGCCGCATACCGCCGGGCGTGAACCGGCGACACCGCAGCCCCGGCTCGGATTTTGCAGAGGCTCCGCATTCACAGCGGAGCGTTGCATGTGGCGTGAAATCGAGCCTGACCAAACTATCCACGTCGATATCGGCGGCCACAAAGTCGTTGCCTACTCCTTTGGCCAGGGCGATGAGACGGTCTTCTGCCTGAATGGCGGGCCGGGCCTTCCCTGCGATTATCTGCGCGATGCGCATTCCTGCCTGATCGATGAAGGCTACCGCGTCGTCGCTTTCGATCAGCTCGGGACAGGCTCATCCGAGCGTCCGACCGATCCTTCGCTGTGGACGATTTCCCGCTATGTCGAGGAAACCGAAAAGGTGCGCACGGCGCTCGGTCTCGGCAAAGTGCATCTTCTCGGTCATTCCTGGGGCGGCTGGCTCGCCATCGAATATGCGCTGACACATCCGGATGCGCTGAAGACGCTCATCCTCGAAGACACGGCCGCCGATCTTCCTCTTCTCGCCCGTGAACTCGAGCGTCTGCGCGGCGCGCTCGGGCCCGAAACCGTTGCGATGATGCTGGCGCATGAAGCGGACGGCACGCTCGATCATCCGGAATATCAGGCGGCCATCACCATCCTGAACTACCGTCATGTGTGCCGCTTGAGGGAGTGGCCGGCGCCGATCAATCGTTCCTTGGCGGATTGGAATATGGGTCCTTACGGCACGATGCAGGGGCCGAACGAATTTCTCTATATCGGCAATCTGAAGGACTGGGACCGAAGCCAGGATCTCCCGAAAATCGAAGTGCCGGCGCTCATCACGGTCGGCCAGCATGATGAGATCACAACGGTTTGCGCCGCTCAGATGAAACGCGGGCTGAAGAATGCCGAGCTCCACGTCTTCCCGAATTCCAGCCACATGCCCTTCTATGAGGAGCCCGCGGCGTATTATCCCGCCCTTCTCGGCTTCCTTGCCAAACACCGCGGCTGAGGCATAATGTTGGAACTACAACATTTGATGTTGCATCTACCACTTTGAGGGCGTAGAGCCGGGACATGCTGTATCAGGACGCCTTTCTGAAAAGGCTCGAAAACGGGCTTCGCGCCGCTCTGCCGAATTGGGGCCTGCCGACAGATGCCCCCGTCTCGCTGCTGACGATTTCGGAGAACGCGACTTTCCTTGCCGAGGACGAAGCGCGCGGCCGCCGCATGATCCTGCGCGTTCACCGGCCCGATTATCATTCCGAAGCTGAAATTCTCTCCGAGCTCGCCTGGATTTCCGCCATGCGCGAAGCCGGCGTGGTCGAGACGCCGCGCCCCATCGCAGCAAAAGACGGCACCCTCCTCTGCTCCTTCGCAGATGAAGGCACGGTCCGCTACATCGTTGCGTTCGACTTCATGCCCGGCAAGGAGCCGGCGGCGGAAGACGATCTTGTCAAATGGTATGGACGGCTCGGCGGCATCAATGCGCGGCTTCACGCGCATAGCCGCTCCTGGCAGCGGCCCGCGGGCTTTGCCCGAAAAATCTGGAATTTCGATACGACCATCGGCAAAAGCGCCTATTGGGGCGATTGGCGCGAAGCGCTCGGCCTTGAGCCTCAAGGCCGCGCCATTCTGGAGCGCACTGAAAAGCTGCTGGAAAAAGAGACCGCCGCCTTCGGCATGGATGCCGACAAATTCGGTCTCATTCATTGCGATATGCGGCCGGCCAATCTTCTCGTCGACGGAGACCGTCTCGGCGTCATCGATTTCGACGACTGCGGCCTGTCCTGGTTTGCCTATGATTTTGCGGCCGCCGTCAGCTTTCAGGAAGCCGAGCCCTATCTCGACGAGGTGAAAGCGGCCTGGATCGACGGCTATCGCAGCGTCGCTCCCCTCTCTGCTGAAGAGGAAGCGGCGCTGCCGATGTTCCTGATGCTGCGGCGCATGCAGCTCACGGCCTGGATCGCCTCGCATGCGGAAACGCCGACGGCGCAAAGCATGGGCGTTCCCTATACTGACGGCACGGTAGCGCTTGCCGAAAAATATCTCGGCAGAAAAATCTGAAGGCGCGCGGGAGAGAACATGGCTCAGGGCAAACAGATACTCGCGCTCAACCGTTTCGATTCCGGACAGACGGACGGGCTCAGCAAGGACATCGCCGATCTCGTCAAGCGCCGTCACTCAACTTTCGGCGCATCCTCGGTCCTCTTCTACGAGCAGCCTTTGCAGATGGTGCGCGCCGAAGGCGTATTCATGTACGACTCGACGGGGCGCCGCTATCTCGACGTCTACAACAATGTCCCCTCGGTGGGGCATTGTCATCCACGCGTCGTCGAAGCAATTTCGAAACAGGCGGCGACGCTCAACACCAATACGCGCTATCTCTACGACATCGTTCATACGTATGCGGAACGTCTGCTCGCGACTTTCCCGGACGGGCTGTCGAATGTCGTTTTCACCTGCACCGGCAGCGAGAGCAATGACCTCGCGCTGAGACTGGCAAAGATCTGGACGGGTGGCGCAGGCTTTATCGTCACCGAGACCGCCTATCACGGCAATACGGCCGCGGTGATGGAGATTTCGCCCTCCTCCACCAAATCGCGCAAAGTGCCGGCGCATGTGCGCACCGTTCCGGCGCCCGATCTTTATTCCGATCCGGTCGAGGATATCGGCGCAAAATTCGCAAGCGATATCGCCGCGGCCATCGAGGATTTAGAAAATAACGGCGTCAAATTCGCCGGCCTCATCGTCGATTCCATTTTCTCGAGCGACGGCATCCATGCCGATCCGCCGGGCTTTCTGAAAGCCGCGGTCGATCTCGTCCATAAATCGGGGGGCGTCTTCATTGCCGATGAAGTGCAGCCGGGCTTTGGCCGCACCGGGCGGCAGATGTGGGGCTTCCAGCGCCACGGCGTCATTCCCGACATCGTGACCATGGGCAAACCCATGGGCAATGGTTTCCCGATGGGCGGTGTCGTGACGCGTCCGGAGATCCTCACGCCCTTCTGCGAGGAGACCGGCTATTTCAACACGTTCGGCGGAAATCCCGTCGCCGCGGCCGCGGGGCTTGCCGTGCTCGATGTGATCGAGGACGAAAAGCTGATGCACAATGCGGAGGAAGTCGGCTCTTACTTCCGGACGGGCTTGCGCGAACTGTCGAACCGCTTCCCCTCGATCGGCGATGTGCGCGGCGCGGGCCTTTTCACCGGCGTCGAATTCTCGACGCCCGATCATCAGCCCGACACGGCCATGGCGACCTATGTCATCAACGCCATGAAGGAACGCGGCGTTCTGATCGGCGCGGCCGGCTCCCACGGCAATACGCTGAAAGTGCGTCCGCCGCTCTGCTTTGCGCGCGCCGATGCCGATCTCTTCTTTGAAGCCATGGAAAGCGTGCTGGCGGCGCGTTGAGCGCCGCCCGCTGCATTTACATCGCGTCCATCGCGCCCTGGTTTTCCGGCAGCACCTGGCCGCCATCGACGACGATCTGCTGGCCCGTGATATAGGCCGCTTCTTCCGAGGCGAAGAACAGAGCCGCATTGGCGATATCGTCGACAGAACCGAGTTTCTTCATCGGAATGGAATCGGCGGTCTTCTGTATGTATTCGGGTCCGACGGCTTCCATGCCCTCGGTCATGATATTGCCGGGCATCACGGCGTTGACCGTGATGTTGTGCGGCGCAAGCTCGATTGCCGCGGTGCGCATGAAGCCGAGCTGGCCCGCTTTGCTCGCGCCGTAATGCGACCAGCCCGGATAGCCGGTGATGGGACCTGTGATCGACGAGGTCAGCACGATGCGGCCCGCACCGAGCTTTTTCATCGCCGGCAGCACCGCGTGGACGCTGAGAAAGCAGCTTCTGAGATTGGTGCCGATGACATGGTCGAAATCGGCGACGGTGAGATCGCCGAGTTTCGCCGCCGGGAAGATGCCGGCATTGGCGCAGAGGACATTGATCGCCCCGTAGCGGTCGAGCGCGGCTTTCGCCATGGCCTCGCAGCCCTCCAGCGTCGACACATCGGCGGCAAAGCCCGAAGCATGTTTGCCGATTTCCCCGGCCACCTTGTCGGCCTCGGCCTGATTGCGCGAGACGATGAGGGTGTTGAGGCCGGCAAGGCCGAAGCGCTTGGCGATGCCCCGGCCGATCCCCTTGCTGCCGCCGGTCACGATGACGGTCTGGCCTTGTAGCGACTTCAACATTCCCTTTGTCCCCTTCTGATCAATAATTGCGCAGAAAAGCGCCGTTCGGCGCCCCTGCTGAATGCAAATTCGGCAGAGGCGGCGCGATCCTGCCCATCCGCAAAGCACCAAGAGTTTCAAGGGATAGAGAGCCCTTAGAAGTTCTCGGACTGGCACGGTCTAAGCATGGAAGAGGCCAGACGGCGCCGCCTCAGACCTTGGTCGAGCGCAAGGATGCCGCAGGCGATAAATGTTGTAAATCCAACATTAGAAGGCCACACTTCCAACAAGGCGCGCTTAACGCGGTGCGCTGATCGGCCAAACGGGGACCGGCGATGACGACGATTTCGAGACGCAATGTTCTGAAGATGATGGGCGCTGGCGCAGTCGCTGCCACCGGCCCGATGGGCCTTGCCAGCAAGGCTTTCGCGGCCCGCGAGAAGGAGCTGAATATCCTGTGCTGGGAGGGCTACAACTCCGCCCAGGTGCTCGATCCCTTCCGCTCTTCCAAATCCGCGGAAGTGAAGGCTGAAAGCCTCACCAACGACCCCACCATGATCAACCGGCTGCGCGCCGGCGAAACCAAAGTGTGGGATCTGATCAACGTCAACAATCCGTGGGCGCGCAAGGCGATGGCTCCGGAAGGCCTGATCAAGCCGCTGCCGAAAGCCGAGTTCGAACCCTTCTTCGACAAGATGCTTCCGGAGTTCAAGGCGCCCTACAAATGGGCGATGAGCGATGACGGCAAGGATCTGCTCGGCATGGCCCAGCGCTTCGGGCCCTACTCCTTTGTCGTCAATACCGACAAGATCAGCCGCAAGACGGCGGAAGATACCGGCTGGGATCTCTTCAACGACAAAGCACTTGCCGGCAAATACGGCATTCTCGAATCCGACGACTGGAACGTCTTCAACATCTTCCTCGTCGCCGGCATCAATCCCTTCAAGGAACACACCGCCGACGAGTTGAAGAAGTTCGAGGACACGGCAGTCAAAGTGTTCAAGGGCGCCAAGATGGTCGGTGATATCGCGACGATGAACCAGGCTCTGGTCTCGGGCGAAATCGATCTGCATCTGACGGGCGGCACCTACTCCGTCTCCCCGGCCCGCGCCGACGGCAATGCAAACCTTCGTGCGGTCACGCCGCTGAAGGGGCCGATTGACGGCAAAGGCGGCGTGTCCTGGATCGAGATCACCTCGACCGTGAACAATCCGAACCTGTCGCCGCTCGCGACCGAGTTCCTGAAATATGTGCAGGACCCGAAAGTCGCGCACACCGTCGCGTTTGCCGAAGGCACGTTCAATCCGGTGGCGCAGATGGGCAATAAGGAATGCTTCGCGCTGTTCACCAAGGAAGAGCTCGACGCCATCCAGTACGACAGCCTCGAAGAGGAAATGTCGCGCTCGGCGGAATACGACATCGTTCCGGACTACGACAAGGCGCTGGAACTGATGACCGCCGCCAAGCGTCAGCGTGCGTAAAAAGCAAAGCCGGCGCGGACAGGACCGCGCCGGCTCTTTTCTTGAATGCGGATGATCAGATGAAGCTTGCTCTCGTCGAACCGACCAGTCCGGCGCCGGATGCGGACACGCCGCTGCCGGTTCTTCAGCTTGTCGGGGTGCGTAAGACCTTCGGCGAGTTCGCCGCGGTCGACAATATCAGCCTCGATATTTACGAAGGCGAGTTCCTGACGATTGTCGGTCCTTCGGGCTCCGGCAAAACAACTTTGCTGCGCATGCTCGCGGGCATGGAATCGCCGAGCGAAGGCAATATCACTTTGCGCGGCGAGCTCATCAACGATGTGCCGTCGAACCGCCGCCCGACCTGTCTCGTCTTCCAGTCGCTCGCGCTCTTTCCGCACAAGACCGTCGGCGAGAACATCGAATTCCCGCTGAAGGTCAAGAATGTGCCGCCGGCACAACGCAAGGAGCGCGCGCTTGAGCTTTTGCGCATGGTGCGCCTGCCGGAAAATTATTACGGCAAGAACGTCATGAAGTGTTCGGGCGGCGAAAAGCAGCGCGTCGCACTCGCCCGCGCCTTCGCTTACGACCCGGACGTTCTCTTCTTCGACGAGCCGCTCTCGGCGCTCGATTACAAGCTGAAAAAGGCGATGGAGAAGGAGCTGAAGGATCTGCACCGCGAAAGCGGCAAGACCTTTATCTACATCACCCACTCGCTGGAAGAAGCGATGGTGATGTCCGATCGCATCGGCGTCATGCGCTCGGGCAAGCTCGTTCAGGTCGGTACGCCCGAAGATATCTATTCGCGCCCGGCCGATCGCTTCGTGTCGGAATTTGTCGGCGAGGTGAATGTCGTCGCCGCAACAAAGAAGGGCGCAGAGTGGAGCGCGGATGATTTCGGCACGCGCCTGCGTGTCGTGCTGCCCGCGGATCTCGCGGCCGCAACCGCGGCTTCCATCGTCGTGCGCCCGGAATTTATGCGTTTCGTCGATGCGCCATCCGGCGCCGACAATGTGCTGGAAGGCACGATCTACAATGAATATTCGCTCGGCTCGCGCATTCAGTATCAGGTGCGCGTCGGCGAAAAGACCTTCCTTCTCGAACTCTCGCGCGCCAGCGCCTTCAAGGGCGCGTTCGACAAGCCGGCCCTGATCGGCTGGGATGCGCGCGACGCCATCGTGGTCGGCGCGTAAAATGACGCTTGCGCTCAGCGGTCCTCTCACCGAGGAAAAGACCCGCAAGAGATTCGTCGTTCCCGCCGGCATACGCTGCGCCGGCCCGATCCTGATCTTTCTCGGGCTCGGCTTTCTCGCGCCGCTTCTGACCGTCCTTGCCTATTCGGTCGCGACGCCGAAAACCTTCGACGTCTTCCGGTCCTTCACCTTCGACAATTTCACGACCATCCTGTCGCCGGACAACACGGTCTGGACCTCTTTTGCCTGGTCGATCGCATTCGCCGCGATGACGGTTATTCTTCTCGCGCTGGTCGCCTATCCCATCGCCTATGGCCTCAACCGCGTCTTCGGTAAATGGGCGGGGCTTGTTTCGATCTTCTTCGTCTTCCCGCTATTCATTTCCGAAAATGTGCGCCTTTACGGCTGGGTTCTGTTCTTCATCAAGAACGGCGTTCTCGACGGCACGCTGAAGACGCTCGGCTTTGCCGGCGGGCCGGACGTCCTCTTCTCGCCGGGCATCATCCTGTTCGGCATGGTCTATGTGTATCTGCCCTTCATGCTGTTTCCGATGACGCTCGGCCTTGCCATGGTGCCGAAGGATCTCGTCGATGCTGCTGCCGATCTCGGCGCGGGACGGCTGATGATCTGGCGCGAGATCGAACTGCCGCTTGCTATGCCCGGCATTCTCATCGGCATGCTCCTGACTTTCGTTCTCGCCGCAGGCGCCGTCGCCGAAGCCAAAATCCTCGGCGGCCAGTCGGTCATCATGATCACCCACGACATCGAAATCGCTTTCACATACGCGCAGAACTGGCCGCTCGGCTCGGCGCTCGCGGTTCTTCTGATGATCCTCATCAGCGGGCTTGCGCTGTTTGTGATGTCGAAACTCGATCTCGACCGCATTCTGGGACGGCGCTGATGGAACAGATCGGCCAGAAACGTTCGCGTCTCTTCATCGGCATCTGGACGGCGTTCGTCGTCCTGATGCTTTATCTGCCGATCCTCTGCGGCGCGCTCGCAGGTCTCTCCAAGGGCCGCTATTTCGCCTTTCCGGTGAAAATCTATTCCACCGAGTGGTGGGGCAAGACGATCGAATCCTTTGAGATCCATACGCTGATCGAGAACTCGCTGCTGATCGCCTTCATCGTGACGTTCGTGTCGGTCGTCATCGCTTTCTTCGGCGCGCTGGCTTTTGCGCGCTACGACTGGAAGGGCCGCAGGCTCTATCAGAAGTTTCTGCTCCTCCCGATCTTCTTTCCGCAGCCGGTGCTGGGACTTGCGCTTCTCCTCTGGTTCAACTCGCTCGGCATATCGCCGAGCTGGATGACGGCAGTCATCGCCCATCTTGTCTGGATCGTGCCGGTCGTCACGCTCGTCATTGCGATCCAGGTCTACAGTTTCGATCCGGTGCTGGAAGAAGCCGCCTCCGATCTCGGCGCAAGCCGCCTCTTCATCCTGCGCGAAATCACGCTGCCGATCCTTTGGCCCGGCATCTGGTCGGGTGCGCTGTTCGCTTTCCTTCTGTCCTGGGGTAACTTCCCGCTGTCGCTCTATACGGCAGGCGCAGATTCCACCGTTCCGAAATGGCTCTATTCGAAAATGGTCGCGGGCTATACGCCCATGGTGCCCGCTCTCGGCACGATGTCGACGCTTGCTGCGGCAACGCTCCTTCTTCTCGGCGGCGGCATGATCGCGCTTCTGCGCAAACACAAGCAGGCGTGATGCCGTGAGCTGGAAAACGTCTTACCGCTCGTTCTATTACGATGGCGCGCCGGAACCCGAAGATCCGGTCCTTCTCAAAGGCAAGACGGCGCTCCTCATCATCGACATCCAGAACACGTATCTTGAGCGGCAGAATCCAAAAACGCTCTCGGGCGATGATCTCAAGCGCTATCACGCCTGGGCGCCGTTTCATGAGCGCATGCACGAAACGGTGATTCCGAACACGCAGAAGCTCATCGCCGAGTTCCGCAATCGCGGGCTCGACGTTCTGTTCGCGCGCATCGCCTGCCTGAAACTCGACGGCCGCGACCGTTCGCTGAGCCAGCGCAAGCCCGGCTGGAACAATCTTCTTCTGCCGCGCGACGAAGAGGCTTCACAAATCCCCTCTTCGCTTGCGCCTGTCGGCGATGAGATCGTCGTGACCAAAACGACCGACAGCGCGCTGACGGGCACCAATCTGCGTCTCATCCTGACCAATCTCGGGATTACGCATGTCGTCTGCGCCGGCATCTTCACCGATCAGTGCGTATCCTCGACGGTGCGCAGCCTTGCCGATGAGAGCTTCGATGTGATCGTCGTGGAAGATGCGTGCGCTGCCGGTCAGCAGGAGCTGCACGACCGCGAGATCGAGATCATGAATATGATCTATGCGAGCGTAATGTCGACCGACGAAGCGATTTCTTATCTGCCTTAGGCGAGATGCAGGCCGACGCCATTGGCGTCGAGACCCGCGCGCAGCGCATCGCTCGGTGCTTTGTCGGTCACGAGATGATGCACCTGCTGCCAGCCGGCATAGCGCGAGGGAAAGGTACGGTCGAATTTCGAATGATCGGCGACGATGACGGTCTCGGCAGCGCGCATGGTCATGGCGCTGTAGACCGCGCCGCATTCGATCAGAGCCTCGTTCGGCCCGTCCACTGTCAGGCCGCTCGCCCCGAGAATGGCAAAATCGGCGTGAAAGCCCGCGAGAAACGACACGGCATGCACGCCGACATTGGCGCCCTCGGTCGCGTGATATTCGCCCGGCAGCATCAGAACCTTGATGGTCGGGTTCATGGCAAGAACCGTGGCGACGCCGAAGGAATGGGTGATGACCGTGATATCGCGCAGTTCCACCGCAATGCGGCGCGCGACATGCGTCGTCGTCGAGCCGGAGCCGATCATGATGATACGCCCGCCCTTGATGATGGGCAGCGCCGCGCGGCCAATGCGTTCGCGTTCGGCAACGAGAAGATGATGGCGCTCGGAGATCGACGGCTCGGTTGAGAGCGGGCGCACCGCGCCGCCATAGGTGCGGTTGAGCAACCCCTGCTCGGTCAGTTCGTCGAGATCGCGCCGGATGGTTTCCGTCGATACGTCGAGGCGCGCCGCAAGATCGGCGATGCGCAGGCTCGGGCTGCGATTCAGCTCGGCCAGGATCTGGGATTGGCGGTTCTGCTTGGTCTGCTTCAGCCGCGGAGCCGCGGAGCCGCTGTCGTCGAGTGTTTCAGCCATTTCCTGGATCATACAGAATTGGCGTTCCGCAGGGAAAGGCGGAAACGACCTGTTCCTTAATTCCTCAACTCAACCTGCCCTGGCTCCGGAACCTGCCCCAAAACGCATCGATGAAGGATGTCCCGTCGCGCGGCCTGTAACCGATCAGCTGCCGGGCGCGGGCGATCGGCCAGCGCGAGCCGCGATTGGCCGATGTGATGTTGAGAACGGTATAGCCTTCGAAGTTCGAGTCCACCGCCCGCTGGAACGCCGAGCAGAGATCGCGGTCGCTGAGCCAGGCGTGACGGTGGTCCTCGTCCGGCGGCAGAAGCCGGCGCCGGTTCCGCCAAGCCGTATGGCCGACACGCAGGCATAAGCACGTACCCTTAAAGTGCCGGAGTTCTTCTTCGCTCTGGACCTTGGCTTCGCCATAGGGGGTCGACGGCCGCGGCGGCAGATGTTCTTCGAAGACCCTTCCGCTGCCGAAATAGCCCTGCATGGTCCATTGCGAACTGGCGAAGATCAGGCGCGGCACATTCTGGGCAGCGCAGGCGGCGGCCACATTGCGGTCGATGGTGAGATTTTCCGCCGCAATGTCCGCGGAGATGTGCGGATTGCTGTTGGCCGCAAGATGCAGAACCGCATCCTGACCGGAAAACAGCTCCGTCCAGGCGGCATCCGGTGTTGCGAGATCGACAAGATCCGTCACGGAGAAACGGTTTCTGCGGTCGATGCCCGTGACGACGCGTCCCTGCGCGCGAAAATGCGCAACGAGTTTCCCACCGAGATTTCCAGCCGCGCCGGTGATGAGAATGCGTGTGCGCATTTACGTCATGCCCCGGTTCAGGCGCACGCGGTTTTCCGCAAGGCCGGGCGTTGTGACGGCGAGCTGAAACAAGGACCCATCGAGCTTTGAGGCATGCCGCGGTCGGGGGCGGCCGGACGTTATGAACAGCGTTCGCAAGCCCTCGCCGCCGAACGTGCAGGTCGCCGGAAAATGGACCGGCATTTCGACGATACGGTCGATCCCGCCATCCGGGTCGATACGTACGACGCAGCTACCGCCCGCCCGGCAATTCCAGAGATAGCCTTCGCTATCCATAGCTGACCCATCCGGCTCGCCGCGCGCGAAACCCGCAAAGAAAATCTGAGGGATCGGAGATCGCACCGGTCGTGTCGTTATACCGATAGCGCCAGATCGTATTCTTCAGGCTGTCGGCGAAATAGAAGAAGCGCCGGTCCGGACTCCAGCACACCGTGTTCGAGGTGCCGATGCCCGAATGCCATTCCGAGACCTTCGCTTCGCCGTTCTTCTGCAGAGCCACGCTGAAAAGCTTGCCGGCATTGGCGCGCCTGACGCCCATCGAGCCGATCCAGAAGCGTCCCTGCGGATCGGCACGCCCGTCATTCAGGCGCGCATCCGGCCAATCCGGGAGATCAAAACCCGCGCGTATAAGCTCGCCGGAATGCGGTTTCCACCATTTGAGACCGGAGCCGAAGGCGACGAGCAGCGTCCCCTCTTCTTCCGTCAGCGCCAGCGCAGTAACCGTCTCGCCGAAATCGAAGCGGTCGAAAATTCCCGGCTCGGACGGATGGTAGCGGAAGATGGCGTTGAGACGGATATCCGCCCAGTACAGCGCATGCTCACCCGCCGACCAGACCGCGCCTTCGCCAAGCCTGTTGACACCCTGCAGCACGGGCTGCACCGGGCCGGAGCGTGCGCCGAGCCGCCGCCAATAGCCCGGCGACAGCGGCTGCACGGATTTCGCGACCGAAGCCGTGATCGTGCGGCGCAAATGCCTGAGCGGAGCCAAGGGGAATTCCTGTCGTCGGGAGACGGCGACAGAGGAAGCCTTTACGCGGTCCGGATCAACAGATTTTTCGTCAGGCCTGCAGCAGAGGCCGGAGCTCTGCGACATCCTTCACATTCTCGATGTTCCAGACGAGCTTGATCAAAGCTTTCGCCCGCGCATCGCCGATGACGGGCGACAGGAGATCGAAGCTTTTCAGTTCGACTTCCGCCCGCTCCATCGGGTTTCCGGCCGTGCCGCGCACTTTCGTGACGTGCTCGTTCAGCGTTCTGCCGTCGCGCGTCGTGATGCTCATGATCGCCTGACGGTTCGGATTGGAATCGAGCGACGGATCGCCGGTGAGCTCGATGCGCTTTTTGATCGCCAGCACGTTCGGATCGCTCATGCGGTCGTGATCGTGCGCGGAGGCAAAGGTCAGACCCTTGTCGATCAGCATGACCGACAGGAGATATTGCAGGCTGATATCGGGGATCGTGCGGTCGTTCACGGTTTTCGCGCCGCTCGCATGGATCGTGACTTTCAGCACATCGAGATTGTCCGGCGTCAGGCCGTCGCGCTCGATGATGATGAGCAGCGCATCGAGCGCCGCCTGGATCGGCGTGCCGACGCACCAGCGCTTGATATTGGTGTTCATGATCTCGAAATTGGTGCCGAGATCGCGCGTCAGCGCCCCAGGATCGGGCTTCGATGCATAAGCGGTGAAGAAGTTTTTCTCGCCCGAGAAGATATCGTCGACGCCGGTAAATCCCGCGGCGGCGAGCATGGCGGCCGTGAGGCCGTTACGTGCGCCCATGCCGCCGAAATCGAACGCCTTTTCGATATGCTCCTTGTCGCGCGCCCAGCAATCGACGCCGCCGGCCTGCTGCAGCGTGTAGGACAGCAAATAACGCACCTGCGCAGCATTGAGCCCGAGCAGCGCTCCGGAAGCCGCAGCCGCGCCGAAGGTCGGGCCGAACGTATGGCTCGAGCGGCTTTCAGCACGGATCGCTTCCGGGCCGAGCGCCAAGGTCGAGCGCGCGCAGAAATCATAACCCAGCGCCACGGCGCGCAGGAGATCATTGCCGCTCGCATGCTTCAGTTCGGCGGCGGCAAGCGCCGCGGAGACGACGCCGCAGCCCGGATGCGTCAGCGACGGCACATGCGAATCGTCGGTCTCGTCGGCATGCGCCATCATGCCGTTGGCAAAAGCGGCATTCACCGGCGAAGTGACGTTCTGCGTACCGACGACGGTTGCGATCGGTGTGCCGCCGAGACCCGCGACGAACTCCGCCGCCATGATCCCCGGCTTCAGGCGCGAGCCCGACACCATGGCCGAAAGCGTATCGAGCAGATGGTGCTTTGATTTTTCCACGACCGCCGCCGGCAGCGGCGCGGCGAGCGCCCCGGCAATGTAGTCGCTGACCGTTCCCATGGGCGAATTCGGATCGGGCGCGGTCGGCGCGGCGGCGTGGCTGGACATTCGATTGCCTCTTTGGCTTGGATTGGCCCCGGACTAGCGGTGCGTTGAATCGGGGTCTATGTAGAAAATAGTCGATCATATGGTCGATATGGGCATAATAATCTAGATAATTCGCGGCTGGCCCGCTGGAGCAGAGACGACATTGACCGAGATCGAAATCCCGAAAGGTCCTGTAACTGCTGTCTATTCGCGCCTGCGCGAGGACATCATGACGGGTGCGCTTCAGCCCGGCAGCCGCGTGACCATTCGCGATCTCTGCGACCGGTTCGAGGTCGGCCTCAGCCCCATGCGGGAAGCTTTGAACCGCATCATCGCCGAGCGCCTCATCCTGCAGAGCGACACGCGCCGCCTGCAGATCGCGCCGCTGACGATCAAGGATCTGCACGAGCTGACCAAGACGCGCTGCTGGCTCAACGAGACGGGTCTGCGCGCCTCGATCGAAAACGGCAATCAGGCCTGGGAAGAGCGCGTGCTTTTGCTCGGCCATCGCCTGACAAAACTCAAAGGCAAGACGACGCGCGATCCCGCCTGGCACGAAGTGCATCGCGATTTTCACGAAAGCCTTCTGTCCGCCTGCGGTTCGCGCTGGCTGATCGAATTCTGCGCCCAGCTGTTCGATCTCGCCGAACGCTATCGTCTCGTCGCGCGTCTCTCGGCGGCGCATCACCCGCGCAGCGATGACGAGCATGAGCAGATCGCCGACGCCACTGTGCGCCGCGATGCCGATGAAGCCGTCGAACTCCTGAACAATCATTTCTGGAAGACCGCTCATCTTGTCGAAGAACGGCTCGAGACCGACACCGGACAGGACCTCCCCCTGAGTTCGGCCGAAAGTAGCTCTCGTCGCGTTTGACAAGATCGATTATTTTGATCATCAAATAAATAGATCGATGTTTTTCAGGAGGACTATCTTCCTGTTCATCGGCCGGGCGTGCCTGTTCGCCCGTAAAAAATGAAGAACCGGCATTCGGGAGGAATTGATGATCAAGAACTCAGTGGCGGCTCTTGCTGCCGTCCTGGCTATGAGTGCCGGCTTCGCCGGCAGCGCATCGGCCGAGACCTATCCGAGCCGGCCGATCCGGCTCATCGTGCCTTACGCTCCGGGCGGCCCGGCCGACATCATGGCCCGTCTGATCGGCGACAAGATGAGCGCCCGTCTCGGGCAGCAGGTCGTTGTCGAAAACAAAACCGGCGGCGGCGGCGTTCCGGCGCTCGAACTGCTGAAGGCGGCGCCCGCCGACGGCTACACGATTGCTATGGGCCATGACGGCAACATGGCGGCGGCTGTTTCGATGTTCGCCAAGCTGCCCTACGATCCGGTGAAGGATTTCGCGCCGATCTCGCTCCTCGCCTCCTCGGCCGTGGTGCTGATCACCAATCCGACGCTCGGCTTCAAGACGGTCGATGATCTCATCGCCGCGGCGAAGAAGGCTCCGGGCACGCTGAACTACGCATCTGCCGGCATCGGCAGCGGCGGACATTTCGCAGCCTCGCGCTTTGCCGCCATCACCGGCATCGACATCGTGCACATTCCGTATGACGGCGGCTCGCCGGCCGCGCTCGCTGTTGTCTCCAACCAGTCGCAGCTCGTCTTCCAGTCGCCGGTCTCGGCCAAGCCGTATATCGACTCGGGACAGGCGACCGGTCTTGCCGTTGCCAGCGCCGAGCGCAATCCGCAGCTGCCGAATGTCCCGACGCTGAAGGAATCCGGCGTCAACTTCACGCAGCTCTCCTGGTACGGACTTGTCGCCCGCGCCGATGTGAAGCCCGAGATCATCGAAAAGCTTCACAAGGAAGTTTCCGAAATTCTGGCCATGCCGGATGTGAAGGCCGATCTCGAAAAGCGCGGCCTGATGGCGAAGTCCAGCACGCCGGCGGAATTCACGGCCTATCTGAAATCGGAAATCCCGCTCTGGGCGGATGCCGTGAAGCTGGCCGGAATCAAGATGCAGTAATCGTATGGACGGGCGGGTCAAACCGCCCGCCTTCGACCATGCATTCCGGCGGCGCACCAAAGCGCCGCCGGAAACCCGGAGATGTCTGATGATCGTTCGTGACTGGAACCGTGTGCTGTGCGGCCTGATTTTTCTGGCCGTCGCCGCGCTGCATTACTGGCAGGGCTATGAGCTCGATACGGGCTCGCTGTTCCGCATGGGCCCAGGCATGTTTCCGCTGATGCTGGAGACCGGTCTCGCCTTTCTTGGCATCCTCGCCATCATCGGCGGATTGCGGTTCGACGGCGAGCCGCTCGACGCCATCGGCTGGCGCGGCGTCGGCATGATCGTCATCGCCGTTCTCGCCTTCGTCTTCGTCACCAAATATCTCGGCCTCGTGCCTGGCCTTGCCGCCGTCGTCGTCATCGCAGCCTATGCAAGCCCGCTGGCGCGGCCCGTCCCGACACTTCTGCTCACCGCCTTCCTCGTCCTGTTCTGCGTCGGCGTTTTCCATTGGGGCATCGGGCTCCCCGTGCCGCTCTTCGGCATGAATTACGGGGGCTGAGGAAACATGGACATCTGGGCGCATCTGTCTCTCGGCTTCTCGACGGCGGTCACGCCGGAGAACCTTATGTACTGCCTTATCGGCACAACGCTCGGCACGCTGATCGGCGTTCTGCCTGGCATCGGTCCGGTCGCCACCATCGCGATGCTTCTGCCGCTGACTTTCAATCTCGACGCTGTTCCCTCGCTGATCATGCTCGCCGGCATTTTCTACGGCGCGCAATATGGCGGCTCGACGACCGCGATCCTGCTCAATCTGCCGGGCGAAACATCCTCCGTCGTCACCGCCATCGACGGCCACAAAATGGCGGCGCAAGGCCGCGCCGGTCCGGCGCTCGCAACCGCGGCTTTGGGTTCGTTCTTTGCCGGCACGGTCGCAACCTGCGTCGTCATCCTGTTCGCGCCGCCGCTCGCCGCCTTCGCGCTGCAATTCAATTCCGGCGATTATTTCGCGCTGATCGTGCTCGGCCTCATCGCCTCCGTGGCGCTCGCCTCGGGCTCGGTCGTCAACGCGCTCGCAATGCTCACCGTCGGGCTTCTTCTCGGCGTGACGGGCCGCGACATCTATACGGGAGCCGCGCGCTTCACTTATGGCTCGTTCGAGCTCAGCGACGGCCTGAACTTCGTTGCGATTGCCATGGGCCTGTTCGGCCTTGCCGAAGTCATGCGCAATCTCGATCAGATGCGCACCGGCCGCCGCAATGTCTATCCGGTGAGCCGCCTGATGCTGAACCGCGAAGAGTTCAGGCGCGTCATTGCGCCGGTTCTGCGCGGCACGGCGCTCGGCTCCCTGCTCGGCATTCTGCCCGGCGGCGGCGCAACGCTCTCCTCCTTCTCGTCCTACGCACTCGAAAAGAAGGTCTCGCGCTACAAATCGGAATTCGGTCACGGCGCCATCGAGGGCGTTGCCGGTCCCGAAAGCGCCAACAATGCCGCGGCGCAGACCTCGTTCATTCCGATGCTGACGCTCGGCATTCCGTCGAATTCGACCATGGCGCTCATGGTCGGCGCGCTGATCATTCAGGGCATTCAGCCCGGGCCGAATGTCGTGACGCTGCGTCCCGATCTCTTCTGGGGCCTGATCTTCTCGATGTGGATCGGCAATCTGATGCTCGTTGTCCTCAATCTGCCGCTGATCGGCATCTGGGTGAAGTTGCTGCGCATCCCCTATCACTTCATGTATCCGGCGATCATCGTCTTCTGCTGCATCGGCGTTTACAGCGTCAACAACACCTTCCTCGACGTCTACATCATGATCGGCTTCGGCGTTGTCGGATACGTGCTCAGCAAACTGCGCTGCGATCCCTCACCGCTTCTGTTCGGCTTCGTGCTCGGCCCGCTTCTCGAAGAGCATCTCCGGCGCGCCATGCTCTATTCGCGCGGCGATCCGCTCGTTCTTCTGCAAAACCCGATTTCGGCCGGGCTGCTGTTTGCAGCCGCGGTCCTGCTCGTTCTGACCGTGCTTCCGGCCATCGGCAAGCGGCGCGAGGAAATCTTCAAGGAGGAGGATTGATCGGATCCCCGGTCCCCGCCTTTCGTACATGCACACATCAAGGAGACGATTATGAGTGATCAAACGAAACCCAAGGAATTCGTGCCCGGCCACGACTTCCGTTGGCCCGGCGGCAAGCGCATCGCCGTCATGCTGAAGGTTGCGTTCGAGGGCTGGTCGGACGGCAAAACGCCTGCCATCGGCCCGATGGGCAATCCGCTGAAAGCCGGCTTCTTCGACAGCAATGCGCATCTGTGGGCCGAATACGGCGCCCGCCGCGGCATCGACCGCGTGTTGCGCATCATGGAACGTCATGACGTCAAAGCCAGCGTTCTCGTCAGCGGCGTCATCGCCGAGCGCTGGCCGGATGCCGTGCGCCGCGTTGCCGAAGCCGGCCACGAGATTGTCGCCCACTCCTACGCCATGGACATTGTGCCGGTCTATCTGACCGAAGAAGAAGAACGCGAAAACATCCAGCGCTCGATCGATACCATCGAGAAAGCGTGCGGCGTGCGCACCGAAAGCTGGATCTCGCCGCGCGCAACGCCGAGCGCGATCACGAACCGTCTTCTCGCCGAATACGGTTTCAAATGGCACGGCGATTATCTCAACGAAGATCTTCCTTATGTGATCCGCTATCCCAACGGCCACGAGATCGTCGCGATGCCGACCTCGATGGAAGTCAACGATTTCCCGCTGCACATCCGCTACGGCAACCCGCCGCGCGCCATGCTCGAGATCTTCCAGGACACGCTGAACTATCTCACCGAACACAAGGATGAGGTCGAAAAGCAGGACGTGTCGATCCACGCCCATGTCTTCGGCCGTCCGGCCGGCGCCTGGGTCTATGAAGAGATGATCAAGATTTCGAAGGCGCATCCGGACGTCTGGATCTGTACCCGCGGCGAAGCTGCGGCGCATGTCATGAAGAACCTGAAGCGAGACTGATCACGCGGCGCAGGCGGATGGATTTTCTTTCCATCCGCCTGCGCATCACGAAAAGCAGGATGTGACCGATGGACCTGAACATTGCCGGCAAAAACGCGCTTGTCTGCGCCTCCAGCCGCGGCCTTGGCCGCGCCTGCGCCGAAGCGCTCGCCGCCGAAGGCGTGAACGTCACGATCAACGGCATCAATGCCGAGACGCTGGAGAAGACGGCGGCGGAGATCCGCGCCCGATTTCCTTCCGTCAAAGTAACCGCGGTGCGCGCCGACATCACAACAGTGGAAGGCCGCGAGGCGCTGCTCGCCGCCTGCGCCTCGCCCGACATCCTGATCAACAATCTCGCCGGCCCCTCGCCGAAGAAGCTCATGGAAACGAACCATGAGGATTGGGTCGCAGGGCTCGAAGCCACAATGATCGCGCCGCTGATGCTGACGCAGCGCGTTCTGCCCGCCATGCAGGAGCGCCGTTTCGGCCGCATCATCAACATCACCTCGGCCATGGTGACGACGCCGCGCTCGCATCAGGCGCTGTCGTCGGGTCCGCGCGCCGGCCTCACCGCGGTGATGAAGGGTCTGTCGCTCGACGTCGCGAAGTTCAACGTGACGGTCAACAATCTCCTGCCCGAGCGTCTGGACACCGACCGCCAGAAATTCATGGTCGAGCGTCTTGTGAAGCTCGAAGGCATCACGGCGGAACAGGCGCGCAAAAAACTCGAGGGCACCATCCCGGCCGGACGGTTCGGCGCGCCCGCCGAGTTCGGCGCGGTATGCGCCTTCTTCTGCAGCGCGCATTCCGGCTTTGTCACCGGCATGAATATCCATCTCGACGGCGGCGCCTACCCGGCGCTCATCTGATTTTACGCAAGGCGATGTCATGAAGTTCTTTCGTCTGTCTCACAGGAACGAGATCCGCGTCGGCCTTGTGCGCGGCGAGAGCGAAGGCGTTCTGTTGCCGGCACAGCATTCGGATGTCGTCGACGTTATCGAAGGCGGCAAGGACGCGCTTGCCGCGGCGAAGAAACTTCTCGACGCCCGCGACGCGGAAACGATCTCGCTTGCCGGCACGAGATTGCTCTCGCCCATCGGCCGTTTCCGCCGCGATGTCTTGTGCACGGGCTGGAATTATTGGGATCATTTCGAGGAAGGTATCGGCCGCCGCGAAGGTCAGGAAGTCGAGCGCCCCACCGCGCCGACCTTCTTCACCCGCTCGCCTTCAACCGTGATCGGGCCGACCGATCCGATCGCCTTCGATACCGGCATCTCGAAGAAGTGGGATTACGAAGCCGAGATCGTCGCTGTGTTCGGCAAAACCGGCCGCAGCATCCCGCATAGCGAGGCGATGGACCATGTGTTCGGCTATTGCCTCGCGAACGATGTCTCGCAGCGCGATCTGCAGCGCCGCCATGGCGGCCAGTGGCTGAAGGGCAAGAGCATCGACAAAACAATGCCGATCGGCCCGTGGATCGTCACCGCTGACGAGATCGATCTGCCGAAAGTGCGCCTGCAATGCGTGCTCAACGGCGAAATCATGCAGGACAAGACCGCCGATCTGATGGCCTTTCCGCTGACCGAACTCATCGCCGAGCTCTCCTTCGGCATGACGGTCAATGCCGGCGAAATCCTTCTGACCGGAACGCCCGCAGGCGTCGGCAATGCGCGCACGCCGCCGGTGTTTCTCAATGAAGGCGACCGGGTGGAAATTCTCGGCAGCGGCCTTGGCGCGCTGACAAACATCATGACGAAGCAGGATCTTCTCGGACGCTCGGATATCGTTATCTGAGTGTCCGGTATGGCCATTTGGCGTCTCCCCCGCCCGGGAGACGCCAAATCGGTCTTTAGGCCGAGCGCACGATGGAGAGGAACTTCTCCATCTCGACCTTGAGCTCGCTGCTGTCGCGGGACAGAGACTGTGCGGACGACAGAACTTCGCCGGAGGCGGCGCCGGTTTCGGTCGCGCCGGTGTTCACTTCCGAAATGCTGGACGCCACCTGCGCCGTGCCTTTGGCGGCTTCGCCGACACTGCGGGTGATTTCACGCGTCGTCGCACCCTGCTCCTCCACCGCGCTGGCAATGGCGCCGACATATTCCGACAATTTGCCGATGGTCGAGGTGATGCCTTCAATGGCGGCGACCGCATCGCTCGTCGCGCCCTGCATCGAGGTGATCTGCGCCGCAATCTGGCTCGTCGCCTGACCGGTCTGCGAGGCGAGTGCTTTGACTTCCTGCGCGACCACCGCAAAGCCTTTGCCGGCTTCGCCGGCGCGCGCGGCCTCAATGGTGGCGTTCAGCGCCAGAAGATTGGTCTGGCTGGCGATGGTGTCGATGAGATCAACGACATTGCCGATCCGCTCCGCCGATTGCGAAAGCTCGGCGACGCATTCTTGCGTCTTCGAGGCCTGCTCGACGGCGGCTTGCGCCATTCTTGTGCTTTCCTGCACCTGCGCCCCGATCTGTGCGACGGTCGAGGAGAGCTGCTGCGATGCGGACGCAACGCCCTGCACGTTTGCCGAGGTTTCCTCGGAGGCCGCAGCGACGATGCCCGACAGCCGCTCGGTCGTCTCCGAATGTCCGGCAAGTTCCTTGGCCGTCGCTTCGAGACGCGTCGAGGCTTCCAGAACCTTGTCGACGATCGTGCCGGCGGTTGCCTGGAACTGGTCGCCGAGGCGCATCATTTCCTGCTTATGCGCAGTGGCGGCACGTGTGGATTCCGACTGTTTGAGTTCGGCATCGGCCTTGGCGCGGTCGATCGCCTTCGACTTGAAGATTTCGACGGCCGAAGCGATCTCGCCGATTTCGTCCTTACGGCCGAGGCCCGGCAGGACGATGTCGAAATTGCCGTCGGCGAGCGAACGCACGCCTTGCGAAATGCGCGTCAGCGGCGCGGCGAATCCGCGGATCAGCACCCAGGCGGCGCCGAGGACGAGGCTCAGCATCAGGGCCGAAATGCCGAAGACGGCGGCCATCGTGAAGGTATTGTATTCGTGCGAACGTTCTTCGGTCGCGGCGACGAAAGCGGTGCCGGATTTGACGATCTCGTCGATCTTGGCGCGGTGGGCGGCATAGGCCTCGGACATGCCCTTATAGGCGACCGTCGCCGCGCCCATATCGCCCTTGGCGAGTGCCGGGAAGAACTCCTTTTCCGCCAGGTCATAGAACTGCACGGCGGGACCATGCGCGCCGACGATCAGCGTGTCGCGAATGGCGTCGTCGAACTCCTGCGGAATCCAATAGGCGTGGCGCGTATCGTATTCGCCCTTCAGCACGGCGATGCGTTTGCTGCGCGCGTCGGCGGTCGCGGGGTCCTGAAAGGCGAGCGTCGCTTCGAGATAGGATTCGATGATGTATTCGGGCGGCGGCAGGATATCGGCCAGAAGGTCCTTGCCGAGAATGATCTGCGCGTAGAGAGGACTGCCGATTTTCAGCGTTCGCAGAGCCATGTAGCTGGTTGCGGCCGTGGCGATGACCCCGGCGATCAGAACCGCGCAAGCGATCTTGGATGTCGTGCTGAACTTCATTGGAGCCCCCAGTCCGCAGACCGGTATAGGCGCTAGGGATAAAAACAGCGTAAACGCTTGGTTACACAACCGGGGAAGGCAAAGGACCGAAAGCCGCCTCGCCGCCATACGGAACTTAAAGCTGCTATCTCCGCCTTAATATATCTAAAGTTGCATCTACTGCCGGCACCCTAATAGCCTGTAGCGGGTGGTGAGCGTGGGAGGCGAGCATGGTTTGCGGAGTAAGAGAGACGGTCACGGTGACGTCCTGGGGTGTCTGCTGGGCCTGGGTCGTGCCCTATCCCTGCCGGAAGACCAGCCAGAAGACCCGCTACCATTACGATTTCCGCCCATGGCGCACGCGCTTCAGCTGGTCGCCCTTCCGCTACAAATATCAGGGCTGCTGCGGCGGCCTGCTCTACGAATGGTCGTTCTGGAGATGGTCGCCCTTCGGCACCGGCAACGGTCCGTGGGTCGATACGGAATGGAAGTACTATTCCGACAGCACGATCGGCTCGATCGGCAATTGCCCGTTCGGAGATGGCGGCGTGATCCAATAGCGGGATGAGATTGGCGCTCCCTAGGGGACTCGAACCCCTGTTTTCGCCGTGAGAGGGCGACGTCCTAGACCGCTAGACGAAGGGAGCGCGGGCGCACCCAAAAAGCAGGAAGGGCGCGAGGCGCTTCTCATAAAGGCCGCTCCCCACACCTGCAAGGCCAAAACCAAGCGCGGGCCGGGCGCCCCATCAGGAGCGCCCGGACGCGGAGAGGTC
The DNA here is from genome assembly GCF_014191545.1 of Terrihabitans soli. Lineage (GTDB taxonomy): Bacteria > Pseudomonadota > Alphaproteobacteria > Rhizobiales > Methylopilaceae > Flaviflagellibacter > Flaviflagellibacter soli. The sequence continues at coordinate 622,957 of NZ_AP023361.1, read as the reverse complement.
AGACGAGCACGGGCTCGGCTTCGACCACATTGGTCTGAACTTCGATATTGCCGTGAACCGCCTTCGAATACGGGCAGACCTGATGGGCAAGTTCGGTCAGTTCTTCGGCCGTCGCGCGATCGATGCCCGGGATCTGAACGTTGAAACGGGCCCGCAGGAAGAAGCCGCTGTCGCCGCGCAGAAGGTCGATTTCAGCATCGACCCGCGGGCTTTCCGGCAGTTTCACCTTCTTCTGCTGGGCCGAGAGTTCAAGCGCGCCGATATAACAGGCCGACCAGGCGGCGCCGAACAGGTTTTCGGCCGCCGGATGCGGCTCGGGCAGTTTGATGTCGAGGAAGCCGTCGGCGCTCTTCGAAGCGCCGTCCTTGCGGCCGGTGGTGCGGGTCTTGCCGGAATAAAGAACCTTGTCGCTCATGATCGTCTCCATCTATTTAGATCGTATCCGATTTATTCGGATACGATGCAAATAGACCGGCCTGAGGCCTGAGTCAAGCCCTTCCGATTTAATCGGATACGATTTATATAGGGCCTAGCCCTTATCCGATGGACCCATGACCATGGCCGCCAAACTTAGCCCCGCCTCGAGCCAGCCCGGCCTCGACGACTTTCTGTGCTTTGCCGTCTATTCGGCGAACCTTGCTTTCGGCCGTGCCTATAAGGAGGTCCTCGACAAGCTCGGGATCACCTACACCCAGTGGATCGCCATCGTCGCGCTCTGGCAGGAAGACCATCAGACGGTCAAAGCGCTCGGCGAAAAGCTGTTCCTGGAATCGAACACGCTGACGCCGATCCTCAAAAAGCTCGAAGAGCTTGGCTTTGTGCGCCGCCGGCGCGATGCAGCCGATGAGCGTCAGGTGATCGTCAGCCTGACGGAGGCCGGGCGCGAATTGCGCGAAAAAGGCGGCCGAAACAACCTCATTGAAGCGGCCGGGCTGTCTCCCGAAGAATTCCGCACGCTGCAGAAAGCGGTGGCGCGCCTCAGGGACAATCTTCTGACCCATGTCCACGCGAACGGCTGACGCCGTCCTTACCCGGGCTTTACGGCGCGGGCGTCAGACTCTCGATTTTGCCGCGATAGGCAAGATTGCCGGCATCGAACACAAGGATCGACTGAATGCCGTTATCGCTCTCGACCGTGACGAACAGGCTCTTGCCGTCCGAGGTCGTATCGGTGATGCGCTGGCCCTTGCCGATGGGCAGCACGGCGCGAAGCTCGCCGCCGGAGGCCACCGCCGCGCCCGGCTCGTGCTTGACGAGACGCCATACGATCACCGACATGACGAGCAGAAACCCGAGCGCCATCGTGGCGGTCGAAATCCCGACGAACAGGCGCATGCGCCGCACAATCCGGGCCTGAGCCGGATTGAGTTCATCGTCCTTGTCTTCGACGCTGTTGGTCATGCCCGATCCTGAAACTGCCGAAACTCTCGAAGTGACGCTGCCGACTGAAGCCGGCGGCGAGAGGCTGGACCGTGCGCTGGCCGCAGCCCTGCCCGATCTCTCGCGCACCCGGATACAGGCGCTGGTGCGCGCGGGCAAGGTAAGCCTCGGCGGAAGGTTAGCCGACGATCCCGGCAAGAAGGTTTTGGGGGGCGAAGCCGTCACCATCGAAGTGCCCCCGCCGGAGCCCGCTCTGCCGGAGGCGGAGGACATCCCGCTCAACATCGTCTTCGAGGACGACGATCTCATCGTCATCGACAAGCCCGCCGGGCTCGTCGTCCATCAGGGTGCCGGCAACTGGACGGGCACTTTGGTCAACGCCCTTCTCCACCATTGCAAAGGCAGCCTGTCAGGCATTGGCGGAGTGGAGCGTCCGGGCATCGTGCACCGGCTCGACAAGGACACGTCGGGGCTTCTCGTCGCCGCCAAGAACGACAAGACGCACCGCCATCTCGCCAACCAGTTTGCCGATCATGGCCGCACCGGCGATCTCGAACGCGCCTATTACGCCCTCGTCTGGGGCGTGCCGCTGCGCCCGCACGCGACGGTGGATGCACCGATCGACCGCGATCCGCGCAACCGTGAAAAGATGCATGTGTCCAAGCCCGGGAAGGGCCGCGAAGCCGTCACCCATTGGGAGCTGATTGAAAGCTACGGCCCGCCGAAAGCACCGGTCGCCAGCCTCATCCGCTGCACGCTGGAAACCGGCCGCACCCATCAGATCCGTGTGCATATGGCGCATATCGGCCATCCGGTTCTGGGGGATCCGCTCTACGGCACCGGCTACAAGACAAAATCCAAGCATTTGTCGGAGCTTGCGCGGGATCGCTTGGAGGCCCTGGACCGCCAGGCGCTGCATGCTGCGCATCTGGCTTTCGAGCACCCTGCCTCCGGCGAAATCTTAAGCTTTGACAGCGACCTCCCCGATGATCTGCGACAACTTGTCGAAAGCCTGCAAAACCTCTCTTAAAGCGGTTTCTAAACTCTCTGTAACCTCACGGCCCTGTGAGTACAGCGCCCCCTTATCGCCACAGTGAACTCTGCCTATATAGGGAAGCGATGGCCGGCGCTTTTTCGCGGCCAGATGCGGTCCTGCTCTCAGGGGACCGACGGGGAAGGTAGAAAATGGCGCGTGCAGCGCTTCCGACAATTGCTTCCGATAGCGGCCTTAGCCACTACCTCGATGACATCCGGCGTTTTCCAATGCTGGAGCCCAACGAGGAATTCATGCTGGCCAAACGCTGGCGTGAACACGGCGATCCGGACGCCGCGCATAAGCTTGTCACGAGCCATCTGCGTCTCGTCGCGAAGATCGCGATGGGCTATCGCGGCTATGGCCTGCCGATCGGCGAAGTGATCTCCGAAGGCAATGTCGGCCTGATGCAGGCCGTCAAACGCTTCGAGCCCGATAAGGGCTTCCGCCTCGCGACCTATGCGATGTGGTGGATCCGTGCCGCGATCCAGGAATACATCCTGCGCTCGTGGTCGCTCGTGAAAATGGGCACGACCGCGAACCAGAAGAAGCTGTTCTTCAACCTGCGCAAGGCCAAAAGCCAGATCTCGGCGCTGGAAGATGGGGACTTGCGTCCCGATCAGGTCAAGGTGATCGCCAAGCGTCTCGGCGTTACCGAAGACGATGTCGTGTCGATGAACCGCCGCCTGTCGGGCGATGCCTCGCTCAACGCGCCGCTGCGCGGCGATGAGCTCGATTCGTCCGAATGGCAGGATTGGCTGGTCGATGACAGTGACAGCCAGGAAACGATCCTCGCCGAGAGCGAAGAACTCGACAACCGCCGCACGGCGCTCAAGCGCGCAATGGCGGTGCTGAACGATCGCGAACGCCGCATCTTCGAAGCGCGCAAGCTCTCCGAGGAACCAATCACGCTCGAAGAACTGTCGGAAGAGTTCGGCGTCTCGCGCGAACGCGTCCGCCAGATCGAAGTCCGCGCGTTCGAAAAGGTGCAGCAGGCGGTGCGCGAGCAGATTTCGGCCGTCGAAGCCGGCGCCGCCTGAAATCTTCGGAAAAGTTATCTTCTTAAAACTTCGGAATTAGCGCGCCGGCGGCAGAGCAACTGCCGGCGTCGTATCCCAGGCGGCGAACGCCGCCTCGAATGCCTGTTCGCCCACAGGCCCCTTCTCGATCGTCAGCACGGCACGGCGTCCGTTGTCGTAGAGGATCGGAATGTCGACCCAGCCGCGCGAGCGGATGGCGTCGATATTCTGGGCGCGGTCGGCGGGCGTTGCTTCCAGCCCGATCCAGAACAGATTCTTCGTCACCTTCACCGACATGCCCTTGAGCGGCGAGCCGCCCTCCTCTTCGCTCTTCTTGAAGAGGATGCCGGGCACATTGCCGACGCCGACATTGTTGAAATCGGGCGGCAGCGTGAAGCCGACTTCGATCACATGGCTCGCCGGCAGCGTATTGTCGAGATTGCGCGTCAGCGTGAACGTCGCTTTCAGCTGTCGGTCGGGAATGCTGATATCTCCGATAAGCTGAAGCTCGGAGGGAGCATCGGGCTTGGGCTCGGTGCGCCACATCACGGCGCCGCTCGAGGCCTGTCCGCCCTGCTTGTCGGGCGCTTCATCATAAAGAATGGCGCGCTGCGAACCGGCAACGGCCGGCGGCATGGTCGTGACCGGCGGGGTCTCGGCGGGCGGCGCTTCGGTCGGCGCAACGGCAATAGCGGGCGGCGTCTCTTCGCGCGCGATCGTGCCGGGCACGGTCTCGGATCCGCCGACGCGGTCGACGCTCTTCGGCCCGTCGGACGACACTTCGACCGTGTCGCCGGAATCAAGACCCAGCAGCGGCATGATCTGATCGCGCATCAGGAAACCACCGACGCCGATCGCCAGCAGCAGGACGACCGCGATCAGACTGCCGACGCCGCCGCGCCGCGGCGGCGCTTCTTCCTCTTCAGGCTCGCGCAGATTGGGATTGAGATCGCCAGCATCCATTCCAGGCGGCAGGCGATCGCCGGCAAGGCCGGAGCGGAAATTCGGCTCGACGCGTGACGTCGGCGGAAGCCCATTGGGATTTGGGCCGTCGAAAGCGGCGCGCGTTGTATTGGCGCTGACCTGGGCGTTCGCTGTCGCAGCGCCCAAGGAGGCCGCGGCCGCGGCAGCCGCATGCACCTGCTGCAATCCCTCGCCGCCGGTCATGCGCTGCGGCGGCGCCGGGGGCCTCGCCGATGAAGGCGGCGGCGGAGAAGCTGGCGGCGCGGACGGCGGGCGCGCCGGATTGGGCGCCATTGGAGACGGTGCTGCGGTCAGCGGAGGCGGTTCAGGGTTCGGCGCGCCGGCGGCGTTCTGAGCGGCGGTGGCATTCTGCTGGGCGCGATGCTCCGCCTCGATCCGGCGGACCGCCTCTTCGAGATTGAGCCGCTCTTTGGTGATCTCGCTCTCGGACAGGGGCGGATCATAGCCGCGCAGCTGTTTGACGATGGCCTGTCGCGCGCGCTCATAAACGCCCCGGCGGGTCTCCGCCGTGTTCGGATCGAGCCCACTAATCGCACGCGTCAATACGGGATAATAATCAGCCATATCGTCTGTTGTAACAGTGAGGGCGGGTCTTTTGCACCCATCCTCGTCAAAGAGTTAGTCCTGGAACGGGTCTTGGACAAGAATTGTGTCTTCTCGTTCGGGGCTCGTGGACAATAACGTCACGGGGCACCCGATCAATTCCTCAATGCGGCGGACATATTTCACAGCCTGAGCCGGGAGGTCTGCCCAAGACCGCGCACCCTGACTCGATTGTTTCCAGCCCTCGATGGTCTCGTAGACCGCCTGGACCCTCGCCTGCTCACCCTGGCTGGCCGGCAGGCGGTCGATCTTTTTGCCGTCGAGAAGATAGTGGGTGCAGACTTTGATCTCGTCGAAGCCGTCCAGAATATCGAGTTTGGTCAAAGCGATGCCGTCGATACCGGAGGTCCGCACGGTTTGCCGCACGGTCACCGAGTCGAACCAGCCGCAGCGGCGCGGGCGACCTGTGACGGTGCCGAATTCGCGGCCGCGCTCGCCGATCGTCTTGCCGATCTCGTCAAAGAGTTCGGTCGGGAACGGCCCCTCGCCGACGCGCGTCGTATAGGCCTTAGCGATGCCGAGCACGAAGCCGATCGATTTCGGGCCAAGGCCCGATCCCGTCGCGGCCGCGCCGGCGACCGTGTTGGACGAGGTGACGTAAGGATAGGTGCCGTGATCGACATCGAGCAGCGCCCCTTGCGCGCCCTCGAACAGGATGCGCGCGCCGGCTCTGCGTTTGTCTTCGAGCAGATCCCAGGTCGCGTCCATGAAAGGCAGGATTTTTGGCGCCGCCGACATCAATTCGTTCAGCACCGCGTCGGCGGAAATTTCCGGAAGGTCGAGGCCGCGGCGGATCGCGTTGTGATGGACGAGAAGCCGATCGATCTTGCCCGGCAGCATTTGCGGATCGTCGAGATCCTTGACCCGAATGGCGCGCCGTCCGGCTTTGTCTTCGTAAGCGGGACCGATGCCGCGCTTGGTCGTGCCGATCTTGGTGCCCGAAGCCGCCGCCGCATCCTCGCGCAGCGCGTCGAGTTCGCGGTGCAGCGACAGAATCAAAGTGGCGTTGTCGGCGATGCGCAGATTATCGCGCGAGACCTTGACGCCCTGCTCTTCGAGACGCGCGGCTTCGGCGATAAAGGCGTGCGGATCGATGACGACGCCATTGCCGATAACCGACAATTTGCCCTCGCGGACAATGCCCGAGGGCAAAAGGCTGAGCTTGTAAGTCGTGCCGTTGATGACGAGCGTGTGGCCTGCATTGTGACCGCCCTGGAAACGGACCACGACATCCGCTTTTTCCGACAGCCAGTCGACGATCTTGCCTTTGCCCTCGTCGCCCCACTGGGCGCCGACCACGACCACATTGGCCATCAGATTTTCTATGCTCCGACGTGAAAAAAGCCCTGGCGGGGCCCGGGCTTTCAAGGGTGGTAAAGGATCGGATGGGGGGTGGCAAGACATTGGACCAGCTTGCCGCCAGGGCTTTTTGGGGGCACCTGTCTCCTCATGTCCGAGAATCGCAAAGGGTCTGCCGGCCTCATGGACCGGCCCTATCTGCTTCTGACCCTGACCTCCTTATTCTGGGCCATAAATATCGTTCTGGGGCGCTTTGCGGCGCCGGATATTCCGCCCCTCACCCTCGCCTTTCTGCGCTGGTTCGGGGCGACGCTCGTCGTCCTTCCCTTCGCCTGGAAGGCTCTGAAGGCCGATTGGCCGGTCATCCGGTCTCACCTTCTACTTATGACGGCCCTCTCGGCCACCGGCATCGCCGGATACAACGCATTGGCGTATTGGGGTCTCGGCTATACTGAGGCGCTCAATGCCCTCCTCGTCCAGTCGACGGGGCCGCTCCTGATCGCGCTCTGGGGCTGGGGCCTGTGGGGCGACAAGCTCAGCCCTGCCCAGTTTCTCGGCATCATGACCTCGCTGACCGGCGTTCTCGTCATCATCACGCGCGGCGACTTTGCCCATCTGGCTCAGCTCAAGCTGAACCCCGGCGATATTCTCACCTTCGCCGCCCTCGTTCTTTACGGGCTCTACGCGGCTTTGATCCGCGCCCGCCCGGCGATGGCGCAGATATCGTTTCTCGCCACCACCATTATTGGCGGCGCGATCCTGCTTCTGCCTTTTGCGGCCGGCGAATTTTTTGCCGGATACCGCGTCCACGTCACAGCATCGTCGCTTGCGGTGCTCGCTTATGTCGCCGTGTTCCCTTCGCTCATCGCCTATATGTTCTTTGTCCGCAGCGTCGAACTCATCGGCCCCAACCGCGCCAGCCCGTTCTTCCATCTCATGCCGGTTTTCGGATCCGTGATCGCAATCCTGTTCCTCGGCGAACAGCCGCAGATTTTCCACGCGCTGGGCTTTGCGCTCGTGCTCGGCGGCGTTTTTGTCGCGACGCGGCGGCCGAAAGGGGCCGCGCTTTGAGCGCCTGCGGTCTGGATTTCGGAACATCCAACACGACGCTCGGCACATCGGATGCCGGCGCACCGAAACTTGTTGCGCTTGAGGACGGGAACGTCACGATCCCGAGCGCCATCTTCTACAGTCCGGTTCGCATACCCGAGATCGGCCGCGCCGCCATCGCCGCTTATATCGACGGCGTCGACGGACGTCTGATGCGCAGCATCAAATCCGTGCTGGGCTCGTCTTTGATCGATGAGCGCACGGTGCTCGGCCGCGAACGCGCGCCCTTCCGCCGCGTCATCGCCGACTATCTTCGCATCGTCAAAGCGCGCGCCGAAAAAGAGATCGGCCATGAGCTGACCGCCGTCGTGCATGGACGCCCGGTGCATTTCGTCGATGGCGATGAGACCGGCGACAAAAAGGCCGAAGACGCGCTGAAGAAGATCGCCAAAGAGATCGGCTTCAAACATGTGCTGTTTCAGTATGAGCCGATTGCAGCGGCGCTCGATTACGAACAGCGCGTCACGCATGAAGAGATCGCGCTGATCGCCGATATTGGCGGCGGCACATCCGACTTTTCCATTGTGCGGCTCGGCCCCGACCGCCGGGCAAAGCCCGACCGCGCCCACGATATTCTCGCCAATGACGGCGTGCGCATCGGCGGCACCGATTTCGACCGCAAGCTCAGCCTTGAGAAACTGATGCCGCTGTTCGGCTTCGGCAGCGAGATGAAACGCGACGGGCTTGGCGTGCCGAACGGCTATTTCCACGATCTCGCAACCTGGCACTCGATCAACCGGCTCTACGATCCGAAACTGATCCGCCAGCTGCACGATGTCGAAAAAGAAGCAGCCGAACCGCATCTGATCGCGCGGCTGATCAAGCTCGCCGAAGAGAGGCGCGGCCATGCGCTCGCCGGCCAGGTCGAGGCGGCGAAGATTGCGCTGTCGGACGAACCGGAAACCGAAATCGCGCTCGATTGGCTAGAAGCGGGCTTTGCCGTCGGCATGACGCAGGACGATTTGGCGCGCGGCACATCTGCCTTGGCGGATGCCATCGGCGCGCGCATCAAAACCTGTCTCGATCACGCCGGTCTTTCGGCGGACAAGATCGACGCGCTGTTTCTCACCGGCGGCTCGACAAAGCTTGTGCATGTGCGCGCGGCGATTGCCGTCAAGCTCCCAGGTACGAAGATTGTCGAAGGCGATATTTTCGGATCGGTCGGAACGGGCCTGACGCTCGAAGCCGGACGGCGCTTTTCTTAAAACTCAGAACGCCAGCGGCTTTGCCATCCGCACCTGCGGAAGCTTGCGCACTTTGTCCATCACCGCATCCGAGACGGTGCCGTCGATCTGCACGAGCGCGATGGCATCGCCCCCCTGCGACAGGCGGCCGAGCGCGAAGGTCGCGATATTGACGCCGGCCTCGCCGAGAAGGCTGGCGAAGCTGCCGACAAAGCCCGGCTTGTCCTCATTCGCCACATAGATCATCGACGGCGCAAATTCGGCATCGACCTTGATGCCCTTGATCTCGACAATGCGCGGCTTGCCGTCGCCGAACACCGTGCCGGAAACGGTGCGCTCCAGCTTTTCGGTAATGACGGTGAGCGTCACCAGCGCATCGTAATCGCTGTCCGCTTCGCTCGTCGTCTCTTCGATGACGATGCCACGCTCTTTCGCAACGCTCGGCGCCGAGACAACATTGATATCGGCGAGCATCGGACGCAGGAGACCGGCAATCGCGGCCGAAGTGAGCGCACGCGTGTTCATATGCGCAACTTCACCCTGACAGGTAATGCGCACCGAAGTGATGCCGGTTTCGGTGAGCTGCCCGGCAAACGAGCCGAGTTTTTCGGCAAGCGTGATGAAGGGACGGAGTTTCGGCGCTTCTTCCGCGGTGATCGACGGGAAATTCACGGCATTGGTGATCGCGCCGCGCGTCAGATAATCCGACATCTGCTCGGCGATCTGCAGCGCAACGTTCTCCTGCGCTTCCATGGTGGAGGCGCCGAGATGCGGCGTGCAGATCACATGCGGATGACCAAACAGCGGATTTTCGGTCGCGGGCTCGGTCGAAAACACGTCGAACGCCGCGCCGGCAACATGGCCCGAGTCGAGCGCAACACGTAGAGCCGCTTCATCGACAAGACCGCCGCGTGCGCAATTTATGATGCGCACGCCCTTTTTGGTTTTGTTCAGCGCCGTGGCCGAGACGATGTTCTTCGTCTTCTCGGTCAGCGGCGTGTGCAAAGTTATGAAATCGGCACGCCCCAGAAGATCGTCGAGTTCGACTTTTTCGACACCAAGATCCTGCGCCCGCTCGTGCGACAGGAACGGATCGAAGGCGATGACCTTCATGCGAAGGCCGAGCGCGCGGTCGGAGACGATCGATCCGATATTGCCGCAGCCGATCAGGCCGAGCGTTTTGCCGGTGATTTCAACGCCGAGAAAGCGCGTCTTCTCCCATTTGCCGGCCTGGGTACTTTGATCAGCTGCGGGAATCTCGCGCGACAGCGCGAGCAGAAGCGCAATCGCATGTTCGGCGGTGGTGATCGAATTGCCGAACGGCGTGTTCATGACGATCACGCCGCGCTGCGTTGCCGCCGGAATATCGACATTGTCGACACCGATGCCGGCGCGGCCGATGACTTTGAGATTGCCCGCCTGCGCGAGAACCTTCGACGTGACTTTCGTCGCCGAACGTATGGCGAGCCCGTCATACTGGCCGATGATGGCGGCCAGCGCATCGCGATCCTTGCCGAGATCGGGCTGGTAGTCGACCTCGACACCCCGGTCGGTAAAGATTTTGACCGAGGCGGGAGAGATCTTGTCGGAGATCAGGACCCGCGGGGCCATTATCTCACGCCGCCTTTGCCAGTCCGGCTTTGGCCCGCACAAACGCCCAGTCGAGCCATTCGGTCAGAACTTCGAGATCCTTCGTCTCGACGGTCGAACCCGTCCAGATGCGGAGGCCGGCCGGAGCGTCACGATACGAATTGATATCGTAGGCCGCCTTTTCGATCTCGAGTGTCGCTGCGATGTTCTTGGCGAACTCGGCCTGGATTTCCGCCGGGCGGCTGGTGACAGCCGGATCGACGATCATGAGGCAGATCGACGTGTTGGAACGGTTCGCCGGTTCGACCGCGAGGAAATCGACCCACGGGGTTTTCGCGACCCAATCGGTGAGAACCTTGCAATTGTCGTCGGCGCGCCGCTGCAGCGCATCGAGACCGCCGATCGATTTGGCCCAGTTCAGCGTGTCGATATAGTCCTCGACCGCGAGCATGGACGGCGTATTGACCGTCTCGCCTTCGAACAGGGCTTCGAGCAGCTTGCCATTCTTCGTCATGCGGAAAAGCTTCGGCATCGGCCAAGCCGGCTTGTAGCTTTCGAGACGGGCGACAGCGCGCGGCGACAGCACCAGCATGCCGTGCGCAGCTTCCCCGCCCATCACCTTCTGCCAGGAGAAGGTCGTGACATCGAGCTTGGACCAATCCAGGTCCTGGGCGAAGGCGGCCGAAGTGCCGTCACAGATCGTCAGGCCCTCGCGGTCGGCCGGGATCCAGTCGGCGTTCGGCACGCGCACGCCCGAGGTCGTGCCGTTCCAGGGGAAGACAACGTCGCGGTCGCAATCGACTTTGCTGAGATCCGGCAGGTGGCCGTAATCGGCGGTCATCACCCGCACATCGTCGAGCTGAAGCTGTTCGGTGACATCGATCACCCAATCGGCCGAAAAGGCTTCCCAGGCGAGAACATCGACGCCGCGCTCACCGAGGAGCGACCAGAGCGCCATTTCGACAGCGCCGGTATCGGAGGCCGGAACGATGGCCACCCGGTAGTCGGCGGGAATTTCGAGGATTTCGCGCGTCAGATCGATCGCCAGCTTGAGGCGCGATTTGCCGATTTTTGCGCGATGAGAGCGACCGAGGGGGGCGTCCTTGAGGACATCCAGGCTCCAGCCCGGTCGTTTGGTGCAGGGTCCGCAAGAAAACCGCGGATTCGCCGGCCTGCTGCCGGGCATATCATGTGCCATCCGTCTATCCTTCCAGATAGAAAGCCCCTCGTTGGGGAGGGGTGTCCCACTGGCCAAAATACGGATGGCGGCCCCTAAGTCAAGAAAACTTCTAGTTTTCCAGCCCCGGCCTGGCGGTTGTGTAAACGAAAAGCGCCCGGCGGAGGCCGCCGGGCGCTTAAAATTCGACAGGAAACCGCCCTCAGTAGAACATGTAGCGCAGGCCGACTTTGATGTCGTGCGAGGCGACGTCCTCGAAATTGAAAGGGTTGAACTCATCGTTGCCGCCGAGCGGCGTCAAGAGATCGTCGGTCTCGATATCGCCGAGATAAAGGTAGCGATAGCCGACATCAAAGGTCAGCTGCTCGGTAACCTCGAAGGCGAGGCCCGCATAAAGGGCATAAGCGAAGTTCCAGGTATCGACATCGCCGCTGAGGCCGGTCGCGTCCTCGGTCGGGTTATAATCGGTGAAATCCGACATTTTAAGCCAGGCCGCGCCGACGCCAGCGCCGACATAAGGCGTCATGCGCCCATAGGACGGCAGGTCGAGATAGGCGTTGAAGAGGAAGACCGCCTCTTCCTTGGTGCCCGTATACTGGTTGCTGCCGTCAATAATGCCGTCCGACGGCGCTTCGTCGTAATTGTCGAGACCGTGGAAGTCCGACTCGAAGCGGTACTCGCCGGTGACGTCGACACGGAACCAGTCGTTTATCTTGTAGCCGATACCGGCGACGAAGAAGAAGGACGCTTCAAAATCGTCGTCGAGGAGAAATACGTTGCTGTCGAGGCCCGCGAGTTCATCCCAGTATGGGCTCGAGAAATCGCCGACGACCTGATGGCTGGCGCCGATATCGCCGCGCAGATACCAGCTGCGATATTCAACCGGCTCCGGTTCGTACATCACCGGCATATCCGCCGCTTTTGCGCCCGTCGCCAGGACTACAGCAACGGCTGCAGCCGAGATGAGATTGAGCCTAAACATGCTCGTCCCCTTCCAAGAGAAACTAAAGGCGCGGCAACAAAGCCGCCCCCACCCGAATGGAAGGGACTATCAGCGCTAAAGCTTAAAGGCCGATTAACCTTAACATTTACATTGATTAATTTGCACATACGCGACAGCATGTTGCGCACACGCATCGCGGCATTAATCGCTTGTAAATACGGGTTGACGAAAAGTTAAGATCAGGCCGCCGAGGCGCTGAGCGCGCCAATGACATCGTCGACCACGGTCTCGACGAGTGCGCGGTCATCGCCTTCCGCCATCACGCGGATAACGGGCTCGGTGCCGGACGGCCGCACAAGAATACGTCCCCCCGCCCCCAGCCGCTTTTCGGCATCGGCTACGATCTTCGTCATCTGCGCCTTGTCCGGCGTGCTGCCGGGACGCATGCGCATATTCTTCAGAATCTGCGGCAGCGGCTCGAAGCGGTGGCAGGCTTCGGACGCCGGCCGGCCGAGCTTTTTCAGGAAGGCGAGCATCTGGAAGGCGGCGAGAAGCCCGTCGCCCGTCGTCGTATGGTCGGACATGATGATATGTCCGGACTGTTCGCCGCCGAGATTATAGCCCTGCTCGCGCATGGCCTCGGAAACGTAGCGGTCGCCGACTGGCGTACGCACAAGATCAAGGCCGATATCTTTCAGGAAACGCTCAAGGCCGAGATTGGACATCACGGTCGCAACGATGCCGGGTTTGGAAAGACGTCCCTCTTCCTTCCAGCTTTGAGCGATCACCGCCATCAACTGATCGCCGTCGACCACATGACCCTTCTCGTCGACGATGATAACGCGGTCGGCATCGCCATCGAGGGCGATGCCGATATCGGCGCGCATTTCCTTGACCTTGGTCGCAAGCGCGTGCGGCGCGGTCGAGCCGCCATCCTTGTTGATGTTGAAGCCGTCGGGCTGATCCCCGATGGCAATGACATCGGCGCCGAGTTCCCAGAGGGCGGCGGGTGCAACGCGATACGCAGCCCCGTTGGCGCAGTCGATGACGACACGCAGGCCTTCGAAATCGAGATTGCGGGAGAGCGTGCGTTTTGCAAATTCGATGTAGCGGTCGTGAACGCCGTCGATGCGCTTGGCACGGCCGAGATCGGGGGATTTGGCGAGCTTTTTCGACAGATCGCTATCGATCAGGTTTTCGATCTCAAGCTCGACCTCGTCCGACAGCTTGTAGCCGTCCGGTCCGAACAGCTTGATACCGTTATCGTCGTAGGGGTTATGCGAGGCGGAAATCATCACGCCGAGATCGGCGCGCATCGAGCGCGTCAGCATCGCGACAGCCGGCGTCGGCATCGGGCCGAGCTGCAGCACATCCATGCCGACCGAGGTGAAGCCGGAAACAAGCGCGGTTTCGATCATATAGCCGGACAGCCGCGTGTCCTTGCCGATGACGACCCGGTGGCGATGGTCGCCACGGTTGAAGACAACGCCGGCCGCCATGCCCACCCTGAGGGCGAGATCGGGCGTGATGACCCCGTTCGCGCGGCCGCGAATGCCGTCCGTGCCGAAATATTTGCGCGCCATGCCTGTCCCCGTTCGAGGGCTGTTTTAACCCATTATGACGGCTCACGCGTTCAAAAATCGTGTGCGCAGGTTACAGCTTTCGTTAAGCATGAGGCTGAACTCGGAGAGCTATGTTGAAGACGGAAAAAGAGAAAATGCTGGCCGGAGAGCCCTATCGCACGGATGCGGCCCTGGGAGACGAGCAGCGGCAGCGCCGCATTCTGATGGATGCCTATAACGCCATCCCGGCGATAAAGAGAGAGGAACGGCGGGCCGCGATGACCGAGCTGTTCGGCAAAACCGGCCACGGCACGACCGTACGCTCGCCGGTCTATGTCGATTACGGCTCCAATATCCGCCTCGGCAAAGGGGTCTTTCTGAATTTCGGCTGCGTCCTGCTCGATGTCGGCGTAATCGAGATCGGCGACGAGACGCAGATCGGGCCGAACGTCCAGATCCTGACGGCCGACCATCCGCGCGATCCGCGTGAGCGCGAGACCGGCATCGAATGGGGCAAGCCGGTGAAGATCGGGCGCAATGTATGGATCGGCGGCGGAGCGATCATCCTGCCGGGCATCACCGTCGGCGACGACGCGATCATCGGCGCGGGCGCAGTGGTCACCCGCGATGTGCCCGAAGGTGCGACCGTCGCCGGCAATCCGGCGCGCGTGCTGCCCCCCAAAGCAAAAAGCCCAGCTTAGGAGCTGGGCTTTCCGTTTTTGTTTTAGGCCGAAGGTTGCGGCTCGAGCCCACCATCGGGCTTGTGCCGCGGCTTGGGCGATTTGCCCGTGCTCGGCACCGCCGAACCGCGCGGCGCCGGCGGATCGTCGGCGCTTTCGCGCACCGGCGGCTTGCCAGCGAGAAGCCCCACGATCTCGTCGCCCGAGAGCGTTTCGTATTCGAGCAGGCCCTTGGCGAGCGCTTCGAGCTGTTCGCGCTTGTCGGTCAGGATTTTCCGCGCCGTGGCGTAACCTGTTTCGACGAGACGCTTCACCTCGGCGTCGATCTTGCGGGCGGTCTCTTCCGAGATCGTCTGCGTCTTGCCCATGCTGTAGCCGAGGAAGACTTCTTCCTGATTGTCGCCATACATCACGGTACCGAGCTCGGATGAGAAGCCCCATTGCGTAACCATCGCGCGGGCGAGCTTGGTCGCCTGCTGGATGTCGGAGGATGCGCCGGAGGTCACCTTGTCGGCGCCGAACACTTCCTCTTCCGCAACGCGGCCGCCCATCAGAATGGCCAGACGCGAGGTCATCTGCTCATAACTCATCGACAGCTTGTCGCGTTCGGGCAGCTGCATGACCATGCCGAGCGCACGGCCGCGCGGGATGATCGTCGCCTTGTGGACGGGATCGGTCGCCGGAACGTTGAGCGCGACAATGGCGTGGCCGCCTTCATGATAGGCCGTGAGCAGCTTTTCCTGCTCCGTCATGACGAGCGTTCTGCGCTCGGCACCCATCATGATCTTGTCTTTTGCGTCTTCGAACTCCTGCTGCGTCACCATGCGCTTTGAGCGCCGCGCCGCCATGAGAGCTGCTTCGTTGACGAGATTCATCAGATCGGCGCCCGAGAAGCCCGGAGTGCCACGCGCCACCGTCTTGAGATTGACGTCGGGGGCAAGCGGAACCTTGCGCACATGCACGCGCAGAATCTTTTCGCGGCCCGTCACGTCCGGGTTCGGGACGACGACCTGACGGTCGAAGCGGCCCGGACGCAGGAGCGCCGGATCCAGAACGTCCGGACGGTTGGTCGCGGCGATGATGATGATGCCTTCATTCGCCTCGAAGCCGTCCATCTCGACCAGCAACTGGTTGAGCGTCTGTTCGCGCTCGTCATTGCCGCCGCCGAGACCGGCGCCGCGATGACGTCCGACCGCGTCGATTTCGTCGATGAAGATGATGCACGGCGCATTCTTCTTCGCCTGTTCGAACATATCGCGGACGCGGCTTGCGCCGACGCCGACAAACATTTCGACGAAGTCGGAACCCGAGATCGTGAAGAAGGGCACATTGGCTTCGCCCGCGACCGCGCGCGCGATCAGCGTTTTACCGGTGCCGGGAGGACCGACGAGCAGAACGCCGCGCGGAATGCGGCCGCCGAGGCGCTGGAATTTCTGCGGGTCGCGCAAAAATTCGACGATCTCGGTGAGGTCGTCTTTCGCTTCATCGACGCCTGCGACGTCTTCGAACGTCACACGGCCATGCGCTTCGGTGAGGAGCTTGGCCTTCGATTTGCCGAAGCCCATCGCCTTGCCGGCGCCGCCCTGCATCTGACGGCTGAGGAACACCCAGACGCCGATGAGAGCAATGAAGGGCAGCCAGGACAGAAGCAGGCTGACGAACCACGGCACATTGTCCTGCGGCGGGCGGGCGGTGATGCCGACGCCCTTATTGTACAGGCGCTCGACGAGGTTCGGATCGTTCGGCGAATAGGTCGAGAAGGTCCGGCCATCGGTATAGGTACCGGTAATATTCGGACCCTCGATCACGATGGACGAAACCACCGATTTATCGACGTCGCCCAAAAGCTGGCTGAACGAAATCTCGTTGGTGCCCGAGCGCTGGCCCGGGTTCTGGAACATCGTGAACAGCGCCAGGAGGAGCATCACGATGATGACCCAGAGGGCGAAATTCCGGTAATTCGGGTTCATCACTTGCCTTTCGGGCGGCGCGACCAAGGGGATCGGCGAAACGGGGTACCCTGGAGCGAATGTAAGGTCCGCCCAAAGGCTTGCCAAGGCGCTAACCGCCTCGGCTCGCGCACTTTCAGCCCCCCATGAGATCACAAATGTTTTTCAGAAGGATTACGTCCCACCCTTCCGGGGCGGGGCGGCACTGACCTCAACCTCCCCTGAACGCACGGAAATCTTGGCTCCGGCCAGGGTCCGGCCAAGGCTCTGCCCGGTCCTCAGGGCCTGAAGGACCGCTTCCAAAAGAGTCTCGCTCCGGGCCAGCCTGTCGGGTTCTTGATCGCCATGGCCGCCCACAGCCCGGATGAGGAGCCTCAAGGCAATCTCGTCCGGCAGGGCCAGAAGCACCGCCCCGTCGAGCACGGTCTTGCCCTCCTGCCGCCGGGCCGTCTCCGCCCAGGCGGCCGCCGCCACCCGGTCGATGGCGTCCGTCATCCGCCCCATGCGGCGGGCCAGAACCGACAGCCGCTCGGCGGTCAGCCCCTCGCCCTCAAGAACTGCGCGGGCGCCGCGCAGGCGCGGCCGGGCAAATGTCTCATCCGTATTGGTCTCGTCCTCGATCCACGCAATGCCGCGCTCTTTCAGGCTGGCGACGAGGCGGGCTTTCGGGACGTCGAGGAAGGGGCGCACATGGACAAGGTCTCCGCGCTTTCGAACCGCTCGCATGCCGGCAAGGCCGGCCGGGCCCGAGCCCGCTGCAAGGCGCATCAACAGCGTCTCGGCCTGATCGTCGCGGGTGTGGGCAGTCGCAAGATGCGTCGCGCCGGCCTTCTTCGCCGCTTCGTCCAGCAGGAGGTAGCGCGCCTCGCGCGCGCCCTCTTCAACGCCCGTTTCGGGCTTTTCACCCTTCCAGACCGCGATGCGGTGCGGCACGCCGAGGGATTTGGCCAGCGCTGCGACCTTCTTGGCCTCGACGGATGACGAAGGCCGCAGCCCGTGATCGACGGTCACGGCCACAAGCTTCACTTTGCTCGTCTTCGCCCATTCGGCGGCAAGAACAAGGAGCGCGGTCGAGTCGGCACCGCCGGAGACGGCGAGCAAAATGCAGCCGGCCGCCTCACACATTCCAAAGAGGTGCGCGGTCTCCTCATCGTTCAGGCCACGTTCAGCCGCCATGCTTTTTCTTTTGCTCACAGAAATGGGCCGCTGCGACCACGGATTTGCCGCGGTCGGTTGTGCCAATGCACCCCCGCCGGCCGCTCGTGCCGCGTATCCCAGCCTGCCGATATAACCTTTCATCGGAGTGGAACGAAGAGTGCTGCGCTTTCATTGTAATTCCGATCTTTCCGTTGTTCCGGCGGAAGGAGACGCGTCTGGCGTGCATTGGGGTGCGCGCGGCGCGGGGACACGGTTCGGAAAGATATAGCTCGTGCGCCGTCGCGATCTCCTTCTCGGGGCTGCCGCCCTGCCCTTTGCCTCGGCTCTGGCCTATCAGATGGGCCAGATTCCGCTCGCGCAAACGGGCGATGCCTCGCCGTTTGCCGCCTCCCAGGTGCGGCAGATGGCGCGCGATCTCGCGTCGAAGCCGTTCAAGGAGCCGGATACCGGCCTTCCGGACAATTTCCGTGACCTGCCCTACGACCTCTACCGGGACCTTCGCTTCATCCCGGAAAAGAGCCTGTGGCGCGGCAGCGATGTGCCGTTCGAGGTGCAACTCTTCCACCGCGGCTTCCTCTACAAGAACCGCGTCGATCTTTTCATCGTCGCTGATGGCCAGGCGAGGCCGCTCGTCTATTCGCGTGACCTCTTCACCTTCGGCCGCGTGCAGCCGCCGCCGGAAAACGTCAATCTCGGCTTTTCGGGTTTCCGGCTTCACGGGCCGATCAACCGGCCGGATTATTTCGACGAGATCGCCGTCTTCCAGGGCGCATCCTATTTCCGCGCGGTCGCGAAAGGGCAGGTTTACGGATTGTCCGCACGCGGCCTTGCCATCAACACTGCGGATGCAAAGGGCGAAGAATTTCCCGCCTTCCGCGCCTTCTGGATCGAAAAGCCGGCGCCCAACACCAATTCCGTCGTCGTGCATGCGGTGCTGGATTCGCCGAGCGCCGCGGCCGCCTACCGCTTCACTATCCGCCCGGGCGAGACCACCGTCTTCGATGTCGAGATGGCGATCTATCCGCGCGCAGAGATCAGCAAAGCCGGTCTCGCGCCGCTGACTTCGATGTTCTATTTCGACGCCAACGACCGCGAAGGCATCGATGATTTCCGTCCGGGCGTTCACGACTCGGATGGTCTTGCCATCTGGAACGGCCGCGGCGAGCGGCTATGGCGTCCGCTGCACAATCCGTCAAAACTTCAAATCTCGGATTTCTACGACACAAATCCGCGCGGGTTCGGCCTCATGCAGCGCCAGCGTGATTTCCACGATTATGAGGATCTCGAAGCGCGCTACGAAAAGCGCCCCTCGCTCTGGGTCGAACCGATCGGCGATTGGGGCGAAGGCGCCGTGCAACTGATCGAGATTCCGACCGACAAGGAAATCCACGACAACATCGCCGCCTTCTGGCGCCCGAAAGTGCCGTTCCAGGCGAAGGGCGAATATCTTTTCAACTATCGCCTGCACTGGGGCAATCAGGGACCGTTCGAGCCGCAGGACCTTGCGCGCTTTGTAAAAACAAGTGTCGGCAAGGCGCATCGCGACGACGAGAAGCGCCTGTTTGTTCTCGATGCCGTCGGCGGCAAGCTGAAGGATACCCCCTTCGACGATCAGGTGCGCGCCGTCATCTCGTCCAATTTCGGCTCGATCGAAAATGCCGTCGTGCAGACAAATCCCGAATCCGGCGGCTGGCGTGTGGCGTTCGAACTCGTACCCGGCAGTGAAGAGGTCACGGAATTGCGCGCCCAGATCACGCGCGGCGATCAGCTGCTGTCGGAAGTCTGGGTGTATCGATGGACGCAGTAGCGACCGAACGCCCGCCGGCGGCGATCGGTCCGGACTTCCGCGCACTGCCGCCTGAGACGCCGCTCGCCATGCCGGTGCAGGATCTGCACACGGCTCCCGCAAAGCACGGGCGTCCGGCGAGCCAGCCGCGTCTTGTGTTTCTGCGCCGCGCCTTCGTGCTTCTCACGACGATCATTCTCACCGCGTTTGCGGCGAATGAGATGTTCCTCGTGATGAACGTTGCGGGACTGACCTTCCTCGAAGGTCTCGTTCTCGTGCTCTTCGTCGCGCTCTTTGCCTGGATCGCCTTCTCAGCCGCGAGTGCCGTCGGCGGGTTCTTCTCCTATCTCTTCGACCGGGGCTGGAAGCTCGGCATTCATCCGCGCGATCCGCTGCCGCCGCTGGCACGCAAAACCGCACTTCTTCTGCCCGCCTATAACGAGGATCCGTCGCGCACGACCGCGGGCCTGCAGACGATCTATGAGGATCTCGCGCATGCGGGCGCGCTCGCGCATTTCGATTTCTATATTCTCTCGGACACGACGAACCCGAATATCTGGATCGCCGAGGAAGAAGCGTTCCTGTCTTTGCGCGACCGTACCGGCGGACACGACCGCATCTTCTACCGCCGCCGCGCCAAGAATGTAGAGCGCAAAGCGGGAAACATATCCGACTGGGTACGGCGCTTCGGCGGCGCTTACGACACCATGGTCATTCTCGATGCCGACAGCATTATGAGCGCCGATGCGCTTATCCGCATGTCGGCGGCGATGGAGCAGCATCCCGACGTCGGGCTCATTCAGACCCTGCCCGTCATCGTCAACGGCACGACGCTCTTCGCGCGCCTGCAGCAATTTGCCGGACGCGTTTACGGCCCGCTCATCGCGCACGGCATCGCCTGGTGGCACGGATCGGAAGGCAATTACTGGGGCCACAACGCCGCGATCCGCACCAAGGCTTTCGCCGAACAGGCGGGCCTGCCGGAACTGAAGGGCCGCAAACCGTTCGGCGGACACATTCTCAGCCACGACTTTGTGGAAGCGGCTTTGATGCGCCGCGCCGGCTGGGCCGTGCATATGGTGCCGGGGCTTCAGGGCTCTTACGAAGAAAGCCCGCCTTCGCTCACCGAAGTCGCCGCCCGCGACCGCCGCTGGTGCCAGGGCAATCTTCAGCATGCCGCCGTGCTGCCGGCGCGCGGCCTGCATTGGGTGTCGCGCCTTCATATGCTGCAAGGCATCGGCTCCTACATCACCGCACCTCTGTGGCTTGGTTTCCTGGCCATCGGCATGGCGATCGCGCTGCAGGCGCGCTTCATCACGCCGGATTATTTCGGCGACGGACTTTCGCTCTTCCCGAACTGGCCAGCACAGGACCCGGTGCGCGCCGCCTGGGTGTTCACCGGTACGATGGGCATTCTGCTTCTGCCGAAGTTCTTGAGCTACATCGCACTACTGACGCGGCCGGAAGATCTGCGCGGCACAGGCGGCGCATTCCGCGCTTTCATCTCGCTGATCGCCGAGACTTTGATCGCGGGCCTCATCGCGCCGGTGATGATGCTCATTCAGTCGCTCGCCGTGTTCGACATTCTCATCGGCCGCGACAGCGGCTGGGCGGCGCAGCGGCGCGATGACGGCTCGATCCCGCTGAGCGATGTCATCCGCCGCTACATACCGCATACTTTGTTCGGCATCGGCACGGGCATCGCCGCCTACGCCGTGTCCGTCTCGCTGTTTCTCTGGATGACGCCGGTCGTTCTCGGCATGGTGCTGGCGATCCCGCTCGCCGCCTGGACCGGCGCGCGCAGCGCCGGGCAAAGCTTCCGCCGCTCGAAACTTTTGCTGACGCCGGAAGAGACCGCACCGCCGCCGGTTCTCGCACGCGCCAACACCATCGTCCGCGAGATCGCCTTCGATTCAAATCTCGATGCGGCGCGAAGGCTGGCGTCCGATCCGCGGCTGCTCGCGGCGCACCGCGCCATGCTGCCGCCGCAGCGCCAGCGCAAATCCGATACCGATCTCGCTTTGGGTCTTGCGAAGCTCGAGGAATCCGAGGGCGGACTTGATGCCGCGCTCGCCGAGCTTTCGGTGAAAGAGCTGTCCGCCGTCCTGTCGGATACGCGCGGCGTCGACCGTCTCGTCGCGCTCGCAACGCCTTAAGTTCAGCAGCCGAGCTTCGACATTTCCTTGCTCGACTGCGTCTTGGCATTCGAGCGCGGATACTTATTGCCGAGTTCGATCAAGGTGGCACAGGCCTGTTCGCGCTGATCGATAGCGCCCAGCGTCTGGGCGAGACGCAGCATCGAGTCGGCAGCGCGCGGCGAGTTGCCGTGCTTGGTTACGACTTCGAGGAAGGGCTCGATCGCATCCGAATGCTGGTTGCGCTGATAGAAGCTCTCGCCGAGTCCGTACAGCGCATCCGGCACTCGCTGATCGTTCGGATACTGTTTCAGGAAGTTGCGGAACTGCGTCTCGGCGAACTCGTAATCCTTGCGCTGCAGGAATCCCGCGCCGAGCGCGTATTCGTCCTCGGCGCTGCCGGTCGGCGTTGCGATCGCAAGATCCTGCGTTCCAGCCGGCTGCGGGACGTTGAGATTTGGATCGACGCCCGGCGGCGTGCCGAGGCCCGGCCCGCCGGTGACGGGCCCGTTCACAACGGGACCGCCCACCTGCTGCGGCGGCGGCCCGCCGATATTCGGCGTAATGACGAGCGGCGCGTTCGGATCGCGACCCGGATTGCTTCCCTGCCCCATCGGCGGCTGGCCGATAACCGCGCCGCCCGGGCCCGTAGACAGCGAGCCGAGGTCGGACGGCGGCGGCGCCATGACATTGGGATTTGCGGCGCTGTTTGCGCCCGGCGGCGTGTAGATCTGCGGCTGGCCGCTTTGCTGGGGGGGAAGTCCCGGCTGCGGCGGTCTCTGCTGCGATGGCGGCATGCCGACCTGTCCCCCGACCGGCGGACGCACGACCGCCCCTTGCTGCGGCGACATTCCCGGCCGCGGCGGCGGGCCGGACGCGGCCTGCCCCGGCGCGCCGCCCAGCTGCTGCTGCAGCTGGCGGATCTGGTGCTGATATTCTTCGTTCTGCCCGGTGAGCTGGCGCACCTGCTCTTCCAGCCGGTTGATGCGCAGCTGCATCTCGCTGGCGCTCTGCGCAAAGGCGGGCGCGGCGATGGCGGCAAAAGCCACCCCGGCGAGAAGAACGCGCAATCTGGTCATCTTTGTATGTGCCCCGTTTGACTATCGGCTAGAGCGCGAACCCGGCTGAAATACGGCTAGATCAAACCTAGCCTTAAACGAAATCCGGCGCGCCTTTGGGGGCGCGCCGGATCGAAAGACCGTTAAGAGACGGAGCTCTTAGCTGGACGGACCACCGAGGACCGTCACCGAGCGGCGGTTCTGCGACCAGCAGGAGATGTCGTCGCACACTGCGACGGGGCGTTCCTTGCCGTAGGAGATGGTGCGGATGCGGCCCGGATTGATGCCGCGCGAGGCGAGATAATCGCGCGCGACCTGCGAACGGCGGGCGCCGAGCGCGAGGTTATATTCGCGCGTGCCGCGCTCGTCGGCATGGCCTTCCATGGTGATCTGATATTTCGGGTACTTGTTCAGCCACTGGGCCTGCTTTTCGAGCGTGGCCTGGGCGGTCGCCGTCAGATCGGTCGAGTCGGTCTCGAAGAAGATGCGGTCGCCGACATTGACGACGAAATCCTGCTGGCTGCCCGGAGGGCCGCCGCCAGCGCCGTTACCGGCGAGATCCTGATTGGTTTTGGAGGCGCAAGCCGAAACCAGAAGCGCCAGCGCGATGGCCACGCCAAAGGCGCCGATCCGCGAGAAATTCACTTTACGCATAACGAAACTCTCCTCATGCCTTTGGCAGGCTTGGGTTTCCGCCACCATGCTCCGGTCCGGTGAAGGTTTCGTTAAGATCATTCCTCAACCCCCGCTTCAGCATGCTTTGCCGCAGGCATACCCCCGTTAACCATGCGATGCCCGCGAATAATGGCGCAAGAGCGACGATTTCGCTGATTTCCCGCCAAAACGCGGCCTTCACACAACAAATCCTGCAGCGCGGGCCAGTGTTTTCCAGGGGCCTATATCCCAGTATCCGCGGGCCGCTCCCGAAGGCGAAGGCAGAACGAATATTGCGGTTTTACCTATGGCTTCTTCCTGGAGACCGTAAGCTACTCGTTTCAAACCGAAATATTCGTGCCCCGCACGCTTTGAGGTAAAGGCGACGAAGCTCGGCGCGAGGGTTTCGACCTTCGAACGGAAGAGAGCCGCGTCAAAATCGCCAGGTTTCAGACCGCTGTCCATGCCGCGACCGGTTTTTGAAAGATCGGTCAGGCCGATGCCGAGAGAAAGCAGCGTCTCGTCTTCGGATGGAAGAAGCAGATGTCCGGTAAAGCCCGCTTCATGCAGTGCGCGCCAGAACCTGTTTCCGGGTTTGGCGTAATAACGGCCGAGCTGTGCGGACCTTTCGCCGGCCGCGGTTCCGCAGAAGACGAGTTTGAGGCCGGCTCGCAGATAGTCCGGCAGGACCATTACTGCAAAGGCGGCGACCAGGCCGGATCGGAAGCGAAGGTCTGGGTCGGAACCTGAAGTTCGTTATAGCCGGTGATGTCGATCGAGAAGAGCTTCGGACCGGCGCCCTGATCGCGGAAGAACATCAAAACGCGGCCGTTCGGCGCCCAGGTCGGCCCTTCATTGTGGAAGCCCGAGGTCAGAAGGCGCTCACCCGAGCCGTCGGGCCGGATGACGCCGATGGCGAACTGCCCCTGATATTGCTTGGTGAAGGCGATGTAATCGCCGCGCGGCGACCAGACGGGCGTGTTGTAGGAGCCCTCGCCGAACGAGATGCGCTGCGCTTCGCCGCCGCCCGCGGGCATCACGTAAAGCTGCGGTTTGCCGCCGCGATCGGATTCAAAGACGATCTTTGCTCCGTCGGGCGAGAAGCTCGGCGCGGTGTCGATAGCGGCGCTCTGCGTCAGGCGCTGCGGCGCTTTCGCGCCGATGCCCATGACGTAGAGATTGGAATTGCCGCCGTCCTGCAGCGAGAAGACGACGCTGCGCCCGTCCGGCGAAAAGCGCGGCGCAAAAGACATGTTCGGAAAATTGCCGAGCAGTTCGCGTTTGCCCGTTTCGATGTTGAGCAGATAGACGCGCGGATTACCGCCGGCAAACGACATATAGGCGATCATCTGCGAGGACGGCGAGAAACGCGGCGTCAGCACAAGATCATCGCCGCGCGACAGATAGCGCGTGCCATAGCCGTCCTGATCCATGATCGCGAGTTTCTTGACGCGCTGGTTTTTCGGGCCGCTCTCCTCGACGAACACGACGCGCGTATCGAAATAGCCTTTTTCGCCGGTGATGCGCTCGTAGATCGCATCGGCGATCTTGTGCGCGACGCGCCGCCAATTGTCGGAGCCGGCCGAGAACTGCGCACCGGTCAGCTGCTGGCCGCCGAACACATCCCACAGACGGAACTCGGCGCGGATGCCCGAACCCGTACGCATAACGCGGCCGGTGACGAGCGATTGTGCATTGATGATGCGCCAGTCGCCGAAGCGCGGCGGCTGATCGATATTGACGATCTGTTCGATGAAGGCCGCCTTGTCGATCGGCACGAACAGGCCGGAGCGGCGAAGATCGGCTTCGACGACGTTCGAGATTTCGCGCGCCACTTCGCTGTCGCCGACGAAATCGGTCACCGCGATCGGCATCGGCTGGATCTGGCCCTGCGAGATGTCGACGCGCACCTGAGCCATTGCAGGCGCCGTCAGAAGGGCAAAGGCGAGAGCAGCAAAGCGCAGGAAACGGACGGGAGACATGATGGGACCTGAAAACGTATGGACGCGCGCCGAACTCTTACGCGGGCGGCAGGATGAAATCGAGGGTGACGAACTTCCAGAAATCATAGTGCTCCACCGGCAGCTTCAGCGGGCGCTGGGGCTGCGTGCAGCTGTACACTGCGCGCATCGCACTTTCCGCGAAACTTGTGAAGCCCGGATTTGAAGATGAGTTCTCAAGCCGCGGGGTACCAATCAGGGTGCCCTCGGGCGTGACCTCGAACGTAATGGTTGCAACAAGGTCCGGCGAAGGCGTGACGCCCGCGGGCCAGTTCCAGCACGAATAGAGGTGCTCGCGGATCATGTTGCCGATCATGCTCTGCTGCGACAGCGAGAGCTGCTGCGCCGTGCCGTTCGACACGCCGGCCGTCGTCATATTCGAGACTTCGCGGCCCTCCTGCGGCTTGCGGCCCGGATCGCGCTTGTCGACAAGCGAAGCGATCTTCGACGGGTCGAATTTCGGCTTCGGCTTTTCGGGCTTTTTCTCCGGCTTCTTCTCGGCCTTCTTTTCAGGCTTCGGAAGATCGGGCGGTTTGGGCGCAGGCGTCGGCGGCGCGGGCTTGGGCTCGGCCTCGGCCTTTTTCTCAGGCGTCGGTGCGGGTTCCGGCGGCGGCGCTTCGGCCGGTTTCGGCTCGGGCTTTTTCGGCTCGGGCGGCGGCGGTTCGGCAACCTCCGGCTCGGGCGCCGGCGGCGGCGCCTCGACATTTTCCTTGGCTTCGGGCGCCGGCGGCAAAGGCTTCGGATCGACGGCCGCGACCTTCTTGGCCTCGACCTTCGGCGTTTCAGCCTTCTGCTTGGACTGGTTGGAGCCCTTCGTCAGCTGATCGAATTCGGAGAGGCTCACGACTTCGACCGGCAGCGCTTCCTGATGCGGATTGTAGGCTTTCGCCGAGGTGAAGCCGATGGCGGCATAGATCAGCAGCGCCGCATGCGCGGCGCCGGACACGATCATGCCTCCTCCGGGCTTCTCCACCCCCTCAGCTCCCCTGTTCCTGCTCGGTGACCAACGCCACGCGCTTGAACCCCGCCCCGGCGATGGTCCCCATGACCTTCATCACCTGGCCGTAATTCACATTACGGTCGCCGCGCACAAATATACGCTCGTCATAGCCTTGCTTCGTGATCGCATTGAGGCGAGGCACGATCTCCTCAAGCTTAACCTTCGTGTCCTGCAGGAAGATCTCGCCGTTATTGTTGACCGATACAGTCAAAGGTTCGCGATCTTCATTGAGCGCAGGCGCACCCGTCTGCGGCAGGTCGACCGGCACGCCGACGGTGAGCATCGGCGCCGCCACCATGAAGATGATCAACAGCACGAGCATGACGTCGACCATGGGCGTGACGTTGATCTCGGCCATCAGCGCCGCGCGCCGGCCCGAACGGCGGCCGCGGCGGCGCCCGCCGCCCCCGCCTTTGGGAAGGCCGCCGGCGCCCATCAGCCCGCCCGCTCGTCGATCTGGCGCGACAGGATCGCCGAGAATTCATCGGCGAAACCTTCAAGGCGCGAGGCCTGCTTGGCGACTTCCGCGGAATACTTGTTGTAGAAAATCGTCGCCGGGATCGCCGCCAGAAGGCCGAGCGCCGTGGCGAAGAGAGCCTCGGCGATACCGGGCGCAACGACTGCAAGCGATGTGTTCTTGGACGCGGCGATCGACTGGAAGCTCGTCATAATGCCCCACACCGTACCGAACAGGCCGACAAACGGGCCGGCCGAGCCGACGGTGGCGAGCACGAGAAGCCGGCCCTCGAGCCGCTCGACTTCGCGCTGGATGGTGACGTCGAGCACTTTTTCGATGCGCATCTGAAGGCTGGCGACCGCTCGGCCCCCGCCCTCGAAACTGCGCTTCCATTCGCGCATCGCGGCGACGAACAGCGCCGGCATGGATGTCGTCGGGCGCGGCGCCAGCGAACGGTAAAGCTCTTCGAGGCTCTGGCCGGACCAGAACACTTTCTCGAAGCGGTCCATGTTCCGGCGCGTGCGTGCGTAGAGCAGGTATTTGTCGACGATGATGGCCCAGCACCACACCGACGACAGGACCAGCCCGATCATCACGATCTTCACGATCAGATGCGCCTGGAGGAAAAGCCCCCAGAGCGACAGATCGATTGCGGCACTTGCCTGTGCTGGATCCATGGAAAATCACACCCCTCGGGCCATGATCCCCGGCGCGGCCGGGGCCGGGTCGTCACAGCGATGTCTGCAGAGCGCGCTGTCTTGCGTCCCAATGCGGCGCAAGAGTGGCGCACGGCCTCCACCTTCATCCTTTGTTAAGGTTAATCAACCGTTACAGCCTCTTGCCCGGCAAGCAAAAAGGCCGCCGACGGAAGCCGTCGGCGGCCTTTTCTCAATTGTGGAAGGCATTATCGCGGGGCTTTAGTTGCCGCGCTCAATTTCCTTGCGGCATTTCGGCCGGAGGATTGTTCTTCCGCTCGGCCATGAACTGGTCGAACTCGGTCTTGTCCTTGGCCATCCGCAAGCGGTCGAGGAACGTGCGGAATTCCTGCTCCTCGTCCTCGAGCCGCTTCAGCGTCTCGTTGCGGTATTCGTCGAAGGCGGCATTACCGCTCGACCGGGATTGATGAGGCCAGCCGCCGCGCGCCCAGCCCTTCTGCCAACCCTTATTCCAGCGCGAGAAATCCGCGCGATGATGTCCGCATCCCATACGTCCGCTCCCGATGACATAGGCCAGGGTCAGAAGCCCGATTGGCCAGAAAACCATGAATCCGAGAACAATCGCGGCGATCCACGCCGGCTTGCCCCATTCGTCGAGTTTTGCCGCGACAGCCATTGTCGATCCTCGTGAATGTTAATCACATTCACATTAATAGGTTCAGGGAGGTCTCCCGTCAAGGCATGTGGGGTCAGCTTTTGCGGATTCCCAGACCGTCGAGATAAACGAGCATGCCCGCTTCGAGCAGATCGTCCGGCGCCATCGGGAGCTTTCGCCTGCCGCCATCGGCGCGCACGAACAGCGAGGCGATGCCGTGCGCCAGCGACCACATATGCAGCGCGACCATCATCGAGGGCGGGCGCTTTCCCGCCGGAGCAAGCTCGACCAGACCGTCCGCCGCCTGCCGCAGCACGCCGAAGGCGCGGTCGGCTTCCTGCCTGAGTTCAGGCGACAGATCGGGCGGCGTGCCGCTCTCGAACATCGCCGCGTAATAAGCGGGCTCTTTGCGCGCGAAGCGCAGATAGGCTTTGCCCAGCCGGTCCATCGCCGAGAGCGCATCGGGCTTTCCGCCATCCCATGCTGAGGACAGCGCCGCCTCGAATTCGGCAAAGCCGCGGCGCGCCACATCGGCCAGCAGTTCTTCGCGATCTTTGTAATGACGATAAGGAGCAGCCGGGCTGACGCCGGCCATGCGCGCGGCTTCCGCGAAGGTGAAGCCCGATGCGCCCTTCTGGACGATGAGGCCCAGCGCCGCCTCGATCAGCGCCTCTTTGAGATTGCCGTGATGATAGCCGCGTTCGCCGCGCATTCCCGCCGCCCGGTCCTGATGTGAATGCCTGTTACATCAGTTCGGGGCCCGCGAACAGTGCTTGCCGAGCTTGCCCTGGCGCTCCGTCGCGCTTAACCCCTGCCGCATGCGTTTCCTGCTCGGCCTTCTTCTCCTCTCCTCCCCCGCCCTTGCGCTCGATGGGGGCACGTCTGCCGGCGCCGATCAGCCGCTGTCGCGCGCCGCGGTCGCCATCCAGGCCGTCAGCCCGCAGCCCGATGGAACGGCGCGCCTGTCGGAATGCACCGGCGTTCTCATCGCGCGCGATCTCGTGCTCACCGCCGCCCATTGTCTCGATGAAGCGGCAAAGCCCGAACATGTCGCGGTGTTCTTCTTCGCCGGTTCGAAAGCGGTGCCGCCGTTTCAGCCGGTCGCCAAGATCGTGCGCCATGCGGCGCACACAAAAGGCTGGGCCAAACAGCCCGGCGATATCGAAACGCGGCAGAAGGAAATCGCCAGCGATCTTGCCGTGCTGCGCTTGAAGACGCCGGCGCCCGCGGCGCAGACGGTTCTTCAGTTCGATGCGCAGACCGCGCCCGATGTACTGACCTTGGCCGGCGCCGGCATCGCCGGCCCCGACGGACGCTCGGGCACTTTGAAGACGGCATCGCTCGCCGCAATCCGTCATACACAGACGGGACCGAATCTCGCTTTCGCAACGCCCGGCAAGAGTCAGGTGTGCCGCGGCGACTCGGGCGGACCCGTCATCACCGCAACCGGCGCGTTATGGGGAATATCCGGAGCAATTCTGCGCGCGACGAAAGGCTGTTCCGGACGCATGGTTGTTGTCCCGGTAAATCCAGCGGATTTCGCCATCGCCGCGATGATCGCGGCAGCGCGGACTCCGTAACTGTACCTACACGTGAAAGTGGCACAGGATATATCGGCATATATGCACAACTACGCAACTTTCCTTTACAACTCAACTACTTAAGAAGTTCGCAAGTTTCGTTAGCCATATTGCGCCTTAACATAGGTTATCCGAGGCCAACATGTTTTCGTCTGCCGACTCATCGACGCTCGCTGCCCTGAACAAGTCTCACGCCATGATCGAGTTCGCACTCGACGGCACGATCCTCACCGCGAACGAAAACTTCCTGTCCGCGATGGGCTACTCGCTCGATGAGATCCGCGGCAAGCACCATTCGATGTTCGTCGATCCGGCCTATGCGCAGAGCATGGAGTATACGCGCTTCTGGCAGACGCTCGGCGCGGGCGAGCATCAGAGCGCTGAATACCGGCGCTTCGGCAAAGGCGGACGCGAAGTCTGGATCCAGGCCTCCTACAATCCGGTGATGGGGCGCAACGGAAAGCCGGCAAAGGTCGTCAAGATCGCAACCGACATCACCGAACAGAAACTGCGCAGCGCCGATTTCTCCGGCCAGATCACGGCGATCAACAAGGCGCAGGCCGTCATTCACTTCACGCTCGACGGCACAATTCTCGACGCCAACGAAAACTTCACATCGACCGTCGGCTACTCGCTGGATGAGATCCGCGGCAAGCATCACTCGATGTTCGTCGATCCCGTGCAGAGCGCTTCGCCGAGCTATCGCGAATTCTGGGCGCGGCTGGCGCGCGGCGAGTTTGAGGCGAACACCTATCGCCGCGTCGGCAAAGGCGGTCGCGAAATCTGGCTGAACGCTTCGTATAATCCGATTTTCGATGCGAGCGGACGCCCGTTCAAGGTCGTGAAATTCGCAACCGACATCACTCCGGCGGTACACGAACAGAAGCGCCGCGAAGCGGTCACGCAGACGATCGATCACGACCTGGTGGAAATCGCCACCGCCGTCGAAGATGCCAACGGTCAGGCTCAGAATGCTGTGGCCGCTTCGAGCGAGACCTCATCCAATGTGCAGAACGTTGCAGCAGGCGCGGAAGAACTCGTCGCCTCCGTCCAGGAAATCGACCGTCAGGTCGAGCAGGCGCTGGCTATCTCCCAGACAGCGGTCGACCACTCCTCGCGCACAAGCGGGATCATGACGGGCCTCTTAACGACGGTTGCGAAGATCGGCGATGTGGTCGAGCTCATCAACAACATTGCCTCGCAAACGAACCTCCTCGCGCTCAACGCCACCATCGAGGCGGCGCGCGCCGGCGAGATGGGCAAGGGCTTTGCCGTCGTCGCCTCTGAAGTGAAAGCGCTGGCGAGCCAGACCTCGCGGGCGACGGACGAAATCCGCGCTCAGATCACCGCGGTGCAGGGCTCGACCGACGACGCCGTCTCCGCCATCACCGATGTCGGCCGCGTCATCGGCGAACTGAACTCCATCTCGAGCAGCATTTCGGCGGCGATCAGCCAGCAGTCCTCCGTCACAAACGAAATCGCCCGCAACATGCAGACGGCGGCGAGAAGCGTCGAAGCCATCTCGCAGAATCTGGGCTCGATCTCGGGGGCGACCAACCAGATCTCCTCGGCGACGTCCAAGGTACGCGAGGCCTCCCGTTCCATAGCGAAGGCAGCTTAAGGGAGGTTCCGGGTTTCCTTCCCCCGCCCCGTGGCTTAAAACACGGGCAAAATAATCGGGGGATGGAAATGACCGAGACCGCGGGCCAGGAACTGCCGGAGACCCTCTATCTGCCGCCCTCGCGCGCGCGCTGGGTTTTCTCGCTGGTGCTCTCCACGATCATCGTGGCCGTCAATCTCTATATGTTCCTGGTCTACAGCGTGGCCGGGCTTGGCATCATGGCCGCGGTCATCGCCATTCCCGGCATTGCCGCGGCCGTGCAGCTCATTCCCGGCAGCGCCGGCCTGTGGCTCGACCGGAGGGGCTTCACCTCGCGGATCTTCTGGACCGACCGGCGGCGCGAATGGAAAGAGATCACGCCGATCCTGTCGAGCCAGACCGGGCTTTTGCAATTGGTCGGCTATAACCGCGCCGGCGACGCGCCGAACAAGCCGCGTGAGGTTCTGCCCGACACATATGGCATCTCGGCCAACGAACTTGCCGAGATCATGAACCACTGGCGCGATACGGCGATCAAAGCCGGTTAGACCTCAGAACAGATAGGGCGTCAGGACATCGTCGCCGACGCGCACCTCGCCGTCGTTCAGCACTTCCATGAACACGCCGAGATCGGTGTGGCCGAAATTTTTCATGATCGCTTTCGGCAGATTGGCGTCGCGCTCGGCGGTGTCCGGATTGACGTTGACCGCGCCGCAGCGCGGTGTGCGCGCCAGGCCCTTCAGCTTCACATGGCCGATCCTGATCTCGCGATCGACCCATTCCAGCTCCTCCCAGGGCTCCAGCCCCTCAATGTAGATATTACCGCGGAAGCGCAGCCTGTGCAGCGGTTCGCCGACGGCAGCTTCGAGCGCATGTATGGACGCGAGATTGACGATCGATACTGAGCGCATGAAGACCGGCGAGACGACGCTGGCATCGGTGAATTTGTGTCCAGCACTGCGCACGAGTTTCGGCCGGCCCTTTGCCTCCTCACCCATATAGCGCTCGAAAAAACGCTCGACGGCATCGCGGCCCTCATCCGTGCCGAGTTCGGCGCTCAGCACGGCGTGGCCGTTGAGGGCGACCGACAGGCGATCTCTCGCCGGATCGTATTTGGTGCGAAGAGCCGCCAGCGCCTCATTGTTGCGCAGCATCAGGAAGAAGCCCTTGTCGAGCGGCTCGGGATGATCGGGGTCGAACTCCGTTGTTCCTAAAGCCAGCGCATATTCGCGATCGAACGGAATGCCGTTATCGCGGGTCAACGTCAGGGAGTTCATCGGTTCGGGCGAGAGGCCTTTCACCGGGTAACGGAACAGATCGGTAATTTTCGCCATCGCCCACCAGCGGGCGCATCATCGGCCTCGCGGAGAGGCACGCCATCGGGCATTTGACGTATTGGAGAACGTGTTTCGCTGTTCAGGCGAGCTTTGCTTTTACGTCAGCCGGAATTCGCATCGGTTTGCCGTCGCGCGAAATCACCGCGCAGGTGACATCGGCTTCGACAATGACATCCTGGCCGCGCAGCACCGTCTGGCGCAGCGACAGCGAGGCGCCGCCGGATTCTTCCACCACCGTCTCGACGACAAGCACGTCGTCGAGCCTAGCCGGCTGGCGGAAGCGGATATTCATATCGGCGACGACAAAGGTCAGCCCTGTTTCATCCTGCAAGGCGGCCTGATGCACGCCGCACTCGCGCAGGAATTCGGTCCGGCCGCGCTCCATGAAGCGCAGATAACTCGCATGGTAGACGACGCCGCCCGCATCGGTGTCTTCCCAGTAAACTCGGACGGCGAGGGTCGACACGCTCAGTCCCCGTCCTGATCGAACAACGGCATGGTCGCGGTGGAGGCCGGCACGCTGAGGCCAAGATGCTTGAACGCCTGCGCGGTGAGCATACGGCCGCGCGGCGTGCGCTGAATAAAGCCCTGCTGCAAAAGAAAGGGCTCGATAATGTCCTCGATCGCATCGCGCGGTTCGGACAGAGCCGCTGCAACCGTATCGACGCCGACCGGCCCGCCGCCATAGTTCAGCGCGATGCAGTTCAGATAGCGCCGGTCGAGCGCATCCAAACCAGCGTCATCGACTTCAAGCTGACGCAGCGCCTTGTCGGCGATGGCGCGCGTCACCGTTTCCGCGCCGTCAACCGATGCGAAATCGCGCACACGGCGTAACAAGCGACCCGCAATGCGCGGCGTGCCGCGCGCACGGCGAGCGATCTCGCGCGCGCCGTCCGGGCTCATGCCCATGCCGAGCACACGCGCCCCACGCGTCACGATATAATCGAGCTCTTCGACGGTGTAGAAATTCAGCCGCACCGGAATGCCGAAACGGTCGCGCAGCGGCGTCGTCAAAAGGCCCGCACGTGTCGTCGCGCCGATCAGTGTGAACTTCGCAAGGTCGATCCTGACGGAACGCGCCGCAGGCCCCTCACCGATGATGAGATCGAGCTGGAAATCCTCCATCGCCGGATAGAGCACTTCCTCGACTGCCGGATTGAGCCGATGGATTTCGTCGATGAACAGGACGTCGCGTTCTTCGAGATTGGTCAGGAGCGCCGCAAGATCGCCGGCTTTGGCGATGACGGGGCCGGAGGTCGCGCGGAAGTTGACGCCAAGTTCGCGCGCCATGATCTGCGCAAGCGTTGTCTTGCCGAGGCCGGGCGGGCCCGCAAACAGAACATGATCGAGCGCTTCGCCGCGCGCCTTTGCGGCTTCGATGAAAACCGAGAGATTAGCACGCGCCTGCTCCTGGCCGATGAAATCGGCGAGTTTCTGCGGCCGGAGCGAATTATCGCCGTCCTCCTCACGCTTTTCCGGAGAGACGAGCGGGCGGGTGCTCAAGAGGCCAACTCCCGCAATCCGGCGCGAATGAGCATCTCAGCGGAGGCACCTTCACCAGCTTTGCGCATGGCGCTCGACACCGCGGCGCTGGCCTGAATTTGCGGATAGCCGAGATTGACGAGCGCAGACACCGCATCGGCCGCAGGCTGCGGCGCACGGCGATCCAAAAGCTCGTCCTGCAGGCGGATGACATTGCTGTCGACGCTGGAAAAGGCCGGTGCCTTGTCTTTCAGTTCGGCGACGACGCGCGCGGCAACTTTCGGGCCGACGCCCGGCGCGCGCGCGACGGACGCCTTGTCCTGCAGCGCAATCGCATTGGCAAGATCGGACGGCTTCAGGACGCCGAGTATGGACAGTGCAACTTTGGCGCCGACGCCCTGCACGGTCTGCAGAAGGCGAAACCAGTCGCGCTCGGCATCGCTCGCGAAGCCGAACAGGCGAATCTGGTCTTCGCGCACATAGGTTTCGATGGAAAGGCTTACGGCTTCGCCCGTGCCCGGCAGCGATGCGAGCGTGCGCGAGGAACAGGAGACGATGTAACCGACGCCGTTCACGTCGAGGATGACGAAATCGTCGCCGCGCGAATCCACAATGCCTTTCAGCTTGCCGATCATGCCATCACCGCTTTTTTGAGGGCCGCGCTCACCCGATGATGCGCATGCGTGATCGCAACCGCCAGAGCATCGGCGGCGTCCGCGCCGATGGTCCCGGCTTTCGGCAGCAGCACCCCGATCATCATGCCGATCTGCTCCTTGCCCGCATGGCCGGTGCCGACCACCGTCTTCTTCACGAGGTTCGGCTTGTACTCGGCGACCATAATGCCGGCCTGCGCCGGCGCCAGCATGGCGATTCCGCGCGCCTGACCGAGTTTCAGCGTCGAAAGCGGGTTCTGATTGACGAAGGTCTCCTCCACCGCCGCCTCATCGGGCGCATAGGCCTTGAGGATTTCCGTCAGCCCTTCATGCAGCTTTGCCAGCCGCTCTCCGAGCGACAAGGTCTCGTCGGGACAGACCTGCCCGCAGGCGACATAGGTCAGGCGGTTGCCCGAACAGTCGATGACGCCCCAGCCGGTGCGGCGGAGGCCGGGATCGAGCCCGAGAATGCGAATCGGAGATGAGACCATACCGTGAACGAATACCCGATCGGGGATTTACGTCCAGTAAGCGAAAGGAAGCCGAGCGGGAAAAGCTCCAGCCAAAACACACGCGCAAAGAATAAGGCCGGACCTTTCGGCCCGGCCTTTTTGACGATCTCCGCCGCTTGGGGGGACTGGGGATGGACGGAGAACGCAAACACTCCATCTGTTGATGGGAAGTATTACGGCACTACTCATCCACTTAAACATCTAACGGAGCCTTAAAATAGGCTTGTTTGCCACTTTTGTATAATACGTAATTTTACCTACGGAGGAGTATTATTTAGTATTTACATGAGCACTTTTGATCAAGCGGCGGTCAACTTCGCCAAGGTCTCTTCGGATACTTCAAAGTTCGAGTATACGTTTTGCACATCGTCGTCATCTTCAAGAGTATCTATGAGTTTCAGCATGCTCTGCGCGCGCTCTTCATCTAGAGCCGTCATGGTTGTGGGACGCCATACGGCCTTCGCACTTTCTGCTTCGCCCAAAACGGCCTCTAGAGCTTTCGACACTTCATTGAGATTTTCGAACGCGCAGGTGACGGTGTGCCGCTCGGCATCGGAGGCGACATCGTCCGCCCCTGCCTCGATGGCGGCTTCCAGCACTTTGTCTTCGGAGCCGGCTTTGGCGGGATAGATGATCTCGCCGACATGGTTGAACATGAAGCCGACCGAGCCGGTTTCGCCGAGGGCCCCGCCGGATTTGGTGAAATAGGAACGAATCGCTCCGCCGGTGCGGTTGCGGTTGTCGGTCAGCGTCTCGACGATGACGGCGACGCCACCCGGGCCATAGCCCTCATAGCGGACCTCTTCATAGTTCTCGCCCTCGCCGCCGAGCGCCTTCTTGATGGCGCGCTCGATATTGTCCTTGGGCATGGAATTGGCCTTGGCCTCGTTCACGGCAAGGCGCAGGCGCGGGTTCATATTGGGGTCCGGCATGCCCATTTTGGCCGCGACCGTGATTTCCTTCGCCAGCTTGGAGAACAGCTTGGACTTCTGCGCGTCCTGCCGCCCCTTGCGGTGCATGATGTTCTTGAATTGCGAATGTCCGGCCATGAGGCGTCCTCTGAAATTCTTGGGCGGTTTATAGGGGCCCGCATGGGGGCTCGCCAAGCCTGTCAGTTTTTGCGGTGGAGCCTGACATGGAGGGCGCGGATTTCGCCCTCAAGCTCAGGCGCCGGCCCTTCGACAACGACGCCCGGCGCCACCTCCTGAACGGACAGCGTCTTCACCGGCGGCGGCGGCACGCCAAGCTCCGTCAGCCATCCCGCAAGCTGCTTGGAGGATGAGGCATAGACGATGCGCTTCAGCCCGACCCAGGCATGGGCGGCGGCGCACATCGGGCAATGCTCGCCGGATGTATAGACGCTGGCGCCCGCCCGCTCTTGCGGCGTCATATGATTTGCCGCCCAGCGCGCGAGTTCGAATTCGGGATGGCGCGTCTTGTCCCCGCCGGCAATGCGATTGCGGTCTTCGGCGCGGACATTTCCCTGCGCGTCGACCAGCACCGAGCCGAAGGGTTCATCGCCCGCAAGGAGTGCTTCCTCGGCGAGTTGTACACAGCGGCGCAGAAAACGAAGATCGTTCTCATTCATCGCGTTAGCCTTTCCAAGTCGGATGTTTCCGACTTGGCAAAATTAAAAAACTGAACCCAGGCAACAGCCTGGTTCAGCTGGCGTTACTTCTACCAAAACTTCGGCAGGCATGACTCGAGGCGCGGGCCGATGCAGACGCGCGAGATGCGCATCGCAAGTCCGGTGGCATCATCGGTCTCGACGGCCAGGCCGCACAACGTGGCCTCTCCCGTTGCCGGCTCAAACCGGCCGGACGGGATCTTCCTGGTAAACCGGCGGATCGGCTCTTCCTTGTCCATACCGAGAATGCTGTCGTAATCGCCGCACATGCCGGCATCGGAAATATAGGCGGTGCCGCCGGCGAAAATCTGCTGATCGGCGGTCGGCACATGGGTGTGCGTTCCGACGACGACGCTTGCTCTGCCATCGACGAAATGGCCGAAGGCCTGCTTTTCGCTCGTCGCCTCGCCGTGGAAATCGATAAGGATCGCATCGGCCCGGTGACGCAGCGGACAGGCAGCCAGCTCGCGCTCGGCGAGCGCAAACGGATCGTCCATCGCGTCCATATAGGTGCGGCCCATAAGGTTCATCACCAGCGCATGGCGTCCGTCATGCAATTCGACCAGCACCGAGCCGCGGCCGGGCGTGCCCGGCGGATAATTGGCGGGGCGCACAAGGCGCTCGGCGCGTTCGATGAAGACCAGCGTCTCGCGCTGATCGAAAGCGTGATTGCCGAGCGTCACCGCGTCCGCACCGACTTCGATCAGGCTTTCATAGATGTCTTCGTTGATGCCGAATCCGCCCGCCGCGTTCTCGCCGTTGACGACGAGAAGGTCGATTTTCCATTTCGTCCTGAGGCGGGGAATCTGGTCGATGGCCACCTGACGGCCGGCGCGGCCGACGAGATCGCCGAGAAAGAGAATACGCATAGAGCGTTCAAACCCCGTCCCGGGCCGGATTGCAATGAATGATCTCGGTCTCGGTTACCACGGCATCGAGCGGCACATCGTGCAGTTCGCGGGGAACTTCCTCAACCTCCTGAAGGGCATAGGCATACCCTAAAAGGAAAGGCCGCTGGCCTCGGGCCAGCGGGCCGAGGGTGCGGTCGAAATGGCCCTTGCCGTAGCCGATGCGAAAACCCCTCCGGTCGAAGGCAGCCAGCGGCACAAGGACGATATCGGGTACGACTTCCGGGGCGCTCGCGGCGGGCTCCCGGATGCCGCCAAAACCCTTGTCCAGCGGGTCCCCGGCCAGCCAGGCCCGGAAGGCCATGGGCTCATCCCCCGCCGTCACACGCGGCAGGGCGGCGATGGCCCCTGCGGTACGCAGCTTGACCGCCAGAGGCGCCGGATCGAGCTCGCCCTTTATCGGCATATAGAGCGAGACGGTTTTGCCCTTCACATCGCCCAGAAGCTGGATGGCGTGCGCGGCGGCGGCCGTGGCGGCGGCGGCCGCCTCGGCATCGGGCAGAGCGCTGCGCAAGGCGATCTTCACCGCCCTGACCGCTGCTTTTTCGGCCGGCCTGTTATCCGTCATATCCCGGCTCTAGCCGTCCTGTTCCACAAGGTCGAGTCGGCGGTGTAAGACACTCATACCCGCCTTCCACCCCTATCGATCGCGCCCACCGCCCGCCGGCATGATTTCCGACCCGCATTTTTACCTCGCCGCCATTCCCGCCGTCATTCTGATGGGTCTCGCCAAAGGCGGGTTTGCGGGCATCGGCATGCTGGGCGTGCCCATGCTGGCGCTGGTCGTCTCGCCGGTGCAGGGCGCGGCGATCACTTTGCCGATCCTGATGGTGCAGGACGCGATCAGCATCGCGGCCTACTGGAAGAAGTGGGACACGCGCAACATTCTCATCCTGATGCCCGGCGCGATCATCGGCATCATCATCGGTTATCTTCTCGCCGCGA
Organism: Terrihabitans soli; assembly: GCF_014191545.1. Taxonomy (GTDB): domain Bacteria; phylum Pseudomonadota; class Alphaproteobacteria; order Rhizobiales; family Methylopilaceae; genus Flaviflagellibacter; species Flaviflagellibacter soli. Next base: position 584,241 of record NZ_AP023361.1, on the reverse strand, counting down.
AAGTCTCGGACGGGCCGTTTTATCTGGCGCTCGGCTTCATCTCGGTGGTCTTCGGCCTGCGCTCGCTGTTTGCCGCAAACCTCACGCCGAAAAAGGCGGGCATTCCCGCCGGCCTCTTCTGGGGCGTTGCTGCGGGCTTTACATCCATGATCGCCAATGCCGGCGCGCCGCCCTTCCAGCTTTACGTTCTGCCGCAGCGCCTGGCGCGCGATATATTTGTAGGTACATCGATTGCATTCTTCGCCATCGTCAACTGGATCAAGCTGCCGGGCTTCTGGGCGCTCGGCCAGTTCACGGAGCAAAATATGCTGACGACGGCGGTTCTGATCCCGCTTGCCGTCGTCTCGACCTGGGCGGGCGTATGGCTCGTGCGGCGCACAAGCAATGACCGCTTCTACAAGATCATCTACGGGCTGATGGTGCTGGTCGGGCTCAAGCTCATGCACAGCGGCATTGAGCTGATCTGGCTCTGACACGAGCGGAAGAATAAGTGCGGAGCCACCAAGCCGTCGGATTTTTCGATCCCGGGAACCTACCTAAGTAGGTGGGCGCCATATGCCCAAGCCCAGGGGCAAGGACAGGGACAGCTCCCGTTGAGATCGATAAGGCCCCGGGAATACAGTTTCCTAACAAACCCGGCAGCGCCCGCCCCAGTAATATAGGTGTCAGGCGCCGTTTACGCCAGCTTGGGTCCGAAGGCGGCTTCGGAGGTCAGCGCCGAGGATTTCGAGCCGCTCCGCCAGATGCTCGATGAGTTCGACGGCTTCTGCCGTCTCATGTTCGGAAGCGGCGATCAATTCCTTGTCGCCGCTTTGCAGGCGCGAGAGTTTTTCCTCAACGCCCGAAAGCCGGCTGCGGCTCTCTGCGAGTTCGTCGGCGATAACAATCGCCGCCATGACGGTGAGGCGCATATCGCCGATCTCGCCGAAACTCGCACGCATATCGTTGATCTTCTGGTCGACGAGATCTCCGAGCCGCTGCAGATGCGATTCCTGCCCGTCATCGCAGGCCATGCGGTAATTGCGTCCGGCAATGGTGACTGTGACTTCCGCCATGACCGCTACTCGTTACGCTGGAGAACATCACGAATATTGCTGATCGCGCTATCGAGCCGCCGCGCCACATCGCGGTTCACCGACTCAAGACGCGCCGTGCGCGCATTGGAATGATCGAGCTCTTCGGCAAGCCGCGAGCGATCGTCCGACAAGAGCGCAATTTCGGCTTCGCGGTCGGCTCCGGTCCGCCGCTGATCCAGAACGCGTGCCGAAGCCGCTTCAAGCACTCCCACGGCTGATTCCAGCCTGTGAAGCGCACGACCGAGAGCGGATTCTCTCATACGCAATAACTCCCCGGCAGCCCGCCGCGCGTGGGGGTTCAAGGTTCAACGCCGTTGAATTGGCAAATGCCCAGCCCGGTTTGAATTATTGATGCCCGCCGAAACCCCCGTCAATCAATTCCCCGCGCCTTCAACTGCCTTGAGGCCGTGCCTGATGTGTGAATTAAGCTGCGTTGACTAAGCCTGTGGGGATGCTAAGTGTCCCACCCCGCGCACGGGCCCAATCCCGGGCTCCTCGCGGCCCGCGCGACATGCCGACACAAATCTCTCGTGAAAAACACGACCGTATGGCGAACGCCATTCGCGTCCTCGCCATGGATGCGGTCGAGAAGGCCAAATCCGGCCATCCCGGCCTGCCTATGGGCGCCGCCGACATCGCAACCGTACTCTTCACGCGATATCTCAAATTCGATCCAGTCGACCCGCATTGGCCCGATCGGGACCGTTTCGTCCTGTCGGCCGGCCACGGCTCGATGCTCATTTATGCTCTGCTCCATCTGACGGGCTATGAGAGCGTCTCGCTCGACGACATCAAGGCGTTCCGCCAGCTCAATTCGAAGACCCCGGGCCACCCGGAAAACTTCATGACGCTCGGCATCGAGACGACGACCGGCCCGCTCGGCCAGGGCATCGGCAATGGCGTCGGCATGGCGCTCGCCGAACGCATCCTTGCCGGCGAATTCGGCTCCGACATCGTCGACCATCATACTTATGTCCTATGCTCGGACGGCGACCTCATGGAGGGCATCAGCCAGGAGAGCATCGCGATTGCCGGGCATCTGAAGCTCAGCAAGCTCATCCTTCTGTATGACGATAACGGCATCTCGATCGACGGCGCGACCTCGCTGTCCGACTCGGTCGACCAGGTCGCGCGCTTCAAATCGGCGAACTGGAACGCGGTTCGTATTGACGGCCACGATCCGGAAGCCATCGCCAAAGCCATCGAAGACGCGCAGAAGAGCGACAAGCCCAGCCTCATCGCCTGCAAGACGACGATCGGTTTCGGCTCGCCCAACAAAGCCGGAAAGTCTTCGGCGCACGGCTCGCCCCTCGGCGCCGAGGAAATCGCCGCGACGCGCAAAGCGCTGAACTGGGATCTTCCGGCGTTCGAGGTGCCGACCGATATCGTCGATGCCTGGCGCATGGCCGGCCTTCGCTCGCGCCACGCCCACACCGAATGGGAAAAGCGCCTGAAAGCGCTCGATCAGCAGAAGCGTTCGGAATTCGACCGCCGCGTCCATAGCGGCCCGCCGCCGGAATTTGCCAACGCCATCCAGAAGCTGAAGACGCGTCTGTTCGATGCGCCGCAGGAAGTTGCGACGCGCAAGAGCTCCGAACTCGTGCTCGACGCGATTGCCGATGTCGTGCCGGAACTCATTTCGGGTTCGGCGGACTTGACGCCGTCGAACAATACGAAGGTCAAAGCCTTCAACGAGATCTCGCCCGGTAATTACAAAGGCCGCTATGTCCATTGGGGCATTCGCGAGCACGGCATGGCCTCGGCCATGAACGGCATGGCGCTGCATGGCGGCGTCATCCCGGTCGGCGGCACCTTCCTTGTGTTCTCCGATTACTGCCGCCCCTCGGTGCGCCTTGCATCCTTGATGGGCATCCGCTCGATCTTCGTCTTTACGCATGACTCGATCGGCGTCGGCGAAGACGGCCCGACCCATCAGCCGGTCGAGCATCTCGCAGCGCTCCGCGCCATTCCGCATCTCATGGTCTTCCGTCCGGCGGACACGATCGAGACCGCGGAAAGCTGGGAACTTGCGATCAAGCACAATGACCGCCCGAGCGTTCTGGCCCTCACCCGCCAGAACCTGCCGCAAGTGCGCCTCGAAGACACCGGCAAGAACCTTGTTGCCCGCGGCGCCTATGAGCTGCGCCCGGCCGACGGCAAAGCCGAGGTCTCGATCTTCGCCTCGGGTTCGGAAGTCTCGCTCGCCGTCGAGGCGAAAGCCGTGCTCGACAAGGCCGGCATCCCGACCCGCGTCGTCTCCGTGCCCTGCATGGACCTCTTCGACGAGCAGTCGGAAGACTACCGCCAGGAGGTCATCGGCACGGCCAAGGTGCGCATCGGCGTAGAGGCAGCCATACGCCAGAGCTGGGATGAAATTATCGGCCGGCACGGTACATTCATCGGCATGAAGGGCTTTGGCGCGTCCGGCCCTGCCAAGGAAGTGTACGAGCATTTCGGCATCACAACCGATGCCATCGTCCAGGCGGCGAAATCGAGACTTGGGCGGTAAAGCCCACAAGGAGGTAAGGACATGACGGTGCGGGTAGCGATCAACGGTTTCGGGCGCATCGGGCGCCTGGTCCTCAGAGGCATCGTCGAATCCGGCCGCAAGGACATCCAGGTCGTTGCCATCAACGATCTCGGCCCGGTCGAAACCAACGCCCATCTCCTGCGCCATGACTCGGTGCACGGCAAGTTCCCGGCCAAAGTGACGGTCGACGGCGAGTTCATCGACGTCGAAGGCCACGGCAAGATCCGCGTCACCGCGATCAAGAACCCGGCCGAACTGCCGCACAAGGATCTCGGCGTCGACATCGCGCTCGAATGCACCGGCATCTTCACGGCGAAGGACAAGGCGCTCGCGCACATCACCGCCGGTGCCAAGCGCGTCCTCGTCTCCGCGCCTGCCGACGGCGCCGACATCACCATCGTCTACGGCGTCAACCACGATCAGCTGACCAAGGATCACATCGTCGTCTCGAACGCCTCGTGCACGACGAACTGCCTCGGCCCGGTCGCCAAAGTCCTCAACGATGCCATCGGCATCGAAAAGGGTTTCATGACGACGATCCATTCCTATACGGGCGATCAGCCGACGCTCGACACGATGCACAAGGATCTCTACCGCGCCCGCGCGGCGGCCCTGTCGATGATCCCGACCTCGACCGGTGCCGCGAAGGCCATCGGCCTCGTCATCCCCGAGCTCAAGGGCAAGCTCGACGGCACTTCGATCCGCGTACCGACACCGAACGTCTCGGTGGTGGATTTCAAATTCGTGCCGAAGAACCCGACCACGGTTGAAGCCGTGAACGCCGCCATCGTCGCCGCGTCCAAGCAGCAGCTGAAGGGCATTCTCGCCGTTGTCGACGAGCCGCTCGTCTCGACCGACTTCAATCACGATCCGGCATCGTCGAGCTTTGCGCTCGACCAGACCAAGGTGATCGAGGGCAATCTCGTCCGCGTGCTCTCCTGGTACGACAATGAATGGGGCTTCTCCAACCGCATGGCCGATACGGCTGTTGCGATGGGCAAGCTGCTCTAAGCCGGCCGATGGGCAACTGGGGCCAGTATATGAGCTTCGCGCTCGGCATATTGCTGAGCGCGGGGCTCTATTGGTTCATGAACCGCCGGGCCTGAAATGAGGGATAAGTAGTGACGTTCAAAACGCTCGACGAGGCGGACCTTTCCGGAAAGCGCGTTCTCGTCCGCGTCGATTTCAATCTTCCGATGGAAGACGGAAAGGTCACCGACGACACCCGCATTCAAGCCGCCCTGCCGACGATCAACGACATTACGAAAGCCGGCGGCAAGGCGATCCTCATCGCCCATTTCGGCCGCCCCAAAGGCAAGCGCGACGAAACACAGAGCCTGAAGCAGATCGTCTCCGCCGTCTCATCGGCGCTCGGCAAGCCGGTCGCGTTTGCCGATGATTGCATCGGCGAGGTGGCCGAAAAGGCCGTCGCCGCGCTGAAAGACGGCGATGTGCTGCTTCTCGAAAATCTCCGCTTTCATGCGGGTGAAGAGAAAGACGATCCGGAATTCACGAAAGAACTCGCAAAGCTCGGCGACATCTTCGTCAACGACGCCTTCTCGGTCGCGCACCGCGCCGCGGCCTCGGTCGTCGGCCTTGCGAAAATTCTCCCCTCTTATGCCGGGCGCAGCATGCAGCAGGAGCTGGAAGCGCTTGGCGCCGCCCTCTCCCATCCCGAACGCCCGGTCGCGGCCGTGGTCGGCGGCGCAAAAGTTTCGACCAAGATCGAACTTCTCGGCAATCTCGTCGGCAAGGTCGACACGCTGATCATTGGCGGCGGCATGGCCAACACCTTCCTTGCCGCCAACGGCTATGCGGTCGGCAAATCCCTGTGCGAGCGCGATCATCTCGAGACCGCCAAAGAGATCCAGGAAAAGGCCAAGCTCGCCGGCTGCAAGATCGTCCTGCCGACGGACGCGGTCGTCGCCAAAGAGTTCAAGGCCAATGCCGCGCACCGCACCGTGCCCGCCGATATGGTGGGCCCGGACGAGATGATCCTCGATGCCGGCCCGCAAAGCGTCATAGAGGTCTCGAAACTGCTGGAGGTCTCCAAGACCCTGGTCTGGAACGGCCCGTTCGGCGCGTTTGAGCTGGAACCCTTCGATGCGGCGACGGTCGCGGTCGCCCAAAAGGCGGCGGCTTTGACCAAATCCGGCAAGCTTTTGTCGGTCGCGGGCGGCGGCGATACGGTCGCGGCGCTCAATCACGCTCACGCGGCGGACGAGTTCAGCTATATTTCAACCGCCGGCGGCGCGTTTCTTGAATGGCTGGAAGGCAAGCCGCTGCCGGGCGTGGAAGCCCTCAAGGCGGCGCGCTAGAATAGCGACAGCAAACATCAGGTCCGGAGACGATTATGGCCCGTATTACCCTGCGACAGCTTCTCGATCACGCTGCCGAGCACGGCTACGGCGTTCCGGCCTTCAACATCAATAATATGGAACAGGCGCTGGCCATCGGTGCCGCGGCCGACAAGCTGGATGCGCCTGTCATCATCCAGGCCTCGCGCGGCGCTCGCCAATACGCCAACGACATCATGCTGGCGAAGATGATCGACGCCCTCGTCGAGATCTATCCGCACATTCCGATCTGCATGCATCTCGACCACGGCAATAACGAAGCGACCTGCGCCACGGCGATCCAGTACGGCTTCACCTCGGTGATGATGGACGGCTCGCTGAAGGCCGACGGCAAGACGGCGGCCGATTACGACTACAATGTCGGGATCACCAAGCGCGTCGCCGATATGGCGCATTGGGCCGGCGCCTCCGTCGAGGGCGAACTCGGGGTGCTCGGCTCGCTCGAACATGGCGGCGGCGAACAGGAAGACGGCCACGGCCTTGAGGGCACCGTCTCGCACGATCAGCTTCTGACCGATCCGGACCAGGCGGTGGACTTCGTCGCGAAGACGAAAGTCGATGCGCTTGCCATCGCCATGGGCACCTCGCACGGTGCCTATAAATTCTCGAGGAAGCCCGACGGCGATATTCTCGCGATGAATGTCATCGAAGAGATCCACAAGCGCCTGCCGACCGTCCATCTCGTGATGCACGGCTCGTCCTCGGTGCCGGAGGATCTTCAGGAGATCATCAACAAATATGGCGGCCAGATGAAGCCGACCTGGGGCGTGCCGGTCGAAGAAATCCAGCGCGGCATCAAGCACGGCGTGCGCAAGGTGAACATCGACACCGACAACCGCATGGCCATCACCGGCGCCATCCGCAAAGTCTTTGCCGAGAACCCCTCGGAATTCGATCCGCGTAAATACTTGAAGCCCGCGACGGAGGCGATGCAGAAGCTCGTCTCGCAGCGTCTCGAACAGTTCGGCACCGCCGGCAACGCCTCGAAGATCAAGGTGATCCCGCTCGCCACCATGGCCGCCCGCTATGCCAAGGGCGAACTCGATCCGAAGATCGCGGGCGTGGCGAAGGCGGCGGAGTAACTCCGCCGTTGATCTCGATCATTCGCCGCGCGGTCTTCTTCTGACATCATCGCGGCCTGCGATTTAAGAGAACCCGATGATCGAAGGATTGCGCTGGCTCATCATCCTCGCCTTCAGCTCTGTCTTCCTCTGGATGGCGGGCATGTGGCTGATCAGCTTCTTTGTGGGGTGAACGGTCGCGCGAAGGCCGAAGTAAGTTTCCTCGCTAATCACCTCCGGTTCCTGAATATCCATTCAGGAAAATAATCCACGACCCGTTCGAACCCGTTTCCCGCATGCCTCGACCAACAGGCACCAGGGCAGGCAACCGGCATATCGCCGGACCTCCCTCTCCCTCACCGAGGGCAAAGACAGGGAAACGCCGTTATGAAACTCACCAGCATCGCCATTGCGCTGATCGCAGCGTCCAGCGTCCTCGCCGCCAATACGTCGGCGATGGCCTTCCCGCAGGGTCCGAAGGACCTTCAGGCCAAGCCGCAGCCGAAATTCCCCGGCCCGAAGGGCCCGGGCGATTTCAAGAACCCGCCGAAGGGCAATGGCCCGCACAATCACGATCACAGCTTCAACCCGGCTTTCGGCATCATCCTGGGTGTCGGCGCCATCGCCGCGGCAGCTGCTGCCGCCGACGCCGCCCAGGACGACACCGTCTGCTGGAAGGAAAAGCACAAGGGTCAGGTCGTTCTGATCTGCGAAGAGTAAAAACCGAAGGAGCGCGGAGCCTGAACACTCCGCGCCCTTTTTTTACCGAAACCAAAGTATCGAAAGCCGAGGAATCCACTCCCTCCGCGACCCGTGCTAGCGTCCCGCCCGTCATTCAGACTGAGGCGAAACCGAACTCCATGAAGACGCCGAATACCTTCACCAAGGCGCCCAAGCGCAAGGCCGAGAAGGCCAAGCGCGTGCAGCTCTCCGACGAGGCGAAGAAGGCCTATGAGGAGATGATGCAAAAGCGCGATGCCGAGCAGAAGCAGTACGGCACCCATCTCGACCCGGGCATGCGCCGGGTCTGAGGGCTGCATCTCCTGACACCCGGCCGCGCGGCGGCCGGACTACCGCGTCGGAAGCTAGTGCTTTTTGCCGCCGCCCTGCTGGCGCGCCATGCTGTCGCTGACCACCGAGTTCTTCGTCGACGGCGCCGCGGCGATGGTTTTCGGCTTTTCCTTTTTGGGCTTTTTGGCTTCCCGGTTGCTGCGCTGCTGTCCCTTGGCCATGGCGTTTTCCTCTTTGTTATTTTTGGAGCAAACGCCCGATTGTGCCGGTGCGCAAGGGCGAGATCTTAAGCTGCCTCTTCCGTCACGACCTTGAACCCCGTCAGCGTGTTGGGCCCGAACGTCAGGGTCAGCGGCACATCGGCGGCATCGCGCCCATAGGCGATGAGGATGCGGCCGACGCGCGGATCGTTGTTGCGCGGATCGAACATGTGCCAGCTGCCGCCGAGAAAAACCTCGATCCAGGCGGCGAAATCGCCCGGCGCATGCGGCAGCGGCAGGCCTATATCCGAGACATAGCCGGTGCAGTACCGCGCCGGAATATTGAGGCTGCGGATGAACGCCAAAGCCAGATGCGCGTAATCGCGGCAGACGCCGATCTTTTCTTCATAGGCCTCGAACGCGGTGCGGGTCGGCCGTGAATCCGCATAGGCAAAGGCGATATGGCTGTGCACGAAATCGCAGATCGCCTGCACGCGTGACCAGCCCGGCGGCAAATGGCCGAACAGCTTCCAGGCAATGTCGCTGAGCCTGTCGGTTTCGACATAGCGGCTGCCGAGCAGAAACAGCAGCGTGTCTGCCGGAAGCTGCGATACAGGGATTTCCGGCGCGTCGCCGCCCTGCCCGTCGGGATTGCCGCTGTCGCGGACGATTGTATCGGTGCGGATGGTGAACGTGCCGGCGGGCGCAATGAAGCGCATGCACCAGTTTCCGAAACTGTCGCGATAGCCCTGAAGCGGCACCGAGGGCGAGGTCGTCAGATAATCGGGGCGTTCGAGGTCGGAGACGCGCGAGGCATGAACGTTGAGCATCGCGATAATGGGCGTTGCCTGGGGCAGCTCATAAATCATCTCGCAGCCAACCAGAATCCGCATCGCACCTCGCAAAGAATGGCTGTAGCACGGATCGGACGCGCGGCACGTATGCCGCACGCGATTGTGCGCGCAAATGAAAACGGCGGCGCCAGAGGCACCGCCGTATCGATTTCCCGGAATTCGTGAGAGCCCCAATCAGAGGATATTTCAGCGGCTCTTGGCTTTGGCCTTCGGCTTGGTCCGGCTGACCGACGCCGCTTTCGGGCGGGCCGCCGTCTTGGCCGCAGCCTTCACCGGAGCCTTGGCCTTGGCCGGGGCTTTCGCGGCGGGCTTGGCCTTGGCGGCGGGCTTGGCCGGAGCCGCCTTGGCCTTCGGCTTTTCGGCCGGCTTGGCCTCGAGCTTCGGCTTAACAACAGGCTTCACCTGGGCTTTAGCGACGGGAGTTTTGGCCGCCGGGGCCTTCGCCTCAACCTTACCCTTTACAGAAGGCTTGGCTTCGGCTTTCCCTTTGGCCGGGTCGGCCTTGGCGCCGTTCACCTTGCCGAGGGCGGTCTTGCCGCCGGCCTTCGCCTTGTTGGCGGAGGCTTCGCGGGCCAGGCGGGCGATCTTTTCAGCCGCCTCGGCCTCAGCCTTCAGGCGCAGTTCGCGCAGTTCGGCGGTGCGGCGGGCGACATGGTCGCGCTCGTCGAGATAGTCCTTCCAGGCGGAATTCGCCTGTTCTTCCCGTTCCTTACGATCAGCTTCGCGCTTCGCCTTGGCCTCTTCCGGCGACGGCTTGGGCGCCTCTACAGGGGCCATGGCCGGCAGGATCTCGGCCTCGGTCACGACGCGCTCGGCGCCGCTCTCGCTGCGGAGGGCATATTGCGGCTCGCCCGACGGATTCTCCGGCAGGATCGCCGTAATCTCGTAAGGACCGCGGAAGGTGTTGTGGACGGCCCGGGCCAGATCGACCTGATCACCGAGCTCAAAGGCATAGATAGTCTGCATATGTACGCATATAGGCTCTCTTTTGCAGGAATCCAGACAAATCAGGCTGATTTTAATCCCAGGCTGGTGATGGGGTTAATCGCTAACCGAACGGTTGTTCAGGAATAAAGTCCCGCAACTGAGTTTTGAACCCGCTTTGCCCCGCCCGCGACCAATGATCAACGGGCATTGAGGCAAGGCAATCGGGCCGATCCTCCACGCTCCTAAGCGAATTGGAAGGAAACACCTGATGACACTCTCAAAGCGTTTGGTCTCCGCTGTGGCGGCGACCGTAATCACTCTCTCTTCGGTTTCGGCCGCTCTCGCTCTGCCCCCGATGGGTCCGGGCGGTGAAATGGCTCCGCCCCCTGGTGGCGGCGGTGGCGGCGGCGGTGCCTGGCCGGGTGGACCGGGACCGGGCGGACCGGGCGGCTTTGCTCCTCCCGGCGGCGGCGGCGGTGGTGGCGGCGGCGGTGGCGGTGGCGGCGGTGGCTGGCACCCGGGCGCCGGCTTCGGCATCGGCCTTGGCGTCGGCCTGATCGCGGCGGGTGCTGCGGCAGCCGCTCACGACGATGACGACCTCGTCTGCTGGAAGGAAAAGCGCAAGAAGAAGATCGTCACCGTCTGCATGGAAGACTAAGCGATCGGACACAAAAAAGCGCGGGTTCGTGAGAACCCGCGCTTTTGTATTTACGTCAAGGGAGAAGGATTACTTCTCGACCTGCAGGCTCGCGGCCTTGGTCTTGCCGCGATCCGACACGACTTCGAACGTGACCTTCTGGCCTTCGTTCAGCGTGTAGATGCCGGCCTGCTCGAGAGCGGTGGCGTGGACGAACACGTCCGGGCCGCCGGTTTCCGGCTGGATGAAGCCGAAGCCCTTCTGCGAGTTGTAGAATTTAACAGTACCTGTCGTAGCCATGATGGCCTCCGTATATGCGCGCATCGCGCGTTCCTGATAATCGAAAATCGAGAGTGACTTGGAAGCACACCCTTCAGGACGTACGGACAAGGCAAATCAATATTCGTTCCCACCGGCTGAGCTGGGCCCAGCTGGTTTTGTCCACGAAATATGTCTCGGGGAGATTGGGTTCAACCATTATGCGCGCTTTCCGGTCAGAAAGCAAATCGCCGCATTTCAGCTCTTGGGAACGGGCTTTGCCGTCTGCGCCGCAAGGCGGATGGCTCTGAGCTTCGCCGTCCGTTCGGCCAGCACCGTTTTTTCGTCGATATATTCCGCCCAGGCTTTCCTTGCGCTGATCGCGCGCTCTTCCTGAGCCATGGTGCGGATTCGCGGCATTTTACGGCTTTAAGCGCTGAACGTCGCAGAACGCGCGCGCGGCACGATTTCGACTTCCGTCACAACACGCTCGGGACCCGGTGCATCGCTTTTGATGCGATATTGAGGTTCGCCGTCGCGTCCCTCCGGCATCAGGCTCGTGATCTTGTAAGGACCGCGCGGCGTATTCAGACGATTCTGGGCGAGATCGACGGCATCGCCGATGCGGAATTTGTGAGGCATGCACCCAAGATAGGCTTTTCCCCGGCGATTGATATGGGCCGAGGAAAATAAACATTCAGGCCCCTGAGGCCGTACGCGGCATGCGCCGCGCCTCCAGTTTCTTAACGAGCCGCACAGCTTTGGGCCGCACAAGCCTTAAGAATCCGCGCATCGAACGCGGGCTCAGCACACGGCTCGACTTGGCCAGCACCTCGTCTGCGATCTCGGGGATCGAGCGCGCGCCCTGGATGATGCTGGCGCCCGGAATATTGGGCAGCGGCTCGGCGAGCGCGGGATCGGTCTTTCCAAGCTTTTTCTGTTCGATCTGCTTCTTCGTGAGCACCTGCGGTTTCTTCGAGGCTTTTGGCTTTCGCGCCGAAGGCTTGTCCGGCGCCAGGACGAAAATATGCTCGAAGCACGGATAAAAGGCGCGCGCATTCCATGCCCCGCCGCACAGATAGACCGGCCCTTTCTGGCCGAAGAGCGCGAGCATCGCTTCCTCGTCCCAGGCAAAGCGGTATTTGGTGAAATCGATCGGCTGCGGCGGCATGCCGTCGACCGCCTCGCCGGTCTTGATATTCTTCCAGGAGGATAGACCCCGCACGTCGTCGGCATCCACGGCCTTGCGGCCGCGTTTGCGCAGTTCATAAACGAGTGCCGATTTGCCGGTGCCGCCAAGCCCGGTGATGAGGAAATACGCCAAGGGAAAGACCCGCCAATTGCCGCCTTCCCTAGCCCAGACCCGGGCCGGTGCAAACCGCCCATTTTACCCATCTACATTTCGCCATTGCCCCCTGCTAGAAGGCTCTTCCCATGGCCGATACCCCTTCCCGCCTTATGCTGATCTCTCCGCCGCTCGGGGCCGATGCCGATTTTGGCGCGCCTTTGGCCGCCGCCCTGTCGGCCGCGCCGTTTGCGGCGGTGGTCCTGCGCACCGATTACGGCGCGGATGAGCGCGCGCTTTTGAAAATGCTCAAACCCCTGATCGAAGCGGTTCAGGCCGCAGGCGCTGCCGCCCTGATCGAGGGCTCTGCCGATCTCGTCGGCAAATCGGGAGCCGACGGGCTGCATGTGCTCGGCGACAAACAGGCGCGCGAGGCGATATCGCGCTTCAAGCCGGACAAGATCGTCGGTGCGGGTGGTTTGCGCACAAAAGACGCGGCGATGAGCGCCGGCGAAGTGAACACCGATTACGTCCTCTTCGGCGATCCCGGCAAAGGCGGAGACGTGCCGCTCGATATTGTCGTCGAACGCTGCGGCTGGTGGGCCGAGATCTTCACGACGCCCTGTGTCGGCCAGGCGGAAACCTTCGATTCCGTTGCGCCCATCGCCGCAACGCGCGCCGACTTCGTCGCGCTCGGCGCTTTCGTATGGACACATAAGGACGGTCCGGCCGCGGCCGTCAAAGCCGCAGCCGAACAGATACCGGCGCTCGAGTCCGCGCCGTGATGCGCCGCCTTCTCTTCGCAACCTTCCTGGTTGCGGCGCCGGCGCTCGCAGCGCCCCCCGATCTTCCGGCGATCGAACCGCCCTTTACGCCGCCCGATCTGCCGATGTTTCCGCTGTCATCGCCCGATGCTGCGGCTTCGCCGGAAGCTCCGGTGCCCGAAGGCGACCTCGCCTTCGGCGCGTTCCAGCGCGGCGAATATTTCCTTGCCATGAACGAGGCGTTGAAGCGCGTTGCGGCGAAGGAAGATCCCGGCCCGGCCATGACGCTGATCGGCTTCATCTACGAAAACGGCCTCGGCTTTCCGACGGATTTTGCGAAGGCCGCCGAATGGTATGCGCTCGGCGCCAAAGAGGACGATACCAATTCCATGGTGGCGCTCGGGCTTTTGAAGCTCGAAGGCAATGGCACGCCGAAGGACAAAAAGGGCGCTGCCGATTTGTTCAAGCGCGCGGCGGACAAGGGCGATCCGATCGGTCATTACAATACCGGGCTTCTTTTGCTTGAGGGCGATGTCGTCCTGCCGGATCACGTGAAAGCGGCCGGGCATTTCAAGATCGCGGCGGAAGCCGGAAACCCCGATGCCGAATATGCATGGGGCTCGGCGCTTCGGTCCGGCTCCGGCGTCAAAGAGGACAAAGCCCTCGGCACCGAATTTTTGAGCCGCGCGGCAGCGCAGGGCCACCTCGATGCCATGGCCGAATATGCCGTCGCCATGTTCAACGGCACCGGTGTTGCGAAGAATGAAGAAGGCGCATTCAAGCTGTTCCAGCGCGCCGCGCTCAGAGGGCACGTCGGCGCAATGAACCGCCTTGCCCGCTGCTATGCGGTGGGCCGCGGGGTCGAGGCCGACAGCGTGCTTGCCGCCGCCTGGCATATGCGCTCGAGGAAGCTCGGCGCGGTCGATCCCTTTCTCGATGACCTTCTCAACGGGCTCACCGATGAGGAATTGAAAAAGGCCGAGGCGCGTGCCGCGGAATTCGCCAAGACCGGCGAATCCGCCGCCCTTGACGCTCCCGCCGCCAAGGTCCAGTAACCGCCCTCTCTTCCCCACCCCCTTTTTCCGGCAGCGCGTTCGAAATGCCCCGCTCTCCTTTGATGAATGTGATGATTCAGGCTGCGACCAAAGCCGGGCGCGGCATGCGGCGCGATTTCGGCGAGGTCGAGCAGCTTCAGGTTTCGATCAAGGGACCTTCGGATTTCGTCTCCGCAGCCGACCGCAAGGCCGAGGAAATTCTCGTCAAGGAATTGCAGAAGGCGCGGCCCGAGATCGGTTTTCTTCTCGAGGAAGGCGGTGCGGTTGCGGGCTCGGACGCGTCGCAGCGTTTCATCATCGATCCGCTCGACGGCACGACCAACTTCCTGCACGGCATTCCGCAATTTGCCGTGTCCGTCGCGCTGGAGAAGAACAGCCAGCTGATCGCCGCGGTTGTCTACAATCCGGTCAATGACGAGCTCTTCACCGCCGAACGCGGCCAGGGCGCCTTCCTCAACGACCGCCGCATCCGTGTCGCCGCCCGCCAGCGATTGAACGATTGCGTCATCGGCACCGGCGTCACCCATCGCGGCAAAGGCGATCACGATCTCTTCGGCCGCGAGCTGAAATCCGTACAGACCGAAGTCGCCGGCATCCGCCGCATGGGCGCAGCCTCGCTCGATCTCGCTTATCTTGCGGCCGGCCGTCTTGACGGTTTCTGGGAGCGCGATCTGAAGCCCTGGGATATCGCGGCGGGCATTCTGCTGATCCGCGAGGCCGGCGGCTATGTGACCGATCTCAACGGCCGCGACGACATGTTCGAGCACGGCCATCTGTGCGCCGGCAACGAGACCATCCACAAAGCTCTGCTGGAACGCTTGAAGAAGGCGTGAGCCTTCAGGCGATAATGTCCGGCGTCAGCGCGTCTTCGATATGCGAGATGCGGTCTTTGAGGTGGAGCTTTCTCTTTTTCAGACGCTGAACCTGCAGCCGGTCGCCCGTACCCAGGCGCTCGAGCGCAAAGATCGCGCCGTCGAGATCGCGATGCTCCTCTTCGAGGCGGGACAGTTCGGCGCGCAGCGCGCTTTCGTCGTCCTGTTCCTCGGTCATGCTGGGAGTTCCGCTCCGGCCCCCGCAAGAGGCCCCTTATCGGGCGAAGTATTGCTGCGACTGGAAGCTTTCTTCAAGGCCCGGCCCAGAATGTGCCTAAGTCTTAGTGCCGAATCGACAGCGTGACGAACCCGTGTCAGTCTGGGGTTCCTCAGCATTAGGAGGAGATCGAATGTCGATAGCTTCGCATCTTTCAGCGCTTGAGAATAAGCACAAGACGCTCGAACGGCAGATCGAAGACGAACTCTCCCGCCCTTCAGCCAATGAAACCCGCCTTGCGGAACTGAAGCGGCAAAAGCTCAAGCTTAAGGACGAGATCACTCGCCTGAAGACGGCCCCGCCCGGCGAGACCCTTCACTAAACCGAAAATTTTCCAAAAATTCGCCCGACTGGGCAGCGAACGGCGGCAGACGAGCTCTACTGCTCGTCTTCGTCGTCGCGGCGCAGATTTTTGAGTTTGGCGAAGACCGAGTCGGCGTCGATCTTTTCTTCTTCGTCGCGGCGGCGCTCGCTCGGCTCGAAATCGGCAAAGGGCTGGCTGCCCGGCGCCGTTGTAACTTCCGCCGGCAGCAGCGTCTGGCCGCCGATTTCCTCACCCTCGGGGCGCGGCGGAGCGTTCTTCGAAGCCTTGTTCACTTCAAAATCGAGATCGAGCTGCGAGCACAGGCCCAGCGCCACCGGATCGATCGGCGTCATGGTCGCGATGTTCCAGTGCGTGCGCTCACGGATCGTCTGGATAGTCGATTTCGTCGTGCCGACGAGACGCATGATCTGGCTGTCCTTCAGCTCCGGATGATTGCGGAGCAGCCAGAGAATGGCGTTCGGACGGTCATGGCGGCGCGAGACCGGGGTGTAGCGCGGGCCCTTGCGGCGCTTGACCTCGGGAAGGCGCACTTTGCTTTCCAGAACCTTCAGCCGGTAGGCCGGATCCTTCTCCGCCTTCTCGACCTCTTCGCGGGCCAGCTGGCCGCCCGAAATCGGGTCGATGCCGCGAATGCCCTGGGCGGCGTCGCCGTCGGCGATGGCCTTCACCTCAAGCTCGTGCAGATGGCAGAAATCCGCGATCTGGGCGAACGACAGACTGGTGTTGTCGACGAGCCAGACGGCCGTTGCCTTCGGCATGAGGGGCGCTGTGGCCATAGCAATATCTCCTGTGCGCTTCGCCCGCCGGGGCGAAGCATGGTCCAACTAAAATGACCGGAATGGGCGGAATATAGAGATGCCGCCCGATTGAGGCAAACGCCTCCAGCGATTTTCCGGCTGTTCTGCGTTACACTTTTTGCAAACCGGCGCGGAAAGGGAGCGAACAATGGGTGCCATGCCCGACGAGGACAGACCGATCCGGAAGGTTGCCCACGAGATCGGCCAGGACCTTTATTCCCTGTCGATTGAAGACTTTGACGAGCGTATCGCGCTTCTGAAAGCTGAAATCTCCCGCTTGGAGGAAGCTCGCCAGAAGAAATCGGCGCAGCGCGCCGCCGCCGACAGCGTATTCGGGCCTCGCTGAACGCTGCCACCTCTGCGATAAGGCGGTAGATACTCGCTCGTTAACGTAGCATTAAGCTTTCTGAGTTATTTACATACTGTATCCAGGTTTCTGGATTTCGGAGCGGCACCGCGCCGCTCTGTTTGACGCCTCCCTGTCATCAGACTAGAGCCGCCCCCCGGCGGCTCTTTTTTATGATCCTCGCCGGGCCGGAGCCCCGCGGGCGGCCGGGCCGCATCGGTAACCATTGGTTAAGTTTTAACTTCCGTTTGGATCAAAGGCGCGCCACTGTAGGCCCCGGCGGGCTTGGGGCGTCTGCCTTTCTTGTTCTGTGCGCCCCCGTTTGAGATGCGTATGAGTGAGACGTCCGAAAACCTGACCGATGAGGGCTTCGTTTCCTTCGGCCAGAAGCTCGTTTCTTCCGAAAGCTTCCGCACGCTGTTCCGCGAGGGCATGGCTCTGGTCGAAGAAACGGCTGCCTATCTCGACGGAGAAGGCCGTGAGGAGAGCCGCAAGCTCGCCCGCGCTGCCGCGCTCGCTTACGCGACCGAAAGCATGCGTCTCACCACCCGCCTGATGCAGATTGCGTCCTGGCTCCTGATCCAGCGCGCCGCCAATGAAGGCGAGATGAACCAGGAACAGGCCCGTCAGGAAAAGCAGAAAGTGAAGCTGACGACCGGCCGCTCGACCGTCGCCATCGAGACCTTTGAGAGCCTGCCGGAACGGCTGCGCGAGCTTGTCGACCGCACCGAACGCCTGCAGGGCCGCGTTCTGATGCTGGAAAACCAGATCAACGGCAAAGCCGAAGAGCCCGTGCGCTCCAACCCGATCGAAAGCCAGCTCGCGCTTCTGCGCACGGCTTTCACCGGCGCCTGATACCAATTGTACCGCGCAACAAAAAAGCCCCGCTGAGCGGGGCTTTTTTTATTCCGAAAGGTCGGAAGATCAGCGCGGCTTGGCGGCGCCGATCGAGCCGAACTTGGCCGAGAACTTCGACACGCGGCCGGCGCGGTCCAGAAGCTTCTGCTCGCCGCCGGTCCAGGCCGGATGGGTCTTGGAATCGATGTCGAGCTGGAGGGAGTCACCCTCTTTGCCGTAGGTCGACCGGGTCTGATACTCGGTGCCGTCGGTCATCACGATCTTGATGAAATGGTAGTCCGGGTGAATTCCGCTTTTCATGGCTCGCCTTCGGGGCGCTGCCTAAGCGCCTCACATCGTCGGTAAAATCTGGAAGGCGCGGCTATACCGGATGGGGGCCCTCTAGGCAACCCTTCCGCGTCATCTTGGCCGTCCCGCGGTCTTGCCTCCGACCGGCCCGGATGGGCATGGTCCGCCCGGACCTTGCGATGACCGAGACCCCGCCTGCCCCCAAGAACCGCCGCCTGCGGCCCCTGCTGGCGCTTGCGCCCTTCGCCCTGCGCGATAAAGGCCGGATTGCGCTGGCCTTTCTGGCCTTGGTCGTGGCCTCGGCGGCAACCCTTGTCGTGCCCGTGGCCGTCGGCCGCGTGGTCGATTTCGGCTTTTCGGCCGGGCAGGCCGAACTCGTAAACCTCTATTTCGGGGCGATGGTCGCGGTGGCGGCCCTCCTCGCCGGGGCTTCCGCCTCCCGCTACTATTTGGTCATGACGCTCGGCGAGCGCGTCGTCGCCGATGTGCGGTCTTCGGTCCTCGCCCATCTCACAAAGCTCTCTCCGAATTTTTATGACGATGCGCGCTCGGGCGAACTCGTCTCGCGCCTTGCCGCCGACACGACGCTGATCAAATCGACCTTCGGCGCCTCGGCCTCTGTTGCGCTGCGCAACATGTTCCTCTTCTTCGGCGCGGCGATCATGATGGTCGTGACGAGCCCGCGCCTCTCCGCCCTCGTCCTCATCGCCATTCCGCTCATTGTCCTGCCGCTCGTTGCGTTCGGCAGAGCCGTGCAGCGCCGCTCGCGCACCGCACAGGACACTTTGGCGGATGCATCGGCGCTGGCGGGCGAAGCCATCGGTGCGATGCGCACCGTCCAGGCCTTCACCGCCGAGAGCCAATTGTCCGGACGTTTCGACGCCGCGGTCCAGCGTGCCTATCGCGGCGCACGCGATGCGACGGCAACGCGCGCCGTGCTCACCGCCGTCGTCATCTTCCTTGTTTTCGCCAGCGTGGTTGCGATCCTCTGGTGGGGCGCGACAGATGTCATTGCCGGCCGCATGAGCGCAGGGCTTCTCAGCCAGTTCGTGCTCTATGCGGTCTTCGCCGCGGGTGCGCTCGGCGAAATCTCACAGGTTTGGGGCGATGTCAGCCAGGCCGCGGGCGCGGCCGAGCGTCTTGACGAATTGCTGCAGGTCGAGCCGCAGATCGAAAGCCCCAAAAATTCGACGCCGCTTCCCGTTCCGGCAAAAGGCGCGATCAGTTTCGAGGACATCCGCTTCGCCTATCCGGCCCGCCCGCATTCGACGGTGCTGAACGGCGTGTCGTTCCGCGTCCAACCGGGACAGACGATTGCGCTTGTCGGCCCGTCCGGCGCCGGCAAGTCGACGCTCTTTCATCTTCTGCTGCGCTTTTACGATCCCGCCGAAGGACGCGTTCTCATCGACGGCGTCGATGTGCGCAGCGCGGATCTGTTCGAACTGCGCTCGCGCATGGCGCTCGTGCCGCAGGATCCGGTCGTCTTCGCCGCAACGGCGCGCGACAATATCCGCTTCGGACATCCCGATGCGTCGGATGCAGCCGTTGAGGCTGCGGCGCGCGATGCCGCCGCCGACGGGTTCCTCCGCGCGCTGCCGGAAGGCTATGACACCGAAGTCGGTGAGCGCGGCGTGACGCTTTCGGGCGGCCAGCGCCAGCGTCTCGCCATTGCCCGCGCCATCCTGCGCGATGCGCCGATTCTTCTTCTGGATGAAGCGACCTCGGCGCTCGACGCCGAGAGTGAGGCCCTCGTTCAGGACGCGCTGCACCGGCTGATGAAGGGTAAGACGACGCTTGTCGTCGCACATCGCCTTGCGACCGTGCTCAAGGCCGACCGCATTCTCGTCATCGATGAGGGCCGCATCGTCGAACAGGGCACGCATGCCGAACTCGTCGCAAAGGACGGGTTATATGCGCGCCTTGCGCATCTGCAGTTTGCGTAAAACTCAGCGTTCCGTCAGCTTCAGCTCCAGGCGCCGGTTGCGCGCAAAAGCTTCTTCGGTCGTTCCGGTATCGAGCGGCTGGAATTCACCGAAGCCGGCGGCGACGAGATGCTGGGGCGAGATGCCCTTAGAGACGAGATATTTTACGACCGCGATGGCGCGGCCGGCCGACAGCTCCCAGTTCGACGGAAATTGCGCCGAGAACTGCGGGCGCTTGTCTGTATGACCGTCGACGCGCAGGACCCATTTGATTTCAGGCGGGATCTGTCCCTCAAGCGCGCGCAATGCTTCCGCCAGCTTGTCGAGCTGCGAAAGACCGGACGGCGAGATCGCCGCCGAGCCGACATCGAAAAAGACTTCCGACGGAAAGACGAAACGGTCGCCTTCGATGCGAATATCCGGACGATTGGCGAGAATTTCGCGCAACCGGCCGAAGAAGTCGGAGCGATAGCGCGCAAGCTCCTGCACGCGCTGCGCAAGCGCCACATTCAGGCGGGAGCCGAGATCGGCAATCTTCGCCTGGCTTTCACGGCCGCGCGCCTCAGACGCTTCGAGCGCATCTTCGAGCGCGGCGATCTGGCGGCGCAGCGCCGAAATCTGCTGGTTGAGAAGTTCGACCTGCGCCAGAGCGCGGCTTGAGATGTCTTTCTGCTGATCGAGTTCGGTCGAGAGAGTCTGCGCTTGGCCCGCACCGCTCGCCGCACCGTCGCGCTCGCCCTGCAGTCTCTTGCGTTCGGCCTCGGCCGTGGCAAGCGAGGCGGAAAGCGCCGCAAGTTCGTCCTGCATCGAGCGCTTCGACGAGCGCTCCATGGCAAGCGAATCCGTCAGTTCCGCGATCTGCATATTCAGCCGGTCGAGTGCGGTATCGCGGCTCGAGACTTCGCGCGACAGAACAAATTGCGCAACGACGAAGACCGACAGCAGAAAGATGATGACCATGAGCAGCGTCGCAAGCGCATCGACAAAGCCCGGCCAGTAATCGACATGGCGCTCGCGGCGCGACCTCCGCGCCATCTCAGTGCTTATCCTTTTTGTCGATCATCATGCGGCGGATTTCTTCGGTGTCCGCGGCCTGCTTCTGCATCCAGTCGCGGATGAGGCGCTGTTCGGCGCGCAGATGCTCGACGAGACGCGACATGCCGTCGGCGATCTTGACCTGCGCAGTGGAGCCCGAAAGCTCGATCTCCTGCTCTTCGATGCGAGCGCCGGCGACGGTGCCCGACAGCCAGTCTTCGAGTTCGTTGTAGAAGCGGTTCTGCGCTGAGCCCGCCTGCAGATCGAGGAAGCCGAGAACGAGCGATCCGGCAAGGCCGAACAGCGATGACGAGAACGCGATGCCCATGCCGGCGAGCGGCTCGCCGAGACCGCGCTTCAGATCGTCGAACACCACGGCGGCATCCCCCTGTACCGACAGACCGCCGATAACCGCGCCGATCGAGGAGACGGTTTCGAGTAGGCCCCAGAACGTGCCGAGAAGGCCGAGGAAGACGAGAAGGCCGGTGAGATAGCGGCCGATATCGCGCGCTTCGTCGAGGCGCGTGCCGACCGAATCAAGGATCGAGCGCAAGGTCAGGGTCGAGATCGAGGCGCGGCCGAGGCGATTGCCGAGAAGGCTTGCCATCGGCGCGAGCAGAACCGGCGCATCGCGCAGCGTCATGCCTGGATCGGAGATTCTGAAATCATTGACCCAGCGGACTTCGCGGAAGAGGCGAATGACCTGCCGGAAGGCGAGCACGATGCCGATGAACAGAACGCCGAAGATCAGACCGTTCAGACCGGGATTGGCGAGGAAAGCGCGCCGGATTTGCTCGTGCAGGATGAGTACGATGAAGCCCACCAGCAGGACGAACAACAGCATGCGGAGCAGAAAGCCCCGGGGCGAGGACAGTTTGTAAGGATCGAAATCTTGCACGCTCATCCGGCTTCCCCTCCCAACGGGTCGCGGAGCTTAACCAAGCCCGTCTGTCATGCAAACGACGAGACCGCGATCCTGTAAGATGCAAAGTGGATGACGCGGATATGAGGCCGATGTGAGGAAAGAACTCCGGGCCTGGCTTTGGCTCATGCTTCTTGGCGTCTTCACGCTCTGGTGGTTCGCCGGTGCACCGCCCATCGGGCCTTTTGAGCGGAAGAGAGCGGTGAATACCGGCATCCTCGATGACAGCTGGGAGTGCCGGCCGGTCAAAGGCGGCCCCATCTGCTGGAAAAAGCCGTCGCAGAATCCGGCTTCGCCAACGCCTTAAGCACAGCTTTGCCTTTGCCTTGCCTCTGTAAGGGCCCCTCCCTATAGTCCGGCGCTTCTTTTCGGGGGCGGAAGGAGCAGCCATGGCCGGACAGGCAAAGCCTGTTGCCATCATTATGGGCAGCCAGTCGGATTGGGAGATCATGCAGCATACGGCGGAGACGCTGGATGCGCTCGGCATCGCCCATGATACGCGTATCGTCTCGGCCCATCGGACGCCCGACCGTCTTTATGAGTTCGCCAAGGGCGCGCGGGACGAAGGCTTCCAGGTCGTGATCGCGGGGGCCGGCGGCGCCGCGCATCTGCCCGGCATGACGGCCTCGCTGACGCCCCTGCCCGTCTTCGGCGTGCCGGTGGAAACCAAATCCCTCTCCGGTATGGATTCGCTGCTGTCGATCGTTCAGATGCCGGCCGGCATTCCCGTCGGCACGCTCGCCATCGGCAAAGCCGGCGCGATCAATGCCGCGCTACTCGCGGCCAGCGTTCTGTCGCTGCACGATAAGGCTCTCGCCGCGCGCCTTGACGAATGGCGCGCCAAGCAGACGGCGAAGATTGCCGAGACGCCCGTTACCGGAACCGCCTGAACATGGCACGCGATGAGAACGGCGCCCTGAAGCCCGGCGCCACGATCGGGATTCTCGGCGGCGGCCAGCTTGGCCGCATGCTGGCGCTCGATGCGGCGCGGCTCGGCTTCAAGATCCATATTTTCTGTCCGGACACGGGCCCGGCTTTCGACGTATCTGCCGCCCATACACAGGCTGATTACGAGGATGAGGCCGCACTCATCCGTTTTGCCAGCGAAGTCGATCTCGTCACCTACGAGTTCGAGAACGTGCCGGCGAAAACCGCGGAAATTCTCGCAAAGTCGAAACCGCTTTATCCCGACGCGCATGCGCTCGCGACGACACAGGACCGGCTTGCGGAAAAGACGTTCCTGAAAAATCTCGGCGTGCCGCTCGCCGATTTCGCCGAAGTGAACAGCGAGGCCGAACTCCTCGCCGCGGTCCGTAAGCTCGGCCGCCCGAGCGTCTTGAAGACGCGCCGGTTCGGCTATGACGGCAAGGGCCAGACCATGATCCGCGAAGAGGCGGATCTTGCCGCGGCATTCGCCGCCATCGGCAGCCAGCCCGCGGTGCTCGAGGCCTTCGTGCCGTTCGAGATTGAGGTCTCGGTCGTTGCAGCCCGCAATGCCCGTGGTGAGTTTCAGGCCTTCGACGTCACCGAGAACCGCCACGAGAACCACATCCTGCGCACCTCGACCGTCCCCGCAGCGCTCTCGGCCGAGACCTCGGCCGAGGCGCTCAAGATCGCCGGCAAGATCGCCGAGGCCCTCAATTATGTCGGGGTCATCGGGGTCGAGATGTTCGTAGTGCGGGAAAACGGGCGGGACCAGGTCCTGGTCAACGAACTGGCCCCGAGAGTCCACAATTCCGGCCACTGGACTCAGGACGGGGCCGAAACCAGCCAGTTCGAGCAGCATATCAGGGCCATTGCCGGCTGGCCGCTGGGCAGCCCTAAGCGTCTCGGCCGTTCTGAGATGACCAATCTCCTCGGCGATGAAGTCCATGCCTGGCAGCAGCTTGCGGCCAGCCCGGGGGTCCATATTCACCTTTACGGCAAGGGGGCTGCCCGCCCCGGCCGGAAAATGGGCCATATCAACCGGCTGACCCCGGAAGACTGAGCGGCTACTGCGTCTCCGGGATTGTCACAACGAGCCCGTCGAGTTCATCCGTCATCTTGATCTGGCAGCTCAGCCGGCTGGTCGCGCGCCGTCCGCCCGCGACCGTTTCCAGAATATCGTCTTCCTCATGGCTCATCGGCGGAAGACGCCCGAACTGTTCCTCCGCGACATAGACATGGCAGGTGCCGCACACCATGCCGCCGCCGCATTCGGCGATGATTCCGTCGAGCCCATTGGTCAGGGCGGCGAACATCAGGCTGTCGTCAGTCTGCGCCTCGATCTCGATGCGCGCGCCGCACGGCGTTACGAAGATGACTTTGAGCATGATCTTGCAATCCGCGCGAAGGAAAAGGCCCGGAGCTTTCCGCATCCGCACCGGGGACAGAAGGCCGGTCTGAATGTAGGGACGGTCTCCGGGCCATCGCCCGCGCGGCGTGACGTCCGCGCGGGCGTATTGCTCAGTTGGTTTGGTTGCGCTTGGCGTTTTCCGGGAGGTAGGGGCTCCACGGCTTCGGCGCGACGGGCTTGCTCTGATAGACGATCTCGAACTGGCCGTCGGCCTGCACTTCGCCGATCATCACGGGCTTGGTTACGTGATGGTTCTTGTTCATCACGACTTCATAGCCGGTCGGAGAAACAACCTTCTCGCCAATGATCGCCTCGCGCACCTTGTCGACATCCGTCGATCCCGCTTTCTTCACGGCCTGCGTCCACAGACGGAAAAGATTGTAGGCGGACTCCATCGGATCGTTGGTGACGCGCTTCGGATCCTTCGTGTAGTCGTGCCACTTCTTGATGAATGCCTTGTTCTCCGGCGTGTTGACCGACATGAAATAACTCCAGCCGGCGAGATGGCCGACCAGCGGCGTGGTATCGAGACCTTTCAACTCTTCTTCACCGACCGAGAAGGCGATGACGGGAATGTCGGTCGCCTTGACGCCCTGATTGCCGAGTTCCTTGTAGAACGGCACGTTCGCATCGCCGTTGACGGTCGAAATCACCGCGGTGGGCTTGCCTTCGGAACCGAATTTCTTGATGGCAGAGACTTCCGTCTGCCAGTCGTTGAAACCGAACGGTGTGTAGTTTTCGCGGATGTCTTCATCGGCAACACCCTTCGATTTCAGAAATGCGCGGATGATTTTGTTCGAGGTGCGCGGATAGACATAGTCCGTACCTTCAAGCACGAATCGCTTGATGCTGCCGCCATCTGCGCTCATCAGATATTCGACCGCCGGAATCGCTTTATTGTCCGGCACGGACGAGCCGTAGAAAATGTTCTTCGAGCTTTCCTCTCCCTCATATTCGAGCGGGTAGAACAAAAGCCCGTCAAGTTCTTCGAACACCGGCAACACGGATTTGCGCGACACCGACGTCCAGCAGCCGAACACCGCCGCAACCTTCTCGCGGCTGATGAGCTCGCGCGCCTTTTCGGCGAAAAGCGGCCAGTTCGACGCCGGATCGACGACAACGGCTTCCACCTTCTTGCCGAGAAGACCGCCCTTTTTGTTGATCTCATCGACTTCCATCAGGATGACGTCCTTCAGGATGGTCTCCGAAATGGCCATGGTGCCGGACAGCGAATGAAGGACACCGATCTTGATCGTGTCTTCCGCGGCGGTGGCGAGCGGCACGGAGCCCGCCATTACGAGGGCGGCCACGCCTGCCCCCAGCATGCGACGTGTGAGTTTCATGGAAGTTCCCCAGGTTCGAAACAGCCGGGATCGATGCCCCCGGCCTGAAGCCGATCGTGCGCGCTGAAGCGGTGCGAACCCGAGAGCCATTGGGCGAAATTGTCGGCACTCCAGACAACCCGCGGTCCGAAACCGCCGAAACGCTGCGCCTGCACAGAAAGTGACCGGGCGGAGGGCCTTCGCACCGCCGGAATGATCGCACGGGGTGCAGTTACGCCGGCTCGCGCGAACTTTGAGTCCAGTCGCCATCGCGTATCTGGCACCAGTTATTGCGGCAAACTGGACCTATCGGCGCATCGCGCCCGTCCTTACTGTGTTTGCTTGAAAAATCGGCCGCTGGCTCCAAACCTGCATGGCCGGTTCGGGGGCAGAGAATGCAGATACCCGTTCTCCTCGACCGCTCGCGCAGCGAGTCGCTGACGGCACAGCTCGTGGAGCAATTCCGCGACGCCATCCGCCATGGGCGCGTTGCGCCCGGCACGCGCCTGCCGTCGTCGCGGCGGCTCGCCGATCAGCTCGACATTGCCCGCAACACCGTCGTCCGCGCCTATGAGACGCTTGAGATCGAAGGCTATGTCGAAACGCGCGCGGCATCCGGCGTCTTCGCCGTGCACGAACTGCCCGATACGCTGATCCGCCCGCGCGCCATTCCGGCCGACACGCTGCCGCCCGAGACGGCACGGCCGATGCCCGCCCCGCTCTTTGCGGGCCGCGCGCAGAAACTCGTCGCGCAGAACCGCGGCCGGCTGTCTTTCGATTTTTTCCCGGGAAGGCCCAGCGCTTCGCTGTTTCCGATCAAAACCTGGCGCCGCCTTCTTCTCGGCGCGCTCTCGCATGGCGGGCCTGCGGGGCTCGCGCACTATTCCGATCCCACCGGACTTTTCGTATTGCGCTCAGCGATCGCAAACTATCTTTCGGCGACGCGCGGCATTGTCGCGGATCCCGGGCAGATCGTGGTCGTCAGCGGCATTCAGGAAGGCATCAGTCTCGCTTCTCAGCTTTTTCTGCGGCCGGGCGTTGCGGCGGCCATCGAGAACCCCTGCTATCAGGGCGCGGCGTTCACGTTCGAGGCGGCGGGCGCCGAGCTTTTGCCCATTCCCGTCGATGAAGACGGGCTCGTTGCGGCAGAGCTTCCCGAGCGCGATGTCGCACTTTTATATCTGACGCCCTCGCACCAATACCCGACCGGGCATACTTTATCGCTTGAGCGGCGTAAGGACATTGTTCTGTGGGCGCGGCGCAATGGCTGCTACCTTCTCGAGGACGATTACGACAGCGATTTCCGCTATGAGGGATCGCCGCTGCAGGCGGTCGCGGCGCTCGCGCCCGACTGCACGATCTATCTCGGCACGTTTTCCAAATCGCTCGGCGCCGGGCTTCGCCTCGGTTACATGGTCGTGCCCCCGCAGCTCATCGATGCCGTGCGCACCGCAAAAACCCTTCTCAACAACGGCAATCCCTGGCTTGAGCAGTCCGCTCTCGCCGAGTTCATTCGCTCCGGCAGCTATGCCGCGCATCTGATGCGCCTGCGCACGCAATACCGCGAAAGCCGCGACGTTCTCGTTCATGCGCTGCAGCGGCATTTCGGCGATGTCGAACTCTCGGGCGAGACCGGCGGCTTGCATATGCTCTGGCAATTGCCGCAGGGTGTGCCGGAGGCCAATGTTCTGGAGGCCTTGGCGCGCAAAGCGCGTGTCGGGATTTATCCGCTCGCCGCGGGCGGCGCTTACGATGCCCTGAGCGGAACATTGACGCGGCGCGGCATCGTGCTCGGCTATGCCTCGCTGACGCCTCGGCAGATCGAACAGGGCATTGCGCGCCTGTCCGATGCTGTCGACGACACGCTCGACGACCAGCCCGGCTTCGTCGATCAGCTGATGATCCACGAACCTCTGCGCCGCGCCCCGCGGGCCGAGCCGCGGCGCCGGACGCGTCCGGCCCCCAATTTCGTTCAGAAACCGGCCCTACGCGGTTCCGCTTCCCGTCGTGCAAAGTCCGGCGCGGACAAAACACGCGAGAGCACCAGCACCATGCCAGTCCTTCACGGCATTTATCGTTATCCGGTGAAAGGCCTCAGCGCCGAAGCGATGCCGGGCGTGCATCTCGAAGCCGGCAAACCCTTTCCGTTCGACCGCGTCTTCGCGCTGGCGCGGCCGGGCGTGCCGATCGACCAGGACGATCCGAAATGGGCCAAGAAGGGCCTGTTCGTGATGCTGATGCTCGATGAGGCGCTGGCGCAGGTGAAAACCCATCTCGATCACGAGACGCTGCACCTCACGGTGCTCAGCGGCAACAGCCAGATCCTGTCGGCCGATATTTCGACGGCAGACGGTCGCGCCGAAGTCGAGGATTTCTTCCACCGCCTGGTGCCGACCCTGCGCGGCGCCCCGCGCCTCGTGAAAAGCCGCGAGGGCCATTTCATGGACAAGCCCGATGCCGTCTTGTCGCTGATCAATCTGGCGACCGTCCGCCGCCTTGAGGAGCAATGGGGCGTCGAAATCGATCCCATCCGCTTCCGCGCTAATTTCTATATCGACGGTGCCGCCCCCTGGTCGGAGTTCGACTGGATCGGCAGCGATGTCGCCATCGGCGACGCGACGTTCAGGGTCGACCGGCGCAATGGCCGCTGCGGAGCTACCAATGTGAACCCCGCGACCGGCCGCCGGGACCTCGATATTCCGGCCTCGCTGCGGGCCGGCTTTGGACACAAGGATCTTGGGATTTACCTTGTGACCCGCAAAGCCGGGAAAGTGGTGGTCGGCGATCCGGTGGAGGTGCCCCTGGCCGAGGGGACCGCCCCCCTCGCCCCGCCCGTGGCGGTCCAGGCCGAGGCCGGACGGCGCTATATCTGCCGGGGCTGCTATTACATCTATGAGGAAAGCCAGGGACATCCCCCTCAGGGCGCCCAGCCGGGGACCCCCTTCGGGGAGGTCCGTCCCGGCTTCCGCTGCCCCGATTGCGGGACCGATAAATCGGCCTTCCGCCCCTATGTGACGCCCCTGTCCCGGGCTTCGGCCTGATTTAGGCCTTTCCTATTGGACAAATCGCGACTCGTCTGATATTCGCAGCCCCAATCGGCAGTGCCGGTTGCGGCGCCCCCGGGTGCTCACCCGCTGCCAAGTTCCTATAATTTTCAAAGGATGTGCTGCCCGTGCAGGTTCTCGTTCGCGACAACAACGTCGATCAGGCGCTCAAGGCGCTCAAAAAGAAGATGCAGCGTGAAGGCATCTTCCGTGAGATGAAGCTGCGCGGCCATTACGAGAAGCCCTCCGAGAAGAAGGCACGCGAGAAGGCGGAAGCCGTTCGCCGCGCCCGCAAGCTGGCCCGCAAGCGCGCCCAGCGCGAAGGCCTCATCCCGATGAAGAAGCCCGCCGCGCGCTAATTCGCGGCCTTCATTGCGAAAGCAGTTAGTAAGCGCCCGCGGGTCATACTCTCGGGCGCTTTTGCGTTGGGAGTCCCACTGTCGCCGCATTCGGGCCGCAGAGGATTTGCCCCGGGAAACCTGAAACCATGCCGCACACCGCCTCCGGACGACCGGTCAAGCGCCTGCTCCTTGCGGGCTGCGCTGCGCTTGTCCTGGGCGGCTGCGAGACGACCTCGTCGGGCGGCCCCAAGGTCAACACGGAAGTCGCCGCCTCATCGCAGGCCAATATCGCCTCGCTGTCGGATGTCGTTGCCCGCAATCCGCAGGATCCGCAGGCCTATAACACCCGCGGCTCGGCGCTGGCCCGCGCCGGCAAATACAAGGAAGCGATGCTCGATTTCGACACCGCTCTCCGCCTCGATCCGAACTTCGCCCAGGCCTATGCCAATCGCGGCCTTGCCCAGGTCAGCCTCGGCCAGCCGCAGCTGGCGATCGCCGATTACGAGCGCGCCATCACCGCCAATCCGAATTATGTCGCCGCCTATGTCGGCCGCGGGAACGTTTACCGCCAGGCGCGCCAGTTCGAGATGGCGATGAACGATTATAACCGCGCCATCCAGATCGACCGGCACAATGCCGAGGCCTATCACAATCGCGGCCTCGTCCAGCAGGCGCAGAACCAGCACATGTTCGCGGTCGAAGACTTCAACCGCGCCATCACGGCGGACGCCAATGCGACGCCGCCGCGCATTGCCCGCGGCTACTCGTACCTCGCGCTGAACGATCCGAAATCGGCGCTTGATGATTTCAACACTGCGCTTGCGACCTCAGGCAACGCTGTGGAAGCCTGGATCGGCCGTGGCCAGGCCTATGAAGCGCAGGGCGATCAGGAGCGCGCCAAGGCGTCTTACGCCCGCGCCGTGCAGGTCTCGCCGAAGAACACGGCGGCGCGCGATGCCTTCAACCGCACCGGCGGCAAAACCGGCCAGACCTACAATCTGATGAACTGATTTTCGGCTGGGCAAGCCAACAAAAAAGGGCGCCGCACGGCGCCCTTTTTGTTTGTCCCTCTGCAGCCGCTTAGTGGCCGAGGCCTTTGACGATCGAGTCGGTCATCTTCTTCGCATCGCCGAACAGCATCATCGTGTTCGGGCGGAAGAACAGCTCGTTCTCGACGCCGGCATAGCCGGAGCCCATGCCGCGCTTGATGAACAGAACCGTCTTCGCCTTTTCGACGTCAAGGATCGGCATGCCGTAGATCGAGGATTTCGGATCGGTCTTGGCGAGCGGGTTGGTCACGTCGTTCGCGCCGATGACGAAAGCCACGTCCGCCTGCGCGAACTCGGCATTGATGTCTTCGAGTTCGAAGACCTCGTCATAGGGCACGTTCGCTTCGGCGAGCAGCACGTTCATATGGCCGGGCATGCGGCCCGCGACCGGATGAATGGCGTATTTCACTTCGACGCCCGCCTTCTTCAGCAGGTCGGCCATTTCGCGCGTCGCATGCTGCGCCTGCGCCACCGCCATGCCGTAACCCGGCACGATGATGACCTTTTCGGCGTTCTTCATGATGAAGGCCGCGTCGTCCGCAGAACCCTGCTTGACGGGGCGCGTTTCGACCTTGCCGGTGCCCGCCGCAACCTCGCCGCCGAAGCCGCCGAGGATGACGGAGAAGAAGCTCCGGTTCATCGCCTTGCACATGATGTAGGAGAGGATCGCACCCGACGAGCCGACAAGCGCGCCGGTGATGATCAGCGCGAGATTGCCGAGCGTGAAGCCGATGCCGGCAGCCGCCCAACCCGAATAGGAGTTGAGCATCGACACGACGACCGGCATGTCCGCGCCGCCGATCGGGATGATGAGAGTGACGCCGAGAACGAGCGCCAGCGCCGCGATCGCCCAGAACACCAGATGGCTTTCGGTGACGAAGAAGACGCCGATCAGAACGACGATACCGGCGGCAAGCGCGATGTTCAGCAGATGGCGCGCCGGCAGAATGATCGGGGCGCCCGACATCATGGCGGCGAGCTTGAGGAAAGCGATGACCGAACCCGTGAACGTCATGGCGCCGATGGCGGCGCCGAGCGACATTTCGATCAGGCTCGAACCGTGGATCGAACCCGGTTCGCCGATACCGAACGCATCCGGCGCATAGAGCGCACCGGCAGCGACGAGCACCGCGGCAAGACCGACGAGCGAGTGGAAGGCCGCAACGAGCTGCGGCATGTCCGTCATGGCGATGCGCTTGGCGATCACCGCACCGATGATGCCGCCGATGGTGATGCCGCCGACGACAAGACCCCAGCCGAGCACGTCGGCCGGCGGCGAGATGACGAGCGTCGTGCCGATGGCAAGCGCCATGCCGATCATGCCGAACGTATTGCCCTGACGGGACGTCGTCGGATGCGAGAGACCGCGCAGCGCCAGGATGAAGAGGATGCCGGCGGCGAGGTAGAGGAACTGGGCGATATTGATGTTGATCACGGCGCTCAGCCCTTCTTCTTATACATTGCGAGCATGCGCTGCGTGACCAGGAAGCCGCCGAAGATGTTTACGGAGGCAAGGATCAGCGCGAAGAAGCCGAGCGCACGCGCCCAGACCGGGCCGTCGCCGCCGAGATCGAGCGAGACGCCGACCGAGAGCAGCGCGCCGACCACGATGACGGACGAGATGGCGTTGGTGACCGCCATCAGCGGCGTATGCAGCGCCGGCGTCACGCTCCACACCACGTAGTAACCGACGAAGATCGCGAGCACGAAGATCGCGAAGCGGAAAACGAACGGATCGATGCCGGTCGCGGCGTGCGCGGCGGCGGCGCCGGCGTCAGCGACGGCTTCCGGCGTTGCGGTCGCCTGAGCGAACTGAATCATGATCAGGCCCCCTTGGACTTGGACTTCGCAGCCGGCTTGTCGGCAGCAGACTTGGTGGCGGGTTTCTTGGCAGCCTTCGGCGCCGCAGGTTTGTCGCCTTCGGATTTTTCAGCCGCCGGCTTCTCGGCCTTGCCGCCGAAATTCGGATGAACGATCGCGCCGCCGCGCGTCAGCGCGGTCGCCTTCACGAGCTCGTCTTCCCAGTTGATGGCCAGCGCCTTCTTTTCCTTGTCGATCAGCGTTTCGACAAAGGCGAGAAGGTTCTTCGCATAAAGCGCCGAAGCGGACGCGGCGAGACGGCCGGCAACGTTTGCATGGCCGACGATCTTCACGCCGTTCACGTCCGCGATCTTGCCGAGCTTGACGCCTTCGACATTGCCGCCGCGTTCGACCGCAAGATCGACGATCACCGAACCCGGCTTCATCGACTTGATCATCGCGGAGGTGACGAGCACCGGCGCCGCGCGGCCCGGGATCAGCGCCGTCGTAATGACGACGTCCTGCTTGGCGATATGCGCGGCGACGAGTTCGGCCTGCTGCTTCTTATAATCGGTCGACATTTCCTTGGCGTAGCCGCCCGAGGTCTCGGCCTGTTTGAACTCTTCGTTCTCGACGGCGATGAACTTCGCGCCGAGCGATTCCACCTGTTCCTTCGTCGCCGGGCGGACGTCGGTCGCCGTGACGATGGCACCGAGGCGGCGGGCCGTGGCGATGGCCTGAAGGCCGGCAACGCCGACGCCCATGACGAAGACGCGCGCGGCGGGAATGGTGCCGGCGGCGGTCATCATCATCGGGAAAGCGCGGCCGTATTCGGCCGAGGCGTCGATCACCGCGCGGTAGCCCGCAAGGTTCGCCTGGGAGGAGAGGACGTCCATGACCTGGGCGCGCGTGATGCGCGGCATCAGTTCCATGGCAAACAGCACGGCATCGGTGCCGGCGATGGTTTTGAGCTCGGCCTCATTGCCGTAGGGATCGGCGATGGCGATGACGGCGGCGCCGTCATTGATGCCCTTGAGCTGGGCGGCCGTCGGACGGCGAACCGAGAAAACCACATCGGCCTTGGTCGCGGCTTTGCCGACGGCGACGATGTCGGCGCCGGCAGCCTTATACTCGGCGTCGAGAATGCCGGACTCTTCGCCCGCACCTTCCTCGATAACGATATCGGCGCCGAGAGCTTTCAGCTTCTTGACGGTTTCCGGGGTTGCGGCAACGCGCGCTTCATTGGCGTCGGTTTCAGCGAGAACGGCAATACGCATAGGGGATCAACCAGGTTCAGCCGGCCAAGAAGGCCCAGACGATGAGCAGGAAAACCAGCAGGCCGGTCACCGGGACGACGTTGTCGCGATAAAGGCCGTAAGCCAGCAGAATGAGCGACAGGACGATGCCGAAGGCGGTCCAGCCGAGATGGCCGGTCGTGCCCCAGATTCCAAGGGAAACGACGCCTGCGAGGATGGCCACGGTGCCGACTTTCGTCAGCTTCATGACGTTGAGATAGGTGCCCTCGTGCTCGGCATAATCATTGCCGGTCGCAGTCGCATATTCGACCTTGCCATGCTCGGCCATGACC
This sequence comes from Terrihabitans soli, assembly GCF_014191545.1. Taxonomy (GTDB): domain Bacteria; phylum Pseudomonadota; class Alphaproteobacteria; order Rhizobiales; family Methylopilaceae; genus Flaviflagellibacter; species Flaviflagellibacter soli. Next base: position 551,165 of record NZ_AP023361.1, on the reverse strand, counting down.
TCTCCCCAGGTTGCAGATGGATTAAGTGCCGCCTTTAAAGGAAAGCACTCTGCAGGGCAACGCTCCCGCCACAAAATTGCCATCCGCGAGCGTGCGCCCCGTCGCCGCGCCCGAGAGGGCTTTTCTATCGCTCTATAGACTCAAGCACGGCAAGGATCCGGGCCCGGTCTTTCAGCAGCGAGCGATAGGCCGCCTGACCGTCGGAAAGGCCAAGAATTTCCTGTTTGATTCCCGCGGCCAAGCGCGCCCCTTCGGGATGGGTTTTCAGAGCCGCGACCGGATCAATATGGATGCGGATCGTGAACAGCACGTCCCCCGATATCGGGAGCCGCCGCAAGGTCTGCCGCTCCAGCCGGACATAGGGCGACAGCTCTCCCTCCGGCCAGGGATGGCCAACCGGATGGTGCAGCGCATTGTCGGGGTGGAGCGACCAGCCCATCCGCCAGACCGGTTTGTCGGCCGGCAGGTTCTCGAAGATGCGGGCCACCCGGCCGGAGAGGAAATCGGCATAGCCCGGCACCGGCGTATGCAGCCCGTCGAGCGTCTTGCCGAATTTGTCTTTCAGCGCCCAGGAGGACGGGAACGAGACCGAGCCGGCGGCGAAGCGGTAGCCGCCCTCGCCTTTCCGCATCAGCACAAGATCTTCCTGGATCAGCCGGGCGGCGCGAACGAATGGCGCCTCGCTCTCATCTTCAACATCAACATGAAGACCGGCGGGAACGACCTCCATCAAGCGCCCGTCGCGCCGATAGATTTGCGGAAAACGCGCGGGCAGATGATTGAGGAGAAGATCGAGAACTTCGGCTTGCGCGGCGCGCGTCGCGGGCTCTTCGCGAAACACCTCGTCGCGGTCTTCCGCGAGCAGACGCGCTTTTTCCTTCAAGTATTCCGGCAGCCTCGCATCGACCTCGATCCAGTCTTTTGGATCGAGCAGGTTCATGCCGATGGTGAACGGCTTGTAGGAGCCGGTGTAAGGCGTGTGGGTAAAGCCGGGCGGCTTGCCGGTCACGCCGTCTCCAGCGCCTCAAGCTCGCTGATCATCCGGTCGATCAGGCCGAGGCCCGTCTGCCAGAATTGCGGATCGCGCGCATCGAGACCGAACGGCGCGAGCAATTCGGAATGATGCTTGGTGCCGCCCGCCGACAGCAGCGCGAAATAGCGCTCGGCAAAACCCTCGTGTGATTTTTCATAAACCGCATAGAGCGAGTTCACGAGGCAATCGCCGAAGGCATAGGCATAGACATAGAAGGGCGAATGGATGAAGTGGCCGATATAGGTCCAGAACACTTCATAGCCCGGGTTGAAGCGGATCGCCGGCCCTAGACTCTCATGCTGGACTTCGAGCCAGATCTCGTTGAGGCGCTCGCTCGTCAGCTCGCCCGTCTCGCGGCGCTCGGTATGTACCTTGCGCTCGAAGGTATAGAACGCGATCTGGCGGACGACGGTGTTCAGCATGTCCTCGACCTTGGAGGCGAGAAGCGCTTTTTTCTGAACCGGGTCCGTCGTGCCGTCGAGAATCTTGCGGAAAGTCAGCATCTCGCCGAAGACGGATGCGGTTTCCGCAAGCGTCAGCGGCGTCGGCGCCATCAACGGGCCGTTCGGCGCGGCGAGCACCTGGTGCACGCCATGGCCGAGCTCATGCGCCAGCGTCATGACATCGCGCGGCTTGCCGAGATAATTGACCAGAACATAAGGATGCGCCGAGGGCGTCGTCGGATGGGCGAACGCGCCCGGCGATTTGCCCGGCCGTGCCGGCGCATCGATCCAGTTCTTGTCGAAGAACTGTTTGGCGATGTCCGACATTTGCGGCGAGAACCCGCCATAGGCCGACAGCACAGTGTCCCGCGCCTCGGTCCAGGAGATCGTGCGCTGCTCGACTTTCGGCAGCGGCGCGTTGCGGTCCCAATGTTCGAGCTTGTCCTTGCCGAACCATTTCGCCTTCAGCGCGTAATAGCGGTGCGACAGCCGCGGATAGGCGGCGCGGACTGCGGAAACCAGCGCTTCCACCACTTCCCGCTCGACACGGTTGGCGAGATGGCGCGAATCCGCAACATCCTCGAACGAGCGCCAGCGGTCGGAGATTTCCTTGTCCTTCGCCAGCGTGTTTGTGATCAGCGTAAAGACGCGCAAATTCTCCTTGAACACTTTGGCGAGCGCTTCGGACGCCGCTTTGCGCTTCTTCTCGTCCGGCTCCTGCATCAGATTGAGCGTGCGCTCGAGCGGCAGCGTCTCGCCGTCGACCTCGAAAGTGAGTGCGGCGATCGTTTCGTCGAAGAGGCGGTTCCAGGCGCCGCGGCCCGTCGTGTATTTTTCGTGGAAAAGCTGTTCAACGCGCGGCTCGAGCTGGTGCGGGCGTTCTTTCCGCACATCGTCGAAGAAGGGCTTGTAGCGGTCGAGCCCGGGAAGCTGCAGCGCATCATCCAGCACCGCATCTTCGATGCCGTTCAGTTCGAGCGCAAAAAACAGAAGATGCGACGACGCATTGGTCAGCTTCTCGGAAACATCGCCGTAAAATTTCGCCCGTTTGGGATCGGTCGTATCGCCTGAATAGACGAGCCCGGCATAAGAGCCGAGACGGCCCATGAGGTCGTCGAGCGCCTCATAATCCTTCACCGCTTCCAGCAGTCCCCTGGGATTGTCGGCGGCGAGCGTTGCGAGCTTGCCCTGATAGGTCTTGGCGAAAGCGGCGGCATCGGCATCCGAGCGCGCGAGGTCGGCCAGGAGTTCGGGCGCCTCAAGACCCTTATAGAGGTCGTCGAGATTCCATTCGGGCAGATCGCCAAGTTTGGGATCGGCGGTCTTCTCGGCGGAATCGAAAACGGGCTGTCGCACCTGGCAAATCACCTTGGACGTGGAAACCGTCCCAGCATATCGCGCCCGCCCGCTCCCGGATCAACCTTTCAGCGCGACAATTTCCCCGAATGGGACGGTTCAGCCCCAAATGTAAGCGTCTGTTTACGCTCAGCGGCCACGATGCCCGGCATGTCTGGGGCGAACTTGCGCATATGAGCGGCACGATTCTCATTGTTGACGACGATCCGGTGCAGCGCCGCCTGCTCGAGGGCATGGCGCGCCGCCTCGGCTATGAGGCGATCGTCCTCGACAACGGCCAGGAGGCGCTCAACCTCCTTGCCTCTCCAGGTCGCGGCGGCGTCGATGTTCTCGTACTCGATCTCGTCATGCCCGAGCTCGACGGCTTTGCCGTGATGGAGCGTCTCAACAAGGCGCAGATCGATATTCCGGTCATTGTGCAGACGGTGAACGGCTCGATCGATACGGTGATCTCGGCGATGCGCGCGGGAGCCATGGATTTCATGGTGAAGCCCGTCGGCCCCGAACGCTTTCAGGTTTCGATCCGCAACGCGCTGAAGACCGATGCGCTGGCGAGCGAGGTTCGCCGATTCCGTCGCCGCGCAGCCGGCACGCTGACCTTTGACGATCTCGAATCCAAAAGCGAAGCCATGAAGGCGGCGCTGCATCTCGGACGCAGAGCCGCCGCCTCGAACATTCCGGTTCTGCTCGAAGGTGAAACGGGCGTCGGCAAGGAACTCTTCGCGCGCGCCATTGCCGCGTCGGGCGATCGCGCCGGACGGCCTTTTGTGGCTGTGAATTGCGGGGCTATTCCTGGGAATCTCGTGGAAAGCGTCTTGTTCGGCCACGAAAAGGGCGCGTTCACCGGTGCCACCGAAAAGCACGCGGGCAAATTCGTCGAAGCCGATACCGGCACGCTGTTCCTCGACGAGATCGGCGAACTGCCGCCGGAAGCACAGGTCAAACTCCTGCGCGCCTTGCAGGAGGGCGAGGTCGATCCGGTCGGCGGGCGGCGTCCGGTGCGCGTCGATATCCGCATCGTCTCGGCGACCAATAGCGGCCTGATCGATCTCGTGAAGAAGGGCCTCTTCCGCGAAGACCTCTATTACCGTCTCGGCGTCTTCCCGATCGGAATTCCGCCGCTTCGCAATCGCCGTTCCGACATAAGGGCTTTGGCGCGCGGCTTTCTTGCGCGCTTTGCCGCCGAAGAAGGCCGCACCATCCGCTCGATCTCGCCTGCGGCGCTTTCGCTGCTCGAAGAACATTCCTGGCCGGGCAATGTCCGCCAGCTCGAAAATGCGGTGTTCCGCGCGGTCGTTCTTGCCGAGGGCGATGAGCTCACCGCTGCCGAATTTCCTCAAATCGCGTCGCAGCTTGGCATGGCTCCGAGCGAGCCCGTACGCCTGCCCGAACCGCAAGCGGCCCCCGCTCCGGCGCCTTTGCCGCGCAACGCCCTGATGCTGACGGGCATTCAAGGCCATGTGCGACCGTTTGCGGAAATTGAGCGCGATACGATTGCGAACGCGCTGAAGCATTATGAGGGGCAGATGACGGAAGTCGCCCGCCGTCTGGGCATCGGCCGTTCGACTCTTTATCGAAAGCTCAAAGAGCTCGACCTTGAGGGCGAAGCCGGCACGAGCACAAGTCCCGGTGCCGCCGCCTGACATTCCCGAATTTATGTCAGCGCCACTGACCCAATAATCGCTTCAAGAGCACGGCATGCGGGTGCTACGCTTCCTGAACAAGGGAGGGTTGGTTATGCGTAGCAATGCCGTGAAGCGTGCGAGACTGCTTGCGCTTTGTGCCCTGATGCTCGCCGGCGTTTTCGCCGGCGTCCACTCCGTCAAGGCAGATCCGGCGCGATCTCAGGTTTTGGCTTATTGCGAGGACTACGCGCGCGACTATGCAGACAGCAAAACCGGCGATCCCGGCCGCAGCGCTGCCCGCGGCGCCGGCCGCGGCGCCATCATCGGCGGCATTCTCGACGGCGATGACGGCGCCGGTCGCGGTGCGGCCATTGGCGCCGTGCGCGGTCTCTTCGGGTCGCGCGAGGGCGGCCGCAAATATGATCGCTATTACGATCAGGCGTTCAACCGATGCATGGCGGCGCGGTAGCGGACGAAAAGCACACCGAATTCCAACAGCATCGGCTGCTTAGGCAATTGGCACGCAACATCCTCACGGCAAACGGCGTTCACAAACATGGACGACGGTCCGCCGGGATTGAACGCGATGCGATTGCCGACACACTCAGACATTATTAGGGGCAAGTCACCGAACCTTGCCCATCGACTCGAATCGAGCGCCCGCGCTCAACCTCGAGAGGGAAGTCTGTGGCTCGCCGGACACGAAGCCTCCGGAAGCCGCTGCCTGACGTCGCGTTTGTGATTCCCAACTCACGCGCGGAAGGGCATAGACAGATTGGGGGCTTAGGAGAAACACGTATGCGCCTGTCGCAGTATACCGGGTTCTTGCTGGCGGGTGCCATGGCTCTGTCCGTGCCCGCTTATGCCCAGGATATGACTCCCGGAACTCTGCCGACACCTGATGCTCCGGCCGTGGAAGCGCCTGCTTCCGTTGTCGAAACGCCCGCTCCCGAAATCGTCCAGCAGCAGCCCGTTGCGCCTGAAGTGACCGCGCCGGAAGCGGCCGCACCCGAGCTTGCCCAACCGCAGCCTGAAGCGACTTCGCCGGAACTTGCGACGCAAGCCAGCACACCTGTCGCGCCGGGTGAAACCGTTGAGAACGTTCTGAACAAACGGCTTTCGGAACGCAAAGACGAGGCGGATGTTCTCGCCTTCTATGCGGCGCGCAAATTCGAACCGATCTGGGTTGCCGACGGAAAGCTGAACGCCAAAGCGCTCGGCGTCATTGACCGCATCAAGCGCGCCGATGAAGACGGCCTCGATCCCTCGGCTTTCGTCCTGCCCGATCCGCAAGCGACGGACGGATCTCCCGAACAGCTTGTCGCCGCCGAAATCGCGCTGTCGCGCGCGGTCGCGGCGTTTGCGCGCCAGGCGCAGGGCGGCCGGATGGAGCCGTCGACCCTTGGCCCGCTGGTCACACCGGAACCGACGCACCCGCGGCGCGCTGATGTGCTTGCGCTGATGGCGCGCGAGGACGGCGCAGCCGACTGGCTCGACACCTATAACCCGCCGCATGCCGGCTTCCGCGCGCTGAAGAAAAAACTCGCCGAACTGAAAGCCGCCGCGAACGAGCCGGTGCCGCCTCCGCCGCCGGAAATTCCGACGGCGAAGAAGAGCCTGAAGCCCGGCGGCTTCGATGAGCGCGTTGCCGTGCTGCGGCAGCGCATGGGCCTTCCGCCGGCGACGATGGAAGTCAGAACGGCCGATGGCGAAACCGCCGAAGTGACGAGCCGGTTCTACGATCCGGAACTCGCCGCCGCCGTCTCAGCATTCCAGAAGCGTCAGGGCCTCAACGCCGACGGCGTTCTCGGCAATCAGACTGTTGCGCTCCTCAACGAAGTCGCGACCGTGGTCGATCCGATCCCGCTCGTCGTCGTCAACATGGAGCGCTGGCGCTGGCTGCCGCGCAAACTCGGCCAGACCCATATCTTCGTGAACGTGCCGGAGTTCATGGCGCGCATCGTCCGCGACGGGAATACCGTGCATGAGACGCGCGTCATCACCGGCAGCAAGCAGAACCCCTCGCCGATCTTCTCCGACGAGATGGAGCACATCATCGTCAATCCGGCCTGGAACGTGCCGGCCTCGATCGCGATCAAGGAGATGCTGCCGCAGCTGCAGAAGGATCCGACCTATCTCGAGCGCCAGGGTTTCGAAGTGACGTTCGAGGGCCGCAGACCGCAGAAGAAGGTCGTCAACGGCTTCTGGGGCAGCCGTATGGTCGAGGTTCAGGGCAGCGGGATCGACTGGAACAGCATGAGCGTGGAGGACATGAACCGTGTCCGCATCCGCCAGCCGCCGGGCGAGCGCAACGCGCTCGGCCATATCAAATTCATGTTCCCGAACAAGCACTCGGTCTATCTGCACGACACACCGACCCGGAACCTGTTCGCGAAAGACATGCGGGCGCTCAGCCATGGCTGCATCCGCGTCCAGGACCCCTTCAAGCTGGCCGACGTTCTGCTCGAGGATACCGGGCTCGACGGCACCAAGCTGAAGGGCATGGTCGGCGGCGGGGAAGAGCGGAGAATCGATCTCGCGCACAAAATCCCCATTCACATTGCGTATTTTACCGCCGAAGTGGCTTCCGACGATACGCTCCTGACCCGCCCGGACGTCTACGGGACGGACAAGAAAATGAAGGCGGCTCTAGGACTTGGCGGGCAGGTGCAGGCCTCGGCCAAGCACTGATATTCACCGCCTTTTCGGGCTGGTCTAAATTGACTCGCCTCGTGGTCCGTTTTCCGCCATTTTTGTCCGGGCTAATGCTTGACTGTGGGTTTGAAGCAATGGGTTAGCGGTAAGGGTCCGTTAACGTGCTTCAGAAATAGTTAAGTTTTTCCGATCCCGCCCCGGACGGGGGCTATTGGTGGGAAATCGCCTGAAGTGAAACGGGTTTTTGCCGCGACGTCTGGTTCGCCCCGCCGGCTCACGCGCCTTTGCGCGTCGGCTGCGCTCGTGGGTGCGTTCGTCATTGCCGGCGCCGAAACCACGCAGACGGCCATCGCCAACGGCGATACGCGCACGCTCAGCTTCTACCACACGCATTCGCAGGAGCGGATCACCGTCACCTTCAAGCGCGAAGGCCGCTACGACAAAGACGGTCTGAAAAAGCTCAACCACTTCCTCCGCGACTGGCGGAACCAGAAGGAAACGACGATGGAGCCTCGGCTCTTCGACGTTGTCTGGGAAGTGCAGAAGGATGCCGGCTCGGACGCGCCGATCCAGATCATCTCGGCCTACCGCTCGCCGGAAACCAACGAAAAGCTGCGCTCGCGCTCGAAGGGCGTCGCCAAGCACAGCCAGCACATGCTCGGCCGCGCCATGGACATCCATGTGCCCGATGTCAGCATGGCGAAAATCCGCGAAGCTGGCCTGCGCCTGCAGCGCGGCGGCGTCGGCTTCTATCCGACTTCGGCAAAACCCTTCGTACATCTCGACGTCGGCAGCGTCCGCCACTGGCCGCGCATGACGCGCGATCAGCTCGTGCGCCTCTTCCCCGACGGCCGCACCGTGCATCTGCCGACCGACGGCATTCCGCTGAAGAACTACAAGCTCGCACTTGCCGATGTCGCCAAGAACGGCGGCACGGCGCGCGGCATGACCGATACGCAGATCGCCGAAGCGCAGCGCAATCAGGGCAAGGCCGGCACGACGTCCGGCGGCCGCGGTTTCCTCACCAAATTCCTTGCGGGTGACGACGAGGACGATGCACCGGGCGTACCGGGTCCGGACGAAGTCATGCCCGCATCCGCGCCGGAAGAAACACCGGCCGCCTACCAGGCGATCGCCGAAGCCGTGCCGATGCCGGCGCCGCGTCCGTCCGAAATGGGCGGCTCGACGGTCGTTGCCGCCTATGCGCCCGAACAGCCATTCCCGGCCGGTCCCGAAATGATCTGGCGCTCGGGCCCCGCTTCCTCGCCCGCTTATCCGCAGACGACGAATTCCGCCTCCGCGAACGGCGCGCCCATGCCGGCCCCCCGTCCGCAGACGACGCCTTACGCGCTCGCTTCCGTCGACAGCCGTATCGTGCAACCGAACCAGCCGATCACCGCCTCGCTGGCGCCGGGCGCAAGCCTTGCCGAAGAGCGCACCGCCGCCCTTCGCCTTCTCGGCCAGCTCGGCCAGAGCGCGGCGCCGTCGGCCGCGCCCCAGCAGCCGGCCGAGGGCGATGCCATCGGCCATATCCTTGCGGCGCATGATGCGTTCTCGCAGACGGCCTCCGTTCCGCAGGCCGCCCAGCGGCCCGCCAAGCAGCAGGCCTCGCGCATGCAGCTTGCGACGCTCGGTACGCAGCCGGTGGCCCTCACCGCGGGTGAAGCTCCGAAGCCGTCGCTGTCGCCGGTGCGCACCGCGCGTAACCCCGATCTCGATCTCAATCATCCGAACTTTGCGCGCGATGATCTGATTTCCGCGCCGACCGGCGGCGTGCTGTCGCTGCAGTTCGGCGGCAACCCGAATTCGGGCATGCGCAGCGACGCTTTCATGGGCTCCTCGGTCGCCGTTCTGCGCACCGTGAATTTCGGCCCGCAGCGCACCGCGCTCCTCACCAACCGCTAAATCTCAATCGTTTCCTAAACTACGGCCTCATCCTGAGGAGCGATGCGAAGCATCGCGTCTCGAAGGATGGGCAACGAACTCCACACTCGCCGCCCATCCTTCGAGACGGCGCTGACGTGCCTCCTCAGGATGAGGCCCGAAAAAAGAAAACCCTCCCCCGCGGGTCGCGGGAGAGGGTCTCAAACCGTCATGTGTGTGCGTGACGGCGGAGACTATTTCACCATGCCGAGCGCGGTCAGATAGAGGTCGAGGATCGCGTCCTGCTCCTCGCGTTCCGCCGCGTCCTGCTTGCGGATGGAGACCACTTTCCTGAGCACCTTGGTGTCGTAGCCGTTGGCCTTGGCCTCGGCATAGACCTCCTTGATGTCGTCGGAGATGCCCTTCTTCTCTTCTTCGAGACGCTCGACGCGTTCGATGATGGAAAGCAGCTGTTCCTTGGCAACGACCGATGCGTCCATGAGACTAAAAACCTTGCGCGAAAATCGGATGAGCCACTTTGTGGGCCCGCGCAGAGGTCGAAATCAAGCAATCAAAAAAGGCAAAAAGGCCACTGTGGAAAGCGGGCGTTTCTAGTGTTTTTGCTGGTTTGTGAACGCTTTTTGCTGGTCCGGCGAAGCCTCTTTCTGGTGCTTCGCTTTCCACTCGTCATAGGTCATGCCGTAGACGAGTTCGCGGCTTTCATCCTTGGTCATCGGCACGCCGCGCTCATCGGCGGCATCCTTCATCCAGTTCGACAGACAGTTCCGGCAAAAGCCGGCGAGGTTCATCATATCGATGTTCTGGACGTCCGTACGATTGCGCAGATGCTCGACCAGGCGCCGGAAGGCGGCGGCCTCAAGCTCGGTCTTGGTCTTGTCGTCGATCATCTCGTCCTCTCCTAAAACTAAACATCATTGGGAGGCGCCGTATGTCCGTGCCCGACCCGCGATCCGAAATGCTCGATCCGCGACAACGCCGGATCCTTCAGGATGGAGGTCAGCATGCGCGCCAGACGCTCCGCCCATTCCGCCTGACCATCCGGCTCTGAGATGAGGTCCTGACGCACCTCGATCAAGGCATGCGGCAGGCCGCGCAGCGTGCCGTGCCGGTACATGGTGTCGTTTTCCAGCGCCCCGTCATAGGGCTCGTTGTCACCGGTCACGAGGCCTTCGGCCTTCAGCTCCTCGATCAGCGGCCCGGCAAGACGGGGGTCCTTGTCCCACAAAAGCCCCGCCTGCCAGCGACGCGGCACGCCCTTCCAGCTCGGCGTAAAGGAATGGATCGAGACGAGAACCGGCACATCGCCGAGATCCAGCGCCTCGTCGATCAGGCCGGTGATGGCCGCATGATAGGGCTCGTAATAGGCCTGCATGCGCTTTGTGACCTCCTCCGGACCGATCCGCGCATTACCGGGAATGACCGAGCCGTCCGAGAGGCGCATCACAAGGGTCGGATCGTCGGGCCCGCGATTCGGATCGATCAGAAGGCGCGAGAATCCGCTGAGGACGGCATTTGCCCCCAAAATTTCGGCCAAGCGCCGCACGACACCGGCGGCCCCGATGTCATAGGCGATGTGGCGCTCGAATTCGGCCTCCGGCAACCCCAGGAGAGCGTAGTCCTTGGGCAGCGCGTTGGACGCGTGGTCGCACAGGATTAGCAGTCTGCGGTCTCGGGTTCCGGGCAGAACTTCGAACGGCGCGCGAAATATGTCCTGGACCGGGGGTCGGTTAAGCATGGCCCGAAAGCATAAAGAAAGCCGCGGCCCCGGTCATGCTCAGGACCCGTTTCCTGCGCCCCGATAACGCCTTTTTCCTCGCGCTTGAGTGGTTTTCCGCGCCCGTTTCGGGGACGTTCACATTGACACCGGCGCGGAAAAGACGGGATACAGAATGCAGTCTTGGGCTGACACGAGCCGATCACGGATGACGTCGATCTTTGCTCTTCGATGCCGGGCGTCGGGGCTGAGTTCCTACCTTCCGGCGCTGTGTGCATTGGTAATCTGTGCGTTCTCATCGACTGCGGCTCTCGCGGTCGATTTCCGCTTGTGCAATTCCACCAAAAGCCGCGTCGGCGTCGCTGTCGGTTACAAGGACGGCGAAAGCTGGGTCACCGAGGGCTGGTGGAATGTGGCGGCCGCAAGCTGCGAGACCCTGCTAAAAGGCCCCCTCGTCGCGCGCTATTATTACGTCTACGCGCTCGACTACGACCATGGCGGCGAATGGGGCGGCTCCGCCTTCATGTGCACCAAGGAAAAAGAGTTCACGATCAAAGGCATCGATAACTGCCTCGCCCGCAACTACAATCGCACCGGCTTTTTCGAGATCGATACGGGCGAACAGCGCAGCTGGACCGTCCAGCTCACCGAAGGCGGCATGGGCGGCAACGATCAGGGCGCCGACGCCTCCGCCGGCCGCTCCAGCACCACCGCTCCTTAAATTTTCTAGAGCGCTTCGCCGCGCACTTTGCCGACGAGAGCATCGACCTCGTCCTTCAGTCCGTCGAGATGCGGATGGATCGCCAGCGCCCGGCGATAGGCTTCGAGCGCTTTCCGGTCATCGCCCGTCTGCTGAAGAATACGGCCGAGGCCGGCCCAGGCTCCGTAATGACGCGGCTCGTAGCGCAGCGTCTCGCGGATGGCGCTCATGGCGCTGACATAGTCGCCGCGCAGGAAATAAAGCGTCGCGCGCTTGTTCCAGCCTTCCGCATAATCGGGCTTGGCCTGCAGCGCGGCTTCGAGAAGCTTCAGCGCGCCGGCCTGATCCTCGCCGGCCACGAGCTCTTCGGCGCGCAGCGTCAGAAGATCGGCAGTGTCGCTGCCGGAATGGCCCCACAATTCGTCGATCGTGCGCTCATAGCGCTTGGCGTCTTCGACGGTCTTGGCGGCGGCCAGCCGGTCGAACAGGCGATCGAGCCGCGCTTCGCGGTCATTGCCGATCGGTTCGTTCTGCTCCGGCATACCGAGATCGGCGTCGAGCAGAGGATCGGGCTGGGCGGCCGACTGAGCGCCAGAGGTCTGAGCGAAGGACGGCGCGGTCGCGAGCGCAAGTAAAAGGCAGGCAAGTGAAAACCGCGCGGTCATGCACCCAAGCTAGGGTGCATCCGCAAGATCGTCAAAGTCGAAATGGGGATATCAGCCCTGACGGGCTTTGAAGCGCTTCTGCGTCTTGTTGATGATGTAGACGCGGCCTTTGCGACGCACGATGCGGTTATCCCGATGGCGGCCGCGCAGCGACTTCAAGGAATTGCGGATTTTCATCGGTCGTCTGCCTAAATCGAAGTGCTAGCAAATGGTTTGCCGCCGCAAGAAGCGGTTGCTCACATATAGCGAACATCGGCTGTGGCGGGCCTTCTAGGCCAAAGAGCCATGAAAAGCAACCCGTCAGCCCTAGCCCCCGGACCCTCTTGAGACTTTGGACGAACAACCCCAAAGTCTGCGCCCCCGGGAGGGCTGTTCATGTTCGGATTTGATCTTTTTGCCCTGGTCTTTTTGGGTCTTGCGATCCTCACCGTCTTTGCGGGGGTCAAGACCGTCCCTCAGGGCTACAATTACACCGTCGAGCGCTTCCAGAAATACCTGAAAACCCTGACTCCAGGCCTGACCATCATCATCCCCTTCATCGACAAGATCGGCCGGCGGGTGAACATGATGGAACAGGTGCTCGATATTCCGAGCCAGGAAGTCATCACGCGCGACAACGCCACCGTCCAGGTCGACGGCGTTAACTTTTACCAGGTCGTGGACGCCGCCCGGGCGAGCTACGAAGTAACCAATCTCGAATCCGCGATCCTCAATCTCACCATGACCAATATCCGCTCGGTCATGGGGTCGATGGACCTCGACCATGTCCTCTCCCAGCGCGACGAGATCAATGACCGGCTGCTGAAGGTCGTCGATGCCGCGGCCGCCCCCTGGGGCGTGAAAGTCACCCGCATCGAGATCAAGGATATCCGCCCGCCGCAGGATCTCGTCCTTGCCATGGGCCGCCAGATGAAGGCCGAACGCGAAAAACGCGCGGTGATTTTGGAAGCCGAAGGCAAGAAGCAGTCGCAGATCCTTGAGGCCGAAGGCCGCAAGGAAGCCGCCTTCCGCGATGCCGAAGGCCGCGAGCGCTCGGCCGAAGCCGAGGCCAAAGCAACGGCCGTCGTGTCCGAGGCCGTGGCGCGCGGCGATCTTGCCGCGCTGAACTATTTCATCGCCGACAAATATGTCGATGCGCTCGGAAAGCTTGCGACCTCGCCCAATCAGAAGACGCTGATCCTGCCGATCGAAGCGACGGCCATCATCGGCTCGCTCGCCGGCATCGCCGAGATCGCCAAATCTGCAATCGAGAGCAATCGTCCTGACCAGGCGCCGCCATCGCGTCCGCGCAATTCGGTGCCCCCGGTGTCCGGACCGTCTACATGATCCTCGATCTCATCAAGACGCTCGGTGTCTGGAACTGGTTCGTCCTCGGCCTGATCCTGCTCGGCATCGAGCTTCTGGTGCCCGGCACGTTCATGCTGTGGCTCGGCATCGCCGCGCTTCTGACCGGCGCGGTGACACTCATCATCGGCATTGGCTGGCAGGTGCAATTGATCGCTTTTGCGATCCTGTCGGTGCTTGCCGTGATCGGCTGGTGGGTCTATCCGAGCCGCGCCAAAAAGGACGGCTCGGAGCCCGTTCTGCACCGGAGAGCCGATCTGCATATCGGCCGCGTCTTTACGCTGGAAGAGCCGATTGTCGGCGGCTTGGGCCGCGTGCACATCGATGACTCGATCTGGCGGATTTCCGGCGATGATCTTCCGGCGGGCAGCAAAGTGCGCGTGGCGTCAACCGACGGCGCGCTGCTGAAAGTGGTGCCGGCTTAAGGCGCGAGTTCCGAAGGAACCGGCGGCGCTTCCGACATCAGCGTGATGGTCACGCGGCGATTGGCCGGAAGGAACGGATTGTCCGGATAGAGCGGCTGCGTGTCCGCCTTGCCGGTGATCGCCGAGAAACGATCCATCTGCAGGCCGTTTTCGGCCAGGATGCGGCGCACGGAATTGGCGCGGTCGGCCGAGATTTCCCACGGACCGTAACCGGGGCCCGGCACTGCCTGGCTTTCCGCCGTGTGGCCGGTGATCGAGATGCGCTGCGGCAGCGCGCGCAGAACCGGCGTCAGGCGCACAAGCGCCGCGCGCACGCGGTCATAGGGCTCTTTCGAGCCTTCCGGGAACATCGAGCGCCCGTCCTGATCCATCAGCTGGATCTCAAGGCCCTCATTGGTCTGCTCGATCAGAATATTCTGCGAAATCTCAGCGATTTCAGGCATGTCCTGCAGCGCCTGGCGCAAGGTCGTCGCGGCCGTCGAGAACTGCTGGTCGCTGCCCGCCTTGAGCCGGCCGCGGTCGAATTCCTTGATGATCGGGCCGGGCTGCTGTGTCGAGTCGACCGGATTGGTCATTGCGACATGCTTGGGGAAGCTGCGCACCGGCAGGCCGTTGATTTCCATCACGCCGCCGTTGACGACCTTGTCGGTCTGTACGCCGAAGGCTTCGCGGATCGAGCCGAGCGCCTGTTTCATCTTCTCCTGATTCATCGTGGAGAAGGCGGCGATCATGACGAAGAACGCCATGAGCAGGCCCATCAAATCGGCGAAGGTAACGTACCAGCCATGGCCGCCGCCATGGGCTTCGGCTTTGCGCTTCTTGCCCATCAGGCCGCCTCGTCGAGTTCATCCTCGCGGTCGCGGTGCTTCTCAGGCAGATAGGCCTGAAGCATTTCGCGCACCAGCGCCGGGCTCTTCGCATCGCGGATCTGCAGGATGCCGTCGATGATCAGAGTCTGGTTGAGGTCTTCTTCGGCGAATTTCAGATGCAGTTTGTCGGCGATGGGCATGCAGATGAAGTTCTGAACCAGCGCGCCGTAGAGCGTAGCGCACAGCGCGATGGCCATGTACGGACCGAGCGTCGACGGGTCGGCCATGTTGGCGAACATCTGCACCATGCCGATCAGCGTGCCGACCATGCCGAAGGCCGGGGCGCAGTCGGCGATCGAACGGAAAATCTTTTCGCCTTCCGACAGGCGGCCAAGCAGAAGATCGCGTTCGCGCTCAAGGCTGTCGCGAATGAAATCGGCGTCATAGCCGTCGGCGATGTAGCGGACGCCTTTGGCGAGGAAGGGATCGGAGGTCTTGGCGTTTTCGAGCGCCAGCGGGCCCTGCTTGCGGACGAGTTCGGCCAGCGAGCCGATCTCGTCGATCAGGCCGCGGGTCGTCACTTTGCGCATGGTGAAGGTGTATTTCAGGCCGACCGGAAGGCCGTGCAGGATCGCATGCAGCGGAAAGCGCACCAGCGTCGCCGCCAAGGCGCCGCCGAACACACAAATCGCCGCGTGGCTGTCGATAAGGGCCCCCGCATCGCCACCCATGACGGCGAGCAGCAGGACGATGCCGAAGGCACCGGCCAGACCCAAAATTGATGCTATGTCCATGTACCCAACCCGGGAAAAACGCCCCTCTACTGGCGGGACATTAGGCAGGGTTTCTCTAATTGCGCGTTAAGGACGGAGCGTTCTTTGTCTGCGCCCTCTCGGGACTTAACCCGCAATTACCCCTAGCCGGACCCCGGACGGGCCTAAGCGACCCCGGCGCGCAGGACATCGTGCAGGTGCAGGATGCCCACCGGCCGCCCCTCCTCCACCACGAACAGAGCCATGATTTTGGACGAGTTCATGATTTCGAGCGCTGCCGATGCAATGGCGTCGGGAGCGACGCTGCGGGGGTTCTTCGTCATCACCTGATCGATCCCCTTGCCGAGGAGGTCGGGGCCCATATGGCGCCGGAGGTCGCCGTCGGTGACGATGCCGACGAGGCGGCGTGAGGCATCGGTGACGCCGACGCAGCCGAAGCTCTTTTCGCTCATCGCCAGAATGGCTTGCGACATGGGCGTGCCCGCCGGCACGAGCGGGATTTTGTCCCCTTCATGCATCAGGTCGCGCACATGGGTCAGCGCCGCGCCGAGCTTGCCGCCCGGGTGGAAAACGCGGAAATCGGAGGCTGTAAAGCCGCGCCCTTCCAGAAGGGCGATCGCCAGGGCATCGCCGATCACGAGCTGCATGGTCGTCGAGGTCGTGGGGGCTAGGCCATGCGGGCAGGCTTCGGTCGCTTTGGGCAGAGCCAGCACGATATCGGAGGTGCGGCCGAGCGCGCTTGCCGCCTCCGAGGTGATGGCGATCACCGGGACGTCGAAACGCTGGGTGTGATGAATGACTTCCCGGAGCTCGGGCGTCTCGCCCGACCAGGACAGGGCGACGACCACATCTTTCGCCGTGACCATGCCGAGATCGCCATGGCCGGCCTCCGCCGCATGGACGAAGCTTGCGGGGGTGCCGGTGGAGGCAAAGGTCGCGGCGAGCTTGCGGCCCACATGGCCGCTTTTGCCCATGCCGGTGACGATGACGCGGCCTGCGCCGCCTTCAACGGCTTTGGCGATCACCTCGACGGCCTTGCAGAAGGCGCGCCCGAGGTCGCCCTCAAGCGCCTGCGCGAGGGTGGCAAGTCCCTGACTTTCCAGATGAACTGTCTTGCGGGCCGAATCCAGCGCCGGCATCTCGTCGGTCTCTTCTCCGGCAAGGCGGACAGGTTTGGGCACGCGACTACTCCTGAACTCACCCTTGTCTAGTCCCACCGCCCGAAGGCGGCAAGCCGGGCGAAGTGTCGGGCCGAAACGAACCCGATATTAACCACCCCGGTTCGATCTTCGTTAACCATGATCGAGCCGAGGACCGGACCCCTTCCCGGCGGCGGCGGGCGCGTGCCCGGCCGCCGCGCTTGCGTATCTTTGGCGGTCCTTGCGTTGCTGTTGCTGGCATCCGCGGCGAGCGCACAGGAGATTCGCGGCTCGCTGGAAGCCCTGCCCGGCGCCGATGACGATTTCGCCCCCGATGCGCTGGGGATCGCTCCCGACAGCGCGTTTGCCGAGGACCCGGACAATCTCGCAGAGGAGCCGCTGGAGGATCTCAGGGGCGTCGAGCCGCCGCCGCTCGCCGAGCCCGAGGAAAGGCTGAAGCGGAAAAAGCGCCCCGAGGAGGACAATCCGTTCGACCCGGTCGGCATCCGCGCCGGCGCTTTCCTGTTCAAGCCGACCTTCGATGCCTATGGCGGCTACGAGACCAATCCGACCTCGACCGAAGAGAATGGCGGTTCGCTCTATGGCCGCAGCGAAGGCCGGCTCGACATCGAGTCGGACTGGGCGCGCCATGCCTTCCGCGGCCGGCTCGAGGCCGAATACACCGCCTATGAGGCCTTTGAGGATCTGAACGCGCCGCGCCTTGCGGCAGACGGCGCGCTTCGGCTCGATGCGCACGAGGATCTCAGAATCGATCTCCTCGCCCGCACCGAACTCGACAGCGAGAGCCCGGGCGATCCCGAAGTGCCTGACGGCGTGAAGGGCCGGCCTGAAAATCTGCGCATGGGTGCCGGCGGCGGCATCACCTACAAGCCGAACCGCCTGTCGCTCCGCCTCAAAGGCGATGTCGACCGCCGCACTTATGAGGATGCGGAACTCAACAACGGCTCGACCGTCGACAATGAAGACCGTAACTACACGGCCTACCGCCTCGGCCTGCGGACGGGTTACGAATTGCATCCGGGCTTCGAGCCCTTTGCCGAGATCGAAGGCAATAGACGCGAATACGATCTCGACGAGAACGATTCAGGCCTGCAGCACAACACCGAAGGCTACAAAGCCTATGCCGGCGTCCGGCTCGAGCCGAACCCGATCTGGTCGTTCGAAGGCGCTATCGGCTATGGCCATCTCGAGGCCGAAGATCCGTTCGAGCCGAAACTCGACGATTTCATCGCCAAGGCCTCGCTGATCTGGCAGCCGACGGTGAAAACCAAAGTCACACTGACCGCCGAAAAGGACGTCTCGTCCGGAGGGCTCAGTTGCTGCGCGGTCGCGCGCGAAGTCAGTGCCAGCGTCGAAATCGAGCATGAATTGCAGCGCAATTTCTTCTTTACCGCGAGCCTCGATTACGAGCGCTCCTTCTATCCGCGCGCCGATTACACGCTGCAGGATGTCGATGCCGAAATCGCGCTCGAATACCGCTTCAACCGCACGGTTTCGGCGCGCCTTCGCGCCGCGCACCAGATCAGCGACAGTTCGAACGACGGCGAAGACTACGACACAAGCTTGATCGAGATCGGGCTTCGCGTTCAGCGCTGATTATTTGAGAGATGCTATCTCAGCTCTCAGCAGCGGACCGAGATCCTCGCGCTCAAGCCCGTAAGCAAGATTTGCGGTGAGGAAGCCGATCTTCGAGCCGGTATCGTAGATGCGGCCTTCGAACTGATAGCCGAAGAAATCCTGGGTCTTCGCCAAAGTCAGCATCGAATCCGTCAGTTGGATTTCGCCGCCCGCGCCGCGCTCCTGCTTTTCCAGGAGGCCGAAAATTTCCGGCTGCAGGATATAGCGGCCCGAAATCGAATAGTTCGACGGCGCATCTTCGGCTTTGGGCTTTTCAACCATGCCGGTGATCTTGAAGCCGGAGCCCTTCTTCTCGCCGACGCCGACGATCCCGTACTGATGCACCTGATCCTTTGGCACTTCGTTGACGGCGATGATATTGCCGCCGGTCTCGCCATACACCTTCATCATGCCGGCGAGGCAACTCGGACCGTGATGCAGCATATCGGGCAGAAGCAGTGCGAACGGCTCATCGCCGACGATATCGCGCGCGCACCACACCGCATGGCCAAGGCCCAGCGGCTCCTGCTGGCGCGTGAAGCTCGTCTGGCCGGCTTTGGGCAGATCCCTTTTCAGCGCCGCGAGTTCCTTCGTCTTGCCGCGGCCTTCGAGCGTCGCGTCGAGTTCGAACTGCTTGTCGAAATGATCCTCGATCACACCCTTGTTGCGTCCGGTGACGAAGATGAAATGCTCGATGCCCGCCGCCATCGCCTCATCGACGACATGCTGGACGACCGGGCGGTCGACCACTGTCAGCATTTCCTTCGGAATGGCCTTGGTGGCTGGGAGGAAACGGGTGCCGAGGCCGGCGACGGGAAGAACTGCCTTGCGGATACGCTTCATAGGGGGCCGAAATCTCCGAGGGGCGGGGGACGGTGTGTTGACCGGTTGTTCACCACACCATTGCTTTCCGGGCGTTTCTAGCGCCAAAACAAGGGGAAAGTAAGCGGTCGCATGGCCTGTTGGCATCAGGAGACATGGGAAATGAGCGTACTTGTGACGGGCGGCGCCGGCTATATCGGCAGCCATATGGTTCTGGAACTCCTCGCCAATGGCGAGAAGCCGGTGGTCATCGACGATCTGTCGACGGGCTTTCGCTGGGCGGTTCCGGACGATGTGCCGTTCATCCATGGCGATATCGCCGACGGGCATCTCGTCGAGCGGGTCCTGCGCGACCACAAGATCGACTCGATCATCCATTTCGCCGCGCGCATCGTCGTGCCGGATTCGGTGTCCGATCCGCTCGGCTATTACCTCGCCAACACGATGAAGACGCGAAACCTCCTCCAGGCCGCCGTCTCGACCGCGATCCCGCATTTCATCTTCTCGTCCACCGCCGCCATTTACGGCAATCCGGCGACCAATCCGGTCGGCGAGGACGCCGTTCCGAGCCCGATGTCGCCTTACGGCACCTCAAAGCTGATGAGCGAGATCATGCTGCGCGACGCTTCGCTCGCCCATGGCCTGCGCTATGTCGCACTGCGCTATTTCAATGTCGCGGGCGCCGATCCCTTCGGACGCGCCGGCCAATCGACGCAAGGCGCAACGCATCTTCTGAAAGTCGCGTGCGAAACCGCGCTCGGCAAACGCCCGTCGATTTCCGTGTTCGGCACCGATTACGAGACGCGCGACGGCACCTGCGTGCGTGACTACATCCATGTCGCAGATCTCGTGCACGCGCATCTTCTGGCGCTGCGCCATCTGCGCTCTGGCCCGCAAAGCGACAATCTCACGCTCAACTGCGGCTATGGCGAAGGCGCTTCGGTGTATGAGGTCATCAACGCCGTCAAACGCGTGTCGGGCCGCGATTTCACCATCAACTTCGCCGACCGCCGTCCGGGCGATCCCGCCAAGATCGTCGCCGGCGCCGACCGCATCCGCCATCTCCTCGGCTGGGTGCCGAACTATGACGATCTCGACACGATCGTCGCGCACGCTTTGTCCTGGGAAGCCAATCTCGACGAGCGCCTGCGCACCAACGCAGCCTGACGAACTCCCCGATTTTAACCGTTTGGTAACCACAAGCGGGCCGTTCTAGACTTCGTGGGCGGGGGCTCGCGATGCGGAGCGGATTATGACCGGAACGACGCTTTTGAAGCGCGCCGTCCTGACTGTGGCCCTGCTATGGGCCCCCCTCTTCTTATCAGTTCCGGCTTCCGCCAATTTCCAGACCTATGTGCAGGGCCTGTGGCCGCTGGCCGAAAAGCGTGGCGTGCCGCGCGCCGTCTTCAAATCCGCGTTCGACGGCATGACGCCCGATCCGGACGTGCTCGGCCTCGCCCGCAAGCAACCGGAATTCAAATCGACCCCGGCGCAATATCTCGCCAAGCGCGTCTCGGCGCTGCGTGTCGAGAAGGGCCGCGCCAAGGCCAAGGAATGGGGGGAGGTTCTCGCCCATATCGAGGCGACCTATGGCGTCGACCGTTTCGTCGTTCTCTCCGTCTGGGGCAATGAAACTAATTTCGGCGGCTATCTCGGCGGCCACAACGTCCTGCGCGCGATGGCAACGCTCGCCTATTCCGGCTACCGCGCCGACTACTTCAAGAAAGAGCTTCTGATCGCGCTCGATATTCTGGCGCAGGGCCATACCGTTCCGGAAAACATGATCGGCTCCTGGGCCGGCGCGATGGGCCACACGCAATTCATGCCGTCGAGCTTCAAGGCTTATGCGGTCGATGTCACCGGCGACGGCCGGCGCGATATCTGGACGACGATCCCCGACGCGCTCGCCTCCACCGCCAATTATCTGAAAGTCCACGGCTGGCGGGCCGGCGAAACGTGGGGCTACGAAGTCGTGCTGCCGAAAAACCTAAATCCCACGCAGGCAAAAGCGATGGGCGCGGTGTCGATCGCGCAATGGCAAAATCTCGGCGTAACGCGCGCCAACGGCCAGCCCTTCCCGCGCCCCACGGATACGGCACGCCTCGTTATGCCCGGCGGCACCACCGGCCCGGCGCTTCTAACCCTTCCCAATTTCAGGGTTATCAAGCGCTACAATAATTCCGACAATTACGCGCTTGCCGTCGGCTATCTGTCGGACCGCATGCGCGGCGGAAACCCCTGGGTGACGCCCTTCCCGATCGATCAACTGCTCTCCGAAGAGGAGCGGCTCGAAATACAGAAGCTCTTGAAAAGCCGCGGTTTTCCGATTTCGAAACTCGACGGCCAGCTCGGCACGGAAACGCGCTCGGCGATTTTCGCCTTCCAGAAGGAGACCGACACGGCCGCCGACGGCCTGCCGACGCCCGACGTTCTGGAGCGCCTGCGCGCCGCGAAGAAATAGCAGGCCATATTTGCGCCGCAGCCCTCTGGCGGTTATGCCAAGGCAATGCGGACGCTGAATTTTCTCCTTGCGATTCTCGTTCTCACCCTCGGCCTCGCCGCGGGCGTCTCGCCGTCGCACGCGCAGTTCTTCGAGCCGCGCTATTCCCCGCCGGGCGGCAACGCACCGCGCGTCTATCGCTTGCCGGGCACTGGCGGCGGTGGTGAGGAAGGCTCACGCCGGCAATATGTTCCCGAGCAGCGTACGCGCCCGCGCCAAAGTTTCTTCGACCGCCTGTTCGGCCGGCCGGTTCGTCCGCCGCCGACGGCGGGGACATCGCGTCCCGACGGCCTGGGCGGCCAGTCGGTCGACAACGATCAGGCCGCGCCCGCCGCGCCGAAAGTTGCGAAGACGATCTTCGTTGCAGTGATGGGCGACTCGCTCGCCGAAAATCTCGCGCCCGGCTTGAACGATGCATTGTCCGAGCGCCCCGAAGTCGGGCTTGTCCGCGAGATCCGTTCGGGCGCCGGGCTTCTGAAGGAAAGCAAAACGAGCTGGCGCCAGACGACCGATGAAATTCTGGCGCGTCAGCCGCAGGTCGCCGCCGCCGTCATCTTCATCGGACCGATGGACGATGCGCCGGCACCCGTGAAGAAGAAAGCCGAGGTCGAGACCACAGGCCCGACGATCGCAACGACGGCGCCCTGGCAGGACGACTATGCCAACAAGGTCGATGAGATTGCGCTCGCCTTCCGCCAGAAAGGCATTCCGCTGCTTTGGGTCGGCTTGCCGCCGGTCGAAGATCCGAAAACGACCGCCGAATATCTCCAGCTGAACGAGCTCGTGCGCCAGCGCGTAGCGGCCCTCGGCGGCACGTTCATCGATGTGTGGGAAGGCTTCGTCAACGAGGACGAGGAATTCACCGTGCAGGGCCCGAACATCGAAGGCCGCGTCGTGCGCCTCCGCACCGCCGATGGCCTGCACTTCACCAAAGCCGGTGCGCGCAAGATCGGCCATGCGGTCGAGCTTGAACTGCGCACCATTCTTGCGCCGAAGGATCAGGGCGATGCGATGTCCGATATCGGCGTCGATCCCGGCGCGCCGACCGTTCCCGGCTCAAGCCGCATTCTGATGCTCGGCATGACGCCGCGGACGCCCGGCGCGATCCTCGTACCGCCGGCACCGCCGCCCGCACCCGACAAGACGAAGAAGCCCGAATTCAATCCCGGCGTGATCGCGGGGCCCGAAGGTGCCGCGCCCGATCCGTCGGCCGCCGCCGCAAAACCGGCTCAGCCGCCGGTGTCGGAAGATGCGCTTGTGACCGGCGCCGCCATTCCGGCCAAGCCCGGCCGTGCCGACGATTTCGCCTGGCCGGCAACGGCTGCGAATTAAGCCTTACACTCGCGGCAGAACCGTCTCGCCCATCAGGAAGGCATCGACCGAGGCCGCCGCCTGACGGCCTTCGCGGATCGCCCATACAACGAGCGACTGGCCGCGGCGCATATCGCCCGCCACAAAGACATTCGACACCGACGTCTCATAGCTCGACTGATTGGCAATGACATTGCCGCGCGCATCGAGCGCAACGCCAAGCTCGCTCAGCATGCCTTCATGCACCGGATGCACGAAGCCCATTGCGAGGAACACGAGATCGGCTTTGAGCGTGAATTCCGAACCGGGCACCGGCTGGAACTTCGCATCGACCTTCACGCAATTCAGACCCGTGACGCGGCCGTTCTCGCCGGAGAAGCTCTGCGTCAGAACCGCAAAATCGCGCTCGGCGCCTTCTTCATGTGAGGACGACGTGCGCAGCTTCAGCGGCCAGTCCGGCCAGATGTGCAGCTTGTTTTCCTTCACCGGCGGCTGCGGCAGGATTTCGAGCTGCGTCACCGACAAAGCGCCGTGACGCACCGAGGTGCCGATGCAGTCCGAACCGGTATCGCCGCCGCCGATGACGACGACATGCTTGCCGGTCGCCAAAATCGGATCGGCGACATCGGTGTTCTCGCCGGAGACGCGGCGATTGTTCTGCGTCAGGAAATCCATCGCGAAATGAACGCCCGACAATTCGCGGCCGGGCACCGGAAGATCGCGCGGCTTTTCCGAACCGCCGGTCAAAACCACCGCATCATAAGTTTTCCGAAGTTCTGCGGCCTTCACATCGACGCCGACATGGACCCCGTAATGGAAGGTAACCCCTTCCTGCTCCATCTGTTTTACGCGGCGGTCGACGAGATGTTTCTCCATCTTGAAGTCCGGAATGCCATAACGCAGAAGGCCGCCGGCGCGCTGATGCTTTTCAAACAGATGCACATCGTGGCCGGCGCGCGCGAGCTGCTGGGCACAGGCGAGGCCTGCCGGGCCAGACCCGATAACAGCGATTTTCTTGCCGGTCTTCGGCCGCAGCGACTGGATTTCGATCCAGCCGTTTTCCCACGCCTTGTCGGCGATCGCCTGTTCGATGGTCTTGATGGTGACCGGCGCGTCCGACAGGTTCAGCGTGCAGCTTTCCTGGCACGGCGCCGGGCAGATGCGGCCGGTGAATTCCGGGAAATTATTGGTCGTATGGAGATTGTTCGCCGCTTCCTGCCAGTCGCCGCGATAGACGAGATCGTTCCAGTCCGGGATCTGGTTATGGACGGGGCAACCATTGTGGCAGAAGGGAATGCCGCAATCCATGCAGCGCGCGGCCTGACGCTTCGTGCCTTCATCGCCTAAAGGCAGCACGAATTCGTTGTAATGACGCACGCGGTCGGACGCCGGCGCATATTTGCGATCCTGGCGCTCGATCTCGAGAAAGCCCGTAACTTTGCCCATAGCCCGTCCTTAACTCACCCTAAGCCGCTGCTTCGAGGCCAAGAACCTCTTCGCAACGGGCAATCCACTTCCTCACGCCCGGCCGGGACGTAAGATCGAAGCCGCCCTGAGAGCTAAGCCTCGTATAGGCCAGAAGCGCGATATCGGCGACCGACAGCGCACCTCCGACAAAAAACGCATCGCCGCCGAGCCGCGCCTCCATGAAGTCGAGGGCCTTTTCCGCCCGTTCGACCCGCATCGGATCGCGCTCATCGCGGCTCTTGCCGAGATAAACCATCTGGAACCGGCACACCGCCACATAAGGTTCGTGGCTGTACTGCTCCCAGAAGAGCAACTCGTCGACCTTCGCCTCGAGGAACGGATCGTCCGGCAGAAGGCGGCTGTCGCTCGCCAGATACCGGATGATCGCATTCGACTGCGCAAGACACCGCCCGTCGTCGAATTCGACCACGGGCACCTGCCCCATCAAACTCTTTGCGAGAAAAGCCGGCGTGCGGCTTTCCCCCTTTGCGATATCGACGGGCACGAACTCATAGGGCAGACCGAGATGGTCGGCCGTGTAGAGAACTTTCAGGCAATTTCCTGAATTCGTGTCGCCGAGAATTTTCACTCCGCCGGCTCAAGTTGGCGCTTTTGCTTCTCCATATCGGCCAGCGCGCGCCGGTACTCCACCGGCATGACCTTGATGAACTTGCCGCGGTACTCGGCCCAGTTATCGAGAATTTTGCTCGCGACCGTCGAGCCCGTATAGCGCTCGTGATTGGCGATGAGCTGCAACAGACGCTCGGCGTCAAAGCGCGTCATATCGCTGGTCAGCTCGACGCGGCCCTTGAACAGAAGATCGCCGCCCTGGTGATGGACGCGGCGCATCAGCTCTTCTTCTTCGGCAACCGGCTCGAACTCGACCATCGACATGTTGCAACGCTTCTTGAACGTGCCGTCCATGTCGAGGACGTAGGCCACGCCGCCCGACATGCCGGCCGCAAAGTTGCGGCCCGTCTGTCCGAGAACGACGACAACACCGCCGGTCATATATTCGCAGCCGTGATCGCCGGTGCCTTCGACAACGGCGATGGCGCCGGAGTTGCGGACGGCAAAGCGCTCGCCGGCAAAGCCGCGGAAATAGCACTCGCCGGCAATCGCACCATAGAGAACCGTGTTGCCGACAATGATCGACTGCTCGGGAACAATGCCCGTCTTCTTCGGCGGCTTGACGACGATGCGGCCGCCGGAGAGTCCTTTGCCGACATAGTCGTTCGCTACACCCTCAAGATCGAAGGTGACGCCCTGCGCAAGCCAGGCGCCAAAGGCCTGACCGGCGGTGCCGTGCATCTTCACCGAGATCGTGTCGTCCGGCAGGCCCTTATGGCCGTAGCGGCGCGCGATCTCGCCCGACAGCATGGCGCCGGCCGAACGGTTGATGTTCCGGATCTCGATGTCGAACGCCGACTTCTTGCCGCTTTCGAGCGCGGGCTTTGCCTTCTCGATCAAAGTGCGGTCGAGCACGGCTTCGAGATGGTGATCCTGCGTTTCGCAATGGAAGATCGGCGTGTTGCGCGGCTGTTCCGGCTTTTTGAACAGGCGCGAGAAATCGAGGCCCTTGGCCTTCCAATGCTCGATGACTTTTGTCCGGTCCAGCATCTGCATCTGGCCGACCATGTCGCTGAACTTCCGGTAGCCGAGCTGCGCCATGATCTCGCGCACTTCTTCGGCGACGAAGAAGAAATAGTTGATGACGTGTTCGGGCTGGCCGGTGAAGCGCTTGCGCAGAACCGGGTCCTGCGTCGCAACGCCGACGGGACACGTGTTGAGATGGCACTTGCGCATCATGATGCAGCCCGCCGCGATCAGCGGCGCGGTCGAGAAGCCGAATTCGTCGGCGCCGAGCAGCGCGCCGATGACGACGTCGCGTCCGGTGCGCACACCGCCGTCGACCTGCACGGCGATGCGGCCGCGCAGTTCGTTCTTGACGAGCGTCTGATGCGTTTCGGCAAGGCCGATTTCCCACGGGGAACCGGCATGCTTGATCGAGGTCAGCGGGCTTGCGCCCGTGCCGCCTTCAAAGCCCGAAATCGTCACATGGTCGGCGCGCGCTTTGGCAACACCCGCCGCGACCGTGCCGACGCCGACTTCGGAGACGAGCTTCACCGAGATCGCTGAAGTCGGGCTGACGTTTTTCAGATCGTAGATGAGCTGCGCCAGATCTTCGATCGAATAGATGTCGTGATGCGGCGGCGGCGAGATGAGGCCGACGCCTTGCGTCGAGTGGCGCACTTTGGCGATCACCGCGTCGACCTTGTGGCCGGGCAGCTGGCCGCCTTCGCCGGGCTTTGCGCCCTGCGCCATCTTGATCTGGATCATGTCGGAGTTGACGAGATATTCCGTCGTCACGCCGAAACGGCCTGAAGCCACCTGCTTGATGGCCGAGCGCATGGTGTCGCCGTTCGCCATCGGCTTGAAACGGTCGGTTTCCTCGCCGCCCTCGCCGGTGTTCGACTTGCCGCCGATCCGGTTCATGGCAATGGCGAGCGTCGTATGGGCTTCGCGCGAGATCGAGCCGAAGGACATGGCGCCGGTGGCAAAGCGCTTCAGAATATCTTTCGCGCTTTCGACCTCTTCGAGCGGCACGCTTGTGCGGCCATCGTCTTCCGCCGTTCTGAAATCGAACAGCGAGCGGATCGTCAGCGGACGGTCCTGGCACTCGTTGATGGCCTTGGCGAAGGCGCGGTATTTTTCCGGCACATTGCCGCGCACCGCGTGCTGCAGATCGCGCACGGTGTTCGACGTCCAGGCATGGTCTTCGCCGCGCAGACGCAGTGCATATTCGCCGCCGACATCGAGCGCCTGGCGGTAGATCTGCGCGCGGCCGAACGCGGCTTCATGCCGGCGCACGGTTTCTTCGGCGACTTCCTTGAGGCCGACGCCGCCGATGGGCGCCGAAGTGCCGCGGAAATATTTTTCGACGAAATCGGACTGCAGACCGACGGCGTCGAAAATCTGCGCGCCGCAATAGGACTGATAGGTCGAGATGCCGAGCTTCGAGGCGACCTTGAGCAGGCCCTTGCCGACGGATTTGATAAAGCGCGACACCGCCTCGTATTCGGAGACCTCCGGCGGATATTCGCCGGTCTTGTGCATGTCGAGCATGGTCTCGAACGCAAGATACGGATTGATCGCTTCCGCGCCATAACCGGCAAGGCAGGCGAAGTGATGCACTTCGCGCGCTTCGCCGGTTTCGACCACAAGGCCGACGGAGGTGCGCAGGCCGTGATTGATGAGATCGTGATGCACCGCCGCGGTCGCGAGCAATGCCGGGATCGGAATCCGCGCCGCCGACACCATGCGGTCCGAGAGGATGATGATGTTGCGGCCTTCCGAGACGGCCTTGCGCGCATGCATGCACAGACGCTCAAGCGCACCGGCCATGCCGCCTGAGCCTTCTTCGGCGTCCCAGCAGATGTCGAGCGTCACGGCCGAGAAGTCCGGCTCGATGTCCTGGATGTGGCGGATCTTTTCGAGATCCGCATTGGTCAGGATCGGCTGATGGACTTCGAGCCGCTTCTTCGTCGCGCCGCCTTCATGGTCGAGAAGGTTCGGGCGCGGGCCGATAAACGACACGAGCGACATCACGAGTTCTTCGCGGATCGGATCGATCGGCGGGTTCGTCACCTGCGCGAAGAGCTGCTTAAAGTAAGTGTAGAGCGGCTTCGGCTTCAGCGAGAGCGGCGAGATGGGCGTGTCGGTGCCCATACTGCCGACCGCCTCCTGCCCTGTCACCGCCATCGGCGCCATGAGCAGCGTCAGATCTTCCTGCGTATAACCAAACGCCTGCTGACGATCCAGCAGACTGACATCGCTCGTCCAGTCAGGCGTCGACTTCACCTTGTCGAGGTCTTCGAGCTGAATCTGCGTCTTCTTCAGCCAGTCCTTGTAGGGATGGGCGGCTGCGAGCTCCGCCTTCACTTCCTCGTCGGAAATGATGCGGCCCTTGTGAAGATCGATCAGCAGCATCTTGCCCGGCTGCAGACGCCATTTCGTGACGATGTCTTCTTCCGGGAAATTGATGGTGCCCATTTCCGACGCCATGACGACGATGTCGTCGCGCGTCACGAAATAGCGCGCGGGGCGCAGGCCGTTGCGGTCGAGCGTTGCGCCGATCTGGCGGCCGTCGGTGAAGGCCATGGCGGCGGGGCCGTCCCACGGCTCCATCAGCGCGGCGTGATATTCGTAGAAATAGCGGCGCTTTTCTTCCATGTCCGGATGGCCGGCCCAGGCTTCCGGGATCAGCATCATCGCCGCATGGGCGAGCGAGTAGCCGCCCTGCACGAGAAATTCGAGCGCGTTGTCGAAGCAGGCCGTGTCGGACTGGCCTTCGTATGAGACCGGCCAGAGCTTTTTGATGTCGTCGCCGAACAGCGGCGAGGACACGGAGGCCTGGCGCGCCGCCATCCAGTTGACGTTGCCGCGCAGCGTGTTGATCTCGCCGTTGTGCGCGACCATGCGGTAGGGGTGCGAGAGCTGCCAGCTCGGGAACGTGTTGGTCGAAAAGCGCTGATGGACGAGCGCCAGCGCGGATTCAAAATCCGGATGCGTCAGATCGGGGTAATAGACCGCGACCTGATCGGACAGGAACATGCCCTTATAGACGAGCGTGCGGCAGGACAGGCTGGTGACGTAATAGCCGCGCGTGCGCTCATCGGCCGCCGCGTGCAGCACCTGCGCCACCGCCTTGCGGTAGACATAGAGCTTGCGCTCGAACACCGTCTCGTCCTCGAGGCCCGGGCCCTTGCCGACGAAAACCTGTGCATGATGCGGCTCGGTCGGCAGGACCGAATAGCCGAGCGTGGAATTGTTGGTCGGGACGTCGCGCCAGCCGAGGACGGTGACGCCCTCCTGTTTCGCGACCGTCTCATATGTTTCATAAATGATTCGCCGGCCGGTCTCGTCCTTCGGCAGGAAGACATGGCCGACGCCGTATTGGCCCTTTTCCGGCAGGGAAAACGAGAGTTTAGCCGCGCTGCGGAAGAACTTGTCCGGCACCTGAACGAGAATGCCGACGCCGTCGCCGGCGCGCGGATCGGCGCCCACCGCGCCGCGATGTTCGAGATTGGCGAGGATGGAAAGCCCCTGCTCGACAATGGCGTGCGAGGGCTTGTTCTTCAGATGGGCGATGAAGCCGACGCCGCACGAGTCATGCTCATGCCTGCCCGTATAAAGGCCGTCCGCCCCGGGCAGATGAGGGTCGCGCGCATGGGCCGCCGGAGGGCCCCAGGGCAGCGTGTTTTCGTCGAGCGGCTTCGTCATGGCCTCAGTTCCCGAAATCCCAACAGGCTCAATTGCCTGCATTACCCCAATCGACCGGCCGGGACATAGTTCGAGCGTCCGTCCGGAACCCTGCAAAAACTGCGCAAGCCTTGAAAAACCGGAGCATTCCACCCCGTCCGCGGCTGCGCTTCGTGCGATCCCCATCGCACCAACGCCAAAGAGGCGACACCTCTCCCGTCCGGTTCCCAAGAGGGAAACAGCCTAGAGCAGATGCGCCGGGAAACAAATGGACAGCAAGGCTGTCCTATTTATTTAGAAGGGGTTTAACTGGAACGGTTTTGAAACACAAGGGGTGAGCGCTGCGAAGACAGAATTGGAAAACGGTGAAGCGCATCAAAAAGACATTGCGCCCTGCAACCGCCACAACTAATTATACGCAAGAACAAAAAGGGATCAAATGCCCGCAGAGGCCTTCATTTCATACTCGCACCGTGATGAGAAGGCTCTCGCTCGTTTGCATAAGCATCTATCGATGTTGAAGCGCGACGGCATCTTATCCACGTGGCACGACAAGGAAATCACTGCTGGCTCCAATCTGGATAGCGCCATCTCCACCGCACTGGAGAAATGCGATGTATTTATTGCGCTGGTTAGCCCTGATTATCTGGCATCAAAGTACTGCTACGAACGCGAGATGGAACGTGCACTGGAGCGCGCCGGCGACGGCAGCATGCTTCTTGTACCTATAATTCTTGAACCGTGCGATTGGCAGACATCTCCGTTAGCGAAGTTCAAAGCCGTTCCTAAAGATGGGAATCCTATAGCTCTTTGGACCAACGAGAATCTCGCTTGGCTGGATGTCGTCAGTGAGGTTCGCAATGCACTTTCAAGTTCGAAGGCGCCGGACAAAAAGGCGGCCACCCCTTTGGCCGCAACGCCTTCACAACTTCGCGTGAAAATACAAAGAGACTTCGACGTCATTGATAAATCTGAATTTCGGGATCAAGCGTTCGAAACAATCCGGAATTTCTTCAAGAGATCCACTGATGAAGTAAATACCATCGAACTATTAAAAGCGCGGTTCGAAGAAATGTCCGCGACAGCCTTTACATGCACGCTCGTCAACCGCGGAAAACGGAATGGCGAAAGCCATATCACGGTTCACAATTCGAAAGGAAACCGCGGAGAGATCATTGTCGTTCACAGTGCACACGCGGAATCTAAGAATTCCTACCATGGATCGTATTCCGTCAATGCGGACGAATACCAGATGTATCTCACGGGATATATGTCCACAGATCACGGAAACGGAAGAATGTCTGGACAACAGGTTGCAGACTATCTTTGGACTGACTTTCTGCGCCGCGCGGGGGTGGAACTTGACTGAGAAAAGAAAATTCCACTGCAACAATTGCGGAAACGAGTGGGAAGAAGAGGTACTTACGAAGGAAGAAATTCGCGAGCGCGAACAACGCGACGATCCACCCGGCTCGCCCATCTCGTGCCCCAAATGTGAACGCCGAGATTTCCGTCCAGGCTGGGGGTGAACTTTGAAATTTCTGAGCTCAATTCAAGTCAAAGCCGCCTCGACGTTAAAGCCAGGAGAATTGATCAGTCGCCGGATCAGATCCATTCCGACATTCGGCCTAGTTTTGAGTGCCCCAACGAGCACCGAGCTCACGTTGGGGTATTTCCGATTTCCATTAAAAGACGGAAGCTTCTCAGCAGTTTTAATTTCGAACCAGCCAGACGAATTTTACATTTCATTTGGATTGGATTGGGTCATTGAGCCTGAAATAGATGACACCCGCACCTACCTTTCCCGATCAGACTTTCCTTCAGGAACTTTACTCGTTTCTCCCGAAGGACTGCGAATAGCCTTCGAGCCTTCAGCAGATCGGTGGGGAGCACCCAGCGTAGAGTTCAACTTGAGTACCCTTGCCCTAGTCGACAACTCCTTCGGCAAAAACTGCGCTCCTATCTATGATTGGAAAATTTGGGACAACGTTGAAAGCCGGTCTCATAATGGCGCACGCCCGATTTTCGTTCATAGGGCTCAAGCTGAGCCGACCTAGGCCAGCCCCTCCCCTCGCTCCCTACCTTGGTGACCGCCGTACCGACAGGCCGAATGTCGAGGAACTCCGAGGCGATGGGGTTCAGGGAATCGGAACGTAATTGTCTGAGGCTAAAGCGGTTTTATCTTCGGGTAAGCAATCCCTGACGCACGTTGCCCTTTTCGAATCATCTCTTCGATCGCTCCAATTTTCCAGACGCGTCCTAGCGACAACTCATACTCTTCTTGAGTAACCCCTTCCCGACCCGCGTAGACACCCACTATCAGTTCTTGTTCTTTCTCTGTCTCGACCTGGACGCCGTCCATCGTCACGAACAGATCGCCTGGCTTCGCTAAACAAATCACTGGCGATCCGGACATTCCATGCTTCGTTGTTGCGTCGATGTAAAAAACGTCATGGCTCTCACGGCCGCGAAGATTGGTCGGGGCTTGCGGCTCAGACGCGATCGAAGCGCGCTTCCAGATCGGGAAAACGCCCGTGCTAGTTATGCCTTTTGGGTATCCAAGAACGAACACTTCCTTTCCCACCGGCGGGTAGAAACTTTGGAAGTCGTCTGGGGCAACTGCCACGTCTCCTGCCGGGGGTTTCCTGCCCTTCTTTAAGGTAACTACGCCTGATCGTATGGACCTCAGCGAAACTCGTGGATCGGCAAGTTCAGGAACGATTGCACCCAAGTCTATTGCCGCATAGTCGTTCTCGGGAAAATGTTCACGATTTTCTAGCCAGACCGGCATTTCGCCTTCGTACAGATCGATAATGATAGGCTTGAAGAACAACTGCTCGCCCGATGTTGCACCGACCGTCACTTGTTGTGAGATCGTGACATGGCATCGTATCTGGGCTGGGATAGCGCCTGTCGGCGACAAACAAGAACCATTTGCTGGATTGATACCGCTTAGAACATGCCAGTTAGTGACCAGCGCATAAGTCTGGCCATATCTCATCACAAATCCGGTAGCTGAGCTAAGCAAGATCTCGTTTCTGAAAATATCAATCTTCGTTGTCGTATAGCTTAGATGGTTTCCCGGCCAAAAATCGACGTGGACTGGCTTATCCGATTCCATAGTTCTTCCCCCTCATTCCCTACCTTATTGACCGCTGTACCGACAGGCCGGATGTCGAGAAGCTTCGAGGCGATGGGTTTGAGGAGACCGGCCGCATCCTCGCCCGCAAGCCAGCCCGTTTGATGTTCCGCCAGTACGATCACCGGCATGCGGTGATGAAATTCCGCGATGGCGGAATTCGGCTCACAGGTCAGGAGCGTGAAGGTGCGCAGCCATAAGCCGCTTTCCTTGTCTTTCCAGTTTTCCCAGAGGCCGGCGAGCGCCATCGGCTCTTTCGATGCGAGCGCAATCGCCAGCGGCTGTTTTGCGCCCTTCTCGCCGCGCCATTCGTAATAACCTTTGAGCGGGATGAGGCAGCGGCGCTTTTTTGCCCAGGCGTCACGAAAGGGCGCGGTAGATGAGACCGTTTCGCTGCGCGCATTGATGAGGCTTGCGCCGCCCTTCATGTCTTTGGCGAAATGCGGCACGAGCCCCCAGCGCAAAAGATCGAGCGCGTTTTCTCCCGACTGCGGATCCTTGCGCACCGCCATCAATCTGTGGGTCGGCGCCGAATTCCAGCGCGGCCCAGCGCCCTCAAGATCGCCGGCGCGGGCGTTGAAGAGGCGCAGGAGTTCTTCGGGCTCAAATCCTTGCGCGAGGCGTCCTGGCATTTGGCCTGTTTCGGGGTTTTGGGTGGCCGCCGCAAGGCTCGTCGCTGTTACTGAGACACCGGCGTGCCGTTCAGCACGGGGCACACAAGCCGCGAAGCCGGCTCGGGCGTCAGAGCCGCTCCATTGCGCCGGAACAAAGCGAGCGCGCAATCGCCTCGAAGGTTCATGGAATGGCGTGCCAGATAGGTCGCGCCGGCTTGCGGCGTGAAAGACAGGATCGGCTCACAGACCGTGAACACCTCCCGCATCCCCGCATCCCACCTCACATGGGTTCGCCCGTAGATGGAGAAGGTGAAGGGCGCATTGGCCGGAACCTCCTTCGTCATGGAAAACTCGCGCTTGTTCTTTGCCCAGAACTCGATGCGGTTGAACTTGTCGATGATCTTTTTCTTCGAGGTACAGTCGAAGCTTGGATGCGCGTACAAAGGAGCGTTGTTTGTCTCCGAATCCGTCTCGAACATAATCGTTGCAACATGCCCTTTCGGTCCCACCGCGTATGCGGCGGGCAGGGCCGCCATCAGGAATACGGCAGCCAGAACCCCGCGCTCAAAAGCCATTTCAATTCCCCCGGCACTTCACTCTCCGGTAGCATATCTCTACTTTGCACGCGAAAACAGACGAACCTTATTCGGCGGTTTTATCGAACATGTGGGGCCATCTGGAGATTCTCAGCGCTCCGAACATGAGAACGGCCGTCGGCTTTGCCGCCGTGATCGCTCTTGTCGCGCTCCCGCCGCTGCTTATCCGCTATGTCTGGTACGGATTGCTGTTTCCGCCCCCGGCCCAGCCGCTCCGCATCACCTGGACCTATCCGCACGTCACCGACAAAATGCTGCTTCTGGCCATCCTCGCCGGTGTCATTGCGATGCCGGCGCTCTGGCACGCCGTTTCTCTCTTCGCTTATCTCTCCGGCGACAGTGTTTCGTGGATGAGCTTCGGCCCACGCCCCGCAACGCGCGATGCGGCGCTTCTCCAGTTTGTGCCATGGGCCATTTTCAGCATCGGCTGCGCCGCCATCGCTCACCGCATGGCGCATACCCGGATCGAATTTTCGGAAGACGGTGTCGCCTTCACCAAAGCACTCGGGCGCAAGACCCGGGTTCCGTGGAGCGATGTGACCGAGATCAATCTTCGCGATTTCACATCCCCGGTCATCTTCTATAGCGGCTTCCGGCGGCACGAACTGTCTGCACACTTTCCGGGCTTTGAGCATTTCATCGGCTATGCCGAGGGGCGCGGCGTGCGCGTGGTGCAGAGCAAGGATGAAGACACCCGTGCGCATCGCCGGGGACAGATGAGGCGCGGCGCGGTTTACGCGCTGCCTGCAGTCGTGGTCATCCTGCTGATCGGCTGGCACGTCTACAACGGGACGCCGCTGCCAAGCTCGCCGCCGGAAGAACCGGCCACATCCGGCGACTGGCGCACGCCTTGCCGGACGGGCTGGTGCGTTCCGGCAGAGCGGATGCCGCTGAACTGAGGATGCGGCGGTGCTATCCCGCCGCCGGCTGGCGGCTTTGCCGATCGCGCGCCGTGGCTTAGGGTCGGCGCGTTGGGGTGTTCGGGGGAGATATCATGCGCGTGATTGTTCTCGGGGCGCTGATCGCTCTTGCCGGCGCCGGGCTGCCGACGGGTGCGCCGGCCCAGATCGCCTATGGCGCACAGCCGAACACGCAGCCGAACGCGCGGACCGACACGACGCCGGCCTGGAAGAAGTGGCAGAAGCCGGAAAAGCGCTGCGTGCACCGCAAGGCGTCGAGCAAGCCCTATTGCCGCTATGCGCCGGACTGACCGGGGCTAATTCAGGCTGGGGAGCGCCGCGTCCATTTCGCGGATGGCGTTATCGCGTGCCTCCATCTGCGCCATATCGAGCAGATGGGCGATCACCGGGAAGCCGGCCGCACGAGCCCTGTCGGCGAGTTCACCGATGATGAGCGCCATGCGCTCGGCTTCGTTGATGTCGGTATCGGCTTCCATAAAACGCACCATGTACCGACAATCCAAAAGCCACAATTAACATTCACTAACGGAAGATTAGATAATTCACATCGAGAATTTTCGTTTTATTACAGGGGGAACCGTAAGCTCTCCGCCGGTGTTGCGTAGCGGGAGTGAGCAAATGAGAACATTTCTCGTTGGTATTCTTTTGTCGACAATCAGCGTCAGCGCGCTGGCCGCCGACTATGGCGCGCCGGTGCAGCAGGACGCGACGCGCGATTACGAAATCCGGCGCTATTATACGGACACCGGCCGCGCCTATGGCGCACCCGTGACCTATTACGCGCGGATCACGCCCGCGCCGCCCGACCGCTTCATCTATATGAACGGCGCGCGCGGCCCCGCCCGCATCGAGCTGGACGAGCGCCCGCCCTTCCCCGGCCCCGACTGGATCAAGCTGATTCAATAGGTAAAGGGCGGATAGCCGCAGCGACGGCGCACTGCAACTTCACCCGGAACTCCCGTCTCTCCCGCCCGTTCGGCTTTGGGGCCCGGAGACACAGGGAGACGCTTATGAAGAAGCTCATGCTCGGAGCGGCACTGGCGGCCGCCACCTTCACAACGCCCGCCTTTGCCCAGCTGCTCGATATCCAGATCGGCCCGCGGGAGCGGGAATACATCGTCCGGGAAGGCCGCTCGGTCACCTATGACGGCCCGATCGCGGTCGGCACGGTGCTGCCGGCCGATGTTGAATTCTACACCGTGCCGGAAGTGACGACCTACCGCTATGCGGTGGTGAACGACCGCAGGGTCATCGTCGAACCGTCGAGCCGCAGGATCATTCAGATCGTGGAATAAAGGCTTTCAGGACCGCCGGGTGGGGGCAACCCACCCGGCACCGGATAAACCCTAACCGGCGAAAGGACTCGCTCCACCCCCATCCCGTGCGTTAACAATACGTTAACAAGGTTTGGAGGAGTTGAGTGATGGTCCGCAGCTTCATCATCGGGACGGCACTTCTGGCGGCGACAACGTTCATCGCCACCGCGCACGATGCATCGACCGAAACCGAAACCCGCACCGAGCACCGCGCCCAGTTCACCGATACCGGCGGACATCAGGGCCGCGAATACATGCAGAACGGCGTCCTCGTGATCGAAGGCGCGCCGCGCTGGACCGAATACCGCGCCTCATCGGCAACGCGCACGACCTCGCCGGTTCTCGACGCTCTGATCAAGATTTTCGACTAAGCGGCTTCCGGCCGAATTTCCCTGACGAGATGTCTATCTCCCGAGTTCCTTCTCGGGAGATTTTTTGCGCCGGTGCGCGGGTTCGCGCCGCGCCTCGCTCTGCGGTTCGCTCTCGGCGAGCGAACCGTAGAATTTCGACAATCCCCGGAACATGCCGGGACTGACCCCGCGCGAGGCTTCATAGGCGCATCGCCGCGCCTCTTTCAGAAGCTCCGTCTTGGACGACATGAACTCCTCCGTCTGTCATTGGTGCGGAACGTTTGAGGGCGCCGTGCGCGCTCCGTTCCATTGCAGCCATCATGACACGCGATTGTGGCGTGTCATTAACCGAAGAGCTTGGGGATTTCACGTATTCGCGAACGCAAAAAAGCCGGGCGCTGAACCCGGCTGTTGCCGGGGTTCAGCCTATCGAGCGGGCCAAGCCCGGGAACACTCGGCTTGGCTGCCCGACTGGGCTGCCCGGCTTTTCTCAAATTCTCAGCTGCTGCCGGACCTTACTTCTTCGGCTGCGAGGCGCGCACATCGGCTTCGAGCTTTTTGACATAAGCATCGAACTTCGCCGGATCCTCGAACGCTTCGACGATCTCGGTCGTCCAGGTCGGATGGCGCAGCGAGTAGATCGAAAACGCCGTCGGCGAGCCGACCGTTTTGATGATCTGGTTCTGGACGCGGAACGGCACGGCTTCGAGGATCATGAAATCGGCCGTCGGATTGGCCTTTTCGAAATCCTTGTAAGCCTGCGAAGCCTCCTTGTAGCTGCCCGATTTGATCAGGCCACCGAGCTTGTCGAGGAAGTCGATAGCGGGCGTTTTTTTCAATACGGCCATGTTCATTCCTTACCCCTTCAGATCGCGGGCTTGCCGCGCGCGGTGCCCGTGTCAATTCGCTGTGGCGTCGAGTTAGAAAACCCTGCGGGAACGGTCAAGATGGCAGATCGCCCTTTGGCGGCAACTGCCTCGTAAGGCACTGGAAAATGGTGGGCGATACAGGGATTGAACCTGTGACCCCTTCCATGTCAAGGAAGTGCTCTCCCGCTGAGCTAATCGCCCATTTTCCATAAAGCGGAGGCGCCGGATATACCGGCTCGGGCCGCGGGCCGCAAGGCGCGAAAACAGCCTCTTTTTACGCCGCCAGCATCTTCTGGACCTCGTTGACGAGGTCGCGCAGATGGAAGGGCTTGGACAGCACCTTGGCGTCCTTGGGGGTTCCGGCATCGGGCTTGAGGGCCACCGCCGCAAAACCCGTGATGAACATGATCTTGATGTCCGGATCGAGCTCGGCGGCCCTGCGGGCCAGCTCGATCCCGTCCATTTCCGGCATCACAATGTCCGTCAGGAGGAGCTCGAAGGGCTCTTCCCGGAGGCGATGATAGGCCGACAGGCCGTTATCGAAGGAAACGACCTCGTAACCGGCATTCTCCAGCGCCTTCACAAGGAAGCGGCGCATGTCGTTGTCGTCTTCGGCCAGAATGATCTTGGTGATGTCGGTCATGGAAAATATCGCCCGCGAGCCCCTCTTTCTTCCCATAAGCGGGGCTGACCGTAAACACCCGGTTCACATCGGCACTTAAGCGGGCCGGACGAGTGAACGGCGGGTGGACATAACCCCCGACGCACGGCACCATCTCCCTGGGCCGGGTGTTTTTCGGTCCGAGGAAACGAATTAAGAGAGCGTCCCCTTCTCCATGACGGCCGAACCCGGCGCCGAGCCGCACCCCGAATTCGAGATTGTCGCACCCGAGCGCATCACCGCGCCGGTTGTGTTCAATTCGCCGCATTCGGGCGCCCGCTACCAGGCCGCCTTCCTCGCCTCCGTCCGCCTTGACGCTTTGGCTCTGCGGCGCTCCGAAGACGCCTTCGTCGACGAACTCTTCCTTGCCGCGGTCGATCACGGCGCGCCCTTGATGCGCGCCCATTTCCCGCGCGCCTTTCTCGATGTGAACCGCGAGCCCTATGAGCTCGACCCGCGCATGTTCGAGGGCCGGCTTCCGGCCTATGCGAATACGCGCTCGCTGAGGGTTGCCGGCGGGCTCGGCACGATCGCCCGCGTCGTCGGCGATGCGCAGGAAATCTACGACCGGCGCCTGCCCGTCGAAGAAGCGATCCGCCGCATCGAGACGCTCTACAAGCCCTATCATGCGACGCTGGAAGATCTGCTCGCCCGCGTGCGCGACCAGTTCGGCGCGGCCGTCCTCATCGATTGCCATTCCATGCCCTCGACCGGCCTTGCGCGCGAAGAGCGCCAGCGCGCCGATATCGTGCTCGGCGACCGCTACGGCACATCCTGCAGCGCCGGCATCACCGATCTTGCCGAAGTGACGCTGCGCGGCCTCGGCTTCACCGTCGCGCGCAACAGGCCTTATGCCGGCGGCTATATCACCGAGCATTACGGCGCGCCCGTTGCCGGCATTCATGCGCTGCAGATCGAGATCAACCGCGCGCTCTATATGGACGAGAAGAGCCACGAACGCACCGCGGGCTTTGCCGTCCTCTGCGGCAAGCTCGGCGCGTTTGCCCAGCAGCTCGTTCTGTTCGCGCAGAGCGAACTGCAAATCCGTCGCGCCGCCGCGGAATGATTTTTTCCATATGACCGCAGTCGATTTCGAAGCCTTCGTGGACCGTCTCGCGACCGTGGCCGGCGAAGCCGTCATGCCGTTTTTCCGCACGACCATCGGCGTCGAAAACAAAGGCGGCAAAAGCTTCGACCCCGTCACCGCGGCCGACCATGCCGGGGAAGCGGCGATGCGCCAGCTGATCAAGGCGACCTTTCCCTCGCACGGCATTGTCGGCGAGGAATTCGGCAATGAGAGCGAAGACGCCGATTATGTCTGGGTGCTCGACCCGATCGACGGCACGCGCGGCTTCATTACCGGCCTGCCGACCTGGGGCACGCTGATCGGCCTGATGAAGAACGGCGCGCCGGTCTATGGCGTGATGAGCCAGCCTTTCACCAAAGAGCGCTTTCTCGGCGATGGCGGCGCGGCGCGCTATCGCGGCCCGCTCGGCGACCGCAAGCTTCGCGTCCGCTCCTGCACAAAGCTCGAAGACGCCATCATGTCCTCGACCTCGCCGCGCATTTTCCAGGGCAAGGATCTGGCGGCGTTCGAGGCGATGGAAGCCGCGACGCGCCATACGCGCTATGGCGGCGATTGCTATGCCTATTGCATGCTGGCGGCCGGACAGATCGACATCATCGTCGAAAGCGAATTGAAGCCCTACGATATCGTCGCGCTGATCCCGATCGTCGAAGGCGCGGGCGGTATCATTACCGATTGGGAAGGCGGGCCCGCGCACAAAGGCGGCCGCGTCATCGCCGCCGGGGACCGTAGAGTCCATGCCGCCGCGCTCGAGCTGCTGGCGGCGAAAGCCTGAACGCCTAGAACGTCGGACTGCCGGGAATAAACGCGTCGAAGGCCGTCCAGAAGGCTTTGCGGATGGCGTCGCGTTCCATCAGCAGCTCATGCCGCGCCGTCGGCAGCGTAATCACTTCCGCCGTGCGCATCTGATGGGCGAGCAATTCCATCGGCCGGTTGGCGACGATCTTGTCTTCGCTGGCGGCGAAAAACAAAGTCGGCGTCCGGATCTGCGAGACGCGTTCGGGATCTTCCAGAAGCTCCATGGCGCGATGGGCGGCGCGCAGCCAGCCGATGGTGGGCGAGCCGATGGTGAGATGATCGGCGGCCTTGCACAGCGCGACGAGCCGCGCATGGCGCTTCGGATCGGACGTCAGAAGATTGTTGTCGAAGCCGCGCTCGGCGTAATCGCGCGCCGTGCCGCCCGGCACGAAGAACGTGCCCATGCCGAGCCAGACGAGAAGAACCGCAAGACGGCGCGTCAAAGGATCGGCGGCCATGCCGGGCAGGCCGATCATCGGCGCTGTCAGTACAAGCCGGTCCCACCAGGTGGCGCGCCGGCGCGTTGCTTCGAGCAGGATCGGCCCGCCCATGGAATGGGCGAGGCCGAAAAACGGCGGATGACATTCCGGCCGGACGAAATCCTCCATGAAGGCGAGGATGTCGGTCTGGAAATCGTCGAAATGGCGGACATGGCCGCGCTTGGCATTTTTGAGACGGCGCTGCGAGCCGCCCTGCCCGCGCCAGTCGAGCGCCGCGACGGTGAAGCCGCGTTCGTTCAGCTCGCCGATGACCTCGAAATATTTTTCGATGAATTCGCCGCGCCCCTGAAACAGGCAGACCGTGCCCTTGAAGGGCCGGTCGGAGGGCGCCTTGAAGCGCCCGACCCGCAGAACAACACCATCCGAGGTCTTCAGATCGAAGCCTTCGGCATTGGCGGGACAGGGATTTTCAGGGATCGAAACGAAGGGAACCGGCATAGGCAAAAAGGGTCTTGAACGCCCGATTCGGGCTTACCACATCCGACATGCACAGGCCCTGACGGGCTGTGCAATGGGAAAATCGGCCCGGCCATTCCGGCGGGCCCTCATACCGCATCGCTTCAAGGAGGATGTGACATATGCGTGCTTTTGATCCGACCCTTCTCTACCGGTCGACCGTCGGTTTCGACCGCCTGTTCTCGCTGCTCGACCAGTTCACGCCGGAAGCCGGCCAGGCGCCGGGCTATCCGCCCTATAATATCGAGCGCACCGGCGAGAACGACTACCGCATTTCGATTGCCGTCGCCGGCTTTGGCGAGAGCGACCTCAATATCGAAGTGAAGGAAAATGCCCTGACCGTGAAGGGCGACAAGCAGTCCGGCCAGTCGAAGGGCGAAGTCCTGCATCAGGGCATTGCCGCCCGCGCCTTCGAGCGCCGGTTCCAGCTTGCCGATTACGTCCAGGTTCGCGGTGCGAGCCTCGAAAACGGCCTGCTCCATATCGATCTCGTGCGCGAAGTGCCGGAGGCCAAAAAGCCCCGCACCATCGCGATCTCGACCAATGGATCCTCGTCCAAGGTGATCGAAAACAAGGCCGCCTGAACTTGTCCCCTCTCCTGCGAAGCGGGAGAGGGTCGAGTTGCCGGCAGGCAACCGGGGTGAGGGCGAACAGCTCTCGCCCTTTTTATTTTTTGGCTTTCCCCTCACCTCGCTCGAAAGCCTCTCGGCTTTCGAGTCGTCCTCTCCCGTGAACGGGAGAGGAGATAACGTTTTTATTTCGTCACGACCTTGCCCGCCTCGATGTGAATGACGGCGCCCGCAAGCTTTGCGATCTCATCGGTCGAATGGCTGACATAAAGGATCGGCACGCCGGCGCTCTCCGGCAGCTTTTTCAGGAAGGGCAAAATCTCCGCGCGGCGCGCCTCGTCGATCGAGGACAAAGGCTCATCGAGGAGAAGCAGCGCGGGATCGGCGAGCAGCGCGCGGCCGATGGCGACGCGCTGCGCTTCGCCGCCGGACAGATTGCGCGGCTTGCGCTTCAGAAGATCGCCGAGGCCCAGCAGTTCGACCACGGGCTCGACGGGCGTCGATGCTCCGGCGCGCCGCCGTCCATAGGTCAGGTTCGACAG
Organism: Terrihabitans soli; assembly: GCF_014191545.1. GTDB lineage: Bacteria > Pseudomonadota > Alphaproteobacteria > Rhizobiales > Methylopilaceae > Flaviflagellibacter > Flaviflagellibacter soli. The sequence continues at coordinate 509,183 of NZ_AP023361.1, read as the reverse complement.
CACGCTCATATGCGGGAAGAGCCGCGCGTCCTGGAACACATAGCCGATGCGGCGCTTGTGGCGCGGCACCACACGCCCGCTCGCAATATCCGTCAATACGCGGCCCGACACCGAGATGCGCCCGCGTTCGGGCCGGATAAGACCGGCAATAGCATTGAGGATCGTCGTCTTGCCGGCGCCGGAAGGCCCGGACAGCGCCGTGACCTGCGCGGTGCTCGAAAACTTCACATCGAGACGGAAGGCGTCGAGCCGATGGCTGAGATCGATCTCGATCATTGGAGATCCAATCTGCGATCGACCTTGCGGGCGAAATATTCGGACACGAGCAATGCCACGACCGAAACAGCAATCGCGATCAGCACCAGGCGCAGCGCGCCGGCATCGCCGCCGGGCACTTGCGTAAAGGTGTAGATCGCGCTCGGCAGCGTCTGCGTTTCGCCGGGGATGTTCGAGACGAAGGTGATCGTCGCGCCGAACTCGCCGATGGCTTTGGCGAAAGCCAGCACCGAACCGGCAAGAATGCCGGGCACCGACAGCGGCAGCGTGACGGTGAAGAAAACAACAAGAGGGTTTGCGCCAAGCGTTCCCGCCGCATCTTCGAGCCTTCTGTCGACGGCCTCGATGGAGAGACGTATCGCGCGCACCATCAACGGAAACGCCATGACGCCCGCAGCGAGCGCCGCGCCCGTCCAGCGGAAGGAGAAGGAGAAGCCGAACCAATCGTAGAGGAATGCACCCACCGGCCCACGCTTGCCGAAGCTCAGCAGGAGAAGATAGCCGGTGACGACCGGCGGAAGGACAAGCGGCAGATGGACGAGCGCGTTCAGCAGCGAACGGCCCCAGAAGCGGCCGCGCGCCAGAAGATACGCCACCGCAATACCCAGCGGCAGGCTGAACAGGGTTGCCGTGGCCGCGACCTTCAGACTGAGCTGAAGCGCCGCGACCTCGGCCGGCTCAAGCCGGAACCAATCGAACATCACTCAGTCGAGTAGCGTGAAGCCCTGCTTTTCGAAAGCGGCAACGGCCTTCGGCGAGCGCAGATAGTTAAGGAAGGCCGCCGCATCCGGCGATTTCGACGTCTTGATCTGTGCCACCGGATAGACGATCTCGGGGTGCGAGTCCTTCGGGAAGGTATCGACGATCTTCACCGAGCTATCTGCCGCGGCGTCGGTCTTGTAGACGATGCCGAGCGGGGCTTCGCCGCGCGAGACGAGCGCCAGTGCTGCGCGAACGTTTTCGGCCTGCGCAACCTTGCCTTCAACGCCGGCCCAGGCGCCGAGCTTTTCCAGCGCCGCTTTGCCGTATTTACCGGCGGGCACCGCCGCGACATCGGCCATGGCAAGCTTGCCGTCGGCGCCGAGCGCCGCGGCGAGATCAACGCCGGGGACAAGCTTCACACTCACCTTCGAATCCTTTGGCGCAATGAGGACGATGGAGTTGCCGAGAAGGCTCTTGCGCGTGCCGTCCGCAACGAGGCCTGCCTTTTCGACATGGTCCATCCAGGCAAGGTCGGCGGAGATGAAGATATCGGCCGGGGCGCCTTCGGTGATCTGCTTGGCCAGAGCCGAGCTCGCCGCATAGGAAATGACGGCCTTTTTGCCGGTTTCGGCGGTCCACTGACCGGCGGCATCGTCGAGCGCGTTTTTCAGGCTGGCCGCGGCAAACACCGTGACGTCTTGAGCCGAAGCGGGAACCGCAACGAGGGCGAGCGCCAGGAACGGCGCAATGAAGCGGGACAGGAACTTGCGCATGGATACCTCCGTGAGGAGGGCATCTCTCTGCCCTCTCCCGCCGGGATCAATTCAAAATCGGCAAATCGTACCATAGAGAAAAACTATCGACTTTAAACCGCCGCCCCGGCGCGTAAACTCGGCCCCGATGGATTGGCATAAACTCGATTCCGGGAAATACCGGAGCGAACCCGAAGCGGTGCGCACACTGCTTCTCGACGCGCCCCTCACCGTTCCCGAACGCGCCCGCATCAAGGGCGATGCCGCAGCCCTTGTCCGCCTTGCCCGCAATCAGGGAAAGGGCGGCATGGTCGAGAGCTTCCTGCAGGAATTCAGCCTCGCGACCCGCGAGGGCCTCGTTCTGATGTGCCTCGCCGAGGCTCTCCTCAGAACACCCGACGAAGACACGCGCGACAGGCTGATTGCCGAAAAGGTGGCTTCCGCCGATTGGGCGAGCCATCTCGGCCGCTCGGACAATCTCTTTGTCAGCGCCTCGACCTGGGGCCTGATGCTGACCGGCAGCCTGGTCGATGTCGACGACGAAGCGAAGCGCGACCTCCCTTCCTTTCTGCGCCGCATCGCCGGGCGGATTTCGGAACCGGTGATCCGCACCGCCATCGGCCGCGCGATCCGCATCATGAGCGAGCAGTTTGTGCTCGGCCGCACCATCGAAGAAGCGCTGAAGCGCGCCGATAGCGAGAACCTTCTCTGCTCTTTCGACATGCTGGGCGAAGGGGCGCGCACCGAAGAGGACGCCGAGCGTTATGCAGCATCTTACGCCGCGGCCATCGACAAGATCGGCGCGGCATCAAAGGGCGACGGGCCCGAGGACGGGCACGGCGTCTCGGTGAAGCTGTCGGCGCTGTCGCCGCGCTATGACGCCGTGCAGGCCGGACGCAAACCTTCGCCCGTCTGGGACGGACTTTATCCGCGGCTGAGGCGGCTGGCGCTCACTGCGGCCGAACACGACATCAATCTCACCCTCGATGCCGAGGAAGCAGATCGTCTCACAATCTCGCTCGAGATTCTCGACCGGCTGGCGCGCGAGAAAGGGCTCGGCGATTGGCGCGGCCTCGGCCTCGCCGTGCAGGCCTATCAGAAGCGAGCGCCCGACGTAATCGATGCGGTTGCGAACCTTTCGCGCGACAGCGGGCGGCGGCTGATGGTGCGCCTTGTGAAGGGCGCCTATTGGGACACCGAAATCAAGCGCGCGCAGATCGCAGGACGCCCGGACTATCCCGTCTTCTCGACCAAGCAGGCGACGGACCTCTGTTTTCTCGTTTCCGCCGAAAAGCTCATCCGCGCGGCGCCGCAGCTCTATCCGCAATTTGCGACGCACAATGCGCACACGCTCGCCGCCATCCGCCTCATGGCAAGCCGCGTCGGCGTGAAAGTCGAATATCAGCGCCTGCACGGCATGGGCCGTGAACTTTATGCCGCGGCCAAAGGCCTCGATCCGTCACTGACCGTTCGCACCTATGCGCCGGTCGGCGGGCATGAGGAGCTTCTGCCCTATCTCGTGCGTCGGCTTCTCGAGAACGGCGCGAATACCAGCTTCGTCCATACCTTTCTGGATGAGCATGTCGCCGTGGAAGCCGTGGTCACCGATCCCATCGAGGACATCGAGGCAAATCCGGGCCGTCATCCGAAAATCCCGCCGCCGCCGCTTCTGTTCGGAGACGAGCGCAAGAACTCGTCCGGCCTTGATCTCACGATTGGCGAGGTGCGCGAAAACCTGCGCAAAGCAGTCGCGGGGCTGAAACCACTTGCAGCTGCGCCGCTCATCGGCGGGGAAACGTTGCGCGGCGAAAACAGGCGCGCCGCGCGTGCGCCCGCAGACGGCGCCGAGATCGGTTTGGTGAGCGATGCTTCTCCTGCCGACATGTCGCGCGCCATTGCGCGCGCCCGCGCCGCGCAGCCGGAGTGGGACCGCATCAGCGGCCCGGTGCGCGCCAAGATTTTGCGCAAAATGGCCGATGCGCTTGAGACCGAGCGCGAACGCTTTATCGCGATCCTTGCGCGCGAAGGCGGCAAGACCTTTGCCGACGGGATTTCGGAAGTGCGCGAGGCGGCGGATTTCTGCCGTTATTATGCGCGCATCGCCGAAAACGATTTCGTGCCGCGCACGCTGCCGGGCCCTGCCGGCGAACGAAATCTTTTATCGCTGCACGGCCGCGGCGTCTTCGCCTGCATCTCGCCGTGGAATTTTCCGTTGGCGATCTTCACCGGCCAGATCGCCGCCGCGCTTGCCGCCGGAAATGCGGTCATCGCGAAGCCCGCCGAACAGACGCCGCTCATCGCTTATGAAGCGGTCAAGCTCTATCACCGCGCGGGACTCGATCCCGATCTTCTGCATCTTGTAATGGGCTCCGGCTCAAAGATCGGCGCGGCGCTGACGGCAGATCCCGGCATTGACGGCGTCGCGTTTACCGGCGGCACGGACACGGCCTGGGCAATCAACCGCGCGCTGGCGGCGCGTGAGGGACCGATCATTCCCTTCATCGCCGAGACGGGCGGTTTAAACGGCATGTTCGTCGACACGACCGCGCTGCGCGAACAGGTGATCGACGATGTGATCCTCTCGGCGTTCGGTTCGGCCGGCCAGCGCTGCTCCGCCTTGCGTCTTCTCTTCCTGCCGGAAGACACCGCCGATGCGCTGATTCACGGACTGAAAGGCGCGATGGATGCTCTCGTCATCGGCGACCCCTCAGACCCCGCAACCGATGTCGGCCCGGTGATCGACATGGATGCACGCGCCTTGCTGGAGGAGCATATGGCGCGGCTTGCGCGCGACGCGAAGATTTTGCATCGGCTGGCGGCGCCGGAGGGCGGCAGTTTCTTTCCGCCCGTGCTTGCGGAAATCCCGTCGCCCGATTTTCTGACGCGCGAGGTCTTCGGGCCGATCCTGCATGTCGTGCGCTACCGCACCGACAGACTTGAAGAGGTTGCCGCCAAACTCGCCGCGCAGCGTTTCGGATTGACGCTCGGCGTGCATTCGCGGATCGACGGATTTGCCGAGGATGTGGCGCGGCTCGTTCCGGCGGGGAATTTCTATGTGAACCGCTCGATGATCGGCGCCGTTGTCGGCGTGCAGCCTTTCGGCGGCGAAGGCCTGTCCGGTACGGGACCGAAAGCCGGCGGGCCGCTGGCGCTGACGCGTTATGCCGTCGAGCGCGCAACGAGCATCAATATCGCCGCACAAGGCGGCGATCCGGACCTGATGAACCTTTAGAGATTATTCGGCAGGCGCTGCGGCATGGCCGCGGTGGAGAAGACCCGCAATGTCGGCGCGCGCGCCGTCGAGACGGTAGAGCGCAATCGCTGTCGCCAGCAGCCAGACGACCGTGGTGATCAGAACCGCGACGGCGCCGCCTTCGGCGCCCCACAGCGTCGCAAACACGGCATTCGACACCAGCAGTACAATGCCCGACAGCGCGCAGATCCAGGCGGATGTCGCTTGCGCTCCCTTCAGCGTCAGAAGCAGCGAACTTGGCCCCGCGACCGCGCGCACGAACTGCGCCAGCATCAGGATGGTCAGCGTGTCCTTGGCATTGCTGAATTCGGCGCCGAACAGTTTCAGGAACCAGCCGCCGAAGAACATCGAGAACAGGACGCCCGCGACCGTGAGACCGATCGGCAATAGGCTGGCGCCGAGAATGCGCGCACGCAGCGCATGGCTTTCGCGGCGGACGATGGCTTCGCCCATGTCCGGCAGAATGACCTGATGCGCGGCCTGGACGATGAAGCCGACGAGGAAAGCGAGCTTCACGCAGATGCCGAACGCCGCGACATCGGACATCGGCATGAACGGCGCGACGCAAACGACGGCGAGTTCCGACAGAAGGCCGGTGAAGCTTGCGACAATGACGAGCGGCCACGCCTCGCGGCGCCAGCGATTGGTGAGGCGGCGGTCATAGACCGGCTCTGACGGGCCGAGATAGATGTGGCGCACGATGTAGAGCGTTGCAAACAGCATGGCGACCCAGGTGCCCCACTGAATGGCCGTGACCGTCCAGACCGACATGCCGTCTCCCAGCGCATAGAGCGCGAGCAGCACCGCGGCGAAGAGCGCCGGCCGGATGATGAAGCCCGGCAGATAGCCGAGGATGAAGCGGCGATAGGTGATCGCGAGATAGCCGAGAATGCGGTGCATACCCATCGGAATGATGGTCAGGGCGCCGAAGATCAGAGCAAGCCGCGTATCCTGATCGATGCCGGGCCAGAACCAGCTGACGGCCGCAAACAAAGTCGCGCCGACGACCGACCATTTCAGCGTCTCGCGCTGCGCGGTGCGCAGGAAGGCCGACAGATAGCCGGGGCGATTGCGTTCGGTGTAGCGCGAGATGAAGCGCGTCAGGAGGCTGGGATAACCGTGACCGACAACGAGACTTGCGATCGTCGCCATGCTGGTCACGAAGAAGAAGACGCCGAGATCGGACGGCGACAAGACGCGCGCAAGCAGGATCTGGGTGACGAAGGCAATGCCCGATCCGCCGACGCGGATCGCCGACAGGATCGCCGATGTCGATGTCAGCTTTGACCAGATACGCAACGCGGCCGCTCCATCCCGGCAAAAACCAGGTATTTGAGAGGCATCTGTAAACCACAGAGTTTAAGCGAGGGTTGCGACGGCTTATGGAATTACCGGCTTTTTAAGCAAATCGTTCAACCTTCTCGAAAAGGGTCACACCTTATAATTGCCGTCCGCTGGGGGGAAATCGCGATGGCTTCGACGATGGTTCGTGCCGCGTCTGCACAGGATGCCGCCGACCGCCTGATTTCCAGGAACGATCTTCTGTTCGCCGCTTCTCTTCCCGTGCTGATGCCGCTTGCCTGGCTGACGCCCGCTGGCGCGAAACAGCGCCTCAGCCGCCTGATCGCCAGCATTGTCGCCAGCCTACGCGCGGGCTCCGCACAAAAGGCAGCCGAGGCCTATGCCGCGCCCTTCGGCCTTGCCGATACGCGGGAATTCTTCATCGCCGCACAGAGCGAATTTCAGCTTGAGCGTCTTAACCTTTTTGCCCTGCACAGCCCGCTCTGCGCCCTGCCCGAAACCCGCCTGACCGGGATCGAGCATCTTTCCAAGGCGCTCGCATCCGGCCGCGGGGCCCTGCTCTGGGTCGTCGCGACCGCCCATAGCCGCACCGAGACCAAACTCTCGCTGTTCCGCGAAGGCTTCCGCACCCATCATCTCAGCCGCAGCTTTCACGGCTTTTCACGCACGCGTTTCGGAAAAGCATTCCTGAACCCGATCCGCACGCGGATCGAACAACGCTTTCTGGCAAGCCGCGTCGTCATCGAGGACGGGCAAGTGGCCGAGGCACTGGCTGAACTCGCACGACGGCTTGCCGCCAACGAAATCGTTTCGATCACCATGGGCACGGAAGCCAGACGCCTTGCTCATACGCCGTTTCTCGCCGGCCGCCTCAGCCTTGCAACGCGCCCGATGGCCCTCGCGCACCAGACGGGAGCCGCCATTCTGCCCGTGGTTACGACCCGCAATGCCGACGGCGTGTTTACGACCGCCATCGGCCGGCCATTGACGCTTCCGAAAGACAGCTCATGCGATGAGGATGACGCGCGAGCGCTCTCAGCCCTCGCCGAATTCTTGAAACCGCATGTTCTCGCTTTCCCGGCGCAGTTCGCACGAGCCGAGATTTTTGGTCCAGCGGAGGGGAGCTGACCATGTCGCAAAGCGCTACGCTTGTTTCGGCACGCCTTGAGCCGCGCCCCTGGTCTCAGCATTTGCTCGAGCGCGAGCAAGAGATCAACATTGTCAGCCATGCCGACTGGAACGCGCTCCTCGATCTGTTCGAGGACGTGAACTACGAGCAGAGCTCTCTGTTTACCGCCAAGACCTTCGGCGTCGAGAACACGGTCTGCGTCGTCGTCGTCGAGCAGGGCGAAGTGCTCGGCGGCATGTGCTATGGCCGCGTCAATGTTCCGGTTCTCGGCGGCGTCGGCTTCTGCAAAGTCGGACCCGTCTGGCGCCCGATCGGCAAGCCCGTCGATCTCGGCCGCTATATGCGCCTTGTCACCGCGCTGTGCCGCCATGCGAAGAATGCGGGCATAGCGCTGACGCTTATTCCGCGCGCCCATCCCGTCTTCACCTCGCTGGAAAGCGATGCGCTGGCCGATCTCGGCCTGAAAGCCCGACGCATGACGCAGGGCGGCGATCATTTTATCTGCAACGCTTCGCTTTCGGCCGAGGCGCAGCTGGCGAGCCTTGCCCAGACCTGGCGCGCCAATCTCCGCAAAGCGGAAAAAGCCGGCGTCGACGTGGTCGAGCTCGATCCCGGCGATTACGCCGCCTTCGAAGCGCTCTATCAGAGCATGAGCGAGCGCAAGCAGGTTCTTTTGTTCCGGCCGGTCGATGTCGTGCCTGAGCTTGCCGAATCCCTGCCGGAAGATCTGAAGCCGAAATGCCTGATGGCGCATCATGACGGCGAGGCCGTGGCCGGCATCGTCTACGGCGTTCTCGGCGACACCGCCTATTATCTTTACGGCGCGACGGGCGAGAAGGCTTTGCCGGTCCGCGCCGGCTACAAACTGCAATGGGAAGTTCTGGAGCGCATCCGCGGCGAGGCCGCCTGGTACGATCTCGGCACCTCGGCGAGCGAGCCGGGCCTTGCGCAATTCAAATCCGGACTGATGGGCAAAGAAGGCATCAAGCTGCAGGTGCCGGGCGAATTCGATTACGCCGCGACGATCAAAGCAAAACTTGCGCTGAAATTCGTCTACGGCGCGCGCGGCGCACGGCGCATTCTGCGCACATGGATGAGCCGCCTTTATCGCGGCTGACAACTTCTCTTCCGCAAAACTGCGTCTGTGGCATTCTCTCCGTGCAAGCTAACGGAGGGAGCGATGAACAAACTCATATGGATGTCCGCTGGCGCCCTGATGGCGATCGCAAATCCAGCGCTGGCGCAGAACTTCGAGATGGGCCGGGTGCAGGCGCTTTACGCAGACCCGGGAAACAACCCGGATTTCGTCATCGAACTCGATCGCCGCGGGCGCTGCGGATCGAGCTTCTATCACCTCAACAGGTCTTTTCCGAATTTCCAGCAATCGGTCGACCTCGCAAAGCTCGCGCTCGCCCACGATAAGAAGATGCTTGTCTGGATTATCGGTTGCCGCGGCGACCGGCAGTTACTCAGCCACGCAGGAGCTGCGCGGTAGCAAAAAGGCGTTGCCTCGGAGACCGTGCGCCGAGGCAGCGCCCTAGACCCAGCCCATCAATTCGCGGCGCGTCACCGTTTCGATCACATCCATGCCGGGATCTGAATCGTTGAGGCACGGAATGGCGCTGAAATTGACGCCGCCATTGTTCTTGAAGATGTCGCGGTTTTCGACGCCGATCTCTTCAATGGTCTCAAGGCAATCGGCGGTGAAGCCGGGATTGACGATGGCAAGGTTCTTCACGCCGCTTTTCGCCAGAGCTTCGACCGTTCTGTCCGTGTAGGGCTTGATCCATTCTTCCGGGCCGAACAGCGACTGAAAGGTCAGGCGGAGCTTGTCGTCCGGAAGCCCCAGCGTTTCGCGCAGAAGCCGCGCCGTCTTCGAGCAATGGCAGTAATAAGGATCGCCGAGATCGAAATAGCGCTGCGGAATGCCGTGGAAGCTCGCAAGGATCACATCCGGCTTCCAGTCGAGCTTGTCGAGATGCGCCGTCATCGATGACGCCAGCGCATTGATATAGACGGGATCGTCGTGCCAGGGCGGCGCGATGCGCAGCGAAGGCTGCCAGCGCATGGTCTTCAGCTTGTCGAACACCTTGTCGCCGACGGTCGCGGTCGTTGCCGCTGCGTATTGGGGATACATCGGCACGATGAGAAGGCGCTCGCAGCCTTGCTCCTGCAGCGCGTCAATACGCGAGGCGATGGACGGATTGCCATAGCGCATCGCCCAATCGACGACGATATCCTCGCCGAGATCGGCAAGACGCTCGGAAAGCTTTTCCGCCTGCCCGCGCGTGATCGTCTTCAGCGGACCCTCATCGCGTTCCGTGTTCCAGATCGTCTCGTAATCGCGGCCCTTCGCCTGCGGCCGTTTGGAGAGAATGATGAGATTGAGAATCGGCCACCATTTCCAGCGCGGCGTATCGATCACCCGCGTGTCCGACAGAAACTCCTTCAGATAGGCGCGCATCGGCCAATAGGAGGTGCCGTCGGGTGTGCCGAGATTGACCAGAAGGACGCCGGTCCGGCCCGATTTGATGGGCGGGTGGTCCTTGGGTCTCTCGGACGGAATTGAGGGGCGAGCCGGTTTGGCCATGGCGGCGTTTTAGAGCCGTTCGCCCCCGGGCGCTATCTGCCCAGAGCTCAAATTGTAGAAGGACTCCAAAGGGGGTTTACTTTCTAGTTGCGAATGATTATCAGTTTCATATGCAAGAACACGCGACATCTTCCGGGGCATCTCCCTTCGATCAGAAATTCTCCGGCTGGCGCACCTCGCAGGGCGATCCGTCCCTCGCCGAGGTCAATTCCAGCGTCGATGTTCCGAAGAAGCCCGGCTTCCGGCGCTTCGCCGCCTTTCTCGGCCCCGGCTATCTCGTCGCCGTCGGCTATATGGACCCCGGCAATTGGGCGACCTCGCTCGCCGGCGGCGCGCAGTTCGGCTACGCGCTTCTGACCGTTGCGCTGCTCTCCAACATGATGGCGATCCTCCTGCAGGCGCTGTGCGCGCGGCTCGGCATCGCCTCGCGCCGCGACCTCGCCCAGGCCTGCCGCGACGCCTTCCCGCGGCCTGTTGCTTTCGCTTTGTGGATTCTCGCCGAAGCCGCCATCGTTGCGACCGACATTGCCGAAGTCATCGGCACGGCCATCGGCCTCAATCTTCTCTTCGGCATTCCGCTCGAGATCGGCGTCGTCATCACCGCGCTCGACGTCTTCCTTATTCTCATGCTGCAGCGCCTCGGTTTCCGCTGGATCGAAGCCCTGATCGTCGCTCTGCTCGCCGTCATCGCCGCGTGCTTTGCCGTGCAGATCTTCATGGCCGATCCGGTCTGGGCCGAAGTCATCCGCGGCTTTGCGCCGACGACCGATGTCGTCACCAATCCGCAAATGCTCTATCTCGCGCTCGGCATTATCGGCGCGACGGTGATGCCGCATAACCTCTATCTGCACTCGGCCATTGTGCAGACGCGCAAGATCGGCCCCTCGGTCGAGGAAAAGCGTACCGCGATCAAGCTTGCGAGCTGGGACTCGACGATTGCGCTGATGTTCGCGCTGACGATCAACGCCTCGATCCTGATCCTTGCCGCCGCGGGCTTCAACAAGACCGGCAATACCGATGTCGCCGAACTCGGCCGCGCGCACGAGCTGCTTGCGCCGCTGCTCGGCTCGGCCATTGCGCCGTCGCTGTTTGCCATCGCGCTTTTGTGCTGCGGCCTGAATTCGACGGTGACGGCAACGCTTGCCGGTCAGGCCGTGATGGAAGGCTTTCTCAATATCCGCCTGCCGCCCTGGCTGCGCCGTCTTGTGACGCGCGCCATCGCCATCGTTCCGGCGGCGGGCGTGACCATCTTCTACGGCGACAGCGGCACGGGCGCGCTGCTCATCCTCTCACAGGTCATTCTCTCGCTGCAGCTGCCCTTCGCCATCGTGCCGCTGGTGATGTTCACCGCGAGCAAAAAGAAGATGGGCGCGCTTGTGGCGCCGCGCTGGGTGACGGCACTGGCCACCATCACCGCGGTGATCATCATTTCGCTGAACGTGAAATTGATTATCGACTTTATCACCGCGGCGTAAGAAATCGGGTCGACCCGGCTTCCGACATCGAGGGCTCAAACCGGCAACAGCCGGTTTGAGTTAGCCAGCAGCCGCGGCCGGAACGCCGGCCTGCAGCAATCCGCCGAGCAGGATCAGCCCGAAGGCCAGCACCGCAAAGCCGGCGGTGATCTCGATCAGGCGCAGCGCGCGGCGCGTGCGCGTCGTCGAGGAGCCTGCGGCGAGTTTCACCGCAAGCTGTTTCATGGTGACGGCGAGCGTCGCGATGGTCGCGACCGTGAACGCCGTGCCGAGCGCCATCGCAAACGTCGCGGCAATCCCCGTCCAGATCAGGCCCTGCGCCAGCGCAAACACCAGAATAAGCAGCGCGCCCGTGCACGGACGAAGACCGACCGCGAGCACGGCCGCGGCGGCACGGCGCCAGCCGAATTCGCCGTCGAGATCCTCGAGCTTCGGCCCGTGGCTGTGATCGCAAGCCTCGTCATGCACATGGCCTTTCGATGAGCCACGCAGCGGGATGAGGCTGCGGCGGAACATGATGCCGACGCCGAGAAGAACGATCAGCGCATAGCTCGCAGCTTCCAGCCACCAGGCGGCAACGCCCATGACCTGGCTCGTGACGCCGAGAATGATGGCGAAGATGCCGACGACGAGGATCGCGGTGACGGCCTGCGCCAGCGACGCGGCAAAGGAAATCGCAATGCCGCGCCGCAAGGTTTCGCCGGTCGCGAGCAGATAAGACGAGATCACCGCTTTGCCGTGGCCGGGGCCTGCCGCATGGAAGACGCCGTAGGAAAAAGCGAGCGAAGCGAGAAGAAGAAAGGCCGAGCCGTCGTCCTTCGACGCGGTCAAGGCATCCGACATCGCTTTGTAGAATTTGGCCTGCTGCGCGGCGATCCAGCCGAACACGCCGCTTGAGGCATTCACCGCGCTCGCTTCCGGCGCAACGACACCGAATGCGCCGAGCGCTTTGTTGTCCTGCGTCTTGACCTTCTGCTCCGGCATGTCGCCGAGCGGCTGCGCCTCGGTGATCTTCAGCGCCGTCTCGACGCGCGAGGCCGCCTTCTCGGGCGCGGCGGCAGCTTCCGCCTGCGCCGTTTCGGCTTTCTGCTGCTGCGAAGTGGCGAAGGCGGTCGCGGCTTCACCGCAGCGCACGACGAAAGCATTGGCGAACTGTTTGCCCCAGCCCTGCTGCGGATCGAGATTGGAGAAGAAGTCTTCCGACAGCTTTTCGGACGACGCATCGTCCGAGGCTTCGGCATCGGCGCGGCAGCCCTCCGGCGCGCCTTCAAGCGCGACGGGATTTTGTTCGGCGAGCGCGAAGGCGACGAAATAGGACGGATCGTAGATTTCGACGCGCACCGTGTCGGACGGCTTTGCGGACCGGACCGGCAAAGTGAAATGCAGCGTCAGCGCCGTGCCATCATGTTCGAGCCAGTAATCGACCGGCTTCGCGAAGGCGAGATCGCCGCTGCCGGCGGTGCCGAAGGTGAAGTAGTCGAATTCCTTGAGCGAAGTGACGTTCACTTCCGCCAGCGCCTGCAATTCGGCGCGCGAAAGCTGCCCGTCCGAGTCCGTGTCGAGCCCCTGCACCGCAAAGGCGGAGAACATGTCGTCGAAGCGCCAATTGTGGCGCACCGCTTTCGGCACGCCCTTCTCATAGACGATGGTGCTTTTGACCGTCACGAAGACATGCGGATGCGCCGCCGCCGGGAGGGCGGAGAAGAGGCTCGCAAACAGAGCAAGAAAAGCCAGAAGCCGGCGCGACATCGCGCCGTTACTCATCGGGCCAGTGCGGCTGAAACAAGGCATCAGGAGGCTTTTGCGACGAAAGGCGCCCTGAGCGCCAGCTTGAACGGCTCGCCCGGGCCGGGCTCCACAAAGATCGACAGCGAACGGACGGAAAAATCCTCGTCCTTCACGGCCTTGTCATAGGCCGCACTGAGCGCGGTCGAGGCATCCTGGCCGCGGTTTTCCGGCAAAGGGCCGGCCAAGGTCATGTGAAAGACGAAATCCTCGAACACGTAAGGATAGCCCCAGTTTTCGAGATGCTCGCGTTCCCGCGCGCTCAGGCCCTGCGGCTTGCGGCGGGCGCGGTCCTTGTCCGACAAGGGCGCGCGGAAGGCATCGAACTCGCGCACGCACAAACCCGCGAGCGCCTGCAGGCGCGGATCAGGCGTCTTTTCCTGCAGCGTGACGTAATCGCCGTACAGCACCGGCTCGAGCGCCGGGGCGGAGAAGGCGATCTGCCGTCCGGCAAAAGCGCGGAACGCCGCGAACAAATCCTGTTCCGTCTTGCCCGGCGCAAGTTCGAACGGCGCTTTCAGCGTCGCGTGAAATCCGTAGCGGCGCGGCGATGCGGTAAAGCTCTGCCAGTCGTCGGGCAAAAATCCGTCCGGCACGATCTGCGGCACCGTCTGGCCGCTCTCCGGATCTGCGCCGAGCACAGACGAGCCGAACCGCCAGAGAAGGCTGGCGCGCTCGGGCGCATAATAGATCGCGTAGCGCGCCATGATCAGAAAACCCGCATGCCGCGCACCGTCACCGCGCGCACGATCGGCGTTCCATTGGATATGCGGAATCGCACGAAGTCGGCGCGCAATCCCTTTTTCAGACGGCCGCGATCGGCAAGGCCGAGCATGTCCGCCGCGCGCCAGGTGACGAGGCCGAAGGCTTCGTGCAGCGGCATGATGCCGGCGCCGAGTTTGTTCGCGGCCTGCAACAGGCTTGCAGGCACGTAATCGGACGACAGCACGTCGAGCAGCCCGGCCTGGGCGAGTTCAATCATCGACACGCCGCCCGAATGCGAGCCGCCGCGCACGACATTGGGCGCACCGCCGACCGTCTTCATGCCGGCTTTGTGCGCGGCTTCGGCGGCTTCGACCGTCGTCGGAAATTCCGAGATCGTGCATCCGGCCTTCACCGCATCGTCGACATGCTCGATGGTCGTGTCGTCATGGCTTGCAATCGCAATGCCGCGTTCTTTGCAGAACTCCACCGCTTTGAGGAAATTGTCAGCGACGATCGGCGCGCTGCGCTCCATATCGGCGGCGATCATCTCTTCGATCTCGGCGTCGGTACGTCCCTCGCCTTTGATGAACTGGCGATAGTGATTGAGATCGCGCCATTGCCGCTGGCCGGGCGTGTGATCCATGAGGCTCGCAAGCGAGGCCGAGCGTGTGCCCGGATGACGCTCGAGATAGGACATCATTTTCGGATCGGTCGTCTCGCAGCGCAGATGCACGCGATGCTCGGCGCGGAAGAGTTTGTGCTGATTGCCTTCCTCGACCGCAGCCAGCATGGAGCCGAGAATCTTCGGCCGGTAATCCTTCTCATCGTCGAAGCCGCCGATGCACATCGCGTCGTAGACCGTCGTGATGCCCGAAGCGATGATCTGCGCATCATGCGCCAGCGCGCCGGCCAGCGAATTCGGCCAGATGACGCCGGGCCGCGGCACGAGATGGCGCTCGAGATTGTCGGTGTGGCACTCGATAAGGCCGGGCACGACAAAATCGCCTTCGGCATCTTCGGCGCCGCGCACCTGGCTTGCGCCCGGCTGCACATCGGCAATGCCGTTCTGGTCATAGGTCAGCGTGCCGGAGACGATGCCGTCTTCGGTCACAAGCTGCGCATTGGTCAAAGTGATTGTCATATTGCGCCAAAAAATCTTGGGGGGTCTTAGCAGAGAGACTTACAGGCCCAAAGCGCCGCCATCGGCGCGCCTGTCATGTACGCCTTCGATCTTTCCGTCCGGATGACGCACGATCAGCCCGGCATGGCCGGTCTCGCTGGAATAGGGCTTGTCCAGCACTTCGACCTCATGGCCAAGCTTGCCAAGCTTTTCGATCACCGCGCCGTCGAAACGCGGCTCGATCTTCAGCGTCGTGTCATTGGCGCCCCAGCTTTTGCCGAGCCGCCAGCGCGGCAGGTCCACAGCCTCTTCGACGGTCTTGCCCATCAGATAGCGCACAAAGACGGCGGCTTGTGTCTGCGGCTGGCCATCGCCGCCCATTGAACCATAGGAGATCACGCGCCCATCCTTCATGACGGCAATGGGCGGATTCAGTGTGTGGAAAGGCAGCCGCCCCGGCTGCAGCGGATTTGACGACCGCTCGTCGAGCGAAAAGCCGCAGCCGCGGTTCTGCCAGATGATGCCCGTCTTCGGCAGGACGCAGCCCGAGCCCCACTCCCAATACAGACTCTGAATATAGGAGACGGCGCGGCCCTCGCGGTCGATGGCACCCATCCACACGGTGTCGCCTTCGCCCGGCGGCGCCGGCCAGGGCAGTGCGCGGTCCTTCTTTACCTTGGCGGCCTCGGCCATCAGCCATTCAGGGGTCAGATACTCTTTCGGATCGCTTTCCATGAAAGCCGGATCGGTAATTGCCCGGTCGCGGACGAGGAAAGCGCGCTTCGTCGCTTCGACAAGGCCGTGGACGAATTCGACGCTTTCCGGCCGGCCCAGATCAAGCTTTTCGGCGATGCCGAGAATGAGAAGCGAAGCGAGCCCCTGTGTCGGCGGCGGCGAATTCCAGACGGTCGCGGATTTCAAAGAGAGCTTCAGCGGCTCGCGCAGCCGCGCCTCGTAACGCTGAAGATCCTCGCGAGTGACCGGCGATCTGATGGCTTCGAGATCGGCTGCGATCTCGCGGCCGATATCGCCGCGGTAGAAATCGTCGAGCCCGGCATGGGCGAGCTGCTCGAAGGTTGCCGCGATCTTCTCCTGCCGCAGCACCTCGCCTTCGCCGTAAAGCTTCCCCTCTTTCAGGTACTGGCCGGCAAAGCCCGGTGCCTTGAAAAGCTCGGCCTGAAGCTTGGGCTGATTCTGGCCTTGCCCCGTCGAGACCTTGAAGCCCTCGCGGGCATGGCGGATGGCGTCGGAGAACAGGACGTCGAGCGGCAGGCGGCCGCGGCCCGCCTCGCGCGCCAGCTTCCAGCCCGCGGTAACGCCGGCAACGGTCGCGGCTCCGAGCGGCCCACGCGCCGGAACGGCGTCGAGACCGAGCTTCCGGTAGGCGGCAAGGCTCGCCCCGCTCCCGGCGGGACCGCAGGCCTCGATATAGCCGACCCGCCCGTTAGGCTCCCGAATCAGAAAAAAGCCGTCTCCGCCAAGGCCCGACATATGCGGATAGGTGACGGCGATGGTCGCGCCCATGGCGATGGCCGCCTCGATGGCGGTGCCGCCCTCCTCGAGGATCGCCCGGCCCGTTTCGGCGGCAAGGCTGTGCGGGGCGGCGACGACGCCCTTATCGGAGTGTGCGTTAAGGCTCATGGGCCTGTCTTATAGCCGGGCTTTCCTCACGGCCCCAATCCCGCTAGGTTCCGCGCCGCAAAGGAAGACCCATGGCCCTGAACGGCAAAAACGCGCTCACCGTCCTCTCCGCGACCATCCTCGTCGGCGTCGAACTCCTCGTCGCGGGCGTTGCCGGCGGCTGGGCGCTGGCCGGCATGTTCGGCCTTGGCGAGATCGGCGCATGGGTTCTGGAGGCTGCGGGAGCCGTGCTCGCGCTCTACTTCGTGGCGCAATTCTGGCGCTCGGCGAACCGCGTCGAACCGATCGTGGAGTGACAGCGCAACACGCTGTCAACGATCTCTAAATAATCGCAAATTATATCTTGCACCGGCGGGACGTTTCACTTATCTCCCGCTTGCCCAATTTCGCACGTGCCTGTGGCTGCGTGCCGGTCTAGACGGAAGCCCCGTCTGGGCAGACCGGTAACCGGACTAAAAACCGGGTTTAAGTCGGCGCTCTGCCGGCGGACGCAGCTTAAAGCAACGACGTAGAGGGCTTTTTTAGTCGAAGACCGGTTGGTCCAAACCCGGTCTCTGCTGAAGAGGCAGACTACTTCCTTGCCGGGCGTGCGGACGGGAATTCCCTTCCAAACGTTGGCCGGACTCAAACCCGAAGCAGCTTGGCTGCCACGGAGAGATTCCAGCTATCGGCGCGACAAGAGCCGCCGGTTCATCTGAACCGGCAGTGTTGAAGACGATACGTCGGAGCGCTTCCACCGCGTTTCCGAAACGGGCGTCCTCAACGCAAGAGCCAACGCGTATTTACTGGGGGAATCCCGATGACCGAGCGCATTCTCAACTACATGGCCGCCCACCCTCACGAAGGGCCGCGCCTTGTTGTCGATCTCGACGTCGTCCGCGACAATTACCGTGCCTTCTCCAAGGCGCTGCCGGACACCCGCGTCTTCTACGCCGTCAAGGCGAACCCGGAGCCGAAAGTGCTGAAGCTCCTCGCCGATCTCGGCTCGTGCTTCGACACGGCCTCGGTTGTCGAGATCAAGCTTGCGCTCGACGCCGGCGCGACGCCCGACCGCATCTCCTTCGGCAACACGATCAAGAAGGAACGCGACATCGCGGCCGCGCGCGCGCTCGGCATCGACCTCTATGCGGTGGACTGCATCGAGGAAGTCGAAAAGATCGCCCGTGCCGCCCCCGGCGCGCGCGTCTTCGCCCGCATCCTGTGCGATGGCGCCGGCGCCGAATGGCCGCTGTCGCGCAAGTTCGGCTGCGTGCCGGAAATGGCCGTCGACGTGCTCGAGCATGCGCATCGCCTCGGCCTCACGGCTTACGGCGTTTCCTTCCATGTCGGTTCGCAGCAGCGCGATCCGAAAATGTGGAACGGCGCGCTGGCCTCGGCCGCGATGATCTTCCGCACGCTCGCCGAGCGCGGCATCACGCTGTCCATGGTCAATCTCGGCGGCGGCTTCCCGACCCGTTATCTGAAGAAGATTCCGGGCGTCGAGAGCTATGGCACGGCGATCTTCAACGCGCTGCGCAAGCATTTCGGCAACCGCATTCCGGAAACGATCATCGAACCGGGCCGCGGCATGGTCGGCAATGCCGGCATCATCGAATCGGAAGTCGTTCTGATCTCGAAGAAGTCGAACGCGGCGGACGAGACCCGCTGGGTCTATCTCGACATCGGCAAGTTCGGCGGTCTCGCCGAGACGATGGACGAGGCGATCCGCTATCCGATCAAGACGCCGCGCGACGGCGCGGAACTGGCGCCGTGCGTGCTCGCAGGCCCGACCTGCGACTCGGCCGATGTGATGTACGAGAAGGACCCCTATTTCCTTCCCGTCTCGCTCGAAATCGGCGACCGCGTGCTGATCGAGGCCACGGGTGCGTACACGACGACGTACTCGTCATGCGCCTTTAACGGCTTCCCGCCGCTGCACACGGTGTGCATCTGATCTCGTTCCGCCCGGCACCGCCGGGCGGGTGTTCCAAAATACCCGGACGGCTCGAAAGAGTGCGAGGGCTGCGCCCAGAGAGGGCCCGGCCATGATCGAAGTACGCAGCGAATTTCTTTCCGATATCGACGCCCGCGAGGACCTCCTCGACGCGGCGATGGGAGAGGCGCGTTTCAAGAAGACCTCGGCGCGCCTGCGCGAGAACCGCCTGCCGGCGGACGGCCTCGCTTTGATCGCCGAGGAAGACGGCGATGTGGTCGGCACGGTGCGCCTGTGGAATGTCTCGGCCGGCGGCCGCGATGCGCTTCTGCTCGGCCCGCTCGCTGTTGCGCCGGACCGTCAGTCCGCAGGCATCGGCGGCCGTCTGATGCGTGCCGCCATCGCTCGCGCCGAAGAGCTCGGCCATGGCGCGATCCTTCTTGTCGGCGATGCGCCCTACTACGCGCGCTTCGGCTTCTCGACGGATGCGACCGCGAAACTGCGCATGCCAGGGCCTTATGAGCGTTCGCGCTTTCTTGCGCGCGAACTCGTGCCCGGCGCGCTTTCCGGCGCGAGCGGCGTGCTGAAGGCGACCGGCGCGCTGGTTCAGGTTCCGGCTGCTGCCGAGGCTCTGCCGCTCCGCGTTGCGGCCTGACGCTTTAAAAGACGAGTTGGAGAAGCCCGGTCATGTGCGGCGGAACGCCGTGACGTGCATCGGGCTTCTCACTTTGAAGCCGAGCTTTTCGTACAGCGCGATGGCCCGCGCATTGTCCGAGAAGGTGTGCAGGAAAGGCCGATCGCCTGCCGCATAGATCTTCCCGCACATGAATTCCATCATCAGCCGTCCGAGCCCCTGCCCGCGCACATCCGGATGCGTGCAGACACCCGAGACTTCGTGAAGGCCGGGATGGCGGAAGCGCACGCCCGCCATCGCGATGAGCCGCCCCTTTTCCTTCACGCCATAAAACGTGCCCAGCGCCTGGGCTCTGTGGGTGAAAGGGCCGGGCTTTGTGAGATCGGCCAGCGCGAACATCTCCGCCGCATCGTCCTCGGTCAGCGGCCGAATGCGCGGATCGTCGATCTCCGGCATCAACCGGTCCGCGATCATCTGCGTTACCGGCGCATCGAAACTCGCGGTCAGTTCGCGCGGCAAAGCTACGGGAAGATGCGCGGCCTGAACAATGAAACATGTGTCGCCGGGCTGGGTGAGCTGCGCCAGAGCGGCATAGCTTTCGGGCTCATCGTCACCCACCGACGCAAAGGGAATGACCGAGACCGGATAGCGCCGCGCCAGACCATTGCTCTCGGCAAAATCGGCATGGCTTGAGCCGAGCGCCGTCCAGACCGGGCGGTCGAGAATATGGCTCATCGCGCGCCTGCCTTTTTCGGAGGACGCGCGATGCGGCGCGCCAGCGGCTTTTCCGAAAGCCCGTCCTCGATGGCGGCCAGCTGTTCGAGCAGCGGCCCGTCGAGCGAAGCGCAGAGATCGGCCACCGCGCGCTCGATCTGCGGCCACACATCTTTCTTGGCGGTATCGACGAGCTTCTGGCCCTTCTCGGTCAGGCTGACGATCTTGCGCCGCTGGTCCGCATCCGAAGACGCCACGCGCATAAAGCCGAGCCTGGCGATAAGGCCGACGCTTTTCGTCGTCGCGGGCTGCGTGACGCCGACCGCTTCGGAAAGTTCGCCGATCGTCAGCGGGCCGAGACGGTCGATAGCGGCCAAAAAAGGATACTGGCTCGGCACAAAGCCGACATTCAGCTCATCGAGCAATTCCTGGGTCCCCGCCTGCAGCCGCTCGCCGATGCGCTTCATGCGCGTGCCGAGCGTCAGAAAGCCGAAGCTGCGGACAATGTCTTCCGGCACAGCGGTCTCCCTACGTATCACCAGTTATATAACTGGTGATACAATTTGGCAAGACGGTTGTTTTGAATCCGTCACCGGAACCGGCGCAGAGATAATGCCTTGATTTATGGGTGCCTGCCCGGCTCTATGCGCGGCAGTCGTTTTGGCCTGGGATGTATGAGGAAAGACATGGCGGATTGGCCGATCTACGGAGAAATTACCGGACCCATCGTGATGATCGGCTTCGGCTCGATCGGGCGCGGCACGCTGCCGATGATCGAACGCCATTTCAAATACGACAAATCCCGCATGTCGGTGATCGATCCGTCCGATCATAACAAGCACATCCTCGATGCGCATGGTCTCGACCTCATCCAGAAGCACGTCACCAAAGAGAACTACCGCGAGCTTCTGACGCCGCTTCTGACCAAAGGCAAAGGCCAGGGCTTCTGCGTCAACCTTTCGGTCGATACCGGCTCCGTCGACATCATGGAGCTCTGCCGCGAACTCGGCTGCCTTTACATCGACACCGTGAACGAGCCTTGGCTCGGCTTCTACTTCGACAAGAAGAAAGGCCCGTCCGAGCGCTCGAACTATGCGCTGCGCGAAATCACTCTCGCCGCGAAGAAGAAAAATCCCGGCGGGCCGACCGCCGTCTCCTGCTGCGGCGCCAACCCCGGCATGGTGTCTTTCTTCGTCAAACAAGCGGCGCTGAACATTGCCCGCGACATGAACCTCAACGTTCCCGATCCGGAAACGCGCGAGGAATGGGCGGCGCTGCTCAGGCAGATCGGCGTCAAGGGCGTGCATATCGCCGAACGCGATACGCAGCGCACCGTCGATCCGAAGCCGCCGAACGTCTTCCTCAACACCTGGTCGGTAGAAGGCTTTATCTCCGAAGGGCTGCAGCCTTCCGAACTCGGCTGGGGCACGCATGAAAAATGGAAGCCTGCGAATGCTGAGACGCATCCCGCCGCAAATGCGCCGGCGATCTATCTGATGCAGCCGGGCGCCGCGACCAAGGTCCGTACCTGGTGCCCGACGCTTGGCGCGCAATACGGCTTCCTCGTCACGCACAATGAGTCGATTTCGATCTCGGATTATTTCACCGTCCATGAGGACGGGCGCGCCGTCTATCGGCCGACCTGCCACTACGCTTATCACCCGGCGGACGATGCGATACTGTCCTGGCACGAGCTGTTCGGCGCGGCGGGCAAGCATCAGGACAAGCTGCACGTCCTCGACGAAGACGAGCTTGTCGACGGCATCGACGAGCTCGGCGTTCTTCTGTACGGACACGGCAAGGGCGCCTACTGGTATGGCTCGCAGCTGTCTCTGGAAGAGACGCGCCGCCTCGCGCCCTATCAGAACGCGACAGGACTTCAGGTGACCTCGGCCATTCTCGCCGGAATGGTCTGGGCTCTGGAAAATCCGAACGAAGGCATTGTCGAAGCCGAGGAAATGGACTTCAAGCGCTGCCTTGAAATCCAGTTTCCCTATCTCGGCCCGGTGAACGGCTATTACACCGACTGGACGCCACTCGAGAACCGGCCCGGCCTCTTCCCGGAAGACATCGACGAGAGCGATCCCTGGCAGTTCAAGAACTTCTTCGTCGGCTGATCAATCGCTCGTGACGATACCGTACCGCTTCAGCTCGCGTGAGCTGAAGATCGTGTTTTCGTCATAGGGCGTTGCGAGCGCGATTTCGACGACATCGGGGCTGACGCCCATCTGCCGCGCATAGCGGATCAGATGTCCGATGATCGCCGCGCTGTGCTTTTCACTGAAGGTGGGGCGGCCCTGAGGATCGCTGCCGTCCTCGGCGAAGATCACCTGATGGACACCGAGTTGTCCGCCGCGATGCACCTTGCGCTCCGTGCCGCCGAACAGTGCAAAGGCGCAGGCCGAAAAGCAGTCGCCGCCCGGAGCAACAGCAACCGAGCTCCGGGTTTTGCGGAAAGCCAGACCGAGATTGAGCCCGCCCGGAAGATCGCCGCCGCGTGAATGCAAAAGGACGGGAAGCGCGCCGGTCTTGCGCCGCACCGACCGGAACGCGCCTGCGGTCGTAAAGGCAATCTCGCCTTCGCCGAGGAGCACTTTGGTACAGGCTTTCGGGCAGCCGATCTCGCTCACGCGAAAGTGCATCGGCTCGGCCGTGGCGGCGGAGACGAAAAGCAGCACGGCAAAAGCAGAGAGAACGGGCTTTAAGTGCATTATATTCCTTTGGCGCGCGGAACCTGCACCGATCGCCTGTCTCCGTCCAGCCCCGCAATGCCAGCGGATTTGGCCAAAATCTTGGAGATGATGTAGAGGATTTCGTACCTTGCGGCGGGCGAGAACCTTCCGGCGGGTGTAAGCTTCGGTTCAGTCCCCGTTCATGCGGTAGTCTGCACATTCGGACGGTGAGAGGTCTTAGTTCTTTGAGCAATCCGGATATGCCCCTCGAAGGCCGCCGCGTCCTTCTCGTGGAAGACGAGACGCTCGTCTCCATGCTGATGGAAGACATCCTGATGGATTTCGGCTGCATTCTTGTCGGTACCGCCGCGCGTCTCGAGGATGCGCTGGCGCGCGCCAGAGAGGCCGCGATCGATATTGCGCTGCTCGACGTCAATCTGGCCGGCAAGCGCTCTTTCCCGGTCGCCGATATTCTCGCCGAGCGCGGTATCCCGTTCCTGTTCGTGTCGGGCTATGGCGAGCAGGCGCTTGAAGCGCCGCATCAGAACCGGCCGGTGATCCAGAAGCCGTTCAGCCCGGAATCGATCGGCGAAGCCATTCAGAACGTCCTGAACGGCTAGGCTTTTACCCAATCCTCTTTGCGCAAACGTGTCAGGATCTCATCCTTCCACGATCCGTCGGCTGCGCATTGGCGCCGGCGCGGTTCCTCGCCGGTGAGTGTATAGCCAAACCGCTTCTGCAAATCCCAGGACGGCTCATTGCCGGCAAAATAGCCGTTGCGAAGTTCGCGCAGATTCAACGCGTCGAAGGCAAAGCGGATGCGCTCGCCGAAAGCTTCGCGTCCATAGCCGCGGCGATGATAGGCGGCGTTGATCCAGATGCCGCCGCCGGCGCAGCCCTGCTCCCGATCGATATTGTTGAGGCTGACGCCGCCGATGACCGCGCCATCTGTTTTAAGCTCGATCGCAAATTCGTAATGACGCGGATCTTCACCGGCCGAAAGCTGCCGGCAATGCTCGATCCATTTGAGGCCGTCCGATTCGAGATAGGGATGCCGGACAAAGGCCAGCCATTGCGCGACCCTGATGTCGTTCAGGCCCTCAACAAGCGGGGCGAGATCATCAAGCCGCCAAGGGCGAAGGATGAGCGATGCGGTTTCCAGTGCGGTTTCCACACGCACGGCGCTAGACCTTGGGCAGTGGCAGAACGCCCGCAGATCCCTCTTCGCTGCCGAAGGACAGCATCGATCCGTCACCGCTCCAGGCGAGCGCCGTCACCGGACCGCCTTCGCCGGCCGAGCGGGCCTGCAGAATGCTTTCATCGTCCATACGGATGAACCAGATGCAGCCGTCTTTGTAGCCGACGGCGAGCACGGGAGCTTTCGGATGAAAGGCAACACGCTCGACGCGCGAGGGACGGATGCCGAGTTCGAGCGGCGGTTTGCCCATCGGGCCGTCGCGCGTCATGAACGGCCAGACAATGGCGGCATCGGCGCCTGAGCTCGCCAGCCATTTGCCGTCATGCGACCACGACATCGAACGCACCTTCGACGGATAGCCGGACATGCGCATATTGCCGTTATCGGCGAGGCGCCAGCCGTGCATCTCGTTTTCCTGCATGGTGGACACAACGAAACGCCCGTCCGCGGATGCCGTGACGTCGAGATGCGAGCCCTTCCACGCCACTTCTTTCGGCGTGCCCTGCGTGCGCGGGAACCAGAGCGTGACGCCATTATAGCGGGCGATGTAGAGCTGAAAGCCTTTCGGCGCAAAGCACAGGCCGCGCCCGCTCGACGGCAGATCGAGCGTAAAAAGTGCGCCCTTGCCGTCGCGGACATGCGCTTTCTTGCCGGCCGACCAGGCAACTGCGCCATCGGGACCGACCGCCACAGCATCGATCCAGGCGCCCGACGGCGCCTTGCCGATTTCCTCGATCTTGCCGGTGGAGTTGATGCGCATGACGCGACCGTCATCGCCGCCGGTGACGAGGTGTTTGCCGTCCGCAACCGCCACAAGAATGGACGCGCCGTCATGGGCGTTGAGACGCGAGGTCGTCTCGCCATTGGCGAGAATGACCGTGCCGTCGCCAAGCGCAAACACCGCCGTCGTGTCGAGAAAGGCGGTCGCGGTCACATGCGAGCCGGCAAGTACCGGGCGCATGTAATCGGCGAGCGAGGTATCGGTGGAACCGGGAGAAGACATTCTGGGGGTTTAGCGTGCGGAGGAGGCGGCGTCACCTCCTCCGTTCAGCCGGGCCTGTCAGGCCGCGGTCGCCTCAAACCCGGCCTGCAATTTGGCCTTGTCGAGATCCTTGCCGATAAAAACGAGCTTGGAATCGCGCTTTTCGCCCGGCTTCCATTCGCGCTGCAGATCGCCGTCGAGGATCATGTGCACGCCCTGAAAGACATAGCGGCGCGGCTCATCCTTGAACGACAGGATGCCTTTCCAGCGCAGGAAATTCTGGCCGTCCGACTGCGCGAGATCCTGCACCCAGGGAATGAATTTCTCCGGATCGACATCGCCGGACACGGTGAGCGCGACCGACTGCATATGCTCGTCGTGATAATGCTTCAGGCCGCCCCCGCCATGGGCATGCAAATGGCCATGATCGTGATCATGGTCGTGATGATCGTGACCGCATCCGCAGTCCGGTCCATGCTCGTGGTGATCGTGCCCATGGTCATGACCGTGATGATCATGCCCGTCGCCGGTTTCAAGGAAGGCCGGTTCGAGCTCGAGAATGCGCTCGAGATCGAACGCGCCGC
Source organism: Terrihabitans soli (assembly GCF_014191545.1). Taxonomy (GTDB): domain Bacteria; phylum Pseudomonadota; class Alphaproteobacteria; order Rhizobiales; family Methylopilaceae; genus Flaviflagellibacter; species Flaviflagellibacter soli. The sequence goes on along the minus strand of NZ_AP023361.1, from coordinate 483,757 downwards.
GGTCGAGCACTTCGCTCAGCGGCACCTGGCTTTTCACCGTGCGGATGACGCGTGCATACGGATTGATGCCGCGAATGCGCGCTTCGACCTCTTCGACCTCGGCAGGCGTCACAAGATCGGTCTTGTTGAGCAGGATGACATCGGCAAAGGCAATCTGGTTTTTTGCTTCCGGCGCATCCTTCAGACGGTCGGTCAGCCATTTGGCGTCGGCGACGGTGACCACCGCATCGAGGCGCGCATTGTCCTGCACTTCCTCATCGACGAAGAAGGTCTGCGCGACGGGCGCCGGATCGGCGAGACCTGTGGTTTCGACAATGATCGCATCGAACTTGCCCTTGCGCTTCATCAGCCCTTCGATGATGCGGATGAGATCGCCGCGCACCGTGCAGCAGATGCAGCCATTGTTCATCTCGAACACTTCTTCGTCCGCGCCGACGACGAGTTCGTTGTCGATGCCGATCTCGCCGAATTCGTTGACGATGACGGCGTAGCGCTTGCCGTGCTGCTCCGAGAGGATGCGGTTGAGAAGCGTGGTCTTGCCCGCGCCGAGATAGCCGGTGAGCACGGTAACAGGAATTTTGTCAGACATTTGAAACCTTTAGGCGCCTTCGCGGAGATTCGGGCCTAGCTCGACAGGCCCGCGCTCAGGGTCCTTATATTGTGCCGGACCATATCAATGTAAGTCCCGGCAGGCCCGTCCTTTTGCGACAGCGCGTCGGAGTAGAGCGCCCCGCCGATCTTCGCGCCGCTTTCCTCGGCGATGCGCTTGATCATCCGGGGGTCGGTGATGTTTTCGACAAAGATCGCCCGGACTTTTTCCGCCCTGATCTGGCGGATGAGCGACGCGACCTGTTTGGCCGTGGGCTCGGCCTCGGTCGAGACGCCCTGCGGCGCGACGACCTCGATCCCGTAAGCCTTGGCGAAATAGCCGAAGGCATCGTGCGAAGTGATGATGGTGCGCCCGTCGGCCGGGAGAGCGGCAATCGTCGTGCGGACTTCCGCATCGAGCGCATCGAGCTTTGCGAGATAGGACGCGGCATTGGCCTCGTAATCGGCCTTGCCCGCCGGATCGGCCTTGATCAGCGCATCGCGGATATTTCCAACATAGGCCATGGCGTTCGCGACCGACTGCCAGGCATGCGGATCGAGTTCGCCGTGATCGTGATCGTCATGAGCTTCCTTCTCGCCGTGCTCATGGGTGTGCCCGCCCCCATGATCGTCGTGTTCTGCTTCGCCGCCGAAGGCGATGGTGGCGATGCCGTTCGAGGCGGTAACGATCTCGGCCTTCGAGCCGGAGCTCTCGACGAGACGCTCCATCCAGCCTTCAAAGCCGATGCCGTTGATGAAGACGAGTTTGGCTTCCGCCACAGCCTTCGCATCGGAGGGTTTGGGCGCATAGACATGCGCATCGCCGTCGGCGCCGACAAGCGTTGTCACGGCAACGCGTTCGCCGCCGATGTTCTGAACGAAATCGCCGAGGATCGAAAAGCTCGCGACGACAGGCACTTTCTCCTGTGCATTCGCACCGGACGAGAAGACGACACCCAGCGCGGCGAGCGAGGACAGAAACAGACGGCGAGACACCATTTGCGGCTTCTCCTTAAGCTTCGAGATGACGGGCCGGCACGAGCCGGCGGATGAAACCGCCTTCGCGGCCGAAGGCAAGCGAGGCGAGATAGAAAAGGCCGGCGGCAAGAATGATCGACGGACCTGCCGGCACTTCGAAATGATAGGAGGCGAGAAGGCCGAGATAGCCCGACGCCATGCCGGCGATGACGGAGACGATCAGAAGCCGCGTCAGATCCTGCGTCCACAGACGCGCGCCGGCGGCGGGCAGCATCATGAGACCGACGGCGAGCAGCGTGCCGAGCGCATGAAAGCCGCCGACGAGATTCATCACGACGAGTGCCAGAAACAGAAAATGCACCGGCGCACCGGCCGATGAGACCGAACGCAGATAGCCCGGGTCCATGCATTCAAGCACAAGCGGCCGGAAGAACAGCGCGAGCGAAACGAGCGTGAGGCTGGTGATGCCGGAAATCAGAATGAGCGTCGCATTGTCGAGCGCCAGCACCGTGCCGAACAGAACATGCAGAAGATCGACATTCGAGCCGCGCAGCGAGACCAGCATGACGCCGAGCGCCAGCGACAGAAGATAAAACGCGGCGAGCGAGGCATCTTCCTTCAGCGCGGTGAAACGCGCGACGAGACCCGACAGCACCGCGACGGTGACGCCCGCGACAAGCCCGCCGATCGTCATCGCCGGAAGCGAAAGCCCGGCGACGAGATAGCCGACGCCGGCGCCCGGAAGAATGGCATGCGCCATAGCATCGCCGGTGAGGCTGAGACGGCGCAGCATGAGAAAGACGCCGACAGGCCCCGCGCCGAGCGCCAGCGCGAAACTGCCGATCAGCGCGCGCTTCATGAAATCGAAATCGGCGAAAGGCGCGATCAGAAATTCATACATCACGCTACCTCGCGCGCGCAGAGTTGCGCGTTCGGATCGGGCGCCTGGCTGAGGCGCTTGGCGCGATGGAAATTATCGGGCGTCAGAACTTTCTTCGTCTCGCCCCAGCCGACGCATTCGCGCGCAAGAAGGATCGACTGCGGGAAGTAGGTGCGCGCCAGATCGAGATCGTGCAGTACGGTGACGACGGTGCGGCCTTCGGACTGCCAGTGCGCGACGATGCGGACGAGATCGCGCACCGTTGCTTCGTCGATGGCGGTGAACGGCTCATCGAGCAGAACGAGTTTCGCATCCTGCAGCAGAACGCGCGCGAACAAAGTCCGCTGCATCTGCCCGCCCGACAGCGCGCCGATCTGGCGGAGTTCGAAACCGTTGAGGCCGACCGTCTCCAGAGCCCCGGAAATGCGTTTGCGGTCCGCCGGACCGATGCCGCCGAAAAGGCCCGTGCGCTTCCACAGCCCCGTGGAGACGAGATCGAAGACCGAAATCGGAAAGCCGGTATCGATCTCCACCGCCTGCGGCAGATAGGCGATCTCGTGCGGCTCGGACGCGAGCGTGATCGTGCCGGACAGCGGCGTGAGCGTGCCCATGACGGCTTTTAGCAGCGTCGATTTCCCGCCGCCGTTCGGGCCGACAAGCGCGGTGAGACTGCCCTCCTCGATCTCCCCGGTCAGATGGTGCACCGCGGGATGCCGGTCATAGCCGAGCGTCACATCGTCGAAACGGATCGCGGCCGGCATCAGGCGAGCGCCCAGAACACGCCGCCCCACAGGAGCGCGAGAAGAATGAGCGCGCCAAGGACGCGCTGCCCTGCCGACAGCAGAAGGAGCGAAAAACCGGGCCCGCTCGGGCCGCGAGCCGGCCGTGGGTGATGATGGTGGGTATGGGACGCCATGGCCTGAATGTTATAATATAACACTTCGGACGACACAAGCCCGGGGCGGATGTCCATTCTTCCTTGCAACACAGCGCCTCTCTGGCACGTTGAGGGGCGTCAGAGCGGCCCCAAGAGCCGCCAGCACCCGAATTCTCATGGAGGAAATGACCAGATGCGCCTGTCCGCCACTGTACTCGCCTGCCTCGTTTCCCTCGGCCTTGCCGCCCCGGCCTCGGCCCAGAGTTTCCCCGACCGCCCTATTACCCTTGTGATCCCCTTCGCCGCCGGCGGCTCGACCGATCTCGTCGGGCGCCTGATTGCCGAGAAGATGTCGGAAGGCCTCGGCCAGCAGGTCGTCGTTGAGAACAAAGGCGGGGCAGGCGGCAATCTCGGCGCCGCCGCCGTCGCGAAAGCGACCCCCGACGGCTACACAATCCTGATGGCGACGGTCGCGACCCACGCGCTGAATCCGGCCGTTTATCCCAACATGCCGTATGACCCGATCAAGGATTTTGCGCCGATCTCGCTGCTGGTCACGGTGCCAAACGTTCTTGTCGTCCACCCGTCCGTGCCGGCAAACAATGCGCAGGAACTGATTGCGCTGCTCAAGGCCAATCCCGGTAAATACTCATACGCATCATCAGGTAATGGCTCGCCGCTGCATCTGTCGGGCGAACTCTTCAAGACCATGGCGGGAGTCGATCTCGTGCATGTGCCCTATAAGGGCGCGGGCCCGGCGCTGGTCGATGTCATCGGCGGCCAGGTGCCGATCATGTTCGACAATCTCCCCTCCTCCACCCAGCATATCCGCTCCGGCAAGCTGAAAGGCATCGCCGTGACCTCACCGCAGCGCGCGGCGACTTTCCCCGATATGCCGGCGCTGAACGAGGCTCTGCCCGGCTATGAGACCTATACCTGGAACGCGCTGTTTGCCCCGGCCGGTACGCCGCCGGAAGCCATCAAGAAGCTCAATGAGGAGGCAAACAAGGCCGTCAACGACCCCAAGGTGAAGGAGAAGCTGGCGGAATTCTCGGCGACCGTCGTCGCCTCGACGCCGGAAGAGCTCGGCAAATTTGCTGCCGCGGAACTCGCCAAATGGGCGCCCATCGTCAAACAGTCGGGCGCAAAAGCCGATTGAACGGGGCCGATTGATTATGACAGCCTGACCGAACATCTTCCCCGGCGGAAACACTGGGGAAGATATTGGGGGGAAAATCATGGGCGTATCATTGTTTATCGCGCAGCTTGTCGGGCCGGTCATGCTCGTCATTGCGGCGGCTATCCTGAAAGACGTCGACAGCTTCCGCGACCTGGTCAAGCAGCTGCTGTCATCGAGGCCGCTGGTCTTTATCGCCGGCATGCTGCCGCTCGTCACGGGTCTGGCGATTGTGCTGACGCATAATGTGTGGGTGATGGACTGGCGTTCGCTGATCACCGCATTCGGCTGGTTCGCCATTCTGATCGGCACGTTCCGGATTCTGTTCACGCAGGAGATTTCGAAGAAGGGCGCCCGCGTCATTACCAAGACCGCGACACTGCCGGTCATGGCGGCCGTGCTTCTCATCATCGGCGGCATCTTCGTCTATTACGGCTATATCGCCGCCATCGCGCCGATCGGCAAATGATCCGACACGAAGACGATTGATGCGCGACCCGAAGGCCGATTTCGAAGAGCTGTTGAGCGTGGTCATTCCCATCGCCGAGAAATGGCTCGGCGAGCACGGAGAGTTTTTTCCGTTCGGAGTGACCATGCTGGCAACCGGCGAAATCGTGCCTGCAATAGCCTGCGCCGAAGATGCGTCTCCGAAATCAGCCGACATCATCAAATGGCTGAAAGATGGATATCGCAGCCAAGCAAAGAGCGGCGCGATCATTGCGTCGATCCTGGTCTATGACGTGCGCACCACATTACCGGGCGGCGGCACATCGGATGCGATTGCCGCCGCTTTCGACCACGTCGGCGACTTTTCCGGACGGTTGGTTTTTCCTTATCAGCTAAGCGACGACAGCGTGTCGATCTCCGACCCGTTCCTGCAGCCGGGCGACAAGGACATTTTCGGCATATAGCGGTTTTACTTGACCGGCGGGCCGTAAGGCTTAAAGACTTTTCCTCGTAAACCGAGGGGAGCTCCGACAAGGAGCTGAGAGACCGCAAGCCTTAGGCAGCGCGGTGACCCTTTGAACCTGATCCGGGTAATTCCGGCGAAGGGACGGGCACGCGGGCCAAGGTGAGATTCCTTATTTCCCGCAAATCCTCCTGGAAGCCGGATCTCCGTCTTTTCGAGGAGGTCCTTATGAACAAGTCATTTTCTCCCAACGCCTTCATTGAAGCTGGCGTCACCACCGGTCCGCTGCCGGCATCGACCAAACTCTACATTGCAAATGATGCAGCGCCGGATGTGCGCGTGCCGGTGCGCGAGATCGCGCTGAGCGATGCGAATGAGGCTCCCGTCCGTGTCTACGATACGTCCGGCCCCTACACCGATCCGAGCTATTCAGTCGATCTCGAACGCGGCCTGCCGCGCCTGCGCACCGCATGGGTGAAAGAACGCGGCGGCGTTGCGGACTATTGCGGCCGCAGCATCAAGCCGGAAGACAATGGCAATGTGGGTGACGGGCATCTCGCCCGCGCCTTTCCGATCGAACATCCGCCTTTTGCGGGAACAGGCAATGCGCTCGTCACGCAATATGAGTTCGCGCGCGCCGGCATCATCACCAAGGAAATGATCTATGTGGCCGAGCGCGAAAATCTCGGCCGCAAAGACATGCTGGAACGCGCAGCATATGCGCTCGACGACGGCGAGAGCTTCGGCGCAGCGCTGCCGGCTTTCATTACGCCCGAATTCGTGCGCGAGGAAATCGCGCGCGGGCGCGCCATCATTCCTTCCAACATCAACCACGCCGAACTCGAGCCGATGATCATCGGCCGGAACTTCCTCGTGAAGATCAACGCCAATATCGGCAATTCCGCCGTCTCGTCCTCCGTCGCGGAAGAGGTGGAAAAGCTTGTCTGGGCGATCCGCTGGGGCGCCGACACGGTGATGGACCTATCGACCGGCCGCAACATTCACAACACGCGCGACTGGATCATAAGGAACTCCCCCGTCCCGATCGGCACGGTGCCGATCTATCAGGCGCTGGAGAAAGTCGGCGGCGATCCGGTGAAGCTCGATTGGGAGGTCTATAAGGACACGCTGATCGAGCAGTGCGAACAGGGCGTCGACTACTTCACCATCCATGCGGGAGTGCGCCTGCCTTATGTGCCGCTGACGGCAAACCGCATGACGGGCATTGTCTCGCGCGGCGGCTCCATCATGGCCAAATGGTGCCTTGCCCATCACAAAGAGAGCTTCCTCTATGAGCGCTTCGATGAGATCTGCGATCTCATGCGGCGCTACGATGTGTCGTTCTCTTTGGGCGACGGGCTGCGTCCCGGCTCGATCTATGACGCCAATGACCGCGCGCAATTTGCCGAACTCGAGACGCTCGGCGAACTGACGCAGATCGCGTGGCAGAAGGGCTGCCAGGTGATGATCGAAGGGCCCGGCCATGTGCCGATGCACAAGATCAAGATCAATATGGACAAGCAGCTGAAGGAATGCGGCGAAGCGCCCTTCTACACGCTCGGACCCCTGACGACCGACATCGCCCCCGGTTACGACCACATCACCTCCGGCATCGGCGCTGCGATGATCGGCTGGTTCGGCTGCGCCATGCTTTGCTACGTTACGCCGAAAGAACATCTCGGCCTGCCGAACAAGGACGACGTGAAGACCGGCGTCATCACCTACAAGATCGCAGCTCACGCCGCCGATCTCGCAAAAGGGCATCCGGCGGCGCAGTTGCGTGACGATGCGCTGTCAAAAGCGCGCTTCGACTTCCGCTGGGAGGATCAGTTCAATATCGGCCTCGATCCGACCACCGCCCGCGACTTCCATGACGAGACCCTGCCGAAAGAGGCCCATAAGGTCGCGCATTTCTGCTCGATGTGCGGGCCGAAATTCTGCTCGATGAAGATCACCCAGGACGTCCGCGACTATGCGGCGAGCCTCGGTGACAACGAGCAGAAGGCCATCGACGGCATGTCGGAGATGTCGGAAAGATTCCGGGCGATGGGCGGGCAGGTCTATGTGGCGGAAGAGGCTGTGAAGGCGAGCAACAAGACGCTTTCCTGAGACGGCACACCGCCTTGCTCCGGGTGTTAACACTTGAGCGGCGTTTTCGGCTGTCCGCGTGCGCAGGAATATGCGTCCGCGGACAGCGGCCACCCACATCTTGTGTAGACTTAAGCGGAACATCCCAGCGTCAGTGATTCGTGCCGGGTCCGTTCCCCCTCCGGCCCATTCGTTAACTCGTGTATGTACGATATAACGGCTTTTCCCATTGCTCCGCGCAAGCCCCGCCCTAGACTCCCCTGGAGGAGGAACGCCCATGAGCTATTTCGACTTCGACCGGGAAGCCACGGTCTCCTGGTCCGACAAGCCGGTGTTCGGTGACATCCATGGCGGGCCGGGCAATGTCCGGCCCTTCAAAACCCTGCGCGACACGCTGGTTTTTGTAGAGAGCCTTGCCCCGCATCTGCGAAAGACTGCCTTCGTGATGACCGACAGCACCAACTATAGCGGCACCGAGATCGACGATCTTCTGGAGAGACTGAAGCAGCAGGCGCGTTAACGTTTGGAGCGGCGTTTAACGCCTTCGCAAGCGCCTCTCTTGGGCTCCGGAAGGGTCTCGCCAACCATATCTGGTGCGGACTTATTAGGAACATCGCCGCGTCAGCGATTCGTGCCGCATCTGTTCCCGGTAACGTCCATTCGTTAATCGTGTACAGACAGTATCCGGCGCGGCAGCGTCTCCGCAAACGCAAAATGCCCGGCCAAAGGCCGGGCATTTCCTTAAGTCCTGTGTCGTGCGGTGAGCTTTACGCCGCGACCTTGTCGAGGAATTCCTTTACCGCGTTGCGCAGCTGCGTCGCATGGGTCGTGACGGCTTCCGAGGCATCGAGAACGGTGCGGGCCGATGACTGCATCGTGTCGGCGACGCGCGTCACGTCCTCGAGCGTATCGGAGATGGCCTGGCTGGCCTCGGCGACGGTGCCGACATTGCGCGAGATTTCGCTCGTCGCCGTGTTCTGCTGGGAAACCGATTCCGCGACCGATGCCGTGTCGTCGTTGATTTCCTGCATACGCCCGGTGACACCGGTCATCGCGGTGACGACGACATTTGTCGAGGCCTGAACCTCATTGATCTGGTTGCCGATCTCTTCGGTGGCCTTGGCGGTCTGCAGAGCAAGCGACTTCACTTCGCTGGCCACGACCGCAAAGCCCTTGCCGGCTTCGCCGGCGCGCGCCGCCTCGATGGTGGCGTTGAGCGCCAGCAGGTTCGTCTGCTCGGCGATCTTGTGAATGACCTCAATAATCTCGGTGATCTTGGTCGAGACCTGCGAAAGATTGCTGATCTGGGTGTTGGTGCCCTGTGCATCGCTTGCCGTGTCGCGGACGATCTCGTTGGTGCGGGCAAGGCGGCGGTTGATCTCGCCGATCGAGATCGACATCTGCTCGGCGGCCGCGGCGACTGACTGGACGTTCATCGAGGCATCGCGCGACATGCGGGCAGCGCTCTGCACGCGATCGGTGGTCACGCCGGACGATTCGAGCAGCGAGCCCGCCATCTGGCGCATCTGATCGGCGCTCTCGGTCGTGCGGTTCAAAAGCTCTTCCGTCTCGCGGCGGAAGCCATTGATGATGTCCTCGATGATGGCCTTGCGCTTCTGCTGATCCTGCGAGGCGCCAGCGGCAAGCGCGGCTTTGCGGCGTGCCGTTATGTCTTCGAAGGTGTCGACCCAGCCGCCACCCGTCATCAGGTGATCGGCGGCGGCAATAATGCGGCCGTCCTCCATATCGCTTGAGGCGCTCGTCGTCTTGCCCTGCGCAATCACGGCCAAACGGTCGGTGACGAACTTCTCCGGATCGCCGGAGAAGGTGCCGGCGCGCTTGCGGAGGTCGAGCACCTCGCGCAGCGACATGCCGGGTTTAACGCTTCCGGCATCGAGGCGGTACATCGCGATAAAGCTCGCATTGCAGAGGACGAGACGCGCCGAGGCGTCGAACATGCAAAGACCTTGCGGCATGTTATCGAGCGCCGCCGTCAGCAGCGCATTGCGGCTTCGCAGGCGAAGAACGGCAAAGCCCAAACCGGCGCAAAGCACGAGAAGGACAAGCGAAACGAGACTTCCGCCGAGCGAGATATCCGGCAGACCGAACGCAGCAAAGGCGCCGATGGCGGCAATGACCGCGAGAGAAACGAAAATGGATTTGGAACTCGACGTGATTCTTTTCGGCATTTTGGTTCGCCCCGAAGCTAATGAAATGTCGCGGGAAACCTCTTTTTTTCAGTTAATGCACGGTTGTTCTTTGTGTTTGCGCCCGCCCCGGCTGCGCACAGGCCAGACGGGAAAAACCTGAGTCGTATCAGCGGCATAGAGCTTCGCTTCAAACGCGCCGCGCAAGCGCCGTGACAAGCTCCGCGTTCTCGACCAGACTGCCACTACAAACATAGCCTCCGGAAAACGGAGGGTTTTGAGAGTTTCTCCGGTGGCCCGCTTAGGGAGGGTGTCATGTCGAAGGAACGTACCGGCCTGTATATGGCTGGGGCTGCACTTGTTTTTGCCTTCATCGCGCAGATCGCCGTGTTCGTGATCGCTGCCGGACCCAATCAGGGTCAGGCACCGGTTGCCGAGGCCATGAACGCCCCACCGGCAAAATAGCCGGCACGGGTTTGTGATCGCGAAGGCGGGGCTGGGGTTTTAGGATTTCCGGCATGCGCCGCTTTTTGATCTCCGCCGTTCCGGCGGTTTTTGTGCTGGCGTCTGTTTGTTCAGGCGGCGCGCAGGCCGAACCCGTCGTCGATCTTTACCGCGCCCAGGTCTTCGTCACCGGCGAGCGTCCGGAGACGCGCGATCCCGCGCTGCTGCAAGGCTATCGCGATGTGATGGTGAAGGTTTCGGGCGATCCGCGGCTTCTGGCAGACCCCAAACTCGACGCCGGATTCGATCCCGCTGTCGTGCATACGTTTTCCTATCGCGACCTGATGGCGGGCATTCCCAAGCATGACGAACAGGGCACGCGCGACCGGCCGTTCGAAATCACCATCGACTATGCACCTGAAAGGATTGATGCCGCTCTCGCGGAGCTGGGGCAAAAGCCCTGGGGCGATGAGCGGCCGAAGATCCTCTTTCTCATCGGCGTCGAACTCGGCCCGTCCCACTTCATCCTCACAGATCAAGGCGAGCCGGGCTCGGTGCAGCGCACCGCCCTCATCGCGTCCGCGCGCCGCTATGGCCTGCCCCTCATTCTGCCGAGCCGGGCCATGATCGAGGCGTCCGGCCTGGCCGCAGACGGCCTCAAAACTCCCGTTCCGGCCGCACTGGAGACGTTGATGCGGGAGGCCGGAGCAGAGCGGGTCCTGGCCGGCCATATACTGTTCAGCGACCGGATGCTCGGCTGGATCGCCCGCTGGCAGACCTCGGATGACGGGGCGGTCTATCGCTGGGGCATAGAAGGCGTGAATTTCGACGAAGCCTTCCGCAACGCCGTCCGCGGCACGGCCCAGGCGCTTTCCGGTCACGGGACGCCATAGACCGCCGTTATCGCCCGATCGGCGCGAGAAGATTGCCTAATTCTCAGGCAGAACTATACCTATCGCCCCCAACGTCGAGTCCCAATAATGCCCGACTATCACCCCTCCTTTCTGAAGCCGCTTATTCCGAAAATCGGATCGGCCAACGCCACGGAACGGCTGCGCGCCTCGATCGGCGCCCTGATCGGCATTCTGGTGACGGGCTTTGTGACCCAATATGCACTCGGCTCGTCCGCCGCGGTGCCGCTCCTTATCGCGCCCATGGGCGCGTCCTCGGTGCTGCTCTTCGCCGTTCCGGCAAGCCCTCTCGCCCAGCCCTGGTCGGTGCTCGGCGGCAATCTCATTGCATCGATCGCCGGCGTCACGGCGGCGCTGTGGATCGAGGACCCGTTCATCGCCTCGGCCGTGGCTGTGGGCGCTGCAATCGCGCTGATGATGGCCTGCAAATGCATCCATCCACCAAGCGGCGCTGTGGCGCTGACGGCGGTGCTCGGCGGCCCGGCCGTGCATGCCGCGGGCTACGGCTTTGTGCTGTGGCCTGTCGGCGTCAATACGATTCTTCTGCTGCTGACGGCTTTCATCTACAACAACTTCACCGGCCGCCGTTATCCGCACAAGCCGGTGGCCGCGCCCAATGTTCATGCGACGGGCGATGTGCCGCCCTCCGCACGCGTCGGCCTCACCCAGGCCGATCTCACCGCCGTCCTCGAAGAGCATAACCAGCTCTTCGACGTGAACCCGGAAGACATTGCGGGCCTTGTACGCGAGGCCGAGCTGAAAGCCTATCGCCGCCGTTCAAGCGAGATCACCTGCGACGATATCATGTCGCGCGATATCATCGGCGTTGCGCCCTCGACAACGCTGAAGCAGGCGCATGATCTTTTGCGCGCGCATCATATCAAGGCGCTGCCGGTGACGGCGGAAGACGCAACCGTGCTCGGCATCGTCACCCAGACCGATCTTCTCGACAAAGCGGCGTGGGGTGCAAGCGGCCCGCGCATCTCCAACGGCCATCGTCTGCGCAAAGCCATCGGCATGGAAAAGGCGCCGCAGGGAACCGTCGCCGATATCATGACGGTGGAGGTCAGGAGCGTCCGGCCGGAAACGCCGATCGCCGACATTGTGCCGCTGATGGCGGACGGCGGCTTGCATCACATGCCGGTGGTCGATGCGGACAACAAGCTCGTCGGCCTTGTCACGCAATCCGATCTCATCGCCGGGCTTTTCCAGGGCCTCAAGAAATAAGCGAAGGCCTGAAGACCCGCTCCTACTGCACCGAGCCCGCCGGCGGCGGCGGGATCTGATCGGTATTTGAGAGATTGGTGTAGAGCGAGATCGCAACCACGAGCGCGAGCACGGCGACAAACAGAGCGACGATGACACGGCTCACAAGAAATCTCCTCAGTTTCGCCCCATTCCGGCCATGCCGGATAAGCCGGAACACGGCTTTTATCACTCCGGAAACCTTCCGGACATAGTGAAGAAACGCGGGCCGACTAAAGCACCATTGGCGGAGAGTGGGACGCAACCCACATAACGCTCTTCGCGTTTGGGTATAATGCGCATGAAACTCCTGCCCGCCTGTGCGGCGCTTTTCCTTTCCGTCTCCGCGCCGGCTTTTGCCGGCGATTTCTACACGCCTGCCGCCGGCGCCGTGTCCGGAAAGCCGGGCTCGATCATTCGCGCAGAGCCCTTTGCCGCCCCGCCCGGCGCATCTGCCGCATATAAAGTTCTCTACCGTTCGACCACTGGCAATGGAAAGCCCGTTGCCGTGTCAGGCATCATCGTCGTGCCGAAGACCGAGGCGCCCGCGGGCGGCCGCCCCGTTGTCTCATGGGCGCCGGCGACAAGCGGCGTTGCGCGCAGCTGTGCGCGCTCGATGTTCCCGAACGTCTATGAAAACATGTACGGACTGCAGGACATGCTGGCCCGCGGCTTCGTTGTTGCGGCGACGGATTATCCCGGCCTCGGCACGCCCGGCACGCATCCTTATCTCATCGGCGCCGATCAGGGCCATGCGGTGCTCGATATGGCGCGCGCCGCGCGGGCGCTTCCGGATGCGAAAGCGAGCAATCAGTTCGTCGCTGCCGGCTATTCGCAGGGCGGCCATGCGAGCCTGTTCGCCGGCCAGCTCGCGGCGCGCTATGCCCCCGACCTGAAGCTGCGCGGCGTCGCAGCGTCCGCGCCGCCGACCGATCTCGGCGCGCTGATCCGCGAGAGTTCCGACGATCCGGTCGGCCGCGTCTTTGCGACCTTTGCCCTCGCCTCCTGGTCGAAGCTTTACGGCATCTCGACAGACGGCGTCGTGCCGAAGCATCTCGGCCTTGTCGTCAAGAACATCGCTTCGGGCTGCAATATGGACACGGGCCAGACTCTCAAGCTGCTGTTTATCGAGCAGGCGTTCGAGCGCGAAGGATTTTTGAAACCCGGTGTCGACGTCACCGCGACGGCGCCGTGGAAGAACCTGATGGCGAAAAATTCGCCGGGCGCTATGCCCTCCGGCGTTCCGGTATTTCTCGCACAGGGTACGGCCGATACGATCGTCCGGCCGAGCGTCACGCAGGCTTATGCCGATCGCGTGTGCGCGCGCGGCACGCCGACCTCGCTTGTGCCGGTGAAGGGCGGGCATTTCGAAACGGGCGCTGCGGCGGCAAAGCCGATGACGGCGTGGATCGCCGACCGCTTCACCGGAAAAGCCGCGCCCTCCGATTGCGGTGTGCCGATGGCCGCGGATGCGCCGGCAAAGAAGGCCGCGAAGAAAGAGAGCGGCCCGGCATCGTCGGTGGTGCGGACGAACATTCCTGCGGAGAAGCGCTTCTTTATCGTCGATGCGCAAACACAGCGGGACGGACGCGGCTCTTAAGCCGGCTCCCAGCCTTTCGGCGCGAGTTCGAATCCCTCGAAGCGGAAACCCGGCGCAACGGTGCAGCCGACCAGCGACCAATTGCCAAGACTTTCCGCCGATTGCCACACGCCCGCCGGCACGACGATCTGCGGGCGCTCGCCCGTCAGAAGATTTGGCCCGAGCACACGCTCATCGACGCCCTGCCCATAGCGCGACAGGCGCAGTTTCAGCGCATCGCCTGCGTAGAAGTGCCAGGCTTCCGCCGCATCGACCTTGTGCCAGTGCGAACGCTCGCCACGGCGCAAAAGAAAATAGATAGCGGTTGAAGCATTGCGCCCGGCGGAAACACGCGGATCGCGGAAGGTTTCGACATAGTGTCCGCCTTCCGGATGCGGCTTCATGCCGAGAAGACGAATGACATCGGACGCGGTCTTCATCCGAGCGGACCGCTCCGCAATCGCTCGAGCGGGAACGACGTCATATCCTGCAGCAGTTCGACAAAGGCATGCACGCCGTGTTCGGCGGCTTGCGCGCCCTTGATCGCATTCGCGGCCTTGGCATTGCCGATGGCGCCCTGCGGATTGAGATCCTGCGTCAGCCAGCCGAAACCGGCGGGGCGCGCGGCACGCAAATGCTTGAATTCATGTTCCATGCGGATGGTCTCGGCGGGAAATTCGTCGAGCCTGTCCTGGCGCACTTTCTGCGGCGCAAAGGCGAGCATGAGGCTCGTCTCGATCTCGCCGCCATGAATGCCGTGCGCGATCTCCTCTCGCGAAAACAAGCCGTCCGGATAACCGAGGCGCGAGAAGCTCGCGGTGACGGCGAGCATGGAATGTCGCGCCCGCAGTTCACGCGCGACGATTTCGAGAAGGCCGGTATTGCCGCCATGCGAGGAGAGAAGAACGAGTTTCTTGACGCCGGCGCGGGCAACGCTGCCGCCGAGTTCGGTCCAGACGCTGAGCGCCGTCTCCGGCGACAAAGTCAGCGTGCCGGGGAAATCGCGATGCTCGGGCGACAGGCCGACATTCTGAACGGGGAGAAAACTCACCGGCATCTCAGCGGGAACCTGCGCCATGATGCGCGCGAGATAGCCTTGCATGATGTCGCGATCGGTCGACAGCGGCAGATGCGGACCGTGCTGCTCGATCGCGGCAACCGGCAGAACGGCGATCCAGGACGAGGTATCGGCGTCTGCGATCTCCGGCCAGGTCAGATCGGCCCAGAAGCGTCCGGAAAAGCTCATGCTGCAACTCCAAGCGCCGCGGCATGCCGGAGCACGATCTCAACGCCGCGCATGGTCATATCGAGCGGCATGTAGGGACAGTTCGGATAGCGCTGCGCAGCAGGCTCCCTTGCGATCACCTGCTGCGGCAGAAGCGGCAGGTGAAGAAAGGTCGAAACATGCGACTGCCCCGCCGTCGTCGCCGCGTGCAAAGCGAGATAGAGAACCTGATTGCACAAATGCGTGCCGCAATCCTCCGACACTTCGGCCGGAATGCCGGCGGCGTTCATCGCCGCGACAGCGCCGTCGAGATCGGGCCAGTTCGAGGCATAGTGCTCGGGCGTGCCGTCGAGCACACAGGCATCGCGCACTTCTTTGCCGGCGATATCGGGGGTGCGGAAATCGCGCTTATTGGTGGCGATGCGCTCCAGCGAGAGTTTGTTGCGGCCCGCCGCCTGCCCGGTCAGCAAAAGATGCGAGGGGCGATAGCGCTCCACCGCTTCGGCGAGCAGCGTGCCGGCAAGCTCCGTGTCGACCGGCAGGATCAGGGTTTCGACCCGGCCATGGGCATATTCGCCGAGCTCGATGCGGCGTTTGGTTAATGCGCGCACAAGGGCCTCGGAGGCATTGCTGCCGCCGTCAAAGGGTCCGAAGCCGGTGATCAGGGTCGTCATCGTGGCCGCAAGCTAGGGATGGAAGCCCCGACGCACAAGCTTGCCCTGCTTTGATGGTTGCCCGCGAGGCGGGCGGGCATGGTTGCCCCTGGGTGGCCATGCTATGAGCCTGCCCCATGACCATGGTCCGCCTGAACGGCGTCTCCAAAACCTTCGAAAACGGCGTCCAGGCCCTGGACCGCTTCGACCTCGATATCGGCGGCGGCGATATCGTCACCCTGATCGGGCCGTCCGGCTGCGGGAAATCGACCGCTCTGAGGCTGATCGCCGGGCTCGACGAGCCGAGCGAGGGCCAGGTCGAATGGCCCAAAGGGCGGCCGGAGATCGGCTATGTCTTCCAGGAGCCGACGCTGATGCCCTGGGCATCCGCCTTCAACAATATCTGGCTGCCGCTGCGCCTCAGGGGCGTATCGCGCGCCGATGCCCGCCTGCGGGTGGAGGAGGCGCTCGAGCTTGTCGGGCTCACCGAGTTCGCCGAAGCCAAGCCTCATCAGCTTTCGGGCGGCATGAAAATGCGCGTTGCCATCGCCCGGGCGCTCGTCACCCAGCCGACTTTGCTGCTGATGGACGAGCCTTTCGCCGCGCTCGACGAAATCACCCGCTTTCGGCTGAACGATGAACTTCTGGCCCTGAAGCAGCGCCTGTTTCTGACCGTCGTGTTCGTGACCCATTCGATTTTCGAGGCGGTCTATCTGTCCTCGCGCGTTGTGGTGATGACCCCGCGGCCGGGCCGGACGGCCGAGGAAACGGCCATTTCCGAGCCTTTCCCCCGCAGCGAGGCCTTTCGCACCTCGGTCGGTTATGCCGGCCACGCCAAGGCCATTTCCTCGGCTTTGCGCCGCGCTACCGACGAAAGCCGCCTCGACAAGGCAGCTCTAGAGGTTCATTCCTAGCGCCAATTCCCCGCGAAATTTACGCCGAGGACAAAAAGTGGCGCTGCCGCTCGACCACCTGTCTGCCGATGCCGCCGCCGCGCGGCGGCTGCGCCTGATCGCCATCGCGCTGATGGTCGCCGCCATGGCGCTGTTTGCGGTTCTCGATACGACGGCGAAATATCTCTCGGCGCATGAGAACCCGCTGCAGGTCGCCTGGCTGCGTTATGTCGTGCACGCGTGTCTTGCGGCGATCATCTTCAATCCGTGGAGCGCACCGGGCGTCTGGCGCACCAAAAAGCCCGGAATGCAGATCCTGCGTTCGATCCTTCTGGCCGGCACGACCGTCTTCAATTTCTCGGCCATCGCCTTCATTCAGCTCGATCAGGCTGTCGCCATCGCCTTTCTGACGCCGCTGCTCGTCGCGTTCTTTTCCGGCCCGATCCTCGGCGAATGGGTGAGCCGGCGGCATCTGATCGTCATCATCATCGGCTTTACCGGCGTTCTTCTCGTCACAAAGCCCGGCTTCGGCGCGTTCCACTTCGCCTATCTCCTGGCGCTGGCGAACGCGATCTGCGCGGCCTTCTACAATATCGCGACACGCTTTGTGACGGCGTACGACTCGGCGCGCACCTCGATTGCCGTGACGAGCCTTTTCGGCGCACTGGCGCTTGCGCCCATCATGCCTTTTGTCTGGCACTGGCCGGACAACGCCCTGATCTGGTCGCTGCATATTCTGACCGGCATGCTTGGTGGCTTCGGCCATTTCCTTTTGATCCACGCCCATGCGCGAGCCCCCGCGCCCGTGCTCGCACCCTTCGTCTATGTCGAGCTGCTCTTCATGCTGCTGACCGGCTGGCTTGTCTTCTCTGATGTGCCGGATGTCTGGACGCTTGCGGGTGCCGGCGTTGTGATCGCCGCGGGGCTTTATCTTCTGACGCGCGAGCGCGTGCAGCCGGCCGATATCGTCGAATAATTACTGCTCGAAGAGCGCGTCGAGGCAGCGATAGGTCCAGTCGGCGCTGGCATTTTCGGCGCAGGCGCCGAACGCGCGCAGCGACGATACGTTTTCATAGCGTTTATACGGGTCGATCAGTTCGCGCTCCTGGCCGCCGGGCCGGTTGCCGAGGCGGTCCATGTTCGGATCGGCATCGGGGTCGGCGAGAAGAATGGCGCGGCGGAGTTCATCGCCTTTCAGAAAATTGTCGGGCAGTTGATCAAACGGCCCATCGAACGCCGTGTTCATGCGCGCATTGCCTTCATAGACGCCGACCAGGATTTTCCGCGGCACGACCGGATCGTCGAAGAACGCAAAACCCGTGCGGCGGCCGAGCGAAACATGAGGCAGCTCGTCCGCCTCCATCAGTTCGTCGGCAACAGGCACCGTCTCATCCAGAATGTAGCGGAACAGTTTGCGCGTCTCGTCGAAAACGAAAAAGAAGCGGATGCCGGATTCGTCGAAAATCGGGCCGAGATAGACCTCACCCTCGGCCAGTGCCGGCGGCTTCACATTCGACAGGTCGTTGAGTTTGAAGGTGACGGATTCTCCATCCGCCGAAATTCTGTAGACGAGATCCGAGACCTTCTGGATCGCAACGCCGTCCTTTTTGCCGAGCTCGCGGTAGTGATCTTTGTCGTCCTGCTGCCAGGGGGTGGCTTCACGGAAATAATTGAAGGCAACGAGGCCCTGATCGCGCAGATCGATCGCGAGGCGGATATTGCCCGTATAGCGAACGCCGTCCTGGAAGAAATAGAAATAATAGTAGTTCTCGGTCGGATAGACCGTCACCTCGTCCGGCAGCGCTTTCAGTATGTACCCGAAAACGGCGCGTGGCTCTTCGATCTTGAGGCCTGTGGCGCCGATCTCCTGAATATAGCTTTCATTCGTTGTGATCTTCGGCTGCATCTGGGCAAACGCCGACGGTGCCGCGACCAGCAGGAAAGCTGCAGCACAAAAAGAAAGGACGGGGCCAAGGCCCCGTCCTCCGATGTCTCTCGACGAGATCAATATTCGCAGATGCCGAACGGTCCGAGGTGCATACACTGCGGATGCGAACCCCAGCTGCCGTACTTCTGATGATAGTATTTCTTCTTCTGGTACTGGCTTTTGTTCGGGCCGTGATAGTCGTTGTATTCCTGGCTCTTCCACTTGTTGTGGCTGTTGTACTGCTGGCTCTTCCACTTGTTGTGGCTGTTGTATTCCTGGCTTTTCCACTTGTTGTGGCCGCCATCGTGCGGATAGCCCTTGTGCCACGCCAGCGCATCCCCGGCGCCGGCCACGACGACCACCGTCGCAACTGCACAACCCATCAGCCAACCGAAATTCAGTTTCATATGGAGCTCCTTTTGAGCCGTTGTTCCCCTCGACTCGCGAGGCTATGAGATTCCCGTAGTTTTACAAGCCTGTGTCGGTGGTTATTCCTAGGGTGGAAGTTGGCTTCTTTGTCCCATCGGCGCGAGCCGAGCTCACGCCGGAATTTCAGATCCAAAGCTTCCAGCAAAACGCAAAAGCCGCCGGAAAGGGCGGCTTTTGCGTTTGGTTGCGGGAACAGGATTTGAGGCCAGCTCGGTCGAGATGCATGACAGGATTTGACATCCCTGTCCCATCTTCGCGGCGTCGCCGCTCGATGGGCCCCTCAATAGGTTCAAATCCAAAGCTCCCATCCAAACGCAAAAAAGCCGCCCGAAAGGGCGGCTTTTGCGTTTGGTTGCGGGAACAGGATTTGAACCTGTGACCTTCAGGTTATGAGCCTGACGAGCTACCGGGCTGCTCCATCCCGCGTCAATTCTTGTTTCTTGTGCGGAAGGCGCTGACGCGCGCGCCCTGAGAAAAGTATGTGTCTGAAATCGTGTGAGCGACTGTGCTTTGCAGGCCTGGCAGTGACCTACTCTCCCGTGCCTTGAGACAAAGTACCATCGGCGCAGAGGAGCTTAACGGCCGTGTTCGGGATGGGAACGGGTTTTTTCTCCTCGCCAAGCCACCAGGCCGGCAAAGAACAGTCGAAGCAAGCAGAGATCTGTTTGAGATCTGACCGATGTCATTACGGACATTGAAAATGAGAGCGATAAAGCCAATCGAGCAATTAGTACCGGTAAGCTTCATGCATTACTGCACTTCCACACCCGGCCTATCAACGTGGTCGTCTTCCACGGCTCTCAAGGGAATCCTCGTTTTGAGGTGGGTTTCCCGCTTAGATGCTTTCAGCGGTTATCCCGTCCATACATAGCTACCCTGCAATGCGGCTGGCGCCACAACAGGTCCACCAGAGGTATGTTCATCCCGGTCCTCTCGTACTAGGGACAAATCCTCTCAAGATTCCTACACTCACGGCAGATAGGGACCGAACTGTCTCACGACGTTCTGAACCCAACTCACGTACCACTTTAATCGGCGAACAGCCGAACCCTTGGGACCTACTTCAGCCCCAGGATGTGATGAGTCGACATCGAGGTGCCAAACGATGCCGTCGATATGGACTCTTGGGCATCATCAGCCTGTTATCCCCGGCGTACCTTTTATTCGTTGAGCGATGGCCCTTCCACGCGGGACCACCGGATCACTATGACCGTCTTTCGACTCTGTTCGACTTGTCAGTCTCTCAGTCAGGCAGGCTTATGCCATTGCACTCAACGAGCGATTTCCGACCGCTCTGAGCCTACCATCGCGCGCCTCCGTTACTCTTTGGGAGGCGACCGCCCCAGTCAAACTGCCTACCATGCGCGGTCCCGAAGCCGGATAACGGCTCGCGGTTAGACGTTCGTATTTACAAGGGTGGTATTTCAAGGGTGGCTCCACCACGGCTAGCGCCGCAGCTTCAAAGCCTACCACCTATCCTACACATGCCAACACAAACGCCAGCGCAAAGTTGCAGTAAAGGTGCACGGGGTCTTTCCGTCTGACCGCAAGAACCCCGCATCTTCACGGGGAATTCAATTTCACTGAGTCTACACTGGAGACAGCGGGGAAGTCGTTACGCCATTCGTGCAGGTCGGAACTTACCCGACAAGGAATTTCGCTACCTTAGGACCGTTATAGTTACGGCCGCCGTTTACCGGGGCTTCAATTCAAGGCTTGCACCTCTCCTTTTAACCTTCCGGCACCGGGCAGGCGTCAGACCCTATACGTCATCTTGCGATTTCGCAGAGCCCTGTGTTTTAGGTAAACAGTCGCTACCCCCTGGTCTGTGCCCCTCCTGCATGGTTGCCCATACAGAAGGCCTCCTTATCCCGAAGTTACGGAGGTAATTTGCCGAGTTCCTTCAGTGTAGTTCTCTCAATCGCCTTGGTATTCTCTACCAATCCACCTGTGTCGGTTTCGGGTACGGTCTAATGTGGGAGCTATTTCCTGGAACTCCTTCGAGGCCCGATCAATCCAATAAGATCGAACAACATACGGAATCCGTCACTACCCACTGGCTGGGGAATATTGACCCCATTCCCATCGACTACGCCTTTCGGCCTCGCCTTAGGAGCCGGCTAACCCTGCGCAGATTAGCTTTACGCAGGAACCCTTGGATTTTCGGCGGGGGTGTCTTTCACACCCCTGATCGTTACTCATGTCAGCATTCGCACTTCTGATATCTCCAGCGGCCCTCACGGGTCCGCCTTCGCAGACTTACAGAACGCTCCGCTACCGCGTGTACATACGTACACACCCAAAGC